>NZ_JACMYH010000016.1 GCF_014235765.1 Pseudomonas baltica
GAGTAAATGCGAATTTTCGGCGAATGTCGTCTTCACAGTATAACCAGATTGCTTGGGGTTATATGGTCAAGTGAAGAAGCGCATACGGTGGATGCCTTGGCAGTCAGAGGCGATGAAAGACGTGGTAGCCTGCGAAAAGCTTCGGGGAGTCGGCAAACAGACTGTGATCCGGAGATGTCTGAATGGGGGAACCCAGCTGTCATAAGACAGTTATCTCATGCTGAATACATAGGCATGAGAGGCGAACCAGGGGAACTGAAACATCTAAGTACCCTGAGGAAAAGAAATCAACCGAGATTCCCTTAGTAGTGGCGAGCGAACGGGGACCAGCCCTTAAGTTGGTTTGAGATTAGCGGAACGCTCTGGAAAGTGCGGCCATAGTGGGTGATAGCCCTGTACGCGAAAATCTCTTGTCAATGAAATCGAGTAGGACGGGGCACGAGAAACCTTGTCTGAATATGGGGGGACCATCCTCCAAGGCTAAATACTACTGACTGACCGATAGTGAACTAGTACCGTGAGGGAAAGGCGAAAAGAACCCCGGAGAGGGGAGTGAAATAGATCCTGAAACCGTATGCGTACAAGCAGTGGGAGCCCACTTTGTTGGGTGACTGCGTACCTTTTGTATAATGGGTCAGCGACTTATATTCAGTGGCGAGCTTAACCGAATAGGGGAGGCGTAGCGAAAGCGAGTGTTAATAGCGCGTTTAGTCGCTGGGTATAGACCCGAAACCGGGCGATCTATCCATGGGCAGGTTGAAGGTTGGGTAACACTAACTGGAGGACCGAACCGACTACCGTTGAAAAGTTAGCGGATGACCTGTGGATCGGAGTGAAAGGCTAATCAAGCTCGGAGATAGCTGGTTCTCCTCGAAAGCTATTTAGGTAGCGCCTCATGTATCACTGTAGGGGGTAGAGCACTGTTTCGGCTAGGGGGTCATCCCGACTTACCAAACCGATGCAAACTCCGAATACCTACAAGTGCCGAGCATGGGAGACACACGGCGGGTGCTAACGTCCGTCGTGAAAAGGGAAACAACCCAGACCGTCAGCTAAGGTCCCAAAATCCTGGTTAAGTGGGAAACGATGTGGGAAGGCTTAGACAGCTAGGAGGTTGGCTTAGAAGCAGCCACCCTTTAAAGAAAGCGTAATAGCTCACTAGTCGAGTCGGCCTGCGCGGAAGATGTAACGGGGCTCAAACCAGGTACCGAAGCTACGGGTATCATCTTAGGATGATGCGGTAGAGGAGCGTTCTGTAAGCCTGTGAAGGTGAGTTGAGAAGCTTGCTGGAGGTATCAGAAGTGCGAATGCTGACATGAGTAACGACAATGGGTGTGAAAAACACCCACGCCGAAAGACCAAGGTTTCCTGCGCAACGTTAATCGACGCAGGGTTAGTCGGTCCCTAAGGCGAGGCTGAAAAGCGTAGTCGATGGAAAACAGGTTAATATTCCTGTACTTCTGGTTATTGCGATGGAGGGACGGAGAAGGCTAGGCCAGCTTGGCGTTGGTTGTCCAAGTTTAAGGTGGTAGGCTGAGATCTTAGGTAAATCCGGGATCTTAAGGCCGAGAGCTGATGACGAGTTGTCTTTTAGACGACGAAGTGGTTGATGCCATGCTTCCAAGAAAAGCTTCTAAGCTTCAGGTAACCAGGAACCGTACCCCAAACCGACACAGGTGGTTGGGTAGAGAATACCAAGGCGCTTGAGAGAACTCGGGTGAAGGAACTAGGCAAAATGGCACCGTAACTTCGGGAGAAGGTGCGCCGGTGAGGGTGAAGGACTTGCTCCGTAAGCTCATGCCGGTCGAAGATACCAGGCCGCTGCGACTGTTTATTAAAAACACAGCACTCTGCAAACACGAAAGTGGACGTATAGGGTGTGACGCCTGCCCGGTGCCGGAAGGTTAATTGATGGGGTTAGCGCAAGCGAAGCTCTTGATCGAAGCCCCGGTAAACGGCGGCCGTAACTATAACGGTCCTAAGGTAGCGAAATTCCTTGTCGGGTAAGTTCCGACCTGCACGAATGGCGTAACGATGGCGGCGCTGTCTCCACCCGAGACTCAGTGAAATTGAAATCGCTGTGAAGATGCAGTGTATCCGCGGCTAGACGGAAAGACCCCGTGAACCTTTACTATAGCTTTGCACTGGACTTTGAATTTGCTTGTGTAGGATAGGTGGGAGGCTTTGAAGCGTGGACGCCAGTCTGCGTGGAGCCAACCTTGAAATACCACCCTGGCAACTTTGAGGTTCTAACTCAGGTCCGTTATCCGGATCGAGGACAGTGTATGGTGGGTAGTTTGACTGGGGCGGTCTCCTCCTAAAGAGTAACGGAGGAGTACGAAGGTGCGCTCAGACCGGTCGGAAATCGGTCGTAGAGTATAAAGGCAAAAGCGCGCTTGACTGCGAGACAGACACGTCGAGCAGGTACGAAAGTAGGTCTTAGTGATCCGGTGGTTCTGTATGGAAGGGCCATCGCTCAACGGATAAAAGGTACTCCGGGGATAACAGGCTGATACCGCCCAAGAGTTCATATCGACGGCGGTGTTTGGCACCTCGATGTCGGCTCATCACATCCTGGGGCTGAAGCCGGTCCCAAGGGTATGGCTGTTCGCCATTTAAAGTGGTACGCGAGCTGGGTTTAGAACGTCGTGAGACAGTTCGGTCCCTATCTGCCGTGGACGTTTGAGATTTGAGAGGGGCTGCTCCTAGTACGAGAGGACCGGAGTGGACGAACCTCTGGTGTTCCGGTTGTCACGCCAGTGGCATTGCCGGGTAGCTATGTTCGGGAAAGATAACCGCTGAAAGCATCTAAGCGGGAAACTTGCCTCAAGATGAGATCTCACTGGAACCTTGAGTTCCCTGAAGGGCCGTCGAAGACTACGACGTTGATAGGTGGGGTGTGTAAGCGCTGTGAGGCGTTGAGCTAACCCATACTAATTGCCCGTGAGGCTTGACCATATAACACCCAAGCAATTTG
>NZ_JACMYH010000017.1 GCF_014235765.1 Pseudomonas baltica
CACAAAGCGCAGTGCGCCGGTGTCGATCTGGGCCTTGCTAAAGGTAGTGCCCACGTCGGCCTGGGTCAGATCTCTCCAGCCCGTGCCGTCGTTGAACTGCAGCGAGCCGTTCGCCGGCAGGCTGGTGAACTTGATACCCAGGTCGAGGCCGGGGTTGGCGGTTGGCTGGATGTTGAACGAGGCCCAGTCCAGTGCCACGGCGGTGTCTTCGGTGCCGCTGAGCTTGTTGCCCGCCACGCCGTTGTTGTCGCCATTGTCGCCGACCACCGGAGCATCGTTGTCGATGATGGCGGTGTTGACGCTGGCAGCCTGCGGGTTGACCACCAGGCTTTCGAAGTTATCGCCGGTTGGCGTGGCGATGGTGACCACGACGTTCTCGCGACCTTCGACCAGGCTGTCATCGACGATGGGCAGCTGGAACTGGACGCTGGTCTGGCCCTTCGGAATGGTCACGGTGATGCTGTCCTGACCTTGGTAATCGGCACGTGTCGCGCTGCCGCCGTAGGTCAGGTTCAGGGTCACCTGGGTGTCGGTGTTGGTCGGGTTGCTCAGGGTCAGGGTGTAGACGGCCGACTGGCCTTCGGTGGCCGACGCATCGCCGGTCAGGCCGATGGTGGTCACGTCGATGCTGTCGCCGACCGGGGTCACGACCGGAGTGGTGTTCGGGGTCAGTTGCTCGTAGGTGCCGCCGCTTACACCGGTGATTGCAGTGCTGACGGTATCAGCGCCCTTGTAGACATCGTTGCCGATGACATAGGACACCGAACCGCTGGTGGCGCCGACGGCAATGGTGATCACCTGGCTGTTGGACAGGGTCACCACCACGGGTGCGCCGGTCACCGGCGAATCGACGGTGGCGGTGTAGACGATGGTGCCGTTCTCGACAGCGCCGCCTGCTGGAACTTCGGCAGTGAGGACCACGTTGGTCACGTCGGTGACCGGGTCCACAATGACGTTCAATTGCTGGCTGACCGACGCCGGGTTCGCCGGGTCGGCGTTTTCGGTGGCGATGGCGGTGACGGTCAGGGCCACGGTGCCGTTGAAATCGGTCGGTGGGGTGAACGTCAGGGTGGTCAGATCCCAGTCGGTGATGTTGGCCGTGCCGTTGCCGCCGGCTTGGGCCGTGTAGCTGTGGCCAGCGGCGTCACGCAGTTCTGCACCGACTGGAATGCCGCTGATCTGCAGAACGTGCTGCTCGGAGCCGTCGCGCACATCGCCGAAGGAAACAACGATGGAGCTCAGCTGGATCGCGGTGTCTTCGGCGCCGTGGTTCAGTTCGTAGCCGGCGTAGTAGCCATCGCCATTGGCGTCGACGTGCGGAACCACATCGATACCCTGCTTGATGATGTCGCTGATATCGCTGTAGACCGGCACGCCGCTCTGGCCGATCGAGGTCGCAGGACCTTGGTCGACCGAGAGGTTCAGGCCGTAGAAGCCTGGGCCATTCTGGTTGTAGTGGTACAGGTCGATGCTGTAGTAGCCGGTTTCGGTCGGCGTGATGCTGCCGCTGTAGTCGCCCGAGGTTGGGTCGATACCTGCGCCCCAGTGAGCGCCGTCCAGGTCTTTGCCACCGACATTGATCAGCAGGCCGTCGTCGGCCTTGCCGCTGAAGGTGTAGACCTTGCCGGCTTCGAGGAAGATCAGGCCGGTGACCTTGGTCCCGGTGCCCTGCACGATGTTGGCGTCGCCCACATCGGAAATGATCACGCCCGGACGGCTGCCGGCCGCTTCGATGGTGGACTTGATCAGCGCAGGATCCGCGCCTTCGCCGTTGGTGCCCAGGCCCTGCAAGTCGGTGTAGGTGTACTTGATCAGGCCGGAGATGCCCTGGGCTACGGACAGCACGGGGACGTCAGCCACCGGCCTGATGTCGATGACCATGGTGCCCGGCTTGCCCACCAGGGCATCGACCGTCGGGGTGAAGGTGAAGTTGGCGTAATCGCTGCGCTGGTCGCCCGTGCCACCGTTGTTGTAGGCGTCGCTGCCCGACTCGTCGGCTACCGGGACAAAACGCAGTGCGCCGGTGTCGATCTGGGCCTTGCTGAAGGTGGTGCCCAGATCGGCCTGAGTCAGGTCTCTCCAGCCCGTGCCGTCGTTGAACTGCAACGAGCCGTTCGCCGGCAGGCTGGTGAACCTGATGCCCAGGTCGAGGCCGGGGTTGGCGGTCGGCTGGATGTTGAACGAGGCCCAGTCCAGTGCCAGTACGGTGTCTTCGGTGCCCGTCAGTTTGTTGCCTGGGACGCCGTCGTTGTCACCCACCACAGGAGCATCGTTGTCGATGATCGTGGTGTCGACGCTGGATGCCTGGGGATCGACCACCAGGCTTTCGAAGTTGTCGCCGGTCGGCGTGGCAATGGTCACCACGACGTTCTCGCGGCCTTCCACCAGGCTGTCATCGAGAATCGGCAGTTGGAATTGCACGCTGGTCTGGCCGCGCGGGATGGTCACGGTGATCGTATCCGGGCCTTGGAAGTCGCTGCGCGAAGCAGTGCCGCCGTAGCTCAGGTTCAGGGTGATCTGCGTGTCGACATTGGTCGGGTTGCTCAATGTCAGGGTATAAGTCGCTGACTGGCCTTCGGTGACCGACGCATCGCCGGTGAGGCCGATGGTGGTGACATCGATGATATCGCCGACCGGGGTCACGACTGGCGTGGTGATCGGGGTCAGCTGTTCGAAGTTGCCGCCGGTTACACCGGTGATTGCGGTGCTGACCGTGTCGGCGCCTATGTAGACGTCATTGCCCAGCGCATAGGAAACCGTGCCGCTGGTTTCGCCGACGGCTATGGTAATGGTCTGGCTGTTCGACAGGGTCACGACGACTGGTGAGCCAGTCACTGGCGCACCGACGGTGGCGGTGTAGAGGATGGTGCCGTTTTCCAGAGCGCCGCCAGCAGGGACGGTGGCGGTGAGCACGACGTTGGTGACGTCGACGCTATCGCCAACCGGAGTAACAACC
>NZ_JACMYH010000018.1 GCF_014235765.1 Pseudomonas baltica
GACAAAGCGCAGTGCGCCGTTGTCGATCTGGGCCTTGGTGAAGGTGGTGCCCACGTCGGCCTGGGTCAGGTCTCTCCACTCGCCATTGTCGTTTTGGAGTTGCAGCGAGCCGTTGACCGGCAGGCTGGTGAACTTGATGCCCAGGCCGAGGCCGGGGTTGGCGGTTGGCTGGATGTTGAACGAGGCCCAGTCCAGTGCCACGGCGGTGTCTTCGGTGCCGCTGAGCTTGTTGCCGGCAACGCCGTTGTTGTCGCCGTTGTCGCCGACCACCGGAGCATCGTTGTCGATGATGGCGGTGTTGACGGTGGCGGCCTGCGGGTTGACCACCAGGCTTTCGAAGTTGTCGCCGGTTGGCGTGGCGATGGTGACCACGACGTTCTCGCGACCTTCGACCAGGCTGTCATCGACGATGGGCAGCTGGAACTGGACGCTGGTCTGGCCCTTTGGAATGGTCACGGTGATGCTGTCCTGGCCTTGGTAATCGGCACGTGTCGCGCTGCCGCCGTAGGTCAGGTTCAGGGTCACCTGGGTGTCGGTGTTGGTCGGGTTGCTCAGGGTCAGGGTGTAGACGGCCGACTGGCCTTCGGTAGCCGACGCATCGCCGGTCAGGCCGATGGTGGTCACGTCGATGCTGTCGCCGACCGGGGTCACGACCGGAGTGGTGTTCGGGGTGAGTTGCTCGTAGGTACCGCCGGTGGCGCCAGTGATCGTGGTGGAGATCGAGTCGGCGCCTTTGTACACATCGTTGCCAACCACGTAGGACACCGAACCCGACGTCTGACCGACGGGAATGGTGATGGTCTGGTTGTTCGACAGCGTCACGACGACCGGTGTGCCGGTCACAATGTCACCTACGGTCGCGGTGTAGACGATGGTGCCGTTTTCCAGCACGCCGCCTGCAGGCGTTTGTGCCGTGAGCACGACATTGGTGACGTCGGTGACGGGGTCGACGATGACGTTCAACGGCTGGCTGACCGACGCTGGATTGGCGACATCGGCACTTTCGGTGGCAGTGGCCGTAACGGTCAAGGCCAGAGTGCCGTTGTAGTTGGCCGGTGGCGTGATGCTCAGGGTTTTCAGGTCCCAGCCAGTGATGTCGGCTGTACCGGTGCCGCCGTCGTTGGAAAGGTAGCTGTGGTTGGCGCCGTCACGCAGCACTGCACCCACCGGGATACCGCTGATCTGCAGCACGTGCTGTTCGGAGCCGTCACGTGTATCGCCGAACGAGACGTTGATGGTGCTCAGCTGGATGGCGGTGTCTTCGGCGCCGTGGTTCAGTTCGTAGCCGGCGTAGTAGCCATCGCCATTGGCGTCGACGTGCGAGGTGACGTTGATGCCCTGGTTCACCAGGTCGGCGATGTCGGTGTACAGCGGCACGCCGCTCTGACCGATCGAGGTCGCAGGACCCTGGTCGACCGACAGGTTCAGGTCGTAGAAGCCTGGACCGTTCTGGTTGTGATGGTACAGGTCGAGGCTGTAGTAGCCGGTTTCAGCCGGCGTGATGCTGCCGCTGAAATCGCCCGAGGTTGGGTCGACACCGGCACCCCAATGGGCGGTGCCCAGGTCCTTGCCGCCAACGTTGATCAGCAGGCCGTCGTCGGCCTTGCCGCTGAAGGTGTAGGTCTTGCCGGCTTCGAGGAAGATCAAGCCGGTGACCTTGGTCCCGGTGCCTTGCACGATGTTGCTGTCACCGACATCGGCGATGACCACGCCTGGACGGCTGCCC
>NZ_JACMYH010000002.1 GCF_014235765.1 Pseudomonas baltica
GTTGACCACTACAAGTAGCTCCCAATATCTTGTAGGAAATTTCCTCATCTTTGGTAGGCTTTTGCCACCACGTGAGAGGAAATGGAATGCCCGTAGTCATCGTTGAAAACGACACATCGCAATGGGAAGACGAGACAGGTTCCGTTTACCATTTTCCAAAGCGCTACCGCCCCTGGCTTTCCACCGGCGCCGAAGTGATCTACTACAAGGGACGCATTAAGGACAAAGCATTTGCCCCTACGCGCCTTAGCGGCGAGCCGCATTATTTTGGTATGGCACGTATCGGCAAGGTGTACGCCGACCAAAGCAGCGAGAAAGGTGATCTTTTCGCACTGATCGAAAACTTCACTCCTTTTGAAAGGGCAGTACCGTCAAAAACTGGGGATGAATATCTAGAAACTATCCCCAAGAGCCGTCTAAAAAACTATTGGCGTGATGGAGTCCGACCTATCTCTCAGGCTGATTATGATCGGATCCTGAGCCACGCGACGCTTTTGCCTGCTCAGGTTGAGCCGGATGTACCGGATATTCAGGATGATCCGTTGACCTTCATATCCGCGAACGAAGGCAGCAAGACAAGCTACTTCGGAACGCGCTACGAGCGCCGCAAAGATTTGCGGGTGAAGGCTATTGCGATCCATGGGCTGGACTGCAAAGCGTGTGGTTTCAATTTCGAACAGGCTTATGGTGACCACGCGAAAGCCTTCATCCATGTTCACCATGTAGTACCTATTTCAGACTTCGGTGGCCAAAAAGCCGTCAACCCGGAAACAGATCTTGTGACGCTTTGCGCCAACTGTCATGCAGTGGTCCATCGTAAGCGCGATATGACGTTGTCCCTCGATGAACTGAAGAGCATCTTGCGCGGCCGATGGGTCAAAAACCCCTGAATTCCCGGCACAAAAAAAGGCCGCCCAAAGGCGGCCTCTTCCTAGTAGTGCTAAGCAGGACCAACCATCAATCCCAGCTCAAGGCCCCACCCGTCTGATACTCAATAACCCGAGTCTCAAAGAAGTTCTTCTCCTTCTTCAAGTCCATGATCTCGCTCATCCAAGGGAACGGGTTCGTGGTCCCTGGGTATTCCTCTTTCAACCCAATCTGCGACAGGCGACGGTTAGCGATGAACTTCAGATAGTCCTCCATCATCGCCGCGTTCATGCCCAGCACGCCGCGAGGCATGGTGTCGCGGGCGTATTCGATTTCCAGCTGAGTGCCTTGCAGAATCATCTGCGAAGCTTCTTCCTTGAGTTCGGCGTCCCACAGGTGTGGGTTCTCGATCTTGATCTGGTTGATCACGTCGATGCCGAAGTTCAGATGCATGGATTCGTCGCGCAGGATGTATTGGAACTGCTCGGCGACGCCCGTCATCTTGTTGCGGCGGCCCATGGAGAGGATCTGGGTGAAGCCACAGTAGAAGAAGATGCCTTCGAGTACGCAGTAGTAGCCGATCAGGTTGCGCAGCAGTTCTTTGTCGGTTTCGACGGTGCCGGTGTTGAATTCCGGGTCGGAGATGGCGCGGGTGTACTTGAGGCCCCAGGCGGCTTTTTTAGCGACCGATGGGATCTCGTGGTACATGTTGAAGATTTCGCCTTCGTCCATGCCCAGCGATTCGATGCAGTACTGGTAGGCGTGGGTGTGGATCGCTTCTTCGAAGGCCTGGCGCAGGATGTACTGGCGGCACTCCGGGTTGGTGATCAGGCGGTACACGGCCAGGGCCAGGTTGTTGGCGACCAGGGAGTCGGCGGTGCTGAAGAAGCCCAGGTTGCGCATGACGATGCGGCGTTCGTCGTCGGTCAGGCCTTCCGGGTTTTTCCAGAGGGCGATGTCGGCGTTCATGTTGACTTCTTGCGGCATCCAGTGGTTTGCGCAACCGTCCAGGTACTTCTGCCAGGCCCAGTCGTACTTGAAGGGTACGAGTTGGTTGAGGTCGGCGCGGCAGTTGATCATGCGCTTCTCGTCGACGGCGACGCGGGCGGCGGAGCCTTCGAGCTCGGCCAGGCCTTCGGCGATGTCGAGTTTGTTCAGCGCGGCTTTGGCGCGGGCTACGGCAGCGGAGTCGCTGGCGCTGGCGGCGCGGGCCTCTTGGGCGGCGGCGCCGCCGGCGCTGTCGAGCTTGTCCATCGCAGCTTCGCTGGCGTGGCCGGCGTTGGCGCCTTTGGCGGGTTCGGCTGCGTCTTCTTTGTCGAATTCGTCCCAGCTCAGCATGGGGGAGGCTCCTGCTCGAGGCCGCTGTGGGCGGCTGATGAATTTAGAAATCTGATTGCCGAGGTTGCGTGGCGCAAGCTGGCTTGGTGTGCGTGTTGCGTCGCCAGGTCCAGGCTTTTTCAGCGTGGTGCCCTGGCGTGGGCTATCAACGATCCGGTTGGAGCGCGCTGAGACGCTGACTTCGCGGGCAAGCTTCGGTCGAGGTGCTCGTGCCGGCTTCGATGTCGCGATGGGTCATGTCTCAGGTCCTTGAAGTGGGCGGCGATTATAGGGTTTTTTGCCTGCTCGTGTTCACGCCAGGACACAAAAAAACCGCCGCAACGGGTATTTCTTACAACCTTGATGCCAGTCGTCCGGTCAGGACCTGAAAGCCCTGGTTTGCACCAAAAATCGCCTATGTGGTGGTTTTGGTAAGAAGTGGACACAGGATATAGGCTTGAGTTCGGGTTGAAAACCCAATGAGCTGGTTAGAAATCAGCCAGATTATCGATGTGCTGGGCGCAAAACCTTGCCCTGCTTGGCTTGCAGCAAATGCAACCATTTCAAGTTTTTTTATGGTTCTGTGAAGGAGTCGATGAGCGGCAAGAAGGGAAGTGCGACGGCGTTTATTTCACCGTCCATTTGCCCCTTCCAGCCTCACGGCCTATTTCCGGGCAGTGATCACCGCGCGCATCGGCGCCGGCAGGCCTTCGACGGTTTTGCTGTGGTCGTCGGGGTCGAGGAAGTCGCTCAGTGACTGGAATTTCATCCATTCGGTGCCGCGTTGCTCGGCCACGGTGGTGATGCTCACGTCCACGCATTTCACGTCGGTGAAGCCGGCGCGGCGCACCCACTTTTCCAGGGCCGGGACGGAAGGCAGGAACCAGACGTTGCGCATCTGCGCGTAGCGGTCTTCGGGGACCAGCACTTGGTGCTCGTCGCCGGGCACTACCAGTGTTTCCAGGACCAGTTCGCCGCCTTTGACCAGGCAATCCTTGAGCGCCAACAAGTGCTCGATCGGAGAACGGCGGTGGTAGAACACGCCCATGGAGAACACGGTGTCGAAGCCTTCCAGCCCGGCGGGCAGGTCTTCCAGGGCGAAGGGCAGGTGCCAGGCGGGGAGGTCGGGCAGGTAGCGTTGCACGGCCTGGAACTGGCAGAAGAACAGCCAGTTGGGGTCGACGCCGATGACGCTGTCGGCACCGGCGCCGAGCATGCGCCACTGGTAGTAGCCGTTGCCGCAGCCGACGTCGAGCACGCGTTTGCCGCGCAGGTCGAGGTGGGGGGCGACGCGGTCCCATTTCCAGTCCGAGCGCCATTCGGTGTCGACTTGGACGCCGAACAGGTCGAAAGGGCCTTTGCGCCACGGGGACAGGCCCATTAAAGCGGCACGCATCTGGTCGTAGGTGGCGGGGTTGTCTTCGCAGTCCAGGCGCAGGCCGTTGACCAAGTCTATGTTGCAGGCGGTTACCGGGGGCAGGGCGTCGAGGGCGCTCTGCCAGCGCTGGAGGTCGCCGTGGCCTTTTTCCATCTTGGTGTCGAGCTGGGCTTGCAGGCCGTTGGCCCAGTTGGCCAGCGGGGTGTTGGCCAGGCGGCGGACGAGCGGGGACAGGTCAATCATGGCAGGGCGATCATCGAGGCGAAGTTGAGGCATTGGAACCAGGGCACGACCTTGCTGAAGCCGGCGGCGAGCAAACGGTCGCGGTTTTCTTCGAGGCTGTCGGGCTTCATGACGTTTTCAATGGCGCTGCGTTTCTGCGCTATTTCCAGGTCGCTGTAGCCGTTGGCGCGTTTGAAGGCGATGTGCAGGTCGGTGAGCAGGTCGTGTTGTTGGTCGTCTTCGAAGCGCAATTTTTCCGAGAGGATCAGTGCGCCGCCGGGGACCAGGGCCTGATGGATGCGGGTGAGCAGTTCCAGGCGCTGGGCCGGGGGGATGAACTGCAGGGTGAAGTTGAGCGCGATGACCGACGCGGGCTTGAAGTCCAGGGCCAGGATGTCGCCCTCGATGACGTCGACCGGCAGCAGTTCCTGAAACATGGAGTTCTGCGCGTTGAGGTATTCGCGGCAGCGCTCGACCATCGCCTGGGAGTTGTCGATGGCGATCACCTGGCAGCCTTCGGCGCGCACGTGGCGGCGCAAGGCTTGGGTGACGGCGCCCAGGGAGCTGCCCAGGTCGTAGAGTGTGGTGTTGGGCTGGGCGAATTGCGCCGCGAGCACGCCGATGTTTTCGACGATAGTAGGGTAGCCGGGGACCGAGCGTTTGATCATGTCCGGGAACACGCGCACCACGTCTTCGTTGAAGGCGAAGTCGGGGACCTGGCTCAGGGGCTGGGCGAATAGGCGGTCGGGCTCTTTGCTCACGGGGCGATCCAGGCGGGTTGCGGGAAATCGGGGCGGCATTTTAGCGGATGTAGGGCGGGGGTGCATTTTTTGTGGGATGTGCGGTGTGGTAGTTGAACCGCGGTGCCCGTTTCGCGGCCGATGACCGCTCCTACGGGGGGATGACGATTGCTGTAGGAGCGGTCTGTGGCCGCGAAGGGCCCCCGCGGTGTAGCAGTTGAACCGCGGTGCCCGTTTCGCGGCCGATGACCGCTCCTACGGGGGATGACGATTGCTGTAGGAGCGGTCTGTGGCCGCGAAGGGCCCCCGCGGTGTAGCAGTTGGACTGCGGTGCCTGTTTCGCGGCCGATGACCGCTCCTACGGATTATTTTACGGTGATGTCGCAGCTGAAGGTTTGGGCTGGGGGGATTTCCGGGGCCCAGGGTTGCTGCAGCACGAGCATCAGGTGACCCTTGCCTGGGGTGCGCGCCTGGAAACGCCAGGTGGATTGCCCGGCAGCCCCGACCACCCCGGCTTCTTCGGGATGGCTGTAGACCTCTGGCCCGAGGCTGCGCAAAACGCTCGCGCCCGGATTCTGTACCAGCCAGCGGTAGCCGGTACTGGGGTTGGTCGGCAATTGCAGGGTGACGGTCTGGTCGACGTTGAGGAAAACCGGGCATTGGCTCTGACTTTCCAGCACGACGCTGTGAAGCGGTTGCTGGGCGCAGGCTGTAAGCGCGGCAAGGCTGGCGGGAAGGATCAGGCGGACGACGGACATGGTGGCTCCGAACGGACGAGGATCTGGAAAGCATAACCCAGTTAGTCGAATGTGCAGGAGTGAGGCGTATGAGCCGCGTTTGGGGAGATTGTGGTGAGTCTGGTGGGGCGGTGGTGGGGCCGGACGCGGCTCGCGCCGCTGCTACAGGGGATCGTGTTGTTTCGGGGCGTTGCAGCCACCGCCCGAGCCACGTCAGGGCGCAAGGGGTGTGGCGGATGGGCCGCCGTAGCAGCGGCGCGAGCCGCGTCAGGGCGCAAAGGAGTGTGGCGGATGAGGCCGTTGTAGCAGCGGCGCGAGCCGCGTCAGGGCGCAAGGGGTGTGGCGGATAGGGCCGTTGTAGCAGCGGCGCGAGCCGCGTCGGCGGTACATGAGGTGTGTCTGACCGAACGCAATGCCCCCCTGACGCGGCTTGCGCCGCCGCTACAGGGGGTGGATGGGTCAGAAGAGGATCTTGGCGACGTCGGCGAAACGTTTGGCGAAATGCACGGTGATGCCCTGCTTGAGGTAATCCGGCAGCTCTTCGAAATTGCCCCGGTTTGGCTCGGGCAGGATCAACTCCATGATCTTCTGCCGCCGTGCGGCGATGACTTTTTCGCGCACGCCACCGATCGGCAGCACATGCCCGGTCAAGGTCAGCTCGCCGGTCATGGCTACGCCCTTCTTCGGCGCCTGGTCGCGGGCCAGGGACAGCAACGCGCTGGCCATGGTCACCCCGGCGCTCGGGCCGTCCTTGGGCGTGGCGCCTTCGGGTACGTGCAAGTGCACGAAGGCCTCGTCGAAGAACTTGGAATCGGCGCCGAACTGCGCAAGATTGGAGCTGACGTAGCTGTAGGCAATTTCCGCCGACTCCTTCATGACCTCGCCCAATTGCCCGGTCAGCTTGAAGCCACGGTTCAGCGTATGGATACGTGTCGCCTCGATCGGCAAGGTGGCGCCGCCCATGCTGGTCCAGGCCAGGCCGGTGATCACGCCCTTGCCCGACAGCACCTGCTCGCTGCGGAACACCGGCATCCCCAGGGAAGCTTCGAGGTCCTTGGGCACTAGTTTGATCGGTACATCAGGCTTGTCGATCAACTGCACCACCGCTTTGCGCACCAGTTTGCCCAGCTGTTTTTCCAGCTGGCGCACGCCGGCCTCGCGGGCATAGCCTTCGATCACCGTGCGCAGCGCACTGTCGCTGATGGTCAGGCGATTCTTGTCGACACCGGCCTTGGCCAGTTGCTTGGGCCACAGATGGCGCTTGGCGATGGCCATTTTCTCTTCGGTGATGTACCCGGACAGGCGGATCACTTCCATGCGGTCGAGCAGCGGGCCGGGGATGGAGTCCAAGGTGTTGGCGGTGCACACGAACAGCACCTTGGACAGGTCCAGACGCAGATCCAGATAATGATCGAGGAAGTCGACGTTCTGTTCCGGGTCCAACGTCTCCAGCAGCGCCGACGCCGGGTCGCCCTGGAAGCTCTGGCCCATCTTGTCGATCTCGTCGAGCATGATCACCGGGTTCATCACCTCGACGTCCTTGAGCGCCTGCACCAGCTTGCCCGGCTGGGCACCGATGTAAGTGCGGCGATGGCCCTTGATCTCGGCTTCGTCACGCATGCCGCCGACGCTGAAGCGATAGAACGGACGACCCAGGGATTCGGCGATGGACTTGCCGACGCTGGTCTTGCCCACGCCCGGCGGGCCTACCAGCAGCACGATGGAGCCACTGATCTCGCCTTTGTAGGCGCCCACCGCGAGAAATTCGATGATGCGTGTCTTGATGTCTTCGAGGCCGGCGTGGTGCTGGTCGAGCACCTTGCGCGCATGCTTCAGATCGAGCTTGTCCTTGCCGTACACACCCCACGGCAGGGCCGTGGCCCAGTCCAGATAGTTGCGCGTGACGGCGTATTCCGGCGAGCCGGTTTCCAGGATCGACAGCTTCTGCATTTCCTCGTCGATGCGCTTCTGCGCGGCGGGCGGCAAGGTCTTGTCCTGCAGACGCTGCTGGAACTGCTCGACGTCGGCGCTGCGATCGTCCTTGGTCAGGCCCAGCTCCTGCTGGATGACCTTGAGCTGTTCCTTGAGGAAGAACTCACGCTGGTGCTCGCCGATCTTCTTGTTCACTTCGGCGGAAATTTCTTTTTGCAGCCGTGCGACTTCGACTTCCTTGCGCAGCATCGGCAGGACTTTTTCCATGCGCCGCAACATCGGCACGCAGTCGAGCACGCCCTGCAGCTCGTTGCCCGTGGCCGAGGTGAGCGCGGCGGCGAAGTCGGTCAGTGGGGACGGGTCGTTGGGGCTGAAACGGTTGAGGTAATTCTTCAGCTCTTCGCTGTACAGCGGATTGAGCGGCAGCAGCTCCTTGATGGCGTTGATCAGCGCCATGCCGTAGGCCTTCACCTCGTCGGTGGGCTCGATGGGCTGCTGCGGGTATTCGACTTCTACCAGATACGGCGGGCGATGGTGCTTGAGCCAGGTGCGGATACGCACGCGCGACAGCCCCTGCGCGACGAATTGCAGCTTGCCGTTTTCGCGGCTGGCGTGGTGGATCTTCACCAGCGTGCCGTACAGCGGCAGGCTGGAAGTGTCGAAATGACGATGATCGTCGGGCGGGGTGTCCATGAAGAACAGCGCCAGCGAGTGGTGCTCGGTGTTGGAGACCAGGTCCAGGGTTTCCGCCCAGGGCTCTTCGTTGACGATGACCGGCAGCACCTGCGCGGGGAAGAACGGGCGGTTGTGGATCGGGATGACGTAGACCTTGTCCGGCAGGTTCTGCCCAGGCAGGGCCAGCTCGGTGCTGGAGTGGGTCGAGTGCTCGATGTGCTCGTTGTCCAGATCTTCGGACGGATTCTCGTTGGATTCCTGCTGGTCGCTCATGGGGCACCTGCGTCAATGACTATGCTGCTTAGATGGGGCAGGGTGCGACTGGTTTCAATGGTTGCACTGAAGCTTTGCGGCCGGCTGCCGATAAGGTTGTAACCGGGCTTGTGGCCCAAGTGGGCCGCGGCAGGCGACACTTTCATCCGTCAGGTAAATTTTCATGATCAGGTTTGGCGCCTTGCTCGGCAGTCTCGTCCTCAGTACGTGGGTCAGCGCGGCCTCCTTCGAGGCACGTATCACCCAGGCCGACGGCAAGCCTCTGGCCGACGCAGTGTTCAGCCTGTCCGGAGGGCCGGCGGCCGCCGGATCCAGGCAGGCCACGGCGGTCATGGACCAGCGCGCGCAGAAGTACCTGCCGCACGTGCTGGCCGTGGCCACCGGTACCTCGGTTTCATTTCCCAACAGCGACAATATCCGCCATCAGGTGTATTCCTTTTCGCCCGCCAAGCGCTTCGAGCTGCGGCTTTATGAGGGTACGCCAAGCAAGCCGGAGTTGTTCGACAAGCCTGGTGTGGTAGTCCTGGGTTGCAATATTCACGACTGGATGCTTGGCTATATCTATGTCACCGATGACCCCTGGTTCGCCGTCAGCGACGAGCAGGGGCGCGTGCGTTTCGATCAATTACCCGCGGGCCGCTACCAAGTGAGCCTGTGGCATCCGCGCAGCGTGGATGCGCAAGTACAGCCAGGAGGCGAGATCGACATGACGGCTACGGCCATGACGCAGAACTACACCCTGAAGGTCGAGGCAACGGCGGAAGACGGTGCCCAGGAGCCGGCGACCGGCGCGTTCAGCGATGCGTTCAAAAAGGCTGCCGGTGAAGCTGCGCAATAGTTTCCAGGCGCGCATCGCCTGCGTACTCATTCTGCTGCTGTCGGTGGTAGTGGGGGCGTTGACCGTGGCCGTGAAAGTGGCCACCAACGATGCCGTGCGCGCCCAGGCCCGCGAGCAGCTGCAAGTGGGCACGCGCGTGTTCGAGCGTCTGCTGGATGTGCGCGGTCGGCGCCTGCGCGACGGCGTGCAGTTGCTGGCTGCCGACTTCGGTTTCCGCGATGCGGTGTCCAGCGGTGACTCGCCGACCATCCGTTCGGCGCTGCAGAACCAGGGCGCGCGCATCGGCGCCACCGACATGTTCGTGTTGGGCATGGACGGTCGTGTCCTGGCCAGTACCGTGGACCAGGTCCCCACCGGCAGCGTGTTTCCCTATGACACGGCGCTGCGCGAAGCCCGCCGAACCAGCCAGTCGATGCTGTTCGTGCCGCTGCAGGGGCTGCCGCACTTGCTGGTGGAAGCGCCGGTGCTGGCACCGCTGCCGATCGCGCGGGTGGTGATGGGTTTCAGCATGGATGTGACCCTTGCCCAGGAATTGCACTCGCTGACCAACTTGCAGGTGTCCTTCCTGACTACCGAGGCCAGCAAGGTCGGCACGCTGGTGAGCACCCAGCCGACCGAATTGTCCGCCAGCATCAGTCAATGGATGCAGGTCAATGAATCGGCGGCGCAGCACATTTCCCTTTCCGAACACAATGATCGTACCTACCTCAGCCAGCCCTTGCTGCTGGCCAGCAGCAGTGGCCCGGAGGGCGGAAAGGTCATGGCACTGCTGCAGAGCCCGCTGGATGAAGCGATGCGCGCGTTCGTCGCCCTGGATCGCAATATCTTCGGCATTGCCTTCGCCGCATTGCTGGCCTCCCTGGTGGGTGCCTTGCTGCTGGCGCGCAGTGTCTCGCTGCCGGTGCAGAGCCTGGCGCGGGCCGCTGGGCGCATCGGCCATGGCGACTACCAGACCGACGTGCCGCTGGACCGCACCGACGAACTGGGCGTGCTGGCCAAGGCCATCAGTCGCATGCAGGCCGGGATCGCCGAGCGCGAGCTGCAGCTGGCTCACAATGCCTTGCACGACGCGCTGACTGGCTTGCCCAACCGCACGCTGGCGATGGAGCGCCTGGGCAGCGCCATTGCCGCCGACCGACCGATCGGCCTGCTGTACATCGGTATCGATAACCTGCGCGAACTCAGTGAAAGCGGCGGACCGACCTTCGTCGACAAACTGCTCCAGCAAGTTGCGCAAACCCTGCTGGAGCTGGTGCGACCCGGCGACACGGTGGCGCACCTGATCACCGACGAATTCCTCCTGCTGCTGGAAAACCTCGACAGCGACAGCGCCGTGGCGGTGGCCGACAAACTGCAACAGGTGCTGCTGCAACCCCACCGTTTCGGTGGCCACGACGTTGCCATCGACTGCCGTATCGGCATCGCGGCCTTTCCCTCCGACGGCCTGAGTGCCGAGGAGTTGCTGGCGCGTTCGGCAATCGCGATGAAAGACGCCGCCGACATGCCGGGTCGCCTGCAGGTGTATCAGCACGGTCGCGACCTTGCGCACCAGCGTCAGGTGCGGCTGATCCGCGACCTGCGTCGGGCCGCCGCGAACAACGAGTTGTCCCTGCACTACCAGCCCAAGCTGGACCTGCGCGACAAGCAGGTACGCCAGGCCGAAGCCTTGCTGCGTTGGCAGCATCCACAGTTGGGCAATGTCTCGCCCGGTGAATTCATCGAGCTGGCCGAGCGCACCGGCAGTATCCAGACGCTGACCCGGTGGGTCATCGAGGAAGGCATTCGACAGTTGAGCGAATGGAACACGCGCGGCCTGGTCGTGCAGTTGTCGCTGAACATCTCGGCGGATGACCTGCTGGGGTCCGACCTGCCTGAGCGGGTCGTGCGCCTGCTCGGCCTGCACCAGGTACCGGCCGAGCAGTTGATTTTCGAGATCACCGAAAGCGCGATCATGCGCGAGCCCGAGAAGGCGTTGAAGGTGCTCAACAGCCTGCGTGACTGCGGTATCAGTTTGTCTGTCGACGACTTCGGCACCGGTTATTCGTCGCTGGCCCACCTCAAGCGCCTGCCGGTGCAGGAGCTCAAGATCGACCAGTCGTTCGTGCGCAACCTCGACGAAACCAGCGAGGATGCGGTGATCGTACGTTCCACCATCGAACTGAGCCATAACCTGGGCCTCAAAGTGGTGGCCGAGGGCGTCGAATACGAACACAGCCTGCGCTTGCTCGAACGCTGGAACTGCGACACCGCCCAGGGCTATCTGATCAGCCGGCCGCTGACCGCTGTCGCCTTCGAAGCCTGGATGCAGCAGTCCTCGCCCATTTCAATTGCTGTGGTTCACTGATGTCATGATGCGAAAAGCCATGTTGTTGTGCTCGCTGGCCTTGTGCTGGCAACCGTCGCTCCACGCCAACGAGGGCCGTTTGTTGGCCACCGGCGGTGCCAGCAGTATCGACGGCGCCGCCGGTGGGGGGATCACGCCCTGGGCCGTGCTTTCCGGCTATGGCGAGCAGGGCGAGTGGGGCGCCACGGCATTTGCCACCCGCGTGGACCTGCCGGACTACCGGCTCGACGTGTCAGGCATGGCCGCCAGCTACGACAATCGCATCGAATTCTCCTACGCCCGACAACGCTTCGACCTGGGCTCGCTGGTGCACAAGCTGGGGCTGCCCGAAGACAGCCTCAGCCAGGACGTTTTCGGGGTGAAGGTGCGCCTGTTCGGTGACCTGATCTACGACCAACTGCCACAGGTGGCGCTGGGCCTGGCGTACAAGCGGCAGAAGGATTTCCTCATTCCCAGCCTGGTCGGCGCCAAGCGTGATGAAGATGTCGAGGGTTACCTGACGGCCAGTCGCCTATTCATGGGCGCGGCGTTTGGCTACAACCTGCTGGTCAATGGCGGAGTGCGCTACAGCCGCGCCAACGAACTGGGGCTGTTGGGCTTCGGCGGTGATCGCCGCGACAGCCGCAGCCTGCTCAAGGAGGGTTCGCTGGCCGTGCTGTTCAACCCGCGCTGGGCGTTGGGCGTGGAGTACCGAGAGAAGCCGGACAACCTGTCGTTCGCCGGCGAAAGCGACTGGGCGGATGTGTTCCTGGGGTATTTCCCCAACAAGCATCTGGCGATCGTGCTGGCCTACGCGAAACTGGGCGAGATTGCCACGCTGGACAACCAGAACGGCACCTACCTTTCCGTGCAAGGGAGTTTTTGACATGCGCATGTATGTGCTGGGCGTGGCCCTGCTGCTGGGTGCCTGCACGGGTCACCAGCAGCCGGCCAAGGACGACAGCCTGTACCAGGCGCTGGGTGGCAAACCGGGGATCAGCCGGATCGTGGAGGGGATGTTGCTGAACGTGGCCCGGGATGAGCGGATCGTGGCGCACTTTCGCAACGTCAACATCGAGTTGCTGCGTGCGCAGTTGATCGACAAGTTCTGTGTCGAGGCGGGCGGGCCGTGCGAGTACACCGGGGATGACATGGTGGAAGCGCACAAGGGCCAGCAGATCAGCCGCAGCGAGTTCAACGCGCTGGTGGAGGATCTGATCAAGGCCATGGAAGCCCAGGGTGTTCCGGTGCCGGCGCAGAATCGGTTGTTGGCCCGGTTGGCGGCGCAGCGGGGGGAGGTGATCGAGAAGTAGGGGGGTGAATGGTCGTCACTGACACACTCAAAAAAACGGCTCCCGAAGGAGCCGTTTTTCATTACATCGACATCACTTGTTTTCAGGCAGTGCAAACGCCATCACGTAGTCACCCTGCTTGGTACCCAGCGAGCCATGCCCGCCAGCGACCACCAGTACATACTGACGGCCATCCTTGCCGGTGTAGGTCATCGGCGTGGTCTGTGCGCCTGCAGGCAGGCGACCTTCCCACAGCTGCTTGCCGTTGCGGATATCGTATGCGCGCAGGTACTGGTCAAGCGTACCGCTGAGGAACGACACGCCGCTGGCCGTGGTGAAAGCGCCACCCAGGCTCGGCACGCCCATGCTCAACGGGATTGGCACAGGCGAGCTGTCGCGCACGGTACCGTTCTTGTGTTTCCAGATGGTCTGGTGAGTGGTCAAGTCGACCGCAGCCACGTAGCCCCAGGCAGGCGCCTGGCAAGGCAGGCCCATCGGCGACAGCAGCGCCTCCAGGATTACCCCGTACGGCGCGCCCTTGTTGGGCTGCACACCCTCGGTTTCGCTCTTGCGACCAGGGCCGCCGGCCACTTCTGCCGCAGGCACCAGCTTGGAGCGGAAAGCCATGTAGCTTGGGTTGACGAACGCCACCTGACGCACTGGGTCGACCGACAGGCCACCCCAGTCGAACACGCCGAAGTTGCCTGGGTACACCAAGGTGCCCTGCAGCGAAGGTGGCGTGAACGGACCTTCATAGCGCAGCGACTTGAAGTCGATCCGGCACAGCATCTGGTCGAATGGCGTCACACCCCACATGTCGCGCTCTTGCATGACCGGTGGCATGAAGTTGAGGTCGGATTTTGGTTGAGTCGGCGAGGTATGGTCGCCTTCCACCGCGCCCTGGGGCACCGGCACTTCGTGGATCGGCACGATCGGCTCGCCGGTCAAGCGGTTCAGCACGTAGATGCTGCCCTGCTTGGTCGAGGCCAGCACGGCCGGCTTCACGCCATCGGCGGTCTTGAGGTCCATCAGGGTAGGCTGGCCGCCCACGTCCATGTCCCACAGGTCGTGATGGGTGAACTGGTAGGTCCACTTCACATGGCCGGTGTCGATGTCCAGCGCGGTCAGGCCAGCGCTGTACTTCTCCGACTCGGGAGTGCGGTTGCCGCCCCACTGGTCGGGCATCTGGTTGCCCATGGGCAGGTACAGCATGCCGTTCTTTTCATCGACGCTGAACATGGACCACATGTTCGGCGAGTTGCGGGTATAGGTCTGGCCCGCAGCGATCGGCGTGGTGTCGTCGGGGTTGCCGCTGTCCCAGTTCCATACCAGGTGACCGTCGTGCACGTCATAGGCGCGGATCACGCCCGAAGGCTCGTCCACCGAAACGTTGTCGGTAACGTGGCCGCCGATCACGACCAGGTTCTTGGTCACGGCCGGTGGCGAAGTGGAGTAGTAACCACCCGCAGCGAACTCGCCGATGTTGGCGCGCAGGTCGATCTGGCCCTTGTCGCCGAAGTCTTCGCACATCTTGCCAGTGTCGGCATTCAGAGCGATCAGACGGGTGTCGGCAGTCGGCACGAAGATGCGCTTCGGGCAGGCAGTCGGCGCAGCCGCAGGTGCGGTGGCGTCGGTGGCCGGGCTGGCGGCGGCGTAGGCGGCGTCATCGTGATACGACACGCCACGGCAGGTCATGTGGGCCCAGCCCTTGAAGTTCGGCGCGTTCTGCGTGCTGATCTTCGGGTCGAAACGCCAGATTTCCTTGCCGGTGTCCGGGTCCAGGGCGATGACCTGGCTGTGTGGCGTGCACACGTAGAGCATGCCGTTGACCTTGAGCGGGGTGTTCTCCGCAGTGGTCTCGCCCGGATCGTTCGGGCCAGGGATGTCGCCGGTACGGTAGGTCCAGGCCGGGGTCAGCTTGCTGACGTTTTCCGGGGTGATCTGCGCCAGTGGCGAGTAGCGATCGCCGTGGGCACTGCGACCGTAGGAGTTCCAGTCACCGTCGGGCATCGCCGGTGCGGTGTTGGGCATGTTGGCGGTTTCGCGGTCCAGCTCGCCTTTGATTTCACCAGGGTTGGTGAACTGGCTGGCCAGTGCGCAGAGGCCCGCCAGAACCACGGCGATGCTCAGCGCAGCCGTGGCCTTGGGTGCAGGCTGGCGCAGCAGTGGCTTGCGGAACCAGGGCAGCAGCAGGACCACGCCCAAGGCAAACCATAGGGCCAGGCGCGGCACCAGTTGCCACCAGTCCAGACCCACTTCGTACAACGACCAGACGGTGCTGGCGAACAATACCGCTGCATACAGGCCGATGGCCGAACGACGACCCTGCAGCAGCAGCACGCCGGTGAAGCCTACGCCGATACCGGCGATCAAGTAGTACAGCGAGCCACCCAGGGTGGCCAGTTTGATACCGCCGGCCAGCAAGGCCAGACCCATCAGCAGCATCACGATACCCAGAAGTTTGGGCAGCAGGCGCGACCGACGCAAAGCACCGTCAGTGCTCATAGTGAGTTTTCTCCGTCATGTTCAAATGGTTCAGCAGAGTTCAAGTTTTTCTGAGCTCGTGTGTGTAAGGGTATTTCAGCGCCGTTTAGTTTCAGAACGATGCTTGAATCTTCAAGCCGCCAATCAATGCGTCGTCGATGTGGCTGACGCCGCCCGGGTGGCGGATGTACTGCAGGTTCGGTCGCAGCACCAGCCAGTTGGCCATGTGAACCCCGTAATAGAGCTCGGCGCTGTACTCGGTGTCCTGGATCGGCAGGTACGCGGCATCGTTGTAATCGCTGAGCGCGAGGGTACGGTTGTGCCACTCGGCGTTCTTGCGATACGCCGGGTTGACGTGGACCCTGGCCACGGCGAAACCGATGTCATCGCGCGCACGCGCATCGAACAGACCCTTGTAGACGACGCCGGCCTGGACGTAGTTGTCGATGGCGTTGGTTTTCTTGTCATGCAGGGTGGCGTTGGCGAACACGCTCAGGCCCCGCGAGTTGTCGCTGGCGACACGGGTCAGCTGTTGCTGGGCACCCAGCCAGAAACCGTGGCGGCTGGAAGCACTGCGGTAATCCTGGCCGGTGATGGCAGCAGGCTGACCGCTGCGGTCCTTGTAGACGTCGTCGGCGTCTGCGGTGCTGTAGTAGTAGCCGGCACGGTACTCGCCCGGCAGCCCGCCGAGCGTCGGCTTCCAGATCAGCTCGACCGGCAGCATGGCGCCTTCGGTACCGCTGCCGCTGAGCTTGAAGCCGTTGTCGTTCTCCAGGTTCGAGGGGTTCTGCTCGAAAATGCCGACCTGGGCATACAACTGCGGCGTGATGTTGTACTTGATGCGCAATGCCCACTGGCTCACCGGCCAGTTGTACCAGACGCTGCCGACCCAGTTGCCCACCTGTGAGCCACAGAACGCCAGGTTCTGGAAGTCGCACGGGAAGCTGTTGAATTCTTCGCCTTCACCGAAGCGACCGGCCTTGATGTCCAGGCGCTGGTCGAAGAACTTCTGCTGGTACCACAGCTGGGTGATCCGCGTGATGTTGCCGCGACCCCAGACTTCCTGCGCCGATGTAAAACCGCCGACACGCGGATCGTTAATCCGGTCGTTGCTGATGTTGTCGCCGTTACGGTCGGTCAGGGTGAGCTGGAACTCGGCGTCGTGCCAACCGAGGATCTTCTCCAGGTCCATGTGCACACCCAATGCAAACTGGTCGCTGTAGCGCGTGGCATGGTCGTGGTTGTAACCGCCGTGCAGGTTGCTGCCGACTTCGCCGGTGTAGTCGAGCTTGAAGTCGTAACCCTTGGCGGAAAGATCGCCGCGGGTGCCGTTCCAGTCGCCGAACATGAACGGAGACTGCGAATCGAAAGCGGGCAGGGCAACAGCGCTCTGGCTGGTGCCCAGGGCACTCAACGCGAGCAGGGCAGTGAACGGCAAAAACGCCATGGGGCGTGAGGGGGCAGTAAGAGGCATTGGCAGAGAGTTCTTCTGGTGGGTCCGAAGCTGTTCGAGAAGCGCTTCGTTATTTTTCAAAAGTGAAACGTTTCAGTTTGTTGCGGCGGAAGGATATAGCTCGAGGCCATGCTTTTAAAGCCGGGTTTGAAAGAGGGTCAGTTGCCGAAACTGCAACAGTGCGGCGGCTTGCCGCAGGTGGCGCGCACGCACGGCGCGGTCTGGCGCCTGCCCGAATGGGCATTGCGACCGATGGCGAGCGCCCAATAAAAGCTTTGCGCCGCCGTGCCCGTTGGTTAAGGTGCGCACCTTCTGCCCCGCCGTTTCTGGAGCCTGGCATGCATGAGCCTACACACAACCCCCTGCACGGCGTGACGCTGGAGCAGATCCTTATTGCGCTCGTGGCGCATTACCAATGGGAAGGGCTGGCGCAGCGGATCGACATCCGCTGCTTCAAGAGCGACCCGAGCATCAAGTCGAGCCTGACCTTCCTGCGCAAGACGCCCTGGGCGCGGGAAAAAGTCGAACGGCTCTATGTGCAACTGCAGCGCGGCAAGCGTTGATCCCTGGCGAACGCCGGTTGGTTGCGCTGGCGGCGGCCGCCACCTGGTTTGCTCTGGCCCTGCAGCTGTATCTGGTGCTGTGGTCGCGCTGGCAGATCGAAGCGAGCCTGCTGGGTGGGCTGGTGCATTTCTTCAGCTTCTTCACCATTCTTACCAATACGGCAGTGGCTGGCGTGTTGACCGCTCACGTGTCGACGTGCGACTCGAAATGGCGGCGTATCTGCCTGCGGCCCGCGGTGAGCAGTGGGGTCATGGTCAGTATCGTTGTGGTCGGCGTGGCCTACAGCCTGTTGCTGCGCAACCTGTGGCAGCCCCAGGGTTGGCAATGGCTGGCCAACGAGTTGCTGCACGATGTGCTGCCGGTCGCTTTCGTGCTGTATTGGGCACTCTGCGTGCCCAAAGGTACGTTGCGCTTGTGGCACGTACTGGCGTGGGCGATCTATCCACTGGTGTATTTCGCCTACCTGTTGCTGCGTGGACAGAGCATCGGCGTCTACCCTTATCCGTTCCTGGACGTTTCGAAGCTGGGCATGGGGCAGGTCTGGTTGAATGCACTAGGCGTATTGATGGCCTTCCTTGGCTGCTCCGTGCTGGTGTTGGCTGTGGACCGCTGGTGGGGGCGTCGGGGCACGCGCTAGGCGACCCCGTGCACCGACCAGGCGCCAGCGTCACTCGCCGTCGTCACCTTCGAGCCGCCAGTAGCCGGCGGCCTTGATCTGCTCTTCGCTCAGCCCATGCTGGTCGAGCAACACGCGCCGCAACTTGCGCGAGAGCCCCGCCTCGGTCGCGATCCAGCCATAGACCACGCCTTCGGGCAGGCGCAGGTCGCTGACCGTCTGCAGCAGGTCGCCATGGCGACGGTCGACCCAGATCACCTCGAATGCCGCAGCGCTGTCGAACGGCTGCTGCTCGTCGGCGTTCTCCACCTCGACCACCAGCAGCGCACGACGGTTGGCCGACAGTTCTTCCAGACGGCGCGCCATGGCAGGGATCGCCGTTTCGTCGCCGATCAGCAGGTAGGCGTCGAACACATCCGGTACATGCATCGAGCTGCGTGGGCCGCCGATGTGCAGGAATTGACCCGGCTCGGCCTGGGCCGCCCAGGTTGCGGCGGGGCCGTCGCCGTGCAGGACGAAGTCGATGTCCAGCTCGCCGGCTGCAAGGTCGATGCGCCGTGGGGTATAGTCGCGCATGTCGGGCTTGGCTTCGTCCGGCGTCGGTGCACCCAGCACCATGGTGTCGAGCGCCGCTTGCTGCTCCGGGGTGGTGGCGAACATCAGCTTGATGTGGTCATCGCAGCCTTCGCTCACGAAACCGGCCAGCTCGGGGCCGCCGAGGGTGATGCGGCGCATGCGTGGGGTGAGCTGCACAACACGCAACACCTGCAGGCGGCGACGCTTGATCTCGTGCATGACACGATGAATACCGAATGGGTTGTCTGCCTTCATTGCGGGACTCCTGGTCCGATAGGGGGCTATCGACATAGCTTATTACGCCGCCAGGCGCGCGTGAATGAATTCGTTCGCCGCGCGCCCTGCCATTCAACGTGCAGCCTGCAAGGGCGCACTGCACTGGGTGTGTGCACCCGGCTGCAGGTAGGGAGTGAGAATCGGAGCCATGCCCTTGAGCACCTGCACCGGAAGCGCCGAAGTGAAGCGAAAGCCCTCCGCCGCCTTGCCCGGCACGAATGCGGTCAGGGTGCCGAAGTGGTTCTCGCCGATGAAGAACACGAACGTGGCGGTACGGTTGATGGCCTTCGAGCTGATCACCCGGCCACCGGCACCGAAGCTGGAAATGCGGTTGTCACCGGTGCCGGTCTTGCCGCCCATCACCAGCGCCGTGCCGTCATCGGTCTTGAAGCTGCCCGATACCCGCCGCGCGGTGCCGGCGTCCACCACCTGCGACAGCGCCTCGCGCATGGCCGCCGCGACCTCGGCGGGCAGAACTCGCTTGCCGCGGTCCGGATCGCTGATCACTCGCGTGTCGTAGGGGGTGTCGGCAGCAAAATGCAGGGTGTCGATGCGTACGGTAGGCAGCTTGATGCCATCGTTCTGAATGATGCCGATCAGCTCGGCCAAGGCCGCAGGGCGGTCACCCGAGCTGCCGATGGCGGTCGCCAGCGATGGCACCAGATGATCGAACGGATAACCCACGCGCTGCCAGCGCTGATGGATATCGGTAAACGCTTCGATCTCGAGCATGGTGCGAATACGGTTGTCGCGGGCGCGCTTGTGGCGACTGTTGAACAACCAGCTGTAAACCTCCTGCCGTTCGAACCGACTGGCCGCGCCCGCCTCGCCGAACTTGGCGTCCGGATGATTGAGCAGGTAGCCCAGCAGCCACAGGTCCAGCGGGTGGACGCGCGCGATGTAGCCCTGATCCGGCAAGTTGTAGCGGCCCGGGCCATAGCCGGTATACATCTCGTTCAGGCGCTTGTCGGTGACGTTGTCGCTTTTGCTGTGCTCGCGCACGAAGCGATCGAATTGCGCCTGGGGCGCATTGGGGTACAGGTAGCGATGCACGGCCGCCAGCCGCTGCGGGGTAGGGCGCATGCCGTCGAGGAAGGTTTCCAGGCGCTGCTCGGTGGTCTTGCGCTGGTACTTCTTCCAGAAGCGCTGGAGGAACTCCGTGCCTTCGCGATCGGCGAAGCGTGCCAGGTATTCCTGGCGACGCGGATCGTCGTCGTCCCTGAGCAACTGCCCGCTGTTGCTTGGCGCGGAGTAGGTGCTGTAGCGCACCAGGTCGCGCATCAGGCGGATGAAGGGCAGGTTGATGGATTCCTGCAGCGCTTCCTTGAGCGTGGGAATGCGGCCGTTGTCCTCGCGGCGAAAGTTGCCGAAAGTGTGGATCCCGCCGCCGGTGAAGAAACTCTCGGCAGGGCTTGCCGAGTACTTGCGCTCCAGGGCGGCGCCGAGCAGTGCCCGCGCATCGACGCCGGGGTTCTGGATCATGTAGTCGAGCACCCAGCGCGAAAGCCGATCGGCTTCTTCGATCTTCACCTGGCGCAGTTGCGCGGGCGTCTGCCCGGCATAGCGCTCATGCAGTTCGTGAATGATCTCGAGGTAAGTGGTGAGCACGCGCATCTTGGCCGTCGAGCCCAGCTCCAGCTTGCTGCCTTCGTTGATATCGAAGGGCTGGTCGGTGTTGTCGGTCTGCACTCTTACCCGCGAGCCGTCGGCCGTCCGTTCGAACAGGGTGAAGCTGTAGCTGACCTCTCGGGTGCTGGCCGAGGTCAGCAGGCGCTCGCCGATCAGGCCGATCTGCTGGGCGAAGGCCGGGTCGGCAAGGTGGCGCAGATAATCACTGGCCTGTTTCTGCAGATCGGCATGCAGGGTGGTGGTGGCAGAGAGGTCCAGCCGGTCCAGGTCATACAACGGTCGGTCGAGCATGGACGAGAGGCGGTTGCGCGCCACGCTGATGCCCTTGTTCGACTCGTTGGGTTGCCAGGTAGGCTCCTGCACCCAATCGCGGTACATGACCTGGCTGGCCAGGGCTGCGGTGGCCAGGGTCGGGTCAACGATACCGTTGGCGGCCAGCAGGCGAATATGGCTGTCGGTCAGCTCGGCGAGGTCGTCATGGCCCTTGTTGAGGAAGTACGAAGGACGGCGCTGGGCGATCATCAGCGACAGTACCTGGCGCAGGGCGAGCCCACGCGCGGCTTCGCTGGCGGGGTCGGTGGTGGTGCTGGCGAGGGCGCGGTTGACCTGCTCGAAATCGGCGCCATACCAGACCCGCAAGCCTTCGGCCATGCCGTGCACTTCACCATGGCCGGGCACGGCCGACAGCGGCACGCTGTTGAGGTAGTCGCGCACGACGCGCTGGCGTGCCTCCAGGGTCTGCGGACCGTCCTGATAGGCACGCACGCTGGCCGAGATCATCTGGCGAATCTTCTCCGGCCCGGAACCGGTCAGGCCGTCGGGCGAGTGTCGATACTTCTCCAATTGCGTGGCCAGGGTGCTGCCACCGGCCGACTGCCCGGGGAGGGCGAACATCTTGGCTACCTGCGACCAGGCCGCCTTGGCAAAACGCGGCCAATCCACGGCAGGGTTGAGCAGGGGTTCGGGGCTGTCGAGCAGGCCGCGGTTCTCGACGAACAGCAGGCTGTTGACCATGACTGGCGGAATCTGGGCGAACTCGGTGTAGAGCTGCTGGGGGTAGCGATACAGGTACAACGGGTCGCCCCGGCAATCGGTGATCACCAGCCCGGCCTGGGGTTTTTCCTGATAGGGCACGAACAGATCGTGCCCGGCGTAACGCATCAGCGCCGGCGAAAAATGCGTCTGTCGTTCGACCACGTAATTGCGCTTGAGCAGGCGTGGAATGAAATCGCCCAGGGCGCTGTAGCCCAGGCGCTTGTCGAACGGGCCCTCGCCTGGATAGACGATAGCTTCGCTTGGCCCCGGCTGCAGCTCGTAGGTCAGCGACGCCGCCCAACGGCTGAATTCGCGCGCCTGCAGTCGCGACGTACGCATTTCCGCGTACATCGCATACGCCAGCGCCGCGACAGTGATCACCACCAGCAACCAGAACAGACGCCACCACAGGTGACGTTGACGTGGGCTATCTGGCAATGGAGACGGGTCAGGACTGACAGCGGGGGTTGCAGTCTTGTCAGGTTCGGTTTGCCACAAAACGCCCATAGATATTCACACCGGTCACGGAAAATTCATCGCACCTGGAGCAAGTCTAGACGCTAGAGCAGTTGCGTGAAAAAAATGTGAAAATCAATGTGTCTGATACGTCAGTTCATTCCGATCGACCGTGCGGGTCCGATTCGGCCCGCCGCAGCCTCAGCGCAGCATTTCCTTGACCAGCCGATCCTGCTCGATCAACTCGCGTTGCCGTGCATCGATTCGCGAGGCGAGCTGGAAGTTGTCGGCGGCCCGGCGCTTGGCCAGATCGAGTTGCTGGATGGCCTGGTCGAACTCGCCGACCAGGGCGAAGAACTCGGCGCGTGCCTGATGCAGCCCAACGATGTTGCCATTCTGTCCGCGCGTTTCGGCCACCAGGTACCACACGTCCGGGTCGTCCGAGCGGCTCTTGAGCAGGTTTTCCAGGCCTTTTTCGGCATCCGCCATGCGGTTCTGCTTGAGCAGCACGTCGACCCGCTTCTGGTTGATCGGGTAGTTGCCGGGATACTGCGTCACCAGCCGATCGATGCGCTGCTGGGCATCGGGAATGCGGTTGTTGGTGATGTCCAGATCGACCTGCGCCAGGTTGAAGGTGATGTCGTCCGGCTGTTTGCCGAGCAGCTGCTTGAGGTTCTCCCGCGCTTCGTTGAGTTGGCCAGCCTTGACCTGAGCCAGCGCCAAGCCATAGCGCGCGGGGAGCGCATTGGGGTTTTCATCCAGTTGCGCGCGGAAGCGCTTGGCTGCCAGCCCTGGGGTTTCCTCGTAGTACAGCTGAACCCGCGCGCGCATCAGTTGGTACCACAGGCTGTCTTCCTTGCCCCCTTTGGCCGCTTGTTCGGCGCGGTTGCGCGTGTCGGCGATACGCGATTCGCTGACCGGGTGAGTCAGGAGGAATTCCGGCGGCCGTGCATCGAAACGGTACTGGCGCATCAGGCGTTCGAACATGGTCGGCATGTTGCGCGGGTCGTAGCCGGCCTTTTCCATGTTGATGATGCCGATGCGGTCCGCCTCCTGCTCGTTCTGCCGGGAGAAGCGTCGCTGTTCCTGGATCGCCGCAGCCTGGCTGCCGGCGATTGCCGCAATGCCGGCGTCACCGGCACCGGACGCGGCGATCACGATGCCAGCCAGCAGCGCCGCCATCATCGGCAGTTGCATGCGCTGCTGCGCCTCGACCCCGCGCGCGAAGTGGCGTTGCGACAAGTGCGCCAGTTCGTGGGCCAGCACACCGATGTACTCACCCTCGGTTTCGGCATTGAAGAACAACCCGCCATTGACCCCGACGATGCCCCCTGGCGCAGCGAAGGCATTGAGCTCTTTGCTGTCGATCAGGATGAACTCCAGGCGCCGGTCGTTCAGCTGGCTGGTTTCAGAGAGCCGATACACGCTGGTTTCGACGAAATCCTTGAGCTGTGGGTCATTGAGCTGTTTGACCTGACCGCGCAGCAGGCTCAGCCAGGCACGACCCAACTGATGCTCCTGCTGGGGCGAGACGATCGCGGAACTGGCGTCGCCAAGTGACGGCAGATCGCTGGCGTGGCCCGGCAGCGCCAGCAGGCAGGCAAGTGTCAGCAGGGTAGGGCGCAGAAAGGGCATGCACTGAGCTCGGCAGATGAAAGGCCCTACTGTAGCCGCCCCATCCGACGACCACCAGAGGCGCCGGCCTTGGGTTATCCTGTCGCGCCGCTGGCTGCCGCGATCGAGGCAGCATCACGGCTTTCTTTGGTTGGAGAAGATATCGATGAGCGATGCGCCCGAATGTGACGCCGAGCTGGACACCAGCGGTCTTAATTGCCCGTTGCCACTGCTCAAGGCCAAGCTGGAACTGAACCGGATGGCCAGTGGCACGGTATTGAAGGTGATCGCCACGGACGCCGGCTCGCAGCGCGACTTCCGCTCGTTCGCCACGTTGGCAGGTCACGCGCTGTTACATGAACAGGCGCTGGACGGGGTCTACTCGTATTGGTTGCGCAAGGCCTGAGCCACCACCTTCGGTAGCTGGGCCATTCAAGGGAATTTCAATGTTCAAAGTGTTACGCAACTGGATCCAGCGGTACTTCTCCGACGAAGAGGCCGTCGTCCTGGCGGTGCTGCTGGTGCTGGCGTTCACCGCCGTACTGACCCTGGGCGGTATGCTGGCGCCGGTGCTGGCAGGGATGGTGCTGGCGTTTCTCATGCAGGGCCTGGTCAATTTCCTGGAACGCTTGCGGGTGCCTTCGGGCGTGGCCGTGGGAGCGGTGTTCGCGCTGTTCATGGGTGCGCTGGCGCTGTTCATGCTGGTGCTCGTGCCGCTGCTCTGGCACCAGTTGATTACGCTGTTCAACGAGTTGCCCGGCATGCTGGGCAAGTGGCAGTCACTGCTGTTGCTGCTGCCCGAACGCTATCCGCACCTGGTCAGCGACGAACAGGTGCTGCAGGCCATCGAAGCGGCGCGCGGCGAGATCGGCAAGTTCGGCCAGTGGGCACTGACCTTTTCCCTGTCCAGCCTGCCACTGCTGGTGAACATCATGATCTATTTCGTGCTGGTGCCGATCCTGGTGTTCTTCTTTCTCAAGGACCGGGTGATGATCGGTCGCTGGGTCAGCGGTTACCTGCCGCGCGAGCGGGCGCTGCTGACCCGGGTGGCGCAGGAGATGAACCGGCAGATCGCCAATTACATCCGTGGCAAGGTCATCGAGATCTTCATCTGCGGCGTAGTGACCTACATCGCGTTCGTCGCGCTGGGCTTGAACTACGCGGCGCTGTTGGCCCTGCTGGTAGGCGTGTCGGTAGTGGTGCCCTATGTGGGCGCCGTGGTGGTGACCGTACCGGTGACCTTGATCGCGCTGTTCCAGTGGGGTTGGGGCGACCAGTTCATCTACCTGATGGTGGTGTACGGCATCATCCAGACCCTGGACGGCAACGTGCTGGTGCCGCTGCTGTTCTCCGAGGCGGTGAACCTGCACCCGGTGGCGATCATCTGCGCGGTGTTGCTGTTCGGCGGGCTGTGGGGGTTCTGGGGGATCTTCTTCGCCATTCCCCTGGCAACCTTGTTCAAGGCCGTGCTCGATGCCTGGCCGCGCCAGGAGCCCACCGTGGCGCCGATGCTCTGAGACTGCGGCGCGGCCTTCGCGGCCGCTAACCGCTCCTACACACGATCGTCGCAGGAGCGGTCAGTAGCCGCGAAAAATCCAACCCCCTCTCAACCCTTGCTCAACGCCTGTGCCGCCTCCAGCACGCTCTGCACATGCCCCGGCACCTTCACGCCACGCCATTCCTGGCGCAACACACCGTCCCGGTCGATCAGGAAGGTGCTGCGATCCACGCCCAGGTATTCCTTGCCATACAGCTTCTTCAACTTGATCACGTCGAACAGCTGGCACAACGCCTCGTCCTGATCGCTGATCAGTTCGAAGGTGAAGCCCTGCTTGGCCTTGAAATTCTCGTGGGACTTGAGCCCGTCGCGCGACACCCCGAACACTTCGGTGTCGGCGGCCTTGAACTGCTCGAGCAGGTCACGGAAATCCTGACCCTGGGTGGTGCAGCCCGGCGTGCTGTCCTTGGGGTAGAAGTAGACCACCACCTGGCGACCCTTGAGCTCGCTCAGGCGGACGCTCTGGCCGCTGGTGGCCTGGGCTTTGAAATCGGCTACAGGTTCATTGAGAGCGACAGCCATCGGTCAGTCCTTACATGGGGTTCTGTGGGCGCCAGGGTTCGATCAGCGCATCCAGGTTCAAGGCATCGGCGAAGTCCAGGAACTGGTCGCGCAACCAGCTGATCTGCACGCCGGCGGGCAGTGTCACGGTAAACGTGGCATTGAGCATGGTGCCACCGGTCTGCGGCGCCTGGTAGGTGTCGCAGGTCAGGTTCTCCAGCTCGACGTTGTGGTCGATGAAGAACTGGCACAGCTCGTTGATGATGTCCGAGCGGTACGCCGAACTGACGTAGGCCACGTACGGCAGCGCTTGCGGGCGGCTGTCGAGGGTGGCGCTGCGCACCAGGCTGACCGTGAAGTCGTGCTTCTTGGCCAGCGAGGCCAGGCTGGTTTCCAGGCGCGCCAGGGCGTCCCAGTTGCCTGCCACCTGCAGCACCAGGGCGCTGTATTCGCCGTGGCGGGTCAGGCGCGAGGTGGACACCGAGCAGCGGGCGTCGTGGGCCGCGCGGCACAGTACATTGGTCAGTTCCATGGGATTGCGGCCCAGGGCGCTGATGACGAGGAATTGTTCGCGAACTGTGGGGGTGGACATGCAGCATTCCTAAAGCGATGAGCGGTCGGCGGCGTCAAGGGGCCGGATGACTGGTTCAAGGCCTGCGCCGTACCTCGTGCGTACCCCTGCCGACCGCCCGGCAACGCCCGCAAATACGGGGTAAAGCCAGGTGGCAAGGCTCAGGGACGGGGTTCGAAGCGCCGTTACGGCAGGCGATGACCAGGCAAGAAAGGCAACCCCTGCCGATCAAAGTCTGAAAGGGTATAGAAAACCGGCGCCAAGGGGAATGCTCGCGGCGTGGTACTTCGCTTGTGCAAGGTGGATAGCGCCAGTACCATTACCGCTCTCTTTTTCCGGCAGGAGCGGTTGCATGATTGCGGGCAGTATGGTGGCACTGGTCACACCCATGGACGCCCAAGGGCGTCTGGACTGGGACAGCCTGAGCAAACTGGTGGACTTCCATCTGCAGGAGGGCACCCATGCCATCGTCGCGGTCGGCACCACCGGCGAATCGGCGACGCTCGACTACGAAGAACACATCAAGGTCATCGAGCACGTGGTCAAGCAGGTGAACGGGCGTATCCCGGTCATCGCCGGCACCGGCGCCAATTCCACCCGCGAGGCCGTCGAGCTGACCCGCAATGCCAAGAAGGCCGGCGCCGATGCCTGCCTGCTGGTCACGCCGTACTACAACAAGCCGACCCAGGAAGGCCTGTACCAGCACTTCAAGCACGTCGCCGAAGCCGTCGACATTCCGCAGATCCTCTACAACGTTCCCGGCCGCACTGCCTGCGACATGTTGGCCGACACCGTCGTGCGCCTTTCCAGCGTGCCGAACATCATCGGCATCAAGGAAGCCACCGGCGACCTGGCCCGCGCCAAGGACATCATCAGCCGTGTCGACAGCGACTTCCTCGTGCTGTCCGGCGATGATCCCACTGCGGTCGAGCTCATTCTGCTGGGTGGCAAGGGCAATATTTCGGTCACTGCCAACGTCGCCCCGCGCGCCATGGCCGACCTGTGCAATGCGGCGTTGAAGGGCGAGGCCGAACTGGCCCGTGCCATCAACGACAAGCTGATGCCGCTGCACAAGAACCTGTTCCTGGAAGCCAACCCGATTCCGGTCAAATGGGCGTTGCATGAAATGGGCTTGATGCCCGAAGGCATTCGCCTGCCGCTCACCTGGTTGAGCGCCACCTGTCATGAACCGCTGCGGCAGGCCCTGCGCCAGTCCGGCGTCCTGGTTTAATTGAGGAAGTAAGACGCATGAAGCGATTGGCTGGCCTTTCTGCCCTTGCCTTGGTCATTTCGAGCACCAGCGGTTGCGGGTGGCTCTGGGGCGAAAACGGTTACTTCCGCGATCGTGGCAATGATTACCTCGAGGCGACCCAAACCGCCCCGATGCAACTGCCGCCCGGCGTGCAAACCGACAAGCGTCTGGATCCGCTGCTGCCGATCCCGCGCAACGTCGCCGACGATAACGCCAAGGCTTCCGAATTCGAAGTGCCGCGCCCACTGCCCTTGCAGGTAGCTGCGCAGGCCAGTGATTTCTCGCTGCAGCGCAGCGGTGAAAACCGCTGGATCATGGCCCAGCGTGCGCCTGCCGAAGTCTGGCCGATTGCTCACCAGTTCTTCGAGGACAACGGTTTCCGCATCGCCGAAGACCGTCCGCAAACCGGTGAATTCACCACCACCTGGCAGCGCTTCGACGAGCTCTCCGCCTCTATGGCACAGCGCCTGAGCGGTGCCACCACCTCCAGTGGAAGCGAAACCCGTGTGCGCGTGCGCATCGAACCCGGCGTGCAGCGCAACAGCAGTGAAATCTACGTGGTCAGCGTCGAGCGCCCGGCCGGCAGCAGCACCGAGCCCGATTTCCCGGCGCGCTCGGTGAACACCGGCCTGGACTCGATCCTGGTCGACCAGATGCTCGCCAGCATGACCCGCGACTCGGAACGCGGTGGCTCGGTGTCCCTGGTAGCCGCACGTGATTTCGACGCGCCCAGCCGTGTAGCCATGAGCGAAGACGGCAGCGGCAACCCGGTGCTCAACGTCGGCGCCGACCTGGACCGTGCCTGGTCCAGCGTGGGCCGTGCCCTGGAGCAGGGCCAGTGGCGCATCGAAGACATCAACCGCAGCCTGGGCCTGTACTACATCAACGTTGCCGAATCCGCCCAGCGCGCCGACGACAAGCCGGGCTTCTTCAGCCGCGTGTTCGGCAATGCGCCGAGCAAGGAAGAAATCGAAGCCCGCGCCGAGCGTTATCAGGTGCGCCTGAGCAAGGTGGGCGACAGCGTCCAGGTCACTGTCGAGAAGAACATCAACACCGTGGCCCCGGCAGATGTTGCCCGCCGTGTGTTGGGTGTGATTCAAGACAACCTGGGTTAAGCGATGCGTTTTGCCGTTCTCGGCAGCGGTAGCCAAGGGAATGGCACGCTGATCAGCAGCGAAGACACCCATGTGCTGGTCGATTGCGGTTTCTCTCTGCGCGAAACCGAACGTCGGCTCGCCCGCCTGGGCCTGAGCGCCGCGCAATTGAGCGCCGTGTTGGTAACTCACGAACATGCCGACCATGTGCATGGCGTGGAACTGCTGGCGCGTCGCCATGGTGTGCCTGTCTACATGAGCCTCGGCACCGAGCGCGGCCTGCGCAAGCCGGTGCCGGTACGCACTCACGTGCGCTGCGGCGACGTGCTGGAAATCGGTGCGTTGCGTGTCGAAGTGGTTGCCGTGGCTCACGACGCCCTGGAGCCTACCCAGTACGTGTTCAGCGACGGCAAGCGGCGCTTCGGCCTGTTGACCGACCTGGGCTCCCACTGCGCCAGGGTGCGTGACCACTACCAGGGCCTGGATGCCCTGATGATCGAAAGCAACCACTGCCGCGATATGCTTGCCCGTGGGCACTACCCTTATTTCCTCAAGCAGCGCGTCGGCGGTGACTGGGGCCATTTGAACAATCACCAGGCTGCTGGCCTGGTGGCGCAGTTGGGCTGGCAGAACCTGCAACACCTGGTGCTGGCCCACCTGAGCAGCAAGAACAACCTGCCGCAGCTGGCCCGGCAATGCTTCGTCGACACCCTGGGGTGCGACGCGGACTGGCTGCAACTGGCCGACCAAGATTCAGGGCTCGACTGGCGCCACATCGCCTAGCGTCCCAAAGGGGCGCCTAGCCCATACTTTTAGCAAGCGGAGCCCATCATGGAAAAACGTGAAGAACTCTACCGCGGCAAAGCCAAGTCGGTGTACAAGACCGACGACGCCGACCGCTTGATCCTGCTGTTTCGCAACGACACCTCGGCGTTCGACGGCAAGCGCATCGAACAGCTCGACCGCAAGGGCATGGTGAACAACAAGTTCAACGCCTTCATCATGCAGAAACTGGAAGCCGCTGGCATCCCGACCCAATTCGACAAGCTGCTGGCCGACAACGAAGTGCTGGTCAAGAAGCTCGACATGATTCCGGTTGAATGCGTGGTGCGCAACTACGCCGCCGGCAGCCTGGTCAAGCGCCTGGGCGTCGAAGAAGGCATGAAGCTGAACCCGTACACCTTCGAGCTGTTCCTCAAGGACGACGCCAAGGGTGACCCGTTCATCAACGAATCCCACGTGGTGGCATTCGGCTGGGGCACCGCCGAGCAACTGGCGAAGATGAAAGAGCTGTCGCTCAAGGTCAACGTTGTGCTGACCCAGTTGTTCGACGACGCCGGCTTGCTGCTGGTCGACTTCAAGCTCGAGTTCGGCGTGTTCAGCGACGGCTCCATCGTCCTGGGCGACGAATTCAGCCCCGACGGCTGCCGCCTGTGGGACAAGGACACCCGCAAAAAAATGGACAAGGACCGCTTCCGTCAAGGCCTGGGCGACGTGATCGAAGCCTACGAAGAAGTGGCCAACCGCCTGGGCGTGCCGCTGTAACACCGCTGCAGACGCGCAAGCGCCTGAATTCGCAAATTATTTTGCATCAGGGGCTTCGCGTTTGGCGCAGACGCTGGTATGATTCGCGCCGTTGGAGAGATGCCAGAGTGGCCGAATGGGACGGATTCGAAATCCGTTGTACCTTCACCGGTACCTAGGGTTCGAATCCCTATCTCTCCGCCATTATTTGAAAAGCCCCGAGTGCTTATAGCCTCGGGGCTTTTTTGTGTCAGGGATTTAAGTAGTGGGTGCCTGTGCGTCTGCAGCCGGCCAGCCCTTGACGCTTCAGTCCATGGCTTTCAGCGCAATGCTGGCCTCTGCGAATCCTGTTTGGCGCCTACAATATCGACACAGCAGCTTTCAAGAAATCAGACGCGTTTCACATCGGACCGAGTAAAGTTCCAGCGGCCAAACGGAAACCCAACGGCAGGGTCGCCTACTATTCAAAGGAAGGAACAAATGTGCTCGTTCAGAATGATCGTAACAACTGCATGCTGTATTTTTATGATGGGCTGCGAAAAACGGCAGATAGAACCATGCCCCCAGGCAGGGAGAGACTTTCTGGAGAGATCGGTGCGGGCCTACTTTGATAGGTTCAAGCCGAATCAAGGGGGCAATTTCGTCCAGATATTTCATGACGAAGAATACAACCCCTCGACCAAAGGCTGGATAGTTTCGGTAGACAGCCCTGGCAAAGAGTATTTCGCGCTTGTGTCGTGCGCGGGCAGTGTGGAGCTGTCGGTTAGGGAGCTAGGTGGTGTGGCTCCGAAAAAATCCCTATAGGGATTTTTCTCGGGGTTTCCAGCAGGGAATAATTTTTCCCGTCTGACGCAAACTTTATGGGATGAATTAAAACAACTTTTAGTAAGTCTCGAACGCTATAGCTTCGTGCTGGAGTACGAGAGATATGCGTAGCCGGTTGGGTTGCAGTAATATTGAAACTATCACCGCGAACCGTTAGCGGCAGATGACTGGAAAAACAAGATTAATCGGTTCGCGATTAATTAGTGAGATATGTTACTCAAGTTAACTTGGTAAAAGCACGGGCCGCACGCAAATGATCTGAGAGTCGCGCATCAAGCTCTGTTTCGGTGCCTACATAGCCCTGATAATCTCCGACGCCCACCACTTCTATCTAAACACCTGGGTCGTCACGACCTTTCAGTCAGTTCCCAACCATACGTCGCCACCTACGGGTGGAACTTCCCCACCCAAATTCCCTTCAATACCCATGAACCTGTCGCGGCGTCTGTTCCTATCGTTACCTGAGCAGGTTTTTTTTCGGTTGATCCTGAAACCGGTTTCAGGCTCGACCCTATACCAGTCCATCACATCCCGCAGGAGCCTGGAACGGATGAACAGAAACCTATTCAAGCGAACCTCAATCCCCGTCCTGGCGGCCGCAACATTGGCGCTGGCAGTGAACGCAGCCCATGCCGAGACCATCGATCGCAGCCTAGTTCCCATTGGTTCGATCCAGGAGGTGGCTACGTTCAGCGGCCCAGGTCCGTCAGGTATCGTGGTGACCCCGGAAGGGCGCACGTTCGTTGGCTTTCCGCGTCATGCCGAGGATCACGCGGGCATGACGCTGGGTGAGTTGGTCAACGGCAAGCTGGTTCCCTATCCCTCCGCCGATGTCAGCCTGCCGTCTGAACTATCCGACGCCAAGCGGCTTGTTTCCCTGCATGGCATGACCCTGGACAAGCGTGGGCGCCTCTGGTTGATCGACGATGGCAAACGCGCAGGCAAGCCGGGCATTCCGGCGGGTGCAGCGAAGGTGGTGGGTATCGACTTGAGCAGCAACAGCATCGTGACCTCCATCGAGCTCAAGGATGCCTTGCGTCAAGACAGCCACATGAATGACCTGCGCATCGATTTGACCCACGGCAGCCAAGGCACCGCTTATGTCGCCGATTCATCCTTCGGCGACGACCCGGCTTTGGTGGTGGTGGATCTGGCCACCGGCAAGCAGCGTCGTGTGCTCGCCGGTCATCCCTCCATCGTTGCGCAAAAAGATTTCGTCACCCAGCTCGACGGTGTGCCCATGCGCTACGACGGCAAGAACAGCGCATTTCCTCATGGTGGTGTCGATGGTCTGGCGCTGACGCCCGACAGCTCGCGTTTGTTCTACTCGCCGCTCACCAGTCGACACCTGTGGAGCCTGCCGACCGCGGCCCTTGCTGACTTCAGTCTCGATGATCGACAGCTGGCTGAGCAGATCAAAGATGAAGGGGAGAAGTTGATGGTCGATGGGATGGACATGGACGCTCAGGGCCGTCTGTACATGACCGATGCCGAGCATCATCAGGTGCTGCGTCGCTGGCCGGATGGCCGCCTCGATGTGGTGCTGCGTGACCCGCGACTGGTGTGGCCGGACGGCGTATTCGTGACCGCCGATTCTGTGTACGTGACGCTGGGGCAGTGGAGCCGGATGGGTAAGGGATTCGACACCCGGCAGCCGCCTTACCTGTTGGTCAGGGCGCCCATTGAGGCCACGCCGAAGTTCGACGCTGCACAATGACCGGATGGGGGGCATAGATCGTGCCCCCTGCCTCATCCGCCACCAGTAAAAACCACGGCACACATATTGCTCTGCTAACAATAATTTCATAGATAGCTAGCAAAGCCGGGGCCCCCAAATCATGATCGCTACCTCCTCTCGTGCGGTGATCTGCACGCCTCACGCCCAGGCCAGTGCCGCTGGGATGCAGATCCTCGAAGCCGGTGGCACTGCCATTGATGCCATGTTGGCAGCCAGCGCCATGCTCGCCGTGGTCTTCCCGCACATGACCGGCCTGGGCGGGGATGCCCTGTGGATGATCCACGACACCCAGGTGCGCACCATCGTGGGGATCGGGCAGGCCGGACAGCGTTTGCCCGACGGCGGAGTCATCGGTTTGAGAGGGCCATCGTCGGTCGCCACCACGGCGGGTGCGCTGGCGAGCTGGCACACGGCGGCGTCGATCAGCCGACATGAGTGGGGTTCGAATTTTGGTTGGGCCGACCTGTTGCAGGACGCCGCCAGCGTGGCGGAGGCGGGCACGCCGGTTTCACAGTCGCAGCTGTTTTGGCAGACATTGCGGCAGCCACTCATCGAGCAATTGCCGGACCTGCACGGTGTCTGTAAAACCGATGGGCGTTGGCTACGCGCGGGCGATACGCTGCGCCAGCCGGCGCTGGCCAATACCTTGCGACATCTGGCCAGGCACGGTGTCGAGGACTTCTATCAGGGCGAGTTGGCCCACGCCTTCGGTGCGGCGTTCGATCGGCTCGGTTGTGGCTTGACCCAGGCCGACCTGGCGGCTACGCGTGCACCGCTGGTGGCCCCGATCTCGGTACGTTACCGCCAGGGCCATCTCTATAACGTTGCACCGCCGTGCCAGGGGCTTTATACGTTGCAAGCCATGGCCGCTCTGCAGCATAAGCCACTCGCGCGGGTCGGCAACGGCGGCGCGCTTTACTACCACTACCTGGTCGAAGCCATCAAGCAGGGCCTGCTGCGCCGCAACGCGCAGTTGTGCGACCCCCTGAACACGCCTTGGGATTTTGCCGCCAGTCTCGATGAACGGCACATCCAAGGGTATGCCGATGCCATCGACGACCAGCGTGCAGCTCCGTGGAACGAGCCGGGACGTCCGGCCGATACGGTGTGGATGGCGGCGACCGATGCTCAGGGGCGGACGGCCTGCCTTATCCAGAGTTTGTTTCACGACTTCGGCTCTGGCTGTATTCTGGGTGACACCGGGGTGCTATGGCAGAACCGTGCTGCGGGTTTCAACGCCAACCCCGAACACGTCAACGGCTGGGCTCCTGGCAAGCGTCCCGCGCACACGCTCAACCCGTCCTGTTACCTGGCGGACGATGGCCAGCGCTGGTTCTTCGGCACGCAGGGGGGCGACGGCCAACCGCAGACACAGATGGCTCTGGCGACTCAGCTGATCGACTATCGGCAGCCCATCGATCAGGCGCTGGCCACACCGCGCTTTCTGTTGGGCCGCAGTTTTTTCGACAGCACCGACAACCTCAAGCTCGAGGGCGATATGCCTGCCGCGACCATCGAAGGCCTGGCGGCGCTCGGCCATGAGGTGGAAATCATAGCTGCGCAGAGCCCGATGACGGGCCATGCCGGTATCATTGCCATTGATGCCCAGGGTCGGCGCAGCGCCATGCATGATCCGCGAGGTGAGGGTACGGCCCTTGGCCAGGTAGACTGAGGGTCGAACCGGGCATTTGCCGGATACGGGGCATCTCGTGTATAGGCATGAGGCCTTCCAGACAACAGAGGAAACGATGGGGTTGAGTACCGTCACTGCCAAACAGCTCGAGGTGCAGCGTATCGTCGATGCGTTGTTCAAGGCCATTGCCCAACATCGCCTGCCGCCCGGCACCCGGTTGGTCGAAGCCCACATCGTCGAAACCTTGCAGGCCAACCGCAATCATGTGCAGGTCGCGCTACAGCGCCTGGCGATGCAGAAAGTAGTGACCATCGAAGCCAATCGCGGCGCCATGGTTGCCCAGCCGACGGCGAAGGAAGCGCGGGACATCTTCAGCGCCCGTCGTGCCATCGAGCGGGCCATTGTCGAGGCCATTACCCCGGCCGTGATGCGCAAACAGCGGCAACGCATTGCCAGCCATATGAGTAACGAGCGAAAAGCCACCAGCGATACCGATCGCCGCGCCATCGTTCGCGAGCTGAGCGAATTTCACCTGCTGCTCGGCGAGATCAGCGGCAATACCGTGCTCAGCGATATCCTGGGCAACCTGATGGTGCGCAGCTCGTTGATCGTGGCGCTGTACCAGCGTAACGACGTGCCGTCGTGCGCGTCGGATGAGCATCAGGAAATCATTACCGCGCTGGAGCAAGGCGATAATGCACGGGCCGTGGCGGTCATGCTCGAACACCTGGACGAACTGGAAGGGCAGCTGGCGCTGGAAGAGCGAGCGCTGGAGGAGTTCAACCTCAAGCAAGCGCTGCGTGGCTGATGCGCAGGCGTTGCCTGTTCGATCACGGCCTCAGCAACTTCCCCGCCGGTCTGCTGAAGGTTTGCCTGCCACCCTTGAAACCCATCACCGGGGCGCTTATCTCGGCGATCACCGCAGCGGGTGAGGGCGCGTCGAAGACGATGAAGTCGGCGCGGCAGCCTGGTAGCAGGCCGTAATTTTTCAGCCTGAGCAGGCGTGCCGACTCGCTGGAGACCCAAGCCAGGCATTGCAGCAGCTGCCCTACAGTACCCATCTGACAGACGTTGGCGAACAGATTGGCCTGACGCACCAGCGAGGCATCGCCATAGGGCGTAAACGGATTGCCGACATTGTTGGTAGACACCGAACACGTCACGCCACAGGCGTGCAGATGCGCCAGCGGGGCCAGCCCCCGAGGTTTGTTGTGGAACACGTCGCGACCCATCAGGAACAGGTCAGTGCTGGGCAGACAGGTCACCTGAACGCCCGCTTCGGCCAGCTCCAGTGCGAGCACCGTCAGTGATTCCTGGGGCAAGGCGGACAGCTTGGTCACATGGCCGATGGTCACACGTCCGCCCCAACCATGCAGCCGAGTGCAGCGCGCGACTTCCATGACGGTCAGGCCTTCGGGGTTCAAATCGAAATCCAGATGCAGGTCCAGGTCGCAGTCGTAGCGTGTGGCCAGTTCGAATAGCCGCTGGATCTGCCCTAGCGGGTCGCTGTCCATATACGGGCACCCACCCAGGACCGTTGCACCGCTTTCCAGCGCCTCGCACAACAGTGCTTCGGTCCCCGGGTTGTTCAGCAGCCCTTCCTGCGGGAATACACACAGCTCCAGGCTGATCGCCCAGGCATAGTCAGCCTGCAAGCGGCGAATGGCATGGAAGCCGGTCAAGCCGATCTGCGGGTCCAACTCGACATGGGTGCGCATGTGTGTCGTGCCTTGCACGATGGCTTTGTCCAGCACCAGAGCACCGCGCCGATAGACATCGTCTTCGGTAAACCCCGCTTTCGCCGCTCGGGTCTGGGCCACTGCTTCGGCCAGTGTGCCTTCCTGCAGGTGGCAGCGCTCCATAATGCAGGCCTTGTCCAGATGAATGTGGGTTTCGATCAGGCCGGGCATGATGAGCTGCCCCTGCAGATCGAGGGTGTCCCACTGGTGTGTGTCGGCACTCCAGGCGTCGACGAAATAGCCGTTCTCTACCTGCAGCTGGGTCAGGTGGTTACCGTCGCCAAGCCGCGCATTGATGATCTTCAAAGCGTTCATGCGCCCACTCCTTCGCCCAGGTAGGCCGCGGCCAGATCTTTGTCGTCGCGCAATTGCGCGGCGCTGCCGGACTTCACAATGGCTCCGGTTTCCAGCACATACGCGCGGTCAGCCACTTGCAGCGCGAGGTTGGCCATCTGGTCTACCAGCAGAATGGTCACACCCTCGTCGCGCAGCGCAGCCAGCGCGTCGTAAAGCTCGCCGATCATGGCAGGTGACAGGCCCAGCGACGGTTCATCGAGCAGAAGGATTTTCGGCTTTGCCATCAGGCCGCGACCCACCGCGACCATCTGTTGCTCGCCACCGGACAGCAGACCGGCCGGGTTGTCGATGCGATCGCGCAGACGAGGGAAGCGCTTGAGGATGGCCTCGATTTCAGCGTCGGTATCGAAGGCTTCGCGACGTGAGTAACCACCCAGCAACAAATTGTCGCGCACGCTCAGGTAAGGAAAGACCTGACGACCTTCGGGTACCAACGCCAGGCCCTGCGCGGCGATCAGGCTGGCACTGGTCTGTTCGATATTTTCGTTGTCGAGCAGGATGCTGCCACTGCTGGCGCGATGCAGGCCGGCCAGGCATTGCAGGATGCTCGATTTACCCGCGCCGTTCGCGCCGAGGATGGCCACCAGTTCGCCGGGATTCACCAGCAGATTGACCTTGTTGACCACGGCGGACGCGCCGTAATCAATGACCAGATCCTTGACGTACAAACGCGCGTCGCGGCTACCCGCCCAGGGTTGCGCGCGCGGGGTGGCTTGGTAGTCGGTGCCGCCCAGATACGCAGCGATGACTTGCGGGTTCTGGCGGATTTCCGAGGGTGGCCCCGACGCAATCGGCTTGCCCGCGTCGAGCACCAGTAAATGCTCGGACACCGACATCACCAGCGCCATGTCGTGCTCGACCAGAATCACCGTGAGGCCAAAATCCGCCAGCTTGCGCAGCAGTACCGCCAGGTCGTCGGTGTCGCGACGGCTGAGGCCTGCCGCTGGCTCGTCCAGCAACAGCACGGTCGGTGCAGTCGCCAGCGCCCGGGCTATTTCCACCAGGCGGCGGTCTACGTGGGGCAAATCCTCGGCGGCAATATTCACTTCGCCGCGATAGCCCACCAACGCCAGCAACTCCAGCGCCAGGCTGCGTTGCGCTTCCAGGGCACGGCTGAACGGCAGGCCCAGGCGCCCCTTCTGCATCGCCACGAGCAGGTTGTCGAGCACGGACAGTTCGCCGAACAACAAGGTGGTCTGGTACGTACGGGCAATGCCGGCCCGGGCAGTCTTCCAGGCAGGCAGCCCAGCCAGCGGTTGTTGCAACTCGATCTGGCCGCTGTCCGGTGCGTAGAACCCGCTGATCATGTTCAGAACCGTGGTTTTGCCTGCGCCGTTGGGGCCGATGATGCTGGTGATACTGCCGGCGGGTGCCTGCAGACTGACGTGTTGCGCAGCCTGTACGCCGCCGAAGCGGATGCCGATATCGGTAACCCGCAGCCCTGAGGACGGGCCGCGGCTGCGCAGATGAGCAGCGATGCGTGCGTGATCGATGCACGTCGGCGGCAGCAGGCGAGCGGGTTTGATCACGCGCCGGGCGAGGGCACCGAGCAACCCGTTGGGCGCGATCCACAGTACGATCAGCAGCAGTATGGAGAAGATCAGCAACCGGTATTCGGCGAAATCCGACAGCAGTTCCGGCACCAGCACGATCAACACGGCACCGATCAGCGGCCCGAACAGCATACCGCTGCCGCCCACGATCACGGCCAGAACGAACAGGATGGATTGCGAGAAGGGGAAGGACTCCGGGTTGATGAACATCAGCAAGGGCGCGAGCAACCCACCTGCCAGCCCGGTCAAGGCCGCCGACAATGCGAATGCCAGGGTTTTACTTATCACCGGGTTGAAGCCCAGCGAGCGCGCGGCGATTTCCGAGGTTTTCACCGCCAGCATGGCCTTGCCCCAGCCGCTCTGGCTCAGGCGCCGATAGAACAACAGCGCGCCGATCATCAGCGCGGCGGCCAGCAGCGCGAGCAGGATCGCCGGATCGAGGCCGGCGAACTCCGGCAACGGGATACCCATCAGGCCATTTGAGCCACCTGTTACATCCCGCCATTCGATCAAGCCGTGGTGCACCACGAACGAGAAGGCGATGGTGATCATCGCCAGATACGGGCCGCTGACCCGAAGCGCGGGGATCGCCAATAGCGCGCCGATCAGACCCGCCACGGCACCGGCCATCGGCAGGGCCAGCCACAACGACCATCCCGCCATGCTCAGCAGGGCCGATACATAAGCGCCAATCGCGTAGAACGCGATATGTCCGAAGGAAATTTGCCCGCTCAGGCCAATCAGGATGTTCAGGCCCACACCGACCACTGCCGCCAGCGCACAGAGGGTGAAAACCAACAGCGAGTAGCTGTCGAGGGTGAACGCCAGAACGCCAGACAGCACAGCGAGCAAGGCGATGAACGCCGGAGCGACCAGGGTTTTGAGGTTATTCATACTTTCACCAATGCCCGGCTGCCAAACAGACCGTTTGGACGAATCGCCAGCGCCAGAATGACCAGCGCGAAGGTAAATATCTGGGTGAATGCAGAGCCGAAGTACAAGGTGATCAATGCTTCGGTCAGGCCGAACAGCAATCCGGCGGCAAAGACCCCGCCGGCGCTGCCGATGCCGCCGAGAATCGCGACCGCAAAGGCTTTCAGGCCGAACAACATGCCCATTTCCGCGTTGACGCTGAACAGCGGCGCAATCAGCAGGCCCGCCACCCCCGCGAAGACGGTCGACAACGCAAAGGCGATGGCCACCACACGATTGACGTTGATGCCCATCAACATCGCGGCGCGCGGATTCTGCACGCAGGCTTCGAGTACCTTGCCCAGCCGGGTGTAGCGCCGCACCAGATGCAGCGCCAAGGCGACGGCTGCGCCCGCCAGCGGAATCAGCAATTGCAGGGCACTGATGTGGCTGCCGAACAGCTCGACACTCAGGTTCACCAAGGCGCTTTCGAACTGCCGAGGCTCCTTGCCGAAGGTAAACAGCGCAAGGTTGTCCACCAGAATTCCGCCCGCGACCGTTGCCATCAGCCAGGCCTGCGAGCCACGGCTGTGGAAAGGTCGCACCAGGTAGCGCTCGATCACCAGGCCATACAGCGCACAGAGGATCAGTGTCAGCGGCACGCCCAGCCACAGTGGCCAGCCCCAGTTGATGCAAAACGTGTAGCCGAGCACCGCACCGACCATCATGGCGCTGCCCTGGGCAAAGTTGACGGTGCGCGATACGACGTAGGTCAGGTGAAAACCTAACGCCAGCAACGCATACATGCTGCCCAGGCCGAGCCCGGTGATAATGGCGGCGGTGAACATCGCTTACTCCTGCGGCTTGAGCGGTACGATCTGGTCGTTGACGAAGTGGCTGAAGATATAGTCGTCAGGCCCCAAGGCGTCATGCTTGGATGGGCTGAACGGCTGCTTGTAGTGCTTGATCAAGCCGTCATAGTCGGTGATGGCGTAGAAACCATCGCGCACGGCCGGGCCGTCCGTTTTGCCGACCTTTTCGATGGCTTGAGCGGCGAGATGCAGCGCGTCGTACGCATTGGCAATGCCGACTGCCGGGGTCACGTCGGCCACGGTCTTGATCTGCGGGTAGGCTGTTTTCAATGCGGCCAGCAATGCATCGCCCTTGGCGCCGTTGTGTTCGGTGAACACGTAGGTCTGGATGAAATGCACCTTGGACGCATTCGGGCCTGCCAGTTCGCCGAAGCGACCACCGGCCGGCCCCCAGTGGGAAACCACCGGGACGTCCCAGCCCATGCGGTCCAGAGACTTCACGACCTGCGCCGATGGACCCACATTGCCAACCATCAGCAAAGTGTCCGCACCGGCGTTTTTCAGGCGCGTCAGTTGTGGCACTACATCCAGATCGCTGTCCTGGATGCGCTCGACACCGGCATTGGCCAGGCTGCGTTTTTCCAGGGCACGTTTGAAACCTGCCTCGTTGGATTCGCCCCATGGGTTATTGATAAGGATCATGCCCGGCTTTTTCATGCCGTTGGCGACGCCGTATTGCACCAGCGCCTCGTCCACCAGCTCGTCAACGGCAGAGACGCGGAACACATAGTTATCTGCCGCGCCGTTCTCGGTGATCTTCGTACCTGCTGCCCAGATGCCCATGAACGGTACTTTCAGCTGATTGGCCAGCGGTACGATTGCCAGAGAAACCGGCGTGTCCAAGCCGCCGAACAGCACGGTGACTTTTTCGCGTTGGACCAGTTCGCGGGCGGCGAGCATACCTTTGGACGGGTTGCTTTCGTCGTCACGGCGCACCAACTCCAACTGACGGCCAAGTACTCCGCCGCGGGCGTTGACCTCATTGATGGCCATGCTCAGGCCGCGGGTCAGGGCTTCGCCCGACTTGGCCGACTGACCCGAGAGGGCGGCTACCAGACCGACTTTGATCGGCGGTTCGGCCGCGTGCGCGCCCAGAACCATTGCCAGGTTGAGAGTGGCTGCCGCAGCCACGGGGAACAGCAGACGTTGCAGGTTTGGAAGCCAGGTGGCCATGGTTTACTCTCCTGATTGCTAGCATTTGCATATTTATTGCTAGCAAGTAGGGTGCCAGTCGTTACATCCTTGAAAACGGCTTAACCAGCCATCCGAGCGCCTGTTTACGCGCCAAAATAAAGCGTTCCGCACCAGGCAGAGGCATCCTTGGTTGCCGGGTTTCCCTTGATTCAGGAGTTATGGCAATGATCGATATGAACGAAGACGTACAGATTGTTAGCAGTTTCCTCGAGGCTTCGATGGCGCCGGATCCGGTCCGCGCTGCGACGTTCATGAGTGAGGATGTGCAGATCACCTTTACCGGCGGGCGGGTGATGCCCGATCCCCAGGCAATCACTGCGTTCAACGGTTCACGTTACGCTTGGGTCAAAAAGGCCTTGGGTAACTTCGACTGGATGGATCGTGGCGATCACACCGTGGTGTATTCGAACGGCACGCTGTTCGGCGAATGGGTTGATGGCCGCAGTTTCTCGGGTAATCGTTATCTGGATCGGTTCGAGGTACGCAATGGCAAGATAGTGCGCATGGACGTCTGGAATGACAGTGCCGAATGGCTGCTGGCGCCAGAGATTGCCAAGGCCTGAAAAGCGGTCTGGCGAAATTTTTTTCCATGGGTCCAGCAGCCCCTACCTGCGTCCAGGGTGAGCCGGTTACCGGCTCGCTACTCAGGCTCTTCGGCATACATACGCCGCATTGAAGAAACCCTGTAGGACAAATCTGAAAATCCCCTCTTCGCCTATCGTCCCACCCCACCCCCTGCCAACCTTCGGCTTTCCCTTACCAAACGCTTGAGCCGGAGAGCTGCATGGACGTCGCCTTGTGCACCATCAACAACACCGTTTACGACATCGCCGGATTCGAGGCGCTGAGCCCCAATTGCGTGGCTGTCATGCGGCGCAATCTATTGTGCCCGCGTTGCCTGGGGCCGGGGTTCTATCGCAAGGCGGCGCGCAGTGGCCAGGCCTCGTGTTTCGGCGCGCGGCCGCATGCCGACTTCTGCGACATGGGCGGCCCGCAAAGTGAGTCGTATCGGGGTGATACGCTGGAGCAGGATGATGTGGTCAATCGTGGCGAGCGCATCGAGGTGGACTTTGCCTTCGGTGCGCCGCTGCGTCACTACGGGGTAGAGGAGGGTGCCGAGCCGGTCTACGGGGTGGGCCGGCACAGTGGCGGGCATGCCGCCCAGGGGGCGCAGACGCGTCAGCGTCGGTTGAGCACGCTGTTGAAGAACTTGATCCTGAGTGAGGACTTCCGTCGCTCCGAGCAGTTGATTTCGGTGGAAAGCGGGCTGTTCAAGGTGCGCGATTTCTTCGTGCCGTTCGCCCGCGCCGAGTTCGATGAGCTGGAGCGCATGCGCGGTTACTGGGGCTTGGTGTCCGATGCGGCGCAGTCGGGCGATCAGCCGCCGAGCCTGTGGCTCAACACCGGCGGGCGGCAGGACTTGAGCGTGGTGGTCGACGGTTCGCTGGTCGATGATTTCACCCAGCGTTTCCCCATCCATGAGCTGGAAGACCTGGCCGGCGCCTACGTGCTGGTGTTTGGTTGCATGCGTGTGTCGAAGAATGCCAAGAAGTACATCGCGGTGAATGATATCTCGCGTATAACGCTCAACAAGACGCTTTGACGTTGCGCCGGGCTTTCATGCCTGGCGCCGCCTGTTCGATTTTGAAGGAGTGATGCATGTTGTTGGAATACGGTGCTATCACCGTGATGTTTCCAATTGCGCTGGTGATTGCCGGTTGGTTATGGTTGGCCGGTTCACGCGCGGCTTGTACGGTGTGGTTGCTGACGGTGCTGTGCGCCTATGGCCTGGTGGGTGCCAGCAAGATCCTGTTCAAGGGCTGGGGCATCGGCCTGCCGTCGTTGAACATTGCCGTGTTCAGCGGTCATGCGATGAATGCCTGCCTGATGGTGCCGGTGCTGGCGAGCGTTCTGGCGCGGCAGGTTCACCCGTACCTGCGCTGGCCGGCGGCCTTGGCGGGTATCGGCTTCGGGGTATGGTTCGCCGCGACGCTGGTGGGCAATGTGATCCACCCGATGGCGGAGGCCATCATGGGTGCGCTGATTGGCGGTAGCGCCGCCTTTGGATTCTTGCTGGCGCTGGAGCGTTGGAACCTGCAGCGCCTGGGGCCGGCTACGTTGCTGCCTGGCCTGATGCTGATCACGCTCGCCGGGGCTGCGCCAAAATTCACTGCCGAGCACTGGCTCGATCAAGTGGCCACATCGCTGTCCGGGGCGACAAAGCCCTTTCGCCATGCAGACCTGAAGCGCGAATCGTCGACGCTGTGAAGCGTGCAGGATCGGTGCGGCGGGAGGCGGCGCGCATGCGCCGCTGCGATGGGTAGGGTCAGCCCAGATGCTGGACGATCTTGTCCTTGATCAGCAGGCGTTTTTCCTTGAGCTTCTTGACCTCGTCGTCCGGCGCGGCGCGGTCTTCGGCCTTGACCACGTCGGCATCGCTGACATGGTACTGGGTCAGTAGCTGGCTAAGCCGATCGTCGCTCTTGGCGCGGGTTTCGACTTCTTCCTTGCTCTGTTTCAGATCAGCGAACAGGTTGTGTTTTACCGGCATCTCGACACCTCTGGGTGGGGTGGACAGAATGGTGGGCCATGGAAAATGACCCGATGCCTAGGTTCGACCCCCCGTTGGGGGCAGATCGTTCAATGCATGTGCCCGCAACGGGCGCTCGCCGGATTAACGACCGCAGGCACGCATGGATGTCCCCGTGGAAGCAGGGCCGATATATACTGCGCGCCATTATTCGTGGGAGAGCCTTGTGGCCATCGATATTCACTGGATTCGCGACGATGCCAGCCTGGCTGAGCATTGCGCCCACTGGCAGAGCTTGCCGTACGTTGCCCTCGACACCGAATTCATGCGGGTCGACACCTTCTACCCCATCGCAGGGCTGTTGCAGATCGGCGATGGCGCCAGCGCCTTCCTCATCGATCCGTTGTCGATTACCCAGTGGCAGCCACTGACCCAACTGCTGGAAAATCCTGCAGTCATCAAGGTGCTGCACGCCTGCAGCGAAGACCTGGAAGTGCTGTTGCGCCTGACCGGCAGCCTGCCGGCGCCGTTGTTCGACACGCAGCTGGCCGCCGCCTACCTCAACCTGGGGTTCTCCATGGGCTACTCGCGCCTGGTCCAGGAAGTGCTGGGCATCGAGTTGCCCAAGGGCGAGACGCGTTCGGATTGGCTGCAGCGGCCGTTGTCCGACACCCAGGTCAGCTACGCTGCCGAGGATGCCGTGCACCTGGCCGAAGTGTTCGAGAAGCTGCGCCCGCAGCTGTCCGACGACAAGTACGCCTGGGTCCTCGAAGACGGCGCCGAATTGGTGGCACAGCTGCGCCGCGAAGTGAACCCCGACGAGCTGTACCGTGACGCCAAGCTGGCCTGGAAACTGTCACGCGCGCAACTGGCGGTACTGCGCGAACTGTGCGCGTGGCGCGAACGGGAAGCCCGTGCGCGCGATCTGCCGCGCAACCGCATCGTGCGCGAGCAGTCGCTGTGGCCGCTGGCCAAGCTGCAACCGGATAACCTGCAGACGCTGGCCAAGATCGAAGACATGCATCCGCGCACCGTCCGCCAGGATGGCGAGCAGATCCTGGCGTTGATCAAGGCTGCGGCCAGCGTTGCGCCCGAGCAGTGGCCTGCGGTGCTGCCCGAGCCGCTGCCGATCGAAGCGTCGGCCGTGCTCAAGCAGTTGCGTGCGATTGGCCAGCGTGAAGCCGAGCGTCTGAACATGGCGCCCGAGCTGATGCTGCGCAAGAAGACCCTCGAGGCGTTGCTCAAGACAGGCTACCCCGACGGCCCCTATCAATTGCCCGATTCGCTGCGTGGATGGCGACGCGAGCGCATGGGGCAGGCCCTGCTCGATAGCCTGGCCACCGCTGGAGACCAGCCATGAAACGTATCTGTTCGATCTACCGTAGCCCGTGCAAGAACGGAATGTACCTCTATGTGCTCAAGAGCGATGCGCTCGAGCGCGTTCCCGAAGGCCTGTTGAGCGTGTTCGGCAAACCGGTGCACGCCTTCGATCTAGTGCTCAGCCCGGAACGTGCCCTGGCGCGCGAAGACATCAACCTGGTGCTCGAGCACTTGGAAACACAGGGTTACCACCTGCAGATGCCGCCTGCCGAAGACGAGTACATCGAGCATCTTCCCGAAGAGCTGCTGCGCCGCAACGACCCTATCTGACTTTCCTTATCTGACCAACCCTGCCTGCTGCCGCCCTGCCGATACGGGGTCGCGCAGCTGTCTTGACCAAGGCCTCGCAATGACCCGCGTTCTGATCGCCGAACACGATTATGCCGTTTACGCCAAGTTGCTCGGCGCAGCTGCTCCCCATTTGAATGTACACACCAGCGGCGACCCTGCCGAGCTGGCGCGGCTGGCGGCGGACTGCCCGGTCTGGCTGGGCCAGCCGGACCTGTTCGTCAACCTGCTGCGCACCGGCGCGACCCCGCAATGGGCGCAGTCGACGTGGGCGGGCATCACCCCGCTATTGGGCGACGGCCTGCCGCGTGCCTATCGCCTGACTCGCGCCGTGGGCATCTTCGGCCAGGTCATGGCCGAGTACATGCTGACCTACATGCTGGGCCATGAGCGCGAAGTGCTGGCGCGGCTGGTCAGCCAGGTCGAGCGCAAGTGGGATCCACGTCCCGGTTGCAGCCTGGCCGGGCGTCGCGTGCTGATCGTCGGCATCGGCGAGATCGGCCAGGCCGTGGCGAGGTTCCTGCAACCCTTCGGGGTCACGCTGCTGGGCGTGGCCAGCACGGCGAGAGAATTGTCACCGTTCATCGAGGTGGCGCCGCTCGCTGAGCTCGGGCGTCTGGTGGAAGAGGCCGACTACGTGATCAACTTGCTGCCCGACACCGTGCAGACCCACGATCTGTTCGACGCCGCGCTGTTCAAGCGCTTCAAGCCGCAGGCGCTGTTCATCAATGCCGGGCGCGGCGTGGCGGTGGTGGATGCCGATCTGGTGGAAGCGCTCAAGGAAGGGCACCTGGCTGGAGCGGTGATCGACGTCTGTCGTCAGGAGCCGCTGCCGGTCAAGCACCCGTTCTGGACGGCCTGGGGCTTGCTGCTCACCGGCCACAGCGCAGCGCCAACCTCGCCACCGGCCATGGTCGAGCTGTTCGTCGAGAACCTGCAGGCGTGGCAGGACGGCAAGGCGCTGCGCGGCGAAGTGGATTTCGCTCGCGGGTATTGAGTGGGTCAGGGGCAGCGGCGCAGAGTCTGCCGCCCCATCGGTCTACGGGTTGGCTTACAGCGTGAAATCGCCTTCGGCCACCAGCTGGCTCAACGGCAGGCGTGGGCTGGGCAGTTCGCGACCTTGCAGGTACTCGGCCAGGGTGGCCTTGTCACCCAGCTTGCCGATGGCCACGGCTGCATGCACGGCATATTCAGCCGGGATCTTCAGCTCTTCACGGGTTTTATCCTGATCGAAGCCGGCCATGCCATGGGTGTGCCAGCCGCTGATGCTGGCTTGCAGCGCAAGGTGCGCCCAGGCCGAGCCGGTGTCGAAGGTGTGCCACAACGCCGGCGATTCTTCGGTGGCGCCGGGGGCGGTGAAGGTGGTCTTCGAGGCGATGATCACGATGGCCGACGAGTGCTGCGCCCAGGAACGGTTGAATTCATTGAGCAGGCCCAGGTAGCGCTCCCAGTTCGGCGTGCCGCGGCGCGCGTAGAGAAAGCGCCAGGGTTGCGAGTTGTAGGCCGAGGCGGCCCAGCGGGCGGCTTCGAAGAAGCTGAGCAGGGTGTCCTGTTCGATTTCGACCGGCTCGAACGCGCGCGGCGACCAGCGATTGATGAATTGCTCGTGGATGGCATAGTCGGCGATGCGGGGATTGGCGCTCATGGCATTCCTGATTGAAGGGTGATGGAGGGCAGGGGGTAAAAACTACTGCGAATCGATCGCGCCTGACAAGTGAAGCTTACCGGCAGTCGCCAGAGCTTGGCCCGCGCTGCAGGGCGCACTAGACTGGCGGCCCTTTCAGGTACTGCCCGCGCCTGAGCCGTCAATTTCGTACAGGACATTCGGTCACATGGCTGCCATCGTCGAACCCTTCTGGATGCGCAAGACGCTCGAGCAACTCGACCCGCTCGAGTGGGAGTCCCTGTGCGACGGCTGTGGCCTGTGCTGTCTGCAGAAGCTCGAGGACGAAGACGACGAGAGCGTCTACTACACCCGTGTGGCGTGCAAGATGCTCGACCTCAAGACCTGTCAGTGCAGCGACTATCCGCGGCGCAAGTCTTTCGTGCCGGACTGCATCCAGCTGACGCCGGGCCAGGCCGACCAATTCAAATGGCTACCACCGACCTGCGGTTATCGCCTGGTCAGCCAGGGCCAGGACCTGCCGCTTTGGCATCATCTGGTCTGCGGTGACCGCGAACAGGTGCACAAACAGGGTATTTCGCAGTCCGGCAAAATGGTCAGCGAGAAGGATGTCGACGAAGACGATTGGGAAGACTATCTGATCTTTCGCGCGGGTTGATTCGTCGCGCCGGTCGCTCGGCCGATAAAGCTGCGCCCCGCTGCAGCATGACTGCAGAGGGGCGCGTTTGAGGCTCGAGGCAGTCAGATCTTTGGCGTTACCGCCGGGTCTTCGCCAGTCACGGTAGCGGTGTCGGTCGCCGAATCGGCATTCTTCTTCAGGTTCAGCAGATCTTCGCCAGCGCGTTCGATCTTGTTGCGGATCTCTTCCAGATCGCTGCGGCCTTTCTCGGCCAGCGACTTGGCTGCACAGTGACCGCTCCAGCCGCGGGCCAGGGCTGCGCCACCAATGGCCACCTGGATCAGACCGAAGATCCCGCCGCGGCGCAGACCCTTGCCGATCGAGACGACGCCTACCAGCAACGAGCCGGCGCGTTCCCAGCCCTTGACGTTATGGTAGTCGGGCTGGGTAACGGATTTGATGACGTCCACGGTTTTGCTGTCGCTCATGGTGAATCTCCTGATAGGGCAGTGATAACAAGCTGACTGCCAAATCTTCACGCTGTTCCATCGGCTTATTTGAATTTGGGCCCGGAGCGCGTGTTGTTGCCCTTGGCCAGGCGGTCGTAAAGCACGACGTTGACCGTGGCGGCCAGATTCATGCAGCCGGTGGTGGGGATGTAGATGGTGTCTTCGCACCAGTCGCGCACGCTTTGGTCGAGGCTGCCGTCCTCGGGGCCGAAGATGTAGATGGCGCGATCCGGGTGGGTGTATTCGGGCAGCGGGCGTGCGCCGTCGACCAGCTCGACGGCCACGGGGGTGCAGCCCAGCGGGATGATTTTCTGCAGGTCGTCGATGCCGATGAGCGGAATGTCGTAGTGAACCCGCTTGGTGTCGGTGACGAAATCACGTGCACGCTCGTAGCGCTTGCCCGTATAGAACACCGAGTTGACCCCGTAGCAACCGGCGGCGCGCATGACCGAACCGACGTTTTCCGGGGATTTGGGGTTGAACAACCCGATGCAGCTGTACCGTTTGTTGGCCACGTGCTCGCTCAGTCTTTTTTCATCAATCCGGCCAGGGCCGCGAAGGGGTTGTGGGTCGCCTTGGCGATGGTCGGGCTGCTGGTGGAGCCTTCGGCGTAGTACTGCTGGTCGGTGTAGCGCGAGTGCTCGTTGTCGTGGCAGTACAGGCACAGCAGTTCCCAGTTGGAACCGTCCTGGGGATTGTTGTCGTGGTTGTGGTCGCGGTGGTGCACGGTCAACTCGCTCAGGCGCTTGCCGGCGAACTCGCGGGCGCAGCGGCCGCACACGTGCGGGTACATGCGCAGGGCCTTGTCGCGGTAGCCGCTTTCGCGCTCGCGCTGGGCATCGGCGAGAATGCGATCGAGCTTGGCGGTATGGGGTGTGGACGAACTCATGGGGTTCACCTCGGATAATGACGGTCAGGCGCTATATTAACGTTTTCCCTCGCGTAGGAGCGGCCCGTGGCCGCGAAAAGGCGCTGCGGTGCCTCAGGCAGACTGCGGCGCGCCTTTCGCGGCCGATGACCGCTCCTACGGTGGGAATGGTTCCGCGTTCGTCCGTAGGAGCGGCCCGTGGCCGCGAAAAGGGCGGCGCGGTGTATCAGGCGAACCGCGGTGCGCCCTTCGCGGCCGATGACCGCTCCTGCATTGGGCGGTGGTGTATACTGCGCGCCGGTTTTTTGAGGTGCCGTGTGATGAGTACAGAAGATCCCCGTTTCGCCGGCATTGCCCGCCTTTATGGCCTAGAGGGCATGCAGCGCCTGCGTGACGCCCACGTGGCCATCGTCGGTGTGGGTGGCGTCGGCTCGTGGGCGGCGGAAGCGATCGCCCGCACCGGGGTCGGGGAGATCTCGCTGTTCGATCTGGACGACGTCTGCGTCAGCAATGCCAACCGGCAGTTGCACGCGCTGGACAGCACCGTGGGCAAGCCCAAGGTCGAGGTGATGGCCGAGCGGCTGCGCGGCATCAATCCCGACTGCACGGTGCACGCGGTGGCGGATTTCGTCACTCGCGACACCATGGCCGAATACATCACGCCAAACATCGACTGCGTGATCGACTGCATCGACAGCGTGAATGCCAAGGCCGCGCTGATCGCCTGGTGCAAGCGACGCAAGATCCAGATCATCACCACCGGGGGCGCCGGCGGACAGATCGACCCGACCTTGATCCAGGTCTGCGACCTGAACCGTACGTTCAACGATCCACTGGCCTCCAAGGTGCGTTCGACACTGCGTCGCGACTATGGGTTTTCACGCACGGTCACGCGCCATTACAGCGTGCCCTGCGTGTTCTCCACCGAACAGCTGCGGTACCCCAAGCCCGATGGCAGCATTTGCCTGCAGAAGAGTTTCGTCGGTGACGGGGTGAAGCTGGACTGCGCCGGGGGGTTCGGGGCGGTGATGATGGTGACGGCGACCTTTGGCATGGTGGCGGCGACCAAGGCGGTCGACAAGATCGTGGCCGGGGTGCGGCGTCCGGCGGATAGGGTCAAGGCGGAAGTCTGAGGGAGAGGTAGCCATAACGCCGCGGCGGCTTCTTCGCGGGCAGAGGGCTGCCCACCGGACCTACAAGGTTCACACCAGCTCGGCCATCCGCTTCAACACCGCGTTCAGCCCATTGCTGCGCGAAGGCGACAGCTGGCGGCCCAAGCCCAGTTGTTCGAACCAGTCGGCCAGCTTCAGCTCGCGCAGCGCCTGCGAATCCAGGCCCTCGACCCGCACCAGCAGCAGCGCCAGCAAGCCACGGATCATCCGTGCATCACTGGCGGCCTTGAAGTGCCAGCGCTCATCCTGCCGCTCAGCCACCAACCACACCACGCTTTCACACCCGTGCACACGATTGGCGTCCACTTTCTGCCCTTCGCCCAGCGGCGCCAGGCGTTCGCCCCACTGCATCAACAGCCGCGCCCGTTGTTCCCAACCGGCGGCCTGCTTGAAAGCCTGAAGTGCGTCTTCAGCCTGTGGATTCAAGGTCATGTGAGTATCTCCAACGCCTTGTCCAGTGCCTCGAAAAACCGTTGCAGGTCGGCTGAGTCGTTGTATAGGCCCAAGGACACACGAATGGCGCCGGACAGGCCAAGGTGCTTCATCAATGGCATGGCGCAGTGATGCCCGGCGCGTACGGCGATACCTTGATCGGTCAGCAAGTGCGCCAGATCGGCGTTGTGTACGCCGTCCACGACGAAACTGGCCAGCGCAATCTGCGGCGTGCCGAGCAAGCGCACACCGCTGCGCGCGTGCAGCCCCGCCAGCAATTGCGCATGCAGGCACGCTTCGTGTGTGGCCACGGCCTGGGCGTCCAGACCGCTGAGGTAATCCAGGGTCGCGCCCAGTCCGATCACTCCGGCAATGGCTGGGGTGCCCGCTTCATGGCCCAAGGGCGCCGGGTGAAAGCTCGCACTCTGGTAATCGGCCTGGTGCACCATTTCGCCGCCGAATTGCCAGTGCGCAAGCTTCTGCAAGGCCTCGCGCCGGCCATACAGCACGCCGACACCGTCCGGGCCATACAGCTTGTGGCTGGAAAATACATAGAAATCGCACTGCAGACGCTCGACATCATGGCGTCCATGGACGACGCCCTGAGCGCCATCCACCACCGTGATCACCCCTTGCGCACGCGCCAGCGCCAGCAGTTCCGGCAGCGGTTGCCACGCGCCGAAGACGTTGGACAGTTGGGTCACTGCCAGCAGCCGGGTACGTGGCCCGATGATCTGCGCGGCCGCCTGCAGGTCGACCACGCCACTGGCATCCAGCGGCAGCACCCGCAGTGGCAGGCCACGACGTTTGGCCAGCTGTTGCCACGGCAGCAGGTTGGCATGGTGTTCGGCGGCGCTGATCACCAGTTCGTCGCCGGGCTGCAGTTGCTCGGCCAGGCCATAGGCGAGCAGATTCAGCGCACTGGTCGCGCCGTGGGTGAAGATGATCTGCTCGGAACTGCCTGCATTCAGCCATCGCGCGACCTTCTCGCGGCTGGCTTCGAACGCACGGGTCGCCAAGGATCCCGGCAGATGCTGGGCGCGATGTACGTTGGCCGCGCCGTGGCCATAGTAGTGGCCGATGGCGTCGATCAGGGCTTGCGGTTTCTGGGTGGTTGCAGCGCTGTCCAGGTAGGTCTGCTGCTGCTGGTGCAAGGCGGCGATGGCTGGAAAGTCAGAGCGCCAGGGGGAGGCGTGGAACATGGTCGAAGACCCCAGGCAAAAGGCCCGGCAGGGATGCCGGGCCCGATATCGCCACTTAGTTGTGAGCGTGCAGCGCTTCGTTGAGTTCGATGGCCGACTTGTGGCTCTTGCACTCCACGGCACCGGTGACCGAATTGCGACGGAACAGCAGGTCGGGCTGGCCAGCCAGGTCCCGTGCCTTCAAGGTCTTGACCAGCTGGTTCTGTTCATCGAGCAGCGCCACTTTGGTGCCTGCCGTGATGTACAGACCGGCTTCGACGGTGTTGCGGTCGCCCAATGGAATGCCGATACCGGCATTGGCGCCGATCAGGCAGCCTTCGCCTACTTTGATGACGATGTTGCCGCCACCGGACAGGGTGCCCATGGTCGAGCAGCCGCCGCCCAGGTCCGAGCCCTTGCCGACGAACACGCCCGCCGAGACACGGCCTTCGATCATGCCTGGGCCTTGGGTGCCGGCGTTGAAGTTGACGAAGCCCTCGTGCATGACGGTGGTGCCTTCGCCGATGTAGGCGCCCAGGCGCACGCGCGCGCTGTCGGCGATACGCACGCCGGCCGGTACCACGTAGTCGGTCATCTTGGGGAATTTGTCCACCGAGAACACTTCCAGCAACTCGCCCTTCAGGCGGGCTTCCAGCTGACGCTCGCCCAGTTCGGCCAGGTCGACCGCGCCCTGGCTGGTCCAGGCGACATTGGGCAGCAACGGGAAGATGCCGGCCAGGTTCAGGCCGTGTGGCTGGGCCAGGCGATGCGACAGCAGGTGCAGCTTCAGGTACGCCTCGGGCGTGGAGGTCAGCGCGGCGTCTTCGGCCAGCAGCGTCGCGACCAGCGGCTTGTGGCTCTCGGCCAGGCGGGTCAACAGGGCGGCTTGCGCCGGGTCGACGTGCTTGAGCGCCTCGGCCAGCTGCGAGGCCTGGGTGTTGCTGAAGGCAACGGCCTGGTTGCCACCGGTGTAACCCAGCAGCGGAGCGATGGCATCGACCAGTGCAGTGGACGGGTTGGTCAACGGCTGTGCATAGAACACTTCCAGCCAGGTGCCTTGACGGTTTTGCGTGCCGACACCGAAGGCCAGGCTGAACAGGGAATTGGACATGGAATTACCTCGTGCAGAATAAGTGCGGGCCCGCGTCAGGCAAGGGCCGCTGCGTAGATATCAGGCTTGAAGCCGATCACGGTCTTGTCGCCAAGCTGCAACACCGGGCGCTTGATCATCGACGGCTGGGCGAGCATCAGCTCGATGGCCCTGGCCTGGTCGATATCGGCCTTCTGTTCGTCGCCGAGCTTGCGGAAGGTGGTGCCGGCCCTGTTGAGCACCATTTGCCAGCCGTGCTCGTCGCACCAGCGGGACAGGTGCTCGCGGTCGATACCGGCGCTCTTGTAGTCATGAAAGGCGTACTCCACCTGGTGCTCGTCGAGCCAGGTACGGGCCTTTTTCATGGTGTCGCAGGCTTTGATGCCGTAGAGAATATGAGCCATTGATCTAGGAGGGGCTACGAATGCGCCCCACTGCCTCCCGAAAACGAATCGGGGAATTATGCGGCATCGACTGTGACAGCGCCATGCTTGCGTGGCGAGGTATGGGGCAGATGAATATCGAAGCGGCTGCCGCCCAATGGCGATACGTCGACAGTAACCTCGCCGCCCTGGCATTGAATGGCGCGCCGACTGATCGCCAAGCCAAGCCCGAAGCCCCCCGTGGCACGGTCGCGACTGCGGTCCATGCGATAGAAAGGTTCGAAGATTCGCGCTCGTTCACTGGCCGGGATGCCTATGCCGTCGTCTTCGATGCGGATCACCAGGCCGCGGTCTTGGCCGTTCATCGCCGATACCCGCACCTGATGCTGGCAGTAGCGCAAGGCATTGCCGACAAGGTTCTGCAGGGCACGGGCGGTCAGCCTGGGATCGAACACGAACGCATCCGCGGCCAGCGCGGTATCGACGAGCAGATCCACGCCGCGCCGCTCCTGCTCTTCGATGAATCCGATCAACACGCTGTCCAGAAACGCCGCGGTATGCACGGCCTCCAGGTTGGCGCGCTCGTAAGGTGACCGCAAGCGGGTATACGACAACAGCTCGCCGACCAAGGCGTCGAGCTCTCTCACGTGACCGATCATTTGGTCGAGCCTGACGCGCGTGGAGGGCGCCAACTCATCCGAGCGAATCAGCGCCATGCCGAACTCGAGCCTGGACAGCGGCGTGCGCAGCTCATGGGAAACCGCGTTGAGCAGGTCCTGCTGCTGGGTGAGAAGCGCTTCTATGTCCTGGGCCATCTTGTCGAAGACCTGCGCCAGCTCTCCGATGTTGGAGTGCTGCGATATCTGCGTTCTTGCCCCAAGGTCGCCTTGGCCCAGGCGCATTGCGGTGAGCTTGAGGCGCTGCAGATCGCGCCAGTGCGGGCGCACCCATATCAGCAGGCAACCCAGCAGCGCCGCGCCGATGAGAATGTTCATCAGCCAGTACATCGCATTGATATCCACCGGCGGGTCCGGCCAGATGACCTCGACCGCCACGCGCCTGGACAGCGGCGTCAGCGCGGTGCCCAGTTCGCCATAGAAGCCCATCCGCACTGCGTTGCGTCCAAGGCTCAGGTCAGTCACTTCTTTGGCACTCAGGCGAGGATCGTCAGTGCTGATCAGGTGCAGTTCCAACGGAGCGAAATCCGCCTGAAGCGCCTGTTCGACGTCAGCCCAGGCCGTCTCCGGAACAGCGAGGAAACGCTGCTGAATGAGCTTCAATGGCCCTCTGGCTTCTTCCATATTGTAGGTGAAATTACGCTCGTCGAACAGTTTCAGCACCGCTTCGGGAACGATGTAGAGCGCAAGCCCGTAGGTCACGAGCAAGATCAGGTAAAGGCGGGTCAGCATCTTGAACATGGTCGATCGAACTCGAAGGGTGGGGAAAACGCAGGGTCTGCAGAGTTACTCGTCCCACTCGCGTCGACTCAGCATGTAGCCCTTGCCCCATACCGTTTTGATGCGCTGGGGGTCGCTTGGGTTTTCTTCGAACTTGCGGCGCAACTTCGAGATGGCTACGTCGACCGACCGGTCGATGCCATTGAACTCGATGCCCCGCAGCTCATGGATCAACTGTTCGCGGCTCAAGACTTCACCGGTGTGCCGAGCCAGGACAACCAGCAGGTTGTACTCCCCGGAAGACAGATCGACCCGTTGCGAGCGCCATTGAACCTGGCGCTCCGCCAGGTCCAGGGTCAGTTGCCCCAGCACGATCAGCCGGGCTTCGTTGGCGGGTTCGGCATGGGCGCTGCGCCGCAACAACGTGCGAATCCGCGCAAGCAACACCCGCGGCTCGCACGGCTTGGCGACATAGTCGTCGGCGCCCGTTTCCAATCCCAGGATCTGGTCGTCGCTGTTGTGACGGGCGGTCAACATGATGATCGGCAGTTCAGCGTTGTCCTGACGGATCAGGCGGCAGACCTGCAGCCCATCGATGCCTGGAATCATCAGGTCCAGTACGACCAGATCAGGCGCGTGCCGGCGCATGGCGGCCAGGACGTGGTCGCCGCGATGAACGACGCTGACGTCGTAGTCGGATCGTTGCAGATAACTCGCGATCAGCTCGGCCAGCTCTTCGTCGTCCTCCACCAGCAGGATTCTAGTCATGTCGATTCAGCCAGCTTGGAAAGCGATAGCATAACCAACGAAGACGTCGGCAGTGCGGTGGCTTGACACTCCTTAACAACTTCCAACACTTCTTTACAAGTATCGAGGGCAAGTGCCGCTAGCATGGGCGACCTTTCAGGGAACCCCATCATGTCTTCGCCATTTCGTCCTGCTTGCTGTCGCCTGTTTTCATGCCTTGGTTTTCTGCTGTTGGCTGCGTGTGGCGAGCCTGCGGCGCCTGAACAGGCACCGCCGCCCGCAGTGACCGTCGAATCGGTAAAGCCTGAAGCGCTGACGCTCACCACCGAACTGAACGGGCGTCTGGTTTCCCCGCGCACGGCCGAGGTTCGTGCCAGGGTCGCAGGCATCGTCCTCAAGCGTGTCTATCGCGAGGGCAGCGACGTGAAGCAGGGCGACGTGCTGTTTCTCATCGACCCGGAGCCTCTGCAAGCCGAAGTCGAGAGTGCGCAAGCCGGTGTGAAAAAAGCCGAGGCCAATCTCTACCAGACCCGCTTGCAAACCGAGCGCTACCAAGAGCTGGTGAAGATAAACGCAGTGAGCCGCCAGGAGGCGGAAAACGCCCGTGCGGGCTTTCTGCAGTCTGAAGCCGACGTTGCTTCAGCACGTGCGACGTTGAAGAGGGCCCGCTTGAATCTGGGCTATGCCACGGTGACCGCGCCCATCCACGGACGTATCGGCAAGGCGTTGGTCACCGAAGGGGCACTGGTGGGGCAGGGCGATACCACCGCACTCGCCACGATTCAGCAGCTTGAACCCATTTATGCCGACATCAACCAGTCAACGCGGCAGATCAGCCAGTTGCGTAAGGCACTGCAGGGTGGACGGCTGCAGGCGTTAGCGAAGCCCCAGATAAGCGCCACCCTGATCCAGGAGGACGGCACGCCTTACCCACTCAAGGGCGTGCTGCTGTTCTCGGATCTGGCGGTTGATCAAAGCACTGGGCAGATCACCTTGCGCAGCGAGTTTCCCAATCCACAGAAATTGCTGTTGCCGGGCAGCTTCATCCGCGTCCAACTGGATCAGGCCCATGATGCGGACGGCATCACGGTGCCTCAGCGCGCCGTGCAGCGTGATGCGGCGGGCAAGGCGATCGTGCTGATCGTCGATGCCCAAGGCAAGGTCCAAGAGCGCGAGATCGAGGTCAATGGCGTCAAAGACCATCGCTGGGTCGTGCAGAACGGGTTGAGCGCCGGCGAGCGGGTTGTCATCGAGGGCTTGCAGCATGTTCAACCCGGCATGGCGGTGACTGTGCAGGACGTGGGCAATGGGACCGATTCCGGGGAACAACGCTGATGGCTCCGTTCTTCATCGACCGTCCGGTGTTCGCCTGGGTCATTGCGCTGTTCATCGTGCTGGCCGGCCTGTTGGCCATCCCCAACCTGCCGGTGGCGCAGTACCCCAGTGTGGCTCCGCCGCAGATCGAGCTGACGGCGACCTACCCGGGCGCGTCGGCGCAGACCATCGACGAAACCGTGGTCAGTCTGATCGAGCAAGAGCTCAATGGGGTCAATCACCTGCTGTATTTCAGCTCCAGCAGTAGCCAGGGTACGGCGACCTTGACCATCACCTTCCAGCCGGGCACCGACCCTGAGCTGGCGAAGGTCGATGTGCAGAACCGTTTGAAGGTGGTAGAGCCGCGCTTGCCCCGCGCCGTGACGCAACAGGGCCTGCAGATCGAAGAAACTTCCGCGGGCTTTCTGATGATCGCCACGTTGAGCTCGATCGACGGGCGTCTGGACGAGATTGCCTTGAGCGACTATCTGGCGCGTAACGTGGTCAACGAGATCAAGCGTCTGGATGGGGTCGGCAAGGCTCAGCTGTTCGGCTCCGAGCGTGCCATGCGCATCTGGGTGGATCCGCAGAAGCTGGTGGCCTTCCAGCTGACCCCGGCCGATGTCAGCCAGGCCATCGCCGAGCAGAACGTGCAGGTGTCGGCCGGCAGCATCGGTGACCTGCCCAGCTCGACCGATCAGGAGCTGACGGCCACGGTCATGGTCAAGGGGCAGCTGAGCACGCCGGATGAATTCGCCTCCATCGTGCTCAAGGCAAGCCCGAATGGCGCCAACGTGACCGTGGGTGATGTTGCACGGGTGGAAGTCGGTGGCCAGAGCTACAACTTCGGCACACGCCTGGATGGCAATGCGTCCGTGGCCGTAGGGGTGCAGCTGGCCCCTGCTGGCAACGCCATGAGCACTGCCACTCAGGTGCGTGCCAAGCTCGACGAACTGTCGAAGTTCTTCCCGGCCGGGGTCAAGTACGACATTCCGTACGACACCTCACCCTTCGTCAAAGTCTCGATCACCAAAGTCATCCACACCTTGCTTGAGGCCATGGCACTGGTCTTCGTGGTGATGTTCGTGTTCCTGCAGAACATCCGCTACACGCTGATTCCTGCCCTGGTCGTACCTGTGGCGCTGATGGGTACCTTTGCGGTGATGTTTTTGCTCGGCTTTTCCATCAACGTGCTGACCCTGTTCGGCATGGTGCTGGCCATCGGTATTCTGGTGGACGATGCCATCGTGGTGGTGGAAAACGTCGAACGTTTGATGGTGCAGGAGGGCTTGTCGCCCAGGGATGCCACCCGCAAGGCCATGACCGAGATCAGCAGCGCTATCATTGGCATAACACTGGTGCTGACGGCCGTGTTCATTCCCATGGCGTTCATGCCGGGATCGGTCGGCGTGATCTATCAGCAATTCTCGATCTCGATGGCAGTGGCCATCATCTTCTCGGCGTTCCTGGCCCTGAGCCTCACGCCGGCATTGTGCGCCACGCTGCTCAAACCCATCGCCGAGGGTGCCCACCACGAGAAGAAGGGATTCTTCGGCTGGTTCAACCGCAGGTTCGAACGCGCCAGCAAGCGCTACGAGGGCTGGGTGCGCGGCGCGGTGCGCCGAGTGGGCCGATACATGCTGGTGTTCGTGATGCTGGTCGGCATCCTGGTCTTGCTGTTCAACCGCTTGCCCTCATCTTTCCTGCCCGTCGAGGATCAGGGCTACACCATCACTGACATACAGCTGCCACCGGGTGCCAGCCAGAACCGGACCATTGCCGTGGCCAAACAGATCGAGGCGCACAATGCCCAGGAGCCCGGTGTCGCCAACACCGTGATGATTCTGGGTTTCAGTTTTTCCGGCAGCGGGCAGAACGCGGCGTTGGCGTTCACCACCCTCAAGGACTGGTCGCAGCGTTCCGCCGAAGACTCCGCGCAAGCGATTGCCGATCGCGCCAGCGCGGTGTTTTCCGGCTTGAAGGACGCCATCGCGTTCAGCCTGCTGCCGCCTCCGGTGGAAGGGCTGGGCACCTCCGGCGGTTTTGAAGTGCGCTTGCAAGACCGGGGTGCGCAAGGCTATGCCGCGCTTCAGCAGGCGCGCGATGAGCTGCTGGGCAAGGCCACGTCCAGCCCGTTGCTGCAAAGCGTACGCGAGGCCTCCCTGGCGGAAACGCCGCAGATCGACATCGAGATCGATCGTGTGCAAGCCAACGCAATGGGCATCTCCTTTGCCGATATTGCCAGCGTATTGTCCACATCCCTGGGCTCGGCCTACGTCAACGATTTTCCCAACCAGGGGCGCATGCAGCAGGTCATTGTGCAGAGCGAGGGCGAGCGCCGTCAGCAGATCGAAGACGTGCTGCGACTTGAAGTGAAAAACAGCCAGGGCCGAATGGTGCCCGTGTCGGCGTTCGCCACGGCGAACTGGACCCGGGGGCCGGCACAACTCAACCGTTACAACGGCTACCCTTCGGTGAGTCTGTCGGGCGAGCCTTCGGCCGGGCACAGTACCGGCCAGGCGATGGAAGAAATGGAACGGCTGGCCGCAAATTTGCCGAAGGGTTTCGCCCTGGAGTGGACGGGCCTGTCACTTCAGGAACGGATCTCCGGAGGGCAGGCGCCGTTGCTTTTGGGCCTTTCGATGATCGTGGTGTTCCTGTGTCTGGCGGCGCTGTACGAAAGCTGGGCGATCCCTGCCGCTGTGCTGCTGGTCGTGCCGCTGGGTATCATCGGCGCCGTGCTGGCGGTGACCCTGCGCGGCATGCCGAACGATGTCTTCTTCAAGGTCGGGTTGATCACCATCATTGGCCTTTCAGCGAAGAACGCGATCCTGATCATCGAGTTTGCCAAGCACCTACACGAGCAAGGCATGGGCCGCGTCGAGGCGGCGATCCGCGCCGCGCGTCTGCGCCTGCGACCGATCATCATGACCTCGCTGGCGTTCATTCTGGGCGTCGTGCCGCTGGTGTTCGCGACGGGGGCCAGTTCTGCCAGCCAGCAGGCCATTGGTACAGGGGTGATAGGGGGCATGCTCACCGCTACCCTGGCGATCATTTTCGTACCGGTGTTTTTCGTTCTGGTGATGGGGCTGGTGGAGCGCATCCAAGGTCGTTCAGCCGCATGCCGCGCTGCAGACGGCGCCTGGGAGCCCAAATGAGCCCCCGGCTTCGAACCTAGCCAACCGACTTCAAAGGGATCGGCCCCTGAAGGCGATCGAGCATGGTATCGAAGTACCAGTCATGGAACTGGCAAACGCCGGTTTCAGCCGTTTCGGGGCAGGCGGTTGCGCGGTATACGACTGCGCACTGCGGGTCAGCCACCTTGGCTGCTTGATCCTGACGGGTGTGTCCAGTCTACGGACAAGCCCATGGCGCAAGAATCTACATTTTCGCCGGGCTTAGGATGATCCAGGGTTATCAGCGCCGGGCTGCCCGACGAAGGTTGCCGACCCGCTCCACGCACGAGTCGCGTTGTGTCATGTCATGCGCCGACCCTGCGTAAGCCGTTACCATGGCCACTGTCTGTCGATTCAAAGGAAATCCTGCCCCATGCAAACCGCCTACACCGTGCTGATCCTGCTCATGCTGGTCGGCGTTTCGCGGTTGGTCGCCCGCGTCATTCCCCTGCCATTGCCACTTTTGCAGATCGCCGCCGGGGCGATTCTCGCCTGGCCGACCCTGGGCCTGCACGTCGCACTGGAGCCCGAGCTGTTCCTGTTTCTGTTCCTGCCGCCGCTGCTGTTCTCCGATGGTTGGCGCATCCCCAAGCGTGACCTGTGGCATTACCGCGGCCCTGTGCTGATGCTGGCGGTGGGTCTGGTGCTGTTCACGGTGCTGGGCGCCGGGTACTTCATCCATTGGCTGCTGCCCGACATTCCGCTGCCGGTGGCGTTTGCTTTGGCCGCCGTGCTTTCACCTACCGATGCGGTGGCAGTATCGGCCATCGCTCAGGACCGCTTGCCGACACCCTTGATGCGCATCCTTCAGGGCGAGGCACTGATGAACGACGCATCGGGCCTGGTGACCTTCAAGTTCGCCTTGGCAGCAGCGATCACCGGGGTATTCTCCCTGGCCGATGCCAGCGTGACGTTCGTTCTGGTCGCGGTCGGTGGCCTGGCATTGGGCGTGCTGCTGAGCTGGGTGGTAGGGCGTCTGCGCGTGTGGATGATCGCCCGTGGCTGGGACGATCCAGCCACGCACGTGGTGTTCATGCTGCTGCTGCCGTTCGCCGCCTATGTGCTGGCCGAGCGCCTGGGAGCTTCGGGTATCCTCAGCGCAGTGGCCGCCGGCATGATGCAGAGCTGGCTCGACTTGCTGCCTCGGCAGACGCGCACGCGCATCCTCAACCGTAGCGTCTGGGCCTTGCTGGAGTTCGCCTTCAACGGTCTGATCTTCTTGCTGCTGGGTCTGCAGTTGCCGGACATCGTCAAGGCGGTGATCAGCCACGAACCCACGCTGTGGCCAGCCTTGTCGTGGCGCTGCCTGGAAGTGCTGGCGATCTTCGGCATCCTGCTGTTGCTGCGCTTCGTCTGGGTCCAGAGCACCTGGCGGGCGATATCGTGGGTACGTCGCCTGCGCGGCAAGACCACCATCACCCGCCTGCCGGACGCACGCTCCTGCGCCTTGCTGACCCTGGGCGGCGTGCGTGGCGCGGTGACCTTGGCCGGTGTCATGTCGGTGCCCTTGCTGATGGCGCCCGGCCAGACCTTTCCCCAGCGTGACCTGCTGATCTTCATCGCCGCCGGTGTCATCCTGCTCTCGCTGGTAGTGGCCTGCATCGCTTTGCCGCTGTTGTTGCGCGGAGTCGCCGCCAGCGATGACCAGAGTGCGCGCCAAGAAGTGCGCGATGCCTGGCGCTACACCGCCGAATCGGCCATCCGTTCGCTGGAAGAGGAAGACCAGGCGCAGAAGGCCACCGAACAGGACGCCAGCCAGGCCGCACTGGCAACCGAACTCAAGGCGCGCATCATGTCCGAGTACCGGCAGCAGTTGGCGGTGTTCGAAGACTCCGCCGAAGCCCAGGCGCTGGCCCGGCAGATGGACCAACTGGAACGCCACCTGCGCATCAAGGCCCTGCGTGCGCAACGCCTGGCGTTGTATGAAATGCGTCGACAACGCAAGATCGGCGACGACGTCGTGCGCGAAGTGCTGGCCGAACTGGACATGAACGAGGCGAATCTGGGCCGTGGGCGCTGAGCGTTGGCCGCAGAGTCGAGCCGCCGCTGCGGTGTAACCTCGAGGCCCGGGCCTGGCCATCGACAGAACCTGGCGCCATGTCACCCTGCGGACAACCCAATCTCGCTGCATTGCAAGGAACCCGGCCACTCATGCTCAGTGCAGAACTCAAGGCTTTCTACACCGTCGCGCTTCTAGGCAGCGTCACCCAGGCCGCCAAGAAGCTTGGCTTGAGCCAGCCGACGGTCACCACGCAGATTCGGCAACTGGAGAGCCGCTACGCCGTGGAATTGTTCTATCGGGGAGGGCGTCGTTTGACTGTCAGCGACGAGGGTGCCCGGCTGTTGCCCAAGGTCAAGGCGCTGTTGCAGCATGAGGCAGATATCGAGTTTCATTTGCGAAACTGCGGCCAGGCCCTTGGCGCATTGAGGATCGGAGCGACGGCGCCTTACTATATCCTCGATCTCATCAAGTCATTTCGCGAGCGGCTGCCACACATCGATGTGTCGGTGCAGATCGGCAACTCCCAGGATGTACTCGAGGCGCTCGAAGACTACCGGGTCGACCTGGCGGCCTCCTCGCAATGGCTCGACGACCCTCGCCTGATGCACCTGGTGCTGGGCACCGATCCTTTGGTACTGGCCGTTCACAAGCAGCACCCGCTGGCTGTGCAACAATGTGTACCGCCCAGCGCGCTGGCGGGCCAATGCCTGTTGATGCGCGAACATGGCTCGACCACCAGAACCTTGACCGAGCAGTTTTTGAACACCCATCAGGTTCGCCCAGGCATCGAGCTGGAAATCGGCAGCCGGGAATCCATCCGCGAAGCCGTTCTGCGCAATATCGGCGTGAGCTTGATCGCTCGCCAGGAAGTGCCCGTCAACCCGGATCTGCGGATCATTGCTATAGAAGGCGCGCCGCAGATCGCCGAGTATCTGTATTGCCTCAAGGACCGCAGGCAGGCCCGTTTGCCAGCGGCTTTTCTCGACGTCGCTCGCGACAGCGTCGCGCGTCAGACGTAGCCGTCCTGGAGACTGGGCAAATTCACCAATAGGACTATCGCCAGCTTTTGGCTATCTGCCACATCGTCGTCGCAATAACGCCCTAGCATTGCCTCATCGACACGCATGCCGCACTCCACAGGCGGCGCGTGCTCCACTTGATGAGGTGCCCCATGCTGCGTTCCAGCCCTACTGATGAAGCCTCTCCAGGCGTGACGATACGGATCGCCGGTCTGCGCAAGAACTTCGGCGCGTTCAAGGCGCTGGACGACGTATCGCTGGAGATCTCGCCAGGCGAACTGGTGTGCCTGCTCGGCCCGTCGGGGTGCGGCAAGACCACGTTGTTGCGATGCATCGCAGGGCTGGAACAGCAGAATCGCGGGGCCATCTACATGGGCTCCAGGGATGTCTCCAACCTGCCGCCTCAGGCCAGGGACTATGGCATCGTGTTTCAGTCGTACGCGTTGTTCCCCAATCTCACCGTCGAGCAAAACATCGGCTACGGCCTCGCCGGCAGCGCGCGCGATATCGTTCGTCAGCGGGTCGCTGCCATGCTCGAGCTGGTAGGGCTGACCGGCAGCGAGAAAAAGTATCCGGGCCAGCTTTCCGGCGGCCAGCAGCAGCGCGTCGCACTGGCGCGTGCGCTGGCCCCCGCGCCGTCGTTGCTGCTGCTGGATGAACCGATGTCTGCGCTCGACGCCCAAGTGCGCGAACACCTGTGCACCGAGCTGCGCACGCTGCAGCAGCGGCTTGGCATCACCACCCTGATGGTTACGCATAATCAGGAAGAAGCCATGCTGATGGCTGATCGGATTGCGGTGATGAACCAGGGGCGCATCGAGCAGTACGCCAGCCCGCAATCGATCTATGAAAGTCCCGAGACGCCGTTTGTGGCCAACTTCGTGGGGCAGGGCAACTGGCTGGCTTTCGAAGGCAATGGCAATGGTCATGCGCAAGTGGGCGCACTGCAATTGCGACTGGCCGATGCCGTCGCACCCCGCTGCGTCGGGCGCCTGTTCTGCCGTCCCGAGTCGATCTGCGTGAACCCTCGGCACTCGGAGGAAAACCTGTTCGCGGCGCAGATGCAGGACGTGACCTTCCTCGGCAACCGGTGCCGAATGAGCTTCGAATTCGACGAACTGCCGGGCCAGTCGCTGACCGCCGAAATCAGCGCGCGTCAGCTGCCACCTTCTGGCACGCGGCATATTCAGGTGGCACTGCCGCCACACAGCCTGCAGGTGTTTGCCTGAGATGCTTACCGCCAAGCTGTCACTGACCGGCAAAGGTCATGCACGCCGGGTTCAGCGCGCCGACCTGGGCGACCGGGTATTCGTCGTCGGGGGCAAAGTGCTGTTCTTGCTGCTCCTGGTGATAGCGCTGCTGTTGCCGTTGCTGGCGATCTTCTGGCGCGGTTTCAGCGACGATGCAGGGCAGGGCGGGGGGCTGATCGCAGCCCGGGAGCTGCTGGGCAGCGACAACTTTCACTGGTTGCTGGGTAACAGCCTGCGCGTTTCGGTCAGCGTTGCGCTCATCGTCGTCCCCCTGGCCTACCTGTTCGCCTACGCGCTGCAACGCACCCTGATTCCTGCCAAGGGCGTGTGGCGTGGGATATCCCTGCTGCCCCTGCTGGCGCCATCGATGCTGCCGGCCATCGCGCTGATCTACCTTTTCGGTAACCAGGGGCTGCTGCGCGGCCTGTTCACCGACAACATCTACGGGTTCTGGGGCATCGTCATCGGCGAGGTGATCTACACGTTTCCCCACGCCCTGATGATCCTGCTCTCTGCGCTCTCATTGAGCGATGCACGCCTGTTCGACGCGGCCTCGAGCATGGGCGCCAGCACCTGGCGGTCATTCCACAGCATCACCTGGCCCGCGACGCGACAAGCCGTGTTCGCCGCGTTCTGCCTGGTGTTCACCCTGACCATCACTGACTTCGGTGTGCCCGTGATCGTCGGCGGTGACTATCAGGTCCTGGCCATCGAAGCCTACAAGGCAGTGGTGGGTCAGCAACAGTTCGGCCGTGGGGCGCTGATCGGCATGGTGCTACTGGTGCCCGCACTGATCAGCTTTTCGATGGATGCCTGGTTGCGCCGCCGCCAACGTTCGTCCATGAGTGGCCGGGCGCAGGTACTCACGCCCCAGCCCTCGCGAGGACGGGACGGTTGCTACCTGTTGATCGTGATGCTCATCTGCGGCTGCCTGCTGGCGGTGCTGGGCATGGCGGTGTTTTCTTCCCTGGTGAAGTTCTGGCCCTACAACCTTTCGTTGTCGTTCAAGCACTACCTGTTCAGTGAAACCGCAGGCGGGGGATGGCTGGCCTATCGCAACAGCCTGGTACTGGCGAGCTGCAGCGCGGTGGTGGGGAGCGCGCTGATCTTCACCGGGGCCTATCTGATGGAGAAAACCCATGGGCAACCCGCCCTCAACCTGGCCCTGCGCATACTCACCTTCATACCCATGGCCGTGCCGGGCCTGGTGCTAGGCCTGGGCTACGTCTTCTTCTTCAACCTGCCTGACAACCCATTGCACAGCCTCTATGGAAGCATGGCGCTGCTGGTGATCTGCACCATCGCTCATTACCTGACCACCGCGCACATGACGGCAACTACCGCTCTGCGCCAATTGGACAGCGAATTCGAGGCGGCCGCGCGATCGCTCAAGGCTCCCCTGTATCGGCACTACCTGCGCGTCACATTGCCGATTTGCCTGCCCGCGCTGCTGGACATCATTCGCTACTTGTTCGTCTCGGCAATGACCACCGTTTCCGCTGCCATCTTTTTGTACTCGCCAGACAGCATCCTCGCGGCGGTGGCCGTACTGAACATGGACGACGCGGGCAATGTCGGCGGCGCCGCCGCCATGTCGACACTGATCCTGTTCACCTCGGCAGCCGTTTCCCTTTTGCTCGCCTGGGTTTCACGCGGCTTGCTGCGACGTTCACAAGCCTGGCGCCAGAGCACGCCTACCTGCTGATTTTCGGAGAACACCATGCACTATCAAGCCCCTGCCCAACTGCAAGCGGCCATTCTCGACTGGGCCGGCACCGTCGTCGATTTCGGCTCGTTCGCGCCCACCCGAATCTTCGTCGAAGCGTTTGCCACGTTCGATATCGAACTGAGCCTGGATGAAGCTCGTGGCCCCATGGGCATGGGCAAGTGGGACCATATTCGCAGCCTGTGCGACCAGCCGCAGATCGCGGCGCGCTTCGAGCAGCGTTTCGCCAGGCCACCGAGCGACGCGGACGTGACGGCCATCTACGAGCGCTTCATGCCGCTGCAGATTGCCAATGTCGGCAAGCACAGCGCGCTCATCCCCGGTGCGCTGCCGGCCATCGAGCACATGCGTCAAGCCGGGCTCAAGATCGGCACCACCTCCGGATACCCTCGACAGGTCATGGACCACGTCGTGGCACTGGCCGCAGTGGCGGGCTATCAGCCCGATCATGTGGTGGCTGCCGACGATCTGCCAACCGGCCGCCCCGGCCCCGCCCAGGCGTTGGCCAACGTCATCGCGCTGAGCATCGGTGACGTCGCTGCCTGCGTGAAGGTCGACGACACCTTGCCGGGCATTCTCGAAGGCCGCAGCGCAGGGATGTGGACGGTCGGGCTGCGCTTTTCCGGCAATTTTCTTGGCCTGGATTATCCAGCCTTCCAGGCGCTCACGCCCTCCGAGCTCGATCGGCACAGGCTGCGCATCGATGCCCTGTTCGCCCCGGTACGGCCCGATTACCTGGCCGACACCATTGCCGATCTGCCAGCGATCATCGATCGGATCAACGCACGCATGGCTCGTGGTGAAACCCCCGGCAGCCATTGATAGAACCTGTTCGGCCAACCGATACCGCCTTGTCCACTTCACTCAGGATCAAACCATGTTCAAGCCCCTTGCCTTCGCTGCAGTGTTCGCAGGCTTCAGCCTTCACGCCAGTGCCGCCACCGAGCTCACTGTGTACACCGCACTGGAAGCCGAGCAGCTGCAGACCTATGAAAAAGCGTTCGAGAAAGCCAACCCGGATATCGACATCAAATGGGTGAGGGATTCGACCGGCATCATCACGGCCAAACTGCTGGCCGAAAAAGCTCGCCCGCAAGCCGACGCAGTGTGGGGTCTGGCCGCCTCGAGCCTGGCAATCCTCGATCAGCAAGGCATGCTCGAAGCCTATGCCCCCAAGGATCTGCCCAAGATCGGCGCCAAGTACCGCGACCCGGCCAATCCGCCGGCTTGGGTTGGCATGGATGTCTGGGCCGCTACCATCTGCTTCAACACCATCGAAGCCGAGAAGCAGAACCTGCCGCGCCCGGTGAGCTGGCAAGATCTGACCAATCCGGTCTATCGCGGCAAGATCGTGATGCCCAACCCGGCCTCGTCCGGTACGGGCTTTCTGGACGTCAGCGCCTGGCTGCAAACCTTTGGCGAGGCACAAGGCTGGACCTACATGGACGCGTTGCACCAGAACATCGGGCAGTACGTCCACTCCGGTTCGAAGCCCTGCAAGATGGCCGCAGCGGGTGAGTTCCCTATCGGCATTTCATTCGAATACCCGGCGGTACAGCTCAAACGTCAGGGTGCGCCACTGGACATCATCCTGCCAAAGGAAGGCCTTGGCTGGGAGATCGAGGCCACTGCCGTGATCAAGGGCACCGCCCATCCCGAGGCCGCCAAGCGCCTGGCTGATTTCTCCGCCAGCGCGGCGGGCATGGAACTGTACAAGCAAAACTTCGCGGTGCTGGCCCAGGAAGGCTTGGCCAAGCCTCCCACCGAGCTGCCTGCCGACTACGAGCAGCGCCTGATCAAGAATGACTTTGCCTGGGCCTCGAAAGAGCGCGACAACATTCTGGCCGAATGGCGCAAACGCTATGACGGCAAATCGGCCAAGCCGTAGGGAGTGGGTTGAAATGAATCGGTATGAAAGTGATTTGCTGGTGGTGGGTGCGGGTATTCTCGGGCTTTCCCACGCCTATGCGGCGGCCAGGCGTGGCTTGAAAGTGCGGGTGTTCGAGCGTTCGGCGAGTCCGATCGGCGCGTCGGTGCGCAACTTCGGTCAAGCCCTGGTGACCGGTCAGCCACCGGGCATCATGCTCGACCTGGCCAAAGCCAGCCGCGGTATCTGGGCGAACTGGAGCGCTCGAGCGGGCTTCGAACTCAAGCGTAACGGCTCGCTGTTGTTCGCCCGTACCGAAGCTGAGGAGAACCTGTTGGCCGCCTTCAGTACAGGACGCGCCACGGAGCACGGCTACCGGGTCGAGCTGTTGCGCGGCAAGCCGCTGGACGACTTGTACGGCGGCCGATTCAGCCACCACCGAGCGGCCTTGCACGGCATCGACGACCAGCAACTGTATTCGCGCGAAGCCATACCCAAGCTGGTTGACTATCTGCAGCGCGAGCTGGGCGTGGAGTTTCACTTCTCGACGTTGGTCAATGGCGTCGAGCCCGGAAAGCTGCAGAGCACTGCTGGCCCCTTTCGCGGCCAGCAGGTCGTGGTGTGCTCCGGTCACGATTACCTGACGCTGCTCGCCGAAGCCATGGCTGCGCTGAAGCCCCAGGTGTGCCGTCTACAGATGCTCCGCGCTCGCCCTGTGTCGAACCTGAACCTGCAGCACTCGGTACTTACCGGTTTGAGTTGCGTTCACTACGGGGCTTTCGCCGATCTGCCCGAAGCGGCTGCCATCCGCCACGAAATCGAGCGCGACAGTCCGCACCTCGAAACGCACGGCATTCACTTGCTGATCAGTCCGACACCCTACGGTGACCTGATCATCGGCGATTCCCATGAATACGGTGTGGACGCTTCGCCGTTCAATGCCGAGCAGGTCGACCAGTGGATGCTGGAGCTGGCACAGGACACCCTGGGTTGCAACATTCAGGTAATAGAGCGCTGGCAAGGTGTCTATGGTGCCAAGGGGCCCCAGCCGTTTTCCCGCTTGAACATCGCGCCAGGCTTGAGTGCGACGCTGATGCACAGCGGAGTGGGCATGAGCGTCGGACCGGCTCTGGGCGAGCAGGCGGTGGCGGACATGTTTGGGGCGTTCGCTTGATCTGATGCAGGCGTTGGACGGGTTATCGATGCGCTTTCAGGGATTGAACACGCGGCCGGTTCTGTGTACTGTATATGCATACAGTAACTCATGCGAGGTCACATCCCATGCGCCGATTATCCAAACTGTGGACTGCCGTTGGTAGCGCTGTACCCGTGGTCGTTGGCTCGGCGCTGGGCGGGCTGGGCCTGGTTGACTTCAATACCCTGCTGGCTATCGCGCTGGTACCGCAGGTGGTTTTTCTGGTGATTGGCGAGTGGCCCGATTTCCAGCGCACCGGCCACCAGCAGGCGTGGGCGCAAGAGGAGTTCGCGCATCTACCGCGTTATACGGTGCGCCCGGTAGTGCGTCGACATCGGCTGATGGACAGTGCGGCCATGAATGAGGCGCTGGCCGAGTTCGACATCAACCAAGCCAGCCTCGGCCACGCACGCTAGGCCACGACCTTGGGGTAGATGCGCCGAGCGAACATCCGGTCGCGGCGGCTCAAGGTATGGTTGATCCCCACTTCCCAGTCGCCCACCGTCTGCTCCTGCAGCACCGAGTAATGCATGATCGACGCGCGGTCATAGGCCGTGCCCTTGGCCAGCGCCTTGTCGGTCTTGTCCAGCAGGTTGATGTCGACGGTCTGTTGATCAACGCCCTTGGCGGCGAAGTACGCATACAGCTTGGGGATGTCCCACGGGATGTTTGCCTTGGGGTGCTGATGCTCGTGCAGCAGCCCCAGCACGTGGCCGAACTCGTGCAAGACGGTACGCCCGAACAACGGATCGTCCGGTTTGACGCCCAGGGCCATGGTTGCATCCATCGGGCTGGCCAGCAGCGCATCGGTGCCGACCTGACTGTAGTTGTCGTCGCCGTCGGTATAGATGCGGATATCGGCAAGCATGCCGTCGACGAAATCGAACTTCAGGTTGGCCGACCGCAGCCACTGTCGCGCCACTTTCTCGATGGCTGCCTTGTGCACGATAGGGGTGTCGTTGAAGAAACCAATGGTCAGCGTGCGGCCGGGCGCCCAGAATTTCGAGAACTGGCCCAGGGCGCGCTTGGAGCGTCCGTTCGGCGAAGCACTCAGCGCATTGGTCGGGCGTTCGGCCATGGCAACGCGGCGTGATGCCTCGGCATCCAGTTCAGGAAGGGTCTTGCAGAACAGGGGATTGCACATCATCGATGACTCCTTGAAAAGAGCCACCGATGATGTCGTTCAAACGCCATGCAAAAGCGTAGCTATGTGTTATCGACGCTCGAGAAAGCGACGAATGCGCTGGGCGGCTTCGACACACTCACCCAGCGGTGCGACCAGCGCCATGCGCACGCGTCCGGCGCCTGGGTTGAGCCCATCGACGTCGCGCGACAGGTAGGAGCCGGGCACCACGGTGACGTGCTCCTGCTCGAACAGCTCGCGGCAGAACTGCGCGTCGTCCATGGGCACCTTGGCCCACAGGTAGAAGCTGCCGTCGGGGCGCTTGACGTCCATTACCGGGGTGAGGATATCCAGCACGGCATCGAATTTCTCCCGGTACAGGTCGCGGTTGGCCAGTACGTGGGCTTCGTCTTCCCAGGCGGCGATGCTGGCCAGTTGGGTCTGCACGGGCATCGCACAGCCGTGATAGGTGCGGTACAGCAGGAAGGCCTTGAGAATGTCGGCGTCGCCGGCCACGAAGCCCGAGCGCAAACCCGGCAGGTTGGAGCGCTTGGACAGGCTGTGGAACACCACGCAACGCTTGAAATCGCTGCGCCCCAGCTCGGCACAGGCGGTCAGCAGGCCGGGCGGTGGCGCGTCTTCGTCGAAGTACAGCTCGCTGTAGCACTCGTCCGCAGCGATCACGAAGTCATGCTCGTCGGCCAGGGCGATGAGTTTCTTCAAGGTCGGCATCGGTACCAGGGCACCGGTTGGATTGCCGGGCGAGCACAGGAACAGGATCTGGCAGCGCTGCCAGACCTCGGCCGGTACCGCGTCGAAATCCGGGTTGAAGCCGTTCTGGTCCAGGCAAGGCAGGTAATGCGGTGTGGTACCGGCGAGCAGGGCGGCGCCTTCGTAGATCTGGTAGAACGGATTGGGGCTGACCACCAGCCCGTCGACGTCACGCTGTGCAACGGTTTGGGTGAAGGCAAACAGCGCTTCGCGGGTGCCGTTGACCGGCAATACGTGGCGCGCCGGATCCAGCCAGCCCGCCGGGACCTGGAAGCGTCGTTCGCACCACGCGGCGATGGCTTCGCGCAGTGCTGGAATGCCCTGGGTGGTCGGGTACACCGCCATCTGGTCGAGGTTGTCGGCCAGTGCCTGCTTCACGAAGGCTGGCGAGGCGTGCTTGGGTTCGCCAATGGACAGGGCGATCGGACGTTTGTCCGCAGCGGCCGTGACGCCCGCCAGCAAGGCGCGCAGTTTCTCGAAAGGGTAGGGCTGCAGCTGGTTCAACGCGTGGTTCATATCAAATGCTCAAACGGGACAGCTCGACGCCGGGCGCCTGGCTGACACTGAGTTGGTCGATGATGGTGGCCTGCAGCCGACTGCACAGTTGCGGGTCGGACAGGGGCAGATTGTTCGCATCGGTAATGAAGAACACGTCTTCCACGCGTTCGCCCAGCGTGGAAACCTTGGCGTTCTGCAACGACAGGTCGAACTCCAGGAAGATCTTGCCGATGCGTGCCAGCAGGCCGGGCCTGTCGGGCGCGCTCAGCTCCAGGATGGTGACCGGACGCTGGGCATCGTTCTGGATGGTGACCTGCGGGGGGAACGCGAAATGCTTGAGCTGACGCGGCACGCGGCGATGAATGATGTTGGGGTAGTCATCGGGGTTGCGCAGCGCATCGCTGAGGCCCTGGCGAATCTGCGCGATGCGGCGCGGGTCGTTGCCGATCGAGCCGCCGTCGTTGTCCAGCACGATGTAGGTATCGAGCGTGAACTGGCTGCTGGAGGTGATGATGCGGGCGTCGTGGATGTTCAGGTTGAGCTGGTCCATGGCCGCCACCGTCACCGCGAAGAAATCGTGCTGGTCGGGCGCGTAGATGAAGATCTGCGTGCCGCCCTCGAAGTCGCGCTGGGTGGTTTCCTTGATCAGCACCAGCGGATCGCCATTGGCGGGCTGCTGCAGGATGGCATCGGTATGCCAGGCCACGTCGCCGGCGTTGTGGCGCAGAAAATAGTCGTCGCCAAGCTGCGACCAGAGCTGCTCGATGTCGTCCTGATCGGTGCCGCCGCGTACCAGTATCTCCAGCGCCGCGCTCTGCGTGCGGCGGATCTGTTCTTCGCGATCCAGCGGGTTCTCCAGCCCGCGACGCAGTGCGCGCTTGGTTTCGGTGTACAACTGGCGCAGCAAGCTGGCACGCCAGGAGTTCCACAGGCTGGGATTGGTCGCGTTGATGTCGGCCACGGTGAGCACGTAGAGGTAGTCCAGGTGCACCTCGTCGCCCACCTGCTGGGCGAAGTCATGGATGACCTGCGGGTCGGACAGGTCCTTGCGCTGCGCGGTGGTCGACATCACCAGATGGTTCTGCACCAGCCAGACGATCAGGCGGCTGTCCCAGGCGGGCAACTGGTGGCGCTGGCAGAACTGCGCGGCATCCACTGCGCCAAGCTCGGAATGGTCGCCGTTGCGGCCTTTGCCGATGTCATGGTACAGCCCGGCGAGGTAGATCAGCTCCGGCTTGGGCAGGCGCTCCATGACCTTGCTGGCCAGCGGGAATTTCTCCGAAACCTGGGTGTACTGAAGCTTGCGCAGGTGCTTGATCAGGTTGAGCGTGTGCGCATCCACTGTATAGATGTGGAACAGGTCGTGTTGCATCTGGCCGATGATATCGCCGAACTCGGGCAGGTAGCGGCCCAGGATGCCGTAGCGATTCATGCGGCGCAGGTTGCGGTGAATGCCGACTTCGCACTTGAACAGCTCGATGAACAGGCTGGTGTTGCGGATATCGTTGCGGAAGCTGTCGTCGATCAGGTGGCGATGCTCGCGCAGCAGGCGGATGGTGTCCGCGCGCACGCCCTTGATCTCCGGGTTCTGCGCCATCAGCACGAAGATTTCCAGCATGGCGAACGGTGTGCGCTTGAAGACCTGGGTGTGGGTGGCCTCGATGTAGCCATCGTGCAGCTGGAAGCGCGAATTGATCGGCACCGTGGAGCCGGCTTCGGGGTCGCCGAGAATCACTTCCTCGAAATGCTGGATGATCAGGTCGCTGAGTTCGGCGATGCTCATCACCACGCGGTAGTACTTCTGCATGAACCGCTCGATGGCCAGTTTCGCATCGCTGTCCTTGTAGCCCAGCAAGCCGGCGATGGAGCGTTGGTGATCGAACAGCAGGCGATCTTCCGCACGCCCGGCAAGCATGTGCAGGGCGTAGCGCACTTTCCAGAGGAATTCCTGGGAAGAGGCCAGCAGGTTGTTCTCGCTCTCTACCAGGAAGCCTTCCCCGGCCAGCGCGTGCAGGTTCAGCGTGCCGAACTGACGGCGCGCCACCCACAGCAGGGTCTGGATGTCGCGCAGGCCACCGGGCGAGCCCTTGACGTTGGGTTCCAGGTTGTACTCGGTGTCGTTGTACTTGTGGTGGCGGGCGTTCTGCTCGGCGCGCTTGGCCAGGAAGAACTCGCGGCTGGGCCACATCCGCTCGGTGCTGGTGACCTCGAGCATGCGCTTGCGCAGCCGTTCCGGGCCGGCGATGGTGCGGCTTTCCATCAGGTTGGTGATGACCGTGATGTCGGCGCGCGCCTGCTCGGCGCATTCATCTATGGAGCGCACGCTCTGGCCCACTTCCAGGCCGATGTCCCACAGCAGCGTGAGAAAACGCTCGATCGAATCGCGGAACACCTCGTAGTCGGCGCTCTCGAGCAGGATCATCAGGTCGATGTCGGAGTAGGGGTGCAGTTCGCCGCGGCCATAGCCGCCCACGGCGACCAGGGCGATGTCGGCATCCTCGTCCCAGTCGAACTGGCTCCACGCCCGCTCCAGGATATTGTCGACGAACCAGGCACGGTCTTCGATCAGCCGGCGAATGTCACGTCCGTTGCGAAAACGCTCGTCGAGCACATCGTGAGCCTGGCGAATCGCCTTCTTGAAGGCTGCGATAGGGCTGGCCTTGAGCGCCAGTTCGGCCTGGAACTGGCCGCGATCGAACAACTCCGGATCCACCTGCGGCATGTCGTATTCCTGAAGAGATTAGTGGCCTGAACGGGTTGCCCGCACGCGTGGCTTCACGCCGAGACGCGGGGAATGGTGTCGTCGCTGCGCAAGGTGAAGATTTCGTAGCCGCTGGCGGTCACCACCAGGGTGTGCTCCCACTGCGCGGACAGCTTGCGGTCCTTGGTAATGGCCGTCCAGCCATCGCCCAGCACCTTGGTGTCGGCCTTGCCCTGGTTGATCATCGGCTCGATGGTGAAGGTCATGCCTTCCTTGAGCTCCATGCCAGTGCCGGCACGCCCGTAGTGCAGCACCTGCGGTTCTTCGTGAAACACCTTGCCGATGCCGTGGCCGCAGAATTCGCGTACCACGGAAAAACCGTTCTTCTCGGCGTGCTTCTGGATGACTTCGCCGATGTCGCCCAGGCGGCATCCGGGCTTGACCAGCTCGATGGCCTTGTACAGGCATTCCTGGGTCACCTGCGACAGGCGCTCGGCCCACACCGGCACGCTGCCGACGTGGAACATGCGGCTGGTGTCGCCGTGGTAGCCGTCCTTGATCACGGTGACGTCGATGTTCAGCACGTCGCCATTCTTCAGCGGCTTGTCATTGGGAATGCCGTGGCAGACCACATGGTTGATCGAGGTGCAGATCGACTTGGGGTAACCCTTGTAGTTGAGCGGGGCAGGGATGGCCTGTTGCTCGTTGACGATGTAGTCGTGGCACAGGCGGTCGAGCTCTTCGGTAGTGACACCGGGCTTGACGTGAGGCGCGATCATCTCCAGCACATCGGCCGCCAGGCGGCCGGCAATTCGCATCTTCTCGATGTCTTCGGGGGTCTTGATGGTAACGGTCATTCGGGGCTCTCTGAGCGCTTGCGCGCGTTCGCAGGCTGGAAATCGAGGCGATTCTACCAGAGCCGCCGCGGACTGCCGCGCGGCGCTGGCGGCGCCTCTATATAAGAGGTGATGGCGCGCATTGTCGCGCGAATCAGGCAGCGGCGCAAAAGCCGTTGTGCATCGACGCTATTTCAGGTTTCTATATCGGGGCGGCTATGGTATAAAATGCGCCGCTTTCCGGGGATGCCCTGGAAGCAACCAAACCCACACACGTGTCGACACGATGACCTGGGTGCCGGAGGTTATGCCGCCGGTTGGTCATTGGGATACGTGGAGGCTTAACCCGACTTATCAAGGAACTATCATGTCCCAAGTCAACATGCGCGATATGCTGAAGGCCGGTGTGCACTTCGGTCACCAAACCCGTTACTGGAATCCGAAAATGGGTAAGTACATTTTCGGCGCGCGTAACAAGATCCACATCATCAACCTCGAAAAAACCCTGCCGATGTTCAACGAAGCACTGACCTTCGTAGAGCGCCTGGCCCAGGGCAAGAACAAGATCCTGTTCGTCGGCACCAAGCGTTCCGCCGGCAAGATCGTGGCCGAGGAAGCAGCACGTTGCGGCTCGCCGTACGTCGACCATCGCTGGTTGGGCGGCATGCTGACCAACTTCAAGACCATCCGCGCTTCGATCAAGCGTCTGCGTGACCTGGAAACCCAGGCCGAAGATGGCACGTTCACCAAGCTGACCAAGAAAGAAGCGCTGATGCGCACCCGTGATCTGGAAAAACTGGATCGCAGCCTGGGTGGTATCAAGGACATGGGCGGCCTGCCTGACGCACTGTTCGTCATCGACGTTGACCACGAGCGCATCGCGATCACCGAAGCCAACAAGCTGGGTATCCCGGTCATCGGCGTCGTCGACACCAACAGCAGCCCTGAAGGCGTCGACTACATCATCCCAGGCAACGATGACGCCATTCGCGCCATCCAGCTGTACATGGGTTCGATGGCCGACGCGGTCATCCGTGGTCGCAACCACGTGGCTGGCGGTACTGAAGAATACGTTCAGGACGCACCTGCCGCAGCGGTAGAAGGCTGAGTCTAGACGCCCAGCGTTTACTCGGTACGCAAAAAGGGGGCTAGGCCCCCTTTTTGCCACCTCGAGAACCATTGCCGGCATCGTCACCGCTCCAATTGTAAAGAGCCGCTGGCAAGGTCAAGAATTGAGCGCCCGTTAACGGGTGGAATGGTTAGACACCTATCCAAGAGGAATTTGAAATGGCAGAGATTACTGCAGCGTTGGTCAAAGAACTGCGCGAGCGTACCGGCGAAGGCATGATGGATTGCAAAAAGGCCTTGACCAAGGCCGGCGGCGACATCGAAAAAGCCATCGACGACATGCGTGCTTCCGGCGCCATCAAGGCCGCCAAGAAAGCAGGCAACGTTGCTGCCGAAGGCGCCATTGCCGTCAAGGTTGCTGCCGACAACAAGTCCGCAGTCATCCTGGAAGTCAACTCGCAGACCGACTTCCTGGCTCTGCAGGACGACTTCAAGAACTTCGTCGCCGCCAGCGTGGAAAAGGCTTTCGCCGACCAGCTGACCGACGCCGCTCCACTGATCGCCGCTCAAGAGCCAGCGCGTGAAGCCCTGGTCGGCAAGGTTGGCGAAAACGTCAACATCCGCCGCCTGGTGCGTGTGGAAGGCGACGTTGTCGATGCCTACCTGCATGGCAACAAGATCGGTGTCATCGTGGCCCTGAACGGCGGCAACGCCGAACTGGCTCGCGATATCGCCATGCACGTTGCAGCCAGCAACCCGGAATTCCTGCTGCCATCGCAGGTTTCGGCCGAGGCCATCGAGCGCGAGAAGGGCGTCTTCATGAGCCTCAACGAAGACAAGATCAAGGGCAAGCCAGCCGAGATCGTTGAGAAGATGGTTGCCGGTCGCATCAGCAAGTTCCTTGCCGAAGCCAGCCTGGTCGAGCAGGCGTTCGTCAAGAACCCTGAAGTCAAGGTCGGTGACCTGGCCAAGAAAGCCGGTGCCGAAATCGTTTCGTTCACCTACTTCAAGGTAGGCGAAGGCATCGAGAAGCCTGTCGACAACTTCGCTGACGAAGTTGCCGCACAAGTGGCCGCTGCCAGCAAGCAATAAGACGGATTCGTCCTGTTGCCCCAAAGAGGCTGCCCGCTTACGCGCGCAGCCTCTTTTTCAAAGTTGGCACCCGGATTTAGCCGCTTACAAGGCGCAGGTCCGGTGGTACTGTCGCAGTGCCGCAAGCTAGAGTTAGGCGCGCCGTACATCGGCCCGTCCAGAATTTATTAAACGCCGCAGGAGAGACACGCAATGGCTCAGCAGGTGAGTGGTCGTCAACCTCGCTATAAACGCATTTTGCTCAAACTTAGCGGCGAGGCCCTGATGGGGTCCGAAGATTTCGGGATCGACCCGAAAGTGCTGGACCGCATGGCCCTCGAAGTGGGCCAGTTGGTAGGCATCGGCGTCCAGGTGGGTCTGGTCATCGGCGGTGGCAATCTGTTCCGCGGTGCCGCCCTGAGCGCAGCCGGCATGGACCGTGTCACCGGCGACCACATGGGCATGCTGGCGACCGTGATGAACGCCCTGGCCATGCGCGATGCGCTGGAACGCTCCAACATCGCCGCCATCGTCATGTCGGCCATCTCGATGGTCGGCGTGACCGATCATTACGATCGCCGCAAGGGTATTCGTCACCTCAATTCCGGCGATGTGGTAATTTTCGCCGCCGGCACCGGCAACCCGTTCTTCACCACCGACTCCGCAGCCTGCCTGCGCGCCATCGAGATCGATGCCGACGTGGTGCTCAAGGCGACCAAGGTCGACGGTGTCTACACGGCCGATCCGTTCAAGGATCCCCATGCTGAGAAATTCGACCGCCTGACGTACGATGAAGTACTGGATCGCAAGCTGGGCGTGATGGACCTGACCGCCATCTGCCTGTGCCGCGATCACAAGATGCCGTTGCGGGTATTCAACATGAACAAGCCTGGCGCTCTGCTGAACATCGTAGTGGGCGGCGCCGAAGGAACTCTGATCGAGGAAGGCGAAGTATGATCAACGAAATCAAGAAAGATGCGCAGGCGCGCATGCAGAAATCCCTGGAGTCGCTGCAGCACGCGTTCGGTCGTATCCGTACCGGCAAGGCGCACCCCAGCATTCTGGAAGGCGTTCAGGTCCCTTACTACGGTGCCGACACCCCTATCAACCAGGTCGCCAGCATCAGCGTGAAGGATTCGCGCACCCTGCAGGTTGTCGCGTTCGAGCGCAACATGCTCGGCGCGGTCGACAAGGCCATCGGTGCCGCCGGTCTCAACCTCAACCCGACCAACCTGGGCGAGCTGCTGCTGATCTCCATGCCTGCGCTGACCGAAGAAACCCGCAAGGGCTTCACCAAGCAGGCGCGTGACGCTGCCGAAGACGCCCGCGTGGCCGTGCGCAACATTCGCCGTGACGCACTGAGCCAGTACAAGGATCTGGTCAAGGAAAAGGAAATCAGCGAAGACGAAGAACGTCGCGCCGCCGATGACATCCAGAAGCTGACCGACAAGTTCGTCGCGGACATCGAAACGGCCGTGAAGCAGAAAGAAGCGGACCTGATGGCCGTTTAAGGAATTAGTCCGTCTCATGGAAAAGACCAAGTTGGCTGTACCTTCCACGGTACCGCGGCATGTTGCGATCATCATGGATGGCAACAATCGCTGGGCCAAGAAACGTTTGCTGCCCGGTGTCGCTGGGCACAAGGCCGGTGTGGATGCTGTGCGCGCGGTCATCGAGGTGTGTGCCGAGGCCAAGGTCGAGGTACTGACCTTGTTCGCCTTTTCCAGCGAGAACTGGCAGCGCCCGGCCGACGAGGTCGGGGCGTTGATGGAGCTGTTCTTCAGTGCACTGCGCCGCGAGGCACGGCGGCTGAACGACAACCGCATCAGCCTGCGGATCATCGGTGATCGCTCGCGGTTCCACCCCGACCTGCAGGCCGCCATGCGCGAAGCCGAAGCGGCCACCGCCGGTAACGACCGTTTTGTGCTGCAAATCGCCGCCAACTACGGTGGCCAGTGGGACATTGCCCAGGCGGCGCAGCGTCTTGCCCGGGAAGTCCAGGCCGGTCACCTCAAGCCGGAGGAGATCACTCCCGATCTGTTGCAGACCTGCCTGGCCACCGGTGACCTGCCTTTGCCGGATCTGTGCATCCGTACCGGCGGCGAGCATCGCATCAGCAACTTCCTGCTGTGGCAACTGGCCTACGCCGAGCTGTATTTTTCCGACCTGTTCTGGCCGGATTTCAAACACGAGGCCATGCGCACGGCGCTGGCCGATTTCGCTTCGCGCCAGCGCAGGTTCGGTAAAACGAGCGAGCAGGTCGAAGCCGGAGCCCGTGCTTAATGCTTAAACAACGCATCATCACTGCGCTGATCCTCCTGCCGATTGCCCTGTGCGGCTTCTTCCTGCTCGAAGGCGCAGGGTTCGCCCTGTTCATCGGCCTGGTGGTTACCTTGGGCGCGTGGGAGTGGGCGCGGCTGGCCGGGTTCGAAAAACAGTCGGCGCGCATTGCCTTCGCCGCTGTGGTAGCGGGTCTGTTGTTCTTCCTCTACCTGACGCCGGGCCTGGCGCCGTTCGTGCTCGGCGCGGCGGTGCTGTGGTGGTGCCTGGCCACGTTCCTGGTGCTGACCTACCCGCGCACCAGCGAACATTGGGCCAGCCTTGCCTGCAAGCTGCTCATTGGCCTGCTGATCCTGCTGCCGGCCTGGCAAGGGCTGGTGCTGCTCAAGGGCTGGCCGCTGGGCAACTGGCTGATCATGACCGTCATGGTGCTGGTATGGGGTGCCGACATCGGCGCCTACTTCACCGGCAAGGCCCTGGGCAAGCGCAAGCTGGCGCCCCAGGTCAGCCCCGGCAAGAGCTGGGAAGGTTTCTACGGCGGGCTGGTGACCAGCCTGCTGATCACCCTGGCGATCGGCCTGGTGCGCGACTGGGGAATCGGCCAGACGCTCGCGGGCCTGATCGGCGCGGCGATCGTGGTGGCCCTCTCGGTCGTCGGTGACCTGACCGAAAGCATGTTCAAGCGTCGCTCCGGCATCAAGGACAGCAGCAATCTGTTGCCGGGCCATGGCGGTGTGCTCGATCGCATCGACAGTCTGACCGCGGCGGTACCGGTGTTTGCCGTGCTGCTGTGGGCTGCCGGCTGGGGCGTGATGTGAGCGGCGTGCAGCGCATTACCGTGCTGGGCGCGACCGGCTCCATCGGCCTGAGCACACTCGACGTCATCGCCCGGCATCCGGACCGCTACAGCGCATTTGCCCTGAGCGGCTTCTCGCGCATGGACGAGCTGTTGGCACTGTGCCTTGTGCATCGCCCGGTGTTTGCCGTGGTGCCCAGTCAGGAACGTGCCAGCGCCTTGCAGCAGGCATTGCGCCAGGCCGGCTCGCGCACCGAAGTGCTGGTGGGTGAAGAAGGGCTGTGCCAGGTGGCCGCTGCGCCGGAAGTGGATGCGGTGATGGCGGCCATCGTCGGCGCAGCCGGGCTGCGCCCGACCTTGGCCGCGGTCCATGCCGGCAAGAAAGTGCTGCTCGCCAACAAGGAAGCGCTGGTCATGTCCGGGGCACTGTTCATGCAGGCCGTACGCGACAGCGGGGCCGTGGTGCTGCCTATCGACAGCGAACACAACGCGATTTTCCAGTGCATGCCCGGTGATTTCGAGCGCGGCCTGGGCAATGTCGGCGTGCGGCGCATCTTGCTGACTGCATCGGGTGGTCCGTTTCGGCAGACACCGCTGGAAGAATTGGAACAGGTCACGCCGGAGCAGGCGTGCGCTCATCCCAACTGGTCGATGGGGCGCAAGATTTCCGTCGACTCGGCCAGCATGATGAACAAGGGCCTGGAGCTGATCGAGGCGTGCTGGCTGTTCGACGCGCGACCCGCGCAGATCGAAGTGGTCGTGCATCCGCAGAGCGTGATCCATTCCCTGGTCGACTATGTCGACGGCTCGGTGCTGGCTCAGCTGGGCAACCCTGATATGCGCACGCCGATCGCCCATGCCATGGCCTGGCCGCAGCGTGTCGATTCGGGTGTGGCACCCCTGGACCTGTTCGCCATTGCGCGGCTCGATTTCGAAGCGCCCGATGAACAACGCTTTCCTTGCCTGCGCCTGGCTCGGCAGGCCGCGGAGGCGGGCGACAGCGCCCCGGCCATGCTCAACGCGGCGAACGAAATCGCGGTAGCGGCGTTCCTCGAGCGTCGCATACGCTACCCGCAGATCCCGCGTATGATCGAGGACGTCCTCAATCGGGAACCGGTGGTGGCGCTGGATACGCTCGACACGGTCTTCGCCGCGGATGCTCGCGCGCGGGACCTGGCCCAGCAATGGTTGAACCAGCACGGGTGCTGACCCCTGCATGGCCGTAGTTCGGAGAGAGTTATGAGTGCGCTCTACATGATTATCGGCACCCTGGTGGCATTGGGTGTGCTGGTTACCTTTCACGAGTTCGGCCATTTCTGGGTCGCACGGCGTTGTGGCGTCAAGGTGCTGCGTTTTTCCGTGGGCTTCGGCACGCCCCTGTTGCGCTGGCATGACCGCCAGGGCACCGAGTTCGTGGTGGCGGCGATTCCGCTGGGTGGCTACGTCAAGATGCTCGACGAGCGCGAGGGCGACGTGCCGGCCGATCAGGTCGAGCAGTCGTTCAATCGCAAGAGTGTGCGTCAGCGCATCGCCATCGTCGCCGCCGGGCCTGCGGCCAACTTTCTGCTCGCCCTAGTGTTCTTCTGGCTGCTGGCGATGCTCGGCACCCAGCAGCTCAAGCCGGTGGTCGGTTCGGTCGAGCCGGGCAGCATCGCGGCAACCGCCGGTCTGATGGCAGGTGAGGAAATCGTTGCGGTGGATGGCGAAAGCACCGCCGGTTGGGCTGCGGTGAACCTGCAAATGGTACGGCGCCTGGGCGAAACCGGTGCCTTGCAGTTGACCGTGCGCGAACCTGGCTCCAGCAATGAAGCCACTCGCTCGCTGGCCCTTAACCAGTGGTTGCAAGGTTCCGACGAGCCTGATCCGATTCGCTCGCTGGGCATTCGGCCGTGGCGTCCGGCGCTGGCGCCGATACTCGCCGAGCTTGATCCCAACGGCCCGGCGCAGGCCGCCGGTTTGCGTACCGGGGACCGTCTGCTGGCGCTGGACGGCCAGCCCCTGGGCGATTGGCAGCAGGTCGTGGACCTGGTCCGCGAGCGTCCCGACAGCCGAATCGTGCTGCGCGTGGAGCGCGACAACGCGCCACTGGATGTCCCGGTCAACCTGGTTTCCAAAGGTGAAGGCAAGGCCGCCGGGTACCTCGGCGCCGGGGTGAAACCGGTCGAGTGGCCACCGCAGATGCTGCGTGAAGTCAGCTACGGGCCGCTCGATGCCGTGGTCGAGGGCGCCAGGCGTACCTGGACCATGAGCGTGCTGACCCTTGATTCCCTGAAGAAAATGCTGTTCGGCGAGCTCTCGGTAAAAAACTTGAGTGGACCGATAACCATTGCTAAAGTGGCGGGCGCTTCGGCCCAGTCGGGTTTTGGGGATTTCCTGAATTTCCTCGCCTACCTGAGCATAAGCCTCGGAGTTCTCAATTTGCTGCCCATTCCAGTACTGGATGGGGGGCATCTGCTGTTCTACCTGATCGAGTGGGTGCGTGGTCGCCCAGTCTCCGATCGGGTACAGGGTTGGGGAATCCAGATCGGCATCAGTCTGGTGGTTGGGGTCATGCTGCTTGCCCTGATAAACGATCTGGGTCGACTGTAACGCTTCGCTCGTTTGCGAACCTGCCGCTTCTGCGGCAGTTTGTTTATTGCCAGTTGGAATAAGAAAGGACTTCATGAAACGTCTGCTGCTAACTGCGGTTCTTGCCGTACTGATGATCGCTGAAGTTCACGCCGCGTCCTTCACCATCTCCGATATCCGTGTCAACGGGCTGCAGCGGGTTTCCGCCGGCAGCGTGTTTGGCGCGTTGCCGTTGAACGTAGGTGACCAGGCCGACGACGGTCGCCTGGTGGAATCGACCCGTGCACTCTTTAAAACCGGGTTCTTCCAGGATATCCAGCTGGGCCGGGACGGTAACGTCCTGGTGATCACCGTGGTCGAACGACCCTCGGTGGCCAGTATCGACATCGAAGGCAACAAGGCCATCTCCACCGAAGACCTGATGAAGGGCCTCAAGCAGTCCGGCCTGGCCGAAGGCGAGATCTTCCAGCGTGCCACCCTCGAAGGCGTGCGCAACGAACTGCAGCGCCAGTACGTGGCTCAGGGTCGCTATTCGGCGTCGGTCGACACCGAAGTGGTCACCCAGCCGCGCAACCGCGTGGCCCTGAAGATCAACATCAACGAAGGCACGGTCGCGGCCATCCAGCACATCAACGTGGTGGGCAACTCGGTGTTCCCCGAGGAAGACCTGACCGACCTGTTCGAACTCAAGACGTCCAACTGGCTGTCGTTCTTCCGCAACGATGACAAGTACGCACGGGAAAAGCTGTCCGGTGACCTGGAGCGTCTGCGTTCCTACTACCTGGACCGCGGTTACATCAACATGGACATCGCGTCCACCCAGGTGTCGATCACCCCGGACAAGAAACACGTCTACATCACCGTCAACGTCAACGAAGGTGAAAAGTACACCGTTCGCGACGTCAAGCTCAGCGGCGACCTCAAGGTCCCCGAAGATCAGGTCCAGCAGCTGATGCTGGTGAAGAAGGGCCAGGTGTTCTCGCGCAAGGTCATGACCTCCACGTCCGAGCTGATCACCCGCCGCCTGGGTAACGACGGCTACACCTTTGCCAACGTCAACGGCGTGCCTCAGCCGCACGACGAGGACCACACGGTCGACATCACCTTCGTGGTCGATCCGGGCAAGCGTGCCTACGTCAACCGCATCAACTTCCGCGGCAACACCAAGTCGGAAGACGAAGTGCTGCGTCGCGAAATGCGCCAGATGGAAGGCGGCTGGGCGTCGACCTACCTGATCGACCAATCCAAGACCCGCCTCGAGCGCCTTGGCTTCTTCAAGGAAGTGAACGTCGAGACGCCGGCCGTACCGGGCACCGACGACCAGGTCGACGTCAACTACGCCGTGGAAGAGCAAGCCTCCGGTTCGATCACCGCCAGCGTCGGCTTCGCCCAGAGCGCCGGCCTGATCCTCGGTGGTTCGATCAGCCAGAACAACTTCCTGGGTACCGGTAACCGTGTGTCCATCGGCCTGACCCGCAGCGAATACCAGAGCCGTTACAACTTCAGCTACACCGATCCGTACTACACGCCGGACGGCGTCAGCCTGGGCTACAACGCGTTCTACCGCACCACCGACTACGACGACCTCGACGTCGACGTGGCCAGCTACGCCGTGGACAGCCTCGGCGCCGGCATGAACTTCGGCTACCCGATCAGCGAGACCTCGCGACTGACCTTCGGCTTGAGCGTCCAGCAGGACGAAATCAAGACGGGTAACTACACCGTCGAAGAGATCTTCGATTTCACCGAGAAGGAAGGCGACAAGTTCCTCAACTTCAAGGCATCGGCCGGCTGGTCGTCGTCCACTTTGAACAAGGGCGTACTGCCAACCCGCGGTGCTTCGCAAAGCTTGACCGGTGAAGTGACCATTCCTGGCAGCGACCTGTCGTTCTTCAAGATCGACTACCGCAACCAGGCGTTCGTGCCGATCACCGAAAACTACACCATGCGCTTCCACACCGAACTGGGCTACGGCGATGGCTACGGTTCCACCGACGGCCTGCCGTTCTACGAGAACTACTATGCCGGTGGCTTCAACTCGGTCCGTGGTTTCAAGGACAGCACGTTGGGCCCGCGCAGTACCCCGAGTCAGCGTAACGACGCGCGCGGCACGCTCGAAGACCCGGATCAGGACCCCCTGGCCTTCGGCGGCAACGTACAGATCACCGGTGGTGCCGAAATCCTCTTCCCGCTGCCGTTCGTCAAGGATCAGCGCTCGCTGCGAACCTCGCTGTTCGTCGACGTGGGTAACGTGTTCGACACCAACTGCAATGACAGCAAGACGTCGACAGGCGAAACGGTGCGTTGCAACGACATCGACATTGCCAACATGGCCGTCTCCGCCGGCTTGGGTGTGACCTGGATCACCGCCCTCGGCCCACTGAGCTTCAGCCTGGCGATGCCGGTCAAGAAGCCTGACAATGCCGAAACCCAGGTCTTCCAATTCTCTCTGGGCCAGACCTTCTAAGGTCTGCTCCTTGGCAACAACAACGGATTTTGTAGGAGTTTATTGTGCGCAAGTTGACTCAAATGGTTGTTCTGGCCGCGACCCTCGCCGCCTCGTTGGGTGCCACTCCGGCTTTCGCCGACATGAAAATCGCCGTTCTGAACTATCAGATGGCCTTGCTCGAGTCCGACGCCGCGAAGAAATACGCGGTCGACGCGGAGAAGAAATTCGGCCCGCAGCTGAGCAAGCTGAAAACCCTGGAAAGCAGCGCCAAGAGCATTCAGGACCGTCTGGTTGCCGGTGGCGACAAGATGGCCCAGCCCGAGCGCGAGCGTCTGGAGCTTGAATTCAAGCAGAAAGCCCGCGACTTCCAGTTCCAGTCCAAGGAACTGAACGAAGCCAAGGCCGTTGCCGACCGCGAAATGCTCAAGCAGCTCAAGCCCAAGCTCGACGGCGCCGTTGAAGAAGTCATCAAGAAGGGCGCCTTCGACCTGGTTCTGGAGCGCGGTGCGGTGATTGATGTCAAGCCTCAGTTCGACATCACGCGCCAGGTCATCGAGCGCATGAATCAGTCGCGCTGATATGACAGCGACCATGAAGCTCGGCCAATTGGCCGAGTTCCTGGGGGCCACGGTCAGTGGCGACCCGGAGAAGATCATCACTGGGCTGGCCACCTTGCAGGAGGCCGGCCCAGCTCAGCTGAGCTTTCTGGCCAACCCGCAGTACCGCAAGTTCCTCCCCGACAGCCATGCCGGCGCCGTACTGCTCAAGGCCGCCGATGCCGAAGGCTTTCAAGGCGATGCACTGATCGTCCCCGATCCCTACCTTGCCTATGCGCGGATCTCCCACCTGTTCGATCCCAAGCCCCGCGCCAGCGCCGGTGTTCATCCGACGGCCGTCATTGCAGACGACGCACAGGTCGATGCCGCCGCCAGTGTCGGGCCGTTTGCCGTGATCGAAAGCGGTGCCAGGATCGCTGCCGGGGTAACCGTCGGCGCGCATTGCTTCATCGGTGCGCGGTGCGAGATCGGTGAAGGTGGCTGGTTGGCGCCGCGCGTGACCCTCTATCACGACGTGCGCATCGGCAAGCGCGTGGTCATACAGTCCGGTGCGGTGCTGGGTGGCGAGGGCTTTGGTTTCGCCAACGAGAAGGGCGTCTGGCAGAAGATCGCCCAGATCGGCGGGGTCAGCATCGGTGACGACTGCGAGATCGGCGTGAACACCGCCGTGGACCGCGGCGCGTTGGCCGATACCCTGATCGGCAACGGTGTGAAGCTCGACAACCAGATCCAGATTGCCCACAACGTGCAGATTGGCGACAACACAGCCATGGCCGCCTGTGTCGGCATTTCGGGAAGCAGCAAGATCGGCAAGAATTGCATGCTCGCAGGCGGTGTAGGCCTGGTCGGGCACATCGAGATCTGCGATGGGGTATTCATCACCGGCATGACCATGGTGACCCATTCGATCACCGAACCCGGTGCCTATTCCTCGGGTACGGCGATGCAGCCAGCGGCCGAGTGGCGCAAGAGCGCCGCGCGACTGCGGCAGTTGGACGACATGGCGCGCCGCCTCAAGCAGGTGGAAAAGCGTGTCGAGGCAGTGACCCAAGGCGGTAAAGCGTCATCTGATGGCTGATACCCTTTCCATATCAAGTGTGCCCAGCCGCTAGACTGCCCCTTGATTTGCAATAGGAGTGTCGCGCGTCAGCCGCGCGCTCCCTATCTTTACTACAGGCTTCCCCCCGAAATGATGGACATCAACGAGATTCGCGAATACCTGCCGCACCGCTATCCCTTTCTGCTGGTGGATCGCGTAGTGGAGCTGGACGTCGAAAGCCAGAGCATTCGCGCCTACAAGAATGTCAGCATCAACGAGCCGTTCTTCAATGGTCACTTTCCCGCGCACCCGATCATGCCGGGCGTGTTGATCATCGAAGCCATGGCCCAGGCCGCCGGCATCCTTGGTTTCAAGATGCTCGATGTCAAACCGGCCGACGGTACGCTCTACTACTTCGTGGGTTCGGACAAGCTGCGTTTCCGCCAGCCCGTGCTGCCCGGCGACCAACTGATCCTGGAAGCCAAGTTCATCAGCTGCAAGCGGCAGATCTGGAAGTTCGACTGCAAGGCTTCGGTCGACGGCAAGCCGGTCTGCTCGGCCGAGATCATCTGTGCGGAACGCAAGCTATGAGTTTGATTGACCCTCGCGCCATCATCGACCCGTCCGCCGTTCTGGCAGATGGCGTCGAAGTCGGCCCTTGGTCGATCGTTGGTGCGGGCGTGGAAATCGGCGAGGGCACCGTGATCGGTCCCCATGTCATCCTCAAGGGGCCGACCCGCATCGGCAGGCACAACCGCATCTACCAGTTTTCCTCCATCGGGGAAGACACGCCGGACCTCAAGTACAAGGGCGAAGAAACCCGTCTGGTCATCGGTGACCACAACGTCATCCGCGAAGGCGTGACCATTCACCGTGGCACCGTGCAGGACCGCGCCGAAACCACGCTGGGCGATCACAACCTGATCATGGCTTACGCCCACATCGGGCACGACAGCGTGATCGGCAACCACTGCATCCTAGTCAACAACACGGCACTGGCCGGCCATGTGCACGTGCACGATTGGGCGATCCTTTCCGGCTTTACCCTGGTGCACCAGTATTGCCACATCGGTGCCCACAGCTTTTCGGGCATGGGCACGGCCATCGGCAAGGACGTGCCGGCCTATGTCACGGTGTTCGGCAACCCGGCCGAAGCCCGCAGCATGAATTTCGAAGGCATGCGCCGCCGCGGCTTCAGCGACGACGCCATCCACGCCCTGCGCCGTGCCTACAAGACGGTCTATCGCCGAGGCTTGACCGTCGAGCAGGCATTGCTCGATCTGGCCGAGCCAGCGCGTCTGTACCCCGAGGTCGACGTCTTCCTCAAGTCGATCCAGTCCTCGACCCGCGGCATCACCCGTTGATGTCTCACCCCGCAGCGCTGACCGTGGCATTGGTGGCAGGTGAAGCCAGCGGCGATATCCTGGGTTCGGGGCTGATGCGCGCGCTCAAGGCACGCCATCCGCACATCCAGTTCATCGGCGTCGGGGGTCCGCTGATGGAAGCCCAAGGGCTGGTCAGTCGCTTCCCCATGGAGCGTCTGTCGGTCATGGGCCTGGTCGAGGTGCTGGGTCGCCTGCGCGAACTGCTGGCCCGGCGCAAGCAGCTGGTTGCCGAGCTGATCGCGTGCAAGCCGGACGTGTTCATCGGCATCGACGCTCCTGACTTTACCCTCAACATCGAGCTCAAGCTGCGCCAGGCCGGTATCAAGACCGTGCACTACGTCAGCCCTTCGGTGTGGGCGTGGCGGCAGAAGCGGGTGCTGAAGATTCGCCAGGGCTGCGACCTGATGCTGACGCTGCTGCCCTTCGAGGCCAGGTTCTACGAGGAGCAGGGCGTGCCGGTGCGCTTCGTTGGCCATCCCTTGGCCGACACCATTGCGCTGCACGCCGATCGCGGTCAGGCCCGCGCACAGCTGGGCCTGGCGGGTGATTTTCCGGTCGTGGCGCTGATGCCGGGCAGCCGCGGCGGCGAAGTCGGTCGCCTGGGCGAGTTGTTCCTCGACAGCGCCCAGTTGCTGTTGCAGGCGCACCCGCAGATGCGTTTCGTCATCCCATGCGCCAACCCACAGCGCCGCGCGCAACTGGAGCAGATGCTCGTCGGGCGGACGTTGCCGGTGACCTTGCTCGACGGTGACTCGCACACCGCGCTGGCCGCCTGTGATGCGGTACTCATCGCCTCCGGCACGGCCACCCTCGAAGCCTTGTTGTACAAGCGCCCGATGGTAGTCGCCTACCGGCTGGCGCCCCTGACGTACTGGATTCTCAAGCGTATGGTCAAAAGCCCCTACGTGTCGTTGCCCAACCTGCTGGCCCAGCGCATGCTGGTCCCCGAGCTGCTGCAGGATGAGGCCACGCCCCAGGCCCTGGCCGACCGGCTGCTGCCCCTGCTGGCGAGCGGTGAAGAACAGACCAGCGGCTTCGATGCTATTCACCGCACGCTGCGCCGTGATGCGTCCAACCAGGCGGCCGAGGCCGTGTTGCAACTGATAGGCAGGAACGATGGCTAAGCCTCCACAGACAAGCAGGCAACTGCAGATGGGGCTGGATTTCGATCTGGTCGAAGAGCTGGTTGCCGGTGTCGACGAAGTCGGCCGCGGGCCGCTGTGCGGCGCGGTGGTGACGGCAGCGGTGATTCTCGATCCGCGACGGCCGATCCTCGGGCTCAACGATTCGAAAAAGCTCACCGAAGCGCGTCGTGAACTGCTTTACGAAGAGATCTGCGAGAAAGCCCTGGCCTGGTGCATCGCTCGCGCCGAAGTCGAAGAGATCGACCGTCTGAACATTCTGCACGCAACCATGCTCGCCATGCAGCGGGCGGTGCAGGGCCTGAGCATCACGCCAAGGCTTGCACTGATCGACGGCAATCGCTGTCCGCAACTGGACGTGCCCAGCGCTCCGGTGATCCAGGGTGATGCCAAGGTCCCGGCGATCGCCGCCGCTTCGATCCTGGCCAAGGTCAGCCGCGACCGGGAAATGTCTGCATTCGAATTGATCTACCCCGGCTATGGCATGGGCGGGCACAAGGGCTACCCTACACCGGTGCACCTGGAAGCCTTGGCCCGGCTGGGCCCGACGCCCATTCACCGGCGATCGTTCGCACCGGTTCGTGCCGCATGGCAGGCGCGCGAAAGCAGCGATCAAGCGCCCGCGTGGGTCTAGCAGGCTGATGTTTTGATCAAGGCCCGGTACAATCCGGGCCTTGTCGTTCTACCGCAACCCATAGGATCAACATGTCGGTTTCCTTCGTTCATCTTCGCCTGCACACCGAATACTCGCTGGTCGACGGCCTGGTGCGGATCAAGCCGCTGGTCAAGGCGCTGGCCGGCATGAACATGCCGGCGGTAGCGGTGACCGACCAGAACAACATGTGTTCGCTGGTGAAGTTCTACAAGGCAGCCATGGGCGCCGGCATCAAGCCGATCTGCGGTGCCGACCTGTGGCTGGCCAACCGCGACCCCGATGGCCAGTTGAGCCGCATCAGCCTGCTGGCGATGAACGCAGTCGGCTATCGCAACATTACCGAACTGATTTCCCGTGGCTTCATCGAGGGCCAGCGCAATGGCCAGGTGATCGTCGAACGGCAGTGGGTGGCCGAAGCCAGTGAAGGGGTGATCTGCCTGTCGGCGGGCAAGGAGGGCGAGATCGGCATGGCGCTGCTGGGCGGTTACCCGGGCGATGCCGACAACCTGTTGCGCGAATGGATGGCGATTTTCCCCGAGCGGTTCTATGTCGAGGTGCAGCGGACCAATCGCACCAACGACGAAGAATACCTGCACGCGGCCGTGGCCCTGGCCGACCGTCTGGGCGCGCCACTGGTGGCCACCAACGACGTGCGCTTCATCAAGCAGGAAGACTTCGAAGCCCACGAAACCCGCGTGTGCATCGGTGAAGGCCGGGCGCTGGACGACCCGCGCCGCAACAAGAACTACAGCGACCAGCAGTACCTCAAGAGCGCCGAGGAAATGGCCGAGCTGTTCAGCGACTTGCCCGAGGCGCTTGAAAACACGGTCGAGATCGCCAGGCGTTGCAACATCGACGTCAAGCTGGGCAAGCACTTCCTGCCCGACTATCCGATTCCCGATGGCATGACCATTGACGAATATTTCCGCAAGGTCTCGTTCGACGGCCTGGAAGAACGCCTTGCCGTGCTGTTGCCCAGGGACACCACCGAGGATTACGAGGCGCGCCGCCAGGTCTATGTCGACCGGCTGAATTTCGAGCTCGACATCATCATCCAGATGGGCTTTCCCGGCTACTTCCTGATCGTGATGGACTTCATCCAGTGGGCCAAGAGCAACGGCGTGCCGGTCGGTCCGGGCCGCGGTTCGGGCGCAGGTTCGCTGGTGGCCTACGTGCAGAAGATCACCGACCTCGATCCGCTGGAATACGACCTGCTGTTCGAGCGCTTTCTCAACCCCGAGCGGGTCTCCATGCCCGACTTCGACGTCGACTTCTGCATGGATGGCCGCGACCGGGTCATCGACTACGTGGCCGACAAATATGGCCGCAATGCGGTGAGCCAGATCATCACCTTCGGTTCCATGGCGGCCAAGGCGGTGGTGCGCGACGTGGCGCGGGTGCAGGGCAAGTCCTATGGCCTGGCCGACCGGCTGTCCAAGATGATTCCGTTCGAAGTCGGCATGACCCTGGAAAAAGCCTACGAACAGGAAGAAATTCTCCGCGACTTCATCAAGGTCGACGAAGAAGCCGCGGAAATCTGGGACATGGCGCGCAAGCTCGAGGGCGTGGTGCGTAACGTCGGCAAGCACGCCGGTGGTGTGGTGATCGCGCCGACCAAACTGACCGACTTCGCGCCGATCTACTGCGACGAGGCCGGCGACGGCTTGGTGACCCAGTTCGACAAGGATGACGTGGAAGCCGCCGGCCTGGTCAAGTTCGACTTCCTTGGCCTGCGCACCCTGACCATCATCGACTGGGCGTTGAAGACCATCAACCGCGACCGTGCCAAGGTCAACGAAGCGCCGCTGGACATCGCGTTCATTCCGCTCGACGACAAACCGACCTACCAGCTGCTGCAGAAGGCCGAGACCACGGCGGTGTTCCAGCTCGAGTCGCGCGGCATGAAGGAGCTGATCAAGAAGCTCAAGCCCGACTGCCTGGAAGACCTCATCGCCCTGGTGGCCCTGTTCCGACCGGGGCCGCTGCAGTCGGGCATGGTGGACGACTTCATCAACCGCAAGCACGGCCGCGCCGAACTGGCCTATCCGCATTCGGATTACCAGTACGAAGGCCTGAAGCCGGTGCTGGCGCCGACCTACGGCATCATCCTGTATCAAGAGCAGGTGATGCAGATCGCCCAGGTCATGGCGGGCTACACCCTCGGTGGCGCCGACATGCTGCGCCGCGCCATGGGCAAGAAGAAGCCCGAGGAGATGGCCAAGCAGCGCGGTGGCTTCATCGAAGGCTGCGCGAGCAACAATATCGACCCGGACCTGGCCGGGAACATTTTTGACCTGGTGGAAAAATTCGCCGGCTACGGTTTCAACAAGTCCCACTCTGCCGCCTATGGGTTGGTGTCCTACCAGACCGCCTGGCTCAAGACCCACTACCCGGCGCCGTTCATGGCTGCGGTGCTCTCGGCGGACATGCACAACACCGACAAGGTCGTGACCCTGATCGAAGAAGTGCGCACCATGAAGCTGCGCCTGGACGCGCCGGACGTGAACAATTCCGAGTTCAAGTTCACGGTCAACGACGACGGCCGCATCGTCTATGGGCTGGGCGCGATCAAGGGTGTCGGCGAAGGCCCGGTGGAGGCGATCATCGAGGCGCGTCAGGCCGGCCCGTTCAAGGACCTGTTCGACTTCTGCGAGCGCGTCGACCTCAAGCGCATCAACAAGCGCACACTCGACGGCCTGATCCGCAGTGGCGCGATCGACCGCCTGGGCCCGCATTTCCATGATGAAACCAAGGCCTACCAGGCCAACATCGACCGCAACCGCGCGGTCTTGCTGGCGGCCATGGAAGGGGCGATCAAGGCAGCGGAACAGACTGCACGCACCCACGACAGCGGCCACGACGACCTGTTTGGCGGGGTGTTCGTCGAAGCCGACGCCGATGTCTATGCCAGCCATCGCAAGGCCAAGGAACTCACGCTCAAGGAGCGGCTGCGCGGCGAGAAGGAAACCCTGGGGCTGTACCTGACCGGGCATCCGATCGACGAATACGAAGGCGAGATCCGCCGCTTCGCACGCCAGCGCATCATCGACCTCAAGCCTTCGCGCGAGACCCAGACAGTGGCCGGCATGGTCATCGCCCTGCGGGTGATGAAGAACAAGAAGGGCGACAAGATGGGCTTCATCACCCTCGATGACCGTTCGGCACGTATCGAGGCGTCGTTGTTCGCCGATGCCTTCATGTCGGCTCAGTCGCTGCTGCAGACCGATGCCATGGTGGTGGTGGAAGGGGAGGTCAGTAACGACGATTTCTCCGGTGGCCTGCGCCTGCGCGTCAAGCGCGTGATGAGCATGGAGGATGCGCGCACCAACCTGGCCGAAAGCCTGCGCCTCAAGGTGCACGCCGATGGGCTGGGGGGGGACCGGTTGAGCTGGCTTGGCGAATTGTGCCGTCAGCACCGTGGCGCCTGCCCGATCACCATGGAGTACACCAGCAGCGATGCCAAGGCGACGCTGCAGTTCGGCGAGGGCTGGCGCATCGACCCGGCCGACAGCTTGATTCAAGCGCTGCGTGACCAGTTCGGCCGCGAGAACGTCTTTCTGCAATATCGTTGAACTGGCCCTGCGGGGCGGGTTCGACCACAATTAATAAACTCGACCTGAACGCGCCGTTTCCTTTAAGGTATGGCGCCAAACGGATCAACCGGCCGGCCGCTTGGCCGTCGACCCAAGACGGATGCCTATGAACCCGAATTTTCTTGATTTCGAACAGCCGATCGCTGACCTGCAAGCCAAGATCGAAGAGCTGCGCCTGGTAGGCAACGACAATTCGTTGAACATCGGCGACGAGATCTCTCGTCTGCAAGACAAAAGCCGCACGCTGACCGAAAGCATCTTCGGCAACCTGACCAGTTGGCAGATTGCCCGGCTCGCGCGTCACCCGCGCCGCCCGTACACCCTGGACTACATCCAGCACATCTTCAGCGAGTTCGATGAACTGCATGGCGATCGGCATTTCTCCGACGACGCCGCCATCGTCGGTGGTGTCGCACGCCTCGACGATCAGCCGGTGATGATCATCGGCCACCAGAAAGGCCGTGAAGTGCGCGAGAAGGTTCGCCGCAACTTCGGCATGCCGCGCCCTGAAGGCTATCGCAAGGCCTGCCGCCTGATGGAAATGGCCGAGCGCTTCAAGATGCCGATCCTCACCTTCATCGACACGCCGGGCGCCTATCCGGGTATCGATGCCGAAGAGCGCAACCAGAGCGAAGCGATTGCCTGGAACCTGCGGGTGATGGCGCGGCTGAAGACGCCGATCATCGCCACGGTCATTGGCGAAGGGGGTTCCGGTGGTGCGCTGGCCATCGGCGTCTGCGACCAGCTGAACATGTTGCAGTATTCGACCTATGCGGTGATTTCGCCCGAAGGCTGCGCGTCGATTCTGTGGAAGACTGCCGAGAAGGCGCCGGACGCTGCGGAAGCCATGGGCATCACCGCCGAACGCTTGAATCACCTGGGCATCGTCGACAAGGTGATCGATGAGCCCCTGGGTGGCGCCCATCGCGATCCGGCCGCTGCCTCGGCCCTTATTCGCGCCGAGCTGACCAGCCAGCTGGACATGCTCAAGGGTTTCGACACCGAGACCTTGCTCGGCCGCCGCTATGACCGTTTGATGAGCTACGGGTTGTAAGGGTTCAGACCGCAGCGCGCCCTTCGCGGGCTGAGCCCTCTGCCCGCGAAGAGCGCACCGCCGATCCCGAACCATGGACTGAAAAGGGGTCGCCCCATGCGTGAACCCTCCGCCCTGGCCCAGCGCCTGAGCAACAGGCTGCAGCCTTATCTGCAATCCCCCGCCTGGCACCTCGCCCTCTCCGGTGGCCTTGATTCCACCGTCCTGCTGCACCTGTTGGCCAGCGTGCCCAACCGTCCAGCGCTGGCCGCCATTCATATCCATCACGGCCTGCAAGCGGTTGCCGACACCTGGCCTGCCCACTGCCAGGCACTCTGCGATCAGCTCGATGTGCCCCTGCAAGTGATCAAGGTTCGAGTGCAGGACGGTGCCAGCCTGGAGCAAGCCGCACGCCAGGCGCGCTATCGCGCTTTCGATGCGCTGCTCGGCGCCGCTGATGTGCTGTTCGCAGCCCAGCATCAGGACGATCAGGCCGAAACCGTACTGTTTCGTCTGCTGCGCGGCGCCGGTGTGCGAGGGCTTGCGGCAATGCCCAGGCAGCGACCGCAAGGGCAGGGGATACTGGTGAGGCCGTTGCTCGACGAGCCTCGCGCCGAGTTGCTTGCCTACGCTCGCAACCATGGCCTGCAGTGGATCGAAGACCCCTCGAACGCCGACACGCGTTTCTCTCGCAACTATCTGCGTGGCGAGGTCCTGCCCGTGATCACGGCGCGCTGGCCCCAGGCTGCCGGCAGTATCGCCAGGGCCGCCGCGCACCTGAGCGAGGCGGCGCAGCTGCTGGATGAACTGGCCGCCGCGGACCTTGCGCCTGCGCACGCAGCTGGCGAACCTTCCTGGCTGGCATTGCCCAGCCTGACCCTGGCGCCGCTTCGTACCCTGTCCGAAAGCCGTCAGCGCAATGCCCTGCAATACTGGCTTGCGCCTCTGACGCGCTTGCCCGATACCCAGCACTGGGTTGGCTGGACGTCCCTGCGCGACGCGGATCCCGCCGCTACGCCCGTCTGGCGCCTGGCCGACGGCGAGCTGCACAGGGCCCACGGGCGGATCTGGTGGGTCAGTGGCCAATGGTCGCAGGCCCAGCCCCCGTCTCAGGATTGGCCAGACACCCGACAAGCCTTGCAGTTGGTCGGCAACGGCGAGGTGCATTGGCAGGGCGGCCCGTTGCCGGGGCACGCGCAGATCCGCTACCGCCAGGGCGGCGAGCGCCTGCGCCTGCCCGTTCGCGGCGAGCGTGACCTCAAGCGCTTGCTCAATGAAAGCCGGCTGCCAGGGTTCGTGCGCGATCGTTTGCCGCTGCTGTTCATCCACGACCGCTTGGTTGCCGTGGCCAACCTGCCGCTGTCTGCCATCGAAGGACGACTGCTCTGGTCGCCGACAACCGGCGAGCAGAGTTTGAGATGAAAGGGGGAATCCGGTAGACTACGCTCCCTTCTTGATACAACTTCTGTGAACCCACCGGATTCACGGACGTTGCCGATTGCCAAACCGTTTTTGGCCGTCGGGGGCTTCGGCCTTCCTTCGCTTTCCCCGGCGGCTTCTGCCGCTTTAACGCAGACTTCTAGGGTTTTTCATGACGCGCTACATCTTCGTCACGGGCGGTGTTGTTTCTTCATTGGGGAAAGGCATTGCCTCGGCTTCATTGGCGGCCATCCTGGAGGCGCGGGGGCTCAAAGTCACCATGCTCAAGCTGGACCCGTACATCAACGTCGACCCGGGCACCATGAGCCCGTTCCAGCACGGTGAAGTGTTCGTCACCCACGACGGCGCCGAGACCGACCTGGACCTGGGGCACTACGAGCGGTTCATCCGCACGACCATGACCCAGAACAACAACTTCACCACCGGCCGGGTGTACGAGCACGTGCTGCGCAAGGAGCGCCGTGGTGATTACCTGGGCGCGACCATCCAGGTCATCCCGCACATCACCGACGAGATCAAGCGGCGCATCATCAAGGGCGCCGGCGATGCCGACGTGGCCATGGTCGAAATCGGCGGCACCGTTGGCGACATCGAATCCCAGCCGTTCCTGGAAGCGATCCGCCAGCTGCGTTTCGAGGTCGGTGCCAAGCGCGCCATGCTGATGCACCTGACGCTGGTCCCCTACATCGCCACCGCGGGTGAGACCAAGACCAAGCCTACCCAGCATTCGGTCAAGGAACTGCGCTCCATCGGCTTGCAGCCTGATGTGCTGGTGTGCCGTTCCGATCACCCAATCGACACGTCTTCGCGCCGCAAGATCGCTCAGTTCACCAACGTCGAAGAGCGTGCGGTGATTGCCCTGGAAGACGCCGATACCATCTACAAGATCCCGGGCATCCTGCACTCCCAGGGTCTGGACGATTTCGTCGTCGAGCGCTTCGGTCTGCAATGCGGCGGCGCCGACCTGTCCGAATGGGAAGCGGTGGTCGATGCCAAGCTGAACCCTGAACACGAAGTGACCATCGCCATGGTCGGCAAGTACATGGAGCTGCTCGATGCCTACAAGTCGCTGATCGAAGCGATGAGCCATGCCGGCATCAGCAACCGCACCAAGGTCAACCTGCGCTACATTGATTCCGAAGACATCGAGAACCAGGGCACCGCCCTGCTCGAAGGCGTCGACGCCATTCTGGTCCCCGGCGGCTTTGGCCTGCGTGGCGTGGAAGGCAAGATCACCGCCGTGCAGTACGCTCGCGAGAACAAGGTGCCGTACCTGGGTATCTGCCTGGGCATGCAGGTGGCGGTCATCGAGTTCGCCCGTAACGTCATGGGCTGGAAAGACGCCAACTCCACCGAATTCGATCGCGCCAGCGGCCATCCGGTCGTCGGTCTGATCACCGAGTGGGAAGACGCCACCGGCGCCGTGGAAACCCGCACCGAAGCCTCCGACCTGGGCGGCACCATGCGTCTGGGCGCGCAGGACTGCCAGCTGGTCGGCGGCTCCAAGGTCCACGACTGCTACGCCCGCGACGTGATCGTCGAGCGTCATCGTCATCGCTACGAAGTGAACAACAACCTGCTGCCGCAACTGGTCGAAGCCGGGCTGGTCGTCTCCGGGCGCTCGGGTGACGGCGCGCTGGTCGAAGTGGTCGAGTCCAAGGACCATCCATGGTTCGTGGCCTGCCAGTTCCACCCCGAGTTCACCTCGACGCCGCGTGACGGTCATCCGTTGTTCACCGGCTTCGTCAAGGCCGCATTGGCTCAACATCAGAAGAAGGCCTGATCACCATGGCGCAGAAGATCATCCGCGTTGGCGATATTGAGATCGCCAACGACAAGCCGTTCGTGTTGTTCGGTGGCATGAACGTGCTGGAATCACGCGACATGGCCCTCAAGGTCTGTGAAGAATACGTGCGTGTGACCGACAAGCTCGGCATCCCCTACGTGTTCAAGGCCAGCTTCGACAAGGCCAACCGTTCTTCGGTGACCTCCTACCGCGGCCCCGGCCTGGAGGAGGGCATGCGCATCTTCGAAGAGATCAAGAAGACCTTCAACGTGCCGCTGATCACCGACGTGCACGAGCCTGAACAGGCCGCCGTGGTTGCCAAAGTCTGCGACATCATTCAGCTGCCTGCCTTCCTGTCGCGCCAGACCGACCTGGTGGTGGCCATGGCCAAGACCGGCGCGGTCATCAACATCAAGAAAGCCCAGTTCCTCGCGCCGCAGGAAATGAAACACATCCTGACCAAGTGCGAGGAAGCCGGTAACGACCAGTTGATCCTCTGCGAGCGCGGTTCGAGCTTCGGCTACAACAACCTGGTAGTGGACATGCTCGGCTTCGGCATCATGAAGTCGTTCGAGTACCCGGTGTTCTTCGACGTGACCCACGCCCTGCAGATGCCGGGCGGTCGCAGCGACTCGGCCGGTGGCCGTCGCGCCCAGGTCACCGACCTGGCCAAGGCTGGCCTGAGCCAGGGCCTGGCCGGTCTGTTCCTGGAAGCCCACCCGGACCCGGACAACGCCAAATGCGACGGCCCCTGCGCGCTGCGCCTGGACAAGCTGGGACCGTTTCTTGCCCAGCTCAAGGCGCTGGATGAATTGGTCAAAGGTTTCCCGGCGATCGAAACGGCCTGATTGCGGTAAAGTAGTGCCCGATTTGTTGCGGTGACCCTTTCGCGGGCAGAGACCCGCTCCCACATCGAGCCCGGTGGGAGCGGGTCTATGCCCGCGAGGGGATCGCTAAAGCCCAAGCTGCGTCGTCTCGTCTACTTTGGAGTGTTCATAACAATGGCAAAAATCGTCGACATCAAAGGTCGTGAAGTTCTCGACTCCCGTGGCAACCCTACCGTAGAAGCCGACGTGCTTCTGGAAAACGGCATCATCGGCAGCGCCTGCGCACCGTCGGGCGCTTCCACCGGCTCGCGCGAAGCGCTGGAGCTGCGTGACGGCGACAAGAGCCGCTACATGGGCAAGGGCGTTCTGAAGGCTGTGGCCAACATCAATGGCCCGATCCGCGATGCGCTGCTGGGCAAGGATCCGGTCGACCAGAAGGGTCTGGATCACGCCATGATTGCCCTGGACGGTACCGAGAACAAGGCTTCGCTGGGCGCCAACGCCATCCTCGCCGTGTCCCTGGCCGCAGCCAAGGCCGCCGCACAGGATCAGGACCTGCCGCTGTACGCGCACATCGCCAACCTCAACGGCACGCCGGGCGTCTACTCCATGCCCGTGCCGATGATGAACATCATCAACGGTGGCGAGCACGCCGACAACAACGTCGACATTCAGGAATTCATGGTCCAGCCGGTTGGCGCCAAGACCTTTTCCGACGCCCTGCGCATGGGCACCGAGATCTTCCACCACCTCAAGGCGGTATTGAAAGCTCGCGGCCTGAGCACTGCTGTCGGTGACGAAGGTGGTTTCGCGCCGGACCTGGCGTCCAACGAAGATGCCTTGAGCGCCATTGCCGAAGCCGTCGAGAAAGCCGGCTACAAACTGGGCACCGACGTGACCCTGGCCCTGGACTGCGCCGCCAGCGAGTTTTTCGAAAACGGCACCTACGACCTGGCCGGTGAAGGCCACAAGTTCGACGCCGAAGGTTTCGCCGAATACCTCAAGGGCCTGACCGAGCGCTACCCTATCATCTCGATCGAAGACGGCCTGGACGAATCCGACTGGGCTGGCTGGAAGATTCTCACCGACAAGATCGGCGAAAAAGTCCAGCTGGTGGGTGACGACCTGTTCGTGACCAATACCAAGATCCTCAAGGAAGGCATCGACAAGAAGATCGCCAACTCCATCCTGATCAAGTTCAACCAGATCGGTACCTTGACCGAAACCCTGGAAGCCATCCAGATGGCCAAGGCTGCCGGCTACACCGCGGTAATCTCGCACCGTTCCGGTGAAACCGAAGATTCGACCATTGCCGACCTGGCCGTGGGCACCGCTGCGGGCCAGATCAAGACCGGCTCGCTGTGCCGCTCGGACCGTGTTTCCAAGTACAACCAACTGCTGCGTATCGAAGAGCAGTTGGGTTCCAAGGCGATCTATCGTGGTCGCGACGAGTTTCGCGGCTAAGCAATAGATGGTAGAAAGACGACATGCGGAGCCTGGCGGATGCCAGGCTTCGTGCTATCTGGTCGCAGAGTTGAAGTTTTTTACCACTGGGTAACGTGATGCGCAGTCCTTATTGGTTGTTTCTTGTCTTGCTTCTGCTCCTGGGTGGTTTGCAGTATCGCCTGTGGGTCGGAAACGGAAGTCTCAAGCAGGTAGCCGAGCTGAAACAGCAGATCGCCGAACAGCATGCCGAGAACGAACGGCTGCTGGAGCGCAATCGCGTGATGGACGCCGAAGTACTCGAATTGAAAAAGGGCATGGAGACCGTCGAAGAACGCGCTCGCCATGAACTGGGCATGGTCAAGGAGGGTGAAACCCTCTACCAGTTGGCCCAATGAATACCTCGCTGCCAGCCTTCTGGGCAGTGATTCCCGCTGCGGGCGTAGGTGCGCGCATGGCAGCGGACCGCCCCAAGCAGTACCTGACCTTGGGCGGTCGCACGATCCTGGAACACAGCATCGACTGTTTCCTCGGCCATCCACAGCTCAAGGGCGTGCTCGTCAGCATCGCCGCCGATGACCCGTTCTGGCCCGACCTGCCCAGTGCCAGCAACGAGCTGATCCAGCGCGTTGCCGGTGGTCGCGAGCGTGCCGACTCGGTGCTCAACGCCTTGCTGCATTTACACGCCCAGGGCGCCGACGGCAGTGATTGGGTGCTGGTGCACGATGCGGCGCGGCCCAACCTTTCTCGCACCGACCTCGACAAACTGCTTGCCGAGCTGGCTGATGACAGCGTCGGCGGTCTGTTGGCCGTGCCCGCGCGCGACACGCTCAAGCGTGCCGATGCGACTGGGCGGGTTCAGCATACGGTGGATCGCAGCACGATCTGGCAAGCGTTCACGCCACAGATGTTTCGTCTGGGCGCCCTGCATCGGGCTCTGGCCGATAGCCTTGTGGCCGGAGTGGCGATTACCGACGAGGCCTCGGCCATCGAGTGGGCCGGTTTCGCGCCGAAGCTGGTGGAGGGCCGGGCGGACAACCTCAAGGTCACCCGGCCTGAAGATCTGGAGTGGCTGCGCCAGCGTTGGGCGATGCGTGGCTGAGGGAAGGGGAGGTGGCGTCGTTCGCGGCCGATGACCGCTCCTACAGATACTCTGGCCTCTCGGCCAACCCTTCTCTGAGATAATCGACCAGCTTCCTGATCTTCGGCGACAAGTGCCGCTGTTGCGGATAAAGCCCCCACACCGCCGTGTTGGGCGGCTGGTGCGCCTCCAGCAGCGACACCAGTGCGCCGCTGCGCAAGTGTTCCAGCACGTAGTAATCAGGCAGCTGACACAGCCCGACGCCCTGCAACGCCGCGTCGAGGACCGCCTGGCCACTGTTGCAGCGCCAGTTGCCCTGCACGCGTTGTGCCTGCTCCTTGCCATCGACCTGCAGCGGCCAGATATCCGAACTGCCCACCAGGCAGTTGTGCCGCGTCAACTCCGACACACTGTGGGGCCGGCCATAGCGCGCCAGGTAGTGCGGTGAAGCGCACAGGAACATTCGCCGCGGCGCCAGCCTGGTTGCCACCAGTCGCGAGTCCTGCAGGCGTCCCAGGCGGATGGCCAGGTCCAGACCTTCGTGAAGCAGATCGAGGGTGCGGTTGCTCAGCTCGATCTCCACGCGCAGTTGCGGGTACAGCCCCATGAAGCGCGTGACCAGCGGCACGATGAAGCGCTCGCCATAGGCCACGGCGCAGGTCAGGCGCAGCAGTCCCTTGGGTTCACCGGTCAGGTCGCTCATGGCGCGCCAGGCTTCGTCGCGACCGTCCTGCAGGCGTTGGCAATGCTGGAGGAATGTCTGCCCTGCCTCGGTCAGCGCTACCCGTCGCGTGCTGCGATAGAGCAGGCGGGTCTGCAGGCGTTCTTCCAATCGAGCGATCTGGCGACTGACGTGGGACGACGACACGCCCAGCCGCTGCGCTGCGGCCGTGAAGTGCGCGCACTCGGCCACTGCGACGAACTCGTCGATACCCTCCCAGCGGTTTTCATTCACTCGATTATCCCTGTACGGCATCAATGTTTTGCGAAAGGGGCGATTATTCCGCATCCGCCCATGAATTACACTGTTGGCAGTCCCGTTCATTTCAGGAGCAAGCATTGATGATCAAGTCCCGCGCTGCGGTTGCATTCGAAGCCAACAAGCCATTGGAAATCGTCGAGATCGACGTGGCCATGCCCAAGGCAGGCGAAGTCCTGTTGCGCGTGGTCGCTTCCGGGGTCTGCCATACCGATGCCTACACCCTGTCGGGTGCGGACCCTGAAGGCATCTTCCCGTCGGTACTGGGCCACGAAGGTGGCGCCATCGTCGAAGCGGTAGGCGAAGGGGTCACTTCGGTTGCGGTGGGCGATCACGTCATTCCGCTGTACACGCCCGAATGCCGCCAGTGCAAGTTCTGCAAATCGGGCAAGACCAACCTGTGCCAGGCCATTCGCGCCACCCAAGGCAAGGGCTTGATGCCGGACGGCACCACGCGGTTCTCGTACAACGGCAAGGAACTGTTCCATTACATGGGCACCTCGACGTTCTCCGAGTACACCGTGTTGCCGGAGATCTCGGTAGCGAAGATCGACAAGCAGGCGCCGCTGGAAAAGGTCTGCCTGTTGGGTTGTGGCGTCACCACCGGTATCGGCGCGGTGCTCAACACGGCCAAGGTCAAGCCGGGCGATACCGTGGCCGTGTTCGGCCTGGGCGGTATCGGTCTGTCGGCCATCATCGGTGCGGTCAAGGCCAAGGCCGGTCGCATCATCGCCGTCGACATCAACCCAAGCAAATTCGAGATCGCCCGCCAGCTGGGTGCAACCGACTGCATCAATCCCAAGGAATATGACCGGCCGATCCAGGAAGTCATCGTCGACCTTACCGATGGCGGCGTGGACTTCTCGTTCGAGTGCATCGGCAACGTGCAACTGATGCGTGCGGCGCTCGAATGCTGCCACAAGGGCTGGGGTGAGTCGGTGATCATCGGCGTGGCCGGCGCTGGCCAGGAAATCGCCACGCGCCCTTTCCAGCTGGTCACCGGACGGGTCTGGCGCGGTTCGGCATTCGGTGGCGTGCGCGGGCGTACCGAGTTGCCCAGCTACGTCGAAATGGCCGAGACCGGCGAGATTCCGCTGGATACCTTCATCACCCACACCATGGGCCTGGAAGACATCAACAAAGCGTTCGACCTGATGCATGAAGGCAAGAGCATTCGTTCGGTCATCCACTTCTGAGGTCTGCCATGAGCCTGGAAAACCTGTCCTGCCAGAAGAGCTTCGGCGGCTGGCACAAACGCTACAAGCACCGCTCCAAGGAGCTGGGTTGCGACATGACCTTCGCCGTGTACCTGCCGCCGCAAGCGGAGCAGGGCGGCAAGTTGCCGGTGCTGTACTGGCTGTCGGGGCTGACCTGTACCGACGAGAACTTCATGCAGAAGGCCGGCGGCCTGGAGCTGGCTGCCGAGTTGGGCTTGATCATCGTTGCGCCCGACACCAGCCCACGCGGGGCGGGAGTGCCGGATGATCCGGACCAGGCATGGGATTTCGGTCTGGGTGCCGGGTTTTATCTGAACGCCACCGAGCAGCCGTGGGCGCAGCATTACCGCATGCATGACTATGTGGTGCATGAATTGCCAGCCATCGTGGAGGCGCATTTCCCCGCGTCGGACAAGCGCTCCATCAGTGGCCATTCCATGGGTGGCCACGGAGCGCTGGTCTGCGCGCTGCGCAATCCGGGGCGGTATCGGTCGATCTCGGCGTTCTCGCCCATCAGCAATCCGATGGATTGCCCCTGGGGCCAGAAAGCGTTTTCCCATTACCTGGGCGAGGAGCGCTCGCGTTGGCGCGAATGGGATGCCAGCGTGCTGATCGCCGATGCGGCGGAACATCTGCCGCTGCTGGTGGATCAAGGCGATCGCGATGATTTCCTCGAGAGCCAGCTCAAGCCCCAGGCTCTGAGTCAGGCGGCCAAGTCGGCCGGCTATGAACTGACGCTGCGCATGCAACCGGGCTATGACCACAGCTACTACTTCATCGCCAGCTTCATCGATGACCATTTGCGCCATCATGCAAAGGCCTTGAAGTGACGGCGCTGGCGCTCTCTGCCCGCGAAGGCGCCAGCACAGTCACCTGCAGATGTTTTGATCCGCCAAACCTGCGCCAAAGCAGGTAGAATCACGCCCTGACTCAATCGGGGCGTTTTTTTCTATGCGTATTGGCCACGGCTACGACGTGCACCGTTTCGCCGAGGGTGACTTCATTACCCTGGGTGGCGTGCGAATCCCACACAAGTTCGGCCTGCTGGCTCATTCCGACGGCGACGTCGTACTGCATGCCTTGAGCGATGCCTTGCTCGGCGCAGCTGCCTTGGGCGACATCGGCAAGCATTTTCCCGACACCGATCCGCAGTTCAAGGGCGCGGACAGCCGCGTGCTGTTGCGCCACGTGCTCGCGGTCGTGGCGAGCAAAGGCTGGAAGGTCGGCAATGTCGACGCCACCATCGTCGCCCAGGCGCCGAAAATGGCGCCCCACATAGAAACCATGCGTGAACGGATCGCCGCCGACCTGGGCGTGGAGCTGGATCAAGTCAACGTCAAGGCGACCACTACCGAAAAGCTCGGGTTCGCCGGGCGCGAGGAAGGTATCGCCGTGCATGCGGTCGCCTTGTTGCTGCGCGCATGACCGAATTCGAATTGCTGGGTCCGCGGGCCACGGGCGACAGCCTGGGCAGCGCCGTACTCAAGGCCAGCGCCGAAGACTTCCAGGTCGACGAAGTGCTGGACATTCCCTTGGCCGGCCAGGGCGAGCACCTCTGGCTCTGGGTCGAGAAACGCAACCTCAATACCGAAGAGGCAGCCCGCCGTCTGGCCAAGGCCGCTGGCGTGCCGTTGCGCACGGTCAGCTATGCAGGCCTCAAGGATCGCCAGGCGCTGACCCGGCAGTGGTTCAGCCTGCATCTGCCAGGCAAGGCCGATCCGGACCTGAGCGCGGCGCAGGGCGACACCCTGGCCATCCTCAAGCAGGCCCGGCACTCGCGCAAACTGCAACGCGGTGCGCACTCGGCCAACGGCTTCACCGTGCGCCTGACCGCGCTCAAGGCCGACCGGGCCGCGCTCGATGCGCGCCTTGGAGAAATCCAGCAGACCGGCGTACCGAATTATTTCGGCACCCAGCGCTTCGGTTTCCAGGGCGGCAATGTGTTCGACGCTCAGCAGTATGCCGAACGCCAGGCGCTGCCCGAGCAGCGCAATGTGCGTTCGCGGCTGCTCTCCACGGCGCGCAGTTTCCTGTTCAACCAGATACTTGCCGCGCGCGTCGCCGACGGTACCTGGAACCGCGCCCGGATCGGTGATCTGCTGGCGTTCACCGACAGCCGCAGCTTCTTTCCCGCCGGTGAAGCCGAATGCAGTGATCCACGCCTGGACATCCTCGACCTGCACCCTACCGGAGCGCTGTGGGGCGAGGGCGCATCGGTCGCCGCCGGTCGCTGCGCCGAGCTGGAAAATGCCATCGGCGACCAGCACCCGGCGCTGTGTGCCTGGCTTGCAAAAGCGGGCCTGGCACAGGAGCGACGCATCCTGCGGCTGCCCATCGGCGAGCTGACGTGGCATTATCCCGAGCCTGACATCCTGCAGTTGCACTTCGTCCTGCCGGCCGGTTGCTTCGCCACTGTCGTGGTGCGCGAACTCGTCGATCTGGTGCCGACAGGGCAGACGGAAAGTCCATGCGTATTCTGATTTCCAACGATGATGGGGTCACCGCCCCCGGCCTGGCCGCGCTTCACGACGTGTTGCAGGACTATGCCCAGTGCACGGTGATCGCCCCCGATCAGGACCGTAGCGGCGCCAGCAGTTCGCTCACGCTGGACCGGCCGCTGCATCCGCAGACCTTGCCCAACGGCTTCATCAGCGTCAACGGCACACCCACCGACTGCGTGCACCTGGGCCTGAACGGCCTGCTGCCTTTCGAGCCCGACCTGGTGGTTTCAGGTATCAACCTGGGGGCCAACCTGGGCGACGACGTGCTGTATTCGGGCACGGTGGCTGCTGCCCTCGAGGGGCGTTTTCTGGGGCATACCTCGTTTGCGTTCTCGTTGTTGTCTCGCCAGCCTGAGCACCTGCCGACGGCAGCCTACTACGCGCGCAAGCTGATCGAGGCCCGAGACCGGTTGAACCTGCCGCCTCGTACCGTGCTCAACGTGAACATCCCCAACCTGCCGATCGAGCGTATCCGCGGCATGGTGCTGACTCGCCTGGGCCATCGGGCACGGGCTGCGGCGCCGATCCGCATGGTCGACCCGCGGGGCAAGCCGGGCTACTGGATCGCCGTGGCCGGCGACGCCGAAGATGGCGGCCCGGGCACCGATTTCCATGCCGTCATGCAGGGCTACGTGTCGGTCACGCCACTGCAACTGGATCGCACCTTCAACGCGGCCTTCGGCCACGTTCAAGGTTGGCTGGAGGAGCTTGGCTGATGCGCCAGAGAGACAATCAGCACCATGGCATCGGCATGACTTCGCAGCGCACGCGCGAACGCTTGATTCAGCGCCTGTGCGACGAAGGCCTGGCCAATACCCAGGTGCTCGAGGTACTGCGTCGCACACCGCGCCATCTGTTCGTCGACGAAGCACTGGCGCACCGCGCCTACGAAGACACCGCACTGCCGATCGGCCACAACCAGACCATTTCCCAGCCCTACATGGTTGCACGCATGAGCGAGCTGCTGCTGGCGGCGGGGCCACTGGACAAGGTCATGGAGATCGGCACCGGCTCGGGCTACCAGACCGCCGTGCTGTCGCAGCTGGTCGAGCGGGTGTTCTCGGTCGAGCGGATCAAGGTCCTGCAGGATCGCGCCAAGGAACGCCTGCAGACGCTCGAGCGGCGCAACGTGGTCTTTCGCTGGGGCGATGGCTGGGAAGGCTGGCCGGCCCTGGCACCGTACAACGGCATCATCGTTACCGCAGTGGCGACCGATGTGCCCCAGGCCCTGCTCGATCAGCTCGCGCCCGGTGGCCGGCTGGTGATCCCGGTAGGCTCCGGCGACGTTCAGCAACTGATGTTGATCGTACGCGAAGAGCACGGGTTCTCCCGGCATGTTCTGGAAGCCGTGCGGTTCGTGCCGTTGCTCAATGGTCCGCTGGCGTGACCGGCCCGGGCTCCTGCAGTGAATTCTGCGCGGCGCCGTCTGTCTGACAGCGGGTCATGGCGCAGGCATGGCCACAGCTTGCACCCATGCGCCTTGTAGTCGAGTAGTGAAGTTGGATATTTTCTTGTCACCACAACAAAGGAGCGGCGGGTGAGCCTCACAATCATTGGGCAGCGTGCAGGTAGTTCGAGCGTCAAGCTCCTGATGCTCGGGGTTGCGGTCGCAGCCTTTCTGTCCGGCTGTTCCAGCACCTCCAGCCAGGTCAGCGTGGTCGATCGCAACAACGCGGCCAAAGCGGCGCAGCGACAGCCCGTGACCACAGGCCAATACGCAGTCAGGCGAGGCGATACGCTGTTTTCCATCGCCTTTCGCTACGGCTGGGACTACAAGGCCTTGGCTGCGCGCAATAACATTCCCGTGCCCTATACCATCCGCCCAGGCCAGGTGATCCGCTTCGACGGCAACTCGGGCGCGCCAGCCACCACCGTGGTGACTACCCAGAGCGGCGCGTCTGCGTCTTCCTCGAGCCGCACCACCGTCACCCGCCGTCCGCTCACCCCAGCACCGACCGCCACCAGCAGCGTTGCCATTCCCGTGCCTTCGCCCACTCCGGTACCTGCCGGCGAGCGCACCCAGGGCGGCTGGGCGTGGCCGGCAAACGGTGTTTTGATCGGAAAATTCGCTTCAAACGGCAGTTTGAATAAAGGAATTGATATCGCCGGTGATTTGGGACAGCCTGTTTTTGCTGCGTCTGATGGTGCGGTGGTCTACGCCGGGAGTGGTTTGAGGGGCTACGGCGAATTGGTCATCATCAAACACAGCGATACCTACGTCAGTGCCTACGGTCATAACCGCAGGTTGTTGGTTCGGGAGGGTCAGCAGGTCAAGGTCGGTCAGACAATTGCCGAAATGGGTTCAACGGGGACGGACCGGGTGAAGCTGCATTTTGAGATTCGCCGCCAAGGCAAGCCCGTAGATCCGCTGCAATTCCTGCCACGTCGTTGATTTGCACTACCAGCCTGTTCCTCCACGTAGTGGGGACGGGCTCACGCGCTGCCATGGAGATTGGCGCCGCTGGAGCTTGAGGTCGAACTCAGCAAAGGACTATAACAATGGCTCTCAGCAAAGAAGCGCCGGAGTTTGACATCGACGATGAGGTGCTCCTTATGGAACCCGGCGTCGTATTGGATGTGATGTCGAACGAAGAACCTGCTGCACCTGCGGTTCGCACCAAGGCACGCAATTCCACATCGCTCAAACAGCATAAATACATTGACTACACGCGGGCGCTCGATGCGACCCAGCTGTATTTGAATGAAATCGGTTTTTCGCCTCTGCTTTCTCCCGAAGAAGAGGTGCACTTCGCACGACTTTCCCAGAGCGGATGCCCGGCCGGTCGCAAACGCATGATCGAGAGCAACCTGCGCCTGGTGGTCAAGATCGCCCGCCGGTATGTCAATCGCGGCCTGTCTTTGCTCGACCTCATCGAGGAGGGCAATCTGGGGCTGATTCGTGCGGTCGAGAAATTCGATCCCGAGCGTGGTTTCCGTTTTTCGACCTACGCCACCTGGTGGATCCGACAGACCATCGAACGGGCGATCATGAATCAGACTCGGACCATTCGCCTGCCCATTCACGTGGTCAAGGAGCTCAACGTCTACCTGCGCGCCGCGCGCGAACTGACCCAGAAACTCGATCACGAACCATCCCCCGAAGAAATCGCCAACCTGCTCGAAAAGCCGGTGGGCGAGGTCAAGCGCATGCTTGGGCTCAACGAGCGGGTGTCCTCGGTGGATGTCTCGCTCGGGCCGGATTCGGACAAGACCTTGCTCGACACCCTGACCGATGACCGGCCCACCGACCCCTTGCAGCTGCTGCAGGACGACGACCTCTCGCAGAGCATAGACCAGTGGCTGTCCGAGCTGACCGACAAGCAGCGCGAGGTGGTGGTACGCCGTTTTGGCCTGCGGGGCCACGAGAGCAGCACGCTGGAAGACGTTGGCCTGGAAATCGGCTTGACCCGCGAGCGCGTGCGACAGATCCAGGTGGAAGGCCTCAAGCGACTACGCGAGATACTCGAAAAGAACGGGCTGTCCAGCGAGTCATTGTTTCAATAGCCGCCGTTACCGCACGACTTGAACGCCCCTTTTTCAAGGGGCGTTTTTATTGTTGGCCTAGTCGCAGTGCGATGTTGTCAGTGTTCACTGTGACCTTGTGTAAGCCTTTGGCTATTTATCCAGTCAAAGTTTTGTAAGCTGGAACTCTTGTCTATCTAACTGCACGTTCTTGAACACATTATCGAATAAGCTGACACCCAAGTCAGATTATGATGGGGATTATTCACGGTTGTCCTACGCACCGGATGCGTTAATATCAAGGCGTGTTCAGGGACGACACAGGTGCTCAGGATCGAGCGCCCAAAAGGGATATCGCAGTGACGCGATTCATCAGGACGATGACAGGGATAAAAGGGACAGGGAAAGGTGGGCGGCTCATTACCGCCCCTTTTTTTGACTTTTTTTTGAGGTCGAGAGCGAGTGGCCAGCCGCGCCGTCCGGTGTCACGCACGCCTGCGCGGCAGGCGTGGCGGTCGCTATCAGCTGGCACGAGGCAACGAGCGTGCCCTAGCGCTCCAGGTCCTTGATCTTGCCTTTCACGCCGTCGAACGCTTCAGCCTCGGGCAGCGCATCCTTCTTCTCGGTAATGTTCGGCCAGACTTCGGCCAAGTCCACGTTCAGCTGGATGAATTCCTGCATGTCCTCGGGCACTTCATCTTCGGAGAAGATGGCTTGGGCCGGGCATTCAGGCTCGCACAGTGCGCAGTCGATGCACTCATCCGGGTGAATCACCAGGAAGTTCGGGCCTTCGTAGAAGCAGTCCACCGGACAGACTTCCACGCAGTCGGTGTATTTGCACTTGATGCAGTTGTCGGTGACGACGAAGGTCATTTCTATTTCTCTCCTCAGGCGGCGGCAGCGAAGCCCTTCACAGGGCCGCTTGGTTTGGGCAGGTCAGCCGCAGACCAGGCTAAAAGCCATTGGCATTCCCAAACCGCGCGGGATTCTATCAGCTTGTAGGAATAAGCGTTAGACCCGGTTCTTCAGTGCATAGAGCAATTCGATCGCTTGCCGCGGGGTCAGTCCATCGATGTCGGTCTTGGCAATCTGTTCCAGCACCGGGTGCGGCAGGCTGGCAAACAGGTCAGCCTGATGGGGCTTCGCTGTCTTGCCGGGCATGGGCGTTGGGGTTTCATGGGGCAGGCTTGTGGTTTCCAGACGGCTCAGGTGTTCCTTGGCGCGCAGGATGACTGCGGCCGGTACCCCGGCCAATTGCGCGACCGCCAACCCGTAGCTCTGGCTGGCAGGGCCAGCCAGCACATGGTGTAGAAAAACGATGCGCTCGTTGTGTTCGGTGGCGCTCAGGTGCACGTTGGCCACCAGTGGCTGGCTTTCCGGCAGCACGGTCAGCTCGAAGTAGTGAGTGGCGAACAAGGTATAGGCGCGCAGTCCGGCCAGGCATTCGGCGGCAGCCCAGGCCAGCGACAAGCCATCGAACGTGCTGGTGCCGCGGCCCACTTCGTCCATCAGCACCAGGCTGCGCTCGGTGGCATTGTGCAGGATGTTCGCGGTTTCGCTCATCTCCACCATGAACGTCGAGCGGCCGCCAGCCAGGTCATCACTGGAGCCGATTCGGGTGAAAATACGGTCCACCAGCGACAACTCGCAACTGGCCGCTGGCACGAAACTGCCGATGTGCGCCAGCAACACGATCAAGGCAGTCTGGCGCATGTAGGTGGATTTACCGCCCATGTTCGGACCGGTGATCACCAGCATGCGGGTGCTGTCGTCCAGGCTCAGGTCGTTGGCCACGAAGGGTGTGGTGAGCACTTGTTCCACGACCGGGTGGCGACCCTGGTTGATACGCAGGCACGGCTCGTCGACGAAGCGGGGGCAATTGAGGTCCAGGTTCAGCGCTCGCTCGGCGAGGTTGCTCAGCACGTCCAGTTCAGCCAGCGCCGCGGCGGTGTCCTGCAGTGGCGGCAGATGGCCGATGAGGTTTTCCAGCAACGCTTCGTACAGCGATTTCTCACGGGCCAGGGCACGGCTCTTGGCCGACAGCGCCTTGTCTTCGAAGGCCTTGAGTTCAGGGGTGATGAAGCGCTCGGCACCTTTGAGCGTCTGCCGCCGGATGTAGTGCGCCGGGGCTTGTTCGGCCTGCTTGCTGGGCAGTTCGATGAAGTAGCCGTGGACGCGGTTGTAACCCACTTTCAAGTGGGACAGGCCCGTACGGGCTTTTTCCCGGGCTTCCAGGTCGATCAGGAACTGGCCGGCGTTCTCGCTCAGCGACAGCAATTCGTCCAGCTCGCTGTCGTAGCCGGTTTTCAGTACGCCGCCGTCGCGGATGACGGCGGGCGGATTGTCGACGATGGCCTTGGCCAGCAGATCGGCCAGTTCCGGGTAGGTCCCGGCAATGGCCGCCAGCTGCGCCAGGTGCGGCGCTTCGAGTTCGGCCATTGCCACCTGCAGTTCGGGCAGGGCGGCCAGCGCATCGCGCAGTCGCGCCAGGTCCCGCGGTCGGGCGTTGCGCAGGCCGATTCGCGCGAGAATTCGCTCGATGTCGCCGATTTCCTTGAGCTGCGGTTGCAGGCTTTCGAAGCGGTAGCCCTCGAGCAGGCAGCCGATGGAGCCCTGACGCGCCTGCAACACCTTGAGGTCACGCAGTGGTCGATTGAGCCAGCGGGTCAGCAGGCGGCTGCCCATGGCGGTCTGGCAGCGGTCGATGACCGATTGCAGGGTGTTGTCGCGTCCGCCGGCAAGGTTGGTGTCCAGCTCCAGGTTGCGGCGACTGGCGCCGTCCAGCACCACCGTGTCGTCCAGCCGTTCGTGACGCAGGCTGCGCAGGTGGGGCAGGGCGGTGCGCTGGGTTTCCTTGGCGTAGCCGAGCAGGCAGCCGGCGGCGCCGATGGCCAGCGTCAGCTTCTCGCAGCCGAAGCCCTTGAGATCCTGGGTTGCGAACTGCTGGCACAGGCTCTTGTGCGCAGTGTCCCGTTCGAAGTCCCAGGGCGCCCGGCGGCGCGAGCCCTTGCGCTTTTCCGCCGGCAACCCTTGCGGCCAGTCATCGGGAATCAGCAGTTCGACCGGGTTGATCCGCTCGAGCTCCGCCAGCAGGTTTTCCCATCCCGCCAACTCCATGACCATGAAGCTGCCGCTGGTGATGTCCAGCACCGCCAGGCCAAACAGGCGCTCGTCGCCCAGCACGGCCGCGATCAGGTTGTCGCGGCGCTCGTCGAGCAGTGCTTCGTCACTGACCGTGCCGGGCGTGATGATCCGTACCACTTGCCGATCGACCGGCCCCTTGCTGGTGGCCGGGTCGCCGATCTGCTCGCAGATCACCACCGACTCGCCCAGCTTGACCAGTTTGGCCAGGTAGCCCTCGGCGGCATGGTAGGGAATACCGCACATGGGGATCGACTGCCCCGCCGACTGTCCACGGGCGGTCAGGGTGATGTCGAGCAATTTGGCAGCCTTCTTCGCATCCTCGTAGAAGATTTCGTAGAAGTCGCCCATGCGGTAGAACATCAACTGGTCGGGATGCTGATTCTTCAGCTTCCAGTACTGCTGCATCATCGGGGTGTGGTTAGAAAAATCGGACATTCAAGGACTTAGCTCGCGGGTGTCTTGGGGACGTAAGGCAGGCGCCAATAGTACAGGGATTTTTTTCACCATGTAGGACGTTGGCACCGGTTACGCGGTGGCACGATTGCCCTTCGGGCCGGTCATACGCAGGCACGCCATGGCGACTTTTGACCTGCATGGCAGGAGGGCGTAGCCTCATCGGCCGCCTGATCAAGGAGCTGTTATGGACGCCTCGACCTCACTCTCTGCCGAACTCGGCCAGCACCTGCTTGCCCTGGGCGCCCAAGCCACCACGGCGGAGTCCTGCACGGGAGGCGGTATCGCCGAGGCGATCACTCGCATCGCCGGCAGTTCGGCCTGGTTCGAGGCCGGCTACGTCACTTATTCCAATGCGCAGAAAACCGCTCAGCTGCAGGTTCCGAGCGAGCTGTTCGAGCAGGTCGGGGCGGTCAGCCGCGAAGTGGTCGAAGCCATGGTGCGCGGTGCTCAGGGCCACAGCAAAGCGCGCTTTGCGGTGGCGGTCAGCGGCGTTGCCGGCCCCGGCGGCGGCTCCGCTGAAAAGCCTGTCGGCACGGTATGGCTGGCCTGGGCTGACGGTGCGCAGACGTTTTGTCGACGCGAGCAGTTTGCCGGCGACCGCGAGGCCGTGCGCCGGCAAACCGTCGTGGCAGCCCTGCAGGGTTTGTTACACCTTGCCACTGGAGAAAAACCATTTCAGGGGTAGGCGAGGGGCATGGTGTGTGGAATAATACTGGCTACTTATACAGGTGTTATGGCCGTCAGGCCTTATTGATTACGTGAGGACTTCAATGGACGACAACAAGAAGCGTGCCTTGGCTGCGGCCCTGGGTCAGATCGAACGTCAATTCGGTAAAGGCGCTGTCATGCGCATGGGTGACCACGAGCGCCAAGCGATCCCGGCCATCTCTACCGGTTCGCTCGGCCTGGATATCGCGCTGGGTATCGGTGGTCTGCCAAAAGGCCGGATCGTCGAGATCTATGGCCCGGAATCGTCGGGTAAAACCACGTTGACGCTGTCGGTCATCGCCCAGGCCCAGAAGGCCGGTGCAACCTGCGCCTTCGTCGACGCCGAGCACGCGCTGGATCCCGAGTACGCCGGCAAGCTGGGCGTCAATGTCGATGACCTGCTGGTATCCCAGCCGGACACCGGTGAGCAGGCGCTGGAAATCACCGACATGCTGGTGCGCTCCAATGCGGTTGACGTCATCATCGTCGACTCCGTCGCTGCACTGGTACCCAAGGCCGAGATCGAAGGCGAGATGGGCGACATGCACGTCGGTCTGCAGGCACGCCTGATGTCGCAGGCACTGCGCAAGATCACCGGTAACATCAAGAACGCCAACTGCCTGGTCATCTTCATCAACCAGATCCGCATGAAGATCGGTGTGATGTTCGGCAGCCCGGAAACCACCACCGGTGGTAATGCGCTGAAGTTCTACGCATCGGTTCGTCTGGACATTCGCCGGACCGGCGCGGTCAAGGAAGGCGACGAAGTGGTGGGCAGCGAAACCCGCGTCAAGGTCGTCAAGAACAAGGTGGCACCGCCATTCCGTCAGGCTGAATTCCAGATCCTGTACGGCAAGGGCATCTACCTCAACGGTGAAATCGTCGACCTGGGTGTGGCCAACGGCCTGTTGGAGAAATCGGGCGCCTGGTACAGCTATCAAGGTAGCAAGATCGGTCAGGGCAAGGCCAACTCGGCCAAGTTCCTGCAAGACAACCCCGAGATCAAGGCCACCCTGGAAAAGCAGATCCGCGACAAGCTGCTGACTGGCGGTACCGACAAGGCTGCAGCTGACAAGGCTTCCGCCACTGCACCAGCTGCCGATACGGCTGAAGCTGAAGCCGATTTCTGATCAGCCTCATGCCACCTGTCGTATTGGATACACCCGTCGCCGTGCGACGGTCTGCCATGGACCTGCTCGCACGTCGCGAGCATGGTCGAGTCGAGCTGACGCGCAAATTGCGTCAGCGCGGCGCCCCTCCCGAAATGATCGATACCGAGCTTGATCGTCTGACCGACGAAGGCTTGTTGTCGGAAGCACGCTACCTGGAAAGCTTCATTCGCTATCGGGCCAACTCCGGCTACGGTCCCGCACGAATACGCGAAGACCTGACCCAGCGCGGTTTGCAGCGCGCCGATGTCGAGCAGGCACTTCGTCAAAGCGGATTCGATTGGGCGTTGCAGCTACGCGAGCTCTGGGAGCGCAAATTCGCTGCCAGGCTTCCCGTTGAACTCAAGGAGCGCGCCCAGCAGACGCGTTTTCTGGCCTATCGGGGCTACCCGATGGAGCTGATTTCTCGCCTGCTCAACGGCAAGGATCTGGACTGATCCCTTCTGCCGATGAGGCAGCGGTGTTCGTCGAGTAGCACCGCCACATTTCCTGGAGTATTACTTGCCGCAGTCCTTGGCAGTGTAGGACTGGCTGCCGATGGCGCGATTGGTCTTGTATTCGGTGAAGTCATAGCGCATCACGGCGCCCTGTGCCATCAGATCACGAAAACCCTTGTTGCGACATACGCTTGCGCCCAGTTGCAGGTAAACGGTTTTGGGGTCGCGGCGCATCTCGTAGGCCTGGCTTTCGCGAACGCTCAAGTGATTGACCAGTTGGTTGCCTTCGACGGTGAAACCCTGATCGAGGATGTCTTCATTGATTGCGCGCGGTGTACCCACACTGCTTTGCTGAGCCACTTTCTGCAGGTTTTTCGACAGCTCCAGTTCCTTCAGCGATGCAGCGTGGGCGGCCAGCGGCAAGGCAAGCAGCAAGGCGAGGGACGGGGCGATAAAGCGCAGCATGAAACACTCCTGGGCGAAAAGCCGGGCAAGACAAGTGGGCGTAAGACCTGCCAATGGCGCAGGCGTTCACCCACCTCTGAGGGTAGCCGATTATACGGCGCGGCACGTCTGCTCACCATCGACATCGTTCCGGAGCCAGCTCTGTTAGAATCCGCGCCCCCAGACTCTACCGTGATCCGCAATGAGCCATGCCGTTTCCCGTCTGCGCGCCGAGCGCCTGGCGCGCAGTACCCAGCCATTTACCGCACGGGGTTCACGCGCGCCTCGATGCCCGCGTTGCCGAGTCATTCCGCAGTACTGCCTGTGCGCGTGGCGTCCCAATGTCAACGCACGGTCGGCCATGTGCCTGCTGATGCATGACGTGGAACCCATGAAGCCGAGCAACACCGGCTGGCTGATTGCCGACGTGATCGCCGACACCCACGCCTTCATGTGGTCGCGCGTAGCCGTCGACCCGCGGTTGCTGGCACTTTTGGCGGATCCGCAGTGGCAGCCCTATCTGGTCTTTCCCGGAGAGTTCGTCGAGCCGCAGCGGGTAACCAGCAGCGTGGCGCCGCAGCTCGGTCGACGGCCTTTGTTCATACTGTTGGACGCTACCTGGACCGAAGCGCGAAAGATGTTCCGCAAGAGTCCGTACCTGGCCTCGCTGCCGGTGTTGAGCCTGGCGCCCGAACAACTGTCGCGCTACACCTTGCGCCGCTCCAAGCGCGACGATCACTTCTGCACCGCCGAGGTGGCGGCGCTGTGTCTGGAGCTGGCCGGCGACGAGCAGGCGGCGCGCGTACTGGATGCCTACCTCGATGTGTTCAGTGCGCATTACCTGGCAGCGAAATTCCAGGAGCCAGTGGACGAGACCGATGCGGCGCATCGGTTTCTGGCCGACTATCTATAATCCTGGCGGCGACGCGGGCTCTGGCCATGGAGTCGCTTGACCACCATGGCCGGGGTCGGCATTCTTGGCGCCGAATCGGGCGGATACTGTCCGAACGGCTTCATTTCCTGGAATCCTGTGATCGATGGCAACTTACGAAATCCTGATCGCCGACGACCATCCGCTGTTTCGCAGCGCGCTGCATCAAGCCTTGACCATGGGTCTGGGCGCAGAAGTGCGTCTGGTAGAGGTGGCGAGTATTGCCGAGCTCGAAGGGCGCCTGGACGAAAAGGCCGACTGGGACCTGGTGCTGCTGGACCTGAATATGCCCGGCGCCTACGGTTTTTCCGGGTTGGTATTGCTGCGCGGCCAGTATCCGCACATACCCGTGGTGATGGTTTCGGCTCAGGAAGACGCCTGGGTCATGGTGCGCTCGCGTGAATTCGGCGCCAGTGGCTTCATTCCCAAGTCCAGTTCGCTCGAAACCATTCAAGCGGCCGTACGCGAGGTGCTGGATGGGGAAGTCTGGTGGCCGCCGCAGGCATTCGAGGCGGTCAGCGTTTCGGCGGAAGCCAAGGCCGCCAGCGAGGGGCTTGCCAGCCTGACGCCCCAACAGTTCAGGGTACTGACCATGGTGTGCGAAGGTTTGTTGAACAAGCAGATCGCCTACGAGTTGAGCGTGTCGGAAGCCACCATCAAGGCCCATGTAACAGCGATCTTTCGCAAGCTCGGCGTGCGTACTCGCACCCAGGCTGCCCTGCTGTTGCAACAATTGGAGTCAACCTCCGCCAACTGAGCTGCACCGTCACGCCTTTTTCACGCCGAACGTTTCATCGTCGGCCGTCTTCCTTTCCTGGATCGTCGCGCATGTCACCTTTCAAGGGCCAGACCGGCCTCAAACGTATTCTCAATGCTACGGGTTACTCCTTCGATGGTCTGCGTGCAGCCTTCACTGGCGAAGCGGCGTTTCGCCAGTTGGTGTTGCTCAACGTCGTGCTGGTGCCGCTGAGCTTTTTGTTGCAGGTCAGCCGCGTGGAGCGCGCGGTGCTCATCGCGGTGTGCCTGCTGGCGTTGATCGTTGAATTGCTCAACTCGGCGATCGAGGCGGCTATCGATCGCATCTCGCTGGAGCGTCACCCATTGTCGAAGAATGCCAAGGACATGGGCAGCGCAGCTCAGTTCGTTGCCTTGAGCATGATCGTGCTGGTGTGGGCTGTGATTCTGCTTTGACCGATGCCTGGCTCAGGCGATGTCGGGCAGGACGATCTCGTCACTGCGCTGCGCGCCGGCGGTGAAGGCGCGGCACAGGTCGAGAAACTCGCGCATGGCCGAGGTCTGGTACTTGCGTTTGTGCCAAATGAAATAGAACTGCCGCGCCAGATCCAGCTCGGGCGTGTGCACCGGCACCAGGCTGCCGCGCCGAAAGGCATCGCGCAGTGCCAGCCGGGAAATGCACCCGATGCCCAGCCCGGACTCCACGGCGCGCTTGATCGCTTCGGTGTGTTCCAGTTCCAGGCGGATGTTGAGTGCCAGACGATGGTGACGCATGGCCTGGTCGAATGTCAGGCGCGTGCCCGAGCCCTGTTCGCGCAGAATCCACGCCTCCTGGGTCAGCAAGGCCAGGCTGGCACTGGGCACCGAAGCCAATGGATGCCGTGGCGCACAGAACACCACCAACTCGTCTTCGACCCAGGGTTGCACCTCGATGTCTGGATGGCTGCAGTCACCCTCGATCAGCCCCAGGTCGATTTCATAGTGCGCCACCTGCTGAACGATGTTCGCAGTGTTCTGGACATGCAGCTTGACCTGGCTTTCCGGGTGCACCTGCATGAAACGGCCGATCAGCAGAGTGGCCAGATAGTTGCCGATGGTCAAAGTCGCGCCTACTGCCAATGAACCGAATCCTGACTTGCCGTTGAGCAGGTCTTCGATTTCCTTGGCCTGGTCGAGCAGGGCCACGGCCTGGGGCAGCAGTTGATGACCCAGGGCGTTGAGACTCAGGCGCTTGCCGGCGCGATCGAACAACTGACAGCTCGATTGCCGTTCGAGCTCGGTGATCGAGGTGCTGGTCGCCGACTGCGACAGCGACAGCAGGTTGGCGGCGCGTGACACGCTTTCCTGCTGGGCCACGGCGACGAATACCTGCAATTGACGAAGTGTGAATCGCATATCTATATAACCGATTACCCATATCTTAATAATCCATTTAACAGATATTGTTGAGCCCCGTAAACTATTGCGCAATCGCGCCCCTGTCAGGCGTACGCTTTTTCTAGGAGCCCCGTACATGAGCAACATGAACCACGAACGTGTACTCAGTGTTCATCACTGGAATGACACCCTGTTCAGCTTCAAGTGCACCCGCGATCCGGGCCTGCGCTTCGAGAACGGGCAGTTCGTGATGATCGGCCTGCAACAACCCACCGGCCGCCCGCTTATGCGCGCCTATTCGATCGCCAGCCCGAACTGGGAAGAGCATCTGGAGTTCTTCAGCATCAAGGTGCCCGATGGCCCGCTGACCTCGCAGCTGCAGCACCTGAAGGAAGGCGACGAGATCATCATCAGCAAGAAGCCCACCGGCACGCTGGTTCTCGATGACCTCAAGCCGGGCAAGCACCTGTACCTGCTGAGCACCGGCACCGGCCTCGCGCCGTTCATGAGCGTCATCCAGGATCCGGAAACCTACGAGCGTTTCGAAAAGGTCATTCTTTGCCATGGCGTGCGCTACGTGAACGAGGTCGCCTACCGCGAGTTCATCACCGAGCACCTGCCGCAGAACGAATTCTTCGGCGAGGCACTGCGCGACAAGCTGATCTACTACCCCACCGTGACGCGCGAGCCGTTCGAGAACGAAGGCCGCCTGACCGATCTGATGCGCAGCGGCAAGCTGTTCAGCGACATCGGCCTGCCGCCGATCAACCCGCAGGACGACCGTGCCATGCTGTGCGGCAGCCCGAGCATGCTCGACGAAACCAGCGAAGTGCTCAACAGCTTCGGCCTGACCGTCTCGCCGCGCATGCGCGAGCCGGGTGACTACCTGATCGAGCGCGCCTTCGTCGAGAAGTAAGCGGCTGGCCAGCACCATGAAAAAACCGCCCTCGGGCGGTTTTTTTGTGGGCGATGCGCAGGCTCAGGAGAGCACCACTTCCAGCACGCAGATGCAGTCGGGGCGCGGGTAATGCCAGCGCACGTCCACATCCCAGAACCGGGCACCGTATTCGCGCTCGGGGGCAGGCTTCTGGTAGGCCGGGCGCGGATCCTGGGCCAGGCATTGCTCGATCAACGCCACCAACGGCTCACCCAGGCGCATGGCATGCGTCCTGGCTTGCGCCAGTCCCGCGTCCAGCCACTGCACGGCAATGGGCTCGGGCGCGGCGCTGGCGATGGCGTTGACGGCAGCAGGCACGTTGTCGGCATAGGGCACGTAGGGTTTGATGTCCAGCACCGGCGTGCCGTCGAGCAAATCGATGCCGGAGAGGTGCAGGCGCGCGCCTTCGACCTTGTCCAGGCGGACCACCGATTGACCGATGCCATTGGGCCGATGGGTGGCCCGCGTGGCGAAAACGCCGATCGACTTGTTGCCGCCCAGGCGCGGCGGACGGACCTTCAAACGCGGCTTGTCTTCCAGGGCCTCATGGAACAGGAACAGCAGCCATACATGGCTGACCTGTTCCAGGCCCTGCACGGCCTCACCCTGATCGAACGGTGGCAGCAGCTCCAGCACGCCGCGCGCGGCCGGCGCCAGTTGCGGCTGGCGCGGGATGGCGAACTTTTCCTTGAAGCAGGAACGGACAAAACCGATGGGTTCGACGCTGTAGGCCATGGGGCTCAGCCGCGGACTCGCAGGGTCAGGCCCTTGAGGAAGTTGCGCAGCAACTGGTCGCCGCACGCACGGTAGTTGTTGTGGCCAAACTTGCGAAACAAGGCGCTCAGTTCAGGTTTGGACACCGGAAAGTCGACCGACTTGAGCACGGCGTGCATGTCGTCTTCCTTGAGTTCGAAGGCCACGCGCAGTTTTTTCAAGACGATGTTGTTGGTGACCGGCAGCTCGACCGCCTGGGCGGGGCGGCTCTCGTCGCGACCGCGGCGATAGATCACCAAGCCATCGAGAAAGTGCGCCAGGACAGCGTCCGGACAATGCACGAAGCCTTCTTCTTCGTCCTTCTTGGTGTAGCTGATGACGTCGGCCTTGCTGATTTCCAGTCCGCCCAAAGCGGTGATGTCGGCAACCTTGCCGTCGCTGATGTCGAGCATGTAGCGCACGCTGCGCAGTACATCGTTGTGGATCATGGTGTGTATCCTGGTTGAACGACGCTGCCCAGGCAGCGCCGGAAAAAGAGAGGGTTCAGAATTTTTCCTTGGTCGTCAGGTAGCGCCACTGGCCCAGGGGCAGCTTGCCCATCGACACACCGCCCACGCGAATGCGGCGGATCGAGACGATCGTCAGACCGACACTGGCGCACAGTTGCTGCAGCACCCCGGGTGCCGGGTTCTTCAAGGCGAAGCGCAGGCGTGTCTCGTTCTGCCAGCTGGCTTTCACCGCCGGCAGCGCCTTGCCCTTGTACATCGCGCCATGATTGAGGCGGTTGAGGCCGTGGGGGCTGATCTCGCCGGTGATTTCCACCACGTATTCCTGTTCGATCTTGGCCGCATCGGCGGTCAGCTTGCGCAGGGTCTTCCAGTCCTGGGTGAAGATCTGCAGGCCGCTGGCATTGGCAGGCAGCTCGGCCGCGCAGCTCAGGCGCAGGAAGTGCCCCTTGAGCGGACGCTTGCCGAAGCCGTGCTCGCTGGACAGGGTCTGGGCGTTGAGCGTAGCCAGCGCGTCTTCGGCACTCTGTCCCGGTGCCTGGTGCAGCAACAGGGTCACCGGCTCCGGTGCTTCGGCCTTGGCCTGAGGATCGAGCTCGACCTTCTGTGCGTCCACCTTGAACTGCGGTTCGTCGACCACCACGCCGTCAACGGACACCCAGCCGCCTTCGATGAAGAGTTCGGCCTCGCGGCGGGAACACCCGACCAGTTCGATGAGGCGTTTGGAAAGACGAGTGGGTTCAGACATGACTGCGGCCGTAGCAAGGAAAGGGCGCTAGTGTAACTGCCTGGAGGCGGTTAAGCCCGCGCAGATTGCCCGGCGTCTAGCGCCTGCGGCTGGCGTGGCGGCGAACCGGGCCGGTCGCCGCCGTCTTGCCTGTCGAGCCAGGGCAGCTCGAATCAGGCCAGTTCGGCCCACAGATCGTATTCGTCGGCATCGACGATGGTGCACCAGACCTTGTCGCCCGGTTTGAGGTGGGTGGCATCGTCGATGAACACGTTGCCGTCGATTTCCGGGGCGTCGAAGAAGCAACGGCCCACCGCACCCTGTTCCTCGACTTCATCGATCAGCACTTCCACGCGCTTGCCGATGCGCATCTGCAGGCGTGCGGCACTGATGGCCTGCTGGTGCGCCATGAAGCGGTCCCAACGGTCCTGCTTCACGTCGTCGGGGACGATGGCAGCGTCCAGCAGGTTGGCAGGCGCGCCCTCGACCGGCGAATACTGGAAGCAGCCAACGCGGTCCAGTTGCGCCTCGCTCAGCCAGTCCAGCAGGTACTGGAAGTCTTCTTCGGTCTCGCCGGGGAAGCCGACGATGAAGGTCGAACGGATGATCAGGTCCGGGCACTGCTCGCGCCACTTCTTGATCCGCGCCAGGGTCTTGTCTTCGAAGGCCGGGCGTTTCATGGCCTTGAGCACTTTCGGGCTGGCGTGCTGGAAGGGGATGTCCAGGTACGGCAGGATCTTGCCGGCGGCCATCAGCGGGATGATGTCGTCGACGTTGGGGTAGGGGTACACGTAGTGCAGGCGCACCCAGACGCCCAGTGTGCTCAGGGCTTCGCACAATTCGAGCATGCGTGTCTTGACCGGGCGACCGTTCCAGAAGTCGGTCTTGTACTTCACGTCCACCCCATAGGCACTGGTGTCCTGGGAGATGACCAGCACTTCCTTGACCCCGGCCTTGACCAGGCGCTCGGCCTCGCTCAGCACATCGCCCACCGGACGGCTGACCAGCTTGCCGCGCATCGAGGGGATGATGCAGAAGCTGCAGCTGTGGTTGCAGCCTTCTGAAATTTTCAGGTAGGCGTAGTGACGCGGCGTCAGCTTGATGCCCTGTGGCGGTACCAGGTCGATCAGCGGGTTGTGGTCATGCCGAGGCGGCACCACCTGGTGCACCGCGTTGACCACCTGCTCGTACTGCTGCGGGCCGGTGACCGACAGCACGCTGGGGTGCACCTTGCGAATGGCATTCTCTTCCACGCCCATGCAGCCGGTGACGATGACCTTGCCGTTCTCCTTGAGCGCTTCGCCGATCACTTCCAGGGACTCGGCCTTGGCGGTGTCGATGAAACCACAGGTGTTGACGACCACCACGTCGGCGTCTTCGTAGGTGGACACCACCTGGTAACCTTCCATGCGCAACTGAGTCAGGATTCGCTCGGAATCGACCAGGGCCTTGGGGCAACCCAGCGAGACGAAGCCGACCTTTGGAGCGGCCGACGAAGGAGTGGTGGACATGGCTAACCTCGGTATCGATAGGGCCTCGTGGGCCACACAGGTGGGCGCTGGGTACGCCTCTGATCAAAAAGTGCGCAATTCTAGCGATGGCCGGGTCGCTTGACCAGCATTATGCGAGGAATTGCGACGAGTGCTGCGCTATGCTTCGCCGCATCTCGCCACATGGCGTTACAAATCACGGGTGCGGGAGTGGTCGATGGTTCAGGCAAGCAGTAACGGCAATGGCGGACATTCGGCGGCCCGACCGATCGGCATGCTGGTGGCAGCGGTCGGTGTCGTTTATGGCGACATCGGCACCAGCCCGTTGTACACGCTCAAGGAAGTCTTTTCCGGGGGCTATGGCGTGCCCATTTCCCACGACGGGGTGCTGGGCATCCTCTCGCTGATTTTCTGGTCGCTGATCTGGGTCGTCTCGATCAAGTACATGCTGTTCGTGTTGCGCGCCGACAACCAGGGCGAAGGCGGCATCATGGCCCTGACGGCGTTGGCGACGCGTGCCACCGCCTCGCTGCCTAGGCTGCGTGCCTTGATGGTGGTGTGCGGGCTGGCCGGTGCCGCGCTGTTCTACGGCGACAGCATGATCACCCCGGCGGTGTCGGTGCTTTCGGCCATCGAGGGCATGGAACTGGCGTTCGATGGCCTGGAGCGTTGGGTGGTGCCGATGGCGCTGGTGGTACTGGTGGCGCTGTTCCTGATCCAGAAGCACGGTACACAACGCATCGGCAAGCTGTTCGGGCCGGTGATGGTGGTGTGGTTCCTGGTGCTGGGGCTGCTGGGTGCCTACGGGGTATACCAGCACCCCGAAGTGCTCAAGGCGTTCAATCCGGTCTGGGCAGTGCGCTTCTTCATCGTTCACCCCGGCATGGGTGTGGCGATCCTCGGCGCCGTGGTGCTGGCACTGACCGGCGCCGAGGCGCTGTATGCCGACATGGGGCATTTTGGCCGCAAGCCGATTGCCCGTGCCTGGTTCATTCTGGTGCTGCCTGCCCTGGTGCTGAACTACTTCGGGCAGGGCGGCCTGTTGCTGGAAAACCCCGAGGCGGCGCGCAATCCGTTTTTCCTGCTGGCGCCAGGCTGGGCCCTGGTGCCGCTGGTGGCACTGTCCACCCTGGCCACCGTGATCGCATCGCAGGCGGTGATCTCCGGCGCTTTCTCCCTGACCCAGCAGGCCATCCAGCTGGGCTACATCCCGCGCATGCACATCCAGCACACCTCGAGCAGCGAGCAGGGGCAGATCTATATCGGCGCGGTGAACTGGGCGTTGATGGTTGGCGTGGTGCTGCTGGTGATCGGTTTCGAATCCTCCGGTGCGCTGGCCTCGGCCTATGGCGTCGCCGTCACCGGGACCATGTTGATGACCACCATCCTGGTGTCGGCCGTGATGCTGCTGCTGTGGAAGTGGCCGCCGGTGCTGGCCGTCCCGGTCCTGCTGGGTTGCCTTCTGGTCGATGGCCTGTTCTTCGCCGCCAACGTGCCGAAGATCATTCAGGGCGGTGCGTTCCCGGTGCTGGCGGGAACCGTGTTGTTCATCCTCATGACCACCTGGAAGCGCGGCAAGCAACTGCTGGTCGAACGGATCGACGAGGGCGGGTTGCCGCTGCCGATCTTCATCGGCAGCATCAGCGTACAGCCGCCGCATCGCGTCCAGGGCACGGCGGTGTTCCTTACTGCACGTTCCGATGCCGTGCCCCACGCGTTGTTGCACAACCTGCTGCACAACCAGGTGTTGCATGAGCAGGTGGTGCTGTTGACGGTGGTCAACGAAGACACACCGAGGGTGCCCATTGCACGGCGGTTCGAGGTGCAGAGCTATGGCGAAGGGTTCTTCCGGGTCATTCTGCATTACGGCTTCATGGACGAACCGGACGTGCCCGGCGCCCTGGCCCTGTGCGATCTGCCGGAGCTGGACTTCAGCCCGATGCGCACCACCTATTTCCTCAGCCGCGAGACGGTGATCGCTTCCAAGTTGGCCGGCATGGCGCGCTGGCGCGAGCAGTTGTTCGCCTTCATGCTGAAGAATGCCAATGGCAACCTGCGCTTCTTCAAGCTGCCGGTGAACCGGGTGATCGAACTCGGTACGCAGGTGGAGATGTAGGTTCGGTGTAGGCCGCACAAAAAAAAGCCCCGGTACCTGCGCAGGTCCGGGGCTTTGCTTTTACAGCCCGATCAGTTCGAGCCGGTACGCTTGTCGATCTGCAGCACCAGGCGCTTGGCCAGCGCCGGGTAATTCTCGTCGAAATGGTGGCCACCCGGCAGCTTGAGCTTCTCGCCTACTGCAGTCGGCTCGGTACAGCCGCTTTCGTCGGCCTCTTCTTCGCCATACACGCAAACAACCTTGGCGGCCGGCAGCTTGGCCATTTCCGGCCCGGTGGGGGCCTCCTTGCCAGCGTTGCCGAGCCAACCCTCGACTTCGATCTCGAAGCTGCCACTGCGGGCGAACGCCAACAGGATGATAGCGCTGACGCTGTCCTGTGCCTCGGCGGGCAGGCGGTTATAGATGGCCGGGAGCACGTCGGCACCGAACGAATAACCGGTCAGCACGAAGCGTTTTGCGCCCCACTTCTGCCGGTAGAAGTGCATCAGCTCGACCAGGTCGTCGGCACTCTGCTCGGGCGTCTTGTGTTCCCAGTAGTAGCGCAGGGTATCGATACCCACGGTCGGGTAGCCCATCGTCGCCATGTCGCCGGCAACCGCCTTGTCGAGGTCGCGCCAGCCGCCGTCGCCGGAGAGGAACAGGCTGACGGTCTCGTTGCTCTGCGCGGCGGGCACCTCGACCACCGGGATGGCCAGATGGGTGCCTTCGGTGCCGACCAGGATGGCGGTGATCTGGTTCTTCAGCACCTGCGGCAGCTTCACGTCGTAGTCGCTGATGACAGTCTGCGCATTGGGCTGGTCACGCACGAACGCCGCACTGGCATCGTCGGGGTTGTCATTCCAGGCAACCATCCACTGGCCATGCTCGGCTTTCTTCGGCAACTCCGGCAGACAGCCGTCCGGTTTCTCCACGCTCAGGTCCACCGAGACTGCCTGAGCCTTGTCATTGTCCTGGGTGGCCAACCAGCGCCAGGCCAGCGACGCACCCGGACCTATGCCAGCCACCAGGTCCGGTGCGCCGTCGAGACGCTTGATGGCAGCGTCCAGGGCGGCCTGCTGCAGGCCGCAGTCGGTTTCCGGCAGGATCACCTGGACGATGTGCGCCGAGGCATCCCGGCTCAGGTCCAGCAACTGCTTGTCGGTCAAGGCTTCGGCAGCAGGCAGTGCAATCGCCACTCGCGACTTGGTCCGAGTGCCGGGTACGACTTCGCGGGCATCGCTGCCGTTGCTCAGGCGCTGGGCGCTGAGCTGCGCTGCAGGAACAGGGCGGGTGGCCCACCAGTAATAACCGGCTACCGCCAGCAGCAGTACCACGATCAAGGCGAACAACTTGCGCCAGTTACGTCGAATCATCAGCGTTTCACCAATCCTGTCAGGCCACCTGCAATGAGGGCGGCGGTATCGGCCAGTGCGACCAGCGGGTCAAGGCCTGCCGGCACGGCCATGTAACGAGGCTCCCAGGTCGGCTGGAACTTGTCCTTGAAGCGACGCAAGCCCTGGAAGTTGTACAGCTGCTCGCCACGGTTGAAGACCATCGAACCCAGGCGCTGGGTCAGAGGTGCGCCGCGCCGAGGCTGCAGGCCCGACAGCGGCACCATGCCCAGGCTGAAGCGAGCGTAACCGTGTTTCTTGTAGTGCTGGATCAAGCCTACCATCATGAATTCCATGGTCAATTTGGGCGCCTGGGGATGCGCGCGCATCAGGTCCAGGCTGGCCAGCTCCCTGCTGTCGGTTTCCAGCAGGTTGGCGAACGCCACCGGCTTGCCCTCGAAATGGACGATCGCGATACGAAAATGGTTCAGGTATTCCGGGCTGAAGCGACCCAGGGAAAACCCCTTCTCGCGCACGTTCTTGCCACTGAGCCAGGCGTCGGAAATGACCTTGAGCTCGTCCAGCGGTGCCTGGCCGGGCTCGTAGATCTCCAGGGACAGGCCGTCGCGGCCGCCGCGATTCCAGGTGTAGCGCAGATCCTTCATCTCCTTGCCCTTGGCTTCCAGATCGAAAGCGTGCAAGTCGACCCGAGCCTCTTCACCCAGCTTGATCGCGGTCAGGCCAATGTCCATGTAGAACGGCAGGTTCTCTGCCCTGACCTGATAGAACACCGGGCGGGCGTGGTGAAAGTCGCACAGGTCGCGAAACTGCCAGATCATTTCGGCACGCGGCTGGGTCGGGCCGATGGGGTCGTACAGCGCCACCAGGCTGCGCCCGCGGCGGGCGTACATCAGAAACGCCTCGTCCTTGGGGTGGAACAGCAGCGCCTTGTCGCCGGTCAGGGCCAGGCCACCATCGGGCTGGTGCGACGCCTTGAGGATGGTTGCAGCGCGCTGCAGTTCATCGGGTGTGGGCAGGTGGATCACCGGGCGTGCGGTGCGCAGCAGCCAGGTCAGGGCGACCACGATCAACAGTACCGCGCTGCCCAGGGCCGAGCGAAGGCCGCGGGGGGCATCGGCATCCAGTGCGAACTGCCACCACAGCTTGGTGCTGTAGGGCACATCCTGGTAAGCAAAGAACAGCAACCAGATCGAGGCGCCCACCACGCACACGCTGGCGATCAGGTACAGCGGTGAAAACGGCAACTCCAGCAGGCGACTGGGTCGGTAGAACGAGCGCTTGAACACCGCGAGCAGCAGTGCGGTCATGCACAGCAACGACGCTTCTTCCCAGTCGAAGCCCTTGAGCAGCGACAGCACAGCGCCCGCCAGCAGCAGCACCATGGTCAATACCCAGGCCGCCGACAGGCGTCGGCGCAACCCTTGGGCCAGCAGCAGGCACAGCACGCCCACCAGGCTTGCGCCCAGGTGCGAGGCGTCGATGAGGCGATGCGGAATGAGGAAGCCCAGGTCCTGCAGGCGGGTGTCGATCTCAGGCGTAGCGCCGGAAAACAGCAGCACCACGCCGGAGAGGAACACCAGCACCGCCAATATCGGCGCCGCCAGCCCGGAAGCCACGCGAATCGCCTGCTGGGCGAAAAACAGGCGGCGCGCTTCGTTGGCCAGCAGCACCACGCACGCCACCAGCATTGGCAGCACTACATAGATCAGGCGATACAGCAGCAGGGCCGCAGCGAGCGGCGCGGCGCCCAGGGTATCGGCGAACGCCGCCAGCAGGATCGCTTCGAACACGCCGACCCCGCCAGGCACGTGGCTGAGTACGCCTGCGGCAAGCGCCAGCAGGTAGATCAGCACGAAAGCGCCGAACGGCGGCGCTTCGGGCAGCAACAGATACAGCACGGTGGCTGCGGCCACCACGTCCAGGGCGGTGATGACCAGTTGCAGCAGTGTCAGGCGTGCGCTGGGCAGTCGCAGCGTGCGACGTCCCGCTCGCACCAACAGATTGTGAGGCAGCGGCTGCTCGGCCAGGCGCCGTCGATAGACGCCCAGTACCAGCAGCGCGGTCAGTACCAGCACGACTGCGGCAATCATCCCCAGCAGCCCCTGTGACAGCCCCAGGGCCATGGAAGCGGCGGGCAGGCTGCTGAGGGTGGCCACCGCAGCGAGCGGCGGCAGGGCGCAACCCAGCGAAAGGCTGGCGAACAGGGTCATGCGCGCAACTTCGCCGGCGCCCACGCCCAGTCGCGAGTACAGCCGATAACGCACCGAACCGCCGGACAGCATCGACAGGCCAATGGCATTGCCGATGGCGAACGAGGTGAACCCCCCCAGGGCCAGGGTGCGTGCGGGGAGGGTGACGTTGGCATAGCGGCTGGCCGACCATTCGTAGCCCAGCAGGATGATGAACCCGCAGACCATGGCCAGCAGCGCCCCGCCCAAAGCGGCAGGCGGAGTGGCCAGGACCGAGTCGTGCAAGGCGTAGATGTCCAGCTCGCTGAGCAGGTGCCGACAGGCCAATAGCGCGATGGCGAACAGCAACAGGGTAACGGCCAGCCCCACCGGTTGCCGGTAGCGGCTCAGCAGATCGAGCCAGCGGGCACGCGCAGGCTTGATCGGACTGGCAGTGGCAGCGGCGGGGGGGAGTTCCACAGCGGTTGAATCGGACAAGTCAGAGCGCATCAATCACCTCTTGGATTGTGCGCAACAGGATGCCGGGATCCCGTCAAAGTACCAATCCCTGTGGAAAAAATAATTCGCGCCATTCTAGCGCCTGCGCACGACCGGTGACCGACGCGTGGCGAACTGTAAAGCAACTTTCACATTGCTGGGTTGCAGGGCGTGTTGCCGTGGCGGAGGGCTTTATCGAGCGCATACGAAAAAGGCCACCCGTTTATAGAGTGGCCCTTCCGATGTTTGGTTGCGGGAGCCGGATTTGAACCGACGACCTTCGGGTTATGAGCCCGACGAGCTACCAGACTGCTCCATCCCGCGTCTGTGGAGGCGCATTCTACAGATAGTTGAAAGGCTGTCAACGCTTAAAATGCATTAAGGTTCGAATCAGGCCGAATTCCTGCACCAACGGCAAGAAAAAGCCCCCGGCGCTTGCACGACGGGGGCTGATTCACACGGGCTGATTACACCAGTGGCTTGGGCTCGTCCTGGGTATCTTGCGCGACAGCGGCGCTGGATACCTCAGTGTCGGGCTTCGAGGCAGCGACTTTCGCCGCTTCCTCGGCTTCGCGCTTGCGACGACGCACTTCACGTGGGTCGTTGGGTGCACGACCATTGCTTGGCAGGGCCGGCGCCGGTTCGACTTCCTGAGCAGGCTCGGGCTCCACGACTGTTGCAGGCTCGCTTGCCTGCAACGGCTCGACGACCGGCAGGACGGCAGCCGGTTCGACCACTACCGGCTCGGCGGCTACTGGTTCCGCGCCAGCCGGTTCGCTGATGTGGTGCAAGGCAGGCTCGGCAGGCAACCACGGTGCGTCTGCGGCAGGCTCGGCAGCGCGAGGCTGAGGCGTCGGCTCGCTGACCTGTGCAGGATCGACCACCACCGGTGCGTCCACTTCGACGTCGGCGCCAGGTTGGCTGACCGGCGTTGGCGTGGCGTCGAACGGAGGCGTCAGTTCCACCGGCTCGGCGACGTGCTCCTGCGCAGGCTCGACGGCTTCGACGGCCTCGGCAGGCTTGGCTGCTTCGGTGACGGGCTGCTGCTCGACTACCGGTGCGGCGCTTTCGTTGGCAGGCGCAGCCCAGCTGTCGGGCGCCGAGACCGTGGCAGGCCGTTCGACTTCGGGCTCGCTGTGGGCCTGGGCCGGAGCAATTGCTGCAGTGTCTACCGGCACTTCAACAGCCGCTTCGGCGGTCGGCGCGGTGGCGACGATCTCCGGTGCAGCCAGGCTTTCGCTTTCGACGGCGGTGTCTTCGACGGTGGCAGGCTGCACGCTGCGATTGGCCTGTTCGGCCTGCTCGTGGGCCTGGGCTTCGGCGGCGGCGCTGATGGCGCCTTCCGCAACCGCTGCGGTGACGGCAACGCCGGCAGCCAGGGCTGCACCGTTCGACTCGCCTTCGATGGTCGATTCGTTCGACTCTTCCGAGCCCTCGATCACGTCGCCGTTGGCATCGCGTTGACGTTCGCGGCGGTTGCTGCGACGACGCTGACCACGGGAGCGGCGACGCGGACGATCGCCGTCGTTGCTGTCCTGGTTGTCGTCCTGCAGCAGTTCCTCGTTGGTCAGTGCCTCTTCGGCATTGTCGACTTCGGTCTCCGCCGGGTTTTCCGGATGATCGACACGCTCCTCGCGCGCAGCGCGGGGCTGGCGTTCTTCACGGGCCGGCCGCTCTTCGCGCGGTGCACGTTCTTCGCGGGCCGGACGCTCTTCGCGGGGCGCACGTTCTTCGCGCGGAGCACGTTCCTCGCGGACGACACGTTCTTCACGTGGCGCGCGCTCTTCGCGGGCCGGGCGTTCTTCGCGTGCGGCTGGAGCGTCCAGCGGCTCACGCAGTTCACGGACGCGTGGAGCGTTGTCGCCACCATTGCGTGGGCGACGGTCTTCACGTGGTGCGCGCGGCTGGCGTTCCTCACGCGGTGCGCGGGCAGGGCGCTCTTCACGGGCGGCAGGTGCGTCTTCGCGGGCAGCGCGATCTTCACGCGGTGCGCGATCCTCGCGTGGCTTGCGTTCTTCGTCGCGGCGACCGCTGCTGCGGTTGCGGCTCTGCTGGCGACCGTTGCGACGCTCTTCGCGCGCCGGGCGCTCGGTGGTGGTGGCAGCGGGCTTCTCGACGACCACAGGTGCAGCAGGCGCTTCCTTGGTGGCGAAGAGGCTTACCAGCGACTTGACCAAGCCCTTGAACAGGCTGGGTTCGGCGATCTGCGGAGCAGGAGTGGGGGCAGGCGCTGCCGCAGCCACGGGGGCAGCTTCTTCGGCTACGACCGGCGCAGCGGCGCGGGTCGGCGCGGTTTTCACTGCGGCTTCCTGGCGGACCAGGGTGCGCGTGGCGGCAACCGGCAGCACTTCTTCCACTTCGGCAGCGGCGATTTCGTAGCTGGATTGGCTGTTCTGCGCTTCCGGGCTGTCGTCACGCAGGCGCTGTACTTCGAAGTGCGGCGTTTCCAGGTGATCGTTCGGCAGGATCACGATGCGCGCACGAGTGCGCAGTTCGATCTTGGTGATGGAGTTGCGTTTTTCGTTGAGCAGGAACGCTGCGACCGGAATCGGCACCTGGGCGCGGACTTCGGCAGTGCGGTCCTTCAGGGCTTCTTCTTCGATCAGGCGCAGGATGGCCAGCGACAGCGATTCGACGTCGCGAATGATGCCGGTGCCGCTGCAGCGCGGGCAGACGATGCCGCTGCTCTCGCCCAGCGAGGGACGCAGGCGCTGACGGGACATTTCCAGCAGGCCGAAGCGGGAAATGCGGCCCACTTGTACACGAGCGCGGTCGGCTTCCAGCGACTCGCGGACCTTGTCTTCCACGGCGCGCTGGTTCTTGGCCGGCGTCATGTCGATGAAGTCGATGACGATCAGGCCGCCGATGTCGCGCAGGCGCAACTGGCGAGCGATCTCTTCAGCGGCTTCGAGGTTGGTCTGCAGGGCGGTTTCTTCGATGTCGCTGCCTTTGGTGGCGCGCGCCGAGTTGATGTCGATGGACACCAGTGCCTCGGTCGGATCGATGACGATCGAACCGCCGGAAGGCAGCTCGACCACACGCTGGAAAGCGGTTTCGATCTGGCTCTCGATCTGGAAACGGTTGAACAACGGCACGCTGTCTTCGTACAGCTTGATCTTGCTGGCGTACTGCGGCATCACCTGGCGGATGAAGGTCAGGGCTTCGTCCTGGGCTTCGACGCTGTCGATCAGCACTTCGCCGATGTCCTGGCGCAGGTAGTCGCGGATCGCGCGGATGATGACGTTGCTTTCCTGGTAGATCAGGAAAGGTGCGGAGCGGTCCAGCGAGGCTTCCTTGATCGCGGTCCACAGCTGCAGCAGGTAGTCCAGGTCCCACTGCATCTCTTCGCTGCTGCGGCCAAGGCCGGCCGTGCGAACGATCAGGCCCATGTCGGCAGGAGCGACCAGGCCATTGAGTGCTTCGCGCAGTTCGTTGCGCTCTTCACCCTCGATGCGACGGGAAATGCCACCGGCGCGCGGATTGTTGGGCATCAGTACCAGGTAGCGACCGGCAAGGCTGATGAACGTGGTCAGGGCAGCGCCCTTGTTGCCGCGCTCTTCCTTCTCGACCTGGACGATGACTTCCTGGCCTTCGCTCAGGACTTCCTTGATGTTGACGCGGCCTTCGGGGTTTTTCTTGAAGTACTCGCGGGAGATTTCCTTGAGGGGCAGGAAGCCGTGGCGTTCCGAGCCGAAGTCGACGAAGGCGGCTTCAAGGCTGGGTTCGATGCGAGTGATGCGGCCTTTATAGATGTTGGCCTTCTTCTGCTCGCGGGCGCCTGACTCGATGTCCAGGTCGTAGAGGCGCTGGCCGTCTACAAGGGCAACACGCAACTCTTCGGGTTGAGTTGCGTTGATCAGCATTCTTTTCATGTAGTACCGTCGGTTTCCGGGCTGCCGGAAACGGCGTTCGGCACACACGACTTCTCACGGTCGGTGTCAGGTGCGTCAACAGGGCCTAGGCCACTGCAGTGTCCAGCGATTTCTGCCCAACAGGGGCGGAACCGCGACGACGCGTCCTGCTTGCTGTGGTGTCAAAAGCACTCAGTCAGGAGGAGGAATCAATCGTCTGGCGTGGACGCCCTTGAGCGTCTTGTTCAAGACCGGCATGGCAGAAGTGCCTGAGGCTGCTTCCTGCCGTGACGCGGTACTACACGGTCCGACGGTTGTGCATCTCCACCCTACACGTATCCCTGATAATTCGGGTGCTGCCGCGCGCTGAATCCGCAACGGGTTGGCAATATCGCGAACTTCAATTCGTAAAGTTCGCCCTGTATGACTAAGGCATTGGGTTTCCGAAGCTTGTACCTGAACTGGGTAAGGACGACTGCAAAGCGTAAGTGGCGTCGAACAAAAGGCAGGAAGGTGTCCGGTATGCCGGGGTTCCTGGGCTTTCATCGGTTTTCTCGCACCTGCGCGGCGTTGCCCTCAAACACTCCGTAACTGGCAAAAGCCCCGTAGGACGGCCTCGCGTCCTCGAGAATTGCGTCGGTCAGGGCCGGTTCATAACCGCTTGTCCGCTGCCCAGCCGCTTATGGCGGCGTTCGCGACTATAGCAGCAATCATTAAGTGCTTCAAATCCATAAAAAATTGTTATGATCGCGGCCATGACGACTACTACTCCCCCAACCTCCGGCGTTCAGCTGATCGAGGTTGCGCCGGAACTTGCCGGCCAACGCATAGACAACTTTCTCATTACGGCGCTCAAGGGCGTGCCGAAAACCTTGATCTATCGCATCTTGCGCAAGGGCGAAGTGCGGGTGAACAAGGGGCGCATCAAGCCGGAATACAAGCTGCAGGCCGGCGACATCGTACGCGTGCCGCCGGTGCGCCTGCCCGAGCGCGACGCGCCCGTGCCGGTTGCGCAAGGGCTGCTGCAGCGGCTCGAAGATGCCATTGTCTATGAAGACAAGGCCTTGATCGTGCTGAACAAGCCGGCAGGCATTGCCGTGCATGGCGGCAGCGGCCTGAGCTTCGGCGTGATCGAAGCGTTTCGCCAGTTGCGCCCCGACACCAAGGAGCTCGAACTGGTGCATCGCCTGGATCGCGACACGTCCGGGCTGCTGATGATCGCCAAGAAACGCTCCATGCTGCGCCACCTGCACGCGGCGCTGCGTGGCGACGGTGTCGACAAGCGCTACATGGCGTTGGTGCGCGGGCATTGGGCGACCGCCAAGAAGCAGGTCAATGCGCCCCTGCTCAAGAGCAACCTGCGTTCGGGCGAGCGCATGGTCGAGATCAACGAAGAAGGCAAGGAAGCGCTGACCCTGTTCAAGGTGCTGCGCCGCTTCGGCGACTTCGCGACCATCGTCGAGGCGCGCCCGATCACCGGGCGCACCCATCAGATCCGCGTACACGCCCTGCATGCCGGGCACGAGATTGCCGGCGACACCAAGTACGGCGACGAAAACTTCTCCAAAGAGATTCGCGAGCTGGGTGGCAAGCGTCTGTTCCTGCACGCCTATGCCTTGACGGTGCCGCTGCCCGATGGCGGTGAGTTGAAGGTCGAGGCGCCGGTCGACGAAGTCTGGGCCCGGACCGTGGAGCGCCTGAGTGCAAGCTGATTACTCGCTGTTGATCTTCGATTGGGACGGCACCCTGTGCGACTCCATAGGCCGGATCGTCGAGGCCATGCACGCCGCCGCGGCACTGTCCGGCTACCCGCCGTGCAGTGACGAAGCGGTCAAGGGCATCATCGGCCTGGCCCTGTCCGAAGCCATCGGCGTGCTGTATCCCCAGCTCGACGAGGCGCAGGTGTTGGCCATGCGCGCGCATTACGCCGATGCCTACATGGCCCTGGACGCCACGCCGTCTGCGCTGTTTCCCGGTGTGCGCGAAGCCTTGCTCGGGTTTCGCGAGCAGGGCTATCGCCTTGCCGTGGCAACCGGCAAAGCGCGCCGTGGGCTGGATAGAGTGCTCAAGGCGCACGGCTGGGAAGACTTTTTCGACATCACCCGTGCTGCCGATGAAACCCGCGGCAAGCCCCATCCTCTGATGCTTGAGCAGATCATGAGCCATTGCGGGGCGGTGCCTGAGCGCTCGCTGATGGTCGGCGATGCCTCGTTCGATCTATTGATGGCGCGCAATGCCGGCATGCACAGCGTGGCCGTTGGTTACGGCGCCCTGCCGCTGCATGTGCTGCGCCAATACGAACCGCAGGTGTGCATCGAATCGTTCGACCAATTGCCCGCGTGGCTCGACAGTCGTCGCGTATCAGCCTGAACAAGAGGTAGAGAATGTCCGATCAATGGAAAGCTCCACGCAGTGAAGAAGACAGCGCGCCCATAGGTGATGAAAAAAGCTGGCGACTGCTCGAAAAAACCCTGCTGGCCAGTGTGCAGGAACAGCGCCGCGCTCGCCGCTGGGGCATCTTCTTCAAGCTGCTGACGTTCATCTATCTGTTCGGCGCGATCTTTCTCTTCTCGCCGCTGCTGGATATGGAAAAGGCCACGAGCAGCAGTGCGTCCGGCTATACCGCGGTGATCGACGTGCGCGGTGTGATTGCCGACAAGGAAGCCGCGAGCGCAGACAATATCGTCGGCAGCCTGCGCAGTGCATTCGAAGACACCAAGGTCAAGGGCGTGATCTTGCGCATCAATAGTCCTGGCGGCAGTCCGGTGCAGTCCGGCTACGTCTTCGACGAGATCCGTCGCTTGCGCGGTGAGCACCCGGACATCAAGGTTTACGCGGTCATTGCCGACCTGGGTGCGTCCGGCGCCTATTACATCGCCAGCGCCGCGGATGAGATCTACGCCGACAAGTCCAGCCTGGTTGGTTCCATTGGCGTGACGGCGGCCGGCTACGGCTTCGTCGGCACCATGGAAAAGCTTGGCGTCGAGCGCCGCGCCTATACCTCGGGCGAGCACAAGGCATTCCTGGATCCGTTCCAGCCGCAGCGTGCCGATGAGACCGAGTTCTGGAAGGGCGTGCTGGCGACCACCCACCGGCAGTTCATCGACAGCGTCAAGGCCGGCCGTGGTGACCGACTCAAAGACAAAGAGCATCCCGAATTGTTTTCCGGGCTGATCTGGTCGGGCGAGCAGGCACTGCAACTGGGTCTGGTCGACGCGCTGGGCAGCAGCAGCATGGTTGCCCGCGACGTGATCGGCGCCAAGGACATGGTCGACTTCACCGTGAAGGAATCGCCGCTCGACCGCTTCTCGAAGAAGTTCGGTGCCAGCGTTGCCGATCAGATCGCGATGTGGATGGGATTCCAGGGGCCGAGCCTGCGCTGAGTCGTTGCAGCGCTGTCGATGGCCTCTTCGCGGGCAGTAATCACCCCCCCGCAAGGCTCAAGGCAGTTGCACACCCTCTGCAAGCAGCATGTCCACCAGGCGAATCAGCGGCAGGCCAACCAGGCTGGTGGCATCCGCACCTTCGGTGCTCTGGAACAGGGTCACACCCAGCCCTTCGGCCTTGAAGCTGCCGGCGCAGTCATAAGGCTGCTCTGCCAACAGGTAGCGTTCGATGGCAGCGGCCGATAGCGGGCGCATGTGCACCGTGAACGGCACCACATCGACCTGGCACTCGCCGCTTACCACATTCAATAGCGCCAGCCCGGTCAGAAACGTGACGGACCGGCCGCTGGCAGCCAGCAATTGCTCGCGCGCCTGTGCGAAGCCGCCAGGCTTGCCCAGAACCCTGTCTGCGAGCACCGCAACCTGGTCCGAACCAATGATCAAATGCCCGGGATGCAGCGCGGCCAGCGCCCGGGCTTTCTGCTCGGCGAGGCGTTTGACCAGGGCGCAGGCCGGCTCGTCTGGCAGGTGACTTTCGTCGATGTCGGGCGATGCGCAGGTGAACGGCAGGCGAAGCCGCGACAGCAGTTCACGGCGGTAGGGGGAGCTGGAAGCGAGTAGCAGGGCAGGCATGGCAGGCTCCTGTGGATGAACGGCCACTCTATCATGCACTTGGGCCTGAATTTCCTTTGACAGGTGAGGGGGTCGTCCCTAGAATGCTGCGCCTATGTTGAATGACCCGATTCCACCTCACGTTGACCCGCGCAAATTGGCAGATCGTGGCGTAACCCTAGAAGGTTCGCTGCTCTTGGCCGATTTGGAGAGACTCTGCGACCCGCTTTCCGACACCGTCGGTACGGTGCAGGCCAAATTCATTTTCGAGCGAGACGAACGCAAGGCCGTGGTCATCCACAGCTGCCTGGACGTCGAAGTCAAGATGGTTTGCCAGCGTTGTCTTGAGCTGGTAACCCTGCCGATCCACAGCGAATGCAGTTATGCCGTGGTGAAGGAGGGTGCGAACACCCAGTCGTTACCGAAAGGTTATGACGTGCTGGAACTGGGCGAAGATCCATTGGATCTGCAGGCGCTGGTCGAGGAGGAGCTGTTGCTCGCCTTGCCTATCGTGCCTGCTCATCATCCGGAAGAATGCCAGCAGCCGGCGGGAGCAGATGATCCCGATCCGAGCGAGGACGAGGTAACGCGGTCCAACCCGTTCAGTGTATTGGCGCAGTTAAAGCGTGACCCAAACGTTTAGGAGTTAATCAATTATGGCTGTTCAGCAGAACAAAAAATCCCGCTCTGCCCGTGACATGCGCCGTTCGCACGACGCACTCGAGGCAAGCACCCTGTCGGTCGAAAAGACCACCGGTGAAGTGCACCTGCGTCACCACGTATCGCCAGAAGGCGTATACCGTGGCCGTAAAGTGATCGACAAGGGCGCTGACGAGTAAATCTTGTCCGCTCAGTCCATCGCGATTGATGCAATGGGCGGGGACTTCGGTCCCCGCAGCATTGTTCAGGCCAGCCTTGCCTGCCTGTCAGCTACGCCCTCGCTGCACCTGACCCTCGTCGGTCACCCTCAACTCCTCGAAGAACTGATTGCCAGCCAGCCGGCAATGGATCGCTCACGCCTGCACATCGCTGCCGCCGGTGAAGTGGTCGGCATGGACGAGCGCCCGTCCCAGGCGTTGCGCGGCAAGCCGGATTCGTCGATGCGTGTGGCGCTCGAGCTGCTGCGTGACGAGCAGGTCCAGGCGGTGGTCAGCGCCGGCAACACCGGGGCTCTGATGGCCTTGTCCAGGCACTTGCTGAAGACCCTGCCGGGCATCGACCGCCCGGCCATGATGGCCGCGATCCCGACACGGGGAGGGTACTGCCAGCTGCTGGACCTGGGCGCCAATGTCGACTGCAGTGCCGAGCACCTGTATCAGTTCGCCGTGATGGGCTCGGTCGCGGCCCAGGCACTGGGCGTCGAGCGGCCGCGGGTTGCGCTGCTCAACGTGGGCACCGAGGACATCAAGGGCAACCAGCAGGTCAAGCTTGCCGCCAGCCTGTTGCGCAAGGCGCAGGGCCTGAACTATACCGGCTACATCGAAGGCGACGGCGTGTTTCGAGGCGAGGCCGATGTGGTGGTGTGCGACGGCTTCGTCGGCAATATCCTGCTCAAATCCAACGAAGGCCTGGCCGGCATGTTCGCCGAGCGCGTGCAGGCGCTGTTTCGCAGCAGCCTGATGGCGCGCGCCGCGGGCGTGCTGGCTCTGCCGTTGCTCAAGCGACTGCAGGCCGACCTGGCCCCTGCGCGCTACAACGGCGCAAGTCTGCTCGGCCTGCAGGGCATCGTGGTCAAGAGCCATGGCGCCGCTGGCGTGGAAGGGCTGCAGTGTGCGATAGACCGGGCGCGCGACGAGATTCGCGAAAACCTGCCGCGACGCCTGCATGGGCAGCTGGCGCAGAGGCTGCTTTAGGCGTGCGCGGCCAGAGGTGCTTAAATGTGACCACTGGCAGGTGTACGTTATCCAACTGTCAGTTCAGTGCGCCGGACACGCTTCCGGCGTCGAATTTTCCGGCAACAAGATCATACAAGGGCTTGTTCAATGTCTGCATCCCTCGCATTCGTTTTCCCGGGGCAAGGCTCCCAGTCGCTCGGCATGCTGGCCGAGCTGGGTGCGCAGTACCCCCTGGTCATGGACACCTTCAAGGAGGCGTCCGACGCCTTGGGCTATGACCTCTGGGCGCTGGTCCAGCACGGCCCGGTCGAAAGCCTCAATCAGACCGACAAGACGCAACCCGCCATTCTCGCCGCTTCCATCGCGCTGTGGCGCCTGTGGTTGGCCGAGGGCGGCGAGCATCCGGCCTATGTCGCCGGCCACAGCCTGGGCGAATACAGCGCGCTGGTAGCCGCGGGCTGCCTGTCCCTGGCCGATGCGGTCAAGCTGGTGGAGCGTCGCGGCCAGTTGATGCAGGAAGCGGTTCCCGCCGGGCAGGGGGCCATGGCGGCCATTCTTGGCCTGGAAGACGCCGATGTGCTGGCAGCCTGCGCCGAAGCGGCCCAGGGCGACGTGGTCAGCGCGGTCAATTTCAACTCTCCGGGCCAGGTGGTGATTGCCGGTTCGGCGCAAGCCGTTGCCCGTGCCATCGAACTGTGCAAGGCCAAGGGCGCCAAGCGCGCCATGCCGTTGCCGGTCAGCGTGCCGTCGCACTGTGCCTTGATGAAACCGGCTGCCGAGCGTTTCGCCGAGTCGGTCAATGCCATCGACTGGCAGTCGCCGCAGATCCCGGTCGTGCAGAATGTCAGCGCCGCCGTGCCGGCCGATCTCGACACCCTCAAGCGCGACCTGCTCGAGCAGTTGTACAAGCCAGTACGTTGGGTTGAAACCGTGCAGTACCTGGCTGCCCAGGGTGCGCCGCGTCTGGTCGAGTGCGGGCCGGGCAAAGTCCTGGCCGGCCTCAACAAGCGCTGCGCCGAGGGCGTGAGCACCGACAACCTGAACACCCCCGAAGCCTTCGCCGCCACCCGCGCGGCGCAAGCCTGATCAAGGAGAACTTGCATGAGCCTGCAAGGTAAAGTTGCACTGGTCACTGGCGCAAGCCGTGGCATTGGCCAGGCGATTGCCCTGGAATTGGGTCGCATGGGCGCCACCGTCATCGGCACCGCTACCTCCGAGAGCGGCGCCGCACGCATTGCTGCCACGCTCAAGGAGCACGGCATCGAAGGCACCGGCCTGGAGCTGAACGTGTGCAGTGACGAGTCGGTGGCTGCCACCCTGGCCAAGATCCAGGAGCAGTTCGGCGCCCCGGCGATTCTGGTCAACAACGCCGGCATCACCCGCGACAACCTGATGCTGCGCATGAAAGACGACGAATGGCACGATGTGGTCGATACCAACCTCAACAGCCTGTTCCGCCTGTCCAAGGCCGTATTGCGTGGCATGACCAAAGCGCGATGGGGCCGGATCATCAGCATTGGTTCGGTTGTAGGTGCAATGGGCAACGTCGGCCAAGTAAACTACGCCGCGGCCAAGGCCGGTCTCGAGGGTTTCAGTCGTGCCCTGGCACGTGAAGTCGGCTCGCGCGCAATCACCGTGAACTCGGTGGCGCCCGGTTTCATCGACACCGACATGACCCGCGAACTGCCCGAAGCACAGCGCGAAGCGCTGCAGGGCCAGATTCCGCTGGGTCGCCTGGGTCAGGCCGACGAAATCGCCAAAGTGGTCGGTTTTCTGGCTTCCGACGGTGCAGCCTACGTCACAGGGGCTACAATCCCGGTGAACGGCGGCATGTACATGTAAATGAAAATGTGACGGATTGCTTCAAAAAAATGTCTTACCCGGCATCCAAAATCCGTTATAAAGCTGCATCCGAATTCTAGGTGGCAGGCTTACGTGGGGTCGCAGTGACGCTTTCAGTTTGAAAAGCCGAGCTTCTTCTATAAACTTACGTACCGGCCAGCCGCCTGACATATGTCCATTAGGAGTGAAAACAAGGTATGAGCACCATCGAAGAACGCGTCAAGAAGATCGTCGCCGAGCAACTGGGCGTCAAAGCGGAGGAGGTCAACAACACTTCTTCCTTCGTTGAAGATCTGGGTGCCGATTCCCTGGACACCGTTGAGCTGGTGATGGCTCTGGAAGAGGAATTCGAAACCGAGATTCCTGACGAAGAAGCCGAGAAAATCACCACTGTTCAAGCTGCCATCGATTACGTCACCGCCCACCAGGCGTAACGTTTTGTAATCGCCGTTGCTTGTCATGGAAAACCGCACTGCCTTCGTTGGCGTGCGGTTTTTTCTTTAGACGGCCGCGCGGTGATGTTTCCAGAATAAGGAGAGTGCTGTGTCGCGTAGACGCGTCGTGGTCACAGGTATGGGCATGCTGTCACCGCTGGGCACCGACGTGCCGAGCAGCTGGCAGGGCATCCTGGCCGGCCGCAGTGGCATAGGTCCCATCGAACATACGGATCTGTCGGCCTATTCGACCCGTTTCGGCGGCTCGGTGAAGGGGTTCGATGTCGAGCAATACCTCTCGGTCAAGGAGGCACGCAAGCTCGACTTGTTCATTCAGTATGGCCTGGCCGCGGGTTTCCAGGCAGTACGCAACGCGGGCCTTGAAGTCACCGATGCCAATCGCGAGCGTATCGGCGTGGCCATGGGCTCGGGCATCGGTGGCCTGACCAATATCGAAGAAACCTGCCGCATCCTGCACGACAGCGGGCCACGGCGGATATCGCCGTTCTTCGTGCCTGGCTCCATCATCAACATGATTTCCGGTTTCCTGTCGATTCACCTCGGTGCGCAGGGGCCCAACTACGCAATCGCCACCGCCTGCACCACTGGCACCCATTGCATTGGCATGGCGGCACGCAACATCGTCTATGGCGAGGCTGACGTGATGATCGCCGGCGGTGCGGAAATGGCCGCCTGCGGGCTGGGCATGGGCGGCTTCGGCGCGGCGCGTGCCTTGTCCACGCGCAATGACGAGCCGACCCGGGCCAGCCGTCCGTGGGACAAGGGCCGCGACGGTTTCGTCCTGTCCGATGGCGCAGGCGCGCTGGTGCTCGAAGAACTCGAGCACGCCCAGGCGCGTGGTGCGACCATCTATGCCGAGCTGATCGGTTTCGGCACCAGCGGCGATGCGTTCCACATGACTTCGCCGCCTGAAGATGGCGCCGGTGCGGCACGCTGCATGACCAATGCGCTGCGCGATGCCGGCATCACGCCCGACCAGGTGCAGTACATCAATGCCCATGGCACCTCGACCTCGGCGGGCGATCTGGCCGAAGTCAGCGCCATCAAGACCGTGTTCGGCGACCATGCGTACAAGCTGGCGGTAAGCTCGACCAAGTCGATGACCGGTCACCTGCTGGGTGCCGCCGGTGCCGTTGAAGCCATATTCAGTGTGCTGGCCATCAACAGCCAGATGGCGCCGCCGACCATCAACCTGGACGAGCCGGACGAGGGCTGCGACCTGGACTTCGTGCCGCACACCGCGCGCAGCATCCCGATCGACGTGGTGCTGAGCAACTCGTTCGGTTTCGGTGGAACTAACGGTTCCCTGGTGTTCCGGCGCTTTCCCGGTTGATGCAGGCCTGGCTCGACGGGCAGCCAGGCGATGCGCTGGGCCTGAAGAGTCGGGGCCTGGCCTACGGTGATGGTGTGTTCGAAACCATTGCCGTACGCAATGGCCAGGCGGTGCTGCTGGACCGTCACCTGACGCGCGTTGCGCTGGGCTGCCAGCGTCTGGCGATCGTGGCCGAACTGGCGGTGTTGCGCGACGAGGTCGTGCGCTATGCAGCGGCACTGGGTCAGGGCGTGCTCAAGTTGATCGTCACTCGCGGTGACAGTGCGCGCGGTTATGCCGCTGATCCGCAGGCCGCGGCGCGGCGCATTCTGCAAGGTTCTCCCAGCCCCGCCTATCCGCAGGCACACCGCGCGCAGGGTGTGGAACTCTACCCATGCAGCACGCGGCTCGCCGAGCAACCCTTGCTGGCCGGACTCAAGCACCTCAATCGCCTGGAGCAGGTACTGGCCCGCGCCGAATGGAGCGACCCGGCTTTTGCCGAAGGTTTGATGCTGGACGTGTCCGGGCGCCTCGTCGAAGGGGTCTACAGCAATCTGTTCCTGGTGGTCGACGGGGTGTTGCACACGCCCGCGCTGCATCGCTGCGGCGTGGCCGGAGTGATGCGCGCCGAACTGCTGGAGCAAGCCGCGACGCTGGGTCTGCAGGTGTCCGTGGGTGACCTGTGGCCAGCGGACCTGGCACGGGCCGACGAAGTATTCGTCTGCAACAGTGTCTACGGCGTGTGGCCGGTGCGCGCTTTCACGTCGCTGAGGTGGTCGCCGGGACCGCTCACCCGTAAACTGCAAGGCATTGCCCACGCGCTATTGGATGCCTGATTTGTGAAGCGTAAATTTCTGCTGTTGCTGGAAACGCTCATCGTTGTTGCCGCACTGGCGACGGGCGTGGCGGCCTGGAAAGTCGACAGTGCCTTGAACCAGCCGCTGGCCGTAACTCAAGAACAGCTGCTCGACGTGCCCAACCGCGCAACCCCCGGCGGCACGATCCTGCGCATGCAGGCGGCGGGCACCCTGCGCGATGCATTCTGGTTGCGCCTGTACTGGCGCTTCAACCGTGCCGGACAGCCCCTGCACACCGGCGAATACCGCATGACGCCCGGCATGACCGTCAACGACCTGTTCAACGTCTGGCAGCGCGGCGAGGTGGTGCAGTACAGCCTGACCCTGGTCGAAGGCTGGAATTTCCATCAAGTGCGCGCGGCATTGGCGCGTCAGGACAAGCTCGAGCAGACCCTGGGCGGGCTCAGCGACAGTGAGGTCATGGCGCGCATCGGCCACCCCAAGGCGTTCCCCGAAGGTCGATTCTTCCCTGACACCTACAAGTACGTGCGTGGCATGAGCGATGTCGAGCTGCTGCAGCAGGCCTACGCCCGTCTTGAAGAAGTGCTGGCCAGCGAATGGAGCGAGCGCGCCGCCAGCGCGCCCTACAGCGAGCCTTACCAGGCGCTGATCATGGCCTCGCTGGTGGAAAAGGAAACCGGTGTGCCCCAGGAGCGCGGCGAGATCGCCGGGGTCTTCGTGCGTCGTCTCAAGACGGGCATGTTGCTGCAGACCGACCCGACCGTCATCTATGGCATGGGCGAGCGCTACAACGGCAAGCTGACCCGCGCCGACCTGCGCGAGCCGACGGCCTACAACACCTACGTGATCGCCGGAATGCCGCCCACGCCCATTGCCATGGTGGGCCGCGAGGCGATTCATGCTGCGCTCAACCCGGTCCCTGGCAGCAGCCTGTATTTCGTCGCGCGCGGCGACGGCAGCCATGTCTTTTCCGACGATCTGGATGCCCACAACAACGCCGTGCGCGAATACCAACTCAAACGCCGCGCCGATTATCGCTCGAGCCCCGCGCCTGCCGCGGCGCCGACAGAGACCGGTACGCGCGAGCCACAAGAGAAGCCGGATGCCGTCGAGGCACCTGCTCCATGACTTTGCAAGGACACCCTGTGACCGGTTTATTCATCACTCTGGAAGGGCCGGAAGGCGCGGGCAAGAGTACCAATCGCGAGTACCTGGCCGAGCGTCTGCGCGCCAGCGGACTGGACGTGGTGCTGACCCGCGAGCCGGGCGGCACGCCCCTGGCCGAACGTATCCGCGAACTGCTGCTGGCACCCAGCGATGAAACCATGTGCGTGGATACCGAACTGCTGCTGATGTTCGCCGCGCGCGCGCAACACCTGGCCCAGGTGATTCGCCCGGCGCTGGCGCGTGGCGCGGTGGTGTTGTGCGATCGGTTCACCGATGCCACCTACGCCTATCAGGGCGGCGGCCGTGGGTTGTCCCAGGAACGCATCGCCCAGCTCGAAACCTTCGTCCAGGGCACGTTGCGCCCGGACCTGACGCTGGTGTTCGACCTGCCCGTGGAAGTCGGCTTGGCGCGGGCCAGCGCGCGGGGTCGCCTCGATCGTTTCGAACAGGAAGGCCGGGCGTTCTTCGAGGCCGTGCGTGGCGCCTACCTGGCGCGCGCCGCTGCAGCGCCTTCGCGCTATCGGGTGGTCGATGCCGGGCAGAGCCTGGCGCAGGTCCAGCAGGCGCTGGATGCGTTGCTGCCCGAGCTGCGAGGTTTGCCGCGTGGCTGACGCCTACCCCTGGCAGGATGACCTCTGGCAGAAGCTGGCCGGGCGCACCCAGCATGCTCACGCCTACCTGCTGCACGGGCCGCAGGGCATCGGCAAGCGTGCCCTGGCCGAGCGCCTGATGGCACTGTTGCTGTGCCAGCGTCCGGCCGCGCAGCACGCCTGTGGGGCCTGCAAGTCGTGTCTGTTGCTGCAGGCCGGCAGCCATCCGGACAATTTCATCCTCGAACCTGAGGAAGCGGACAAGGCGATCAAGGTCGACCAGGTGCGCGAGCTGGTCGCCTTCGTGGTGCAGACCGCGCAAATGGGCGGGCGCAAGGTCGTGCTGATCGAGCCTGCCGAAGCGATGAACGTCAATGCGGCCAACGCATTGTTGAAAAGTCTCGAGGAGCCTTCGGGCAATACCGTCCTGCTGTTGGTCAGTCATCAGCCCAGTCGACTGCTGCCCACGGTCAAGAGCCGTTGCGTGCAGCAGGCGTGCCCGTTGCCTACTCAGGCCGTCAGCCTGCAGTGGCTGGCCACGGCGCTGCCGGAAGTGGACGGGGCTGCGCGCACCGATCTGCTCGCATTGGCCGCAGGCTCGCCGCTGGCAGCGGTGAGGTTGCAGGCTGCCGGTATCGTCGAGCAGCGGGCGCTGGTGGTCGAAGGGGTGAAGAAGCTGCTGAAAGGGCAGCAGACGCCCAGCCAGTTGGCCGAAGCCTGGAGCGCTGTGCCATTGCTGCTGCTGTTCGACTGGTTCTGTGAGTGGTCGAACCTGTTGCTGCGCTATCGCCTGACGACGGACGAGCAGGGGCTGGGCTTGAGCGACATGCGCAAGGTGCTGCAATATCTGGCTGACAAGAGTACCCAGAGCAAGGTGCTGGCCATTCAGGATTGGGTGCTGATGCAGCGTCAGAAAGTGCTGGCCAAGGCCAACCTGAACCGGGTATTGCTCATCGAGGCGCTGCTGGTGTCCTGGATGGCCTTGCCGGGGCAGACGTGATGGGTGCATTGTGATCGAACGCCGCCGATGTTGGCGGCGGTTTGTCTGATGTACCGTGGTGATAGCGGACGCGGCTCGCGCCGCTGCTACAGGGATGCGCCGGTTGTAGCAGCGGCGCAAGCCGCGTCGACGGCGGACGTGGTTGGGTCGGTGCGACGCGGGGACGCCGGATGCGGCAGACGCGGTTTGACTGCTGCGAAAATTCACTATCAGTAACGGAGCACGAATGAATCAACCCGTCAGTCCCGGACCGCGCAACGGTATTCTGTCCCTGACCATCAAGGACAAGGCCGTCCTGTACGCGGCGTACATGCCGTTCATCAAGAACGGCGGCTTGTTCATTCCGACCAGCAAGAGCTACAAGCTGGGCGATGAGCTGTTCATGCTGCTCAACCTGATGGATGAGCCGGAGAAGATTCCCGTGGCCGGTCGCGTCGCCTGGATCACCCCCAAGGGCGCCCAGGGTAACCGCGCTGCGGGCGTGGGCGTGCAGTTCAACGACGGCGACAATACTGCGCGCAACAAGATCGAAACCTATCTGGCCGGCGCCCTGAAGTCCGACCGTCCCACTCACACGATGTAGTCCCCATACCCCCATGCTCGTAGATTCCCACTGTCACCTCGACCGCCTCGACCTTGCCGAACACGACGGCTGCCTGGACACCGCCTTGCAGGCCGCGCGTGCCTGCGGTGTAGGGCATTTCCTGTGCATCGGCGTCAGCGCCGAGAACGCCGCCACGGTCAAGGCCCTGGCCGGCCGTTACGACGACGTCGATTGCTCGGTCGGCATTCATCCCCTCGACCTCGCTCCCGGCAAGCCGCCCGCGCTGGACTGGCTGATGGCCGAGCTCGATGCGCCACGCGTGGTGGCGATCGGTGAAACCGGCCTGGACTACCACTACGAACCCGAGGCGGCGCAGCTGCAGCAGGAGTCGTTTCGACTGCACCTGCAGGCGGCCAATCTGACCGGTAAGCCGGTGATCGTGCATACCCGCGGCGCACGCGCCGATACCCTGGATTTGTTGCGCGAGGCGCAATTGCCCCAGGCCGGCGTGCTGCATTGCTTCACCGAAGATTGGGCGATGGCCAAGGCCGCCCTCGACCTGGGGTTCTACATTTCGCTGTCGGGCATCGTGACCTTCCGCAATGCCGATGCCCTGCGTGAAGTTGCGCGGCAGGTGCCGGCCGATCGCTTGCTGGTCGAAACCGATTCGCCCTATCTGGCGCCCATTCCCTACCGTGGCAAGTCCAATCTGCCGCAGTACGTCCGCGAAGTGGCACAGTGCATCGCCACGGTCCGCGGCGAGACGTTCGACAGCCTGGCCGAGCGCACCACCGACAATTTCTGCCGGCTGTTCCCCCTGGCGCGTGTTCGTCGCCAGGCTTGAGCCTGCACGGGCAAAAAAAACCCGGGCTCTGGGGGGAGAATCCCGGGTCAAGACCATTAGGAGTCACAACAGGCGCGTGGTCCATCGACGCCTTGCCGCCGCATCACTTGGGGGAGTATGGCGCGACGACAGTTCAAGTATTGTCGAATGGATCAGGGGCGCCAGTGCCTTGCAGGGTTTTCTTAAACGTATTTGGAATACGCCCGCCGCTGCTCAGTACAGATTGCAGGGGTGCGTGGCATATGCGCCATAAAGCCAGAGATTTGGGATGATCCGTGCATTTTGACCTCATACAGGCATAATGACTGCCTCCGCTTTCGATCCAGTCCTTCCTATGCAAAAAGAACCTCGTAAGGTCCGTGAATTTCGCCGCCGCGAGCAGGAAATCCTCGACACCGCACTGGCGCTGTTTCTCGAGCAAGGCGAAGACAGCGTTACAGTCGAGCTGATTGCCGACACCGTGGGTATCGGCAAAGGCACCATCTACAAACACTTCAAGTCCAAGGCCGAGATCTACCTGCGCCTGATGCTCGACTACGAGCGCGACCTGAACGCGCTGCTGCATTCGGCCGACATCGATCGAGACAAGGAAGCCCTGTCCCGCGCCTACTTCGAGTTCCGCATGCGCGATCCGCAGCGCTATCGGCTGTTCGACCGGCTGGAAGAGAAGGTGGTCAAGGGCAACCAGGTGCCCGAGCTCGTCGAGCAGCTGCACAAGATCCGCGCGTCGAATTTCGAACGCCTGACGTTCCTCATCGAGGGGCGAATCAGCGAGGGCAAGCTGGAAGACGTTCCGCCGTACTTCCACTATTGCGCTGCCTGGGCGCTGGTACACGGCGCGGTGGCGCTGTACCACTCGCCGTTCTGGAGCAACGTACTGGAAGATCAGGAAGGTTTTTTCCAGTTCCTCATGGACATCGGCGTGCGCATGGGCAACAAGCGCAAACGCGATCCGGAAATACCCGGCCCCAAAGAAGCCTGACCCCCGAGCCATCCCGAGCCCTGCAAACTGGCGCAGAAGCTGCATCATGTGGCTGATCGCCGGGATCTTGTCGCCGGCTCTGGAGGATGCATGCGTAACCTGGTCGTGCTGCTGGCGCTGTTGGCGTTGGGCGGTTGCATGAAGGTCAGTGATCTGGGCGAAGGCGCCCGCTATCACCTGAGCGATGCGGGTGTGTTGAATCACAGTGAAACTCGCCGGTTCAACAACTTGCGCGTGCAGCCGGACTCGTTCATCTATATTGGCCAGGGCGCGTTCGTGCCTCCCGGCGGCGCCTACCCTCGGCCCAACGTTGTGGCTGAACAGGCGTTCGAAGCGTTCGTCGAGTACTTTCCCGTGGTACGCCGCGCCCCGGCACCGCTGGGCCTGGAACAGGCCTTGGGCGAGGCGCGCAATGCCGGCGCGCATTACCTGCTCTACACCCGTTTTGCACGCGCCGACGACCGCATCGGCAATGCTGACGAATGGGCCGACCAGGAAGCTCTGGACCGGCTCGGCGTCGACAGCAGCGTGATTCAGATCATGCTCATCGAAACCAGCACCCGCTATCTCATCGACACCGCGACCATCCGCAGCCGTGGCGGGCTGTTGACGATGCGCGACAACAAACCGGAAGATTTGCTTGGCCCACCCCTTGAGGACTACGCTCGCAGCTTGTTGGGCGTAAGCCGCTGAGGAGACGAGCATGACGGGCAAGGCCGACGATTTGCTGGCGCACATTCCCACCGCCAAGAAGGGCTTGCCGCCCGTGCACCTGTGGAATCCCGATTTCTGCGGGCACATCGACATGCGTATTGCCCGCGACGGTGCCTGGTTCTACCAGGGCACGCCGATCGGCCGACCGGCGATGGTCAAGTTGTTCGCCGGGATCCTGCGCCGCGATGGCGACGAGTACGTATTGGTGACGCCGGTGGAAAAAGTCGGCATCGTCGTCGATGACGCACCGTTCGTGGCCATCGACATGCAGGTGTCGGGGGAAGGCGAGCAGCAGTCGCTGCGCTTCACCAGCAATGTCGAGGACTGCGTCGACGCCGACGCGCAGCACCCGCTGCGGGTCGACATCGACCCCTGTACCCAGGAGCCTTCACCCTATGTGCTGGTGCGCAACAACCTGGAAGCACGCATTCACCGCAACGTGTTCTATCGGCTGGTCGAGCTGGCCGTGGTGCGTGACGGTTGGCTGGGGGTGTGGAGTGGCGGGGTGTTCTTCCCGATAGGGCAGGATCCAGCGCAGTGATCAAGCCCCCGTTTCGAGTAACGGGGGCTCTCTTGCGTTTTCAGCGGCGAATTCACACGGTCATTTCTGCGGCGTCAACGTCAGTCGCTTGGTCCCGTAGGCCTTGTCGAAATGCTGCGGCTGCATCGGGAAGCTGACGTATTGACCCTTGAGCCACGCGTCGATGCCGTCGGTGTAGTTGGCACTGGCCGGATTACCCGACTGCCCGCTGCTGCCAAGGCCGATCATCGGCTCGGCCTGGGCGAAGTCGACTACGATGCGCAGTGCCGGTATCGACGCGGTGTCGAAGCTGTCGCCCCAGCCGTAGGGCGCAGCGTTCAAGGTAGTGTGATCGCCACCGGTGGCAACCGGGCCGCGTAGCACGGGTGCGCCGGCATCGGGCCCGCCCGTGTCGGTCCAGGTGGTGCGATGCAGACGCCCCCATTGCCAAGTGCTTCGATCAGTGCCCAGCTGCGCCTCGCCGGCGCTGACCGCGGCGGCCAGGCTGCGCGCCAGGATGGCCGGCTTGTCTTCCTTCTGCGCGGTGCTCAGATCGTCCCAGAACGGGCTGTCGTCACGCCCCAGCAGATGATCGGCCTGGGCCGAGTAGGAAGACATGCCCTGGGCCACGAAGGCCTTCCAGCTGTCGCTGTCGAGCGGGCCCAGCTCGTCGAGGAAGGTCCGCTGCGCGCTTTGCTGCAGAAACAGCTCGTACAGCGCGGCATCGGCGGATTGCGCGGCAAGGCGGCCATCGAAGGCCATGAGGCGAGTGTAGGCTTCGCGGGCCTTGGTCCGCTCGCCCTCGGGCAGCGCATCGATGGCACTTTTCAGCGGTTGTGCCATGCCGGGCGCAAGAAACATCTTTTTCAGTTTGGCGGCGAAGGAGGTGGTCTGATCGGACTGCATGGCAATCATGCTGCGTGTGTCGTGCTTGCCGGCACCGGCCAGCTCGGCCAGGCGCTCGCTGCGCTCCGGGTAGTACCAGGCGTTGGACAGCTGGATGCCATAGCCGGGCGGGACGATGCGCTGGTTGGCGGTACCCAGCCAACCCTGCGGCGGGTCCTGGTCGTAGGGGTGAAGCATGGGGTCGGCGAGGCCATCCCAGTCATGTCGACCGTCCCAGCCGGGCGAGGGGAGCATGCCCTTGCCTTCGAGACGGTTGGGAAAGCGGCCGGTGACCTGCCAGCCAATGCTGCTGGCATCGGCGAACAGCAGGTTGGTGGCCACGGCGCGTATCTGCCGGCTGGCATCCGAAGCCTTCTCGACATTGCTGGCGCGCGACAGATCGAACAGCGCATCCAGGCTCTTGTCGTCGGTCAAGTCCGGCAGTTGCAGGGCCAAGCCGTAGCCGCCGCTGGCCGGCATGCCGCTGACGTCGTTGAGCAGCGGGCCGTGACCGGTCTCGTAGACCGCCTCGCGCAGCGGACGCTGCCCCTTGGCCAGGTAGGTCTCCTGACGCACGTGGGCGGGCTGCCATTTGCCGTTGGACTGATACAGCACGCGGCCGCCTTCGCTGCGCACCTTCTCCAGAAAAAGATCCTGATTGTCGCCCATCACTGCCGCCATGCCCCAGGCGACTTGACCATTGAAGCCGGCCAGCACGCCCGGCAAACCGGCCAGGGCGACACCTGCCGCCTGAAAGCGCGGCGCGCGCAGCTGCACGAAGCTCCACGCCGACGGAACGCTCGTCGCTGCGTGGGTATCGTTGGCGAACAGGCTTTTCCCGGCCCGCGTGCGTTGCGGGGCGATGGCCCAGTTGCTCGAGCTTGGCGCGCCAAGTCGCGCGAGTTCGCGATTCATCGTGGCCAGGCCCGCCGGGTGGGTCAACGAGTTGCCCAGAGGCACGCCCCTGAGCTTGTCGGCCTCGGTGAAAGGCAGGCTCTCATCCGGATAGACCGGCAGCAGCCAGGCCAGTCTGTCGGTGCCCACTTTCTGCGCCAGTACCAGCGAACCCAGCTCTTCCTGCAGGTTGAGCGATTGGCTGAACGACCACAACGCGAACATCAGCGCCGAGTCTTCGGCCTTCCAGTATTCGGGGGTGTAGCCTGCCAACTGCGCGGGCAGCTTGCCGCGGTAGCGAAACAGGTAGGCGTTGACGCCCCGTGCATAGACATCGAAGAAACGCTTCAATCGGGGTGAAGCGGCGGCATACAACTGGTCGGCGCTTTTCTTGAGGTTGACCCTGCGCAGCAGGCGGTCGCCGTCCAGCGCTTCGACGCCGTCCAGTTCGGCCAGGCGTCCCTGGGCCAGCAGCCGCAGACGGACCATCTGGGTGATGCGGTCGCTGGCGGCCACATAGCCTTGGGCAAACAGGGCATCGTGGAAGGTATTGCTTTCGATCAACGGCATGCCCAGCCCGTTACGCCTGACCGAGACGTTCTGCGCCAGGCCCTTGAGCGGCTGTACACCCACGCTTGGCGGCAGGTTTTGCTCGGCGGAGCCGCCCAGCCATTGTTGGCAGCCGGTCAGGGTGAGCATGCCGGTGACCACGGCGGCGCAGCCGAACGTGGGCGTGAAGAAAAAACGGGCGGGCGAGGCCATGGCGAAGCTCCTGCAGGGGCTGGCGTAAAAGGCGCTACGTTAGAGAGGGCGGGGGCGACGCGCAAGCGTCAGGCGGGGGATATTTTCTTCGTGCCCAAGCCGCTCGCGGACACAGCGCACAGCGGTGGGATTGGGGTCAAGGGAGGGGCTGCCAGCACGCAGCACCCTCGGGCATCGTTTCGGCTCAGGCGCCGTGGCACTTCTTGAATTTCTTGTCGCTGCCGCAGGGGCAGGGATCGTTGCGGCCTACATCTTTGAGTGCATTGCGCACCGGTTCCTGTGGGGCGTGGTTGCAGTGCGGGCCATGCACGTGACCGTGGTCGTGCTCATGAGGGTGATCGTGGTCATGGTCATGGTCATGGTTGCAGTCAGGGCCGTGCACATGGGGTTGCTGGGACATCGAGAATACTCCGCAGGTGAAATTGGCCGGAATTATCTCACCCTGGGTTCGGAATAGCAGCGCTGCGGGAAAAATCTTTGCGACGTCTCAGCGGCCGGACAAGCCGCGCGCGTCGATTACCCCGGTGTGGTTGAGCACCACGTCGTGGCCGAACAGCACCCCGGTGCGCAATTCGCCGCGCAATTCGTAGCGGATCGCTCGCTCGGGGTGCTTGAGCAGGCGTGACAGCTCGCGCGCGTGTTGCCAGAGATTGGTGCGCACCGGCAGCTCATAGTATTCGCCACTGTTGGCGGCCACGCTGAACCAGTCGCTGGCGTCGCCTTCGGTCAGCAGCATGTCTTCCAGGCGCACGCTGTAGCTCAGGCCGCGCACCGGCAGGCTGCGGCCGTTGGGGTTGTCGATGCGAAAACGCAGGATCAGGCGCTGTTGCAGCATGTTGGCCTTGACCACTTCGACCTTGACCAGATGCACCTGAGGATCCTGGTAGTTGCCGGTGAACCAGGTGGCGCAGCCCGTGAGTCCCAGCAGTGAAAGCAAGCCGATGCTGCGCAGAACGAGAGTGCAAGCGGACATGGCAGGGACCTCCGGATTTGCCTTGAGTCTAACAAGGCGCACGGGCATGACAAGGGCGTGCTTGTTGCGCCGAAAGATCGTGGTCCATAATCACTGTTACGGTGCTGGCTTTTCGGCATCTGTGCGGACGCCCAGCGCCCGCAACGGTGCCATGCCAGGAGAGTTGCCATGCGTTTCTACGAGATCGTCTTCAGCGGCCAATGCGTGCCCGGCGCGGCGCTGGACCAGGTCAAGAGCAACCTGGCAAAACTGTTCCAGGCCGACGCCCAGCGAATCGAGATGCTGTTTTCCGGACGCCGATTGGTCCTCAAGAACAACCTCGACGCCCAGGCGGCGGAAAAATACCGCGCGGCGCTGGCACGCGCAGGGGCCGTGGCCAGCATCGACGAAATGGCTCAGGACATTGAAGAGATCATCATGACCGCGCCGGCGGCGGCAGGCGACTTCGGCCAGAAACCCATGGCGGTGGCCCGCCGTGCCGAGGTCGTGCCGCGTGATGCGTACATGGCAGCGTTCGTGGCTGTGGACGCGCCGGACTTCGCCATCGCCGAGGTGGGCGCCGATCTGCAGGATGAACGTCCCGCACAGCGCTCGGCGCAGTTGAACCTGCAGCAGTTCAGCCTGGCGCCTGCCGGCAGCGACATGGGGCAGTTGCGGCACGAGGAAACCGTCCAGGTGCCGGACACTTCTCATCTGAAAATCATTGGCTGATGTAGCCCGCGCAACATTTCTTGAATTTCTGCCCACTGGCACAGGGGCAGCTGTCGTTGCGGCTGGCCTTGAGCGGGACGGTCGGGTCGATGAAATACCAGCGGCCGTCGTGCTGCACGAACGCCGACCGCTCGCGATGGCAGTGCTCGCCGGTGCTGTCGTGCCAGCGCGCAGTGAAGGTCACGAACGCGTGTTCCGGCTGGCCGCCGAAGACTTCCGCCGCCACCACCTCCAGGCCCAGCCAGGTGCTCTGCGAACTCCACTGGGCAATGGCCTGGCGGTCCAGGCCGGCCTGCTGGGCGTGCAGGGTGGTGTTCACCAGATAGTCCACCAGGCCCAGCACGTAGGCACTGTAGCGCGAGCGCATCAGGCTCTGCGCATCGGGCGCCGGCTGGCCCTCGTGATAGCGACCACAACAGGCCGGCAGCAGATTGCCACTTGCGCACGGACAGATCGAAACGCTCATATCACCACCAATACTTGCCGAAGTTTTCCGGGTTGGCCCAGAACCTGGCGTTGAGCCAATCCGGGACTTGTTTGTATTCGCGCACATCATAGGTGTACAGCTTGAGCACCTGCTGGTCGCGGGCGAAGCGTTCGCTGGCCTGCAGGGCCAGGGCGTAGAAGTCGGTGTCGCTCCAGCCGCTGGCGACCGGGTCGGCCAGCACGGCGATGCAGCTCGCATTGAGGTTGCGGATACCGGCCAGCAGGCGCGTGCCTTCGGCCTTGTTCAGATGCTCCAGGCAATCCACCGCCAGCGCCAGGTCGAAACGCTGGCCAGCCAGGTCCGCGGGCAGGGGGCCGGGCGCGGCCCTGGATACACGGGTTTCGGGGTGCGCTGCCTCGAACGCGGCCAGGGCCGGGAATGCACTCGCGCCGATCAGCAGCAGGCGCTGCGGCGCGTGACGTTCGAGCAAGGCCGCCAGAGCCTGTTGCGGGGTACGGGAAGATACTGCGTCGGTCATTGAAGCTCCTCGGTCGTGGCCACCACATTATAGGGCCCCGACCCGATGGCCCAGCATTGATTGGATGGCGCGCCCTATGGCTTATTGCTGGCGCATATGCCAACCACGGTCTTTACTCCCAGAACGTCGGCCCCTGCTGCCGATTCCCTGAGGAGAAACTAGATGAGCATAGTTCGGACGGCATTACCCTTGATATTGGTCAGCAGCGTGTTGACGGGTTGCGCAGGCTTGCAGAAAACCGACTGGCCGATGTGCGCGGCCGTGGGCGGGGTGACCGGTGCGGCGTTGGGCGCCATCGAAAGCGGGTCGCTGGCAGCCGGCGTAGGCGCGGCGGCTGCCGGTGTCGGCGCGGCCTATTGCTGGGTGCATGGCGATGGCGACGAAGACGGTGATGGCGTACCGGACAGCCGCGACAAGTGCCCCGGCACTCCCAAGGGCACGCCGGTAGACGCCAATGGTTGCCCGCCGCCTGCCCCGGCGCCGATGCCAGTCGCTGCCGAGCCGGCACCGATGCCCAAGGAGGAGACGATCGTCATCCGCAACGTGCATTTCGAATTCGACAAGGCCACCCTCACCGCCGCCGACCGGGCGCAGCTCGATACCGTCGCCACCCGCCTGAAGACCGAAGCGACCACGGCGCGCTTGAGCGTCAGCGGTCATACCGACAGTGTCGGCAAGGACGCCTACAACCAACGGTTGTCCGAGCAGCGCGCCAAGGCAGTGACTGATTACCTGGTCAGCAGCGGCGTACCACGGGCCAGCGTGGTATCGGTCAAGGGCGTGGGCGAGGCCCAGCCGGTTGCCGACAACAACACAGCCGACGGTCGCGCCATGAACCGCCGTACCGAGATTCTCATCCAGCGTTGAACCTTTAGCGCCAACCGCCAGTCCCCTTGTACAACGACCGGCGGCACGCTTTACTTCTCAGTTGCCGGCGCCCGCCGGCGACTCAGGAGCCTTGAATGAAGCTGAAAGATCTATCGCGGACCGTACTTCCCGCTCTGCTGGTCGCCGGTGTGCTGAGCGGCTGTACCACCTCCCCTGAAGGGGCGTCCCCACTCAACTCGCGTACCTGGCCTGTCTGCAGCGTGCTGGGTGGCCTCGCCGGTGGCGGGTTGGGTGCCATTGAAAGTGGTGCTTGGGCCGCTGGCGGTGGCTTGGCCGGTGCGGTGGTAAGCGGTCTGGTCTGCTATGCCCAGGACGGCGACAAGGACGAAGACGGCGTATTCGATCGACGCGATCGTTGCCCCGATACCCCGGCCAATACGCCAGTCAAGCACAACGGCTGCCCATTGCCGGTCTACCCCGCCGTGACCAAGGCGCCCGAGCCGCCAGTGGCCGATATCCCCGAAGTGGTCACCTTGAGCGATGCGGGCGACGTACCGTTCGAATTCGGCAGCGCCGAACTGACCTCAAGTGCCCGTACCGAACTGACATCGCTGGCAGCGCGGATGAAGACGGCCCAGGTGGCCATGGTCAAGATCGTCGGTCATACCGACAGCGTCGGCAGCGATGCCTTCAATCAGAAGCTGTCCGAGCAGCGTGCCGCCAGTGTCGTCTCGTTTCTTCTGGGCCAAGACGTTGCGGCAGACAAGCTGAGCAGCGAGGGTCGCGGTGAGAGCGAGCCTGTCGACAGCAACGACACCGACGCCGGACGCGCCAAGAACCGTCGCGTGGAAATCCATCTGAGCCATTGATCGATGTGGGTCGGCAGGTTTTTCCTGCCGGCCTCTGGTCACCGCCACCTCCCAGCCGTTAATGTGCGCCTAGCCAATGCCGTGGGGGGCACATGAAAGGATTTCTGATTCTGGGTAAATGTCTGACCTTGCTGTTCTGGTGGGTGGTGCTGCTCAACCTGTTCATGCCGATGGTCAAACCGTTTCATGCACTGATCAACCTGGCCGGCGGCACGTTGCTGTTCCTGCACCTGATCGAAGCGATCGCCTTCAACAAGCGCCTGCGCGGGCGCAGCCATCCGTGGCTTGACCGAGCCCAGATCCTGCTGGCCGGGATCTTTCACATCCAATCCATTCCCGCACCGTCCGATACCGAGGCTAGCCATGCGTAAGCTGGGTTTGTTGGCAGTACTGTTTGCGCCGCTGGCATTGGCCGAGTCGGTCAGTGTCGAACCTCATTCGCTGTTGCGCCTGCCGGCCAGCTCCAGCGTGCTGCAGCTGCAGCGCCTGGAGGTAGCGGATTACGGCACCTTGCTGATTCCCGCCAACCTGACCGAACTCAGTGTCGAGCAATTGCGCCTGGGGCATGAGGCCCGCATTGCGATAGTGCCGGGCGAGCAGGAGTTGCGCCTGCGCGCGCAGCATGCAGAACTCGGCAGCGGCAGCCAGATTCTCGCCCGTGGCGCGCCCGGTACCCATCAGAAGGCGGCTCGCGCAGGGCGCAATCTTGACGTGCAGTTGCAATCGCTGGACGCCCTGGAGGTGAACATTGACGCGCGCGGCGGCGCGGGTGCCGATGGCTATGCGGGTCTGGACGGTGGCAATGGCCAGGCGCCTGGTTGTACCTGGGGCTCGGCGGGACGCGGTGGCAACGGTGACAATGGCGGCGACGGCCTGCCTGGCGCGCCTGGCGCCAATGTCCGCCTGCGCCTGCCGGCGACCTTCGCCAGCGAAGCGATCAAGGTGCGCACCGACGGCGGCCAGGGCGGCGCTGCCGGTGTTCCCGGACGTCCGGGCGCCGGAGGCAAATCCAAGGGCTGCATGGTGTACCGCGCCGAAGGCGGCAAGTCGGGTCGCGAGGGCTTGCCGGGAAGAGCAGGCGAGGCGGGCACCGAAGGCACGTTGAGCATCCAGCGCTTCTGACCAGGTTGGTTCAGAACTGCCTGGCCATACCCAGCACCACGGTCGCCAGGCCCAGCAGCAGGCCACCCACCGCCAGGCGACGCAGCTTCTTCATGGCGATCGCGCCGTCCGTCCACGCCTGGGCCGCCACGGCCTTGCGCAGCGCGGGCAGTTGCAGGCCCTGCATGCGCAGGAACAAGGCCACCATGACCACGTACAGGCCCATCATGATCTGTACGTCGCGTGGCGCCGTCTCGAAGCCGGTGAAGCGCAGGCGCAGCAGGGCGACGCCGCTGATCGGAAGAATCAGCACGGCGGCCCAGACCCCGCCGAACAGCCGTGGGAAAATATCCACCAGACGCTGCAGGCGCTGAACCCGCGAAGGCACTGCCAGCCCGGCCGGGCGCAGGATCGTGCATGTCGCGAGCATGCCGCCCAGCCACATCAGCACAGCGAGCCCATGCAGGGTTTGAAAGACGCTGTCGGCGCTCATGGGTATCTCCAGCCAGCACATCGAAGTCGAGCAGGGTATGATAGCGACCCGATGAGAAACACTGAAAATATATCCAGCCTTTCGCCATGACCAGCCGATGATCAGTAACGAACTCAAAACCACGATCCAGGGCGCCTACACGCGTTTTCTCGAAGCCAAGAGCCTCAAGCCGCGCTATGGCCAGCGCCTGATGATCGCCGAAATCGCCAAGGTATTGGGCGACATCGCGTGCGATGACGAAGGTCGGCGTACGGGCTATCCGGCGGTGGTGGCGGTGGAAGCGGGCACCGGCACCGGCAAGACGGTTGCCTACAGCCTGGCCGCGATTCCGGTGGCCAAGGCGGCCGGCAAGCGCCTGGTGATTGCCACGGCCACGGTCGCGCTGCAGGAACAGATCGTGTTCAAGGATCTGCCCGACCTGATGCGCAACAGCGGGCTGAACTTCACCTTCTCGCTGGCCAAGGGCCGCGGACGCTACCTGTGCCTGTCCAAACTCGACGTGCTGCTGCAGGAAGGACACGCGCAGAGCGCGACCGCGCAGCTGTTCGAAGAGGAAGGTTTCAAGATCGAGGTCGACGAGGCGAGCCAGAAACTGTTCACCAGCATGATCGAGAAACTGGCTGGCAACAAATGGGACGGTGACCGCGACAGCTGGCCGGTGGCCCTGGAAGATCAGCAATGGTCGCGCCTGACCACCGACCACAGCCAGTGCACCAGCCGCCATTGCCCTAACTTTGCCCAGTGCACCTTCTACAAGGCCCGCGAAGGCATGGGCAAGGTCGATGTGATCGTCACCAACCATGACATGGTACTGGCCGACCTGGCATTGGGCGGCGGGGCAGTGCTGCCCGATCCGCGCGACACGTTGTACGTATTCGATGAAGGCCATCACCTGCCTGACAAGGCGATCGGCCATTTCGCTCACTACAGCCGATTGCGCTCTACAGCCGACTGGCTGGAAACCACGGCCAAGAACCTGACCAAGCTGCTCGCCCAGCACCCGCTGCCGGGTGACCTGGGGCGCTTGATCGAGCAGGTGCCGGAGCTGGCCCGTGAGATCAAGACCCAGCAGCAGTTCATGTTCAGCGCCTGCGAGCAACTGGCGGACTTCAAGCCCGGCGAAGACATGGAAGGCCGTGAGCGCCCACGCCATCGCTTCGTCGGCGGGGTGGTGCCCGAGCATATGCGGGAAATGGGCATCGAGCTGAAGAAGGGCTTTTCCAAACTGACCGACCTGTTCACCCGCTTGAGCGAGTTGCTCAAGGAAGGCATGGACGGCGAAAAGAACGTGGGCATTGCCAGCCATCAGGCCGAGGAATGGTACCCGCTGTTCGGCAGCCTGCTGGCTCGCGCTCAGGGCAGTTGGGAATTGTGGACGGCCTTCACCGCCGAAGACCCCGAAGACAGTCCGCCCATGGCGCGCTGGCTGACCCTGGCCGATGGCGGTGCGCTGTACGATATCGAAGTCAATGCCAGCCCGATCCTGGCGGCTGAGATGCTGCGCCGCAACCTGTGGAACGTCGCCTACGGTGCCTTGGTGACATCGGCTACCCTGACCGCATTGGGCAAGTTCGACCGTTTCCGCATGCGCGCCGGGATTCCCAAGGCCTCGGTGACCGCCATCGTGCCCAGCCCCTTTCACCATGAACAGGCCGGGGTGCTGCGCGTCCCCGACCTGCGAGCCGACCCCCGCGATGCGGCGGCGCACACCGCTGCGATCATCCGCGACCTGCCGGACCTGGTCGAAGGCTATCGTGGAACCCTGGTACTGTTTTCCTCGCGCAAACAGATGCAGGACGTGTTCGACGGCCTGGACCGCGACTGGCGCAAGCAGGTGTTCATCCAGGGCAACCTGTCCAAGCAGGAAACCCTGAACAAGCACAAGGCGCGTGTCGATGGCGGGGACTCCAGCGTGTTGTTCGGTCTCGCCAGCTTCGCCGAAGGCGTCGACTTGCCCGGTGCCTATTGCGAGCATGTGATCATCGCCAAGATCCCCTTCGCAGTGCCTGACGATCCGGTGGAGGCGGCGCTGGCCGAATGGATCGAGGCGCGCGGTGGCAACCCGTTCATGGAAATCGCCGTGCCCGATGCCTCGCTGCGCCTGATCCAGGCCTGCGGGCGATTGCTGCGTACCGAGCAGGATCGCGGCACCATCACGCTGCTCGATCGACGCCTGGTCACCCAGCGCTACGGCAAGGCCATCCTCAACGCATTGCCACCGTTCCGCCGGGAGATTTCCTGACGGCCCGCACGGCTCCGGCGCGACGATAATCGAGGGCAGGGCGGTTCACAAAGCGCTGAATCGCTGAAACAATGCGCTTCATTTTTCGCGGCGTGGTCGATGGGAGTCAGGGTGCAGATACAAGGTCACTTCGAGTTGCAGTTCGAAGCCGTGCGTGAAGCGTTCGCGGCATTGTTCGACAACCCTCAGGAGCGCGGCGCCGCGCTGTGCATCCAGGTGGGTGGCGAGACGGTCGTCGATCTCTGGGCCGGTACCGCCGACAAGGACGGTACCCAGGCCTGGCACAGCGACACCATCCTCAACCTGTTCTCCTGCACCAAGACCTTCACTGCCGTGACCGCTCTGCAGCTGGTGGCCGAGGGCAAGCTGGCGCTGGACGCTCCGGTGGCCCGCTACTGGCCGGAATTCGCCGCCGCCGGCAAACAGTCGATCACCTTGCGCCATCTGCTCTGCCATCAGGCCGGCCTGCCAGCCTTGCGCGACATGCTGCCGCCCGAAGCACTCTACGACTGGCCACGGATGACCGCCGCGCTGGCGGCGGAAACGCCGTGGTGGCAACCGGGTACCGGGCATGGCTATGCGGCCATTACCTACGGCTGGCTGGTCGGCGAACTGCTGCGGCGGGTCGATAACCGCGGGCCAGGCGAATCCATCGTGGCGCGGGTGGCCAAACCCCTGGGGCTTGATTTCCATGTCGGGCTGGCGGATGAGGAGTTCCACCGCGTCGCGCACATCGCCCGCGGCAAGGGCAATGTCGGCGACGAAGCGGCCCAGCGTCTGTTGCAGGTGACCATGCGCGAACCCGCGGCCATGGCCACGCGCGCCTTCACCAATCCGCCATCGGTGCTGACCAGTACCAACAAGCCAGAGTGGCGACGCATGCAACAGCCTGCGGCGAACGGCCATGGCAATGCCCGCAGCCTGGCTGGTTTCTACGCTGGTTTGCTCGATGGAAGCCTGCTCGAATCCGACATGCTCGCCGAGCTTACCCGGGAGCACAGCCTGGGCATGGACAAGACTTTGATGACGCCTACACGATTCGGACTGGGCTGTATGCTCGACCAGCCGCAGGTGGCCAACGCCACTTTCGGCTTGGGGGCCGGCGCCTTCGGTCATCCTGGGGCAGGGGGGGCGGTCGGCTTCGCCGATCCGGAACATGATGTTGCCTTTGGTTTTGCCGTGAACACACTGGGCCCCTATATACTGATGGACCCGCGAGCACAGCATCTGGTGCGCGTTCTACGCAGTTGCCTCTGAAGCGATTGATCACAAATCGACCAGCGGTCGCCCATTAGGCTATGACTGCTCTACTCTATCAATCAACAATTTAGGCCGGTTTGTTAAACCGGTTTGTATTTACCAACACCTTGTGGAATGCACCATGTCACCGAATAAATCCATCGCGTTTGCCTTGTGCCTGGCCGCTACCGGTTGTGCTCAAACTCCCCAGGATTCCTCGGCCCAGGGCGGGCATGCCTGGTGGCCATTTGGCCGTGACGCAGTCGCCAGCAAGGCGGCTGACAAGGAAGTCGAGCAGGCCATCACCGACAAGGTGGCCAAGGCCGATTCCAAGTCCGACAGCGAAAGCCGTTGGTGGTGGCCGTTCGGCGCCAGCAGCACCCCTGCCCAGGCCAAGGTTGCCGACGTGCCGAAGGTCGACCCCAAGGTCACCCAGGCCTGGCTCGACGCCTACGAGCCGAAGCTGCGCGAAGCCATCAAGGACAGCAAGTTCGAACTCGAGCGTCGCGAAGACCTGCTGGTGATCACCGCACCGGTCGACTCCTCGTTCAACCCCGACCGGCCTTCGATGCTGCTGCCGATCAGCCTCGGCCCGATCACCCGCGTGGCCAAGGCCATCGACGCCGATCACAAGACAGCCGTGCTGGTCCTGGGCCATGCCGACACCAGCGGCCCCGGGCCGTTGAACCAGAAACTGAGCCAGGAGCGTGCGCAGTCGATCGCCTCGATCTTCCGCCTCAGCGGTCTGCAGCGTGACCGCCTGATGCTGCGTGGCATGGGTTCGGTCATGCCCCGTGCCGCCAACGACAGTGTCGAAGGTCGTTCGCTCAATCGTCGCGTGGAAATTCTCCTGACCCCGCAGAACACCATGCTGGCCCTGCTGGCCAAGTACAACCAGCCGACCTTCACTGCCGCTGAAATGCTTGCCACCCAGGACGTCAAGGCCGTGCCTGCACCGGTTGCCAAACCTGCCGCCAAGGCGCCTGCCAAGGCTGCAACCGCGAAGAAAACCGCAGCCAAGCCAGCCGTGGCCAAGAAAGCCGCCCCGGCTGCCAAGAAAACCGAGGCCAAGAAAGCCGTCGCCAAGAAAGCCGTGAGCAACGACCAGGCCAAGGCGCACTGATGCAAGGATTGCTGCCATGACGCAAGCCCTGGCCGACATGCGCCGTAGTTACACCCGTGATGGGCTGGACGAGGCACAGGCACCGTCCGAGCCCTTCGCGCTGTTTCGCCAGTGGTTCGGCGAGGCAGTCCAGACCGAGCAGGCGCCGGTGGAAGCCAACGCGATGACGCTGGCCACCGTCGATGCCGAAGGTCGTCCCCATTGTCGCGTGTTGCTGCTCAAGGGCCTGGATGATCAGGGTTTCACCTTCTTCAGCAACTACGACAGTGCCAAGGGCCAGCAGCTGGCAGATCGGCCGTTTGCGGCCATGACCTTCTTCTGGCCTACCCTCGAGCGACAAGTGCGAATAGAAGGGCGGGTGAACAAGGTCAGCGCGGCCGAATCCGATGCCTACTATCGGGTCCGTCCCCTTGGCAGTCGCCTCGGTGCCTGGGCCTCGCCGCAGAGCCAGGTCATTGCTGATCGCAGCGAGCTGCAAGCGCTGCTGCAGGCAACCGAGCAGCGCTTCAGCGCTGTCGAGCCCGAGTGCCCCGCGCACTGGGGTGGTTATCGCTTGGTGGCTGATCGAATCGAGTTCTGGCAGGGGCGTCCCAGTCGCCTGCACGACCGCCTCAACTATCGCTTGCAAGCCGGTTCGTGGGTTCGCGAACGTCTGGCTCCCTGACCCTGCCTTGACCTTTTGCCATTGCCCGTTGTCCAGACGTTCAGTGGCTTGTCGAGCATCCAGGCCCGCGTCTGCGCCCTTTGACGCACCTTTGACGTAAATTTTTATAGACCGTGTCGTGACAGCCGTTGGCCTGCGGCGTCTAATGCACACATGTCCCATGGAGTCCTGCCAAAATGCGCAAGTCAGTTCTGCTAGTTGCCTGCTTCACCACGATGTCCCTGCTGCTGGGCGGATGTGCCTCCAACCTGTCGGGCGACTCCTACTCGCGCGACGAGGCGCGCCGTGTGCAAACCGTGCGCATGGGCACCATCGAGTCGCTGCGTCCGGTCAAGATCGAAGGCACCAAGACACCGATCGGCGGTGGCGCGGGTGCCGTGGTCGGTGGTGTTGCCGGCAGTGCAGTCGGTGGCGGTCGCGGCAGCATCGTCGCTGCCGTGATCGGCGCCGTGGCTGGCGGTCTGCTGGGCTCGGCCACCGAAGAAGGATTCACCCGCACACAGGGTGTGGAAATCACCGTGCGCGAGGACGACGGCAGCATGCGTGCCTACGTTCAGGCCGTACAGGAGAACGAAGTGTTCCGTGTCGGCGAGCGTGTACGCATCATGACGGTAGACGGCACCAGCCGCGTCTCGCACTAAGCGAACTCGTCGACGAAAAAACCGGCCTAGGCCGGTTTTTTTGCGCCCGCTTGAGGCGTGAGCGGCATGCGTTTTCCAGGCAATGCCAATACGCAGTGGCGAAGGGTCAGTGCAGACCCAGAATATCCCGCGCTACGGCTTCGGCGATACGTACGCCGTCCACGCCGGCGGAGAGGATCCCGCCCGCATAGCCAGCACCTTCACCGGCCGGGAACAGACCCTTGAGGTTCAGGCTCTGGTAGTCGGCACCACGGGTGATGCGCAGGGGCGAGGACGTGCGTGTCTCGATGCCGGTCAGCACGGCGTCATGCATCGAGAAGCCTTTGATCTGGCGTTCGAATGCCGGCAGGGCCTCGCGGATCGCTTCGATGGCGAAAGCCGGCAGCGACAGTGCCAGGTCGCCCAGCGTGACCCCCGGTTTGTACGAAGGCTCGACGCTGCCCAGTGCTGTGGAAGGCTTGCCGGCAACGAAGTCGCCCAGCAATTGCGCCGGCGCCTGATAGTTGCTGCCACCCAGCAGGTACGCCGTGGACTCGAGCTGTTCCTGCAGTTCGATGCCGGCCAGCGGGCCGCCGGGATAGTCCTGTTCCGGGGTGATGCCGACGACGATGCCTGAGTTGGCATTGCGCTCGTTGCGCGAATACTGGCTCATGCCGTTGGTGACCACGCGACCCGGTTCGGACGTGGCCGCGACCACGGTACCGCCGGGGCACATGCAGAAGCTGTACACCGAGCGGCCATTCTTGGCGTGGTGGACCAGTTTGTAGTCAGCGGCACCCAGCTTCGGGTGGCCGGCGTACTTGCCCAGCCGGGCGCGGTCGATGATGCCCTGCGGGTGCTCCACGCGAAAACCGATGGAGAAGGGCTTGGCTTCCATGAACACATTGCGCGCGTGCAGCATGCGAAAGGTATCCCGGGCGCTGTGTCCCAGGGCCATGACCACATGGTTGGAGAGCAACTGCTCGCCGCTTTCCAGAACCACTCCCTGCAGCCGCTCGCCATCGACCAGCAGGTCGGTGACTTTCTGCTCGAAGCGGATCTCGCCGCCCAGCGCGATGATCTGCTGGCGCATGTTCTCGACCATGCCGGTCAGGCGGAACGTGCCGATGTGCGGTTTGCTGACGTAGAGGATTTCCTCGGGCGCTCCAGCCTTGACGAACTCGTGCAGAACCTTGCGCCCATGGTGCTGTGGGTCCTTGATCTGGCTGTAGAGCTTGCCATCGGAAAAGGTGCCGGCACCGCCCTCGCCGAATTGCACGTTGGACTCGGCGTTCAGCACGTTCTTGCGCCACAGGCCCCAGGTGTCCTTGGTGCGCTGGCGCACCTCCTTGCCACGCTCGAGCACCATGGGCTTGAAGCCCATCTGCGCCAGCAGCAGGGCGGCGAAGATCCCGCAGGGGCCGAAACCCACGACCAGAGGGCGCTGGGCATAGTCCCCTGGCGCATGCCCGACTACCTTGTAGCTCACATCCGGGGCCACGTTGACGTTGTGGTCATCGGCGAAACGCTCGAGCACCGCGGCTTCGTCGCGCACTTGCAGATCGACGGTGTAGATGAACTGCAGTTCGCTGTTCTTCTTGCGCGCATCGTAGCTGCGTTTGAATAGAGTGAAGTCGAGCAGGTCGGCGTCGGCGATGCCCAGGCGCTGCACGATGGCAGGCTGCAGGGCGTCGTCGGAGTGGTCCAGGGGCAACTTGAGTTCGGTGATTCGTAGCATGACAGGTCCAAAAATCCGGGCGCGCCCCGGGGGCATAACAGAACCCGGCATTATAAACGCGATGCGCTGCCCGTCGTCAGGTAAAAAACGCTGGACGGTGCAGCTTACTGGTTGCGGGCGCCGCCGAAGGTCGCGCAGCCACGCTGCACTTCGCCGTTGACGCGCAGTTCGGCAGCGAGGAATTGCACACCCTGATTGCGCGTATCGACGCAGCGTTGCGGTGCCACCCACAGCTCGATGCGCTGGCCGTTGGCCTCGGTGGACAGGTTGAAGCGGCCATCGCCGACCTGTTCCTCGACATAGGGCAAGGCCAGGGGAGCCTGACCTTCGCGATCCACGATCATGCCCTGGCCGGTCACCCTGACCTGCCAGCGCGGGGACTCGCCAGCGGCGCTCAGGCTGGACAGTTTGAAGTCCGGGTCCTTGCACGCGGCCAGCGAGCGATCGAGTCGATACAGCTGCTGCAGGCGCAGTTGGCCATCGGTGCTGCCGTTGGTGCTGGCGTCGAAACGTCCGCGCAGGTCGGCATACACCACAGGGCGATTGCCGGCCAGTTGCGAGGCCTCCTGCAATACCCCGGTGTCATTGCTGTCGGTTACCGCATAGCGGCGCGGGTCACCACAGGGCTGAAAGAACAGCCGGCCGTTGTCGCCCTGCAGGGCGCCTTGCATGCGGGTCAGGCCTGCAGTGGAAGGGGCATCCGCAGCGCGGTTGAAGATGGACTGGCAGCTGGCGAGCAGTGGCAGCAGGGCGAGCATGGCGAGGGAGCGGGGCAGGTGCATCGTGGGTCTCCTGAACGATGAGGAGCACGGTAGCACAGGGCCCGTGAAAAGCGTGTTCGCAGGGACGACGGGACTACGTCGTCCGCTCCGCCTCACGGTCTGCCGTAGGAGCGGTCCGCGGCCGCGAAGGACTTACCGCGGTCTGTCAGTCGAGCCGCGGTGATGCCTTCGCGGCCGCGGACCGCTCCTACAGGTAGCGGGGCGCACAAGCCTGGCGGCCCGCTCAACCGCCCAGGTAGGCCTCGCGCACCTTGGGGTCGGTGAGCAGGGTTTCGCCGCTGCCTTGCATGACCACCCGGCCGTTTTCCAGCACGTAGGCACGGTCGGCGATCTTCAGGGCCTGGTTGGCGTTCTGCTCGACCAGGAACACCGTGACCCCATCACGGCGCAACTGCTCGATGATGTCGAAGATCTGCTGGATGATGATCGGTGCCAGCCCCAGGGAGGGTTCATCGAGCAACAGCAGCTTGGGCTTGCTCATCAGCGCGCGGCCGATGGCAAGCATCTGCTGCTCACCGCCCGACATGGTGCCCCCGCGCTGGCTGAAGCGTTCCTTGAGCCGCGGGAACAAGGCCAGGACCTTGTCCATCTGCTCCTCGTAGTCGCCCTTGTCGGTGAAGAACCCGCCCATGGCCAGGTTTTCCTCAACAGTCAGGCGCGCGAACACGCGACGCCCTTCGGGCACCACGGCGATGCTCTTGCGCATGATCTCCGCTGACTCCTTGCCCACCAGCTCCTCGCCCATGTAGCGAATGCTCCCCGAGTGCGCCCGCGGCGCGCCGCACAGGGTCATCAGCAGGGTTGACTTGCCCGCGCCGTTGGCACCGATCAGAGTGACGATCTCGCCCTGGCGAACCTCCACATTGACCCCGTGCAGCGCCTGGATCTTGCCGTAGAAGGTAGAAACGTTTTCGAACTGCAGCATTTACGCTTCCCCCAGGTAGGCTTTGATGACGTCAGGATTGTCGCGGATCTGCTCCGGCGTACCATCGGCCAGGGGCGTGCCCTGGTTGATCACGACGATGTGGTCGGAAATGCTCATGACCAGTTTCATGTCGTGCTCGATCAGCAGCACGGTTGCGTTGTGCTCTTCACGCAGCAACCCGATCAGCGCCTTGAGGTCGTCGGTTTCGCGCGGGTTGAGACCGGCCGCCGGTTCGTCGAGCATCAGCATGCGCGGCCGGGTCATCATGCAGCGGGCAATCTCCAGGCGGCGCTGCTGCCCGTAGGCGAGCGTCCCTGCGGTGCGATTGGCGAACTCCTTGAGGTTGACCTTTTCCAGCCAGTACTCGGCGTACTCCATGGCATCCCTTTCGCTCTTGCGAAAGTTGGGCGTCTTGAACAGGCCGGCGAAAAAATTGGTGTTCAAGTGCCGATGCTGGGCGATCAGCAGGTTTTCCAGTGCGGTCATTTCCTTGAACAGCCGCACGTTCTGGAAGGTGCGCACCACGCCCTTGCGAGCGATCTGATGGCCAGGCAGGCCCTGGATCGGCTGGCCATCGAGCAGGATGGTACCGCCGCTGGGCTTGTAGAAGCCGGTCAGGCAATTGAACACCGTGGTCTTGCCGGCGCCGTTGGGGCCGATGAGGGCCACCACCTGCTTTTCCTTCACGCTCAGGGCCACGCCGTTGACCGCCAGCAGGCCGCCGAAGCGCATGCTCAGGTCGGTGACTTGCAGAATGTTCTGGCTCATTTGCGCAGCTCCAGGTGGGGACGCTGCATCGGAAGCAAGCCTTGCGGACGCCAGATCATCATCAGCACCATCAGGGCGCCGAACATCAACATGCGGTAGTCACTGAACTCACGCATCAATTCAGGCAGCAGGATCATCACGATGGCGGCGAGGATCACCCCCAGTTGCGAGCCCATGCCCCCCAGCACAACGATGGCAAGAATGATCGCCGACTCGATGAAGGTGAACGATTCCGGGGTGACCAGGCCTTGCCGTGCTGCGAAGAAACTCCCTGCGAAGCCTGCGAATGCCGCGCCCAGGGTGAACGCGGAGAGCTTGATCACGGTCGGGTTGAGGCCCAGCGCGCGGCAGGCAATCTCGTCCTCACGCAGCGCTTCCCAGGCTCGTCCGATGGGCATGCGCAGCAAGCGGTTGATGACGAACAGCGCCGCCAGGGCCATCAGCAGGGCGATCAGGTAGAGAAAGATGACCTTGCCGATCGGGCTGTATTCCAGGCCGAAGAACTGGTAGAAGGTCTGGCTGCCCTCGGCTGCGCGACGCTCGAACGAAAGGCCGAAGAACGTCGGCTTTTCGATGTTGCTGATGCCGTTAGGGCCGCCGGTGATGTCGGTGAGGTTGCGCAGGAATATCCGGATGATTTCCCCGAAGCCCAAGGTCACGATGGCCAGGTAATCACCACGCAGGCGCAGCACCGGGAAGCCCAGGAGGAAACCGAAGGTTGCCGCCAGCAGACCTGCCAGTGGCAGGCACTCCCAGAAACTCAGGCCGAAATAATGCGAGAGCAGGGCATAGCCGTAGGCGCCGACCGCATAGAAACCCACGTAACCCAGGTCGAGCAGGCCAGCCAGGCCGACCACGATGTTCAGGCCCAGGCCGAGCATCACGTAGATCAGGATCAGGGTTGCGATGTCGACCGCGCCACGCGAACCGAAGAACGGCCAGATGAACGCCAGCACCACCAGGGCCAGGATGAACCAGCGCTGAGTGCTGGGCAGGGTGAGGAAGTTCGAGGCCTTGGCCGGTATCAGCGGCCTGCTCGAATCGCGGCGCAGGCCACCGATGCGCTCGGCGAACAGCACCCGCAGGAACATCAGCAGCGAACAGCCGGCAATGGTCAGCAGGGTGCCGGTGCTGGCGTTCTGCACAACCAGGGTAACGCCGGAGAAGGCCAGTTTCAGGCCCAGTACCGGATAGGCCACGGCCCACACCAGTGCCGCGCTGAAAAGCGCGGATCTAAGAGACTTGCTCATACTTTCTCAACCTCCGGACGGCCCAGGATGCCGGTCGGACGGAACAATAGAACCAGGACCAGCAGGCCGAACGACACGACGTCCTTGTACTGGTCACCAAAGATATCCGCGCCGAACGCTTCGGCTACGCCCAGCACCAGGCCACCCAGCATGGCACCTGGAATGCTGCCGATACCGCCCAGCACCGCTGCGGTGAAGGCCTTTAGCCCGACCAGGAAGCCGGCGCTGGGGTTGATCACGCCATACTGCATGCTCAACAGCACGGCCGCGACTGCGGCCAGTGCCGCGCCGATCACGAAGGTGAGGGCGATGATCGCGTTGGTGTTGATGCCCAGCAGGTTGGCCATTTTCATGTCCTCGGCGCAGGCGCGGCAGGCGCGACCCATGCGTGAGCGGGAAATGAACAGCGTCAGGCCGTACATCGCGCCCAGCGTGACCAGGAATACCAGAATCTGCATGTAGGAAATCTGTACTTCCTCGGCACCACCGGGGCCGAAGGTCAGGCTGCCGGGGAGCAGATTGGGAATGGCGAAGTTGCCGGAACCCTGGGACAGCTGCACCGAATTCTGCAGGAAGATCGACATGCCGATCGCCGAGATCAGCGGGATCAACCGGTTGCTGTTGCGCAGCGGTCGATAGGCGACACGTTCGATGCTGTAGCCATAGGCACTGGTGACCAGGATGGCGGCGGCGAAGCCGGCGATCATCAGTACCGGAAGACTGTGGATGCCTAGCATGGCCAGGCCAGCCAGAACGATGAAGGTGACATACGAACCGATCATGTACACCTCGCCATGGGCGAAGTTGATCATGCCGATGATGCCGTACACCATCGTGTAGCCGATGGCGATCAATGCATAGGTGCTGCCGATGGTCAGGCCATTCACCAACTGCTGCATGTAATGGAATAATTCAGGCATTTACCGCGCTCCTAAAAACCTGTTCGCATTTCTCCAGCCATGTCCCGAGCGCTCTCCTTGGCGCAGTGTTGCCGGGCAGGGCAGGTGAACCGCTGGTCACGGTTTCAAGATTTTCAGGGGGCCGGCCGGTGGTTCGCACCGGCCGTACCCGTCACTCGTAAAACAAAGCCCACTGCGATGCAGTGGGCTTTGTGGGGGTGTTGCCAGGCTTACTGGGCGGCTTCGGTCTTGGGTTTGCCGAAATGCCACTCGTAGACCACGAACTGGAAGTTCTTCAGATCGCCCTTGGCGTCATAGCTCAGATCGCCCATGGGCGTCTTGAAGGTACCGGCGTGGATGGCCTCGGCCACTTTGTCGGTGTCTTCGCTCTTGGCGGCGGTGATGCCGTCGGCAATCACTTGCACGGCCGAGTACGACGGGTAAACGAACGGACCGCTCGGGTCTTGCTTCTTGTCCTGGAATGCCTTGGTCAGCGCGATGTTTTCAGGATCCTTGTCGAAAGACTTGGGCAAGGTGACCAGCAGGCCTTCGGAGGCTTCGCCTGCGATCTGCGAGATGGAATCGTTGCCCACGCCTTCAGGGCCCATGAACTTGGCGTTCAGGCCTTTCTCCTTGGACTGGCGCAGGATCTGGCCCAGCTCGGGGTGGTAGCCGCCGTAGTAGACGAAGTCGACGTTGGCCTGCTTGAGCTTGGCAATCAGCGATGAAAAATCCTTGTCGCCGGCGTTGATGCCTTCGAACACGGCGACTTTCACGCCCTTGCCTTCAAGCGTGGTCTTGACCGCCGTGGCAATGCCTTCGCCGTACTGCTGCTTGTCGTGGACGACGGCAACGATCTTGGGTTTGACCACATCGGCGATGTAGTTGCCGGCGGCAGGGCCCTGGGCGCTGTCCAGGCCGATGGTACGGAATACCAGCTTCTTGCCCTTGGCGGTAATGTCGGGGCTGGTGGCCGCCGGGGTCACCATGATGATGCCTTCGTCTTCGTAGACATCGGATGCCGGCTGGGCGGAACTGGAGCACAGGTGACCAACGACGAACTTGACGCCGTCATTGACCACCTTGTTGGCCACCGCAACGGCCTGCTTGGGATCGCAGGCGTCGTCGTATTCGACGGCTACGAGCTGCTTGCCGTCAACGCCGCCCTTGGCGTTGATCTGCTCGATAGCCATCTTCGCGCCGTTGAACTGCATGACGCCGTATTCGGCAACCGGGCCGGTCTTGGGCCCGGCGATGCCGATCTTGATGGTGTCGGCTGCCATCGAGTGGCTGGCGACGCCGGCCAGAACCAGAGCGGCAAACAGTTTGGAAATCTGCTTATTCATTAGTGCTCCATTTTTGCGTTGTAGTTTTTATAGTCCTGGCCGAACAGGCGGCGGACCGAATCTTGGCCACACTCACCGCTTTACCCCCTCGGCGAGCCATGGCAGACGACATCCGAATCTGCACCCGACAACTGTACCGGTACAGTGTAGAGCGCCGGTTTGCCGGTTGGAAAGCTGGCGTTTGCAGCGAAAGCGATCGGTTGTCGCTAAATCGACATAAAGTTATAGATTCAAGTACATGCTGGCGTCCGGCCAGACGAATAAAGCCGGTTTGTCGGGGCAAAACTCGAATCTATATATTGCAACCGGGTTTTTCCAGACAACTCGGACCGCTATCATGGCGCCGATTTTTTCCTGACGGTGAAACCCATGACTGAAGACGCTAGCACCCTCTATGCCAAATTGCTTGGCGAGACCGCAATTATCGAATGGCAGGCATTGCAGCCCTTCTTTGCCAAGGGTGCCCTGTTGTGGGTCGAGCCTGGCCTGGATTTGATCACCGTAGGGCAGGCGTTGGCCGAAGACAAGCATGCCGAAGTCGCCCAATGGCTGGCCGATGGAAAGGTCGAGAAGCTGTCTGCGCCGCGGGCCTTGGATTTCTGCGAACGCGATCCGGTGCTCTGGGCGGTGGTGGTGTCACCGTGGGTAGTGATCCAGGAAAGGGCAGGGGAATAATGCATGCACCACGGCGGTGCGTGGTCGAGGTCAAACGCGCCGGTCTTCGCAACTGCTGATCGTGGTCATCGGCAACCATCCGCGTGCCAGCGAACGCTGGCGACACGGCCAGTAACAGTCAGGGTGATTCGGTAACGCCCTCCCGCGCAGGCTCACGCCCGCGCGGGAAGGCAGCGGTCAGCCGGCTACCAGCACGCGAATGGCTTCCAGGCGCAGGGCAGCCTTGTCGAGCATGGCCAGGCCGTCTTCACGCTGTTTGCGCAGGGCAACCAGTTCGCTGTCCCGGACGGTCGGATTGACCGCCTGCAACGCCGTCAAGCGTGCCAGTTCCTCTTCCGTTTCGGCAGCCAGGCGGTGCTGCGCCTGTGCGACGCGTTCGGCATGCCGCGGCGCGATCTTGCTCTCGCCGGCGGTGATGCGCGGTGCGAGCACATCGCGCTGCGCCTGGATGAACTTGTTGGCGCTGGCCTTGGGGACGCTTTCGAGCTGATCGTTGAGGGTTTCGAACGACACTCGCGATGCCAGGTCGTTGCCATTGGTGTCGAGCAGGCAGCGCAGCGCCGCAGGCGGCAAGTAGCGGCCCAGCTGCAGCGAGCGCGGCGCGACCACTTCGCTGACGTAAAGCAGTTCCAGCAGCACGGTGCCTGGCTTGAGCGCCTTGTTCTTGATCAGCGCCACGGCGGTGTTGCCCATCGAGCCCGCCAGTACCAGGTCCATGCCGCCCTGCACCATGGGGTGCTCCCAGGTGATGAACTGCATGTCCTCGCGCGACAACGCCTGCTCGCGGTCGTAGGTGATGGTCACGCCTTCGTCGTCGCCGAGCGGAAAGCTGGCATCGAGCATCTTCTCGCTGGGGCGCAGGATCAACGCGTTGTCGGAATGGTCTTCGCTGTCGATGCCGAAGGCATCGAAGAGGGTTTCCATGTAGATCGGCAGGGCGAATTGATCGTCCTGCTCTTCGATGGCAGCCACCAGAGCCTGGCCTTCGCCGTCGCCGCCGGAGTTGAGCTCCAGCAGTCGGTCGCGCCCGGTGTGCAGCTCGCTTTCCAGCGACTCACGGCGGCTGCGCGCCTCGTCGATCAGCGCTTGCCACTCACCGTCGTCGGCGTTTTCCAGCATCGGCAGCAGGCGCGGACCGAACTGGTGCTGCAACGCGTTACCCGTAGGACAGGTGTTGAGAAAGGCATTGAGCGCGCTGTGGTACCACTGGAACAGGCGTTCCTGCGGGCTGTTTTCCAGGTACGGCACATGCAGCTCGATGATGTGTTTCTGGCCGATTCGGTCGAGACGGCCGATGCGCTGCTCGAGCAGGTCGGGGTGCGCAGGCAGGTCGAACAGCACCAGATGGTGGGCGAACTGGAAGTTGCGGCCCTCGCTGCCGATTTCCGAACAGATCAGCACCTGCGCGCCAAATTCTTCATCGGCGAAGTAGGCCGCGGCGCGGTCCCGCTCCAGAATGCTCATGCCTTCGTGGAACACCGTGGCCAGGGTGCCGGAGCGCACGCGCAGGGCGTCTTCCAGGTCCATCGCGGTTTCGGCGTGAGCGCAGATGACCAGCACCTTGGTGCGCTTGAGCATCTTGAGCGTGTCGATCAGCCATTCCACCCGCGGATCGAAGCGCCACCAGCGTTCGGCGTCGCTGTCCTCGGCCTGAGCCTGGAAGCCGACTTCCGGGTACAACTCGGCGTGTTCGCCCAGCGGCAGCTCCAGGTAGGCGTCCGGGCACGGCAGTGGGTAGGGGTGCAGCTTGCGTTCGGGGAAGCCCTGCACGGCGGCGCGGGTGTTGCGGAACAATACGCGCCCGGTGCCGTGGCGATCGAGCAGTTCGCGGATCAGCCGAGGGCCGGCTTCCTCGTCGCCCGCATTGACCGCGGCGACCAGTGTGTCGCCCTGGGCGCCAAGCAGCCCATGGATGGTCTGTTGCGCGGTGCTCGACAAGCTGCCCTTGTCGAGCAGTTCCTGCACGGCTTCGGCGACCGGACGATAGTTTTCGCTTTCGGCACGAAAGGCCGCCAGGTCATGGAAACGGTTCGGATCGAGCAGGCGCAGGCGTGCGAAGTGGCTGTCCTGGCCCAGTTGCTCCGGGGTGGCGGTGAGCAGCAGAACGCCGGGGATGACTTCGGCCAGTTGCTCGACCAGCGAGTACTGCGGGCTGGCCTTTTCCTCGTGCCAGACCAGGTGATGGGCCTCGTCGACCACCAGCAGGTCCCAGCCGGCGGCGAACAACGCATCCTGGGCCTTTTCATCTTCGGTCAGCCATTCCAGCGAGACCAGCGCCAGTTGCGCGTCCTCGAAGGGGTTGCTGGCATCGCTTTCGATGAAGCGCTCGGCATCGAACAGGGCCACCTGCAGGTTGAAGCGCCGGCGCATTTCCACCAGCCATTGGTGCTGCAGGTTTTCCGGGACCAGGATCAGCACGCGGCTGGCTCGCCCGGACAGCAGCTGGCGATGAATCACCAGGCCGGCTTCGATGGTCTTGCCCAGGCCCACTTCGTCGGCCAGCAATACACGCGGGGCGATGCGGTCGGCGACTTCGCGGGCAATGTGCAACTGGTGCGCGATGGGTTGCGCACGCACGCCGCCCAGGCCCCAGAGCGAGGACTGCAACTGCTTGCTGGTGTGTTCCAGGGTGTTGTAGCGCAGCGAAAACCACGGCAGTGGGTCGATCTGGCCGGCGAACAGGCGGTCGCTGGCCAGGCGGAACTGGATGAAATTGGACAGCTGGGTTTCAGGCAGCGTGCGTTGCTCGTTCTGCGCATTGAGGCCGTGGTAGACCAACAGGCCGTCGGCATCGTCGACCTCGCGGACGGTCAGTTTCCAGCCTTCGAAGTGGGTGATCACATCGCCTGGAGAAAAGCGCACGCGCGTCAACGGAGCATTGCGCAATGCGTACTGGCGGGTTTCGCCGGTGGCCGGGTAGAGCACGGTGAGCAAGCGACCGTCCTGGGCCAGGACGGTGCCCAGGCCGAGTTCCGCTTCGCTGTCGCTGATCCAGCGTTGCCCCGGTTGATACTGCTGCGCCATGCTGCCTGTCTCCCGCTTTTGAAAAGGCGCTGATTCTAACGGATTGGGGGGCGCAGGGCCAAAGGTATGCTGAATAATCTGGGCGCCGCGCGCCGATGCAGCAGACTGGCTCCGGCGGGCGCGTAAATCCAATCTGCCGGTGTCCGGGCAGACGCGTTAGGATAGCCGCCTGTTTTGCTCAGTCTTTGATCGGGAGTAGCCATGAGCACCGTGAATCGCGCAGCGGTGGAAGCCGTCCTTCGCCAGTACACCGACCCCTATATGAACCAGGACCCGGTCAGTGCCGGGTGCGTGCAGGCCATCGATATCGATGGCGCGCAGGTGCAGGTGCGCTTGCAGCTGGGGTATGCCGCCGGCCTGTTCAAGAATGGCTGGGCCCAGGTACTGCAGACGGCCATCGAAAACCTGGACGGGGTCGACCGCGCTCGCGTGCAGATCGATTGCGTGGTGCAGGCGCACAAGGCGCAGGCGCAGATTCCCGGCCTGGCCAACGTCAAGAACGTGGTGGCCGTGGCATCGGGCAAGGGTGGAGTCGGCAAGTCGACCACGGCCGCCAACCTGGCCCTGGCCCTGGCCCGCGAAGGCGCCCGGGTGGGCATTCTCGATGCCGACATCTATGGCCCCAGCCAAGGCGTGATGTTCGGCATCGCCGAGGGTACTCGGCCCAAGGTCAAGGACCAGAAATGGTTCGTGCCCATTCAGGCGCATGGCGTGGAGGTGATGTCGATGGCCTTTCTCACCGACGACAACACCCCGATGGTCTGGCGTGGTCCGATGGTGTCGGGCGCGCTGTTGCAATTGGTCACCCAGACTGCCTGGGACGACCTCGATTACCTGGTCATCGACATGCCGCCGGGTACTGGCGACATTCAGCTGACCCTGGCGCAGAAGGTGCCGGTGGCGGGTGCGGTGATCGTCACCACGCCTCAGGACTTGGCGCTGCTGGACGCCCGCAAGGGTGTCGAGATGTTCCGCAAGGTGCACATTCCCGTGCTCGGTGTGGTCGAGAACATGGCCGTGCACATCTGCTCCAACTGCGGTCATGCCGAACATCTCTTCGGCGAAGGCGGCGGCGAGAAGCTGGCATCGCAATACGGCGTGGAGCTGCTGGCGTCGCTGCCATTGTCGATGCTGATTCGCGAACAGGCCGACGGTGGCAAACCGACGGCGGCGGCCGAGCCAGAGAGCCAGATCGCCATGGTCTACCAGGAGCTGGCGCGGCATGTCGGTGCGCGGATCGTGTTGCAGGAAGCCAGCGCGCAGGCAATGCCCAGCATTACCGTCAGCGACGACTGAACTGCCCAGCCCAGTGAGTGACGGCGCGCCTGGCGCCCGCCGTCACCTGTAGCTGAAAAGATCAAACTGCGGGCATAAAAAAACCCCGCCGGTGAGGGCGGGGTTCTTCAGAAGCTGTTCAGCTCAAGTTATACGACTTGAACTTCTTCAGCTTGCATGCCTTTCTGACCGCGGGTAGCGATGAAAGAGACCTGCTGGCCTTCTTTCAGGCTTTTGAAGCCGTCAGCCTGAATGGCTTTGAAGTGTACGAACAGGTCGTCACCGGATTGTGGAGTGATGAAGCCGAAGCCTTTTTCATCGTTGAACCACTTGACGGTACCGGTTTGGCGATTGGACATGGTGTATCTCCTTGAACAAAGTTAACTGCGGTTCGGGAAAAGCCCTGGCCGAGACTGAGTGCAAAGAGCAGGAAAATTCATGAAGATGTTGGACATCGGGTAGAGATTCTCAGTGACACAAGCAACACAGTGGCGCCACCTTAACCCTTTTTCAGGAACGTGCCAATGGTCTTTGCAGGGTTTCTTGCAAATAGTGCTCGGCGGCCATGCGCAGCCTGGTGGCAGGTTCGCCGCGCCATGGGCGAGGCAGTCTTTGAACCGCAGCGCGAGGCCCGGTAAGATGCGCTTCGGACTTTATTCACCTCGTTATTCAGGACACCCGCCATGAGCATCAAATCGGACAAGTGGATTCGCCGCATGGCGCAGGAACACGGCATGATCGAACCCTACGTCGAGCGTCAGGTGCGCGGCGAAGGCGCCCAGCGGGTGATTTCCTTCGGGGTGTCCAGCTACGGCTACGACGTGCGCTGCGCCGACGAATTCAAGGTGTTCACCAACATCAACTCGGCCACGGTAGATCCGAAGAACTTCGACGAAAAGAGCTTCGTCGACATCAAGAGCGACGTCTGCATCATCCCACCCAACTCCTTTGCCCTGGCGCGCACGGTCGAGTACTTCCGCATTCCACGCAACGTGCTGACCATCTGCCTGGGCAAGAGCACCTACGCGCGCTGCGGCATCATCGTCAACGTCACGCCGCTGGAGCCGGAATGGGAAGGGCATGTGACCCTGGAGTTCTCCAATACCACCACGCTGCCGGCCAAGATCTATGCGAACGAAGGGGTGGCGCAGATGCTGTTCCTGGAGTCCGACGAAGAATGCGAGGTGTCCTACAAGGATCGTGGCGGGAAATATCAGGGCCAGCGCGGCGTGACCCTGCCACGCACCTGATTCCGGCAGACAGGTGGGCAGACAGGTGAAAGCCATCGAGGCGAACTAGTTATCATTTTACTACTCCATATGAGTGACTTGCCCGGTTTACCCACCGTATTCCGGGCCATTGCTCAGGAGTGTCTATGAAAATCGACCCGACTATCAGTGCTCAACTGGCTCAGCTGCAGCCAAACCAGATTGGCCTACTCGCCTGGTCGCTTCTGGCCGATTCCTACGGCCATATGGCTGGCGGCGTACCTGGCCAACCCGATCCTGATACCCCGCAACCACCGGAGCCAGGCAGCCCGACCATTCCGGACGAGCCGCCCCCCGCGCCGGTGGTCTGACGCTCAAGCGACCCGCCAGACGCCGCCGTCGCCGACCACGTACACACGCTGGTCGGCGGCGCTGTCCATGTTGTAGCCACCGGTGAAAGCGCCAAATGCCGGCAGCAGGCTGACCTTGCCTCTGAGCAGATAGCACGGCAGGCGCAGGCTTTGGCGGCCACGTCCGTGCAGCCGATAGACCGGGTGAATGTGTCCAGCCAGTACATGCAGCTCCGGGTGTGGATCGGGTTCGTGCTGCAATGCGAACGGGCCCATTTCCAGAGGCTCGGTGACCACCTCGAAACGCAGCTCCGCAGGCGGGTCGCCCGCGCGTTTGTCATGGTTGCCTCGAATCAGGGTGATGCGCAAATCTGCGACATCCGTTCGCCATGCTGCCAAGGCATCCAGCGTTCCAGCCGAATGCGATCCCGGTGCATGTAGAAAGTCGCCGAGGAATATCAGGTGTTCGGTGGGATACTTCTCCAGAATTCGGTCAATCACTTGAAGGTTGCTCGCCGTGGTGCCATGAGGCACCGGCTGGCCCAGCTTGCGGTAGGCCGCTGCCTTGCCGAAGTGGGCATCGGCTATCAACAGGGCCTTGTGCTCGGGCCAGTAGACCGCTTTCTCGGCCAGCAGCCATAGCTCGGCGCCTGCCAGTTGTACGTTGCAATACTCACTCATCCTGCGGCTTTCTCCAAGTCGCCGACCATGCGACGTATGCGGTCGGCGAGCTTCTCCGAACTCAGGCTTTCACGGAAACGCTCGACCAGCAGCGGAAAGCCCAGCGGCGTCGGACGCTTGACCGCGTGCATATCCAGACGCCGACTGGCGATCTGTTGCAGTACATGCTCCAGACGCTGCACTTCCAGCTCCTGCTTCAAGACTTCTTCCTGCGCCTGGGTCAGCAGCAGGTTGCCGGCGTCGTATTGCTTGAATACCTGAAAGAACAGGCCGCTGGAAGCCTGAACCTGGCGGGTGCTTTTCTGCGAGCCAGGGTAACCGCCGAACACCAGGCCGGAGATCCGCGCAATCTCGCGAAAGCGCCGCAGCGCCAGTTCGCCAGCGTTCAGGCTGGCCAGTACATCGCTCAACAGGTTGTGCGCGCTGAGCAATGCAGGGTCCAGTTGGGCCGCCCAGTCCACCTCGGTGGCACTGAGCAGTTCCAGCCCATAGTCGTTCACCGCGATGGAGAATGTCAGGGGCTGGCGCTGCGCCAGGCGCCAGGCCAGCAGGCTGCCCAGGCCCAGATGCACCTGGCGACCGCCGAAGGGGTAGATGAACAGGTGCCAGCCTTCGCGCGACTTCAGCGTTTCCGCCAGTAACGTGGTTTCGCTGGGTAGCGCCGACCACTGTTGCTGTACTTCCAGCAGCGGGCGCACGGCACGCATCTCGGGGCTGTCGTACTCACCGCGGGCGGCGGCGCCCAGCTTCGCCACCAGGGCGTCGGCCAGCTCGCCGGACAGCGGCATGCGCCCGCCATTCCAGCGCGGCACGGCGGCTTTCTTGGCGGTGCTGCGCTTGACGTAGGCGGTCATGTCCTCGACCCGCACCAGCTCCAGTTGGCGCCCGGCGAACAGAAAGCCGTCACCCGGTTTGAGACGGGCGATGAACCCCTCTTCGACACTGCCCAGCGAGCGACCGCCACCGCCCTTGCTCCAGTACTTCAACTGCAGGCTGGCATCGCTGACGATGGTGCCGATGCCCATGCGATGACGACGCGCCAGGCGTGCGTCGGGGACGCGCCACAGGCCATGCTCGTCAGGCTCGACTCGACGGTAATCGGGGTAGGCAGTGAGGGAGTGGCCGCCATAGCGCACGAACGCCAGGGCCCACTGCCATTCATCCTCGGTCAGGTTGCGGTAAGCCCAGGTGGTACGCACTTCGACCAGCAATGCGTCGGGCAGGAAACCGCCGCCCAGCGCCATGCTCACCAGGTGCTGGACCAACACATCCAATGGCTTGTCGGGTGACACGCGTGGCTCGATGCGTCGCTGCGCGACGGCATCGTGGGCTGCCGCAGCTTCGACCAGTTCCATGCTGTGGGTCGGTACCAGGGTGACCCGCGATGCCCGACCCGGTGCATGGCCGGAGCGACCGGCACGCTGCATCAAGCGCGCGATACCCTTCGCCGAGCCGATTTGCAGCACCCGTTCCACCGGCAGGAAGTCCACCCCCAAATCCAGGCTCGACGTACACACCACCGCCTTGAGCTGGCCTTGCTTGAGGGCCCGTTCGACCCACTCGCGCACTTCCCGCGACAGCGAGCTGTGATGCAGGGCGATGATGCCCGCCCAGTCCGGGCGCGCATCGAGGATGGCCTGGAACCAGATTTCGGACTGTGCACGGGTGTTGGTGAATATCAGGCAACTGTTGCTGCTTTCGACCTCGGCGACCACCTGGTCGAGCATGCGCAGACCCATGTGCCCACCCCAGGGAAACCGTTCGATGGCCGCCGGCAACAGCGTGTCGACCTCGATCGTCTTGGCCTGCGCGCCTTGCACGCTGACACTCGGCTGGCCGGGTAGCAGCACTTCCTGTGCATGCGCCTGGTTACCCAGGGTGGCGGAGATGCCCCAGACGATGAGCTGCGGGTTCCACTGCCGCAATCGCGCCAATGCCAGCTGCAACTGCACGCCGCGTTTGTTGCCGATCAGCTCGTGCCACTCATCGACGACGACCATGGCGACGCTGCTCAACTCCTCGCAAGCCTTGTCGCGGGCCAGCAGCAGCGTCAGGCTTTCCGGGGTGGTTACCAGCGCCGAGGGCAGGCGGCGCGTTTGCTTGGCGCGATCACTGCTGCTGGTGTCGCCAGTGCGCAGGCCCAGGCTCCAGCCGATCTGCAACTCATCCACCGGTGCCTGCAGGGCGCGCAGGGTATCGGCGGCCAGCGCGCGCATGGGCGTGATCCATAGCACGGTCAGCGGCGCCATGACCGGCTTGCGCTTGCCCTTGGGAATGACGGGCCCGGCCTTGGCGAAGCGTTGCAGGGCGGCGAACCAGACGGCGTAGGTCTTGCCCGCGCCAGTGCTCGCGTGGAGCATGCCCGATTCGCCGCGTTTGACGGCGGCCCAGACGTCCTTCTGGAACGCGAAGGGCTTCCATTGACGGCTGGCGAACCAGTGTTTGGCAAAAGCGCTGGAGGTCGGCATGCCGTGACGGAGCGTCCTTAGGTATTTCTAAAAGGACCGCGACGACCCAGGTTGGTTTGATATTTGTACAAAAACCCGTGCGTGTATCAGTATCCGGTCATTTCCAGATAGCCCTCGCCAGCGTGGCTGCCCGCCAGGGTCACCGGGCCTTCCCAGTAGGGCATGCCCACCGCCATCCAGGCTTTCGGGTTCAACGCGGTGGTTTGCACATGCAGGCCGTGGCTGGGGATGTCGATGGCCCAGCGCGTGGGTACCTGCCGACCGGCCACGCGGGTGTCCTGCAACGGGCGCAGGGTGATGCTGCCCGGGGCCAGCGGTGTACTGCGCCCTTGGGCGTCGATCCAGTTACCGCTGAGAAAGTCTTGCCCGCCGGCGCCGCGCAGGCGAAACACCATCAACTGCTGGCCGTCGTCCAGGTGCAGCGAAAACCAGTCCCAGCCGGACTGATCGGCTGCCAGTGGCTGGCTGCTCCATTCCCGGTCAAGCCACGCGCGGCCCTTGACCTGATAGCGCTTGCCGTCGATCTGCAGCTGGCCGGCTGCGCTGAAGAACGGCTGGCTGTAATAATACGAGGCCTGTCCCGCATCGGACTTGCGGCTATAGCCTTGCTCGCCCTGCAGTACCAGAGGGCGCTCGCTGGTCAGGGCCAGTTGGTAGGCAAACCGTTCGCCAGTGGCCTGTACGTCCATTGCGGCGAGCGTGTGCTCGACGCCAGGCTGGCTGCGCAGGTGCCAGTCATCGATCCAGGCATTGAACGGCATGATGCTCACACCGGCCTGGCCGATGCCTCCGCGGGCCAGGGTCTGTGCGCTGTAGTGGTCCGTTGCGGAAGTGAGTCCGGCGTGGCCGATCCACAGGTTGCGGTTACCCCAGCCCGGTTCGGTGCTGCCCGGTGCCAGGGCGCTGCGGAACAGGGTCCACTGCACGCCGAAGCGTTGCCCCTGGTCGTCTTCGAGGTTGGCGGTCAGGTACCACCACTCGATGCGGAAGTCGGGGTGAGCGCCATGGTCGGCGGGAAACTGGAAGACCTTGCCGGGGGTGACCTGGGCGAAGTCACCGGCCTGGCCGCCAAGCCCGGCAAAACCGGCAGGGGGTGGGGTTGGCTCGCAGCCGCTGGCTGCCAGCAGCAGGGCCAGCACCAGGATTCGGATCAACTTAACGCTCACTGGCCATCACTCGCAGCAGGTCGGTGGGTTGGCTGCGTTGCAGGCGCAGCATGGGCCAGGCCGAGGCCAGCATCGCCGCAATCAGCGCCAGGCCGCACAGCTGCAGGATCTGCCATGGGAACACCTGCAGGGGCAGGCGCCAGCCGAACGCCTGCACGTTGATCACCGCCACCAGGCACCACGCCAGCAGAATCCCCAGCGGGACCGCCAGCACCAGGGTCAGCAGAGCCAGGATCAAGGTCTGCGCCACACTGAGCAGGATCAGTTCGCGCCGTTGCACGCCCATTGCCCACAGCGGCGCGAGCTGACCCAGGCGACTCTGGCTCTGGGTCAGCAGGCCGATGAACAGGGCCACGCCGGCCACCCCCAGGGTCAATGCATTCAGGGCAGCCGTGGCACTGAATGTGCGTTCGAAAACCTGCGAGGCCCAGCGCTTGAGTTGCCGTTGTTCCACCACATGGCTGTCGTCCAGGCCAAACGCTTGCTGCACTCGGCTTTTCAGGGCAGCGGTGTCGGCCTCGGCCATGCGCAGGGCAAAGCGGGCAGGTGGGGTCCCGGGCCAGTGTTGCTGGAACTGCGCGGCGCTGACCAGAATATGGCCCTTGGGGTTGCCGTAGTCGGCATAGATGCCCACCACGGTCGGGTTCCAGCGCCCTTGGGCGGCGGGCAATGCAAGGCGCGCCCCGATGCCTACGCCCAGGCGCCGCGCCAGTTGCTCGCTGAGCATCAGGCTGTCACTGGAAAACAAGGTGTCCCATGGATTGCCGGCGGCCTGTTCGAGCAGCGGCCAATGCTCGCGGTAGAGCGGCGCGTCGATCACGGCAGTCAGTTCGGTTGGCCAGCCTTGTTGACGAATCTGCATCTCCCAGCCGGGCAGCACCTGCTCGATCCCGTTCTGGCCTTGCAACCATCGTTGCAGCGCCTGGGCCTGCTCGGCGTGCTGTGGCCGCAGGTACAACTCGGCGCTCAAGCGCTGTTCCAGCCAGCCACTGAAGGTCTGCCGGAACCCCTCGGTCATGCTCGCAGCGCCGATGTTGGCGGCCAGTGCCAGCAGCAACGCCATGAGGGCCAGGCTCAGTCCCGGCAATTGCTGGCGGCAGTCGGCCAGGAACCACTGGCCCAGCACGCCCCAGCGGCGCCGGGCGAGCAGGGCGAGGACGCTGCTGAGCAGCACCGGCAAGGCCAACGCTGCCGCCAGCAACAGGCTGCCCATCAGCGCAAAGCCCGTGGCCAGGCCGTTGCCCCATACTGCCAACAGCAGGGCCAGCACGGCTGCACAGGCCGCCACCACGCCTTGTCGCTGCAGCCATTGGCGGTGGGCCTGATGCCAGGCTTCGCCACCGGACAATGCCAGCAGTGGCAGGCGTGCAGCACGCCAGAGACTGTCGCCGCCGGCCAGCAACACGCCGCCCAGGCTCAGTGCCAGGCCGCCCAGCCACCAGGCCGGGCTTAGGTTCAGCTGCCCGGCGACTTCTGCGCCGTACAGGCCACGCAGGCTGGCCGCCACATCGGGCAGCAGCAGACTGGCCAGCCAGTAGCCGCTGACGATACCGGCCAGGCCGCCGAGCAGCGCCAGCAGGCCCAGCTCCAGGGCCAGGGCCAGCACCAGCAGGGCGGCACTCACGCCGCAGGCACGCAAGGTTCGCAGCAGGGCACGACGCTGTTCCAGTGCCAGGCCAATGGCAGCGTGGACGATGAACAGGCCGACCACGAACGCCAGCAGGCCCAGCGCGGTCAGGTTCAGGTGAAAGCTGTCGGTCAGCCGCGCGAGGTCGCCGTCGGCATCGCTGCGGTTGATTTGCAGACGATCGGTGTATGCGTCGGGCAGAACGCCTTCGAACGTTCGTGGCAGCAGCAGGCGGGTCAGTCGTTCAGGCGTCTGCAGCACCGTCTGGGCCGCGCCGATATCCATCAGCAGCACACCGGGTGCCATCTGTGCCCGGGCCTGCAGGGGAGGAAGGGTTGCGCCAGTGCCGGCGGGCAACCGTGCACCTTCCTCCACGCCAAGCTCGCGCAAGGTCTGGGGCGCCACCCAGGTACGGCCGGGTGCGCCGATGAACGCGCTCAGGTCATCGCTGCTCGGCAGCTCGCCGGCCACGGGGCTGCCTGCTGGCAGAGTCAACGGCTCGATACCCATCACTTGCAGGCGCAGTTGCGGATGCGAGGGGAGGGTGATCCGGCCCTCGAGCACCGGAGAGACTGGCCAGCCCTGCAGGCGCAGTGCGATGAAGGTCGATTGCGCAAGGTCGGCGCCGTCACGGGCAACGATGCTGGCCTGGGCTTGACCACCGACCATCTGGCTGGCCAGGGCATAGCTCTGTCGCGCCTGGCTGTTCAAGGCGAGCACGCCGGTGAACAACGCGGTGGCCAGCCACAGGCCAGTGATCAGCGCCACGCCCTGTACCGGATGCCGGCGCCAATGGCTGAGCAGGCTGCGCAGGGTCCAGTACAGCACCGCCACGTCAGCGATCCGTCCCGGCAACGATGCGACCGGCCTGCAGCACCACGCGTCGCTCCAGGCGGGCTGCCACCAGCGGGCTGTGAGTGACCATCAGTAGCGTGCTGCCACTGGCCCGCAGCAACTCGAGCATCAGGTCCAGCGCGTGCTCGCTGGTGGCTTCGTCGAGGTTGCCGGTAGGTTCGTCGGCCAGCAGCAGGGGCGGCCGCGAGGCCAATGCGCGGCCCAGGGCCACGCGCTGTTGTTGCCCGCCGGACAGTTGCTCCGGATACCGCTGCAGGAGTGCCGACAAGCCCAGGCGTTCAGCCAGTTCGCGCTGCCAGGCTGGGTCCAGGCGGCCGGCCAGGCGGGCCTGAAAGGCCAGGTTGTCGGCCACGCTGAGACTGCTGATCAGGTTGAACTGCTGGAAGATCAAGCCGATGTCGCAGCGCCGCCAGCGCGCCAGCTGGCGCTCGTTCATCTGCGTGAGCACCTGCCCGGCCGCTTCGATACGACCGCTGTCGGCCATGTCCAGCCCCGCGACCAGATGCAGCAGGGTGCTCTTGCCACTGCCCGATTCACCCATCAGCGCCAGGCTGGCGCCACGCTCCAGTTGCAGGTCGATGCCCTGCAGCACCGGCAGTGGGCCTTGCGGTGTGGCGTAGGTCTTGTGCAGACCCTGGATATGCAACATGGGCAAGTTCTTCATGACGGTGATGCTGCGGCCCTCGGGCCGCGGCAACGGCGAGGGGCTGTGACTGTGAGTCCGGCCCCCCATGCAGGTTCAAGCTTTGTTGCGTATCAGCCGCCGCAGCGCGAAGCGATTCGGATGGCAGGCCCAGGCCACCTCCCGAGGCAGCGGCAGCGGTTCGTCGTCCAGCCAGGCGGCAATCAGTTCACCCGACAGCGGCGCGGTGATCAGCCCGCGCGAGCCATGGCCGCTGTTGACGTACAACCCCGGCAGCCAGGGGCAGGGCTGTTCAGGCACCTGGCGGGCATCTTTGGCCAGGATCGCAAAGCGCTCGGCGAATGCCTGCGCGTCGGCGACCGGCCCGATGATCGGCAGGTAGTCCGGGCTGGTGCAGCGAAATCCGGCCCGGCCCTGCAAGCGTTCGGCGGGCAGCAGCGCAGCGCCCAGACGCACGGCAAGGTCAGGGGAAATCGCCTCGAGCAGGGCCAGGTTGTCGAGGTTGTCCGCCTGGCTGGGCGTGAGGTCTTCACTGCGGAAGTCGAAACTGGCGCCCAGCGTGTGTTCGCCCGAGCGGGCGGGGGCGATGTAGCCCTCGGCGCAGACCACCGTCGACAGCGCAGCACTGCGCGGTGTCTCCGACAGGCGAGTGATTTGCCCGCGGATGCGCTTGAGTGGCAGGGCGCAGGTCTGGGCGAAGGCATTGGCCTGGGCGGCGCACGCCAGCACGGCTACTGGGGCGCAGGCCAGAAGGGTGTCGTCGGCGAACGCGTGCCATTGGCCGTCGAGGTGGCGCAGGTCTGCCACGTGGTGATGGCGCAGCAGGGTGATGCGTGGGTGACGCGCCAGGTGCTGGCACAGGGCAGGCGGGTGTACCCAGCCACCGTCGGGGTAGAACAGGCCGCCGCTGGGCAAGTCGACGCCTGCCTGCGCCTGGGCCTCTGAATGGTCCAGCAGGTGCAGCAGTTCGGGTTGGAATGCGTCGGCCAGTTGCCCCTGGCGCTGCGCTTCCTTGTCGTCGAAGGCCAGCTGCAGAACGCCACAGGCGTCCCAGTCGCGACCGCGCTGCAGTTGCGCAAGCAGCCTGCGCGTGTGGCCGAAGCCCGCCAGAATCAAATGCGAAAGGGCCGTACCGTGGGCCGACAGCTTCAGGTACAGCACGCCCTGCGGATTTCCCGAGGCTTCCCGAGCCACTTCGGCATGACGCTCGAGCAGCGACACCCGCCAACCGCGCGCGGCCAGGCTGGCAGCGGTGGCGCATCCTGCCAGGCCGGCACCGATGACCAGCGCGTGGCGTTCGCCGGTTACCGGCTCGGGGCGGGCGAACCAGGGCTTGACGGCGGGTGTTGCCACTGCGGCGTCGGCCGCGAACACGCCTCTGGATACATGCCATTTATTGCCGATGCCCGGCACTCGTTTCATCTTGAAGCCGACGGCCGCCAGGCCACGACGAACCCAGCCGGTGCTGGTGAACGTGGCCAGCGTTGCGCCGGGCGCCGCCAGCCGCGCCAGTTCGGCGAACAGCTGGGGTGTCCACATGGCCGGGTTGCACGCCGGAGCGAAACCATCCAGGAACCAGGCATCGACCTTCCCGTCCAGGCACGGCAGCTGTTCCAGCGCATCGCCTATGAGCAACGTCAAGGTCACCCGGCCGCCGTCGAACACCAGGCGCTGGAAGCCTTCATGCACCGCCACGTACTGCGCCAGCAACGCCTCGCTGCAGGCCGAAAGCTCTGGCCACAGCGCCAGGGCTCGGGTCAGGTCCGCAGCGCTCAGCGGGTACTTTTCCACGCTGATGAAGTGCAGGCGCGCAGTCGGTGCAGCCGAGGCGGCGAAGCACTGCCACGCACAGAGAAAATTCAGCCCGGTGCCGAAGCCGGTTTCGCCGATCACCAGGCGTTCGCCGTCGGCGAGGGCGGCGAAGCGTTCTGCCAAGCGGTTCTGCTCGATGAACACATGGCGGCTTTCGGCCAGGCCGTCGGCGGCGAAATAGACGTCGCCGAAGGCGCGCGATCGAGGATGACCGGTGTCGGTCCAGTCCAGCTGGGCGAGGGTGCTCGGGGTTTTCATGACGGCTTCGGCAATAGGCGAGCAGGCATTGTAGCGCGCAGGCTCTGCTTCGCCAGCGCCAGGCCGCTGCAACGGTTGCGCGGCGGCCACTGCGGTCTGCAGGTGGTTATTAATGCAGCCTCTGGCGGCTGTGGCGCGGGCTACCGTGCGCGCTCCCCTTTCGGCAAGGAGCCGATCATGCACGCGATCTACCCCCCAATGAGCCAGGGCGGCACCGACCGGGACCGCCGCCATGCGCGCATCGTCGCGCAGCGGTTGCCGACCTGGCTGAGCCAGGCCAGCCCGGCGATGCGCCAGGCGTTGAGCGCCAGTCAGAATGAAAGCCACGCCGCCAAGCGCGCCCTCGCCCCTGTACTGGCCGGGCTGCGCGACGTCACTGAGTTCTGTGCCGACCTGGTCGGGCAGGAGATCCGCAGGCAGTGCCAGCTCGACATTGATCCGCGCGGCTATGTGCTGGTGCGCGCCATGCACAACGTCGGCATGGGCTTCAGTCATCGCTGGGCGATTGAACAGAACCTGCTGGTTGCCGCCATGCAGAATTTCGAAGCGAACCTGAGCTTTGCGCCGGGTTCGATGGTGCTGCCAAGCGGCGGTGTCGAATACTTCACTGCCGGCAAAGACATCGACTTTCGCGCCCGCCAGGAAAAACCGGCAATCGCCCTCGACCCCCAGCGATTCGCCACTGCCTGCCGGCGCCTGGACCTGGGCCAGCGCTACCAGGCTCACCTGGACACAGTGTTCAAGCCCGACGACCAACCCGAGCGGGTGGCGGCGCTGTTCAAACGCAATGACCAGGCCCATCTCGCAGTGCTGGCCCACATTGCCCGCTTGCGCGGCGATGTCGAGGAAGACGGCTATCGTCTGCTGCTGCAGGTTGCCCAAGCGGCTCCCCCGACCTGGGCGGGCAGCGCGGTGCGCTATCACTGGCTGCGCCTGCTGGGCAGCGCCGATTTCGCTGCCGTGGCGTTGTACGGCGTGCAACTGATCGAATCGACCGTCGACGGTCGCTGTGTGGTGCTGATGCCCGGCGAACCCGACCACCCGATCAAGCAATACCCTTCGTTCCAGGCCTTCGCCGAACGCCTGGGAGAAAAACTCCAGCGGCCCGATTTCCAGCGATATGTCTGCTCGTTGGTGGGCGAGAAGTTCGCTGCGCCGTTCGACCGGCGTCTGCAGCAGCGGCTTGCCGGCTCCGGTGGCGCTTGGCTGAAGCGATTGAACCTGGAAAAGCGTGCGGTGGTCGGTGACCTGTTCGACCTGCAACATAATGATCGCTTGCTCAAGACCTACCAGGATGCTCGAGTGATGGCGGTGCCGACCGCCGACGAAGACGCCATCATCCGGGAGCGTGAACGCCGGCGTTATCTGGACGCCGGAACGACCCTGCTCAATATCGCCGGCCTGCTGGTCCCGGCGTTGGGTGCGGCCATGCTGACCTGCGCTGCGGCCCAGCTGTTGCAGGAAGTGTTCAGTGGCGTCGACGATTGGCGCCAGGGCGATGATCATGCCGCCTTCGGCCATGCCATGAGCGTGGTCGAAAATCTGGCGACCATGGCGGTGTTCGCCGGCGCGGTGCAGGCGGGCCGCAGCTGGATCGCGCCCAGAGTGCCTGCCATTGCCGCCGATACCCAGCTGGCGGAACTGCTCCCGGTGACGCTCGCCGATGGCCGCGAGCACCTGTGGCGTCCCAACCTCGACGACTACGTTGCTGCCCAGGGCCTGCCTGCCGACCTGCTGCCCGATACCGATCGGCTCTATCACGACGAAGCACGTGACAGCGTGGTCATCGACGGGCGCGTGCATGACCTTCGCTTCGACGATCGGTACCAGCGGTGGCGCATTACCCATCCGCGCGACGCGAATGCCTACCTGCCACTGATCGAGGAAACGGGTGCCGGTTGGCGGCTGGCCGCCGAGCAGCAACCCGAGGTGTCCGGCACCACCCTGCGTGACCGCCTGGGCTGGCGGCTGTCGGGCATGGATTCAGAGGATATCCATCGGGCGCTGGCCAGTACCGGGTTGCCGCCCACCTTGCTGGACGCGGTCTATGCCCAGGCCTACAAAGCCACTGCGTTGCTGGTCGATGCCCTGCAACGTTTTGCCCTGCACCGCCAGGTGCAACGCGCCGGGCTTGCGGACACTGCCGCGCAGATACGTTTCGAACAGCTCTACGACGCCACGCATTTTGGCAGCGGTCCGGCCACCCAGCTCATTTGCAGGGATTTTCCCGCCTTGAGCGTCGCCGCAGCCGAGGAGGTATTGCTCGGCGTGGCGCCTGGCGAACAGGCGCGAATGCTGGTCAATCGACGCATTCCCCTGAAGTCGAGTGAGCGCGCGCGTGCCTATCAGCAGTGCCAACGGCTCAATCGCGCCTTCGAAGGCCTGTGCTTCGGCACCGCGCAGTCGCTGGACAGCCTCGAGCTGGAACGGGCCATCAAGCAGGTGCTGGGCGACACCGCGTCGGGCGATGCGGTGCGTGACTACGCCTTCGCTCACCGCGATGCCTGTGCACGCTGGCTGGGCCAGACCCCTTTGCCGGAAAGCTTCAGGGCACCGATGCGCGACGGCTACGGGCGCGTGGGTTACCCCATGAGCGGAAGGCGAGAGGTGGCCCTGTCGCGACGGGTGCTGGTGGCACGCATTCGCGGCCTCTATCCGGGCACCAGCGAGCCCGGCGCCCGCGAACTGCTGGGACTGTACGAACAAGTCGGCATGAGCCGCGCCGACATCATGCTGGGGCTGGACAACCTGGCCTCCGAGCGCTCGCAGATGCACGCTCAGCTGCAAGCGTGGGCGCACCGACCGGCCCCGGCCAACCTGCCGGCCCGCTACAACGCCAGCAGAGGCGACCTGATGCATTACCGTGCCGACGTCACGGCGCGTCTGGACATCGCCTGGCGCCGTCAGCTGCCTTCCGAACGTGTGGCCAACGGACACCACTATCATCTGAACCTGACCTACGCGCCGCTGCTGGATTTTCCCGGCCTGAACGCCGATCTGCGCTTCGTCACGCACCTGAACCTGACCGGCAGCACGGTGGACGCGCCGGCGCTGACCAACTTGCTGGCCAGCTTTTCGCAGCTGCGCAGCCTGACCCTGCGTGAGTGCAACCTGGGCCAGTTGCCCGAAGCGGTCGATCGTCTGACACAGCTGACCGAACTGGACCTGACGCTCTGCAACCTGACCCTGGACCAGGCGCTGCTCGATCGCCTGGGACGTCTGCCGGACCTGACCCTGTTGAGCCTGAGCGGCAATCTTCCGGGGCCGATAGCCACTTCCAGCGGTTTCTCCAGGCTGCAGCAACTCAATCTCGCCGGTCTGGTGCTGCCCAGCTGGCCACAGTGGGCTTCGCGGCTGCCCGCGCTGCGGACCCTGAACCTGTACCGCACCCGGCTGCGCCATATTCCCGACTCGGTGTTCACCGAGATGAGCCAAGGGCAGGGTGTGGACGTTTTCATGGATCGCAACAGGCTGGATGACTTCAGCTTGAGGCAGCTGGATAGCCCCAGGCCACACCGGCGTTTTCAGTTCTTCGCCCATCGGACCAACGATGTGCACTCGGCAAGTGCCGGCCGCCCGCTGGTCGATGTGTGGCTGCAGGGTGCCAGCGAGGTGGAGCGACGCCATCGCGCACAGTTGTGGCAGGGGCTGGTCGATGAAGACGGCTCCGAGGCCTTCACCCGCTTGATCGACAATCTGCGTCACACACCGGATTACACCCGCAATCCAACCGAACTGACCCGGCGCGTCTGGAATGTCGTTGCCGGTGCATCGGCCAATCGCCAGTTGCGTCAACGCCTGTACACCATGGCCCAGGGGTTGGACACTTGCGTGGATGGAGAGCGGTTGATGTTCAGTGATATGGAAGTGCATGTGCTCCAGCATTACGCCTTGCAGGGCGCAACCTGGGCCCAGCGTGGCGAACGCCTGTACGAGCTGGCCCGTGGACTGTTCCGGCTCGACCGGCTGGAGGTCATTGCCCGGCGCATCATTGCCGAGCGTCGGCGCCTGGGTGTGAGCGTCGACGAGGCAGAAGTGCGCATGGCGCTGCGGACCTATCTGGCCCGTCGCCTGGCCTTGCCCGGCCAGCCGCAGAGCATGGCCTATGCCGCCACGGCCGGTATCGGCGTCGACATCTACGACGCCGCACAGGCCGAGGTGCTGCAGGCCGAAGCCGCACCGGACTTCGCCGCGTTCATGATCCGCCAGGCATTCTGGACCGACTACCTGCGTGAACGCCATGCGAGCACCCTGGAACGGGGTCTGGCGCCGTTCGCCGAGGAGTTGAGCGTCCTCGACGAGCGCCAGGAACCCGGCAGCAGCGGCGATTACCTGCGGCGCGCCAATGACATCGCCCGACGTCGCCAGGGTGCCGAGAACGCCTTGCTGGCCGAACTAACCCTGCTCGAGCGGGTCGGCTTCAGTAGCGATACGCAAAGCACCACCGCGCCCAGCGAGGCTCGCACAAGCTAACCGAAGAGGAATGCCTGCCCCATGTTCGAATCCGCCGAAATTGGTCATGCCATCGACAAGGACACTTACGAGGCGCGTCTGCCTGCCCTGCGCGAAGCGCTGCTGGAAGCCCAGTACGAGCTCAAGGAGCAGGCGCGTTTTCCGGTGATCGTGTTGATCAACGGCGTCGAAGGGGCGGGCAAGGGCGAGACGGTCAAGTTGCTCAACGAGTGGATGGACCCGCGCCTGATCGAGGTGCGCACCTTCGATGAAAAGACCGACGAGGAACTGGCGCGACCACCAGCCTGGCGCTACTGGCGCCAGTTGCCGGCCAAGGGCCGCATGGGCGTGTTCTTCGGCAACTGGTACAGCCAGATGATTCAGGATCGGGTGCATGGCGACATCAAGGACGGCCGTCTGGAGCAGGCCATCAACGGCGCGCAGCGGTTGGAGCGAATGCTCTGCGACGAAGGTGCGCTGATCTTCAAGTTCTGGTTTCACCTGTCCAAGCAGCAGATGAAGGCGCGGCTCAAGTCATTGCGTGACGATCCGTTGCACAGCTGGCGGATCAGCCCGCTGGACTGGCAGCAGTCCAGGACCTATGACCGCTTCGTGCGCTTCGGCGAACGCGTGGTGCGGCGCACCAGTCGCGACTACGCGCCGTGGCACGTGATCGAAGGTGTGGATGCCAACTACCGCAGCCTGGCGGTCGGGCAGATTCTGCTGGAAGGGTTGCAGGCAGCGCTGAAGGCGCCCACCGAGCCAGTGCGCAAGGCCGTGGCGAACATCGGTGAAAGCATCGACAAACGCAGCCTGATCGGCAGCCTGGATTTGAGCCGACATCTGGAAAAGGACGATTACGAACGCCAGTTGATTGCCGAGCAGGCTCGCCTGGCAGGCCTGATGCGCGACAAGCGCATGCGCCGTCACGCTCTGGTGGCGGTGTTCGAAGGCAACGATGCGGCGGGCAAGGGAGGAGCGATCAAGCGTGTCGCCGCCGCGCTCGACCCGCGTCAATACCACATCGTGCCGATTGCCGCGCCGACCCAGGACGAACTCGCCCAGCCCTATCTGTGGCGCTTTTGGCGGCAATTGCCGGCGCGGGGCAAGTTCACCGTGTTCGACCGCTCCTGGTACGGTCGCGTGTTGGTCGAGCGGATCGAAGGCTTTTGCAGTCCGGCCGACTGGATGCGCGCCTATGGCGAGATCAACGACTTCGAAGAGCAACTGACCGATGCCGGTGTGGTGCTGGTCAAGTTCTGGCTGGCGATCGATGAACAGACCCAGTTGAAACGGTTCAAAGAGCGCGAGCAGATTCCGTTCAAGCGTTTCAAGATCACCGAAGACGACTGGCGCAACCGCGAAAAGTGGGGTGCCTATCGCGACGCCGTGGGCGACATGGTCGATCGCACCAGCAGTGAGGTGGCGCCGTGGACCTTGGTCGAGGCCAACGACAAGCGCTGGGCGCGAGTCAAGGTACTGCGCACCATCAACGATGCGCTGGAAGCCGCCTTCAAGAAAGACAAGAAGCACTGAGCCATTGCGGCGCTCCCTTCGCGGCCGATGACCGCTCCTGCGCAGGTTACAAGGTTGTCCGTAGGAGCGGTCCGTGGCCGCGAAGGGCGCACCGCGGTGGGTCAGGGGCACCGCGGCGCCTGTTTCGCGGCCGATGACCGCTCCTGCGCAGGTTGCGAGGTTGTCCGTAGGAGCGGTCCGTGGCCGCGAAGGGCGCGCCGCGGTGAGGCAGGTGCACTGCGGCGCCTGTCTGCTGCCAGGACAGCGCGGCCGATAACCGATAAAGTGCGCGGCCTGTTCATTTCCCAAGGACCCTGCCCATGCCCAAGACTTTCGACATCGCCGTGATCGGCGCCACCGGGACGGTTGGCGAAACCCTCGTGCAGGTTCTCGAAGAGCGCGATTTCCCGGTGGGTGCGCTGCACCTGTTGGCAAGCAGCGAATCGGCCGGTGCATCGGTGGCCTTTCGCGGCAAGAACGTGCGGGTGCGTGAAGTCGATCAGTTCGATTTCAGTCTGGTCAAGCTGGTGTTCTTCGCCGCCGGCCCTGCGGTGACGCGCAGCTTGGCGCCGCGTGCCACGGCGGCCGGTTGCACGGTCGTCGATCTGTCGGCCGGCCTGCCGACGTCCCAGGCCCCCAATGTGGTCCCGGAAGCCAATGCCGCCGTGCTGAGCGATCTGCCGCTGCCCGTGCAAGTCGCCAGCCCCAGCGCTGCCGCCACTGCGCTGGCCGTGATCCTGGCACCCTTGCGCGCCGTGCTGGATCTGCAGCAGGTGCACGTGACCGCCTGCCTGGCCGTGTCGGCCCTGGGCCGCGAGGCTGTCAGCGAACTGGCCCGGCAAACGGCCGAGCTGCTCAATGTGCGCCCGCTGGAACCGCAGTTCTTCGACCGCCAGATCGCCTTCAACCTGCTGGCGCAGGTCGGTACGCCCGACGCGCAGGGCCATGTGCCGCTGGAGCGGCGGCTGGTCGACGAACTGCGCGAGCTGCTTGGCATGCCAGCGCTGAAGATTTCGGTGACCTGCGTGCAGGCACCAGTGTTCTTCGGCGACAGCTACAGCATCGCGCTGCAGACCGGCTCGACGCTGGACCTTGCGGCCATCAACCAGGCCCTGGCCATGGCGCCCGGGATCGAAACAGTGGAAGACGACTACCCTACAGCAGTGGGCGATGCGGTAGGCCAGGACGTGGTGTACGTGGGTCGTGTACGCACCGGTATCGACGATCCCCAGGCGCTGAGCCTGTGGGCCACGGTGGACAACGTGCGCAAGGGCGCCGCCTTGAATGCGGTACAAGTGGCCGAGTTGTTGATTAAAGGTCATGGCTAAAAGATACTTGCCGACAATTTGCAGACAGTTCGCCCGTTTTGCCCAGCTGTTCGCATGCGACAGCGCAAGCTTTTTCTCGCTTGCCGAGGAATGTTCAGACAAGGATTAGGCCATGGTTCAAGTTCGCAAACTGGTGTTAGCAATGGCTGCCGCTTCGGCGCTGTCCTCCGGTATCGCCAACGCCCTGGAGCTGGGTGAGTTGACCCTCAGGTCCGCGGTGAACCAGCCCCTGCTCGCCGAGATAGAACTGCTCGATGTGCGCGGCCTCACTGCCGCCGAGGTGCAGCCAGTGCTGGCCCCGGCCGAGGAGTTCAGCAAGGCGGGCGTCGAGCGCCAGGCTTTCCTCGACAGCCTGCGCTTCACGCCGGTGATCAACGCCAGTGGCCGCAGCGTCATCCGCGTGACCTCGACGCAACCCTTGTCGGCGCCCTTGGTGAAGTTCCTGGTTCAGGTCAATTTCCCCAGCGGCCGTCTGCTGCGCGACTACAGCATGCTGCTCGATCCCGCGCAGTTTGCCCCGCAGGCGGCCCAGGCGGCGCAGAATGCACCGCAGCCGGCGCTGAGCGCTCCCGCCGCCAGCGCCAACCAGGCGTCCTACACCACGGGTTCGCGTGACACCCTGTGGGAGATCGCTGCGCGCAATCGTCAGGGCAGCTCGGTCCAGCAAGCCATGCTGGCCATCCAGGCGCTCAACCCCGACGCGTTTCTCGACGGCAACATCAACCGTCTCAAGACCGGGCAGGTCCTGCGCATGCCGGACGCCCAGCAGACCGCGGCTACCGCGCCGGGCCCAGCCGTGGCCGAAGTCGCGCGGCAGAATGCTGCCTGGCGCGAAGGTCGTCGCCTCGGTCCGCGGGCGCAACAGGTCGATGCCACGCGCCGTGGCAACGGTGCTCCGGCGCCGGCCGCCGCGCCGCCGCAAGACAACCTCAGCCTGGTGTCAGGCGCCAGCGAGGCCAACGGCCCGGCGGGCGATGCCAGGGCCCTCGACCAGAAACTCGCGGTGACCCAGGAAGCCCTGGACTCAACGCGCCGTGACAACGAAGAATTGCGCAGCCGTAACGCCGACCTGCAGAGCCAGCTCGACAAGTTGCAGAAACTGATTCAGCTCAAGAACGACCAACTGGCCAAGATGCAGGCAGCGGGCGCCGATGTACCGGTGCCGGCCGAAGCGTTGGCGCCGGCGCAGGCGCTGGCCCCTGCGCAGGACGACGGCGAGCCTGCCGAGGGCGATTCCGACGCCCCGGTCAACGCCGCGCTGGTTCCGGCACCGGCGGTACCCGGTGCCACCGAGCAGGTCAATCCCGACGCTGCCGCCAGTACGCCGGCCTTGCCTCAGGGCGAGCCGCTGGATGCGACCACCGACCCCGCCGACGACGCGGTTGCCGAGCAGCCCAGCGACAACTCGACCCTGCTGATGGTGGTAGGTGCCAGTGCCCTTGCAGCGCTGCTCTTGCTGCTGTTGCTGCTGGCCCGCCGCCGCAAGGCGCAGCAGGAGGCCGAGAAGCACATGCGCATGGCCCGCGCGCTGGCCGAAGAGCCCGATCACGGCCCGGATCTCGACTTGCCGCCCAACAGCTTCGAAGGACTGGAGCGCCCGGCGGCGACCGTGCACCTGACCCCGGCCATGGTGGCCGCCTCGGTAGCGGGCGCCAGGGCCAGTGCCGCACCGGCTACCTTTGCCGAGGCGCCCGCGCCGACCGTGCTGCCTACGCCGCCGCTGCGCCCCAGCATCGACACCGATGAAGGGCTGTTCGCCGAAGTGGAGCAGAGCATTGCCCGCGGCCGCCTCAATCATGCTGCCGAACTGCTGGAAGCGGCAACCGAGCGCGAGCCCAAGCGCAGCGATCTGCGCCTGAAATTGATGGAAGTGTATGGCCTGCAAGGTGATCGTGATGGCTTCGTCGGCCAGGAGCGGCAGTTGATCGCCACCGGCCAGAACCATGCCGACGTCGAGCGTCTGAAAGCGCGCTTCCCTGCCATGCTGGGCGTTGTTGCCGCCGCTGCCGGTGCAGCCGCCGCGGCAGCGCAGATGGACGCCGAGTACGTCAAGCAGCTGCTGCACGACGAGCCGGGGTCCGCCGACTCGCTGGACGGCACCTTCGATACCGATTTCGACCTCAACCTGGACGACACCCCGGACCCCGCGCCGACGGCAGGCGCGGACATCGACTTCGACACCTTGCTGGCCGAGCAGAAAGCTGCGGCGGGCAATTCGACCGACGAACCCGAGACGACGTTGCCGGAAGATTTCGATCTGTCGTTGGCCGATGACGCCGAGGAGCCACAGGCACCCGAATCGCGCCTGAACGAGATCAATGCCGAACTGGAAAAACTCTCCGACGGTTTTGCCCGCACACCCATGGCCGAACCGTTCGCCGTGCCACCCAAGCCTGAAGACCTCCCGCCGATCGAAGGCGAAGACGATTTCGACTACCTCGACGGGGGAGACGAGGCGGGCACCAAGCTTGACCTGGCCCGTGCCTACATCGAGATGGGTGACAACGACGGCGCCCGCGACATTCTCGGTGAAGTGCTCAAGGAAGGCAGTACCGGGCAGCAGGATGAGGCGCGCGAGATGCTTGGGCGCATCAGTCGGTAACGCGGTGCAGCGGTCGCCGTCCGACCCCCAAACCTGCTCCCACATCTGTACATCGAGGCCCCTTTTGTGGGAGCGGGCTCTGCCCGCGAAGGCAGCGCCGCAATTCCATGATCCGGTATAATCGCCGCCATCGCTTAACCAACAGGCTGCAACTTCGTGCAAAACATCGACAACGCGGTCGCCGAATCGGCGGCCGACGGCTTCTATCGCATTGCCTTGGGCGTTGAATACAAAGGTTCGCGCTACCGCGGCTGGCAACGCCAGGCCTCCGGCGTGCGCACCGTACAGGAAACCCTCGAAGACGCCCTCGGCAAGGTTGCCGCTTCGCCCGTCTCGCTGATGTGCGCCGGCCGCACGGACGCGGGTGTCCACGCCTGCGGCCAGGTGGTGCATTTCGATACCCAGGCCGAGCGCAGCATGAAAGCCTGGGTCATGGGTGCCAACATCAATCTGCCCCATGATGTCAGTGTCACCTGGGCGAAGATCATGCCGCCCACCTTTCATGCGCGTTTCAAGGCCATCGCCCGCCGCTACCGCTACGTCATCTACAACGACCAGATCCGACCCGCCCATCTGGGCGAGGAAATCACCTGGAATCACCGTCCGCTGGATGTCGCCCGCATGGCCGCCGCCGCCCAGGCGCTGGTCGGTACCCATGACTTCAGTGCCTTCCGCGCCGGCCAGTGCCAGGCCAAGTCGCCGATCAAGCAACTGCATCACTTGCGGGTCACCCAGCACGGCAAGATGATCGTCATCGACGTGCGCGCCAATGCCTTCCTGCACCACATGGTGCGCAACATCGCCGGTGTACTGATGACCATCGGCACGGGCGAGCGCCCTGTGGAATGGGCCGCCGAAGTGTTGCAAAGCCGGGTACGCCGAACCGGCGGGGTCACGGCCCATCCTTTCGGGCTGTACCTGGTGCAAGTCGAGTACCGCGATGAGTTCCCACTGCCCGAGCGCTATATCGGTCCGCACTTCCTGACCGGGTTCGACACACTGGCTGACGTCGCCGACAGCATTTGCTAACATCCGCCGTTCCCCAGCCAAGTCGAGGTACTCGCCGACATGTCAGCCGTTCGCAGCAAAATCTGCGGTATTACCCGCATAGAGGATGCTCTGGCCGCTGCGCACGCGGGTGCCGATGCGATCGGGTTGGTGTTCTATGCCAAAAGCCCCCGGGCGGTGAACGTGCAACAGGCACGCGCGATCATCGCCGCGCTGCCGCCGTTCGTGACCACCACCGGCCTGTTCGTCAATGCCAGCCGTTGCGAACTGGGTGAAATCCTCGACGCCGTGCCGCTGGACCTGCTGCAATTCCATGGCGACGAAACGCCGGAAGAATGCGAGGGCTACCACCGTCCCTACCTCAAGGCATTGCGCGTGCGCGCCGGCGATGATCTGCAGGCGGCCTGTCGGGCCTATCGCAACGCCAGCGGCATTCTGCTCGACACCTACGTGGCCGGCGTGCCGGGCGGCACCGGTGAAGCCTTCGACTGGTCGCTGGTGCCCGCGCACCTGGACAAGCCCATCGTGCTGGCAGGTGGGCTTCACGCCGGCAACGTCGCCCAGGCCGTCGCTCAGGTCAAACCCTGGGCGGTGGATGTGAGTGGCGGGGTGGAGTCGAGCAAGGGCATCAAGGACCATCGCAAAATCGACGCTTTCCTCAAAGCGGTGCGTGGGAGCAGCATGTGACGGCAGGCAGCTCGGCACCGTCCATACGTTTCGCGAAACGCGCGGCACGCAGGTGTGCAGCCTGCGCCACGCTCGCCCACGTATTCGTTTCATATCTGAACACGCTCAAGAGCATGCACGGGACCTGGCCAGGCCAGCAGTCCCCGGTACTGGAGAAATAAAGCATGAGCAACTGGTTGGTAGACAAGCTGATCCCTTCGATCATGCGATCGGAAGTGAAGAAAAGCTCGGTGCCCGAAGGCCTGTGGCACAAGTGTCCGTCCTGCGAAGCAGTGCTGTACCGTCCGGAGCTGGAGAAGACCCTCGACGTCTGTCCCAAGTGCAACCACCACATGCGCATCGGTGCACGTGCGCGTCTGAACATCTTCCTCGACGAAGATGGCCGCGCCGAGCTGGGTGCCGATCTGGAACCGGTCGATCGCCTGAAGTTTCGTGATGGCAAGAAGTACAAGGATCGCCTGACTGCAGCGCAGAAGCAGACGGGCGAAAAGGATGCGCTGATCTCCATGAGCGGCACCTTGCTGGGCATGCCCGTGGTGGCCAGCGCCTTCGAATTCTCGTTCATGGGTGGCTCCATGGGTGCCATCGTCGGCGAGCGCTTCGTGCGTGCCGCCAACTACGCCCTGGAAAACCGTTGCCCGATGATCTGCTTTGCCGCCTCCGGTGGTGCGCGCATGCAGGAAGCGCTGATTTCGCTGATGCAGATGGCCAAGACCTCAGCAGTCCTGGCGCGTTTGCGCGAAGAAGGCATTCCGTTCATCTCGGTGCTGACCGATCCGGTCTACGGCGGCGTTTCCGCCAGCCTGGCCATGCTCGGTGACGTGATCGTCGCCGAGCCCAAGGCGCTGATCGGTTTTGCCGGCCCGCGGGTGATCGAGCAGACCGTGCGCGAAAAACTTCCGGAAGGCTTCCAGCGCAGCGAATTCCTCATCGAGCACGGTGCGATCGACATGATCATTTCGCGCCAGGAACTGCGCCCGCGCCTGGGCAGCCTGCTGGCCCAGTTCATGGGCCTGCCGACGCCTACCTACGTGGCCGCCCCGATCGAGCCCATTGTGGTTCCACCGGCGCCCGCCAACGTATGACCGAGCGCAGCCTGAGCCAGTGGCTCGCCTATCTGGAGCAGCTGCACCCTTCGGCCATCGACATGGGCCTGGACCGTTGCCGCGAAGTCGCGCAGCGCCTGGGCCTGGGCAAGCCAGCCGAGCGTGTGGTCACGGTGACCGGGACCAACGGCAAGGGGTCGACCTGCGCGTTCATTGCGGCGCTGATGCAGGATCGCGATCTGAAAGTGGGGGTCTACGCCTCGCCGCATCTGCTGCGCTACAACGAACGAGTGCTGATCGACGGCCAGCAGGCCACCGATGCCCAGTTGTGCCAGGCGTTCACCGCCGTGGAAGCGGCGCGCGGCGCCACTACCTTGACCTATTTCGAGATGGGCACCCTGGCCGCGCTCTGGCTGTTCCAGCGCGCCGAGCTCGATGCCGTGGTGCTGGAAGTGGGCCTGGGCGGTCGGCTCGATGCGGTCAATCTGGTGGATGCCGATGTGGCCGTGGTCACCAGCATCGGTCTGGACCATGCCGAGTACCTGGGGGATACCCGCGAGTCGGTGGCGTTCGAGAAGGCCGGCATCCTGCGCGCTGGCGTGCCAGCACTGTGTGGCGATATCGACCCTCCGCAGCCATTGCTCGAGCAGGTTGCCACATTGGGTTGCCCCTTCTATCTGCGCGGCCGCGACTACGACTTCACCGCGCAAGGCGATCACTGGTCGTGGCGCGGGGTGGATGTCGAAGGCTACCCGGTCGAGTTGCTGTCGTTGCCATTGCCCAGCTTGCCGCTGGAAAACGCCGCGTTGGCCCTGCAGGCCTATGTGGCACTCGATCTGCCGCGTGACGCTGCACGTATGGGTTGGGCGCTGGCGCACACCCGCGTGGCCGGCCGCCTGGACCGTCACCGGGTGAGTTACGCCGGCAAGCCGGTCGAAATTCTTCTCGACGTGGGCCACAACCCGCACGCCGCTCGCTTTCTGGCCGAGCGGCTGGCGCGCCAGCCTCTTGCGGGGCGGCGTCTGGCCGTGTTCGGCCTGCTCGCCGACAAGGACCTGGTCGGAGTGATCGAGCCGCTGACAGCCGTCATCGAGCACTGGGCAGTCGCACCACTGAAAACACCGCGCAGTCGTCCGGCCGCCGAACTCGACGCCGCGCTCCTGAACCTTGGCGCTGCCACGACGTCTCATGGCAGCCTCGCCGATGCGCTCGAAGCGCAGTGCGAAGCCGCAGGCGAGGGTGACGAGATTCTGGTGTTCGGCTCGTTCCACTGTGTCGCCCAGGCCCTGAAATGGATGTATGGCAACGTAGAACGGGAGAACGTGGATGGCATTGCCCAATAAGGTGTTCAAGCAGCGCATGATCGGCGCCCTGGTGCTGATCGCGCTGGCGGTGATTTTCCTGCCGATGCTGTTTTCGCGCGAGGATCAAACCGTGCGCCAGGTTCAGGTGCAAGCCCCGGCAGCGCCGCAGGCCCCGGCCGCGCCTCAGGTGCAGGTCGAGCCGGTTGCCGTGCCCGAGCCGCAGATCATCGAGACGGAGCCGGTTCCAGCGCAGGCCGCGACGCAGGCTGCCCCGCCTAGCCAGCCGATCCAGTCGGTGCCTGCCGCGCCTGCCACACCTGCCAAGAAGCCGGTGGAATCGGTGCAGCCTTCCGCGCCCATCGCTGCGGCCAAGGTGCCACCGGTCGCCAAGACGGACACCGGCAGCAAGATCGACCCCAATGGGCTGCCGGTCAGCTGGTCGGTGCAATTGGCCAGCCTGTCCAACCGCGCCGGTGCCGACACCCTGCAGAAGAGCCTGCGTGCGCAGGGTTACAACGCCTACGTACGTACGGCCGATGGCAAGAACCGGGTGTTCGTCGGCCCGCTGGTCGAGCGCGCCGAGGCCGAGCGCCTGCGTGACGTGATCAACCGCCAGCAGAAGCTGCAGGGGTTCGTGGTACGTTTCGAGCCCGAGCGCGGCTGAGTCTTCGTCAGACGCGGGACCGTGGCGCTCCCTTCGCTGCCGCTGACCGCTCCTACGGGAAGCTGTAGGAGCGGTCAGCGGCAGCGAAGGGGCGCGCTGCGGTGCAGGCGACAATCGCCGCTTACTCCCGCGCCCGCGCTCTGCTAAAATGCGCCGCCTTATCCGTATGCAGGCCGCACCGTGGCATTTACCTGGGTCGACTGGGCGATCATCGCGATCATCGCCATCTCCGCACTGATCAGCTTGACACGCGGCTTCGTCAAGGAAGCCCTGTCGCTGGTCACGTGGATAGTCGCAGGTGGCGTGGCCTGGCTGTTCGGTGGTTCCCTCGCCGGTTATTTCGAAAACTACATCCAGACCCCATCCGCGCGCGTCATCGCCGGGTGTGCCGTACTGTTCGTGGCCACCCTGCTGGTCGGCGCCATGGTCAACTATCTGATCGGCGAACTCATTCGCGTCACCGGGCTGTCGGGTACCGACCGCTTCCTGGGCATGGTCTTCGGCGCCGCGCGCGGTGGCCTGCTGGTGGTGGTGGCCGCCGGGCTGATGAGCCTGGGGCCCGTTCAACAGGATTCGTGGTGGCAGGAATCACGGCTCCTGCCCCAATTTCTTTTGGTTGCTGACTGGTCGAAAAACCTCATTCTGGGGATGTCCAGCCAGTGGCTCGCCAGCGGAATCAGCGCACCGGCTGACATTCCGTTCAAGGAACACCTCTTGCCGGCCAACAAGGCGCAGTGAGTGGTGCTCAGTTCAGATTCATTAAGTAGGGGTTGCGTCGCATGTGTGGCATCGTCGGTATCGTCGGTAAGTCGAACGTCAATCAAGCGCTGTATGACGCGCTAACGGTCCTCCAACACCGCGGCCAGGATGCTGCCGGTATCGTTACCAGTAGCGATGGCAAGTTGTTCCTGCGCAAGGACAACGGGCTGGTACGGGACGTTTTCCAGCAGCGCCATATGCAGCGGCTGGTCGGGCACATGGGCATTGGCCATGTGCGCTATCCCACGGCGGGCAGCTCGACCTCGGCCGAGGCCCAGCCGTTCTACGTCAATTCGCCCTATGGCATCACCCTGGCGCACAACGGCAACCTGACCAACGTCGAGCAGCTGGCCAAGGAAATCTACGAATCGGACCTGCGTCACGTCAACACCAGCTCGGACTCCGAGGTGCTGCTCAACGTGTTCGCCCACGAACTGGCCGTGCGCGGCAAGCTGCAGCCTACCGAGGAAGACGTGTTCGCCGCCGTCACCGATGTGCACAAGCGCTGCACCGGTGGCTACGCAGTGGTGGCGATGATCACCGGCTACGGCATCGTCGGTTTCCGTGACCCGCACGCGATCCGTCCGATCGTGTTCGGCCAGCGCCACACCGACGAAGGCGTGGAATACATGATCGCCTCCGAAAGCGTGTCCCTTGACGTACTCGGCTTCACCCTGATCCGCGACCTGGCGCCGGGCGAGGCGGTGTACATCACCGAAGACGGGAAACTGCACACTCGCCAGTGCGCACCCAACCCCCAGTACGCACCGTGTATCTTCGAACACGTGTACCTGGCCCGCCCTGACTCGATCATCGACGGTATCTCGGTGTACAAGGCACGCCTGCGCATGGGCGAGAAGCTGGCCGACAAGATTTTGCGCGAACGCCCGGAACACGACATCGACGTGGTCATCCCGATTCCGGACACCAGCCGCACTGCGGCCCTGGAGCTGGCCAACCACCTGGGCGTGAAGTTTCGCGAAGGCTTCGTCAAGAATCGCTACATCGGTCGTACCTTCATCATGCCCGGCCAGGCCGCGCGCAAGAAATCGGTGCGCCAGAAGCTCAATGCCATCGAGCTGGAGTTCCGCGGCAAGAACGTGATGCTGGTGGACGATTCGATCGTTCGCGGCACCACCTGCAAGCAGATCATTCAGATGGCTCGCGAAGCCGGCGCCAAGAACGTCTATTTCTGCTCGGCTGCTCCAGCCGTGCGCTACCCGAACGTCTACGGCATCGACATGCCGAGTGCGCATGAGTTGATTGCGCACAACCGCAGCACCCAGGAAGTGGCCGATCTGATCGGTGCCGACTGGCTGATCTACCAGGACCTGCCCGACCTGATCGATGCGGTCGGTGGTGGCAAGGTCAAGATCGAGAACTTCGACTGCGCGGTGTTCGACGGCAAGTACGTCACCGGCGATATCGACGCGTTCTATCTGAACAAGATCGAGCAGGCGCGCAACGACTCCAACAAGAGCAAGTCGCATGCGGTCAGCGCGATCATAGACCTCTACAACAACTGAATGGGAGCAACGGCATGACACAGGAATGGGATGCCGGGCGACTGGATAGCGATCTCGAAGGGGTGTCGTTCGACACCCTGGCGGTTCGCGCCGGCCAGCACCGCACGCCGGAAGGCGAACACAGTGATCCGCTGTTCTTCACTTCCAGCTATGTTTTCCGTACTGCGGCCGATGCCGCGGCGCGTTTTGCCGGCGAAGTGCCGGGCAATGTCTACTCGCGCTACACCAACCCCACTGTGCGCTCCTTCGAAGAGCGCCTGGCCGCCCTGGAAGGCGCCGAACAGGCGGTCGGCTTCGCCACGGGCATGGCGGCGATCACTGCCGTGGTCATGAGCCTGTGCAGCGCGGGCGACCACGTGCTGGTGTCGCAGAGCGTGTTCGGCTCGACCATCAGCTTGTTCGAGAAGTACTTCAAGCGCTTCGGCATCGAAGTGGACTACGTGCCGTTGGCCGACGTCAGCGGCTGGGAACGGGCCATCAAGGCCAATACCAGGCTGCTGTTCGTCGAGTCGCCGTCCAACCCGCTGGCCGAGTTGGTCGACATCACGGCCTTGAGCGCCGTGGCCCAGGCCAAGGGCGCCATGCTGGTGGTCGACAACTGCTTCAGCACACCGGCGCTGCAGCAGCCGCTGGCGTTGGGTGCCGACATCGTCGTGCACTCGGCGACCAAGTTCATCGACGGCCAGGGTCGTTGCATGGGCGGCGCCGTGTGCGGTCGCAGCAAGGAAATGAACGAGGTACTGGGTTACCTGCGCACCGCTGGCTCTACCTTGAGCCCGTTCAACGCCTGGATCTTCCTCAAGGGCCTGGAAACCCTGAACCTGCGCATGCGCGCCCATTGCGCCAGCGCGCAGGTGCTGGCGCAATGGCTGGAGGCGCAGGAGGGCATCGAGAAGGTGCATTACTCGGGCCTGCCGAGCCACCCCCAGCACGAACTGGCCAAGCGTCAGACCAAAGGCTTCGGCGCCGTGGTCAGTTTCGAGGTCAAGGGAGGCAAGGAGGGCGCCTGGCGCTTCATCGATGCAACCCGCCTGATCTCGATCACCGCCAACCTGGGTGACAGCAAGACCACCATCACCCACCCGGCCACCACGTCGCACGGGCGCCTGTCGCCCGCCGAACGCGAAGCGGCAGGGATTCGCGACAGCTTGATCCGGGTGGCGGTAGGCCTGGAAGACGTTAACGACCTGCAGGCCGATCTGGCGCGCGGGCTGGCTGCGCTGTAAGGGCTGAAGGCCTCTTCGCGGCCAGAGGGCTCGCCGCCTGCCTCGCTCCCACACAAACCCAGTCATCTGAGGATCCTGTGGGAGCGGGCTCTGCCGGCGAAGAGGCCCGCAAGGTTTCACAAGCTCTGACATTTAACACCTTTTTCAAAAAAACTTCATACAGGGTATTGACTTAGGTTCGGTACCTGCGTAAATTTCGCGGCCTCAGCGAAGCAAAGGGTGATTAGCTCAGCCGGGAGAGCATCTGCCTTACAAGCAGAGGGTCGGCGGTTCGATCCCGTCATCACCCACCATTTCGTTAGAATGCAGCTGAGAACGCAACGAAGAGCAACACGTGCTGAAACAAGAGAGCACACACTGCGCAGCGGTAGTTCAGTCGGTTAGAATACCGGCCTGTCACGCCGGGGGTCGCGGGTTCGAGTCCCGTCCGCTGCGCCATTTTATACACTGATTCGGTTCGCCGGGTCAGCGATCGAGAACCTCGAAGTTCTGGGTCAACAGGTTTCAAACGGACGCAAGTCCGAGCGATACGCAGCGGTAGTTCAGTCGGTTAGAATACCGGCCTGTCACGCCGGGGGTCGCGGGTTCGAGTCCCGTCCGCTGCGCCATACAAAGCTTCGAGGCCCTTGAACTCCTTGAGGCAAACAAAGGAAGCGACCTTCGGGTCGCTTTTTTTGTGTCTCGTAACTTCTGAATTGTTCCTTTCAGCTTTTGGCTACGATAGCAGGTGACGCGCAGCTGAAGTAATCGTCCACGGTGACTGGCTCCCCAGCTTCAATATTGCCATCACGGGTTTTGAACCGTACCTGGACAGACATGCCGGGAAATCCATTGAAGACCATCGTAAGCGCCAAGGCTCGCATGTTGTCGGCGCTTCGCAGCTCTGAAGCTATAAGTTGGCTCATCCGCCAGCGGTTGGCTAGATCAGTCATGCCTCGGGCGGTAGCGTGCGAGTTTTCTTGCTCAACTCCAGTTTTATTTGGCGCCGTCAGATCTTGCGCACGATAGGCCCCTTTTCTGATATCGGAGGCCTTCTCGTTATTTAGCTGCTTCCGCAGATCGATTTCACAGCTCAGCTGCTGCATGATCAATGGTCTTATACTGGTGTCCGCCTGAGGCATGAGACTGATCACAACTAAGTCCATGACGATAGAGCTCGCTACTGTGGTGTCTTTGAAGTCCAAGGCCGCAGCTTCCTCTTCCTGGTTGAGCGTAGGCGGCGGACTGAGTTTAGCGAAAATCAAAACAGGTTCTTCCCGAGTGCTCAGCCGTGCCATGACAGGTGGGATGTCGGTGTAGCGGTCTTTGAGGGCTTCGGGAAGTGATACTGTCATCGGTTGCTGGCTGGCATTACGATCTTTGCCAGGAACTCTCCATAGTTTGAGTATGGGCGGAGCCCGCGGAGTTTGATCATCGCTTACCCGTGCACGGTCGGCAGCCTTCCAGCCGAGCGACATGAGCGCTACCCCGTGTGATCCGCCGAGACGGACCAACTGGAAGGGCTCGTCGGTCTCGGATGCTTCGAGTTCGAATCGATCGATCTCGGTGAATTTGCGATTACCCAGTGCTTGCCGGGCCACTACTACATGGGTCTGATAGGTGCTTCCGGCGCTGTCTTCTTCGAACAGGGGTTCATGACCTGCTGTCTTATTCGAAAGTTTTGCACCTCGACCCAGAACCCACGCATGTGTTGCCTGATTGACAGCATTCTTTTCGATCAGCACGTCATGCTGCATGAACCGGTATTTTTGTCGCATCAGCGTCTTTGCATTAAGCGGGTAGTCATCCATAGGCCAGGCAGGACTTTTTCTTCCGTTTTTGCAGATTATCTGGGGCGATTCGGCAGGTTGCCTCACGTCAAACATGATGGATTTCTGCACCACTTTGACAGCGCTTCCCAAAGCCTTACCGTCGCTTGGGCATGGATTTGAATCTATCCCAGGAATACTTCCCCGATGGGTGACCGATAACAGCACAGGTTTGCGGTCGACCATCACGAACTTATGAATAGATGCATCTACGTCCGTACCGCATGGGGAGTCGTACCTGTCAGGGCATGCTTTGAATTGCAAGTCGTACGCGCCTGCCCCGCTTTGTGACGAGGCGAGAGCCTGCACCTCATAAAGTTTAAGCTCGGTGGTTTTCAGATCCTTTCTCGCTATGGAGACGAGACTGGCCATGGCGACTCTGGATCCAGAGTCGGGGTAGCCTGTGAGCTGCGGAGGTGTAGCGATTCTTCGATCGGGAAAAAGCCTAGGCGTCCCCTTTTGCTCGTCGTGGGTTGATGCGGCTGGGTTATTGGTCAGCGTTCTCATCGACATTGTCTGCCGCAGGATGTGAAACGTTCTGATACCCAAGTCGCCGACTGTTGCTTGTGCAGTAGCGTCGTCTACTGCACGCCCCACGACGTAGTCGTCAGCGTGTGTTGGCATAGGGTCGTATTCGAAGTATGTCGATCGTCCCTTGGACTTGAACGAGCCGCCTCCCCCGAGTGTTACTCCAAGAAGGACTTTGCGAGCCTCGGTTTCACACTCGGTATACGCCGCTGCGACGCTCGACCTTGTTTCCTCTCTAGTGGACTTGTTTATCTGACGGCACAGGCGATAAGCGGACTCTTGAAGCATGACATCGCACTGCGCCTGAGTGTATCCATAGGTCGCGTAGCCATGGCGATAGCATAGGTCATGCATAACGCAGGATTGTCTGAACTGTAATGAGATTGGTGCACCTTCAGCGCTGGTTCTAAACGCCAAGGCTTTAAGTGGCTTGGGTATCGAGCAATCCAGTCCGACACCACGGCCACCGAAAATCGCCTCGGTGGCGGCTGACGGGTAATACGTAGTGAACGTCGGGGGGGCTTCGGTCTCTTCCGGCGAAGCGAGGCTTGGATAGACCGTATTGGCGGCGCCAGCTACGATCCATGAGCAACTCTGCAGGCTGATGATCAGCACGGCTATCATCGCGATGGCCAAAGCGCAGAGGCAAGTGCGTGAGCCGTAGCGCCAGTTGCCCAATCGTGGAGATTTTTGGTAACGGCCCATGGTTATCGCTCCTTAATGTTGGCCGGCGAGTGATTGTTGTGGCGGGAAAGCAGTAGTGGGACGCTTTGCTCTGCGCTTGTCCAGATAGATGAGTATGCGAATCGAATCAGTCACAGTGCGCTGATATTGAAGTGCGAACAGCGCCTCTTCTTGCCTCGGGGTTTTACATCCTGAGCGTTGAGGGCGTCTGGCAAATACGCAAAGTCCGTAAGCGCCCCAGCCATTGGCGGCGTCGGCGTGGTTATCAGATGGATAAATCCAGTAGGCTCGCCAGTCGGTGTCGCTGGTTTGGCCTTCCAATACGGATGGGGAGATGGCGCTTAGCGTTCGCTTGGCAGCATTAGCCAGTAGCCTAGTGGCGGTCACTGGGTCTGTGGTGATTTGGTCGCTCAGTTCACTACACTGTTTGCTTGTCAGGGCAAACGGAGCTGAGTCAACGGGTGCGGTGAAGTTGTCGAAGGGATCGGAACGGTCCCAGAGAGGAAGTTTCATGTGGAAAGCAGGTGCTACATGGGCAGGCACGCTCATGTCCTGTATGTAGTGAAGTACCTGACCCGCTCTGTGATAAACATCGTTGATATTCGATTCGCCCCGCAGCGCGATTTCCAAGGCTTGAGAACGCTTTGCGAAAATACGATCAAGGCTACGATTACCGAAGGCCCATGGTCGCAGGCGGCCCTCGCGGTTGTAAAAGTGCCAGTTAGTGCTGCGGTCATAGAGATTAAGAGGGGCAGTGTCCTCATCCTGTGTTCCAGCCGCCAGTGCTGCTGCTGCGCTTGCCGGCAAGGTGTACCCGCATCCTCGAAAAGCGATCACGGCCTGATTCGTATAGACAGGATGGCGTGCGGCGTCGTAGGCAAAGCTTGTGTCGAGCAAGCCCAGCAAGAACACACAGGGAAGCGCGCGTAGGATATTTGGCCTCGCACGAGAATGTGCTTTACGGAGCAGCCGTGCTGTGAGGAAGATCGACGTCTGCATTCTCGAGGGCTCCTGAGCAAGAGAGGGTATTCGCTGCCTAGTGGCAATGGCAGCGAATAGACATTCTTGAGCGGCTGGAACCCATTTGGGCCAGTCGCATTCGGGCTACGACCGAGGAGTTTTGCTCGACATCAGACTTAAATCAAAGCGTAGCCAATCGTCAAAGAATTGCACGTTGACGCAAGTAAGAAGATGCTCGGAATGGGTAGGGTCTCGCGGTCAGCAATTGGTCGATCCGGCGGGTGTTTACCGATACCCGACATTCTTTGGTGCTTTACGGGTTTGGCAATGTCTATCAATGGATCAATCACGAATTCGGTGTCGTACCCCATGAGCAGCAAGAACCCCTGTATCAGCGTCTGCAAGTTCACTGACGAGACGTGTATTGCCTGTGGCCGCACCAAGCCTGAGTGCAAGGCCTGGAAGAAGATGGACAAAGACGAGCGGCGCGACGTGAACGCGCAGGCGGTGCAGCGCCTGAAAGACATGAAAGGCACCGCCAAGCGGAAAAAGAAGAAAGCCTGAAAAAATCGGCTAGCCTTTGATGCGCAGGCGCCGTGTTGCGCGTATCATTCGCGGCCCTCCGGCGCGCCTGCGCCGAGCAGCATTCAATTCGACCCACCGGGAGGTGCTTACGATGAAAGATCTCGATCAGCAAGACGGCAGCCAGGAAATCGGCCCTGCCGGCGAAAAACTGCAGAAAGTATTGGCCCGTATCGGCGTGGGTTCGCGCCGAGACGTCGAGGCGTGGATCAGCGAAGGCCGAATCAAGGTCAACGCCAAGGTCGCGACCCTCGGCCAGCGCGTCGACCTGCACGACGCCATCACCGTCGATGGCAAGGTGATCAAGCGCGAAGAAGCCTCGGAAACCGTGCGCCGCGTGATCATCTACAACAAGCCAGACGGCGAAATCTGCACCCGCGACGACCCCGAAGGCCGCCCGACCGTATTCGACCGCCTGCCGCGCCCGCGCGAAGGCCGCTGGATCAACGTCGGCCGCCTGGACATCAACACTACCGGGCTGCTGATGTTCACCACCGACGGCGAGTTGGCCAACCGCCTGATGCATCCCTCATTCGAAATGGACCGTGAGTACGCGGTGCGCGTACGCGGCGAAGTCGACGACGACATGCTGCTGCGCCTCAAGAACGGCGTGATCCTGGAAGACGGGCCCGCTCGCTTCACCGATATCCAGCAGGCACCGGGTGGCGAAGGCTTCAACCACTGGTACCACTGCGTGGTGATGGAAGGCCGCAACCGCGAAGTACGTCGCCTGTGGGAATCCCAGGGGTTGGTGGTCAGCCGCCTGAAGCGCGTGCGCTTCGGTCCGGTATTCCTCAACTCCGACCTGCCGATGGGTCGTTGGCGTGAGCTGACCCAGGGTGAAGTCGATACCCTGAGCGCCGAAGTCGGCCTGACCGCCGTGGCCATGCCGTCGATGACCACCAAGACCAAGGACAAGCTGGAGCGCATGCAGCGCAAATCCTCGCGCCCGATGGGCCGCGGCGAGCGCGTGCGCACCTTGCGTCCTGCCCAGGACGGCGCGCCGTCCACCGACCAACGCCCGGCTCGCCAGCCGCGCGGCGATTCGGCGCCGTCCGGCGAGCAGCGTCCAGCCCGTCAGCCACGCGGTGATTCGGCGCCGGCTGCGCGCAAGGACAGCGGTCGTGGCAGTGCCGTGGCCGAGCGTCCGGCGGACATGAACAAGCGTCCAGCCAGGCCTGCCGGCAAGCCGGGTGCCAAGCCCGCTGCAAAGCGCCCGGGCATCAAGCTGGTGGACGACGCGCCGTCGGGCAATCGTCGTGGCCCGGCCGCTGGTACCGGTCAGCGCCCAGGCTTTGGCCGTCGCAAGCCCAAGCCTGAGTAAGGACAACTGATGTCCACGTGCGCCAACCTTCCAGGGTTGGCGTTTTTTTGTGGGGTGTCGGTGGGGGCCTCTTCGCGGGCAGAGACCCGCTCCCACAAGGTTTGCCTGCGGCGGACCATTGCACTCTTGATACCTCGAACGTCGAAGAAGTGACTGCTCCCTGATGACTGAACAAAACCAGCTCAAGCGTGGGCTGAAGAATCGCCACATCCAACTGATCGCTCTGGGCGGTGCCATCGGTACCGGGCTGTTCCTGGGTTCGGCAGGCGTGCTCAAGTCCGCCGGCCCGTCGATGATCCTGGGCTATGCCATCTGCGGCTTCATTGCCTTCCTGATCATGCGTCAGCTGGGCGAGATGATCGTCGAGGAACCGGTTGCCGGCTCTTTCAGTCACTTCGCCCACAGCTACTGGGGCCGGTTTCCCGGTTTTCTGTCCGGCTGGAACTGCTGGGTGCTGTACATCCTGGTAGGCATGTCCGAACTGACCGCCGTCGGCAAGTACGTGCACTACTGGTGGCCGGAAATACCCACCTGGGTCTCCGCTGCGGTGTTCTTCCTGATGATCAATGCCATCAACCTGACCAACGTCAAGGTGTTCGGCGAGACCGAATTCTGGTTCGCCATCATCAAGGTCGCGGCGATCGTCGGCATGATTGCCCTGGGCAGCTATCTGCTGGTCAGCGGTGACGGCGGCCCTCAGGCCAGTGTCAGCAACCTCTGGGCCCACGGTGGTTTCTTTCCCAACGGTGTAGGCGGGTTGGTCATGGCCTTGGCGATCATCATGTTCTCCTTTGGTGGCCTGGAGATGCTCGGCTTTACGGCGGCCGAGGCCGACAGCCCGAAGACGGTGATTCCCAAGGCCATCAATCAGGTGATCTACCGCATTCTGATCTTCTACATCGGCGCGCTGGTGGTGCTGTTGTCGCTGACGCCGTGGGACGGTCTGCTGGCCAGCCTGAATGCCTCGGGCGATGCCTACAGCGGCAGCCCGTTCGTGCAGGTGTTCTCGATGCTGGGCAGCGACACGGCTGCCCACGTGCTCAACTTCGTGGTACTGACCGCAGCCTTGTCGGTTTACAACAGCGGCACCTATTGCAACAGCCGCATGCTGCTGGGCATGGCCGAGCAGGGCGACGCGCCGCGTGCACTGGCCAAGGTGGATGGCCGTGGCGTGCCGGTTCGGGCGCTGCTGGTGTCGGCGGCGATCACGCTGGTGGCCGTGGCATTGAACTACTTCGTGCCGCAGCAGGCGCTCGAGCTGTTGATGTCGTTGGTGGTGGCGACCCTGGTGATCAACTGGGCGATGATCAGCTACTCGCACCTCAAGTTTCGCCAGCACTTGCAGCGCCAGGGCCAGGTGCCGCTGTTCAAGGCGTTGTGGTATCCGTACGGCAACTACCTGTGCCTGGCGTTCGTGGCGTTCATCCTGATCATCATGCTGATGATTCCCGGCATCCGCGTGTCGGTGTATGCCATTCCTCTGTGGATCGGCGGGATGTACCTGTGTTATCGCCTCAAGTCGAACCCCTCGTCCTGACCGGAGCGCTGCATGCTGGAAATCTCCAACGCCGTCTATCTGCCCGACGCTGAAATCGAGCTCAGCGCCATCCGCGCACAAGGCGCGGGTGGGCAGAACGTCAACAAGGTTTCCAGTGCGGTGCACCTGCGCTTCGACATCGGCGCTTCGTCGCTGCCGCCGTTCTACAAGGAGCGCCTGTTGGCGCTGCGCGACAGCCGGATCACCGGCGATGGCGTGATCGTCATCAAGGCGCAGCAGTTTCGCACCCAGGAGCAAAACCGCGCCGACGCCCTGCAGCGCCTGCGCGAGCTGATTCTGCTGGCCACCAAGGTGGAGAAGAAGCGCCGGCCGACCAAGCCCACGCTGGGCTCCAAGACTCGCCGCCTGGAAGGCAAGACCAAACGCGGGGCGATCAAGGCCGGGCGTGGCAGGATCGATTTCTAGATCATGCCGTTCTAGACCAGCTTGTCTTGCGCTGGTGGCAGGCTTGCCGCTCGCCGGTATAGATAGAAGGTCAGGCCCAGGCCGGCGCACGCAGCCACGGCGGCGAACAGGAAGATCGCGCTGAAGCCGTAGCCTGCGGCGATGGCGCCTGCCACCGGTCCGGTGATGCCCAGCGACATGTCGATGAACAGCGAGTAGGCCCCCACAGCCGCACCGCGGCTGGACGCCGGCACCAGATTGACCGCTTCGACGCCGAGCGCTGGAAATACCAGGGAAAATCCGAACCCGGTCAACGCCGCGCCAGCCATGGCCAGCTCCTGGCTGGGCGCAAGCCACAGCAGCAACAAGCCCAGGGTTTCCACGCTGAGGCATACGATCGCCACCCGAAAACCGCCGATGCGGTTGATCAGGTTGCCGAACAACAGCCGGGCAAGGATAAAGCTGGCACCGAACAGGCTCAGGCACAGTGCCGCGTTGTCCCAGGCATTGCTGGCGTAGTAAAGGGTGATGAAGGTGGCGATGGTGCCGAAGCCGATACCGCCCAGGGCCAGCCCGGTGCCATGGGGCAGCACGCGGCCCAGCACGTGCAGGAACGGTAGCCGCTCGCCGGCCACCACGGGTGCGGGAAGCTTGTTCCAGGCCAGGGCGATGCCCACGCCAGCCAGCACGATGATGCTCGCACCCATGCTCCACAGGCCCAGATGCTTGACCATCAGCACGCCCAGCGGCGCACCGATGGCCAGGGCGCCGTAGCTGGCAATGCCGTTCCAGGAGATGACCTTGGCGGTGTTGGCTGCGCCGACGCGGCCAATCCCCCAGCCAATGGACCCCGAGCCCACCAGGCTCTCCGCCGACCCCAGCAGTACCCGACCCACCAGCAGGCTGGTCAGGCTCAGCGCCGGCCAGCTTTGCAACCAGCCGGCCAGCAGCATGAACAGCCCGCTGATGCCGCAGCCGACCAGGCCGTAGATGACTGCTTTCTTGCTGCCCAGGTTGTCGATGATCTTGCTCGCCTGCGGGCGGCTGAGCAGGGTGGCCAGGTACTGCACGCTGATCACCAACCCGGCAATGACCGCGCCGTAGCCCAGGTCGCTGTGGACGAAGCCTGGCAATACCGCCAGCGGGATGCCGATGCTCAGGTAGCCGATGAAGGTGAACAGGACGATGGAGACGACTTGCAGCGTGACCGTCATGGGGCGCTGTGAGTGGGGCATAGGTAGATCCGTCGCGGAAGCAGGTGATGGGCGCAGGTGCGGGCAGGCTGGCTGGGTGTCCGGCGCACACGAGAAATGAAGACAGGCTTACGTGACGCTCATGATAGAGGCACGAGGCACAAAAAGAGAGACGGCGATGGGTGGCGCTTCATGCAGATGCTGCTGGCGCGGTTGCTCTGGTGCAGGCCAGCAGCGGGGCCGCAGCCCCGACGCTGGGAGGTGTTCAGCTGTTCGAACAGCCGTTGCCCATGACCTGATATTCCATGATGTGGCGCTTGCCCTGCGAATCTTCGTAGGTCAGGCGTGCCGGGACCACGGCGCAGACGTTGGGAATCGCTGAAGTCGAGATGACGTGAGCAATATCGGGGTGCTGCGAATACTCATAAGGTTCCACCGTGGTTTTTTCGGTGGCAGCCGTGGTGGTTTCATCGGCCAGGGCCATGCCGCTCGCGCCAATCAGCGCCAGAATCAAAAAAGCTTTCATGTCTATTTTCCTGTTTTGCAGTCGTCAGGGGGCACGCAGCCCTTGTGAGGTCACGTGTGAAACTTGAGAGTGGGAATGTTGCGATCGACAGGCCTTCGTGGGGGGATGCAGTCTTCGTCGATCGCGGTGCCGTTGCTGGCGAAATCGATTCTAGGCGTGCACGGTGGAGGTAAACAGAGCCGGTTCGGATAAACAGTTTTATTCGAATCTGCACTAATCCCGCAGGCCCGGGCGTGCATCGGTGCAAGCGGCGGTACTACCATCGTCGAATGGCTGCACGGGCCAGATACCCTTAAAACAGGTGTATAAAACAACAACTACTCAACCGAGGTATGAAAGATGAGTGCGGCTTCCCTGTATCCCGTTCGTCCAGAGGTGGCGGCGTCCACGCTGACCGATGAGGCGACCTACAAGGCCATGTACCAGCAGTCCGTGGTCAACCCGGACGGTTTCTGGCGCGAACAGGCGCAGCGCCTCGATTGGATAAAGCCCTTCACCAAGGTCAAGCAGACCTCGTTCGACGATCACCATGTCGACATCAAATGGTTCGCCGACGGCACCCTCAACGTCTCCTACAACTGCCTGGACCGCCACCTGGTCGAACGCGGCGATCAGGTCGCGATCATCTGGGAAGGCGACGACCCTTCCGAAAGCCGTCACATCACCTACCGGGAGCTGCACGCCGAGGTGTGCAAGTTCGCCAACGCCCTGCGCGGCCAGGATGTGCACCGCGGCGACGTGGTGACCCTGTACATGCCGATGATTCCCGAGGCGGTGGTGGCGATGCTCGCCTGTACCCGCATCGGCGCGGTGCATTCGGTGGTGTTCGGTGGCTTCTCGCCCGAGGCGCTCGCGGGGCGCATCATCGACTGCCAGTCCAAGGTGGTGATCACCGCCGACGAAGGCCTGCGGGGCGGCAGGAAAACGGCGCTCAAGGCCAACGTCGACCGCGCCCTGACCAACCCCGAAACCAGCAGCGTGCAGAAGGTCATCGTGTGCAAGCGCACCGGTGGCGAGATCGAGTGGAACCGTCATCGCGACATCTGGTACCACTCGCTGCTGGAGGTGGCATCGAGCACCTGCGCGCCGAAGGAAATGGGCGCCGAGGAAGCGCTGTTCATCCTCTATACCTCCGGCTCGACCGGCAAGCCCAAGGGTGTGTTGCATACCACCGGCGGTTACCTGGTGTACGCCGCGCTGACCCATGAGCGAGTGTTCGACTACAAGCCGGGCGATGTCTACTGGTGTACGGCGGACGTCGGCTGGATCACCGGCCACAGCTACATCGTCTATGGCCCGCTGGCCAACGGTGCCACCACCTTGCTGTTCGAAGGCGTGCCCAACTACCCGGACATTACCCGCGTCTCGAAAATCATCGACAAGCACAAGGTCAATATCCTCTACACCGCGCCCACCGCTATCCGCGCGATGATGGCCGAGGGCACCAAGGCAGTCGAGGGCGCCGATGGCTCGAGCCTGCGCTTGCTGGGTTCGGTGGGCGAACCGATCAACCCCGAGGCCTGGAACTGGTACTACAACACGGTCGGCAAGCAGAACTGCCCGATCGTCGACACCTGGTGGCAGACCGAAACCGGCGGCATCCTGATCAGCCCGCTGCCGGGTGCGATCGGCCTCAAGCCCGGTTCGGCGACCAAACCGTTCTTCGGCGTGGTGCCGGCGCTGGTGGACAACCTGGGCAACCTGATCGACGGCGCTGCCGAGGGCAACCTGGTGATTCTCGATTCGTGGCCGGGCCAGTCGCGTACCCTCTACGGCGACCATGATCGTTTCGTCGATACCTATTTCAAGACCTTTCGCGGCATGTACTTCACCGGCGACGGCGCGCGTCGCGACGAAGATGGCTACTACTGGATCACCGGCCGAGTCGATGACGTGCTCAACGTTTCCGGGCACCGCATGGGCACGGCCGAGATCGAAAGCGCGATGGTGGCCCATCCCAAGGTGGCCGAGGCCGCTGTGGTGGGCGTTCCCCATGAGCTGAAAGGGCAGGGCATCTATGTCTATGTCACGCTCAATGGTGGCGAGCAGACCAGCGAGGAACTGCGCCTGGAGCTCAAGAACTGGGTGCGCAAGGAGATCGGCCCCATCGCCTCGCCGGATGTGATCCAGTGGGCGCCGGGGCTGCCCAAGACGCGCTCGGGCAAGATCATGCGGCGCATCCTGCGCAAGATCGCCACGGCCGAGTACGACTCGCTGGGTGACATCTCTACCTTGGCCGATCCGGGGGTGGTGCAACAGCTCATCGACACCCACAAGGAAATGCATCGCGCTTCGGCGTGAGTTGACGCGACCTCGGGGGCCTCTGCCCGCGAAGGGGCCCGCAAGGTTGTTCAGGCAGCGCTGGCGTTACTGCGGTAACGCCATTGCCGCGCCGGGTGCCACCCAAGGCCCCATCGCCTGTCACATGCAACATCTCCCACAACCCCAAGCTTGCCGTCTGCCAAGCCTTTGCCAATAATGGGCGCGCTAATTGCTTGATGGACAGGTTGCGCGTCTTTTTGCTCAGCCACAATCGGCATGGGCTGTCAATCCCTTGGTCTGGGTGTCTCGGTGCTTCTGTAACTACTTGTCGCATTGAAGAAATATCGACTGGCACAGTGCCGTTAAAATGCGCTCACTCGCCGGACCTCGTGGCGTCGCCCGTTCAGCCTCATTTTTCGCATTCTGGGCCTGCGCTCACTTTGCCCATACTGCCCATTTTCGCTGGAGCTCACCCAATGAAGAAACTTGCACTGTTTGGCGCATTGGCACTGTCCGTGCTGTCGGCGACCTCGTTCGCCGATGAAAAGCCGCTGAAGATCGGTATCGAAGCCGCTTACCCACCGTTCGCGTCCAAGGCGCCGGATGGCAGCATCGTCGGTTTCGACTACGACATCGGCAACGCGCTGTGCGCTGAGATGAAGGTCAAGTGCACTTGGGTCGAGCAGGAATTCGACGGTCTCATTCCCGCCCTCAAGGTCCGCAAGATCGACGCCATTCTGTCGTCGATGTCGATTACCGACGACCGCAAGAAGTCCGTTGATTTCACCAACAAGTACTACGCCACTCCGGCGCGTCTGGTCATGAAGTCCGGCACCCAGGTGAGCGACTCCATGGCCGAGCTCAAAGGCAAGAAGATCGGCGTGCAGCGCGGCACCATCCATGACCGGTATGCCACCGAGGTGCTCAAGCCGCTGGGCGTCGAAGTGATGCCGTACGGCTCGCAGAACGAGATCTACCTGGACGTGGCCGCCGGTCGACTGGACGGCACGCTGGCCGATGCCACCCTGTTGCAGGACGGTTTCCTCAACACCGACGCCGGCAAGGGCTACGCATTCGTCGGCCCGTCGGTCAACGACCCGAAATACTTCGGTGACGGCATCGGTATCGCCGTGCGCAAGGGCGACAAGGCCAACGTGGATCGCATCAACGCGGCCATCGAAGGCATTCGCGCCAACGGCGAGTACAAGAAGATCCAGGACAAGTACTTCGATTTCGACATCTACGGCAAATAAGCCGGCAGGCGTCACCTGACTGATGGTGCAAACGGCGGGAAACCGCGGTCTGCACCATTTTTCATTCTTCGGGCGAGGATCTCTACATGTTGAAAGGCTACGGGGCCGTCATTCTCGATGGCGCTTGGCTGACGCTGCAGCTCGCCTTGTCGTCCATGGCACTGGCCATCGTGCTGGGTCTGTTCGGCGTGGCCCTGCGCCTGTCGCCGGTACGCTGGCTGGCCTGGCTGGGTGACCTGTACGCCACGGTGATTCGTGGCATACCCGATCTGGTGTTGATCCTGCTGATCTTCTACGGTGGCCAGGACATCCTCAATCGCGTGGCGCCGTTGGTGGGTTACGACGACTACATCGACCTCAATCCGCTGCTGGCCGGTATCTTCACCCTGGGTTTCATCTTCGGTGCCTACCTGTCGGAAACCTTTCGCGGCGCGTTCATGGCCATTCCCAAGGGCCAGGCCGAAGCCGGCATGGCCTATGGCATGAGCAGCCTGCAGGTGTTCTTCCGGGTGCTGGTGCCGCAGATGATTCGCCTGGCGATTCCCGGCGTCACCAATAACTGGCTGGTGTTGACCAAGGCCACGGCATTGATTTCGGTGGTCGGCCTGCAGGACATGATGTTCAAGGCCAAGCAGGCGGCGGATGCCACCCGCGAACCGTTCACCTTCTTCCTCGCGGTGGCGGCGATGTACCTGGTCATCACCAGTGTGTCGCTGCTGTTGCTGCGCGCCATCGAAAAACGCTACTCGGTGGGCATCAAGGCGGCTGAGCTATGATCTTCGATTACAACGTCGTCTGGGACAGCCTGCCGCTGTACATGAGCGGTATGCTGGAAACCTTGAAGCTGCTGGCGATTTCGCTGTTCTTCGGTCTGTTGGTGGCGCTGCCGCTGGGTTTGATGCGGGTGTCCCGGCAGCCGCTGGTCAACGGCATCGCGTGGCTCTACACCTACGTGATCCGTGGCACGCCCATGCTGGTGCAGCTGTTTCTGATCTATTACGGTCTGGCCCAGTTCGAGGCCGTGCGCAACAGCGTGCTCTGGCCCTGGTTGTCGAGCGCCACGTTCTGCGCCTGCCTGGCCTTCGCCATCAATACCAGTGCCTACACCGCCGAAATCATCGCCGGCAGCCTGCGGGCCACGCCACCGGGCGAGATCGAAGCGGCCAAGGCCATGGGCATGTCCAGGGCCGGGATGTACCGGCGTATCCTGCTGCCCTCGGCACTGCGCCGAGCGCTGCCGCAGTACAGCAACGAAGTGATCATGATGCTGCAGACCACCAGCCTGGCTTCGATCGTGACCCTGATCGACATCACCGGCGCAGCACGTACGGTGAACGCCCAGTACTATCTGCCGTTCGAGGCCTACATCACGGCGGGTGTGTGCTACCTGTGCCTGACGTTCATTCTGGTGCGCCTGTTCAAGCTGGCCGAGCGCCGCTGGCTGGCCTACCTGGCACCGCGCAGGCACTGAACGCGTGCAGCAAAAACCTTTTCGCCACGGGCCGCTGGCCCGTGACTGACCGATTTGCGAGACCCCCGATCATGTACAAACTCCAAGTTCAGGACCTGCACAAGCGCTATGGCTCGCATGAGGTGCTCAAGGGTGTCTCGCTGGCGGCGAAGGCGGGCGATGTGATCAGCATCATCGGCTCCAGCGGATCGGGCAAGAGCACGTTCCTGCGTTGCATCAACCTGCTCGAGCAGCCCCACGCGGGCAAGATCCTGCTCAACGACGAAGAGCTCAAACTGGTTGCCGGCAAGGATGGGGCGCTCAGGGCAGCCGACCCCAAGCAGCTGCAACGCTTGCGTTCGCGCCTGTCGATGGTGTTCCAGCATTTCAACCTGTGGTCGCACATGACCGCGCTGGAAAACGTCATCGAAGCGCCCGTGCATGTGTTGGGCGTATCGAAAAAGCAAGCGCTGGAAAAAGCCGAGTACTATCTGGCCAAGGTGGGGGTCTCGCACCGCAAGGATGCCTATCCGGGGCACATGTCCGGTGGCGAGCAGCAGCGTGTCGCCATTGCCCGTGCATTGGCGGTGGAACCCGAGGTGATGTTGTTCGACGAACCGACTTCGGCGCTCGACCCGGAACTGGTGGGTGACGTGCTCAAGGTGATGCAGGCCCTGGCTCAGGAAGGGCGGACCATGGTCGTCGTGACCCACGAGATGGGTTTCGCCCGTGAGGTGTCGAACCAACTGGTGTTTCTGCACAAGGGCCTGGTCGAAGAAACCGGCGACCCGCGCGAGGTGCTGGCCAATCCGCGTTCCGAGCGGTTGCAGCAGTTCTTGTCCGGCAGCCTCAAGTGATCGCCGCTTGAAACATCTGCCGGGTGTTTTCCTGCGAGCAGGTCGAGCATGCCTGGCGCAGTGCCATTTCCCATTCGGTTTTTGATACTTAAGGTTTCGGTCCGCATCAGATGACAGCCCAACGAATCGGTTTCCTCTATTGGCCCAGCACGCGAGCCCTGACCCTGGCGCTGGCCGAAGAGGCCCTGCGAGTGGCGCAGAAGGTGCACCCGGAAGTGACCTACGAGTTGCTTTTCCTGCAGGCCGAACCACCTGTTCCAGGCGGCTGGCAGCTACCCGGTGAGGCGTGGAACGGTCGCCTGGAGGGTTGCCAGAAGCTTTTTCTGCTGGCTGACGAGCCACCGTCGGCGCTGGCGCCGGCACTGGCCACTGCGCTCAAGCAGACGGTCCGGGCCGGATGCCTGGTGGGCGGGCTGTCGGCGGGGGTCTACCCGCTGGCGCAGCTGGGGTTGCTCGATGGCTACCGCGCGGCCGTGCACTGGCGCTGGCAGGATGATTTCGCCGAGCGCTTTCCCAAGGTCATCGCCACCAGCCACCTGTTCGATTGGGACCGCGACCGCATGACGGCTTGCGGGGGCTTGTCGGTGCTCGACCTGCTGCTGGCGGTACTGGCCCGCGATCACGGCGCCGAACTGGCCGGGGCGGTGTCCGAAGAGCTGGTGGTGGAGCGTATCCGCGAGGGCGGCGAGCGCCAGCGCATTCCGTTGCAGAATCGTCTGGGGTCCAGCCATCCGAAGCTGACCCAGGCGGTGTTGTTGATGGAAGCCAATATCGAAGAGCCGCTGACCACCGACGAGATCGCCCAGCATGTGTGTGTTTCGCGGCGCCAGCTGGAGCGCATCTTCAAGCAGTACCTGAACCGCGTACCCAGCCAGTACTACCTCGAGTTGCGCCTGAACAAGGCGCGGCAGATGTTGATGCAGACCAGCAAGTCGATCATCCAGATCGGCCTGTCGTGCGGGTTTTCCTCGGGCCCGCATTTTTCCAGCGCGTACCGCAATTTTTTCGGCGCCACCCCCCGCGAGGATCGCAACCAGCGTCGCAGCAGCAGCCCGTTCGAATTGTCTTCGGTCCCCGCCGAGCGAGGTTGACCCTCTTTCCGGATTGCGCCGTGCCAGGCGAAGCGCGGTGTGGCTTTCGCGGCCATGGACCGCTCCTACGGGAGTGCGCGCAGAACCCTTGTGGGAGCGGGCTCCGCCCGCGAATCAGGCACCGCGGTGTACCTAGTGAACCGTGGTGTGGCTTTCGCGGCCACGCACCGCTCCTACGGGAGTACGCGCAGAACCCTTGTAGGAGCGGTCATCGGCCGCGAATGGGTGGTGCGGTCGATCTGACACAACACGCACGTCAGCGCCTTTCTATCCCTATATGTCGCATTCGCGACAACCCCCGTAGAATGGCGGTTTGGCGCTGTAACAAGTTGTCGCATGGCGGCAATGCCGCGCGTGCACCAGTCCTTACAATCCCCTATCGCTCGCCCATTCTGCGCTGAGCGTTCCTTGACAGGAGACTCCGATGTCCGTTGAGCAAGCCCCCGTGCAACGTGCCGATTTCGACCAGGTAATGGTGCCCAACTATGCACCGGCCGCTTTCATTCCCGTGCGCGGTGCAGGTTCCCGGGTGTGGGACCAGGCTGGTCGCGAGCTCATCGATTTCTCCGGTGGCATCGCCGTCAACGTGCTGGGTCACGCGCACCCGGCATTGGTAGGCGCGCTCACCGAGCAGGCCAACAAGCTGTGGCACGTGTCCAACGTCTTCACCAACGAGCCCACCCTGCGCCTGGCCAGGAAGCTGGTCGACGCCACCTTTGCCGACCGGGTGTTCTTCTGCAACTCCGGCGCCGAAGCCAACGAGGCCGCATTCAAGCTGGCCCGGCGTGTGGCGCACGACAACTTCGGTCCCGAGAAATACGAGATCGTGTCGGCCCTCAACAGCTTCCACGGCCGCACGCTGTTCACCGTCAGCGTGGGTGGCCAGCCGAAGTACTCCGACGGTTTCGGTCCGAAGATCACCGGCATTCGCCACGTCCCCTACAACGACCTCGAAGCGCTGAAAGCGGCCGTGTCCGACAAGACCTGCGCCGTGGTGCTGGAGCCGGTCCAGGGCGAAGGCGGCGTGGTGCCGGCCGATCCGGCCTACCTGCAAGGCGCTCGCGCGCTGTGCGACCAGTTCAATGCCCTGCTGGTGTTCGACGAAGTGCAAAGCGGCATGGGGCGCAGTGGCGAGCTGTTCAGCTACATGAACTACGGCGTCACCCCGGACATCCTCTCCAGCGCCAAGAGCCTGGGGGGCGGTTTTCCGATCGGGGCGATGCTCACCACCGATGCCCTGGCCAAACACTTCGCGGTCGGCGTGCACGGCACCACCTATGGCGGCAACCCTCTGGCCTGCGCCGTGGCCGAGGCAGTGCTCGATGTGGTCAACACGCCCGAGGTACGAGCCGGGGTCAAGGCACGGCACCAGCACTTCAAGACGCGCCTGGAGCAGATCGGCCAGCGCTACGGCGTGTTCAGCGAAGTCCGTGGCCTGGGCCTGCTGATCGGTTGCGCCTTGAGCGACGCCTGGAAAGGCCGCGCCAAGGACTTCTTCAATGCTGCCGAACGGCACGACCTGATGATTCTGCAGGCCGGCCCGGACGTGGTGCGTTTCGCCCCGAGCCTGGTCATCGACGAGGCCGACATCGACGAAGGCCTGGACCGCTTCGAACGCGCCGTGGCGCACCTGACCCAGGCCTGATCGGCCCGTTCGTGGCGTTGGCTCAAAGCCAGCGCCACCTCTGCAATCGACCCGCTGCAATCGACAAGGAGTGGCACCATGCTGGTAATGCGCCCTGCGCAAATGGCTGACCTGGCCGAGGTTCAGCGCCTGGCTGCCGACAGCCCCATCGGTGTCACTTCGCTGCCCGACGATGCAGGCCGGTTGAGTGACAAGATCGCCAAGTCCGAGGCGTCCTTTGCCGCCGAAGTCAGCTTCAACGGTGAGGAAAGCTATTTCTTCGTTCTTGAAGACCTGAGCACCCAGCGCCTGGTCGGCTGTTCGGCGATCGTCGCCTCCGCCGGCTACTCCGAACCCTTCTACAGCTTTCGCAACGAGACCTTCGTGCACGCTTCGCGCGAGCTGAAGATCCACAACAAGATTCACGTGCTTTCGCAGTGTCATGACCTGACCGGCAACAGCCTGTTGACCAGCTTCTACGTGGTGCCCGAACTGGTCGGCAGTATCTGGGCCGAGCTCAACTCGCGGGCACGCCTGCTGTTCATGGCCAACCACCCGGAGCGCTTTGCCGATTCGGTGGTGACCGAGATCGTCGGCTACAGCGACGAACACGGCGACTCACCTTTCTGGGACGCGATCGGCCGCAACTTCTTCGATCTCAACTACGCCGAGGCCGAACGCCTGTGCGGCATCAAGAGCCGCACGTTTCTCGCCGAACTGATGCCGCACTACCCGATCTACGTGCCCTTGCTGCCCGACCAGGCGCAAGAGGCCATGGGCCAGGTACACCCGCGTGCGCAGGTGACGTTCGACATTCTGATGCGCGAAGGCTTCGAAACCGATCACTACATCGACATCTTCGACGGAGGGCCCACCCTGCATGCACGGGTATCGGGCATTCGCTCGATCGCCCACAGCCGCGTGGTGCCGGTCAAGCTTGTCGCGGCGTCGGACGAGCGCGGCGGCCCTGGCCGTCCCTACCTGGTTTCCAACGGTCTGCTGCAGGATTACCGCGCGGTGCTGCTGGAACTCGACTGGGTGCCCGGCAAGCCGGTCGGGCTGGACCTGGCCACCGCCGAGGCGCTGGGTGTGGGCGAGGGCGCCAGCGTGCGTCTGGTTGCAGTTTGATACCTGGTTGAACAGGCCGAGTTCTGCAGGTACCACGCGGTGCCTGCTCGAGGAGAAAGCATGATCGTTCGTCCCGTACGCAGCAGTGACCTGCCGGCGCTGATCGAGTTGGCCCGCAGCACCGGCCCCGGCCTGACCACCTTGCCAGCCAACGAAGAACGGTTGGCGCACCGGGTCGGCTGGGCCGAGAAGACCTTTCGCGGCGAAGCCGGGCGCGGCGATGCCGATTACCTGTTCGTGCTCGAAGACGATGACGGCACGGTCGTGGGCATTTCAGCCATTGCCGGTGCCGTGGGCCAGCGCGAGCCCTGGTACAACTACCGGGTGGGCCTGACCGTGAGCGCCTCGCAGGAGCTGAACATCTATCGCGAGATTCCCACGCTGTTCCTCGCCAACGACCTGACCGGCAATTCGGAACTGTGCTCGCTGTTCCTGCGCGAAGGTCACCGCAAGGGCCTGAACGGGCGCTTGCTGGCCAAGGCGCGGCTGCTGTTCATCGCTCAGTTTCCGCACCTGTTCGGGCGCAAGGTGATCGCCGAGATGCGCGGCATTTCCGATGCCGACGGCCGCTCGCCGTTCTGGGAAAGCCTGGGCCGGCATTTCTTCAAGATGGAATTCAGCCAGGCCGATTACCTGACCGGCGTCGGCAACCGCGCCTTCATCGCTGAATTGATGCCCAAGTTCCCGCTCTACAGCTGCTTCCTGTCCCCGGCTGCGCGCGAGGTCATCGGCAAGGTCCACCCCGATACCGAGCCCGCCCTGGCCATGCTCAAGGCCGAAGGCTTCAGCTACCAGGGCTACGTCGACATCTTCGACGCCGGCCCGGCGGTGGAATGCGAGACCAGCAAGATTCGCGCGGTCCACGACAGCAAGAGCCTGGTCCTGGCCATCGGCACCCCCGGCGACGATGCCCCACCGTTTCTGATCTACAACCGCGAACGCGAAGAGTGCCGCATCACGGCGGCGCCGGCGCGCTTCGCTTCCGGCACGCTGGTGGTCGATCCCTTGACCGCCCGCCGCCTGCAGCTGAGCGCGGGTGACCAGGTGCGCGCGGTACCCATGACTCCGCCCGTTCGGGAGGTGCTTTGATGAATACTTTGTTTATCGACGGCCAATGGCTGCCTGGTGAAGGCGAGTTGCTGACGTCGCTCAATCCAGTGGGCCAGGCTGTGGTCTGGCAGGGGCGCAGTGCCAGTGCCGACCAGGTGGCCCTGGCCGTACAGGCCGCGCGGCATGCCTTCGTCGGCTGGGCGAGCCAGCCGTTGTCGGCGCGCATTGCCGTATTGCAGGCGTTCGCCGAGCGACTCAAGGCCTGCACCGATGAGCTGGCGCGGTGCATCGGCGAAGAAACCGGAAAACCCTTGTGGGAAGCAGCCACCGAAGTGACCAGCATGGTCAACAAGGTGGCGATCTCGATCCAGAGCCATGCCGAACGCACCGGCGAGAAGAGCGCGCCGCTGGCCGACGCCACGGCGGCCCTGCGGCACAAGCCCCATGGCGTGGTGGCGGTGTTCGGTCCGTACAATTTCCCTGGCCATCTGCCCAACGGCCATATCGTGCCAGCACTGTTGGCTGGCAATTGCGTGCTGTTCAAGCCCAGCGAGCTGACGCCCAAGGTGGCGGAGTTGACCGTGCGCTGCTGGGCCGAAGCCGGGTTGCCGGCCGGCGTGCTCAACCTGCTGCAGGGCGGCCGCGACACTGGCATGGCACTGGCCGCCAATGCCGGGCTCGACGGGTTGTTCTTCACCGGTTCCAGCGCCACAGGCAACCTGCTGCACCAACAATTCGGCGGCCAGCCGGGCAAGATCCTGGCGCTGGAGATGGGCGGCAACAACCCCCTGGTGGTCGAGCAGGTGCAGGACCTCGATGCTGCGGTCTATACCATCATTCAGTCGGCGTTCATTTCTGCCGGTCAACGCTGCACCTGCGCGCGGCGCCTGCTGGTCCCCGTCGGCGAGTGGGGGGACCGTCTGCTCGAGCGTCTGGTGCAGGTGTGTGCCACCCTCGAGGTCGGCGAATACGACTGCACCCCAGCGCCTTTCATGGGCTCGGTGATCTCCATGCCCGCGGCGCAGGCGCTGCTCCAGGCCCAGCAGCAGTTGCTGAACAGCGGCGCGATCAGCCTGCTGAGCATGACCCAGCCACGGGCCGACGCGGCCTTGCTCACCCCCGGCATCCTCGACGTCACCCAGGCTCACGGTCGTCGCGACGAAGAGCTGTTCGGCCCGCTGCTGCAAGTGGTGCGCTACGTGGATTTCGATGCGGCCATCGCCGAGGCCAATGCCACTCAGTACGGCCTGGCTGCCGGACTGCTGTCGGACTCGGAAGCGCGTTACCGCGAATTCTGGTTGCGCAGCCGAGCGGGCATCGTCAACTGGAACAAGCAACTGACCGGCGCTGCCAGCAGCGCACCGTTCGGCGGCGTCGGCGCGTCCGGCAACCACCGCGCCAGTGCCTACTATGCCGCCGACTATTGCGCCTACCCGGTGGCCTCGTTGGAAACCCCCACACTCGGTTTGCCCGCGACCCTGAGTCCGGGCATCACGCTGTAGGCGGTCGTTGCACCTTTGCGTACAAGAACAGATCCACGGAGCCGAACCGATGAAACCCTGTGAAGTGAATTTCGATGGCCTGGTGGGGCCTACCCACAACTACGGTGGGTTGTCCTACGGCAACGTGGCGTCGCAGAGCAACAGCCAGCAAGGCTCGAATCCGCGCGAAGCGGCGCGTCAGGGCCTGGCCAAGATGAAAGCGCTGATGGAACTGGGCTTCACCCAGGGCGTTCTGGCGCCGCAGGAGCGCCCGGATGTGGCAGCATTGCGCCGCCTGGGCTTCGCCGGCAGCGATGCCGAGGTGATCGCCCAGGCCGCGCGTGATGCCATGCCGCTGCTGGTGGCTAGCTGTTCGGCCTCGAGCATGTGGGTAGCCAACGCCGCCACTGTCAGTCCCAGCGCCGACACGGCCGATGGGCGCGTGCATTTCACCGCGGCGAACCTCAACTGCAAATTCCACCGCAGCATCGAACACCCGACCACCAGCCGGGTGCTGCAGGCGATGTTTGCCGACCCCGCGCACTTCGCCCACCATGAAGCACTGCCTGCCGTCGCCCAGTTCGGCGACGAGGGCGCTGCCAACCATACGCGGCTGTGCCGGGACTATGGCGAGGCTGGCGTGGAGTTTTTCGTCTACGGCCGCAGCGCCTTCGACGCACGAGTGCCCGCGCCGCAGAAATATCCGGCGCGCCAGACTTTGGAAGCGTCCCAGGCGGTGGCTCGGCTGCATGGGTTGAGCGAGCAGGGCGTGGTTTTTGCCCAGCAGAATCCGGCGGTCATCGACCAGGGGGTGTTCCATAACGACGTGATCGCGGTCGGCAACGGCGAGCTGTTGTTCCATCATCAGGACGCCTTCCTCGACAGCGACCGCGTGCTGGCCGAACTGCAAACCAAGCTCGCCGCGCGCGGTGGTCGGCTGCAGGCGATCAGCGTGCCGCGCGCCGACGTTTCCGTGGACGACGCCGTGCGCACCTACCTGTTCAACAGCCAGTTGCTCACCCGCGCCGATGGCAGCATGCTGCTGGTGGTCCCGGAAGAGTGCCGCGCCAACCCGCGGGTCTGGAGCTACCTGGAGCAGCTGACCGGGCAGGGCACAGGCATTGCCGAGGTCAAGGTATTCGACCTCAAGCAAAGCATGCGCAACGGCGGCGGCCCGGCATGTCTGCGCCTGCGCGTGGCGCTCAAGCCCGAGGAGCTGGCGGCGGTCAACCCAGGCGTGATCCTCACACCCGCGCTGCACGACACCCTGAACGACTGGGTCGAACGTCACTATCGCGACCGTCTGGTCGAAGCCGATATGGCCGACCCGCAACTGCTGATCGAATGCCGCGAGGCATTGGACGAGCTGACCCGGATCCTCCGGTTGGGTTCGGTCTATCCTTTCCAGCTCTGATTCAACGAGCTTTGATTTTTTCCAACTCTAAATAGCATCGAGGTACACCTATGTCCGACGCCCTGCGCTTGATTCTCGAAGACACCGACGGCACCCAGCTGGAAACCTCCTGCACGCGCTTCTGCGTGGTCTGGCAGGGCAAGGAAGTCTGGATCCAGCATGACGGCCGCGGCCAGTTGCTGATCGGTGTGGACGTCGAGGAAGGCGATGCCGAATACGCCAACCTGTTGCTGCGCCCGCTGGCGACCAACCTGGTCAGCCTGCAGCTGGAAATGGAGCCGGCCGACGCCGGTGCCGAGGACGAAGACGGCCACGTTCACGGTCCCGACTGCAACCACTAAAACCTCATCCTTCAGGGACGCCGCCCCATGCTCGCTCTTGGCAAACTGCTCGAACTGACCCTGGCCGGCCACGAGCCAACGCAGAAGATCCAGCTGACCACCAAGGGCGTCTGCCTGCGCTGGCTGGGGGAAGGCGCCCTGGAGGTGCGTCCGCCGGCTGCGACGGACAGCGGCCTCGACCTGCTGCTGTCGGCCGGTGTGCACGGCAATGAAACCGCGCCCATCGAACTGCTCGACAGCCTGCTGCAGGCCATCGCGCGGGGCCAGCTGATTCCCCGCGCGCGTATCCTGTTCCTGTTCGGCAACCCCGAAGCCATGCGCCGGGGTGCGCGCTACATCGAGCGCGACGTCAACCGGCTGTTCAACGGCCGGCATGCCGCTGCCAGTGGCAATGAAGCCTTGCGCGCCTGCGAACTGGAACGCCTGGCCACGACCTTCTTCAGCCTGCCGCAGCGCACGCGCCTGCATTACGACCTGCACACGGCCATTCGTGGCTCACGGATCGAGCAGTTCGCGCTGTACCCCTGGAAGCAGGGGCGCGAGCACTCCCGCAAAGAGCTGGTACGCCTGCAGGCGGCAGGCATGCGCGCGGTGTTGCTGCAGAACAAGTCCTCCATCACGTTCAGCGCGTTCACCTACGAGCAGCTGGACGCCGAGGCGTTCACTCTGGAACTGGGCAAGGCGAGGCCGTTCGGGCAGAACGCCGAGGTCGATCTGACGCGTCTGGACGCCAGCCTGCGCGAGCTGATCGAAGGCCGCGAGGCGGACCTCGATCAACCGCTGGTGCAGCTGGAGCTGTTTTCAGTGTCGCGCGAGGTCATCAAGCACACGGACGCCTTCCGCCTGCACCTGGATGACGACATCGAGAATTTCACCGAGCTGGCGCCGGGCTATCTGCTGGCCGAGGACGGCGCCGGTCAGCGCTGGGTCGTAGAAGAGCAGGGCGCACGGATCATTTTCCCCAACCCCAAGGTTGCCAATGGCCTGCGCGCCGGCATTCTCATCGTGCCGACTCCGCAGGACTGAGGCTCAGGCGCTTTTCTGCTGCTGCTGCAGGCGACGCAGGGCGCGTACTTTCTGCACGGTATCGGCCACGGTGCGTGCAGCTTCCGCGCCTTTGTGCAGGAAGTGATTGAAGAAGTAGGTGTGGTGCTGTTCGCCGTCATGGAAGTGATGCGGGGTCAGTACCACCGAGAATACCGGCACTTCGGTTTCCAGCTGAACCTGCATCAGCGCGCTGACCACCGTCTGGGCGACGAATTCGTGACGGTAGATACCGCCGTCTACCACCAGGGCAGCGCCGACCACGGCGGCGTAGCGCCCGCTCTTGGCCAGCAGCTTGGCGTGCAGCGGAATTTCGAAGGCGCCGCCGACCTCGTAGAAATCGATGTCGGCTTCCTGATAGCCCAGCACGCGCATTTCCTCGACGAAGCCTTTGCGGCTCTGATCGACAATATCCTTGTGCCAGCAAGCCTGGACGAAAGCGATCCGTTCGTGGGTGTGGCTTTTGCTGTCAATTGCAGTGGGTTGCATCGGTTCACTCCTGTTCAAGAAAAAAACAGGGCATGTGGATCGAAGGGGATCTATGGGTACATGCGCATGGCACGGCCCTGCGTTGGCCTTTTGAAGGTGTCGCAATCCCGTTCTCTCTTCATCCGGACTATGACCGTCGGCCCCGGGATCACACCGGGTCTGCTGACCTTGCAGGCCGTTGCCGGCTTGCAAGCGCTCGCGGGCTCGGCGCATTGCGCGCCATTACCGCCGGTGGGGAGTTGCACCCCGCCCTGAGAACGTTTGCCACCCCAGTGGGTGGCGCAACTTTTGTAACATATTTGCGGGCGAGCTGAACAGCGCGTGAGCAAATGTTTCGACAAGGCTTGATTCATGGCCCTGCAATCCGCAGTAATAGAAGCTGACACGAACCCGAGGCCATCATGTCCATCATCGACCTGCGCAGCGATACCGTTACCCAGCCTACTCCCGCCATGCTGGCGGCCATGCACGCGGCGCCCACCGGCGATGATGTCTATGGCGAAGACCCGACCGTCAACCGCCTCGAAGCCGAACTGGCAAAACGCCTGGGGTTCGCTGCCGGGCTGTTCGTGCCCAGTGGCACCATGAGCAACCTGCTCGGCCTGATGGCGCACTGCGAGCGTGGCGAGGAATACATCGTCGGCCAGCAGGCCCATACCTACAAGTACGAGGGCGGCGGTGCCGCTGTGCTGGGTTCGATCCAGCCACAACCGCTGGAGTTCCAGGCCGACGGCACGCTGGACCTGGATCAGGTCAGGGCGGCGATCAAGCCCGATGATTTCCACTTTGCCCGCACCCGACTGCTGGCGTTGGAAAACACCATGCAAGGCAAGGTGCTGCCGTTGAGTTACCTGGCCCAGGCCCGCGATTTCACTCGCGAGCATGGGCTGCAACTGCACCTCGATGGCGCCCGGCTGTACAATGCGGCGGTCAAGCTTGGAGTCGAGGCCGAGCAGATCACCCGCTATTTCGATTCGGTTTCGGTCTGCCTGTCCAAGGGGCTCGGCGCCCCGGTCGGTTCGGTGCTGTGCGGCAGCCTGGACTACATCGCCAAGGCACGACGATTGCGCAAGATGGTCGGCGGCGGCATGCGCCAGGCCGGAATCCTCGCCGCCGCCGGCCTGTACGCGCTGGATCATCAGGTGCAGCGCCTGGCCGAGGATCACGCCCACGCCGCGCGTCTGGCCGAGGGCCTGCTGGCGCTGGGTTACACCGTCGAGGCAGTGCAGACCAACATGGTCTATGTACATCTGGATGGCCGCGCCGGCGCGTTCAAGGACTTCGCGGCCACCCGCGGTGTCACCGTGAGTGCCGCGCCACGCCTGCGCATGGTCACCCATCTGGACGTGGATGCGGCGCAGATCGAGCAGGTCATCGACGTATTCGCCGATTTCGCCCGCACCTGAGCGTTCTGCTGTCCAATTGAGTGGGCCAATCGTATAAACACGCTGTACCCCGGCCGCAGGGCCTATATAATGCGGCCCTTTGCCGTCGCACCGCCTGCCGGGCGTGCGCACTGGCCTCTGGCCGCAGCCTGTCGTGGAAGAACCTATGAAAAGCGCAGAAATCCGTGAAGCCTTCCTTCGCTTCTTCGAGGAGCAAGGCCATACCCGAGTCGCCTCCAGCTCCCTGATCCCGGGCAACGACCCGACCCTGCTGTTCACCAACGCGGGGATGAACCAGTTCAAGGACTGCTTCCTGGGCCAGGAAAAGCGGGCCTACACCCGTGCCGTAAGCAGCCAGAAGTGCGTGCGTGCCGGTGGCAAGCACAACGACCTGGAAAACGTCGGCTATACCGCCCGCCACCACACCTTTTTCGAGATGCTCGGCAACTTCAGCTTCGGCGACTATTTCAAGCGCGACGCGATCACCTACGCCTGGACCTTCCTGACCTCCGAGCTGTGGCTGAACCTGCCCAAGGAAAAACTCTGGGTCACGGTCTACGCCAGCGATGACGAAGCCTACGATATCTGGACCAAAGAGATCGGCGTGCCGGCCGAGCGCATGGTCCGCATCGGCGACAACAAGGGCGCGCCCTATGCGTCCGACAACTTCTGGACCATGGGCGACACCGGCCCGTGCGGCCCCTGCACCGAGATCTTCTACGATCACGGTGCCGACATCTGGGGTGGCCCACCCGGCTCGCCCGAGGAAGACGGCGACCGCTACATCGAGATCTGGAACAACGTGTTCATGCAGTTCAACCGCACCGCCGATGGGGTGTTGCATCCCTTGCCGGCGCCGTCGGTGGACACCGGCATGGGCCTGGAACGGGTCAGCGCGGTGCTGCAGCATGTCAATTCCAACTATGAAATCGACCTGTTCCAGAGCCTGCTCGACGCATCGGCCAGCGCCATCGGTTGCGCCAACCAGGGCCAGGCGTCACTCAAGGTCGTGGCCGACCACATCCGTTCCTGCGGCTTCCTGATCGCCGACGGCGTACTGCCGTCCAACGAAGGCCGTGGCTACGTGCTGCGCCGCATCATTCGCCGCGCCTGCCGTCACGGCAACAAGCTGGGTGCCCAGGGCAGCTTCTTCTACCAGATCGTCGCTGCGCTGGTCGCCGAGATGGGCGATGCCTTCCCCGAACTCAAGGGCCAGCAGGCGCACATCGAACGCGTGCTCAAGGCCGAGGAAGAGCAGTTCGCCAAGACGTTGGAGCAGGGCCTGAAGATCCTCGAGCAGGATCTGGCCGAGCTCAAGGGCAGCGTCGTTCCAGGTGATGTGGTGTTCAAGCTGTACGACACCTACGGCTTTCCGATGGACCTGACCGGCGATATCGCCCGCGAGCGCGAGCTCACCCTGGACGAAGCCGGCTTCGAGCGCGAGATGAACGCCCAGCGCGAACGCGCCCGTTCCGCCAGCTCGTTCGGCATGGACTACAACAGCCTGATCAAGGTCGACGTTCCGACCGTGTTCCTGGGTTACGACGCCACCCACGGCAACGGCAAGGTGGTTGCGCTGTACAAGGACGGTGTCGCCGTCGACGTGCTCAAGGAAGGCGAGGAGGGCGTGGTGATCCTCGACCAGACGCCGTTCTACGGCGAGTCCGGTGGCCAGGTCGGTGACCGTGGCTACCTGCTGGCCGGCGGTTCGCGCTTCGATGTGCGCGACACCACCAAGACCAGCGGCGCCTTCCTGCACCATGGCGTGGCCGTATTGAGCGATCTGGCGGTCGGTGCCGAGGTCAGTGCCGTGGTCGACCAGACCCTGCAACAGGCCACCGGCCTGAACCACTCCGCCACCCACTTGCTGCACGCCGCCCTGCGCCAGGTGCTGGGCGATCACGTACAGCAGAAAGGCTCGCTGGTCGACAGTCAGCGCCTGCGCTTCGACTTCAGCCACTTCGAGTCGATCAAGCCCGAGCAGATCAAGGCCCTGGAAGACATCGTCAACGCCGAGATTCGCAAGAACACCCCGGTGCAGACCGAAGAGATGCCGATCGACGAGGCGCGCCAGAAGGGCGCCATGGCCCTGTTCGGCGAGAAGTACGGCGACACCGTGCGCGTGCTGACCATGGGTGGCGACTTCTCGGTGGAGCTGTGCGGGGGCATCCATGCCAAGCGCACCGGTGACATCGGCCTGCTGAAAATCACCAGCGAAGGTGGCGTCGCCTCGGGCGTGCGCCGCATCGAAGCGGTAACCGGCGCGACCGCCTTGAACTACCTGAACCAGGCCGAAGAGCAGCTCAAGGAAGCCGCGCAACTGGTCAAGGGCAGCCGCGACAACCTGATCGACAAGCTGGCGGCCGTGATCGAACGCAACCGCGCCCTGGAGAAGCAGCTGGAACAGTTGCAGGCCAAGGCCGCCAGCGCCGCTGGCGACGACCTTTCTTCCTCGGCGGTCGAGGTCAAGGGCGTGAAGGTGCTGGCCGCGCGCATCGACGGTCAGGACGGCAAGGCGCTGCTGGCGCTGGTCGACCAGTTGAAGAACAAGCTGGGCCAGGCCGTCATCCTGCTTGGCGGCGTGCACGACGACAAGGTCGTGCTGGTGTCCGGGGTGACCAAGGAGCTGACGGCCCGGCTCAAGGCCGGCGACCTGATGAAACAGGCCGCGACGGCCGTCGGTGGCAAGGGCGGTGGTCGCCCGGACATGGCTCAGGGTGGCGGCATCGATGCCAGCGCCCTGGACGCTGCGCTGGCCCTGGCCGTGCCTTTCGTCGAACACGCGATCTGATTCAACCCTCGCAGGGCTCGTGCTGTGCACGGCGAGCCCGGTGTTGTATTTAATGGGCGCCCTTCACGGGCTGAGGCGGCTTTGAAATGGCTTTGATCGTACAGAAATTTGGCGGCACCTCGGTTGGCACTGTCGAACGTATCGAACAGGTTGCCGACAAGGTGAAGAAATTCCACGATGCCGGCGATGACCTGGTGGTCGTGCTTTCGGCCATGAGTGGCGAGACCAATCGCCTGATTTCGCTGGCCAAGCAGATCAGCGACCAGCCGGTACCTCGCGAACTGGACGTGATTGTCTCGACCGGCGAGCAGGTGACCATTGCGCTGTTGGCCATGGCGCTGATCAAGCGCGGCGTGGATGCGGTGTCGTACACCGGCAACCAGGTGCGCATTCTGACCGACAGCGCGCACAACAAGGCGCGCATCCTGCAGATCGACGACCAGAAGATCCGCGCCGACCTCAAGGCCGGCCGGGTGGTGGTGGTGGCAGGTTTTCAGGGGGTCGACGAAAGCGGCAACATCACCACCCTGGGTCGTGGTGGTTCGGACACCACCGGCGTCGCCCTGGCGGCCGCGCTGAAGGCCGACGAGTGCCAGATCTACACCGACGTCGATGGTGTCTACACCACCGACCCTCGCGTGGTTGCCCAGGCCCGGCGCCTGGACAAGATCACCTTCGAGGAAATGCTCGAAATGGCCAGTCTCGGTTCCAAGGTGCTGCAGATCCGTGCGGTGGAATTCGCCGGCAAGTACAACGTCCCGCTGCGCGTCCTGCACAGCTTCCAGGAGGGTCCGGGTACCCTCATTACCATTGATGAAGAGGAATCCATGGAACAGCCGATCATTTCCGGCATCGCCTTCAACCGCGATGAGGCCAAGCTGACCATCCGTGGCGTGCCAGACACCCCCGGCGTGGCCTTCAAGATCCTCGGCCCGATCAGCGCGGCCAACATCGAAGTCGACATGATCGTGCAGAATGTCTCTCACGATAACACCACCGACTTCACCTTCACCGTGCACCGCAACGACTATCAGGCGGCCCTGGCCGTGCTGGAACAGACCGCCAGCGAGATCGGTGCGCGGCAGGTGGTCGGCGATGCCAAGATCGCCAAGGTGTCGATCGTCGGTGTCGGCATGCGCTCGCACGCCGGCGTCGCCAGCCGCATGTTCGAAGCCCTGGCCAAGGAAAGCATCAACATCCAGATGATCTCCACTTCCGAGATCAAGGTCTCTGTGGTCATCGAGGAAAAGTACCTGGAGCTGGCCGTGCGCGCGCTGCACACGGCCTTCGAGCTCGATGCCGCCCGACAGGGTGAGTAACAGGCAGTGAGAGAAGGGCGCGGCTAACCGCGCCCTTCTTTGTTTTCGGGCTATGTCCATGGCTTTCCCACCATGGGTTCGTGCCCTTGTTTGCAGACTGTGTTGTCCCTGAAATGAAAGCGTAAGGAGAAAGGTATGCTGATTCTGACTCGCCGGTGCGCGGAAAGCCTGATCATTGGCGACGGCGAAATCACCATCACGGTGCTTGGAGTGAAAGGTGGCCAGGTACGAATCGGGGTGAATGCACCCAAGGAAGTGGCCGTCCACCGCGAAGAAATCTACCTGCGGATCAAGAAAGAGAAGGACGACGAACCAAGCCATTAATTTTTATCGTTTTTTATGTTTGCAAACGGGGAAGAAGGTGGTTAATATACGCCCCGTGTTGCGGAGAGCTGGCCGAGTGGCCGAAGGCGCTCCCCTGCTAAGGGAGTACACCTCAAAAGGGTGTCGGGGGTTCGAATCCCCCGTTCTCCGCCATTATTTGCGTAGTACGTTGAACCTGGCTTTTTTCGTAAGTTGTTGAAATTACTGAAAAAAGTGCTTTACAAAAGAATTCGACGGCCTATAATGCGCGGCAACAAATGCACTCGTAGCTCAGCTGGATAGAGTACTCGGCTACGAACCGAGCGGTCACAGGTTCGAATCCTGTCGAGTGCACCAATCAAGAAGTTGTTTTCAGCAATGTCTGCAGCTTCTGTTTCAACCAGTGGTAGCCTGGTCCAACAAAATACCACCTGCACTCGTAGCTCAGCTGGATAGAGTACTCGGCTACGAACCGAGCGGTCACAGGTTCGAATCCTGTCGAGTGCACCATACAAGTGAAAAGCCCGCATTTATTGCGGGCTTTTTGCTTTCCGCGTTTTGAGTTTTTTGGACGGTGGCGTCTGCTCCCCGGCCAGATACCTGGGTTTTCGCTTTTTCTTCGAACGGCTGGCTTTTTTCGTTGCCGACTGCGGCGCCGCGGCTGGCGCAGCCAGGGGCGTGCGCGTTCCGTCTTCGACGATGGTCACCGACAGAGGGCGGGGCGCAGCCTTGCGCGCCATGGGTTTTCTTCCGGACGAGGGATTCAGCGCGCGCTGATAGGCCCAGGGCTGGGTTTCGGGGCAGTTCGAGTGGGTGAACGTGATGTGGCCCTGAGGGCCGTGGCAGCGTTGCACCACGGCAGCGTTGGCCGAGTGATGGGCCGCCAAGGCCAGCAGCAAAAGAGTGGAGGAGGGTATGCGCACCGGTGTTCGTCCTTGGTTGCGGTTCATGTCGTCCTGCAGCCTAGCCACGACTGTCGTTGCACGCATTGTGCTTTGTTTACCGAATGCGTCGTCCCACCCCCGTACTGCGCGAACATCGAGCGCCGCACGCAAGCAGTTGTTTCACCCAGTTTTTTTCACTATGAATCCGTACAAGTTGTGTATGATTGCGCCCGTCAGCCCCGCCGGGGCTTTGGAAAATTTCCATGGACTTACCCAGTAGTTACTCGCTGAAGCTGTATACCAATCAAGAATCGACTGATTGATTCTCCCGGCGTGCCCACTGCTGGGAGTGGAGTTCGCCTATGTCTGAAGTAGAAGCAAAGAAAACGCAAGAAAGCCTGCAGGATCGCCTGGCCCAGGTCGTCGACCTGTTGCAGCGCCAGCGTATCGTCGAAAGTCTGGCTCACCGCCAGGAAGGCCAGCACAACGAGCTGGTCGAGAATCTGGTTCACCGGCAGAACCTGGTCGAGTTGCAGCGCAAGCTCGATGATCTTCACTCCGCCGACGTCGCCTACATACTCGAAGCCTTGCCCCTGGAAGAACGTCTGACGGTCTGGCAGTTGGTCAAGGCCGAGCGTGATGGCGATATTCTTCTGGAAGTGTCCGACTCGGTGCGCGAGACGCTGCTCGCGGACATGGATGACCACGAGATTCTCGCTGCGGCCAAGGAAATGGACGCCGACGAGCTCGCCGACCTGGCCTCCGAACTGCCGCGCGACGTGGTTCACGAGCTCATGGAAACCCTCGACGCACAGCAGCGCGAGCGCGTGCGTTCGGCCCTCAGCTACGAGGACGAACAGGTCGGCGCGCTGATGGACTTCGAGATGGTCACCATCCGCGAAGACGTCAGCCTGGAAGTGGTGCTGCGCTACCTGCGCCGTCTCAAGGAGCTGCCGGGCCACACCGACAAACTGTTCGTGGTCGACTCCGACGGCATTCTCAAGGGCGTACTGCCGATCAAGCGCCTGCTGGTCAACGACCCGGACAAGCAAGTGGCCGATATCATGGCCAGCGACACCGTGAGTTTCCATCCCGATGAAGACGGCTACGAAGCGGCGCAGGCGTTCGAGCGTTACGACCTGATCTCTGCGCCGGTGGTGGACAAGCACGGCAAGCTCATCGGCCGCTTGACCATCGACGTGATGGTCGACCTGATTCGTGAAGAAAGCGAAAGCGAAGCGCTGCGCACCGCCGGTCTGCGCGAGGAAGAGGATATCTTTGCCTCGGTATGGCGTTCGCTGCGCAACCGCTGGTCATGGCTGGCGATCAACCTGATCACGGCGTTCATGGCGTCGCGGGTGATCGGCCTGTTCGAGGGCTCGATCGAGAAGCTGGTGGCCCTGGCCGCGCTGATGCCGATCGTGGCCGGTATCGGCGGCAACTCTGGCAACCAGACCATTACCATGATCGTGCGGGCCATGGCCCTCGACCAGGTCAGCCATGGCAACGGCAACACCAAGCGGCTGATGCGCAAGGAGCTGGGCGTGGCGCTGGTCAACGGCGTGGTCTGGGGCGGTGTGATCGGGGTGGTGGCGTATCTGCTGTATGGCAGCTGGTCGCTGGGCGTGGTGATGACCGCGGCGATGACCCTGAACCTGCTGCTTGCCGCGTTCATGGGGGTGTCTATTCCGATGGCCCTGGCCAGGTTCGGGCGCGATCCGGCGATGGGCGCCAGCGTGATGATCACCGCTGTCACCGACAGCGGCGGGTTCTTCATCTTCCTTGGCCTGGCCACTGTGTTCCTGATGTAGCGAGCTGCAGCGACGTGCCTCGACAGCCGGTTTTCATTCGCCGGCGAGGGCGTCGCGCAGCGGTTCATGGCAGGCGGTTCACGCCTGCAATCCCCCGAAGAGTTTCACCGCCAGCGGCTTGCCGATGGGCCCGCGCCAGATGTGCTGTGCATCGCTGCCGTGGGCCTCTTGCCAGCGCAAGCCGAGCGTGCGTTGCTCGGCGCGCTTGATGTGCGCCTTGTCGAAGTGCTCGAAGGCAGCCCGTTCCCGACGATAGTGAAAGTGCGCGTACCACAGGGGCACGGGCGGCTGGACGCCGATGTCGCGGATGACGTACTCCTGCAGGAAATCAGCCTCATCCCTCGCGCTCGCGATGTCGCGGCGCGTCCCCACCTGCACGATATCGACCTGGCGCTGTTCGACCAGATAGTCCAGATAACCCTCGGTCGGCGTTTGGCTGTTCATGGCCTGACGAATCCGCAATGCCCGGCCCTTGGCTCGGAGCTCTCTGGCGCGGGCGCGCAGGCGTTGAGCAAGTTCGTGCGCCGGCGCCTGCTGTTCGATCGCGTGGGCACGCAGTTCCAGCTGCCGGCCCTGATTGACCATGAGGTCTTCCAGATTCGCGGGCGCCTCCCCTGGCAGCGCATAACGCTGCACCCGCCGTTCATGGGCGGGGGTGGCGTCGAGCCAGGCCTGGCCCTCGGCGATCAGCGCGGGCAGAGGGCGCGATGGAGTATGCGCCGAACCGTCTGACGGGGCATCTTGCAAGCGCCACTGGCCCGCCACGCGCCGATAGGTTTCGAGCCTGCCGCCCGCACCGGTCAGGGTGAAAATCTTCTCGCCGTCTGCCGCCTGGCCAGCGTCACCGATGAAGAAATCATGTTCGTGAGTTTCGAACACTCGTCGTGTGGCGCGACTCGCGGGTTTCGCTCGCTGCGCCCCGTTGCTCAGTTGCGGCATCGTCCGGTCGGCATGTTCGATCAAGCGATTCAGGGACTGGATCATGCCTTCGAACGGAGCAAGCTCGAAGCGATCCGGACGGTTGCGTACCCACGTGTTCAGCTGGTTGCGGTACTCGACGTAGATCTGCCGTGAACTGCGCAGCACGTTCTGCCTATCCCGCAGCCCGGCGGCGGTTTCCAGCAACTGGAAATGGCTTTCCAAGCCATGGTGGAAGCGGTTTCTCATGGCGTGGGTGTCGAGCAGGTGGAACATCTGCGCAATATCACTGGCGTTGGCGGTCTTGTGCGCCAGTTGGGTCAGGTTGGAGGCCCGGGCAATCTCCAGGTCGACTTCGGCCGTGCCCTCGAGCACCTCACGCAGGGGCGCGCGTTGGCTGCGCTGGGTCACGCGTTCGGCCCAGCTGCGCGCCTGCTGCAGGCGCTGCTCCATGAGGCCGAATTGCTCGTCCAGGGCCAGGCGGCTGCGGCGCTGTTCGAGCATCTGCCGTTGTGGTAGATCGAACAGTTCGCCGGCAGGACGGGTTTGATTGAGGGTGTCGGTCAGTTCGGTGATCCAGCGCCTGGCCAGGTTCGCATGGTTGATCCTGCGCCCGGCAACGATATAGGCCACCTCGCTCTGGAACTGCCGGTTGCGCTTGAGAAAGTCGCGCGACACGTAGCCTTCATGCTCCTGCAGCAGTCGGTACAGCGCCTCGCCCCGGACGATGTCACTGGCGCAGGCGGCTTCGGCACTGGCCCGTTGGCGCGGGTCGGCCGCGTGTTCCATGATCAGCGCTTCGTTGCGGTTCAGTTGCTCGCGCAGCAGCTTGTTGTGGTGATCGATGCTGCTGGACAGTTCGAAGTGGCGACGGTACTGGCGATCCACCAGCCAGCGTGGCAGGCGTTCGCGGATGGCGGCGGGCCAGAGCGGTTGCAGGCCATCCGCCGCGCGGTGGCCCAGGTAGCCGAGCACGCCACCGCCGCCGGCCAGACCGTTCTCCACCAGTGTGCCGTACAGCGCTCCGTGGGTTTGCCAGTGCCCGGTCGGGTCCAGTGCAATGGGCTGTCGGTAGGTCTTGCCCGTGGTGCCGTGCAGCCGCCAGGTCTGGGGGCTGACGTGCAGCGTGACCTGGTAGGGCAGGCCGTCGCGCAGGATGAAATCGCCTTTGGCGTGGCGATAGATGCCCCGGTAGAGGCCATGGCTGGCGGGCTGCAAGCCACTGAGGTCAAGCGGGAGGGTGTACTGATAGCCGGCGAATGGATTGGGCAGGCCGGTCGGGGCGTGCTGGGTCGGGCCGGGTGCGCCTGCACGCCGCGCCAGCATCGACCAGTGGCGATTGCGCGCGAGCATGCGGCCGCCACCAGGTACCGAAACGGCGCCCGGCAGGACGTCCATGGCCGCGTCGATCAGGGCGCAGAGCAAGGCCTCGAGCTGGTTGAGCGCTTCGCCGAGCTCGCCGCCACGCAGCGCCCCGACCGCTGCATTGGCGGCCGTCCAGGCGTCGAACAAGGCCACGGCAGTGCCTACGAACGGCAGCACGCCGATGGCCATTTTCAGGTAGTTGAAGACATTGCCATGGGCCAGCGCCGCTTGCTGCAAATACAAGGCGTCGTTGCTGCGCCCACGTCGGCGCTGGGCTTCGACCAGCCGGCCCATGTGCGCGTCGAGCAGATGGCTGGCGAGCGAAGTCGTTGCCGGCCAGGGGCGCCCGATGCCAATCAAGCGGTCGAAGCCGCGCAAGCCTGCCTGTTCGATCCGCGCCTTGTGGCTGGCGGTGTTGCCGACGATGGCCCGATCGGCCAGATAGTCGGCCATCTTGCCGTCGAACGTCAGGGCGAACAGGCGCAGACGCGCTTCTTCCAGGCTTGCGAACTCGCGCAGGCAGCGCTGGTCGGGGGCGTCGGGCAAGTACAGCAGGGTCTGGCCACCCTTGCGATCATGAATGAAGATCACCCCGGACAACGTGGTGGGGGAATCGTCGGTATCGCTGCCGCCGGCCATCAGCCGAGCCGGCAGCAGTTGCACGTCACGGCCACCTGCCTGATAGGCCAGAGCGCTGCCGGCATCGGTGGCAAGCAATGCCAGGGCGATGCCGCTGCGGCTGATACTGCCTTGATGGCGCGCGTACTCGCTTTGCATGTGCAGCATCAGCCGCACCGGTTCGAGCAGGCACTCACGTTGATGGGCCAAGGCGTACGGGGCCTGGTCCGTGCGGCCGAGAAACACTTGGCGGATCTTGTCTTCGCACGCTTGCGCCACATTCAGGTCGGTGATCGTTCGCCGCAGGTAGTTCAGGTCGATACCTGCCGCCACTCGCACGCATTGTTCGTTATCGGCACCGGTCACCTGCACGCGCATGAAGCCCAGGCGCTGCAACATGTCGGCATCGATATTGTGCTGCGCCAGACGGCCGAGCGGCCACGGTGTGCGCTTGGCATCGGGTGTGGGCACGCTGTGCTGGGGTGTGCCGGGCGCCCCGGAGCCGGCCACCGGGTGCCTGCGATGGACTACCCGGTCAGGGATATCGATCACCACCGCGACGTCCTCGGTCAGGTTGAAATCGCTGCGCAGTCGCTGCTGCAGCAACGCGTCGGCGTACTGGTCCAGGTCCGGCAGATCACGTTCCAATTGACGATTCGACGCGCGTGCGGCGCCGATGTAATCGCTGATCAGCGACTTGAGGCGCAGGCGATCATCGGCCTCCAGGGTTTTCAGCCAAGTGGGCAGGCCGCTTTCCAGGCGGTCACTGAAACCCTCCTGGGTCAGTTGAACATAGGCCCGGTCCCGCGCGGCGTGAGTGGGTACCAGCAGTTGCTCGCAGGTGTTTGTGGTGAGTCGCTGCAAGGCTTCCAGGCGCTGCGCCGAGTGGGTCGCGGCGGGCAGCTTTTCGATGAGCTCGCTGGCCTGCGCCTCGCAGGCGTGCAATTGACCTTGCAGGCCGTAGTCGAAGATATCGCCCGCGACCGGGGACAGCTTCAAGGTGATGGCGTCTGCGCTGCTGTCCAGGCGCAACAACGAACGCTTGAGCTGGGCCAGCGATTGGAAGGCCTGCAGCCCGCCGCCCAGCCCCGGCCAGTACAGCATTACAAAGCCTGTGCCTTCCAGGGCCTGCGGGTGCATGAATGCCGCCACGCCGTGCAGTTCATGGACATGGGTGGTGGTGCCGCTGCCCGTCACGTTCGACATGGACATGGACAGGGCGCAGGCAATACCGGCCTCGGTACCGCGCTTGCTGGCTTGCGGATGCGACACCACGGCGCGCATCAGTTGTACCTGAGCCGTGGTCAACAGGCCCAGCGCCTGTTGCACGGCCACTTCGGCGCGCAGACCGTCCAGACGGGCCTGGTAAAGCGCCGAATAGTGCACGTTGGGCAAGTAGCGCAGACGATAGAGGTCCTCCAGCCTTGCAGACTCGAGCAACCCTGCCGCGGCCTGGGCTGCGCGCTGCTGGGTGCCGGTCAGGGTCGTCAGCAATGCTTTCAAGCGCACCCACCCGGGACTGTCTGCGCCCGCGCGAAGCTCATCGCCGAGCAGGTCCAGCATTGCCTGGTGCTGGCGCTTGACCTCGGCCCATCGCTGGCTCTGGGGAATGTCCGGACTCAGACTGCCGAAGGCTGCAAAATCATCGCTCGGCTGCGCCGGTTCGGGTGCGTCGAACGAGGCCAGGCGGGCGAATGGCGGTTCGCTGGCCGACAGCATAGCGGCTTCGCCGGGGCTTGCGCTCGAGTTCCGTTCACGGGCGGCGAGGAAGGTGCGTGCCTCTTCCACATAGCGCCTGCCGCAGTCGTCCAGCCATTGCTCGCAGGCGCTGGCCAATTGTGCTGGCGGATAGCTCAGCTCGATCGCGGCATCGGTCTGCTCCGTTGCCCGAGTCCATATCTGCGAGCGGTGTTTCAGCAGATAGGTGTGCAACGCGCGCCGATCAGCGAATGCGATCAGCGCCGGATCGCCGCAGGGCAGATAGAGCAACTGCGCCGCAGGCTCGTCGCCGACCTGGGTCAGCAGCAGTGCGCCAGGCGCTTGCAGTCTTGCGCCCTCGGCCCTGTGCAGAGCAAGGGTGTGCACATGGATCGACGCTGTTGCGGCGGTGTTGGCGCCTTCCAGCAAGGTCAGCAGTGGCAGCAGTTGCGCGTGGCTCAACTGTCCGTGGTAGTAGGCCAGGCGTGCGGCTGCCTGCAGATGGTCGAGGAAGGCCTGCTCGGCTGCAGCGCGGCGCGAGATGGCAGTATGCGCAGCGCGGCCGTTCCAGTAGTCGCGCCAGCGCTGCTGCAGTGCCTGCTCCTGCGCAGGCGCCGCGTTGGGCATCGAGCGGGCATCGCGGGCGCGCGGGGCGCTGCGCAAGAGTGCTTGCAAGCGTGCGCGCGCGCGTTCCCAAAGCAGGGAGCCTTCCTGCAACAGGTGGTCGTGGCGCATCGGATAGATGCGGTATGCGAGCGGGCGAGTAGTGGAGGTGTGATTGGCATCGCGCATGTAACCCGGTTCCTGAGGTCGAGGTGATGACCGGTGCGGTCATCGCGCTCGACATTACGAACCTTGCGCGCCAGGCCAGGGCGCTACTTAGATAGTCCATTGAGGGGATAGTCCACTGAGGGGATGGCCCGCTGAGGGCGTTTCCAGCAGCAGGCGATCAACGTACCGCGCTGACGCCGTCCAGGGTCGAGAACGAGGTGTCCTTGGCCGTGAGGAGAAAGTCGCGCATGTACGGAGCGTCGAGCATATCGGTACGCACGGCCGCGTACAGCGTGGCGAACAGGCCTTTGTCGCCCAGGCGCTTGGCCTTCACATAGCCCCGTGAACTGTACTCGTGCAACGCCCAGTGCGGCATGCCACACACGCCTCGGCCGCTGGCCACCAACTGCATCATCATCACCGTCAGTTCCGAGGTGCGCACTTGCGCCGGCTCGATATCGGCCGGCTCCAGGAAGCGGGTGAAGATGTCCAGTCGATCGCGCTCCACCGGGTAGGTGATGAGTGTTTCACTGGCCAGGTCTTCCGGCACGATGAAGGGCTTGCCCGCCAGCGCGTGCTGGTTGGCCACCGCCAGCATGGCTTCGTAGGTGAACAGCGGCACATAGGTAATGCCGGGCAGTTCCAGCGGGTCCGAGGTGACCACCAGGTCGAGGTCGCCGCGGGCCAGGGCTGGCAGTGGCGCGAAGGCGAAGCCGGAGGCCAGGTCCAGTTCCACTTCCGGCCAGGCATCGCGGAACTGGTCGATGGTCGGCATCAGCCATTGGAAGCAGCTGTGGCATTCGATGGCCATGTGCAGCCGACCCGCCGTGCCACCGGCCAGCCGGGCGATGTCGCGCTCAGCGCCACGTAGCAGTGGCAGCGTGGCATCGGCCAATTGCAGAAGGCGCAGCCCGGCGCTGGTGAAGCGGATCGGCTTGGTCTTGCGCACGAACAGCTGCAGGCCCAAGCGCTCTTCCAGCTCCTTGAATTGATGGGAGAGTGCCGATTGGGTCAGGTGCAGACGCTCGGCGGCTTCCACCAGGCTATCGGCCTCGCGCAGGGCATGCAGGGTTTTCAGGTGACGGATTTCGAGCACCGGGGTCTCCATGAGCAGAACTTGTGATCAACACGAAAAGATTGAGTTTGTCTCATGTTGCCCGGGTTGTCGACAATGGCGCCATCATTTACAAGGAGCTGCACCCATGGCACTGGCCCACACCCTCGGCTTTCCTCGCATCGGCGCCGACCGCGAACTGAAGAAGGCGCTCGAAGCGTATTGGAAAGGCGACATCGACCAGGCTGGGCTGCGCCTTGCAGGGCGCGAGCTGCGTGCCCGTCACTGGCAGCTGCAGGCGCAGGCCGGTGTCGAGTTGCTGCCGGTGGGCGACTTTGCCTGGTATGACCAGATGCTCGCCCATTCGCTGGCCTTCGGCGCGGTGCCCAGTCGATTCGCCAAGGCCCTGGGCAGCGACGGCCGGCCCACGCTCGATACCCTGTTCGCCATGGCCCGCGGTGCCCACACCTGCTGCAACGGCGAAGCAGGCCAGGCGCAGCACGCACTGGAGCTGACCAAGTGGTTCGATACCAACTATCACTACCTGGTGCCCGAGTTCAGCGCCGACCAGCGCTTCCTGCTCAGCTGGGAGCAATTGTTCGAGGAAGTCGACGAGGCCATCGCCCTGGGGCACAAGGTCAAGCCGGTGCTGATCGGGCCGCTCACCTACCTGTGGCTGGGCAAGACCAAGGGGCAGCCCTTCGACAAGCTCGATCTGCTCGAACGACTGCTGCCGGTGTACGGTGAAATCCTCTCGCGCCTGGCCAGGCAGGGCGTCGAGTGGGTGCAGATCGACGAACCGATCTTGTGTCTGGACCTGCCCCAGGAATGGAAGAACGCGTTCGAGCGCGCTTATCACATCCTTCAGTATTCGCCGCTTAAGAAGCTGCTGGCGACCTACTTTGGCGGCCTCGACGATAACCTTGGCCTGGCGGTGGGCCTGCCGGTGGACGGCCTGCACGTCGACCTGGTGCGTGCACCCGAACAGCTGCCTGCCGTGCTCGACCGTCTGCCGACCTACAAGGTGCTGTCGCTCGGAGTGGTCAACGGTCGCAACGTCTGGCGCTGCGATCTGGCGCAGGCACTGGTATCGCTGCACCAGGCCCGCGAACGCTTCGGTGCCAACCTGTGGGTCGCAAGCTCGTGCTCGTTGCTGCACAGCCCGGTCGATGTGCGCCGCGAGGACCGGCTCGATGCCGAACTCAAGGGCTGGCTGGCCTTCGCCGTGCAGAAGTGCGAGGAGATCGCCGTACTTGGCCAGGCGCTGAACACGCCCGATGCTGCGCAGGTACGCCAGGCCCTGGCACAGAGCCAGGCGGTTCAGGCCAGCCGGCTGCAGTCGCCGCGCATTCACAAGCCTGCCGTGCAAGCGCGTCTGGCTGCGGTCACGGCCGCCGACTGTCGGCGGCCGTCGGCCTTCGCCGCGCGCATCGAAGTACAGCGCGCGCATTTGCGCCTGCCGGCGTTTCCCACCACCACTATCGGTTCCTTCCCGCAAACCGCGTCGATTCGTCTGGCCCGCCAGGCCTACAAGGCCGGCAAGCTCTCGGCCAACGACTACACCGATGCCATGCATTGCGAGATTCGTCATGCGATCCAGGTCCAGGAGCGCCTGGGCCTGGATGTGCTGGTGCACGGCGAGGCCGAGCGCAACGACATGGTGGAATACTTCGCCGAGCAACTGGACGGCTATCTGCTGACGCGGTTCGGCTGGGTGCAGAGCTATGGCTCGCGCTGCGTCAAGCCTGCGGTCATCTACGGCGACATCAGCCGCGACCACGCCATGACCGTGGACTGGATCACTTACGCCCAGCGGCAGACGGCCAAGTGGGTCAAGGGCATGCTGACCGGTCCGGTGACCTTGCTGGCATGGTCGTTCGCCCGCGAAGACCTGCCCCGGGAAGTCCAGGCGCGGCAGTTGGCCCTCGCGGTTCGCGACGAAGTGCAGGACCTGGAGCGCGCGGGGGTACGCATCATCCAGATCGACGAAGCGGCATTTCGCGAGGGCCTGCCGCTGCGCCGAGCGCAGTGGCCTGTCTATCTGGAGTGGGCCGTGCAGGCGTTCCGCCTGTGCTCCAGTGGCGTGGCCGATGCCACGCAGATTCATACGCACATGTGCTACAGCGAGTTCAACGACGTGATCCAGGCCATCGCGGCCATGGATGCCGATGTGATTACCATCGAGACATCGCGCTCGGACATGGAGCTGCTGGAGGCGTTCGAGGCCTTCGACTATCCCAACGACATGGGTCCGGGGGTCTACGACATCCATTCACCGCACGTGCCTGACACCGAGCAGATGCTGCGCCTGTTGACCCGGGCCGCGGCGCGGATCCCGGCCGAACGGCTGTGGGTCAACCCTGATTGCGGGTTGAAGACCCGTGCCTGGCCCGAAACCGAAGCGGCGCTGATCAACATGGTGGCGGCGGCGCGCCAGGCCCGTCAGCGGCTGGCCTGAGATCGGACGGAAGACCGTATGGCGGAGTTCATCAAACGGTCACAGAACTGTGGCAGCGCGCTGCATGAAAAGTCATCAGACTTGCGCCTCAATGGGGTTCTGCGTTCTGGTGTAAGTCATGCGTCTATTGGTGTTCCTGGCCGCGCTGCTGTGCGGGCAGTGGGTTTTTGCAGCTGCGCGCTGCGATGTCGATGTTCCGCTTCAACACGCTCCGCTGGCTCAGGTCAGCCTGGCCTATCAAAGTATCGGACGTGCGCAGGACCCTGCGCTGTTGCTGGTAATGGGGCTGGGTGGACAGTTGATCGATTGGCCCGACGAGGTGGTCAGCGCCCTCTGTGAGCAGGGCTTTCGAGTGATTCGCTTCGATAATCGCGATGTCGGCCTGTCCACCTGGTCACAGGCGCCGCCGTCGGCCAACCTCACATTCGAGGTGCTGCGCTACAAGCTGGGCTTGGCGGTGTCGGCCCCGTACAGCCTGACCGACATGGCCGACGACGCACTGGGGCTGATGGACGCCCTGCAGGTGCAGCGTTTTCACGTGCTGGGCGCCAGCATGGGTGGAATGATCGCTCAGCGTCTGGCCGATCGTGCGCCGCAGCGGGTGCAGAGCCTGACCTTGATCATGTCCAGCTCGGGTGCGCCGGGCCTGCCCGAGCCGCGCCCGGCGTTGCTGCAATTGCTGGCCAAGCGCAGCGCGCCGAACCGTGAACTGGCACTGGAGCAGCAGGCCGATTTGCTCGCGGCGCTGGGCAGCCCGCAGGTCGCCGACGACCGCGCCGAATTGCTGCATCAGGCACAGCTGTCATACGATCGGGCGTTCAATCCGCAAGGGGTGCAGCGGCAGATCCTGGCGATTCTTGCCGAGCCCAGCCGCGTGGCGCTGCTCAATCGCCTGCGGGTGCCGACACTGGTGGTGCACGGCACGGCCGATCCGTTGTTGCCGGTGATGCACGGGGTGCATCTGGCGGCGCATATCCAAGGCAGTCAGTTACGGCTCATACCGGGGTTGGCGCATCGTTTCCAGGAAGCCTTCAAGGCGCCGCTGCTGGGTGCGGTGCTGCCTTACCTGGCGCAGCAGCGCCAGCGCGAGGGGGTGTTGGCGGGGTTGTAGCTGACTGGGTGTCGGGGAGGGCCTTTTCACGGGCAGAGCCCGCTCCCACAGGGGCTCCGTTTAGCCCAAACGCTTGTGGGACAGTGCAGCGCCCGCGAAGAGGCCCGCAAGCCAATCACCTATCTCAGTTCAGCCCGTATTTCTTGACCTTGTCGAACAGAGTGGTCTTGGCCATGCCCAGCTCCAGGCTGGCCTGGCTCAGATTGCCTGCCGTGCGCTGCAGGGCCTCGGTCAGCAGGTTGCGCTCGAACGCTTCCACCGCTTCGGAAAAGCCCAGGCTGACCACGGTGGCTGCACCGTTTTTCTTGAAGGCCGGCAAACCCAGTGCGTAGCGCTCGGCCACGTTGCGTAGCTCGCGGACGTTGCCGGGCCAGTCATGGCTCATCAGGCGCGACAAGGTTGGTGCATCGAGCTCGGGCGGCTCACGGTCGAAGCGCAGCGCGGCCATCTGCAGGAAATGCTCGAACAGCTCGAGAATGTCTTCACGGCGCTCGCGCAGCGGCGGCAGTTCCAGGGTCACCACGTTGAGGCGGTAATACAGGTCGCTGCGGAACTGGTTCTGTCGGCTCAACGCGTCCAGGTCGGCCTTGGTGGCGGCGATCAGGCGACAGTCGACGGCAATGCTCTGGTTCGACCCCAGGCGTTCCAGTGTGCGCTCCTGCAGTACCCGCAGCAGCTTGATCTGCAGCGGTATCGGCATGCTTTCCACTTCGTCGAGAAACAGCGTGCCCTGGTCGGCATGCTCGATCTTGCCGATGCGGCGCTTGCCGGCGCCGGTGAAGGCATTGGCCTCATGGCCGAAGATCTCGCTTTCGAACAGCTGTTCCGGCAGGCCGCCGCAATTGAGCGCCACGAATGGCTGTGGCTGGCGCCGGCTGAAATCGTGCAGGCAGCGGGCGACCAGTTCCTTGCCGGTCCCGGTTTCACCCTCGATCAACACGTTGGCCGAGGTGTCGGCGACGTTGGCGATCAGCTCGCGCAGGTTGTGCATGGCGGGCGAGCGGCCAATGATGCGGCCTTCCAGCGAACTGCGTTCGGCCAATTGCCGGCGCAGCGAACTGACCTCGCGCGCCAGCCCGCGTCGCTCCAGCGCGCGGCGCACCACGTCCACCAGGCGCTCGGGCGAGAAGGGCTTCTCCATGAAGTCATAGGCGCCGCTGCGCATGGCCCCCACGGCCATGGAAATGTCGCCGTGGCCGGTGATCAGCACCACGGGCAGGCTGGGGTCACGCGCCTTCAGCTGGCTCAGCAGTTCCAGGCCGTCCATGCCGGGCAGGCGGATATCGCTGACCACGATGCCGGCAAAGTCGTCGCCGATGCAGGCCAGCGCGGCCTCGGCGCTGGCCACGCCCTGGCTGGGAATGTCTTCCAGCGCCAGGGCCTGCTGGCAGCCGAGCAGTACGTGGGGGTCGTCTTCGACGATCAGGACGGTCAAGGCGTTCATGGCGACTCGCTGGGCGACGCTGCCGCAAGCGGCAGGCTGAGAATGAAAGTGGTGCCACCGTCGGCGGGGTGCTCGACGGCCAGGTTGCCACCGGCGGCCGCCGCCAGGCTGGCCGACAGGGTCAGCCCCAGCCCCAGCCCGTGCTCGCCGGGCTTGGTGGTGAAAAAGGGCTCGAACAGATGCTTGCGTGTCTCGACGTCGATGCCGTGGCCGTTGTCGCGCACCTGCACGGCGTAGCGCTCACCCTCCATGCGGCCGTCCAGCCAGAGCGTGGGCTGCGGCTGGCCGGCAGTGGCATCCAGGGCGTTGCCGATCAGGTTGACCAGAATCTGTTCCAGACGGGTCTGGTCGATCGCCAGCTGCATTTCGCTGCAGTTGCGCTGCACGTTCAGGCCACTGGCCTCGATGCGACTGGCGAGCACCTGCAGCGCACCGTCCAGCGCCTTGCCCAGGCTGGCCTGGCCCTTGTCGTCGCCGCGGCGGGCGAAGGAGCGCAGGCTGGCGGTGATGCGCCCCATGCGGTCGATCAGTTCATTCATGGTGCTCAGGTTGGTGCTGGCCGTGTCCAGCGCACCGCGTTCCAGAAAGCGCACGGTATTGCCCGACAGGGTGCGCAAGGCTGCCAGCGGTTGATTGAGTTCGTGGGCGATACTGGTGGACATCTGGCCGATGGCGGCCAGCTTGCCTGCCTGCACCAGCTCGTCCTGGGCCTTGCGCAGGGTTTCCTCGGCCTGGCGGCGTTCGCGAATCTGGCCCTTGAGGCGTTCGTTGCTGGCGCGCAGGTCCTGGGTACGTTCGGCGATGCGCCGCTCCAGATGGCTGTTGGCCTGTTCCAGCGCTTCACGGGCGGCAAGGCGGGTGGCCAGCACCTTGCGTCGCTCGTTCCAGGCAATCAGCAAGAACGCTAGCAGGGCAAAGGCCACGGCCACGAGCACGCCCTGCACGATGGCCTCGTGCCGCAGGTCCTGCATGGAGGTCAGCAGGGTGAAGCGCCAGGGCGTGTCGGCCAGGCGCCGCGACTGCGACAGGTAGGTGACGTCGATGTCCTTGCCTGGCTTGTCGGTGTGGGTGGTGAAGGTGAGCAACTCCACCCCGTCGGCTAGGCGCTGGCGAGCGAGCGGTTCGAGCTCGTTGAGCGGCCACCAGTAATACTGCAGGCTGCGCGCCAGGCGTTCCTTGATTTCCGGAGTCAACGGACGCACCGACTTCAGGCGCCGCGCCGGATCGCTGGAAAGAATGATGATGCCGTTCTCGTCGCTGACGAAGGCCTCCAGGCGAGCCTTCTGCCAGCGCTCTTCCAGTGCTTCCAGGCGCACCTTGATCACGGCCACGCCGATCAGCTTGCCGTGCTCCTCCAGGCCGTGGGCGAGGAAGTAGCCGGGCTCGCCGGTGGTGCTGCCGATGCCGTAGAAACGCCCGGGCTGGCCGCGAATGGCGGCCTGGAAATAACCGCGGAATGACAGGTCCTCACCGAGAAAACTGTCGGCATCGCGCCAGTTGCTGGTGGCCTGCACACGGCCGGTGGTGTCGAGCACGTAGATGGCGCGGCTGCGGCTGCGCCGATTGAGGCCTTCGAGGTAATCGTTGACCGCCTGGCGGTGCTCGCCGTCCGGCTCGTTGAGCAGGGTCGAGACACTGTCCTCGAGTTCCAGCAGGCTGGGCAGGTAGGTGTACTTGGTGATTTCGCTTTCGACGGCGCGCGCGTGCAGTTCAAGCTGCCGTTCGCCGTTTTCGCTCAGGGCGCGAATGCTGTTGTGCTCGCTGACCAGAAAACCCACGTAGCCCAGGCCCAGCGTCAACAGCAGGATCAGCGGCGGCAGGAACAATTGGCGAATCAGGCGGGGCTTCACGATCAGGTCAGGCTTTGTGGCGGGCAGGCATTTCATCACAGTCGCCTTCAAGCAGCCAGCGTCCTGCGCCCGGCAGAGCGGGCGCAGGACGGCCGGTCATCAGTGCTGCAAGATCTTGGCGAGGAACTGCTGGGCGCGATCGGACCGCGCGCTGACATCGCCGAAGAATTCTTCCTTGGGGCAGTCTTCGACGATCTGTCCCTGGTCCATGAAGATCACCCGGTTGGCCACCTTGCGGGCAAAACCCATTTCGTGGGTCACGCACATCATGGTCATGCCTTCGTGGGCCAGCTGCACCATCACGTCGAGCACTTCGTTGACCATTTCCGGGTCGAGCGCCGAAGTCGGTTCGTCGAACAGCATGACTACCGGATCCATGGCCAGGGCGCGGGCAATCGCCACGCGCTGCTGCTGGCCGCCGGACAGCTGGCCGGGGTGCTTGTGGGCGTGGGCGGAGAGGCCGACCCGTTCGAGCAGCTGCAGGCCCTTCTTGGTGGCTTCTTCCTTGCTGCGGCCCAGCACCTTGATCTGCGCGATGGTCAGGTTTTCGGTGATGGTCAGGTGCGGAAACAGCTCGAAGTGCTGGAACACCATGCCCACGCGCGAACGCAGCTTGGGCAGGTTGGTCTTGGGATCGGCGATGGACGTGCCGTCGACCACGATGTCGCCTTTCTGGAAAGGCTCCAGCGCATTCACGCACTTGATCAGGGTCGACTTGCCCGAACCCGAAGGCCCGCACACCACGACCACTTCACCTTTCTTGACGTCGGTGCTGCAATCGGTGAGCACCTGGAAGTCGCCATACCACTTGTTGATATTCTTGATGGAGATCATACGGCTAACCTTTTTTGCAGACGCTTGACCAGAAGGGAGGCGCTGAAGCTGATGAGGAAATACACCACGCCGGCGAAGATCAGGAATTCATTGGCCCGGCCAATGATGTCGCCGCTGGCGCGCGCCGAGTTGAGAAAGTCCACCAGGCCCACGGTGTAGACCAGCGACGTGTCCTGGAACAGGATGATGCTCTGCTGCAGCAGCAGCGGGGTCATCTTGCGGAACGCCTGGGGCAGGATGATCAGGCGCATGGTCTGACCGTAGTTCATGCCCAGCGCTTGCGCGGCACCCATCTGGCCCTTGGAGATGGACTGCACGCCGGCGCGCACGATTTCACAGAAGTACGCGGCCTCGAACATCATGAACGCCACGAGGCACGAGGTGAAGGCACCGACCGGGGTGTCTTCGCCGGTGATCCAGCGCAGCACGAAAGGCACCGCCAGGTAGAACCAGGTGATGACCAGCAGCAACGGAATGGAGCGGAAGTAGTTGACGTAGGCACCGGCGAAGCGCGACAGCAGCTTGTTCGATGACAGGCGCATCAAGGCCAGTACCGTGCCCAGGGCAATGCCGCCGATGACGCCCAGCACCATCAGCTGCAAGGTCATGACCATGCCGTTCCACATGCCCGGCAGCGCCGGAATGATTCCACTGAAGTCCATCATTTACCTCCCAGGGAGATCAACCCAGGCACGGCGAGTCTGCGCTCGAACACGCGCATCAACAGCATCAGGCTCATGTTCAGGGTGAAGTAGATCAGCGTGGCCAGGGTGAAGGCCTCGAACAGGTTGGCCGAGAACTCCGCGGTCTGCTTGGTTTGCGCCAGCAATTCCATCAGACCGATCAACGATGCCACCGACGAGTTCTTGAACACGTTGAGGAATTCGGAGGTAAGCGGTGGAATGATGATGCGGTAGGCCTGCGGCAGCAGCACGTTCCAGTAGATCTGCGGCAGGCGGAAGCCCATTGCCCTGGCGGCCGATTCCTGACCGTGGGGCAGCGCCTGAATACCGGTACGCACCTGCTCGCAGACACGCGCCGCGGTGAACAGGCCCAGGCACACCACTACGCTGAGGAATGCCGAGGTGGTCGGGTTGAGGTCCTGCTTGTACCACTCCTGCATGCCTTCGGGCAGCAGGTCGGGGACCAGGAAATACCAGATGAACAGCTGCACCAGCAACGGCACGTTGCGGAACAGTTCGACGTAGCAGGTCGCGATGCCCGAGACCCAGCGGCTCGGTACGGTGCGCATGACACCCAGCACCGAGCCCAGCAGCAGGGCGATGATCCAGGCGACCACGGCAATGGCGATGGTCCAGCCCAGGCCGGAGATGTACCAATCCAGGTAGATCTCGCTGCCGACGCCAGTGGACTTGAAGAAGACACTCCAGTCCCAGTTGTAATTCATGGGGAATACCCCTCGGAAATTGATTCACGGGCACAGGCCTTCACTCGAGCGCCGGGCGGCGCTCGAGTGAAGGCAGGGTGGTGCTTACGACTTCTTGTCGGGAGCCGGCTTGTCGTTGGGGTTGGCGATCAGCGCCTTGAGCTCGTCGCTCATGGGGAAGCCCAGGTTCAGGCCCTTTGGCGGGATCGGCTGGCTGAACCACTTGTCGTAGATGCCGTTGATGTCGCCGGAAGCGAAGGTGGCCTTGATCGCGTCGTCGACCGCTTTCTTGAACGGCTCGTCACCCTTGCGCACCATGCAGCCGTAGATCTCATAGGACTGCGGCGTGCCGGTGACTTCCCAGTCGGTGGGCTTCTTGGCCTTGGCCATTTCGCCGGCGAGCAGGGCGTCGTCCATCATGAAGGCGACGGCGCGGCCCGATTCGAGCATCTGGAAGGACTCGCCATGGTCTTTTGCCGAGACGATGTTCATGCCCATCTGCTTGTCGGCGTTCATGGACTTGAGAATGCGCTCGGAGGTGGTGCCGGCGGTGGTGACGACGTTCTTGCCTTTCAGGTCGTCAAAATCCTTGTAGGAGGAATCTTTCTTGCTCAGCAGACGGGTGCCGATCTCGAAAATGCCTACGGAGAAATCGACCTGCTGGGCGCGTTCGGCGTTGTTGGTGGTGGAACCGCATTCCAGGTCGATGGTGCCGTTCTGGACCAGTGGGATACGGGTCTGCGAGGTGACCAGGTTGTACTTGACCTTCAGGTCGGGCATGTCGAGGTCCTTTTTCAGGGCCTCGACTACCTTGAGCTGGATGTCGTGCGAGTAGCCGACCGGCTTGCCGGACGCATCGGCGATGTACGAGAAGGGGATGGATGCGTCGCGGTGACCGAGGGTGATGGTGCCCGAATCCTTGATTTTCTTCAGAGTGCCGGTGAGTTCGGCAGCCAATGCTGGAGTACTGATCAGCGCGGCGGCAATGGCGGCGCTCAGGAGTTTTGGAACGATACGCATCAATGAATCCTCGACTTTGTTTTTTTTATCGAGCCCGCAGGCCCTCGGGGTACGGCGAAATCCGGCGGCTGGGTAGTTACCGGCTTCGTTGAAGAGTGTAGAGCATGAGTCGTGCCAAAGGCGGAGATGTGGCTCGCAGGCAAGCCGGCTGGGGAGGTTGGGCATGTAGCAGGGGGTGAGGAGCGAAAGCTTCGTTCGGAAATCCGAATATCGGCAGGTGCAAAAGACGGGTTTCCGAGTGGCTGAAACATTCGCGGGCGGCGAGCCCTCTACCCGCGAAGAGGCCTTCGGATCACTCCCCCAAAACTCAAAACCGTGGCTTCACGGCCTTCCAGTCCGGCTTGTACTTGGCCATCTGCCGCACGTCGTCGCGAGAACGAATCCCGCAGCGCAGAAACTGCTCATGCAGCATGCCCAGCTGGTCGCGATCCAGTTCCAGCCCCAGGCCTGGTGTCTTGTTGATCTTCACGCACCCGTCGACGATGGGCAGCTTGCCGCCCTTGATCACTTCTTCATCCGGCTCCTGCCACGGATAGTGCGTGTCACAGGCGTAATCCAGGTTCGGCACCGACGCCGCCACATGGGCCATGGCCATCAAGCTGATGCCCAGGTGAGAGTTCGAGTGCATGGACACGCCCAGGCCCCAGGTGTGACACATGCTCGCCAACACTTGGGTATCGCGCAAGCCACCCCAGTAGTGATGGTCGGCAAGCACGATCTGCACACTGTTGCGCTCGACGCTGCGGCGAAACTCGGCGAAGTCGGTCACCACCATGTTGGTCGCCAGGGGCAGCCCGGTACGCTTGTGCAACTCGGCCATGTCGTCCAGCCCGGGGCAGGGGTCCTCATAGTATTGCAGGCTGTCGCCAAGCAGCTCGGCCATGCGGATCGAGGTCTCCAGTGACCAGTTGCCGTTGGGGTCGATGCGCAGCGGGTGGTCGGGGAAGGCTTTCTTCAGGGCCAGAATGCACGCCACTTCGCGCTCGGGTTCAAGGGTGCCGGCCTTGAGCTTGATGCTCTTGAAACCATACTGCTCGATCATGCGCCTGGCCTGGGCGACGATCTGCTCCTCGTTCAAGGCCTCGCCCCAATTGTCCGCAGGGTAGGGCGAGTCGACGTGCTCGGCGTACTTGAAAAACAGGTAGGCACTGAATGGCACTTCGTCACGCACCGCGCCACCGAGCAGATCCACCAGCGGGCGGTTCAGCGAACGCGCCTGCAGGTCGAGCAACGCCACCTCGAATGCCGAATAGGCGTTGGTCACCGCCTTGCTGGCATGGGAGCCCGGTGCCAACTCGGCGCCGCTCACGCTGGCCGGCTTGTGCCGGGCCACCGTGCTGGCGACGATCTGGCGCAGACCGTTGAGGTTGAACGGGTCCAGGCCCGGCAGTTGGTCCTTGATGGCCATCTGAATGGCCAGCGCCGGTGCGTCGCCGTAGCTTTCGCCCAGCCCCACATAGCCATTGTCGCTCTCCACCTCGATGATCGAGCGCAAGGCATAAGGTTCGTGGATGCCGCTGGCATTGAGCAGCGGCGGGTCGCGGAAAGCGATCGGGGTAACGGTTACGCGTTTGATCTTCACAGGCATTCTCCTCGGGATGCAGGCCCCGCCTGGCGGGGCGTTCCTTGTCAGTGCGCAGCGGCAGGTTGCAGCGGCTTGTCATCGGGCTTCTGCCCGCGGGGTCGGGTGCGGGCGAAAAACACCACGATCGCGGCCAGCACGGAGGTGGCGGCCAGGCCATACAGGCCGCCCTGGATCGACCCGGTCTTTTCTTCCAGAAAACCGAACACGGTCGGGGCGACGAAGCCGCCCAGGTTGCCTACCGAGTTGATCAGGGCCAGTACGGCAGCAGCGATGCGTGCGTCCAGATAGGCTTGCGGGATCGGCCAGAACAACGCCGAGGCGGCCTTGAAACCCACCGCGGCAAAACAGATGGCAACGAAGGCGAACACCGGGCCGCCGTAGGTCGACATGAACATGCCTGCGGCCGCGATCAGCAAGGTCGTCGCCACCCACGCCTGCTGATGCTTGAAACGTGCAGCCAGGGCGGCGAAGCCGTACATGGCGGCAATCGAAATGATCCAGGGAATGGAGTTGAACAGGCCCACTTCGAAGTCGGACACGTTACCCATCTTCTTGATCATGCTGGGCAGCCAGAACGTGGCGCCGTAGATGGTCAGGGCCACCGAAAAGAAGATGAAGCAGAACACCAGGATCTGCGTGTCGGCGAGCAACTTGAAGATCGAGGGCTTGACCACGTGCTCGGCTTCACGGGCACGTTGCTCGTCGCCAATGACGCGGCTCAGGGTCGTCTGCTCGGTGGCGGTGAGCCACTTGGCTTCGTGGATGTGCGACTGCAACCAGTAGTAGACGAACCCGCACAGCGCCACCGAAGCGCCGCCCTCGATCAGAAACATCCACTGCCAGCCATGCAGGCCCAGCCCGGTCACGCTCAACAGGGCGCCGGTGATGGGTCCGGAGATGATCGAGGCGATGGCCGAACCACTGAGGAAGATCGCCATGGCCTTGCCGCGCTCGCTGGCCGGCAGCCATTGGGTGAAGTAGTAGAGCACGCCGGGATAGAAGCCCGCTTCGGTGACGCCGAGCAGAAAGCGCATGACGTAGAAGCTGGTTTCGCCCTGGACGAAGGCCATGCCCATGGCCACCAGGCCCCAGGTGAACATGATCCGCGTAAGCCAGGCGCGGGCACCGAAGCGTTGCAGGAGCATGTTGGAGGGCACTTCGAACAGTGCGTAGCCAACGAAGAACAGACCTGCACCCAGGCCATAGGCGGCGGCACCGATACCCAGATCGGTTTCCATGTGGGTGCGGACGAAACCGATGTTCACCCGGTCAATGTAATTGACGATGAACATTACGACGAACAGTGGCAGCACATGCCGCTTGACCTTGGCCACCGCGCTGGCGAGCACGCTGGGGTCGATGGCACCGGATTGAACGTTCAAGGGCGACTCCGATGGTTATTTTTTTTGGAGGGCTCGATCATGAACTTGGGGTATTGTTTCAGTCCAATTCAAGTTGGCACTTGATTGATACCGAGGTTGAATCAATGTTCGAACTCAGCCAGCTCCGTTGCTTCACCACCGTGGCCACGGAACTCAATTTCCGCCGCGCCGCCGAACGCCTCAACATGACCCAGCCGCCCTTGAGTCGGCAGATCCAACTGCTGGAGCACCACCTGGGGGTGGAACTGTTTACGCGCAGCACCCGCAGCGTGGCGCTCACCGCAGCCGGGCGGGCGTTTTTCGTCGAGGCGCAAAACCTGCTGGAGCGAGCGCAGCAAGCGGCGGTGTCGGCCAGGCGTTTTGCCGAGGGCGATATCGGCTCGGTGAATATCGCCTTCGTCGGCAGCGCAGTGTACGAATTCCTGCCCAAGGTCATCGCCGAGGCGCGGCTCAAGCAGCCGCAAGTGAAGATCGACCTGTCGGAAATGAACACCTATCAGCAACACGAAGCCTTGCGTGCCCGGCGTATCGATCTGGGCATCGCGCGCGCACCGTTGCTCGACAGCGGCTACCTGACCGAATGCCTGGTGCGTGAGCCGTTCGTCCTGGCAACCCCGGCCGGGCATCCGCTGGCCGACGCCGGCGTGGTGCGCGTGCAGGATCTGGATGGCCAGCCGTTCCTGATGTACTCGCACTCGGCCTATCCGCCGTTCAACGAGCTGCTCACCGGAATGCTGCGTTCGGCTCAGGTGACCCCGCAATACGTGCAGTGGCTGGGTTCGTCGCTGACCATTCTGGCGCTGGTCAATGCCGGCATGGGCGTTGCGCTGGTGCCACGATGCGCCACCAGCGTCGTGTTCAAGAACGTGGTGTTTCGCGATATCGATCTGGGCGAGGGCGTGCAGAGCGAGCTGCATCTCATCTGGCGCGAGAACAACGACAATCCGGCGTTCGCCATGCTGCTCGAGGCCATCAGGGGTGCGGCGCGTAATGGATGGGGCGGCGATATTCACTGATCATAAATTGATCAAGGTCGGCAAAGCCTTGCGGTACGTGGCCTGCGGCCTGTTCTCCCAAGCTTATCCACAGGCAGGTGCACGCCGAATGTGCATAAACCCTTGAAACAGCTCGTTTTTTGAGCAGTCTGTGAAGACGCTTATGGGCCGTGGCCTGCAGGGCATTGCACCCAGGTTATGCACAGGCTCATGCATGTTTTCAGGGGATAAGCTTCGGCCTGCCGACAGAGCGTTCCAAATGCAGGCGCACTCGGGACTTTGCACATCTGTCAGCGGTTGCGGGCGTCCTTCGCATCCATTTCGGCGTTGCGTTCGTGCACTTTCTTGAGCTGCTCATCGGTCAATGGCAGCTTCTGGGCACTTTGCTTGAGCACCATCAAGCCACCAACGATCGAGCCGATGGCCACCAACAATATCAACCAGGCATACCAGGGCATGGGACACTCCTTGCGCGGTGCGCCGAGAATGCGCGGCGCTTGTGAAGGTTGGAGCGACAGTGGGTCGCAGTGGTTCCATCATAGCCCTTGGCGATCGCGCCGGGGCGTTGCTTCGAGCCGGTGGTGGTGGCTGTGCAGGGCGCCCGCGTCCGGGCAAAATCCGCTACAATGCGCGCCGATTTCGACCTGCCTCAGAGAACCCGCCATGTCCGTCTGCCAGACTCCCATCATCGTCGCCCTGGATTACCCGACCCGCGAAGCGGCCCTGAAGCTGGCCGATCAACTGGATCCCAAGCTGTGCCGGGTCAAGGTGGGCAAGGAGCTGTTCACCAGCAGCGCCTCGGGCATCGTCGAAACCTTGAACGCCAAGGGCTTCGAGGTGTTCCTGGACTTGAAATTCCACGATATCCCGAACACCACCGCCATGGCCGTCAAGGCTGCTGCCGAAATGGGCGTGTGGATGGTCAACGTCCACTGTTCCGGCGGCCTGCGCATGATGGCGGCTTGCCGCGAAGTGCTGGAACAGCGCTCTGGCGCCAAGCCATTGCTGATCGGCGTCACCGTGTTGACCAGCATGGAGCGCGAAGACCTTGCCGCCATCGGCCTGGACATCGAGCCGCAGGAGCAGGTATTGCGCCTGGCGGCGCTGGCGCAAAAAGCCGGCATGGATGGTCTGGTCTGTTCGGCGCTCGAAGCCCAGGCCTTGAAGGCAGCCCACCCGACCCTGCAGCTGGTAACCCCAGGCATTCGCCCGGCCGGCAGTGCCCAGGATGACCAGCGGCGCATCCTCACACCTCGCCAGGCGCTGGATGCGGGTTCCGATTACCTGGTGATCGGGCGTCCGATCAGCCAGGCTGTCGATCCAGCCCAGGCGTTGGCCGATGTGGTTGCGCAGATCAACGGCTGAGCTTGCCCGCGTTGAGAATCAGCAACGTCAGTACGCCGGCAATGATCCCCCAGAACGCCGAGCCTACCGAAAACAGCGTCAAGCCCGAGGCGGTGACCATGAAAGTCACCAAAGCGGCCTCGCGCTCCTTCGGCTCGCTCATGGCCTGAGTCAGGCCATTGATGATGGAGCCGAACAACGCCAGTGCGGCGATCGACAGCACCAGCTCTTTGGGCAGGGCGGCGAACAGCGCTGCCAGGGTGGCGCCGAACGTGCCGGCAATTGCATAGAACACGCCGCACCAGACCGCCGCGGTATAGCGTTTGGCAGGGTCTTCGTGGGCATGTGGGCCCGTGCAGATGGCCGCGCTGATGGCCGCCAGGTTGACCCCATGGGAGCCGAACGGCGCCATCAGCAACGAGGCGATACCCGTCACCGAGATCAATGGCGAGGCCGCTACCTGATAGCCATCGGCGCGCAGTACGGCAATACCCGGCATGTTCTGCGAGGTCATGGCCACCACGAACAGGGGGATGCCGATGCTGATGGTCGCGGCCAGGGAAAAGGACGGCGTGGTCCACTGCGGCACGGCGACCTGCAGGCTGAAATGGCTGAAATCGAGCAGGCCGAGCGCGCCGGAAACCAGCGTGCCGATGACCAGCGCCGCCAGCACCGCATAGCGCGGCGACAGCCGTTTCACCATCAGGTAGGTGAAGAACATGCACAGCACCAGGGCTGTGCGATGCTGCGCGGCGACGAATATCTCGCTGCCGATCTTGAACAGGATACCGGCCAGCAGCGCTGCGGCCAGCGAAGCTGGCAGGCGCTTGAGCAGGCGGTCGAAACTGCCGGTCAGGCCGCAGACCGTGACCAGCACCGCGCAGGTGATGAACGCGCCGATGGCTTCTGGGTAACTCACGCCGCCCAGGCTGGTGATCAGCAGGGCCGCACCCGGTGTCGACCAGGCGACCGTGATGGGGGTGCGGTAGCGCAGCGAGAGACCGATGCTGCACACCGCCATGCCGATCGACAGTGCCCAGATCCACGAGGATATCTGCGCGGTGGTCAGGCCGGCGGCCTGGCCGGCCTGGAACATCAGGACCAGCGAGCTGGTGTAGCCGGTCATCATGGCGATGAAACCGGCCACCACGGCAGATGGCGCCGTATCGGCCAGCGGACGCAGCGGGGCGACGGTGGTGGGGTTGGGCATGGCGGTCCGATCCTTGTCCTGAGCAGCGTCGGTCAAGGGTAAGCCAAGGTGTACAGGCGCATGCGGTACAGCGGCGCGATCAATCGGCGATACAGCTGGGCGACAGCACTCAGGCTGCCGCGAAGCGGGTGTTCAGGTAGTCGATGATCACTTTGGAATCGTACATCCAGGTGACCTTGCCGGCCTCCTCGATACGCAGGCAGGGCACCTTGATCTTGCCACCCTCGGCCAGCAGGGTATCGCGCGCCACCGGGTCGTTCTTCGCGTCGCGCAGGGGTACCGGCACATTGAGCTTGTGCAGGGTGCGGCGGGTCTTCACGCAGAACGGGCAGGCGTGGAACTGATAGAGGGTCAGCCCGCTGGCAGCGCGGTCGACCTCGGCCTGCGCTTCGGGGCTGCGCTTGCGACGCGGTGGGCGGGTGAGCAGGTCGCCCGCCACGATTACCTGGCCCAGTCCGATACGCAACGCTTTCATCAACATGTGGCAGCCCTCGAGGTTGGGGTACGGCTTACTTGATCAGGCTGAGAAATTCGCTGCGGGTCGCCGCGTTGTCGCGGAACTCGCCCAGCATCACCGACGTGATCATCGAAGAATTCTGCTTCTCGACGCCACGCATCATCATGCACATGTGCTTGGCTTCGATGACCACGGCGACACCCAGTGCGCCGGTGACCTGCTGCACCGCATCGGCGATCTGCCGGCCCAGGTTTTCCTGGATCTGCAGGCGGCGGGCATACATGTCGACGATACGCGCCACCTTGGACAGCCCGAGCACCTTGCCGCTGGGAATGTAGGCAACGTGAGCACGCCCAATGAACGGCAGCAGATGATGCTCGCACAACGAATAGAGTTCGATATCCCTGACCAAGACCATTTCGCTCGCGTCGGAGCTGAACAGCGCGCCGTTGGTGACTTCATCGAGAGTCTGCTCATAGCCGCGGCACAAGTACTTCATGGCTTTGGCGGCGCGTTTGGGCGTGTCGAGCAGGCCTTCGCGGTTAACGTCCTCGCCGAGTTGGCCAAGGATCTCGGTGTAGTTCTGTTCCAGGGACATGATCAAACCTGTGGGGAATATTTCGCAGACGCGAAGGGTACGGCTCCGCTCGCACGGGTGCAAGCGAAGCGTTATTCGTCGCGGCCTTCGAGCATGGTGCGCTTGAGCATCACGTACACCGCGCCGGCGCCGCCATGGCGTGGCTGGCAGGAGGTGAAACCCAGCACCTGCGTGTGCTGACGCAGCCAAGTGTTGACGTGGCTCTTGATCATCGGCCGCTTGCCGTCCAGGCGCACTGCCTTGCCATGGGTCACGCGCACGCAGCGGATTTCGAAACGGGTGGCTTCGGCGAGGAATGCCCAGAGCGTTTCGCGGGCTTTCTCCACCGTCATGCCGTGCAGGTCGAGGCTGCCTTCGAAGGGAATCTGGCCGACCTTGAGCTTGCGCATCTGGCTTTCCTGGACCCCGTCGCGCGCCCAGTGCAGGTCGTCCTCGGGGCCGACGTCGATGACGAACTGATCGGACAGCCCGTCGACCGTCGTGCCCTGGGTGCCCACCGTGGCTGCCTGGCGCAGTGCCTGCAGCTTGAGCTTGTCGGCTTTCGGCCTGCCGGTGTCGGCGCGATCGTGCTGGATGCGCCGCACGCCGCGCATCTGGTCCTTGAACAGGGAAAATTCGTCGTCTTGCATGAAGGTCTCCACCACGGGAGCGCTAGTCTACGCGACTCAATCGTGCTTTTTCATCAGGTGCGGGGCCAGGCCGAGTTCACGGCTGCGGCGCATTCCACGGCGGCTGCGGCGCCAGAGCCACAGGCCAAGATAAAGCACCAGCAGCCCCATGCCAGCGAGTATGGCCGCGCCGCTGGTGGTGGTGTCCAGCCCGATTATCTGCGGCGGATGCGCCAGCAGGGTGGCGACGCCGGCCATCGCCAACAGCAAGCCAAGGGTCAGCAGCACGGCGCCCAGCCCCGCGCCCAGCCGATAGCGCCAACCACCGGACGCACGTTTCCTGAGTCTGCGCGCATTGAAACCATGGGATGACTTCATTGATTCCTCGGTGGCGATCGGGCCGGCTGGGGGTCAGAGCAAGTCGCCGGTCATGGCAACCGCGGCGAAGTTGTCACGCATGATGGCCATTTCAGCTTCCTGGACCTTGGCCGCGGCCAGCACGCCATCGCCCTGGGGCAGGTCGCGGGTTGCGCAGGCGTCGGCCACCAGGGTGCAGCGATAACCGTAGTCCTTGGATGCACGCACGGTGGTACTGACGCTGGAGTGGCTCATGAATCCGCAGACGATCAGGTCCAGGTGGCCATAGCTCTGCAGCAGCTCGTGCAGACCGGTGTTGTTGAAGGCATTGGGCATGCGCTTCTCGACCACGGCTTCGTCGCCCTGCGGTTCGAAACCCTCGATGAACTCGCCGCGCCGGCCCTGGGGGTCAAACAGCCCGCCAACGGTGCCCAGATGGCGGATGTGCACCACCGGCCGCTTGGCCGCACGCGCCGCAGCTACCAGGCTGGCGATGTTGGCCAGCGCATCGTCCATGCCCGACAGGGCCAGGTCGCCACTGAGGTATTCCTTCTGCGCATCGATGATGATCAGGCTGGCGTTGGCGATCCGGGTGGGCGGGAAACCGCGGCCACTGAGTTGGAACATCGTCTTTGGAACGGACATCTGGGGCTCCTTTGGCTAGGGCTTTTGCCGCATTGTCCTCTGCTCGAGCCGTTCTGTGAATCGGATTGAGCGAACATCGCGAAAATCACCCACGGGCCTCTGTTAATATTCCGGCTTGATTCGACCGAGGAGCTTTTGTGATCACTTCCCGCTTGCGCACCGTGCGCGACCACATCCGTTGGGCCGTCAGCCGTTTTCATGGCGAAGAGCTGTTCTTCGGCCACGGTACCGACAACGCCTGGGACGAAGCCCGTCTGTTGGTGCTGGGGGCGTTGAACCTGCCCTATGAAATCGCCGACAGCTACCTGGATTGCCGCCTGGAAGACGACGAGATCGTGCGTGTGCAGCACCTGCTCAAGCGGCGCATGGAAGAGCGCGTGCCGGCCGCCTACCTGATCGGTGAGGCCTGGTTCTGCGGCATGTCTTTCATTGTCGATGCGCGGGTGCTGGTGCCACGTTCACCGATCGGCGAGCTGATCGAGAACAGCTTCGAGCCTTGGCTGAGCCAGCCGCCGGCGCGCATCCTCGACCTGTGTACCGGTTCGGGCTGCATCGGCATCGCCTGCGCCGACGTTTTTCAGGACGCCGAAGTAGTGCTGGCCGACCTGTCGTTCGAGGCGCTCGAGGTGGCCAACCAGAACATCGAACGGCATGGCCAGGAAGAGCGTGTCTATACGGTGCAGGGCGATGGTTTCGAAGGCCTGCCGGGGCAGCGTTTCGACTTGATCGTGTGCAACCCGCCCTATGTCGATGCCGAGGACTTCGCCGACATGCCCGCCGAGTACCAGCACGAACCCGAACTGGGCCTGGCCTGTGGCGACGACGGCCTGAACCTGGTACGGCGCATGCTGGCCGAGGCGGCTGATCACCTCAACGACAAAGGCCTGCTGATCATCGAGGTCGGCAACAGCCAGGTGCACGTCGAGGCGCTCTATCCGGAGGTGGATTTCAACTGGCTTGAGTTCCAGCGCGGCGGGCACGGTGTGTTCATGCTCAGCGCGGCACAGTGCCGTGAGCATCAAGCGTTGTTCGCTTCGCGTATCTGAGAACGCATGAACTGTAGAGCGGGTTGCGCTCGCGAACGTCTGCAGCGGTTTGGCTCGATACCGCAGTGACGCCTTCGCGGGCAGAGTCCGCTCCCACACAGTTTTTGCCAGTGCCGCTGTCAGCGGTGGGTGGCGATCCAGATCAGCAGCGCGGCCTGGAACACGGCGAAGGCAATCAGGCAGGCGATGGTGAAGCGCAGGCCGCTTTCCTCGCGCGCGAATTTCCCGATACGTTCCTGCTGCCCATGCAGCTTGAGTTCCATCTCCTGCAACTGCTGCTCGGCCATCTGCAGCATCTCGCTGGCCGCCAGCACCTCGACCACCTGCACTTTCTCCGCGTTCCAGGTGCTCAGCAACTGGCTGACGGCAATCGGGTGATACTGGCCCTTGAGGCGTTGCACATCTGCGTATTCGACGTTCAAGCCTTGGGTGCGCAGTGCGTGATCACGACGATCCAGGCCCGCCGGTTGCAGCGCCTCCTTGCTCGACAGCGCCGCGCCTTGCAGCGTGTAGTGCGGCCAATGACGCTGCAGCCATGCGGCGGCTTGGGCCATGACGAAGCGCCCCAGGCCACGGTTGACCGGTTCCAGTTGCAGGCCTGCGTCACTGCCCAGGCTGACTTGCCGCAGCTGATGATCGACCCAGACATCCAGCCGGTTCTGCTCGCTGCGCACGCGCTGGCCGGGCAACTGGATGTCCAGGCGCAACAGGCTCAAGGCAGGGTCGTGGCGCTCGGCCATGCCGAACTGCACGAAACGCAAGGGGCGCGGGCCGCTGGCACGGTCGGCGGGCAGGGGCGCCAGGCGCAGCATCCTGAACTGCTCGGGGGTCACCTCGGCCCACGGCCGCGGCGGCGCTGCAGGTTCTTCGACGACGGCTTCTGGTGGGGCTTGTTCGGTCATGGCGCGATCCTCTTCACGGACCTTGTATCGGCCATGCCTGCCCACTCTTGAACGCTGCCATGGGTCCCCTGGCGCGTTGCGTCAAAGCCCGTCGATGAATTTCACCACTGCCTGACCCAGTTCCGCCGCCAGCGGACGCTTGTGGTCACGATACGACTTGAGTTGCGAAGGCAGGTCCATCGGCACGATACGCAGCACGTGGTTCATGCCGGGAATCAGCGCCAGCTGCGCATCGGGCTTGGCGCGTTGCAGTGCCTGCGCATCGCCAATCCCGACCTGGATGTCGTTGCTGCCCTGCACGATGAGGGCTGGGATCTTCAAGGCGGCGAAGGCCTGCGCAGGGTCCTGGCGCAACAGCGAAATCAGGTAAGGCTGCACGCTGGGGCGAAACAATACCTGCAGGGGCTTGGGCACGTCCGGGTCATACTGCCCGGCTTCCAGCCGCTCGATCAGTTGGTAGCTGCGCGGTTGCAGTTCGGCTGGCAGGCGTTCGCCGATCTGCTCGCGCAACACTTCGCCCAGGGGACGACCGCTGCCCGACAGCGAAATCACCGCATCGGCATTGGCGCGCGGCGCTGCCAGGGTGGCGATCAGCGCACCTTCGCTGTGGCCCAGGATGATCAGCGGGCCGAAACGCGGGTCGCGCTTGAGCTGCGCGCTCCAGGCCACGGCATCGTCGACGTAGCCTGCCACGCTCAGATCACGCTCGTCGGGGGTGGCCTTGCGCCCGGTGGCCACGCCGCGTTTGTCATAGCGCACGCTGGCAATGTTGTTCTGCGCCAGTAGCAAAGCGAGCTTCTTCAGGCTGTCGTTGCGACCCGCCTCGGGATTGTTCCCGTCCCGGTCGGTCGGACCGGAGCCGGAAATCATCAGCACCACCGGCACCGGCCGATCCGCGCGGGGCACCAGCTGCGAGCCGTACAGCTTGCCCTGAGCGGTCTGCAGCTCGATCGGGCGCCTGGCAATATCAGGGGTGGCGGCCAGCGCAGCGGTGCTGCTGACGAACAGTATCAAGGCCACCAATCGGAACGTCATCTGCAACATCATCGAGCCACTATCGAGGGAAGTGCGCTTTGGACTGGGGCGTCCGGCTAAGGTTCAGGGATGAACTGGCCGTCGACCCTGCGTATACTGGCGCTCTGTCTGATTCGGTTGATTTCGCGGAGCGCCCTGCATGTCCGGCAATACCTTCGGCAAGCTGTTCACTGTCACCACCGCTGGCGAAAGCCATGGCCCGGCGCTGGTCGCCATCGTCGACGGCTGTCCGCCAGGGCTCGCAATTTCCGTGGACGACCTGCAGCGCGACCTCGATCGACGCAAGCCGGGCACCAGCCGGCACACGACCCAGCGTCAGGAGCCCGATGAAGTCGAGATTCTTTCCGGGGTGTTCGAAGGGCGTACCACCGGTACCTCCATCGGCCTGCTGATTCGCAATACCGATCAGAAATCCAAGGACTACTCGGCGATCAAGGATCTGTTTCGCCCGGCCCACGCGGACTACACCTACCATCACAAGTACGGCGAGCGTGACTACCGTGGCGGTGGCCGCAGCTCGGCGCGCGAAACGGCCATGCGCGTGGCCGCAGGCGCGATCGCCAAGAAGTACCTGGCCACCCAGGGTATCCAGGTCCGCGGCTACATGAGCCAGCTGGGCCCGATCCCGATTGCTTTCAAAAGCTGGGACGGCGTGGAAGACAACGCCTTCTTCAGCCCCGATCCGGACAAGGTCCCGGAGCTCGAGGCCTTCATGGACCAGCTGCGCCGCGACCAGGATTCGGTCGGCGCCAAGATCACCGTAGTGGCCGAAGGCGTCATGCCAGGGCTGGGCGAGCCGATCTTCGATCGCCTGGACGCCGAGCTGGCCCATGCCTTGATGAGCATCAACGCCGTCAAGGGCGTGGAAATCGGCGCCGGTTTTGCCTGCGTCGCCCAGCGCGGCACCGAGCACCGCGACGAGATGACGCCCGAAGGGTTCCTCAGCAACCATGCGGGGGGTGTGCTGGGTGGTATCTCCTCGGGCCAGCCGATCGTTGCCCACCTGGCCCTCAAGCCAACGTCCAGCATCACCACGCCGGGTCGCTCGATCGACGTCCACGGCCAGCCGGCGGACGTCATTACCAAGGGCCGCCATGACCCGTGCGTGGGCATCCGCGCCACGCCCATCGCCGAAGCCATGATGGCCATCGTGTTGATGGACCACCTGCTGCGCCATCGCGGGCAGAATGCCGAGGTCAAGGTCGACACTCCGGTACTGGGCCAGCTTTGAGCGCGATGTCGCCGCCTGCGGGCCATTCGGTTCCGTATTGGCGGCTGTCCACTTTCTACCTGTTCTACTTCGCCCTGCTCGGGTCGACGGCGCCGTTCCTGGCGCTGTACTTCCACCATCTGGGCTTCGACAGCGCGCGCATCGGCGAGCTGGTGGCGATTCCCATGCTCATGCGCTGCGTGGCGCCCAACCTGTGGGGCTGGCTGGGCGACCGCACCGGTCGACGCCTGGCCATCGTGCGCATCGGCGCGGTCTGCACCCTGGCCAGTTTTTCCCTGATCCTGGTGGACACCGGCTACGCCTGGCTGGCAATGGTCATGGGCCTGCATGCCTTTTTCTGGCACGCGGTACTGCCACAATTCGAAACCCTGACGCTGGCACACCTGCAGGGGCAAACCGCACGTTACAGCCAGGTCCGCCTGTGGGGCTCGATCGGCTTCATTCTGGCGGTGGTGGGCCTGGGCCGGGTATTCGAGAGCCTGAGCCTGGACACCTATCCCTACGCGTTGCTGTTGATCATGGCCGGTATCGTCGCGGCCAGCGCGTGGGTGCCGGATGTGCCCGCCGGCGAGGGCCCTCGCCGCACGACCGGGGAGGGCTTCATGAAACAGCTGGTACGCCCCGGCGTATTGGCCTTCTATGGGTGTGTGGGCCTGATGCAGCTCAGCCACGGCCCGTACTACACGTTTCTTACCTTGCACCTGGAGCAGTTGGGCTACAGCCGTGCAGTGATCGGCATGCTGTGGGCCGTCGGAGTCGTGGCCGAGGTCTTGATGTTCCTGGCCATGAGCCGGATTCTGGCGCGCTTTTCCCTGCGTCATGTGCTCATCGCCAGCTTCCTTCTGGCGGCCGTGCGCTGGCTGCTGCTGGGCAGTTTCGCCGAACACCTGTGGCTGCTGGTGCTGGCGCAGCTGATGCACGCCGCCACCTTCGGCAGCTTCCACGCGGCGGCGATCCATTTCGTGCAGCGCAGTTTCGGCGCCCATCAGCAGGGTCAGGGGCAGGCCCTGTATGCCGCACTGGCTGGCGTCGGTGGCGCCTTGGGTGCGCTGTACTCCGGCTACCTGTGGCAATCACTGGGCGCCACCGGCACCTTTGCCCTGGCCAGCCTCGCCGCGTTCGCTGCCGCGTTGATCATGCTCAGACGCACACCCCATGATCTGCCACCTGTGGCCAGTCACTGAAACCATTCGAGGAATTTGCATGAGCCGCCTGAGCGTCTATCACCACAGCACTGCGGACATCCCCAACAAGGTGCTGAGCCATGCCGAAGACATTGCGGCCACTTTGGCGGAGCTCGGCGTGCGCTTCGAGCGCGCCGGGTCGACGCTGCCCGTGTCGTTCGAGGCGGAGTCCGAAGAGGTTGTCGCAACCTGCCGGGCCGAGGTCGACACCTGGATGGCTCAAGGTGGCTACCTGGGCGTGGACGTGCTCAGGCTCGACGAGAACGACGCGCAGCACACCCCGACGCAGGCCGAACTGCTGCGCGAGCATCGTCTGGCAGGGGAGTGGGTGCTGTGCGTGCTGGCCGGCCGCGCGCTGTTGAACCTGCACGTCGGGGGATACCTGTACGCACTGTTGTGCGAGCGTGATGATCGCGTCGTGGTTCCAGCGGGCATGGCCCACTGGCTGGACATGGGCGAGCGGGGGCGATTGATTGCGTTGCGTGTGTTCACCGATTCACACGGCTGGTGCCCAGATTACGTGTTGCAGCCAGCGAACGATCTGTTTCCGAGGCTGGACGACTGATCCGGCTTTTATCGAGGCGAAAAAAAACCCGATACCAGGATGCGCCAGGTATCGGGCTTTAGAAGAAACAGAGGTCAAGCAACAGCGTTCAATCAAACAGCAGGAGTCAAACGAACAGCGGTTCAGCGAATACGTGCCGAGCAACACTTGCCGGGCAGATCAGCCTGCGCTGATCAGGCCGAGTGGTAGGTCGGCAGCGCGAAGCGGTTCTGGCTTTGCAGCATGTTGATCGCTGGCAGTTGGCTGGCTTCGCCGGCCAGGTCGCGACGAATGGCGCTGATGACCCAAGTCAGTTGCTCAGGAGTGTGCAGCTGAGCGTAGGAAATCGAGCGTTTGATCTGTTTGCCATCGGTGTCACGCAGGGTCAGCAGGACAGCACCATCCGGACGCGGCTGGGTGGTCACTTCGTACTCGGAGAAAACGGAAACGAATTTTTCGTGGAGGAAGTTCATGTGCAGCTCCTAGCAAGTTGGCAGGCATGTCTAGGTAGTTGCAGCGAGTGTGCCAAGTTTCGTTAAATATAAAATCCTTTTAAATCAACAGCTTGTGAATATCGCAAAATTCGGGCTCCGTGCAATTTGCATGAATGGTCGTCGAGCATGCTGCATTTTGCGCGGCGTGGTGGGTCTGACGGTAAGTCGCCCGGAGGGAATGACAGGCGCAGCACGGATTTTTTCCCGCGTCACTACTGTCTATGACCACAAATCGCCAATAAATTCCCGCTTCCAGGGGCGATAGCCAGGCTCTGTTGCAGGCTGGAAGCCCAGCGGGAACACTGCCTACCGTGAACCATTTGCCAGGAGGTTTTGCCATGACCCAACCCGACGCTCGCCAGATGAACGACGAAGAAGCGGCCGAGTTCGCTGAACAAGTGTTCGACGTCGCTCGCAACGGTGATGCACAGATGCTCGAGCGCCTGCTGGAGAAGGGCCTGCCGCCCAATCTGCGCAACTACAATGGCGATACCTTGTTGATGCTGGCGACCTATCACGGCCACCTCGATGCGGCACGCGCGCTGCTGCAATACAAGGCCGACCCGCTGATTGCCAACGACAAGAACCAACTGCCCATGGCTGGCGCCGCCTTCAAGGGCAACCTGCCAATGGTGCAGTTGCTGATCGAGCAGGGGGCCCCGGTCGATGGTGCATCGGCCGATGGCCGGACCGCGCTGATGATGGCCGCGATGTTCAATCGCACGGAAATGGTCGAATACCTGCTGGCGCAAGGCGCCAACCCGAACGCGGTGGACGCCCAAGGCATCGATGCGCTGGGCGCCGCGCGTGCCATGGGGGCCACGCTGACCATCGAACAGCTGCAGAAGCTGGCGGCCTGATACCCGCCTGGCTGAATTGCGGCTATCCTTGCGGCCTTTTTCCAGCGCCGCAGGGGTTGCCTCATGAAACAGTCACTTGTCGAACTCATCGGTAAAATCGGTTCGGGCTGCATGCGCGATGAAGACATCGAACGCATTGCCGATGAGGCCGCCCAGGCCTACGCCGATCCCCAGGCCTTCCTGGCCGCCAACCCCGACATCAACTACGACGACAGCTTTGCCATCCCGCTGGGCGAATGGGTCGTGGTGGGCAGCCTGCCCGACACGGTCATTTTCCAGGCCGACACCTACCCCGAGCTGCTGCAGCAGATCATCGACTCGTTCGGGCCCGACGTGACCTTCAATATCAAGCCCAAGCAGCTGAGCAAGGTCGAGGCGCTGACCGCACTCAATCGTATCCAGGTGCAACTGGGAGCCATGAGCAAGGAAGAGGGCGGCTATGTGCTGTTCAACTTCAGCCAGCCACTGGACGATGAACTGCAGATGGTGCTGGTGTACGGCAAGGACGTGGATCGGGTGGTGGCGCTGGGCGCCGAATTGCACATCGTGGCGGTACCTGCCCTGGAGGCATTGCGCGTCGCACTGCACGTCTGAACGCCAGTTCCAGCTTTCGCTCGGTTGCCACGGAACCCCTGCGACACGCCGCTATCCTAGTTGATGCATGCCATCCACAAGGAGTATCACATGGGTTCCACTTTCAATAGCCTGATCGGCCTGATCATCCTCGCGCTGGACATCTGGGCGGTCATCAACGTCATCAAGAGTGGTGCCTCGACCGGGGCCAAGGTCCTGTGGGTACTGCTGATCATCCTGCTGCCGGTATTGGGCCTGATCATCTGGGCCATCGCTGGTCCACGCGGCAACGTACGGGTCTGAATACAACAGGTCGAACCTGCAACGGGTTCGACCTGCCAGCCCTGCCGACGTATCATCCTCGGCCCGACCGCCGTTTCGCGGCCGCAGCAAAGAATCTGAACGGAATTTTCACCTGTCTTCACGGACAATCCGCGCCCAGATTTCACCTTCGCGTCACCCATAGACCCTAACCGACAGACCTCAACGGACCTTTCCCACACATGGCTACTCCGGACGCCTTGAGTCAAAAGCAGGCCGCGCGCGGCACCCTGCAACCGACCGTCAAATCGCACCTGGCTTATACCCTGCTCAGCGGCCTGGCAATCATGCTGATGCTCAGCGGATTGCGCCTGGCCTTGCTGATGTACAACCGCGAGATGATCGGTGATACGCCTGCCAGCACCTTCGTCGAAGCTTTCCTCAATGGCTTGCGCTTCGACCTGCGCCTGGTGGTGTACCTGCTGATTCCACTGCTGCTGGCGGTACTCAGCGCTCGCGCCATGCGCTGGCGCGGGCTGTTCCGCGCCTGGCTGACGGTAGTGTCCAGCGTGGTGCTGCTGTGCGGCCTGATGGAGATGGACTTCTACCGCGAGTTTCACCAGCGCCTCAACGGGCTGGTGTTCCAGTACGTGAAGGAAGACCCCAAGACCGTGCTGAGCATGATCTGGTATGGCTATCCCGTGGTGCGCTATCTGCTGGCGTGGGTCTTCGTGACCTGGCTGCTGAGCCTGGTGTTCAAGGGCTTCGACCGCCTGACCCGTCCGCGTATCGCCACGGCGGCCAGCGTCGGCAAGCCGGTGGCGCCGTGGTATGCACGCGTCGGTGTGTTCGTGGTCATCCTGCTGATTGCCGTGGTGGCCGCACGCGGCACCTTGCGCCAGGGTCCGCCGCTGCGCTGGGGCGACGCCTACACCACCGATTCGAACTTCGCCAACCAGCTGGGCCTCAACGGCTCGCTGACGCTGATCGCCGCCGCGAAAAGCCGCATGTCCGAAGACCGCGACAATATCTGGAAGGCGACCCTGCCGCAGGACGAAGCGCAGAGCGCCGTCCGTGAAATGCTGTTGACGCCCCACGACACCCTGGTGGACAGCGACACCGCCGCGGTGCGCCGCAACTTCCAGCCGCCTCAGGCCAACACCCTGCCGATCAAGAACGTGGTGGTGATCCTGATGGAGAGCTTTGCCGGCCATTCGGTGGGCGCGTTGGGCGCCGAGGGCGGCATCACGCCGTACTTCGACAAGCTGGCCCAGGAAGGCCTGCTGTTCGATCGCTTCTTCTCCAGCGGTACCCATACCCATCAGGGCATGTTTGCTACCATGGGCTGTTTCCCCAACCTGCCGGGCTTCGAATACCTGATGCAGACCCCCGAGGGCAGCCACAAGCTCTCCGGCCTGCCGGAGATGCTCAGCGCCGCGCGAGGTTACGACGACGTGTATGTCTACAACGGCGACTTCGCCTGGGACAACCAGTCCGGGTTCTTCAGCAACCAGGGCATGACCACGTTCATCGGCCGCAACGACTTCGTCAATCCAGTGTTCTCCGATCCGACCTGGGGCGTGTCCGACCAGGACATGTTCGACCGCGGCAACGAAGAGCTGGCCAAGCGCGGCGCCGCCGGCAAGCCGTTCTACGCACTGCTGCAGACCCTGTCCAACCACGTGCCCTACGCTCTGCCGGCGAATCTGCCAGTAGACAAGGTCACCGGGCGCGGCAGCCTGGACCTGCACCTGACCGCCATGCGCTACTCGGACTGGGCCCTGGGCCAGTTCTTCGAAAAGGCGCGCAAGGAGCCGTACTTCAAGGAAACCCTGTTCATCGTACTGGGCGACCATGGCTTCGGTAACCAGAAGCAGATCACCGAGATGGACCTGGGCCGCTTCAACGTACCGCTGCTGCTGGTCGGGCCGGGCATCCAGGAGAAATTCGGCAAGGTCAACCACACCGTCGGCTCGCAGCCCGATGTGGTACCGACCATCATGGGCCGCCTGGGCGGCGCCAGCCAGCACCAGTGCTGGGGACGCGACCTGCTCAACCTGCCTGCCGGCGACCCCGGCTTCGCCGTGATCAAGCCTTCGGGCAGCGAGCAGACCGTGGCGATCATCAAGGGCGACCGCATTCTGGTCGAGCCCCGTGACATGGACACGCGGCTGTATCGCTATCAGCTGGGCCGTGAATTCGACGCCCAGCTGATCCCCGATGCCGACGATGTGCCGCAATTGCGGGCCAAGCTGGACTCGTTCATCCAGACCGCGACCAAGAGCCTGCTGGACAACACCGCAGGTGCGGTGGAGAGCAAGCAGGAGTAAGTACCTGGTGTACTGTAAAAGGCCCTTCGGGGCCTTTTTTCATGGCCGTGTCGGTGCTGAGTGGCACCCCTCCGGCAATCCGCTGGCCGGAACGAATCCCCGCCGCTGCGAGTCAACGTTGTGTGAGCGTATCAAGCAGATTCCTGCCTGAATTCCGTCGAGGAGATGTACACCGATGAAAGAGTGGAAAATCAGCTTCGTCAACAAGGATGGCGTGCTGGACAGCATGGCTATCCGTGCTGACACCTGCCCGTCGATCGAAGAGGCGGCAACGCTCGTTCGCTCCAAGCTGTACCCCGTCGCAGCCGGACTGGATGAAGTCAATCTTCCCGACAACGTTGCCTCGCCGGTTGCCAAGACCCTCAAGTCGCAGCACAGCGTGGAAATCACGGCCATCACCGAAGTCGCTTGAATTTCATCTGATCCGGGCCATTGGCACGGGCCCGGCCTTCGCGCTACTCTGCGGGCAGGGTCCCCACGGATCCTGCTGCTCGTTTTCGTACCATGCTTCTTGCAACAGGCTCGATTCCAGGCGCCGCGTCCTCGACGCTGCACCGCACCCATTCCTTGTTCCGAGGAGGTTCTGGAAGTACTGAAAGTCTATCCGTCGTTATTGCTGAGGGAGACGATTCATGAGCACAACCTATCAAGAAGACATCAGCAGCAATGTATTGCGCCGCATGAAAGAGGGCGGTTTCGATTTCGCACGCATTCATCCTATCGAGTTCTATGCGGTCTTTCCCGATGAAGACCGGGCGCGGACGGCTGCCGGCAAGTTTCGCGGCGAGTCGCTCAATGCCCAGATAAGCGAGCGCGACGACGGTGCCTGGCACCTGGAGTTAAGCAAGCTGATGTACGCGACCTACGGCGGCATCGGTGAATTCGAGCAGGATTTCGAAGCCGTGGTCGAGCCTCTGGGAGGTGAAATCGAGGGGTGGGGCGTGAAGCACGAGGTCCAACGCCCGCAGGCCTGAAACCAGGTGGACCACGGCAGCGCCGTGGTTCACCTGCTCAGCGAATCGCAGGCAAAAAAAAGCCGCTCACAAGGTGGCGGCGAAAGGGAATTCGGTGACTCGCAATGGGGCGCCAAGCTTTTGCCGGTGCCGATGAATTAAATATGCACTAACGCTGCAAGCTATTGAATTCAAATCTGTCTATGCTGGTCATAGCCTCAAGCCGCTTGAAATATCCGCTTCGCAATGAAGCGTATGTCAGCGGCGTTCGGACGTTGCCGCACAATAACGGTGCACGGTTCCCGGCTGGGAATTCCAAGCGCTTGATTTAATGGCACATATGCCGATGGCACGGGCCTTGCGAAGGCTCTTGGGTCCGGGTGACAAGGAGTACGGCATGAGCCGCACCTATTATGATGAGATGTACGATGCCGATGGCCAAGTTCGCCCGCATTACCGGGAGTTCGCCCGTTGGTTGGCCGATACGCCGCAGGAACTGCTTGCCCAGCGTCGACGCGAGGCCGATTTGTTGTTTCATCGAGCCGGCATCACCTTCACCTTGTACGGCGACGAGCAGGGCACCGAACGGCTGATTCCCTTCGACACCATTCCACGCAGCATTCCTGCCAGCGAATGGCGCATCGTGGAGCGTGGCTGTATCCAGCGCGTCAAGGCGCTGAACATGTTCCTCGCCGACCTGTATCACGACCAGCGCATCATCAAGGCCGGTATCATCCCTGCCGAGCAGGTGCTGGCCAACGAGCAGTATCAGCTGGCGATGCAAGGACTGGACTTGCACCGCGATATCTATTCGCACATTTCCGGGGTCGACCTGGTGCGCGACGGTGACGGCTCCTACTACGTCCTGGAAGACAACCTGCGCACGCCCAGTGGCGTGAGCTACATGCTCGAAGACCGCAAGATGATGATGCGGCTGTTTCCCGAGTTGTTCGCCGCGCAGCGCATCGCTCCCGTGGATCACTACCCCAATCTGCTGCTTGATACCCTGAAAAGCTCCAGCGCGATCGACAATCCCAGCGTGGTGGTGCTGACCCCGGGCCGTTTCAACAGTGCGTTCTTCGAGCACGCCTTCCTGGCGCGCGAAATGGGCGTGGAACTGGTGGAAGGCGCGGACCTGTTCGTGCGTGACGATAAAGTGTTCATGCGCACCACCGACGGACCCAAGCCGGTGGACGTGATCTATCGACGCCTGGACGACGCCTTCCTCGACCCATTGGCCTTCAACCCCGACTCCATGCTTGGCGTTCCCGGCCTGCTGGCCGCGTATCGCTCCGGGAATGTGGTATTGGCCAATGCCATCGGCACCGGCGTGGCCGACGACAAGTCGGTCTACCCCTTCGTCACCGATATGATCCGCTTCTACCTGGATGAAGAACCCATTCTCAAGAACGTGCCGACCTGGCAGTGCCGCAAGCCTTCGGAGCTGTCCCATGTGCTGGCCAACCTGCCCGATCTGGTGGTCAAGGAAACCCAGGGCTCGGGTGGCTACGGCATGCTGGTAGGCCCTTGCGCGAGTGCCGCCGAAATCGAAAACTTCCGGGCGCGCCTCAAGGCCCGACCCCATGCCTACATCGCCCAACCCACGTTGTCGCTGTCGACCTGCCCGACGTTCGTCGAGAACGGCATCGCACCGCGCCACATCGACCTTCGCCCCTTCGTTCTGGCCGGCCGTGAAACCCGCGTGGTGCCAGGCGGCCTGACCCGAGTGGCGTTGCGTGAAGGCTCGCTGGTGGTGAATTCGTCGCAGGGCGGCGGGACCAAAGACACCTGGGTGGTCGAGGATTAAGGATGCCTGCCAATGCTAAGTAGAACTGCCTCTGATCTGTATTGGATGTCGCGCTATCTGGAGCGCGTCGAAAACCTCGCGCGCATGCTCGATGTCAGCTATTCGCTGTCGTTGATGCCGCAGGATGGCCGCGGTGACGGCCTCGACGAAATCGCCATGCCGCTGTTGATCACCGGCACCCTGGAAGACTACCTGGAACGTCACGGCCAGCTGCATGCCGAGCGCTTGCTGCATTTTTTTGCTTTGGATCCGGCCAATCCGGCCAGCATCTACAGCTGCCTGGGGGCGGCACGGGCCAGCGCCCATGCGGTGCGCGGGCGGATCACCGCCGACATGTGGGAGAACATCAACTCCACCTGGCTGGAGATCCGCGGGATTGCCGAGCAGGGCGTGGGTCGCTATGGCATGAGTCGGTTCTGTGACTGGGTCAAGGAGCGCGCCCACCTGTTTCGTGGAGCGACCTATGGCACGCTGATGCGCAACGATGCGTTCCGCTTCATTCGCCTGGGCACCTTCATCGAGCGCGCCGACAACACCCTGCGCTTGCTCGATGCGCGTTACGAGATGCTCGGTGACGATGCCTATTCGGTCGACGACAGCTCGGCCCGTGGTTACTACCAGTGGAGTGCGCTGCTGCGCGCGCTGTCGAGCTTCGAGGCCTACACCGAAATCTATCGCGATGCACCGGCCGCCAAGCCGGTGGCCGAACTGTTGCTGCTGCGCGCCGACGTGCCCCGTTCGCTGCGCGCGTGTACCGAGGAGATCAACCAGATTCTCGCCGACCTGCCCGGCGCCAATGGTCGCCCGGCGCAGCGCCTGGCCGCCGAACTGGATGCACGCCTGCGCTACACCGGTATCGACGAGATCCTCGACGAAGGCCTGCACGAGTGGTTGAACGAACAGATCCCGCTGGTGCGCCAGTTGGGCAATGCGATCCACAGTGCCTATCTGGAGGCTGTATGAGGCTTAACATCAGTCACGAAACCGCCTATCACTACGATGACGAGGTGCGCGCCAGCATCCAGTACCTGCGCCTTACGCCGCACGACAGCGAACGCCAGCGCATTCTCAGCTGGCAGCTTGACCTGCCGCGCCCGGTGCGCGCCCAGCTCGACCCGTTCGGCAACATCCTGCATGTGCTGACCCTGGACGAGCCGCACGACGCGATCATCATCGGCGCGCGTGGCCAGGTCGAGATCGACGAAACCCGCGAGGCCGAACACGAGACACAGTCACCGCTGCCGTTCCTGCGGTTCACCCGGCTGACCGAGGCCGACGACGCCTTGCGTGCCTTTGCCGCCGAACAGTGCCACACGCGGCGCGACCGCAATGGCCTGATCGACCTGATGCAGGGTCTGCACCAGCACATCACCTACACCAGTGGTGCGACGGCCGTGGACACCTGTGCCGCGCAAGCCTTCGCCAGCGGCGCCGGGGTCTGTCAGGACCACACCCATGCCTTTCTTGCCTGTGCCCGCAGCCTGGGGGTCCCGGCACGCTATGTCTCTGGCTACCTGTTCACCGAGGACACCGAGCACATGGCCAGCCACGCCTGGGCCGAAGCCTGGCTCGACGATGCCTGGTACAGCTTCGATGTGACCAACCAATTGGCGCGCCCGGAGCGCCACTTGAAACTGGCGATAGGCCTGGACTACCTGGATGCCTGCCCGGTGCGCGGCATGCGTCGCGGTGGCGGTTTCGAGCAGATGCACGCCAAGGTACTGGTCGCACCGAGCGCACCTGTGGTCAGCGTGGCCACTGCGCCGCAGTCCCAGAGTCAGACTCAAGGCTAGATTTCGGACGTGCGCCTGCACAGGCGCCGGTGCGGCGGGAGCGCCCTGAGGTTTGACCGCGAAACGTCAGCTGAACAGCCTGCCCAGATTGGGCAGGATCAGCACCAGCGTCATGGTGAACACGATGAGTCCGGCCTGGCGGATCTTTGGATGTTTGAACATGGCAGACTGCCTATGAGTTATGTTCTTCCTGGCGCCAACCCATGCTGCAACCTTGGTTGAGCTTGGCGAAAAGGTGCACCCCCCACGACTCGATGTGCCCATACGGCCGCATCAATAGTCATGCTTTTACCTTAGAACCCTTGATTGACGGGGCTTAGAACGCTTTGCCACGGTAGGCAGGGTCGTTTCGATCAAACTCGACTAAGGAACTCTTTTGCCGATTTTGAACATGCCGTGCTAGACGCCCAAGAAGGCGAATGCAAGCTCGGGGGTGTGAATTACCGTTCATCGGGCAAATCCGGGGCAGCTTCACTTGCCAGCCAGCGCCGATAACGGGCAGGCTTGCTACCTGCGTTCCCTCTCCATCGAGTGACCTATGACCCTCAACATCTGCATTCTGGAAACCGACGTGCTGCGGCCCGAACTGGTCGAGCAATACCATGGCTACGGCCGCATGTTCGAAACGTTGTTCGCCAGCCAGCCCATTCCTGCCAAGTTCACCGTGTTCAACGTAATGAACGGTGAATACCCACCGGCCGATGCCCACTACGATGCGTATCTGGTCACCGGTAGCAAGGCTGACTCCTTTGCCACCGACCCGTGGATCGAAACGCTCAGGACGTTTCTGCTGGAGCGCTACCAGCGCGGCGACAAGCTGCTCGGCATCTGCTTTGGCCATCAGTTGCTGGCGCTGCTGCTGGGCGGCAAGGCAGAGCGCGCGACCCAAGGCTGGGGCGTGGGCACCCATGAATACAGCCTGGCCAACCGTGCGTCCTGGATGAGTCCGAAAGTCGAAACGTTGACCCTGCTGATCAGCCATCAAGACCAGGTGACGTCGCTGCCGCAGAACGCATCGGTCGTGGCGTCGAGCGAATTCTGCCCGTTCGCGGCCTATCAGATCGGTGATCAGGTCCTGTGTTTCCAGGGGCATCCGGAATTCATCCATGACTATTCCAGAGCGCTGCTCGACATTCGTCAGCAGCACCTGGGCGAGCCGGTGTATCAGAAAGCCATTGCCAGCCTGGACCGTGATCACCACGGCATCACCGTGGCTGAATGGATGATGCGCTTCGTCGCGCAGGGCACCCCGCCCGCGGCGTGACGCTCGTGCCCTGGCAGGGTCGGACAGCGCGCGGCTACAGCCAGCCAGCGCGCTTGAAGCCGGCGAACAGGCCGGTGCAGCCGGACGCGATGACCCCCAGCACGATGTAGTAGCCGTAGTGCCAGGTCAGCTCCGGCATGTTTTCGAAGTTCATCCCGTAGATACCGGCGACGGCCGTGGGAAAGGCCAGGATCGCTGCCCACGCGGCAAACTTGCGCTGGGTCAGGCTTTGCCGCGACGACTCCAGCAGCAGGCCGATCTCGATGGTCTGCGTGGCGATGTCACTCATGGTCGCCAGGTCTTCCATCTGCCGGTTCACATGAATCTGCACGTCGCGGAAATAGGGGCGCATGTTCTTGTCGATGAACGGGAAGTCCAGCCGCTGCAGCTCTTCACTGATCTCGACCATGGGCGCCACATAGCGGCGCATGCGCAGCAGCTCGCGGCGCAGCCCGTGCAGGTGCTGGATATCGGCTTCGTTGAGCGAGCCACCGAGCACGCGGCGCTCCAGCGATTCGATTTCACAGTGGATGGTCTCGCTGACCGGCTGGTAGTTCTCGGTGACGAAATCGAGCAGAGCGTAGAGCACGAAATCTTCGCCGTGATCGAGCAGCAATGGTCGCGCTTCGCAACGCTTGCGCACCGAGGCGTAGGAAGCCGAGTGGCCGTTGCGGCAAGTGATGATATAGCCGCGTCCGGCGAAGATATGGGTCTCGACGAACTCGACTTTGCCGTCTCGACGGATCGGCGAATAGGTCACGATGAACAGTGCATCGCCGAAAGTTTCGAGTTTGGGTCGACTGTGCACCTCGAGGGCGTCTTCGATGGCCAGCTCATGCAGGTCGAACTGTTTCTGCAGTTGGCTCATCTGTTCGGCGTCGGGCTGTTCCAGGCCGATCCATACGAAATGCCCCGGACGCCGCGCCCATTGCGCGCCGTCGTCGAGGCTGATGTCGGTAATCTTCTTGCCCGCGCTGTATACCGCGGCGGCGACCACTCGGCCCATGATGCTCACTTCTTAGATTGGCAGGGCGACCCGGTATGGGCCTGCTGTGGATAGGAGTGTTCCGGCGCGGCGCAGTTCGCGGTTCAGTTCATCGATCGCGCAGTGCACTGCGCAGCGGCCTGCTCACGCCCGCCACAGTGAAGGCCCAACGTGTGGGCAAGGGTCCCTACCGCTCGTACTGACGCGCCTTAGAAGCCTTGCTCCTGGTCAATCCGGATGGCTTCGTCCAAGGTCTCCAGGAACGCTTTACGTGCCTTGAGTTTGGTCCTGGCGTGGGCCTTCATGTTGAGCTTCTGCAAGCGTTGCGCTGCAGCGAGGGCGGCGGCCTGCAACTGCTCGGGCGGCACCACCTCATCGAGAAAACCGGCCTGCAACGCCCCGGCAGGATCGAACATTTCCGCACCGATTACCGAGCGCTGGAAGGCTGAACGGCGCAGGCGATCCCTGGCCAGCTCGATGCCGGCGTGGTGCATGGTCATGCCGATCTGCACCTCGTTCAAACCGATATGGAACGGGCCTTCCACGCCGATCCGGTAATCGGCCGACAGCAGCAGGAACGCACCTTTGGCCACGGCGTGTCCTGGGCAGGCCACGATGACCGGGAACGGATGGCTCAACAGCCGACGGGCGAGGGTAGAGCCCTGGGTGACCAGACTGATCGCATTCTCCGGGCTCGAGGTCATGACCTTGAGGTCGTAACCTGCGGAAAGGATGCCGGGTTGACCGGTGATGACCACCACGGCGCGCGCCTCTACGGCCCGATCCAGAGCCTCGTTGAGCGCCGCGATGACGGCAGGCGAGATGGCGTTCACCTTGCCGTTGTTCAGGGTCAAGGTGACGATGCCGCCCTCGAGTTGGTAATCGATCAGCTCACTCATGCCGGTATTCCTTGTCGTGTTGTGGCGCCGACGTTACCCAGCCTTGCCGGCTGGGTAAAGCGCCGTGACTGACTGGCCGGTCACGCTGACAGGCCCGAGGGAATTTGGCGCTGGGCTTAAGCGCATGAAAAACTTGCAGAAAAGCTTTGCCATCACGAACGCTATCGACTACATTAGCGCGCCTCGACACACCGAACAGGTGCGCCGAGAAACGGTGAAGTGTCCGAGTGGCTGAAGGAGCACGCCTGGAAAGTGTGTATACAGGAAACTGTATCAAGGGTTCGAATCCCTTCTTCACCGCCATATCGCAGTCAGAAAGCCCCGCCATGCGGGGCTTTCTGCTTTCTGAGGTTTGTTGTTCTCTATCCGGTCCCCCATTTCAATATAGCGTTGCTCCGAACTGAATCGCCCCTGGTTTCGTAGACACCTCCAAGCCTCATAATGAGGCCCAAATAGGAGGTGCCATGAGTCGTCAGCGTTACCCCGAAGAATTCAAGATCGAAGCGGTCAAGCAGGTGACCGAAAAAGGCAAACCTGTAGCCGATGTCGTCCAGCGCCTGGGCATGTCCGTGCACAGCCTCTACGCCTGGATCAAGGTCTACAGCAAGCCCCAAGAGCAGCGTCAGCAAGATGACGATCAGCAGGCCGAACTTCGCAAGCTACGCGCTGAACTCGAGCGCGTGACTGAAGAACGAGACATCTTAAAAAAGGCCGCCGCGTACTTTGCCAAGCAGTGCGGCTGAAGTACGCCTTCATCAAGAAGCACTCGACTGATTATCCGGTGCGGCGCCTTTGCCAAACCCTCAAGGTGCACCCCAGCGGCTACTACGCCTGGCTGGCCGAGCCTCAATCTGCCCGAGCAAAAGAAGATCAACGTCTGCTTGGTTTGATCAAACACGCTTGGCTGGAAAGCAGAGGTGTATACGGCTACCGCAAAATCCACGATGACCTGCGTGAGCTGGGAGAGGAATGCGGTCGGAATCGAGTCGGGTGCTTGATGCAGGCGCAGGGGCTGCGTTCGCAAACGGGCTATCGGCGGCGCCCAGGGTTTTACGGTGGAAAACCAACAGTGGCCTCGCCCAATCACCTCGCGCGGCAGTTCAAGGTCAGTGAGCCGAACAAGGTCTGGGTGACAGATATCACTTACATCCGCACCTATGAAGGATGGCTCTACCTGGCAGTAGTGCTGGATCTGTTCTCACGCCAAGTAATTGGTTGGTCAATGAAGCCAAGGATGTGCAGCGACCTGGCTATCGATGCGATGTTGATGGCTGTATGGCGACGCAAACCACAGCAGCAAGTGATGATTCACTCAGACCAAGGCAGTCAGTTCAGTAGCTCAGACTGGCAAAGCTTCTTGAAGACCAACAATGTAATCAGCAGCATGAGTCGACGAGGAAACTGCTACGACAATGCCGTAGCCGAGAGCTTTTTCCAGCTTTTTCCAGCTTTTGAAGCGGGAGCGAATCCGACGAAAGATCTACACAACGCGCGAAGACGCCCGAAGTGATATTTTCGATTACATCGAAATGTTCTATAACCCTAAACGCCGGCACAGCAGTGCTATGCAGCTGTCTCCAGTAGAGTATGAGAAACGTTATTTCCTGAGTTTGGAGAGTGTCTAGAAAATCCGGGGCGATTCATAGGACGTTGATCTGCGCACCCTGAGTGGAGGTGCCCGCTGCGTTGCGAGCCGCAGGCGAAGCGCGCAGACGTTCATTAGGGAGGTTTGCCGGATACTTCGCATCTAGTTGAGCTCGACGTCATTTTCTGTATCGCGCAGCTTGCCCATCTGCAGTATGACGATGATGCTCAAAATCAGGACGAGCAGAGTAATAGTCGAAATTTTCATGTTTTCAACAGCCATGATCTGGATTCATGCAGATCATAGTTTGAAATATTGCGGCCATTCATTGCGTCTTTCAGGGCCGGGTTCGCTCAGATCGCCGATCGGCCCCGCGAGCACAAACCGGTATCTTTTGTTACGATGGAAATTCATCCCTCCGGTTATGCCACTCAGTAAGGTGACAAACGACCATCACGCATCAGCGCTTTCGAACAAGGAGCCCCTCATGGGTAAAGAACCTGTGGATGATCCGACCGTTAAAGGTCCCTCCGCCAGTGATGACGGCATCCCGGCCCCTAGCGGAGCTGCAAACCTCATCGATACCGATTATGTTATCGGGCAAGACAACATCAAGGGTGAGTTCTCTTTCTCCCTTGATATCCACGGCAAAGTATTCATCATTTCCGCCGCTGCAATTTTGCTCTTCGTCGTCTTGACGCTGGCATTGCAAAACGAAGTAGAACCGCTATTCAGTGCAATTCGAAACTGGTTGACGGGGCATCTTGCGTGGCTCTTCATGAGCATTGCCAATATTTTTGTCGTGTTGTGCCTAGCTCTTATCGTCTCGCCTTTGGGCAAGGTCAGATTGGGTGGCAGAGACGCAGAACCTGATCATAGCTATGTCGGCTGGTTTTCAATGCTCTTCGCCGCAGGCATGGGCATTGGCCTTATGTTCTATGGTGTTGCCGAACCTATGTCTCATTTCGCGGCCTCCATGGGTGGCGTCGCCGTTGATGCCAGCGGTGCCCGCACGGATTGGGCGCCACTCAACGGAGCGGCAGGGGACGCCAAGGCTTCAGCGGACCTGGCGATGGCGGCCACAATCTTCCACTGGGGTTTGCACCCATGGGCCATCTACGCAATCGTCGCGCTGTCGCTGGCATTGTTCTCCTATAACAAAGGTCTGCCGCTTTCGATAAGATCGGTTTTCTATCCACTGCTGGGCGAGCGCGTCTGGGGCTGGCCGGGACATATCGTCGATATTCTCGCTGTTTTCGCGACGCTGTTCGGCCTGGCAACTTCCCTTGGGATTGGCGCAGAGCAAGCTGCCGCCGGCCTCCAATACCTGTTTGGCATTCAGTCCACGAACCTCAGCAAGGTCTTGTTGATCGTAGGGATCACGCTGGTTGCGCTCTGGTCCGTGCTTTCTGGTCTGGACAAGGGTGTGAAGATGCTCTCCCAGATAAACATGGGGCTGGCGTTGCTGCTGTTGGTGTTCATTATTGTGGTTGGTCCCACACTGGCGATCTTCACCGGCTTTTTCAAAAACCTAGTGACGTATGTGGAGTATCTGCCCGCACTGTCTAATCCCTTCGGACGCACTGACACTGAGTTCACCCAGGGCTGGACTGCCTTTTACTGGGCCTGGTGGATAAGCTGGTCGCCTTTTGTAGGCATGTTCATCGCGCGTGTCAGTCGCGGCCGTACCGTAAGGGAGTTCCTTATCTCTGTACTGCTCGTGCCTTCGGTAGTATCGGTACTATGGATGACTACCTTCGGCGGTACAGCCATTGATCAGGCTACTTTGCAGGGGCTGGTCGGAGTCAAGGACGCTGTACTGGAATTGAAGCTATTTGCGATGCTTGAAGGATTACCCCTCAAAGAGATCACTTCATTTCTGGGCATCGTCCTCGTGATCGTATTCTTCATCACTTCTTCGGACTCTGGCTCATTGGTGATTGACACCATCACCGCTGGCGGCAAGGTCGATGCGCCAGTCCCGCAGCGGGTATTTTGGGCGGTTATCGAAGGTGTAATCGCGATCGCATTGCTCTTGGGGGGCGGCCTTGTTGCCCTCCAGGCGATGGCGGTGTCAACCGGTTTGCCGTTCGCCATCGTGCTGATGATTGGTTGTATTTCATTGGTAAAAGGACTCATGTCGGAGCCTCGATAGCGAGGCCATTGATTCTCTACCTTCCCCCAACGTTCAAAGGCAGGGGTGCAGCCTATTCCGGGCGCACCTCTGCATCAGACCGAGGACTGCATGTTTCAAGACGTCGTCAGCTTTTTCATCAATTACTCATTTCTGGGCATTTCATTAGCTAACTGGATCTTCGCGGGTTCGCTGATAGTCGTCAGCTTTGTGCTGGCGAGGACAGTAATTGGATTCTTCTTAAGAAGACTCAGGCAGCAGTCAGCCCAGCCAAATACGCACCTGAGTCACATTGCTGTCGAAGTGTTATCGGGCACCAGTAATACGTTGCTGTTGCTGGCCTCGATTCTCATCGGTGTCGGTGTTCTGGATTTACCCGAGCGCTGGCTGGGGCGGGTAAGCAGTCTCTGGTTTGTGGTCGCTGCCCTGCAAGTCGGGTTGTGGGTTAACCGGGCACTGGCGCTGGCGCTTGCCCGCTACTTTCGCCGCCACAGCACTGCGGAAACCTATCAGGGCAGCGCACTTGCGACATTGAGTCTGTGGGGCGCCAAAGTTTTTCTTTGGGTAGTCGTTGTCCTGGCGATGCTTTCCAATGTAGGCGTCAACATCACGGCCTTCGTTGCCAGTCTGGGTGTGGGTGGCATCGCGGTTGCGCTGGCGGTACAGAACATTCTGGCTGACGTCTTCGCGTCGCTGTCCATTGCAGTCGACAAGCCTTTCGAGGTGGGAGATTTCATTGTTGTCGGCTCGCTTTCGGGAACAGTCGAGCACGTGGGCCTAAAGACCACGCGCATCCGCAGCCTGGGAGGTGAGCAGATTGTCATGGCAAATGCCGAGATGATCGGGAGCACCATTCAGAACTACAAGCGGCTGCAGGAGCGCCGAATTGTATTCGAGCTGGCGTTGACTTATGGCTGTTCAGCTCAACAGATCCGCGAGGTCCCGCAACGTATCGAAGGCATCATCCGGCAGCAAAAGCTCGCCCGCTTTGACCGCTGCCATTTCCGCAACTTCGGTAGCAGTGCCCTGGAATTTGAAACGGTCTACATTGTGCTCGACCCTAGCTACAACGTGTACATGGAGGTTCAGCAAACAATCAACCTGGCCATTGTCGACGCCTTCGCTGAATTGGGTGTGACCTTTGCTCACCCTTCCCGGACGGTGTTCATCGAAAGCGTCCCGGCCAGGGAGACGTTAGATAGTTACCCTACAGGGAGCCGTAAGCAGACTGCCAGCCATTCTGACAGGAATGACCACTGACCGATCTAGGCGTCCATTGCGTCGCTCAGCTCCAAAGCGATCCAAGAGGCGTTGAGAGGCTATGGTGCGTCGCGACCTGAGCCTGCAACAGCTCGGCAGTCGCCAGTGCATCGGTAAGAGCGTGATGGGCGTGGTACATCGGCAGGTTGTACCGGGCTCGGCTGTCGGCCAGGCGAATCGATGGTGGAGGGCGGCGCAACAGTCGCCCCAGCCAGCCGGGTTTCTGGCGATACAATCTGGCCTCGAGTTGCATTGTGTCGATGACCGGAAATTGCAGCCCTTCACCCAAATGATTCAGAAATGCCCGGTTGAGAAATGCACGCTCAATGTTGCGGTAATGGACGACCATCACCTTCCCAGCCATCGCGCTCAGAAGCGTCTCGTAGATCGTTTCGAATGTTGGTGCGTTGGCAACTTCTGTATGGGTGATGTGGTGGAACGTGACTGATTTTCCGCTCAGCTCTGAAACGGGCTGTATGACCTGGTAGTGCGCATGCTGGCACTGAATACGCCGAAGGGTAAACGGTAGCAGACCAATGCTGACAATGCTGTGTGCTTGCGCATCAAGGCCCGTGGTTTCTACGTCCAGTGCCAGAAAATGCACATGTTCAACAGGCGTGTGTGCAGGCACCACACCGGCTCGGTAAAAGCGCAGCAGCGCGGGATGTCTCGCTTGCTGTGACAACTCGTCGAACCTGGCTGGCCAGTCCAGAACGGCATCAGTGCTGGGGTAGGCTATTGTCATTTTGGCAATCGTCCCTTGGGCGGATACCGAAAGCGCAGAAAGTTCTGACCGTTGCTGAGCACTTGAAACGCTTCTTTGAGATTGTGCCGTTCGCTGTGAGTGAAACGCTCGGGCTCTATGTAGTTGTCAGGGGTAATGCCGTGCTCCAGCGCATCTGCCTGATGCCGGATGCGTACCATGGACAGGAATTCGAGGGCATACCTTAAGTGCTTCACGGCATCGGGTGGCATCATATTGGCTGCTGCAATCGCGTCCAGCCGATCAAACGAGTTTTGTGCCGTGCTGCCGCAGGCGAGTGCGTGGATACGGATGAGATCGGTCAGCGGTGCAGTGCCCCGTCCTTTGAGATTGATGATGCGTTTTTGCTGGCCGTCCGTTTCGACGACAAACGTGCGGAAGAAACCCAAGGGAGGAGTGCGGTTGAGCGCAATCCTTGCCAGTGCGCTCAGAAAGCCGGGGCTGCTCGAGGATTGGCTGGCGCACAGTACCTTGAGTTCCTGAATAAGGTCGGGCTTACCGTAAACCCCGTCTAGATCAAAAAAGATGCAACTGTGCAACAGGGCCGAAGGGCTTGGTTTTTCTATCCATTGCCGGAAGTAATTGCGCCACACGCTGATGGGTTGGCGCCATTGCTCATTGGTCGCCATGATGCCGCCCTTGCAATAGCTGTAGCCGCATGCGGCCAGACCATCGCTCACAAAGGTCGCAAGGTTGCGAAAGTACCCATCATGCAGGGTCGCGTCGTAGCTATCGTCCAGGACGAGCGCATTGTCCTGATCCGTCACCAGCAGTTGCTCGTCGCGCGCCATCGAACCCAGCACCATAAAACAGTAGGGCACTGGCGGCGGGCCGTATTTTTTTTCGGCTAGTTCAAGCAGGCGTTGGGTAAACGCCCTGCCGATTCCAGAGATCGCGCTGCCGATCATATGAGCCGTGGCGCCATCGCGGACCATGCGAATGTAGGTACCTCTCAGATCCGTCAGCAGTGATCGCAGGCCTTCTACAGACGTCTGGTTGGATATTCTGCTGACTAGGTACAGGCTGCTGTGAGACTCGTAGCGGATGATGTCCGACAGGTTGATCAGCCCTGCGGGTCTGCCATGCCTCAGTACAGGCAAATGGTGAATATTGCGGCGCAGCATTACCAGCATGGCTTCAAAAACCGAATCGTCAGCGTTGATCGACACGGGATCTTTTGTCATGATTTCGCTGACGGAAGTTCGCTCGCCGTCGAGCCCGGCTGCCACTACCCTGGTACGCAGGTCCCGGTCGGTGACAATGCCACAGATCTGGGATCCTTCTTGCCCGGCAGGTGTCATTACCACCACACACGCCACGCTTTGCTCAGACATCATCCTGGCCGCGTCCCCTACGCAGACATCAGAGGCTACCCAAACCAGTGAGCGTGACAGCAACGCGCGGCATCGAAGTTGAGTCAACTCGCTGGCTCGACCCTGGGCCTCCACAGCGGACTTTAGCCTGGAGTGGCCTTCGGCTTCGACGAAGTCAGCGAAGGCGTCATGGTGCGCGCAGAGTTCTGCGAACACATGCGCCGGAATGAAGTAGATGAGGCTATCTTCGAGCGCTCTTGCCGGAAAGCGCACTTTGTTACTTCGCAGAAGCCCAGCTTGGCCGAAGATGTCGCCTTCGACCAATCGGTTATACAGCTCGCCGTTACGGCGGTAGATCTCAACCGCACCGCTGCGCAAATAATGCAGGTCCTGGATGGTGGCGCCTGCCTTGAGAATCTCGCTGCCGGCTTTGAAATAGCTGACTTCAATGTGCCGTGCGATGGTCTCGACCACTTCCTTTGGAAGAACGTCGAAAGGCGCGAAACGGAGCAAGTGGTTGCTGATTTCTTCTATTTCAACTTGCATGAAACCTCATATCGAGCTGGACAAGGCCTAAAAGCTTCGCCTCATCAGAGATACTGATGCTGCCTGCCATCATTCCTACGGGATCACATCTTTATGCAAGACACAAGTCTGAACCTCAAGGGAGCTGAGATGGCGGACCTGGCATGGACTGTGATTTGCTCAAGTTAATGTTGAACTGCAGCGTGCACGACATAACGAGTGTGTTGCACTTCACCGCTACGTCCTCATCCACACATACATGGAGCTTGTAGAACGATGTTGGACACCGTCGCAGTATTTCTCAGCATCACTCCGGTACTAGCGTTGCTCAACAGACGGTATGTGACATGAGCACGGCTCACCAAGGCTAATGGCGGGTATCAAGAAAGCAAGGCGGCAATACACGCTCTCAATCGCGCTTTGTCAGCCTCAAGCGTCATTGCCGCCTCCGCCCGTTCCACGATGACGCCGATATGACGGGCACCTACGTCGGCGTATAAAGCCGGGCTGGAGTGAGAAAGGCTTGCAAGAGCTTTGACAAGACGAATGTTGACCTCAATGAGTGCTGCACCGTCACGCGCAATCGGCGAAAAGAAATCATAAAACATGTCTTCCACTGACAGTCCGCGCACATGCACGCAATTGCACTGTGCTTCATGCTTTTCCAGCGTGTCAGACCTCGCCTGGGCATTGAACGCGCGGATTCCCCTGCCGATGACATCGATTGCTGTGCCCGGGTCATTCACGGCGGGTGAAAGCGCCCTCGACGCGATCTCGGACAATACGGACAAACCAAAACGAGGGTCATGCTCAAAGGTTCTACGAACGCCAAGGGTGATAGCGGACATAATTTGCTTCATCTGCGATTCATTCAGAGGCTCGGTGCTCGCTCTCATCACCCTTGCCAGCAGCTCGCCCTCGTTTACAAAGCTGCCGGGCAGTATCTCAAGATAAATCAGCGCAGCATGTTTATGTGCGAAAGCGTCCAGCGCGGGCACGTCTATGTGCTGCACGTATCCCACCTCCCGACTCTGAATCGGGACCAGTGGCAGCCCCTGCACCGGTTTCTCCGGGTAGGCGCGTCCGCCTAGGTAAGGCACTCGGCGGCGCTCAGTGAGGGCACTGATGGTGGCGGCCTCGACCCGGTCGATCGTCTCACCTACCCGGCCAAGCCTGGACAGATGGTCGATCCATCGCAGCAAGGTGTAGACGATCAGCACCACCACAGCGAGTGTGACTGCGAACAAGATGACCCGGCCTTGAGCGCCATACGCACCTGTGCTTAGAGCGATGATGCCGACCAGGCTAAACAGAAAGGACCCAATGAAGGTAGACAGCGCGTTCTGAGTGGTCGAGTCCTCTATAACGAGTGTTGTGGCGCGTGGAGTGGTCCCCGTGCTGGCTGCTCCATAAGCCGTGACCATGGTGCTGAGCGAAAATGTAGTGACGGCCAGCATGCTGGACGCGATGATGCCGAGAATCTTGTCCACGGCATCAGCGCCTATTTTACCTGGCAAGTCTATAGGAATGTGGTCTCTGAGAACGACGGCCAGCAATGCTGTCACAACGCCCAGAAGGGAAAACATTCCCGCTCTGAACCACAGACGTCTGGTCGTCCGAATCAACAGCCATTGCCACCGAGCTACCATTGCGGAACTCCGCTGTTACCTGAGGGAGAGTTGGATGATATCTGCAGCAACTAATGACTGGGTGGATTTCTGATGATGAACGAGCCTCATAGCAAGTCAGACACTGCGGACGCAGAGCAAGCGCAGGCGAGAATTGAGAAGCACGAAATCGCCAATAGTATGCGGCCTGTCTGGATCAGCTTCCCGGATGTTATCAGCCCCAGCTAGGCGTCATGCAGCGACAAGATTTTTCGGTAGACCGGTCTGTTCAGCGCGAGACCTTCATGCTTAGTTGAGTAGCCTCGGGATTATCGCACTAAGCTTGAAGTGATCTTATTTACAGGGCCAGAGCTCTATAAACGCGTCACGGCTATTGGGTGCTCCTACCCATTCGCTCATCAAATGGCAGGTCTCATCGAAACACAGCTGGAAGTCACCAGCTTCCGGGGTGCGAGCAAGCTTGAGTGGCTGCAGGGGCGGCAGTTGACGGTGGTAATGCCAGCTGCCGTTTTGAAGCAGCGCGTCTGGCGGGATCTCCATGCCCGCGCCAGCTCCACGAATCCGGGCCTCACCCAGCAGCAGCCCCTGTTCTATGACGCGATAGTCTTCTTCCCAGCGGATTTTTTCAATGGTGTGGGTCCAGGCAAGCGTGAAATGGGAAAGAGGGAGTTGTGCCCACACGACGCCGGCAAAGCCCATACACAAACCGATCATGCCTTCGCCAAGCCTGACTGACGAGCACGCCAGTAATGCTGGCCGATCACTAACAAGCCCAGCCCAAAGCCGATCTCATCAGTGAGCGGCAGAGCCACTACCAATAACGCCCCGGCGATGAAACTGAATGAGCGTTCCCATACTGGCATTTTCTGTTGTAGATAACCGGTGGAGGCCATGCCCCAGAGGCCCACGGCCAAAGTCGTCTTGATCAGCATGTACGCGGTCATCCACAGGTTGTCACCTTGCAGCATGAGCGCCGGGTTATAGACCGCCATGAATGGAATGACAAACCCAGCTAGCGCGATGCGTACTGCCCATAGGCTTATCTTGAATCCTGTCTCCTTTGCAATCGGTGCAGCGGCAAAGCAGGCGAGTGCGACCGGTGGAGTTAGGTCCGCGAGGATGCCAAAATAGAACACGAACATGTGCGACACAATTAGTGGAACGCCCAGTTCCAAAAGGGCCGGCGCTGCGATTGAACTGGTAATGATGTAGTTAGGGATTGTTGGGATGCCCATGCCCAAAACCAGGCAAGTGATCATGGTCAGGATCAGCGACAGCAGCAGATTGTCACGGCCAATTGCTAAAACATAGCCAGCGAAGGTCGATGCAACCCCGGTAAGCGAAACCACGCCGATGATGATACCGACCAATGCACATGCAATCCCTACCGGTACAGCGTGACGTGCGCCATCAACCAGCGCATGCAGGCAAATGGTCAGGGTCTCCCGGCCGCCCTTGATGAACCAACACACCGCCACTAGGACCGCTATGACCGCAAAGATCACCGCGATTCCTAACTGGAAAAAGCCGACGCATAGCACCCCCAACGCAATCCAGAATGCGCAGCGTAAAGCAAAGCTGGACACCCTCAGGATGATCGCGGAGCCGAGAATCACAATGGCGGTCAATGCCAGCCCTACCATCCCGGAGAACAGAGGTGTGCGGCCGGAAAACAGTAGATAGACCAGCACCAGAAGTGGGATCAGCAGGTACCAGTTATCTTTTACTGCTCCCAGCGCACTGGGGCATTGATCTTTGGGCAGTCCTTGAAGGTTAGAGCGTTTGGCCTCCAGATGAACCATCCAGAACACCGAGCCGAAATAGAGGATAGCGGGAATCAATGCAGCCTTGGCGATCTCCACAAAAGGTACGTTGATAGTTTCAGCCATGATGAACGCCACTGCGCCCATCACCGGCGGCATCAGTTGGCTGCCCATGCTTGAGGTAGCTTCCACTCCGCCAGCGAAGGCTGCGCGGTAGCCGAAGCGTTTCATCAGCGGAATAGTGAACTGCCCTGTGGTGACGACATTGGCGATGCCCGAGCCGGTGATAGTGCCCATCAGTGCTGAAGAAACAACTGCTACCTTCGCAGGCCCCCCGGTTTTATGGCCGAACAGTCCCATAGCGAAATCGGTGAACAGTTTGATCATGCCAGCCTGTTCAAGAAATGCACCAAACAGGATGAACAGGAAAATATAGGTGGCGGATACGTAAGTGGGTGTTCCGTACAACCCTTCGGTACCAAAAGACAACTGGTTAACGATCTGGTCGAAGCCGTATCCTCGGTGGGCCAGATGACCGGGCAAGTATTCCCCCAATAGGCCATAAGCCAGAAACAGTCCACAGATCACTGGAAGTGCGATCCCCATTACCCGCCGGGCAGCCTCGAACACCAGTGCAATCAAGGTCAGCCCGATCACCATGTCGCTGGTTGTCAGGTCGCCAGATCGCTGAATCAGATCCGCCTCAAATACCCACTGATAGAGTGCGGTGGCAATACCGGCCAGGCTGAGTACCCAGGACAAAGGTTGGCAAGGCCGTTCTTTGCCATAAGCCGGATAACTCAGAAAAACCACCCAAAGCAGGAAGCCAACGTGAACGGCCCTTAATATCTGGCTGGAGATGGGTGCAAACGCTGCGGTGATGATCTGAAAGACCGAAAACGCAAGCGCCACATAAAACAAGGTTCTTGGCCAGTCCCGCGGGTTCGCGGGAATGCCGTGCTGATCTTCACTCATGTGCTGCCTGCCTCATGACCGCATTGAACTCGACCGATGTGCCCGTGCTGCGACAAAATGCGCAGCACCTTGCCTGTTTAGAGCACACCCTTTTCTTTGTAGTAACGCTCGGCACCCGGATGCAGTGGGATGGGAAGATTCTTCGCGGCATTTTCCAGCGTAATATCTTTCGCTGCTGAGTGAGAGTTACCCAGACGCGTGAGGTTTTCGAAGATCAGTCTGGCCATTTCATAGGCAACCTCATCCGGAACATCCGCACGGGTAACAAGAATATTAGTGATCGCAACCGTCGGTACTGCCTCTGGTTGTCCATCATAGGTATTGGCTGGAATCATTGCGCTCTGATAGGCGGCGTTTCCAATTTTATCCACCACGTCGGTGGGGATCGAGACATAGTTTAACGGCATGACCGAGGACAGGTCGCGAATGGCGGCCATGCCCAACCCGGAGGACTGAAGTGTGGCGTCCAACTGGCGGTTTTTGATCAGCTCGACAGATTCAGCGAAGGGCAGGTATTGCACTTTGCCCATGTCTGCATAGGTCAATCCGGCCGCTTTGAAGATCGCCCGTGCATTCAGCTCCGTACCTGACTTTGGCGCCCCGACCGACACGGTTTTGCCTTTCAGGTCGGCCAGTGTCTTGATGCCTGATTCCTTACTGGCCACAATTTGAATGTAATTGGGATAGGCCCCGGCGATGGCGCGTAACTTGGTCAGTGGTACCTTGAAGCCTGCGTCTTCCACACCATTTTTGGCGTCGGCAACCGAATCACCGAGGGCAAAAGCCAATTCGCCACGTCCGGACTGCAGCAGGTTTAAATTCTCCACTGACGCTTTGGTGGCTTGAACCGAGGTCTTCACGCCGGGTATCGCTTCACCATAGATTTGTGAAAGGGCAACCCCGATCGGATAATAAACCCCGCTCGTGCCACCGGTGAGTACATTGATAAACACGGGTGCAGCCTGTGCAGCGTTGGTCGCGAATGTCAGGGTTGCCGCAGCGGCCAGCCAGGTAAAGCGTTTTGGTACTCGCATTGAGAATGCTCCGTCTTGTTATGGCTTTATCCAGAGTCATTGCACTGTAGTTGATGCAGACGAAAAAGGTGGTGACTTGTTAACCGCTTCTTGGATTGCAGCAGTCATCACGTGGGTCTGTAGGAAAGACAACGCTTCATCAAAGCGCTTGAAACGTCATCACATCCTCAAACCAGTGGTGCGGGCACGGAGCTAAAGCAGTTTGCCGGGATTCATCAAACCAACCGGGTCAAGGGCTTGCTTAAGGGTTCGCATCAGTTCCAGTTCCACGGCCCCTTTGTAATGCTGGGCAGCCTCTCGCTTGGCTTGCCCGAGGCCATGTTCAGCGCTGATACTCCCTGCAAACGCTATCGTTGCATCGTAAATAACGTGCATGATCGCGTCGGCATGGGCTTTGAAAGGTACATCCCCTGTGCCTACTGGTTTGCTGATGTTGTAATGCAGGTTGCCGTCGCCAACGTGACCGTAAGCGACGATTCGCACGCCTGGGAAAGCGTCCTTGAGCTTGCGGTCAGTTGCCTCAATGAATGCGGGAATACTGCTCACAGGCACGCTGATATCGTGTTTCAGGCTAGGGCCTTCATGGTTCTGGGCTTCCGATATGCCCTCGCGTAATGCCCATAGTGCCGCGACCTGCGCATCGTTGCTGGCAACGACGGCGTCGAGTGCTTCACCTTGTGCCAACGCTTCGCCTAGGCCGTCTTCCAGCATTTGGGCCAGGTTCGCGTTAACCAGAGTGTCGCTGAGCTCGATCAACACGTACCAAGGGTGAACTTCGTTAAACGGATCGTTGCAACCCGTCACGTGCTGCAGAACGAATTCCACGCTTTGGCGGGACATCAGTTCAAATCCGGTCAGGCGATCGCCACACAGTGTGCGCATGCGGCCGATCAAGTCGACCGCCGCCTGTGGGCTTGGCAACGCCACCCACGCAGTGGTCAGGCTATGCACTGCAGGGAACAGTTTGAGCACGGCAGCAGTGATGATTCCCAGCGTTCCCTCCGAACCTATGAACAGGTGCTTGAGGTCGTAGCCTGTATTGTCCTTGCGCAGGCCGCGTAAACCATCCCACACACGTCCATCGGCGAGCACCACTTCAAGCCCCAAGGTCAGGTCACGCATATTGCCATAGCGTAATACTGCGGTGCCCCCTGCGTTGGTCGCCATGTTGCCACCCACGGTGCAGCTGCCTTCGGCGCCCAGTGAGAGCGGAAACAGGCGGCCCACCTCAGTGGCAGCTTCCTGCAAGCGTTGCAGGATTACCCCGGCTTCTACTGTGATGGTTTCATTTGCCACGTCGATGGCCCGAATCGCGCTCATGCGCGTCAGTGATAATACGACCTGGGTACCTGAATCGTCTGGAATCGAGCCTCCGCACAAGCCGGTATTGCCCCCTTGGGGTACCAATGCCACGCTGGCCTCTCGGCACAAACGTACTACCTCAGCGACTTCAGCGGTGCTGGCTGGACGCACCACCAGTGCGGCTTTGCCACGATAGGCGTTGCGCCAGTCACTCAAATAGCTGTTCATGCGCTCTGGGTCCTGGATCAGGCCCGCCGAGCCAACCACCTGCTCAAGTGCTCGTGTGAATGCTTCGCTCAAGTGACTCATGACACGCTCCCTCTTATTTTTAGCCGAAAATGCAAAAGGATAAATTCAATCCTTTACGATCGAACCGCTCGACCCGTTCTCCAGATCGTTCTGGTAGTAAGGACCCCCACGACTAGATAGAAAACTCCGTCAGCAGAGCATGGGCCGCGACGTAAACCGACGCCGAATCGAACGAGCCGGCGCGATTGAGCAGATAGCAAACCACAATTGGCGTGGTGATCACCTCCAAATTGACGCAGGTCTTAACTAGGCTACCCCAAAGGCCGATGATTTGACGTGGCAAGTTATCCTCCACCCGCTTCCAGCCATGCGAACCAGAGCGTTGGTTATTCGGATTTCGCGATAGGCAGTCGGCGGGTATTTTTTACCTGCCGATTGCACATTGACAGCAGATCGCCTGCTTGGTACAAAAGATTAAGTCGTACGACAACGTATGACAATCCAATAAGAATAAAGAGGCTCAGATCATGCTGACGTCCCTCGTCACGCGTCTTGAACGCAGCACGCGGTATTCCTCCATCCGGCGTCTAACCCATCCAAGGTCACTGCAAAATCATGCTGCGGTGCGGCTGCAATCCCCGGCGGAGCAGGACCCCGTTACTTCCCAATCTCTCCACACAGGTCTTTGCGATCCAGCAGTTCGCAGACGATCGTGTGTACAGGTGCCGGGTGTCGACTCACTGCCTGTGATCTGCGCGGCAGCGATCTCCGCCATGGCGTACGCGCCTGAGTGCCTGATGCACCGTCGTCAACAGCTGTGCACGTATGTGAATCAATACGCTGAAACAACGAGTTACAAACTTCGCCGGGCTCGCAAGTTCGGTCAGCTTTCTAAAACCGGAGCATTTCAATGATAAAAACACTTCGCGTCTCTCTCCTCTCCGCTCTTATTGGCATGGGTGCTATCAGCTCAAACAGCATGGCCTTCGCTGCGGAGGTGAAATGGCCGAACCGCCCGGTGCAGGTCGTCGTTATCGCCAACCCCGGCGGCGATACCGATTTCAATGCACGGATGATGGCGAAGTATTTCAACAAGATTACCGGCAAGACCATGGTGGTGACCAACGTCGCCGGAGGCGGTGGCACCTTAGCGGCTGAGCAGGTGAAAAGCGCAGCTGCGGACGGTAACACCATCCTCTTCACACACCCAGGTCAACTGATCGTTAACGAAGTGGCAGGGCTGTCTGATGACAGCTTCGAAGCGTTTGACGTTTCTTGCATCGCCGGGGTCGACAAGGGCGCGGTGTTCGTAGCTTCGACTCAATCCGGAGTGGCCAGCGTCAAGGACTTGATCGCCAAAGCCAAGGCCAAGCCAGAAAGCATTACCTACGGCACCGAGATGGGAAACTTCTCACATATTCAGGGCCTGATGTTCGAGAAGATCACTGGCGTCAAACTGAAAATGGTTGATGCAGGCACCGTATCGGAGAAAGTTGTCGCACTGCTTGGCGCGCGTATCGACCTCGGCGCCATCAGCTACGGCTCGGTACAGGACTACGTCAACGGAGGGCAAATGGTCGCTCTTGGTCAGCCTAATGAGGAACGCAACGCTATGCTGGGCAACGTCCCAACCTTCAAAGAGCAAGGTGTCGACTTCACCATCGACAAGCCCTATGTCGTAGCGTTTCCGAAGGGCACTGACGTAGCGATTGTGAGCAAGATGGCTGACATCATGAAGCAGATCAGCGAGATGCCCGAATACGCCGAGGAGCTGAAGAAGTTCAAGCAGCCAGTTGCTTATTACGGCACCGAAGCGTCCAAAGAAATTCTCGCCAAAACCCGCGAAGACTTCATGCAATTCAAGGATATTCTGCGCAACAAGTGACACTTGAGACGGGCTGGCCTTATCACTAGCCCGTTGCGCCTGGACTGTTTATCGAGGGCTTTTGATGGCTACCTGCAATAAAAAAGAGCTGATTATCGGCGCTGCCATGCTTGGCACTGCTCTAGGCTACTTATTGATGACGCTTAAATTACCGACCCATTCCGGTATCGATGCCGCTTTCGTTCCAGCCCTGTTAGCCGGAATGCTCTGCCTCCTTGCGGTGATACAGCTCGTCAGCGCTTTTTCTGCACCTCAAGCTCCGGCCAACAACCTTCCACAGATCGATACCGAGAAGGCGAGTACTGCGATTGATGTGAAAACCGTGGTCAAGACGCTGGCGCTGATCGTGGGCTATATCGCGTTGATGAATCCGGTCGGCTTTCCAATCATGACCGTGGTCTATTTGTATCTGCAGTTCATCGTGTTGACGCCGCACGATCATAAGGTACGACATATAACTTACGCCCTGATCGCCCTGGCGACCTCAGCCGTCATCTACCTGCTGTTCCGCGAGGCCTTCGATTTGATGCTGCCCGCTGGCCTGATGAATTTCTAGGAGTATCGAGCATGCTCGACTTGTTACAGCAAGGCTTCGGTGCTGTTTTCTCACTCAATATCATGTTGCTCATGGCCATAGGCGTGGCCGTGGGCATCGTCTTCGGTGCCGTGCCTGGTCTCTCTGCCACCATGGCCGTCGCACTGTGCCTTCCGCTGACATTTACCATGGGGCCTCAAGCCGGTCTTTCGTTGTTGGTGGCGCTGTTCATCGGAGCCACATCGGGCGGTCTCATTTCAGCGATCTTGCTCAAGATCCCCGGAACGCCCTCATCAATTGCAACGGTGTTCGATGGTGGCCCCCTGATGGAGCAGGGCCACGGCGTCAAGGCGCTAGGCATCGGCATCGTCTTCTCCTTCCTGGGTACCCTGTTCAGTATTGCAGCGCTGATGTTCATCGCTCCGCAGCTAGCCAAGGTCGCATTGCGTTTCGGTCCTCATGAATATTTTGCGATCGCGGTGTTTTCCTTGACTCTGATTGCCACGCTGTCTGCGGGGTCCATGGCCAAAGGGTTATTCGCAGGTGCATTGGGTTTTGCCGTTTCTACCGTCGGTATTGCTCCGGTTGAAGCGATCCGCCGCTTCACCTTCGGCTTCCCTGAACTGAACGGTGGTTTTTCCATGCTCACCGTGATGATCGGTATGTTTGCGGTGGCCGAGATTATCAAGCTTGCGGAAAACGGCCGACACGCCAAACAAGGCAAGGCACGCTCAGTGAGCATGAAAAACATAAAAGGCTTCGGTTTTTCACTCAAAGAGTTCCGTCAGGAGATTCCCAATGCTTTTCGCTCCGGGCTAATAGGTTTGGGGATTGGCATCTTGCCAGGTATTGGTGCGGGCACTTCAAATCTGGTGGCGTACATCATCGCCAAGAAGCGCGCCAAAGATCCAGATTCCTATGGCAAAGGTAACATTGGTGGGGTCGTGGCCAGTGAAACGGCCAATAACGCAGGTATCGGCGGTGCCATGATGCCCTTGATGACCCTAGGTATTCCCGGTGACACCGTTACCGCAATCATGCTGGGCGGTTTTCTGATACACGGTATCCAACCAGGGCCGCTGTTGTTTATCAGCCAGGGTCCGCTGGTGTACACGATTTTTGCTGCATTGATCGTCGCTACCTTCATGATGCTGTTCATGGAATTTTACGGCCTGCGCCTGTTCATCAAACTGCTGGATGTGCCAAAACACATTCTGCTGCCCATCATTCTGGTGCTCTGTGTGGTCGGAGCCTTCGGTTTGTCCAGCCGCCTGTTCGATGTCTGGTCGATTTTATTGTTCGGTGTCCTTGGCTATGGCTTCGTCAAGGCGGGCATGCCCGCAGCGCCGTTTATTATCGGCTTCATTCTCGGGCCTATGGCTGAAACCAACTTGCGTCGCGGATTGATGCTGTCGGATGGCAATTTTCTCGCATTCCTTGCCAACCCTATCGCCGCCTCGTTCCTCGGGCTGGCGCTGGTTTTCATCATATGGCAGGTCTACAGCGCCATGCGCCCGAAGAAGAGTGCGATCGACGAGATTTTGCGCACTTGATGTCGAGGACGTTAAGTTAGAGCGAAAGCGGCGGGATGTTCAACCTCTGCGGCAAACTACCCAGCATTGTTATCCATATCGGCATTGGCGTAATGAATGACCGGCCGGGATCCTTCAATGCTGCACTGATGTAAGTCGCGGGTATAGGGTTACTGGGTGCTTTTCTTACTTGTTTGTTGCCGGGCCACTCAAGCCTCTGCAATTGGACGGGTTTGAAGAGCTTCCAGTGAACCCTGTCGAAGGCGCTCCAATTAACAACACATCGTCACAACCTCGCACCTGATCTCTTTCAAGACCTAATCAATGTTAAGGAGAGCTGCATGCTTGCACGACAAGAATCTATGAAATCCTCCGACGATGATCGCATTGCCTGGGTTCGGGTATCGTCGGTAGTCCTGCCTTTGGCCACTCCCATCAGCGATGCCAAAGTACTAACAGGACGGCAAAAGCCGATGACCGAAATCGCCATCCTATTCGCAGAAATCGAAACCATTGATGGTCACCGTGGCCTAGGTTTTAGCTACTCGAAGCGTGCAGGCGGGCCGGGTCAATTCGCGCACGCCAAGGAAATAGCACCGGCGCTGATTGGTGAGAACCCCAGTGACATTTCCAAGCTTTGGACCAAACTGTGCTGGGCCGGTGCGTCGGTAGGCCGCAGCGGCATGTCCACTCAGGCCATCGGTGCCTTCGACGTGGCACTATGGGATTTGAAAGCCAAGCGCGCCAGCTTGTCGTTAGCCCGATTGCTCGGCGCACAACGTGATTCGATACGCTGCTACAACACCTCGGGCGGTTTCCTTCACACTCCGCTTGACCAGTTGATGAAGAACACCGATCTGTCCCGCGAAAAAGGCATTGGTGGTATAAAACTGAAAGTAGGGCAGCCGGATTGTGCCATCGATATGGAGCGTGTCAGCACCGTGCGCAAGCATCTAGGGGACAGCTTCCCTCTGATGGTTGATGCCAACCAGCAATGGGATCGCCCGACTGCCCAGCGCATGTGCCGCCAATTCGAAGAGTACAACCTGATCTGGATTGAGGAGCCGCTGGATTGCTATGACGTTGAAGGCCACGCGGCTTTGACTCAACATTTCGATACGCCTATTGCCACGGGCGAAATGCTTACCAGCGTTGCCGAGCACGCCGAGTTTATCAAGCACCGCGGCGCTGACTTCCTGATGCCCGATGCACCACGAGTAGGTGGCATCACCCCTTACCTGAAGGTGGCCTCAATGGCCGAGCAAGCGGGACTTATGTTGGCTCCGCATTTTGCCATGGAGCTACACGTTCACTTGGCGGCCGCGTACCCCACCGAGCCCTGGGTCGAACATTTCGAATGGCTTGAGCCGCTCTTCAATGAGCGTCTGGAAACCCGTGACGGTCGTATGATGGTTCCTACGCGTCCGGGGTTGGGGCTGACACTAAGCGAGCAAGTCAAACTGTGGACAGCGCAAGAAGCTGAGGTTGGCATTCGCCCTTGAAGAACATTTGGCCACCTAATGTGTGTTGCACACCGGGCGGCCAATTTACTCCGCGTGCATTCAGGCTCATAATTAATTGAAGAAACACCTCCGAAAGAGGGGAGGTGATTGATGTGAACGCTCGTGTTTGTGGATCATCAAGAGCACGCTCGTTCTTTTTAAGATTAATTGTTCCCGGTCCAGCCGTTTGATCCGGGCTTCCAGCTCTCGAATTTTTCATTGCTATTGAGTCAGAATCTTACGATCGGCGGGACACCACCACATTTCTGCTGGACCTGGTTTACCCAATGACATAAGGCTGGCTCAACTATTCCACGTGAATGGGCTGCTTTGGTAAGGCTGCAGCTTTAACCAAGCACCAAGCTAGCAGCTTCGTGTTTGAGCTGGCGCCAAGGTACGTCGTTGCTTGGCGAACCGGTGCCCCTTTATGGCGAGCACTCTCGCCTAAATGGATATCTAGTTTAATTGGGCCACTACACTCTTTCGTGATACTGAGTTTGGGTCATGCATACATGGTGTTCGTAATACGGGAGATTCGAAGGTTAATTCTCCGCGCTAAAGTCTGCTCTTGGCCGATTTTATTGACGAAATCCAGTGAATCAAGGCAAAAACAGAGGAAACTCCCGAGCCTACGGCCCGGAGATCTGCTTTTTGCCCGTCTCTATAGAACATCCGTATTCCGCCCATTCCTCCATCATCGCACGGCGCTTCTCAAACAGATCGGTTCTGAAGTATGCCGCTTCCACCTTGTCCTGCCGACTGTGCGCCAATGCCTGCTCACAGACCTCACGAGGATAACTTGTCGCCTCCGCTGACCAGTCCCTGAACGTCGAGCGAAATCCATGCATAGTAAGATCTCCACGCTCCAGATACCGTAGCCCCATCAGCATGGCCACATTCGAGAGATGCTTCCCTTTCTGGGTGCTGGGAAAGACGTAGGGGTTGTCTTTGATCCTAATCAAGCAGCACAACACGTCACATGCCGGCTGACTCAAGGGGATCCGGTGCTCCTTGCCAGCCTTCATGCGATGAGCTGGGATTTTCCAAACCGCATTCTTCAGGTCAATCTCATCCCACGTTGCTGCCAAGCACTCATTTGTTCGGCAAGCCGTCAAAATGGTAAGCAACATTGCTTTGTAGGTGGGCTCGTCCCTAGCCTTGATGCGGCTGATGAAACCTGGCAGTTCGCGCCATGGCAAAGCAGGATGATGTACTACCGATTTCACTTTTGAACGTGATGGAAGAAGCTTGTCCAAATGCCCGCGCCAGCGGGCTGGATTTTCACCGTCTCGGAGGCGCCTTGCCTTTGCTGCATCGAGCACCATCTCCATTCTGTTACGAACTCTTGACGCTGTTTCAGGCTTTGTGTGCCAGATCGGAGTAAGGATTCTCAAGATTTGCTCAGTTGTGACCTCTTCCGTTGGCGTGTCCCCAATCACCGGAAAGGCATAGGTGGTCAGCGTGTTCAGCCATTGCTGACTGTGCTTCGCATTCTTCCATCCCGCTTTATGTGCCGCAATATAGTCTTCTGCTACCGTTCTGAAGCTGATAGCGCGCGCCTGCCGAGCTTCCTCGGCAAGTCGCGATGCTTTTCGTTCAGCATCCCTGCTCACCAGCGGATCGATCTCTTGGCTAAGCATTTTTCGATGTTCGGCCGCAGCTTCTCGCGCTTTCTTCAACGTGATCGTAGGAAAACTGCCTAGGCCCATTTCCCGTCGTTTACCCGCCAGTTGGTACCTCAGAACCCAGTACTTCTTCCCGGTCGGTTTGACGACCATTCTGAGACCTTCGCCATCTTCGTAGGTCCCTGAGGTCGTTAGGTTTTCAATTTGCTTCGGGTTGAGTTTACCCATGACGTTGTACTCACACTCCTACAAGCCCGGGAGAATCGTTCCCCCATTTGTTCCCACATTTTTAGATGGATACAGTGATATCTTACCGGACGTCTTTGGACGGTATGATAGGCTGAGAGGCCCGATTTACCTAGCTTCCTCGGACGTTGTGGGACAAAACAGGATGAGCCGATGGCGGACTTCTTCACCGCCATATTCGATACGTCAAAAACCCCCGGAGCGTCCAGCGCTTCGGGGGTTTTTGGTTTCTGGACAAGTAGTCATCCGTTGGGCTGTACACTGCTTTCAATCAAATTCAGGATTCGTTGGTTGGCAACGGTACGTCGTTGTCCGCTCATCCAACACCTCTAGGTAGCGATCATTTTCGCTGAAAAGGTGGCCGGTCTGGTAGACCACTACATAGAGTCCGATACCGTCATCGCGAGCTCATAGCGGCGCGCCGTCTGTAGGATGGTTTCCACCTAGTCCGTGGTCGCCGTAGCGCGGTCGCGGATTTCTGGTGGGATGAGGCCGGCATCCATCTGCTGCTCGATTCGCGCGCAGACTGCTATGCCTTCAGCCCCGGTGTCGGATGATATGGAAAATGGGCGGTCGAGCATCTTTTTGCGCTCGATGGTGAATTTCCATCGGTCATCGCGTATGCGCTTGTTAACAATGCTGAATGCATTGGGTGATTGATATCTTTTTATACCCTAGCAGCCCTCAGCGACCTAAAACAGCCTTTTGGTGAAGTGATCGGCCGGGATGCTCGTGGCGCGGCTGGCGAGGAGTATTGCAGTGTGCTGAGCGTCACTCAGCGGGCCGTCGTCCATGTCGTACTTGTGCAAATACCGGTCGGCCATCTGTCGCAGGGCCAGGTGAATAACTCCTGTCCTGCTAAGGCCGGTAAGCTTGGAGAGCAGATCCAGCGTGTAGCCACTCACGCCTGCTCGTGTGTCCTGCTTGAGTAGCGGCACCGCGATACTGTCCACGCTTTTTGGCTGTTCGGTCATGGGATTACTCCGCCCGGGCGATGGGCTTGAATCAAGGGGCATGCTGCACGTTATTAACGCATAAAAAGAATCAGATTCTTTGATTCTCAGAAGCTGGCTGCACTGGCGAATACACCAAAGGTGGTACTTCATATTCGGTGTATTCGATCTTGAACTCGTCTTTACTAATGCGAGCTTCATAAAAAGTTGCATTAGGGTTGTGTTGTATAGTTGCGGCTATTATTAATACCCTTCGATACTTAGGCATCTTTTCGCCGAACGTAACACACTTAATTGAATCTGGCATTATCCGGACCTTACCTTGACTGCCGGTCCTGATTCTAACTTCACGCTCATTTGCCCATAATGTAGCTTTGGTATTGAACATAGTCAGGCTTTGTATATGATTCCATCTCTCCTTCCAGTAGCCTTTTCGTCTGCGAACTTCATAGATTGCATCGATTGGCTCCGGATTGTCCTGATATGTAACAAGTGCAGTACTGATATTTTGCATTTGCTTTAGTTTTAGTGGGTCGTAGGTTATCCTGATACCTCGCAAGCCATCCCCATAATGACTCCAAAGGCTTATGTCCTCTTGGTTCCTACGAACCTGATTAAGCCTTTGTTGGTCAGTATTAATAGTAATGTCATTAGCCACTTCATCGATCTTAGGAGCACTTAGAGCGCAGAAATAACCGTAGTTCTTTGTGTTATCTACAACTGAGCGCTCAAAACTTTTTTTGTGTTCTTCTCTTTTTCTGTCTATATAATCAGTGGGGTTTTTCTGATATTCCTTGAGTTCTGCTTGTATCGCTGTATGCTCACAATCTATATTTGTATCATCAGTACAAAAAGCAAACTCCGAATACAATATTTGATCTAGGGTTAGCCCTGGATCATACTTATAACTTAAACCCCCTTCGAACGGATCATTCAGGCTACGAAGCGATGCAAACCACAAATAGCTTTCTGCAATCATTTCCAGAGTGCTATCACTGTAAGGCTTGAATTTGTGTATTAGATCCAAATTATCTAGCACAGAGTTATCTGCGTCATGAAATCCTATATTTGTATCCATCTAAACCTCTATGGTTTTAATCAATTGGCTCAATGTCATTTTGTAGCGGATCAACTGATCCCGGACACTGCGTTAAGTTTTTTCTCGACAACGGCAGATGCCAAGCCCTCATTGAACTGATGCGGTCGTCGCCAGTTGTACCGTTTCATCAGGAAACGACTGATATCTTGTTTAGCCAACGCAGCGCTCATGTAGCCCACCGTCGATATCCATTCGCTTTTTAGACTGTGAAATACCCGCTCCATCGGCGCATTATCATGGCAGTTGCCGCGCCGACTCACGCTCCGTGTCCAGCGGTATCACCCTATGGGCCGGCCCAGCAGGCGCACCATCCCCGCACTCAATGCTGCAAGATCTTCGACAGAAAGCTGCGAGCACGATCGGAGCGGGGCGCGCTGAAGAACTCTTCGGATTTGACGTCCTCGATGATTTCGCCGCCGTCCATGAACACGATGCGGTCGGCGACCTTCCGGGCGAACCCCATCTCGTGGGTGACGCACATCATGGTCATGCCTTCGCCTGCCAGTTGCACCATCACATCCAGCACCTCGTTGACCATTTCCGGGTCGAGCGCCGAGGTGGGTTCATCGAACAACATGGCGATGGGGTCCATGGCCAGGGCGCGGGCAATGGCGACTCGTTGCTGTTGGCCACCGGACAGCTGAATGGGGTACTTGTGCGCATGGGCCTTGAGGCCCACGCGCTCCAGAAGTGCCGTGCTCTTGCTGGTGGCGGTGGTGACATCGCGCTTGAGCACCTTGATCTGCGCCAGGTTGAGGTTCTCCACGATAGTCAGGTGCGGGAATAGCTCGAAATGCTGGAAGACCATGCCCACTCGGGCACGCAGTTTCGGCAGGTCGACACCGCGGCCGGTGACCGGTTGGCCGTCAATCGAGATCTGTCCTTCCTGCACCGGCTCCAAACCGTTCACGCACTTGATCAGGGTGCTCTTGCCCGAGCCGGACGGCCCGCACACCACCATCACCTCGCCGCGCGACAGCTGGGTCGTGCAGTCTTTCAGGACCTGGAAATCGCCGTACCACTTGCTCAGGTTTTTCATCTGGATCATGCGGTTCTCTCCGTGCTTCTTTTCAGGCGTTTACTGAGCCGCGACAGCAGGTAGCAGATCACCAGGTACACCAGGGCCACGAACAGGTACAACTCCACCAGGCGTCCGTCGCGCTGGGCGAATTTGCTGGCTGCGCCGGTGAAGTCCGCGATCGACAGCACGTACACCAGCGAGGTGTCCTGAAACAGGATGATGGTCTGGGTCAGCAGCAACGGCAGCATGCGCCGCAGTGCTTGCGGCAGGATCACGTAAAGCATCGCTTGCGACGGGCGCAGGCCCAGGGCCTGGGCTGCTTGCTTCTGGCCGCCGGAGATACTCTGGATGCCGCCGCGGATGATTTCGCTGTAGTAGGCCGCCTCGAACATGCAGAACGTCACGAAGGCAGTCACCACCGGGCCTATCTGCACGGGGCGTTCGGTGTGGAACGTCATCTGCAGCAGCAGCGGCATCAAAAAGTAGAACCAGAAGATCACCAGCACCAGCGGAATGCTGCGCATGACCGTGACGTAGCCCAGGGCGAAGCCGCGCATCACGCGGTTGCCCGACAAGCGCATCAGTGCCAGCAGGGTGCCGACAACGATGCCCACCGACATCGCCACCAGCGTCAGCAACAAGGTGAACTTCAGGCCGTTCCACAGTGCGGGCATGGCTCGCACGATGACACTGGGGTCTAGATCGAACATGACTTACCTCGTCGCGCCGCGAACGGCCAGGGAGCTTTCGATACGACCCATGACGAACGTCATCAGCAGTGAAATGGCCACGTAGATCACCGTTGCCGCGGTAAAGGCTTCAAAGGTATTGAACGAGTATTCGCTGACGTTACGCGCCTGCGCGGTCAGCTCCATCAAGCCGATGGTCAGCGCTACCGAAGAGTTTTTCAGGGTGTTGAGTGCTTCGGACGTCAGCGGTGGGAACACCACGCGGATCGCCTGCGGCAGCAGTACGTTCAGGTACATCTGGGTGGGCCGCAAGCCGAGGGCGAGCGCCGCGCCGCGCTGGCCGTAGGCGACCGACTCGATGCCCGCCTTGAACAGCTCGGAAAGCTTGGCCGAGGTGAACAGGGTCAGGGCCACGACGGCACTGAAGAAAGACGGGTAGGGCAGGTCTTGCTTGAGGTAGTCGCCCCAGGAGAGGGGTAGCAGTTCGGGGACCACGAAGAAGCAGATGAACATCTGCACCAGCAGTGGGATATTGCGAAACACCTCGGTATACAGGTTGCCCAGCCATACCAACGGGCGCACGGTACTGGTACGCAACGTACCCACCAAGCCGCCAATCAGAAATGCCAGGGTGAACGCGAGGAGGGTGGTCGCCAGGGTCCAGCTCGTGCCGGTGACCAACCAATGCAAATACGAGGCGGATTCTCCGGGAGCAAAATCCCAGAACACGCTCCAGTTCCAGTTGTAATCCATGCCAACACCAACGTTCAGGGAGAAGCACTGCATGCAGCCAGGCGCGCAGCGGCGCGGCGTATGTGAGCCGCGTCACTGCCTGGCGTGAAGGGGGCGGGTCAGACGCCGGTGTCGTTCGGGTTGGCGATGGCTTGCTTCAATGCATCGCTCATTGGCAGGTTGATCGTGGCGTTTTTCGGCGGGATCGGCTGCTGGAACCAGGTCGGGTACAGCGTATCGATCACACCGGTGCTGTACAGGTTGCGCAGCACATCGTCGGCGAAGGTCTTGAATTGAGGGTCGTTCTTGCGGATGCCGATGGCGTAGGGTTCGGCCGACATCGGCTCAGGCAGCAAGGCGTAGGCGTCCGGGCTGCGGCTTTGCGCGATGGTTGCCATCAGTTGCACGTCGTCGTTGATATAGGCCACGGCGCGGCCGGTTTCCAGCATCAGGAAGGCTTCGCCGCCGTCCTTGGCGTTGAGGATTTTCAAGCCCAGCTGTTTTTCGCGGTCCAGGTTCTTCGTGATCCACTCGCCGCTGCCACCGGTGATCACGACCACCGACTTACCTTTCAGATCGGCCACGCTGTTGATGCCAGCGGTTTTCTTCACGGCGTATTTGGCGCTGGCGATGTAGCTGGTCAGCAGGAAACCGATCTGCTTCTGACGCTCGACGGTGTTGGTGGTAACGCCGCACTCCATGTCGATGGTGCCATTGATCAGCAGCGGGGTACGGGTGGCGGCAACGACCGATACGTACTCGGTCTTGAGGTTGGGCTCACCGACCTTGACCTTGATCTGGTCGACGATTTTCTTGCACAGCTCGATGCTGTAGCCGATAGGCTGCTGGGCGTCGTTGAGATAGGAGAAAGGCAGCGACGCATCGCGGTAGCCCAGCGTGACAGTGCCCACTTCCTTGATTTTTTTCAGTGTACCGGTCAGTTCTTCAGCCTGCGCAGCGCTGGCACCCAGGCAAACCGCGACAACCAGGGCAAGCAGCTGTTTCTTTTGATCGAGCATGTAGATCTCCGATGTTGTTATGGCAGCTTTGGCACAACGAAAAGCGATAGCGTCAGCGCAGGGCCGAAAGCGCTTCGCGAATGGCAACGACAGCTTTGGTTATCTGTTCGCGTGAAGTGGCAAATGACAGTCGGAAGTACCCTGGCATGCCGAACGCCGCGCCCGGCACGACGGCGACACCGGCGTGATCGAGCAGGTAGGCCGACAGTGCTACGTCGTCCTCGAGCACCTGGCCTTGCGCCGTGGTGCGGCCGAACAACTGGCTGCATTCCGGAAAAGCGTAGAACGCACCGGCCGGCGCGCTCAGGCGCAGGCCCGGGCATTGGCTCAGGCCGTCTACCAGCAGCTTGCCGCGCTGGGCGTATTCCCTGGCGCAACGGCTGACGAAATCCTGCGGGCCTTCGAGCGCTGCGCGGGACGCTTCCTGACTGATGGCGCTCGCGCCGGAAGTGCTCTGTGACTGGATCTTGCTGATGGCGGCGATCAGACCTTTGGGCCCTGCGCCGTAGCCGATACGCCAGCCCGTCATGGCGTAGGCCTTGGCCACGCCGTTGATCAGCAGGGTGCGTTCGCGCAGGTGCGGGCAGGCGCTGGCAAATGACACGAAAGGCTGGTCGGCGAGCAGCACGTGCTCGTAGATTTCATCGGACATCACCAGCACATTGGGGAAGTCCTCCAGCACCTTGCCCAGTGCCTGCAACTCGGCCTCAGAGTAGATCGCCCCGCAGGGGTTGGACGGCGAGTTGAGAATCAGCCAGCGACTCTTGTCGTTCAACGCGCTTTGCAGGGCCTGCGGCGTGAGCTTGAAGCCTGCATCGATGCCACAGGGAATGATCCGTACCACGCCGCCGTTCAAGGTGACGATGTCTGAGTACGACACCCAATAGGGCGCGGGTATGACCACTTCGTCGCCGGGTTCCAGGGTTGCAACGAAGGTGTTGTAGATCACCTGCTTGGCACCGTTGCCGACGGTGATTTCGTCGACGCTATAAGACAGGCCGTTGTCGCGCTGAAACTTGGCGACGATGGCCTTGCGCAAGGGCAGGGTGCCCTGCGGTGCGGTATAGCGAGTGTGCCCGTCGAGCATCGCCTGATGCGCGGCCTCGATGATATGCGCAGGGGTGTCGAAGTCGGGTTCGCCCAGGCTCATGTCGACGATGTCGCGACCTTCGCTGGACAACTGCTTGGCACGCATGGAGATGACCATGCTGGGGGACGAGGAGATTTGGCGGACGCGTTCGCTTTCAAAATTCATGAAAAACAGCCTTCCTTTGGTCGTGCGCCAGGGCCTTTGAGACATCCTGTCGTTCTAGTTGTAGGACGTAGTATGACACGGGCGGCGCCCTCTGCAATCGCTCAAATACCTAAAAGTTCAGCACTTTGAAAAGGGCGTTGCCAACGTCACGCGAAGCTCTCAAACGTTTAATTTGCGCGGTCTATTCATCAGTGTGCTCGATTCTTCTCGCCGCTCATTTGACCAACGCGTGCTCCGCGCGCACCGAGTTCATGAACGCCTGCATCGCTGACGATTGGATGCGATGGCGTCGGGTGATGAGCCCGAACGGTGGCAGGCGTGCTTCGAACTTGATTGGCAACACCGCCAGCAGATGTCGTCCGGGATAGTCCTCGACCACCGACACCGGGGTGACGCCGAGCATGTCGGTCTGCTGTACCAAGGACAGCAAGGTCATGATCGAGGTGGTTTCGACGATGCTGCTGGGGATGTCCACGCGCGCGTTGTGAAACACCTGATTGATGATCGAGCGCATCGGGCTGGGGTGTTGTTGCAACACCCAGGTCATGTTCTGCAACTCGGCCCAACTCAGCTGTTTCTCCTTGGACAAAGGATGTTGTGCGCCGGCGATCACGCACAGGGCTTCCTCACCCAGGCTGTCGAACAACAGTTCTTCGGCCCTGGCGCCGGCCGGAATCCGCCCCAGCACGATGTCCAGTTGATCCTGCAACAGCGCCTGCACCAGCACGTCGCTGGTGTCGACCTGAATGCTCATCGACAGGCGAGGGTGGCTTTGTTTCAAGGTGGCGATGGTGCGGGTCAACAAGCCCGAGGCCAGTGCCGGAATCGCACCGACGGCGACCCGGCCGAGGTTGCCGGATTCCAGCGCCACCAGCTCCTCGCGCATGCCGCTCAATTCAGCGAAGACCATGCGCGCGTAGTAAGTGACGGTTTCGCCGAACGGCGTAGGGCGCATGCCGCGTGGCAGGCGCTCGAAGAGTTCGACACCGAGCAGATCCTCGGCCTCGTGCAGCATCTTGGTCGCGGCGGGTTGGGTCATGCCGATATGATCGGCGGCGCGGCGCAATGAACCGAATTCCTGCAGCGTCAGCATCAGCCGCAGTTGGCGCAGGCGCAGGCGGCCGTGGATCACGTTGGCATCAGGAATTCGGGTCATGGGCCGGGCTCGCGAAAATGAACTGCGGCAAGCCTGACAACAAATGCCAGGCGTTGCCAGCACGGCGTGTCACAGCACCGATTTTGTCTTCGGCAATTGGGATTTGCGCAGGCCCAGCATGGTTTGCAGCACTTTGGAGATCAGCGGCCAGAACAGCATCAGCAGAGCCGCCGTGGTCAAGCCGCCCACCAATGGGTTGGACCAGAAGATGCCGATGTGACCGTCCGAGAACAGCATCGACTGCCGGAACGCATCTTCCGCCTTGTCGCCCAACACCGCTGCCAGCACCAGCGGCGCAATCGGGTAGCCCAGCTTTTTGAACAGGTAACCCAGGGCGCCGAAGCCCAGCATCAACACCACGTCGAAGAACGAGTTGTGCACCGAGTACGCGCCGATGGCGCAGACCATGATGATGATCGGCGCGATGATCGAGAACGGAATGCGCAGGATCGAAGCGAACAGCGGCACGGTGGCCAGCACCACGATCAGGCTCACCACGTTGCCCAGGTACATGCTCGCAATCAGCCCCCAGACAAAGTCATGCTGCTCGACGAACAGCGTCGGCCCGGGGTGAAGGCCCCAGATCATCAAACCACCGAGCATCACTGCCGCGGTTGCCGAGCCGGGAATGCCCAGGGTCAGCATCGGCAGCAGCGCGCTGGTGCCTGCCGCGTGGTCGGCGGTTTCCGGGGCGATCACGCCTTCGAGTTCACCCTTGCCGAAGTTTTCCCGGTTTTTCGAGAAACGCCGCGCCAGGCTGTAGCTCATGAACGAGGCGGCCGTCGGCCCGCCCGGGGTGATGCCCATCCAGCAACCCACCAGGGTGCTGCGCACGATCGTCCACCAGTACCGCGGCAGCTTGGCCCAGGTGCGCAGGATGACCATCGGTGTGATACGCGCATGCTCACCGCGAAACACCAGGCCTTCCTCGACGGTGCAGAGAATCTCACCGATGCCGAACAGGCCGATCACCGCCACTTCGAAGCTGATCCCGGTCATCAGGATCGGTTGGTCGAACGTCAGGCGCAGGTTGCCGGACACCGTGTCCATGCCGACGGCTGCCATGGCGAAGCCGATCATCATGGCGACCACGGTTTTCAGGGGTGGATTCTTGCTCATGCCGATGAACGTGCAGAACGCTAGCAGATACACCGCAAAGAACTCCGGCGAACTGAAGGACATGGCGAACTCGGCGATGCGTGTCGACAGGAACGTCAGCAGCAAGACACCGGCGAGGGCACCGATCAGCGCCGAGCTGAACGCGGCGGTCAGTGCTTCGGCAGCACGGCCTTCGCGGGCCATCGGGTAGCCGTCGAAGGTGGTCGCCACCGATGACGGCTCGCCGGGTATGTTGAACAGAATCGAGGTGATCGAGCCGCCGAACAGCGCACCCCAGTACATGCACGACAGCAGAATGATCGCCGACACCGGCGACATGGTGAATGTCAGCGGCAACAACAACGCCACGCCGTTGGGCGCGCCGAGACCGGGCAACACCCCCACCAGAATACCCAGCAGCACGCCGATCACCATCAGGCCGATGTGGCCCGGGGTCAGGATCAGGTTCATGCCCTGCAACAAGGAATCGAATTCGCTCATTTGAAATATCTCGCGGTCTGGGCAATCCATTCGCCCAATGGACCGCCATCCAGCGGGACCTTGAACCACAGCGCAAAGATCAGGTAGCTGGCAAGCACTGCACCGAGGGAGATGCCTGCGATCTTCCATTTGCTGTAGGGCGTGGCGCGTGCCTTGTCACTCCACATGAACCAGGCAATGAAGCAGGCCGATGACACATAGATGCCCACCAGCGGCATCGCGCCGACGAACAGGGCAATCGGGATGAACACCGACAACACCTGGCCAAAGGCGCTGCGGCTGACGAACGCAACGCTCAGCGCTTTCCAGCGCACCAGGGTCAACACGCCGTTGCCCAGGCTGGCGGCGCTGAGCAGCAGGCCAATGTAGAAAGGGAAGTAACCCGGCTCGGGGCCGGAGTCGCCCCAGCCGATACCCTGTTCGACGCTGCCGAACATCACCACCACGCCTATCAGCGTGGTGAAGAGTGTCAGGCCAAGTTCGACCCAGCGGGTGCCGACCAGCGCCGGTGAATCCGAAGAATGGGACATGAAACACCTCCAGCAGATGACGGCCGTCCTCAGGTGGACGGCCGCAGGCGACTCAGTTTTTCAGCCAGCCGGCTTCCTTGAACACCGGTGTCACGCGGGCGGTGTCTTTTTCGATGTAGGCGGTCAGCGGCTCGCCTTCGAGGAAGGTCGGTACCAATGCATTCTGCTTGACGTAGGCCTTGAACTCCGGCGTCTCGGTGACTTTGCGCATCAGTTCGACATAGAACGCGCGCTGTTCGGCGGTTACGTCGCCTGGCATGAACACGGTGCGCGGAAAGCGATATTGATCGATGCCCAGGCCTTGTTCGTAACAGGTCGGTACGTCGGCCCAGGATTTGTCGCCGGCCACTTTGTCGGTGTAGGTCATGCGCTCTTTACTGAACACGCAGAGCGGCTCGATCTGGTCGCCGCGCCATTGGCTGATGCTTTCGCTGGGGTTGTTGACGTTGGCGGCGATGTGCTTGCCGGCCAGTTGGGTCGCGGCTTCGCTGCCACTCTTGAACGGGATGTAGACCAGCTTGCTGTTGTTGGTCTGGTTCAGCAGCAAGGTCAATGTCTGGTCGACATCCTTGGATTGACTGCCGCCCATGCGCATTTTCGCAGGGTCAGCCTGGGCCGCCTGGTAGAAGCCTTTGGCGTCTTTCCATGGCGCGTCCTTGTAGCTCCACAGGATGAAGTCATCCTCGGCGACGGCCGCCACAGGCGTCAGTTCCTGCCATTGGTAACCGAGCTTGGCCACCAGCGGCAGCAGGTAGATGTTGTTGGTGCCGATCACCAGTTTTTCCGGATCGCCCTTGTTCATCTTCAGGTCGAGAAACGCTTCGGCGCCATTGCCGCCACCCTTGTTGAGGACGATGGTGTTGACGTCGAGCAGCTTGTGCGTGGAGATGATCGACTGAATCAGGCGGCCCAACTGGTCGGTGCCGCCCCCGGGCCCACCCGCGACGACGATTTCGACATTCTTGTCCGGTTGCCAGGCCGCCGTGGCGAGCGCTGGAAAAGCGCCGGCAGCGGCCATGGAGCAGCCGAGCATGAGAAGGGATGTGCGACGGACGAATGCATTTCGCATGGAAAGAGCCTCGTTTTCTTGTAGTTGTTATAAGTGACTTGTCTGAGCGGTCGAACCGCAAGCCTGGACTGAGTGTGGGAAGGTGCAGGCTCCGCGTCTAGTCAAAACAATACATACACCGATAACCAGGGGTTATAGCTAGCCTCGCAGGAAACCACGCAGCAGGGTGTAAGTGCCGGTCCAGAGCCATTTCATAAGAAACTCAGGCTCGCTGCAACCCATCCGCAGACACGCGAAAACCCCGTTGAGATAACTCCAGGCTATCGCTCTATTCCAAGTTTTGATTGGACGGTTATCGGGGAGCCTTCGATAGTGCTCGCCAATGCCGTGTTTTGCGGTGGGCTGCACCCAGAAGAACGATCAATCAAAAGAACAATAAATCACCAATGAGGTGCGCCATGGCCGAGCTGTGGAACGGTCCGATCATCGATGCCCATCATCATTTCTGGGATCCTTCGATCAATCCCCATCCGTGGCTGGCAGCCGATGCCAGTGTCGCGTTCCGCTATGGCGATTACAGCGCGATCAAACGCAGCTACCTGCCCGACGATTACCTCGCCGATACCGGTACTCACCAGGTCGTGCAGACGGTGTACATCGAATCGGAATGGGACCCGCAGGACCCGGTGGGCGAAACCCGCTTCGTCGAACAACTCGCCCGCCGCTACGGTTTGCCCAATGCAATCGTCGCGCAAGCCTGGCTGGATCATCCCGAGGCCGCCGCCGTACTGGCCGAGCAAGCCTCCTACAAATGCGTGCGCAGCGTGCGCCACAAGCCTGGAGGCCCGACCACAAGGGCGCAGGTCGGGCACGTCCGCAGCCTGATGAGCGACGAGCGCTGGCGGCGCAGTTATGCCGTGCTGCAAGGGCTGGGCTTGCATTTCGACCTGCAGACACCGTGGTGGAATCTGCATGAGGCGGAATGGCTGGCGCGGGATTTTCCGGGCACCACGCTTATTCTCAACCATGCCGGCTTGCCCAATGATCGCAGCGCCGAAGGCCTCGCCGCCTGGCGGCTGGCCATGGCGCGGCTGGCTCAGTGGCCGAACGTGCAGGTGAAGGTGTCAGGCCTCGGCCAGCTGCGCCAGGCATGGCGGGCCAAGGACAACGCCTGGATCGTGCGCGAGGTGATCGCGATGTTCGGCACCCACCGCGTGATGTTCGCCAGCAATTTTCCGGTGGACAGCCTCTGTGGCTCGTTCGACGTCATCTACAACGGATTCAAATCCATCGTTGCCGATCTGCCCCTGGCCGATCAGGAACGTTTGTTCTACAGCAATGCGCAGCGCGTGTATCGCTGCGAGCCGGGCACCCTTGACCGGACACGGCCTGAACCCTTGAGGAGTGAAGCATGAACAAGACATCCATCGCCATGGTCCTTGGCGACCCGGCGGGCATCGGCCCGGAACTGATCGCACGGCTGCTCGCCGAGCCCTCGGTGCGCAGCCAGGCCAACGTGATCCTGATCGCCGACGAAGCGGAAATGCAGCGCGGCATGCGCATTGCCGGAATGGAATTTCCCTACCGCCGCGTGGAGTCGCTGGAGCAGTTGTCGTTCGCCGATGACACGCCCCTGTTGTATGACTTTCGCGGCGACACCGTGGGCGAATTTGCCCGCAGTGAAGCCAGTGTCATCGGCGGTCGCTACAGCCTCGACACCCTTGAACAGGCGTTGCGCTTGACCGAAGCCGGCACTACCAATGCCGTGCTGTTCGGCCCGTTGAACAAGACCTCGCTGCACATGGCCGGCATGGCCCACAGCGATGAGCTGCATTGGTTCGCCGAGTTGCTGGGCTTCGATGGGCCGTTCTGCGAATTCAACGTGCTCGACAACCTGTGGACCTCGCGCGTGACCTCGCACGTTGCCCTGGCCGACGTGCCGGGCCTGCTCTCGCAGACCAGGGTGATCGAAGCGATTCAGCTGATCGACACCGCGCTCAAGCGCAGTGGCCTGGCAAAACCGCGCATCGGCGTCTGTGGGCTGAACCCACACAACGGCGACAACGGCTCGTTTGGCCGCGAGGAGCTGGACATCATCGGCCCGGCAGTGCGTTCGGCGCAGGCCATGGGTATTGCCGCGGAAGGCCCGTATCCGGGCGATACGATTTTCCTCAAGGTCCAGGGCGATGCCAGTGCCTTCGACGCAGTGGTCACGATGTACCACGACCAAGGGCAGATCGCGATCAAGCTGATGGGCTTCTCCCGCGGCGTAACGGTGCAGGGCGGCTTGCCGATCCCGATCACCACCCCGGCCCACGGCACCGCGTTCGATATTGCCGGGCAGGGCAAAGCCAATGTCGGCGCCATTCGCCAAGCGTTCGAAATTGCCTGCCGGATGGGCGGGCAACAGCTACTGAACACGACTCGACAATTACAAGAAACCGGCAGCGCAAGGAACCTGAATCCATGAAAATCAAAGCCATCCGTACCCGCGTTTTCGAGTGGAAAGGCAAAGTCGTTCCGCCCCAGGCGCACTTCTGCACCAACGCCAGTGACATTCTGTTCGAGCGCGGCGACGCCATGGGCTCGTTCCGTTTCCACGGCTGGCTGGTGGTGGAAGTGGAGACCGACACCGGTCTGGTCGGCATCGGTAACTGCGCCCTGGCGCCACGTGTGGCCAAGGAAATCATCGACACCTATCTGGCGCCGATCGCCATAGGTGAAGACCCGTTCGACAACGAGTACATCTGGCAGAAAATGTACCGCCAGAGCCACGCCTGGGGCCGCAAGGGCATCGGCATGGCGGCGATCTCGGCAATCGACATCGCGATCTGGGACATCATGGGCAAGGCGGTCAACAAACCGGTGTTCAAACTGCTGGGTGGCCGTACCAAGGAAAAGATCTGGACCTACGCCTCCAAGCTCTACGCCAATGACAACCTCGACCTGTTTCTCGAAGAGGCTCAGGGCTATTTGAACCAGGGCTTCACCGCGCTGAAAATGCGTTTCGGCTATGGCCCGAAAGACGGCCCGGCCGGCATGCGCAAGAACATCGAACAAGTGCGCGCCCTGCGTGAACTGGCCGGCCCCGACGTCGATATCATGCTCGAGTGCTACATGGGCTGGACCCTGGAATACGCCCGTCGCATGCTGCCCAAGCTCGCCGAGTTCGAACCGCGCTGGCTCGAAGAGCCGGTGATTGCCGACGACATCGAAGGCTACATCGAGCTGAAGAAGATGGGCATCATGCCGATCTCCGGCGGTGAGCACGAATTCACTTCCTACGGTTTCAAGGACTTGCTCGAACGCCGTGCGATCGACGTGATCCAGTACGACACCAACCGTGTCGGTGGCATCACCGCTGCCCGCAAGATCAACGCCATGGCCGAAGCCTGGTCGGTGCCCGTCATCCCGCACGCCGGGCAAATGCACAACTATCACCTGACCATGTCGACCACGGCGTCGCCGATGGCCGAGTTCTTCCCGGTGTTCGATGTCGAGGTGGGCAATGAACTCTTCTATTACGTGTTCAAGGGCGAGCCACAACCGGTCAACGGCTACATTCAGCTCGACGACAATACCCCGGGTCTGGGCCTGGAAATCTCCGATGAATACCTGAGCGACTTCAACATCATCGAGTGACCCTTTGGCGCCGCTTGCGGGCGGCGCCAACCATGACGTTCCGGAGGCCACACATGCGTCTGATTCAATTCGAAAACACCGACGGGGGACGCCAGGTTGGCGTTGTCGAGGGCGCCCACGTCCAGGTGGTCAATGATACCCGCACGACCCGCGAGCTCGCTCTTGCGGCCATTCGCGGTCACCACGGCCTGGCCGATGAAGTGGCCGCCCGTGGCACGCGACCGGGTCCGGACTATGCGCAGTTGTTGCAAGAGCGCCGCTTATTGCCGCCGCTCGATCACGAAGACCCTGCGCATTGCCTGATCAGCGGCACCGGCCTGACCCACCTGGGCAGCGCTTCGGCGCGCGACAAGATGCACCAGCAAGAGGGCGCCGTCGAAGCCGGCATGACCGACACCATGCGCATCTTCAAATGGGGCCTGGAAGGCGGCAAACCGGCAGAAGGCCAAGCCGGCGCGCAACCGGAATGGTTCTACAAGGGTGACGGCAGCATCGTCGTGCGGCCGGGGGCCGATTTTCCCGTTCCACCCTTCGCCGAAGATGCCGGCGAAGAACCGGAACTTACCGGGCTGTATGTGATTGGTGAGGATGGCCAGCCGTACCGCGTCGGCTATGCCCTGGGCAACGAGTTCTCCGACCATGTCATGGAGCGGCGCAACTACCTCTACCTTGCCCATTCCAAATTACGCTTCTGCGCCTACGGTCCGGAACTGCGCGTGGGTGCATTGCCAGCGCATCTTGCCGGCACCAGCCGCATCATTCGCAACGGCGAAACGCTCTGGGAAAAGGAGTTTCTCAGCGGCGAAGACAACATGTGCCACAGCCTCGCCAACCTTGAATTCCATCACTTCAAATACGCGCAGTTCCTGCGTCCGGGCGATGTCCACGTGCATTACTTCGGCACCGCGACACTGTCGTTTGCCGACGGCGTGAAAACCCAGCCGGGTGATCGCTTCCAGATCAGCCTTGATGCGTTTGGCGCACCTCTGGAAAACGGCATCGGCGAAAGCGCCGAGCCTTTGGCGATCGGTCAGGTGAACGCGCTCTGATCGCACTGTATAAGCAAGCCGTGCACGCTCCTGATGAACCGAGATGTTCACGTTTTATCAGGGCTTGCACTCATGCGACAAAGTTCCGCGCCGATAAGGTTATACAAGATCAATAACTCCACACCTTGCGGATGCGCCCCTCATGCTGCACACCATTCAAACTCGCTATACCGCTACTTTCGTAGGCTTCGTTCTGCTCGTCGCGGTGCTGACGGCGATAGGGGTCAATTACTTCATCACGCCCAGCCTTACAGGCACCGATGAACGCAAGTTGGTCACTGAGGCAGGGGAGATCAGTGCCGTCATCAAGCGCGAGTTGGCACGGGTGCAGGCGCAGCAGCGGGTGATTACCGAGACGGTTGCGCAACTGGACAGCGACAGTATCGACCGCCTGCTGCCCAGCATGGTCAACCAGTACGGCGAGTCGAAGGTATTCGGCGGAGGTATCTGGCCGCTTCCCGACAAACGTACCGTGGGCCGGGCCAAGCACAGTACGTTCTATCACCGCGATGCCAGCGGCAAGTTGATAGTCAACACTCACTGGAACTCGCCTGAATCGAAAAACTACTTCGAGCAGTCCTGGTACCTCGGTGGGCTCAAGGCCCCTGCGGGGCAGTGCAACTGGGCCTCGGCCTACCAGGACGATGCCAGCCCGGAGCCGCGCACCAACTGCGCGATGGCCATTACCAAGGACGGCGCGGCCTATGGCGTCGCGACCATCGATGTGACATTGGGCTTCTTCAATGAGCTGATCGCGCAGAAAGAGCGCGAGATCAACGCGCAACTGATGATCGTCGAAAGCGACGGCAAAGTCCTGAGCAACCAGCCGGAGATTCTAGGCAACAACGTACTGAAGAATCTCGGCGACCTGGCTGGCCAATACCCCTTTGCGGCAGCACTGCAGGGTTTGCTGAAAAGCCCCGGTGCCACGCGTTCGACGTTTGTCGGCAGCGATGGCAAGCAATACACCTTGTTCCTGATGCCCGTCGAAGGCACGCCGTGGCAGATGGCGGTAGCCCAACCCACTGAAGTGCTGACGGCGCAAAGCAGCCATGTGCTCAAGACCCTGGCGATGCTGCAGATCCCGATGGTGGTCATCATGCTGCTGGTCATCGTGTTCGCCCTCAGGCAACTGATGAACCGCCTGGCGGTGCTCAAGACCAACATCGATACGTTGTCGGCCGGCGATGCCGACCTGACCAAGCGCATCGTCATTCGCGCCGAGGACGAAGTTGGCGCAGTGGGCCACTCGATCAACCGCTTCATCGTCTATTTGCAGAAAATGATCAGTGAAGTGTCCGACTCGTCTTCTTTGATTGCCGAGGGTATCGAGCAGCTACGCGGACAGTCGCGCGGCACCAACAGCATTCTGACTCGCCACGCCAATGAAACCGATCAAGCGGTGACGGCCATCACCGAGATGAGCTCCACCGCCGATGACGTCGCCCGCAATGCCGCTCAAACCGCGAGCATGACCCAGGTGGCGAGCGAGAAGGCCCGGCATTCAAAAGTGGTGGTCGAAGATGCCTCGAGCAGTGTCCGCGAACTGATCTCGGAAGTGGAAGACGCCACTACCAAGGTCAGGGCCATGGAACACGATGCCCAGCGTATCAATTCTGTACTGGGCGTGATTGGTGACATTGCCGGGCAGACCAATCTACTCGCGCTCAACGCTGCGATCGAGGCGGCGCGCGCAGGTGAACAAGGCCGCGGTTTTGCAGTGGTTGCCGATGAAGTGAGGGCCTTGGCAGGGCGTACCCAGTCCAGCACCTCGGAAATCAATGAAATGCTCAACCGTCTGCAGCAGGGTGTCAGTGCTGCCGTGGTGGCGATGGAGAGCACCAAGGCGCGCTGTCAGGCCACGGTCGACAAGACCTCCAGGGTGAACGAAGGCTTGGATGCGATGACCGAATCGGTTGTGTGCATCAACGACCTCAGTACGCAGATAGCCACCGCAGCTGAAGAGCAGAGCGCCGTCAGTGAAGAGGTCAACCGCAACATGGTAGCGGTGCGGCAGATAGTCGAGGACCTGGTGGCAGGAGGCGCGCAGACCGAGAAGAGCACGTCTGCGCTCGCCGCATCCAATGCCAATCTGATCGCTGTGGTACGACGCTTCAAGGTGTGAGGACGGGCTGGGGCTGCGGTGACGGACGGCAGCCCTCGCTCGGGATAACCCAGGGCAGCTGCCCTAAGTCACCAGGCTGCTAACGTATGAACCGGTTGCTTGCGCACCAGGCAGCTCGTTCGCCTCGACACGGTTTCGGCCTCGGTTTTTGGCGCGATACAGAAGCCTGTCCGCCTCCTTCAGGGCCGCGGTATAGGCGTCGTGTTTGGGTGCGTTGATTGCCACCACGCCCAAGCTGACAGTGACGTTACCCAACGCACTGGCTGAATGCTCGATGCCGGCATTGAAAATGGACAGCCTGACCTTTTCGGCAACGCTGAGCGCGCCGGCAAGATCCGTTTCCGGTAGCAGAATCACGAACTCCTCGCCACCATAACGCGCCGCCAGATCCCCGGCTCGGTGCACCGCACTGCCTATGAGGCTGGCGACTTCCATGAGGCAGTCATCGCCTCGGACATGCCCGTACTGGTCGTTGTATTGCTTGAACCAATCGATGTCCAACAGGATGATCGCCAGCGTCGAGCGATTGCGGCTGGCTCGTGCCCATTCCTGGCGCACGGCAAAGTCGAAGCGACGTCGGTTGGGCAACTGCGTCAGGCTGTCGGTTTGCGCGATTGTTTCCAATTCATTCTGGGCGCCTTGCAGCTCGCTTTCCGCCGTTATCAGTTGCTGGATCTGCTTGTACAGCAAGACGCTCAACCCTATCAAGGCAAGGCAGATCAGGGCAATCAGCCCCGCCGACCGATAGGCATATGCCCACCAGGGGGCGAATACGTGTTGGGATGAGACACCCGCAGCCGCGACGATAGGCAGGCCGGTGACCCGGCGGTAGGCATAGATCCTTTCCACACCGTCCACCAAAGATCTGGTCACGGCAATACCGCTGTCACTCTCGGGCAGATAGCGCGAGAAAATATCGCCTTTGGCAATGTTGGTGGTCATCAGCGCCGTCAGGGTAGGGCGCCGGGCCAGCAGGTCACCGTTGTTCAGGGCCAGGAAAATAACGCCCTGGTCGTCTACATCCATTCGTTCGAAGAACGTCTGGAAATAGGCAACGGGCACCGTGGCCAATGCCACACCGGCAAAAGTGCCATCAGCGCCATTGATACGTCGGCTGATCGGAATGACCATATCCCCGGTGATGCGACTTTTCACGATGGAGCCGATTCGCGTGGCGGTATCACTGTGATCGCGGTGATAGATGAAATAAGGACGATCACCGTTATCGTGGGTTTGAATCTCGGAGAACGAGTTGACTATCCAGTTGCCCTGGGCATCGAAGATGAAGAGCCCCTGGACAGCCTCGACGTTCGACACGTTTGCCGCCATCAGCTTCGCCAACCGCGCTCGCGCGTCGATCGCAAGCCCGTCGTGCTCTACGCGTTCCACAAGATCACGCAAGGTATTGTCAGCTTGTCGCACCGTATCTTGAGCTTGCTGTTCGGCGGCACGGACGATATTGGAAACTGCAACTTTGGCGGCCGCCAGACGTTCTTCCCGGGACAAACTCATTTGCCACGCAGTTGCCAGACCCAAGGATAGACACACCAATGCAATGAAGCCTATCAGGGCTTTGCTCAGCAACGACGGCGATAGTCTGGCTGGGGTAAAGTCGCTTGGTTTCATAAAAGGCGTCATTGGCTTGGCGGCAAAGCGAGATCAATGCAGTTTCCGTACCGCACTGGAAGCTCGCATTCATTCTATGTCTTCATACGGCAACCCGACGTAGTTCTCGGCGATGGTCTGGCGGCCGGCAGGCGAACCCACGAAGTAGTCCAGTTCGGTCTGCTGCATACGCTGTCCGAAGGCATCCGTATCAGGGAAACGGTGCAGCATCGAGGTCATCCACCAAGAGAACCGTTCGGCTTTCCAGACGCGGCGCAGGCAGATGTGCGAGTACTTCTGCAGCAGGTCGGTACGCCCTTCGCGATAGACCTTGAGCAGGATGCGATACAGGGTGCTGACATCGCTGGCCGCCAGGTTCAGGCCTTTGGCTCCCGTGGGCGGGACGATGTGGGCGGCGTCGCCGAGTAGAAACAAACGGCCGTATTGCATCGGCTCCACCACGAAACTGCGTAACGGCGCGATGCTCTTTTCAATGGACGGGCCGGTCACCAGCCGCTCTGCGACAGGCGCGGGCAGGCGACGCTTCAGTTCATCCCAGAAGCGCTGATCGGACCAGTCCTCGACCTGTTCCTCTGCACCCACCTGCAGGTAGTAACGGGTACGCGTTGCCGAACGCATGCTGCACAAGGCGAAGCCACGCTCATGGTTGGCGTAGATCAATTCGTGGTTGACCGGCGGTGTGTCGGCCAGAATACCTAGCCAGCCGAAGGGGTAGGTGCGTTCGAAGACGCTCAGGGCCTCTGCCGGGATCGCTTGCCGCGACACGCCATGAAAGCCATCGCAGCCGGCGATGTAGTCGCAGTCCAGGCGAACCGTCTCGCCGTTGTGCTGGAAGGTCAGGTACGGGCTGTCGCTGTTCATGTCATGGGGCTGAACCTGGTCGGCCTCGTAGACCGTCAGCGCGCCGGCGGCGGCCCGGGCCTGCATCAGGTCGCGGGTGACTTCGGTCTGGCCGTAGACCATCACCGTTTTGCCGCCGGTCAGTGCGCTGAGGTCGATGCGTTCACTGCGTCCATCGAACGCCAGTTCGAACCCATCGTGCACCAGACCCTCGGCGTCCATACGCGCGCTGACCGAGGCTTCGCGCAGCAGGTCGACGGTGCCTTGCTCGAGCACGCCGGCACGAATCCGCGAGAGGATGTAGTCGGGGTCCTTGCGTTCGACGATGACGTTGTCGATACCCGCACGATGCAACAGTTGGCCGAGCAGAAGGCCGGACGGACCGGCGCCGATAATAGCGACTTGAGTTTTCATGTGAGCAGCCCTGTGAGGTGCGACTGCGGGCGTGACCCCTTGCAGTACATTTTTATTGTTGTCCCCTGTATTTTTGATGAGCAGACTTGAGATAAGAAGGCAATATCCGGCATATTTCATGGACTTTCGGCGGATCGTTGCAAGGGAGAAGACACAATGTCGAAATCGCTCGCCGCGCCCGTTCCGGTGTTCAAGCTGTACGGCGAAACCGGGGCCTGGCCAACGCCAGACCTGATCCATTGCGAGTCGATTCCCGAGCGGAGCAAGCTGCATGGCTGGGAAATAAAACCCCATCGGCACAGCGATCTGGTGCAACTGTTGTACGTGCAGGCAGGGCAGGCCACGTTGAAGGTCGAGGACGAGGTCAATCTCGTCGATTCTCCTTCGCTGCAGGTCGTTCCAGCGCTGAGCGTGCACACCTTCAAGTTTTCCGCCGACACCCAGGGCCACGTGCTCAGCCTGGCGCTGCCCTTGGCCCATCAGCTCGGCGCCTTGCTCGGCAGCCCGGTGCTGACCACGGCTGTGTGTTATCCGGTCGGTGCCGAGCGCGCATATCTGGACACGCTGTTTTCAGCCCTTGCCCAGGAGTACAACCAACAGCAATCGGGCCGCGATGCAATGCTGCAATCCTTGATCACGATCCTGTCGATCTGGCTCAGTCGGCGCAAACAGGCACTGTCCTCGTCGGACACCTTGCAAGTCGATCGTGGGCGCGACTATCTGCAGGTCTTCATCAAGACACTGGAACTGCGGTTTCGTGAACACCTGCCTATCGACCACTATGCCGCGACGCTCGGCATCGGCAATGCCCATCTCAACGCGCTGTGTCGGCGCCTCGCGGGGCAATCTGCATTGCAGATGATCAACCAGCGATTGCTGCTGGAGGCCAAGCGCGATCTGGTCTACACCAGCATGACCATCGCCGAGGTGTCCGACAACCTTGGGTTCTCCGACCCGGCCTACTTCTCGCGCTTTTTCAAACGCTGTACGGGGCAATCACCGAAACAGTTTCGCGTGCAGCGGTAGTGGGTGTCAGGCCCTGAAGGCTACTGACGGGGGGGCAGGGGCCCGTAAGCCTGATAGGCCTCGATCAGCGTATCGAACAGCGAGATGTCCGAGCGGCTTCTGGCAACCAGTTGAGCGCCGGCCACTGCCGAAAAGATAGCCCGCGCACGCACCTCGCTTGCAGCCGGTTCGCACACGTGCGCCTCGACCAGCAGCCGGCTCAACCAGGCAATGTTCACCTGCGCGAAGGCCTGGATTTCCTCGGCCATGGCCGGGGGAAGGTTATCGGTTTCAGCGCCCACGAAGCTGCCCAGGCAAAGCCGGTTGTCAGCCTCCAGCGAGCGCCGAAAGATCTCGGGGAAGCGCTGCAGCGCTTCCACAGGGTTGGGGGTCTGCTCGGAAATGGTTTCCAGCGCAGCCGCACCGTCTTCCCAATAGCGCCGGGCAACGGCAACGCCGAGGTCGGCCTTGCTCGGAAAGTGGTAGTAGATACTGGCCGGCTTGATCCCGACTTCATTCGCCAGGTCACGAAAATTCAGCCCGTTGTAGCCTTGTGACTGGGCAATGTTTCGGGCAGCCAGGAGTATGGCCTCGCGGGCGTTGCTGCTCATTGGGGTGCCTTTCGTGCGTCGGACGAGTTCTCGGGAAGCGCGGCATCTTAAAGCAAAAGGGCTCGGCATGACGCGTACCGAGGCCGCCAGGTAGTGACGGCCTCGATAGCGGCTACCCATCGTGAGCTGTCAGACGGTAGGCGAATCCAGCTCTGGTATGCCGCTGTTGCGGTCAGCGTAGGCCGCCTGGAAGGCTGGCCGTTGCTGCCAGCGCTGCCAGTAGCTGTCCAGATGCTCGAAACGCTCATCCAGCGGAGTGGCGTTGACCGGGAACTTGGAGAAGGCGATGGCGGTTGCCAAAGTGATGTCGGCAAACGTCGGCTCGGCACCGCCGAGCAGCCATTCACGGCCGTCAGCCAGATGACGATTGACCAGGGCGGCATGCATCAGCGCCTCCTTGCGACAGTGCTCACCCCACGCTTCGTTCTTGGTCAGTTCGAGCTTGAAGCCCAGGCCGGTGTGCAGCACGTGGAACGCGGTGACGATGCGATAGAGGATATGCACCCAGATGCGGTTGTCCCACATGGTGTCCAGGCCCTGTTCCAGCGCGTTTTCGCCCATGATCTTGCGTCCCGGATAGGACTGGTCGAGGTAACGCGCGATGGCCGCCGTTTCCGCCAGGTAGCTGCCATCGGCCAACTGCAAGGTCGGCGTTTCACCCCATGGATTCATGTTCAGATGGCGCCAACCGCGCTGCTGCCCACCCGGCGCCATGTCGTAGATGACTTCATCGAACTGATCGGCAATGCCCTTTTCGTGCATGAACAACCGCAGGCGCTGCGGGTTGGGGAAAGCCGAGGGGGAGGTGAAGAGCTGCAGTTTGGAAGTCATGGGTGGGTCCTGAAGAGTTGAGCAGTCTGGCCTAACGCTTGTTAGGTAGACAGACCATAGGCGCCTCTTGAGAGCGCGTCAATAGGCTACCTAACGTTTGTTAGGTATAACGGTTCGCCTTTTTACGAGTGATGCGCCACGGCTTCAAGGTGCTCTCGCATTCTGCTGACGGCCAGGCGGTTACCTGCATCGTCCCGACGTCGCTCAACGATGGAATAGGCGATCTCCGGCAGGGGCGGCAGCGCTGTGCCCGCCATCGCCGGTCGGCAGAAGCCCGCTTCGGTGCGGCAGGTAATCCCCAGTCCTGCTTCGACCGCCGCACGTACGCCATCGAGGCTCGGCGTGGTCAGCACCATGCGCCACGGACGCCCGGCGGCGTCCAGCACCCGCTGCGCGGCCAGCAGAAACGGGCAGGGCAGGGTAATGCCCACCAGCGGTACCACGTCACCGAGCAGCAGATCCGGGTTGCCGAACCACTTCATGGGAAGCCGGGTGACCACGCTGCCGCCAAACGGCTCACCCGCACACAAGGCGGCGTCGATGCGGTCCTCGCCTATGGCCTGCAGCAGTTCTGCCGTGCTGGCCACGACAATTGAAAAAGCAGCACCAGGGGTCGCGACGAGGACGTCCGCAAGCGTGGGGCGCAATACCCCTGCCACGAAATCCTGCACGACACCGAGTCGAACCGGCGCCGCGGTGTCCGGCGCAAGCTCCGCACGTGCGGCGTCTATGCGACTCAGGATCGAGCGCGCATGGCCCAGCAAAAGCCCCCCGGCAGTGTTGAGCCGCAAGGCCCGGCCATCCCTGTCGAACAGCGGCTGGCGCACGATGCCTTCAAGACGGGCGATCTGCAGGCTGAGCGCCGACTCACTGCGCGCAATGCGCGTGGCCGCCGCGGCCAGCGAGCCACCATCGACCACCGCCACGAAGGTGCGAAGCAAAGGGGAGGGAATGTCCGCAATCATGAGGAAAACTCAAACCTGGGGTGTGGAAAGTCTTGAGTATAGTTTCGTTTTCCTCAAATAGACTTCGATCTCCATCACCGCCAGGAGAACGAAAATGCCTTTTGCCAGACTTACGCTGTCGCACGAGCCGTCTCTCGACCAGGGCCGCCAGCTGTGCACCGAATTGACTGACCTGGTCGCCAAAGCCCTGGGCAAACGCCGGGACCTCACTTCGGTGCTGATCGAAGTGCCGGGGGCACATCGCTGGACCGTCGGCGCTGATGAACAGCCGGCGGCGGCGCATCTCGAGGTCAGCGTGACCGCAGGGACGAACTCGGAAGAGGAAAAAACTGCGTTTATCGCAAGTGCCATGTCGTTGCTCCGACGGGCCCTGCCGGACCTTCACCCGGCGACCTACATCGTTGTAAAGGAGCATCCGGCAACCGATTGGGGGTATGACGGGCGGACTCAGGCCGATCGCGCGAAGGGCCGCGGGTAGGCTGGTTTTTGAGTGCTGGCGTGCAGTGTTTGCGGTTAATCTCCAAGCATTGAAAGCCAGGCAGAGAAGGCATCGAATGAAGGCCGCGATCCACTACATAAGGGCATTGCTCGTCGCCGCGCTGGCGACGGGTGCCATTGCCAGCGTCGTGCAGACTCAGCTCAACCTCGCCGAACTGATTCGCCTCGGCGCGCCGGTGACCTTGTCGGTTCGACTCTGGACCACGCTCGAAGACCTTGCGCGGTTTGCTCCAGTCATGGCCGGCATAGCCTTTTTGGCGCTGTCTTTCGCGGTGTTGGCAGGCCATTGGGTGCTGCGTTTCATCCCACCTTCCTGGCGCAGGCTCGGTTTCATCACGGCCAGCGTGTGTGGGCTGGGTTTCGTCTTCTGGCTGATGCGCTCGGTGATTCCGATGCCCGCATTGCCGGGCACCCGCACGGCGGTTGGCCATGTGCTGATGTCGCTGACGGGGATCGTTGGCGGGTGGCTTTATGCGCGTCTGAGCGCGCCTTCGGTCATGACTGCTCGTTCGTCGAGCCGAGGAGGGGAGTGGCGTCAGGCGGGTGTGGTGGCGGTTCTCATCGCTGCGCCCGCCATGTTGTTCTTCGCCATGGCCCCTGGCACCGGCGATACGCCAGCGAGGGTAGATTCCGCCAGCTACAAGGTCCAGACCGTCGCGACGGGCCTGAACCGCCCATGGTCGGTGGCGTTTCTTCCAGACGGCCGCGTCCTGGTCACAGAGATGCAAGGGCGGCTCCTCGCCATCGCTGCCGATGGCGCGTCTGCGCAGATCAAGCTCGACGGGCTGCCGCCCATCTTTCAGCAGGGCGGTACCGCGGGATTGATGGAGGTCGCGCTGGATCCGCAGTTCGAACACAACGGTTGGCTTTACCTGACCATGGCTTATGGCGAAGCCGGTGCGAACGGCACGCGCCTTGTGCGTGCCACGTTGGCGAATGATCGGCTCGACGACGTACGCGTGCTGTTCAGCTCCACGCTCAAGCCTCGCGCCGGCAACAACGGCGGGCGCATTGCCTTTCTTCGCGACCAGACCCTGGTGCTTGCGCTGGGCGACGGCAGCGAGCGGCGAGAAGAAGCGCAGAATCCTGCGAACGATCTGGGCACCCTGGTCAGAATCGACCGCGAGGGCCACCCGCCGGCGGATAACCCTTTCATGGGTAAAACCGACGTGGCTCCGGAGATCTACAGCCTTGGCCACCGCAATGTGCAGGGCATCGCCGTTGATCCCACCACGGGCGATTTGCTGATCACCGAGCATGGCGCGCGCGGCGGCGACGAGGTCAACCGCATCGTGCCGGGCGCCAACTACGGCTGGCCCATCGTCACGGGCGGTATCGACTACCCGTTTGCGAAAATAACGCCATTCACCCGTTTGCCTGGCTACCAGAACGCACTCCTGGAGTGGACACCGTCGATTGCACCCGCTGGCTTGGCCATTTACGACGGTCCGCTGTTTCCCCAATGGCAAGGCGACTTGCTGGTCCCGTCACTCAAGGAGCGTGCCGTGCGCCGCGTTGTGCGTAACGGCCAGCAGATCGTCGGTCAGCAACTGCTGCTGGGCGAACTGGACGAGCGCATGCGCGACGTCAAAGGAGCTCCCGATGGGTCGATCTACGTGCTGACCGATGGGGTCGATGCGAAGCTGTTGCGAGTGATGCCATAGCGAGACTTTTGGCTACCGCGCACCGAGACCAGAACCCTCAGGGCTTGCCTGCGTTTGAACCGCTCGTGGATTATGTGTTGGCAGCAGTTGCGCGATGGCAAAGGCCACTTCGAAAACCGTGAAGCCCAGAATCAGAAAACTGGCGCCGTGAGCCACTGCAAACAGTTGCCAGGCAGCGAACAGCACTCTCGCCAGTGCGTCATACAAACCAACGCTGCGGCTGGGTTGCACCAGCCGCCATATCGACCAGACCACCACGATGCTGCCCAGCAGGTTGGCGAACAGCATTGCGGTGATGTCCAGCGTGGGGACCGCTCGGCCCAACGCCAGCGCAGCGGACAGCGCTGCGAATCCTTCAAAAACCAGCAATGCCGTCCAAGGCGTCATGAAGCCTGCAGTGACCACAAGATCGTAAACAGCACTGGCCCGAACGATCTGTAGATTTCTATTTACGCTGATCATATTCACCCCTCACAGTTGGAGCTTGCAGGCTAAAGCCTGGAGTTAGGTCCAGAGTCAAACGGAGAATTGACGGGTGAAGATCGGAGAAGTGGCAGCGAAGGCGGGCGTGTCAGTCGATACCCTGAGGTTCTACGAAGAGAAAGGCTTGATCAAGCCGGGTCGTGCTGCCAACGGCTATCGGTTTTACGCCGAGCAGACGCTGCAACTGGTTGGGTATATCAAGCTGGCGCAACAGTTGGGATTTTCACTGCGGGAGATCGGTGAAAATCTACCGCTGCTATGGACTGGCGAAGAAGCTTCCACCGATCTGCTGGCGAAATTATTTGCTGAGAAAATCGCTTTGTTGGACGAGCGCATTGGACAAATGCATGATCTGCGCAAACTATTGGCTGAGCGAGCCGTGCAGGTTTGTCCGCTGATGGGGGCTGGTCAGATTGCTGCGTCTTGAATGATGTTTTGCTGGTGCCGGGGTTCAAGGAGGGTGGCGTGGGGCGGGTTGTGTGGAACGGTCAGCAGGACTTAGATCAGCAACATCTAGGTGTATCCAGAACCCCTGCTCGGGCGTTTGGTGCAGGGTTTCGGGAATGCGTTCGATAACAGCCGCCGGTCCCGCTTTAAGAGCTTTGAAGATGTCGATCCAGTTGATAGCCTTATCCGCATGGGGTAGGTATTTGCTTCGAGAGTGGTCTTCTTCCGGCGTGCGGCAGATGTTTGAGGTGAAAGATCTCTGAGGGTAGCAGCTGTCGTTTGGAGCAAGGCTGCGAATGGTGTAAATCACTGGCGGTCGATGACTCCGTGCGGAAAGGGCTGCTTTCGGCCAACAGCGGACATCCGAGCGAGTACCATGTCGCTTGTAGGATGGCTAATTCAGGTTCGGTGCCTGGATCGGCCGCAGCGAGAAATGAGCCTCAGGACGGGAGAAAGTGGGCTAACGTACGCCTGCCTCCGTTAATGCCACCACACAGGGAGTTTCCACTTGACGTTCACTTTTCAAATTCCTAATTCTGATCAGCAGACTCCTATAGCTGTCGAGCTTGGCTCGTCAGTTATTTTCGTCGGGGCAAATGGGTCAGGAAAAACCCGTTTAGCTGTTTTCATTGAAGATGCAGCAGGTATTGCTGCTCACCGCATTTCGGCTCATCGGGCCCTCAGGCTCGATCCTGCCGTACCCAAAATTCGTGGTATCGAGGCGCTCCGAAAGCTCCGATTTGGATGGGAACATGAAAACGCAACAATAGCTCACCGCCCGGGAAGTCGGTGGGCGGATTCAAAGCCCGCAGTGGGGATGCTGAACGACTTCGACAGTCTGCTTCAAGCTCTATTCGCAGACCAGTCGGTCACAACCTTGGATACGCACAGCAAGGCTAGGTCCGGTACGCTCACACAAGCGATGCCAACAAGGTTCGAAACCCTTTCGGACATCTGGCAACGCCTTCTTCCCCACCGGCAATTGGTTATTTCTGGTGATGACATCCAAGTCTCGGTTGGCGGCGGTTCCGGGACTTATCCCGCATCGGACATGAGTGATGGAGAACGCGCAATTTTCTATCTTCTAGCACAAGCACTGGTCGCCGCAGAATCTTCTCTTCTCATAATTGATGAACCTGAATTGCACGTTCACCCATCTGTTATGTCGAGTCTCTGGGACGAAATTGAAGCCTCGCGAAAGGATTGCGCATTTATCTTCATCACTCATGATTTGCACTTCGCTGCGACCCGAGCAGCCCAAAAATACGTCATCAAGTCGTACAGCTCTGCGCCTTCTTGGACGATAGAAAGTGTTCCGGACGACACCGGGTTTAGTGAAGAAGTGACAACTCTGATACTTGGCAGCCGTCGCCCAATTTTGTTCGTGGAGGGCGCCGGGACAAGTCTGGATCTCGCAATCTATCGGTGCTGCTATTCGGAATGGACTGTGATACCACGGGGCTCGTGCGAACAAGTCGTGCATGCCGTAGTCACCATGCGCGCGAATGCTCAACTCACACGTGCCACCTGCGCGGGAATTGTCGATGCTGATGACTACACCTCAGACGAAATCCAGTATTTGAATGGTTTGAGCGTATACCCGCTGCCGGTATCCGAGGTTGAAAACCTAATTCTGCTACCCGAAGTCAGCCGTGTTATCGCGCAAACCGAAGGCTATACCGGGGCGGATCTCGAACAACATTTGTCCAAATTGCAGACGGCGATCTTTAACACCTTGCAATCGCAAGCGGCAATAGACGACGTCGTGGTGAGATACTGTCGGAGACGAATCGATCGGGCACTTAAAAAGGTCGACCTTTCGGGGCCAAAGAGCATTGATGAATTACTTTCGGAGTATGCCTCCCAAACCGCTGCCTTGGATATCGCGGGCATCGCAGCAGGCGCGACCAAGAAGATTCAGGACGCCTTGGCAAATGGTGACTTGCCTAGCCTGCTGACCATTTACGATAACAAAGGAATGCTCGCCCTTGCCGCTCAACACTTGAAACAGACGAGACTGGCTTCCTTTGAGGGGTGGTTAACCAGGATGCTACGAGATGTGGTAGGCGCTTCCGGCTTAGTCGCAGCGTTCAAAGGAGTACTACCTCCGGTGCAAGCAAGCTAACCACGGACTTCCTCACTCCGTTCGCTGTAGATTTTTTAGCCCTATTTCTAGATGTGGGCGGACGCAGTCGCTGCGCCCGTCTCATGTTAATAAATCTAGACCTATGAGCGGCTGCTATGGGTCGATAGCGGTCACCCACGGCGACGGCTATCGACCCAGAGCGGACGTACCACAACACTTCCAATAAATGGACGCGCGCGATACAGGATCGGCCTCATCGTCGGTCTAAGCTAAAGCTGCATCGATAGCTTTCAACTCGTTCTCAATCGCTGCAATACTGCAATTGATTGGATGACGAATTTCCATCATCAGTTTGATCGACCGTCCATAATCGTCTGCCCTGAACTTATCGTAAGGCGGGTGACTTCCTTTCGGAAAGTCTGAAAAATATGGAAATTCATCAATTATTTTGTAGTAGCACTGACGTAGCTCCTCGGTGATTTTTTCAAACTCAGCTGCCACCGTCGCAGACGCAATTCTGCTCGCGCCAATCTTCTGTAAGTCGATCCGTATTTCTTTTATTGCATCAAACATTTTTATGGGGTGCTCGAATCTTTCCGGCGCCTTGAGCACTTCTCTATTTAATATTTTTAAACAAGACGTGATTTCGCGACGGGACGCCTGCATTTTGGATCGGGAGCTTGCAAACACGGCTGGCATCTGACTCACAACGTAGCTATGAACATCAAGAACCTTGTCGTCCGGACTCGCCTTGATTTTTTTGAGTACGTCATCGAAGTCCAAAATATTTTCTTTACTAAAAGAAATCGTACTTCCGATGTTTTTTTTGAGCGCGTAGGTGCCCTGTTTTGGAATCAAAGAGAATATATATAGTTTGGTTATGGTGCCGATGAGTTGATTGGCACAGCAGGAATAGGTAACATTAATTTTTCCTACACCCTGCTCAGAGGTAACTTGGACTCCTATCTCCTTATCTTTGTCGAGTAGGTCTATGCATGGGTAGTTCGACTTCACGGTATTCGTGTTAACCAGACTCCAACCGTATAATGAATTTAGAACCCTACCTACAAAATCTTCCGCATGAATGTTGATGTCGGTTAGATTTAGTGGGCCTCCTGGCCGGATGTATCCCTGCAAAACCGCAAGTCCAAGACGGACTTCGTCAATCAAAGTTTGTCTCAATAGCATAGCTATCTCTCTCCTTTTTTGTAAATGACAGCTTCTGGCCGTTTTCTGCCTGTCGCGACAAGCTAAAATCGACCCAAATCAGCCAGCCCGACAGGCAGAACCCGCCCAAAAGTTGAAGCTCAGAAATGTTCTCTGAACTGTGGGCGATTCAATATGCGGTTAGATCACCAGTAGTTGAATGGTACGCAGGAGGAACTGACGATGCTCGGATCATAACCCGCAGCGCGCAATACAATCTCCGCTGCCTTCCGGGCCCGGTCTTGATTTGGGTTTGGGCCTACGATTACCTCGCAGAGAGCGTGCTTGTTATGCTCCAGTAAGTCCAGCGAAATGTATGGCACGACGTATGAAGGTCCAGGCCTGTATAGGATCTGGCGGGCGGGCTCATTGGTAATTATTCTCCATTCCGCCTCCTCATGAAATCCTTCATGCTTAAACCTAGGCGCCAACTCGATTAACATTTCGCAAGCGGTAGAAATGATGCTTTTAGCTTGCTGGGCACCAGCCCCCTCAAGGTGGGCCCAATACCTCGCCATAACATCGACTTTCTCTTTGGATTCCAAACCGTGAAATCCCTCGCGGCATATAGGCATCGTAGGGAATTCACGCAGCGCTGCGGCAATGATTTCAGCCACGGCTCCCAGCTGATCATCATGGCTATACAGGCACTTTTCTAAACGCATCCCATTTGCAGCACAATAGTCTTCAAGCGCTTCACGATCGAAGCCTAAACAGTAACCGTTGCCTCCGGGGCAGTAGCCTCGCCACTGACTAAGCAAATCTGGCCGCTCGCTGAACGAGGAAACGTAAAGATCGTCAGCGGCTGTCGATTCCAGCTCATGCCGAAGTTGCCAACCAAAACGCTCATCATAGTCGTCTTCATACAGCCGATTTGCCATCTGTTTGCCATGCTGGATGGCATGCTTAAATTCAGTAGGATCGTTTAAAAATAAAGCATTTGTGCACCAAATCGATTTTGAACTCAGGATGCCAAGCAATCCAACCTGACTGGTGTAGTGGTAAAAGCGGCTCATCAAGTCGTTCCTGATATAGGGTTACTACTGCTGAACTAGCTCAGCAAGAAATTCTGCCAGCGCAGTCTCTCTGTCATCTTCTTCTGACACCAACATCTCTATACCCCAGTGCCCAAGCACCTCTTCAGCCACCGGATTGGGGCGATTCGTGAAGAGATACGACTTAGGGCGCGCTGCAGCGAGAGCATGGCTGCCCCACATCTTCGTCAAACGATAGAAGAGCAACCGAATATTGAGATCGGTAATGCTATAACCGATGAACAGCACGGAGTTACCCAGCACGTCGTGCCGAAGCTTGATATCCAGTGGTGATTCAAAGTCGAGACGTTCGTAATAGCTGGTTTCATCAAGGACAATAGAAGCATCGTCGTCAAAGTCCCCGTGGAACTTGATGATCTGACGATGGCCATCATGCACCGTTACGAGATCCGATACGCTCGCAACCTTGGTGTAGGCAGTCCCGTAATAATCGTGCGCAAGCTCGATCCATCGGTCGTAATTCGTCGTATATATCTTCGAGAAGTTACCTTGGGCGATGAGCCTATGAATCTCTGAACCACCGACATCAATGCCTGGCTTGTGCCACTCCCGGTCCATCCAGCTCCGAAGCGGTCCCAATGTGCCTTTCTTTCTGCGGTAGAACTCAGCCAAGGCAAGGTGACTGCCGTATGAGGAGAAGATCTGTGGGTCGTAGCCTAGTTCAGTGGCAAGCCTAGAAATGAGCTCCCCCCAAGATGGGAGGCCAAGATTCGCGGACACTCCTGCGCCGGCGAAGAGAACGAGCTTGCCTGTCTGATATGCATGCAACAGTTCTGCCTTCATGTCGCCCCCTTTGCTGCTTTTAAGAATACGGCGAAGGCGTCTAAAGCTTTGCGCCTCATCGAGATTTCGTTCTTGCGATCCCCCATTTCTGCAAACGTCTCCGTGTATCCGTTTGGTACGAACACGCAGTCCCACTGGAAATCTCAGGGCCCTGTAGGGATCGCAGGGACCATTCCGTGTACTTCACCTGAAAAAATATGAATCTGTCGGCCATCACAATATCCAAGAACCGTTTTCGCGGTCACAGAAGCATCACCGAGACCTTGTACTAAAGTCGTGAATTTGTCGGCTTCAAGCTTGTCCCAGAATATCTGTGTCAGACCCGCAGGTAGCCCGTTCATTCCTGTCAGATAGAGCCCTGTGTGCTCCACAAATAAGGGTCTGCCAATCAGTGCGAACGCTTTTGAAAGTTTGTCACGAACAAGACGTACTACATCCTCAGTTTGCAGTTCTTCAATCTTCTCCCTGACAGCAATTACTTCTACGCCAGCTGGCTCAAGAATCTTGCGCACCTCATTGAGCTTGTGCTGATTTCCTGACAAAAATCTGATCTTCATGAAATGCCCTTGATGAAGGAGTAACGCTTAGCTTGTGTGTATTGTTCGCGAAGTGCCCGAGCCGGAAGTCCTTCGGCCAATGCAGTTGCATGATCCTCATTCAGCCCTCGTTCATGTATCGCGGGGTTATCTGAGCAGATTACAAACGGTACGCCATGCTCATAAAAATCACGTAGGGGATGAGCTTTCTCCGGTGGTACCGCACCGGTCAACCGATTGCTGATTAAGCAAACCTCTACGCAAACATCTCGCTTTGCTAGAAGCTCCATTAGCGTAGGATCACTCCCGGCCGCAGTACCATGGCCAATGCGATCGGCTCCAAATAGATCAATGGCCGTCCTTACATTTTCTGAACGGCCCGTTTCACCAGCATGGATAGTTATGCCGAGACCAAAGTCGTCTTTTGCTTTTCTGAACAAACTAGGCAGTTCAGTGGGATAAGGGATGTCCTCATCTCCAGCGAGATCAATACCAACGATATGTTTAGGCCTACCCAGTGCATCGTAGGCCGAAAGTAGGGCTGCAAGATGAACTGAGCTATAGTCACCGCGGGTGACCGTCAAGACTAGCCCCCACTGCATTGCATAAAGTTTGGTCGCCTGATTTATACAGGTGATTAGCCGGTGAAGTGCTTCGGGTACTGAGCACTCTTGAATAGCGGCAAGGTAAAGCACACTACTTCTAAGCTCAACGAAGCGGACGCCGTTGGCATGCAGATTACTCACTGCAGCACCTACAAGGCGCCGAAGGTTTTCTTCCCGCTTTGGTAGCCTCCGTAACAACTGCCACGGTACTAAATACTCTGCCAGTGAAGAACATGGTGACCGGCGCACAAGATCTCGTTCAGGATTAAAGTCCGTGGTAATTTCGGTTCCTTCATCCGCCAAAATCTCTAGAACTGTTTTTGCTGGCACTGCCCCGTTCAGATGAATGTGAAGCTCACCTTTATCGAGGACGATCTCCGAAACACTGTCCGGTCGAGGTGCTTCAGTTCCACTCCAGCGTTCGCCGCAGAACCAGGACTGAGTTATTTCTTCATGATGCACATAACCTCCTTGTTCTCGCTTACCACTAATTGCTGCTGAGAGCGCAGCGAGGCTAGGCGGCATTCTAGCTGCCCCTGATTCTATTGACACTCATGAGCGGCTGCTATTGGCCGAAAGCGGTCGTTCAACCATCGCCTGGGACCAGCAACGCCTTCCCCCCCAACCTTGCCATCCCCCACGACCTCCGCTAACCTCACACCCGTCGCTGCCAATTCAGCGACCGGGTTTCGCAGCCCGAACAATTCGTCAGGCGCGCAGCGCCTCCATACCCATTGTCGGCGTTTTTTTTCGCCTACAGTGTCGATCTATGGCGGCTGTGCGTGGGGCACCTTTGGGTGCGCCGGGTGCCTGACGGTCCGGTCTGCGAACCCGCGTACAGCTGCCACCCTTTTCCGTTTCGCAGCGGGAGGTGGCGGTTCAATCGGCCGTCAGGAGTTGCATCATGGTCAAGCCGACCCCCGTCCACCCGTTGTCGATCTTCCTTCCGATCACCCGTTGTTTCATTTCCCGACAGACTTTTCTGAAACCGATGGCCGTGTGCTGGCCGAGCGTTTCTAGCGTCAGCGTGCGTTGATGGAGCAGGCGCGGAGAAATGCGCAGCGCGAGAGTCAGCCGCTGCGGCGCTTTTGGCAGTTCTGGCGGACATAGACCGTGGCGCGGCATTCGCGGGCAGAGCCCGCTCCCACAGATGCCCGCCTGTGGGCAGGGCTTGCTCCCATAGGTGCCTGCCTATGGGTAGGCCTGTTGGCGTGTTCATCGTAGATAAGGAGATTGACCATGATCGAAATCACGGAAACCAACCTCTTGCCGTTCGGCCGCCATGGCTCGGACCAGCAGCCGATATTCAGCGTCAACTCGGGTGTTGCCCTGGAAGATGCCTTGACGCAATTGTCCCATCTGCTGACATGCGCCCATGCTTCGGCATCTAAAATGTGCGATGCCCGGGTGTTGGATCCAGGACTGGTTGGCGCCACGGTGCATTGCATCGAGGGGGCGAAGGCATTGGTAGATGCGTTGTTGATTCGCGGTGAGTGACTTGGAAGGAGATTGGCGCGATTCATTCTGTTGATCGCGCCAAACACAAGTTTCGCAACGCAGCCAAAGCAGCCACACGGCATGCCAACCGCAGGGATATTCTGGCATCAAGTGATGGCTCATCTCGGTATGTTGGAAAGGTCTACCTGGACGCGGAATGCAATCTGTCTCAGCAACGATACAACCCCCGCTTCACAGGGCGCTTGGACTGCTACTGAACATGCAATGGAATCATCTGGTCATCAACGGTGTTACCAAGAGTATGGCGCATTTGCAGCCGTTCGAGATGACCTTCGAGGTGGCTGGTAACCAGCTGACCGTCCGTTTCGAATTCGGCTTTCATTGCTTCACGGACGATAAAGGCAACGGTGAGCCGCTGCGGCACAAGCATGAACATAGATATTTCTGCCCTTCGCGGTACCACTGTAGCACCCAGCTGCGTGACTACATAGAGCGCCGCTTCTATACCGGAATGGTAGTGCCGCATAACAGCAAGAACAGTGGCCAGAGGTACTTTTGTCTGGATCTACATGATTACGCGATTTTCTTTTCCATCACCAAGCCCGCCGAAACGACGAATCTATTGCGAATGCACGTCATCAGCGCTTATGAGGTTGATACCTGGGGTCGCCACTCGCTGCCCAAAGGGAAAGCATTCAACACGCGTTACGTACTGGAGATGCGCAATAAAGGAAAGTCGGTGTGACAGGAAGCAAAAAGCCCCTGTGCTTGCGCACAGGGGCTTTTTGCGTGTCTCAATATAGGCTTGTTCTTTCGGCTTGCGCCTTATCCCGCACACTGGCTGGGAGAGCTTTCACTCCGAAATCAACACCCCTTCAAGCGAAGGTTCCGGTCTGTGCTGACGAGGCTATGATATCAAACAAGCTGTCACTTGTGCCAACCTTTAAACGCCTGGTCTGGAATCGCGTAGCCACTGGGCCGCTTGATTCGTACCTCGAGACTGCCATGGTCCGCACCGAGTCGGTACTCGCCTGAGCCGATAAACGCGTGGGCTGGGTACTATCGACCCAGACCCTAGCCTATCCAGACCAACGCCCAACACCGCTCATTCCCACAAAGAATACCCCCATGAAAATCATTGATTTCCCTCTCTCGGCCTAATCTCGTAGCGTGGAGTCTTCTGCATAAGGAGATCAGTCCATGAGCCGTTTGCACTTGTACGTCGATTCGCAGTTCACCAGCCCCTATGCCCTGTCGGTGTTTGTTGCATTGCGCGAGAAGGGTATCGATTTTGCGATGAGCGCAGTCGACCTGCAGAAATTTGAACACCAGGCAGATGCCTACGCTGTTCTCTCGCAAACCCAGAGGGTCCCCACGCTGGTGGATGGAGATTTTGCCTTGTCGGAATCTTCAGCGATCACGGAGTATCTGGACAGCGCCTACCCCGAAGTGCCGATTTATCCAAAAGACGTTCGGCTGCTGGCAAAAGCTCGGCAGGTTCAGGCCTGGATCCGCAGCGATCTGCTGCCCATCAGGCAGGAGCGCTCCACCGTTGGGGTTTTCTATGGTCAGCAATATGGCCCTTTGTCGCCGACGGCTCGTGAGTCAGCGGACAAGTTGTTCTATACGGCGCAAGCCTTGCTCAAAGAAGGCGTAGAAAATCTTTTCGGGCAATGGTCGATAGTCGATGTCGATCTGGCGCTCATGCTCAACCGGCTGATACTTAATGGCGATACTGTGCCTTCAGCGTTGGTGGAGTATGCGCAACGTCAATGGCAGCGTCCCAGCGTGCAGGAGTGGGTTGCACTCGAACGCCCGCCGCTTTCAACTGCGGGGTAGCCATTGGGCGCCGCTGGCTGCTTTGGAGAAAAGCAATCGGTCATTCTTGGACCAGAGAGCGTATGAGTAGGTATCAAACCAGGCTAAAAACACCCACTTCGCCAGTCTCCATGTCATACGCAATCAACGCTTCATGATCTGCACCAGCACTGCAGAGGCCTTCACCTCGACTGTTCCAGATCGAAGAACCACCCGCCGCCACGAAGTCGTCGGCGGCGCCTACGCAGTTCGCCATTACCACTGCCATGGAGTACCTTTTCGCAATCATCGGATAGTGACTGTTCGCCAGCGCAACGCCTCTTGCGGACTTGGCCACGCTCGCCAGATACACCTGAGCGCCAGACTGTGGGGCTTCTTCGGCGTGGATGGGTTGCAGTGATTCGTAGCAAATGGCGGGCGCCAGGATAGAGCCCGCGTGGTTCAGCACCAACGGTTGGGAGCCCGGAGCGAAGTAGGGCAGTTCATCCGCGTGCAGATGCTGTTTCGAGTAACACGTCCGCGCAAGCCCGGGCTGGAAACTGATCATGCTGATCTCGGTGCCTTCAAGCCCCTTGGTTGGCGCACCAACGGCGATGAGCATTCCATACTGGTCGCTCAATCGCTGGAACACGTCAAGGCAGCTATCGGTTGGATACAACGCCAGGGCTTCGGCGAGCTTGGGTTCGTAGCCGGTGAGGGAAAGCTCGGGAAAAACCACGACATTGGCACCGTGGCCCGCAGCTGTGTGGACGGCCTTGATGTGTTTGGCAATGTTCTTTTCATAGTCTCCCGCTACGGAGCGAATTTGCGCGGCAATCAGCTTCATTTCCTTTGGTCCATAAGTAGGTCAGTTCTAGCACCACACAGCCCGCGCTCGATAATCTCCGAATCATAAATGCATGCTGCACGATCATCGGCATTTTGAAAATGCATGGGGCAGGGAGTGATTGGCATAGGATGTTCATTCAGTCAGGCGGCGATACTGCTGAACAACGAACGTCGCTACTACCATGAGGCAGGCGATCCAGGCGCAAACTACCTGCCAGTGTCCTATGGCCGTCACGTCGCCCATGAAGAAACCAGCGGAGACGAGAAAAAGCAGCAGTGACAGGCCCGCCAGCAGCACTCGCGGAATGGCCATTGCGAGGCGCCACCAGACGCCCGGCGCGAACCGTCGGGCGACCCAGCGATTGAGTGCTGTCATTCCTGCAAGGACCATGGCGAATATCGTCAGCAGCAGCGGTATCAGAATAAGCGCCATGGCAGGCTCAGCTTCACCACCATCTTCGCCTGGCGTGTAATGGGCTGCGTGCCACATATCTGCGCAGAGAGCCGAAAGCGCGAAAATCACCACGATGGGAGCAATGGGGAATATCAACGTGCTCACTAGCGCATGGTTGTCCTGATCCTTCATCTCGCATCTCCTTATCGAGGATATTGGCCATCGAAGCATCTCCGATGCCTCATCACCCGATACTGTAAGGATCAATTCCGAGCAGAGGGGCCAGCAGCCTGCCGCTATTCAACCGCTGCAAAAAAGCCGCAGTTTCCCGGATACCCAAGAGATCATCATTGCAGGAATGGAGAGAAGGGCGACATAGATGACCCCCGCAGCCAGCAAGGGCGAAACGCCGGCAGACACTACGACCACCGGGAGTTGGGCAAACATGACTATCGCGCCTGCTATCAGGCTGAAGCGTAGAAACATTGCCCCCAGAATGGCTGACAGCACCAGCGCCGCAGGGTAGACAGTGGTCCAGTAACCCGCTGCGTCCCACGGCTCCGCAGTGCCTGAGAGCCATGACACAGTGGTCCAGAAGATGATGCACACAATGCTGATCAGAATCACGCTCACGGCTCGGGATCCATGCCTGAAATGTGTGCACAGTCTAACTGCATACTGTCGCGATAGAGGGCTTGGCACCACGGTACGTGACGTGCAGCCGAGCGGACGTCTCGCCAAGACCAAAGCCAGGGGGGGCGCACTGGCATCAGCGACACTGGTTATGAGGGGTCACTTGTTGTTCGACGCGAACCCGGCAAAACGCTTGTTGAACCCGGCAATGCGGCCTTCCGCCTGTGTCTTGCGGACCTGGCCGGTGTAGACAGGGTGTGAAGCACTCGAGACATCGAGGGCGACATACGGGTACACGTTGCCATCCGTATGGGTCTGGGTTCGATCCGTTTCTACTGTCGAACCGATCAGGAAATAGACGTCCGCAGCCGTATCGTGGAACAGGACCGTACGGTAGTCAGGGTGGATTCCAGGTTTCATAGTCATCGCCTCAGGTGAGTAATAATATGTTATACCGTAACATATTGGTGGATGATTTTTCCAGTACTCACTTGCTGATCTCTTTTAGGGTAGCGCCAACGGCGTGCTTGTTACGCAGTAGCAATGAGTGCGCCGGCTTAGCATCGCTACTCATTAGTTGCCCTCACGACAGCAGTTGGCCGAGAGCGGACCCTGGGTATAAGCTCAGGATGAAGCTCAATCGTGCCCAACGGCAACGCTGCCCCTTTCTGCATGCCAGCCCCACGGGATGGAAGTACCTATGTCTCACTACTGGCGTCATCCTGCGCTCGCACACCTTGAAATCCGCAACGTCGAGGACGGTCGCACGTTCAGCCACGCGCGCCACTCTCACTCGACGTTTTCCATTGGCGCGATCATGCAGGGGCAGAGCACTTACCTGAACGGCGACAGTAGCCGCCTGATCAGTGCCGGCAGCGTGGTGCTCATGAATCCCGGTGTGGTTCATGCCTGCAATCCCGTGCACGAACAGCCTTGGGCATACCGCATGTTCTACGTGGATGCCCAGTGGCTCGCGACGCTGCAACAGCCGGGTTCCGGTACGCAAAAAGACTTCGTGCCTTTTGCGCAGACCTATAGCGCCGACGTCAGTCTGTTTGACGAGCTGGACGATCTGTACCGCACGCTCACGGCCAGCGACTGCCCGCCAAATATCATGCAGGGTGCAACGCTGGGGTTCTTCCAGCGATTGGTCAAGCGGTTGCAGCCGGTCAGCAATGACGCCAAAAGTGAACCGCACAAGATGGCCCAGGCAGCGGAATTCATCCGTGAGCATTGCGCTGATGCACTGCGGCTGGAGGATATAGCGTCGGCCGTACAGCTTTCACCTTCCTATCTGATCCGCGCGTTTAAAGCGTGCCATGGGCTTACGCCTCATGGGTACTTGATTGATTGCCGCCTCAAGTTGGCCCGCGATGGCCTGCGCCCGGGGGAGGACATCGCCCAGGTCGCGGCGCGCGTTGGTTTTGCGGATCAAGCGCACTTGCAGCGGCTGTTCAAGCGCGCCTTGGCGACGACGCCAGGGCACTATCGCGGTGTGCCTACTCAAGCAATAGATACACCGCGCAGCCCCCGAGCAGCGCGGCCATGACGCGATTGAACCCGCGCAGTCTGGCAGCGTTGTTCAGGTAGTCGCGCAACGAGGCACCGGCCCAGGCCCAACTGGCCAGTGATAGCCAGCACACCACCAGATAGATCAGTGCGAACATCCACACCATTCGCACATCGCCATCGGCAACGAAGGCGCCCATGCCTGCAAGGCACGCGAGCCACGCTTTCGGATTGAGCCATTGCATCAGCGCGCCGGTGAAGGCGGAGGGTCGGGTCTGCACGTGCGCCGTGTCCAATCGCCCGTCACTGCTTGCCAGCCTGTAGGCCAGGTACAGCAGGAATATCACGCCGGCCATGCGAATCAGCTGCGTCAACCATGGCCAGCGGTTCAGCACCTCGTGCATTCCCAGACCCATGAGCAAAAGCAGCAGGATGAACCCCAGAGTCGCCCCCGTGACGTGGGGCAGGGCGGCCCGCAGTCCGTGGTGTGCACCGCAACTCAAAGAGACCAAGTTGACCGGGCCGGGGCTTATGGAAGAGGCCAACGCAAACACGGCCATGGAAACGACGATACTCATCAGGCACCTTCAATACGGGTGAGGGAGCACTGACGGTAGAGATCATGGGAGGGGCTGTATTGAAGGAAATTGCTCCCGGACGCTGTCGTTGCCGGTGTTGGTTTCCTGCAACGTCCAAGACAGTTGGCGCGATTCTGCAGAGCGCGCCATAAATCGCGCTAGAAATTGGCGCGATTCTCGAAATCGCGCCACAATTGCGCCACTGGCAGAAAACCTGCTGCCCAACCCTGCCGATGAAGGGCGGATTCGTCAGCATGCGGTAGATATCAGCAAAAGCGTGTACCGGCCGCTGTCTGCGCCCGGGCTCATTGAGCCGTTACTGGACGAAGTGCTGAGCAAGGCCAATCGGATTACCGATCCGTTGCTTAAGTCAGCTTTATCAGATTGCCGAGCATCGGGAGTGCGTCCGTCTCAATGAAGACAGCAGATTGCTGCATACAGGACGTTTGTTTCTGGCCGAATCGATGGGTGCTTACTCAGTGAATCCGTTCTTTTCATGCCCTCGTCAGTCAAGCGATTCAATTGTTTCGAGCAGAAGCGAACGTATCCACTCATGGCCTGCATCGCGGTGCGTCCTTTCATGCCAGACCAGCGTCTTGCTGAAGCCGGGAATCTCGACCGGGGGTTTCATCAGGCACAGGCCATTTTGATGCAGCACCAAGCGCCGGGGGACCACGGCAATCAGGTCGCTCTGCATCAGCAGTTCCGGGAGAATCAAGAAGCTGGTCACCGATGAGATGACTCGACGTGTCCGGCCAATGCGTTCGAGGGCAATGTCTGTCACGCCTCGAAATCCTCCACCGGAGGGCGAAACCAATACGTGATTCACGGCGCAAAAACGATCCAGTGAGATCGTGCCGTTCAGCGCATCAGGGTGGTCAGTTCTCATGACGCAGACGTATTGCTCATCGAACAACGGGGCAGCATGTAGCCCTGCGGGTGTTGTGTCGGGTGTGACCAGCGCCACGTCGATATCACCCTGGTCCATCTGGGAGGCAAGCTGCTGATCATCAGCGGGTTGAACCGCAACCCGGATGTTCGGAGCCCGTTCCCTCAGCGCACGCAAGAACGGCACGACGACTGCGCGCAACGCATAGTCAGTCGACGCCAGACGAAGGGTCAGGTTGGCATTGAGCGGATCGAACCCCTGGGGTTGTAGCAAGGCTTCGACATCAGCCAGCAGTTGCTTGACCGGTGCCGCCAATTGCTCGGCTCGCAACGTCGGTACGATGCCACGCTGGGCGCGCACGAAAAGCGGATCGTCGAAGCTTTCCCGCAGTCGGTTGAGCATGCCACTGACGGCGGGTTGGGTCAGTGCCAGCCTTTCGGCTGCACGGGTGACGCTGCGCTCATCTAGCAGCGCATCGAGGGCCTTGAGCAGGTTCAGGTCCAGGTTTCTGATATCAGTATTCATGATGTGCTGGATAAAAAATCGCGATTGGCGTTATTCCAAGCTTACACCGATCATGGCGCTATTCCATCCATCACCTACCGAGTCGTCCATGAACGAAATCATTTGGCCCGAGGGCTTTTTGCCCGGTTTCACTGAAAACTTCGTTTCCAACGAAGTGATCGTTGCGGGTTTGAGCCCTGCACAAGTGTGGCCGCTATTGAGTCAGGCCCAGCGGTGGCCTTCGTACTACGCGAACTCTGCAAACGTGCGCTTTCACGATCCCGTTGGGCCGGATCTGGCCAAGGGCGTGCGCTTCTATTTCGAGACTTTCGGGTTTCCCGTCGAGGCGCTGTGCACCGAGCATGTGCCGCCCACCTCGACCGAACCTGGCCGGATTGCCTGGCATGGCTGGGCGGGTGAAGGCGAGACACGTCTGGATGTTCATCATGCCTGGCTGATCGAGGATCTGCCCCATGGACGGGTGCGCATCCTTACCCAAGAGACCCAGAAGGGCAAACCTGCGCAGGATCTAGCCAAAGCCAAACCAAATCCGATGATCAATGGCCATCAGGACTGGCTGGATGGCTTGGTCAACGCTGCGAAGTCCATCGGTCAGTGATTGAATTCGCTTGGCCGTCAGTTCGGCAGATCAGCACATCCGTTGCCCATGTTCACGAGCGGGTTTGATCAGCTTGCAAGTGTAGGAGGAGCACGATGACAATTCAGACACCAGACAACCCCGGCGACCAGCAACGCAATGGCCGCTATCTCGTACGTATCGGGTAACCGATGCTCCCATAGAAATCCAAAAGCCAACGCTGCCAGCGTCTCGATCACCAGCACTTGCCCGCTAAGTGCCAACGGCAGAAGCCGACTTGCCTGATTCCAGCACGCGCCCCCAATAACCGAAGAAAGAAGGGCTACACCACAGGCCACCAGAAAAAAATGCAGCCATTCTGAACTGCCATGGGCATCTGCCTGAAAAACCAGCACAGGCACCGCCAAGAGCAACGACTGAGCGCCCGTCATGATGCCGGTCAGCAGTGCCCAGTCATTGGAGGAAATGCTGGTGAGCTGAATCAGCCGCCGAGCATTGCGGACGGCGAACCAAGTCCACGCAACCAACGCACCTGTGGCGCAGAGAATACCCGCAATGGCTGTCGATGTTTCAGGCGTGTCGCCATTGATCAGTGCATGCCAACTGATAAGTACAACGCCGGCCATTGCGCAGCACAGCGAGGGGGCGAGTCTGCGCAGGGAGACGGCATTGGTGTCGTGCCGACCTGCCAAGGTCAGCAACACGGGGATGAGCCCGACAATCAGTGACGTCGTCGCAATTCCCACCAGTTGCACCCCGGTACCTACCAGCGCGTAGTAAACGAGATTCCCGATCAGGCTGAGCCAGAAGAGTGACTTCCAATCGGCTCGAGTAAGGTTTGCGCACAACTCCCGCCACCGGGACATAAGCAGAACAGCTGAAATCGCACCGTAAAAAAGAAATCGAAGCACTGCGAATTGCAGGCCGCTCAAGCCTTGCGTGAGCTGTGGCCCAAGAAAAATCACTCCCCAGCACAGTCCCGCGCAAACACCATAAACAATACCCTTCAACAGCGACTGATCAGTAAACATTCCACCCGTGCTCCGTAGCTTGAACGGGGAAAGTCTGAAGCGCCGAACCAGGAGAGTATTGTCGGTAACTACGGGATTTTTATCCCAGAATGCTTTTGCGCTTTGCGATAGACCGCCGGAGTGACGGCGCTTACACGTTGCATGGTTCGAGTCAGCGATGCCTGATCGGAAAACCCTGTACGCAAGGCAATCTCGGCGATCGGCAAGGAAGTGCCACGCAGCCATCTCTGAGCTTCCTGGATGCGTAACCCCGTCAACCAGGCCTGAGGACTCATTCCAAACATTTGCCGAAATCGCTGGTGCATTTGACTCATGCTCATGTTTGCAGCCTGGGCCATGACCTCGTTGCTCCAGTTTGCCCCCGGGTTAGCCCGCAAGCGAGCGACCAGTTGCTCGATGGCGGATGGGGAACTGTAGGTGTCAGGGCCGAGAGATGAGAGAAGCAGCGAGCTCAACTGTGGAGCGTCCAAGGCTAGTCGCTTGTTGCCGATGAGCTCGGCGAACTCGATGAGCCGTCGTGTCGCAGGGGAGATAGGTACGTACGTCTTTCGAGCCAGATGCTCCATCTGAAGTGTCTCCAGCAGAGCCGGCGCGCAGTCCAGCACCAGAAAACAGCTGTCTGCGCGGCTGAGCTGAGAGTGCACCGAGCCTGGCCTCACCACGGCGGCCAATGACTGATCGATGCTCCCGCCGCGACCGTCTACATCGATTTCCATCTGGCCACGAACCGGCAGGACCAATTGAGCATGATCGTGGGAGTGATGAGGGTTTTCACACTCATAGCTGCGGATTTCGAGATTCAGGAGCATGAGTGCATCACTCGGGCGGAGTCCAGGGACGAGGGATTTTAGCACCCGAGCCGGGCGATGGATCGCGCGAGAAGGGGGCGTTGACACCACTGCCGCATCATATTCCGATGGCGGGTACCGGTGTTAGTATTGAGGTCGTGGGAGCCACAGCCTGATCGGGAAATGGTAGATCGGTGTTCTGCCCAGTTTTGCTAATGCGGGGCTTCATATGATCCTTGTTCTTATTATTGGGATGCTTGCTTTTTGCTCCGGCTATTTGGTTTCCCTCGAAGATAGATTACAGAGGGACCGTACATTTCATCCTTTCGATGTATTCAACAATTTTCGGGCGTCGCCAAGGTGCCGAAAAAAAATGGCTTATGTGGGCATGTTGATTTTTGTCTTGGCAGGCGTGGTTTACCTTCTTGAGCCAGAGGTCATCTACTCATCCAGAGACAAGATCAAAGCATTGGGCGCGGTCATGCTTCTCTGGTCTTTCATGTTTTATGGCTACTGCCGCGAACTGGAGTTCAAGAAGTCAGGAAGCTCGCCTGCGTCGCTGCAGTGCATGGACTGTGTTGAAGGAACAGAGTGGTATTCTTTGGCCCTTAAAGGGTTTTTGGCAACTTTCAAGATCCTGGCTGTTTTTGCTTTTATGTACGCAATCAAACGTGTTTGATTGCCACATGTCCAAACTCACCTCATATCGCATTCGGCGGTCGAGTAGACGACGTGGTGTCTCGTTTTCTTACCTGGGTGAACTGGGATCAGATATACGCCCCCACCACCCGCTTCACGGTGCCCAGTGCCTCACCCAGGGCGTCCATGCTCACCGACCCAAGCGCCAGCCGTAGTGCATGAGGGACGTGCACCGAGATCGAAAACGGCTCGGCCGTCGAGACCGATACATGCTCGCGCATCAGTTCCAGAGCGATTTGATCCGCCCTTGCATCCTCCGCCAACGGCAGCCATAGAAAGTACGAAGATGGATGACGCACCACCGGCAACCCTGACAACAACGTGTCAGCCAACGCCTGCCGGGCCTGCGCGTCCGCGCGCTTTTGCGTCTCCAGCGCGTCGACCGTGCCATCGTCGAGCCAGGCACAGGTGATGGCGGTCATGACGCCGGATGTGTTCCAGGTCGTGGCCTTGACCGTGCGCTTCAACGCGTCCACTCGATGCGCAGGAGCTGCGACGAAGCCGACGCGCAAGCCGGTGGCGATGTTCTTGGAAAACCCTGACACGTAATACGTTCTTTCAGGCGCCAACTCAATGATGGGTGGCGGCGGATCTTGCGCCAGAAACGCGTAGGCTGCGTCTTCAATGATCATCAGATCATGCGCGCGGGCGATCGCCACCAAGCGCTCGCGCTGATCGGCAGGCAGCACCCAACCCAACGGATTGTGCAGCGTAGGCATGGTGTACACGGCGCGCACCGAACGACGGCGGCAGAGCGAGGCGAGGGCATCGAGATCCGGCCCCTGTGCGGTGGCGGGAATGGGCACCACTTCAAGGTGCAATGTCTTGGCCAGCACCTTGAACCCAGGATAGGTCAACGCATCTGCCGCGATCACGTCTCCAGGTTTCAACAATGCCATCAGGCTGACCGCCAAACCGTGTTGCGCGCCGCTGACGATCAGAATCTGCTCGGGATCCACCGTGACGCCACGGTGGATCAGATGACGGGCGATCGAGGCCCGTTCATGCAAGCGCCCCGCATGTGGCTGATAGCGTAAATGCGCTTCCAGATCGCCGGACAATGCCAGTTGGCGCAACGCACTGCGCAACAGGTCGGCCTGCCCCGGCATGGCGGGATAGTTGAAATTGAGGTCGATCACGCCCGCGGCAATGTCCGGCTGATCGATACCTTGGCCGGGCGGCAGTGAGGTTTCCCGCACGAACGTCCCGCGCCCGGTCTCGCCGCTGACCAGCCCCATGGCCTCTAGTTCTGCATACACCCGGCTGGCGGTGACCAAGGCCAATCCATTGGTCGCTGCGAGTTGGCGGTGTGTCGGCAAGCGCGCGCCGGGAGGCAGACGCCCGGCGCGGATGTCGGCTGCAAAGGTATCTACCAGCGACTTGTATCGGGAGCGAGCCATCTTGAAGTGTATCCATGACAATTTTTTGATTGTCACGATAGTCGGTCATACGATGCGCTACATGCAACCTGACATGGAGTGGACACTCAATGGAACGCACCTCTGACGTGCACAGCCAGGCGACAGTGAAACCCGCGAGCGGGATGGTCAATGGCCTCATCGGTGTCGTGATCTTCAGCGGTTCACTGCCCGCTACTCGCATCGCTGTGCTGGAATTCGACCCGGTATTTCTGACCGTGGCACGGGCAGCCATCGCCGGCGTGCTCGCGCTGTGCCTGCTCTTGCTGTTCAAGGAACGGCGACCGGTACGTCAGCACCTATTGCCTTTGATCATCGTGGCAATGGGCGTGGTGATCGGTTTTCCGCTGCTGACTGCACTGGCGTTGCAGCACGTGACCTCGGCCCATTCCATTGTGTTCGTCGGCCTGTTGCCACTGGCGACTGCTGCGTTCGGCGTAGTGCGGGGTGGTGAGCGCCCTGGGGCGGTGTTCTGGTTTTTCTCGGTGCTGGGCAGTCTGATAGTCGTCGGGTTTGCCGTTACCCAAGGGCTGACCGCCTCACTGACCGGCGACATTCTGATGCTCTTGGCGATTCTTGCCTGCGGCCTCGGCTACGCCGAAGGGGCAAAAATTTCCAAAACGTTGGGTGGTTGGCAGGTGATCTGCTGGGCGCTGGTGTTGGCGCTGCCGGTCGTGATGCCACTGACAGTATGGTTGGAGCCCGCTTCGTTTTCCGGCATCAGCACACCGGCGTGGTTGAGCCTGGCTTACGTGTCGCTGTTCAGCATGCTGATCGGCTTCGTGTTCTGGTACCGCGGCCTGGTGCAGGGCGGCACCGCTGCTGTCGGCCAGCTACAACTGCTTCAACCATTTTTTGGCCTGGCACTGGCCGCGGTACTGCTGCACGAACAGGTCAGCCTTGGCATGTTCGGCGTCACAGTAGCGGTGATCCTCTGTGTCGCCGGGGCGCGGCGTTACGGCAGGATCAATCCTCTTCCTTCACGGTAGCCACTTCGTCTGCCTTGACCCTTACCTGCTTGCCCGAAACATCTTCGAACTCATAGAAGCCGTCTTTCGTTTTGGCGTCAGGTACATCCTTGGTGATGTACTGCGTTCCGTCCTGCAACGTAACGACCGTGTTGGTGGAGCAACCAGCCAACGTAGCCGCGCACAGGAAAGCAGTGCAATAGTAAAAAGCTTTCAGTTTCATGAGGTGACCTTCTTCGATCGATTCGCTGGGTTGCGGATGCTCTTCTTTGATGAGCTGCGGTGTTGTGAGTCGGGCGTTTTATACGCGTTGTGAGAATACCATCGACCTATTCACTCCGACTCTTCTGCTTGCACAACTGCATGGCGAGGCTGTCGAACTCTCGGTCGAAACTGGCTTTTTCCGCTGCGCTCAAGAAGCCCTGCTGATGTACGAATTGGTCGGTTTGATGACGGACGACTTCGACACGTTCGATCATACGGTCGGCTTGAGCTTGGCTGATCTTGCGGGCTTTTCGCGTGGTGCCGATGTCCGCGCTGAGAATGTTGGCTCGTACCGAGATGTGGGCCTGTCGAGGGTCGGTGATCTTGCCACCTATTTCGCCCACCAGCTCGCGCTGGGCTTTGATGTCGCAACTGGGTAAATCAAGACTCTGTTGAGCGGCCGATGCGTTCAGGCTCAAAGCCAATAGCGAAGCCAGGATGCTGTATTTCATGGGTCTTTCCAGTGTGGGCCGGTGGGTGTCGCTGCCGATAGTGCAGCGTATTTTCCAATGGATTCTTCCGCGAGGGCCGGCGCTGGTATTGTTTTCCTTACTCGATCAACACCTGAATGCGGGCCAGTACGTCGTCCATCACCACCTCGGGGACCGTCTCTACGCGTTTGCCTCCACGAGCCTCAAGGTCAACGGTGCGCAGTTGATTGCACAACACCACGCCTTGCGTCTCCGTGCCGGAACCGCTTAGTGGCACGGCAAAACCGGCATGGCGGGCAAAATCCCCGCCTTGGGTGATGGGTGCGATCAGCACCAAGCCCGATACGTTGAAGGCCGCAGGCGAAATGATCAGCGCTGGACGAAAATCGCCTTGCTGCTCACGGCCGGCGGTGGGGTTCAGGTTCAGGCGCACAATGTCGCCACGGTTGAATTTGGCCCGTCTCACGCTTCACGCCCAACGGCTGACATGGCATCCCACGCTGCCATGTCGGCAGGTTCCGGCGCGCTCAAGTCACACTGCGCCATCAGCTCGGCCAGCGAGTAACGCGGCTTGGCCTTCGCAGGCTTGAGGGTCATAACCTCGGCGGACACATCGAGTTTCAGCACATCGCCACTGACCAGATTCATCATCTTGAGCACAGTTGCTGGCAGGCGAATCGCCGCGCTATTGCCCCACTGCTGCACTTTGACTTCCATGGCAACCTCCTGAAAAAGTGTACACATTGTAGATACATGGCGAGCCAGTTACAAGCGTTTTGTATAAACATAGTATCTACAATGCTAGCTCAAAAGCGCGTTGTAAAACCGTCGCCTACATTGCATATCCCAAGACTGGGCCATCAGGGAATAGCCTAATACATCGCCTGAACGCTAATACGCGGATGACTTTCCAACACCTCACACCGGCGCCGGGCTCTGCAGCAACGGATACAACGACAGCACCAGCAACCCCGCCATGCCCCAGTTGAACAAGCGCAACCAGCGCGGCACGCGCAGCACGTTGCGCAACACACTGCCGAAACCTGCCCAGACGCACACGCTCGGCAGGTTGACCAGTGCAAACACTGCAGCGATGACCATCACGTTATAGACGTAACCCTGCGCCGGCACATAGGTGGTGATGGCGCCAACCGCCATTACCCAGGCTTTAGGGTTGACCCATTGAAAGGCGGCGGCGCCGAGGAAGGTCATGGGTGTGCTGTTCTGTTCTCCCGCCTCGCTCATGCTCCCAGAGGTGGCGATGCACCATGCCAGGTAAAGCAGGTAGGCCGCGCCTATCCAGCGCAGGGCGGTGTAGGTCCAGGGCACGGCAGTGAATGTTTCACCCAGGCCCAATCCTACCGCCAGCACCAATAGCATGAACCCCAGGCTGATGCCCAAGGCATGGGGAATGGTGCGCAGGAAACCGAAGTTCACCCCCGAGGCCAGCAGCATGGTGTTGTTCGGGCCTGGGGTGATGGACGACACCAGAGCGAAGAGGGCGAAGGCAGGCAGGAGGTCGATGAGCATGTCCGTATGGTCTCTGGGTTGTTGTAGCAGTGAAACTACCTGACAAATTGGCAAGTAATACGGTACAGCCAGTGGTGATTTAACCAGTACACGCCAGGCTTTTCAGCAGCCTGGTATTCGAAAACAGCAGCTGACTTCCGGATCAGTCACGACAGGGATTGCTCAAGCAGCTTCCAATCGGTAGTGTGTACGTTGCGCGTAAACGTATACATCGTAAACAAAAGTGCCAGGAGTACTGCCATGGGTTCGCCCGTTCTTTCTTTCCGTGTGGAAGCCGAGCTGATCGATCAGCTCGATCAGCTCGCCGAAGCCACCGATCGAGATCGTCAATACCATTTGAAACGTGCTTTGGCTCGCTATGTGGAATCCGAGTCGTGGCATTTCCGTGCTGTAGCCGAAGGCATCGCAGATGCAGAGGCAGGCAATCTGGTCGATTTGGATGCCGTAAAGGCTAAGTGGGTGGCGCGTGCCGAAAGTCGCATTAACCAGCAAGGCGGCGAGTGATCTCGACGGTATTCATGAGCACTACGAAGCGCTCAGAGGACCTGAAAAAGCAGAAGAAACCATTTTTCAGATGTTGGATGGTTTGAGCCAGCTGGAGGCGTTTCCTCAACTGGGCAAGGCGTCGGGCATCCCCGATTGCCGTGAGTTGATCTTTGCGAAGTATCCCTACCGTGCGATCTACACCCTGAAAGGCAATGCCATTCTGGTGTATCGAATCTTGCACCAACACGCAGAGCGCAGTGAGGATTGGTAGCGGAACGTTCCACTTCGGCAGGGCTGGCCATTCCAGTGGCCGCCCGTGTAGCTCACGCTTGCTGCTTTACGTGAACAAATAACTGTCCATCGCCAACACCCCATACTCGACGCCGCCCTCGATCACCCGCGTTTCATACTGCTCACCCGCCGCGCCGAGTGCGATGAACAACGGCATGAAGTGCTCGTCCGTGGGGTGCGCGCGTTCTGCGGAGGGGGCGTATTGCCGGTAGTCCAGCAGCGCGTGCAGATCACCCGAGACCAGGGTCTTCGCCGTCCAGGCGGCGAAATCCTTGACGTATTGCGCGCCATGGGGCGTTGCGCCACGGAATTCGTAGAGGTTGTGCGTCAGGCTGCCGGACGCCACGATCAATACGTTCATGTCGCGCAGTGGTTTGAGCGCCTGGCCGAGCTTCCAGGCCTGATGAGTATCGAGCGCAGCGGGCATGGAAACTTGGATGACCGGTATGTCCGCGTCCGGCGCCAGATACAGCAGCGGTACCCAGGCCCCGTGGTCCAGGCCCCGCTCGGCATCCAGGCGGGATTGCCAGCCGCCGGCCTGCAGCATGTCGACAATCCGCGCGGCCAGGGCCGGTGCGCCCGGGGCTGGGTATTGAATCCGATACAGGGCGTCGGGGAAGCCGCCGAAATCGTGAATCGTCGGCGGGGCTGCACTAGCGGTCACGCGGATGTCGCCGCGGGTCATCCAGTGCGGGGAAAGAATGACGATGGCGTCGGGCCGCGTCAGCTCACGACCCAGCTCGGCCAGGTGTTTGCCCGCCAGGCCGGGCTCGACCGCGAACATGGGGGAACCATGGGACACGAACAGTACGGGCGATCGAATAGTCATCAGCGGACTCCACATCAAGACATTGCGGTTTGAGGACTCCAGCTTTCGCCAAGCCGGCATTTGACCCAGTACTCGAAGCTGGCGCACAGCCAGATGCCATATGCCAGCAGCTCCACACCTTCTTCGGCCGTGGTTTTCGCCAGGCGCTGGTAGCCGTCACCCATGACCTGGTGCCAGAACGCACCCATGCCGAAGATCCTGGAAAAGATCAGCACCGCGAAGCCGGTGGCCAGCGCGGCGAACGTTGGCGTGCGCAGGAAAGCGCCCAGGGACTGCAGAGTTTGCCGTCTGTGCCTGGCACTTTCCGCCCTGCCTATGGCGACTGCAGCGATAGCCAGGAAAGGCCACAGCCAGGCGCTGTGACTGATGGGGTCGAACAGGCCGTCCAGCTCGCGGGTCAGCAGGCAGGCGAAAAATCCTGCGGCGAGGTATTCGAAGCCGCCTTTGCGGGCCGGTCCCGGTGCGCTCCAGAACAACAGGGCGCACAGCGCGAGCATGAGCTCCTGGGTGATCTCGGTAAACGATATTTCAAGGATATCGGTATGAAAGACTGCGATGTCCAACCACACCATGGCAAACGACAAGCCAGCAATCGAACATTTGGCCAAAGCGAACAGAAGCGAGTATTTCAAATCAGGGCGGGCGTACACGTGAAGCTCCAAAGCGAGACAGTTGCTATAAGTCGCGCATATAAACGTCTGGCACCGCGAAAAGAAAGCGGACTTTCACGATAGTAAACATTGATGGAGTTGATGCGATGGGTTGCTCGCAGGCAGACAGCCCCTTGGTATGGGGCTGTCTGCCGTGCAGCACGGGAGGCGCGGTGTTCGGCCGCGACCTAGAACGCCGCGGTATAGATCGCCAGTGCATCGGCCTCGCTGACTTCGCGCGGGTTGTTGACCAGCAGGCGCTGTTGCAGCATTGCGCTGCGAGCCAGTTCCGGCAGGCTCTCGCGGGTCACTCCGGCATCACCCAGGCGCAGCGGCAGGCCGGTGGCCATATGAAGCCTGAGCAGTTCGTCGATGAACTGCTGCGCCGCATCGCCCGGTTGCAGGCGATCGCCCAGCACCAAGGGCGCCAGCTGGGCGTACAGGTCTTGGGCGGCCGGCAGGTTGAAGCGCAGCACTTGCTGCAGTACCAGCGCATTGGACAGGCCGTGGGGCAGGTGGAAGCTGACGCCCAGTGGGTAGGCCAGGGCGTGCACGGCCGCGACGGGTGCGTTGGCGAAGGCCTGGCCGGCCAGGCAGGCACCCAGCAACATCGCCTGGCGGGCTTCCAGGTCCTGCGGTTTATTGACCGCGCGTTCCAGGTTCGCCGCCAACAGGCGCAAGGCTTCGCGCGCCAGCAGGTCGGAGAGCGGGTTCTTGCGGTGCTTGCTGGTGTAGGCCTCGATGGCATGCACCATGGCGTCGATGCCGGTGGCAGCGGTGACCGGGGCGGGCAGGCCGATGGTCAATTGCGCGTCGAGAATTGCCAGGTCCGGCAACAGCTGGTTCGCCACCACGCCGGACTTGCCGGTGGCCGTGGTGACGATGGAGATGGGCGTGACTTCCGAACCCGTGCCCGCGGTGGTGGGTACCTGAATCAATGGCAAACGCGGGCCGGTGGCCTGGTTCACGCCGTAGATGTCGCTCAGGCTCTGCCGCTGCCCAGGGTGTGCCAGGTAGGCGACCAGTTTGGCGGTGTCCATGGAGCTGCCGCCGCCGAAGCCGACGATCAGGTCGGCTTGCATGCCCCGGGCCTGCTCGGTGGCTGCCAGCACCAGGGCCTCTGCCGGATCGGCGAGCACGTCGCTGTACACCGCCAGTTCGATGCCCGCAGTGGCGAAGCCCGGCAGCACGCTGTCGAGCAGGCCGTGCTTGAGGATGCCGGCATCGGTGACCAGCAATACCCGCTGGGCGCCGCGGCTGACGCACTGTTCGGCCAGGGCGGCGGCGCTGCCGGTGGCGCAGATGAGGTGGGCAGTGCTGCTGAAGGTGAATCCTTGCATGGGGTGACCTCGTATTCTTGTGGTTGGGGGCGCTGTTTCAGCGCAGGGCTACGGCAGCGGCGGTTCGGGTTCGGCAGGTTGATCGGCATCGATGATCTGCTGGGCGATGGCCTCCATGCTGGTGCGGCGCGTCATGGCTTCGCGTTGCAGGCGCCGATGGGCATCGTTCTCGCCCAGGCGATGGCGCGCCATCAACAGCGCCTTGGCCATGGAGATTTTCGACACGGCCGGTTGCCGGCTTTGCAGCTTGCGCAACTCGGCGAGCATGTCGATGCGCGCCCGCCAGGCGGCCCGCGCCATCAGCAACTGGGTCAGCAGGCCGAAGGGCCGCAGGGGCCGCTCGATGACCGCCGCCGGTTGCGTCTCCAGCACCAGTTGCAGCATCGACGGGTTCTCGTAACCGACCACGGCGATGATTGGCGGCGCCTGCTCGCTCAGGCCTTCCACCAAGGTTTGCGTGTTCAACCGCTGGCTCAGTTCCACGGCCAGCAGCACCACGTCGACCGCTTCGGGCAGCGTGGTGGGCACCGGCCAGCGTTGTTCGACGATGCAGCCGATGCGCTGCAGTTGGTCGAGCACGATGCGTGCCTCACCGTCCTGTGGGTGAATCACCAGTACGCGCAGGCCCTTGAGTTCGCGCAGCAGGGACGGCGCGCTGGTCATCTCGGCCTCCGGCAGGTCATGGCTGCACGTCCATCTGATAGTCGACCATATAGGGGCTAGGCTGCACGGCTTCGGCGCTCTCCAGCACCAGCTGGAATCGCCGTCGCTGGTCGAGCCGGGCGATGCGCGGCCACAGCCAGGTGTGCTGGGTCTGGGCGTCGATCTGCACGGTGCCTTGAGGCGCCTCGAAGCTTGCCCCGGCCAGTGCTTCGCGCAGGGCCTGCACTGAGTCGTCGCACGCGCGGCGCGCGGCTTGCGCGAACAGATGAACCTGAAAGTAGGCCGCTTCGGCACCCGAGGTAATCGCGGCGTGTTCGCCGAAGCGCGCACGGTAGCGTGCCACGAACGCCTGGCTGGCCGGCGTCTGCAAGGTCGAGAACCAGGGCGCGGCGGAGATGTGGCCTTCGGCTTCCTCGTCGCTCATGGCTTGCACGTCGACCTCGTTGGTGGCCAGGCTGACGATGGGCACGACCGCAGGATCGAACCCCGCCTGGCGATAGGCGCGGTGCAGCGACGGAATGTCGCTGCCGACGATGGTCGAGTAGATGGCGTCGGGAGCGGTTTCGCGCACCCGCTGCATGACCCGGTCGAAATCTTCGGCGGTGGCGTGGAAAGGCAGGTAGATCTCGTCGACGACCTCGCCGCCGGCCTGTTCGAACAGCTCGCGCATGATGCGGTTCGATTCGTAGGGGTAGACATACGAGCCCCCGACGAACAGCACCCGCCCGCCATGGGTTTCCAGCACGTAGCGGGCCAGCTGCAGCGAGTTCTGGTTGGGTGCCGAGCCGGTATAGAAGCAGTACGGCGAGTATTCGAAACCTTCGTACAGGGTTGGGTAGAACAGCAATCGACGACGGCTTTCGACCACCGGCAGAACGACCTTGCGTGTGCTCGACATGTGCGTGCCGAACAGCACCTGCACCTGTTGCTGGTCGCACAGGCGCAGCGCGCTGTCGCGGTAGTCGTTCGGGTCGGCGCCGGGATCGCCGTCGACGGCCTGCAGGCGCCGACCGCCGAGGCCGCCGTCGTCGTTGATTTCGGCGATGGCCAAGTGCGTGGCGTTGGCCTGGGCGGTTTCCGACGCCGCCGTCAGGCTGGCCCGGGAAAACAGCAGGCCTACCTTGTAGTCTTCGCCGCTCATGAGGTCAGGCTTTCCCAATCGATATGCTGTTCGAAGTGATGCGCAGCCTGGTAAAGGGTCGCCTCATGGTAATCGCGGGCGATCAGCATCAAACCCACCGGCAACCCTTGCGCCAGCCCGCAGGGAATCGACATGGCCGGATGGCCGGTCACATCGAACGGTGCGGTGTTGGCGTTCATTTCCAGGGCACGGGTAACCCAGGTTGCGGGCGTGGCATCGGCTGCGGGAAGCTTGGGCGCCTTGAGCGGCACGGTCGGCATCAGCAGCAGATCGTAGCGGGCCAACTGCTCGTCGTAGGCGGCGCGCAGCTGGCGTGCGGCGTTCTGCGCCTTGGCATAGTACTGGCCGGCGAATCGCTGATGGGCATAGTGGCCTGCCAGCAGGCAGGTTTTCAGATCGTGAGGGAAGGCGTCGGCCTGCTGTTGCCAGTCTTGTTGCGCGCGCATCAGGCTCTCCACGTACAAGCCCTTCCAATTGGAACCATAATTGTAGCCGCGCAGCAGCTGCGTGGTGCCCTCCACGGCAATCGGTGTCCAGATGGCATGGCCCAGTGCGTGCAGGGGGATGGAAACCTCTTCCACCAGCGCGCCCCATTCGGCGAACAGACCGGCAGCGCGGCGCACGGCGGCGTCGACATCGGCTTCGGAATTGGCGTGGCCGAAGCCCTCGCTGACCACGCCGATGCGCAGGCCCGCAACACCTGCGCCCAGGGCCTGGGTATAGGCCTGCACCGGCATCTGCCGATCCTGGCGCGGATCCAGGCCGTCGGCGCCGGCCAGCACCTCGAGCATCAGTGCGTTGTCGGCCACCGTGGCGCTCATGACGCCAGCGTGGTCCAGGGTCATTTCGATGGGCATGATGCCGGTGTAGGGCACCAAGCCGTGGGTCGGCTTCATGCCGTAGATGCCCGAGTAGGCCGCTGGAATGCGCACCGAGCCGCCTTGATCGGTGCCGATGGCCAGGTCCACTTCACCGGCGACGATCAGCGCGGCGCACCCCGACGACGACCCCCCGGTGGAATGCCCTGGGTTGCGCGGGTTGTGCACTGCGCCGGTGGCGTTGGTGTGGCTGCTGCCCGAGACGCAGAAAAACTCGCAATGGGCCTTGCCCAGAATGCTGCCGCCGGCGTCCAGCACGCGCGTGGCCACGGTGGCGTCGACATCGGGCACGTAACCCTGCAGGGTCGACGAACCATTCATCATGGGCACACCGGCCAGGCAGATGTTGTCCTTGAGGGCAATGCGCTTGCCGCTCAGGGTGCCGTCGGCAGCGCCGTGCAGGTCGGTGCGTACGTACCAGGCGTTGTAGGGGTTTTGCGCCGGGGCGGGAATCTGCCCGGCATTCCTGGGATACCGCTGCGGCAGGCTGACCGGTTGCAGCTGATCCAGGCGGTCATAGTCCTGCCAGACCGCTTCGAGGATGTCGGCATACTGCGCCAGTAACGGCGCTGGCAGATGCAGGCCCAGTTGGTTGCCGGTTTCGGCAAGCTCGGCCTGGGTTGGACGTTGAATGGACATGACGATGAATCCTTAAGAATGAAAGCCCATGAAACGCTCGGCAAGCGCTTCGGTGGTGGTGCTGGCAGGGTCGACTTCATCGACCAGTCGACCGTTCTCGATGATCAGGATGCGGTCGGCCAGCGCCGTCAGGAAGTCGATGTCCTGCTCCACCAGAATGATCCCCAGGCCCTGTTCGCGACGCAGGCGCTGCAGGGTTTCGATGATCTCGTCGCAGATGGAGGGCTGGATGCCCTCGGTCGGTTCATCGAGCAGAATCAGCTTCGGGTTGCCGCACAGGCAGCGAGCCAGGGCCAGCAGCTGTTGTTCGCCGCCCGACAACGCGCCGCCGGGCTGGTCGAGCAGCCGTTGCAGCCGCGGGAAATACGTCAGGATCCGCTCGATGGTGGCGCCGGCCTCGGCGAAGTGCTTCACGCAGCCCATGCGCAGGTTTTCACCCACGGTGAGAAACGGAAAGATCTGCCGGCCCTGGGGCACGTAGCCGATGCCGGCGCGTGCGCGTTGGCTGGCATCGGCGCGGCTCAGGTCGTGGCCGGCGAACCGCACGCTGCCTGACAGCGCCGGCAACTCGCCGATCAGCGCGCGCAGCAGGGTGGTCTTGCCCATGCCGTTACGGCCGAGCACGCCGATGCAGCTGTCGGTGGCGCTGCGCAGACCGATGTCGCGCAACACCGGCACGCGCCCGTAGCCGGAACACAATCCGTTGACTTCAAGCATGTTTGATCTCCTGTTTGCCCAGATAGGCTTCGCGCACCAACGGGTCCTGGGTCACCTCGGCAAAGCTGCCCTGGGCGAGAATGGCCCCCTGGTTGAACACGGTGACCGTGCCGGCGATCAGGCGAATGAACTCCATGTCGTGCTCGACCACCACCACGGTGCTGTGCGCATTGATCTCCTTGATCAGCTCGGCGGTCTTGCGCACTTCCTGATAGGTCATGCCGGCGGCCGGCTCGTCCAGCAGCACCAACGTCGGCCGCGAGGCCAGGATCATGCCCAGCTCGACCCATTGGCGCTTACCGTGGGCCAGGTCGCCGACCAGACGATGACGGTGCTCGGCCAGGTCGATGCGCTGCAGGGTGTGTTCGGCGCTTTGCCGGGCCTGATCGGCGCTCTGCGTACGGCTGGCGGCCAGCCGCAGGTTCTCGAATACATCCAGGCCGTCGAACACGCTGGGCGTCTGGGTCTTGATGCCGATACCCATGCGGGCGATGCGGTGCGGGGGCAGGCCGCTGATGCGCCTGGCCTGAAAGTGGCAGGTGCCGTGGGTCGGCTTCAACTGCCCACTGAGCAGTTTGAAAAAGGTGCTTTTACCCGCCCCGTTGGGGCCGATGAGGCAGCGCAGCTCACCGCTGTGAAGGGTGAAGTCCACTGCCTTGACGGCGTGAACACCCCCGAAACTGACCCCCAGGCCCTGGGTTTGCAGTAGCACGCTCATACGACGCTCTCCGGTGGCACGACAGGGCTGGGCGGCGGGCGGCGCTTGAAGAGGCGCGAGGCCAAAGCCCCCAGGCTTGGCAGGAGGCCGCGCGGCAGCAGCATGACAAAGGTCAGCAGAATCGCGCCCAGCACCAGGCCGCTGTCGACCGTTTGCTGTTCACCCAGTCGCGCCATCAGTGCCTGCAGGCCGATGCACGCCAGGATCGGCCCGAACAAGGTGCCGCGGCCGCCGACGATGACCCAGATGATGATCTGCGCCGACTGTGCCAGGCCAAACACGCCCGGGCTGACGAACGCACCCCAGTTGGCGAACAGGCATCCCGCCAGCCCGGCAATGCCGCCGCCCAGGCTGAACACGATCAGCTTGTGCAGGCGCGTGTCGTAGCCCAGCAGCCCGGCACGCTGTTCGTTTTCACGGATGGCCACGACCACCTTGCCGAAGCGGCTGGCGAGCAGCCCGCGCAGGCCCAGGTAGCAGAGAATCAAGGCGCCGCCGATCACCTGGAACAGGGTTTCAGGTTCCAGCACGCGCTGCGGATCGAACGGCACGTTGAGCGTCGGGATCGCCGGAATGCCATTGAAACCACCCAGCAGCGCGCTGCCGATGTGGTATTCGCTGCCCGAGGTGGAGTTCATCACGTTGAACAGAATCAACGTCACCGCCAAGGTGATCACGCCCAGGTACACATCACTGATGCCGCCATAGAACATGAAATAGCCCATGGCCGCGGCGAACAGTGCGGGTACGGCAATGGCCAGCAGCACCGGCCAGGTGCTGTCGCCGATGTTCAGCACGCCGATGGCATAGGCATAGGCACCCAGGCCGAAGAACGCAGCCTGGCCGAAACACAGGATGCCGCCAAAGCCCCAGATGAACGCCAGGCTCAGCGCCAGCAAGGCCATGACCAGGTAGATGGTCAGCGAGAGCAGGGTGAACAGGTCCAGCCACTGCGGTAGAACGCCGACCAGCACGGCGGCGAGCACACAGCCCAGCACCGGCAGCAGATCACGAAATGCGACAGGCATCAGAACGCCCTCCGAAAGAAACGACCGGTGATGCCTTGGGGCAACACGCGGATCAGCACGATGGCGGCCAGCAGCAGGGCCACTTCACCGAACACCGGGGTACTGAAGAAGGTCACCACTTGGCTGATGACGCCGAACGCGCCGGCCGCACTCAGCGTGCCGGTGATGACCGCGCTGCCGCCGCCGATCACGGTGATGAAGGCCTTGGCGATGTAGCTGGCGCCCAGCGTCGGGATCACCCCGGTGAGTGGCGCGAGGACCGCGCCGCCGAGCCCGGCCAAGGCCGCACCCAGGCCAAAGGTAAGGCTGTAGATGCGCCCGGGGTTGGCGCCCAGGGCGGCAGCCATCTTGGCGTTCTGCATGGTCGCCCGCGCGCACAGGCCAAACTGGGTGAAGCGCAGCAGCGCCCACAGGCCCAGCAGGACCGCCACGGCCACGGCAATCACGAACAGTCCGTAGCCACTGGTTTGATAGGCGCCCAGGGTAATGCCCGGCAACGGTGAACTGATGCCCACCGTGGTGTTGCCGAACAGCATGGTCGCCGCACCGGTCAGCCCCAGGCTCAGGCCCCAGGTGGCCAGCATGGTGTCGATCATGCGGCCGTAGAGGTGGCGTATCAGCAGGCGCTCGACCAGCATGCCGAACAGGCCCACGGTGAGCGGCGCCAGCACCAGGATCGAGATCCAGATCGGCACGTGCCAGTGGTGGGTGGCCAGGACGGCCACGTAACCGCCGAGCATCATGAACTCGCCATGCGCCAGGTTGATGATCTTCATCATGCCGAACACCACCGCCAGGCCGATGCTGAGCAGCACCAGCGTGGCGATGGCACCGACTATCTGCAGGGAAAAAATCGCAGCCCAATCCATGTCCGTCTCCTTACAGCGCGATGCTGTATTGCTTGGCATCACGGGGGTTCTTGATCAGGTCGCAAACCGCGGCGGTGTCCGAAGGGGCCTGCTGGGCGAAGCTTTCAACCACCTCGAGGCGGCGATCGCGCACCTCGGCGATGTGCACGTCCAGAATGCAGTGGTGGGTGGCCGGGTCGATGCTGACCTTGCCGCTGGGCAGGTCCAGGCTGATGCCTTTCTCCAGCGCTTCGATGACCGCCATGCGTTCGATCGAACCGGCCTGGCGCACGCCCTCGGCCCACAGCATCATGCCCTGGTAGGCGCCCATGGCCAGTTCGGTGATGTACGGGTAGTCGGCGCCGAAGCGCTTGTGGAAGCGTTCGACGAACGCCGTGTTGAGCGGGGTCTGCAGTTCCTGCACGTAGTTCTGGCAGATCAGGATGCCGTTGCACTCTTCGGGCGAGAGCACGATGTGCTCGTTGCCACCGGCGAAGGTGGTCGAGGCGATCGGCAGCTTGCCGGTCATGCCGGCGGCCTTCCACTGGCGGTAGAACGACATGTGCGCGCCACCGACCAGGGCCGACCAGACGAAGTCCGGCTTGGCTTCCTGGATCTTCGAAATGGTCGCGCCGAAGTTGGTCACGTCCAGCGGGAAGAACTCGATACCCACGCTCGACCCACCGGCCTGCTCGACGTACTTCTTCACCCAGGCGGTGACGATCTGCCCGTAGTTGTAGTCCGCCGCGACGATGTAGACCTTCTTGCCCCACTTCTGGGTCACGTGGGACACCAGCTTCTCCACGGTCTGCCCCGGCGTCACGCCGGTGCCGAAGAAATTGCGATCGCACACGCCGCCTTCGTACTGGTTGTCGTAGAAGTACAGCGTCTTGTAGCGGTCCAGTACCGGCCGTACCACTTCGCGTGACGCCGAAGTGATGCCCGCGTGCACCACGGCGGCACGATCCTTGAGCGCCGCCTGCTGGGCGTACTGCGCGTACAGCTGCATGTTGGACTGGGTGTCGTACTTGATCAGGTTCAACGGCCGACCGAGCAGGCCGCCCTGGGCATTGAGTTCCTCGGTGGCGAATGTCAGCGCGTCCACGATCGGCTTGCCATAGATGTCCAGGCCACCCGAGCTGTCGTACAGCGAGGCGATCTTGATGGCGTCGTCGGCGGCGAAGGCCGACAGGCTCTTGAAGCTCAGCGCCGACAGTGCGGCAGCGGAAATGGCGGACGAACGCAGGAAGGTACGACGATTGATAGCCATGCTCAGTGCTCCTGGAACCAGCCCTGCGTGCCATCGCCTGCCGGTTTGCGCACAGCCGAAGGGGCTGCCCGTGCAAGCACCGGGAAACAGGAATGGAGTGGGGGCTGGATGAGATGCAGGCGAGGGGGGTAGGGCCTGATCTCACGTACCGACGACGCTGTCGGCTGAACGGGTGTCGAGCGTTTCGCTTGTGACCGCAGCCGCATCGTTGGGGCCGGGTCGCCCAGGGCATGAGGGCCGCTGGAGGAAACAGATGTCGCGTGGGGCGCAACGTCTCAAACGAAGCAATAATCAGGCCGCTGTCAGTAACTGGATGTTTTCACTAAATATTTTCTGTTGGTGCGCTTTTGAGAGCGCAATAGTGTGCTCCAGAATGGGAATCCTGCACTCAAACCGGGCAGGGTCCAACTGATGGGTAACAGGGGAGGCAGTGCTCAGCATGGGTCGAACACTGCCCCTCTGTATTGAACGCACACCTACGAACGGCTTCACCCTCCGGACGCGAGCCTCGAGATGGCAGCCTTGCTGCCTGCGCGCTCGCGCAGCACGAATTTCTGGATTTTGCCCGTGGCCGTCTTCGGCAGTTCCGTGAAGATGACCTGTCGCGGGCATTTGAACCTGGCCAGGCGCGTTTGGCAGAACGCGATGAGCTCGGCACCGGTGGGCGCCGCGACACCGGCCTTCAGCTCGATGAACGCGCACGGCACCTCACCCCATTTGTCGTCGGGCTGGGCCACGACAGCCGCGTGCAGGACGCTGGGATGGCAGTGGATGACATCCTCGACTTCGATCGAGGAGATGTTCTCGCCGCCTGAGATGATGACATCCTTGGAACGATCGGTGATTTGCACGTAGCCGCCTTCGTGCACCACCGCGATGTCCCCGGTATGAAACCATCCACCCGCGAAGGCCTTGCCGGTGGCCGACGCGTTCTTCAGATATCCCATCATCACGGTATTGCCGCGCAGCAACAGTTCGCCGGTGGTGACACCATCGTGCGGCACCGCGATCAAGGTGTCCGGATCCGCCACCATCATCCCTTCGAACGTTGCCGCTCGCGTGCCCTGGCGAACCCGGAATGCGCGTTGTTCGCTGTCCGTCAGCGCGTCCCAGCCGTCTTGCCACACGCAGCTCACCGGGGTGCCGGATACCTCGGTGATGCCGTAGACATGATCCACGTCGAAGCCCAGTGCAACCACCGCGCTGAGCACCGAAGCCGGTGGAGGGGAGCCGGCCGTGAGCACGCGCACAGGTGATCGCAACACCTCGCGATCACGCGCATCGGCAATCATGGCCATGACCACGGGTGCGGCGCAGAAATGGTCCACACCGTGGGTATCGATGGCATCGAACACGGCCTCGGCACTGACCTTGCGCATGCACACATGAGTGCCCGCCGCTGCGGTGATCGCCCAGGTAAAACACCAACCGTTGGCGTGGAACATCGGCAGCGTCCACAGGTAGCGCGGCGCACGCGGCAGCGGCCAGTTGGTCATCTGCAGCAGGCTCATCAGATAGGTCGCGCGGTGGCTGGTGACGACCCCCTTGGGATCGCCCGTGGTACCGGAGGTGTAGTTCAGGGCGATAGGGTGCCATTCATCGACAGGCCAGACGCCGGCGAAGTCCGGATCGCCGTTGGCGAGCAGCTCTTCATAACCCACCACGCCGATCGATGGCCCCAACGGCGCGAAGGGGTCGTCGATATCGATCACGATCAGCGCCTGATCCAGCCGCTCGAGCGCCGCCGCAACCAGGCTTGCGTATTCGCGATCCACCAGAATGGCCTTGGACTCGGCATGCCTGAGAATGAACGCCACGCCTTCGGCATCGAGCCGGCAGTTGATGGTGTTGAGCACTGCGCCTGATAACGGGATGCCAAAATGCGCTTCGAGCATGGCCGGCGTATTCGGGCACAGGATGGAGACGGTATCGCCAGCGCCCAATCCTCGAGCGACCAGAGCACTGGCCAGTCGCAAGCAGCGCTCGCGCGTCTGCGCCCAAGTCCGCGTGATGGGTCCATACACCACCGCAGCCCGTGTCGGATGGGCCAACGCAGCCCTTTCCAGAAACCCCAACGGGGTCAGGGGGAGGTGATTGGCCGGGGTCTTGTCGAGGCACTCGTTGAGGGCTGCAGGCTTCATGGGCGAGTCTCTTTGTTATTGTGATGAAAGGTGGTGAATGCACTGACCGGTTCGCGCTCGGTGACCAGCTCGTTCTCGACACTGGACGCGTCCGCATAGCCCAGGCTCATGCCGCAGACCAGCATTTGCTCGTCGGGAATGCCAAGGACTTCGGCGATGACGTGGTGATACTTCAGAAAGGCGGCCTGAGGGCACGTGTGCAACCCGCGAGCCCTGGCAGCCACCATCACGCTCTGCAGGAACATGCCGTAATCCAGCAGGCTTCCTTGCTGAAGCACGCGGTCGATGGTGAACAGCAGGCCTACCGGCGCATCGAAGAACCGGTAGTTGCGGCCGTGCTGCTCATGCATGCGCTGCTTGTCGCCCTTGGCGATGCCCAGCAGCCCGTACAGCTCCCAGCCGACTTTCTTTTTCCTGTCCGCATAGGGCGTCACCCACTCTCTGGGGTAGTACTCGTAGGGGTCGAGCAGCTGGTTGGCATGGGCGGGATCGTTGTCTATATCCGCTATGGCGTTGGACAGCTGCCGTTTGGCGTCGCCGGTGACCACGTGCACACGCCAAGGCTGCATGTTCACGCCCGTCGCGCAGAACCGGGCGACATCGAGGATGCTTTCCACGTCTTCCTGGGCCACGGGGTCGGGAAGAAAAGCCCTGATGCTGCGCCGAGACCTGATCGCCCAGTCCACAGCCTCCACAACCAGGGCGGGGCTTGACGGCGGTTGAGACAGTCGATTCATAAGTGCCCCCAGTCAGGTGGATTTGGAGGTTGCAGGATTCAAGGCCGCACTGTCGGTGGCCGATGGCGCGCGGCGGGTCGAGCGTGCCTGGGAAGAATCGGCGAGGGACTGATTGATCAGCGAAACCGCCGCCGCACCGATCAGCCCGGCAAGGGCGATGGCCATGAAGTTCTGCTCCAGCGGCAAGTGCATCGAGATCAACCAACCGATCAGTACCGGGGCCACGATGGCGCCTATGCGGCCCACGCCCGATGCAAAGCCGACGCCGGTGGCCCTGATGGTCGAAGGGTAGAAATCGCCGGCGTAGGCGTAGGCCAGCAGTTGCGTACCCAAGGTCGATGCGCCGACCGTGAACACCACGGCGTAGAGCAGGCCCGGCGAGCGGGTGTAGGCAAGCATGACCAGCGCCAGGGCGCCGACGATGTAGAAGCACACCAGCACACGCTTGATGTTGAACCTGTCGCCCAGCCAGCCACCGCCCAGCGCGCCGACAATGGCACCGACGTTGAACACGATCACGAAATTCAGTGCCGAACCCAGGCTGAAACCCGCCATCGCCATCAGCTTGGTCAGCCAGGAGTTCAGCGCGTAGACCATGAACAACCCGGTCATGAATGCCGCCCAGATCATGACCGTGCTGAAACCGCGGCCATCGGCGAACAGGTTGCGCACGGGGGAATCCTGTTTGTCGAGGATCTCCGGGTTGCCGGCCATCACCGCATCGTCGGGAATCATGTTGCCGGGATCGAGCTTTCGCGCCACCTCCCTGAGTGCGTCCTGCTGGCCCTGTTTGAGCATGTAGCCGATGGAGTCAGGCATGCTTTTGAGAATGAACGGGATGAGGATCACGGGCAGGCCCGCGACGTAGAACACCCATTGCCAGCCATGACTTTCAATCAGCTGTTTTGCGGTAAGGGCTACCAGGATGCCACCGACGGAATAACCGGCGAATACCAGCGTCACCAGGCGTGTGCGCAGTTTCAACGGCGAAAACTCGCCCATCTGCGCGGTGCAGATCGGCAGCACGCCGCCAATGCCCAGCCCCGCGATGAAACGCATGATGCTGAAGCTGATGGGGTCGTTGGTCAGCCCGGCACCCGCAGTGAACAGACTGAACAGCGCAACGCAGATGGCCGTCATTTTCGGCCGACCGATGCGATCGGCCAGCGTGCCGAGAAAAATTGCCCCGAGCATGGTGCCGAACAGCGCCGAGCCGGCCATGATGCCGGCACTGGTCGCCTCGATGTTCATGTCCTTCATGATGGCCGGCAGCGCCGCACCCACAACGGCGAGGTCATAGCCGTCGATGATCAGGATGAGCACGCACCAGAACAGGATCAGGCCATGGAAGCGGTTGAACCTTGAATCCTTTGCCAGCGCGAAAACGTTCACGGGTTGCATAGCGTGTCTCCTTCGGTTTTATTTTTGTTTTGAAGTGCACAGGTGTTCTGCCGACCAGGCCATAGGCAGCGGCCATGGCTGGGGTTCGGCTATCGTAGGCGCCGGCATGGCCTACGCCCATGTCCAAAGTCGTCGTTCTGATTGGGGTGTTTGGACAGTCCGGGGTGGGGACAGGAAAGGGACGGATCGTGAATCTTTCAGAAGGGGGAGCAGTGAGGCCTACGTTTCATCGGCTTCGTTGCGGCGATAGCAGCCGGGACTTACGCCCGTCCACTTCTTGAACGCGCGATGGAAGGCACTGGCATCCTGAAAACCGGTTTGCAGTGCGACTTCCACGACCGTCAGCTCTTCACGGCCCAGCAGATGGATGGCCATGTCCCGACGAAGATCATCTTTCAGGCGCTGGTAGCTCAAGCCTTCGATGTGCAACCGTCGTTGCAGCGTCGAACTCGACGTGCCCAGCGATTTTGCCAACTTGTCGAACTCGGGCCAGTCCTCCGGATCCACACCGCGCAGCTTCTGACGAACCTTTGCTCCCGTGCTTTCATCGTTCCGATACTTGACCAGCAAATTGCCGGGCGACTCTTCCAGGAAGGGTGTGAGGGTTGCGGGTGTCTGCACGACCTTGAGGGCGAGGAGGCTGCGATCGAACCGGACGGTGGTCTGGGCGACACCGAACACCAGCGACTCGCAAAAGCGCAGGCGGTAGTCGCTGTCGTCCAAAGGTTGGGCCGGCCGGAAGCCGATGCTTTGGATAGGCAAGCGCCGCCCGCCCAGCCAGCAGAGCAGTCCGTGCACCAGGATCAGCCAGGTGCCATAGCTGAACAGGCGTCTTTCCACGCCGTGGTCGTGAATGACCAGCACCGCCGAGTTGTCTTCGTACGTCAGCTCGCCGTAGACATCGTCCAGGGCGCTGCGCAGAAACATCAGGATCCGCCGCAGCGCCTGCTCCAGCGAGTGGCAGCTCAAGGCCACGTGGCACATGAGGCGAAAGCTGCCTCTGCGCAGCGGGTGGCTGTCGATGGCGAAAAACTCGTCGTCCAGCGCATTGGCCAGCGCAATCCAGAGTCGAGAAAACGCGACTGCGGAGACTCTGGCCTGGGGCGCATCGAGCAACCCTGGGTCGATGCCCGCGTCTCGCAGCACCGGCTGGATGTCGAATCCGCGCTGCACTGCACCGTGCAGGGCTTCGTGCACCAGGCCTATGGAAGTCGTGCCTTTGTCTGCAACTACAGCCATGACGTGTCCCTGTGAGCGATGCACCGAGTGTCGACCCGCGGCCTGAACGGTAAACAAACCTGCAACGACAGGCAATCGGTCCGGGCACAACAGGTCAATCGTCATCTGATCATTGCTGCACCCAGTGCAGGTATATACTGCAGATTCACCGTCTTGTGTAACGCTGGGCGCGTTTCCATACTCGTCGGCACTATTGACCGACTGGTGAACGACATGGCCGCAGTGATCCGTTTCAATCAACCCGGTGATTCCTCCGTGCTGTGGGAAGACACCGTGGTCGAGCAGGCGCCGGGCGAAGGGCAGGCGTGGCTGCAGCAGGCGGCCGTGGGCGTGAACTACCTGGATGTCACCCAGCGCAATGGTGCGGTCAAGGTACCGCTGCCGTCCGGCTTGGGCCTGGAAGGCGCGGGCACCGTGATCTCGGTGGGGCCAGGGGTGACCAACGTGCAGCCAGGCGACCGCGTCGCCTATGCCACCGGGCCCTTGGGCGGCTATGCAGCGCAAAGGCTCTATCCGGCCGAACGGCTGGTGAAGCTGCCGGCCGGGGTCAGCTTCGAGCAGGCCGCGGCCGTGTTGTTCAAAGGCATCACTGCACAGTACCTGTTGAAATCCACCTACCCGGTAGGCCCCGGTACGACGATGCTGCTGTACGGCGTCGCCGGCGGCCTGGGCCAGATCATGGGGCAGTGGGCCAAACATCTGGGGGCGTACGTCATCGGTGTGGTGTCCAAACCCGAGAGCGTCGAGCGGGCAAAGGCGGTGGGCTGCGACGAGGTGCTGGTATTCGATGCGGCCACGCTCGCCGCGGACGTGGCGAAGCTCACCCAGGGCCGCAAGGTCGATGTGGTCTACGACCCGATTGGTCGTATCTCCTTCGAAGCGTCGCTGGACAGCCTGCGTCCGCGCGGCCTGATGGTGTCGTTCGGCGCATCGTCGGGTGCGCCCGGCGCGGTCGAGCTTTCGACCCTCAACGGCAAGGGCTCGCTGTTCCTGACCCGGCCTTCCATCGTCGCGCACACGGCTTCCACCGCCGAATACCAGGAGCGCGCAGCCGACGTCCTGGCGGCAGTCGAGGCGGGCATCATCACCCCGCGGATCTGGAAGACCTACCCCTTGACCGAAGCGGCTCGCGCCCATGAGGCGCTCGAATCGGGTCAGTCCGCGGGGGCGATCATTCTCGCCCCATGACCCCGGACCTGCTCGACAGTCAGCACAGCGACGAGATCGCCGCCTTCCTGGCCGTGGCCAGCCAAGGCTCGTTCGTCGCTGCCGGTCGCTTGCTCCAGCGTCATCCTACGGTGATCTCCAAGCGTCTGGCCGCCATGGAAAAGCGGCTGGGCGTGCGCCTCATGGAGCGTTCCACTCGCCAGGTCCGGATTACCGAAGTCGGCGCCAAGCTGGAACAGCGCCTGCGCTCAGCCCTGAGCCAGATCGTCGAAGCCGAGCAGCAGGCCACGTCAGGCGTTTCCCAGGTGCGCGGGGTCCTGCGCCTGGCGCTGCCAGCGGCCATGGGGCGCCTGTGGGTGGCCCCGTTGTTGCCCGAGTTCTTGAGCGCACACCCCGGTGTGTCGATCGTTGCCGACTACAGCGAGCACGTCGTCGACATCATCGAGCAAGGCTATGACCTGGCCCTGCGCATCGGCGAGCTGGAAGACAGCCGACTGATTGCCAACAAGCTCTGCGACCATCGCCGCATTCTCTGTGCATCCCCTGCCTACGTGGAACGCTGCGGCATGCCGCTGATGCCTGCAGATCTGGTCAGGCACAACTGCCTGCGTTTCAGCGGGCTGGCCTCGTTTCCGGAATGGAAGCTGCACCGCGCAGACCGTCAGGAAAGCGTGACCACGCAAGGCACCCTGACATCCAACGACAGCGAAACCCTGCTCAGCGCCGCAATGGCCGGCACGGGCATTCTGGGTGCGGGCGAATGGCTGATGAGCCGCCAGCTGGCGTCCGGCGACCTGGTTCAGATACTGCCCGACTGGCGATTGGACTCAGTGGGCGGAATCTACCTGATACGACCCTCTTCGAAGTTTCCGGCAGCGACCGTCCTGGCATTCAAGGCCTGGATCGAATCGCACTTCGTCGATGGGCCGCCTTGGGAGTAGATGTGCGGCGCAAGGGTCATGCTGGCGTCCGCCAACGAAATCGGAACCACGTCACAGTAGTAGCATATTGATATTAAAGACTTCCTCGATCCGTCCGATACCCCTTTCACTGTGCAAGCAAAAGAAATGGCCATGTGCCATTATTTCGGTTGCCGGTGAAAGATGGGTGATGTCATAATGGCATCATCGGCCACTACGTCCTGAATTTTGGAGCGTTGTGGTTTTGGTTGGCCGGACGTGTCGTTCGAAGGCTCGCAATGCTTCGCGATCATGCCCACCAACACCCGATCACGCTGTCAGTCACGATCCGACAGGATCGCCAGGGAACAATGGCGGCCTGGAACACCGCGTAGCGCACGGCATCAACGCGCCGGTTTCCAGGGTCTTTACAAACGCTCGCGCACGCGAACCTATTCTTGTCCAGAGGGATGAGAACCACGCAAGCAAGGTTGCTTCAATAGTCCCAGAAATGGGATTGCTACACTGGAATACGATGAATCGATCTATCTGCCTGATGTTCGGCCTGCTTCTGTCCGGCTGCAATGGCATCCCAACTCCCTTTGTCAGCGATGCCGCCTACAAAGACGCTTTCATGGTCACCTCGAGTCTTCCCGCCCCTCTCCTGTATCAGGCCTCGGCCGTGCAATGGAATGAGGATTACGCGGTTTCTGCCAAGCACACCCCTTACCTCAGTGACGTTGCGCACCGTGGTCGTGGCGATGTGGTCTTCATCAAGCGCAAGGCTGCTGCGGCTCCCCACTGGCGTCAGGCATCGGTCGGCGAAAACGTCACCGCCGTCGGCTTCAGTCCACTGTTGATGCCCGTCAAAGGCAGCGGCAAGGTGAAGGAAGGCAAGTTGCTGCTCAGCAACCTCAACGATGGCGTGCTCTATTCCATTCACGATGGTCCGAGCGCCATGGGCATGTCGGGTGGTCCGGTGTATGCGGATGACGGCTCGGTAGTCGGTATCACGGTGGCATTCGTGCCGACGCGCTACACCCAGTCCATGACCAATACCGACCTGGCCGACGCCAAGCGGGTGAGTGTGTTCATGAGCTACAAGGAAATCGACAAGGAATGGCATCGCTTTCAGGGCGACGTCAAAGTACCGGCCCCAGTCATGGGCTATGTGACACGTTGAGGGGATCGGGTGGAGGCGGGGGTGTTGTCAAGGCGGGGGACGTTGCGGAAGAAGCACGGCTCGGGCGGCCTTGGCAGCCGCCCAAGCCCCTCACTCATTTCTGAGCGCGAGCTGCGTCACGCAGTGCCTTGATCTTGTCATGGTTGCGCATGACGCCATCGAACTGCTTCTGGATCACGGCGCGTACCTCAGGGGTCACGTCATGGTTTTCCAGCGCTTTGGTGTAGCTCTTCTTGGCAACGTCTTCGCCGCGCTCTGCTTCGTTGAGCAGTGCGACGTCGTCCTTGCCGGTGATGGCCGACTTCAGGTCGACCCAACGACGGTGCAGATCGCCTGCAACGCTGGTGGTGGTTTCGGGTTCGCCACCGAGCTTGCGTACTTCGTTCTGCAGTTCTGCAGCACCGCTGGCGGTGTCGGAAGCGGCGGCTGCGAAGACTGCCTTCAGCTCAGGGTTGTTGGTGTTTTCGGCGAGATCCTTGAAACCAGCCTCACCATCTTTCGATGTTTCGATGAGGTCGTTGAGTACCTTGATCGTTTCTTTATGAGCGTCGGTCATTTCAAAATCTCCTTGGTGGACGGTCTGGCTCAGACCCAAGAGGCAGCCATGGCGTAGGCATGGTACGTACGCTGTGTTTAGGTCGCCCTGTTTGGCGGAAGGTTCCGATTTTTTTGAAATGGGCGGCTTGCCAGTCTTTTCCGGCACGTTGTCGTGGATCGCAAATCGGCCAAATGTCCGTCGCCGTCAGGCATCGGGCCCAGGCGCGCCGGCCAACTCCCTGACCAGTCGGTCCAGCTCGTCGAGTTCGAACGGCTTGCGCAGCACCACGGCGCCGGCGATGGCATCCAGTGCAAGGGTGTCGGCATAGCCACTGATGAAGATGATCGGTAACTGGGGCACGAGCTGGCGTGCCTTGCGCGCCAGTTCGGCGCCGTTCATCTCGGGCATCAGGAAATCGATGACCGCCGCGGCGCAGCGCGTGTTGCCCAGTATCGCCAGGGCCTTGCCGCCACGATCGGCTTCGAGCACCTGATAGCCCCGCACTCGCAGATCGTCGACCAGCACCGTGCGCACTGCGTCGTCATCGTCGACCACCAGCACCGGTTGGGCGAGAGGGGCGAGCGCCACCGTGACGCTGGTCGGCTGCGGGTTGATGGAATTCGCGCGTGGACGCTCGGCCATGGGCAGTACCAGTTCGAAGGTCGAGCCTTGGCCCGGTTCACTGGTGATCTTCAGGTCGCCGCCACATTGACGGCACAGGCCGTAGACCTGCGCCAGGCCCAGCCCGGTGCCGCGGCCCGATTCCTTGGTGGTGAAGAACGGCTCGCACGCCTTGGCCAGCACTTCCGCGGACATGCCGGTACCACTGTCGCTGACCCGGATCGATACGCTGGGCGGTGTACCCGGCGGAGCAGTCGGCGAGCATTTGACGGTGAACCAGCCGCCGTCGGGCATCGCGTCCCTGGCGTTCAGGGCGAGGTTGAGTATGGCCATTTCCAATTGCAGGGGGTCGGTGCTGACGAACAGGCTACGGTCAGGCGTCTGCATGTCGATATTGATGTCGGGGCCCAGCGCGTTGCCAACCAGTTCGAAGGCCGCAGTGACGGTGTCGGCAAGGCTGACTGCCGATACGTTCAGCCGTTGCGTACGCGAGAACGCCAGCAGCTGCCCGGTCAGGCGAATGCCCTTTTCCGTGGACAGCGTCGCCCGAGTCACGTACTTCGAGGCCTTGGGATCACTCTCTACATGGCGATGCAGCAGCTCGAGGTTGCCTGAAATGCCCATCAGCAGGTTGTTGAAATCGTGGGCGATACCGCCCGTCAGTTGTCCGATTGCATCCAGGCGTTGGGCGCGGTTCATCACCTGTTCGGCGACGATGCGTTGCGCCGACTCCTGTTCCAGTTCGGCGCGCTTCTGATCCAGCTCCAGTTCCAGACGCTGCCTGATGGTGGTTTCCAGGCGACGCTGCTTCTGCCGTTGCAGGTCCAGGCGCGCCGTGACCCGGCCGTCCTTGATGATCAGGATGACCAGCGGCAGAAACACCGTCGCCACCACCAGGGCCAGGGCGGCGGGCGCACCGATGGCGCGAGCGTTGATGGCCGACAGCAACAGCCAGCCGATCACTGGCAGGATGGCCGTGAGCAGCAATTGCCGACGGGTGACTGCGCCTGCACGGTTGCTTAGCGTGACCACGTTAAGCCAACCCTGATCGGCCTGAAAAAGCATCGTTGAAACAGCCAGGCAGGCCAGCGCTGCAGCGGTGTGGACCGCCATGGCATTGAACAGCAGCACCGAGTACAAATCCTTGACGCCGTAGGCATAGCCCAGCAGGCCAATGCCGGCCAGGCCGAAGGCGAGCAGGGCAAGTACATCGCAGGCTTTGTGGCGGCCAGCCAACTGGGCCATGCGGGCCACGCCCAGCAAAGCCAGGCAGCTCGCCGTGGCCGGCGAAACGCTACCGACCAGGAGCGCCGAAGGCGGAAACAGCCAGGCGTTCACCGCCGGGCTCAAGACGTCTGCACCGAGCAACAGGTGTGTGCCCAGCAAGGCGAATGCGCTGCTCGAAGCCAGGCCCGCAAGCAACCAGCTGGGTCGCGCGCGACGTCCCAGAAGGCTGGAAAGCGCCAGAGCGCAAAGCGCCATGGCGGTCAACGGCGACATGCCCATCAGGCCCGGCACCAGATAGCCCAGCAATGGCTGGCCCAGCAGGTATTCGCAGAGCGCGGTGGCACCGGTGAGCAGGGCCACCCACGACAACAGCTTGGCCACCCACCTGACCGATGTTGCGGCATGCAGACGGCTCAGTCCCCAGCCGGAGGTGTGGGCACCGGTATCCAGGTCGTCGTCGGGTGCGTGCATCGGCAATGGGACTCCGTGATGGGATGGTCGATCGAGGGCAGGTCGGCGCGGGGCGACGGACCGGGCATGGCGATGACATTTGTAGAGCCAATGCCGCCAATTCTCAAGCCTTTGGCATCGACCCTCGCCACGGGAAACTGCAGCCACGACTTGGCAGGCGGGGAATCGCTGCCGGCTGGCAAACCCTCGTGGAGCTCAGCAATCTGGCCACGCGGGCAAGGCAATCGGGACTGTCGCGACGCTTCGCCCAGCCTTGCCGCCTTGGCCATTCATACGCAGAGATCACCATGACACACATTCAGCAGGTACACGACGTCGTTGCGCGAACGCTATGGGGGGAGGCTCGTGGCGAAGGCATCGCCGGGCAGATAGCGGTGGCGTGGGTCATCCGCAACCGTGTGCATGATGCCAACCGCCGATCCTGGTGGGGCGAGGGCTACATCGGCGTGTGCCATAAACCCTGGCAGTTCAGCTGCTGGAACCCTGATGATCCCAATTACCCCTGTGTCAGCGGCGCTCGGCCCATTGCGCAGGCGCAATGGGCCCAGGCACTGATGGTGGCCGAACAGGTCATCGCCGGCGGTACGGCGGATCCCACCGACGGGGCCACGCATTACCATGCGTTGCGCATGCCCAGGCCACCGGCCTGGGCAGCCGGAGCGACCTGTACGCTGGTGTTGGGCGGTCACGCGTTCTTCAGGGATGTGCCGTGATCCCACGTGCCGTGGGGCAAGCCCGAGGCAGCGTTACAATCTGCGCAACAGTGTTTCACCGGCCAGCGCTAGGGCGATTTGTCGCAGCTGCCGGTTTTTTTTGATATCGTTGCGTAACTAACTAATTAGTTAATGCTGTGGCGGCACCCGGCAGCCTTTGTGGAACACGGCCGGGAGGCCGTTCAGGTCGTGGAAGTACTCACCGACATCGTCCCGACAAGCATGTCGCACAGGCTTGCCTACACTTTGCTCAACCTTCCAGAAACGTTCATGCGTCAACAGGATCATGCAACATGACTAAGCCTCAACCTTCACCAGCGGTGCGCCGCTGGCCCATCTGGGTCGCTGCCTTGGGCGTACTCGTATTCGGACTGCTCTACCTGGCTGGTGGTGGCTACCTGGCCACCTTGGGCGGCAGCTGGTATTTCCTGCTGGCCGGCCTGGGCATGACCGTCGCCGCCATTGCCCTATTCAAGTCACGCCTGCTCGGCGCATGGCTGTTCGCAGCGGTCATGGTGCTGTCGGTGATCTGGGCGCTGGTCGACGCCGGGCTCAACTTCTGGCCGCAGATTTCCCGTCTGTTCGCGCTCGGCGTGCTGAGCCTGGTGGTGGCACTGGCCTATCCGACCTTGCGTCGCGCCAATGGGCTGAACGGCGGTCGCGCCGGCTATGCGCTCGGCGCGCTGCTGGCCGTGGCCGTCGTGGCGGGCGCCGCCGGCATGTTCGTGCCGCATGCCTCGGTCGCCCCGACCGGCGAAGGCCCAGGCCTGACTCAGGTCACGCCGGCCAACGCGCAGAAGGACTGGGCCCATTACGGCAACGATGAAGGCGGCAACCGCTTCGCCGCTCTCGACCAGATCAATCGCGGCAACGTCGCCGATCTGGTTCCGGCCTGGACCTACCACACCGGTGACGTCGCCATCAGCAATGGCAACGGCGCTGAAGACCAGGCCACGCCGCTGCAGGTGGGTGACAAGGTGTTCATCTGCACTCCGCACAACAACATCATTGCGCTGAACGCCGACACCGGCAAAGAGCTGTGGAAAAACCAGATCAATGCTCAGGCTGCGGTCTGGCAGCGTTGCCGTGGCCTGGCCTACTTCGACGCCAGCAGTGCGGTGGTGGAGTCGAGCGAAGGCAATACGCCGGTCAAGGCCGTTGCGGTCGCGCCGGGTGCCAATTGCCAGCGTCGCTTGTTGACCAACACCATCGATGCTCGCCTGATTGCCGTGGATGCCGACACGGGTGAGTTCTGTGAAGGTTTTGGCAACAAGGGTCAGGTGGACCTGAAAGCGGGCCTGGGGAATGTCCCGGATTCCTACTATCAGTTGTCCTCCGCGCCGTTGATGGCCGGTACCACGGTAGTGGTCGGTGGTCGCGTCGCCGACAACGTCCAGGCCGACATGCCGGGCGGTGTGATCCGCGGTTTCGATGTGGTCACTGGCGAAATGCGCTGGGCGTTCGATCCGGGCAACCCCGAGGACAAGCAGGCGCCGACCGGCGACAACACCTATGTGCGCAGCACGCCCAACAGTTGGGCACCGATGTCGTACGATCCGAAGATGAACACCGTGTTCCTGCCCATGGGCAGTTCGTCGACCGATATCTACGGTGTCGAGCGCACGCCGCTGAATCACCGCTACGGTGCTTCGATCCTGGCGTTGAACGCGACCACCGGTGAAGAGAAGTGGGTCTACCAGACCGTGCGCAACGACCTCTGGGACTTCGACCTGCCCATGCAGCCAACCCTGATGGACTTCCCCAAGCCTGACGGCAGCAGTGTGCCGGCCGTGGTGATCGGCACCAAGGCGGGGCAGATCTATGTGCTGGACCGCGCGACCGGTCAACCGCTGACCGCCGTGCAGGACATTCCAGTCAAGGGCTCGGACATTCCTGGCGAACCCTATGCCAAGACCCAGCCGTTATCGGTGGGCATGCCGCAGATCGGCGCGCAACACCTGACCGAGTCGGACATGTGGGGTGCGACTCCGTTCGACCAGATGCTGTGCCGGATCTCGTTCAAGAAAATGCGCTATGAGGGTCTGTACACCGCGCCGGGTACCGATGTGTCGCTCAGCTTCCCGGGGTCTCTGGGCGGGATGAACTGGGGCAGCCTGTCGACCGACCCGGTGCATGGCTTCATCTTCGTGAATGACATGCGTCTGGGCCTGTGGGTACAGATGGTGCCTCAGCAGAAGGATGCCAAGGCGTCTTCAGGTGGCGAAGCGCTCAACACCGGCATGGGTGCGGTACCGCTCAAGGGCACGCCGTATGCGGTGAACAAGAACCGCTTCCTGTCCATCGCCGGCATTCCGTGCCAGGCGCCGCCGTTCGGTACCTTGACCGCAATCGACATGAAGACCCAGAAAGTTGCCTGGCAGGTGCCAGTGGGGACCGTGGAGGATACCGGGCCGATGGGGGTGAAAATGCACCTGCCGCTTCCAATCGGCATGCCGACGCTGGGCGGCACGCTGTCGACCCAGGGCGGCCTGGTGTTCATTGCCGGTACCCAGGATTACTACCTGCGTGCGTTCAACTCGGCCACCGGTGAAGAGGCCTGGAAGGCTCGTCTGCCGGTTGGCAGCCAGGGCGGCCCGATGACCTTCGTTTCGCCCAAGACGGGCAAGCAGTACGTGGTCATCACCGCTGGTGGTGCGCGCCAGTCGCCGGATCGCGGTGACTACGTGATCGCCTACGCGCTGCCCGACAAGAAGTAACCCCCACGCCGCGTGCACGGCACTCGCCGTGTACCCGGCAAACCGCGCCGAGGCCGGACGCGGCTCGCGCCGCTGCTACAGGGGATCGCAGCGTCAATGTTGCACGCGGTGTGCCAAACAAACCGCGTTGCACACTGAGGCGACTTGCACCATCCCTGTAGCAGCGGCGCATGCGGTATATCAGGCAAACCGCATTGCACACAGACGCGGCTTGCACCATCCCTGTAGCAGCGGCGCGAGCCGCGTCGGCGGCGCATGCGGTGTATCAGACAATCCGCGTCGAGGCCGGACGCGGCTTGCGCCGCTGCTACAGGGGATCGCAGCGTCAATGTTGCACGCGGTGTACCAGGCAAGCCGCGTCAACGGTTCACGCGGTGTGTCTACTTGCGCCGGGCGTCAAATCACCTGGGCAATGACCTGAACATTGCCCGCCATGCTGACTTCGTCATCCACGCTCTTGCCCAACAGGCTTTGCCCCAATGGCGAGCGCGGGGTGATGACCATGACCGTGCAGCCTTCGAAATCCAGCTTCAACCCCGCCGCATCGGGCCCCAGGAAAAACCACTGGCGCACACCGCTTTCAGAATCCAGCGCCACCAGTGCGCCCAGTTCGATCCCTGCCTGAAGATCACGCAACTGCAGTGCACGGAATTTCGCCAGCCCGTGGCGAATCTCTTCCATGCGCCGCGCTTGCCCGGTGGCCAGGTAGGACGCCTCCAACCCGAGCGTGTCGTACTTGTTCTCGGCCACGTTCTCTTCATGGGTGGCGGTTTCATAGGCCGTCTGCGCGGCACGCTGAGCCACGTCCAGATCAACGGTCAGGCGTTCGATGATGGCTTGCAACAGGGCAGGTTTGTTCATGGTTGGACTGACGGTGGGAACGAGCGGGCAATTGTCGCACGAACCGCCTTTAGTGCTTCTGTGCGCGGACGTTTATGCGGACAATAGCCGGCTTTGTGTAAACGTTTTCGTTGGAGTCAGCCATGAAGGCCACCTGGGACATTTTCTGCACGGTCGTGGACAACTACGGCGACATCGGCATCACCTGGCGCCTGGCCCGCCAACTGCAGGTCGAACACGGTATGCAGGTGCGCCTGTGGGTCGACGACTTGGTGCCATTCGCCCGTCTGTGGCCTGCCGCCAGCGCCGAACAGCCGCAGCAGTGGCACGACGGCGTGGAAGTCCGCCATTGGCGCGGCGAATGGCAGGCCACCGAGGTTTCCGATGTGGTGGTAGGTGCCTTCGCCTGCAAGCTGCCGCCTGAATACGTCGACGCCATGGCAGCGCGCAGCCGGTCCCCGTTGTGGTTGAACCTTGATTACCTCAGCGCCGAAACCTGGGTCGATGGCTGCCATGGTCTGCCGTCGCCGCAGCCGGGCGGGCTGCGCAAGTTCTTCTTCTTTCCCGGCTTCACCACCGGTACCGGAGGTTTGCTGCGCGAAGCCTGCCTGGTCGAGCACCGCGAGGCCTTCGAAGCCGATCCCGCAGCGCGACAGACGTTTCTGGCCGGGCTGGGCGTCGAGCCCGAGCCCGATGCCCGCCTGGTGTCGTTGTTCGCCTATGAGCACAGCGGGCTGGGGTCGTGGCTGGATGCCCTGGCCGATGACACGCGCAGCAACCACCTGCTGGTCCCCGAAGGCCGAGTGCTGGCCGACGTGCGCCAATGGTTGGGCGAGGCATCGCTGGACGTCGGCAGCCAGGTACAACGGGGCAGCCTGAAGGTGCAGGTGCTGCCGTTCGTCCGTCAGAGCGAGTACGACCGGCTGCTGTGGTGCTGCGATTTCAATGCCGTGCGCGGTGAGGACTCGTTCGTTCGCGCCCAGTGGGCGGCCGCACCGATGGTCTGGCATATCTACGTCCAGGAGGAATACGCGCACTGGGAAAAACTCGAGGCGTTTCTCGATCGCTACGGCCAGGGCCTCTCGCCCGCAGCCTACGCCGCGTTGCGCGGGCTGTGGCGGGCCTGGAACCAGAGCGTGGAGGGCGCCGACATCGGCCCGGCATGGCGCGAGGCCATTCGGCACTGGCCGGAACTGGTCGCGCACGCACGGCAATGGTGCGTCACACAGGCCGCTCAGCCTGATCTTGCAACGACGCTGGTGCAGTTTTACCGAAATTGGCTATGATACGCGGCCTAGATTTTTGTAAATCACCATCCAAATTCGGATATTCGTAATGAAAACTGGTAAAGAACTGAAACCCGGTACCGTGATCCGTATCGACAACGACCCTTGGTTGGTTCAGAAAGCTGAATTCACCAAGTCGGGCCGTAACAGCGCGATCATGAAGACCAAGCTGAAGAACCTGCTGACCGGCTACAAGACCGAAACCGTCTACAGTGCCGACGACAAGCTGGACGACGTGATCCTGGACCGCAAGGAAGCGACCCTGTCGTTCATCAGCGGTGACAGCTACACGTTCATGGATACCACCGACTACACCATGTACGAACTGAACGCCGAAGACATCGAGGCCGTTCTGCCGTTCGTCGAAGAAGGCATGACCGACGTCTGCGAAGCCGTGTTCTTCGAAGAGCGTCTGGTCAGCGTCGAGCTGCCGACCACCATCGTGCGCCAGGTCGACTACACCGAAGGTTCCGCTCGCGGCGACACTTCGGGCAAGGTGATGAAGCCTGCCAAACTGAAGAACGGTACCGAGCTGAGCGTTGCGGACTTCATCGAGATCGGCGACATGATCGAGATCGACACCCGTGAAGGCGGTTCGTACAAAGGTCGCGCCAAGTAAGCTTCCGGCCTGCTTGACTGCGATGCAAAAACCCGACCTGGAGTCGGGTTTTTTTATGCCCAATCACCGCCTATTCCGTAGGAGCGGTCATCGGCCGCGAAAAATTCACCGCGGTATACCTGTCACACCGCGGTGCTCTTTTCGCGGCCACTGGCCGCTCCTACAGGCCGGTGGGGCGGGGGGGTCAATGCGAATGCCTGGGCACCTCGGCGCCTCGACAGCCGACCAGGAAATCGAAATCACAGCCCTGGTCTGCCTGCATCACGTGGTCGATGTACAGCTGCCGATAGCCGCCCACCAGCAACGATTGCGCCGGTGCCTGCCAATCGGCCAGGCGGCCCTGCAGCTCGCTGTCGGAGATGTCCAGGTGCAACCGCCCGCTGGCGCAGTCCAGCTCGATGAAATCACCCTCGCGAACCACTGCCAGCGGGCCCCCGGCGGCGGCTTCAGGCGCTACGTGCAGCACCACCGTGCCGTAGGCCGTGCCGCTCATGCGCGCATCCGAAATGCGCACCATGTCGGTCACTCCCTGCGCGAGCAGTTTGGCCGGCAGGCCCATGTTGCCGACCTCGGCCATGCCTGGATAACCCTTGGGTCCACAGTTCTTCATGACCAGGATGGAGCTGGCGTCCACGTCCAGGTCCGGATCGTTGATGCGTGCCTTGTACATGTCGAAGTTTTCGAACACCACTGCGCGGCCGCGATGGGTCATCAGCGCCGGGGTCGCGGCCGAGGGCTTGAGCACTGCCCCCAGCGGCGCCAGGTTACCGCGTAACACGCAGATTCCGCCGTCGGCCACCAATGGGTTGTCGATAGCGCGGATCACCTCGTCCTCGCCATAGATCGGCGAATTCTGCACGTTCTGCCACAGTGACTGACCGTTGACCGTCAAAGCATCTGGATGAGGAATCAGGCCGTTTTCACCCAGGCGTCGCAGCACGGCTGGCAGGCCGCCGGCATAGTAGAACTCTTCCATCAGGAAGCGCCCGGAGGGCTGCAGGTCCACCAGGGTCGGCGTGCCACGGCCGATCCGGGTCCAGTCGTCGAGCTCCAGCTCGACGCCGATACGCCCGGCAATCGCCTTGAGATGGATCACCGCATTGGTCGATCCGCCAATGGCCGCATTCACCCGGATGGCGTTCTCGAACGCCTCTTTAGTCAGAATCTTGGACAGGCGCAAGTCTTCGCGGACCATCGCCACCGCCCGCATGCCGGACATGTGCGCCAGCACGTAGCGGCGCGAATCCACCGCCGGAATGGCCGCATTGTGCGGCAGCGAGGTGCCCAGTGCTTCGGCCATGCAGGCCATGGTGGAGGCCGTGCCCATGGTGTTGCAGGTACCGGCCGAGCGCGACATGCCGGCTTCGGCGGAGAGAAATTCGTCCAGGCTGATCTGGCCGGCCTTGTACGACTCATGCATCTGCCAGACGATGGTGCCGGCACCGATGTCGCGGCCCTTGTGCTTGCCGTTGAGCATCGGCCCGCCCGTGACCACGATGGCCGGTACGTCGCAGCTCGCCGCGCCCATCAGCAGGGCAGGGGTGGTCTTGTCGCAGCCGGTGAGCAGCACCACGCCGTCGATCGGGTTGCCGCGAATGGCTTCCTCGACGTCCATGCTCGCCAGGTTGCGGGTCAGCATCGCCGTGGGCCGCAGGTTGGACTCGCCATTGGAGAACACCGGGAATTCCACCGGAAAACCACCGGCTTCGATCACGCCCCGCTTGACGTGTTCGGCGATGGTACGGAAGTGGGCGTTGCACGGCGTCAGCTCGGACCAGGTGTTGCAGATGCCGATGATCGGCTTGCCGTTGAACTGGTGGTCGGCGATGCCTTGGTTCTTCATCCAGCTGCGGTACATGAAGCCGTTCTTGTCTGCCGTACCGAACCATTGGGCCGAGCGCAGGGGCGTTTTGTTATCAGGCATGGTGGCTCCCTTATTGTAAGACTTGTTTTTGTGTATGCCCTAAAAATAGGCCATTGAAACGACGATTGGAAGAGCTTGTGCAGTAAATAGTAATACTATAAAGTCGATTTCAATGAGGGCTGCAGGTTTCAGCGAGACACCGGCGAGTGTCCGTACAGCCGTCGCACGTCAACGACCATAAGAACAAGAAAGTGGAGATCAATCCCATGAGCCAGGAATTGGGGCTTATACGCCGCATCACCTTCAAATTGATTCCGTTCCTGATTCTGCTGTACCTGATCGCCTACGTGGATCGCTCCGCAGTGGGCTTCGCCAAGCTGCACATGGGCGCAGACGTGGGCATCGGCGATGCGGCCTACGGCCTGGGTGCCGGCTTGTTCTTCATCGGCTACTTCCTCCTGGAAATTCCCAGCAACCTGATGCTCGAACGCTTCGGCGCACGCCGCTGGTTCGCGCGCATCATGATCACCTGGGGCGCCATCACCATCGGCATGGCCTTCGTGCAGGGGCCGCACAGCTTCTATGTCATGCGCTTTCTGCTGGGCGCTGCCGAAGCGGGCTTCTTCCCCGGCGTGCTGTACTACATCACGCAGTGGTTTCCGGTCCGTCATCGCGGCAAGATCCTCGGCCTGTTCATCCTGTCCCAGCCCATCGCCATGATGATCACCGGGCCAGTGTCCGGTGCCCTGCTGGGCATGGACGGCGTACAGGGCCTGCATGGCTGGCAGTGGCTGTTCATCGTCATCGGTACCCCGGCCATCCTGCTCACCTGGCCGGTGCTGCGCTGGCTGCCCGACGGCCCGCAGCAGGTCAAATGGATGAACCAGGAGGAAAAGAACTGGCTGGCCGACGAACTCGAGAAGGACCTGCAGGCCTATGGGCAGACCCGGCATGGCAACCCACTGCACGCGCTCAAGGATTTTCGCGTGTTGCTGCTGGCGTTGTTCTACCTGCCGGTCACCTTGAGCATCTATGGCCTGGGCCTGTGGTTGCCGACCCTGATCAAACAGTTCGGTGGCAGTGACCTGACCACCGGTTTCGTGTCGTCGGTGCCTTATGTATTCGGCATCGTCGGTCTGTTGCTCATCCCGCGCAGTTCCGATCGCCTCAACGACCGCTACGGTCACCTGGCCGTGCTGTACGTGCTGGGCGCTGTCGGCCTGTTTCTCAGCGCCTGGCTGAGTGTGCCGGCGGCGCAGCTGGCGGCTTTGTGCCTGGTCGCGTTCAGCCTGTTCTCCTGCACGGCGGTGTTCTGGACCCTGCCGGGCCGCTTCTTCGCCGGTGCCAGTGCGGCGGCGGGCATTGCCCTGATCAACTCGGTGGGCAACCTGGGCGGCTACATCGGGCCGTTCGTGATCGGCGCACTCAAGGAGTACACCGGCAACCTGGCCAGCGGCCTGTATTTTCTCAGCGGCGTGATGGTGTTCGGGCTACTGCTGACCGCAGTGGTCTACCAGCTCCTGGAGCGCCGCCACGTGTTGCCGGCCGATGCGTTCGCCGCCAGCGCCCGTACCTGAATTCAGCAAGAGGAAGCGATCATGCATCTGGTGCAATTCGAATTGAAAGACGGGCAACGTCGGGTGGGGTTGGTCGATGGCGACCGCGTGCACGAAGTGCGCGGCGCCCACAGTGTCCGCGAGCTGGCCATGAACGCCATTGCCGCAGGCCACGGCTTGGCCCAGGCGGTGGACGGGTGTGGCCTGGGTGAACAGCATGATTACGCGCAGCTGCTCGAACAGGGTCGCGTTCTCGCGCCTCTGGATCACCCCGACCCGGCCCATATGCTGGTGACCGGCACCGGCCTGACCCACCTGGGCAGCGCCGCCACCCGCGACAAGATGCACCAGCAAAGCGGTGACGCCGCCGTTACCGACAGCATGAAAGTGTTCCAGTGGGGCGTGGAGGGCGGCAAGCCTGCTGCAGGCCGGCCTGGCGTGCAGCCGGAGTGGTTCTACAAAGGCGATGGCAGCATTGTCGTGCGGCCCGGCCAGGCATTCCCGGTGCCGCCGTTTGCCGAGGACGCCGGCGAAGAGCCCGAGCTGGGTGGGCTGTACGTGATCGGCCCGGATCGACGGCCGTATCGCGTGGGGTTCGCCCTGGGCAATGAGTTCTCCGACCACGTGATGGAGCGCAAGAACTACCTTTACCTCGCCCATTCCAAGCTGCGCAGCTGCAGCTACGGCCCCGAGCTGCGCGTGGGTGAGCTGCCCGAGCACCTTGTCGGCACCAGCCGTATCCGCCGGGCTGGCGAGGTGATCTGGGAGAAGGAATTCCTCAGTGGCGAAGCGAACATGTGCCACAGCTTCGACAACCTCGAGTACCACCATTTCAAGTACGCGCAGTTTCTCAATCCTGGCGACGTGCATGTGCATTTCTTCGGCACCGCCACGCTGTCGTTCGCCGACGGCGTCGTCACCCAGCTGGGTGACCAGTTCGAAATCAGCCTGCCCGCCTTCGGCGCGCCTTTGGTGAACAGCGTCGGCCAGGCCGAGGCCGCTTTCGCACCGGGCAACGTGGGCATCCTGTAGCGCGTACTGGCGAGCAGGCCAGAGGCGCGCATCGCGGTTATCATGGTCGGATATCACCCCCGGAGATCCGACCATGAGCCTGCCTATCGCGCTGCAAACCTGCGACATGCTGCTGATCGACACCCTGCACGCCTTCGATTTTTCCTTCGACGAGGAGCACACCCTGCACATCCAGTGCATGGACGGTCGCGAACTCAAGCGCTGGCAGTTCACCCTGCAAGAACAGCAGGCCGCCCAGCCCGGCGCCGAACCGAACAGCTTCGTCATCAGCCAGGCCGGCGTCTCGCACCAGCTGACGTGCCTCAGTGCGTTCTCGGCCCGCGACGATGAAGATGAAGATGAAACCCAGGCTTGAACGCTGCGGTCTGTAGAGACCGATCCACGTTTGCTCCTGCTGCCGCTACAACATTCGGTGCCACGAAAAATCGGCCACTCACAACAGGCTCGGAGAGACCTTCATGAAGCGAGTTCTGCTATCTATGCTTGTCAACGGTTTGGCCCTGACCTCACTGCACGCCGGCGCTGCCGACAAATATGACCTGCTGGTAGGCACCTATACCCAGGGTGCCAGCGAAGGCATCTACCGCTATGCCTTCGACAGCACCACTGGCCAGATCGAGGCGCAGCCACGGCAGACATTCAAGAGTTCCAACCCATCCTGGCTGACCTTGTCCCAGGACCAGCGGCGTCTGTTCGTGGTCAACGAAAACGGCCCCGGGCAGAAAGAAGTGGTCGGCAAAGTCAGCAGTTTCACAGTGGACGGCAACACCCACGAACTCAGCCAGGTCAGCCAGGTGGCCACCCGGGGCGATGAACCGACCCATTCCAGCCTGAGCCAGGACGGGCGCTACCTGTTCGTTTCCAACTATGCCGTGAACGCCAATCCAGGTGGCAGCCTGAGCGTGTTCAAGGTGGCCGAGAACGGCACGCTCAGCGAGGTGGTGCAACAGCTCAAGCACGTTGCCAGCCAGGTGAATCCCGAGCGTCAGGCCGGGCCGCATGTGCATTCGGTGGTATCGCTGCCCTCTGGCAACTACGTCTATGCCAGCGACCTGGGCGCCGACCGGGTGTACGTGTACCGCTACCAGCCCGAGTCTGCCGAGCGCCCACTGGTGCCGGCGCAACCTGCCTCGGTCCAGCTGCCGGACGGCAGTGGCCCGCGTCATCTGCTGTTCAGTCGCGATGGCAAGCACGCCTACCTGACCCTGGAAATGAGCGGTCAACTGGCCATGTTCGACGTCAGGGACGGCAACCTGGTACGCCAGCAACTGCTCGAACTGGGCACGGCCGGCAAGCAAAGCGCAAGCGGCGCGTTGCACCTGTCGGCCGATGGCCGCTTTCTCTATGTGAGCAACCGCGGCACGGCGAATCAGATGCTGGTGTTCAGCGTTGCAGCCGGCAATGGCCAGCTCGAGGAAATCCAGCGTCGTGACGTAGACGGCGATCATCCGCGTGAATTCACCCTCGACCCCACCGGCCACTTCCTGTTGATCGCCAACCAGAAAAGCAACCAGATCACCGTGCTCAGGCGCGATGCGAGCACCGGCAAGCTGGGTGAGACGGTGCAGCGCTTCGCGCAGGATGCCCCCTCGGACGTAAAATTCCTCACCCGATGATGGTCGGCCGTTGACCCCCGGCTGCGCGGCAGTAGGCGCAACCGTGGGAACGCCGCCTCAGCCGGTGACCTGCACGCTGCTCAAGCCGTTGCCCAGGCGCCGCACCTGAATCTGCACCGGAATGCGCTCGTGCATCTCCTGCACGTGGGAAATCACTGCCACCTTGCGGCCCTGCGCCTGCAGGCCGTCGAGGGCGTCCATGGCCAGCTGCAGCGACTCGGGATCCAGGCTGCCGAAGCCTTCGTCGATGAACAGCGACTCGATGCGCAGTGTGCTCGAGGCCATCGACGCCAGGCCCAAAGCCAATGCCAGTGAAACCAGAAACGTTTCCCCGCCCGACAACGAATGCACCGAGCGCAGTTCGTCGCCCATTTCCGTGTCCAGCACCAGTAACCCGAGCATGCTGCCGCCGCGCTTGAGCCGGTAGCGCCGCACCAGCTGGCGCAGTTGCACGTTGGCGTGGTGCACCAGCAGGTCGAGGTTGTAGGCCTGGGCAATCTTGCGGAAGCGATCGCCCTCGGCCGAGCCGATCAGCGCCGCCAGTCGCGCGCAGCGCTGGTAGAGCGCATCGGCCTCGGCAATCTGCGTCTGCAGGGCCTGGTTGGCACCGTGCCGGCGCTGGTCTTCGGTCTGCCGGGCGCGCAGTTCGGCGCAGTGATGTTCCTGCCGTTCGGCGTCCAGCAGCAGGGCGGCGTGTTGTGCGTCCAGTGCTTCGGCGCTGGCGATCGCGTCGAGCTCTGCGCGATGGGCCTGCTGGCGCTGTTCGCGTTCGTGCAGGCGGATGCGCGCCTGTTCCAAGGCCCTTTCCGTGGTTTGCAGGCGGCTGCGCAGCGCATCGACCTGGGGTTCATCGATGGCGAGCAGTGCCCGCAACCCATCGTCGTCCAGTTGCGGACGCTGCTCGCGCCAGGCGTGCAGGGCTTGCTGCACGTCGGCCAGGGCTCGCTGCAGTTGGGCCTGCTGCTGAGTGTCGGCCTCCAGGGCGCTGGCGGTCTGCACTGTCTGGGTTCGTAGATCCTGTTGCTGGCGGTCGACTTGCCGTTCCTGCTCGCGCGCCGTCTCGACCTGATCGTGCAAGGCCGTCTGCCAGGCGGCAGCCTGGGCATGCTCGCCCAGCAATTCGCGCAGCCGTGCTTCGCAGGTCTGCAGGTGCGTGGACAGTGCCGCGACCCGCAGGCGTTGCTGCTCGCAGTCGGTTCGGTGCCGCGCATGCTCGCTGCGGGCCTGCTCGATGCGGCGCGCGCGGGTGTCGAACTCGGCCTGTTCCTCGTCCCGCTGCTCGATCTGCGCCAGACGCTCGCCGATGCTCTGCTCCAGCGCCATGAACGTCTGTGCCGGTTGCTCGCGCAGGGCCTGCAGGCGAGCGGCGGGCAACTGGCTGGCCAACGCCTGCAGCTCTTCGTCGAGCCGTTGCCGGTCGGCGTCAACGTGGGCCTGATGCGCCTGCAGCGTCTGCCGCGCCTGCTGGCTGGTTTCCCCAGCTTGCGCCACGGCGCGCTGCAAGGTGGTTGCCTGCTGTTGCAAGGCCAGCAGGCTGTTCTGCTGCCGTTCATCCTCATCGATCAGGCGAGTGTGGCTGGCCACGGTGTCGCGCAGCCAGTCATCCGCCTGCTCGGCGTCGGCAAGGGCAGGGTAGAGCGGATGCCGGGCCAATTCGGCGCCATCCGGCTGGTCGAGCAATTGTTGCTCCTGCGCCTTGAGCTGCTTGTGCTGCTCGATCAGCGCGCCGACTTCGGTACGCAGCTCGATCAGGCGTTCGGACAGCGGCTTCAGCGCAGCGCGCGCGCGTTGCTCTTCATCGTCATCGTGCGCCGATAGCGCCTGCAACAGCGCCTCGGGAGCGTGATAGGGGTGCTCGACACTGCCACAGACCGGGCAGGGCTGTTCGGGCTGCAACCGTTCGCGCAACTGTTCGACGCTTTCGCTGCGCGCCAGGCGCTGGCGTTCGAGCAGTTGCAGGGTCAACGTCAGGGCTTGCTCGGCGTGTTCGTGGGCCGCGCGGACCTCCAGCCCCTGCGCGGTCAGTTGCTCGCGCCGGGCCAGCAAGGTGGCCTGCTGCTGGCGTCCTTGTTCAAGACGTTCCTGGACAGCGTTGCGCCGCTGCCACAGCCGTTCCAGTTCCTGTACACCGCCCAGCGCCAGGCGTTGCTGTTGCAGACGCTGGGTCAGTTGCTGCAAGCGCTCAGGCAGCTCCTCGACGCCGCACGGGGCATGCTGAAAGACGCGGGCAAGGTCTGTTTGATGCGCTTCCAGGCTCGTCTGTGTGGCGTGTGCCTGAGCCTGCAAGTCTGGCAGCTCGGTCTGACCCTGGCGCAGGCGACTGCTCAGCGTCACCACGTGCTGCAGGCGTGGCAGGTAGGCGTTCCAGGTGGTGGCCAGCGGTGCCAGCTCGGCGCTGCGTTCGAGCGAGTCGGCGACCTGCTGCAGGCGTTTGCCAGTCTCGGCCTGTTGCTGCTCCATGCCCAGCAACGCCTGCGCCCCGGACGAAAGCTGCCGCTCTGCTTCGGCCAGCGCCGGATTCAGGGGTTCGAGCTCGGCCTGCAATCGGCTCCGGTTCGACTGCTCGTCGAAGGCCTGCTGCAACCGGGGCTGCGCTTCGGCCTGTTGCGCCAACGCCTGATGCAGCGTGCGCTCGGCCTGTTCGCGTTGCTCGTCCAGTTGCTGGCGCTGCAGCGCTTGCTGTTGCTGCCGCGAACGCGACAGCTCGATGCGTTCGGCCAAGGGCAGGAGTTGGGTGTGCACTTCCTGCTCGCGGCCGAACAGGTAGCGTTGCGGTGCCAGTTGTTCGAGCATGTGCAGTTGGAAACGCTGCTCGGCGCCTGCTTCCCACGCCTGGGACGCGTCTTCCACCTGCTGCCGTGCCGCCTGGCAGTCGTCGGTCAGGCGCTGGTCTTCGCGGTGCCACTGCTGCTGCCGTTCCACCTCCTTGAGGCGCGCTTGCTGCTGGCGCAGTTGCTCGCTGGCGCTCTGGAACTCCAGGTCCAGGGCCGTACGGGCCTCGACCGCCAGTGGCGCGATGCCGGTGGCCTGGTCTTGCCAGTGCTTGAGCTGCTCGCGGGCGTCGCGGCTCTTTTCGAAGGCGCGCTTGCCCAGGCGCGTGTACAGCGCCGTGTCGGTAAGCTTTTCCAGCAGCTCGCTGCGCTCGTTGTCATCGGCCTTGAGAAAGGCACTGAACTCGCTCTGCGCCAACATCACCGCACGGGTGAACTGTTCGAAGTTGAGCCCCAGGCGAGCCTCGAGCAGTTGCTTGTATTCACCTTTCTGGCTGGCCAGTAGCTGGTCGTTGTCCAGGTCGCGCAGCGACTGCCGGCTGTTCTGCAACTTGCCGCCGGGTTTGTCCCGTGCGCGGTTGGCTTCCCAGCGCGCGCGATAGCGACGACCGTCGACGCCGAGGAAATCCACTTCCGCGTAGCCTGCCCCGGTACCACGACGCAACAAGGTGCGCGGGTCGTAACTGCCGATCTCGCCATCGGCGTCCGGCACCTTGGCGCTCTGCGACGCGTTGCCCAGGCGCGGCACGGCGCCGAACAAGGCCAGGCACAGGGCATCGAGCAAAGTGCTCTTGCCCGCGCCGGTGGGGCCAGTAATGGCGAACAGACCAGCACTGGCCAGTGGTTCGGCAGTGAAATCCAATTCGAACGGACCGGCCAGCGAGGCCAGGTTCTTCAGGCGAATGGCCAGGATCTTCATGGGGTTTCGCCCTCCAACTGCACTTCCTGCAACAACCGAGCAAAGTCATCCAGGGTCTGTTCGTCCACCTCGCTGCCATAACTGTCCAGCCAGGCGCGGCTGAACAATTCGTGGGGGCTGAGCTGATCCAGTTCGATCAAGGCACCGACGTCTTCGTTGTCGGCGTTGGCGCGCCCGGCGTATTCGGCGGCGATCCGCACCAGACGCACGGCCTTGCCTTGCAGGGCGGTTTCGATGTGCTGGCGCAGGTCCGGTTGTGGCTCGTCGAGTACCACTCGCACTTCCAGCCAGGGGTAGCTCAGGAGGTCGGCCAACAGGTCCACGTCCGGCAGTTGCTGTAACTGTTCGCGCACCTGCGGCAAGGGCGCCGGGCCGATGCGCAACAGGTCGACGGCGCGTGGGATGAGGATCGGTTCCACACTCACCAGTTGCTCGCCAGCGCATTCGATCTCGAGGATCTGATGCGGGTATTCGATTTCGGAAAATGACAGCGGGATGGGTGAACCGCTGTAGCGAATGCGCGATTCGCCGTTGACCTTCTGCGGCTTGTGCAGATGGCCCAGGGCAACGTAGCTGATGCTGGCATCGAACAGGCTGGCCGGCAGGGCCTCGGCGCTGCCGATCACCAGGCTGCGCTCGGACTCCATCGACACCGAACCGCCGGCCATGTGCGCATGGCTGATGGCAATCAGCGCCTGCCCCGACGAGCGTCGGGCATTGGCGGCGGCAATCAGCATTTCGTGCACACGGGCGATGCCCTGCAGGTAATCCTCGCCCAGGGCTGCGCCGGTCACCTCGGCAGGGCGCAGGAAGGGCAGGGCCAGGCACCAGGCTTGCACTTCGCCCTTGGCATCGGGCAGCGGCAGCAACAGCCGTTCGCTGTCGAGGCGGCCATCCTCGAGCCACATCACCCGGCCCAGCGCGTGGGTGCGCAGGCGGCGCATCAACGGCCCGGGCAGTTCGATGCGCGAACCCGAGTCATGGTTGCCGGCGATCATCACGATGGTCAGCTGCGGCTGCTGCTCGTGGGCGCTGACGATGAAGTTGTACAAGCGCTCCTGGGCGCGCACGGGCGGGTTGACCGTGTCGAAGATATCGCCTGCCACCAGCAGCACGTCGGGTTGGCGCTCGGCGAGCTGGCGCAGCAACCAGCGCAGGAAGCTTGCGTGTTCGAAGTCGCGCTCCTGACCGTGCAGGCTTTGGCCGAGGTGCCAGTCGGAGGTGTGGAACAGGCGCATGAAGGCTCCAGGGGGCAGGGAAGGCCGCCATGATAGCCGTTCGGCCCCGGCGTTCCCATGCGCCGCGCTGGGCAGGATGTGACCCACCGATCTTTACGCGTTCTTTACGGCGACGCCGGGGTATCGATCTCGCGCCTTTACGCCCAGGCCTTGGAGAATGTCGACAAGCGGCGCCCGCCGTGCCTGGAGATATTGCTCATGTCTGTTCTGGACGGCCTGTTCCTGCTGCTGGCCATCGGCTTGTTCGTGTACCTGCTCGTCGCCCTCTTGCGCGCCAGTGGAGGCTAGTCGGTCATGCACAGTCACGATTTCGCACTGATAGCGGCCTTCCTCGCCCTGGTGTTGCTGCCCGCGCCCTGGCTTGGACGTTTCTACTACAAAGTCATGGAAGGCCAGCGCACCTGGCTCAGCGTACCGCTGCAGCCAGTGGAAAGGCTTTGCTACCGGTTCGCCGGTATCGACCCGCAACAGCAGCAGAGTTGGCAGCGCTACGCCCTGGCTCTGCTCGCCTTCAATCTGGCCGGGTTCGGCGTGTTGTTCGCCCTGCTCATGCTGCAAGGCTACCTGCCGCTCAATCCCCAGCACCTGCCTGGCCAGGAGTGGACCCTGGCGTTCAACACCGCCGTCAGCTTCATGGCCAACACCAACTGGCAGGCCTACAGCGGCGAAACCTCGCTCAGCTACCTCAGCCAGATGGCCGGGCTGGGTGTGCAGAATTTCCTCAGCGCCGCAACCGGCCTGGCCGTGCTGGTAGCGCTGTGTCGCGGCATCAGCCGGCGCTCGGCCAGTACTCTTGGCAACTTCTGGGTCGATGTGACCCGCGCCACATTGTATGGCCTGCTGCCGCTGGCGCTGCTGCTGGCCGTGTTCCTTCTATGGCAGGGCGTGCCGCAGACGTTCGCCCCGTACGTGGAAGCGCTGACCCTGCAAGGCAACGCGCAGACCATCCCGCTCGGCCCGGCTGCAAGCCAGATCGCCATCAAGCAGTTGGGCACCAACGGCGGCGGATTCTTCGGGGTCAACTCGGCGCATCCGTTCGAGAATCCCACGGCGTGGAGCAATCTGTTCGAATTGGCAGCCATTCTGACCATCCCGGCCGCCTTGGTCTTCACCTTCGGCCATTACGTCAAGGACCTGCGCCAGAGCCGGGCGATTCTGGCCTGCATGCTGACCCTGTTGCTGCTGGGCATCGGCTTGTCGCTGTATGCCGAGCAGCAACCCAACCCGCTGCTGGCCAGCGCCATGGTCGAGCAGGCGGCCCCGCTGGAAGGCAAGGAAAGCCGCTTCGGCACCACGGCCAGTGTGCTCTGGTCGGTGACCACCACGGCCGCCTCGAACGGTTCGGTCAATGCCATGCACGACAGCCTCAACCCGCTCTCCGGGATGGTCGCTCTGGTCAACATGATGCTCGGCGAGGTGATTTTCGGCGGCGTTGGCGCCGGTCTCTACGGCATGCTGCTCAACGTGCTGCTGACCGTGTTCCTGGCCGGACTGATGATCGGTCGAACCCCCGAGTACCTGGGCAAGAAGCTGCAGGCACGCGAGGTCCGCTGGCTGGTGGCGAGCCTGCTGGTGATGCCGGTCGGCGTGCTGGTGCTCAGCGCCATCGCCGTCAGCCTGCCGGGGCCGGCGAGCGCCGTGAGCAATCCGGGCCCCCATGGCTTCACGCAGTTGCTGTATGCCTACACCTCGGCCAGCGCCAACAACGGTTCGGCCTTCGCCGGCCTGTCCGCCAACACCGCCTTTCACAACCTGATGCTGGGCCTGGGCATGCTGATCGGGCGCTTCGGCTACATCCTGCCGGTACTTGCCCTGGCCGGGGCGCTGGCCAGCAAGAACGCCAGTGCGCCCAGCGCCGACAGCTTCGCCACCCATGGCCTGCTGTTCATCACCCTGCTGACCGTGACCCTGCTGATAGTGGGCGGCCTGACTTTCCTGCCGGTGCTGGCCCTGGGGCCGATCGCCGAGCACTTGAACCTGCATTTCTGAGGCCTGGACAATGAACCGATCGACCGTTGCCGCTGCCACGCAACCATCACCGCCCGCCGGGGCCACCCTGGGTGCCTTGTGGCGACCGGCGCTGCTGCAGGCCTTCGTCAAGCTCGACCCGCGGCGACTGCTGCGCAGCCCTGTGCTGTTGGTGGTGGAGTTGTGCGCCGTACTGACCACCGGCCTGTGCCTGCTGCCCGACCCGGCGGTGCCAGCCGCGGTCGCCGTACAGATCGCCGTGTGGCTGTGGTTTACCCTGCTGTTTGCCAATTTTGCCGAAGCCTTGGCCGAGGGCCGCGGCAGGGCGCGCGCCGACAGCTTGAAAGCGGGCAGCCAGGGCTTGCAGGCACGCCGACAGTGCGCCGACGGCAGTTTCGAAACCGTCGCCGCCACTGTGCTGCGCAAGGGCGATGTGGTGCGGGTCGAAGCCGGGCAGATGATCCCCGGCGACGGCGAGGTGCGTGAGGGCATCGCTGCGGTCAACGAAGCCGCCATCACGGGCGAATCGGCGCCGGTGATCCGCGAGTCGGGCGGCGATCGCTCGGCGGTCACCGGCAACACCCTGGTGGTGTCCGACTGGCTGCTGATCGAGATCAGCACCGACCCCGGCGAATCGACCCTGGACCGGATGATTGCGCTGGTGGAAGGTGCGAAGCGCCAGAAGACCCCCAACGAAGTGGCGCTGGACATCCTGCTCATCGGCCTGACCATGGTCTTCCTGCTGGTGGTGGTGACCCTGCAGCCCTTCGCCCGCTTCTCCGGGCACAGCTTGCCCCTGGTGTTCCTCCTGGCGCTGCTGGTGACGCTGATTCCGACCACCATCGCCGGCCTGCTGTCGGCCATCGGCATCGCCGGCATGGACCGCCTGGTGAGGCTCAACGTCGTGGCCAAGTCCGGCCGCGCGGTTGAAGCGGCCGGCGACGTCCATGTGCTGCTGCTCGACAAGACCGGCACCATTACCTTCGGCAACCGCCGGTGCAGCGCTTTGTACGCCGCCCCCGGCGTCAGCGATGCGCAAATGGCCGAAGGCGCGCTGTTGGCGTCGCTGGGCGACGAGACGGCGGAAGGGCGTTCGGTGGTCGAGTTCATCCGTCCGTTGTTCAGCGTCGACGAGCCGTCCGCCGAGCGCTGGCAGTCGGTGCCGTTCAGCGCGCAGACGCGCCTGTCCGGCGTCGACCTCGACCAGCAGTGCTACCGCAAGGGCGCAGTCGACTCGCTGCTGGCCTACATCGGCCAGTCCAGGGCGCAGCTTCCGGCCGCACTGGCCGACCATATCGAGCGCATCGCGCAAAGTGGCGGCACGCCGCTGCTGGTGTGCCGAGACAAGCAATTGCTGGGGGCGATCCACTTGAAGGATGTGGTCAAGCCGGGCATTCGCGAGCGCTTCGAGCAGTTGCGCAAGCTGGGCATCCGCACCGTCATGGTGACCGGCGACAACCCACTGACCGCGGCGGCCATCGCCGCCGAAGCCGGCGTCGACGATGTGCTGGCCGAGGCCACGCCGCAGAAGAAGCTGGCGCGCATTCGCCAGGAACAGGCCGATGGGCGGCTGGTGGCGATGTGCGGCGATGGCGCCAACGACGCACCGGCGCTGGCCCAGGCCGACGTCGGCGTGGCAATGAACGACGGTACCCAGGCTGCACGCGAGGCGGCCAACATGGTCGATCTGGACAGCGACCCGACCAAGTTGCTGGACATCGTGCGCATCGGCAAGGAACTGTTGGTCACCCGCGGCGCGCTGACCACCTTTTCCATCGCCAACGACGTCGCCAAGTATTTCGCCATCCTGCCGGCACTCTTTGCCGCGGTGTATCCGTCCCTGGGCGTGCTCAACGTGATGAACCTGGCCAGCCCGCAAAGCGCGATCCTTTCGGCCATCGTCTTCAACGCCTTGATCATCATCGTGTTGATTCCCCTGGCCCTGCGCGGTGTGCGGGTGCAGGCCAACAGCGCTGCGCAGTTGTTGCGGCGCAACGTGCTGATCTATGGCCTGGGTGGCCTGGTGGTGCCCTTCATCGGCATCAAGGCCATTGACCTCGTCCTCACTGCATTGCATCTGGTCTGACCCTGGAGCTTGAATGATGAACAGTTTGTTGCGTCCGGCCTTGAGCCTGATTCTGTCGATGACCCTGCTCACTGGCGCGGCCTATCCACTGCTGGTGTGGGGGGTAGGCCAGTTGGCATTCTCTACCCAGGCCAACGGTAGCCTGGTGCGCGATGCGCAGGGCGAGGTGCGCGGTTCCGCTTTGCTCGCCCAGGCCTTTACCGATGAGCGTTGGTTTCATTCACGGCCTTCGGCGGCGGACTACGGCACACTGGCCAGCGGTGCGAGCAACCTGGCGCCGAGCAATCCCGCACTGGGCACTCGCGTGCTGGCGCAGGCCGATCAACAGTTCGATGCGCAGCAAGGTCCGGTTCCGCTGGCGCTGTTGACCACCTCGGCCAGCGGCCTGGACCCTCATCTGCCACCGGCGGCGGTGAACTACCAGGTGCCACGGGTGGCACGCGAGCGCGGCCTCGCCGAGTCAGCCCTGCGCGCGCTGGTGCAGGCACATACCGAAGCGCCCCTCGTCGGCCCGGCCGTGGTCAACGTACTGGCTTTGAACCAGGCGCTGGATCGGCTACCGTCGCAGTCCCGATGATGACGAGCCTGCGCCATGAGTGATTCCGGCCGCGCCGATGCCTTGCTGGCTGCCTTGCCCAGCACTGGGCGTGGGCGTTTGAAAGTGTTTCTTGGCGCCGCCCCCGGCGTTGGCAAGACCTACGCCATGCTGCAGGCCGCCCATGCCCGTCAGCGTCAGGGCATCACCGTACTGGCCGCGGTGGTACAGACCCACGGTCGTGCAGAAACCGAAGCGCTGCTGGTCGGCCTGCCTCAGCAGGCGCTGCTGCGTTGCCAGTACCGCGACGTGATGCTGGAGGAAATGGACCTGGACGCGGTGCTCGCTGCCCGCCCGGCCCTGGTGCTGGTCGACGAACTGGCGCACAGCAATGCCCCCGGCAGCCGCCACGCCAAGCGCTGGCAGGACGTGCAGGAGCTGCTCGCCGCCGGTATCGACGTCTACACCACGGTCAACGTGCAACACCTGGAAAGCCTGAACGACCAGGTCCAGACGATCACCGGCGTGCAGGTGCGCGAAACCCTGCCCGACTGGGTGGTGCAGGAAGCCGACGATCTGCTGCTGATCGACCTGCCGCCGCGCGAGCTGCTCGAACGCCTGCGCGAGGGCAAGGTGTACGTGCCCGAGCAGGCGCGGGCGGCCATCGACGCGTTCTTCACCCAGACCAATCTCAGCGCCCTGCGCGAGCTGGCCATGCAAACAGCGGCGGCCCAGGTCGACGACGATCTGCACGAAGGTTATCGCAGCCTCGGCCAGCAGGCTCCCAGCGTCCGGGGACGGCTGCTGGTGGGCATTGCCGGCGACGAGCAGGCCGAGCGCCTGGTGCGCCACGCCAGCCGCGTCGCGCGTCGCCGCCATCTGCCTTGGTCGGTGGTCCATGTGGATAACGGCGCGCTACTCGACGAAGCGGCGCGCCAGCGCCTGCAGCTGGCCCAGCAGATGGCCGAACGCCTGGGCGGCGAGGTGGTGGAGCTGCGCGATGCGGAAGTGGCCAGGACCTTGCTGCAGCATGCCGCCGACCGTCGCGCCAATCTGGTGCTGGTCGGCCAGTCGCGTCGACGCCGCTTCGGCGCGGGCCTGGCCGAGCGCTTGCTGCGCCAGCCCAGCGGCATCGAGATCAACGTACTGGCGCGGACTCAAGAACATGCGCCGCAACCACGCCGTGCGCGGCCCGTTGGACGCCGGCGCGAATATGCCCTGGCGCTGACCGCCACGCTGCTGGCCAGCGGACTGGCCTGGGCGGTGGCGCAGGTGCTGGACCTGCCCAATATCTCTCTGGTATTTCTCGCCGCAGTGCTGCTGGTGGCGGTACGCAGCAGCCCGGGGCCGGCGCTCAGCTGCGCGGCGCTGTCGTTCCTGGCGTACGACTTTCTGTTCATTCCGCCCAACTTTTCCCTGAGCATCCAGCGTCAGGAAGACGTCTTGACCCTGCTGTTCTTTCTGTTGATGGCGGCGCTCACGGGCAATCTGGCGGCACGCCAGCGTCAGCAGCTCAGTGCCCTGCGCGAAACCCAGGCGCACACCGCGCAACTGCTGGAACTGTCCCGGCTGCTGGCGGCGGCGACCGACCGCCAGGCGGTGTTCAGCGCGGCCGCGCAGCACTTGCACGGTTGGCCTGGGCTGGACATCTGTCTGCTCGAGCGCGGCGAGCAGGGCTGGAAGGTGGCCCACAGCAGCACAGCGCAGTTCTCGACCACCGAACTGGCCGCCGCGCAGTGGGCCGGCAACCATGCCCAGCCGGCTGGGCTGGGCACGGCGACGTTGCCCGCCGGGCGCTGGTGGTGGTTGCCGCTGACCCTGGAAGGGCAGGTGCTGGCGCTGCTGGCGGTGAGCGAGCGACAGCCCGGGCGGCTCGACGGCCATGGTCGACGCTTGCTCGAGGCGCTGGTGCAGCCGGTGGCCCAGGCACTGGCGCGGGCCAACCTGGCCCATGACCTGGAGGCGGCGCGCCTGCACGGTGAAACTGAACAGTTGCGCAGTGCCTTGCTGGCCTCGGTGTCCCATGACTTGCGCACACCGCTGACGGCCATGCGCGGCAGTATCGACAGCCTGCTGGCCCTGGGCACGGCGCTGGCGCCGGACGATCGCCAGGCCTTGCTCGAAGTCACCCGTGACGAAGCCGAGCGCCTGGACCGCTACATTCAGAACCTGCTGGACATGACGCGCCTGGGCCACGGCGCCCTCAAGCTGGCTCGGGACTGGGTGGCAGCCGGCGATATCGTCGCCAGCGCCGTGGCTCGGCTGCGCGCACCCCTGGCGCCGTTGCAGGTCCAGGTGCAGGTGCCTGCGCAACTGCCCCTGCTGCATGTGCATGCGGCGCTGATCGAGCAGGCCTTGGTCAATGTGCTGGAGAATGCCGCTCGGTTCTCGCCGCTCGGCGGGCGCCTGCAGGTGTCGGCCAGCGTGCGCGACGACAGCCTGGTGCTGGCGGTCAGCGACGAGGGCCCCGGCATTCCCGAAGCCGAGCGGGCGAAGATATTCGACATGTTCTACACCGCTGCTCGGGGTGATCGGGGCGGGCAGGGCACGGGGCTGGGCCTGGCGATCTGTCAGGGCATGGTTGGCGCCCATGGCGGTCGTGTCGAAGTGACCAGCGGCATCGATGGCCAAGGCACCTGCATCGCCTTATGCTTGCCACTGCGCGCTCAACCGGGCGCAGACCCGGACACCTGAGCATGAACCTTTCCAGCACCTCTGGGGCCAGCAACGCCCTGGCCAACACGCTTCTGGTCATCGACGACGAGCCGCAGATTCGCAAGTTCCTGCGCATCAGCCTGGCATCACAGGGCTACAAGGTGATCGAAGCGGGCACCGGCGCCGAGGGCCTGAGCCAGGCCGCCCTGATGCGCCCCGACCTGGTGGTGCTGGACCTCGGTCTGCCGGACATGGACGGCCAGCAGGTGCTCGAGCAGCTGCGCCAGTGGAGTACCGTGCCGGTTCTGGTGCTCTCGGTCCGCGCCAGCGAGGCGCAGAAGGTCCAGGCCCTGGACGGTGGCGCCAACGACTACGTGACCAAGCCCTTCGGCATTCAGGAGTTCCTCGCCAGAGTCCGTGCGCTGTTGCGTCAGTCCAGCGGCAGCGAAACCTTGGAGTCTGCCTTGCAATTGGGGCCTCTGCAGGTCGACCTGGCGTTGCGCCGAGTCATCCTCAACGACGCGCCGGTGGCCCTGACCCGCAAGGAATATGCAGTGCTGGCACAACTGGCGCGCCATCCAGGGCGCGTCATCACCCAGCAGCAGCTGCTCAAGGATATCTGGGGCCCCACCCATGTCGACGACACCCACTACCTGCGCATCGTCGTCGGCCACCTGCGCCAGAAGCTGGACGACGACCCAGCCGCGCCGCGCTTCATCGTCACCGAGCCTGGCGTAGGCTACCGACTGGCAAGCCCCGACTGACATGCCACTCCCACAATGGCAAACCGTGGTCCTGGCAACGGCACTTTTTAGATGGCATACCGTCTGACCCAGCATTACCCTGATGTTTTTCCCGAGGTGTCATCGATGAAAGCCTGGATCTGTGTGCCACTGGTGGCACTGGCCTTGAGTGGTTGTGCCGGCAAGACCGCCTACCGCGATAGCTGCGCCACCCAGCTCGATGGTGCCTGGCATGAACTCGATCTGGCCAAGGCCGAGGGCCTGGCCGGAACCGTCAGCTATTCCAAGGCCCTGTCCCTGCTCACCGGGGCCAAGACCCAGCAACAGTTCGAAGCCTTCGAAGGCTGCACCAGCAAGGCCGAGAAGGCGCGGTTCTACATTCGTGAGTCACGCGCCGGACGTTGAAGTACGGTAGTCGCCCAAGGTCGCCGCAAGGCGCCGGGCGCGTTCTGCAGACGTAGTATCGACACGGAGTGTCTGCCATGCGCAGTCGACTGGATGAGTGCCTGCAAGCGGTCAACGAAGTCTTGCTGGGCAAGGAAACCCAGGTTCGCCTGGCGATGACCTGCCTGATCGCCGACGGTCATCTGCTCATCGAGGACCTGCCCGGCATGGGCAAGACTATCTTGAGCCACACCCTGGCCAAGGTGCTGGGCCTGAGTTTCCAGCGCATCCAGTTCACTTCCGATCTGTTGCCCAGCGACATCCTCGGCACTTCGGTGTTCGACAAAGACACCGGCCGCTTCGTGTTCCACCCCGGGCCGATCTTCGCCGAACTGGTGCTGGCGGACGGTACGCGCCAGCGACGCTTTGGTGGATTACGTACTGCGCCTGGTGGAAGCTACCCGCAGCCAGCCCCAGTTTGCCTACGGGCTGTCGCCGCGTGGCAGTCTGGCGCTGCTTGCTGCCGCCAAGGCCTGGGCGTTGCTGATCGGCCGCGACTACGTGATTCCCGAGGACGTGCAAGCCGTGCTGCCGTCGGTGGCCAGTCATCGCCTGCGCGAGCGCGCCGACCCCGCCGGACAAGGTGGCGGGGCGCTGGTGCAGTGGCTGCTGCGGGAGGTGCCTGCGCTGTGAAGCGTCTGCTGGGCGAGCGCTGGCGGCGCTGGCAGGTGCGTCGGCTGCCAGCGGCGCCGCGCATCGAGCTGGATCAGCGCCGAATCTTCATCTTCCCCAGCCGCAGCGGAACGGGCTTCATCGTCGTCTTGCTGCTGATATTCCTCGCCGCGATCAACTACCAGAACAGCCTGGCCTACGCCTTGGTGTTCCTGCTGGGTTCGGTGTTCGTCGTGGCCATCCTGCACACCTATCGCAACCTTAGTGGGTTGCTCGTCAGTGGCAACGGCGCCACTTCGGTGTTCGTCGGCGAGCAGGCACGCTTTGGCTTGCGCCTGGAAAGCGGCGGCAAGGAGCACCAGGCCATTGGCGTTGGCTGGGATGCCCGGCAACTGCAACGCAGCGACGTTGCCCCCGATCATGTACAGGCGCTGGAATTGAGCCTGCCTACCGAGCGCCGCGGCTGGCTGGTAGCACCGCGCATGCGCGTGGAAACCAGCTTTCCATTGGGAGTGCTGATGGCCTGGACCTGGGTCGATCTGGGCCAGCGCGTGCTGGTGTATCCCCAGCCCCTGCAAGGCGAAGTGCCAACGCTGCACAGCGAATCGGCCGACATCGAAGACCAGGCGCAGCGTCTGCACGGCCAGGGCGTGGATGATTTCCAAGGCCTCAAGCCATACCAGCCCGGTGATTCCTGGCGGCGAATGCACTGGAAGGCCTGGTCGCGCGGTGAAGGACTGCTGGTCAAGGACTTCGCCGACCTTCGCGGCCAGGAGCTGTGCCTGGACTTCGTGGCACTGGGCGGCGATGTCGAACAGCGCTTGTCGCGGCTCTGCTACTGGGTACTGACCCTGTCCCGCGAGCAGCGACCGTTCGCCTTGCAGCTGCCCGGCAATCGCCTCGACACCGACAGCGGCGATGCTCATCGCGAAGCGTGCCTGCGGGCGTTGGCGCTGTTTGGAGAGCAGCCATGAGTACGCCCGTCGCCATTCCGCGCGTCAGCCTGACCTGGCTGCTGCTGGCACAATCGCTGGTACTGGTACCGCTGTGGTGGCACGTGCCGTTGTGGCTGCTGGGCTTGTGGTTGGGTTGCACGCTGTGGCGCGTGCAGGTGTTTCGCATGCGTGCGCGCTATCCGGGGCGGCTGATCAAGGTGGCGCTGATGCTCGCGGTGGCCGCCGGCGTCTATCTGTCCAGCGGCACCTGGGTGGGCCTGGAGGCCACCGCCGCGCTGCTGGTGGCGGCGTTCCTGCTCAAGCTGCTGGAGATGCAGACTGCCCGCGACGCCCGCGTGGTGATTTTCCTCGGCTTGTTCTGTCTGGCAGTGGCCTATCTGTTCGATGCCAGCCTGGGCTGGGCGCTCTACAGCGTGTTGCCGCTGCTGGCCTTAATGGCGGCCCTGATCGGTCTGCAGCAGACCCAGCTGATTGCCCGGCCCATGGCGACGTTGAAACTGGCGGGCAGCCTGGTGTTGCAGGCACTGCCGCTGATGCTGCTGTTGTTCGTGTTCTTCCCACGCCTGGAACCGCTCTGGTCGCTGCCGCTGCCCAAGCCGGGCCAGGGCGTGACCGGCCTGTCGGAAAGCATGAGCCCGGCCGACGTCGCCAGTCTCAGCCAGTCCGGCGAAGTAGCCTTTCGTGCCAGCTTCGACGGCGCCATACCGGCCAAGCGCGACCTCTATTGGCGTGCCCTGAGCCTGGATGTCTACGACGGCCGGACCTGGAGCCAGTCGCCGTGGATCCAGACCCAACTGGCAGCGGATTGGCAGCCAACGGGTCCGTCCCTGGATTATCAGATCATCCAGCAGCCCAGCGGCAAGCCCTGGTTGTTTGCGCTGGACGTGGCACGTACCGCGCTGCCCGGCGTGCGCCAGTTGAGCGATGGCCGCCTGCAGCGCCGCCGTCCGGTCGACCAGCCACTGATGTACGCGGTGACGTCGTGGCCGCAGGTGATTCGCGAGCCGCAGTTGGCCGCCCCGGCGCTGCGTACCGCGCTGCAACTGCCGGCCCAGGGCGATCCGCGCACGCGCCAGTGGGCACAGGGTCTGCGTGCCCGTTTCGACACGCCTCAGGCACTGGTGGATGAAATGCTGCGGCAGTTTCGCGAACTGCCTTTTCACTACACGCTCAATCCGCCAGTACTGGGCCGCGACAGTATCGACGAATTCATGTTCGACAGCCGGCGCGGCTTCTGCGCCCACTACGCCGGGGCCATGGTCTATGCCTTGCGTGTGGCAGGGGTGCCCGCGCGGGTGGTGGCCGGCTACCAGGGCGGCGAACTCAACCCGGCGGGCAATTACCTGACCGTGCGCCAGTTCGAAGCCCATGCCTGGGTCGAATACTGGCAGGCAGGCACCGGCTGGCAACGGGCCGATCCCACTGCGGCGGTGGCCCCGGCGCGGGTCGAGCAGGGCCTGCAGCAGGCGCTGTCGGCCGACGAGGAATTCCTTGCCGGCTCACCCTTTTCGCCGCTGCGCTACCCTCATATGACCTGGCTCAACGACCTGCGCCTGCAATGGGACAACCTCAACTACGGATGGCAGCGCTGGGTGCTGGAGTATCAGGGCGAGCGCCAGATCGAATTTCTCGCCCGCTGGTTCCAGGGCCTGCAACGCTGGGCGCTGCCGATCGGCGGGCTGTCGTTCATGCTGCTGGCCAGTGTCTGGCTGCTCAAGCCCTGGCGCCGGCGGGTCGATCCGCAGCTCAAGGAGTTCGCAGCGTTCGAGCGCCTGTTGCGCCGTCGTGGCCTGGTGCGCCATGCCGGCGAGGGCGCCATGGCCTTCGCCGAGCGCGCAGCCGTTCATTTGCCCGCGCAAAGCGAGGCAATCCTGACCTTCGCCTACGCCTTCATGGCCCAGCGCTATGGCGGTCGACCGGTTTCGCGCGAGCAATTGCGTGCTGCGCTGACCCGCTTGCGCCGGCAACTGGGCCGTACGGCTGGGCGCGTGACTTCGTAGCGCAGCATGCCTCGACGACCGCTTGAACTGGAAATTGGCCGATATGAAAGCTGCGCGCTGACGCCGAGCTGTCTACCATCAAGCCCATCGACAACCACCCCAAGGCCGGCCCATGAACCTTCGCGACTTGCTGGCAAGCGCACGACGTCCACCCCACAGCGTTACCGTACCTCGCGAATGGAGCCAGGGTCGCGCCTGCTACGGCGGGCTCATGGCCGCTTTGCTGCACGAGGCCATGGCGGCGCAGGTCCCTGGCCGGCCGGTGCGTTCGATGGCGATCACGTTCGTAGGGCCAGCCGAACTGGAAGTCCCCATGGATCTACAGGTGGAAATATTGCGCGAGGGCAGTGCGGTGACCTCGGTGCTGGCGCGGGCAGTGCAGAACGGACGCACCATGACCGTGGTCCAGGCCAGCTTCGGTCTACCGCGCGAATCGGCGATCACCCTCAGCGCAGTGCCGGTACCGGCCATGAAAACGCTGGAGCAATCCACGGCGTTGCCCTACCTGCCTGGGGTGACGCCGGAGTACATTCGCCATCTGGACATGCGCTGGGGAATCGGCGCGCTGCCATTCAGCAATACGCCGGTCGCCGGTATCGGCGGATGGATGCAGCTGCGTGAGCATGATCGCGATGAGCCAATCACCGAAGCGTTGTTACTGGTATTGGGCGACGCCTGGCCGCCTGCATTGCTGCCCTATTTGAGCAAGCCTGCACCTGGCAGCAGCCTGACCTGGACTATCGAGTTCATTCAACCGATGCCTGCAATGCGCAGCGGCGACTGGTGCCGCTACCAGGCCCTGATCGAGCATGCCCGCGATGGCTACGGGCACACCTCTGCGGCCATGTGGAACCCCGAGGGGGAGCTGCTGGCTATCAGCCGGCAGACGGTGACAGTTTTTGGCTGAGCTCGGCCTGGCTGGGTTCACGCTGGCCGCGGCCCAGGGCGAACGCGGCGACCAGGCCAATGACACCGATGGCCGCTTCGCCAATGCTGGCACAGGCGGCGGCATCGACCAGCATCAAGGCTGAAAGAGCCAGCAATGGCAGGGCAATGGCGCGCGACACACGCAGGCCGTTGTTCGGGTCGTTGACGATCTTCAATGCGGTGGTGTCGTTCATGGCTCAATGCTCCCTGGGCGCGGTGCAACGGGACCTGGATCAACAAGACGATGTCGCTTGAGCCATTTCTGGATGGCATGACCTGTAGAGTCCTGCCACCGGCGAATTGTTCAGCTCTATCCTGGTCCGGATCAGTTGAGAACGATAATAGTCAGCCCTGGCATTGGCCGCGAATCAAGCTTCGCTATCGGCGCCATAGAGGCCAGCTGCGGCGCTGGGGATTTCAGGCAGGGCGAAAAACGCCCGCGCGCAGGCCGTCGTGCTCAGCGCCAGTTCGGCCACGCTTTCACCGCGATGCAGGGCCACTTCACGCAGGACCTCAGTGAGGAAGGCCGGCTCGTTGCGGCCGCTCTTGGGCTTGGGGCGCAAGGTGCGCGGCAGCAGGTACGGGGCATCGCTCTCGAGCATCAACCGCGCGGCAGGAATGCTGCCCACCAGCGGGTGCAGGTGGGTGCCGCGACGCTCGTCGCAGATCCAGCCGGTGATACCGATGTGCAGGTCCAGGTCCAGATAGCCGAACAACGCCTGGCGCTCGCCGGTAAAGCAGTGCACCACGGCAGCAGGCAGGTGGTCGCGGTAGTCCTTGAGAATGTCCAGCAGGCGCTGGTGGGCGTCGCGCTCGTGGAGGAATACTGGCAGCTGCAGCTCCACGGCCAGGGCCAGATGCTCCTGCAGCACCTTTTCCTGCTGTGGGCGCGGCGAGAAATCTCGATTGAAATCCAGGCCGCATTCGCCTACGGCCTTCACCTGCGGCAGGCGCAGCAGGTCGCGCAGGCGTGCGGCGCTGTCGCCGTTCCACTCGCTGGCGCTGTGTGGATGAATGCCCGCAGTGCTGAACAGCCGCTCGCCCGACTCATCCCACCGCTGGCACAGTTGCAGCGCCTGTTCGCTGCCTTCGACGCTGGTCCCGGTGAGCACCAGCTGACAGACTCCGGCCTCGTAGGCCCTCTGCAGAACCGCCTCGTGCTTCTGCGCGAAGCTGTCGTTGGTAAGGTTGACGCCGATATCGATGAGTTGCATGGTGCTACCTCGAAGCAGGAGGCGAAAAGCATACCAGAGCTTGGCGATTGGCAAGAAAGCCAAGAACTTCAAAAGGTTGTGGCGGTCCGTGAGGGGCTGCTCAGGACATTGCCGGGGAACCATGGGCCTTAGATCACTGATTGTCATGCTCTGCCTGGCCCTCGGGCTGCCCTCGGCCGCGGCCGCTCGTCCGGCGGGGCCACCGCTGGCGGCGCACCCGGCCAAGGTCCGCGACCTGGCGCAGATCCAGTCGAGCAAGGTATTGCGCGTGCTGGTCAACCAGAGCCGCAACAGCTCTGGTCAGGTTCGCGGTCAGGCCATTGGCGTCGAATACCACCGCCTGCAGGCTTTTCAAGGTTATCTCAATGCTCATGCCGGCAAAGGCCAGGCGCTGCAGCTCAAGATCATCCCGCGCGCCAAGGAGCAACTGCTCGGCGCCCTGCAGCGCGGCGAAGGCGACCTGGTCGCGCCGGGCGAGTTGATGGAGCTGCATCCTTCCAGCAAGGTCGCGGTCAGCGATGCGGTGGTCGCCAATGTGCCTTTCGTGCTGGTGGGCGGCAAAGGCGGGCGGCGTTACGTACGGGTCGAACAATTGGCCGGCAAGACCCTGGCCCTGTCCAACGGCAGCGCCGCAGGCGCTGCAATCGAACGCTTGAACCAGAAACTGGCGTTGCGCAAGCTGGCGCCCATCGACATCGAATGGGTCGACCCAAGCCTGGCCGCAGAAGACGTACTGGAGATGGTTCAAGCCGGGATCTACCCGTTGACCGTAGTCGAACTGCCCATCGCCGAGCGTTGGGCCAAGGTCATGCCGCGACTGCGGGTAGACCGTCGCGTGGTGCTCAGCGCACCGGGCTCGGTCAGCTGGTACGTGCGCCGCGACGCACCGCAGCTGGGCGCCAGCGTCGATCGCTTCCTGGCCTCTTACAAGGCGCCGAGCGACCAGGATGCCGCCTTCGTCAAGGTCTACCGCGGCTTGTACAAGGTTCACTATCCACTGGCCCGCAGCGACCGCCAGCGCCTCGAAAAGCTGCGCCCGGTGCTTCAGCGGCACGCCCGCGAGCAGCACATGGACTGGCTCAACCTCGCGGCGCTGGCCTTCAAGGAATCCAAGCTCGATCCGGCCGCCCGTGGTGGTGGCGGCGCGACCGGCCTGCTGCAGATCACCCCCTCGGCGGCGCGGCGGGTGGGCGTGGGCAATATCCAGAACCTCGACAACAACGTGCAGGCCGGGGCCAAATACCTGGCGATGATTCGCCGCAAGTTCTTTTCCAGCAACAAACTCAACGAACGTGAACGCATGGCCTTCACCCTGGCCGCCTACAACATGGGCCCTGAGCGGGTGCAGGCAATGCGCAAGGAGGCCCGCCGCCGCGGCCTCAACCCCGATCAATGGTTTTTCCAGACCGAACGCATCGCCATGGAGCAGATGGGCATGGCCTCGGTGAGCTATGTCAACAGTGTGAACAAGTACTACCTGGCATTCGCTCGCGAACGCGACTCACTGGAGCCCGGCGCCCGCAAGCTGGCGTCTGCTCGCTGAACGCCCGGCGTACTGGCAGGGCAGGGCGTTTGCTGTAGGCTACGGCTTTGAGCCTGGCTGGAGACCGTGTTGGCAACGAACATCATTACCCGTGAAGGGCACGAGGCATTGAGGGCCGAACTCGATCATCTGTGGCGCGTCTATCGTCCGGAGATTACGCAGAAGGTCGCCTGGGCAGCATCGCTGGGCGATCGCAGTGAGAACGCCGACTACCAGTACAACAAGAAACTGCTGCGCGAGATCGATCGCCGGGTGCGCTACCTGCGCAAGCGCCTGGAAGACGTCAAGGTCGTCGATTATTCGCGCGAACAGGAAGGGCGGGTATTCTTCGGTGCCTGGGTCGAGATCGAGAACGATGAGGGCGCGCGCAAGACATTCCGCATCGTTGGCTATGACGAGATCTATGGCCGCAATGACTATATCTCCATCGACTCACCCATGGCCCGTGCCCTGCTGAAGAAGCAGGAGGGCGACGACATTGTCGTGCAGATCCCCGATGGCGAAGCGCTCTGGTACGTAAACCAGATTTCCTACAAGCCTGCTTGAATCCGGTGCGCATCCGTCGCAAGCCCTGCGAGTCAGGCGGTTGACTCGTGCCTGCCCGTTCACTAGGATTACCGCTCATGCGCCGATTTAGACAGCTACTTGCGGGGCGCCTGGGGGTTTTCACGAGCCCTCGAAATACCGCTAAAGCGCTGGTTCGGTGATGCCTCCCACCGCTGCCCAGCTCTCCCACATGAAGCGGTCGAGGCTGAGAACACCATCATGAACTGTCCCCGTCCCATCGTTTGCCTTGCGCCGATCCCGGCCAGCCCGTCCCTGCGCAATCCCCGTATCCTGCTGGTTGGCCAGCATCAGCCGAACCTGCTGCGCAGCCTCGATGGCTGGCCGCGTCGCCGTGGCAAGCCCGGTGCGTTCGTGGCGCGTTTCATCGACCAGCACAGTGCCTTGAAGAGCCTGCCCGACAACAGCTTCGAGCTGGCCGTGATCCAGGCACCGTCGGCCCGAGACGCCCACGAAGTGATTGCCCATGCCGTGCGCATCGCCCGGCAGGGGCTCATCACGCTGCGCTGAATCGCCCGCGGCGTTTCAGCCTTCCCTGAGCACCTGCAACGGGCTTGCGTTGAGGGCTCGACGGGTGCCGAACACCCCGGCGCCACCCACCAGCAGCGCGCCGATCAATGGCAAGCAGAGCAGCCAGGGGTGCGGCGTCCAGACCAGATCGAAGGCGTAGCGATACAGCACGAAGCTGATCAACTCGCTGCCCAGTGCTGCCAGCACACCACTGGCGGCGCCCAGCAGTCCGAACTCGATGCGCCGCGCCTTGACCAGCAGCTTGCGCTCGGCACCCAGCGCACGGAGCAGCGCGCCTTGGCGGATGCGTTCGTCCAGCGTGGCCTGCAGCCCGGAAAACAACACCGCCATGCCCGCTGCCAGCACGAACAGCAGCACGTACTCCACCGCCAGGGTCACCTGGGCGAGGATGCTGCGCAGCTGCTCCAGCAGCGCCTCGACCCCCAGAATGGTGGCCGCCGGGAATGCCCTGGACAGTTCGACCACCTGTGAATCATGACCAGGCGCAATATAGAAGCTGGTCAGGTAGGTGGTCGGTAGGTCGTCGAACGTGCCGGGCTGGAAGATCATGAAGAAGTTGGGCTGGAAGTTGTTCCAGTCCACCGTGCGCAGGCTGGTGACCACGGCATCGCGGTTGGAGCCGCCGATATTGAACGTCAGACGGTCGCCAAGCTTGAGATGCAGACTCTGCGCCACCCCTTCTTCGACCGACACGCCAGGTACGTCAGAGCGCTGGGCCGCATTCCACCATTGCCCGGCGGTTATCCGGTTGCCATTGGGCAGGTGCTCGGCCCAGGTCAGGCTCAGGTCCCGCTGCACCGCGCGTTCACCGCGCGAGTCTTTTTCGACCAGCTCCTGCACTGGTGCATCGTTGATGTCGACCAGACGCCCCGGCATGACCGGGTACAGCGGCGCCGAGCGGGCGCCGGCCTGCTGCAGGTGGCCGGCAAAGGCATCGCGCTCGTCCGGCAGGATGTTCAGGGCGAAATAGTTCGGCGCGTCCTCGGGTAGCTGGTTCTGCCAGTTGTCCAGCAGCTCGCCGCGCAGCAGTGCGATCAGTGTCATTGCCAGCAGGATCAGGCCGAAGGCCAACGCCTGCCCGGCAGCCGCCAGGGGATGGCGCAGCAGTTGCCCGAGCCCCAGGCGCCATGGCAGGGGTGAACGCGCCAGCAAGCGGCGCAGGCTTTTCAAAGCCAGCAACAACAGACCACCCAGGATCAGCGCCGCCAACAGGCCGCCGGCGAGCAGGGCGAACGTCAGCACCAGGTCCAGGCTCAACCGCCACATGATCAAGCCCAACGCCAGCAGCGCGGTGCCATACACCAGCCAGGTGCTTGGCGGCACTGGCAGCAAATCACGACGCAGCACGCGCAAGGGCGGCACCGCGCCCAAGGCCGCCAGGGGCGGCAGGGCGAAACCGGCCAGCGCCACCAGCCCGGTGCCGATGCCGGCCAGCGCAGGAAACAGCCCTCCGGCCGGTACCACGGCTGGCAGCAGTCCGTGCAGCATCTGGAACAGCACCAGCTGCGCCAGCCAGCCGATCAGCGCGCCGCTCAGGCACGCCAGCAGCCCCAGCAGGGCCAGCTGCACGCAGAACATCAGCATCACCTCGCGCCGCGACAGGCCGAGGCAGCGCAGCAGGGCGCTGGCATCGAAACGTCGCGCGGCGAAGCGGCTGGCCGACATGGCCACTGCCACGCCGGCCAACAGCACTGCCACCAGGCTCGCCATGTTCAGGTAGCGCTCGGCCTTGCCCAGGGCGCCGCCGATCTGCTGGTTGCTGTCCCTGGCATCACGCAGGCGCTGGTTGGGTTCGAGTCCCGGCTCCAGCTGCTTCTGATAACCGGCCAACCGTTCGGGAGCGCCGCGCCACAGTTCACGGTAGGTCACCCGGCTGCCCGGTTGCACTACATTGGTCGCAGCCAGGTCCTGCAGGTTGATCATCACCCGGGGCGTGAGGCTGTAGAAATTGCCGGCACGGTCCGGCTCGTAAGTCAGCACCCGTGCCAGGCGCAAGGTCTTGCTGCCTACATCCAGGGTATCGCCCACTTTCAGGTTCAGCGCGGCCAGCAGCCGTGACTCGGCCCACGCCTCGCCGGGCCTGGGCCCGTCCCCAGCGGTTTCCTCGCCATACGGCTGCGCTGCGCTCTTGAGCTCGCCGCGCAAGGGATAGGCCTCATCGACCGCTTTGACGCTGGACAGCTGGATACCACTGTCGGCGGCAATCACGCTGGCGAATTCCACTACCCGCGCATGATCCAGGCCAGCGTTGATGCCTGCATCGATCTGCTCCTGACGCGCCGGGCTGCTGCCCTGCAGGATCAGGTCTGCGCCGAGAAACTCGGTGGCGCGCAACTGCATCGCGCCGTTGAGGCGTGCTCCGAAGTAGCCGATTGCGGTACTGGCAGCAACCGCCACCAGCAAGGCGAAGAACAGCACGCGCAGCTCGCCGGAACGCGCATCACGCAACAGCTGACGGGCAGCAAGGGCCACCAGTCGCAACATCGGCAGGCCGGCCATCAGGGCTCCAGGGGCGCGACGAGGCGCCCGGCATCAAGGCGGATCAGGCGGTGGCAGCGATGCGCCAGGCGTTCGTCGTGGGTTACCAGCACCAAGGTGGTACCGCGTTCCTTGTTGAGCTCGAACAGCAGGTCGCTGATGCGCTCGCCGGTATGGCTGTCGAGATTGCCGGTGGGCTCGTCGGCGAACAGCACATCCGGTTCGGCCGCGAATGCGCGGGCGATGGCGACACGCTGTTGTTCGCCGCCCGAGAGCTGGCGCGGCGAGTGGGTCAGACGCTGGCCCAGGCCGACCCGTTCGAGCAACGTGCGCGCATGTTCGCGGGCATCCTTGCGGCCGTCGAGCTCCAGCGGCAGCATCACGTTCTCCAGGGCATTGAGGCTGTCGAGCAGTTGGAACGACTGAAACACGAAACCGACGTGTTCGGCTCGTACCCGCGCGCGCTGGTCTTCGTCGAGGGTGCTCAGGTCCTGGCCGGCCAGGGTCACGCTGCCCGCACTGGGCAGGTCGAGGCCGGCCAGCAGGCCGAGCAGGGTAGACTTGCCCGAACCCGATGCGCCGACGATGGCCAGGCTGTCGCCTTTGGCCAATTCCAGCGAGAGTTCGTGCAGAATGGTCAGTTCACCTTCCGCGCTGGTGACCACTTTGCTAAGGTTCCGCGCTGTAAGAATGCTTGCGCCCATGGAGAGTCCCGATGCGAATGTGGTTGATGAGTGCTGGCCTGGGCCTGATGTTGGCCGCCCAGAATGCAGCGGCAGGTACGGTACTGATCGTTGGCGATAGTATCAGCGCGGCTTTCGGCCTGGATACCCGTGCCGGCTGGGTCGCGCTGCTCGAGCAGCGCCTGGAACAGCAGGGTTTCAGCGACAAGGTGGTCAACGCTTCGATCACTGGCGACACCTCGGCCAATGGCTCGGCGCGGCTGCCCGCGCTGCTTGCAGCGCACAAGCCGGACCTGGTCGTGCTCGAGCTGGGTGGCAACGATGGCCTGCGCGGGATGCCCGTAACGCAATTGCAACAGAATCTTGCGTCGATGATCGAGGTCTCCCGCAAGGCCGGCGCCGAGGTCCTGTTGCTGGGCATGCAGTTGCCGCCCAACTACGGCGCGCGTTACACCCAGTCGTTCGCCCAGGTCTATCACACGCTGGCAGAAGAGAAAAAAGTGGCCCTGGTGCCATTTCTGCTCGAAGGGGTCGGCGGGGTGCCGACACTGATGCAGGCCGACGGCGTGCATCCCACGGCTGGCGCCCAGGGCAAACTGCTGGAAAACGTCTGGCCGACGCTCAAACCCTTGCTTTGACGCTTTTCTGCGCGCGGGCTTTCGGCTAATGTGGCGCCCCCTGTTTGGAGCCCCCGATGCCGCGTCCCGCCTGGTCCCTGTTTGCCTATCAATTGATCGAGCCCGACGATCAGCTGGACCTGTTCGCCTGCCAGGAAAGTCGCGTGCACCTGGCTGCGCGTCAGCTGGAGCTGGGCGGTTCGGTGGATCGCACCCTGTGTGGAACCTTGCTCCCGGCCCAGCCGCGCTGGCTGGAAGTGCACAAGCTGATCTTTCGTGACCAGCGGCTGTGCAAACTGTGCCGGGCCATCCTGTTCGCCCAGCGCAAGGGCACACGACCGGTATGGCCCGAGCTGCAGTCGATCCCCTGATCGGCGTCCTGACGGCCCCCGTCTACACGCGCCCGGCAACTGCGCGTACAATCGGGGCATTGTCCCGTTCAGTTCGACCAAGGATTTCCTGGATGCCGCCGAGCCTTTCCGTCCTCACCCGCAGCCTGTTGCTGGCCGCCGCATTCGCAGCGACGCCGGCCATGGCGCTGGAATTCCCGTTGCCACCTGCGGGTGAAGACATCATCGGCCAGGTGCAGACCATCACCGCCAAGTACGAGGACACCTTCGCCGACATCGCGACGGCCAATGACCTCGGCTATCTGGAAATGGTCGACGCCAATCCTGGCGTCGACCCTTGGCTGCCAGGTGCTGGTACACAGATTGTCCTGCCGACTCGCTTCATTTTGCCGCCGGGTCCGCGCGAGGGCATCGTCATCAACCTGGCCGAGTACCGCCTCTACTATTACCCCAAGGGCGAGGACGTCGTGCGTACCTATCCGCTGGGGATTGGCCGGGAAGGGTGGGGCTCGCCCATCGCGCACACCAAGATCATCGCCAAGACCCCGAATCCGACCTGGACGCCGCCGGCCTCGATCAAGGCCGAGCATGCTGCAGACGGTGATCCGCTGCCCAATGTGGTGCCTGCCGGCCCGGACAACCCGCTGGGGCCTTTCAAATTCACCCTCGGCCTGCCGGGCTACCTGATTCACGGCTCGAACAAGCAGTTCGGCATCGGCATGCGCACCAGTCATGGCTGCTTCCGCATGTACAACGACAACGTGCTGGAGCTGGCCAGCATGGTGCCGGTTGGAACTGGCGTGCGCATCATGAACGAGTCCTACAAGTTCGGCATGAGCGGCGGCAAGGTGTACCTGGAAGCCCACGCGCAACTGACCGACAAGGGTGATCCGGTGACCCTGGACAGGCACACCGCCGTCATCAATGCGTTGCTCAACCGTCGCGACTTCGCCCCGGACATCAAGATGAACTGGGACGTGGTCCGTGATGTGGTCGCCGCCGAAGACGGCCTGCCGGTCGAAATTGCCGGGGCGGGTGTCCCGATGATCAGCAGCGCGCCCGGCAGCCCGCCCGCACCCTAGTCGGCTGCTGCTGCGCCCATAAAAAAACCGACCCATTGGGTCGGTTTTTTTACAGCCTCGGAAAAGGCTGTTACTTGCGGCTGGCCTTGTCGAGCATGCGCAGAGCGCGCTCGTTGGCTTCGTCGGCAGTCTGCTGGGCTTTCTGAGCGGCGGTCAGCGCTTCGTCAGCCTTGCGGTAGGCTTCGTCGGCACGGGCTTGCGAGCGCGCAGCGGCGTCTTCGGTAGCGGTCAGGCGAGCTTCGGTTTCTTTGGTTGCGCTGCTGCAACCGGTAGCCAGAACGGCGGCCAGGGCCAGTGCAGAGAATTTCAGAGCATTGTTCATTGTGTTCCCCTTCGAAGGACATTCTTTTAAGTAGCCATTTCTCATGAATGAGAAACTAGCCGCCGTACATACTACTCATTACTTGTAGTAAGTAAACGGACGCAGCGCAAGAGATGAAAAAAAATCCACCCATGCCCCGAGGTGCGGAACGTAAGCCGCAAACCACGGTCTAGCGCTGGTTGGGCGCAACCCAGGGGCGTGCGCAAGTGCATCGCGTAATTGCCTGATGCATGAACTAAGGCAGGGTTTAAATGTCTTCGGCCGCACGCAGTTGAGGGGTGGCCGGGAAGTCGAAAATGAGTTGCGGCGAAGACAATCAACTCGCCTGTACGCTGATGTTGTTTGCTGCCGCTGCAGGCATCACGATTGCGTTTGATGACAAAATCGGCACAGGCCTGCGCAACTGTTTCTTCGTTGTACAAAGAGCGGTAAGGTAGAGGTCTAAATCCAAGACCCGCGAGGAAACGCGATGAGCGAGGCGCTTTCGATCCACCACGACCAGGCCGGTCACCAGTTCGAAATCAATATCGACGGCCACCGTGCGTACCTCACCTACATGGACCTGGGCAAACAGACCCTGGACATCTACCGCACCTTCGTACCCAATGCCTTGCGCGGCCGGGGCATTGCTGCGGCACTTACCGAGCAGGCTCTGGACTACGCCGAGAGCCATGGCTACACGGTGATCCCGTCGTGCTCCTATGTCGAGCGCTACATGGAACGCCACCAGCGCCGTGCGGCCAAGCTGTAGAAAGCCAGGCTGCATCTGCATGCCGCAAGGCCGGGTCAGTGGAAGCTATTGACCCGGCCCTTGGCTTCAGCGGCTACGCTTGGGCAACACATCCTTGAGTTTGGCGTGCATGCTGCGCAGTGTCTTTTCAGTGCTGGCCCAGTCGATGCACGCATCGGTGACCGATACGCCGTACTGCAGGTCGCCCAAGTCCTTGGGAATCGACTGACTGCCCCAATTCAAATGGCTTTCCACCATCAGGCCGATGATCGACTGGTTGCCTTCCAGGATCTGATTGGCCACGTTCTCCATCACCAGCGGTTGCAGTGCCGGGTCCTTGTTGGAGTTGGCGTGGCTGCAGTCGACCATGATGTTGGCCTTGATGCCTGCTTTTTCCAGCGCCTGCTCGCACACCGCCACGCTGACCGAGTCGTAGTTGGGCTTGCCGTTGCCGCCGCGCAGCACCACGTGGCCGTAGGCATTGCCCTTGGTGGTGACGATGGATACGCCACCTTCCTGGTTGATGCCCAGAAACCGATGCGCACTGGACACCGACTGCAACGCGTTGATGGCCACGGTCAGGCCGCCGTCGGTACCGTTCTTGAAGCCCACGGCCGAGGACAGGCCCGAAGCCATTTCACGGTGGGTTTGCGATTCGGTGGTGCGCGCGCCGATGGCCGACCAACTGATCAGGTCCTGCAGGTACTGCGGCGAAATCGGGTCCAGCGCCTCGGTCGCGGTAGGCAGGCCCATTTCGGCCAGATCCAGCAGCAGTTTCCGACCGATGTGCAGACCGTCCTGGATCTTGAACGAGTCGTCCAGGTACGGATCGTTGATCAGGCCTTTCCAGCCCACCGTGGTGCGCGGCTTTTCGAAGTACACGCGCATGACCAGGTACAGGGTGTCCGAGACTTCGGCGGCCAGCGCTTTGAGCCTGCGCGCATATTCGTGCGCTGCATCGATGTCGTGGATCGAGCACGGGCCGATGACCACGAACAGGCGATGGTCACGCCCATCGAGAATATCGCGCACCACTTCACGGCCAGCGGCCACGGTGGTGTGCGCGGCGGCACTGAGCGGGATTTCCCGCTTCAGCTGCGCAGGGGTGATGAGGGTTTCGTTGGAAGCGACGTTTAGGTCGTCGATCGGTAGGTCAGCCATCGTGTTACTCGTCAGGTCACGGGTGCCGGCCGCCAGCGAACCCCGCACGGCGAGGCACAGCATGATTATGAGCGGCGGGGGAGTCGAACCTTAGCGCGTTAGAGCGCATGCAGACAACGGATTTGTGCCATTGCCATGCGCCGACGACCGGTGCACGGCGGGCGGCACTGCTACGCTCAAGTATGCCTGTCGCATTGGCTACTTCGGAGGTCGCATGATCCGCTCCATGCTGTACGCCACTGACCTGGGGGTATATGCCCCGTTCGTCATGCAGCACGCCGTAGCCCTGGCGCGCAGTTTCAACGCGCAGCTGTATGTCATCCATGCCGTGGAGCCGATGGGCCTGATCGCCGAATCGGTGCTGCAAAGTTACCTGGACGAGTCCACGCTCGACCGCCTGCACAATCAAGGGCTCAATACCGTCATGGCCGGGATCGAGGAGAAGGTCCTGCAGAGCCTGCGCAGCGACCTGGGCGACGACGAGCCAGGCCTGGCCTTGATCCGCGCCGTGCGCGTGAGGCAAGGGGATCCAGCCGAGGTCATCCTTGACCAGGCGCAGCGCCTGGCGGTGGACTTGCTGGTATTCGGCAGTCACAGCCACGCTGCCACGGTTGACGTTCCCCTGGGGCGCACCGCAGCCCGCGTGCTGCAGCTGTCCCCGGTGCCGGTCTACATGGTGCCCCTGACCGAGCACCGCAGCCGACCCAGAGGATGAGTCTGGGTTGGTTATTTTTCCTACAAATTTAATAAAAAGTTCTAGATTTATTGTTACAACCTTTAATATAGTTATAACCCGTCGCCGATGACTGGCGGTTTTTCCTGTGTGAGGGATTCATATGAAGCTTCAGCAACTGCGCTACATCTGGGAGGTAGCGCATCATGACCTCAACGTCTCCGCCACGGCGCAAAGCCTGTATACCTCGCAGCCAGGTATCAGCAAGCAGATCCGTCTGCTGGAAGACGAATTGGGTGTTGAAGTCTTCGCACGCAGTGGCAAACACCTGACCCGCGTCACCCCGGCTGGTGAACGCATCATCACCACCGCCGGCGAGATCCTGCGCAAGGTGGAAAGCATCAAGCAGATCGCCCAGGAGTTCTCCAACGAGAAGAAGGGCACGCTCTCCATCGCCACCACCCACACCCAGGCCCGTTATGCATTGCCGACGGTGATCAGCAGCTTCATCAAGCAGTACCCGGATGTGGCCCTGCACATGCATCAGGGCTCGCCGATGCAGATTGCCGAAATGGCCGCCGACGGTACCGTCGACTTCGCCATTGCCACCGAAGGGCTGGACTCGTTCGGCGACCTGATCATGATGCCGTGCTACCGCTGGAACCGCTGCATTGCGGTGCCCCAGGGGCATCCGCTGACCAAGGTGCCGAAGCTGACGCTCGAAGCACTGGCCGAGTACCCGATCGTCACCTACGTGTTCGGTTTCACCGGTCGCTCCAAGCTCGACGAAGCGTTCTCGCGGCGCGGCCTGGCGCCGAAGGTGGTGTTCACCGCCGCCGATGCCGACGTCATCAAGACCTATGTTCGACTGGGCCTGGGTGTGGGCATCGTGGCCAAGATGGCGGTCGATACCAAGCTCGACAACGACCTGGTGGTGCTCGACGCCGATCACCTGTTCGAATCCAGCGTGACCCGCATCGGCTTCCGCCGTGGCACCTTTCTGCGCGGCTTCATGTGCGACTTCATCGAGAAGTTCGCGCCGCACCTCACCCGCGAGGTCATGGCCAAGGCCATCCAGTGCCACAACAAGCAGGAACTGGAAGCCTTGTTCGAAGGTGTAGAGTTGCCCGAGCATTGATTGCGCCGCCGTTCCCAGGCATTCCATGCCCGAGCGGCGTCGCGTGGCTCAGGTCTTGGCGATCAGATTGCCCGCGTGCAGCCCGCATTCCTTTTGCGTGGCTTCCTCCCACCACCAGCGCCCCTCGCGCTCGTGTTGGTTGGGCAGCACCGGCCGCGTGCAGGGCTCGCAGCCGATACTGATGAAGCCGCGCTCGTGCAGGCTATTGAAGGGCAGTTCGAGCATGCGGATGTAGCCCCACACCTCTTCGCTGCTCATCTGCGCCAAGGGGTTGAACTTGTACAGCGTGCGCTCGGCCGTCGAAAACGCGCCGTCCACTTCCACCGCCGCTACCTGGCTACGGGTGCCTGGGCTCTGATCGCGCCGCTGGCCGGTGGCCCAGGCGCTGACGGTGGACAGCTTGCGCCGCAGCGGCTCGATCTTGCGGATACCACAGCACTCGCCATGACCATCGCGATAAAAGCTGAACAGTCCCTTTTGCTTGACGAAGGGGTCCAGCAGCGCGTTGTCCGGCGAGACCAGTTCAATGGTGATCTGGTAGTGATCGCGGACCTGCTCGATGAAGCGATAGGTTTCCGGGTGCAGGCGGCCGGTGTCCAGGCTGAACACCTTGACGTTCTTGTTCAGTTTCCAGGCCATGTCCACCAGCACCACGTCTTCGGCACCGCTGAAGGAAATCCAGAGGTCGTCGCCGAAGTGGGCGAAGGCGAGCTTGAGAATGTCCTGCGGGGACTTGTTCGCGTAGGTCGTCGCCATGTCGGCGACATCGAAGGGTTGGCTCATCAGGCGGCTTCCTGGTCAAAGTGGCGCTTGGCGCTCTATGTGGCGCAATGGTAACAAAAAAACACCGGGCGACATGACCCGGTTCAGAGCCCCGCGAGGGTATCCAGCAGCACGCTCACCTTGAAGATCGACTCTTCGTATTCGGCCTGCCACTGCGAGTCGGCCACGATCGCGCCACCGCCCCAGCAGCAGACCTGGCCGTCCTTGACCAGCAAGGTACGGATGGCGATGGAGCTGTCCATTTCACCGCGCACATCCAGGTACAGCAACGAACCACAGTAGATGGCGCGTTGGGTCGGTTCCACTTCGTCGATGATCTGCATGGCGCGGATCTTCGGCGCGCCGGTGATCGAGCCACCGGGAAAACTGCCGGCGAGCAGGTCCAGACAGTCCTTGTCCGCGGCCAACTCACCGGTCACGGCGCTGACCAGGTGATGAACGTTCGGATAGCTCTCCAGCGCGAACAGCTGCGGCACCCGCACCGAGCCGATCCGGCAGCTTCGGCCCAGGTCATTGCGCAGCAGGTCGACGATCATCAGGTTCTCCGAGCGGTCCTTGGCACTGGCCAGCAGCTCGCGACCCTGGCGCGCGTCTTCTTCGCGGTCGAGGCTGCGCGGGCGGGTGCCCTTGATCGGCCGGGTTTCGACATGACCAGCCGTGACCTTGATGAAACGCTCTGGCGAAAAGCTCAACAAGGCTGCGCCGCCAGCCAACTGCAGGTAGCCGGAAAACGGCGTAGAGCAGGCAGCGCGCACGGCCTGATAAGCGGCCCACGGGTCGCCTGCGCAGGCGGCACGAAAACGCTGGGTCAGATTGACCTGATAGCAGTCTCCGGCCTGGATGTAGGCCTGCACCTTTTCGAATGCCCGCCGGTACTGCTCCGGGGTTCGGTCCGGTGTCATCGAGGCGTGCAGCCGGAAGGCCGGGGCTTCGAGCGCGGCCGGTTGGGCGAACAGGTCGATCAAGCGTTGCCGTTCGCCTGCACCCAGCGCGGGATGGAACATCAATTCGCTGGTCTGCCGGCGATGGTCGCTGATCAGCGCCCAGGCGTAGAGGCCCAGGCTGGCGTGCGGCAGGTCGAGGTCGTCGTGGTTGGGCGCTGGCAGGGTCTCCAGCCTGCGGCCGAAATCGTAGCTCAGGTAGCCGATCAGCCCTCCGGCGAAGGGTAACTCGCAGCCGTCGGGCAATTGCGCCTGGCCCAATTCGGCCAGCGCGACACGGGCCCGTTGCAGGTACTGTTGGCCGGACTCACCGGCCTGGACGCCGAGGGTCTGCAACGGCCAGGCGCTGATCAGGTCGAAGCGGCCGCGCTGGGCGATCGGCTGCGCGCTGTCGAGCAGCACCGCGCCAGGCGCGTGGCGAACCGCAGCGAAATAGGGCGCCGGGTCGGCCAGGTAGGGCAGGGCGTGAAGCGAGCAGGTTGGCATGATAGGTCGGTGGCCAGTAGCGGGGCTGGGATTGTAATGCAGCCGGGCGCCGCGTGTGCGGGTGGCGTGGCGTCCGCGCTCAGCTCACTGCTGCGGGCACATGACCGAACAGTGCCTGGACGAAGCGCGTGCGCTCTTCGACGGTTTCCACGAGGCCTTCGCCCGCCAGCGCTTCCAGGTGTTTTTCCACGGCCTGGGTGCGCAGGGTCAGGCCGCAGTCGTTGGCAATCTGGATGTTCAGCCCGGGGCGGGCGTTGAGCTCCAGGATCAGCGGGCCTTTCTCCTGGTCCAGGACCATGTCGACGCCGATGTAGCCCAGCCCGCACAATTCGAAGCAGCCGGCGGCCAGGCGCATGAAGCCGTCCCAGTTGGGCAACTGCACACCGTCCACGGCGTTGGTGGTGTCAGGGTGCTTGCTGATGATGTTGTTCAGCCAGGTGCCGCGCAAGGTCACGCCCGTGGCCAGGTCGACGCCGACGCCGATGGCGCCCTGGTGCAGGTTGGCCTTGCCGCCCGACTGCCGGGTCGGCAAGCGCAGCATGGCCATTACCGGGTAGCCCATCAGCACGATGATGCGGATGTCCGGTACGCCTTCGTAGCTGATGCTCTTGAAGATCTGGTCGGGAATGACCCGGTATTCGATCAGCGCGCGGTCACGGTGCCCGCCCAGCGAATACAGGCCGGTGAGGATGCTGGAAATCTGGTGCTCGATGTCTTCGCGGCTGATGATCTTGCCCGACACGGTCCGAAAGCGCTCCTCGAAGCGGTCGGCGACCACCAGGATGCCGTCACCGCCAGCGCCCTGGGCCGGCTTGACCACGAAGTCACTGCGCCCGCCGATGATCTCGTCGAGGCGATCGATCTGTTTTTCCGTGGAGATCACCCCGAACATCTCGGGCACATGGATACCCGCCGCGATGGCGCGTTCCTTGGTGATGATCTTGTCGTCGACGATGGGGTACAGGCTGCGCCGGTTGTACTTGAGCACATAGTCGGCGTTACGCCGGTTGATGCCCATGATGCCGCGGGCCTCCAGCGCTTTCCAGGTTTTCCACAGGCCGAACATCAGGAGTCGGCCTGCTTGAGAAAGGCCTTGAAACGCACCAGTTCGGTCAGCCGGTAGCCGCGGTAGCGGCCCATGGCGAGCATGAAGCCCACCAGGATCAGCAGGATCGCCGGGAAGGTGAACACGAAGTACACCAGCTCCGGCACGCTCATCAGGATATGCGCCAGGGAGGCGGCGACCAGCGTGCCCACCGCGACCTTCAAGGCATGCCCGCTGCCGCGCTCTTCCCAGGTGATCGACAAACGCTCGATGGTCATGGTCAGGATCACCATCGGGAACAGCGCCACCGACAGCCCGCGCTCCAGGCCCAGCTTGTGGCTGAACAGGCTGATCGCGGCAATCAGCACCACGACGAAAGTGAGCACCACGGACAGCCTGGGCAGCATCTGCAGCTTCAGGTGTTCCAGGTAGGAGCGCAGCGACAGTCCCAGCGCGGTGATCACCGTGAACAGGATGATGCCGAAGCCCAGCTGGGTTTCGCGGAACGCCAGGGCGATCAGCACCGGAGTGAAGGTGCCCAGGGTCTGGATGCCGATTAGGTTGCGCAGGATCAGAATCACCAGCACGCCGATCGGGATCATCACCATGATCATGAAGGTCTGCTGGGTCTGCAGCGGCAGGCCGTACAGGCTGTACTCGAGGAAGTCGGCGTCGGTGTTCTCGTCGGTCAGCTTGGCCAGGCGAATGGCGTTCATCTCGCTGTTGTTCATGGTGAAGGTGACGGTTGCCTTGCGGCCACCCTCGACGCTCACCAGGTTTTCGTCACCCGTCCACCACAGCAGGCGATCCTCGGGCAGGCCCTGCTCGCCGGTATCGGGGTTGAAGTACAGCCAGTCGTTGCCGTTGAAGCTGCGCAGCCACAGTTCCGGTGTCTGCGCCTGGTCGGCGAGCAGGCGCACGGTATGGACCTTTTCCATCGGCACGTGGGCGATGGACAGCAGCAGGTCGATGATGCGCGCCTTGTGCAAGGTCGAGGTGTCGCCGGCCAGCAGCAGCTTGACGTTGTCGTCGGCCAGATTGTTGACCCGCTTGATGGTTTCGCCGACGAAGGTTTCGACATCGGCCGAATGCTGGCGGATGGGCGCCAGCAACGCTTCGGCGGCGATCTTTTCCGGGCCTTCCACGGCCAGGCTGTCGCGGAAGATCGGCCCCTTGACCTTGATTTTTTCGCCGCTGTAGCGCTTGGTCAGCACCAGGCGGTAGTACAGCGTCTGGTTGCCCGAAGCGCGCCGGGCCGACCAGGTCACCTTGCGGTTGCCGTCCAGACGATTGACGCTGACCCCGTAGTTGTTGGAGATGAAGCTCTCGTTGAGGCTTACATAGTCACGACTCAGTGGCGGCACGAACATCTGCACCTTCACCGGGTCCTTGGCGCTGGCGACGAATTCGACCTTGGCGTCGATGTTCCACAGATCGTCGGTTTCGTCTTCGGTCACCGGGATGCCGAGTACGAGGATCTGATAGGCGGTGATGGCGATGCCCAGCCCCACCAGCGCGGTGATCAGGATCTTCAAGTGCAGGGTTAGAGCGCGCATTGAAATTACTCTGCGATGGTGGCGACAGTGGCGCAGGCGGGTTTGCCGGCAGCGTGTTTGCGGCTGGGGTCGACCAGCGCATCGAAGCGGGTGAGCGCGTCGGAGCCGATCAGCAGCGGGTAGTCGAATGCGGTGCGGTCGGTGAGGTTGACTTCGATGCGGCGCTGGGTATGGCCCATGCACACGTCGAGTTCGATCACCGGCCGCTGGGTGTGGGTCTTGCGTTCGCGGGCACTGCATTCACAATCGTCGGCGCGTCGCTTGATGGAGCTCACGCGCACCAGCGGCCGCTCGATGGGGTGGGAATGGGCATTGTCGATCGCCAGGTAGAAGCGCACCCAGGGTTGGCCATTGCGCTTGAAACGCTTGATGTCACGGGCACTGAGCGAGGCGGTCAATGCGCCCGTATCGAGTTTGGCGGCGACCCGCAGGTCGATGTCGGTCAACTGCACGTACTCGTTCAAGCCGTAGGTGGTCTTTTCGGCAGCCAGGCCCAGGCCCGGAATGAACGGAATGAATAAAAGGCTGAACAGGCGGGAGAGGGGTTTGAGAGTCATGAATTGAAATTATGAATACCGAATCGGGCACCGCAAAAACGTTTCGCGGGTAACAGGAAGAGAGCACCGCATTCTAGCACGGTGCTTTCGTGCCGCCAGCGCAGGCACGGTCGGGCGAGGCCTTGGAGTGCGAATCGACCGTGAAGTTCGAGGGTCGACCGCTCGGCAGGGGTGGGCGTCACGGGTGCAGGTGCCTATTTGAAGCGCCGTTCGACGCCTTTCTCGACAAGGATCTTGGCGGAGATTTCTTCCACCGAAAAATGGGTCGAGTCGATGTTCGGAATGTTCTCGCGGCGAAACAGACCTTCCACCTCGCGCACCTCGAACTCGCACTGGGCGAAGCTGGCGTAACGACTGTTGGGCTTGCGTTCGTGGCGGATCGCGGTGAGTCGATCGGGGTCGATGGTCAGGCCGAACAGCTTGTGCTGGTGGGCCCTGAGCGCAGGTGGCAACTGCAGGCGCTCCATGTCGTCTTCGGTCAGCGGGTAGTTGGCGGCGCGGATGCCGAATTGCATGGCCATGTACAGGCAGGTCGGGGTCTTGCCGCAGCGCGACACGCCCACCAGGATCAGGTCGGCCTTGTCGTAGTAGTGGGTTCTGGCGCCGTCGTCGTTGTCCAGCGCGAAGTTGACCGCTTCGATGCGTTCCATGTAGTTGGCATTGTGCGCAATGGAGTGGGACTTGCCCACCGAGTACGAGGAATGTGCGCTGAGCTCCATTTCCAGCGGGGCGAGGAAGGTCGAGAAGATGTCGATCATGAAGCCGTTGGAGGTGGCGAGGATCTCGCGGATGTCCTGATTGACGATGGTGTCGAAGATGATCGGTCGCACACCGTCCTTTTCGGCGCAGTTATTGATTTGCTGTACCATGGCCCGAGCCTTGTCCACGCTGTCGATATAGGGCCGCGTGAACTTGCTGAAGGTAATGTTTTCGAACTGCGCCAGTAGACTTTGCCCCAGCGTTTCGGCGGTAATGCCGGTACCGTCGGAGATGAAGAATGCAGATCGTTTCATTGTGCGCCCCGGCCCTTAGGCAACTGACGATTCTTGGATATGATAGGCCCGATTGACGGCCAGCATTGCCAGGCATTCTCGTTCATTTCCGAGGCTGCGGCCACAGCCCCCCCGCGTGCGACGATTCGCGCCGGGCATCCCGAGCTTTTCCAACCCAGTCAGTGGAGAGATCACCTTGGTAGAGTACGTAGTTTCCCTCGATAAGCTTGGCAACAATGATGTGGAACACGTGGGGGGCAAGAATGCGTCCCTGGGCGAGATGATCAGCAATCTGGCTGGTGCCGGCGTGTCGGTGCCTGGCGGCTTTGCCACCACCGCCCAGGCCTATCGCGACTTCCTCGACCTGAGCGGGCTCAACGAGCAGATCCACGCGGCCCTCGATGCGCTCGACGTGGACGACGTCAATGCCCTGGCTCGCACCGGCGCGCAGATCCGCCAGTGGGTCATGGAGGCCGAGTTCCCCGAGCGTCTCAACGAAGAGATCCGCATCGCCTTCGCCGAGCTGTCCAAGGGCAACCCGGACATCGCCGTTGCCGTGCGTTCCTCGGCCACCGCCGAAGACCTGCCCGATGCCTCCTTTGCCGGCCAGCAGGAAACCTTCCTCAATATCCGCGGTGTCGAGAACGTCATTCGCGCGGCCAAGGAAGTCTTTGCCTCGCTGTTCAACGACCGCGCCATTGCCTACCGCGTGCACCAGGGCTTCGACCACAAGCTGGTTGCCCTGTCGGCCGGCGTGCAGCGCATGGTGCGTTCGGAAACCGGCACTGCCGGGGTGATGTTCACTTTGGACACCGAGTCCGGGTTCCGTGACGTGGTGTTCATCACCGGCGCCTACGGCCTGGGCGAGACCGTGGTGCAAGGCGCGGTGAACCCCGACGAATTCTATGTGCACAAGCACACCCTGGAGGCCGGTCGTCCGGCGATCCTGCGGCGCAACCTGGGCAGCAAGGCGATCAAGATGGTCTACGGCGACGAAGCGCGCGCCGGACGCTCGGTCAAGGTGGTGGACGTCGACAAGGCCGAACGTGCGCGTTTCTGCCTGACCGATGCGCAGGTCAGCGAGCTGGCCAAGCAGGCGATGATCATCGAGAAGCACTACGGCCGGCCGATGGACATCGAGTGGGCCCAGGACGGCGACGACGGCCAGCTGTACATCGTCCAGGCGCGCCCGGAGACAGTGAAGAGCCGCTCCAGCGCCAACGTGATGGAACGCTACCTGCTCAAGGAAAAGGGCACCGTGCTGGTCGAGGGCCGCGCTATCGGCCAGCGCATCGGCGCCGGCAAGGTCCGCATCATTCACGACGTCTCCGAGATGGACAAGGTCCAGGCCGGTGACGTGCTGGTTTCGGACATGACCGACCCGGATTGGGAACCGGTGATGAAACGCGCCAGTGCCATCGTCACCAATCGCGGCGGGCGAACCTGCCACGCTGCGATCATCGCCCGCGAACTGGGCATTCCGGCAGTGGTGGGCTGCGGCAACGCCACGCAACTGCTCCAGGACGGCCAGGGCGTGACGGTGTCCTGCGCCGAGGGCGACACCGGCTACATCTTCGAGGGCGAACTGGGCTTCGACATCAAGCAGAATTCGGTCGACGCCATGCCCGAGCTGCCATTCAAGATCATGATGAACGTCGGCAACCCGGATCGCGCCTTCGATTTCGCTCAGTTGCCCAATGCCGGTGTCGGCCTGGCGCGTCTGGAGTTCATCATCAACCGGATGATCGGCGTGCACCCCAAGGCGCTGCTCAACTACGACACCCTGACCCCGGAAATCAAGGACAGCGTCGACAAGCGTGTGGCCGGCTACAGCGACCCGGTGAATTTCTACGTCGACAAGCTGGTCGAGGGCATCAGCACCCTGGCTGCGGCCTTCTGGCCGAAAAAAGTCATCGTTCGGCTGTCCGACTTCAAGTCCAACGAATACGCCAACCTGATCGGCGGCAAGCTCTACGAGCCGGAGGAAGAGAACCCGATGCTGGGCTTCCGCGGGGCGTCGCGCTACATCAGCGAGTCGTTCCGTGACTGCTTCGAGCTCGAATGCCGGGCGATGAAGCGGGTGCGAAACGAAATGGGCCTGACCAACGTCGAGATCATGGTGCCGTTCGTGCGCACCCTGGGCGAAGCGTCGCAGGTGATCGACCTGCTCGCCGAGAATGGCCTGGCCCGCGGCGACAACGGTCTGCGCATCATCATGATGTGCGAGCTGCCGTCCAACGCCATCCTGGCCGACGAGTTCCTAGAGTTCTTCGACGGCTTCTCGATCGGCTCCAACGACCTCACTCAGCTCACCCTCGGCCTGGACCGCGACTCGGGGATCATTGCCCACCTGTTCGACGAGCGTAACCCGGCGGTCAAGAAGCTGCTGGCCAACGCCATCCAGGCCTGCAACAAGGCCGGCAAGTACATCGGCATCTGTGGCCAGGGCCCGTCCGATCACCCCGATCTGGCCAAATGGCTGATGGAGCAGGGCATCGAAAGCGTGTCGCTGAACCCGGACTCGGTCCTGGAAACCTGGTTCTTCCTGGCCGAAAAGGAAAGTGCCGTTTAAGCCGTCCCACCCCAGACCGGTGTGTTCTTTCCGGCACCCCGGTCCCCTGTATCACCCCAGACCGGTGTGTCCTTTCAAACACCCCAGTCCCCTGTAGCAGCGGCGCAAGCCGCGTCGCCCTTGATCCTGCCCTTCACGCACAGATCAATACCGACGCGGCCTTCGCCCCGGTTACAGCCCCATTCATTCAGACGCAAGTGCCTTATGCAAAGCAGCAGTACCCTTTTTCCCGTCGCGCTGCTCAGTGCCGAGCGTCGCGGCGACCTCAGCGAAGACATCTACCGCATCAAGGCCGCCAACAGCCCCGACCCTAGCGTCGAGCTGGCGTTGACGCGCCTGGGCCTGGCCGATCAACCTGGTGCTCGCGGGGTGCCGGTGATCCTTCTGCATGGCAGCTTTTCCAACCGGCGCTTCTGGTACTCGCCCAAGGGCATAGGCCTGGGGCCTTGGCTGGCACGTCGCGGGTTCGACGTATGGATAGCCGAAATGCGCGGCCACGGGCTGTCGCCGCGCAACCAGCACTACGCCAGCAATACCGTGGCCGACTACGCCCGCTACGATCTTCCGGTCATCGGTGCGTTCGTCGCCGAGGTCAGTGCTCAGACGCCGCATTGGATCGGGCATTCGCTCGGCGGCATCACCCTGGCCGCCGCCCTGGGTGGCGGCTATCTGCAAGGCGATCTGGCAGCGTCTGCGGCCCTGTTCGGTGCCCAGGTCAGTCGACGTCACTGGCAGTTGCGGATTCCTCCGCTGAACTGGGCTGCGCGCCGCCTGCTCAAGCGCTATCCACACATTTCCGGGGCCCGCCTCAAACGCGGCCCGGAAGACGAGCCGGTGGGCGTTGGCCTGGAATGGATGCGCTGGAAAGGCCTGTTCGGCCGTTTCGGCGATGCCGAGCGGGACTGGTGGCAGGGGCTGGGCGAAGTGAAGCTGCCCATCCTCGCCGTTGCGGCGGTCGGTGACCTGCAGGATCCAAGCTGGGACTGCCGCCAGCTGTTCGAGCAATTTGCCGGGAGCCACAACCAGTTCGTCAACCTGGGCCGCGCCCAGGGCTTCGGCGACGACTTCGACCACGTGCGCATGCTGGTCAGCGCGCAAGCCCAGGCCGAGGTCTGGCCGCTGGTCGGGACCTGGCTGAGCGACCCCTACCGGCCGCTGCTGCCCGGCGCGACACCGTTGGCGACGACCTGAGCATGGTCTAGGCTGTGAGGGCCGCGCCGCGTCCGGTGCAGGCTACTGGCTCTTGCAGCCGCCATTCGCCCCAGGAGCAATGCCATGCACTATCTGACCCCCGACCTGTGTGATGCCTACCCCGACGTCGAGGTGCTCGAGCCGATGTTCAGCAATTTCGGTGGCCGCGACTCCTTCGGCGGCCAGATCGTCACCATCAAGACCTTCGAAGACAACTCGCGAGTACGCGAGCAGGTGGCTCTGGATGGCACCGGCAAGGTGCTGGTGGTCGACGGTGGAGGCTCGCTGCGCAAGGCGCTGCTGGGCGACATGCTCGCCCAGAAAGCCGCGGAGAACGGTTGGGAAGGCCTGGTCATCTATGGGTGCGTGCGTGACGTCGACATGCTCGCGCAAACCGATGTCGGTGTGCAGGCCCTGGCCAGCCATCCGATGCCGACCGTCAAGCGGGGTCTGGGTGATCTCGATGTGAAGGTCAGCTTCGCCGGTGTCACATTCGTTCCCGGCCACTATCTGTATGCCGACAACAACGGCATCATCGTCTCGCCAGAGGCGTTGAGCATGCCCGAATGACAATTTTCCATCAGTAACGGGGACACGATGTACGAGGAAGAAAATGCGCAATGGGGGCTGGTGCATGCCCTGTTGCTGGACGGCAAGGGAGGTGCGCGGTCGGTTGCCCGGACCGATATCGACGGGCTGCAGCTGCAACCTCACCAGAGCCTGTGGCTGCACTGGGACCGCAGCCATCCCCAGACCCGTGACTGGTTGCGCCGCAATAGTGGCCTGAGCGAATTCAGCTGCGACCTGCTGCTGGAGGAAAACACCCGCCCGCGCCTGGTCCCGTTGCCCGACGATGAACTGCTGCTGTTCCTGCGTGGGGTCAATCTCAATCCAGGGGCCGAGCCCGAGGACATGGTCTCGGTGCGGATCTTCGCCCAGGCCCAGCGCATCATTTCCCTGCGACTGCGGCCATTGCGCGCGACCGACGACATGCTCGAACAGTTCGCCGCCTGCAAGGGCCCGAAAACCGCTTCGGAGTTGATTCTGTACCTGGCTCAGCACTTGACCGAAAAGGTCCAGGCACTGGTCGAAGACCTCTCCGACATCGTCGATATGGAGGAAGACAAACTCGACGCCGACGAACGGTACACGCCCGAGCACGGCAGCATTTTGCAGCTGCGTCGAAGGGCGGCCGGACTGCGGCGCTTCCTCGCGCCGCAACGCGATATCTTTGGCCAGTTGGCGCGCAACAAGGTGCCCTGGTTCGTCGACGACGACGCCGACTACTGGAACGAACTCAACAACAGCCTGACCCGTTATCTGGAAGAGCTGGAACTGGCGCGCGAGCGCGTGGGGCTGGTGCTCGAGGCCGAAGACCGGCGTCAGAGCGAGCGCATGAACCGCACCATGTATCGCTTCGGCATCATCACCGGGATCTTTCTGCCGATGAGCTTTCTGACCGGTCTGCTGGGCATCAACGTCGGCGGCATTCCCGGTTCCGACAGCCCCTATGGTTTCACCATTGCCTGCGCATTGATGGTGGCCGTAGCGTTGGGCCAGTGGTTGTTGTTTCGACGCTTGCGCTGGGTCTGACACGGAATTTACCCTGTGCTCGCCGAGACCTTTGTGACTCACCGCCGCAGGGTCTCGTCTTTGAATGAAATTCGCGAGGTATGCATGCCTGATCCGTTCGAAGAATCCCTGCGAGACATGCTCAACGCTCACGCGCCGGGTCGCGACGACCGCGCCGCGCTGGGGAGAGTGCTCAAGACCGCCAATCGCCAGGTTGGCGCGGGCGATCTCTTCAGCCTGATAGGGCGCTGGGGTCAGGCATTCATGATCGCGGTGAACAGTGGTTCGGCGAATATCGCGCCGGTGTCTCGTCGTACGGATTCCGCCGCTGCGGATAAGGCTGATTGATCAATGGAACTGGACCCCTGGACTCAAAGCCTGGTGGCGGCGATGACTGCCCTGTGGACCAAGGTCGCCAATTTCATCCCCAACCTGTTCGGGGCGTTGGTGGTGGTACTGCTGGGCTTCCTGGTCGCCAAGCTGCTCGACACGTTGTTGTCCAAGCTGCTGGCCAAGTTCGGGCTCGACCGCCTGATGGCGGGGACCGGCCTGACCAAACTGCTGGGCCGTGGCGGCCTCAGGGTGCCGATCTCGACCCTCATCGGCAAGATCGTCTATTGGTTCGTACTGTTGATTTTCCTGGTGTCGGCCGCCGAGTCGCTGGGGCTGCAGCGGGTTTCGGCGACCCTGGACATGCTGGCGCTGTACCTGCCCAAGGTGTTCGGTGCAGCCCTGGTGTTGCTGGTCGGTGTACTGCTGGCGCAACTGGTCAATGGCGTGGTCCGCGGCGCTGCCGAAGGGGTAGGGCTCGATTACGCAGGTGGCCTGGGACGTGTGGCGCAGTGGTTGGTGATCATCATCAGCATTTCGGTGGCCATCAGCCAGCTGGAGGTCAAGACCGACCTGCTGAACCACGTGATCGTCATCGCCTTGATTACCGTTGGTCTGGCCGCAGCACTGGCCATGGGGTTGGGCAGCCGTGAAATCGCCAGTCAGATACTGGCCGGGATCTACGTGCGGGAACTGTTTCAAGTGGGCCAGCAGGTGCAGGTTGGAGGGGTCGAAGGGCAGATCGAGGAAATCGGCACCGTCAAGACGACAGTGATGACCGACGACGGCGAGCTGGTTTCGATGTCCAACCGCGAGCTGCTGGAACAGCGGGTGAGTAGCCGATAGGTCAACGTTTTGCTAATGTATGCCGCCGCAAAAAGGCTGAGCGATCATGCCTTGGCGGACAATGACCTGACCTTCGGGGACCTGACCTTCGGGCCGACCTGTTTTGAATAAAGTACATACGCTGCCCGTGCGCTACGACCCCCGCGAGCTCTCTGACGAGGAGTTGGTGGCGCGTTCGCACGAGGAGCTGTTCCATGTCACGCGGGCCTATGAAGAGCTGATGCGTCGCTACCAGCGAACCCTCTTCAACGTCTGTGCAAGATATTTAGGGAACGATCGTGACGCTGACGATGTCTGTCAGGAAGTGATGTTGAAGGTGCTGTACGGGCTAAAGAATTTCGAGGGTAAGTCGAAATTCAAGACGTGGCTTTACAGCATCACCTATAACGAATGCATCACGCAGTACCGGAAGGAAAGGCGCAAGCGCCGCTTGATGGATGCCCTGAGTCTCGATCCGCTCGAGGAGGCATCCGAAGAGAAGGCGCCCAAGTCGGAGGAGCGCGGTGGTCTCGACCGATGGCTGGTGTTCGTGAACCCGATAGACCGGGAGATTCTTGTGCTGCGATTCGTCGCGGAGCTGGAATTCCAGGAAATCGCCGACATCATGCACATGGGCTTGAGCGCCACCAAAATGCGGTACAAGCGGGCTTTAGATAAGCTCCGCGATAAATTTGCAGACCTGTCCGAAACTTAGTTCGGCGCAAAGGTCTCTAACCTACCGGCAAGGTCTGCTAGACTTGCCGTCAAGCTGCCCCGGATGAGGGGCGCTTAACAATCACCAGATGGGGATTTAACGGATGAAACTGAAAAACACCTTGGGCCTTGCCATTGGTTCTCTCGTTGCCGCAACTTCATTCGGCGTATTGGCACAAGGCCAAGGCGCAGTTGAAATCGAAGGCTTCGCCAAGAAAGAATACTACGACAGCGCTCGCGACTTCAAAAACGACGGCAACCTGTTCGGTGGCTCGGTTGGTTACTTCCTGACCGACGACGTTGAATTGCGTCTGGGTTACGACGAAGTCCACAACGTTCGCAGCGACAGCGGCAAGAACATCAAGGGCTCCAACACAGCTCTGGACGCTCTGTACCACTTCAACAAGCCAGGCGACATGCTGCGTCCGTACGTTTCGGCTGGTTTCTCTGACCAAAGCATCGGTCAGAACGATCGCAACGGCCGTAACGGTTCCACCTTCGCCAACCTGGGCGGCGGTGCCAAGCTGTACTTCACTGACAACTTCTACGCCCGTGCCGGTGTTGAAGCTCAGTACAACATCGACCAAGGCGACACCGAGTGGGCGCCAAGCGTCGGTATCGGCGTGAACTTCGGTGGCGGCTCCAAGCCTGCTCCAGCCGCTGCTCCAGCTCCAGTGGCTGAAGTCTGCGCTGACTCCGACAACGACGGCGTCTGCGACAACGTCGACAAGTGCCCTGACACCCCTGCCAACGTTACCGTTGACGCCGATGGCTGCCCAGCCGTCGCCGAAACCGTTCGCGTTGAGCTGGACGTCAAGTTCGACTTCGACAAGTCGGTCGTGAAGACCAACAGCTACGGCGATATCAAGAACCTGGCTGACTTCATGAAGCAGTACCCACAGACCACCACCACTGTTGAAGGTCACACTGACTCCGTCGGTCCTGATGCTTACAATCAGAAGCTGTCCGAGCGTCGCGCTAATGCTGTCAAGCAAGTGCTGACCAATCAGTACGGTGTTGAATCCAACCGCGTAAATTCGGTTGGCTACGGCGAAACCCGCCCAGTGGCTGACAACGCCACCGACGCTGGCCGCGCTGTAAACCGTCGCGTAGAAGCTGAAGTAGAAGCTCAAGCTAAGTAATTAGCTACCGCTTCAACGAAAAGCCCGGCTCATGTCGGGCTTTTCTTTGCCTGCGATTTGGCCTGTGCCACCCGCCACCATACCTAACCGGCCGCGGATCTGGCACAATCGCACCCCTCTATCGCTTCCTCGGAGCCAAGCCCGCCTATGTACAATCTGGCCCGCCAGCTGCTGTTCAAATTGTCCGCTGAAACCTCCCATGACTTGTCGCTGGACCTTATCGGCGCCGGTGGCCGTCTGGGTCTCAATGGCCTGCTCGCCAAGCCGCCGGCGCGCCTGCCGGTCACGGTCATGGGTCTGCAGTTCGACAATCCGGTGGGGCTGGCAGCGGGGCTGGACAAGAACGGTGCGGCCATCGACGGCTTCTCCCGGCTGGGTTTCGGCTCGGTGGAAATCGGCACGGTGACCCCACGTCCACAGCCGGGCAATCCAAAGCCGCGTTTGTTTCGCCTGCCTGAAGCCTGCGCAATCATCAACCGCATGGGCTTCAACAACCTGGGTGTCGACAACCTGGTCGAGCGCGTCAAGGCGGCCAAGTATCGGGGCGTGCTGGGTATCAATATCGGCAAGAACCTCACCACCCCGGTCGAGCGCGCCGTGGACGACTACCTGATCTGTCTGGACAAGGTCTACGACCACGCCAGCTACATCACCGTCAACATCAGCTCGCCCAATACCGCCGGCCTGCGCAGCCTGCAGTTCGGTGACTCGCTCAAGCAGTTGCTAGACACGCTGGCAGCACGGCGCGTGGTGTTGGCCGGGCAAAGTGGCCGGCATGTGCCGTTGGCGATCAAGATCGCCCCGGACATGAGCGATGAAGAAACCGCACTGGTGGCGCAGGCGCTGGTCGACGCAGGTATGGATGCAGTGATCGCCACCAATACCACCCTCAGCCGGGTCGGTGTCGAGGGGCTGGTTCACGCAGACGAAGCCGGTGGGTTGTCGGGAGCGCCGGTGCGGGAGCAAAGCACTCACATCGTCAAGGTGCTGGCGCAGACCTTGAACGGCAGATTGCCGATCATTGCAGCAGGCGGGATCACAGAGGGTGGGCATGCGGCCGAAAAAATCGCCGCGGGTGCCAGTCTGGTGCAGATTTATTCGGGCTTCATCTACAAGGGGCCTGCACTGATCCGCGAGTCGGTGGACGCTATCGCGGCGCTTCGCGCCAGGCAATGATTCGAGGCGCGATAGGGGCCTCGCAGAGGCCCCTGGGCGCTAGCCCGCCGCCCTGGTTGGGCGTGCATGGTGAAAAGGAAAAAGAGTGTCAGCCGACGGCGTGAAGTTCGTTGAGCCTATGGATCCCCGCAGTGCCGGTCATACCGTCCCAGTTGTCGCCGCGTCCTTCGCGCCAGCCGTTGATCCAGGCTTGGCGTACCGACGGTAGAGTAAAAGGGCAAAGCTCGCGGGATTTGCCATGGATGCCATACTGGTATCCGCGTAGAAATGCTCGTTCCAACGGATCACGCTTAAGTCTTCTCATAGGGTGTTGCCCTCTGTCTATTGACTGTAATGTCCCGTTGGCCTCGTGTGAGGCCAGGCAGATGATCTGCCGGTATCGCGCTCGCTGCCGGCGTGGCGAGCAGTGATGTCTTCGCCATTGCGGCGACGACCTGAGGTGATTTCTAAACGTTGAACTGCGCGATGTGAATGATCGTTTTGTCATAAGCACGTAACCATTTCGCGGTATGGGCAATAAGTAAGCAGGTGCTTCAAGCTTCACTCGACTGCTAGCCCGTCCAAGACAAGGCTTGCAGTATGCAATGAGGTCAATATGCCATTGCGAATCATCTCGATTCCAGTGACGTGAAAAATCGACGAAGGGTCGCGCAGGCGATGCCTTTTTCAGCAGAATCAGGTTCTGCCCCGGCTTCTCGCTTATCAAGGCGGCGGGTGGGGTGGATTGACACCACGGTGGTGTCGCTCGGGCGCTCCATTGCGTAAGGCGCCTGGTTGAACCTCGAGACGGCAATGCGCTTGCCGTCTCATCAATGCCCAAATGGGCCAGGAAGTACCATGTCGGACCGTTTTGAACTGTTTCTCACATGCCCCAAGGGCCTCGAAGGCTTGCTTGCCGAAGAAGCCACCGCCCTGGGCCTGGAAGAAACCCGCGAGCACACCTCCGCAGTGCGCGGCATGGCCGACATGGAAACCGCCTACCGGCTGTGCCTGTGGTCGCGGCTGGGCAACCGCGTGCTGCTGGTGCTCAAGCGCTTTGCCATGAAAGATGCCGAAGACCTCTATCACGGCGTTCTGGATGTCGAGTGGCAGGACCACCTGCTGCCCGACGGCACCCTGGCCGTGGAATTCAGCGGGCATGGTTCGGGCATCGACAACACTCACTTCGGTGCGCTGAAGGTCAAGGATGCCATTGTCGACAAGCTGCGCACGCCCAGTGGCGAGCGTCCCAGCGTCGACAAGCTCAACCCGGACCTGCGCGTCCATCTGCGCCTGGACCGCGGCGAGGCGATCCTCTCGCTCGATCTGTCCGGACACAGCCTACACCAGCGTGGCTACCGCCTGCAGCAAGGCGCTGCGCCGCTCAAGGAAAACCTTGCAGCCGCCATTCTGATTCGTGCGGGCTGGCCGCGCATCGCCGCCGAGGGCGGCGCACTGGCCGACCCGATGTGTGGTGTGGGGACCTTTCTGGTAGAGGCGGCCATGATTGCCGCCGACATCGCACCCAACCTCAAGCGTACGCGCTGGGGCTTCAGCGCCTGGCTCGGTCATGTTCCGGCCACCTGGCGCAAGCTGCACGACGAGGCGCTGGCAAGGGCCGAAGCCGGGTTGGCCAAGCCAGCCTCGTGGATTCGCGGCTACGAAGCCGACCCGCGGTTGATCCAGCCAGGCCGCAACAACGTGGAACGCGCCGGCCTCAGCGACTGGATCAAGATCTACCAGGGCGAGGTGGCGACGTTCGAGCCGCGTCCCGATCACAACCAGAAAGGCCTGGTCATCTGCAACCCGCCGTACGGCGAGCGGCTGGGCGATGAGGCCAGCTTGCTGTACCTGTACCAGAACCTGGGCGAACGCCTGCGCCAGGCCTGCCTGAACTGGGAAGCGGCGGTGTTCACCGGTGCCCCCGACCTGGGCAAGCGCATGGGTATCCGCAGCCACAAGCAGTATTCGTTCTGGAACGGCCCGTTGCCGTGCAAGCTGCTATTGATCAAGGTGCTGCCAGATCAGTTCGTCACCGGTGAGCGACGTACGCCCGAGCAGCGCCAGGCCGCGCGTGAGCAAGCCGAGCAGGTGGATACCGCGCCAGCGCTGGCCGATCCGTATGCACGAGTGAACAAGAACGGCAACCCAGTCAAGCCGGCCCCGGCGCCCGCGCCCGTGGTTGAACAGGCGCGGCTGAGCGAAGGCGGGCAGATGTTCGCCAACCGCTTGCAGAAGAACCTCAAGACCCTGGGCAAATGGGCACGTCGCGAGGGTATCGATTGCTACCGTGTGTACGATGCGGACATGCCTGAATATGCCATGGCCATCGATCTGTACCACGATTGGGTGCACGTGCAGGAATACGCCGCGCCCAAGTCGATCGACCCTGAGAAGGCTTCGGCACGCCTGTACGACGCCCTGGCGGCGATTCCGCAGGCACTGAACATCGACAAGAGCCGGGTCATCATCAAGCGCCGCGAGCGCCAGAGCGGGACGCGCCAATACGAGCGCCAGAGCGCTCAGGGCCAGTTCACCCAGGTGCAGGAGGGCGGCGTGCAGTTGTTGGTGAACCTGACGGACTACCTGGATACCGGGCTGTTTCTCGATCATCGGCCAATGCGCCTGCGCATTCAGAAAGAGGCAGCGGGCAAGCGTTTCCTCAACCTGTTCTGCTACACCGCCACGGCGAGCGTGCATGCGGCCAAGGGCGGTGCGCGCAGCACGACCAGCGTCGACCTGTCCAAGACCTATCTGGATTGGGCACGGCGCAACCTGTCGCTCAATGGTTTCTCGGACAAGAACCGCCTGGAGCAGGGCGATGTGATGGCCTGGCTACAGGCCAGTCGTGACGAATACGACATGATTTTCATCGACCCGCCGACCTTCTCCAATTCCAAGCGCATGGAAGGGGTGTTCGATGTGCAGCGCGACCACGTCGAGCTGCTGGACCTGGCGGTCGCAAGGTTGGCACCGGGGGGCGTGGTGTATTTCTCCAACAACTTCCGCAAGTTCCAGCTGGACGCCAATTTGGCAGAGCGCTATGCGGTCGAGGACATCACGGCGCAGACAGTGGATCAGGATTTCGCGCGCAACGGCAAGATCCACCGGGCCTGGAAGATTCAGGCGCGGTGATTCACCGAGAGGGGGCGCTGCCTTTGCAAGCAGCGCGCCCCCCTTCCAGAGGGTTTGGGTGGATTACTGGATGTTGGGCGAAGTAGACGCGGCTTTTGGCTGCGAATACAGATCCAGCAGTGCCTGATCCAGTACCGACGAGGCGCCCCACGGGCGTGGGTCGTTGAGAATGGCGACCACCGCCCAGGTGTTGCCATTGCTGTCGCGGCTGTAGCCGGCGATGGCGCGAACGGTGTTCAGGGTGCCGGTCTTGATGTGGCCTTCACCTTGCAGGGCCGTGCGCTTGAGGCGCTTGCGCATGGTGCCGTCCATGCCGACGATCGGCATCGACGCCATGAACTCGGCAGCGTACGGACTTTTCCAGGCCGCCTGCAGCAAGGTGGCCATCTCCCGCGCGCTGACGCGCTCGTCACGCGACAGCCCCGAGCCGTTCTCCATCACCAGATGCGATGCGGTGATGCCCTTTTTCGCTAGCCACCCACGAATCACCCGCTGCGCGGCCTTGGCGTCGTCGCCGTCGGCCTCGTTGCGATAGCGCTCGCCCAGGCTGAGGAACAGCTGCTGAGCCATGGTGTTGTTGCTGTACTTGTTGATGTCGCGAATGATTTCCACCAGATCCGGCGAAAACGCCCGCGCCAGTACTCGCGCGCTCTTCGGCACGGCCCCTAGACGGTCGCCGCCCTGGATGCTGCCGCCCAGTTCGTTCCAGATGGCCCGCACCGCGCCGGCTGCATAGCTTTGGTGGTCGAGCAGCGACAGGTAGGTTTGCGAGCTGCAGCCCTCGGCCAACTGGCCGCTGACCACCACGGTCATGCCGTCGGCCTGGGTGATCGGGTTGTAGCGCACGTCGCCCGTGCACTTGGTGCCGGGCAGGGCCTTGACCTGGTTGTCGATGCGGATGGTCGCGATCGGCGGTTCGACCGACACCAGCACCTTGCCGGTGTCGTTGCGGGTGACGAAGCGCAGCGCCTTGAGGTTGACCAGCAGCGAATCCGGACGCACCAGGAACGGTGCGTTTTCGTCGCCGCCGTCGTCGTTGAACGCTGGCAGTTGCGGCTGCACGAAATGGCTGCGGTCCAGCACCAGGTCACCCGTCACCTGGCGCACGCCGTTGGCGCGCAGGTCGCGCATGAGCAGCCAGAGCTTTTCCATGTTCAGCTTGGGGTCGCCGCCGCCCTTGAGGTAGAGGTTGCCGTTGAGCACGCCGTTGCTCAGGGTGCCGTCGGTAAAGAATTCGGTCTTCCACTGGTAGGTCGGCCCCAGCAACTCGAGTGCTGCATAGGTGGTGACCAGCTTCATGGTCGAGGCCGGGTTGACTGACACGTCGGCGTTGAACACGGTCGGGCTGCCGGGGCCGTTGAGCGGCAGCATGACCAGTGACAGTGCATCGTTCTGCAGCTTGCTGGCCTTGATGGCTTGCTGAACCTTGGGCGGCAGGGTGGTGTTAAGGGGGGCGGCAGCGATGGGAAATGCCAGTGGCAACATCAGGCCGGCGAGCAGTATTGGACGAAGAGATTTGATCATGTGCGTGAAAACCCTGCAGGCGAGGGGTGACGAAAACGAGGGCCATATAAGGAAATGAAGACCCCCACTACGGGTGAAACGCCAGCATTATGCCCCAAGCGTTGCGTGCTTTGGCCAGCCACGATCGGGATCGGGTGAATTTTTCCAGTGAAAGCGACCGACAGATCTATCTGTTAGCAAGCTAACCATTGCCTTGACATTGTCTGCCTAAGCAGTAACATTATGTTTCGAAGATGTGTTCACACTGTCGGGACAGCTTGCCAGCCCATGAATCACTACACCCCCGAGACCTTCCATACCTGCAATCTGGGCCTGCTGCTGGGCCGTGGATCGGCGTTGAAGGACCGTCTGCTGGACGCGCACCTAATGCCTTACGGGGTAACCGCGGCGCAATTCAAGGTGCTGATCATCAATGCGCGGTTCGGTATCGACACACCGGCGGAAATGTCCCGCTACCTGGCGCTGGACAGCGGTTCGATGACACGCATGCTCGACCGCCTGGAACACAAGCAGCTGATCAGGCGCCAGCGCAGCGCCGCCGATCGACGCCAGGTGCAGCTGGTGCTGACCGAAGAGGGGCAGGCACTGGCGGCACGCTTGCCGGTCATCGGTGCCAATGCCATGAACGAGCTGGTGGGCATGCTCGAACGCGAAGAAATCGTCGAATTGGAACGGATTCTCACGAAGCTGCTGCAGGCTTCCGGGGACCCTCTGTTGGCGCTGGGTACCGCCGCTGGGTGAACCCGCCGCCGTGAGACCCCGGACCGACCTGCTCGATGCAACACCGACCGAACCCTTTCAGGTGAACTGCCATGGCCAATGCCACTGCCACTGATTCCAATGCCACCCAGCAACCGCCCGCAGCGCCGTCGGCCAACGACAAGGCGCCGGGCAACCGTCGCAAGCGCAAGCTCTGGCTGTTCATCCTGCTCGCCCTGGTGGTACTCGGCGGTCTGGGCGTCTGGGCCTGGTACACGCTGTACGGGCGCTGGAGCGAAAGCACCGATGATGCCTACGTGAATGGCAACGTGGTGGAAATCACCCCGTTGACCACGGGCACGGTGATCAGTATCGGCGCCGACGACGGCGACCTGGTCCACGAGGGCCAGCCGCTGGTGCAGTTCGACCCGAACGATTCGCAGATCGACCTGCAGAATGCCCAGGCCAACCTGGCCAAGGCGGTACGCCAGGTGCGTGGCTTGTATAGCAACGTCGACGGCATGAAAGCCCAGGTCGCTGCACGCAAGGCAGAAGTGCAACGCGCGCAGGACAACTATGGCCGACGCAAGAACCTGGCGTCCGACGGGGCGATCTCGCAGGAAGAGCTTTCCCATGCCCACGACGATCTGATTTCCGCGCAAAGCGCCTTGAGCAACACCCAGCAGCAACTGGCAACTTCGACCGCGCTGGTGGATGCCACGCAGGTGTCCAATCATCCCGACGTACGCGCTGCGGCAGCGCAGTTGCGCCAGGCCTATCTGGCCCATGCCCGCACCACCTTGATCGCCCCGGTGACCGGCTATGTGGCCAAGCGCACCGTGCAATTGGGGCAGCGCATCGAGCCGGGCACCGCGACCATGGCGGTGATCCCGCTCGACCAGCTGTGGATCGACGCCAATTTCAAGGAAACCCAGCTGCGCCACATGCGCATCGGCCAGCCGGTGGACATCACCAGCGACCTGTACGGCGACGAGGTGAAGTACAGCGGCACCATCGACAGCCTGGGCGCCGGTACCGGCAGTGCGTTCGCCCTGCTGCCGGCGCAGAACGCCACGGGCAACTGGATCAAGATCGTGCAACGGGTGCCGGTGCGGGTGCACATCAATCCCGCGCAGTTGCGCGAGCACCCGCTGCGCATCGGCCTGTCGACGGTGGTCGATGTGAATCTGCACGACCAGAGCGGGCCGGTATTGGCCCAGCAACCCCCGCAGCAGGCGTCCTTCACCACCAATGTCTACGACAAGCAGTTGGGTGAGGCGGACGCCATGATCGTCCAGTTGATCCACGACAACAGCGCAGCGCCCGGTACCACGGCCACGCGCTGATTCGCCTGCGCCGGGCCCTGAAGGGCGGGCGCGGCATCGCATTGCAAAGGGTGGATCATGGATTCCAAAGCCTCGTTCACGCCGCCAAGCCTGTTGCTCTGCACCATCGGCCTGTCGCTGGCGACCTTCATGCAGGTGCTCGACACCACCATCGCCAACGTCGCTCTGCCGACCATTTCCGGCAACCTGGGGGTCAGCTCCGAGCAGGGCACCTGGGTCATCACTTCGTTTGCGGTGAGCAACGCCATCGCCTTGCCACTGACCGGCTGGCTGAGTCGACGCTTCGGTGAAGTGAAGCTGTTTCTCTGGGCCACGCTGTTGTTCGTGCTGGCCTCGTTCCTGTGCGGTATTTCCACCTCGATGCCCGAGCTGGTCGGCTTTCGCGTGGTGCAGGGGCTGGTGGCAGGGCCGTTGTACCCGATGACGCAAACCCTGCTGATCGCCGTGTATCCACCGGCCAAGCGCGGCATGGCCCTGGCGCTGTTGGCGATGGTAACGGTGGTGGCGCCGATCGCCGGGCCGATTCTGGGTGGCTGGATCACCGACAGCTACAGCTGGCCGTGGATCTTCTTCATCAATATTCCCATCGGCTTGTTCGCCTGTGCTGTGGTGCGTCAGCAGATGGCCAAGCGGCCGGTGCACCTGAGCAGGCAGCCCATGGACTATGTCGGCCTGATCACGTTGATCATCGGCGTCGGTGCATTGCAGGTGGTGCTGGACAAGGGCAACGATCTGGACTGGTTCGAGTCCGGGTTCATCATCGTCGGCTCGGTCATATCGGCCGTAGCCTTGACGGCGTTCGTCATCTGGGAGCTGACCGATGAGCATCCAGTGGTGAACCTGCGACTGTTCGCGTTCCGCAACTTCCGCATCGGTACCTTGGTGCTGGTGTTCGGCTATGCCGGGTTTTTCGGCATCAACCTGATCCTGCCGCAGTGGCTGCAGACCCAGATGGGCTACACCGCCACCTGGGCGGGCCTGGCGGTGGCACCTATCGGTATCCTGCCGGTGCTGATGTCGCCCTTTGTCGGCAAGTACGCGCACAAGTTCGATTTGCGTCTGCTCGCGGGCCTCGCGTTCGTGGCTATCGGTACCAGTTGCTTCATGCGTGCCGGTTTCAACAGCCAGGTGGACTTCCAGCATGTGGCACTGGTGCAGCTGTTCATGGGCGCCGGCGTGGCGCTGTTCTTCATGCCCACCTTGAGCATTCTGCTGTCGGACCTGCCACCGCAGCAGATTGCCGACGGGTCGGGCCTGGCGACGTTCCTGCGTACGCTGGGTGGCAGTTTCGCCGCATCGTTGACGACCTGGATCTGGATTCGCCGCGCCGATCAGCATCATGCCTACCTGACCGAGAGCATCAGTACCTACGATCCGGTAACCCGCCATGCGCTGGAGCAAATGGGCGGCAACACGCCTCAGGCGTATGCGCGGATGGAGCAGATGGTCAACAGCCAGGCCTACATGTTGAGTACGGTGGACTATTTCACCCTGATGGGATGGATCTTCGCCGGGCTGGTGCTGTTGGTCTGGCTGGCCAAGCCACCGTTCACCGCCAAGGCCGGGCCGGCTGCCGGTGGTGGGCATTGAAAACCGTGGCGCCTGTTCGCGGCCACTGACCGCTCCTACGGAGGCACCGCGATCTACCTGTAGGAGCGGTCAGTGGCCGCGAACAGGACAGCGCGGTGTATCAGACCGCCGGCGCCGGGAAATCGAACGGCGCCAGGTTGAAGCCCCGGTCATCCACCTGCAGCACCCACCCTTGACGATCCCAGTCCCCCAGCACGATACGCTGTGCCGGCAGATCACCGATCTGCAGCTCATGCACTGCCGGACGATGGGTATGCCCGTGAATCAGGGTGGCCACACCGTGTTGGCGCATCACCCGCGGCACCTCTTCAGGGGTGACATCGACGATGTCATGGGCTTTCATCTGGGTCTGCGCCCGGCTTTCACTGCGCAGCTTGCGGGCAAGCTTGTGGCGCGTGCCCAGCGGCAGGTTGCGCAGGACGAACAGGGTCAGCGGGTTGCGCAGCACGCGGCGCAGGCGCATGTAGCCTTCGTCGCGCGTGCACAGGCTGTCGCCGTGCATCAACAGCACCGGCTGGCCGTTCAAGCGCACCACGCTCGGGTCCGCCAGCAGGCTGCAACCGGCCTTCCTGCGGAAGCTCGAGCCGATCAGGAAGTCGCGGTTGCCGTGCATCAGGAAAATCTTCGTGCCACCGTCGCTGAGCGCACGCAGCGCTGCGCAGATGGACGATTGGAAAGGGGTCATGGCGTCGTCGCCGATCCAGGCTTCGAAGAAGTCGCCCAGAATGTACAGCGCCTCGGCTGAGCGCGCACGCCCGCCGAGGAAATCCAGAAACGCCCGGGTAATGTCCGGGCGTTCTTCCTGCAAGTGCAGATCGGAGATCAGCAGTATCACTCAGCGATCTCGGCTTTCTCGATGATCACGTCTTCAGCGGGTACGTCCTGGTGACCGGCCTTGGAGGTGGTGGACACGCCCTTGATCTTGTCGACCACGTCCTGGCCTTCGACCACTTCACCGAACACCGCATAGCCCCAACCCTGGGTGGTTTTCGCGGTGTGGTTGAGGAAGCTGTTGTCGCCCACGTTGATGAAGAACTGCGCCGAAGCCGAATGCGGCTCCATGGTGCGGGCCATGGCCACCGAGTACTTCTTGTTCGGCAAGCCATTGTCGGCTTCGTTCTGGATGCTCGGGCGCTTGTCCTTCTTCTCTTTCATGCCAGGCTCGAAACCGCCGCCCTGGATCATGAAGTTGCCGATCACGCGGTGGAACACGGTGTTTTCGTAGTGGCCGGCCTGCACGTACTCGAGGAAGTTGGCCACGGTCAGCGGGGCCTTTTCGGCGTTCAGTTGCAGGACGATGACGCCGTGGTTGGTGGTCAGTTTGACTTTGGACATGGGTCTCTCTCTGTTCTGTGGAGAATGTTCTGTGGAAATTCGCTAGCGACGGCGCCCAGTTTACAGGCGACGATGCCTATTCAAAGGCTGTTTTTTGCCGCGCTGCAGGATTTACCCGATAGTTTGTCGGGGCTGGCCTGTCAGCCGGTTGACCGCTTCGGCTATGATAAGCGCTTTGATTTGGTCGGCCTACCCTGGCTGCCGCCGCATCGTTCGTTCAAGGATTCCAATGAGCAAGCCCACCGCCGACAACGCTCCCAACTCCAAAGGCAATGGCCCTGCCGTGCCCGCCAACTTCCTGCGCCCGATCGTCCAGGCCGACCTGGACGCCGGCAAGCACAGCCAGATCGTTACCCGCTTTCCGCCCGAGCCCAACGGTTATCTGCACATCGGCCATGCCAAGTCGATCTGCGTGAACTTCGGCCTGGCGCAGGAATTCGGCGGTGTCTGCAACCTGCGTTTCGACGACACCAATCCGGCCAAGGAAGATCAGGAATACATCGACGCCATCAAGCGCGACATCAAGTGGCTGGGCTTCGAGTGGGCCGGTGAAGAGCGTTACGCCTCGCAATACTTCGACCAGCTGCACGATTGGGCCGTGGAGCTGATCAAGCAGGGCGACGCCTACGTCTGCGACCTGACCCCCGAGCAGGCGCGCGAGTACCGCGGCAACCTGACCGAGCCTGGCCGCAACAGCCCGTTCCGCGAGCGCAGCGTCGAGGAAAACCTCGACCTGTTCGCGCGCATGAAGGCGGGCGAGTTCAAGGACGGCGAGCGCGTACTGCGTGCGCGGATCGACATGGCCTCGCCGAACATGAACCTGCGCGACCCGATTCTCTACCGCATCCGCCACGCCCATCACCACCAGACCGGCGATGCGTGGTGCATCTACCCCAACTACGACTTCACCCACGGTCAGTCCGACGCCATCGAAGGCATCACGCACTCCATCTGCACCCTGGAATTCGAAGGGCATCGTCCGCTGTACGAATGGTTCCTCGACCATCTGTCGGTGCCGGCGCACCCGCGTCAGTACGAGTTCAGCCGCCTGAACCTCAATTACACGCTGACTTCCAAGCGCAAGCTCAAGCAGCTGGTCGACGAACAGCACGTGCAGGGCTGGGACGATCCGCGCATGTCGACCCTCTCCGGTTTCCGCCGTCGCGGCTACACCCCGGCGTCGATCCGCAACTTCTGCGACATGATCGGCACCAACCGTTCCGATGGCGTGGTCGACATGTCGATGCTCGAATTCAGCATCCGTGACGACCTCGACCGCAACGCACCGCGCGCCATGTGCGTGCTGCGCCCGCTCAAGGTAGTGATCACCAACTATCCCGAAGGCCAGGTCGAGCAGCTCGAGCTGCCGCGCCATCCCAAGGAAGACATGGGCGTGCGCGCGTTGCCGTTCGAGCGCGAGCTGTACATCGACCGCGACGACTTCATGGAAGAGCCGCCCAAGGGCTACAAGCGCCTGGAACCCAACGGCGAAGTACGCCTGCGTGGCAGTTACGTGATCCGTGCCGACGAAGCGATCAAGGATGCCGACGGCAACATCGTCGAACTGCGCTGCTCGTACGACCCGGACACCCTGGGCAAGAATCCGGAAGGGCGCAAGGTCAAGGGCGTGATCCACTGGGTTCCGGCCGCGGCCAGCGTCGAGTGTGAAGTACGCCTGTACGATCGCCTGTTCCGCTCGGCCAACCCGGAGAAGGCCGAAGACGGCGCGACGTTCCTCGACAACATCAATCCCGACTCCCTGCAGGTACTGCGTGGCTGCCGCGCCGAACCGTCGCTGGCCAACGCGGCGCCGGAGGATCGTTTCCAGTTCGAACGCGAAGGCTATTTCTGCGCCGACCTGGTCGACACGCAACCGGGTCGTCCGGTGTTCAACCGTACCGTCACCCTGCGTGACTCGTGGGGCTGAGCCTCGCCAGGCCAAGTTGAGGAATCGTTGTGCTGAACATCTACAACACGCTGAGCAAGAGCAAAGAGGTCTTCACGCCGCTGGATGGCAACAAGGTGCGCATGTACGTGTGCGGCATGACCGTGTACGACTACTGCCACCTGGGCCACGGTCGCAGCATGGTCGCGTTCGATCTGGTCACGCGCTGGTTGCGCTACAGCGGCTATGAGCTGACCTACGTGCGCAACATCACCGACATCGACGACAAAATCATCAACCGTGCGCGGGACAACGGCGAAAGCTTCGATGCCCTGACCGCGCGCATGATCGATGCGATGCACGAGGACGAGGCGCGCCTGAACATCCTCAAGCCGGATCAGGAGCCGCGTGCCACCGAGCACATCCCGGGCATGCTGGCGATGATCCAGACCTTGATCGACAAGGGCTATGCCTATGCGCCGGGCAACGGCGACGTGTACTACCGGGTCGGCAAGTTCCAAGGCTACGGCAAACTGTCGCGCAAGAAGATCGAAGACCTGCGCATCGGGGCGCGCATCGAAGTGGAAGAGGCCAAGCAGGACCCCCTCGATTTCGTCCTGTGGAAGGGCGTCAAGCCAGGCGAGCCGAGCTGGGAGTCGCCCTGGGGCCCTGGCCGTCCTGGCTGGCATATCGAGTGCTCGGTGATGTCGACCTGCTGCCTGGGCGACACCTTCGATATTCATGGTGGCGGCAACGACCTGGAATTCCCGCACCACGAGAACGAGATCGCCCAGAGCGAGGCGGCCACCGGCAAGCCGTACGCCAACGCCTGGTTGCACTGTGGGATGATCCGCATCAACGGCGAGAAGATGTCCAAGTCGCTGAACAACTTCTTCACCATTCGCGATGTGCTGGAGAAGTATCAGCCCGAGGTGGTGCGCTACCTGCTGGTTTCCAGCCATTACCGCAGTTCGATCAACTATTCCGAAGACAGCCTGAAGGAAGCCAAGGGCGCGCTGGAGCGGTTCTACCATGCGCTCAAGGGCTTGCCGAAAGTGGCGGCAGCGGGGGGCGAGCTGTTCGTCGAGCGCTTTGCCAATGCCATGAACGATGACTTCGGTACGCCGGAAGCCTGCGCCGTGTTGTTCGATCTGGTGCGCGAGATCAACCGTTTGCGTGACAGTGATGTCGACGCAGCTGCGGGCTTGGCCGGTCGTTTGCGCGAACTGGGCGACCTGCTCGGGGTATTGCAGCTCGATTCCGACGAATTCCTCCAGGCCGGCGCTGCCGGTCGCGTCGATGCGGCCCAGGTGGACACCCTCATCGCCGCACGTCTGGCGGCACGAGCGGGCAAGGACTGGGCCGAATCCGACCGCATCCGCGACGAGTTGACCGCCATGGGTGTGGTATTGGAAGACAGCAAAGGTGTCACGACCTGGCGCCTGGCGGACTGATACAGCAACATTCCCCGTAGGAGCGGTCATCGGCCGCGAACCGGGCACTGCGGTGTACCAGTTGGACCGCGTCGCGCCTTTCGCGGCCACGGACCGCTCCTACGGATTTTGCGTAGGAGCGGTCATCGGCCGCGGACCGGGCGACTCGGTGCATGGCCTAGCGCTCGATCGAGCGGCTCCAGCGGGCGTTCCAGGCGGGGCGCAGCTGGTTGACCTGATCCCAGTCGATGGCCACTGCCGTTTCCAGGTATTTCTCCATCGCCTGCACCTGCCCACGGGTCTTGTCGGTGGTTGGGGTATTGGGGTTGGACGGTATCTGATCGCCTTCCTCCAGTGCCGGTGCCTGGGCCTCGGGGCTCAGCAGGTAGGCCGCCAGCTTCTGGGCCAGCTCGGGCTGGTCGTTCTTGGCGATCACGCACTCCGCCACGTTGAGCACCACCGCGCCCTCCTTGGGTTGCGCGTACTCAACCGGTACACCGCGCAGTTTCAAGGCGGTCACCTGAGTCGGTGTGAGCGGAAACAACGCGGCCTCGTCGGTCTGCACCATCTCAGAGATCTTCGCCGAACTGGCAATGTACTCCAGCACATTCGGGCCTACCGTCTTGGGCCACGCCTTGAACCCCGGCTCGACGTCGGTTTCGCTGCCACCCTGCAGCCGGTTGAACATCAGGAAGCCGTGCAGCCCGAAGGTCGATGACGCCAGCGACTGGAACACCAGTTTTTCCTTGAAGCGGCTGTCGGCCATGTCCATCCACGAAGTCGGCGCCGCCCAGCCATTCTTCTTGAACAGGCGCGTGTTGTAGGCCAGCCCGGTCACGCCCAGGCTGACTGCGGCCGCTTGATCCTTGATCCGGGCCTTGGCCGGTATCGCCGCCAGGCCATCGCTGTCCTGCAAGGTGTCGCACAGGCCCATGGAAATGGCGCGGTACATGATGCCGTCATCGAGGAACATCACGTGGATCTGCGGATTGTCCTTGCTCGCCTGAACCTTGGCGAGAATGTCCGAAGAGGTGCCCGGCACGATGACCACCTTCACATCGTTGGCCTGCTCGAACGCTGGCAGCACCTTGTCGGCGTATAAGCGTTCCATGGTGCCGCCGTTCATGCCCAGGTAGAGCGTGGGCCCGGCCTGAGCGCCGGTGGCGGCCAGCAGGGCAGCGAGGGAGAGTGCGTGAACCGTACGTTTGACTGGCTTCATGAAAGCGACCTTCCTTTATGCAGTTCAAGGGGAGAAAAGCGTTGGATGGAAAACGCGTCGATCGGCGCCCGGCTGCGGCCTTCGACGACCAGTTGCGACAGGGCTTCACCGACGGCGGGGCCGATCTGGAAACCGGCCCCGGCAAAGCCGAAGGCGTGGATCAGGCCCGGTTGTACCTGGCTGTGTCCGATCACGGGCTCGCGATCGGGCAGATAACCTTCGGTCCCGCTCCAGGTACGGATCGCCTGTGCACCGTGCAGGAACGGATACAACTCGACGGCGTTGCGCAGGATATCCAGGGTCGCCAGCTGGCCGGGGCGCGCCCGCAACGGGTCCACGGCGAAACCCTGCCCGCCGCCGAGCACGCAATTGCCCCGTGCCACCTGGCGCGCGTAGATGCCACCGCCCTCGACCCCGGTGCTGACGTCCATGACCACAGGCAGCGGTTCGGTCACCAGCATTGCCGGGTGGCCGCTGGTCATCGGTACCTGCTCGCCGAACTGTTCGGCGATGTGGTTCGCCCAGGCCCCGGCACAGTTGAGCAGCCAGGGCGCGCGCAGCCGTTCGCCGTTGCTGCAGGCCAGCACGAACGCCTGGCCGTCATGGTCGAAGGCCAACGGCTGCACCTGCTCGACGATCCGTGCACCGGCACGCCTGGCCGCTGCCGCGAAGGCGGGCGATACCAGGCGTGGGTTGGCATGCCCATCGGCGCTGCACAGCGACGCACCCACGGCCACGTCGCCCACCCAGGCAAAACGCTGGCGCAACTGACCACGATCGAGCAGCTCCACACCCAGATCGAAACCCGCGGCGGCGTCGGCCCAGGCTTGCAGACGGGCCATGTCGGCGTCGCTGCGGGCCAGCTTGAGATGACCGGAACGCACGTACTCGCCGTCGATGCCGATCAGCCCGGGCAGGTCGCTCCACAGTTCATGGGCGCGCTGCGACAGCGGCATTTGCACCAGCGAACGGCCCTGACGGCGCACGCCACCGTAGTTCACGCCGCTGGACCGCGAGCCGCAGAAGTCGCGCTCCAGCAATACCACCCGCTGACCGCGCAGCGCCAGCATCAAGGCTGCCGAAGCACCGACGATTCCGCCGCCGACGATGATCACATCGGTTTCGCAGACCTGGCTCAAGGCTGCACCTCCACACCGAAGGGCAGCGGCTTGATGGGCGCCTGGGCGCGCAGGCGACCCACTTCCTGCGGTGCACACGCGGCCGCCTGAGCGATGATTTCCACCGCTGCACTGCCGCACATGCGCCCCTGGCACCTGCCCATGCCGACCCGGCAATGGGCCTTGACCCGGTTGATATCGGTGTGGCCCTGAGCGACCACCTGGCGAACTTCGCCGACGCTGATTTCCTCGCATCGGCACAGCATCAAGTCGTCGGGGGCCTGGCTGGCCCACTGCTCGGGGAACGGGAATGCGGCTTCCAGGCCGACGCGAAACCCCTGGATGCGCGCCAGCCGTCGCTCGAGCTGTGGGCCACGTTCGCTGTCAATGGTGATGCCCATGTCTTCGAGCAGGGCCAATGCTGCGCGCTCGCCGGCCATTTCCGCCGCATCGGCGCCCATGATCCCGGCACCGTCGCCGGCCAGGTACACGCTCGGCACGCTGCTGCGCCCGGCTCGATCGCGGCTCGGCAACCAGGCGCGATTGAGCGGGCTCCAAGTGAATTGGCAGCCGAGCAGGTCGGCCAGTTGCGTTTCGCTGCGCAAAGCATGGGCGAAGGCCAGTCCATCGCAGGCCAGGCTGTGCCGGCTGCCAGCGCGTTGCCAGGTGACAGCTTCGACTTTTTGCTCGCCGACGACCTCGACCAGGGTCGCGCCCTGATGTACGGCGATCCCGTGGGCAGTTAGCCAGGCCCGGTAGTACAGGCCCTTGGCCAGGGTCGCAGGCTGAAGCAACAGACGGGGCAGGGCAGCGACCTGGGCACCGAAGGGCGAGCTGTCCAGCACGGCCAGCACCCGTGCGCCGGCCTTCGCGTACTGATAGGCCACCAGGTACAGCAACGGCCCGCTGCCCGCGAAGACCACTCGTTCGCCGATGGCGCAACCCTGGGCCTTGAGCGCGATCTGCGCGGCGCCGAGGCTGTACACGCCGGGCAAGGTCCAACCCGGCACCGGCAGGATGCGGTCGGTAGCGCCGGTGGCGATCAACAGGCGGTCATACTTGACGGTGCCGACGCGCTGCTGGTTCAGCGTGTGCAGGTGGCCATCCTCGGCGTTCCACACCAATGTGTCGGGCCGGTAGTCGATCTGCCCGCGCAGCGCGTCCAGCGCCTGATGCACCGCACCTGCCTTGCGCGCTTCGAAGCCATAGAGCTGGCTGGCAGGACGTTGAAAGTTGCCCGGTGCTCGGCGATAGACCTGGCCGCCGCCCTGCAAGGCTTCGTCCACCAGGCACGGGCGCAGGCCATGGGCGGCCAGGGTCTGCGCCGCGCGAATGCCTGCCGGTCCGGCGCCCACGATCACCACCGCGCTCACGAGCGCCGCCCCAGGTCGCGGTCGACCTGCATGCCCGCTTCCAAGGGCGTGGCGCAGGCACGTACGCGACGACCGTCGCCCAATCGAACCCAACAGTCCTGACAGGCACCCATCAGGCAAAAACCGGCGCGGGCCTGGGCACTGAAGTCGCTACCACGCACATGGTCGGCGCAGGTCAGCACGGCGGTGAGCAGGGTATCCCCCGCCAGGCCGCTCACGGCCTGTCCGTCGAGGGTGAACGGCACCGAAGGCCGATCGAGTTCGGCCAGCCGCTTGAACAAAGCCATCAGTTTTTCCCTACCAGTACGCGGTCCAGGCCATACACCCGGTCGAGCAGAATCATGGTCGCCGCGGTCAAGGCGATCACCAGCGCCGACACCGCCGCCATCATCGGGTCGATGGACTCGGTGGCGTACACGTACATGCGCACCGGCAGGGTCTGGGTGGCGGGCGATGTAACGAAGATCGACAGGGTCACCTCGTCGAAGCTGTTGATGAACGCCAGCAGCCAGCCCCCGGCCACCCCCGGCAGGATCATCGGCAGAGTGATCTGACGAAACAGGGTGAAACGGCTGGCGCCCAGCGATTCCGCCGCCTGCTCGGCGCTGCGGTCGATGCCGATGGCGGCGGCGATCACCAGACGCAGCACATAAGGCGTGATCACCACCACATGGGCCAGCATCAGCCAGACAAAGCTGCCATTGACCCCCATCAGCGCGAACAGGCGCAGCATCGCCACGCCCAGCACCAGGTGCGGAATGATGATCGGCGACAGAAACAGCGCATTGAGAAAGTCGCGTCCCGGAAAGTGATAGCGGGTGATCGCCAGCGCCGCCGGTACGGCGATCAGGGTCGCCAGGGTTGCAGCCACCACGGCCAGGATCAGGCTGTTATAGAACGCATCGATGAAATCGGCGCGCTCGAACACGGCGCGGAACCAGCGCAGGGAAAACCCGGAGGTGGGCAGGGTGAGGGTGTTCTCCGGGGTGAACGCCACCAGGCACACCACCACCAGCGGGGCCAGCATGAACACCACCACCAAGGCATGAAACGACAGGGCCAACGGACCGTTCTTGGACATCGATCATTCCCCCAGGGCTTTCTTGTAGCGACCTTCGACCAGGCGGTTCCAGGACAGCATGATCAGCAGATTGGCCAGCAACAGCGCCACGGCAATGGTTGCGCCCATGGGCCAGTTGAGTTCCGACAGGTACTGGTCGTAGACCACCGTGGCGACCATCTTCAAGCGGCGCCCGCCGAGCAGCCCGGGAATGGCGAACGAGCTGGCCGCCAGACCGAAGACGATCAGCGTGCCCGACAGCACGCCGGGCATGATCTGCGGCAGCACCACCAGGCGCATCACCTTGGCCTGGCTTGCGCCCAGCGATTGCGCCGCCTGCTCGGCAGCCGGGTCGAGCTTCTGCAGCGAGGTCCAGACCGGAATGATCATGAACGGCAACATCACATGCACCAGCGCCAGAATCACCGCAAAGGGCGTATAGAGCATTTTCAGCGGCCGCCCGCCCAGCGCTGCGATAGCCTGGTTGATCAGGCCATCGGCGCCCAGCAAGAGGCTCCAGCCGAAGGCGCGCACCACCACCGAAATCAGCAGCGGGGTCAGGATCAGAATCAGGAAGATCGAGCGCCACGGCGTGCCCATGCGGCTGAGGATGTAAGCCTCCGGCACGCCGATCACCACGCACAGCAGGGTCACCAGAGCGCTGATCCAGAAGGTCCGCCAGAAAATCTCGTAGAAATAGCCGTCGCTGAGCAGGGCGGCGTAGTTGGCCAGCGTGTAGCTGTCGCTCTTGACCCCCACTTCGTAGTCGAACAGGTTGAACGACAGCACCAGGGTCAGCCCCAGCGGGACGATCAGCAGACCGACGAACAGCGCCAGCGCCGGCGCCGACAGCAGGTATCCGCGGCTCATGCGCAGGCCTCGCTGGCGAGCACGCGAAGCAGCTCGCCCGGCCAGTCCAGGCCGACGGTGACGCCGGTGGCCAGCGGTGCGCTGCCATCGTTGCGACGCACCACGGTGATCTCGCCGAGCACCGTTTCCAAGCGGTACAGCCACTGGCTGCCGAGAAAATAGCGGGTCACGATACGGCCCTGGATGCGCCCATCACCGGCGTTGCAGAAATCGATCTTCTCCGGGCGCAGGCTCAACATCAGTTCGCCTTCCCCGGCCTGTGCCAAGACCTGGGGCTGGCCCAGCGCGTCGTACTCGCCGGGCAGCAGGTTGGCCTTGCCGACGAAACCGGAAATGAACGGCGTGCGCGGGTGCTCGTAGAGCTTGTAGGGCTCGTCGATCTGGGTGACCTGACCGGCTTGCATCACCACCACCCGGTCGCTGATCGATAAGGCTTCGGCCTGGTCGTGGGTCACCATCAGCGTGGTGATGCCGACTTCACACTGGATGCGGCGAATCTCGAACTGCATTTCCTCGCGCAGGCTCGCGTCGAGGTTGGACAATGGCTCGTCGAGCAGCAGCACCGGCGGCTGGATCACCAAGGCCCGAGCCAGGGCCACCCGCTGGCGCTGGCCCCCGGACAGCTCGCGTGGGTAACGCTCGGCATGGGCGGTCAGGCGCACCAGCGCCAGCACCTGGTCGACACGGGTGCGGATGTCGCTGCTGCCAACCTTGCGCATCTTCAGGCCGAAGGCCACGTTGTCGCGCACGCTCATGTGCGGAAACAGCGCGTAGCTCTGGAATACCACGCCAAGGCCACGGCTGCTGGGTTTGGCATGGGTGATATCGCGGCCGTCGAGCACGATCCGGCCGCTGGTGACATCGACGAAGCCGGCGATCATCTGCAGCGTTGTGGTCTTGCCGCAACCCGAAGGGCCGAGCAGCGAGACGAACTCGCCCTGGCTGACGCTCAGGTCGGTCGCCACCACGGCCTGCACGGGTCCGTAGCGTTTGCACAGTGCTTGAAGTTCGAGAAAGGCCATGGCTGCGTTCCACCTGTCGTTGTCGGCCGCATGTGCGGTGCGTTGATCGAGGGCAGAGGCGAAAGGGGTCCTGCAATGGGGTGGCGCTCGTTCTGAGTCGGCTGCCGGCTATTGTTGGTCTCGCCCCGTGGACGCAGAGTAGGACGAAGACTAGGATGGCGAAAGCGCTTATTTCACTGAGCGGACGGTTATTTTCGGAATAATCCTTTCAATGAAATCGGATGAATAAAACATGAATAAAGATTCCACTGAGCGGAATTCTGAGCCAGGCACAGGCGGTGTCTCCCGGTTGTTTGCCGTATTGCGTGGATTGTCGGCAGCGCCCACCGAGGGCGAGCGCGTCATCCAGCTCGCCGAGCGCATCGGCCTGTCGCAACCCACAACGCACCGCCTGTTGCGCGGGCTGGTAGAGGAGGGCATGGTCGAGCAGGATGTACGCAGCAAGCGCTATCGGCTGAGCCTGGAGTTCTTCGCCCTGGCCGCCCGCGCCGGCAATGGCAGCAACCTGCGCGAACTGGCGCGCCCCAGCCTGCTGCGGCTGTCGGCGTCTTTGGGTGACTCGCTGTTTCTGCTGGCGCGCAGTGGCTTCGATGCCATCTGCCTGGACCGCAGCGAAGGGCCCTACCCGATACGCACCTTCACCGGCGACATCGGTGGCCGCGTTGCGCTGGGGGTAGGGCAAGGCAGCCTGGCGATCCTCGCGTTCCTGCCCGAAGACGAGCGCGAAACCGTGATCCACTACAACCTGCCCCGGCTCAGGGACCTGCACCTGTACGACGAGGTGCTGTTGCGTTCGGAAGTCGACAGCGTGCGCAAGCTCGGCTATGCCGCGCGCAACACCGGCGTGCTGCCCGGCATGGCGGGCCTGGCGGTGCCGATACTCGACCGCAACGGCCACGCGGTGGCGGCCCTCAGTGTTGCCACCATCAGCGATCGACTTGGCCCCGACCGTCTACCCACCGTGGTCGAACTGCTCAAGCGCGAAGCTGCTGCCATCGGCCCACGGCTGAACCCCTTCGACCCGACCCTGCGCAGGCCCTCGCAGACCTTCGGCAAGGTCTGACGGGCCGCCGTGCCCGGCGTGGCCCTGTTCGCGCAGGCGCTTGTACAGCGTGTTGCGGCTGACCCCCAGACGTCGCGCAAGGCGCGAGATGTTGCCGTCGCTGGCCTGCAGCAGTTCGCCCAGGTCACTGACCTTGGCCAGGGTCAGCAGCGGGCGCGGCAAGGCCTGTTCCTGCGCCGGCAGCTGGCTCGCCTCGCGAAGAAAATCCTCGGGCAGATGGTCCAGGCCTATCACCTCCTCATCGGCCAGGACCAGGGCGACCTTGACCACCGCAGACAACTGACGCACGTTGCCAGGCCATGGGTGGGCCATGAATGCGGCCCACACCTCGGCGCTGAAACCGGCACTCTGCTGGGGTTCGCGGTGCGACTCCCACACCTGTTCGATGAGCTCGCGCTTGTCGCTGCGCGCGTGCAGGGTCGGCAGGTGCAGGGTCATGCCAGCCAGGCGGTAGTAGAGGTCTTCGCGGAACAGGCCGGCCTGCACCCGCTGGCGCAGATCCTCATGGGTCGCGGAAATCAGACGAATGTCGACCGGTATCGGGTCGCCACAGCCCAGCGGCTGGATGCAGCGCTCCTGCAATACGCGCAGCAGCCGCGCCTGGGTCGGCAACGGCATGTCGCCGATCTCGTCGAGGAACAGAATGCCCTTGTCGGCCTTGCGCACCAGGCCAGGGCTGCCCTTCTGGCTGGCACCGGTGAAGGCACCACGCTCGTAGCCAAACAGTTCCGACTCCACCAGCTCGGCGGGAATCGCCGCACAGTTGACCGCAATCAGCGGGCACGACGCGCGGCTGCTGGCCCGGTGCAGAGCCTTGACCAGCACTTCCTTGCCGGTACCGGTGTCACCGCGCAGCAACAACGGCACGTCCTTTTCCAGCAGGCGCAGACCCTGTTGCATGGCTTTGTCCAGGCGCGGGTCGGTGCCACGGTGCGCTGCAGCCGGCGCCGGGCACGGTAAAACCGGCTTCTTGAGCAGACACTGCAACCGGTTGCGCCCTGGCGGTTGCAGGGCGAACGTGCGCTCCGGCGGGTGGTCGAGCAGTGCCTGCGGCGTCAGTCGGAACACCTGCTGCACGGTCAACCCCGGAAGCTCGACACCCAGCAGGCTGTCGGCACGACGATTGGCCGCCAGCACGCAACCGTTGTCGTCGAACACCAGCAGTCCGGCCCACTGGCTGTCGAGGTTGTTGACTCCGGTATTGAAGATCAATTGGTGATGCCGGTCGGCGAACGCCTCGAGAATCAGGCGATTCTCCACCGTCTGGCTCATCATCTTCACCAGCCCGAGCGTGTGCGAAGGCGGCAGGTGACTGTCGCTGGAAACGTCCAGCACCGCGACCATTCGCCGTTGCGCGTCGAAGATCGGTGACGCCGAGCCGTTCATCAAGCGGTTGGCAAGCAGAAAGTGCTCGTCGGGCTCGACGTGCACGGCCTGGCGGCAGGCCAGCGCAGTGCCGATCGGATTGGTCCCGGCCGATGTTTCCAGCCAGGACGCGCCGGGGACGAAACCTGCATGGCTGTGGGTAGCGCCCGGCTGCTCTCCCCACGACCTGAGCACGCGCGCCTGCGGGTCGGCCAGCCGAATCAGGCAGCGCGAATTGCCCAGGATGTGTTCGTAGTAGGGCAACACCTCGCGATGGGTGGTGTGCAGCAGCGCCTGGTGGCGTTCGAGCATCTGTTGCAGCGCGGGCCGTGGCAGCGGCTCGAAGCGCGGCGCGTGATGGTGCTCAAGCCCCGCTTCGCGACAGCGTGCCCAGGAGTCGTGGATGAGCCGGTCATGGGCAAGCATTGGATTGGATACGGACATGGTTCGAGTATCCCGGCACACGGCCTTGTTGTTTTTGTTCATGCAGTGTTGTTCACGGTTGTTCATTGTCAATGCGCCAGGCGTTCATTTTTGTTCAGTGATGAACCCCGCTTGCCTGTGACACATACCCTCGAACCGTTTGGCTGGCGCTTTCAGCCTTGACTGGCGGCAATTGGCACGCTTATCGCTCTGGGTTTGCCAGCAGTCGTACCGATGCGAAGCCGCAACCGCTTCCAATAATAAAAAAGGCGCCACCATGTCCCTTGTGCTCGAGCAGGTCACTCGTCGTGTGGAAAACCAGCTGTACATCGACAATGCATCGCTGGTGCTGGAACCCGGTTCGTTCAATGTCCTCCTGGGGCGCACGTTGTCCGGCAAGACCAGCTTGATGCGCCTGATGGCCGGCCTGGACAAACCCGACCAGGGCCGGGTGTTGATGAACGGTGTGGACGTGACCGGCAAGCCGGTGCGCCAGCGCAACGTCTCCATGGTCTACCAGCAGTTCATCAACTACCCGACCATGACCGTCTTCGACAACATTGCCTCGCCGCTGCGCCAGGCTGGCATGGCCCGCGAGCAGATCGAGGAGCGTGTGCTGCAGACCGCACGCATGTTGCGTATCGAGCCGTTCCTCAAGCGCCACCCGCTGGAATTGTCCGGTGGTCAGCAACAACGCACGGCCATGGCCCGCGCGCTGGTCAAGGATGCCGAGCTGATCCTGTTCGACGAACCGCTGGTAAACCTGGACTACAAGCTGCGCGAAGAACTTCGTTTCGAAATGCGCGAACTGTTCCTGACCCGCCATACCATTGCCGTGTACGCCACCACCGAGCCCAACGAAGCCCTGGCGTTGGGCGGCACCACCACCATTCTTCACGAGGGGCGGGTGATCCAGAGTGGCAGAACGCCGGAGGTCTACCACCGGCCAGCCACGGTGCTGGCGGCCGAGCTGTTTTCCGAACCGCCGATCAACCTGATCGAAGGTCGCATCGGTGGCCAGGAGGTCAGCTTCGCCAACTTCGTGCACTTCGCGCGCAATCTCGACTTGTCCGGGGTCCCCGATGGCGATTACCGCTTCGGCGTACGACCCAGCCACATCGGCCTGACACCCAGCAACGACGATGACCTGGAGCTGGCGGTCACCGTGGAACTTGCGGAAATCAGCGGCTCGGAAACCTTCCTGCACGTACGCAACGAGTACTTTTCGCTGGTGCTGCACCTGCCGGGCGTCCACGACTATGCGGTGGACGCAGCCATCCCGGTGTACATCCCGACCCACAAGCTGTTCGTATTCCAGCTCGACGGGCAACTGGTCCAGGCCCCCGGCCTGCGTGTAGCGAGGGCTGCCTGATGGCCGAGATACGCCTGCAGCACCTGGCCCACAGCTACAGCGCCCACCCGGCGGGGCCCGAAGACTATGCCATCCGCGAGATGGATCACATCTGGGAGCAGGGCGGCGCCTATGCCTTGCTCGGCCCGTCCGGGTGCGGCAAATCCACCTTGCTCAACATCATTTCCGGGTTGCTCAGCCCGTCCCACGGGCAGGTGCTGTTCGACGGCAAAGTGGTCAACGAACTGCCGCCCGAGCAGCGCAACATCGCTCAGGTGTTCCAGTTCCCGGTGGTGTACGACACCATGACGGTATTCGACAACCTGGCATTCCCCTTGCGTAATCAGGGCAAGTCCGAGGAACAGGTTCGCGCTCGGGTACAGGAAGTGGCCGAAGTGCTCGACCTGCAGCGCCTGCTGCAGCGCAAGGCGCGCAACCTCAGCGCCGACGAGAAGCAAAAGGTGTCGATGGGCCGTGGCCTGGTACGCGACGACGTCTCGGCGATCCTCTTCGATGAACCGCTGACGGTCATCGACCCGCACCTGAAATGGAAACTGCGGCGCAAGCTCAAGCAGATCCACGAGCAGTTCAACATCACCATGGTCTACGTCACCCACGACCAGCTCGAGGCATCCACCTTCGCCGACAAGATCGCGGTCATGTACGGCGGTCAGATCGTCCAGTTCGGCACTCCGCGCGAGCTGTTCGAACGACCGGCGCACACCTTCGTCGGCTACTTCATCGGCAGCCCCGGCATGAACCTCGTCGATGTCCAGCCCGAGCGTGGTGGGGTCGGTTTCGGCGGCATTCATGTGCCCTTGTCGGAGGCCTTGCAGGCGCGCATTGCCCAGGGCGGCTGGCAACGCCTGCAGATCGGCATCCGTCCCGAGTTCATCCGGGTCTGGGACGAAGGCTTCGAGGCGGCCCTGCACAGCGAACGGGTCCATCTGGAAGACCTGGGCACCTACAAGATTCTCACCCTGCTGCTCGGCGGCCAGACCTTCAAGGTGCGTTTGCCCGAGGACCGCACCGTGCCCGAGGGCACGGTGTTCATCAGTTTTCCCGCGCAGTGGCTGATGGTCTATGCCGATGACCGTCTGCTGGAGGTGAACCCATGAACAAGGTCCAGAACAACAAGGCCTGGTGGCTGGTGCTGCCGGTGTTCCTGCTGGTGGCGTTCAGCGCCGTGATTCCAATGATGACCGTGGTCAACTATTCGGTGCAGGACATCTTCGACCAATCCAGCCGCTACTTCGTCGGCTCCGACTGGTACCGCCAGGTCCTGCAGGACCCACGCCTGCACGATTCGCTGCTGCGCCAGTTCATCTATTCGGGCTGCGTGCTGCTGATCGAGATACCGCTGGGCATCGCCATCGCCCTGACCATGCCGGCCAAGGGCCGCTGGTCGTCGCTGTGCCTGATCGTCATGGCCATTCCGCTGCTGATTCCGTGGAACGTGGTGGGCACCATCTGGCAGATCTTCGGCCGCGCCGACATCGGCTTGCTGGGCTACACGCTCAACGCCATGGGCATCAGCTACAACTATGCGTCCAACACTGTGGACGCCTGGGTCACGGTGCTGGTCATGGATGTGTGGCACTGGACTTCGCTGGTGGCGCTGCTGTGCTATTCGGGCCTGCGCGCCATCCCCGACGTGTACTACCAGGCTGCGCGTATCGACCGCGCCTCGAACTGGGCGGTGTTCCGGCACATCCAGTTGCCGAAGATGAAAAGCGTGCTGTTGATCGCGGTCATGCTGCGCTTCATGGACAGCTTCATGATCTACACCGAACCCTTCGTGCTGACCGGTGGCGGGCCGGGCAACGCCACCACGTTCCTCAGCCAGACCCTGACGCAGATGGCCGTGGGTCAGTTCGACCTGGGCCCGGCCGCGGCCTTCTCGCTGGTGTACTTCCTGATCATCCTGCTGGTGTCATGGCTGTTCTATACCGCCATGACCCACAACGACAAGCAAGGTTGAGGCAGCCATGAGCAAACGCAAACTGATTCCCCTGCTGCTGTACATCCTGTTTTTGCTGGTGCCCATCTACTGGTTGCTGAACATGTCGTTCAAGAGCAACGGTGAAATCCTCGGCGGGCTGACGCTGTTTCCCCATGAGTTCACCCTGGCCAACTACCGGGTGATCTTCACCGACCCGAGCTGGTACACCGGCTACATCAATTCGCTGTACTACGTGAGCCTCAACACGCTGATCTCGCTCAGCGTCGCGCTGCCGGCGGCCTATGCGTTTTCGCGTTACCGCTTTCTAGGCGACAAGCACCTGTTCTTCTGGCTGCTGACCAACCGCATGGCGCCGCCTGCGGTGTTCCTGCTGCCGTTCTTCCAGCTGTACTCATCCATCGGCCTGTTCGACACGCACATCGCCGTCGCGCTCGCGCACTGCCTGTTCAACGTACCGCTGGCGGTGTGGATTCTCGAAGGCTTCATGTCCGGCGTGCCGAAGGAGATCGACGAAACCGCCTACATCGATGGCTACAGCTTTCCGAAATTCTTCGTGAAGATCTTCATGCCTCTGATTGGCTCGGGTATTGGTGTAACGGCCTTCTTCTGCTTCATGTTCTCGTGGGTGGAATTGCTCCTGGCGCGCACCCTGACTTCGGTCAATGCCAAGCCGATCGCGGCGGTGATGACCCGTACCGTTTCAGCCTCGGGCATCGACTGGGGTGTGCTGGCCGCGGCCGGCGTGCTGACCATCGTGCCCGGCATGCTGGTGATCTGGTTCGTTCGCAACCATGTGGCCAAGGGCTTCGCCCTGGGCCGCGTATGAGGAGCCTGTGATGGAGTGGATGGCCTGGACTCTACCGACTGCCCTGTTCTTCGGCGCCATCGCGCTGTTGCTCGCCGGCATGACGTTCTACGAATTGCGCTCGCCCTGCACCGAGCGGCGCGGGTTCCTGCCGATCGCGACCACTCGCGGCGATCGGTTGTTCATCGGTCTTCTCGGTAGCGCCTACCTGCACCTGCTGGTGATCGGCGTTACCGACTGGAGCATCTGGGTCGCCTCGGCGCTGTCCCTGGTGTGGTTGCTGGCGGTAATGCGTTGGGGCTGAGCCACACGGGTCTGCGCGACGCAAAAATTCCAAACAGGAGGTCACTATGTACAAGAACAACAACAAACTGCGACATAGCATTGCCCTGGCGACCGCGCTGGCGTGTGCCGGGCTGAGCGCCGCGGCTTGGGCGGATGCCTATGAAGACGCGGCGAAGAAATGGGTAGGCGCCGAATTCAAGCCGTCCACCCTCACGCCCGAGCAGCAGATGGCGGAGATGCAATGGTTCATCGAGGCCGCCAAGCCGTTCCGAGGCATGAGCATCAACGTGGTGTCCGAAACCCTCACCACCCATGAATACGAAGCCAAGACCCTGGCCAAGGCGTTCAGCGAGATCACCGGGATCAAGCTCACCCACGACCTGTTGCAGGAAGGCGATGTGGTCGAGAAGCTGCAGACGCAGATGCAGTCGGACAAGAACATCTACGATGGCTGGGTCAACGATTCGGATTTGATCGGTACCCACTTTCGCTACGGCAAGAGCGAATCGATCACCGACATGATGGCCAGTCCCGAGGGCAAGAAGGCCACCTCGCCGACCCTCGACCTCAAGGATTTCATCGGCATCTCGTTCACCACCGCGCCCGACGGCAAGGTCTATCAACTGCCCGACCAGCAATTCGCCAACCTGTACTGGTTCCGTGCCGACTGGTTCGAGCGCCCGGAACTGAAGAAGAAGTTCAAGGAAATCTACGGCTACGAGCTCGGTGTCCCGGTCAACTGGTCGGCTTACGAGGACATCGCCAAGTTCTTCTCCGAGGACGTCAAGGAGATCGACGGCAAACGCATCTACGGGCACATGGACTACGGCAAGAAAGACCCCTCGCTGGGTTGGCGCTTCACCGATGCCTGGTTCTCCATGGCCGGCGGTGGCGACAAGGGCCTGCCCAACGGCTTGCCGGTGGACGAGTGGGGCATTCGCGTGGAGGACTGCCATCCGGTGGGTTCCAGCGTGACCCGTGGCGGCGACACCAACGGCCCGGCAGCCGTCTATGCGACGCAGAAATACGTCGACTGGATGCGTGCCTATGCACCACCCGAAGCTCAGGGCATGACCTTTTCCGAATCCGGTCCGGTACCGGCCCAGGGCAACATCGCCCAGCAGATCTTCTGGTACACCGCCTTCACTGCAGACATGACCAAGCCTGGCCTGCCGGTGATGAATGGCGATGGCACGCCGAAATGGCGCATGGCACCTTCGCCCAAGGGCCCGTACTGGGAAGAGGGCATGAAGCTGGGGTATCAGGACACCGGCGCCTGGACCTTCCTCAAGTCGACGCCCGAGAAACAGCGCCTGGCAGCCTGGCTGTACGCGCAGTTCGTGACGTCGAAGACGGTCTCGCTGAAAAAGACCATCGTCGGCCTGACGCCGATTCGCGAATCGGACATCAATTCCCAGGCCATGACCGATCTGGCACCCAAGCTGGGTGGCCTGGTGGAGTTCTACCGCAGCCCGGCTCGCGTGCAATGGACCCCGACCGGCACCAACGTGCCTGACTATCCGCGTCTGGCGCAATTGTGGTGGAGCCACATTTCCGAGGCAGCCAGCGGCGAGAAGACCCCACAGCAGGCGCTCGATGGCCTGGCCAAGGATCAGGATGCGATCATGACGCGCCTGGAACGCAGCAAGGTGCAACCCGTGTGCGGGCCGAAGATGAACCCCGAGCGCGACGCCCAGTACTGGTTCGACCAGCCCGGCGCACCCAAGCCCAAACTGGCCAACGAAAAGCCTCAGGGTCAAACCGTGGGCTACGCCGAACTGGTCAAGTCGTGGGAGGATGCAAGAAAGTAGCCGCAGGCGCGGTCAGCGGCCAGGAAAGCCGCGCTCCGATTGGCCTGCCACACCTCGCCGTTCTTTTCGCGGCCACAGGCCGCTCCTACGGAAGATGGATGCCCCCGTAGGAGCTGTCAGCGGCCGCGAAAGCCGCGCTCCGATTGGCCTGCCACACCGCGCTGTCCTTTTCGCGGCCACAGGCCGCTCCTACGGAAGATGGATACCCCCGTAGGAGCGGTCAGCGGCCGCGATAGCCGCGCTGCGGTGCATCGGATACAGCGCGCATCAGGGTTTATATCACTGGTGCAGCGTTTCTGCTGCATACAGGGTGTTTTCCAGCAGGCAGGCGCGGGTCATCGGACCTACGCCGCCTGGGACTGGAGTGATCCAGCCGGCACGGGGCAGGGCAGTGTCATACACCACGTCGCCCACCAGCTTGCCATCGGCCTGACGGTTGATGCCCACGTCGATCACGATCGCACCTTCCTTGATCCATTCGCCCTTCACCAGCCCTGGCTTGCCCGCGGCAACCACCACCAGATCGGCGCGGCCCACGTGGCCTGCCAGGTCCTTGGTGAACCGATGGGTCACGGTCACGGTGCAGCCTGCCAGCAGCAACTCCATGGCCATCGGCCGGCCAACGATGTTGGAGGCACCCACCACTACCGCGTCCATGCCATACAGATCCTGGCCAGTGCTTTCCAGCAGGGCCATGATGCCCTTGGGCGTGCACGGACGCAGCAACGGAATGCGCTGGGCCAGGCGGCCGACGTTATAGGGATGGAAACCATCGACGTCCTTGTCCGGACGGATGCGCTCGAGCAGCAGCGAGGCGTCCAGATGCTCGGGCAGCGGCAACTGCAACAGAATGCCGTCGATCTCGGTGTCGGCGTTAAGCGTGTCGATCAGCGTCTCGAGCTCAAGCTGCGAGGTGGTGCTCGGCAGGTCGAAGGCCCGGGAAACGAAACCGACTTCCTCGCAGTCCTTGCGCTTGTGCGAAACATAGACCTGGGACGCGGGGTCGGTACCCACCAGAATCACCGCAAGGCCCGGCGTGCGCAGGCCTTGCCGACGACGCTCGGCAACCTGATGAGCGATCTGCCGACGCAGGTTGGCGGCGATCGTCTTGCCGTCGATAAGTTGTGCAGTCATGACGCGTGATTAACCATCGAAAAGGAATGAAAATGTGCGCGCATTCTCGCATGTCGCACGCCCAGGGCAAAGGCGCTTGCTTCGCGAAACCTCCTAAGCCCTTTAATTAAATGAATTTTTTTCAAAAAAGAGTTGACGACCCCAAGGCTCGCCTATAACATTCGTCGCACTTGTCGGGCAGGGCCTAGCACTGGTGAAGAAGGTAGAGCAAAACAGGCGGTTTCAAGGCTTGTTTGTCATCACCGACTGAAGCTCTGGATTTGTAATCTGCAAGGACTACAGACTCAAAAGCGCCCGTAGCTCAGCTGGATAGAGCATCCGCCTTCTAAGCGGATGGTCGCAGGTTCGAGTCCTGCCGGGTGCGCCATTAGGCAGCTTTGGCACAAGTAACGCAGTAAACGCAATATGGTGGGCGTAGCTCAGTTGGTAGAGCACAGGATTGTGACTCCTGTTGTCGTGGGTTCGATCCCCATCGTCCACCCCATATTCCGAAAGGCGCCCGATTCTTACCGATCCGGCGCCTTTGCTTTAAAAGCTACACGCGGACGTGGTGGAATTGGTAGACACACTGGATTTAGGTTCCAGCGCCGCAAGGTGTAAGAGTTCGAGTCTCTTCGTCCGCACCAACCCGTACAGCCAGGCCTAGGCCTGCTGCGCAACGTGAAAGCCGCCTTCGGGCGGCTTTTTCGTGTCTGCGTTTCAGTCGACGAGTCACGCCTCCACGGGCTGGACCATGCTGAAGGTGATGACATTGCCGTTCTGCTCGACGCTCAGGTTGCCACTGTGCGCAACCGCGATGGCCTGAGAAATGTACAGCCCGATCCCCAGGCCGTTCTTGTTGCGCAGGTTTTCACTGCTGTGCGGCTTGAACGGCTGGAACAGCGTCGACAGGCGCTCGGGGGCCACCGGGGTGGTCTGGTTGAGGACCGACAGCCGCGTGTTGTTTTGCTCCGTGCTCAAGCTGATCAGTACCGGCGTATCCGGCGTGCCATGGTAGCGGGCGTTGCCCAGCAGGTTGGTGATGACCTGCGCGTAGCGGTCCGGATCGACCATGGCGCGCACATCCGGTTGGATGCGTGCCTCGATGGTCAGGCCAGGGAAAGCCACCGCTGTCTCATCGACGATGCTTTCGACCAGCGCCGACAGATCGGTTTCAACCCGAGTGACCATGATGCCGAGGCCGGACTGCAGGCGGCTCATCTCAAGGATCTGGCTGATCAGCCGTTCCATGCGACCACTGGAGTGGCTGATGTGCTTGCGCAGTTCGGTGTCGCGCGTCTCGCTCGAGGACAACATGGCCGCAGCCATGGAAATCGACTGCAGCGGATTGCGCAGGTCATGGCCGAGCATGGCGATCAGGCGCTGACGCATGCCATCGATCTCGCTGGCACGGCTCAGGCACAATTCGACCAGGTCGCGGCGCAGCTTCTCGGCAATGGTGATATCGGTATCGCCCCAGTTGGCCGAACGCCCACGCACCACTTCTTCCCAAGCCTCGAAGGAGCCCCGTGGCGTCAGGCGTGGCCCGGACGGCCCGACCTTGATGATTTTCTCCGGCTTGCCGCCCCAGCGCACATTGTTGATTTCTTCCTTGCGCAGCCACATCACCCAGCCCGATTCCTGGCGATGGAAACGGACCGCCAGAATGCCGCAGTAGCCGCTGGTATTACGTTCACTCTCTGAACCCTGCCAATTGTCGGTGTGGAAGACCTCGAGGTTCGGGTCCTGCTCGACGTGCTCCAGCACCTGGCGACACAGTGGGTCGAAGTGCCCGCCGATGCTTTGGGTGCGACCCGACATGACCACTGCGGCGCCATCGCAGGGTATCAGCGCGGCAATGTTGTCCGGCTCGCCCGCCAATGCACTGACCAGGTCCTCGGAGTCGCGCGCCAGGGTCATGAGTTTTTGTTGCTGGTCGCTCGCCTGCTTCAAGGTCTGGGTGGCCAGGTTGTGCTCCAGCCGCTCGACCAGCGCGCTGCACACCTGCGAGATGACCTGAAAAGACATGCGCAATGGATGCGCCATCGTCTTGGGTGCCATGTGATGGCAGGAGAACAGCCCCCACAGCTTGCCGCCGACGACGATCGACACGCTCATCGAGGCGCGCACGCCCATGTTGGTCAGGTATTCGCAGTGAATCGGCGAAACGCTGCGCAGGGTGCTGAAGCTGAGGTCGAACGGCTGGCCGGTCCGTGGGTCGAGAGACGGCGTCAATGGCGCTGGCGCATAGGCCACATCGGCGATCAGGCGAATCGGGTTGAGTATATAAAGCAGGCGTGCCTGGGCAGGGATGTCCGATGCCGGGTAGCGCTGACCCAGGTAGCTCTCGAGGTCTTCGCGGTGGGCCTCGGCGATGACTTCGCCAGACAGGTCGGGGCGAAAGCGGTAGGCCATGACCCGGTCGAAACCTGTCATGTTGCGGATCTCAGCCGTCACACGGCTCAGCAGTGCGTCGATGTCATGGCGGTTCTGCATCTGGCTGATGATGCGCTGCGCGTACAGGGCGAACTGGCTGAACGAGCCGCTGGCGGTCCGACGCGGCTCGAACTCCAGATACAGAACCTGCAGATGGCGATGGGCAATCACGTCGAACAGGCGACCGAGCAGGACGCTCTCGACGCTGTTTGCCCAGGGATCACTGCTGGCAAGGCCCTCGGCGATCAAGGCAAGGGCATCGGCGCCCAGCAGTTCGCTGTTCGGGGTAGTGCCCGGCAATACATCCAATCCGGTGATGGCCATCAGGTTGGCGCTGCGAGTCAGCACGCGACCTTCGCCGTCCAGTGCGATCAGCGCGCCGTGAGGCTGAATGGCCCCGGGCCGATGAATGGGCTCGTCCTCGCAATTGGCGAGGGAGACCGGCGTGTCAGGGCTTATGGCCATGAGGGTCCTGCAAGAATAGAGGTTGCTACGGGAAGCGACAGAATGGCCGAGATCTCCACGTGGAAGTGCAAGGTAATGGCTTTATCCTTTGCATAGGATACCAGCGAGCCTGAGATTATCTTGCAAAACTTGTCTGTCAGGGCATTTGCAGGCCTGGACCAGCCTTCTTTTGCTGCCGTTTGACGGTTTCTGCAGCGACTTTGTGCGCATCCATGTGCATAGGGTGACTTCTTGAGTTCGAGCCTCTAGAATGCTTGCCCTTGATCTGGGGTCGGAAATGGCCGGCTAACGTCTGTGCAACGAGGAAAATCCATGCAAGTTTCTGTTGAAAACACTTCCGCTCTCGAGCGCCGCATGACCATCGGCGTTCCCGCCGAGCGCATCGAGGCCGAAGTCAACAAGCGTCTGCAACAGACCGCCCGTAACGCCAAGATCCCGGGCTTCCGTCCAGGCAAGGTGCCTATGAGCGTCATCCGTCAGCGCTACGAGGCTGACGCGCGCCAGGAAGCCCTGGGCAACGTCATCCAGGCTTCCTTCTATGAAGCCGTGGTCGAGCAGAAGCTCAACCCAGCCGGCGCACCCGCCGTCGAGCCGAAAGTGTTCGAGAAGGGCAAGGACCTGGAATACATCGCCACCTTCGAAGTGTTCCCCGAGTTCGAAGTCGGCGCGTTCGACAGCATCGAAGTCGAGCGCCTGAGCGCCGACGTCGCCGACAGCGACCTGGACAACATGCTCGAAGTGCTGCGCAAGCAGAACGTACGCTACGAGCAGACCGATCGCGCCGCGCAGACCGAAGACCAGCTGAACATCGACTTCGTCGGCAAGATCGAAGGCGAAGAGTTCTCCGGTGGTTCGGCCAAAGGTACCCAGCTGGTTCTGGGTTCGGGCCGCATGATTCCTGGTTTCGAAGACGGCCTGGTCGGCGCCAAGGCCGGTGAAGAGAAGGTTCTGAGCCTGAGCTTCCCCGAGGACTACCAGAACCTCGAGCTGGCCGGCAAGGCCGCCGAGTTTACCGTCACCGTCAACAGCGTTTCCGAAGCCAAACTGCCAGAGCTGAACGAAGAGTTCTTCGGCCAGTTCGGCATCAAGGAAACCGGTCTCGACGGCTTCCGCGCCGAAGTTCGCAAGAACATGGAGCGCGAGCTGCGTCAGGCAATCAAGGCCAAGATCAAGAATCAGGTCATGGACGGTCTGGTATCGACCAACCCGATCGAAGTGCCAAAGGCGCTGCTCGACAACGAAGTCGACCGTCTGCGCGTTCAAGCCGTGCAGCAGTTTGGCGGCAACATCAAGCCTGACCAATTGCCGGCCGAGCTGTTCACCGAGCAGGCCAAGCGTCGCGTCGTGCTGGGCCTGATCGTCGCCGAAGTGGTCAAGCAGAACGAACTCAAGCCGGACGAAGCACGCGTGCGCGAGCTGATCCAGGAAATGGCCTCGGCCTACCAGGAGCCTGAGCAAGTTGTATCGTGGTACTACAAAAATGATGAGCAGCTGAACGAAGTCCGTTCGGTTGTGCTGGAAGAACAAGTTGTGGATACTGTTCTGCAGAAAGCCAAGGTGACCGACAAGTCGGTCTCTTACGAAGAAGCGGTCAAGCCGGCGGAAGCAGCACAAGCCGAGTGATCGTTCTCTGAGGTTCGAAAACACCATAAGCCAGCCTTCGCGCTGGCTTATGCGTATTCAAGACATGACTATTTGGGAGTGAGTGCGAGACATGTCCCGCAATTCTTATATTCAGCAGAGCTCTGACATCCAGGCCGCAGGCGGCCTGGTCCCGATGGTTATCGAGCAATCGGCTCGTGGCGAACGTGCGTACGACATCTACTCGCGCCTGCTCAAGGAACGAGTGATCTTCCTGATCGGCCCTGTGGAAGACTACATGGCCAACCTGGTCGCCGCGCAGTTGCTGTTCCTTGAGGCGGAAAACCCGGACAAGGACATCCATCTCTACATCAACTCACCAGGCGGGTCGGTGACGGCGGGGATGTCGATCTACGACACCATGCAGTTCATCAAGCCGGACGTGTCCACCACCTGCATCGGCCAGGCCTGCAGCATGGGCGCGTTCCTGCTTGCCGGTGGCGCCGCGGGCAAGCGTCACTGCCTGCCCAACTCGCGCATGATGATTCACCAGCCGCTGGGCGGTTTCCAGGGCCAGGCCTCGGACATCGAGATCCATGCCAAGGAAATCCTGTTCATTCGCGAGCGTCTCAATTCGCTGCTGGCGCACCACACCGGCCAGAGCATCGAGACCATCGAGAAGGACACCAACCGCGACAATTTCATGAGCGCCGAGCGTGCGGTCGATTACGGTCTGATCGACTCTGTGATGTCCAAGCGCAACTTGCCCGCCTAAGCAGCCAGATGGGGGTGGTGGCCATGTCAGCCACCTGTGGGCTTGAAAAAGCCCGCAATAGCCTTCATCTTGTGTTGCAAGCCTATCGGATTTGGATCGATCGAATGACTGACACCCGCAACGGCGAGGACAACGGCAACAAGCTGCTCTATTGCTCCTTCTGTGGCAAAAGCCAGCATGAAGTGCGCAAATTGATTGCCGGCCCCTCGGTCTTTATCTGCGACGAGTGCGTCGACCTGTGCAACGACATCATCCGCGAGGAGGTGCAGGAAGCCCAGGCCGAGAGCAGCGCGCATAAATTGCCCTCGCCCAAAGAAATAAGCGGCATCCTGGATCAGTACGTGATTGGCCAGGAGCGCGCGAAGAAGGTTCTGGCGGTAGCGGTGTACAACCACTACAAGCGCCTGAACCAGCGTGACAAGAAGAACGACGACGTCGAGCTTGGCAAGAGCAACATCCTGCTGATCGGCCCGACCGGTTCGGGCAAGACCTTGCTGGCTGAAACTCTGGCTCGCCTGCTCAACGTGCCGTTCACCATCGCCGATGCCACCACCCTGACCGAAGCCGGTTACGTGGGTGAGGACGTCGAGAACATCATCCAGAAGCTGCTGCAGAAGTGCGACTACGACGTAGAGAAAGCCCAGATGGGCATCGTCTACATCGACGAAATCGACAAGATTTCGCGCAAGTCGGACAACCCGTCCATCACCCGTGACGTTTCGGGCGAAGGCGTGCAGCAGGCGCTGTTGAAGCTGATCGAGGGCACCGTGGCCTCGGTACCGCCGCAAGGTGGTCGCAAGCATCCTCAGCAGGAGTTTCTGCAGGTCGACACGCGCAACATCCTGTTCATCTGTGGTGGTGCATTTTCCGGCCTGGAAAAAGTCATCCAGAATCGCTCCACCCAGGGCGGTATCGGTTTCGGTGCCCAGGTGCGCAGCAAGCAGGAAGGCAAGAAGGTCGGCGAGTCGCTGCGTGAAGTGGAGCCGGACGATCTGGTCAAGTTCGGGCTGATCCCCGAGTTCGTCGGTCGTCTGCCGGTTCTGGCAACGCTGGACGAACTGGACGAGGCGGCATTGATCCAGATCCTTACCGAACCGAAGAACGCGCTGACCAAGCAGTACGGCAAGTTGTTCGAAATGGAAGGCGTGGATCTCGAGTTCCGCAGCGATGCCTTGAAGTCCGTTGCTCGTCGTGCTCTTGAGCGCAAGACTGGTGCGCGAGGCCTGCGTTCGATTCTCGAAGGCGTTCTGCTCGACACCATGTATGAAATTCCTTCGCAGACCGATGTAAGCAAAGTGGTCATCGATGAGAGCGTGATCGAAGGGACGTCCAAGCCGCTGTTGATCTACGAAAACAGCGAGCCGCCGGCGAAGGCTGCACCCGACGCCTGATCGACAATCTGAGCTGGAACAAGGAAGGGGCCTACGGGCCCCTTTCGTTTTTCAGACAGTGAACTTGTTTTTTGCGGGGCGAGCCCCCACATTGAAGGCATGCTCAATTCCATCTGTTTACGGCCTTCGGGGCCGCTGTAGAGGCGAAATCATGAAGACAACCATCGAATTGCCTCTCCTGCCATTGCGTGATGTCGTCGTCTATCCGCATATGGTTATCCCGCTGTTTGTGGGTCGTGAGAAGTCCATCGAAGCCCTCGAGGCGGCGATGTCTGGCGAAAAGCAGATCCTTTTGCTCGCGCAGAAGAATCCCGCCGATGATGATCCAGGTGAGGACGCCCTGTACCGTGTCGGTACCGTTGCCACCGTTCTGCAGCTACTCAAGCTGCCTGACGGCACCGTCAAGGTGCTGGTCGAAGGCGAGCAGCGCGGCAGCGTCGAGCAGTTCCTGGAGATCAACGGCCACGTTCGCGCCGAAGTGCAATTGATCGACGAAGTCGATGCGCCGGATCGCGAGTCCGAAGTGTTCGTGCGCACGCTGCTGGGTCAGTTCGAGCAGTACGTGCAGTTGGGCAAGAAGGTCCCTGCCGAGGTGCTGTCCTCGCTGAACAGCATCGATGAGCCTGGCCGCCTGGTCGACACCATGGCCGCGCACATGGCGCTGAAAATCGAACAGAAGCAGGAGATCCTCGAGATCATCGAGTTGCCGGCGCGTGTCGAACACGTTCTGGCACTGCTGGATGCCGAGATCGACCTGCTGCAGGTCGAGAAGCGCATTCGCGGGCGGGTCAAGAAGCAGATGGAGCGCAGCCAGCGCGAGTACTATCTGAACGAGCAGATGAAGGCCATTCAGAAAGAGCTGGGCGATGGCGAGGAAGGGCACAACGAAGTCGAAGAGCTGAAAAAGCGCATCGACGCGGCGGGCCTGCCCAAGGACGCCCTGGCCAAGGCCACGGCCGAGTTGAACAAGCTCAAGCAGATGTCGCCGATGTCTGCAGAAGCAACGGTGGTGCGAACTTACATCGACTGGCTGGTGCAGGTGCCTTGGCAGGCGCAGAGCAAGGTGCGCCTCGACCTGGCACGTGCCGAAAGCATTCTGGATGCCGATCACTACGGGCTCGAAGAGGTCAAGGAACGCATCCTCGAATACCTCGCCGTGCAAAAGCGCGTGAAGAAAATCCGTGGCCCGGTGCTGTGCCTGGTCGGGCCGCCCGGTGTGGGCAAGACCTCCCTGGCCGAATCCATCGCCCATGCCACCAACCGCAAGTTCGTGCGCATGGCCTTGGGCGGTGTTCGCGACGAAGCCGAGATTCGCGGTCACCGTCGTACCTACATCGGTTCGATGCCTGGTCGTCTGATTCAGAAGATGACCAAGGTAGGGGTCCGCAATCCGCTGTTCCTGCTCGACGAGATCGACAAGATGGGCAGCGACATGCGCGGCGATCCGGCCTCGGCGCTGCTGGAAGTGCTCGATCCAGAGCAGAACCATAATTTCAACGATCACTACCTGGAAGTCGACTACGACCTTTCCGACGTGATGTTCCTGTGCACCTCGAACTCGATGAACATTCCGCCGGCGTTGCTCGACCGGATGGAAGTGATCCGTCTGCCCGGCTACACCGAAGACGAGAAGATCAACATCGCGATCAAGTACCTGTCGCCCAAGCAGATCGAAGCCAACGGCTTGAAAAAATCCGAAGTCGAGATCGACGTCGAGGCGATCCGCGACATCATTCGCTACTACACCCGCGAAGCGGGCGTGCGAGGCCTGGAGCGTCAGATCGCCAAGATCTGCCGCAAGGTGGTGAAGGAACATGCACACCTGAAGAAATTCACCGTCAAGGTCACCGCCGAATCGCTGGAGCACTTGCTGGGCGTGCGCAAGTTCCGCTACGGCCTGGCAGAGCAGCAGGACCAGGTGGGTCAGGTCACCGGCCTTGCCTGGACTCAGGTGGGCGGCGAGTTGCTGACCATCGAGGCTGCCGTGGTTCCCGGCAAGGGCCAGTTGATCAAGACCGGTTCGCTGGGTGACGTGATGGTCGAGTCCATCACGGCGGCGCAGACGGTGGTACGCAGCCGGGCCAAGAGCCTGGGTATCGCGCCGGACTTCCACGAGAAGCACGACACGCATATCCACATGCCCGAAGGCGCCACGCCCAAGGACGGTCCGAGTGCAGGTGTGGGCATGTGCACTGCGCTGGTCTCGGCACTGACCAAGATTCCGGTGCGCGCCGATGTCGCCATGACCGGCGAGATCACCCTGCGTGGCCAGGTATTGGCCATCGGTGGCCTCAAAGAGAAGTTGCTGGCGGCGCATCGTGGTGGAATCAAGACTGTAATCATCCCTGAAGAAAACGTGCGCGATCTCAAGGAAATTCCCGACAATATCAAACAGGATCTGCAGATTAAACCTGTTAAATGGATTGACGAAGTCCTGCAAATTGCGCTGCAATACGCGCCTGAGCCCTTGCCCGATGTGGCTCCCGAGATTGTCGCCAAGGATGAGAAACGCGATACGGATTCCAAGGAACGAATCAGCACGCATTGAGCCTTGATTTGACTGGGTGGCTTTCTTGACAGTTTTTTAGAGCCCTTGTTATAAAGCGGCACTTGCTGTCTCGACAGCCACCCGGCGCACGTTTCACCACATACTTAGAAACAACTCAAAATATCGATATAAGGGGACTTATAGTGAACAAGTCGGAACTGATTGACGCAATCGCCGCATCTGCTGATATCTCCAAGGCTACAGCTGGCAAGGCGCTGGACGCCGTGATCGAATCCGTTACGGGCGCCTTGAAATCCGGTGATTCGGTTGTGTTGGTAGGTTTCGGTACGTTCTCCGTGACTGATCGCCCGGCGCGTACCGGTCGCAACCCGCAAACCGGCAAGGCGCTGGAAATCGCGGCTGCCAAGAAGCCCAGCTTCAAAGCCGGTAAAGCCCTGAAAGAAGCTGTCAACTAAGCTTCGGCCACGCCTTTGCTACCTGCTGCCAGGCCATGCCGGCAACAGGAGTGGAGCTGAGCAAGCTCCGCGAGTTACGAGAAGGCGCATCCTCGGATGCGCCTTTCTTCTATCCGGATTCCTATTACTCTCCGCGGTCGCTCTATCTGTACGACCGTTTTCGGGGGATGCATGCTGCAGAACATCAGGGATAACTCCCAGGGCTGGATTGCCAAGACCATCATCGGTTTGATCATCGTGTTGATGGCGCTTACCGGTTTCGACGCGATCTTCCAGGCCGCCAGCCACAGCCAGGACGCTGCCAAGGTCAACGGTGACGAGATCACCTTGAACGAGCTCAGCCAGGCCACCGAGATGCAACGTCGCCAGCTGATGCAACAGCTGGGCAAGGATTTCGATCCGGCCCTGCTCGACGACAAGATGCTGCGCGAAGCGGCCCTCAAGGGCCTGATCGACCGCAAGTTGCTGCTGCAAGGCGCACATGACGCCAAGTTCGCCTTCTCCGAAGGCGCGCTCGACCAGATCATGCTGCAGACACCGGAATTCCAGGTTGACGGCAAGTTCAGCGCCGAACGTTTCGACCAGGTCATCCGCCAGATGGGTTATGGCCGTTTGCAGTTCCGCCAGATGCTTTCCGAAGAGATGCTCATCAGCCAGCTGCGCGCCGGCCTGGCAGGCAGCAGCTTCGTGACCGACGAGCAGGTTGCCGCTTTCGCCCGTCTCGAGAAGCAGACCCGCGATTTCGCTTCGTTGACCTTCAAGGCTGACCCGTCGGCGACCAAGGTGACCGACGAGGAGATCAAGGCGCACTACGACGAGCACGCCAAGGAGTTCATGAGTCCCGATCAGGTGGTCATCGACTATGTCGAATTGAAGAAGTCTTCGTTCTTCGACCAGATCACCGTGAAGGACGAGGATCTCCAGGACGCCTACCAGAAAGAGATCGCCAACCTGTCCGAGCAGCGCCGTGCCGCGCACATCCTGATCGAAGTCAACGACAAGCTCGATGACGCGCAGGCCAAGGCCAGGATCGAGGAAGTCCAGGCGCGCCTGGACAAGGGCGAGGACTTTGCCAAGCTGGCCAAGGAAGTCTCACAGGACCCAGGCTCGGCCAACAATGGCGGCGATCTCGGCTTCGCCGGCAATGGCGTGTACGACCCGGCGTTCGAAACGGCGCTCAATGCCTTGAGCAAGGGCCAGGTGTCGGCGCCGGTGCGCACCGATTTCGGCTGGCACCTGATCAAGCTTGAAGACGTGCAGGCGCCGGACGTACCGACCTTTGCCAGCCTCAAGGCCAAGCTCACCAGCGACCTCAAGACCCAGGAAGTGGAACAGCGCTTCGTCACCGCCACCAAGCAGTTGGAAGACTCGGCGTTCGAAGCCTCCGACCTCGGTCAGCCGGCTCAGGAGCTGGGCCTCAAGGTGCAGACCTCCGAGCCATTCGGCAGGGACGGCGGCAGCCAGGGCGTCACGGCCAGTCGCGCGGTGGTCCAGGCTGCGTTCAGCCCCGAAGTGCTGGAAGAGGGTTCTAACAGCGCCGCGCTCGAGCTGGATCCGGAAACCATGGTCGTGGTGCGTGTGAAGGAGCATCGCAAGCCTGCGCAGCTGCCGCTGGAAGCCGTATCCGGGCCGATCCGCACCGAGTTGGCCAGGCAGCACGCTGCAGCCCAGGTGAAGGCCAAGGGCGAAGCGTTGCTGGCCGGTCTGCGTGACGGCAAGGTGCCGTTGGCGGCCCGTCAGGACGGGCAGTCGTGGAAAGTGCTGGAGGCGGTCACGCGCGGTCAGGACGGCATCGAGCCGGCTGAGCTGCAGGCGCTGTTCCGCATGCCCAAGCCACAAGCCAAGGAGAAGCCCGAGTTCACCAGTGTGTCGCTCAAGGATGGCAGCTTCGTGATTCTGCGCCTGGACGGCGTGAACGAGGCTGCTGCGCCCAGTGATGAAGAGAAGACCCAGTATCGCCGGTTCCTGGCGTCGCGTATGGGGCAGCAGGATTTTGCCGCGTACCGCAAGTTGCTGGAAACCAAGGCGGACATCACCAAGTATTGAGGTGATGGATGTTTGAACAAAAGGCCGCGTATGCGGCCTTTTGTTTGTCCAGGCATCGGCGGCACCCTTTCGCGGCCGATGACCGCTCCTACGGAGATTTCTGAATCTCAGGTAAAAAAACGCCGCTCGAGGTGAGCGGCGTTTTCTTCGATCGAGTGCAGCCTGACGACTTACTCTTCGATATCACCCATGGCGGTGGTGTTGAAGCCGCCGTCCACGTACATGATTTCGCCACTGATGCCCGACGCCAGGTCCGAGCACAGGAACGCGCCGGCGTTGCCGACTTCGTCGATGGTGACGTTGCGACGCAGCGGGGTCTGCGCCTGGTTGGCGGAGAGCATCTTGCGGAAGTTCTTGATGCCCGACGCTGCCAGAGTGCGGATCGGACCCGCCGATACGGCGTTGACGCGAGTGCCTTCCGGGCCCAGGGAACCGGCCAGGTAACGCACGCCGGCTTCCAGCGAAGCCTTGGCCATGCCCATGACGTTGTAGTTGGGCATGGTGCGCTCGGCGCCCAGGTACGACAGGGTCAGCAGGCTGCCATTGCGGCCTTTCATCATGTCGCGACCGGCCTTGGCCAGTGCCACGAAGCTGTAGGCGCTGATGTCGTGGGCGATGCGGAAGCCTTCGCGGGTGGTGGCTTGGGTGAAGTCGCCATCGAGCTGGTCGCCCGGGGCAAAACCGACGGAGTGAACGATGACGTCGAGGCCATCCCACTTCTTGCTCAGGGCTTCGAAGACCGAGGCGATCTCAGCATCGCTGGCGACGTCGCAAGGGAAGCACAGATCGGCGCTCGAGCCCCAGCCAGCGGCGAATTCTTCGACGCGGCCCTTGAGCTTTTCGTTCTGGTAGGTGAAGGCAAGTTCAGCACCCTCGCGATGCATGGCGGCAGCGATGCCGGATGCGATGGACAGTTTGCTGGCGACACCGACGATCAGGACGCGCTTACCGGCGAGAAAACCCATGTGTTGTTCCTCTTCAGGTTAATCGACAGCCGTTGGGGCCAAGAAGGCTGCTTCCAACAGCTGCTGTGTATAAGGGTGCTGCGGCGCGGCAAAGATAGCCCGCGCCGCCCCTTGTTCGACGACCTGACCGTGCCGGATCACCATCAGTTGGTGGCTCAAGGCTTTGACTACCGCCAGGTCGTGGCTGATAAACAAATAGGTCAGGTTGTATTTCAGTTGCAGTGAACGCAACAGCTCCACTACCTGGCGTTGAACGGTGCGGTCGAGCGCCGATGTGGGCTCGTCCAGCAGGATCAACGCCGGTTTCAAAACCAAGGCCCGGGCAATGGCGATACGTTGCCGTTGCCCGCCGGAGAACTCGTGAGGGTAACGATGGCGGGTCTTCGGGTCCAGCCCAACCTCCTCGAGCGCGGCAATGATAGCCTGTTCCTGCTCGGCTTCGTTGCCGATCTTGTGTATTCGCAGGCCTTCGCCGACGATCTGGCTCACGCTCATGCGTGGGCTGAGGCTGCCGAACGGGTCCTGGAAGACCACCTGCATCTGCTTGCGCAGCGGTCGTACCTGCTGCTGGGCCAAGCCGTCCAGCGCGGTGCCCTGGAACTGGATCGAGCCACGGCTGGCGATCAAGCGCATGATCGCCAGGCCCAGCGTGGACTTGCCCGAGCCGCTTTCGCCAACGATACCCAGGGTCTGCCCACGGGGCAGGGTGAACTGGATGCCATCGACGGCCTTGACGTGATCCACGGTACGGCCCAGCAATCCCTTCTTGATCGGGAACCACACGCGCAAGGCGTCGACCGCCAGTATCGGCTCGCCGACCGCAGTGGCCGCCGGCTCGCCACTGGGTTCGGCACCCAGCAGAACCTGGGTGTACGGATGCTGTGGCGCTCGAAACAATTCTTCGCACGTAGCCTGTTCGACGATGCGACCGCGCTGCATGACACATACCCGGTGCGCAATTCGCTTCACCAGGTTGAGGTCATGGCTGATCAGCAGCAAGGCCATGCCCAGTCGCGCCTGCAGCTCCTTGAGCAGTTCGAGAATCTTCAGCTGCACGGTCACGTCGAGTGCGGTAGTGGGCTCGTCGGCAATCAGCAGTTCAGGCTCGTTGGCCAGGGCCATGGCGATCATCACCCGCTGACGCTGGCCGCCGGACAATTCGTGCGGCAACGCCTTGAGGCGCTTGTGCGGTTCGCCGATGCCGACCAGCTCGAGCAATTCCAGGGTGCGCCGGACAGCGGCAGCCCCGGTGAGCCCTTTGTGCAGGGCCAGCACTTCACCGATCTGTTTGCCGATGTTGTGCAGCGGATTGAGCGAGCTCATCGGCTCCTGGAAGATCATCGCGATGCGGTTGCCACGGATGTGCCTGAGCTGCTTTTCCGGGAGCGTGAGCAGGTCGCGGCCGTTGTAGACGATGGTGCCGCTGGGGTGCTGGGCGAGCGGGTAGGGCAGCAGGCGCAGGATGGAGTGCGCAGTCACCGACTTGCCCGAGCCGCTTTCACCCACCAGCGCGAGGGTTTCGCCACGGCGGATATCGAAGCTGATGTGTTCGACCACCCGTTGCCGACTTTCGCCTGCGACGAACTCGACGGCCAGGTCGCGGACCTCGATCAGATTGTCCTGGCTCATGTCATTTCCTCGGGTCGAAGGCGTCACGGGCCGATTCGCCAATGAACACCAGCAGGCTGAGCATCAGCGCCAGCACGGTGAAAGCACTGATGCCCAGCCAGGGCGCCTGCAGGTTGGACTTGCCCTGGGCGACCAGCTCACCCAGCGATGGCGAACCGGCAGGCAGGCCGAAGCCGAGAAAATCCAGGGCGGTCAGGGTGCCGATCGCGCCCGTCAGGATGAACGGCATGAAAGTCATGGTCGAGACCATGGCGTTGGGCAGGATGTGGCGGAACATGATCGCGCCGTTCTGCATGCCCAGCGCGCGGGCTGCACGCACGTATTCAAGATTGCGGCCACGCAGGAATTCGGCGCGCACCACGTCCACCAGGCTCATCCAGGAAAACAGCAGCATGATGCCCAGCAGCCACCAGAAATTGGGTTGCACGAAGCTGGCCAGGATGATCAGCAGGTACAGCACCGGCAGGCCGGACCAGATCTCCAGGAAACGCTGGCCTGCCAGGTCCACCCAGCCGCCATAGAAGCCCTGCAGCGCACCGGCGATGACCCCGATGATCGAGCTGGCGATGGTCAGCGTCAGGGCGAACAGGACCGAGATGCGGAAGCCATAGATGACCCGCGCCAGCACGTCGCGCCCCTGGTCGTCGGTGCCCAGCCAGTTCTGCGCGGAAGGCGGCGCCGGTGCCGGTACCCTGAGGTCGTAGTTGATGCTCTGGTAGCTGAACGGGATCGGCGCCCAGAGCGTCCAGCTGTCCTTGGCCGCCAGCAGTTCGCGCAGGTAGGGACTTTTGTAGTTGGCTTCGAGGGGGAATTCGCCGCCGAACGTCGTTTCCGGGTAGCGTTTGAAGGCAGGGAAATACCACTCGCCGTCGTAGCGCACCGCCAGCGGTTTGTCGTTGGCGATCAGTTCGGCGCCCAGGCTCAGGCCGAACAGCAGCAGAAACAGCCACAGCGACCACCAGCCGCGCTTGTTGGCCTTGAAGCGCTCGAAGCGGCGTCGATTGAGGGGAGACAGGTTCATCTCAGTGCTCCCGATGGCCGAAGTCGATGCGTGGATCGACCAGGGTGTAGGTAAGGTCGCCGATCAATTTCACCACCAGCCCCAGCAAAGTAAAGATGAACAGGGTGCCGAACACCACCGGGTAATCGCGGTTGATCGCCGCCTCGAAGCTCATCAGCCCCAGGCCGTCGAGGGAGAAGATCACTTCGACCAGCAGGGACCCGGTGAAGAAGATGCCGATGAAGGCCGAGGGGAAGCCGGCGATCACCAGCAGCATGGCATTGCGGAACACGTGGCCGTACAGCACGCGGCGATTGCTCAGCCCCTTGGCCTTGGCGGTGACCACGTATTGCTTGCCGATTTCGTCGAGGAAACTGTTCTTGGTCAGCAGCGTCATGGTGGCGAAGTGGCCGATCACCAGGGCGCCGACGGGCAGCACCAGGTGCCAGAAGTAGTCCAGCACCTTGCCGCTCCAGCTCAGCTCCTCGAAATTGTTGGACGTCAGGCCGCGCAGCGGGAACCAGTCCAGGTAGCTGCCGCCGGCGAACACCACGATCAGCAGGATGGCGAACAGGAAGGCGGGAATGGCATAGCCGATGATGATCGCCGAGCTGGTCCAGACGTCGAAATGGCTGCCGTGGCGGGTGGCCTTGGCGATGCCCAGGGGAATAGACACCAGGTACATGATCAGGGTGCTCCACAGGCCCAGCGAGATCGACACCGGCATCTTTTCCACGATCAGGTCGATGACCTTGGCATCGCGGAAGAAGCTGGTACCGAAATCCAGCTGCGCATAGTTCTTGATCATGATCCACAGGCGCTCGGGGGCTGGCTTGTCGAAGCCGTACATCTTCTCGATTTCCTTCACCAGCGCCGGGTCCAGGCCCTGCGCGCCGCGGTAGCTGGAACCGGCGACCGCCACTTCGGCTCCACCGCCGGCGATGCGGCTGGTGGCGCCGTCGAAGCCTTCGAGCTTGGCGATCATCTGTTCCACCGGCCCGCCAGGCGCGGCCTGGATGATGGCGAAGTTGATGATCAGGATGCCCAGCAGGGTAGGAATGATGAGCAGCAGTCGGCGCAGGGTATAGGCCAGCATGTCAGGGCGTCTCGGAAGGCGTGGGGGTTACCGCCGGCGTGGCGTGGGGCTTGCTCCACCAGGTCTGCAGGCCCACGTCGTAGCGTGGCGTGATGGCCGGGTGGCCGATGTGGTTCCAGTACGCCACGCGCCAGGTCTTGATGTGCCAGTTGGGGACCACGTAGTGGCCCCAGAGCAGGACGCGGTCCAGGGCCCGGGCGTGATCGACCAGGTCCTGGCGCGAGGTGGCATTGATCAGGCTCTCCACCAGGCTGTCGATGGCCGGGTCCCTGAGCCCGATGTAGTTGCGGCTGCCAGGCTTGTCGGCGCTGGAGCTGGCCCAGAACTCGCGCTGCTCGTTGCCGGGCGAGGTGGACTGGGAAAAACTGCCGACCATCATGTCGAAGTCGCGCGAACGAATGCGGGTGATGTACTGGGAGACGTCGACGCGGCGGATCACCAGTTCGATACCCAGGTCGGCGAGGTTGCGCTTGTACGGCAGCAGCACCCGGTCGAAATCGGCCTGGGTCAGCAGGAACTCGATCTTCACCGGTGTGCCCCGGGCATCGACCATCTTGTCGTCGACGATGCGCCAACCCGCTTCCTGCAGCAGTTTGTAGGCGCGACGCTGCTGCTCGCGCAGCATGCCGCTGGCGTCGGTGACCGGGTTGTTGAACGGTGTATCGAAGACTCGTTCGGGAATCTGCCCGCGCAGCGGTTCGAGAATCTTCAGTTCGGCGGGGCTTGGCAGGCCCGAGGCCGCCATGTCGGAGTTCTCGAAAAAGCTGTCGGTGCGCGTGTAGGCGCCGTTGAACAGCTGTTTGTTGGTCCACTCGAAATCGAACACCAGGGCCAGGGCTTCGCGCACGCGCACGTCCTGGAACAGCGGCTTGCGCAGGTTGAACACGAAGCCCTGCATGCCGGTCGGGTTGCCGTTGGGTATTTCTTCGCGGATCAGGCGCTTTTCGCGGACTGCGGGAATGTCGTAGGCGGTGGCCCAGTTCTTCGCGCTGCTTTCGAGCCAGTAGTCGAACTGTCCGGCCTTCATGGCTTCCAGCGCCACGGTACTGTCGCGGTAGTACTGGATGTCGAGCACGTCGAAGTTGAACATGCCGCGGTTCATCGGCAGGTCGCGTGCCCAATAGTCCTTGACCCGCTCGTAACGTATCGAGCGACCGGCCTTGACCTCTGCCACCCTGTAGGGCCCGCTGCCCAGCGGAATGTCCAGGCTGCCCTTGGTGAAATCGCGGCCTTCCCAGAAGTGCTTGGGCAGTACCGGTAGTTGACCGAGGATCAGTGGCAGCTCGCGATTGTTGCTGTGCTTGAACTTGAACAGCACCCGTTGCGGGTCTTCGGCGACCACTTCGGCGACGTCGGCGTAGTAGCTGCGATACAGCGGCGAGCCGCTCTGGATCAGGGTCTGGAAACTGAACACGACGTCTTCGGCGTGCATCGGCCGGCCATCGTGGAAACGCGCTTCGGGGCGCAGGTAGAAGCGCACCCAACTGTTGTCCGGGGCTTTCTCGATACGCCCGGCGACCAAGCCATACTCGGTAAACGGCTCGTCCAGGCTTTGCCGCGCCAGGGTATCGTAGTTAAGGTCCATGTCGTCGGCAGGCACGCCCTTGCTGATGAAGGGATTGAGGCTGTCGAAGCTACCCACGCCTTTCTGGCGAAAGGTGCCGCCCTTTGGCGCGTCGGGGTTGACGTAGTCGTAGTGCTGGAAGCCGGCCGGGTATTTCGGTGCTTCGTCGTACAGGGTGAGGGCATGCTGGGGCGCGGCCTGCGCCAGGCTGGCCGCAAGGCTCAGCGCGCATGCGCCGAGGGCTCTGGCCAAAGCAGGTAATGGCATCATTGACTCTTCTCCGTAGGCTTGACCCACCAGGCACTCAGGCCCAGGGTGTACGGCGGTGTAGTGACGAATGCCAACCGGCTGCGGTACGCCAGGCGGTGGTAGTCCAGGTACCAGTTGGCCACCATGTAGTGCTGCGACAGCAGCACGCGGTCCAGTGCCCTGGCGGCGGCTACCTGGTCGTCACGGCTCTGGGCGCCGAGCAGTTGCTCGAGCAGGCGATCGACCACCGGGTCGGCAATGCCTGCATAGTTCTTGCTGCCGCGCACGGCGGCCTGGCTGGAGTGAAAGTACTGCCATTGCTCGAGGCCCGGGCTGAGGGTCTGCGGCAGGGTCAGCGAGATCATGTCGAAATCGAACTGGTCCAGGCGCTGTTTGTATTGCGCGCGATCGACGCTGCGCAGGTTGGCCTGCACGCCGATACTGGCCAGGTTGGCGACATAGGGCCCCAGGATGCGCTCCAGATTGGAATTGACCAGCAGGATTTCCAGGCGCAACGGCTGGCCTGCGGCATTGCGCAGACGGTCGCCCTGCAGCGTCCAGCCGGCATCCCCAAGCAGCTTCAGGGCCTGGCGCAAGGTGGCTCGAGGAATGCCGTTGCCGTCGGTACCGGGCATGCTCGGCGCTTCCAGAAAGAGGGCCGGGCTCAGTGCGTTTTTGTACGCCGACAGCAGCAGGCGTTCCTTGCCGCCGGGCAGGCCGGTGGCGGCGAATTCGCTATTGGGGTAATAGCTCTCGGAGCGCCGATACGCGCCGCTGAACAGCGCGCGGTTGGTCCATTCGAAATCCAGCAACAGCCCCAGTGCTTGGCGCACGCGGGGGTCGCTGTAGGCCGGGCGGCGAGTATTGAAGAACAGGCCTTGGGTCTGCGTCGGGATCTTGTGGGGGATCTGCGCCTTGATCACATCGCCGCGACGCACTGCGGGAAAGTCATAGCCGTTGGTCCAGTTCTTCGCCTGGTGCTCGATGTAGATGTCGAACTCGCCGGCCTTGAACGCTTCGAAGGCCACGTCGCTGTCGCGGTAGAACTCGACCTCCATGCGATCGAAATTGTATTTGCCGCGATTCACCGGCAGATCCTTGCCCCACCAGTTTCGATCCCGTTCCAGCACCAGCCTTCTGCCCGGTACCACCTGCTTGATGCGATAGGGGCCGCTGGTCACCGGCGCCTCGAAAGTGGTCGCCTGGAAGTCCCGACCTTGCCAGTAATGCTTGGGCAGGATCGGCAGTTCGCCCAGGCGCAGGATCAGCAGCGGATTGCCCGAGCGCTTGAACACGAAGCGGATGCGAGTCGGGCTCAGCACATCGACCCGCAGCACTTCCTGCAGGTTGGTGCGGTACATCGGATGGCCCTGGGTCAGCAAGGTACGGTACGAGAACGCCACGTCGGCGCTGGTGATCGGGTGGCCGTCGTTGAACCGCGCCTGCGGCCTGAGATTGAACACCACCCAGCTGCGGCTTTCGTTGTATTCCACCGACTGGGCAATGAGACCATAGCTGGAGCTGGGCTCGTCCCCCGAAGGCGCGTACTGGCCGGTACCTACCATCAACGGCTCGTTCAGCTCGTTGATGCCGTACTGCAGGAAGTTCGCGGTCTGGACCGGACTGGTGCCCTTGAAAGTATAGGGGTTGAGCGTGTCGAACGTACCGAAGGCCATCGTCCGCAACGTGCCACCCTTGGGCGCATCGGCGTTGACCCAATCGAAGTGGCTGAAGCGTGCCGGGTATTTGAGCGTTCCGAATTGCGCATAGCCGTGGCTTTGGATGATCGTCGCGTTGGCGCAGGCGCTCAACGCAAGGCCCAGCAGGCAGGCCAGCAGGCGGAAGGGAAGGGGACACATCAATTCATGAATCCGAACCGGTCGGCGATGACTTTGTTGCGCTTACAGTAACAGTTTGTCTCAGCAGGAAGAAGAGTGGTGATGGCGTTAAGCTGGCGCTGGAACGCTCCTCAGGGGGAGCGTTCCAGGTCAGCGCGCACTCAGCGGCGGTTGAGGTAGACCGTAAGGGTCTGGCCAGGCTTGAGCGCGTGGCCGCTGCGCGGATTCCAGCGCTTGAGATGCTGCATCTCGACGTTGAAGCGCTTGGCGACCAGGTACAGCGAGTCGCCCTTGCGCACCTTGTAGGTGGTGGTCTTCTGCGCATCGCTGGCAGCCGAGCCAGCCTTGGCCGCCAGGCGGCCCTTGGCCGGGGTTTCGGCCTGCATGACCAGGGTCTGGCCAGCCTTGAGGTTCTTGCCGGTCAGGCGGTTCCAGCGCTGCAGGTCGCGGGTATCGACCTTGTTGGCCTTGGCGATGGACGCCAGGTTGTCGCCGCGCCGCACGGTGTACGACTTGGGCCGGCTGGGCTGCACCACCGCCACTTCGTCGAAGACGCGCTGGGCGGGTGCCAGGGTCAGCAGTTCTTCGGGCTTCATGTTCGACAGGCTGGCGGTCAGCAACTGCGCCTTGGCCGTGGGCACCAGCAGGTGCTGGGTGGGCTCCATGGTGACGCGCTTCTTGAATGCCGGATTGAGCTGGAACATCTCGTCTTCGTCGATGCCGGCCAGTGCCGCGACGCGGGACAGGTCGACGCGCTGGTTGACCTCCACCACGTCGAAGTACGGTTGGTTGGCGATCGGGTTCAGATTTACGCCGTAGGCTTGGGGCGATTGCACCAGTTCGGCCAGGGCGAGCAGCTTGGGCACGTAGTCACGGGTCTCCTGCGGCAATGGCAGGTTCCAGTAGTCAGTCGGCAGGCCGAGCTTTTCGTTGCGCTCCATGGCGCGGCTGACCGTGCCTTCGCCGGCGTTGTAGGCCGCCAGGGCCAGCAGCCAGTCGCCGTTGAACATCTCGTGCAGCTTGCTCAGGTAGTCCAGCGCCGCACCCGTGGAGGCGGTGACATCGCGACGACCGTCGTAGAAGTTGGTCTGGCGCAGGTTGAAGTAGCGGCCGGTGGACGGAATGAACTGCCACAGCCCGGAGGCATCGGAGCGCGAATAGGCCATCGGGTTGAAGGCGCTTTCGATGACCGGCAGCAGCGCCAGTTCCAGCGGCATGTCGCGTTCTTCCAGGCGCTCGACGATGTAGTGCATGTACAGGCTGCCACGGCCGCTGGCACTTTCCAGGAACGATGGGTTGCTGACGAACCACAGGCGCTGCTGTTCGACGCGCGGGTTCATGGCAATGCTGTCTTGCAGCTGGAAACCGTCGCGAATACGCTCCCATACGTCCTGGGGGGCTTTCTTGGGCTGGCTCTGGTTGACGAAAATCGGCTTGGGCCGCACGTGTGCGGTCAGGGCATGGGGGCGGGCGTCCGGGGCGGCGCCCGAGGACACGCTCGCGGTGCTCTGGCAGCCGGCCAGGCCGGCGCACAGCGTGACCGCGATCGCCTGGGCCAGTCGCGTCAATGCGTCGGACTTGATGGTTTTACGTATGGATGACGACATTGGCTGGAGGATAGTTCCGCGCGAAAATGTCGGGCGATTCTAGAAAGTGACCGAAGGCCGGTCAACCTTTGAGAAATTTCCGACACAAATCAGTGCCCTTCAGAACTTATCTTTCCAACTACGCAAGGTTGCAAACACCGCCTGCGCCGTGCTGTGAGAGGTTCCGGCCCGTTCGTCTGCTTTTTGTTTAACGGATGTTTCAGCGGCCCGCAGAAACGGGTTCGTGCGCTTTTCCAGGCCGATCGAGGTGGGCAGGGTGATCGCATCGCGCTGGCGCAGCGCAGTGACCTCTTCCAGACGCTCGGCGATGTCCGGATTGCCGGGTTCTACCGCGCTGGCGAATTTCAGGTTGCTCAGGGTGTATTCATGGGCGCTGTAGACCAGGGTGTCATCGGGCAGCCCGGCCAGGCGCGACAGCGACGCGTGCATCTGCTGCGCCGTGCCTTCGAACAACCGCCCGCATCCGGCGGCGAACAGGGTGTCGCCGGGGAACAGCAGCGGCTGCGTGTCGCTCAGGTGGTAGAAGGCGATGTGCCCCGCAGTATGCCCCGGCACGTCATGGACCTGCAGGTGCAGGCCGAGTACGTCCAGGCTGTCACCCTCGCGCAGGGCGCGGTCGCGCGCCGGGATCGATTCCTGTGCCGGCCCGCTGACGTGCGCGCCGGTGCGCCGCTTGAGCGCCTGAACGCCGCCGACGTGATCGTTGTGGTGATGGGTGACGAGGATATCGGTCAGGCGCATGTCGGGATGGGCGTCGAGCCACCGCTCGACCGGCTCGGCGTCGCCCGGATCGACGACCGCGCACTGGCGCGCCGCAGTGTCTTGTAACAACCAGATGTAGTTGTCGGAGAAAGCGTTCAGCGCGTGAATCTGTATCATGGCTCGGTTCGCTTGATTTCGATTAATGGTCCATCTTAGTGCCCCGTCGGCATTAGGTGAACCTCAGTGTGGGAGATCGTCATGACCGATACCGCCTTTGCCCAGGCCGACCCACAGTGGCTGGCCCTGATCGGCCAGGCCCGCGAATGGTTCGCCGGGCCGCACGGCCAGTTGCTGCTGCGCGAAGAACAGCGCTTGCTCGAAGAAGAGCTGGCGCGCTTCTTCGGCGGCTATCTGGTGCATTACGGCCCCAGCGCCGAGCCACCGCCGGTGGCCGGGCAAATCCACCGCAACGTGCGCATGGGTGCGCCCTTTCCAGGCGTCGAGATCGTGTGCGAAGAGCAGGCCTGGCCGCTGGGCGAACATGCCGCGGACGTCGTGGTGCTGCAGCACGGGCTGGATTTCAGCCTCTCGCCCCACGGCCTGCTGCGCGAAGCGGCCAGCGCGGTGCGGCCGGGTGGGCACCTGCTGATCGTCGGCATCAACCCGTGGAGCGCCTGGGGCGCGCGCCGGGTGTTCGCCAAGGACGGGCTGCACAAGGCGCGCTGCTTCTCCGCTTCGCGGGTGGCCGACTGGCTGAACCTGCTCGGCTTCGGGCTGGAGAAACGCCGGTTCGGGTGTTATCGTCCGCCGCTTGCCTCGCCCCGCTGGCAGGCGCGCCTGGCCGGCCTCGAACGCGTCGCCGGCAAGTGGCAGAGTGGCGGTGGGGGCTTCTATATATTGGTTGCGCGCAAGATGGTGGTAGGCCTGCGGCCATTGGTGCAGCAACGCCGCGAGCCAATGGGCAAGTTGCTGCCGCTGCCGATGGCCAAGGTCAACCGAGACAATTCGAACATCGATGGAAAAGCCTGATGAGTGACACTGTGGAAATCTTCACCGACGGCGCCTGCAAAGGCAATCCTGGCCCCGGCGGCTGGGGGGCATTGCTGGTGTGCAAGGGTGTGGAGAAAGAGTTGTGGGGCGGCGAAAGCACCACCACCAACAACCGCATGGAGCTGACGGCGGCCATTCGCGGGCTGCAGGAACTCAAGCGCGGCTGCGACGTGCTGCTGGTGACCGACTCCGAGTACGTGATGAAAGGCATCAACGAGTGGATGGTCAACTGGAAAAAGCGCGGCTGGAAAACCGCCGCCAAGCAGCCGGTGAAGAATGCCGACCTCTGGCAGCAGCTCGACGAGCAGGTCAATCGCCATCAGGTCAAGTGGCAGTGGGTACGCGGCCACAACGGTCATGCGGGCAACGAGCGCGCCGACGACCTGGCCAACCGTGGGGTCGATGAAGTGCGTGGCATGCGCCCGGCCCAGGCGGCCCGGTAACCCGATAGGAGCCCCTGCTGCGCTGTGCTAGAGTTTCACCGGTTGCCGTTCAGGCTCATCGCTCCACCTTGATCTTCGCTCACCCTGCTCGAGAGTTTTCTGCCCATGGCCGTTCGTTCCGTAGTATTCGACACCGAAACCACCGGTATGCCGGTCACCGATGGCCATAGGGTGATCGAGATCGGCTGCGTCGAACTGATGGGGCGGCGTTTGACCGGGCGCAATTTTCACGTCTATGTACAACCGGACCGGCCCAGTGACGAGGGCGCCATCGGCGTCCACGGCATCACCGACGAGTTTCTGGTGGGCAAGCCGCGTTTCGCCGAGGTCGCCGACGAACTCTACGAGTTCATCCAGGGCGCGCAGATCATCGCGCACAACGCGACCTTCGACGTGGGCTTCCTGAACAACGAGTTCAAGATCGCCGGCATGCCCGAGCGGGCCAACATTGCAGAGTACTGCACGGTGATCGACAGCCTGGCGATGGCCCGCGAGCGCCATCCGGGGCAACGCAACAGCCTCGATGCGCTGTGCAAGCGCTATGGCATCGACAACTCCGGGCGTGAGCTGCACGGCGCGTTGCTCGACTCCGAGATTCTTGCGGACGTCTACCTGGCCATGACCGGTGGCCAGACCAGCCTCTCGCTGGCAGGCAACGCCAGCGATGGCGATGGCGGCGGCAAGCAGGGCAGCGAGATCCGCCGACTGCCGGCGGATCGCCGGCCCACGGCGATCATCCGCGCCAGCCAGGCCGAGCTCGACGAGCACCTGGCACGTCTGCAGGTTATCGCCAAAGCTGCCGGGGCCGATGCGCTCTGGACGCAGTTGGGCGCGTAGCCCGCTGTGTCGCCTGCGAACGGCCCCGCCAGTGGCTTGACCGATAGCCAGCCGTGCATTCGCCTGGCTGATGAGCGTTTCGACGACTACGTGCTGGGCGCCGATTTCAGTGCCCAGGTCTGTGGCTATGTATCCCCCGTGTTCAACCAGCCAGTCGCCCAATGGCCGCTCAGGACGGTGCGTGTCTATCGCAAGGACTACGGCATAGACCCTGCCGAGTTCGCCCGCTATCGCCAACCCGAGGCCGGCGGTGCCATCTTCGTGGCGTGGCTCGGTGAGCAGGCCGTCGGTCATGTGGTGGTCAGCCGTCACTGGAACAACCTTGCCTATGTCGACGAGCTGGCGGTCGATGCGTTGGCGCGCGGGCAGGGCGTGGCCAAGGCGCTGCTCGATGTGGTGCGTTTCTGGGCGGTCAAGCAGGGTCTGCCAGGCATCATGCTGGAAACCCAGAACAACAACCTGCCAGCGTGCCGGCTGTACGAGCGCTGTGGTTTCAGGCTGGGTGGCATCGACTACCTGCGCTATCAAGCCATCGATGCGGCCAGCCACGAAACGGCGCTGTTCTGGTACACGTTATTCGCGGACGGGTGAGAGCAACGTCTGCGCGTTGTGCGCGATGATTTCGAGCAGGGTCTTTTCCGCCGCGCAAACCGATGCCTCACTGCGCGTAAGAGCATAGAGAGTGACCGGCACGGCGGGTGACAGCGGACACGTATCCAGCCCCTGGGCACGCGCACCCGCTGCGGTAAAAGGATCGACGATGGCCAGCCCTTCGCCGGCCTCGACCATGCTGCGCATCATCTGGTAGGTCTGCACGCGAGTCTGGATGCGTGGGGGCGGATTCAGCGCTTGAAGCTTGTGTTCCAGCACCAGGCTTAGCGGGTCTTCCCCCTCCAGACCGATCATTGCCTGTCCCGCCAGTTCATGCAGTGCGATGTAGCGATGCTTGGGGGAGAGCCAGCCTTGAGGGGCGAGCAACTGCAGTTTGCCTTCGGCCAGCACCTGGCTGGTAATGGACGCGTGCTTGGGACTGTGCAGGCTCAGGCCGACGTCGGTCTGCTGCAGCAACAGGCTGCGCACCATGGCATCGGTATTCTGCACACCCAGCGTGCACGGGGTTTCACGAAAGCGTCGGCGCAGGGCAGCGATGCTCTGCGGCAGCAACTGGTGGGCCAGGGACGCTGTGCACACCACGTGCAGTCCGGGATCCTGATGCTCGCGCAGGCTGTCGGCCAGGCGTTGCAGGCGGTCCGCCTGAGTTTGCACGTTGGCGATGGCAGCCTGCATGCGCAGGGTTTCCGGGGTCGGCTGGAACCTCCCACGGGCCCGCGCAAACAGCAGGAAGCCCAGCTTTCGCTCGGCGTCCTGCAAGTTCTGTTCGAGGGTCTGCACGGGAAGGTCGAGCATTTGCGCAGCGCTCTTGAGTTCGCCGGTCTGGCAGAGCGCCTGGATGATTTCGATATGGCGCAGTCTCATGCGCGTTCCCTACCGGCTAACAACGCGGGGGGCGTGTCAGCGTTAATGGGTGCACGGACAGTCAAGGGATTCGGATGATTTCCACGCCGCTCTGTACCAGTTGGAAACGGTCGTCGCCCAAGTGGTTGACTCGATCGCCGATGGCCAGCTTGTAGGTACGGGTCGGCGCACTGCCTTCGACCGCCGGGGTCGACTCCTGAAACTCATGCACCGGATAGATACGACCTTCCGCATCGCGTGCATGAAATTGCCCAACCAGGACTACCGCCATTTTAGTTCCAACCTCTGAAGAATTTTGCGTGTATCTCGCTGGCACTGTAGACCCCTGTTTATTCAGGTAGTTTTGCCTGCGAGAAAAAATAGTGCGAGCGCCTGACCGATGGCGGACAAACCGGGCCAAGTCATCTATAACTAGCCCTCGGTTCATTCATCACAGGGGTACAGGCATGAGCAAGGTCTATTCGGTTGCGGTACTGGTCGGCAGCCTCAGAAAAGAGTCGATCAACCGCAAGGTGGCGCTGGCGCTGCAGGCCATGGCACCTGACAACCTGACGTTGAAAATCGTGGAGATCGGCGATTTGCCGCTCTACAACGAAGACATCGATGTCACCCCACCCGCTGCTTATACCACCTTTCGCCAGGCGTTGGGCGAAGCCGATGCGGTGCTGTTCGTCACCCCCGAGTACAACCGCTCGGTGCCCGCACCGTTGAAAAACGCGATCGACGTGGGCTCGCGCCCTTACGGCCAAAGCCACTTCACTGGCAAGCCGGGCGCGGTCATCAGCGTCTCGCCCGGTGCGGTAGGCGGCTTTGGCGCCAACCAGCATCTGCGCCAGTGCATGGTGTTCCTCGACGTGGCAATGATGCAGCAGCCCGAAGCGTACCTGGGTCACGCAGGTGGGCTGTTCGACGAGAACGGTCAGGTGGTGGAGAAGAGCCGGCCGTTCCTGCAGGGTTTCATCGACGGCTTCGGCAAGTGGGTGGCCCGCGTGGGTTGATGTTGCGCCCGGAGAATTTTGGTCGATGCGCTTGCGATGGGCAGGTAAACTGCGCCGCAACGCGCGGGCTGCAGTCGCCTGCGCATGGGTCGAGCGAACAAGAGAGCGGGTAAATGGGCGCACAGTGGAAAGCTAAACATCGCGAAGCAGCAGCCAACGCCAAGGGGCGGATCTTCGGCAAGCTGTCCAAGGAAATTTCGATCGCGGCGCGTTCCGGTACCGATCCGGACACCAACGCCCGCCTGCGGTTGGTGATCGAACAGGCCAAGAAGGCCTCGATGACCCGCGAGACGCTGGAGCGTGCCATCAAGAAGGGCGCCGGCGTAGGCGACGACGCGGTCAACTACACATTGGTCAAGTACGAAGGCTTTGCCCCGCACCAGGTGCCGGTCATCGTCGAGTGCCTGACCGACAACGTCAACCGCACCGTTTCGCAGATTCGCGTGCTGTTTCGCAAGGGCACCCTGGGCGCCGAGGGTTCGGTCTCTTGGGATTTCCATCACTACGGCATGATCGAAGCAACGCCTGATTCGGCCGACGTCGATGCCGAGGAAGCGGCCATCGAGGCCGGTGCGCAGGAGGTCGAGGAGGGCGACGAGGGCGCGTTCCTGTTCCTGACCGAAACCACCGATCTGGACGCGGTGTGCAAGGCGCTGCCGGGGCAGGGTTTTACGGTGGTGTCGGCGAAGATCGGCTACGTGCCGAAAAACCCGGTGACGCTGGATGACGCCGCGCAGTTGGCCGAGGTGGAAGACTTCCTCGACGCCATCGACGGCAACGACGACGTGCAAAACGTCTACGTCGGCCTAGCCGGCTGATCGGTAACCGCGTCCGGGTACATCGCGCTGTGACAGCTGGATTGTAGAAACCGCCGACGCGGCTTGCGCCGCTGCTACAGGGGTTGTGCGCGCGCGGTGTTCCGGGTTTGCGCTGCCTGTGTAGCAGCGGCGCGAGCCGCGTCCGGGTTCGCCGCGGTGCGTCAGGCAGAGTGCGCAGGCCGCCGACGCGGCTTGCGCCGCTGCTACAGGGGTTGTGTGCGCGCGGTGTACCGGGTTGGCGCCGCCCGTGTAGCAGCGGCGCGAGCCGCGTCCGGGGTCACTCGGGCGCGTCGGGGATACCTCAGGTACCCAGGCGCTGGGTGACTTGCGCGAAGCTGGGGCGGGCCAGCACTTGGGGCTGGACGCACTCGCGTTGCAAGGCCCACAAGCCGTCGTCGGTTTCAGTGCAGCGCGTCAGCAGCTCCTCGAGCAGCAAACCGAAGGCGCGAACTTCGATCCGCTCCAGCGCTTGCGATACCTCGCCATCGTCGCCGGGGTAGAACGAGGCGCCGCCGAAATCGCCGAACAGGCATTCGCCACTGTCGCGCCACAGCACGTTGTGGGCGTAGAAGTCCCCATGGTTGATCCCGCGCGCATGCAGATGGGCGCCGACTCCGGCCATACCCCGCAGCAGGCGCAACAGGGCATCGCGATCAATGGCGAAATCGGCCGAGTAGATGTCGCGCGTGCAAGAAGCCAGGCTGGGCGGACCCGCCAGGTTGGCGAACGACTGATCGATCAGCGCCATGACCAGCCCCGCAGTGCCGTCGGGATGCCCGCTCAAGCGTCCCAGCACCTCGATCAACTGCGGATGTTCGCCCGCAGCCATGCACGCATTCATCTCGTTGACCGGCGAGCCATCGCTGGTCATCGCGCCCTTGTACAGCTTTACCGCCACCGGCTGCCCGCTTTCCAGGTGTGCACGATAGATGATGCCCGAAGCCCCTTCGCCCAGACGCTCGTCCAGGCGCAGGTCGCTCCAGGCGATGTGCCCGCGTGTGCCCTCGCTGTGGGGTGTGGTGAAGGCTTCGCTCATGGGGTTCCCGGCATACGCCAGCCAGGCCAGCCGTGGCAGGCGCAGCAGCCAGTCGGGCAAGGCCGGCAGGCGGTTCGCCGACAGCCGCAGCAGCTCGAGGTTTTCCAGCTGGGCCAGCCGCTCGGGCAAGGCCTGCAGACGGTTGCCCGAGAGCATCAGTTTCTGCAGGTGCAGGCAGTCACCCAGCGCGTCGGGCAAACGCTCGATGCGGTTGTCGGTGAGAATCAGCCAGCGCAGCTGTGGCGGCAGCGCCTGCGCAGGTACGTGTTCGATCCGGTTGGCCTTGAAGCCGACCATGCTCAACTGCGGGCAGCGACCGATGCAGGCGGGCAGCTCGGTGAACGGATTGTCCGAGCAGAACAGTACCTTGAGCTTGTGCAGCCGGTGCAGGTCATCCGGTAGCCGGGTCAGGGCGTTGCCGCTGAGGTTGAGCACCTCCAGGCTGTCGGCCAGGGTGAAGATGGCCTGGGGAAATTCGGTCAGGCCGCAGGCCAGGTCCAGGCGGGTGGCGCCAGCCAAATGGCCGGCTTCGAGCAGCTCGAGGGTATTCATGGGACAACCGTCATCAAGGAAATCGCGGTGGCCATCATAGCGGTTCGTGCGCGCCACGCCACGTTCGACGTTCGACCTTGGTCGGCTGGCAGCTCGGCCAACCCCAGCCATACTCAACGCTCGCCCTTCAATAACAACAATCCAGGGTTGGCTACCGATGAACTATGAGCAAGCGTACGAACGCTCCATTTCCGACCCCGCCGGTTTCTGGGCAGAACAGGCCCGCGCGGTCGCCTGGTCGCACCCGCCGCAGCAGGTGCTCGACGTAAAGCCCGACGGCACCCATCGCTGGTTTGCCGATGGCCGTCTGAATACCAGCTATCTGTGCCTGGACCGGCAAGTGGCACTGGGTCGCGGCGCACAGACAGCGCTGATCTACGACTCGCCGGTAACCGGCGTACAGCAACGCTTCACCTATCAGCAGCTGCTCGACCAGGTGGCGCGGCTGGCGGGCGTGCTCACCCGCCTGGGGGTGGCCAAGGGCGATGGCGTGGTGGTCTACATGCCGATGGTGCCCGAGGCTGCCATGGCGATGCTGGCCTGCGCGCGGATCGGCGCGGTGCACTCGGTGGTGTTCGGCGGCTTCGCTGCCAATGAACTGGCGCTGCGCATCGACGACTGCCGGCCCAAATTGCTGCTCACCGCCTCGTGCGGTGTGGAATTCGACCGGGTGATTGCCTACAAGCCGCTGGTGGACAAGGCCATGGGCCTGGCTCGCCATGCTCCCGCACAGGTGCTGGTGCTGCAACGTCCGCAGGCTTTGGCGACACTGCAGGACGGCCGCGATCTGGACTGGCAGGCACAGCTGGCCGATGCTGCGCCCGCAGCGGCCGTGGACATGGCCAGCGGCGATCCGCTGTACGTGATGTACACCTCCGGCACCACCGGCAAACCCAAGGGCATCGTGCGCGAAACCGGTGGTAACGCGGTGGCCCTGACCTTCGCCATGGGCGCCATCTACGGCATGCGCGCAGGCGATGTCTGGTGGGGAATTTCCGATGTCGGTTGGGTGGTTGGCCACTCGCTGATCGTCTACGGGCCGCTGATGTGCGGCTGTACCAGCGTGCTCTACGAGGGCAAGCCCATTCGTACGCCGGATGCCGGCAGCTATTGGCGCGTGGTCGAGCAGTATGGCGTCAACGCGCTGTTCTGCGCGCCCACTGCAATGCGTGCCATCCGCAAGGAAGACCCCGAGGGGTTGCTGCTGCGCGGTTACGACCTGAGTTCGCTGCGGCAGCTGTTCCTGGCCGGCGAGAAGCTCGACTCCAGCACTCATCGCTGGCTCGAAGCGCAAACCGGCAAGCCGGTTCACGATCACTGGTGGCAGACCGAGACGGGGTGGCCTGTGACCGCGCCCTGCATGGGCCTGGAAGGCTCGGCCGTGCGGGTGGGCTCGAGCAACCGAGCGGTGCCGGGCTATCACGTTCAGGTACTGGATGAGCAAGGCGAGCTGATGGCGCCCGGCGAGCAAGGCGCAATCGTCATCGCGCTGCCGTTGCCTCCCGGTTGCAGCCAGACCTTGTGGGGCGATCACCCGCGCTACCTACAAAGCTATCTGGAGCGCTACCCCGGCTATTACCACACCGGCGACGGTGGCTACCTGGATGCCGACGGCTATGTCCACATCATGGGGCGCACCGACGATGTCATCAACGTCTCGGGCCATCGGCTGTCGACCGGGGAAATGGAAGACCTGGTGGCCCGCCATGCCGACGTGGCGGAATGCGCCGTCATCGGCGTCAACGATGAGATCAAGGGCGAGGTGCCGCTGGCGCTGGTGGTGCTCAAGGACGGCAGCGCGGTGAGTCCGTCCGTGCTGCAGGCACAGTTGGTCGCGCAGGTACGCGAATCCATCGGGGCGCTGGCATGCCTGCAGCGGGTGCTGGTGGTCAAGCGCCTGCCCAAGACGCGTTCGGGGAAGATCCTGCGGGCGGTGCTGCGCAAGATCGCTGCGCAAGAGGTGTTCGTCGCACCTTCGACCATCGATGACCCGGCGATACTGGAGGAAATCGCCCAGGTGCTCGCTGCGCGCTAGGTGAGGACGAGCTACCGGCGCGGTGGCTCGCCCAGCATGGTCAGCTGCCCCAATCGACTGCGTGTGCGCATCAGGTCGATGACCGACCCTGCCAGGCTCTCTGCCAGGGGCCGCTCGCTGACCAGTATCAGTGTCTTCTCCTGGTCGTACAGCACGTCGATGAGGTTGATGAAGCGCTGCTGCACGGCGGTCGAGCAGTCGTCCAGCATCGGCAGATGGTCAATGCTCCAGTGCTGGAAACGCTTGCACAGGGCCAGGTAATCAATGACAGCGGTCGGTTCCTCGCACAGGTCGGCGAAGTTGAAATGAATACGCTCGCCCGTGATCAGGCGGGCACGCAGCTCGCGGTGGCCGACGGTGAACGCCAGCGGTGCCAGGTCGGCGGGCGGCAGTTGCAGCAGCGCACGCTGTGCCGCCGTGCCCGGCCATACATAGTGACCGCGGGTGAAACACTGCTGTGCACCTGACTGGGCCAGGCTGCGGTAGTCGGTGGCGCCGCCGACTTCGAGCACCTGCATGCGCGCATTGATCAGTTCGATGACGGGCAAAAAGCGCTGGTGATAGAGCGGATTGGGCAGCAGGCCTTCCGGCGGGTAATTGGAGGTCACTACCAGGAGGATGCCGCGGTCGAACAGCGCCTTGAACAAGCGCGTGATCAGCATGGCGTCGCCGATGTCGTGCACGTGGAATTCGTCGAAACACAGCAGGCGGCAGTTATCGAGCAGTTCATCCAGGGTGCTGGCCAGCGGATCATCGGCCTGGCCGTGATGGAACATGCCCTGATGCAGCTTGGCGAAGAAATCATGGAAATGCAGGCGGCGTTTCTCATCCACAGGGGCGGCGCGGAACAGGCCGTCGAGCAGCCAGCTCTTGCCGCGCCCCACGGCCCCGTACAGGTACAGACCGCTCGCCGGCGTGCCCTGCAGCAACGCGGGCATGCGCTCGGCCATGCTGTCGATGACCCGCGCCTGATCGGCGCCCAGCGTATAGCCCGCCTGCCGGGCGCGCTCGTCGAACCAGGCGCGCAGTGCGCCACCGGCGTGGCCAGTGTTGGCGCAGGGCTGGGCGTTACGTTCAGGTTTGAACAGACGCCTGTACAAGGCGAGCAGCGACGGCGGTGCGGTCAATCGGGGCGCTCCTTGAGCAACGTGGGGGTCAACGCAAGTTAGGCGCCATCTGCGCCAGCACGCTCAGCACATCGCCGCCCAGTCGCGCCGAGCGCTGGCCGTTCCAGCCGGTAAGCGCATCGGGAGCCGCATCGTGATCCTTGAACGGCATTTCCAGGGTCAGCGACAGGCAGTCGAATCTCTCGCCGACGCTGTTGCAGGCGAGAGTCATGTTGGCCTCGCCCGGCTTGTCGCGGGTGTAGCCGTGTACCGCCTGGAAATCCGCCGTACGATCACACAGCAGGTCGCGAAAGGTCTGCTCCAGCTGGGCGATGCGCGGTGTATAGCCGGGATTTCCCTCGCAGGCCGCGGTGAACACGTACGGGATTTCCTCATCGCCATGGGCGTCGATGAACAGGTCGACACCGTGCTTGTCCATCTGCTGCTGCACGAAGAACACCTCGGGGGTGTATTCGGCGCTGGAGTCTTGCCAGGCACGGTTGAGGTCGCGACCGCGGGCGTTGGTGCGCAGGTGGCCGTGGAAGGCGCCGTCGGGATTCATGTTCGGCACCAGGTACAGATCGGCCACCGCCAGCAGGGCCTGAATCTGCGGATCATTCGCCTGCAGGCGGTCGATCACGCCCTCCATGAACCACTGCGCCATGTGTTCGCCAGGATGCTGCTGGGCGATCAGCCACAGCCGACGCTTGCCGGGCGCACCGTCGCCTTTGCGCAGCAACGGTATTTCCCGCCCCTCGCAGCTTTGCCCGACAGCCAGCAGTTGCAGGCCCGCCTGGGTGATCGCGCGATTGATCAGGGCGTCGTGCCGCTGCCGGCTGTAGGGCTCGAAATAGGCAAACCACATCTCGCTGCCCTGAGCGTCCAGACCGAACCGCAGTGCCTGGCCATCGAACGTACTGGGCACGCGGAACCAGGTCTGTTGGTCGCAGGACGCCACCGCGTGGTAGCCGTGCCAGGCATTGTTATAGGAAGACTGCGCAGCGTTCTGCAGCGTGAACTCGTAGCGTTGCCCGACCTGCAGCTCGGCAGCCTTGAAGTGAAACCACTGAAAGTGTGGGCTCTGCCGGTCGGGACGAATCGCCAGCTGGATGTCGAGAGGGTCGCGTAGGTCGATGGCTTCGATGTTGCCGCTATCGAAGTCGGCGCTGATCAGCGGGGCTGGGCGGGTCACGGTAGGGTCCTGTGGGTGAGTTCTTGTACCGCCCACTGTACACCGAGCGCTGGGCCACTTCGCAACTAGCGCACTCACTTCAGGGGGTGATCTTCATGTGCCAGGACGATGGGCGTGAGGGAGCGTTCGCCTGCGCACCTGCAACATGCAAATCGCGCAAGCGCTTCAATGAGTGATGAATCGATTATCTACCCTTACTTGTTGCGCAAACTAATATCGCGCCACTGAATTCGCCTCCACTCCTTCCAATGATGGCGATGTGATATTCAAGAATTGTTATAAATCGTCAGCTCTTGAGTAGCATCACGTACTAGCCTAACCAATAGATGGCGCAGCGCCATAAAGCAGTAATCAAGTTTAAGGTTTTGCATAAGTCGATCTAAAACAAGCAGTTAAAAGTTTAAGGTGGGCTCGTCATGGAAAATTGTCAATTGTTCATCGTGCAGCCGGGCTGTTACGGATGAATCGCCCCAGTGTGCAGCATCCCGTTCGGGACAAGTACTAGAAGAGACCTTGAATCACTGGCGTCGGTCGGCGCCCAGTGTGAGTGAAGTTGTTTGTGTAGTGCCCCGTAATGCACTGCAAGAATCTGCTAGGAGTAGGTATGGACAGTATCGTTGTTGCTGCGAAGTCGGCGCAAAGCACCTCGGAAATCGCCTGGGGCAATATAAAGCTGTTGGATACCAGTCTGGTTAAACTGCCAGTGGATCCCAGCGATGTCGCTTCGGCCACGCGTTCCGGCAACAACCTGACCATCACCCTCAAATCCGGCGAGCAGATAACGCTCGGAGACTTCTTCAAGGTCGATGCGGCCGGGCAGCAGAGTGAATTGGTCTTCGAAGGCCAGGACGGTTTTCTCTGGCAGGCCAACTACGGTGAACCCTTCACCGGCTTTACCTTCTCCGAAGCCTCGACCGTGGACGAATTGCTGCTGGCCGGTGCGGCCGCCAGCGGTGCCACGCCTGGCTGGTTGCTCGCTGCGTTCGGCCTGGTAGGCGTAGGCGCCACCACGGCTGCAGTGGGCGGCGGAGGCGGCGGCGGTGGTGGCGGCGGCGCGCCCGTACCGCCCGTGGAACCAGTACCGCCCGTTGATACGACGGCACCGGGCGCCCCGACCGGGCTCGGTTTCGCCGCCGATGGCAGCAGCGTTTCGGGCAGCGCCGAAAGCAATGCCTCGGTGATCATTCGCGATGCCCAAGGCAACGTGGTCGGCAGCGGCACCGTGGGTGCCGATGGCAATTTCCAGGTGGCGTTCCCCACGCCTCAGGCCAATGGTGAATCGCTGGAAGTGATCATCACCGACGGCTCGGGCAACAGTTCGGACCCGGTGGTCATCACCGCACCCGATATCACTGCGCCCGCAGCGCCCGGTGCGCTGGCGCTCAGTCCCGATGGCAGCACCTTGACCGGCACCGGCGAGCCCGGCGCTACCGTCACCGTGACCACGGCCACCGGCGTGGTCCTGGGCTCGGCCGTGGTAGCGGCCGACGGCACGTTCAACCTGACCCTGACCCCGCCGCAGATCAACGGCGAAGCCTTGAGCGCCACGCAAACCGATGCAGCGGGCAACCAATCGCCCGCCGCAGGCCTGATCGCGCCTGACCTGACCCCTGGCCCTACGCCTGACCCAACGCCTGACCCAACCCCCGACACCACCGCTCCAAACGCGCCGACCGGCCTGGCCGTCAGCGCCAATGGCAGCGTGCTGACCGGTCGCGGTGAGGCCGGCACGGTGGTCAATGTCACCGATGCGGCCGGTAACCTGATTGCCACCGGGACCGTGGATGCCAGCGGCAATTTCCGCGTCGATCTCAGTCCTGCACAGGCCAACGGGCAGGTCCTGGGCGTTACCCTGACCGACGCCTCAGGCAATGTTTCGTTGCCCGCCAACGTGCTGGCCCCGGACATCGAGGCCCCGTCTGCGCCGAGCAATTTGAGCATTGACGGCAGCGGGTTGCTGCTCAGCGGACGTGCCGAAGCAGGCGCTACCGTGGCGGTGCGCGACGCTGCCGGCAAACTGCTCGGCACCGGTACGGCCAACGCCAGCGGCATCTTCCAGATCACCTTGAGCGCTGCCCAGATCGACGGCGAAACCCTCAGCGTGGTGGCCACCGATGCGGCGGGCAATGCGTCGCTGCCTGGCCAGTTGCAGGTGCCGGACCTCAGCGTGTCCGAACCGATCACCGATTTCGTCGTCAGCGCCGATGGTTTCTCTTGCGGCGGCCGTGGCCAGGCCGGCGACACCGTGACCATCACCAACGCCGCTGGCGACGCCATCGGCAGCGCAGTGGTGAATGCTTTCGGCCGCTTTTTCATCCGTTTTGCCCTGCGCCTCACCCCCAATGAACCGATCACTGCCACGCAGACCGACGAGAACGGTAACGTCACCTCCACGTTCAGCATGTTGGTGCCTGATGACATCGGCCCCGGCACCCCAGACAACCTCAACCTGAGCCAGGACGGACTGACCCTGACAGGTACCGGCAATGCCGGCGATACCGTGCGTGTCTTCACCAGCCAGGGCGTGTTGCTGGGCAGCGCCATCGTCAACGTCGATGGCAGCTTCTCGATTACCCTCGGCCAGGCCCAGACCAACGGCGAGACACTGACCCTGATAGCCACCGATTTCGATAACGAAACCTCGGTGCCGGTGCCCTTCGTTGCGCCCGACAGCACAGCGCCAGCCGCCGTCGGCAACATCGGTTTCAATGCCGATGGCACGACCCTGACCGGTATCGGCGAGCCTGGCGCCACCGTGACCGTGCGCAATGCCCAGGGCAACGTGGTAGGCACTGCTACGGTCAATGCCGCTGGCAATTTCGTTGTGAGCCTGTCCCCGGCCCAGGCCGATGGACAAGTGCTCAGCGTCAGCCAGACCGATGCCGCCGGCAATCCTTCGGTTGCGGTACCGGCGACGGCGCCGGACATCACCGCCGGCGTGGACCTCAGCGAAGTGGCTATCAGTGCCGACGGCAGCCTGGTGAGCGGCCGTGGCCAACCGGGCGATACCATCACTGTCAGTGGCGCGGGCGGGGTGCTGCTGACCACTGGCGTGGTGGCTGCCGATGGTACCTTCAACCTGTCCCTGGCTCCGCCACAGACCAACGGCCAGGCGCTGCTCATCGGTCAACAGGACGCCGCCGGCAATGCCTCGGCCAATGTCGCCCTGACCGCACCTGATCTGGAAGCACCGGTGGCGCCGAGCAACCTGGCTCTGAATGCCGGCGGTACCGTGCTCTCGGGTGTGGCTGAGGCCGGTACCACGGTGTCGGTCAAGAATGCGGCGGGCACGGTGCTGGGCACGGCGCTGGTTGCGGCCGACGGCACTTTCCAGGTAACCCTGTCGAGTGCCCAGGCCAACGGCCAGGCACTGACGTTGAGCGCCGTGGATGCGGCCGGCAACAGCTCGCCATCGGTTCCCTTTACGGCGCCGGATACCACCGCGCCGAATGCGGTCACCAACCTGCTGATCAGCGCCGACGGCCTGACCCTGACCGGGCGCGGCGAGCCGGGTGCCACGGTGACCATCAGCAATGCTGCAGGCGTGGTGATCGGCATCGCCACCGTCGGCGCCAACGGCAATTTCAGCACGGCGCTGGCGCCGGCCGCCGTCGAAGGCGACCTGCTCAGCGCGGTGCAAGCCGACGCCGCCGCGAACGTCTCGACCCCGGTCTTCATCACGGCACCCGACGCGATTGGCCCGGGCACGCCTGGCAATCTGGCATTGAGCAGCGATGGGCTGCAGTTGACCGGCACCGGCAGCGCCGGCAACACCGTCAACGTCTTCGGCCCGCAGGGCAACCTGCTGGGCACAGCCATCGTGGCCGCCAACGGCACGTTCGTCATTACCCTGACCCAAGCCCAGACCAACGGTGAAGTGCTGTCGGTGGTCGCCACCGATGCGCTGGGCGAAGCCTCGGTGCCGGTCGAAATCACCGCCCTCGATTCGACCGCGCCTGACCCGGTGAGCGGCGTCGCCATCAGTGCCAATGGCAGCACCGTGACCGGTAGCGGTGAAGCGGGCGCCAGCGTCACCGTGCGGGGCGCCAACGGTGCGGTGATCGGTACCGGCACCGTCGCCACCGACGGTACCTTCAGCGTCGCCTTGAACCCACCGCAACTGAATGCCCAGCAGCTTCAGGTCAGCCAGACCGATGTATCGGGCAACAGCGCCACCGCCGTCGACCTGACCGCGCCCGACCTGACCGCACCGGCCGCGCTCTCGCAATTGGCCGTGAGCAACGACGGCCTGACCCTGACCGGACGCGGCGAAGTCGGCGCCACCGTTACGGTGCTCGCGCCGAACGGCGTCGCGCTGGGCACGGCAACGGTGGGCAGCGACGGCTTGTTCAGCCTCACCCTGAACGCCGCCCAGACCAACGGCCAGAACCTCAGCGTCAGCCAGAGCGACGCTGCCGGCAACCGCTCGCCCATCGCCCTTGCGCAAGCACCCGACACCGATGCGCCTGGCGCACCCGGTGCCTTGCAGCTCAACGGCAGCGGAACCGTATTGACCGGCGTGGGCGAGGCGGGTGCCACGGTGCGCGTGGTCGGTGCCAATGGCGTCGAGCTGGGCAATGCCGTGGTCGCGGCTAACGGTACGTTCCAGGTCAGCCTGTCCCCGGCCCAGGCCAACGGCCAGTTGCTGGAGGTCACCCAGACTGACGGCGCCGGCCAGACTTCGGTGCCGGTAGCGATCACCGCCGCTGACAGCACCGCTCCCGGTGCCTTGGCCAATGTGCTCCTGAGCCGTGATGGACTGAGCGTGACCGGTACGGGTGAGAGCGGGGCCACGGTCACCGTTCGCGCGGCCAACGGCGCCGTCCTTGGCAGCGCCGTGGTGGGCAGTGATGGCACCTTCAGCGTTGGCCTGGCCAGCGCTCAAGTCAACGGCGAACGCCTGGGCGCCGCCCAGACCGACCCAAGCGGCAACGTCTCGCCGACCACCTTCGTCACCGCTGCCGATGTGACTGCGCCCGGCGCCCCGGCGGCCCTGGCGCTGGACGCCAGCGGGCTGGTGCTGACCGGTACCGGCGAGGCGGGCGCCACCGTGCGCATCACCAATGCACAAGGCACGCTGCTGGGCACCGGCACAGTGGCAGCCAATGGAACCTTCAGCATTACCTTGAGCGCGGCCCAGACCAATGGCCAGAGCCTCAAGGCCGTGGCCACCGATGCGGCCAGCAACAGCTCGGCGGCCAGCACCCTGGTCGCCGCCGACACCACCGCGCCGCTTGCGGTCGGCAACCTGGCGATCAGCGCAAATGGCCTGACGCTGTCGGGCACCGGTGAAGTGGGCGCCAGCGTCGCGGTGCGGGCCGCCAACGGCGACCTGATCGGCACCGGCACCGTCGGTGCCAATGGTATTTTCGTCATTGCACTGAATCGTGCGGCGCTGCAGAGCGACGTCCTCAACGTGATCGAGACCGATGCGGCCGGCAATGCGTCGCCACCCGTGACTGTCAACGGGCCGGACGGCAACGAGCCGGCGGCCCCCGGCAACCTGGTGATCAGCCTCGATGGCGTGACGCTCACCGGTACTGCTCTGGCCGGCAACACCGTGACCGTCGTCGATGCGCAAGGCGCAGTACTCGGCTCGGCCGTGGTCAATGCCTCCGGCCAGTTCAGCCTGACCCTTTCGCCGGCGCAGAACAACGGCGAGCTGCTCAGCGTGCAGGCCAGCGACGGCGTGCGCGTGTCGGTGCCGACCCTGCTCACGGCGCTGGACGTCACTCCACCCGATGCCCTCGACAACGTCCAGCTCAGCGCCAATGGCAGCACCTTGAACGGTACGGGTGAGGCCGGTGCCACGGTCAACGTGCGCGGCGCCCAGGGCCAATTGCTCGGCACCGGCACGGTCGGCAGCGATGGCACCTTCAGCATCGCTTTCACCCCGGCACTGATCGACCGTCAGGTACTGACCGCCACCCAGACCGATCCGGGTGGCAATGTCTCGGCCGCGGTCAGCGTGACTGCTCCGGACTTCACCGCTCCGCTGGCTGCGTCGGGCTTGAGCCTGAACGCTTTGGGCACGGTGCTCAGCGGTGTCGGCGAGGCGGGCACCACAGTCGCCGTGCGTGATGCAGCGGGCGTGATCATCGGCAACGGTAGCGTGGCCGCCAACGGCACGTTCCAGATCACCCTGACCACGGCGCAGCTGACCGGCACCACTTTGCAAGTGACGTTGACGGACGCGGCAGGCAACGTTTCGCCCTCGGCGGCGCTGCCTGTCGCCGACGTTACCGCACCGGGCGTGGTGACCGGCCTGCAGCTCAATGTGGCGGGCACGCTGCTGACCGGCAAGGGTGAAGTGGGCGCGACGGTCAGCGTGACCGCAGCCAATGGCGCGGTGCTTGGCAGCGCCGTCGTCGGTGCAACCGGCAGCTTCGTTGTCAATCTGGTACCTGCGCAAGCCAATGGCGAGGTGCTCGATGTGCAGCAGGTGGACGCTGCGGGCAACCTGTCGCTGCCGGTGGCGCTGGTCGCCGCCGACGTGACCGCGCCCATCGCTTTGAGCACTGTTGCCATCAGCGCCAACGGCGCGGTCGTCACCGGTGTGGGTGAAGCGGGGGCGACCGTGCGGGTATTGACCAGTGCCGGTGGCGAACTGGGCACTGCGACGGTCGGCGCCGATGGGCGCTTCTCGGTCACCCTGAGCACGCCGCAGATCAATCTGCAGTCGCTCACCGTGACCCAGGCCGATGCCGCCGGCAACCTGTCGGCCAACGTCAACCTGACTGCGCCTGACCTGCAGGCGCCGAGCGCGCCCACCAACGTCGTGCTGACCGCGCAAGGCTCGGCCGTCACCGGCCAGGCCGAGCCGGGCACAGTGGTGTCGGTGGTGGTCAGTGACGCCCAGGGCAATGTGCTGGGCACTGCGACCGTCGCCGCCAACGGCACTTTCCAGGTCAACCTGAACACGCCGCAGACCAATGGCCAGACGCTGCTGGTGACCTCCACCGATGCCGCCGGCAACGTGTCCACCTCGATCACCGTCATTGCCGCCGACCTCACCGCGCCCAACCTGGCCACCGACCTTGCGGTCAATCCTGCAGGTACGCTGTTGGCCGGCAAAGGCGAAGCCGGTGCCACGGTCACCGTGTTCGATGCCCAAGGCACGCAGATCGGTACCGGCACCGTCGGGCCGACTGGCAGCTTCCTGGTCACCCTGACACCCGTCGCACAGAACGCCGTGCTGAGCGTGACGCTCACCGACCGTTTCGACAATGTTTCGCTGCCCGCCAGCGTGACGGTGCCCGACGCCAACGGGCCCGATCAACCTACCGCGCTGGTGCTCAGCGCCGACGGTCTGCGCCTGAGCGGTATTGCCGACGCGGGCAATACCATCACCGTGCGCGGCCCCACTGGCGTGCTGGGCACCACTACGGTCAATGCCGATGGCACGTTCCAGCTGACCTTGAGCGCGGCGCAGACCAATGGCGAGCAACTGGATGTCGTGGCCAGCAGCGGTGGCTTCAATTCGCTGCCCGGCCAGCTTACCGCCATCGACAGCACAGCTCCGGCGCTGACCAATGTCGTCATCAGCAATGACGGCAGCCTGATCACCGGGCGCGGCGAAGCAGGCGCCACGGTCACCGTACTCAACCCGGCCGGCGTGACGATTGCCACGGCCATCGTCGGCATCAGCGGGCAGTTCAGTGTGACGCTGACGCCGCCGCAGATAGATGCGCAACGCTTGCAGGTCAACCAGGTCGACGGGGCGGGCAACAGTTCGGTGCCGGCCACTGTGACCGCACCGGACCTGACCCTGCCCGGCAGCGTGCTGCAGCCGCTGGTAAGCGCCGATGGCCTGGTGGTCAGCGGGCGTGGCGAAGCAGGTGCCACGGTTACCGTGTTCGCCAGCAATGGCGCGGTGCTGGGCACCGGCGTGGTCGATGCAAATGGTCTGTTCAGCGTCAACCTGAATCAAGCCCAGAACAATGGCCAGACCCTTACTCTGTCGCAACGCGACCCGGCCGGCAACGAGTCGGCAGTGGTCAGCGTGCAGGCAGGCGATACCCTGGCTCCGTTGGCGCCCGCTGCGCTGGTACTCGACAGCACCGGGTCGTCGCTCAGTGGTACCGGCGAGATCGGTGCAACCGTTCAAATCAGAAATGCCAACGGCGACCTCGTCGGCAGTGGCGTGGTAGGCGCCAATGGCCGCTTCCAGATCAGCCTGGACACGCCGCAGGCAGCCGGCCAACTGTTGGCCGTCACGCAGAGCGATGCGGCGGGCAACACCTCGCCAGCCACACCGCTGAGCGCCCCGGACACCACCGCGCCGACCGCGCTGCTCAACGTCGTGCTCAGCAACGACGGACGGCTGGTCAGTGGTACGGGTGAGGCGGGAGCCAATGTGACCGTGCGCAGTGCCGCCGGTGTGTCGTTGGGCAGCACTGTGGTGGCCGCGGACGGCAGCTTCACTGTCATTTTGAGCAGTCCGCAACTCAATGGTCAGACGTTGTCGCTGGTGCAGGTCGACGCCGCCAGCAACGTCTCGCCTACCTTCAGCCTGCAGGCAGCCGACATCACCGCTCCGGCAGTGCCTACCGGGCTGTCGCTGAGCCTGGCGGGTACGCTGCTTTCGGGTGTCACCGAGGCAGGTGCTACCGTCAGCATCACCGGAGCCCAGGGCCAAGTCATCGGCAGCGGCGTTGCCGGCAGCGATGGCACCTTCGCCATTACCCTGGCGTCTGCCCAGGCCAATGGCCAGGCCCTGCGCGTCACGGCCACCGATGCCGCAGGCAATACCTCGGCGTCGGCCACCCTGCTGGCAGCCGACATCACCCCACCGGTCGCGGTCAGCAATCTGGTGGTCAGCGCCGACGGCACCTTGCTCAGCGGCTCGGGCGAGGCCAATGCCACGGTGCGCATCACCGCCGCCAACGGCGATCTGCTCGGCACCGGCACGGTGAACGCGAACGGTACTTTCCTGATTACCTTGAACCGGCCCGCCACCCTCAGCGACGTGCTGACCGTGATCGAAACCGATGCCGCCGGCAACCCCTCGCTGCCGGCGCAGGTCAACGGCCCGGACGGCGGTGCGCCGATCGCTCCGGCCAATCTGCTGCTGACCCTGGAAGGCGCGATCCTGACCGGCACCGGTTCGGCGGGGGCGCTCATCCGCGTTACCAGTACCACGGGCGTGCTGCTGGGCAGTGGTACGGTCAATGCGTTGGGTACGTTCAGCATCCTGCTCGATGCCCCGCAACGCAACGGCGAAGTGCTGAGCGTGCAGGCCAGTGACGCGATTGGTCGTGTCTCGATTCCGGTGTCGCTGACTGCCGGAGACACCACCGCGCCCGACCTGCTTGCCAACGTCCAGCTCAGCGCCAACGGCGCGCTGGTTACCGGCAACGGCGAGGCAGGCGCGCAAGTCACCGTGCGCAACGCGCTGAACCAGTCTGTCGGCACCGCCACGGTGGCCACGGACGGCACCTTCACGGTCAACCTGGTGCCGGCCCAGACCAACCTTCAGGTGCTCACCGTGACCCAGGCCGATGCGGCCGGCAACCTGTCGCTGGGCGTGACCCTGATCGCGCCTGACCTGACCGCGCCCGCAGCGCCGGTCGCGCTGGTGCTCAACGATGTCGGCACAGTGTTGACCGGCGCCGGCGAGGCGGGTGCCAACGTGGTGGTGCGCAACGCCCTGGGCGTCCAGGTCGGCACCGGCACCGTGAACGCCAACGGCACGTTCCAGATCACCCTGGACGCGCCGCAGATCGACGGCGGTACTCTGAGGGTCACCCTCGGCGACAGCGCGGGCAACCTGTCCGTGGTGGGCAGTGTGGTTGGCCGCGACACCCTTGCACCGGTGGCGGTGGTGGCGCCTGTCATCAACGCCGACGGCAGCCTGATCACCGGGCGCGGCGAAGCGGGTGCGACCGTCACCGTCACCAGCGTCGCCGGCACCGTGCTCGGCTCGGCCGTGGTTGCCGCCAATGGCACGTTCAGTCTGGTGCTCGATTCTCCCCAGGCCAACGGCCAGCTTCTGGACGTGCTGCAGACCGACGCGGCCGGCAACGCCTCGGTGCCGGTTGCGCTGCAGGCGCCGGACATTACTCCGCCCACCGCGCTCAGCGAAGTGCTCATCAGCGCCGATGGCCTGGTGGTCAGCGGTCGCGGCGAGGCCGGTGCTTCGGTTCGCGTATTGCTCGGCAACACCGAGCTGGGCCGCGCCGACGTCAATGCCAGCGGGCAGTTCACCATCACGCTGAACAATCCTCAGGTAAACCTGCAGCAGCTCACTGTCAGCCAGGTCGATGCCGCCGGCAATTTCTCCGCCAACGTCACGCTGATCGCACCGGACCTGCAGGCGCCGGCAGCGCCGACCGATGTGGTGCTCACGCCGCAGGGCGGGGCGGTGATCGGCAAGGCAGAACCCGGCAGCGTGGTCTCGGTCGTGGTCAGTGACGCCCAGGGCAATGTGCTGGGCACGGCCACGGTCGCGGCCAACGGCACCTTCCAGGTCGACCTGGCGTTCCCGCAAACCAACGGCCAGACGCTGCTGGTCACGTCGACCGATGCCGCCGGCAACACCTCGACCAGCATCACCGTGATCGCCGCCGACCTCACCGCGCCGGATGCGCCCATTGCCTTGGGCGTCAGCCTTGATGGTCTGACCGTGGTTGGCCAAGGCGAAATCGGCAGCACTGCCACCGTGCTTGCCGTCAACGGCGACGTGCTCGGCACCGCAGCGGTCGGTCCGAACGGTATTTTCACAGTCGTGCTGCTGCGCGCCGCCAGCGAAAACGAGGTGCTCAACGTCACCTTGACCGATGCGGCCCGCAACGTGTCGACGGCAACCGTCGTGGTCGCCCCGGATGTCAACGGTCCCGATCAACCCACGGCGCTGCTGCTGGGCGGCAACGGCCTGACCCTCAGCGGGCAGGGCGATGTCGGCAACACCATTACCGTGCGCAGCGTGACGGGCGTGGTACTGGGCACGGCAGTGGTGGACGCCACGGGCAATTTCCAGGTCGCACTGAACGCGGCCCAGACCAATGGTGAAACCCTCGAAGTCATCGCCACCAGCGGCGCACTGGTATCGCTGCCTGCGCTGATCACGGTGGCCGACACCACGCCGCCCGGCCTGATCAGCAACCTGCTGGTCAGCCTCGACGGCACCCAGGTCACCGGGCGCGGCGAGGCCGGCTCGATCGTCACCATTCGGGGCCCCGACAACGCCGTGCTGGGCACGGCGACGGTCGGCGTCACCGGCGCCTTTACCGTGTCGCTGAACGTCGCGCAGACCAATGGTCAGGTGCTCAGTGCCGTGCAGGTGGACGGCGGCAACAACCCATCCACAGCCGTGATCGTGGTTGCTCGCGACAGCACGCTGCCCGACGCTCCCGCAGCGGTGCTCAATCCTGCCGGCACCCTGGTGACCGGCACCGCCGAACCCGGCACGCGGGTCACGGTCATCGTCAGCGATGCTCAAGGCAATGTGCTGGGCACTGCCACGGTGGCCGCCGATGGCAGCTACGAGGTCGACCTGGGCACCGCGCAGGCCAACGGCCAGACCTTGCTGGTGACCACCACCGATGCCGCCGGCAACGTGTCCGCCAGCACCACGCTGTTCGCGCTGGACACCACCCCACCTGCGCCGGTCACCGCGCTGGTGATCAGCCCGAACGGCGATCTGCTGGCTGGCCGCGGCGAGCCGGCTGCCGAGGTGACCGTGCGCGACGCGGGCGGCACCGTGATCGGTATCGGCGTGGTCGGTGCCACGGGCAGCTTCCTCATCACCCTCACTGCCCCTGTCGCCCCAGGGGACGTGCTCACCGTCCTACAAGAAGATGCCGCGGGTAACGCGTCGGACGACGTGGACGTAACCGCACCCGATGGCACCGGCCCGGACCAACCCAGCGCGCTGCTGCTCAGTGGCAACGGCCTGCAGCTGAGCGGTCTGGCCGATGCTGGCAATACCGTGACCGTACGCAGTGCCACCGGCGTGGTGCTGGGCACCGCGGTGGCCGATGGCAACGGTGCTTTCACGGTCGCGCTGTCGAGCCCGCAGCTCAACGGCGAACAGCTGGAAGTGGTTGCCAACCTCGGTGCGCTGGTCTCGGTGCCTGCGCAGGTGCAGGCCCTCGACCTGACCGCGCCGAGCGCACTGACCGATCTGCTGGCCAGTGCCGATGGCACCCAACTGACCGGTCGCGGCGAAGTGGGCGCCACCGTTACCGTACTCGCGCCCGATGGTACTGCGCTGGGCAGCGTCGTCATCGGCGTTACCGGCACCTTCACCGTACCGTTCGCGGTCGCGCAACTGGGCGGCGGCAACCTTGCGGTGTCGCAGACCGATGTGGCCGGCAACCTTTCGCCAACGGCGCTGGTGCCGGCGGTGGACAGCACGCCGCCTGTGGCTCCTACCGCTGCCGTCGACCTCAACGGCGGGGCAGTGGTGGGAGTTGCGGAACCGGGCACCGTGGTCACGGTGATCGTCAGCGATGCCCAGGGCAATGTGCTGGGCACCGCCACGGTCGCGCCCAACGGCAGCTACCAAGTCGTTCTGGGGGCGGCGCAGACCAATGGCCAGACCTTGCTGGTCACCTCTACCGACGCGGCGGGCAACGTGTCGTCGACCACCCTCGTGGTCGCACCCGACACCACTGTGCCGAACCCGGTCACCGACCTTGTGGTCAGCGCCGACGGCGCGCTGCTGACCGGTAAGGGCGAAATCGGCGCGCAAGTCACCGTACTCGGCGTGGGCGGTATTTCGGTCGGCACGGCCACGGTCGATGGCAACGGCAATTTCACCGTGACGCTCAATCCGATTTCCGGCGACCGCACCTTGCTCAGCGTCACCCAGGCCGACCCGGCCGGCAACGTTTCGACCGTCGTTACGGTCACCACACCGGACACCAATGGCCCGGATGTACCGACCGCACTGCTGCTCAGCACTGATGGCCTGCAGTTGGTGGGCCAGGGTGATGTCGGCAACCTGATCACCGTGCGCAACCTGCAGGGGACCGTTCTGGGCACTGCGATCGTCGATGGCAGCGGCGCCTTCCAGTTGCAGCTTTCTGCTGCCCAGCTCAATGGCGAGATCCTCCAGGTCACGGCCGCCGACGGCGCGCTGACCTCGCTGCCGGCGCAATTGACGGCGCCGGACGTGACCGCCCCCACCAACCTTGGCGCACTGTCGGTCAGCCTCGACGGCACGGTGCTGAGCGGGCGCGGCGAAGCCGGTGCAACCGTGGTGATCACTGGCCCTGGCAACGTGATGTTGGGCACCGCCGTGGTCGCAGTGACAGGGGTGTTCGTCGCCAACCTGGCCACGCCACAACTCAACGGCCAAGCCTTGAGCGTGGTGCAGACCGACCTGGCCGGCAACGCTTCGCTGCCCCTCGTCACGCTCGCCGGCGACCGTACGCCACCCGCAGCGCCGGCCGATCTGGCGGTCATCAACCAGGGCCTGGTGCTGACCGGCACGGGCGAACCGGGTGCAGTGGTTACGGTCACCAACGCTCAGAACGTCATTCTGGGCACCGCCACGGTCCTGCTCGATGGCAGCTTCCAGGTGGTGTTGAGCCAGGCGCAGGTCAACGGCCAGGCCCTGGGCGTGACCCTGACCGATGCCGCGGGCAACGTGTCGGTGCCGGGCGCCGTTCTGGCGGGCGACACCACCGCACCGGTGCCTTTGACCAATATCGCCATCAGCAATGACGGCGCATTGACCAGCCTGTTGACCGGCAAGGGCGAGCCCGGTGCCGTGGTCAGCGTGACCCGGCTGGACGGTACCTTACTGGGCAGCGGCGCGGTCTCGGCGGCGGGCAATTTCAGCGTCACTCTGACGCCAGCGGTGATCACCGGCGAGCTTCTGAACCTGGTGCAGACCGATGCCGCAGGCAATGTCTCGCCGATCGGGACGATCAATTCGCCGGACACCACTGCACCCGAATTGCTGACCCAGGTTGCAATCAACCTCACCACCGGGGCCACTGTCACCGGCCGGGGAGAGCCTGGCGCCACGGTGACCGTGCGCGACGCCGCCGGTGTAGTCTTGGGCAGCGCCCAGGTGGCAGCCGACAACAGCTTCGTTGTGACCCTGTCGCCGGCGCAGATCAACAATCAGCCGCTGACCGTGGCCCAGACGGATGTGTCCGGCAACGTGGGTGCGAACACCCCGATCTTCGCTCCGGACCTGACCCCACCGGCTGCGCCGACGCAACTGCTGCTCAATGCCAGCGGTACCGTGCTCAGTGGCGTGGGCGAAGCCAATGCCACCGTGCTGGTGAAGAACGCGGCAGGCGTGACCCTGGGCACGGCGACCACCGTAGCGGCCGATGGTACCTTCCAGGTGACGTTGCCGGCGCAGCTCAACGGTCAGTCGCTGGTGGTGACGCTGACCGACGCGGCTGGCAATGTCTCGGGCCCAGGCAGCCTGCTGGCCGGCGACACCACGCCGCCGGCGGCGCCGACCATTCTGGCGCTGAACGCGACCGGCACGCTGCTCACCGGTACCGGCGAGCCCGGCGCGCAGTTGATCATCCGCAACAACCTCAATGTGTCGGTGGGCACCGGCACGGTCAACGCCGATGGCACCTACAGCGTCACGCTCGGCGTGGCGCAGATCAACGGTGAAGTGCTCAGCGTCCGCCAGGTCGATGCCGCCGGCAACGCCTCCGCTGCGGTCACCATTACTGCCAGCGATCTCCAGGCTCCGACCGCACTGGTCAACCTGGCGGTATCGACCAGCGGCCTGCAACTGACCGGCAGCGGCGAAGCGCTCGCGCGCATCGTGGTCAAGAACGTGCTGGGTGTGCAGATTGGCGCGGCGACTGCCGATGTCGACGGTAATTTCACCGTCAACCTGGCTACCCCTCAACTCAACGGCCAGGTGCTTGTCGTGACCCAGGCCGACGTGGCTGGCAACGTCTCGCTGCCGTTCAACTTTGCCGTACCGGATGTCACCGCGCCACTGGCATTGACCCTGACGGCGGTCAGCGCCGACGGTCGTATCGTCACCGGGCGTGGCGAAGCCGGCGCGACGGTGACCGTCACCGGTCCGCTGAACGCGACACTGGGCACCGCCGTGGTCGCCGCAGACGGCACCTTCAACGTGACCCTGAGCACCCCGCAGACCAACTTCGAAGCCTTGCTGCTGGTCCAGCGCGACGCTGCGGGGAACACCTCTGCCGGGGTCACCGTCAACGCCCCTGACCTGACCCCACCGGCGCTGCCGGCGGGGCTGGGCCTGAGCGCCAACGGTCTGCTGTTCAACGGCACGGCGGAGGCGGGCGCGAGAGTGTTCGTGAGCAACGCTCAGGGCGCTGCGCTGGGCAACGTTCTGGTCGGCGCCAATGGCACCTTCAGCGTGCCGCTGAGCCTGGCACAACTCAATGGCGGGACGCTGGAGGTGTACGCCCAGGATGCCGCTGGCAACAAATCCGCGCTGGCACGTTTGACCGTTCCCGATATCACCCCACCGAGCCTGGCCACGCAACTGGTGGTGAATGCCGCTGGCACCGTGCTCACCGGCAAGGGCGAGGCCGGGGCGACCGTGACTGTCGGGTTGCTGGTCGGGCAGACCCCTGTGGTGCTTGGCACGGCGGTGGTCGACGTCAATGGCAACTTCCAGGTGCCGCTGCTGCCGGCTGCCCTCGGTGGTCAGCTGTTGACCGTGATCCAGACCGATGCGGCGGGCAATCCTTCGGCTATCGCCTCGTTGAACATTCCTGTGGAGCTGCCACCGGCCGCGCCGCAGGTCAGCACCATCACCAGCAACGGCGTGACCCTGACCGGCACCACCGAGGCGGGCACTACCGTGGTGGTGCGCAACGCCGCCGGGACCGTGCTCGGCACCGGTGTCACCACCGGTACCACCTTTACCGTGACGCTCAATCCACCCCAGGCCAACGGCCAGGTGCTCGAACTGCACGCCACCAAAGGCGCGCTTACGTCGATCGCGACCTTCTACACCTCGGTCGACAGCACCGCGCCGGTGCCCATCACCGCACTGGACGTCAACGGTACCGGAACGCTGGTTACCGGCCGGGGCGAGGTGGGCGCCACCGTGCGGGTCACCAATGCCGCCGGCGTGGTGGTAGGCACTGGCGTGGTCGGTTTGAACGGCAGCTTCGCCGTGGTACTGCCAGTGGCCCAGGCCAACGGCGGTACCCTGACGGCGGTGCAGGTGGATGCCGCGCAGAACGTGTCCACGGCGGTCAGCATCGCCGCGCCCGATATCGTCGCACCCGTGGCACCGGTGATCACCGGCCTGAGCAATGCCGGGCAGACCCTCAGCGGTACCGGTGAAGCCGGTGCCATCGCCACCGTCTACAACGCTGCAGGGGTTGCCATCGGCACGGCCACCGTGCTGCCCAACGGCACCTTCGCGGTCACGTTGAGCAGCCCGCAACTCAATGGCCAACTGCTCAGCGTCAAGCTGGCCGATGCCGCCGGCAATGTGTCGGTGGGCACGCCGTTCCTGGCACTCGACACCACCCCACCGACGGCGCTGGTCAACGTCGCGCTGGCCACCAATGGCAGCAGCGTGAGCGGGCAGGGCGAGGCCGGCGCGCGGGTGACCGTCAACGTTGGCGGCGTGGCATTGGGCAACGCCGTGGTCGATGCCAGCGGCAACTTCAGCGTCGGCCTCAGCGCCGCGCAGCTCAATGGTCAGCAACTGACCGTGGTGCAGACCGATGCCGCCGGGCTGACGTCGCCGATCACCACACTCACGGCCCGTGATGCCACCGCGCCGAACGCACCGACCGCACTGTTGCTGGTCGGCGGTGTGAGCCTGAGCGGCGTCGGCGAAGCCAACAGCACCGTCAAGGTCTACGGGGCCAACAACGCTCTGCTGGCCGAGGGGCCGGTGAATGCGCTGGGTCTGTTCACGGTGACACTGGCTGCGCCGCAGCTCAACGGAGGCGCGCTGCGCGTGACCCTCACCGATGCGGCCGGCAACGTGTCCGCAGCGGGCCAACTAGGTGTGGCCGACACCACGCCACCGGCTGCGCCAACCGCCACTATCAGTGCCAGCGGCACAGTGGTGTCGGGCACCGGCGAGGCGGGGGCCACCGTCACCGTGCGCAGTGGCGCCAGCGTGCTGGGCACGGCGCTGGTCGCCGCCAACGGCACCTACAGCGTTACCCTCAATGCCGCGCAGATCAACAGCCAGGTGCTGACCGTCAGCCAGGCCGATGCCGCCGCCAACGTTTCGCCGACGGCCACCACCACCGCGCCGGACCTGACCCCACCGAGCCTGGCCACCGGGCTGGTAGTGGCGGGCGATGGCCTGACCCTGCGCGGTACCGGCGAGCCGGGCGCCACGGTCAGCGTCAAGGCTGCCAACGGCGTCGTGCTCAACGTAGCGCCGGTCACCGTGGGGGCTGATGGCACCTTCACCGTGGCCTTGAACGCCGCGCAGATCAACGGCGAGCGCCTGAGTGTCACGCTCACCGACGGGCGCGGCAACGTCAGCGCCGGCGCGGCTGTGGTGGCACCGGACATCGACGTCAACGAACCGGTGATCGCCTCCAACAACCTGGCAACCGCTACGGTCAACATCACGCCGGTCACGGTGGCCAGCGAGTACACCAACACCAGCGTCAGCCTGCTGCTGGGCCAGGTGAAGGCGTTCGGTTTCACGGTGGCTGCCGGTACCGTGACCGATCCGTTGATCACGGTGACCAACAACGCCTTGCTCGGTGTGCTGCCAGCTTCGGCCTTCGCTCTGGAGGTGCAGAACGCCGCCGGTAACTGGATAACCCTGGCCAACAGCACGACCAATCCGCAGTTGCTCAATCTGATCGGGCTGGGGACTAACCAGGTGCAGGCCGACATAGGCTTGCTGCAAGCCGGCAACTATCGCCTGACGGTCGCCAGCAGTCTGGTTTCGCTGCTCGACAGCCTGACCACGCAGATCCAGTTCGTGACCACCAGCCTGACCCAGTTCACCGGCACCCCGGCACCGTTGGACGGTAACGTCATCACCGATCCCGGTGTGAACGGCCTGGCCGACCGCACCGGGCCGGACAACGGTGCGGTGTTGCAGGTACTCAAGAACGGCACCTACGTGACGGCCGGTGCGGGCACCATGGTGCAGGGCCTGTACGGCCAACTGACCATCGACAGTACCGGCAAGTACACCTACAACCCGAGCGGGGCAGTCGCCAGCGTGGGCAAGGTCGAAGACTTCCAGTACCAGTTGGTGCACCCCAATGGCTTGAGCTCGACGGCCCATCTGTACGTGCGCATCGACAGCGCCAACGTCAACGAAGTGTGGAACCCCAACAACCTGGCCGCCAACGCCACGCTGGTGGATGCCATCAATGACACCGCAGCGAGTGCCTTGAGCCTGGTCGGCCAGTTCACCGACACCACGGCCACGATCGGTCGCTATGACAGCAGCTTGCTCGGCGGTCGCGGCGAGTTCACGTTCACCGTGGCGCCGAACACCTTGAGCGACCTGACCTTGTCGGTCACCGGCAGCGGCCTGTCGCTGCTGTCGCCGGTCAACTTCGTGCTGTCCAAGCTGCAGGCCAACGGCACCTATGTTCAGGTAGGGTCCTATTCGGGTGCCAACCTGATCGCGATCGGCAGCGCTGGCCTGGGTGTGCGCGTCGAGGACCAGACTGCCGGCACCTACCGCCTGGTCGTCACCAACGGTGGCCTGGGAGTGGCATCGAGCTACACCGCCGCAGTACGTCAGGAGGCGACGTCCACCAGCACCTTCGTGGTCGGCAGCGCCACCACGGCGGTGGGCAACCTGCTGACCGGGGCGGGCGCCGATGTACTGGGTTCCTCGTACACCTCGCTCAGCGTGCTGAGTGCCGGCGCCTTCGTTCTGCCTGGGGTCAACGGCGTCACCATTGCCGGTGCCCATGGCGCGCTGCTGGTCAATGCCGATGGCAGCTATGCCTATACACCGACTTTGAATCAGGGCAGCGCCGTTATTGGCCAGACCGACGTGTTCACCTATCAACTCAACCACCCCACCGGAGCCAGTGATACCGCCACCCTGACCATCAACCTCAACAACGCCGCCACGCCGGCCACCTTCGCGCGCCTGGCGTCGTTCACCAGTGACGACACCAGCGCCGATCACGCTGCCGTTGCCGGCAGCGACCGGCACGACCCGCAAGGCACTTCGGGCGATGATCTGCTCGATGGCGCCCAAGGCGGGGCGCTGACCTTGCACGGTCACGACGGCAACGACACCATCGTCATCTACGACCAGACGTTCGCCTCGGTCGACGGCGGTGCCGGGACCGATACGCTGAAGTGGAGCGGTGGCGATGCCGACATCGACCTGAGCAACCTGGCAGCACGCATCAACAACATCGAGGTCATCGACCTGAACCAGTCCAGCAAGGTCAATCTGACCTTGAGCTTGAGCGACCTGCTGTCGGTCACCGACGCCAGCACCGACAAGCTACTGATCCTGGGCGACAGCCACGACACCGTGCACATGACCGGCGCAACCTGGGCGCCGGGCGCCACACAGACGGACAACGGCGTGCAGTACAACGTCTACACTCCCCAGGAGGACCCCTCGCACCATCTGTGGGTCCAGAGCGGTATCAGTGTCGTCTGATACCCGCTACCAGCGTCGGGCCTGCGGGCCCGGCGTCGCGGCAGGAAGTCGCACGCCGCCTGAATCGGGCGTGCCATCAAGAACAGGAAGTGGGGGATTGGCTTGAAGTGCACCTCTTTGGCGACACATATTTCAGTGGCCGTTCTGGCACTGGGCATCACACCGCTCTACAGCCTGCCGGCACATGCCGCAGACACCCTCGAACCCGGGCTCAAGGTCATCAGCCCGAGCCGCTTGGAAACCCGCCCCGAGCAGACCGCTCGGCCGCATCCACGCAATGTCGCCAGGCCTGCGATTGCGTCCGCTGCAACGGCGGCGGGGGCCAGGCTCGACGATTCCGATCTGGCCGCGCCGGCCTCCGGCACCCAGCTGGGCCTGGTCCAGGCCGTCCGCCTGGCGGTGGAATGGCATCCGAGCATCGGCGAGGCGATCGGCACCCTGTACCAGCAGGGTGAAGGCATCAACGTGGCGCGTGCCGGCTACTATCCACGCATCACCGGCGGGCTGCGTGGTGGTCTCGACAGTTCCTACGGTGGCAATGGCACCAGCCAGGCGGTGAACATCTCGCTCAAGCAGATGCTCTACGACTTCGGCAAGGTCGACAGTGCGGTCGACGTCGCCAAGGCCCGCGTCGCCCGCAGTCAGGCGCAGGTACTGCTGAGCATCGATCAGGTGGCACGCGACACCTCCCAGGCCTACATCGAGGTGCAGCGCTATCAACGCCTGCTGCAGGTCGCTCGCGAGCAGATCAAGGGCATCGCCGGCATTGCCGAGCTGGCACGTCAGCGCAGCGACATGGGCGCCGCCACGCGTTCGGACGTGGTCCAGGCCAGGTCCCGAGAAGACGGCGCGCGTGCCACCCTGCTGCAGTATCAGGCGCTGTACAACCGCTGGCGAGCCAACCTCATCAACCTGGTAGGACGCGCCGCGCCGTTCGACGTCAACGACGATTTTCCGCCGTCGCTGCTGGCCTCCTGCAACGCTGCAGAACCGGACATGAACGCCTTGCCCGGCATCCTGGTAGCCAACGCGCAACGGGTCGAGGCCCAGGCGGCCATTCGCCAGGCCCGTGCCGATGGGCTGCCGACGCTATCGGTCGACCCCACGCTGAACCACTACCTGGACAGCAACTACAACAGCAACAATTCCAATATCGACCGTACCCAGGCAGGCATCTTCATCAACCTCGACGTGCCGTTCTACCAGGGCGGTGCCACCACCGCGCGTACCGCCGCAGCTACCTATGCCCTGACTGCCGCCGACTCGGCCGAAGATGCCGCCCGCCTGCAGGCCCGCCAGGGCTTGTTCGAAGCGCAGGCGCAAACTGCCAGCCTGGACCGCCGGCTCGGCTCGCTGCAGTCGCGCCAGGGCAGCATTTCCGAAGCCCGCGAGCTGTACGGCCAGCAATACCTGGAGTTGGGCACGCGGCCACTGCTCGACCTGCTCAACGCCGAACAGGAGATCCACCAGTCGCGCTTCGACCTGGCCAACACCGAGGCTGACCTGCGCCGCCTGCAGGTGGACTGCCTGTACAGCACTGGCGCCCTGCGCAGTGCCTACCGGATCGATCAAAGCACCATCCAAGGCGTGGAGATACTGCCATGAACGATGCCGTGAACCTGCCCCTGGACGCGGAATCGGTACAACCCGCGCAAACCTTCTCGCGCCAGGACTACCGGGTCTGGCTCGACGCGATCCTCGGTGTGGCGCGTCACTACCGCCTGGAGTGCTCGGCGGAAAACGTGCGTATCGCATCGCTGCGTGCCGACGATTCCAGCGTAGAGGACGTCCTGCGGCAGATGGCCCGGCAGGCCGGGCTGACGATCAAGTTCGCCCGCTACGACCCCACCACCCTGACCCAGTGGCGCACGCCGCTGGTGGTGCAGCTCAAGGACGGTCAGGTCGGCATCATCCAGGTGCTCGGCGACGACGAGCAGATCGGCATCGCCTACAGCGGTGACCAAGGGCTGCAGAGCAGCATCGACCGCCAGACCCTGCTCGACAACGCCCTGCGCACGGTGATCCTGCGTCCGGCGCGGCCGGTCAGCGACGTGCGCACCAACGACTACATCAAGCCCTACGACGAGCACTGGTTCCGCAAGATCGTGCTGCGCGACCTCAGGCCCTACGGGCACGTCATGCTGGCCTCGCTGGTGGCCAACATCCTCGGCCTGGGCGGGGTGTTGTTCTCCATGCAGGTATACGACCGGGTGATCCCGGCCGAATCGCTCCCCACCCTGTACGTGCTGTTCGGCGGCGTGCTGCTGGCGATCACCTTCGACTTCATCATGCGCATCATGCGCATGAAGATCACCGACCTGCTCGGCAAGCGCGCCGACCTGCGTGTCAGCGACCTGGTCTTCGGCCACGCGATGCGCCTGCGCAACTCGGCGCGGCCCAAGTCCACCGGTTCGTTCATTTCGCAGTTGCGCGAACTCGAATCGCTGCGTGACCTGATCACCTCCAGCACTGCCACGGCACTGGCCGACCTGCCGTTCTTCCTGATCTTCCTGGTGGTGTTCTACCTGATCGGCGGGCCACTGGTGCTGATTCCCCTGTGCGCACTGGTGGCGATGGTGGTGCCTGGGCTGATGGCCCAGCGCAAGCTGGCGCGATTGGCCAACGAATCCATGCGCGAATCAGCGCTGCGCAACGCCATGCTGGTAGAAACCGTGCAGGGCATGGACGACATCAAGAGCCTGCAGGCCGAGCAGCGCTTCCAGCAGCAATGGAACCACTACAACGCCGTGGCGGCAGACAGCAGCCTGCGCCTGCGCACTTTGACCAACGGCCTGGTGGCGTGGACGCAGAACGTGCAGAGCGCGGTGTTCGCCATCGTCATCGTGTTCGGCGCGCCCATGGTGATTGCCGGCGACCTCACCACCGGTAGCCTGGTGGCCGCCTCGATTCTGGCCTCGCGGATGATGGCGCCGGTGTCGCAGCTGACCCATGTGCTGACCCGCTGGCAGCAGGCCAAGGTTGCCCTCGAAGGCCTCAACCGCTTGATGCTGCTGCCGGTCGATCACCCCGAAGGCGCCCAGCGCGTGCACCTGCCGGTGATCGGCGGGCGCTACGAGCTCAAGCGCGCCAGCTTCAAGTACAGCGAGGAGGCACGTACCCCGGCACTGACCGTCAACGAGTTGAGCATCGCACCAGGCGAGCGCATCGCCGTGCTTGGCCGCAACGGTGCCGGCAAGTCGACCTTGCTCCAGGCCCTGGCTGGCGGCCTGGACCTGAGCGGCGGCAGCATCAGCCTCGACGGCGTTGCCCTGGGCCATATCGACCCGGCCGACGTGCGCCGCGACATCGGTCTGCTCACGCAGAACTCGCGGCTGTTTCACGGCAGCCTGCGCGAGAACCTGATCATGGGTGCCGGGCAAGCGTCGGATCAGGAGATCATCGCTGCTCTGGAAATCACCGGCGCGCTGGATTTCGTGCGCCAGTGCCCGACCGGCATGGATCACTTGATTCTCGAAGGCGGCCTCGGCCTGTCCGGTGGTCAGCGCCAATCGCTGTTGCTGTCGCGTCTGCTGATCCGCCAGCCGCATATCCTGCTGCTCGACGAGCCCACTGCGTCGCTGGACGAAACCACCGAACGCCGGCTGATCCAGAACCTGGCGACCTGGGGCCAGGGCCGCACGATCATCGTTGCCACCCATCGCACCAGTGTGCTGGCCCTGGTCGACCGGATCATCGTGGTCGACAACGGTCAGGTGGTGATCGACGACACCAAGGAAAACGCCATCGCCAGACTGTCGCGTCCCAAGGGCGCGGCTCAATGAAGGAGGGCAGGGCAATGGATACAGGCAAGTCTTTCAAGGTGCTGGGCTCCGGTGAATTCAAGCGCATCCCGCTGCTCAGCGAAGACGGTGCGCCGGGCCAGTCGTATTACCAGGACGGTGTCGACGACTCCACCGTGGTGCGTGCGACCCGCGTGGTGTGGGTCGCGGTGGCGATGCTGCTGGCGTTCTTCGTCTGGGCATTCTTCTTCGAGGTCGTGGAAGTCTCCACCGGCACCGGCAAAGTCATTCCCAGCTCGCGGGAACAGCTGATCCAGTCGCTCGAAGGTGGCATCGTGGCCGAGATGAACGTGACCGAAGGGGCGATCGTCGAACGCGGTCAGGTGCTGGCCCAGCTGGACCCGACCAAGACCGAATCCAACTTCGGCGAGAGCGCGGCGAAATACCGCGCGACCTTGGCCAGTGTCGCCCGCCTGCAGGCCGAAGTGGGGCTCAAGCCCCTGAAATTCCCGGCCGAGCTCGACGCCTATCCGGCTTTGCTCAAGGCCGAAACCGAGCTGTACAACGTTCGCCGTCGTGGCCTGGATGACTCGTTGGCCGGCATCAACGAATCCCTGCGGCTGGTGCGCAGCGAATTGCAGATCACCGAAAACCTGGCCAGAACCGGTGCGGCCAGCCGGGTGGAAGTACTGCGGCTGAATCGGCAGCGCTCTGAGCTCGAGCTCAAGCTCACCGAAGCCCGTTCCGATTACATGGTGCGGGCCCGCGAGGAGCTGGCCAAGGCCAATGCCGATGTGGAAACCCTGACCGCGGTGCTCAAGGGCCGCTCCGATTCGGTGTCGCGCCTGACCCTGCGCTCGCCCGTGCGTGGCATCGTCAAGGACATCGAAGTCACCACCATCGGCGGCGTGGTGCCGCCCAATGGCCAATTGATGCAGATCGTGCCGCTGGACGAGCGCTTGCTGATCGAAGCGAGAATTTCACCCCGCGATATCGCTTTCATTCATCCCGATCAGCAAGCCAAGGTAAAGATCACCGCCTATGACTATTCGATCTACGGCGGGCTCGACGGCCGGGTGGTGACCATCTCGCCCGATACCATCCAGGATGAAGTGAAACCCGAGGTGTTCTATTACCGAGTGTTCATCCGCACCGATTCCGACTCGCTGGAGAACAAGGCCGGGAAGAAGTTTGCCATCGTCCCCGGCATGATCGCCACGGTCGACATCACCACAGGCCACAAGACAGTGCTGGATTATTTGATAAAGCCGCTGAACAGGGCCAAGGAAGCCCTGCGCGAACGCTAGGAAGAGCAGGGGGGCTCGGCAGCCTGGCCCCCCGGCGATTTCCAGCTCGGGCAATACGCCGAACGCACCACCTGGGCCAGGCAATAGCCGCGGTTGCGTACCGAGCGGATCAGGCGTTCGCCACCGCTGCATTGGCCAAACTTGCTTTGCAGGCGGCTCAGGGACATTTCCAGACCGTTGTACTGACTGGGGTTCTTGCCCAGTCCGGCGATCAGCGCTTCCTTGCTGACCACCCGCTCGCTGCTGAAGGCGAGCAGGCTCAGCAGCGAGCACTCGGTGCGCGTCAAGGCCACGCTGATACCGTTCTGGGTCAGGGTTCGGTCGATGTCGTTGAACCACCAGCGGCCGTGTGCGAGCTGCGCGTCATCCGCTGTTTGATGGGCCGTATAGAGCTGCGTATAGACGGAAGAATATTTGTTGCCAAGGTCCGTAGGCATGGGGTCGTTCCTTCAAAACGTGGTGCTGGATCCAATTTCTCTATCAATTCAAGGCTAGTACGCTTTGAAAAAATCGCCAATGGCCATCGGTCAGTCGAAAAACGCTTTTCAGCGAAAGGCGATGGGCGGGGGCGAGATGCAGCCGCGAATCAGGCGGTAGCCGGTGCCGCGTACGCTCTGGATGACATGGGTGCCGAAGGCTCGGCGAATGCTGCTGCGCAGGCGACTGACGAATTTCTCCACCACCCGCACGTCGTAGGTGCGCATATTAAGCCCCAGCAGTTGCGCCAGATCGTCGAAGCTCAGCTGGTGATGAGGGGCGTAGAGCAGCGCCAGGACCACCTGAACCTGCACAAAGGTCAGGTCCAGGCGTCGCGTCGCGTCTTCCAGGCACAGACGTACGGGATCCAGCACCGGTGGGGCCAGATTCCAGTAGTCGGGGTTCTGGAACAGCGCGAGATAGAATGCTTCGCGCTCCTGCTCCGGGCCCGGCAATCGCAGCACGTGGTCGGCCCCTGCGTGTTGGTAGGCTTGGCGAATGGCGGCGTCGGCGCCGGTCAGGGCGACCAGCACCGACGCCCAGCTGTTGCCTCGACGGATGTCGTCGACCCAGCGGACGCCCTGTTGTCGTTCGCCACGGGCAGGCTCGACGAGAATGGCCTTGTGCCGGCTCTTTTCGTAGTCGAATGTCGGCTGCAAGTCCGGCTGCAGGCCCTCGACGGGCAGGGAAAGGTGGTGAAGGCAGCGCTCGAGCGAGTCGCTCCGTGAGGTATCGCTGCAAAGCATGAGAAGACGCGGTTCAAGCGGGTGAAACAGTGCAGCCAAAACATCCATGTGTATCATTCCTGCTGTTCGCCGAGCCGACGAACAAGGCGCAGCATCGAGCTGCTTGGATCCAAGTCACTACACTGTGTACTGGCGCTACGCTATCGGCAAGCGACTTGTTCGCAACGCTTCCTGCAGGTGGCTTGTCACCCGCCCGCTGCGTTGCGTATTTTGTGTACATCGCCGAGTACGGCATTGAGCGTCAAGGGCAGAGAAATGAGTAGCGAAGGACTGCGTACGGTCGCCGAGCGTTTGAGCGGTGTCGATGAAATCGAATGCGTCACACCTGATCTCAATGGCGTACCGCGAGGCAAGGTCATGACGGCAGAAGGGTTCCTGGAGGGTCGTCGTCTGCAACTGGCCAGCGGCGTGCTGCTGCAATGCATCATGGGCGGTTATCCGCCCAGCCGCTACTACGGCGCCGACGACGGCGACGTCGCACTGGTGGCCGACCCTACTCGGTTGCAGCGCCTGCCCTGGAGCGAGCCGCCCCGTGCCTGGGTGGTCTGCGATGCCGAGGAGTTGACCGGCGGGTCATCCCCGCTGTCGACCCGCGGTCTGCTCAAGACAGTGGTTGCACGCTATGCGCGCCTGGGCTTGGCCCCGGTGGTAGCGACCGAGCTGGAATTCTTCGTCTTCGCCGCCAATCCCGATCCGTCACTGCCGTTCCAGGCGCCGATCGGGCTGGATGGCCGACGCGAGGATGGCAGCAGTGCGTTCAGCGTGGGGTCCAACAATGGCTTGCGGCCGTTTTTCAACGAGGTCTGTCGCAGCATGGCAGCGCTGGGGCTGCCGCGCGACACGGTGATGCACGAAATGGGCGTCAGCCAGTTCGAGATCAACCTGCTGCATGGTGATCCGCTGCTGCTCGCCGACCAAACCTTCCTGTTCAAGCACTTGCTCAAGGAAGTCGGGCTCAAGCATGGGCTGAGCGTGGTGTGCATGGCCAAGCCGCTGGCGCGGGTGGCTGGCAGCTCGATGCACATTCATCAGAGCGTGGTGGCGCTGGACAGTGGCCTCAACGTGTTCAACGATGCCCATGACCAGCCCACCGACACCTTCCGTCATTTCATCGGCGGGCAACAGGCGGCCATGGCCGATTTCACTGCGCTGCTGGCGCCCAACGTGAATTCCTACCAGCGCCTGTGTCAGCCCTATGCGTCGCCCAACAATGCCTGCTGGTCCCATGACAACCGCGCCGCCGGGCTGCGCATACCGGCCAGCGCTGCCTGCGCCCGCAGGGTCGAGAACCGTCTGCCCGGCGCCGATGCCAATCCCTACCTGGCCATCGCCGCCAGCCTCGCCGCCGGCCTGCACGGCATCGAACACCGGCTCGAGCCCTCGCAGCCCATGCAGGGCGACCTTGCCGTGCCGGAAGAATTGTCGTTGCCATGTACCTTGCATGCGGCCCTGGAGCGTCTCAAGCGCAGCCCGTTGGCCAGGGAACTGTTCGGCAATGTGTTCATCGAAGGCTACATTGCGACCAAGACCCTGGAGCTGGCGAGTTTCTTCGACGAAATCACTCCTTGGGAACGCCGGGTGCTGGCGGCCCAAGCTTGATCCTGCAACAGCTTGTATGCAGGTGACGATTTTCCCCGCCGCGCTCAGCCGAGGTGGCGGAAAAGGGCGTTGCCTGTGAACCGATCGTTCCGACACCCTTTACCGCGGACCTGCAATGCGCCAAATCTGGAAAAACTTTCGAGCCCTGTACTTCGCCTCACTGATGATGCTGATCGGCTCTGGCTTGTTGAGTACCTACCTGGCCCTGCGCCTGTCGGCCGAGCAGGTCGACAGCCTGTGGGTGGGTGCGCTGATGGCCGCCAACTATTTCGGCCTGGCCCTGGGCGGCAAGATCGGCCACAGGTTGATCGCCCGCGTGGGCCATATCCGTGCCTATGCCACCTGCGCCGGTATCGTCGGCGCCGCCGTGCTGGGCCATGGCCTGGTGAACTACCTGCCAGCCTGGCTGTTCCTGCGGGTCATCGTCGGTCTGGGCATGATGTGCCAGTACATGGTGATCGAAAGCTGGCTCAACGAGCAGGCCGACAGCAAGCAGCGCGGAGCGGTGTTCAGCGGCTACATGATCGCTTCCTACCTGGGCCTGGTCCTGGGCCAGCTGATTCTGGTGGTGCATCCGCAATTGGGGCTGGAACTGCTCATGCTGGTCGCGCTGTGCTTCGCCCTGTGCCTGGTGCCTGTGGCTCTGACGCGGCGCATTCACCCTGCGCCCATGCACCCGGCGCCCATGGAGCCACGCTTCTTCATCAGTCGTGTGCCGCAGTCACTGAGCACCGTGCTGGGCTCAGGCCTGATCGTCGGCTCGTTCTACGGTCTGGCGCCACTGTATGCCTCGGCGCAGGGCTTGAGCACCGAGCAGGTCGGCTTGTTCATGGGTTCGTGCATTTTCGCCGGGTTGCTGGTGCAGTGGCCGTTGGGCTGGCTGTCGGACCGTTACGACCGTGCGCTGCTGATCCGCTGCGTGGCAGTCGGTATCGCCATTGCCGCGCTGCCGCTGGCGCTGATTCCGGCCGTGCCGCTGGAGGTGCTGTTCGCCGCCGGCTTCCTGGTGTCGCTGCTGCAGTTCTCGCTGTACCCGTTGGCCGTGGCGTTTTCCAACGACCATGTGGAGGCCGATCGGCGTGTTTCGCTGACCGCCATGCTTTTGGTGACCTACGGTGTCGGCGCCTGTATCGGGCCATTGGTGGCAGGGGTGCTGATGAAGCAGTTCGGCAGCCAGATGCTGTATGCCTTTTTCAGCTTTTTCGCCGTGGTGCTGGTATGGCGGATCAGGCCGAAGGCAGTGACCAACCTGCACGTCGTGGACGACGCACCGTTGCATCACGTGGCCATGCCGGCCGCCAACTCGCCGTTGGCCGCAGCGTTGGACCCGCGGGTGGATGAGCACATGGTGCAGGAACAGATGCAGAACACCGAACCTGCCGAAGAAGAGCCGGTCAAGGCTGGCTAGGGTGCCGCCGGGCCGCGCTCGGGGCGCGGCCCGGGTTTAGAAATCGTCCCGGTCGAAGCGCTGTGCGTCGCGCTGCAACTGATGCACGAAGCGCTCGAGCTGCCGCTGCATCAGCCCCGGGATATTGTGGAAGCGCACGCCCACGAAAGTGGTGTCGATGCGCTCCTCGAAATGCAGGTGGCGCAGCTCGACCGCCGTATTCATGGCGCCGAAGGGAAGGCCGGCGCTGAAGCGCTCGTAGATCTGCCCCAGTTGCAACCGCTCGGCGATGTCGCCCTCGAAGCGCAGCTTGCAGCCATGGGCCGAGATGTCGAGCAGCTTCCCCACCAGCGTGCTCTTCAGCCGACTGCCGGCGATTTCCACATCGACCAGTTGCGACAGCTTGAGTGCGGCACGAAAGGCATTGCGGCGCTGGTGGTAGACCACCTGGCCAGGCAGCGCGCCGACATAGCAGCGGCTGCCCTGCTTCTGGGTGATGGTCCAGTGGCCATGGCTTTCCCAGGCAACGCGAACGCCGTCATGAAAGCCTTCGACCTTGAACCCTTCACCTGCTTCCAGGTATTTCTCGCCTTCGCGGGGAATCATTTCATCGAGGACGATGCGCAGGTTGTCCCGGTCCACTTCCACCAGAAAGCTCTGGCAGCGCAGGGTGCGCTCGTGAAAAGTGATGATCAGGGGGTCGTGGCTTTCCTGGAGCATGCGCAGGTTGGCGGCGACTTCCAGGGGTGTGGCAAGCACCTTGGGCGGTTGCGGTGCGTCTTCCACGTTCGATGCGTTTGACACGTTCTGGTCTACTCCGGGGAACACACAGGTCAGGCCTGGCTGAGGGCGCGGTAGGTGGCCATTCGCGCGGTCGAGCCACGGCTGTTGTAGAGCGACGGTGGCTCGGCGCCAGTAAGTATGCGGATCTGGTTGGCGGTCGCCACCTGCTGGCGCACGATGCCTTGGCCCACCTGCGCATTGATGGCCTGGCACTGCGCGAGCAACTGACTCAGCGCATCGCCGCGGGCCAGCAACGCATCGCCCAAGTGCGACTGGCGTGCCAGTGCCTGCAGGCCATCGCGATCCGCCGACAGGCCAAGCTGCATGAGCAACTGGCTACGCCGGCGTCCGTTCTGCTCGAGCAGCACGATCAATGACTGCTTCTGCGCCAGAATCGTTTCCAGAAGCTCCATGTCGCGGCTCTGCAACGCCTGCGACTCGTCGCGCAGCAGCTCGAGCAGCTGCCCTGCGTACGGGAGGTCTTCTTCAATCAGCTGCAACAGCGTTTGATCGTGCATGGTGAGCCCTGGCGTTGACGCGTCCAGAAACCCCGGCGCCTAGACTGGGCTAGCGCTGGGCTTCGAAATTGAGCATTTTGCTGGCAACGCGCTCGCTGTCGACTTTATAGCTGCCCTCGGCGATAGCCTGCTTGAGCTCGGCGACGCGGGCGCTGTTGACAGTGGGCTGATCGCTCAGCTTGTCGGTGATTTTCTGCATTTGCTGGGCCTGATCGCTCAAGGTGACCGGTTCCCCGCTCTTCACGGCGGGCGTGCTTGGCACGGCCGTGTCGGCGGCCACTTCCTTGGCAGGGCTGGTACGCGAAGTACCCTGCACTGACGGCGAGTTGCCCACTCGGTTGAAGTCGATAACCATTGTTCTGAACCTCTGGGTATTTGGACGCTTGCCTTGTTTTCGGCCAAATCCCGATTAACTTTAGGCGCTGTTTCGCAAATGCCCGATGCCGCGGCTACGGGCCCGTGTAGGCCCCTAGTGTAGGAAAACTCCGGTTCGCCGGCCAGCTTTTACATCGCTACTTCCACTTGTCCAGGCCCGGTGACGCGCGCCTTGACCACCCGTTTGGAGTTCAGGTTGCGTACGCGTATCTGCTCGCTCATGCCGCCCTGCGCCAGCGCTTCGCCCGGCATGCGGACCGCCAGGGTGCCGCTGCGGGCAATGATCACCACCTGATCACCCTTGAGCACCAGGGCCTGTTGCTCGAGGAATACCGGCGTGAGCACCTGGTCGATCACCGTCGGTCGGATCAGCTTCATGCCCACGGCCTCGTCCAGCGAGACCAGGAAGCCTTGACCCATGGCGCCGACGTCGCGTTCGCGCAACGCCACGTCGGCCTCCGTCAACACGCTGTCGCGCTTCAAGGGTCGGGTGGTGGTCACCACCTCGCGAAACAGCCGGACCTGCGCCGGAACGAATACCGTCCACGGCGCAGCGCCTTCGCAGCGCACTCGTACGGTCACTCGGCCCATCGGTTGCGCCGGGCTTTCCAGGCTGGCCGACAGCTGCCGGTCGCAACCGGGCATGCGCAAACGCGGGTCGAGATTGTTCACTTCGATCTCGTAGCGGCCCTGGATTTGCGAGGTCGCCAGATAATCTTCAACAGTGAACTCAAGAAAACCCTGGGTGACACCGATAAGCTGTTCGGGCAATGTGACATTGTCGGCGCGCGCCGCACTGCCGAGCACCGCGCCACCCACCGTGGCAACGGCCCAGAATAAATACGCGGCGATGTGTCGAGAAACTGTCGTTTTTGCGTTCATGCAGTGCTAATAGCAAGGCCCGTGCCGATATCGAGCGGGTCGCAAGAGGAGTTTGGGCATGGCGGGTGTAATGGATTCGGTGAACCAGCGCACGCAGCTGGTTGGGCAGAATCGCCTGGAGCTGTTGTTGTTTCGCCTCAATGGCAAGCAGCTCTACGGGATCAACGTCTTCAAGGTCAGGGAGGTGCTGCAATGCCCCAAACTGACGGTATTGCCGAAGTCCAACCCGGTGGTTCGCGGCGTGGCCAACATCCGTGGCGCGACCATCCCGATCCTCGATCTGGACATGGCCACGGGTGCTGCGGGCCTTGTGGCATCGACCGATACCTTCGTCATCATCACCGAGTACAACACCAAGATTCAGGGCTTTCTGGTGCATTCGGTGGAACGTATCGTCAACATGAACTGGGAAGAGATCCATCCGCCACCCAGGGGCACCGGCCGCGATCACTACCTGACGGCCGTCACCCGCGTGGATAACCAGTTGGTGGAGATCATCGACGTCGAGAAAATCCTCGCCGAAGTGGCGCCGACCTCCGAAGCGATCTCGGTTGGCGTGGTCGACGAGGAGACGCACAGCAAGGCCGTTTCCCTGCGCGTGTTGACCGTCGACGATTCATCGGTGGCACGCAAGCAGGTGACCCGTTGCCTGCAGACCGTGGGGGTAGAAGTGGTGGCCTTGAACGACGGTCGCCAGGCCTTGGAATACCTGCGCAAGATGGTCGACGAGGGCAAGCGTCCGGAGGAGGAATTCCTCATGCTGATCTCCGACATTGAGATGCCGGAGATGGACGGCTACACGCTGACCGCCGAGATCCGCAGCGACCCACGCATGCAGAAGCTGCACATCATTCTGCATACGTCGTTGTCAGGGGTGTTCAACCAGGCCATGGTCAAGAAGGTCGGCGCCGACGATTTCCTTGCCAAGTTCCGCCCCGACGACCTGGCGGCACGGGTCGTCGATCGCATCAAGGCAGCAGTATGAATGCCGGGCGCCAGCGCCCGGCCTACCGAACCAGCAAGAGGCGGCACCGTGTCTACGGGTAATTTGGATTTTGATCAGTTCCGGGTCTTCCTGGAAAAAGCCTGTGGCATTCTCTTGGGCGAGAACAAGCAGTACCTCGTTGCCAGCCGCCTGAACAAGCTGATGGAGCAGCAGGGCATCAAGTCCCTGGGCGAACTGGTGCAGCGTATCCAGACCCAGCCGCGCAGCGGTCTGCGCGAGCAGGTGGTGGACGCCATGACCACCAACGAAACCCTGTGGTTTCGCGACACCTATCCCTTCGAAGTGATGAAGAACAAGGTTTTGCCCGAAAGCATCAAGGCCAGCCCCGGCGCACGCCTGCGTATCTGGTCGGCGGCGTGCTCGTCCGGCCAGGAACCCTATTCGCTGTCGATGACCATCGACGAGTTCGAGCGCAGCAACCTGGGACAGCTGAAATCGGGCGTGCAGATCGTTGCCACCGACCTGTCCGGCAGCATGCTGACCAACTGCAAGAGTGGTGAGTACGACAGCCTGGCGATCGGCCGCGGCCTCTCCCAGGAGCGGCTGCAGCGCTATTTCGATCCCAAGACGCCAGGGCGCTGGGCGGTCAAGGCGCCCATCCGCAGTCGCGTCGAGTTTCGTGCGTTCAACCTGCTCGACAGCTATGCGGCGTTGGGCAAGTTCGACATCGTGTTCTGCCGCAACGTGCTGATCTACTTTTCCGCACAGGTCAAGAAAGACATCCTCACCCGTATCCATGGCACCCTCAAGCCGGGCGGGTACCTGTTCCTGGGTGCATCCGAAGCCTTGAACGGCTTGCCCGAGCTGTATCAGATGGTGCAGTGCAGCCCCGGCATCATCTACCAGGCCAAGTGATCTTGCGCCTGGCGCGCTTCCTTTACCCAGGCGTGCGACCAAGGCGCACGGGCGGCAATTTTTCTGGCGCCAGCGTTGCCGCTTTTCCCCTCCAGCGGAAATTTCTTGCCGCTTTTCTGGCATCACCCAACGCCTGATAGGCCCGCAACCCGCATGGGACGGGCTTTTTGAGACTTGGCACACTGATTGCTATCTATCCTGCACGAACCATCTGGTCTGCCGCATAGGTACCAACATGAGCATCAGTTTCGACAAAGCGCTGGGCATTCACGAGCAGGCCTTGGGCTTCCGCGCCAAGCGTGCCGAAGTGCTGGCCAACAACATCGCCAACGCCGACACGCCCAACTACAAAGCTCGGGACCTGGACTTCGCCTCGGTGCTGGCAGCGCAGAGCGAGCAGAACGGCAAAGGTGCCTTCGGCCTGCAGACCACCAGCAGCAAGCACATCGCCGCCCAGGGCTTCAGCTCGGGCGACGAGACCTTGCAGTACCGCATTTCCACGCAGCCTTCGCTGGACCAGAACACCGTCGATGCGCAGATCGAGCAGTCGAACTACGCCGAGAACTCGGTCAACTTCCAGGCCAGTTTCACCCTGCTCAACAGCAAGTTCAAAGGGCTGGTATCGGCCCTTCGCGGAGATTAAGCCATGTCCCTTGCCAGCGTCTTCAACATTGCCGGTAGCGGCATGAGTGCGCAGACCACGCGCCTGAACACCGTGGCGAGCAACATCGCCAACGCCGAAACCGTGTCGTCCAGCATCGACCAGACCTACCGCGCACGGCATCCGGTGTTCGCCACCATGCTTCAGGGCCAGCAGGCCGGCGACAGCGGTTCGCTGTTCCAGGACCAGGATTCGGCGGGGCAGGGTGTGCAGGTCACCGGCGTGGTCGAGGACCAGAGCGATCTGGAAGCGCGCTACGAGCCCAATCACCCGGCGGCGAACAAGGATGGCTACGTCTACTACCCGAACGTCAACGTGGTCGAGGAAATGGCCGACATGATCTCGGCCAGTCGTTCCTTCCAGACCAACGCCGAACTGATGAATACCGCAAAGACCATGATGCAGAAGGTGCTGACCCTGGGTCAGTGATAGAGGCGAGCGCAGATGACGACTACCAGCATTAACAATGGCGTGAGCGCCTCGGTCCTGGACTCATTGCAGAAGACCACCAGCAGCACCGACAGCTCGACCGGCACCGCCGGCAGTGCGTTGGGCAAGGACGCGTTCCTGCAGCTGCTGGTGACCCAGATGCAGAACCAGAACCCCCTCGATCCCCAGGACAACGGCGAGTTCGTCGCCCAGCTGGCGCAGTTCAGCAGCCTGGAAAGCATGCAGAGCCTGAATGCGTCGGTGGGCACCATCGTCAACAACTACCAATCGTCCCAGGCGCTGCAGGCCTCGTCGCTGGTCGGCCGCTCGGTCATCGCCCAGACCGATACCGCCGTGGTCGACCCCACCAAGGGCCTCACCGGCTCGGTGGCGCTGACCTCGTCGAGCAGCAACACCACGGTCGGCGTCTACGACGCCAAAGGTGACCTGGTGCGCAATATCGATCTGGGCAGCCAGTCCGCCGGCAACGCCGCCTTCACCTGGGATGGCAAGGACAGCAACGGCGCGGTTGCCGCTGCCGGCACCTACACCTTCAAGGCTGCAGCCACCGTCGACGGTACCGCCACGGCCATGAGCACCTACCTTCCAGCCACGGTGAACAGCGTCACCATGGGCACCAACGGCGGTGAACTGACCCTCAACCTCGCTGGACTGGGTAGCGTTGCGCTGTCGAAAGTCCAAACCATCGGAATTTGAGCCGCTTCGTCCGGCGCAGGAGTACAGCATGACTTTCAATATCGGCCTCAGCGGTCTTTCGGCAGCCAACAAGGCGCTCAACGTCACCGGCAACAACATTGCCAACGTCGCGACCACCGGCTTCAAATCCTCGCGCGCGGAATTCGCCGACCAGTACGCCGCGTCCATTCGCGCCACGGCCGGCAAGACCAGCGTGGGCAGCGGTGTGACCACCGCGGCCGTGTCGCAGCAGTTCACCCAGGGCAACATCGCCTCGACCGGGCAGAGCCTCGACCTGGCGATCAACGGCAACGGCTTCTTCGTGCTCAACGATGGTGGCCAGAAGCTCTACACCCGTGCCGGTGCCTTCTACAGCGACAAGGACGGCAACGTCGTCGACGTGAGCGGCAACAACCTGCAGGGCTACAACGCCCAGGACGGCGTGGTGCAGACGGGCGTGCTGACCAATCTGAAAATCGACTCTGCGAACCTGCAGCCCAAGGCGACCTCGAAGATCGCCGAAACCGTCAACCTCAACTCCAGCGCTCCGCAGGCAACCATCACGCCGTTCGACCCGAGCAACGTCAAGAGCTACAACTACACGTTCAACACCGATGTGTACGACAGCTTGGGCAACGCCCACCAGATGAACCAGTACTTCGTCAAGGATGCCACGGCCAACAGCTGGACCATGCACACCACCATCGACGGTCGCAATCCGTCCGATCCGACCGCCACCACGCCGTTGGTCAATACCTTGAGCTTCAAGTCCGACGGCAGCCTCATCGTGCCCGCTCAGGGTAACGTGCCTGGTGGCCTGGGCATCAACGCCGACAAGAGCTTCAACCTTGCCGGCTGGGTGCCTTCCACCCGTGGCGCCGATGGCACCTGGACACCCAACGGCGCGACGGCCAATGCCGGTGGCGTGGCGTTGGACATGCTGGCGACCACGCAATACAACTCGGCATCGGCCACCTCGGCCAAGACCCAGGACGGCTACGCCACAGGTGAGCTGACCGGTCTGTCGGTGGACGGCACGGGCAACATGTTCGCCAACTTCACCAATGGCCAGAACAAGGTCATCGGTCAGGTGGCCATGGCCAGCTTCGCCAACATGCAAGGCCTGGCGCCCAATGGCGGCACCAACTGGAAGGAGTCGTTCGCTTCCGGTACCGCCGTGATCGGTACGCCCGATACCGGTGTCATGGGCAACCTGCAGTCCCAGGCGCTGGAAGACTCCAACGTCGACCTGACGGCCGAGCTGGTGAACCTGATCAAGGCGCAGAGCAACTACCAGGCGAACGCCAAGACCATTTCCACCGAAAGCACCGTGATGCAGACCATCATCCAGATGACCTGATGAGGGCAGGGCAGTGATCCGGTGTCTGTGTGCAGCCCTGGCCATCGCCGCAACCTGCGCGATGGCCGTGGCGGCGCCCGCGCCCTGGTACACCTACCAGAGCCTGGCGAGCGGCCGCTACCTGTGCAGTCAGGTCGACCCTGGCCCGCATTACCGTCGCTTCGCCGGGCCGTTCACCAACGCCGGCTGCCGTCGTTGAAGACGGCGCCGTCGAGCCTCGCCCTGATGTCGCGACGTAAATCCATTCTCCCGTTGCCGCTAGCGGCAATCCGGCGCCGACTTTTCGGCGTCAAGCTTTCAGTGAGCTTCGGCCGCATCGCTGCAACCCCCGTCCTAGAGGGGCTGTAGCCGTATTGGCAAAGTTGGCCCGCATATTGCTCTACCTCTCTCAGTACAGCAGTAGACGGCATTCGCCCGTCGAGGGAGACAACTGTGGACAAGATGCTCTATGTGGCAATGACCGGTGCCAGCCAGAACGCGCTGGCGCAGAAGGCGCATGCCAACAACCTGGCCAACATTTCCACCACCGGCTTTAAGCGTGACCTGGAACAGGCGCGTTCCATGCCGGTGTTCGGCGATACCTTTCCTTCGCGGGCCTATGCCCTGACCGAACGTCCGGCCACCGATTTCAGTGGCGGCGCGCTGCAGGAAACCGGCCGGGACCTGGACGTCGCGGTGGGCGGCAACGGCTTCATCGCCGTACAGACACCCGACGGCGGCGAAGCCTACGTCCGCACCGCCAGCATGAACGTCGACGCGCTCGGTGTGCTGCGCGCCGGCAATGGTTTGCCGGTCATGGGCAACGGCGGTCCGATCGCCGTGCCGCCCGACGAGAAAATCGAGATCGGCATGGACGGCACCATCAGTATTCGTGGTCTGGGGCAGGCTCCCAACGTCATGGCCCAGGTCGACCGCATCAAGCTGGTCAATCCGGACGTGAAAACCCTGACCAAGGGCCTGGACGGTCTGATCCACACCTCCAGCGGCCAACCGGCACCTGCCGACGCTGCGGTCCGCGTCGAGTCCGGCTTCCTGGAAGCGAGCAACGTCAATGCGGTCGAGGAAATGACCTCCGTGCTGGCGCTCTCCAAGCAGTTCGAACTGCACATCAAGATGATGAGCACCGCCAAAGAAGGCGACGAGGCCATGGCCCGGGTCTTGCAAATCTAATTCCAGCGTAGCGATCGCGCCGTAAACCAGGCGCTCCAGGAGAAGACACATGCTTCCAGCACTATGGGTCAGCAAGACCGGCCTCCAGGCTCAGGACACCAACCTGACCACGATTTCCAACAACCTGGCGAACGTGTCGACCACGGGTTTCAAGCGCGATCGCGCCGAATTCCAGGACCTGCTCTACCAGATCAAACGTCAGCCCGGTGCCCAGTCGACCCAGGACAGCGAACTGCCGTCGGGCCTGCAGGTTGGTACCGGTGTGCGCATTGTCGGCACCCAGAAGAACTTCACCGCCGGCAGCCTGCAGACCACCGACCAGCCGCTGGACATGGCCATCAACGGTCGCGGCTTCTTTCAGGTGATGCAGCCTGACGGCACCGTTTCCTACACGCGTGACGGTACCTTCCACCTGAACTCCGACGGCCAGATCGTCACCGCCCAGGGCCTGGCGCTGGAACCTGCCATCGTCGTTCCCAACGAAGCGCAGACTTTCACCGTAGGCACCGACGGCACCGTGTCCATCACCACCGCCGGCAACGCCGCTTCGCAGGTGATCGGCAACCTGCAGACCGCCGACTTCATCAACCCGGCCGGCCTGCAGGCCATCGGTGGCAACCTGTTCCTGGAAACCGCCTCCAGCGGCGCGCCGCAAGTGGCAACGCCCGGCCTGAACGGCGCCGGTACGGTACTGCAGAACACTCTGGAAAACTCCAACGTGAGCACTGTGGAAGAGCTGGTCAACATGATCACCACCCAGCGTGCCTACGAGATGAACTCCAAGGTCATCTCCACTGCCGACCAGATGCTGCAGAACCTGACCCAGAACCTGTAATTCGGGTCCATCCGTAATCCCCAAGCTACCTGGGCGCCGCGTGCGCCGGCTACACCGTGAGGTCTGTGTCATGCGTCGTGTCTCGATTGTTCTTGCCCTGAGTGGAATGGCCTTGCTGACCGGTTGCGTCGCGCCGCCGGCCAAGCCCAACGACCCGTACTACGCCCCGGTGCTGCCGCGCACTCCGATGCCTGCCGCCGCCAACAACGGCTCGATCTACCAGGCCGGCTTCGAGCAGAACCTGTACAGCGACCGCAAGGCGTTCCGCGTGGGCGATATCATCACCATCACCCTCAACGAGCGGACCAGTGCCAGCAAGAGCGCCAACTCCAAGGTCGGCAAGGACAGCAACAACAGCCTGGGCCTGACCTCGCTGTTCGGAGCGGGTGTGAACACCAACAACCCGCTGGGCAGTGGCGACCTGAGCCTCAATGCAGGCTACAGCGGCACTCGCGCCACCAACGGCACCGCGGCGGCAGCACAGAACAACAGCCTGACCGGTTCGGTCACGGTAACGGTGGCCGACGTGCTGCCCAACGGCATCATCTCGGTTCGCGGCGAGAAGTGGATGACGCTCAACACCGGCGAAGAGCTGGTGCGCATTTCCGGTCTGGTCCGCGCCGACGACATTGCCACCGACAACACCGTGTCCTCGACGCGGGTAGCCGATGCGCGCATCACCTATTCGGGCACCGGTTCGTTTGCCGAGGCCAGTCAGCCGGGTTGGTTCGACCGGTTCTTTGCCAGTCCACTGTTTCCTTTCTGAGTGCGCCCGTCCATGCTCAACTTCAAACACCTGATCGCCGCTGCCCTGCTGTTGTCCGCCGCGTTCGGCGTTCAGGCCGAGCGCCTCAAGGACATCGCCAGCATTTCCGGCGTGCGCACCAACCAGCTGATCGGCTATGGCCTGGTCGTGGGCCTCAATGGCACCGGCGACCAGACCACGCAGACGCCATTCACCCTGCAGACCTTCAACAACATGCTCTCCCAGTTCGGCATCAAGGTGCCGCCGGGCTCGGGCAACGTGCAGCTCAAGAACGTCGCCGCCGTGTCGATCCATGCCGACCTGCCAGCGTTCGCCAAGCCGGGACAGGTGGTCGACATCACCGTGTCGTCCATCGGCAACTCGAAAAGCCTGCGTGGCGGCAGCCTGCTGATGACCCCGCTCAAGGGTATCGACGGCAACGTCTACGCAATCGCCCAAGGCAACCTGGTCGTCGGTGGTTTTGACGCCGAAGGCCGCGACGGGTCGAAAATCACCGTCAATGTGCCGTCGGCAGGACGGATTCCTGGCGGTGCCAGCGTCGAGCGTGCCGTGCCCAGTGGCTTCAATCAGGGCAACAGCCTGACGCTGAACCTCAACCGCTCGGACTTCACGACCGCCAAACACATCGTCGACAAGATCAACGAGCTTCTTGGCCCGGGAGTTGCACAGGCTATTGACGGGGGCTCGGTGCGCGTCACTGCTCCGGTCGACCCCAGCCAGCGCGTGGACTACCTGTCGATCCTCGAGAACCTCGATGTCGACGTAGGGCAGGCGGTGGCCAAGGTGATCATCAATTCGCGCACCGGCACCATCGTGATTGGCCAGAACGTCAAGGTATCGCCTGCGGCAGTGACCCACGGCAGCCTGACGGTGACCATTACCGAAGACCCGATCGTCAGCCAGCCAGGGCCTTTGTCCGGTGGCGAAACGGCGGTGGTGCCACGTTCGCGGGTCAGCGCCCAGCAGGAAGCCAAACCGATGTTCAAGTTTGGCCCTGGCACCACGCTCGACGAGATCGTCCGCGCGGTCAACCAGGTGGGGGCAGCGCCCGGTGACTTGATGGCCATTCTCGAAGCCCTGAAACAGGCCGGCGCATTGCAGGCCGACCTGATCGTGATTTGAGGTAACAGCTGATGGAAATGCCGAATGGTGGAGTATCGGGAACACGGGATTCGGGGGCTTACACAGACCTCAATCGCCTGAGCTCGTTGAAAGTCGGGGATCGCGACAGCGAGGCCAACCTGCGCAAGGTGGCCCAGGAATTCGAGTCGCTGTTCCTCGGTGAAATGCTCAAGTCCATGCGTTCGGCAAATGACGTGTTGGCCAAGGACAACCCGCTGAACACCGAAACCACCAAGCAGTACCAGTCGATGTACGACCAGCAGCTGTCCGTGACCCTCTCCAAGGAAGGTGGCGGTATCGGCCTGCAGGACGTGCTCATGCGCCAGTTGTCCAAGACCAAGGGCGTGGCCCGTGCCGGCGCGAATCCGTTCGCCCATGCCGACAACAGCCTAAACAAGCCACTGGGCGCCACTCGCGACGCCTCGGCCGATGCCAAGGCCGCCGGCAGCGTCGGCCACAACGACATCGCCTTGCTCAACCAGCGTCGTCTTTCGCTGCCCAGCAAGCTTGCCGACCGTCTGGTGGCCGGCATCGTGCCGTCGGCGGCCACCGAAGCAGGGGCTGCCAGCGGCAGCAAGAACCTCATCAACGTTGCGGCCGATGCACCGCTCAACAGCCTTGCCAAGACCGTGCGCAGCGGCGCTGCGTTCGAGGGCAGCAGCCTGGCGAAGAGCGTCGCCCAGCCGCCCCTGGCCCCGGCCAAGCGCGCGTTCGCCTCGTCCGACGAGTTCATCGCGACCATGCTGCCGATGGCCGAAAAAGCCGCTGCGCGCATCGGTGTCGACCCCAAGGTGCTGGTCGCCCAGGCGGCGCTGGAAACCGGCTGGGGCAAATCGATCATGCGCGCCGACGACGGCAGCAGCAGCCACAACCTGTTCGGCATCAAGGCCACCGGCAACTGGAAAGGCGAGAACGCCCGCGCGATCACCAGCGAATTCCGCGACGGCCAGATGGTCAAGGAAACCGCCGATTTCCGCTCATACACCTCGTACGAAGACAGCTTCCACGACCTGGTCAGCCTGTTGCAGAACAACGATCGCTACCAAGGCGTGGTCAAGTCCGCGGACAACCCCGAACAATTCGTCAAGGAACTGCAGAAGGCCGGCTACGCCACCGACCCGAACTACGCCAGCAAGATCTCTTCCATCGCCAAGCAGATGCAAGGCTATGAGAACTACGCTCGCAGCAGCACCAGCGCTACCACGAATCTATAAGGTTTGAACCCATGTCGAATCTGATCTCCATTGGGCTGTCCGGTCTGGCGTCCAGCCAGGCATCCCTGGCGACCACCGGTAACAACATCGCCAACGTCGCGACTGCGGGCTATTCCCGGCAGTCGGTGGTGAACACTGCCAGTGGCTTGCAGAACATCGGCGTGGGCTATCTGGGCACCGGCACCACGATCTCCGACGTGCGCCGTATCTACAGCAGCTATATGGATACCCAACTGCAGACCAGCACTGCGTTGAGCAACGACGCGAGCGCGTACAGCACTCAGATCAACAGCATCGACAAACTGCTGTCCGATGGCAGCACGGGTATCAGCGCCGTGCTCAGCAGCTTCTTTTCCGCCGTGCAGACCGCAGCGGCGAACCCGAGCGATACCTCGTCGCGGCAACTGCTGCTGACCCAGGCGCAAACCCTGAGCAATCGCTTCAATTCGATTTCGTCGCAGTTCAGCCAGCAGAACGACAGCATCAATGCGTCGTTGACCACCCTGACCGGCCAGGTCAACAAGCTGAGCGGCAACATCGCCGAACTCAACCGGCAGATCACCGAGATGTCGGGCACCGGTTCCACGCCCAACAGCCTGCTCGATGCGCGCAACGAAAACGTTCGCCAGCTCAACGAGCTGGTCGGTGTGAGCGTGCAGCAGCGTGACGGCAACTACGACGTCTACCTGGGCTCGGGGCAGTCGCTGGTGACCGGCAGCTCGGCCAATTCGCTGGTGGCCACACCCGGTGTGGCCGACAAGAGCCAGTATGGCCTGACCATCCAGTATCAGGGCTACAGCACCGACGTGACTTCGGTCACCACCGGCGGCGAGATCGGCGGCCTGCTGCGCTTTCGCAGCGATGCGCTGAACCCGGCAATCAACGAGCTGGGGCGCACCGCCATTGTCGTGAGCGACACCTTGAACGGCCAGTTGGGCAAGGGTATCGACCTCAACGGTGACTTCGGTTCGTCGGTATTCGCCAGCATCAACAGCGCCACCGCCACGGCCAACCGCAGCCTGGCGGCGTCCACCAACAGCGCAGGTTCGGGCAACCTGAGCGTTACCGTTGCCGACTCCAGCAAGCTGAGCATCTACGACTACAACGTCAAGTTCAGCAGCACCACCGCCTACAGCGTGACCCGTTCGGACGGCACCTCGATGGGCAGCTTCGACCTGGGCAGCAATCCTGCACCCGTGATCGACGGTGTCACCCTGGGCCTGAACGGCAAGGTTGCCAGCGGCGACAGCTTCGTCGTCACACCGACGCGCAGCGGCGCGAGCGCTATCACCACCACACTCACCGATTCGAACAAGCTGGCTTTTGCCGCGCCGCTCACCGGCACGGCGACCGTCGGCAACTCGGGCACCGGCACCTTCACCCAGCCGGTGCTGGGCAGCAAGCTGGACATCTACAGTGGCACGGCCCTGAGCCAGTTGCAGAGCGGCATCGAAACCTCGTCGCCGGTCAAGCTGGTGTTCGGCAAGACCACCGACGGTGCGCAGAGCTACAGTCTGTTCAACGCGTCAGGCACCAGTATTGGCAGCGGTACCATCGTGCCTGGCCAGAGCAACAACCTGAGCCTGACCGTGCCGGTGGTAGGTGCCGACGGCAAGCCCGTCAACGGCGCCGACGGCAAGCAGCTCACCTTCAGTTTCGACACCACCGTGGGCGGCACGCCTGCGGTCAACGACAGCTACACCGTGTCGTTCAACGCCGATGGCAAGTCCGACAACCGCAATGCCACGCAATTGCTGGGGTTGCAGACCAAGGCCACGGTTGGCGCGACGGCGGGCAACCCCGGCATGAGCTTCACCAGTGCCTATGCTTCGCTGGTGGAGCGGGTTGGCGCCAAGGCCAGCCAGGCCACCGTCGACACCAAGGCCACGGGGGCCGTGCTGACCCAGGCCAAGACCAACCGCGACTCGGTATCGGGTGTCAACCTGGACGACGAAGCCGCCTCCCTGGTGAAGTTCCAGCAGTACTACACGGCGTCCTCGCAGATCATCAAGGCTGCGCAGGAAACATTCAGCGTCCTGATCAACGCCCTCTAAGGAATAGTCGACCATGCGAATTTCCACTTCTCAGTATTTCGAGACCAGCGCGACCGGCTATTCCAAGAATTTCTCGGACACCGCCAAGACCCAGGCGCAGATCAGCTCAGGCAATCGCATCCAGAGTGCCGGAGACGACCCGGTCGGTGCCGCCAAACTGTTGCAACTGCAGCAGCAGAGCACCTTGCTGACCCAGTACAGCGGCAACATGACCAGCGTTACCAACTCGCTGACCCAGGAAGAGAGTGTGCTCGACAGCATCACTACGGCCTTGCAGCGGGCCCAGGAATTGACGATTCAGGCCGGTAACGGTGGCCTGAGCGATGCCGATCGCACCTCGATTGCCAGCGAAATCGGCGAGATCGAGAAAAACGTCCTTGGCCTGCTCAACACCAAGGACGCCAACGGCCAGTACATGTTCTCCGGATCCAAGACCAGCACGCCGCCTTATGTGCAGAACAGCGACGGCAGCTATACCTACCAGGGCGACCAGACCCAGCTCAGCCTGCAGGTGTCCGATACCCTGCAACTGGCGACCAACGACACCGGCTACGGCATCCTGGAAACAGCGGTGAACACCAGCCGTACGCAAACCACCATGACCGCACCGGTGGTCGACGACGGCCTGGTGACCGTGTCCGACGGCCGCCTCGAATCGCTGACCACCTACAACAAGGCGTTCACCGACGGCCAGCCGTACAAGCTGACGTTCACCAGCAGCACCCAGTTCACCCTCACCAACAGCAAGAACCAGGATGTGACCTCGCAGGTCACTGGCAACGGCACCTTTGACCCGAAGGCCGACGGTGGTACCACTATCAGCCTGTACGGTGTGGAGTTCGACATCGACGTGGCGGCCAAGCAGAGCGCGCTGGGCACCGTTGCCGATGCCGACATGGCAGGGCGCACGTTCAGCCTGGGCAGCAAGCCGGACAGCATCAGTTCGACGCGCAACGCGGCCAACACCTCCACGGCGCAGCTGACCAGCGCGAACGTGACCGATGCCGATCGCTATTCCGCAGCTTTCCCGGCTGGCGGGGCGGTGATCAAGTTCACCAGCGACAGCGAGTACGAGGTCTATGCCCAACCACTGACCGATTCCAGCCAAGCCATTGGCAAGGGAGCAGTGGTTGTCGGTGCCGCTGGCAGTTCGATCACGGCGGCGGGGGTGACCTTCACTGTTTCGGGCCAGGCCGGCGCGGGCGACAGCTTCAGTGTCAACGCGAACAGCCACAAGACCCAGAACGTGCTGGATACGCTGCATCAGCTCAAGTCAGCCCTTGAGCTACCGGTGACCGACGCCAGATCCGCGCTGGCATTGAAGAACGCCACCGACTCGGCGTTGGGCAACCTGGCCAGCGCCAACGAGAACATCGACATCTCTCGTGGGCAGATCGGTGCGCGGCTCAACTCGCTGGCTATCCAGAACGACGAGAACGTCAGCCTGGCGTTGGCCAACAAGAGCACGCAGTCGGCGATTTCCGACACTGACTTTGCCACCGCATCGGTGACCTTGAGTCTGCAACAGACCATGCTGCAGGCTTCGCAGCTGGCCTTCGCGAAGATCTCCCAGCTGAGTCTGTTCAACAAACTCTGATCGGCGGGGCGCAGGCCCCGTCTCGCACGACCCCGCCGCGCGCCATTTCCTACCGCCTATGGCACAATACCTGTGTGACCAATGGGTCGAATCGTGCATCTTCACACTTATGTATTGCCGGGCCGCTGAATCAGCGGCCTGCAGCTGCTTCGTTTCTGGCAGCAGTGGCGTCGTCTTACCTGGGCCGACGCCGCCTGACACCCTTTTCGATGGCATTGCGCAAACGCTCCGCGTAATGGCCTCCAGCTACCTTTGTATTGGGAAGCCACAATGATTGGCATAAAAAGCATCGCGAGTTACGTGCCTGCCGAAGGCCTGGACAACTACGCCCAAGGTGCCAAATTCGCCAAGGATGAAGATTTCATCATCGGCAAGATCGGTTCGGCCTTCCTGCCGCGCAAGTCCGACGACCAGGAAACCTCCGACCTCTGCGTGGAAGCGGCCAACGCCTTGTTCGCCAGCAATCCGCAGCTGTCCCGCGAGTCCATCGACGCCTTGATCGTCGTCACCCAGAACGGGGACGAGGAGGGCCTGCCACACACCGCAGCTATCGTTCAGGACAAGCTCGGCCTGTCGACCAACGTTGCGGCGTTCGACATCAGCCTGGGTTGCTCGGGCTATGTGTACGGCATCTATGCGCTCAAGGGCTTCATGGAAGCGGCTGGCTTGAAGAACGGCCTGCTGATCACCGCCGACCCGTACTCCAAGATCGTCGACCCCGAGGATCGCAACACCACCATGCTGTTCGGCGACGCGGCCACCGCCACCTGGATGGGCGAGGACGCGCCCTGGCAGCTGGGCAAGGCCAAGTTCGGTACCGATGGTTCCGGCGCCCCACACCTGAAGGTCACCGATGGCGTGTTTTTCATGAACGGTCGGCAGGTGTTCAACTTCGCTCTGCTGAAAGTCCCGGCGCATCTGCACGAATTGCTCGATGAGTCGGGCCTGACCAGCGCCGACGTCGACGCCTACTGCATCCACCAGGGCAGTGCGGCGATCGTCGATGCGGTAGCCCGGCGTTTCGAGGAAGAGCCGGAGAAGTTCATCAAGGACATGGTCGAAACCGGCAACACGGTGTCCAGCAGTATCCCGCTACTGCTGGAAAAGCACATTCTCGACTCCGCCTGGAAGCGCGTTGCCCTGAGCGGCTTCGGTGTCGGCCTGTCCTGGGGCTCGGCGCTCATCTACCGCCCCTGATCCACCGCGTTGCCCGCCGACGCGGCTTGCGCCGCTGCTACAAATGCGGCGTTGTCCGTTGATGCGGATTGCGCCGCTGCTGCGGATACCGCGTTGCCCGCCTACGTGGCTTGCGCCGCTGCTACAAATGCGGCGTTGTCCGTTGACGCGGGTTGCGCTGCTGCTGCGGATACAGCGATCCGCTGTAGCAGCGGCGCAAGCCGCGTCCGGGCTCGCCGCGCTCTTGCATGCACACGGCGGCAACCGTGGCGCGATTCGGGCCACTGCTACCGTTGATCCGTTGACGCCAGAAATTCGCGCTATCGCTGTCCATTCCCCTCAAGTTCCCCCTTCCTCGGACGAAACAGTTATCAAGAGAGATCAAGCCAACGCTTGCTTTTTCCGGCTACAGCGGCTTGAAGGCGAAAAAACATTGCAATCGCCCTCAAGCAAAGCGCTGAACCGACGATAACTACTACGAAGGTTCTCTAGGCCACACCCGGCGCTCGCCAGGGCCGGAAGCCACAGCTAACAACCCCGAGGAATTTGTCATGGCCTTATCCGTAAACACCAACACCGCTTCCTTGACCGTTCAGAAAAACCTGAACAAGGCTTCCGATGCGCTGAGCACCTCGATGACCCGTCTTTCCTCGGGCCTGAAAATCAACAGCGCCAAGGACGACGCCGCCGGGCTGCAGATCTCCAACCGTCTGACCAGCCAGATCAACGGCCTGTCGGTCGCAGTGAAGAACGCCAACGACGGCATCTCCATCGCCCAGACCGCTGAAGGCGCGATGCAGGAATCCACCAACATCCTGCAGCGTATGCGTGAACTGGCCCTGCAGTCGGCGAACGGTTCGAACAGCAGCGAAGACCGTTCTTCCCTGCAGTCCGAGTACTCGCAGCTGACGTCGGAACTGACCCGTATTTCTACTACCACTACTTTCGGTGGTCGTAACCTGCTTGACGGCTCTTTCGGTACCACCGCCTTCCAGATCGGCGCCAATGCCAACGAAACCATCAACGTGACCCTGGGTGACATCTCGGCCAACAAGCTGGGCACCAACCAGATCGGCACCACTTCTGGCGTACCGACTGCAACTGCAAAAACCGGTGGTGACCTTCGCTTGGTCGGTAACGGCCAGGACGTAAACGTCACCATCGCCGACGGCGCTTCGGCCAAGGACGTTGCATCCAAGCTCAATGGCGCTATCTCCGGTCTGAGCGCTACCGCCAAGACGACCGCCAGCCTCAGCCTCGCCACCGACACCTTGACCGCTCCTGCGAGCGTCACCATGTCGGTAGGCGGCTCGGACGTTACCTTGACGGGTGTCACGTCTCTGGAAGGCTTGGCTGACCAGCTGTCATCCAACGCTTCCAAACTCGGCGTCACAGTCGACTATGACTCGAAAGCGAAAACCCTTTCGGTTACTTCTGCCTCCGGTGAAAACATCAGTTTCTCTGGGTTTGGCGGTACCGCTGGCGACCTGCTCGTCGCTAGCAGCGAAGGCACGCCTACGGCCATCGTGAATGACATGGTAGTGACCGGCGACGTGTCGCTGGACTCGAGCAAGGCATTCTCCGTACTGGGCGGTACCACGGGCGGTGCTGCAGCTTTGACCAGCTACTTCGGCGGCGCAGCCAAGACTTCCGAGCTGAAAACCATCAGCGACAGCAATATCACCACCGCTGAAGACTCTCAGAAAGCGTTGGCTGCCATCGACAAGGCAATCTCCAACATCGACTCGCAACGTGCGGACCTCGGTGCGATCCAGAACCGCTTCGACAGCACCGTTTCCAACCTGCAGAGCATCTCGGAAAACTCCAGCGCTGCCCGTAGCCGCGTGCAGGACGCCGACTTCGCTTCGGAAACCGCTGAACTGACCAAGCAGCAAACCCTGCAGCAGGCATCCACCGCGATCCTGTCCCAGGCCAACCAGCTGCCATCGTCCGTACTGAAGCTGCTTCAGTAATACGGCCCCTGGCTGACTGACGGAAGGGTGCCCACGCACCCTTCCGTTTTTTGATTTTCGGGGTGATCAACATGGACATGAGCGTTACTGCAAGATTGCCTCTTGCCGCCACGTCAGCGCCAGCGCCAGCGAGCGCCGCCTCCCTGCCTGCCCGGCAGGTCAAGCAGGATGAACCCGCGGTCGAGTCGGGGACTCCCGAGCGGGCCGAATTGGAACAAGCGGTGAAGGACCTCCAGGCGCATGTGAATACCGCACAGCGCAACCTGGAATTCTCCATCGACGACTCGACGCATGCCGTCGTGGTCAAGGTCATCGCTACGGACAGCGGTGAAATCATTCGTCAGTTACCAACCGAGGCCGCGCTCAAGTTGGCGCAGAGCCTGGCAGAGGGTCGCAGCGGTCTGCTCGACGCGACCATCTGAGCTGGCACGAAAAATGTAGCTGGGTGTGCTTGGGGCGGTATCCGTCAAAAACATGCCTGACTCGATTCTAGGAGATACCGATGGCTACTGTTTCCTCCACTACCGGTACCACGAACACCGCCGCGACTACCGCGGCTACCACCCCCGCCAAGAGCACCACCAGTACGACCAGCACCAGCGGGGCGATCAAATCCAGTGGTGTAGGCTCGGGTATCGACACCGATGCCATTGTCACCGCCTTGGTGAATGCCGAAAAAGCGCCCAAGCAAAAGCAGATCGATACGCAGACGCTGACCACCACGACCACCTTGACCGCCGTGGGCACCGTCACCAGCGCGCTCGAAACGTATCGCACCGCCGTTGCCGCGATGAACAAGGCCTCGAACTTCAGTGGCCTGACGGGTGCCTCGTCCAACGACAAGGCTGCTTCGGTGACCGTAACCGATTCCGCTTCCGACGGTACCTACTCGCTGGAAGTGACAAGCCTTGCCAGCGCTTCGAAGATTTCTTCCGGCGTTTATGCCGACAAGAGCGACGCCGTGGTCAACGCCACGTCGACGCCCCAGACCCTGACGATCACCCAGTCCTACAAGGACAGTGAGATCAGCATTCCGGCGGGTGCGACGTTGGCGCAGACGCGCGATCTGATCAACACCCAGATGGTGGGTCGCGGTATCAGTGCCAACATCCTCACCGACGCCAGTGGCTCGCGCCTGGTCCTGAGTTCGTCGACCACCGGCAAAGGCACCGAGATCACCATGACCGCGAGTGCCGACAGCGGCCTCGGCAAATTGACCGCTTCCACCACCGTGACCGAACCGGTCAATGCCGTCTACAAGATCGACGGCATCGAGATGGAGTCTTCGACCAACACAGTAGCTGCGGCCATCAGTGGCGTGTCGCTCAAGTTGTTGGAGGCCGGCAGCAAGTCGACCATCTCCGTCAGCACCAACACCGATACCCTGAAGAAAGCCACCACCGGGTTCGTGGACGCCTACAACGCATTGATGACCCAGCTCAATACCTTGACCAAGGTCACCATCGGTGCCGACGGCACAACGAGTGGGGGAGGGCTGACCGGCGATTCCACCGTGCGTCATATGATCCAGGCGATGCGCACCGAACTGGTCACCTCCTCGAGCTCAAGCAAGCTGACCCTGTCGCAGTTCGGGATCAACACCGACCGTAAGACCGGTCTGCTGGCGATGGATGACGCCAAGTGGAGCAAGGCCATGGCCGATACCGCCAACGTGGCGGCCATCCAGGACATGTTCACGGGCAAGGATGGCTTGCTTTCGCGCATGACCACGGCGACCGATGCCTATGCGGTGAAAGGCGGCATTCTCGCTTCGCGTTCGGACTCGCTCTCCGGCACGCTGACCAAACTGACCGAGCAGCAGTTGTCCCTGGATCGTCGGATCAAGAACCTGACGGACACCTTGAATGCCAAGTACACCGCCATGGACACCCTCGTCGCGCAGCTCAACGCTACGAGCAAGAGCATCATGACCACGCTCAATGCGCTGAACAACTCCGACAACGACTGATGCATCGTGCAACCCAAAGGCCCGGCTCATTTCGGGCCTTTGCATATCAGTTTTTTACTCGATCGCACCTAGATCGAAGGCATTGCCCACCCGATGGCATGCATGTACGCATATTCCCTTCACTCGGCTAAAGTTTTGCCTCGGCGCGACGACATAGTAACCAAGCGATACAACATCAAATCATGTGTTACGAGGTCCGCCGCAATGAACGCCATGAGAGCGCTGAGCCAATACCAGAAGGTCGATTCCCATGCCCAGACATCCGAAGCCACGCCGCATCGGCTGGTGCAGATGCTGATGCAGGGCAGTCTCGATCGCATGGCCCAGGCCAAGGGTGCGCTGAGCCGTGGTCAGGTATCGCAGAAGGGCGAGATGCTCGGCAAGGCCGTGGCCATCATTGGTGGCCTGCGCCAGGGGCTGGATCCAAGCAAGGCCGGCGAGTCGCAATCCATCAAGGACCTCGACGACCTTTACGCCTACATGTCCGGCCGCCTGACCGAAGCCAACATCAAGAATGATCCGCAGTTGATCGACGAAGTCGCCCGGCTGATGATCACCGTCAAGAGCGGTTGGGACGCCATCGCCAGCCACGAATCGGCACAGCCGGCCTGAGGAGTTTGCCATGAGTGCACTACAGCGGATTCAGCAGACTCGCCACGCCTTGGTAGACGCCATGCAGGCAGGCGATTGGGACGCGATCGGCGTTCTGGACATCGAATGCCGGGCTTGTGTCGACAGCGTATTGCAGGAAGTCCCGGAAGACCCAGTGCAGTTGCGCAGTCACCTCGAGGATCTGCTCGAGGTCTACCGTCAATTACTCAACGTCACTCGATTAGCGCGTCAGTCAGTTGTCGACGAAATGTCACAGTTCACCCAAGCGAAGAACGCTGCAAAGGTTTACCATCTGTTCCGCTGACAGCCCATTGCGCCATAAATTTGACTAAGTCGATTTTTTTGCCTTTACTAGTGGCTGTTACGATTCGTCTGGCGTCTGTTAGCTGAAACCATGGCCAAAAACGTCGAAAGCGCCCTTTCGGGCTTCGAGTTGACTAGGGAAGTTGCTATTGCATGTGGCGTGAAACCAAAATTCTGCTGATCGATGACGATAGCGTTCGCCGCCGGGATCTGGCGGTCATCCTGAACTTTCTTGGCGAAGAGAACCTGGCCTGTGGCAGCGCTGACTGGCAGATGTCGGTCGACGCGCTGTCGTCCAGCCGCGAGGTGCTCTGCGTCCTGGTGGGGGAGGTGTCTTCGGGCAACCTTGCCGGCCTGCTGAAGACGCTCGCCAACTGGGACGAGTTCCTGCCGGTGTTGCTGCTGGGCGAGCCAGGTGCCGTCGAGCTGCCCGACGACCTGCGTCGTCGCGTGCTGTCGCACCTGGAGATGCCGCCCAGCTACAGCAAGCTGCTCGATTCGCTGCACCGTGCCCAGGTCTATCGCGAGATGTACGACCAGGCCCGCGAGCGCGGCCGTCAGCGCGAACCCAACCTGTTCCGCAGCCTGGTGGGCACCAGCCGCGCCATCCAGCATGTGCGCCAGATGATGCAGCAAGTGGCCGATACCGATGCCAGCGTGCTCATCCTCGGCGAGTCGGGTACCGGCAAGGAAGTGGTCGCGCGCAACCTGCACTACCATTCCAAGCGTCGCGATGCGCCGTTCGTGCCGGTGAACTGTGGCGCGATTCCGGCCGAGTTGCTCGAAAGCGAGCTGTTCGGTCACGAGAAGGGCGCTTTCACCGGCGCGATCACCAGCCGCGCCGGCCGCTTCGAGTTGGCCAACGGCGGTACCCTGTTCCTCGACGAAATCGGCGACATGCCGTTGCCGATGCAGGTCAAACTGCTGCGAGTGTTACAGGAACGGACATTCGAGCGCGTGGGCAGCAACAAGACCCAGAGCATCGATGTGCGCATCATTGCGGCCACGCACAAGAATCTGGAAAGCATGATCGAGGTCGGCACGTTCCGTGAAGACCTGTATTACCGCCTCAACGTGTTCCCCATCGAGATGGCCCCGCTGCGCGAGCGCGTGGAAGACATCCCGCTGTTGATGAACGAGCTGATCTCGCGCATGGAGCATGAAAAGCGTGGGTCGATCCGCTTCAACTCGGCAGCCATCATGTCGCTCTGCCGCCATGGCTGGCCGGGCAACGTGCGTGAATTAGCCAACCTGGTCGAGCGGATGGCGATCATGCATCCGTATGGTGTGATTGGCGTGGTCGAGTTGCCGAAGAAATTTCGCTACGTCGACGACGAAGACGAGCAATTGGTCGACAGCCTGCGCAGCGATCTGGAAGAGCGTGTGGCAATCAACGGCCATACGCCCGACTTCGCTTCCAGCGCCATGCTGCCGCCCGAGGGGCTCGACCTCAAGGACTACCTGGGCGGATTGGAACAGGGTTTGATCCAGCAGGCGCTGGACGATGCCAATGGTATCGTCGCCCGCGCTGCGGAACGTCTGCGCATCCGCCGTACCACCCTGGTGGAGAAGATGCGCAAGTACGGCATGAGCCGACGCGAAGGCGAGGGCGAAGAGCAACAGGCAGACGATTGACGCCTGCGGCTCGACCGGCCGCTGCCCTGCAGGCAGTGGCCATGCTTCATACAACATCTGCCGTTTCCGGCAAAGCGCGCCAAGCGCTTGAACTCCCAGACTTTCCCTGTGCCATTCGACTGTTCCTTGCGGCGCTCGCAGCCCGCAGGGTTTCATTCGGCACGGCTATTGCTTTTATCCCTTTCACGATACCGTTTTTGACGGTGAGCCAAGTGAGAGAGACCCATGCCACAGGCCGCTATCCAGCCCTCCGCGCCCATGCCCCGCAGCGACGCTTCCGTGTCCGTAGCGCCATCCGACAGCCGCCAGGGGCTGGACCAGGCGTTCGTCCTGTTCGACCAGATGTCCGACCGCTTGAGCGACTCCTACAGCCTGCTCGAGGCGCGCGTGGCATCGCTCAAGGGTGAGCTGGAAGTGGTCAGCGCCCAGCGCCTGGCCGAACTGGCGGAAAAGGAACGGCTTGCCAATCGCCTGCAGAACCTGCTCGATCTGTTGCCCGGCGGCGTCATCGTCATCGATGGGCATGGTCGTGTGCGCGAAGCCAACCCGGCAGCCGCGAATATGCTGGGTGCGCCTCTGGAAGGCGAACTGTGGCGCGAGGTGATCGTCCGCAGTTTCGCGCCACGCCGCGACGACGGTCATGAAATCTCTTTGATCGATGGGCGGCGTCTGTCGATTTCCACCCGCTCGCTGGACGCCGAGCCTGGTCAATTGGTGTTGCTTACCGATCTGACCGAGACCCGCCGTCTGCAGAGCGAAGTGGCGCGCAGTGAGCGCCTGTCGTCACTGGGCCGGATGATGGCCTCGCTGGCCCACCAGATACGCACGCCGCTGTCGGCAGCGCTGTTGTACGCCAGTCACCTGACCGAAAAACCACTGCCGGTGCAGACCCAGCAGCGCTTCGCTGGACGCCTCAAGGAGCGTCTGCACGAACTGGAAAACCAGGTTCGCGACATGCTGGTGTTCGCCCGCGGCGAGCTGCCGCTGCCCGATCGCCTCACGCCCCGCCAGTTGCTGCAGGCCCTGCAGGCCGCCGCCCAGCCCCATGTGCACAATGTTGCCGTGCGTTGGCAGTGCGACAGCCATGCCGGCGAGTTGCTGTGCAACAAGGATACCTTGGTGGGCGCGGTACTCAACCTGATCGACAACGCCATCCAGGCCAGCGCCGGCGAGGCACGGCTGAAGGTCCATCTGTATGCGCGCGACGACACCCTGCGCCTTTGCGTCAGTGACGATGGGCCTGGCATGGCTCCGGCAACGCTGGCGCGGCTCGGTGAGCCGTTCTTCACCACCAAGCCCACCGGTACCGGGCTCGGCCTGTCGGTGGTCAAGGCCGTGGCAAGGGCGCATCAAGGCGAGTTGATACTGCGCTCCACGCTTGGCCGCGGCTGCTGCGCCACTTTGACCCTGCCATTGGTGGCCCTGCAGGAGCGCGCTCCATGAGCATCAAGGTGCTGTTGGTCGAGGACGACCGGGCCCTGCGCGAGGCGCTGGGCGATACGCTGGAGCTGGGTGGCTTCGAATTCGAGGCGGTGACCTGTGCCGAGGAAGCATTGTTGGCAGTGGCGCGCGAGCCCTTCGGGATCGTGGTCAGCGACGTCAACATGCCCGGTATCGATGGGCACCAGTTGCTTGCCAGGCTGCGCGCCCGGCAGCCGCAACTGCCGGTGTTGCTGATGACGGCCCATGGCGCCGTCGAGCGTGCGGTGGATGCCATGCGCCAGGGCGCGGCGGACTACCTGGTCAAGCCCTTCGAGCCGCGCGCGCTGCTCGACTTGGTGACCCGGCATGGCCGCGGCCTGGTCCCGGCCGGTACCGATCACGGCCCGGTCGCACTGGAGCCCGCCAGCCTCGCCTTGCTCGAGCTGGCGGCACGGGTTGCACGCAGTGATTCCACGGTGCTGATATCCGGTGAATCAGGCACCGGCAAGGAAGTGCTGGCACGCTACATTCACCAGCAGTCGCGGCGCGCAGAACAGGCGTTCGTCGCCATCAATTGCGCGGCGATTCCCGACAATATGCTCGAAGCCACGCTGTTTGGCCACGAGAAGGGCGCGTTCACCGGCGCTGTCGCGGCGCAGGCGGGCAAGTTCGAGCAGGCCGATGGCGGCACCTTGTTGCTCGATGAAATTTCCGAGATGCCGCTGGGCCTGCAGGCCAAGCTGTTGCGTGTGTTGCAGGAGCGTGAGGTCGAGCGCGTCGGCGCGCGCAAACCCATTGCCCTGGACATACGCGTCATCGCCACCACCAACCGCAACCTGGCGGCCGACGTGGCGGCGGGGCGCTTTCGCGAAGACCTGTTCTACCGTCTTTCGGTCTTCCCGCTGGCGTGGACACCTCTGCGCGAGCGCCGCGCCGATATCCTGCCGCTGGCGCGACGCTTGTTGGACCGCCATGTCGACAAGATGAAGCACGCGCCTGTGCGTTTCTCGCCACCGGCCGAACAGTGCCTGCTCGATCATCCGTGGCCGGGCAACGTTCGCGAGTTGGACAACGCCATTCAGCGCGCCTTGATCCTGCAGCACGGCGGCTTGATCCAGGCAGCCGACTTCTGCCTGGCCGGGCCTGCAGGCGCGGCACCGCTGCCGCCGTTGAGCCTGGCGGTGCAAGCCCGAGCCCCAGCACTGCCGTTGGAAACCCAGGCCCCGGTCGGGCTGCCGGCCGGCGCGTTGGAGGACGATCTGCGCCGACGGGAATTCGAAATGATCATCGACACCCTGCGCAGCGAGCGCGGCCGCCGCAAGGAAGCCGCCGAGCGCCTGGGCATCAGTCCACGGACGCTGCGCTACAAGCTGGCGCAGATGCGCGATGCCGGAATGGACGTGGAGGCCAGTCTGTTCGCCTCGTGACGGACGCCCGCTGACTGGCAGCGACTGCGGCGATTCGTCGCCATCGATCTGTTTCGCAAGCCTGCGACTGCAACTGGCACCCTCCTTGCTACTACCTCTGTAGTGAATGCAGCAGTGTCAAAAAAACGCAGGTCGTCGCAGAGGGTCACCCATGAGCCAAGGTATTGAATTCAACCGCTTGATGCTGGACATGCGCGCCATGCAGGCGGACGCCATGGCCAGGCCTGCGGCGGTTGCGGCGCCGGAAGTTGGCGCCAGCAGCTTTGCCGACATGCTCGGCGGCGCCATCAACAAGGTCGCGGACGTGCAGGGTGCTTCCAGCCAACTGGCCACTGCTTTCGAGATCGGCAAGAGCGGCGTCGACCTTACCGATGTGATGGTCGCTTCGCAGAAAGCCAGTGTCTCGTTCCAAGCCTTGACCCAAGTGCGCAACAAGCTGGTCCAGGCATACCAAGACATCATGCAGATGCCGGTCTGAGGACGAATTGAGTCATGGCTGAAGCGACCACCGATAACCTCCCTGCCAAGAGCGGCAACAAATCGCCGCTCATGGGCTTGTCTGTCCTGCAGAATCTGTCGCAGATGACCATGCTGCGTCAGGTCGGCCTGTTGGTCGGCCTGGCTGCGAGCGTCGCGATCGGCTTTGCCGTGGTGCTCTGGTCGCAGCAACCCGACTACCGGCCGCTGTACGGTAGCCTGGCGGGCATGGACACCAAGCAGGTGATCGACACCCTGACCACGGCCAACATTCCCTATACCGTGGAACCCAACTCCGGCGCCTTGCTGGTCAAGGCCGACGACCAGTCGCGTGCGCGCATCGCCCTGGCCTCGGCCGGCGTTGCACCCAGCGACGGCAACGTCGGCTACGAGTCGCTCGACAAGGAACAAGGCCTGGGCACCAGCCAGTTCATGGAAACGGCGCGCTACCGCCGCAGCCTGGAAGGGGAGCTGGCCCGCACCATCGGCAGCCTGAACAATATCCGGGCTGCGCGCGTGCACCTGGCCATCCCGAAGAGTTCGGTGTTCGTCCGTGACGAACGCAAGCCAACCGCCTCGGTGCTGGTGGAAATGTACCCCAACCGGACCCTGGACGCCGGCCAGGTCGCGGCCATCGTCAATCTGGTGGCGACCAGCGTGCCGGAACTGAACAAGTCCAACGTGTCGGTCGTCGACCAGAAGGGCACCCTGCTGTCGGCGCAGCTGGAAGACAACGCGTTGACCATGGCCGGCAAGCAGTACGACTACAGTCGCCGCATGGAAAGCATGCTGACCCAGCGTGTCCACAACATACTGCAACCGGTGGTGGGCAGTGATCGGTTCAAGGCCGAGGTGTCGGCGGACCTGGATTTCAGCGCGGTCGAGTCGACCTCCGAGCAGTTCAACCCGGACCAGCCGGCACTGCGCAGCGAGCAGTCCACCAGCGAGCAACGTTCCAGCGGTTCGGGCCCATCGGGTGTGCCCGGCGCTTTGAGCAACCAGCCACCGGGCCCGGCCACTGCACCGCAGAATGCCGCCCAGGGTCAGGCAGCTGCCGGCGCGATCCAACCAGGCCAGCCGCTGCTCGACGCCAATGGCCAGCAGATCATGGATCCGGCCACCGGCCAGCCGATGCTGGCGCCGTATCCGGCCGACAAGCGTCAGCAGTCGACCAAGAATTTCGAGCTCGACCGCTCCATCAGCCACACCAAGCAGCAGCAGGGTCGCCTGATCCGGTTGTCGGTCGCCGTGGTGGTCGATGACCAGGCCAAGGTCAACCCGGCCGACGGCACCGTGACCCTGGCGCCCTGGAATGCCCAGGAGCTGGCCCGTTTCACCCGTCTGGTACAGGATGCCGTGGGCTTCGATGCGAGCCGTGGCGACAGCGTGACCGTGATCAACGTACCGTTCGCGCCCAACTCGGCGGAAGTCATCACCGAGCCTGCGTTCTACAAGGAACCCTGGTTCTGGGACATCATGAAACAGGCGCTGGGCGTGCTGTTCATCCTGGTCCTGGTGTTCGGCGTGTTGCGCCCGGTGCTGACCAACATCACCGGTGGTGGCAAATCCAGGCCGGGCGATGGCGAACTTGGTGCCGTCGGCGGGGTGGGCGGTGTGGCCGCCCTGGGCATGGACAGCGAGCTGGCCAACGATAGGGTCAGCCTGGGTGGGCCGCAGAGCATTCTGCTGCCCAGCCCGACCGAGGGCTATGACGCCCAACTGAATGCAATCAAGAGTCTTGTGGCCGAAGACCCGGGCCGAGTGGCCCAGGTCGTGAAAGAGTGGATCAATGCCGATGAGTAGTTCACAAGCCGTCACCCCCAAGCTGACCAAGGTCGACAAGGCCGCCATTCTTCTGCTGTCGCTGGGTGAAACCGACGCGGCGCAGGTTCTTCGCCACATGGGTCCCAAGGAGGTCCAGCGCGTGGGCGTGGCCATGGCGCAGATGCGCAATGTGCACCGAGAGCAGGTCGAGCAGGTGATGAGCGAGTTCGTCACCGTGGTCGGCGACCAGACCGGCCTGGGCGTGGGTTCCGACAACTACATCCGCAAGATGCTCACCTCGGCCCTTGGCGAAGACAAGGCCAACGGCCTGATCGACCGAATTCTGCTGGGCGGCAACACCAGCGGCCTGGACAGCCTGAAATGGATGGAACCCCGCGCCGTGGCCGATGTGATTCGCTACGAACACCCGCAGATCCAGTCGATCGTCGTGGCCTACCTCGACCCCGACCAGGCCGGCGAAGTGCTGGCGCATTTCGAGCACAAGGCGCGCCTGGACATCATCCTGCGCGTGTCTTCGCTGAACACCGTACAGCCTGCGGCGCTCAAAGAGCTCAATACCATTCTGGAGAAACAGTTCTCCGGCAACTCCAACGCAACGCGGACCACGCTGGGTGGGGTCAAGCGCGCCGCCGACATCATGAACTTCCTCGACAGCTCGTCCGAGGGCCAGTTGATGGACTCCATACGCGAGGTCGATGAAGAGCTGTCCGGGCAGATCGAAGACCTGATGTTCGTTTTCAACAATCTCAAGGATGTCGACGATCGCGGCATTCAGGCGCTGTTGCGCGAAGTATCTTCCGACGTACTGGTGGTCGCGCTCAAGGGCGCCGACGAAGGCGTGCGCGAAAAGATCTTCAAGAACATGTCCAAGCGCGCGGCCGAACTGCTGCGCGACGACCTCGAGGCCAAGGGGCCAGTGCGGGTCAGCGATGTCGAGTCGGCGCAGAAGGAAGTGCTCACCATTGCCCGGCGCATGGCCGAGGCCGGTGAAATCGTGTTGGGTGGCAAGGGTGGGGAAGAGATGATCTAATCGTCCCTCTCCCGGACCTCTGTCGTGGAGGCTGGCCACCCTGGGGTGGTCGGCTCCGAGCGACCCCACTTCGCACCCAGGCGCCAGGAATCGCAAGCCATGTCCCGCCCCCCGCAAGAACCCGTCAGTGAACTGATCCGCGCCGTCGACGCGCGCAGCGCCGACCTGTGGGCGTTGCCCAGTTTCGATCCCGAACGGCCCGCCGTCGAGGTGGTGCTGGCGCCGGTGTCGGTCGAGGAGATCGAAGAGGTTCCCCTCGACGAGGTCCAGCCCATCACCCTGGAAGAACTCGAAGCCATTCGCCAGGAAGCCTACAACGAGGGTTTCGCCACCGGCGAAAAAGAAGGCTTTCACAGTACCCAGCTCAAAGTGCGTCAGGAAGCCGAGGCCGCACTGGCCAGCAAGCTCGTCCAGTTCGACCGGCTGTTGGGGCACCTGCTGACGCCCATCGCCGATCAGGACACCCAGATCGAAAAATCCCTGGTCGAGCTGGTAGGGCACATCGCCCGACAGGTCATTCGCCGCGAATTGGTCACCGATTCCAGCCAGATCGAGAAAGTACTGCGTGAGGCGCTCAAGTTGTTGCCCATGGGCGCCAACAACATCCGCATCTTCATCAACCCCCAGGATTTCGAGCAGATCAAGTCATTGCGGGAGAAGCACGAGGAAAACTGGCGCATCCAGGAAGACGACGCGCTGCAGCCCGGTGGCTGCCGTATCGAAACCGAGCACAGTCGCATCGATGCCAGCATGGAGACGCGCATCACCCAGGCCATTGCCCAGCTGTTCGACCAACTGCACGAGCAGAACATGCACCCGGCCCCGGCCGACATCACCATCGAGCTGGGTGAGCCCGATGAAGCTTGATCGCACCAGCTTCGGCAAGCGCCTGGGCACCTACGAGGCGGCCATCGACCTGCCGCGCCAGCCAATCGTCGAAGGCCGCCTGCTGCGCATGGTCGGGCTCACCCTGGAGGCCGAAGGGTTGCGTGCCGCCATGGGCAGTCGCTGTGTGGTCATCAACGACGACAGCGACCAGCCGGTGCAGGTTGAAGCGGAAGTCATGGGCTTTTCCGGCAGCAAGATCTACCTGATGCCGGTGGGCAGCGTGAGCGGCATCGCGCCTGGCGCGCGGGTGGTCCCGGTTGCCGATACCGGGCGCCTGCCCATGGGCATGAGCATGCTCGGACGCATTCTCGACGGCGCCGGCCGTGCGCTGGACGGCAAGGGCGGCATGAAGGCCGAGGACTGGATCCCCATGGACGGGCCCACCATCAACCCGCTCAAGCGTGATCCCATCAGCCAGCCACTGGATGTCGGCATTCGCAGCATCAATGGCTTGTTGACCGTGGGCCGTGGCCAGCGCCTGGGTCTGTTCGCCGGTACCGGCGTGGGCAAGAGTGTGCTGCTGGGCATGATGACGCGCTTCACCGAGGCCGACATCATCGTCGTCGGGCTGATCGGCGAGCGCGGCCGCGAGGTCAAGGAGTTCATCGAACACACCTTGGGCGAGGAGGGCCTGCGCCGTTCGGTGGTGGTGGCATCGCCGGCCGACGAAGCCCCGCTGATGCGTCTGCGCGCGGCCATGTACTGCACCCGCATTGCCGAATATTTCCGCGACAAGGGCAAGAACGTCCTCCTGCTGATGGACTCTCTGACCCGTTTTGCCCAGGCCCAGCGGGAAATCGCCCTGGCTATCGGCGAGCCACCTGCCACCAAGGGCTATCCGCCCTCTGTTTTCGCCAAGCTGCCCAAGCTGGTCGAGCGGGCCGGCAATGCCGAGGCCGGGGGCGGCTCGATCACCGCGTTCTATACGGTGTTGTCCGAAGGCGACGACCAGCAGGACCCGATCGCCGACTCGGCACGGGGTGTACTCGATGGCCACATCGTGCTGTCGCGGCGCCTGGCCGAAGAAGGACATTACCCGGCCATCGATATCGAAGCGTCGATCAGCCGGGTGATGCCCAGCGTGGTCAGCCCCCAGCATCTGGCCCAGGCCCAGCAGTTCAAGCAGCTGTGGTCGCGCTACCAGCAGAGCCGCGACTTGATCAGCGTCGGTGCCTACGTGGCCGGCGGCGATCGCGAGACCGACCTGGCCATTGCCCTTCAGCCGCAACTGGTGCGCTACCTGCGCCAGGGTCTGAACGACAATGAAAGCCTGCAGGCCAGCGCCGAGCGCCTGGCGGCAGTGTTCACGCCCGTGGCACCGGGGTAAGCGACGATGGCGATGAGTCGTGCGGCGCGCCTGGCGCCCGTGGTGGAAATGGCCGAAAGCACCGAGCGCAAGGCTGCCCAGCGGCTGGGGCATTTCCAGGGCCAGGTGAGCCTGGCCGAAGCCAAGCTGGCCGAGCTCGAACGCTTCCGCAACGACTACCAGCAACAGTGGATCAGCAACGGCAGTCGTGGCGTGTCCGGGCAATGGTTGTTGAACTATCAGCGCTTTCTCAACCAGTTGGAAACGGCCGTCGGCCAGCAGAAACAGAGCCTTGCGTGGCATCAGAACAACTTGAACAATGCGCGCGCCACCTGGCAACAGGCCTATGCTCGAGTGGAAGGGCTGCGCAAGCTGGTGCAGCGCTATATCCTCGAGGCCAGGCAGTTGGAGGACAAGCGGGAACAGCGGCTGCTCGACGAGTTGTCGCAACGCCTGCCCAGGCACGAGAACTTTTAGCCGGAATTTGTCAGTACCCCGTTGAACGCTCTGCAGAGCGGTGCTACATCTGGCCTGCAAGGCACACCCAAGGAGCATTAATACATGGCTGTAACCCAGAGTTCTGTCACCCAGACCTTCGACCCTGAAAGCAATACGTCATCGGTGGCCATTTCGGGCCGGTTCGATTTCAGCCTGCACCAGCAGTTTCGCGAAGCCTACGAAGACGAGCGTGCCGGCAAGCCCAGCCGTTATGTCATCGACCTGAAGAACACTACCTACATGGATAGCTCGGCCCTGGGCATGCTGCTGTTGTTGCGCGACCACGCCGGGGGCGACAACGCCGACATCGCACTGATGAACATTTCTCCCGACGTGCGCAAGATCCTGGCGATCTCCAATTTCGACAAGTTGTTCAAGATCTCCTGATGCAGCCAGCCAACGAGGAAGCACTGACGGTCCTGATCGCCGACGACAACATGACCGACCGCATGCTGCTGTCCAGCATCGTGCGACGTCAGGGGCATGCGGTGATCACGGCCAGCAACGGCCAGGAGGCGGTCGAAGTGTTCCGCCAGCAGCGTCCGCAGTTGGTGCTGCTCGATGCCATGATGCCGGTCATGGACGGCTTCGAGGCTGCGCGTGCCATCAAGCAGCTGGCCGGTGAGGCCCTGGTGCCGGTGATCTTCCTGACCTCGCTGACCGAAGAACAGGCGCTGGTGCGTTGTCTGGACGCCGGTGGCGACGATTTTCTGGCCAAGCCCTACAACCAGGTGATCCTGGCCGCCAAGATCAAGGCAATGGATCGCCTGCGCCGCTTGCAGGCCACGGTGCTCGAGCAGCGAGACCTGATCACCCGCCACCATGACTACCTGCTCAACGAGCAGCGCGTGGCCAAGGCGGTGTTCGACCAGATCGCCCATTCCGGATGCCTCGACGCCCCCAACGTGCGTTACCTGCAGTCGCCCTATGCGCTGTTCAATGGCGACCTGCTGCTGGCTGCCTACACGCCTTCGGGCGACATGCATGTGCTGCTCGGTGATTTCACCGGGCACGGGCTGCCGGCGGCGGTGGGCGCGATGCCCTTGGCCGAGGTGTTCTATGGCATGACGGCGAAGGGCTACGGGCTCAACGAGATTCTTCGCGAGATGAACGCCAAGCTCAAGCGGATCCTGCCGGTGGACATGTTCTGCTGCGCCACCATGTTGCGCCTGAGCTTCCAGCGTTGCACGGTTGAAGTCTGGAACGGCGGCATGCCCGACGGCTACCTGCACCGCCAGGATGGCTCGGCGCGTGTCGCGCTGGTGTCGCGTCATCTGCCGCTGGGCGTATTGCCGGCCACCCGTTTCGAGGACCAGACCGAGGTCTGGCCGCTGGCGCCGGGCGATCGAGTTCTGCTGCTGTCCGACGGCGTCATCGAAACCAGCAATGCGCAAGAGCAGTCTTTCGGTGTGGAGAGGCTCGAACGCGTCTTCGACACGCACAAGGACCCTGAGTCGCTGTTCGAAGGCATCCTGCAGGCTTTGCATGATTTCCGCGGTGAATCGCGCGACGATGTGAGCATGGTGCAGCTGGCATTGATCGACGCCGAGCGCCAGCCCCCGGCCAGCCTGATCTATTCCGACAGCGGCCAGTCGAGCCCGCTCGACTGGTCGGCCATGTTCGAGTTTCGTGCCGACACCTTGCGCCGCTTCAATCCCTTGCCGTACATCCTGCAATTGCTGCAGGAAATTCACGGCCTGCGTCCGCAGAGTGGAGAGCTGTACAGCGTGTTTGCCGAGTTATACTCCAACGCGCTGGAGCATGGCGTACTCGGCCTCGATTCCGCGCTCAAGTGCGATGCCACCGGATTCGCCCAGTACTACGCGTTGCGTAACGATCGCCTGGCGGCTTTGGAAGAGGGCTATATACGCATACACTTGCAGATACGCCCGCACGGGGTTGGCGGAGTCCTGAGAATCGTGGTCGAAGACAGCGGCAAGGGATTCGATCCGAAACAGGTCCTGGCGAAGCCGCCGAGCGTGCACGGACTGTCTGGGCGTGGTGTCAATCTGGTCCGCCAACTGAGCCACAGCGCGGGCTGGTCGGAAGACGGGCGCAGCGCGCACGTCGAATTTACCTGGGAGTCTCAAGCGTAATCGGCTTGATCAAGGAGCGAACAAGTGCCCATCGAACAATTGGCTGAAGAACAACTGGCTGAAGCACTGCAAAAGCCCCATGTAGACCCCACGGCCCTCGAGGCCCTGCAAGAGGTCATGGAGGATGAATACCCTCTGTTGCTCGACACCTTCCTGAGCGACTCGCAACTGCGCTTGAACGAACTGCACCGGTCCCACGATCTGGTCGAACTGGGCCATGCCGCCCACAGCTTCAAGGGCAGCAGCAGCAACATGGGCGCCCTGCGCCTGGCGCAGTTGTGCAGCGAGCTCGAGCAGTACTGCCGACAAGGCGCGCTGGAGGGTGTGGATGCTTATGTACAGCGGATCGACCGCGAATTCGTCCTGGTCCTTCAACTGTACTCGCAGGAGCGCGCGCGCTTTGCAGGTTGAGCGTCGTTGACGTTGCTGGTTCCTCGCTGGCCCGATACTTGCTTTCTCCATGGCAATCAGCGTTAACGCCACCGTATCGGGGAGATCTTCATGGCTGTCGCTTCAAACCCTTTGTTGCTGCAACTGGGCGCCGCTGCTCGCGCCACCTCGGTCACCGGCGCGGCCAGGCCCAGTGCAGCGGACAACGATTCGGCGCCACGTTTCGCCGATCTCTATGCCCGTCAAAACCACGAAGTCGCGGTCAAGCCGCGGACCGAGCCTGCGCCGAGTGCCCCACGGGAAACCGTCACGCCGCCGGCCTCGAAGGCGGCCGGCGCCAACCCGGCGGTTGCCGATAGCGGCAAGAAGTTGCCAGTTGCCAAGGCCGACAAGCCTGAGAAGCTCGACAAGACCGACAAAACCGACAAGCCCGCCGCCAAGGACGACGACAAGGTCAGCGATACCGCCGACAAGGACGATCCCAGCGTTAGCGCTGCTGCGGCACCGGTCGATCCTGCCGCGGTACCCATCCCGGCCGATCCCGCTGCCAATCCGGCACTGGCCCAGGTGCCGCCACCGGCAGTGGCCGCTCTCAGCCCGGCGGACAGCGATAGCGTCGGCGCTGGCGAGGATTTCGATCCAGCTCAAGACGTGCTTGCCGATTTGCCGGCGCTGCGCCTGGCCCTGGAGCAGACGGCCAAAAATAATGGCACTACCTCTGCACATGCCAGCCAAACGTCATCGGGCGATCCCTCGAAGGCAGGCGAGCAGGGTATAGAAGGCAATTTCGTCAATGGTCTGGCGGCCATGGTGAGCAAGGAGTCGGCAGGCGAAGCGGGTGAGGGCGGCGATGACGGTTTTGCTGGTTTGATCGGCGGGGGCTTGAAGGATGCCGACGCAACGGCCAGCGACAGCCGCCTCGATAACTTCGCCGACCGCCTGCAGGCCTTGACCCAGTCGACCACGGCCAAGACCGGCACTGCGGCACCGCTGGCCAGCCCGCTGGGCCAGCCGTTGGCCATGCAGCAGTCAGGATGGACCGAAGGCCTGGTCAACCGGGTCATGTACCTGTCCAGCCAGAACTTGAAATCAGCCGACATCCAACTGACACCGGCGGAACTGGGGCGCCTGGACATTCGCGTCGACATCACCCCGGACCAGCAGACCCAAGTGACCTTCACCAGCGCCCATATCGGCGTGCGTGAGGCATTGGAGAGCCAGCAGCATCGGCTCAAGGACATGTTCAACCAGCAGGGCATGGGGCAGCTGGACGTCAACGTTTCCGACCAGTCCCGTCAGTCCCAAGGCGAGCAGCAGGCGCAACAGAGCCGCCGCACGGGTGGCGCACGCTCTGGTGCGGACGCGCTCGATTCCGCCGAGCCCGCCGTCGCGGCTGCGCAGCCCCTGACCTCCGGCACGGTGCTGGGGACCAGCGCTGTGGATTACTACGCCTGACAGTGCCTGAAGGGGTCGGTTGCCAGGCTCGAAATCGAGCCCACAGGATTGTTGGCATAACCCTTGCTCCATCGTCGCCATGGGTACGCTTACCCCTCAATGGTGACGGATTATTGGCATGGCAAAGACCGAAGAAGCAAAGGAACCCGCAGCCAAGGAAGGCAAGGGCAAACTCAAGCTGATCATCCTGCTGGTCGTGGGCTTGCTGCTGGCCGTCGGCCTGTCGGTCGGGGCGACCTGGTTCCTCATGCACAAACCCGCCGAGGCGCCCGCGGACAAGGCCACGGCAGATGCTACCCACACCAAACCTGCGGCGATCTACGAGCCCCTGACACCCGCCTTCGTGGTCAACTTCAAGCAGAACGGTCGTGATCGCTACATGCAGGTCAGCATCGTCTTGCAGGCGCGGGACAAGGCCGACATGGATGCTCTGAAGGTGCACACGCCGGTCATCCGCAATAATCTGGTCATGCTGTTTTCCGGGCAGCCGTTCGAAACCTTGACCACGCCGATCGGCCAGGAAATGCTTCGCCAGAAAGCTACCGCGAGCGTTCAGGAAGTGGCGCAGAAAGAAGTGGGCAAGCCCGTGATCGACCAGGTGCTCTTCACTAACTTCGTATTGCAGTAGGAACAACTCATGGCCGTACAGGACCTGCTGTCCCAGGACGAGATCGATGCGCTGCTGCATGGCGTCGACGATGGCCTGGTGCAAACCGAAGGCAATGGCGAGCCCGGGGGGATCAGGAGCTACGACCTGACCACTCAGGATCGCATCGTGCGTGGGCGCATGCCGACGCTGGAAATGATCAACGAGCGCTTCGCTCGCTACACCCGCATCAGCATGTTCAATCTGTTGCGTCGTTCTGCCGATGTGGCGGTAGGCGGCGTGCAGGTGATGAAGTTCGGCGAGTACGTGCATTCGCTGTACGTACCGACCAGCCTCAACCTGGTGAAGATCAAGCCGCTGCGCGGCACTGGCCTGTTCATTCTGGATGCCAAGCTGGTGTTCAAGCTGGTCGACAATTTCTTCGGCGGTGACGGCCGCCACGCCAAGATCGAGGGCCGCGAGTTCACCCCTACCGAGCTGCGCGTGGTACGCATGGTGCTGGACCAGGCTTTTCTCGACATGAAGGAAGCCTGGCAGGCCATCATGGAAGTCAACTTCGAGTACATCAACTCGGAGGTCAACCCGGCCATGGCCAACATCGTCGGTCCCAGCGAGGCGGTCGTGGTCTCCACCTTCCACATCGAACTCGATGGCGGCGGTGGGGACCTGCACGTGACCATGCCGTACTCGATGATCGAGCCCGTGCGCGAGATGCTCGATGCCGGTTTCCAGTCCGACCTGGACGACCAGGACGAGCGCTGGAGCAAGGCCCTGCGCGAAGATGTCCTGGATGTCAGCGTTCCCCTGAGCGCCACCGTGGCGCGGCGTCAGCTCAAGCTGCGCGATATTCTCCACATGCAGCCCGGCGACGTGATCCCGGTGGAACTGCCGGAAGAGTTGATCCTGCGTGCCAATGGCGTGCCTTCTTTCAAAGCCAAGCTTGGCTCGCACAAAGGCAACCTGGCTTTACAAGTTATCGAACCGATCGAGCGTCGCTGATCGGTTTGACCTGATGATTTAGATGCCCGTCGAGGACCACTGATGGCTGATCAAGATGAGACAATTTCTGCCGAAGACCAGGCGCTCGCCGATGAATGGGCGGCGGCTCTGGATGAGTCCGGGGATGCCGGGCAGGACGATATCGACGCGCTGTTGGCCGCCGATACGCGCGGCAGTTCGAGTTCCTCCCGCCTGCCGATGGAGGAGTTCGGCAGTTCGCCCAAATCGGGTAACGGCCCGGTCACGCTCGAGGGCCCGAACCTCGATGTGATCCTGGATATCCCGGTGACCATTTCCATGGAGGTTGGGGCGACCGATATCAGCATCCGCAATTTGCTGCAGCTCAACCAGGGCTCGGTGATCGAGCTCGACCGTCTGGCCGGCGAGGCGTTGGACGTGCTGGTCAACGGCACCTTGATCGCCCATGGCGAAGTGGTGGTGGTCAACGAGAAGTTCGGCATTCGCCTGACCGACGTGATCAGCCCCAGCGAACGCATCAAGAAGCTGCGGTGATGGGCCGGTTCCTGTGGGCCTTGCTGCTCTTGCCCGTGGTCGCCCTGGCAGCGCTGGAAGTGGCCCCTGCTGCGGCGCCGGTGGTGGCGTCGGGAGGCACTGGCCTGGCCGGTCAGTTGACCCAGACCGTGCTGGGGCTGCTGGCGGTGGTGGCCTTGATCTTCGCCCTGGCGTGGCTGATGCGGCGCGTGCACCAGGCGGCGCCGCGCCAGGGCCAGGTCATCGACGTGATTGGCGCCAAGGCGCTGGGGCCACGTGATCGGCTGGTGCTGGTGCAAGTGGGCGAGGAGCAGATCCTGCTGGGTGTCAGCCCGGGGCGCATCAGCGCGCTGCACGTGATGAGCACGCCGGTGCAGCCACCCGACCGAACCACCCAGGCCACACCCGAATTCGCCCAGCGCCTGATGGAACTGCTGGGCAAGGACCAGAAGGATAAGAAGTGATGGGTGTGTTGCGCACTGTCCTGCCGCTGGGCCTGCTGTTGGTGGCGCCCCTGGCCATGGCCGCCGATCCGCTGCAGATTCCGGCATTGACCATGACCAGCGGTGCCAACGGCCAGCAGGAGTATTCGGTCAATCTGCAGATCCTGTTGATCATGACGGCGCTGAGTTTCATTCCGGCGTTCGTCATGTTGATGACCAGCTTCACACGTATCATCATCGTCTTTTCCATCCTGCGCCAGGCACTGGGCCTGCAACAGACGCCGTCCAACCAGCTGTTGACCGGCATGGCGCTGTTCCTGACCATGTTCATCATGGCGCCGGTGTTCGACAAGGTGAACCAGCAGGCCCTGCAACCCTATCTGAGTGAACAACTCAGCGCCCAGGATGCCGTGGCACGTGCCGAGGGCCCGATCAAGGACTTCATGCTGGCTCAGACCCGGCAGAGCGACCTGGAGCTGTTCATGCGGCTGTCCAAGCGCACCGACATCGCCAGCGCCGACCAGGCGCCGCTGACCATCCTGGTGCCGGCGTTCGTCACCTCCGAGCTGAAAACGGCGTTCCAGATCGGCTTCATGATCTTCATTCCGTTCCTGATCATCGACCTGGTGGTCGCCAGTGTGCTGATGGCCATGGGTATGATGATGCTGTCGCCGCTGATCATCTCGCTGCCGTTCAAGATCATGCTGTTCGTGCTGGTCGATGGCTGGGCGCTGATCATCGGGACCCTGGCCGGGAGTTTCGGTGGTGTATGACTTTGCCTTTCACAGGAGCGTGAATCCATGACCCCGGAAGTCGCCGTCGACCTGTTTCGCGAAGCGCTGTGGCTGACCACCGTGATGGTCGCGATCCTGGTTTTGCCGAGCCTGATCGTCGGCCTGATCATCGCCATGTTCCAGGCCGCCACGCAGATCAACGAACAGACCCTGAGCTTCCTTCCGCGCCTGCTGGTCATGCTGGTGACGCTGATCGTCATCGGGCCATGGATGGTGCGCACCTTCATGGAGTACATCACTACCCTGTACTCCAATATTCCGCAGGTGATCGGCTGATGCAGCCGCTGCTGCAATTGACCGATGCGCAGATCGGCGGCTGGGTGGCCAGCTTCATCCTGCCGCTGTTCCGCGTGGCCTCGATGCTGATGACCATGCCGATCTTCGGCACCCAGGTACTGCCGCAGCGCGTGCGCCTGTACGTGGCCGTGGCCATTACCGTGGTCATCGTGCCGGGATTGCCGCCAGCGCCCACGGTGGATGCGATCAGCGGCCAGGCGCTGCTGCTGGTGGCCGAACAGATCATCATCGGCGCGCTGTTCGGTTTCTCGCTGCAGTTCCTGTTCCAGGCCTTTACCGTTGCCGGGCAGATTCTCGCGATCCAGATGGGCATGGCCTTCGCGTCCATGGTCGACCCCACCAACGGCGTGTCCGTGGCCGTGATCGGCCAGTTCTTCAGCATGCTGGTGACCCTGGTGTTCCTGTCCATGAACGGCCATCTGGTGGTGTTCGAGGTGCTCACCGAGAGCTTCACCACGCTGCCCATCGGCGGCGGCCTGCTGACCGCGCACTACTGGGACGTGGTGCTGCGCATGGGCTGGGTGCTGGGCGCCGGGGTGTTGCTGGTGCTGCCTGCCATCACAGCCTTGCTGGTGGTCAACATTGCCTTCGGCGTGATGACCCGCGCGGCGCCTCAACTGAACATCTTTTCCATCGGTTTCCCGCTGACCCTGGTGCTGGGGATGTTCATCCTGTGGGTCAGCCTGGGCGACATTCTCAACCAGTATCAGCCGCTGGCGGCCAACGCCCTGCAGTGGCTGCGCGAATTGGCGCGAGCGGAGTAGGCAATGGCCGAAAGCGAAAGCGGTGCGGACAAGACAGAAGACCCCACGGACAAGCGCAAGAAGGATTCGCGCGAGAAGGGCGAGATCGCCCGTTCCAAGGAGCTCAACACGCTGGCAGTGATGGTCGCCGGGTGCGGCGCGCTGCTGGCGTTCGGCGGCCATCTTGCGCAAAGCCTGCTGGAACTGATGCGCAGCAACTTCACCTTGAGCCGCGAGGTGTTGCTCGATGAGCGCTACATGGGCATTTTTCTGCTGCAGTCGGGCAAGGTGGCGATTCTGGCGACCCAGCCGATTCTGCTGACCTTGCTGCTGGCGGCGCTGATCGGCCCGGTCGCGCTGGGCGGCTGGTTGTTCGCCGCCAGCTCCATGGCGCCCAAGTTCAGCCGCATGAACCCGGCCGCCGGCCTCAAGCGCATGTTCTCCATGCATGCATTGACCGAATTGCTGAAGGCGCTGGCCAAGTTCGCCATCACCCTGATCGTTGCCATGATGGTGCTGGCCAAAGACCGTACCGACCTGCTTGCGATTGCCAACGAGCCGCTGGAAATGGCGATCATCCACAGCGTGCAGCTGGTCGGCTGGAGCGCCTTGTGGATGTCCTGTGGGCTGGCGTTGATTGCCGCCGTGGACGTGCCGTTCCAGCTCTACAGCAGCAAACAGAAGCTGATGATGACCAAGCAGGAGGTCAAGGACGAGCACAAGGACTCCGAAGGCCGGCCCGAGGTAAAGGGGCGGGTACGCCAGTTGCAGCGCGAAATGTCGCAGCGCCGGATGATGACGGCGATTCCCGAAGCGGACGTGATCATCACCAACCCGACTCACTACGCGGTGGCGTTGAAATACGATCCGGAGAAGGGCAATGCGCCGGTATTGCTGGCCAAGGGCTCGGACTTCATTGCCTTGAAAATTCGCGAGATCGGCAACGAGCATCGCATCCAGGTGCTGGAGTCACCGGCCCTGGCGCGTTCGATCTTCTATTCCACCGAGATCGAACAGCAGATTCCTGCGGGGTTGTACCTGGCGGTGGCGCAGGTGCTTGCCTATGTCTACCAGATCCGCCAGTACCAGGCCGGGCGAGGCAAGCGTCCCGATCCGTTGCAGGACCTGCCGATCCCGCCGGATCTACAGCGGGACAGTTAGACCGCGTCGCGCCCTTCGCGGGCAGGTCGATACCCTGTGGGAGCGGGCTCTGCCCGCGAAGGCCGCGCCCCCGATAGATCGATTTCACTCCATCTCGGCAGCCCCTCGATAATCTTTAACCCCCTCCGGCAAAAGTTGGACCCCTTCTTGCACTACCCCTTGGCAAGACGCCTGGCGCGTCAAAAGTTCGCTTGGGGAAGTGGGGAATGTCGGTGGATCGCTCTCAATTAATCAACACCGCTCGCAGCAACATCGTCGGCCTTGGCCGCGGCAACCTTGGCGTGCCGCTGCTGTTGCTGGTGATGCTGGCGATGATGATGCTGCCGATCCCGGCACTGCTGCTGGACGTGTTCTTCACCTTCAACATCGCCTTGTCCATCGTCGTGCTGCTGGTGTGCGTGTACGCGCTGCGTCCGCTGGACTTCGCCGTGTTCCCGACCATCCTGCTGGTGGCCACGCTGCTGCGCCTTGCACTCAACGTGGCGTCGACGCGGGTGATCATGCTGCACGGCCAGGAAGGCCATGCCGCCGCAGGTAAAGTGGTCCAGGCATTCGGTGAGGTGGTGATCGGCGGTAACTACATCGTCGGTATCGTGGTGTTCGCCATCCTCATGATCATCAACTTCGTGGTGGTCACCAAGGGCGCCGGGCGCATCTCCGAAGTGAGCGCGCGGTTCACCCTGGATGCCATGCCCGGCAAGCAGATGGCCATCGACGCCGACCTCAACGCCGGCCTCATCGATCAGAACCAGGCCAAGGCGCGTCGTACCGAAGTGGCCGCCGAAGCCGAGTTCTACGGCTCGATGGACGGTGCCAGCAAGTTCGTCCGTGGCGACGCCATCGCCGGTCTGCTGATCCTGTTCATCAACCTGATCGGCGGCATGCTGGTGGGCATGTTGCAACACAACATGCCATTCGCCGAGGCAGGCAAGGTGTACGCCCTGTTGACCATCGGTGACGGCCTGGTCGCTCAGTTGCCATCGCTGTTGCTGTCCACCGCGGCAGCCATCATGGTGACCCGTGCTTCAGGCTCCGAGGAGATGGGCAAGCAGATCCAGCGGCAGATGTTCGCCTCGCCCAAGGCACTGGCCGTCTCCGGCGCGCTGATGGTGATCATGGGCATGGTGCCCGGAATGCCGCACATGGCCTTTATCACCCTGGGTGCCATCGCCGGTGGTGGTGCCTACCTTTTGTGGAAAAAGCAGAACGACGTCAAGGTCCAGGCCCAGGCCGAAGTGCAGCGCCAACAAGAGCTGCTGCCTTCACCGACGCGCACCCAGGAAACCAAGGAACTGGGCTGGGATGACGTGACGCCCATCGACATGATCGGCCTGGAAGTTGGCTACCGTTTGATCCCGCTGGTGGACCGCAATCAAGGCGGCCAATTGCTGGCGCGGATCAAGGGCGTACGCAAGAAGCTGTCCCAGGACCTGGGCTTCCTGATGCCTACCGTGCATATTCGCGACAACCTCGACCTGGCGCCCAGCGCCTATCGTTTGACGCTCATGGGGGTGATCCTCGCCGAAGCCGAGATCTACCCGGATCGCGAGCTGGCAATCAACCCCGGTCAGGTGTTCGGCTCGTTGAACGGCATCACCGCCAAGGATCCGGCGTTTGGTCTGGACGCGGTCTGGATCGACGTCAACCTGCGCAGCCAGGCGCAGTCGCTGGGCTACACGGTGGTCGATGCCAGTACGGTAGTGGCCACGCACTTGAACCAGATTCTGCAGAAGCATGCCCATGAGCTGATCGGCCACGAAGAAGTGCAACAATTGCTGCAAGTTCTGGCAAAAGGCTCGCCCAAGCTGGCCGAAGAGCTGGTTCCGGGCATCCTTTCGCTGTCTTCGCTGCTCAAGGTCCTGCAGGCCCTGCTGGCAGAGCAGGTACCCGTACGCGACATCCGCAGCATCGCAGAAGCCATCGCCAACAACGGGCATCGGAGTCAAGATACCGCCGCGCTGGTTCAGGCCGTCAGGGTCGGTTTGTCCCGCGCAATCGTGCAAAGCATTGTAGGCATTGAGTCGGAGCTGCCTGTCATCACGCTGGAACCAAGGTTGGAACAGATATTGCTAAATAGTCTTCAGAAGGCTGGTCAGGGTCAGGAAGAAGGCGTTTTGCTGGAACCGAGCATGGCGGAAAAACTGCAGAGATCCCTGATCGATGCGGCGCAGCGGCAGGAGATGCAGGGCCAACCGGTGATACTGCTGGTGGCCGGTCCGGTCCGCGCGATGCTGTCACGCTTCGGTCGCCTGGCGATCCCCAACCTTCACGTACTGGCCTATCAGGAAATCCCTGATAACAAGCAAGTCACCATCGTTGCGACAGTAGGGCCCAACGGCTGAGGTAGTGGGTTATGCAAGTGAAGCGATTTTTCGCCGCCGACATGCGTCAGGCCATGAAATTGGTCCGCGATGAGCTGGGCGCCGACGCTGCCATCATTGGCAACCGTCGCATCGCCGGCGGCGTCGAGCTGACCGCAGCGCTGGACTACAAGCTGTCGGCCCTGGCGCCGCGCGTGCCCAACCTCGAGTTGGAAGAAGAGCTGCGCAAGACCCAATCGCGCATCGTTTCGGCCCAGGCCGAGCTGAGCACCCGTGGCGAGAGCGATGCGGCCACCAACCGCCAGCTGGTTGCCGGCCTGCCGTTGACCGCCGCCGAGCCGCTGGTCGAGCCGCGTCGCGAAGAGCCCCCGCGTGTGCAGGTGGCCCCGGCGCCACAGCCTGCCGTCGACCAACGTCTTTTCGATTCCATGCGTTCCGAACTCAACGGTTTGCGCCAACTGCTGGAAGTGCAGCTGGGCTCCCTGGCCTGGACCCAGCTGCAAGGCAGCAAGCCGGCGCAGGCGAATCTGTGGCGTCGTTTGCAGCGCATCGGCTTGTCCGGCCCGATCGCTCGCGAGCTGCTCAGCCTGACCAGCGAAATCAACGAACCTCGGCAGGCATGGCGGATGCTGCTGGCGCACTTGGCGCGTATGATCCGTACACCGGAAGTGGAACCGCTCGAAGAAGGTGGCGTGATCGCCATGGTCGGCCCGGCTGGCATGGGCAAGACCACCACCCTGGCCAAGCTGGCGGCCCGTTATGTGCTCAAGTACGGTTCCCAGAGCGTGGCGCTGGTGAGCATGGACAGCTTTCGCATCGGTGCCCAGGAACAACTCAAGACCCTGGGCCGCATTCTCAATGTATCGGTGACTCAGGTCGATCCGGGCCAGTCATTGGTACAGGCCCTGGAACCCCTGCTGCGCAAGCGCGTGGTATTGATCGACACCGCTGGCCTGCAAGCCAGCGATCCGGCCCTGCGCATGCAGCTCGAAAGCCTGGCCGGACGCGGGATCAATGCGCGCAACTACCTCGTGCTGGCTACTACCAGCCAGAAGCAGGTGCTCAGCGCGGCGTACCATAGCTACAAGCGTTGCGGTCTGGCCGGGTGCATCCTGACCAAACTGGATGAAACGGCCTGTCTCGGCGAAGTGCTGAGCCTGGCCATCAGTCAGGAACTGCCGATTGCCTATCTTACCGATGGGCCGCGCATTCCCGATGACTTGCATTTGCCGCGCCGGCACCAGTTGGTCAGCCGCGCAGTGAGCGTGCAAATGCAAGAAGAGCCCAGCGAAGAGGCTATGGCCGATATGTTCGCGGGTCTCTACCACAGCCCCGACAAGCGAGTTGGCTGAGGTGAAGAACGTTATGCAAACACACTCTTCCTGCATCGTAGGGTTGCCAGGAAACACTCGAGCAATCGAACTGGCAGCCACTCGTGTGGCCTCGGTCTAGACAAGGTAAAGAACGAACATGGGCAGCATGCATCCCGTACAGGTGATCGCGGTGACCGGCGGCAAAGGTGGCGTCGGCAAGACTAATGTGTCAGTGAACTTGTCCCTGGCGTTGGCCGAGCTCGGCCGCCGGGTCATGTTGCTGGACGCCGACCTTGGCCTGGCCAACGTCGACGTGTTGCTGGGCCTGACCCCCAAGCGCACCCTGGCCGATGTGATCGAAGGTCGCTGCGAACTGCGCGACGTGATGTTGCAGGGCCCCGGCGGCATCCGTGTCGTGCCGGCAGCCTCGGGTACCCAGAGCATGGTGCAGTTGAGCCCGGCCCAGCATGCCGGCCTGATCCAGGCCTTCAGCGATGTGGGCGACAACCTCGACGTACTGATCATCGACACCGCCGCCGGTATCGGCGAATCGGTAGTGAGCTTTGTCCGCGCCGCCCAGGAAGTCCTGCTCGTGGTATGCGACGAGCCCACCTCGATCACCGATGCCTACGCCTTGATCAAGCTGCTCAACCGCGATTACGGCATGAACCGCTTCCGGGTCCTGGCCAACATGGCGCAGAGCCCCCAGGAAGGGCGCAATCTGTTCGCCAAGCTGACCAAGGTGACCGATCGCTTCCTCGACGTTGCCCTGCAGTACGTCGGCGCCGTGCCCTACGATGAGTCGGTGCGCAAGGCCGTGCAGAAGCAGCGCGCCGTGTACGAGGCGTTCCCCCGTTCCAAATGCTCGCTGGCCTTCAAGGCGATCGCGCAGAAAGTAGACACCTGGCCTTTGCCGGCCAACCCCCGTGGCCACCTGGAGTTCTTCGTCGAACGCCTGGTCCAGCAAACCAGCGCAGGGCCCGTATCATGAGTGCCAGCGGATACCGTATGTACAGCAAGGCGTCGCGCGACTCGCAGCAGCATCAGCTGATCGAGCAATACGCGCCGCTGGTCAAGCGTATCGCCTATCACCTGCTGGCGCGTCTGCCAGCCAGCGTGCAGGTGGAAGACCTGATCCAGGCCGGCATGATCGGTCTGCTGGAGGTCTCGACCAAGTACGACTCGAGCAAGGGGGCCAGTTTCGAGACCTACGCCGGTATTCGTATCCGCGGCGCCATGCTCGACGAAGTGCGCAAGGGCGACTGGGCGCCGCGTTCGGTGCACCGCAATACCCGCATGGTCAGTGATGCCATTCGCCGAATCGAGTCGAAAACCGGTCGCGACGCTAAAGATCACGAGATCGCTGCCGAACTTAGTCTGAGTCTGGATGATTACTACGGGATCCTGAACGATACCCTGGGCAGCCGCTTGTTCAGTTTCGACGATCTGCTGCAGGACGGTGAGCACGAGGGCCTGCACGAAGACGGCGCCAGCGGTTCGCTGGAGCCCTCGCGGGATCTCGAGGACGAACGCTTTCAAAGCGCGCTGGCCGAGGCCATCGCCAACCTGCCCGAGCGCGAGAAGCTGGTCCTGTCGTTGTATTACGACGAAGAGCTGAACCTCAAGGAAATCGGCGAGGTACTGGGTGTCAGCGAATCGCGGGTAAGCCAGTTGCACAGCCAGTGCGCGGCGCGACTTCGCGGGCGCCTGGGGGAATGGCGGGCACGCTGAAGGAACGGCAAGACCGGTGCGGGCTTTGTCGCGGGCAGAGCCCGCTCCCACACAGGTCGAGACCGTGGAAGCGGGCTCTGTCCGTGAAGAGGCCCGCTGGCGTAGCGCGGGTAGGCGATCTGCAGCGGCAAGTGGCTCAGGCGAATTCGATTGTTATGCACGTCCAGGGGCTGGGCGTGTTCAAGACTGCTGGAGGTCTAATTGGACAAGAACATGAAAATCCTCATCGTCGACGATTTCTCGACGATGCGGCGCATCATCAAGAACCTGCTGCGTGACCTGGGCTTCACCAACACCGCCGAGGCCGACGATGGCAACACCGCCTTGCCGATGTTGCACAGCGGCAACTTCGATTTTCTCGTCACCGACTGGAACATGCCTGGCATGTCCGGCATCGACCTGCTGCGCCAGGTGCGCGCCGACGATCGCCTCAAGCACCTGCCGGTGCTGATGGTCACCGCCGAGGCCAAGCGCGAGCAGATCATCGAAGCCGCCCAGGCCGGGGTCAACGGGTATGTGGTCAAGCCTTTCACTGCGCAAGTGCTGAAAGAAAAAATCGAAAAGATTTTCGAGCGCGTCAATAGCTGAAGTCTGCAATGGGGGCGCAATGGACCACAAACAAAGCACGTTGGGGGACTTCGAGTCGACCCTGAAAAAACACGCCGTGGAGCTGGTCGACAGCCTTGAAAAAGGCCGTTTCGGCGACGCGGTGCAATTGATCCACGAACTGAACCAGACCCGCGATCGCGGCCTGTATCAGGAAGTGGGCAAGCTTACGCGCGAGCTGCACAGCGCAATCGTCAGTTTCCAGATCGATCCGAACATCCCCCAGGCCGAAGAGGTTTCGCAGATCACCGACGCGACCGAACGTCTGTCGTATGTGGTACGCCTGACCGAAAACGCGGCCAATCGCACCATGGATCTGGTCGAGCAGAGCACCCCGGTGCTCAATACGCTGAGTGCCGAAGCCAGTGCCTTGAGCGCCGACTGGCAGCGCTTCATGCGCCGCGAAGTGGCCGCCGACGAGTTCCGCGAACTGGCGCGCCGGGTCGACAGCTTCCTGACCCGCAGCGAGCAGGGCAATCGCGAAGTCGCCAGCCACCTCAACGACATCGTGCTGGCCCAGGATTATCAGGACCTCACCGGCCAGGTCATCAAGCGTGTCACCGCGCTGGTCACCGAAGTGGAGAGCAACCTGCTCAAACTGGTCCTGATGGCCAGCCAGGTCGATCGCTTCGCCGGCATCCAGCATGATCACGAACAGCTCCGCGCCGAAAAAGATCAAGAAAAACATCCCGCCAAGGGTGAAGGTCCGCAGATCCATGCCGATAAACGTGAAGACGTCGTATCCGGTCAGGACGATGTCGACGATCTGCTGTCCAGTCTGGGCTTCTAGGCCACCGCCTGCGCCTGACTGTGTTGACCGTTAATCACGTATTCCAGGGAGCATCCACATGAGCTTCGGCGCCGACGAAGAAATCCTTCAGGATTTCCTGGTAGAGGCCGGCGAAATTCTCGAGCAACTGTCCGAACAACTGGTCGAGCTGGAAAGCCGTCCCGATGATGCCGACTTGCTCAATGCAATTTTTCGCGGTTTTCACACTGTAAAAGGCGGCGCCGGCTTCCTCCAGCTCAACGAGCTGGTGGAGTGCTGCCATATCGCCGAGAACGTCTTCGACATCTTGCGCAAAGGTGAGCGCCGGGTCGACGCCGAACTCATGGATGTCGTTCTCGAAGCGCTGGACGCGGTCAACGGCATGTTCACCGAGGTGCGTGAACGCTCCCCGGTCACGCCGGCCAGCCCCCAGTTGCTCGATGCCCTGGCGCGCCTGGCCGAACCGGCTGCGGCGGTCGTTGCGCCGTCCGTGGCGGTGCCCGTTGCGGCGCCCGCCTCGACGCCGGGCGAAGACATCACCGACAGCGAGTTCGAGCAATTGCTCGATTCCTTGAGCGCGGCCAAAGCGCAGGCCGCCGCGCCCACCGCGTCCGCTGCTGCACAGCACGGCGCGGCCAGCGACGATATCACCGACGACGAATTCGAGTCGCTGCTCGACCAGCTGCACGGCAAGGGTCAGTTCGCGGTCGATGCGCTAGCGCCGGCTGCGGCATCGCCAGCCGCTTCGGCGCAGGCTGCCGTGGGTGCGTCTGGCGACGAGATCACCGACGACGAGTTCGAGGCGCTGCTCGACCAGTTGCATGGCAAGGGTACGTTCACTGCCGATGCGGTCACGCCACCGCCTGCCCAGGCGCAGGCTCAGGCTCCCACGAGCGACCAGATCACCGACGACGAGTTCGAATCACTGCTCGACCAACTGCATGGCAAGGGCAAGTTCAGCGATGTCGCCAGCCTGCCCGAGACGCAGCCGGCTCCGGCCGCGCCCGCGCCGGTGGCGGCACCGCGCAAGGTCGAGGCAGCCCCTGCACGTGCACCGGTGGCCGAGAAACCGGTTGCCAGCGAAGCCGAGACGACCGTACGGGTCGACACCGCGCGCCTGGACGAAATCATGAACATGGTCGGCGAACTGGTGCTGGTGCGCAACCGCCTGGTGCGCCTGGGCGCCAACAGCAGCGACGAAGCCATGTCCAAGGCCGTATCGAACCTGGACGTGGTCACGGCCGACCTGCAGACGGCCGTCATGAAGACGCGCATGCAGCCGATCAAGAAGGTCTTCGGACGCTTCCCGCGGCTGGTCCGCGACCTGGCGCGGCAGTTGAAGAAGGAAATCAACCTGGAACTGGTCGGTGAAGAAACCGACCTGGACAAGAATCTCGTCGAGGCCCTGGCCGACCCGTTGGTGCACTTGGTGCGCAACGCCGTCGACCACGGCATCGAGACGCCGGAAGAGCGCGAACGCAACGGCAAGGCGCGCGGTGGGCGCGTGGTGTTGTCGGCGGAGCAGGAAGGCGACCATATCCTCTTGTCGATCAGCGATGACGGCAAGGGCATGGACCCTGCGGTCCTGCGCGCCAAGGCCGTGGAAAAGGGCCTGATGGACCGCGACGCCGCCGACCGCCTCAGCGAGTCCGACTGCTACAACCTGATTTTCGCGCCGGGCTTTTCCACCAAGACGGAAATTTCCGACGTGTCGGGCCGCGGCGTCGGCATGGACGTGGTCAAGACCAAGATCAGCCAGCTGAATGGCTCGATCAACATCTACTCGGCCAAGGACCAAGGCTCGAAGATCGTCATCAAGGTGCCGCTGACCCTGGCAATCATGCCGACGCTGATGGTGATGCTGGGCAACCAGGCGTTCGCCTTCCCGCTGGTCAACGTCAACGAGATCTTCCACCTGGACCTCTCGCGCACCAACGTCGTCGATGGCCAGGAAGTGGTCATCGTGCGCGACAAGGCGCTGCCGTTGTTCTACCTCAAGCGCTGGCTGGTCAAGTCGGCGGCCCACGAGGAGCAGGGCGAGGGCCACGTGGTCATCCTGTCGGTCGGCACCCAACGCATCGGTTTCGTGGTCGACCAACTGGTCGGGCAGGAAGAAGTGGTGATCAAGCCGCTGGGCAAGATGCTGCAGGGCACGCCCGGCATGTCCGGCGCGACCATCACTGGTGACGGCCGAATCGCCTTGATCCTCGATGTACCGAGCATGCTCAAGCGCTACGCCGCACGGCGTATCTGATCGTAGTGGAGTGTTTATGGCAGTCAAGGTCCTGGTGGTGGATGATTCCGGTTTTTTCCGCCGCCGCGTCTCGGAAATTCTTTCGTCGGACCCCACCATCCAGGTGGTCGGGACCGCTACCAATGGCCGCGAAGCGATCGATCAGGCCCTGGCGCTCAAACCCGATGTGATCACCATGGACTACGAGATGCCGATGATGGACGGCATCACTGCCGTGCGTCATATCATGCAGCGCTGTCCCACCCCGGTCCTGATGTTTTCCTCCCTCACCCACGAGGGCGCGCGGGTAACCCTCGACGCCCTCGACGCGGGGGCGGTGGATTACCTGCCGAAGAATTTCGAAGACATTTCTCGCAACCCCGAGAAGGTCAAACAGATGCTCTGCGAGAAGATCCACACACTCTCGCGCAGCAACCGCCGGCTGGGTGCGCACATGGCCACGCCCGCTCCGGCGCTCGCGGCCGCGGCCTCTACAGCCGCCCTGACACCGTCGCGGCCCGTGCCAACGCGTACGCCCGCACCGGTGACGCCGGTGCGGGCGCCGGCGCCGACCGCCAGCAGTGCGACGCCGCGGCGCAAGCCTTACAAACTGGTGGCCATCGGCACTTCCACCGGAGGGCCGGTGGCGCTTCAGCGCGTGCTGACCCAGCTGCCGGCACATTTTCCAACGCCGATCGTGCTCGTCCAGCACATGCCGGCCGCCTTCACTCGCGCGTTCGCCGAGCGCCTCGACAAGCTGTGCCGGATCAGCGTCAAGGAAGCCGAGGACGGCGACGTGCTGCGTCCCGGGCTGGCATTGCTGGCGCCCGGCGGCAAGCAGATGATGATCGACGGCCGCGGCGCGGTGAAGATTCTGCCCGGTGACGAGCGCCTGAACTACAAACCCTGCGTGGACATCACGTTTGGTTCGGCGGCCAAGTCCTACGGCGACAAGGTCCTGGCGGTGGTGCTTACCGGCATGGGCGCCGACGGTCGAGAGGGCGCGCGCCTGCTCAAGCAGGGCGGCAGTCACATCTGGGCCCAGGACGAAGCAAGCTGCGTGATCTACGGCATGCCCATGGCCATCGTCAAGGCTGGCCTGGCCGACGCCATCTACAGCCTCGACGACATTGGCCGGCACCTGGTCGAGGCGTGCGGCTGATGGATGTACTCAGCCTGATCGGGATCATCCTCGCGTTCGTTGCCATCATCGGTGGCAATTTTCTCGAGGGTGGCCACCTGTCGGCGCTGCTCAATGGTCCTGCCGCGCTGATCGTGGTCGGTGGCACGCTGGCGGCGGCGCTGATCCAGTCGCCCATGAGTGCGTTCAAGCGCGCACTGCACAATGTGCGCTGGATTCTCTTTCCGCCCAGGATCGACATGGCCGGCGGTATCGATCGTGTGGTGAACTGGAGCCTGGTCTCGCGCAAGGAAGGTTTGCTCGGGCTGGAAGCCAGTGCCGAAGCCGAGCCCGACGACTACGCACGAAAGGGGCTTCAGTTGCTGGTCGATGGCGCCGAGGCCGCGGCCATCCGCAGCGTGCTCGAAGTCGATCTGTACAACCGTGAAACCCGTGATTTGCAGGCGGCCAAGGTGTTCGAAAGCATGGGTGGCTATGCGCCCACCATCGGCATCATCGGTGCGGTGATGGGCTTGATCCACGTCATGGGCAACCTGGCCGACCCCAGCCAGCTGGGCAACGGCATCGCGGTGGCGTTCGTGGCGACCATCTACGGTGTAGCCAGCGCCAACCTGCTTTTGCTGCCGGTGGCGCACAAGCTCAAGGCGCTCGCCCAGCGTCAGGCGGCCTATCGGGAAATGCTGCTCGAAGGGCTGCTGTCCATCGCCGAAGGTGAGAACCCACGCTCGATCGAAATGAAGCTGCAAGGCTACCTCGACTAGGAGAGCATGGCATGGCCCGTCGTCGTCGCCTCGAAGAGCCGGAAAACCACGAACGCTGGTTGGTGTCCTATGCCGATTTCATCACCCTGCTGTTCGCTTTCTTCGTGGTGATGTATTCGATCTCGTCGGTCAACGAAGGCAAGTACAAGGTCTTGTCGCAGGCGCTGGTGGGGGTGTTCAGCGACCCGGACCGTAGCGTCAGGCCCATCCCGATCGGCGAGGAGCGACCCTTGACCACCCGTCCTGTGCAGCCGCTGGTCACCGACAGCGAGCAATCGGAAGCGGCCATCGGCGAGGCGGTCGACCCATTGCAGACCATTGCCGACAATGTCCGTCAGGCGTTCGGCGACCTGATTGCTTCGGATCAACTGACCGTGCGCGGCAACGAGCTGTGGATCGAGATCGAACTCAAGTCCAGCCTGCTGTTCGGCAGTGGCGATGCCATGCCCAGCGACATGGCGTTCGCCATCGTCGACAAGGTGGCGGGCATTCTCAAGCCCTTCGACAATCCGGTTCATGTCGAGGGTTTCACCGACAACCTGCCCATCAGCACTGCGCAGTTCCCGACCAACTGGGAGCTGTCGACCGCTCGGGCAGCGAGCATTGTGCGCATGATGGCCATGGAAGGCATCGACCCGCGGCGCATGGCGGCGGTCGGTTATGGTGAGTTCCAGCCGGTGGCCGACAACGCCAGCGCCGATGGAAGAGGGCGCAACCGTCGGGTGGTGCTGGTCATTTCGCGCAACCTTGACGTGCGTCGCAGCATCACCAGTTCTGGCAGCGCCAACGCCCAGCCGGATGCAGCATTGCGCCGGGCTGGCACACAAACTGCAAAGACGCCCTTAACCGTGCCGTCCGCGCCTGGGTCTGTCAAAAGTCCGCCGCCCGGCCCATAACCCGAAAGCTTCACTATCTCGGTAGTGCGCCATTTACCGAGGGGAAATTATCACCATGAGAGTCTGGGCAGTAGCCAATCAAAAAGGCGGGGTAGGCAAGACCACGACTTCGATCGCCTTGGCCGGTTTGCTCGCCGAGGCGGGCAAGCGCGTGGTCATGGTCGATCTCGATCCGCATGGCTCGATGACCAGTTATTTCGGGCACAACCCCGATGAACTGGCGCACAGCTGTTACGACCTGTTCCTGCACAAGGGCGCCGTGCCGCCAGGCCTGGCTCATCAACTGCTGCTGCCGACCGGCGAGGCCAACGTCTCGTTGCTGCCTTCGAGCACCGCATTGGCGACGCTGGAGCGCCAGCAACCGGGGCAGAGCGGCCTGGGCCTGGTGATTGCCAAGACCCTGGCGCAACTGTGGCAGGACTTCGACTACGCCGTGATTGACAGCCCGCCGCTGCTGGGCGTGCTCATGGTCAATGCATTGGCGGCGAGCCAGCAACTGGTGATCCCGGTACAGACCGAGCACCTGGCAGTCAAAGGCCTGGAGCGCATGGTCAGCACCTTGACCATGATCAACCGTTCGCGCCGTCAGGCCCTGCCATACAGCATCGTTCCGACGTTGTTCGACCGTCGTACCCAGGCGTCGCTGAGCACCCTGCGCACCTTGCGCGACGATTACCCACAGCACATATGGCCGGGTTACATCCCGGTCGACACGCGTCTGCGCGACGCCAGCCGGGCCGGACAGACACCCTCGCGCTTCGACGGCAAGAGCCGGGCCGTGGTCGCCTACCGGGCCTTGCTCAAGCATTTGCTGGCCCAACAACTCGTCGCGCAGGTAGCCTGATGAACCGTCCCGTCGATATTGCCCAACGGCCCCAGGTGGCCTTGCAGTCCTACCTGGACGGCCTGTTGCATGAAGCCACCGAGGCGTTCGAAGCGCTCGATCTCGACGCCGGCCTGGACAGACTCGACGAGTTCCAGGCAGCCGTGCTCGAGGAACAGGTGCGCGATGCTGCAAGCCTGCAGCCGGTACCAGTGCCAGTGCCAGTGCTTTCGCCGCCGGTGCAGGGGCAGGTGCCCACGCCCATTGCCGATTCAATCTCGTCAGCCGAGTCGGCGCTGGTCGCACCGGTGGTCGATGTCCATCTGCCGTCGGCAAGTCTGCAGCCGCTCTCGGTAACCGTAGATGGCCGCCCCAGCTGGGCCGCCGAGCCGTTCGAGTGCCTGCTGTTCGACGTTGCCGGGCTGACCCTGGCCGTGCCGCTGGTGTGCCTGGGTTCGATCTATGCATTGGCTGGCCAGACCCTGACGCCGCTGTTCGGCCAGCCCGACTGGTTTCTCGGCATCCTGCCCAGCAACAGTGGCAACCTGAAAGTGCTCGACACCGCGCGTTGGGTGATGCCCGATCGCTACCGCGACGATTTCCGCCAGGGGTTGCAGTACGTGATTTCGGTGCAGGGCTACGAGTGGGGTCTGGCCGTGCACCAGGTCAGCCGCTCGCTGCGCCTGGACCCCAACGAGATCAAGTGGCGCAGTCAGCGCGGCCAGCGGCCATGGCTGGCGGGAACCGTCATCGAACACATGTGCGCGCTGCTGGACGTCGCCGAACTGGCCGAGCTGATCGCCAGTGGCGGCGCACGCCATCTGCGTCCAGTCGCCTCGGCGCCAGGCAAGCCTGCCGCCACCACCGCTATCGTCAAGAATTGAATGAACACGCCGCCGTCATGGCATTTGAGGGGTTAGTAGCATGAAGAAGTCGTCCGCCCAAGGTTCCGAAGATCCGATCCTGCAGTGGGTCACCTTCCGTCTGGACAATGAAACCTACGGCATCAATGTGATGCAGGTGCAGGAAGTGTTGCGCTACACCGAAATCGCACCGGTGCCGGGTGCGCCCAGCTACGTGTTGGGTATCATCAACCTGCGCGGTAACGTGGTCACGGTGATCGATACGCGTCAGCGCTTCGGTCTGGATTCCAGCGATGTCAGCGACAATACGCGCATCGTCATCATCGAGGCCGACAAGCAGGTGGTAGGGATTCTGGTCGACAGCGTCGCCGAGGTTGTCTACCTGCGCCAGTCCGAAGTCGAAACGGCGCCCAACGTCGGTAACGACGAGTCGGCCAAGTTCATTCAGGGCGTGTGCAACAAGAATGGCGAACTGCTGATTCTTGTCGAGCTGGACAAGATGATGTCCGAAGAAGAGTGGTCCGAGCTGGAGAATATCTGATTGATCTTCGAGGTTGCAGTCGTCCTGCTGGCGGTGCTGTGGGTTGGAACGGTCTCGCTGTTCCTGTCCTACCAGAAAAGCCAGCGCCTGCTGGCTGCTGAACAGGCGGCAGGCGATGCGCTGCGCGATCAGCGGCTGCGCGAGCTGACCAAGCGCCTGGACGACTACCAGAATCTCAACGTGCGCCTGGGCGAAGCACTGCACGAGTTGCGCGCGGTGGTTGGGCCATTGCCGGAGAAGCTGGCCCAGCTCGAGCAACGCGACCCCGGCAGCCTGTCGTTTGCCCAGGCGGGCAAGTTGGTGGCCATGGGCGCGTCGGTGGATGAGCTGACCCAGGCCTGCGGCCTCACCCAGGCCGAGGCCGAGCTGATGAGCAAACTGCACCGCGGCTGAGCGCCCAGCGCCTGTTGCTCGTCAGCATCCGGCGGTGTCACTCAGGTGTGGGTCCAGCTCAGGCTGCTGCCTACCCGCGAAAAGCGGTTGAGTGGCGTGAGTGTCTGATACGCATCGTTGAACCCCGACCAGTCGAGGACGCCGTTGATGTCGCGGATCGGCAACGCCGCCAGGTTCCACGCTTCGCGGTACTGCGCCAGCTCAAGCAACCGCTGGCTGATGGTGTGGTTGAGTGCACCGGGCCCGCTGATGTGGTTCAAGGTAATGGCATAACGCTGGAAGCCTTCGGGATCGGTTGCCCGATCCGGACGGCTATCGTAGAACCGTGGCTGCGCCTCGAAGCGCTCCAGCATCGTTTGCGACACTGCATCCAGGGTCGGATTGCCCGCGTGGCTGCCGATCATGCTGTTGCCGAACTGGATGTTCATGCCCAGGGTTTCATTGGACAGGGGCACCGAAAGGATCAGGCCTCGGTCCGACGTGCGCAGCGGTACGCTATCGATGGGTTCGGCCAGCTGCCCCATGGGGGTTTTCTCTCCGGGTGCGAGGATGCTGTCGTCCATATCCATGTACAGGCCGCCTTCGCTTTTCAGAATTCGATAGCGCAGCACGTCGGATGCCGAAGCGTAGTTGGTGGCGATTCCGCCGTTGCCTTCGATGGCCGCCTGGTATTGCCGAAAATAGCGACTGCGTTTGAACGCCGTGTACAGCGGATGCGGTTCGAACGGGATGACCCGCAGCGAGGGCGCATGCTGGGCCAACAGCTCGACATTGCGCGCATAGGCTTGCGGTGAGGTCGTGGAAAGGAACAGGCGGTATTGGTAACTGCTGTCGCGCAGCAGGGCGGCATTGCGTCCTACGTTTTCCAGCAAGGCAGCGCTGATGACCTTGTCGCCGACCCACAGGCAGGAGATTTTCTTCGCGATGGCTTTCATGACCGGTGGGCGCAGTTCGCCAAGGCTCAGCGGCAGTGTCAGATCGACCCCCAGCGCCCGTAGGGTCTGCGCGCGCTGGGCGTCGGTGACGGGCCGCGCGACGTTCGGCAACCGCGACAGCGAGCGCCCGCCAGGCTGCGGCGCCACGTAGCACGGCGGATCGATCTCGTTGAGGTCGGTGCTCTGGACGAAGGCGTCACGCTCCACATCGTAGTGAACGGCAGCGACGTATCCGTCTATTTCACATTCCAGAAGGTCGTGCCTGCCACTGTAGCTGGGCACGCGAATGATGGCATCGCTAAGCGCCTGGTCCGCCCCGGCCACGGGTTGCACCGATTGCGGCAGGCTGAAGGCGGTCTCCAGAACTGGCTCCAGGGCCGCAAGGTGCGGGGCCTGCACCGGGCTCAGCGGGTAGCCGAGCTGGCCGTTGATGCGTGCCGGGATGACGAACTCGGCACGCTTGAAGCGGAAGATTGCCGGTCTTTGGGGAATCTGCAGGTGCAGCAGTGGGGTTGCATTGAGCATGCCCCAGACCGCATCGCCGGCGCCGGCGGCGCGCTGCTCCAGGTTTTTCCCGTTGATTGCCCGATCCAGCCCAAGGCCTAGTTGAGCAAGGCCGCCCAAGGCAAAGATTGGCGCCAGTTCCGGCACCACCATCGCGATCGGGGCCAGGGTGTTGATGGCCGAAGTGAAGTAGCCGCGCCACTTTTCCTGGGTTACCGAGCTGTCGGTGTCGATGATGAACGCGGCGTCCTGCTCGCTGCGTTTCTTCTGTTGGCGGGCCATGGCCATGAACAGGTCGCCTTCGATGGGCGGGCTGTAGTAGCTCGTCCGGTAGTTGACCGTATCCTCGGGTACCCACAAACCGCTGGTGGCGAAACCGGGATGTCTGTCGGGATCGAAATGGTGGTAGGCGGGGTACAGGCCCAGACCCGTAAGCGCGGTGGCGAGGCCACTGAAACCCAGCGTGTCGGCTTCGTCGCCGGGTGGAAAGTGTGCTTCGAGCGCTCGACGCGTGTGTGGATGCTTGCAGTGCTTGGCCACCCACCGCTTCATCGACGATTCGTCGGTGAATTCGTGGAACGGCGAGCTGTTGCCGGGTATGTACAGCACCGTCAGCCCGGTCGCAGTGTTTTTCAGGCACAGCAGATTGGTCGCTGCATAGCCGTAGATATTCAGGCAGGCGACGTGTACGGCATGAGGCCGCGGCAGCAGGCCTGCAATCTGCCAGGCCAGAACCCGACCGGCATCGCTCAGGCTCGCGTGGCTCGTCTGCCTGTTGCAGGCCGCGATGAAGTTGACTTTGGCCGCATCGCGGTAGGCTTGCAGTCCGTTTTTCCAGTAGCCCTTGAGCATGTGCTTGTAGGGCGTCTGGAAGTCCATGTGCCAGATGAAGCGTTGAAACTCTTCGGCAGGAAGGCGTACGTGGTTGGCCGGGTCGTAGCCCGCCGACGATGTCTGCCGGTACAGGCCGTTGTACACCAGGTACTCGCTGCCATAGTCGAACAAACCCTTTTCATCCAGATGGTCGACCAGGGTGATCGGGTAGGGCGGCGGGGTGCCGGCCCAAGCAGCATGCAGGGCGGCGCCGATCAGATCATTGTTCGATTCGCCCTGCCAGTTCGACAGCAGCGCCTGGGTCATGGTCAGCTTGCGCACGACCTTGGCGATGCAGCGCTGGCCTTTGAATCGATAGTGCAGGGTAACGGCGTCGACCTTGTCCGGATTCAGCTCCAGGCCCTGTTTCGACGCCCACTTGCGTACCGCATCGGCAGCGGCGCGATCGGGCCTGGGGTAATCCTGGAGGGCGTCGCGGACGGCTTGCACACCCTGCGGGCTGATGAATCGGGAAGTCATGGCGGTATTCCTTTCAGAGCACGGAAAGTCGTGCCAGGCCATGATTCGTTCGGCGCATCGGGTGGACGTGGTAACTATTTAGGGCGGCCGCCGCCGGTACCGATAGCAAACCGGCCCGGTAAAGGCTATCGACGCGATCGCCGTAGACTCGATTCAAGGGGTGGAAAAAGCCTTCTGGCCCAGGCGCTACAAGGCCTTGGGCGTGATGTCTCGCTCGGCCGGCGCAGGCGCCAGTTCGAAGCCGGAAGGGGTCTTGCCTTGCAGGTGCCAGGCAAAGGCGATGATCTCTGCGATGGTCAGGTACAACTCGTGGGGGATGCTGTCGCCCAGTTCCATGCGTGCCAGCATCTTCACCAGCTCGGCATTTTCATACACCGGTACTTCGTATTCGCGCGCCATGGCCAGGATCGCTTCAGCCAGCTCATCGTCGCCCTTGGCAGTGAGGATAGGTGCCTTCTGGCCGTCGTAGCGCAGGGCGATGGCTTGGCGCGGGGCTCGTTCGTTCATGCGGTTTCATCCACCCAGCGTTGTTCCAGTCGCGTACGAGCGCCTTGGGGGGCGGTGCCTTGATGGCACTGCAGATCGGCCACGTTCAAACCGCTGGCCTGCAGGCGCTGCCGCAGATTGTCCAGTTGGTTTTCGATGAGCAGGGCGGTGGCTGGTCGTTGCGCCCATAACTGGCTGGAGAGGCTGCCGTGGGCCAGTTGCGCCTGCACCTGCAGCGGGCCCAGTGCATCCAGATCGAAGGCCAGGTCCAGGCGCCAGATCTTTTCCTGGGCGGGCCTGAGCTCGTTCTTGTCGTGGGGCTGTTGGTCCGGTGGCGGGTCTTCGCGTTGCACCTTGACCTGCAGCGGGATGAAATCGTGTAGGTGGCGCATGGGGATCTCCAGTTGCCAGGTGGTCTGCGTGGCGCCATCTGGGGTACGCCCGGTCTGTTCCAGGCCAGCGAGCTGATGACTCTGCAGGCGCGCCACCGCCGCACCGGCCAGGCGCAGCAGGTGTTCGAGATCGTCTTCGCCTTCGCTTTTCTGCGCCGTGCGGGCGGGCAGGGGAAAGCTTGCCGGGACGATTTTTTCGCTGACCTGCCCCCAGGCATTCAGGGCATTGCGCACGCGCCCCGGCAGCACCTGAGCGAGCACATTGGCCGCCACGGCCGGTTGCGCCGCCGGATTGGGCACCGCAGCAGGCGCGATCTGCGCCATCAGGCGCAGCAGCGCCGACTTGAGATCGGGTGCCGGTTGGCCGTTGAGCAGATTGGCTTCCAGGAATGCGCCGCTGGCGACCACGGCCTGTGCAACGGTTTTCGGGTCGGCCATTTGCTGCATGTCCGGCAAGCTGGCCAACAGGCGCTCCAGGCCCGCCCGCGTCGGTGGCGCGAGTTCCGGGTTCTGCCGCAGGCTCTGCACCGCGCTCAGGAGGCTGTCCAAGGAACCCTGCCGAGCTTGCTGGGCGCCCAATTGCTGGGCCACGGCCAGTTGGTCCATGCGCCCGCTCAAGGGCACGAAATTCAGGCTGCGGTCGCTCATCACCTGGGCGCTGAGCAGGCTGCCCAGGCGCAGCGGCTGAGGGCTCTCGATGGCCAGGATATTGCCCGCCTGAGCGGTGTTGAGCAGGGTCACCATGGCCCGATACACCGCCGGCTGCCCGGCGATCTGCGGCAGCATCTGGCTGCTGCTGACCTTGCCCTGCAACAGCGTGCCCACCGGCAATGCCTGGGTGTCGATGCGGGTCAGGGTCAGCGGGGCGCCGTTGCCGCGCTCCTGGGTGGCGACCAGGGCCGCGCCGCCGGCCAGATGCGAAACCAGCAATGCAGTGCCCTGGGGCAGCGGTTGCAGGCTGCTGGCGGTGATCGTCGCCACCCCGCCACCGGCCAGGCTCAGGCGCAACAGCAGTTGAAAGTCCTGGGCGCCGGCCTTGACCGACACCACCTCGGCGTCGACTGTCTCGCCCAAAGCCAGCAGGTTGTCCAGTGGCTGGGTGATCTTCACCATCTCGGTGTTCGAGGCACTGGCGCGCGCGGCTCCGTTGGCAGACGGCAGCGCGGCTAGGTTGCTGATCAGGTCAGGCATGGATGAAACCTGTGTCGGTTGCGCCCTTGGGCGTGAGCTGCGCATGTATAATGCGCGGCCACTGCGGCCGGCTCTGCTATACAGTGCCATGGAAGTATAGCGGCCATGCCCTGCAGAACTTGAACACGGCTCGACGCCGTGACGTGCGATCCGATTTCATAAGGCCGAGTCTTGACCCCATACCTGGATGCCACCGATCTATCCTGCGAGCGCGATGGGCGGCTGCTGTTCGAGCGTCTGCAGGTGCAGGTGGCAGCCGGCGACATGCTTCAGGTGTGCGGCCCCAACGGCTGTGGCAAGACCAGCCTGCTGCGCCTGCTGGCCGGGTTGATGCAGCCCGCTGAAGGGCAGGTCGCCCTGACGGCGCAGGCGCAGACCGCACACCGGCGCGAACGTGGCTGCCCGCTGGTATGGATCGGCCATGCGCCCGGCATCAACGAGACACTCAGCGCCGAGGAAAACCTGGCCTGGCTCTGCGCGCTGCACACCCCGGCCAGTCGCGAGCGCATCTGGGCGGCATTGGCGGCCATCGGCCTGCGCGGTTTCGAAGACGTGCCGTGTCACCGGCTTTCAGCCGGCCAGCGGCGCCGCGTGGCGCTTGCTCGTCTGCATCTGCCCGGCCCGCCGCTGTGGATTCTCGACGAGCCGTTCACTGCACTCGATGCACAGGCAGTGGAGCAGTTGGAACGGCACCTGGTTGGACACTGCGAGCGAGGCGGCATGGTCGTGCTGACCACCCATCATCTGCTGGCGCAGACCCCCGGCAGCTACCGGCGGCTGGAACTGGACGCGCAGGCGGCATGAGTGTTTTCGTCCTGTTGCTCAAGCGCGAAGCACGGCTGCTGTGTCGACGGCCCGCCGAGCTGGCCAACCCGCTGGTGTTTTTCGCCCTCGTCATCGCGCTGTTCCCGCTGGCCGTGGGTCCGCAGATGCAAGTGCTGCAAGGTCTTTCCCCCGGCCTGGTATGGGTAGCGGCACTGCTGGCCGTGCTGCTGTCACTCGACGGCCTGTTTCGCAGCGATCTGGAGGACGGTTCGCTGGAACAATGGATATTGTCCGAACATCCACTGCCCTTGCTGGTGCTGGCCAAGGTGCTGGTGCACTGGCTGTTTTCCGGGCTGGCGCTGGTGCTCGTTTCCCCGCTGCTGGCGCTGATGCTCGGGCTGCCCGAGCGCTGCCTGCCGGTGCTGTTGCTGTCGTTGCTGCTCGGCACCCCGGTGCTCAGCCTGCTCGGCGCAGTGGGGGCGGCGTTGACGGTCGGGCTCAAGCGCGGCGGCCTGCTGTTGGCGCTGCTGACGCTGCCGTTGTACATCCCGGTGCTGATTCTGGGAAGTGGCGCCCTGCAGGCGTCGTTGCAGCAGCTGCCAGCCACAGGTTACCTGTTGTGGCTGGGCAGCCTGACAGCGTTGTCGGTGACCTTGGCGCCTTTCGCCATCGCGGCGGGGCTGAAGATCAGTGTCGGCGAATGAACGGGCCAGGCCGCGTGTGCGTCTGGCTCATGCTTTTGGATACGGGGTCATGAAAAACAAGGTGATGAACTGGACGTGGTTTCACAAGCTCGGCTCGCCCAAGGCATTCCATGCCCTGAGCGGACGCCTGCTGCCGTGGTTGAGCGCGGCGGCGGCACTGCTGATCGGCACGGGCGTTGTCTGGGGGCTGGCTTTCGCGCCGCCGGATTACCAGCAGGGCAACAGTTTTCGCATCATCTACATTCACGTGCCAGCAGCCATGCTTGCCCAGTCCTGCTACGTGATGATGGCGCTGGCCGGCGTGGTGGGGCTGGTGTGGAAGATGAAGATCGCCGACATCGCGCTGCAATGCGCTGCACCGGTGGGCGCCTGGATGACCGTGTTGGCGCTGGCCACGGGCGCCATCTGGGGCAAACCGACGTGGGGCAGTTGGTGGGTCTGGGATGCGCGCCTGACCTCCATGCTCATCCTGCTGTTCCTCTACCTGGGGCTGCTTGCCCTGGGGCAGGCCATCGGCAACCGCGAGAACGCGGCCAAGGCCTGTGCGGTACTGGCCATCGTTGGCGTGGTCAACATTCCGATCATCAAGTATTCGGTGCAGTGGTGGAACACCCTGCATCAGGGCGCCACGTTCAGCCTGACCGAAAAACCGGCGATGCCCGCGCAGATGTGGTTGCCGCTGCTGCTCACGGTGCTCGGCTTCTACTGTTTCTTCGGCGCCGTGCTGTTGTTGCGCATGCGCCTGGAGGTGCTCAGACGCGAAGCCCGCAGCCGCTGGGTCCGGGAGTACCTGGCCGGTGCCTTGAAAACGAAGGCCGCGCCATGAGCTTCGATTCGTTCGGCGAGTTTCTGAGCATGGGGCGCCACGGCGTCTACGTCTGGTCGGCCTATGGCCTGTGCCTGCTGGTGCTGGTGGTCAACGTGGCCGGACCGCTGCTGGCCCGGCGACGTCACCTGCAACAGGGAGCGCGACGTCTGCGCCGGGAGGGTCGACCGTGAATCCGCTACGCAAAAAACGCCTGACGCTCATCCTCGCCCTGGTGGCAGGTGTCGCGCTTGCCGTGGGCCTGGCCCTGGGTGCATTGCAGCAGAACATCAACCTGTTCTACACGCCGACCCAGATCGCCAATGGCGAGGCGCCGGTGGGCACGCGCATTCGCGCCGGCGGCATGGTCGAGCGGGGCTCGCTGCAGCGTTCCGGCGACTCGCTGGATGTCCGCTTCGTGGTTACCGACTTCCAGCGCAGCGTCACCATCACCTACCGCGGCATCCTCCCCGACCTGTTTCGCGAGGGGCAGGGTATCGTCGCCCTCGGCACCCTGAACGCTGCCGGCGTGGTGCAGGCGGACGAGGTACTGGCCAAGCACGACGAGAAATACATGCCCCCGGAAGTCACCAAAGCCTTGAAAGACTCCGGCCGAATGGAAGCTTCGCCATGATCGCTGCACTGCTGGTGCCCGAACTGGGCCAATTGTCGATGATCCTGGCGCTGTGTCTGGCCCTGGTGCAGGCCAGTGTGCCGTTGGTTGGTGCCTGGCGCGGCGACCGGCTGTGGATGGGCCTGGCGCGGCCAGCTGCGTGGGGCCAGTTCACGTTCTTGGTGCTGGCGTTCGCCTGCCTGGCCGCAAGTTTCCTCAACGACGACTTTTCCGTGCGCTACGTGGCCGAAAACTCCAACAGCGCCTTGCCCTGGTACTACAAGTTCAGCGCGGTATGGGGTGCACACGAGGGCTCGTTGCTGCTGTGGGCGCTGATCCTGGGCGGCTGGACCTTCGCCGTGTCGATCGGCTCGCGGCAGTTGCCGCAGGTGATGCTGGCGCGGGTGCTGGCAGTGATGGGCATGATCAGCGTCGGCTTCCTGCTGTTCCTGATCCTGACGTCCAATCCCTTCGCTCGGGTGCTGCCGCAGATTCCCGCCAACGGCCGCGACCTCAACCCCTTGCTGCAGGACATCGGCCTGATCGTTCACCCGCCCATGCTGTACATGGGCTACGTCGGTTTTTCGGTGGCCTTTGCCTTCGCCATTGCCGCGCTGCTGGGCGGCAAGCTGGACGCGGCCTGGGCACGCTGGTCACGTCCCTGGACGATGGTGGCATGGAGCTTTCTGGGTATCGGCATCACCCTGGGCTCATGGTGGGCGTACTACGAACTGGGCTGGGGCGGCTGGTGGTTCTGGGACCCGGTGGAGAACGCCTCGTTCATGCCCTGGCTGGTGGGTACCGCGCTGATCCATTCGCTGGCGGTCACCGAGAAGCGCGGCGTGTTCAAGAGCTGGACGGTGCTGCTGGCCATCGCCGCGTTTTCCCTGAGCCTGCTGGGAACGTTCCTGGTGCGCTCGGGCGTGCTGACCTCGGTGCACGCGTTCGCGTCCGACCCAACGCGGGGGGTGTTCATCCTGATCTTCCTGTTGTTCGTGGTGGGTGGTTCGCTGACCCTGTTTGCGCTGCGCGCGCCGGTGGTCAAGAGTCACGTGGGCTTCGGCCTGTGGTCGCGCGAAACCCTGCTGCTGGGCAACAACCTGATTCTGCTGGTAGCCGCCTCCATGATTCTGCTGGGTACGTTGTATCCGCTGGCCCTGGATGCCCTGACCGGCGCCAAGCTGTCGGTCGGCCCACCCTATTTCAATGCGCTGTTCGTGCCCTTGATGGCGCTGCTGATGCTGACCATGGCGGTCGGTGTGCTGGTGCGATGGAAACACACACCCACGGCCTGGCTGCGCGGCATGCTGGTGCCAGTACTGATTGGCAGTGCCGTGCTGGCGCCGCTGGCAGCGTGGTGCCTAGGGGATTTTGCCTGGCCGGTATTGACCATCTTTGCGCTGGCTGCCTGGGTGCTGCTGGCCGGTGCCCGCGACCTGCACGACAAGACCCGTCACACGGGCCTTCGCCGAGGCCTGGCTGGCTTGCCGCGCAGCTACTGGGGCATGCAACTGGCCCACTTGGGCATCGCCGTCTGTGCCTTGGGCGTGGTGCTGTCTAGCCACGACAGTGCCCAGCGCGACCTGCGCATGGCACCGGGCGATGCAGTGGAACTGGGTGGCTATCAATTCATCTTCAACGGTGCCGAGTCTCATCGCGGGCCGAATTTCACCGCTCAGCGTGGCAGCGTCCAGGTCCTGCGCGAGGGTATACAGGTCAGCTTGCTGCATCCCGAAAAGCGTTTGTACACCGTTCAGCAATCGGTGATGACCGAGGCAGGCATCGACGCCGGTTTTACCCGCGACCTCTACGTTGCCCTGGGTGAACCGCTGGAAAACGGTGCGTGGGCCGTACGCATCCACGTCAAGCCGTTCGTACGCTGGATCTGGCTGGGCGGGTTGCTGACGGGGCTGGGGGGATTGCTCGCCGCGCTGGACAAGCGCTATCGGCTCAAGGTCAAAGCGCGCGTGCGTGACGTACTCGGCAAAGGAGCCCCGGCATGAAGCGTTGGCTGCTGGCGCTGCCCTTGGGCGCATTCCTGATAGTGGCGGTGCTGCTTTACCGCGGCCTCCACCTGGACCCGGCACAGCTGCCGTCGGCGCTGATCGGCAAGCCGTTTCCCGTGTTCAGCCTGGCCGATACCCCGGGCGAACGGACATTGACCCGCGCCGACCTGCTGGGCAAACCCGCACTGGTCAATGTCTGGGGCACCTGGTGCGTGGCCTGTCGGGTCGAGCATCCGCTGCTCAACACGCTGGCCCGGCAGGGCGTGCTGATCTACGGCATCAACTACAAGGATGACAACGCAGCCGCGCGCCGCTGGTTGGCGGACTATCACAACCCCTACGCGCTGGACATCAATGACAAGGACGGCACTCTGGGCCTGGATCTGGGCGTATACGGCGCGCCGGAGACCTTTCTCATCGACGCCCGCGGGGTGATTCGCCACAAGTGGGTGGGTGTCATCGACCAGACCGTATGGCGCGAGCAGTTGGCGCCGCTGTACCAGGCGCTGCTCGACGAGGCCCGACCATGAACCTGAAACGCTGGCTGCTGACCTGCATGCTGCTGTCGAGCCTGGCCGGAGCGTCGCACGCCGCCATCGACACCTATAGGTTCGCCAATGACGACTTGCGCGAGCGCTTTCACCAGTTGACTCAGCAGTTGCGTTGTCCGAAGTGCCAGAACCAGGACATCGCCGACTCCAATGCGCCCATTGCCGGCGACCTGCGCCGGGAGATCCATCGGCTGTTGACCGAAGGCAAGAGCGACGAGCAGATCATCGAGTTCATGGTCGACCGCTATGGCGAATTCGTCCGCTACAGACCGGCGCTGACCGCGCGCACCGGGCTGCTCTGGTTCGGCCCGGCGGCGTTGCTCGTGGCCGGCGTGGGGGTGATCGCGGTGACGGTGCGCCGCCGACGTCGGCAACCGGCCACCAGCCCGCGCGATCTCGACCCGGGCGAGCGGGCTCGCCTGGCTGACTTGCTTGCCCAAAAACCGCTGGATGAAGACCGCCCATGATCGATTTCTGGCTCGCTGCCGGGGTGTTGCTGCTGGTAGCACTGAGTTTCGTGCTGGTGCCGTTGCTGCGGGCTCGTCGCGAGCAGCCCGAGCAAGATCGTAGGGCACTCAACGTGGCGCTGTACCAAGAGCGACTGGCCGAGCTGAACACCCAGCAAAGGGCGGGTGTACTGACTCCCGCACAGCTGGAAAGCGGCCAGGCGGAAGCGGCCCGTGAGCTGCTTACCGATACCGACGGCAGCCAGACGGCTTCGGATGTTCGCCTGGGCCGCGCGGTTCCGCTGGCTGCGGCGCTGCTGGTGCCGGTCCTGGGGCTGGTGCTGTACCTGCATTACGGCGCCAGCGACCAGGTCGAGTTGAGCCGCGAGTTCGCCGTGCCGCCCACGTCCGTGGCGCAGATGACGGCGCGCCTGGAGCAGGCGGTGCAGATGCAGCCAGAGGCCGTAGAGGGCCTTTACATCCTGGGACGAACCTACATGGCGCAGAATCGCCCAGCGCAAGCAGCCGCGCTGTTCGAGCGTGCGGCGTCCCTGACCGGGCGGCAGCCCGAGGTATTGGGGCAGTGGGCGCAGGCGCTGTATTTTGCTGCGGGCAGGCAGTGGTCCGAACCCATCCAGGCGTTGACCGACGAAGCCCTGCTGGGCGATCCGAAGGAGCCGACCAGCCTTGGCTTGCTCGGCATCGCCGCCTTCGAGAGTCAGCGCTTCGAACAAGCCATCGGCTACTGGGAGCGGCTGCTGGCAACGTTGCCGGATGCGGACCCGGCGCGCACGGCGTTGCAGGGTGGAATCGCGCGCGCTCGTAGCCAACTGGCGTCCGCCGACACACCGCCAGCCTCGCGGCCCACGCCAGCGCGCGCCGGGTTGAAGGTGCGGGTGACGCTGGCGCCCGCGCTGGCCGCCAAGGTGCAGCCGGGTGACAGCGTGTTCGTCTTTGCTCGCGCGGTGTCCGGGCCACCGATGCCGCTGGCGGTCAAGCGCCTGACGGTCGCTGACCTCCCGGCGCAGGTCGAGCTGGCGGACAGCGACGCGATGATGCCACAGCTGAAACTGTCGAACTTTGCCGAAGTCCAACTCATCGCCCGGATATCCAGGGCCGGCCAGCCCACTCAGGGCGAATGGCTGGCACGCGGTGCGCCGATTGCCAGTGACAGCGCCGCCGTGCAGCAATTGATGATCGACAGTCCCGACCTTTAGAGAGATGCCATGAACCGTTTAGCTCGAATGGCCGTGATCGGCCTGGCCCTGGGCATGAGTGCCTGCGCCGTACAGCGCCCGTCCGAACCGGAGCCCCGGCCGCCGGTGCAGACCCTGCCACCAGCCGGACCGAGCACGGCGCCGCCCCCGCCTGCGCCGCCCACACCGCCTGCACCCAAGCCCCTGCCACGCACCTCGGCCAGCTTCGCGCCGCCGCCCGGTGGTGCCAGTCACTGGGACCCGAGCCTGGGCGTCTACGTGCTTGAGGATCAGCCCGACACCTACTACCGGCAGCGTACCTACTACCGGTGGAATGATGGCTGGAGCTGGGCCACCAGTCCCAAGGGGCCCTGGGAAGCCACCGACACCACCGGTGTGCCGGCTGGCTTGGGGCGCATGCATCCCTGAACCCTGGCCGGCGTGAAGCAGGCCAGCCAGCGTTGACCGCCGTTACTGGCCGGTATAGATCTGGTCGAACACGCCACCGTCGTTGAAGTGGGTCTTCTGCACGCTGCGCCAGTCGCCGAAGGTCTTCTCCACCGAGAGGAATTCAACCTTTGGGAAGCGGTCGGTGTACTTGGCCAACACCGCAGGGTCGCGGGGGCGCAGGTAGTTGTTTGCAGCGATCTCCTGGCCTTCGGGCGACCACAGGTACTTCAGGTATTCATCGGCTGCGGCGCGCGTGCCTTTGCGGTCGACCACCTTGTCGACCACGCTGACCGGCGGCTCGGCTTCGGCGGACACGCTGGGGTAGACCACTTCGAACTGATCGCGGCCGAACTCGCGGGCGATCATTTCCGCTTCGTTCTCGAAGGTGATCAGCACATCGCCGATCTGGTTGGTCATGAACGTAGTGGTTGCACCGCGGCCGCCGGTGTCGAGTACCGGCGCCTGCTTGAACAGCTTGCCGACGAAGTCGCGGGCCTTGTTTTCGTCGCCGCCGTTCTTCAGCACATAGCCCCACGCCGACAGGTAGGTGTAGCGGCCGTTGCCGGACGTCTTGGGGTTGGGGACGATGACCTGCACGCCGTCCTTGAGCAGGTCGGGCCAGTCCTTGAGCGCCTTGGGGTTGCCCTTGCGGACGATGAACACGGTCGCCGAGGTGAACGGTGCACTGTTGTTTGGCAGGCGCGTGACCCAGTTGTCAGGCACCAGCTTGCCATTGTCGGCCAAGGCATTGATGTCGGTGGCCATGTTCATGGTGATGACATCGGCCGGCAGGCCATCGATCACCGAGCGCGCCTGCTTGCTCGAACCGCCGAAGGACATCTGCACGGTGATCGCTTCGTTGTGTTCAGCCTGCCAGTGTTTCTGGAAGGCGCTGTTGTAGTCCTTGTAGAAGTCGCGCATCACGTCGTACGAGACGTTGAGCAGGCTGGGGGCGGCCTGGGCCAGGCCGGTCAGGGTCAAGCCTGCCGCCAACAGCGAGGCACCGATCAATTTCTTCACTGCAGTTCCCTCTTCGAGCGTTCTTGGAAATAGGCGGCATTATGCCTGCGCGGCTACCTCGACATGATGGGCACGGTTAGATCAAAAACTGCTGTGCTTATAGCGCTTTTTTGAACAAGGCATTGCCGCATTGCGAGCAGAAGGACGCTGCCTGCTCATGGCTGCCTTTGTGACACACCGCGCACTCGTGCTGCAGGCCCTCGCCACGCATGGCGTTGGCCAGTTCGGCGGTAAAGATGCCGGTGGGCACTGCGATGATCGAATAACCGGTGATCATCACCATGGCCGAGAGCACCTGGCCGATCGGCGTGGTCGGCACGATGTCGCCGTAGCCGACGGTGGTCAGGGTGACGATGGCCCAGTAGATGCCGGTGGGAATGTTGGCGAAGCCGTTCTGCGGCCCTTCGACCACATACATCAAAGTCCCGAATACCGTGACCAGGGTGCTGACGCTGACCAGAAACACGATGATCTTCTGCTTGCTGCCGCGCAGGGCTGCCAGCAGGTAGTTGGCCTGCTTCAGATAAGGGCTGAGCTTGAGTACGCGAAAGATCCGCAGCATGCGCACCACGCGCACGATCATCAGGTACTGGGCGTCGCTGTAGTAGATGGCCAGGATGCCGGGCACGATCGCCAGCAGGTCGATCAGGCCGTAGAAGCTGAACGCGTAGCGCAGAGGCTTGGGCGAACAGTACAGGCGCAGCAGGTATTCGACGGCGAAGATGAAAGTGAAGCCCCATTCGATCCAGGCGAACAGGTCGGCATACTGGCTGTGGACGGTCTCGACGCTGTCGATGATCACCACCAGCAGGCTGGCGAGGATGATCAGCAACAAGGTCTTGTCGAAGCGCCGTCCGGCAGGGGTGTCGCTTTGAAAAACGACGACGTACAGGCGATCACGCAGAGTGGTCATAGAAAGGTGCTTCCCGAAGAGGCGCACAGCGTAGGAGCTTTGCCGCGCGGGTGCAAGGCCGTGCGCCAAGCCTTGCCCAGCCTGGGCTAATCCGGCGTACAGCCTTTGAGCACCAGGCGCGTGATGGTGTCGATGGCGGCTTCGTAATCGGCGTCGTCCAGTTTCGCCTTGCCGGTGATCGAAGCGATCTGCCAATCGAAGTCGGCGTAGGTCTGGGTTGCGGCCCAGATGCTGAACATCAGGTGATGGGGGTCGACCGGGGCGATCTGGCCGCGATCGATCCAGGTCTGCAGGCACTGGATGTTGTGCCGGGCCTGGGCATTGAGCAGCTCCACCTGATCGGCGCTCAGGTGCGGCGCGCCATGCATGATTTCGCTGGCGAACACTTTCGAGGCGAAGGGCAGGGCGCGGGAGATATGGATCTTGGAGCGGATATAGGCACGCAGCACCTCCTGCGGCTCGCCTGCCGTATCGAACGGCGTGGACGCCTGCAGGATCGGCTCGATGATGCTTTCCAGCACCTCGCGGTAGAGGTTTTCCTTGGACTTGAAGTAGTAGTAGACGTTGGGCTTGGGCACGCCGGCCTTGCTGGCGATGTCGTGGGTCTTGGCGGCGGCGAAACCCTTGTCGGCGAATTCCTCACTGGCCGCGCGCAGAATCAGTGCCTTGTTGCGCTCGCGAATACTGCTCATGGTGGGCAAAAGTCCTTGTTTCTGCGCGGTGGACCCCAGCTGTGCTGCAGGGTCCGCGATGGTAGCACCGGCGTTGCCGAGCCCTCAACAATGGCCCGGCAGGGAACTTAGCCGACCCCCGTGCGTCAGCCACCTAACTTACTCATGAGGATGCTCCCCGTGGCCGCAGGCAATTTGCTGACGCTTCTCGACGATATCGCGACTCTGCTCGACGACGTTTCCCTGGCCGCGAAGAAAACCGCCGGGGTGCTGGGCGACGATCTGGCGCTCAATGCCCAACAGGTCACCGGGGTCAAGGCGGACCGTGAACTGCCGGTGGTCTGGGCGGTGGCCAAGGGTTCCCTGCTGAACAAGGCGATCCTGGTACCGGCAGCGCTGTTGATCAGCGCATTCGCGCCCTGGCTGATCACGCCGCTGTTGATGATCGGCGGCGCGTACCTGTGCTTCGAAGGCTTCGAGAAGGTCGTGCACAAGTTCCTGCACAAGGATTCGGCCGCCGACCTCGAGCAGCGCAAGGCCGCCATGGCCGATGCCAAGGTCGACATGGTGGCGTTCGAGAAGGACAAGATCAAAGGTGCGGTGCGCACCGACTTCATCCTCTCGGCGGAGATCATCGTGCTGGCATTGGGCGTGGTGTCCACGAGGCCCTTCCTGGACCAGGTCGGCGTGCTGGTGATCACTGCTGTGCTGATCACCGTAGGTGTCTATGGGCTGGTGGCCGGCATCGTCAAGCTCGACGACGTTGGCCTCTACCTCAAGCAGAAGACCGGCGCGGCCAGTCAGGCGCTGGGCAACGGGCTGCTGTGGTTGGCGCCCGTGCTGATGAAGGTACTGTCGATACTGGGCACCATTGCCATGTTTCTGGTGGGCGGCGGAATCATCGCGCATGGCCTGCCGTTCGTGCATCACGTCAGTGAGGCGGCGGTGGCGCTGGCTGGCGGCGGGCTGATGGGCACGGTGGCCAGCACTCTGGTCGACGCGCTGACCGGCATTCTTACCGGCGCCGCCGTATTGGCAGTGGTCAGCCTGGGCAAGAAACTCTTCGGGAAATCCCACTGACGGGTCGAATGTCATCGTGGCGGCGGGGCATGCTGAGTCTGGGCGCGACAGTGTGCTCCCGGCTCACCGTGTGGGCCGCTGACGCGGCTTGAGCCGCTGCTACAGGGTCGGTATTGGTGCGTGGTATAGGTGTAAGTTTTAAACTATTTAATATATATCGCACGCAAACTATGAGTGCTGTTGTTCAAATCAATAGGCCAGTAGTTATTCTTTGCCCATACAACCATTGATCCGGTAGCGACAATTAAATGGGATTAACCGGGTGTTGTTGTTTCCTACCTATGATGGTGCTGTTCCGAAGTCTCCTCTCCATCGGAAGCGAGCGTGTGCCGATTCATAATTAGATCAGCCTGAGGAAACCACAATGTTCTTGCACAACAAGCGTTTGCAATACACAGTGCGTGTCGCGGCACCCAATCCAGGTTTGGCCAACCTGTTGCTGGAGCAATTCGGCGGTGCCCAGGGTGAACTGGCCGCGGCGGCACGTTACTTTACCTAGGCCCTGGCCGAGGATGATCCGGGCCGCAAGGATCTGCTGATGTCCATCGCCACCGAGGAACTCAGCCATCTGGAGATCGTCGGTTCGATCATCGTCATGCTCAACAAGGGCGCAAAAGGCCAGTTGGCAGAAGGTGTTCAGGAAGAAGGCGAGTTGTACCGTGCAATCAATGGTGCGGGCAATGATTCCCATATCACCAGCCTGCTGTATGGCGCCGGTGCTCCCCTGACGAACTCCGCAGGCGTTCCTTGGACCGCTGCTTATATAGATACCATTGGCGAACCGACTGCCGATATGCGCTCCAATATTGCCGCTGAATCACGGGCAAAGATTGTTTACGAGCGCTTGATGAATGTCACCGACGATCCAGGCGTGAAAGAAGCATTGGGATTCTTGATGACTCGGGAAATCGCCCACCAGTTGTCATTCGAAAACGCATTGCATGCCATTCAACCCAACTTTCCCCAAGGCAAGTTGCCAGGCATGCCGGAGTTCACCAACAAGTACTTCAATATGTCCGGCGAACCCAATGTACGCGGCCCGTGGAACCAGGGTGAAGAGTGGGAGTTCGTGGCCGAGCCGGAACCGGCCGTGGACGGCGGTGACGGCAGTGCGTCGGTGGTATTGAGCGCCAAGGATGCCAAGGTGCTGGAAGCGTTGAAGTTGCGTACCGAGTCCGATCCGGACGCCAACCCGGTTACCGGCGCGGACCTGGGTTCTGGCAAGGCGCAAAACGATTTGGCCTGATTGCCGCTCGGCTATCGCGCTGCAAGAAAAAACCTCCCTGCAGTACGCCTGCCGGGAGGTTTTTTCATCACAGGTTTCAGTTCTGCACGGCTGTCACCGAGCCACCGTCGACGCGCACATTGCTGCCATTGACGAATGACGCTCTCTCCGACACCAGCAGCGCGATCACCGCAGCGACTTCCTCGGCCTTGCCCCGACGTTTTTGCACGATGCCAGGGCGTTCCTCTTCGAGAAAACTCTCGATCGCCTCCTCGAATGAGGTGCCCATCTGCTGCGCGCGCTGCTCCATCATGCCATCGGTCATGGGCGTCTCGATGAAGGCAGGCGCGACGGTGTTGCACAGCACGCCGAATCCCGCTTCCTTGTAGGACAGGTTCTTGACGAACGCCGCCAGCGCAGCCTTGGCCACGTTGTACACCGCTTCCTCCCAGTACGGTTGCACCGCATTCTCCGAGGTAATGCAGACAAAACGTCCCCACTCTCGCTCACGCATTTTCGGAATGGTGGCCCGCGCCACGCGGACGGCGGAAAAGAAGTCAGTGCTCCAGGCTTCCTGGTAATCGGCGTCGGACAAAGCCAGTGGGTCGCCCTTGGCCCCGGTGACGCCAGCGGTGTGGACGACAATGTCGATCTGGCCAAAGCGTGCTTCGGCTTGAGCCACGAGATGGTCGACTTGCTGCTGGTCGGTCACATCGGCTACCACGCTCAGCACTGTCTCGGGCAACAGGGCGGCTACTTGCTCGAGCTTGTCTGCATCGTTGTCGCTCAACACGACAAAAACGCCTTCCTCACCCAGCAGCCTCGCTGTTGCCAGGCCCAGGCCGCCGCTGCCGCCAGTGATGAGCGCCACACGCCCCTTGATTCCCAGGTCCATACCGGCCTCTCGTTCGCGCAATGAATGTGCAGTTGAGACAGGCACGTCACAGCCGGGATTCAATCATTCTTCATGGATGAGAGCCGGCAGCTGCCGCAGGTCAGAGCATTTCGATGCGCCATGTTGCGCTGTGCAGCTTGATCCTGCGCGGCTTCAGGCTGGCTGGAGGCGTGTCGGCCAGCGTCTCGAGCAGCGCCTGGGGCTGTTCCATTGGCAGTTCCGCCAGTGCCTCGGGCGGCAGTTCCCACCACTGGCTGGCCAGCAGCCGCTCGATGGTTTCGGGGTCGAAGCGGTAGCGAATAACCCGTGCCGGCGTGCCGGCGACGATGGCGTAAGGCGGTACGTCCTTGTTCACAAGCGACTGAGCCCCAACCACGGCACCCGTGCCGATGCTGATCCCGTCCATGAGCATGGCGTCGCGCCCGATCCACACGTCATGGCCCAGGGTGGTCGGGGTACTGACGTAGTAGCCGGCGACTTCGGGAGTCCGAGCCGCCCGCAGGGCAAAGAGCTTGCTATGGGTAGACAGCCAGCCCAGCGGGTGGGACTGGCGGCTGTGACCGATGACCGTGCCGGCCGCAATCGAGCAGTAGCGTCCGATTTCGGACACCTCGTGCAACTCGGCACCGCTCATGATGGCGGTGTGTGCACCAATGCTCAGGCGCTGCCCGAACAGCTTGACGTCATGCAGCTTGACGCCTTCTTCCAGGGTCAGCTCGATACCATTGCGCAGGCCCCGGCTGCCGCAGTCAAGGCGACACTTGCGTGCCGCCAGGGCCTTCTTCAGCTTGCGGTCGAGCAGGGCGCGTTTGAGAACGTTCATTGCGTGGGTCCGAATCAGTGAGGCAGACCGCCAGCATATCTCATACGTCGCCTCAGGGAATCAAACGCTCGCTGCGCAGCTTCTCGAACACATCGAAGAACGCCTGGTCACTGGCCTGGAACTCCTTGAAGCCCAAGCGGCGGCTCTTGGAAACGTCGGTCACCACTTCGATGGGCCGGCCCAGGTCGGCGTCGGTGTGCCATGGTGAAACCAGGCGGTCGATATCGGCTTCCAGCAGGCCATGCTCCTGAGCCAGCTGCTGCCACACCGCCGCATCGTCGGCCATCTGCTCGGCCAGGGGCGTGACCTGCTGGGGAAAGGGCGAAGCCTGCACACCGAACCAGTCGGCGATCTGCTGCCACATCCAGCTCCAGCGAAACACGTCGCCGTTGGTCACGTTGAACGCCTGATTGGCCGCGGCAGGCGTCGTGCTGGCCCACAGCAGTTGTTTGGCCAGTAGGCGAGCATCGGTCATGTCCGTCAGGCTGTCCCACTGCACGCGCGAACCGGGGAACACGAACGGCCGCCCGGTGGCCTTGCAGATCGACGCGTACACCGCCAGGGTGGTTGCCATGTTCATGGCGTTGCCCACCGCGACACCGGTGATGGTGTGGGGGCGATGCACGCTCCAGGTGAAGCCATCGCGCTCGGCGGCGGCGAACACTTCGTCTTCCTGGGCGTAATAGAAATTCTCGACGTCCAGGCGGCCTTGTTCCTCACGGAAGGGTGTCTGTGGCAGGCTGCCCTTGCCGTAGTTTTCGAACGGGCCCAGGTAGTGCTTGAGGCCGGTCACCAAGGCTACATGCTTGACGCTGCCCGCCGCGCGCAGCGCATCGAGCACGTTGCGCACCATGGCGGCGTTGACACGGATATTCTCCGCTTCGGTATCCTGGCGAGCCCACGTGGTCAAGAACACGTGGCTGGGCTTCAGCTCGGCCAGTGCCGTGGCCAGGGAGGCTGGGTCCATCAGGTCGGCCTGCACAGGGGTAACCCCTTCGGCCACGTTGGGCTTGCGCGCCAGTCCGGCAACCTGCCAACCCTGATCCAGCAGCAGTCGCGAAGTCGCGCTGCCGACGATACCGCTTGCGCCTACTACCAATGCAGAATGAGTCATGTCGTCTCCAGGTGTGAGTGGATGCTGTGGATGTGGACCGCAACATTCCGTCGGGGACTGCATCGGATGGCCTGTGGTGCGACGTCGCAGTGGTGCTGCAACGAGCGCTAGCGCTCGTCGAGCGCGAAGCGGGTCAGGCAGAAGGTGCCCACGCCGGCGTCCTGCAGACGCTGCGAGCCTTGCAACTCGGGCAGGTCGATGATCGCGGCGGCCTCGAACACCTCGGCCCCCATGCGCCGAACCAGATTGGCCGCGGCGATCAGGGTGCCGCCGGTGGCGATCAAGTCGTCGAACAGCACCAGCGAGTCGCCTTCGCACAGGCTGTCGGCATGCACCTCCAGGAACGCTTCGCCGTATTCGGTCTGGTAACCCTCGCTCAGCACATGGGCGGGCAGCTTGCCTTGCTTGCGGAACAGGATCAGCGGCTTGTTCAGCTGGTGGGCAACGATGGAACCGATCAGAAAACCGCGCGCATCCATGGCGCCGATATGGCTGAACGGGGCGTCGATGTAGCGGTGCACGAAACTGTCGATTACCAGGCGCAGAGCCTTGGGCGACTGGAACAGCGGGGTGATGTCACGAAACACCACGCCGGGCTTGGGGAAATCCGGCACAGGGCGGATCAGGGATTTGAAGCTGTGTTCGTCGAAAACCATCGGTCGTAGCTCTGGCAGGGCAGGGGTCGTGCAGTATAACCCTCAGTGGTGGCCAGTACTGCCCCACCTGGCGTGCTCATTCGAGCACCGTGCCACCGGCCACGGCGCACAGGCGTTGCGCATCGAGGATGCGTACTTCCTTGCCGTGCGCTTCGAGCAGCCCACCGTGCTGGAACCGAGTGAGCACCCGTGACACCGTTTCCATCGCCATGCCCAGGAAGTTGCCGATCTCGTTGCGCGACATGCTCAGACGAAACTGCACCGCCGAGTAGCCGCGTGCAGTGTGCCGGGCCGACAGATTGGCCAGGAAGGTCGCGATACGCTCCTCGGCGGTCTTTTTCGACAGCAGCAGCATCATTTGTTGATCGTCGCGGATCTCGCGACTCATCACCCGCATGAGCTGGCGACGCAGCTGCGGCAGCTGCACCGACAGCTCGTCGAGGCGTTCGAAAGGAATCTCGCACACCGACGTGGTTTCCTGTGCCTGCGCGGTCACCGGATACACCAGGCGGTCCATCCCGGACAACCCCAGCAGTTCGCTGGGCAGATGAAATCCGGTGATCTGCTCTTCACCCCTGTCGCTCAGGCTGAAAGTCTTCAACGCACCGGAACGCACGGCATATACGGCTGCGAAGGCTTCCCCCTGGCGAAACAGGAACTCACCCTTCTTCAGCGGGCGGCCGCGCTTGATGATGTCGTCCAGCGCATCCATGTCGGCCAGTTCCAGTGACAGCGGCAGGCACAGCGGCGCCAGGCTGCAGTCCTTGCAGTGGGCCTGATGAGGGGCGCGGTTTTTCGCCGGCTCGGACATTGCTTCGATCCTTGTTGAAACGTATTGATAAGTGCAAGTTCATCCCTGCAAGGGTAACCCAGCCGCGCGCCTGCAAGCCAACAACCGCCTGCACGCTCGGCGCACCCAGGGAACTACAGGTGGCCAACGGGCTCAGCTACAACAGGAAACCCATCACGTCATTGCCCGAGGTAAGCATCCATGAAAGCGCTCTTGCACGCCCTGAAGTACACCGGCCTGGTTGGAATGCTCTTCGCTGCCTCGTGCGGTGTGGGTGCTGCGCCGGGCGTCAGTGCCTCGAGCCCGGCGGCGGGTTCCGCTGCCAGCCCCGCAAGCACCACGGCCCCGGCACCTGGCACCGCCTCGACACCCGGCACTGCGCAGCCCCAGGCCAACACCACGCGCAACCCCTCCAGCAGCATGAATCGCGCGCCGGCCACTCGAAGTTCGAGTACGATCCCAAGGCCTGCGCCCTCGGCATCGCCTGAAGGCGGCGATATGCTCCAGCAGCAGCGCCAGCAAAGCGGTGAGCAGATGATCCAGGAACGCAAGGGGCGCGCAGCGGACAGCAACTGATCCTGAAACCGGAGAGACAAGTATGTCGAAGAAGATAGCGTTGGTGACAGGTGCCGGCAGCGGCATTGGCCAGGCAACGGCCCTCGGTTTGGCAGCCGACGGCTTCTGCGTGGTGCTGGCAGGCAGACGTCTGGAGACCGTGCAGGCCGTGGCTCGGAAGATCGCCGAGCAGGGCGGTGAAGCCCTGGCCGTGGCGGCCGATGTGCGTGACAGTGCCAGCGTGGACGCGTTGTTCGCCAGGGTCGAAGAGACTTACGGGCGCCTTGACGTCATCTTCAACAATGCCGGCATCGGCGCGCCCGCAGTGCCCATCGACGAGCTGGACGTGGCCAAATGGGCCGACGTACTGCAGACCAACGTCACCGGGGTTTTTCTGTGTTGTCGCGCGGCGTTCGGGTTGATGCGCCGACAGCAGCCGCAAGGTGGCCGGATCATCAACAACGGGTCGATCTCGGCGCACACGCCACGCAGTTTCAGCATGCCCTATACCGCCAGCAAGCACGCCGTGCTCGGCATTACCAAAAGCCTTGCGCTCGATGGTCGCGAGTTCAACATCGCCTGCAGCCAGATCGACATTGGCAACGCCCTCACCGATTTGTCGGCGCGCATGACCAAGGGTGTTCGCCAGGCCAATGGCGACATCGCCGTCGAACCCATGGTCGATATGGTTCACGTTGTCGACGCGGTTCGCTATATCGCCAAGCTGCCTCTATCGGCCAACGTACTCAACATGACCGTCATGGCGACCAACATGCCGTTCGTTGGCCGCGGCTGAAGTGCGCTCTGCCAGCCCGTCGCCTGTCTGGCGGGCACGTGCCACTGTCGATCCAGGCAAGGTACGGTTTATCATTCGTGCACTTTCACCTGTGTACGTCCTGCCGGAGCCTTGCTACCGATGTCACTGATCCATCACTCCACCTGCGCGCCGTCCGAAGACGTCAAGAGCCAATTGCTGCAGATTGTGGTCGACTACCTTACCGACATCAGCAGCCTGGGCATCACCCCGAGCAACCCTTTGTACCAGCTGTACCAATACGGCGTCGGCTATGAAGTGCATCTGTACCTGGAAGCGATGGCCGGAGGGCGTGAGGTAATACCGGAGCTGGTGCTGGCGTTCGACCCTGCGCAACCGGAAACGCTCGACGGCTTCGCCTTGTTCCTGCGAGCCGCCCATGACCCCGCAGTGTGCACGGTGGCCTACATGGCAGTGCGCATGGCGCGGCGCAGGCAGGGAGTGGCGCGGGCGTTAGTCGAGGCCATCCGGGTGCGTCATGCCCACGTCGAACTGGCGTGCGTAGTGGGCAAGGTGCCCTGGTTCGAGAATCTGGGCTTTCAGGTGATCGGCGCGCAGGGCCCGCAGGTCAAGCTGAGCAGCGATGGCGGGGCAACCGACCAACCCATTGCCGTGCTGGATGTCGCACCTGTCTACGCTTCGCTGGAGGTCCGCCAGATTCATGCCTATCTGCTCAATCAGCATGGGCGTAAAGCCATGCTCGAGGCCGAACGAAAACGTGACCGCCAGCTCGACCAAATGACGCGCCAGGCAGCGACATTCGCCAGGGATGCCCTGCAAGGCAAGCCATGTTGAGGTGCTTTACCCATCAATGCATGTGCAGTGAGGTCGTCACCTTGCTCAACAGCCGTTCGTTGGTCCACGGCTTTGGCAGAAACTGAACATTCGGCCCCAGATCCAGGTCGCGACCCGAGTAACCGGAGGTCAACAGAATCGGCAGGGTAGGCCAGCGCTCGGCGGCCATCTTGCTCAAGTCGTAGCCGTCCATATGCCCCGGCATACGGATATCGCTGACGACCATGTTGACTTCTCCCGGATGCGTCTCGAGAAAGTCGTAGCCTTGGTCGGCGGTTGCGAATGCCGTCACCTCGAAACCTGCATCTTCGAGCACCGTCGTCAGCAGGAGGCGGATAAGGTCCTCATCTTCAAGGACTAGAATGGAGGCGGTAGTCATGGGGGCGTCCCTTCAATGATGCGTAAGCGTCTGAACAGTCGACTGACGCAACGCGCAAGGGTTCTGTGCCTTAAAAAAAAGACTGACGAAAGGGCATAAACTGTTGCGCACAAGTTACGGATATGCAAAGAGAACGGCGCGTTTCCGCGGCCGCGACCAAAGTCATTATCGGTAGCAATTTGCCGTCGGACGAGCCACTGCCTGGCTGGCCGGTGACTAAGCGCAGGTGCTAACCTGCGGCCCGGCGCTGCGCCGTGGCCGTTTTGCTAGCGCCCTGGGCGGCAGTGCTGCGGGTGCAGCGGTATTCTTTCGAATGAGTCCGATCATGAACAAAGCAACAGGCATCATCGCCGGCATCGTCGTCATGGCTGCGGCCGCCACCCTGGGTGGCGCCTGGTATACTGGCACCCAGTTGGAGCCGGTCCTCGGCAATGCCATCGAGCAGGCCAATCGCGAATTGGCTGCCTCCTTCAGCGTCGACGGCCAGCCGGGCATGCAGATCGAATTGCTGTCCCTGGAGCGGTATTTCTTCACCAGCACCGCGCACTACCGACTCAGACTTCACGGCATGCAGGCCGAGGGTGGGCCCGAAAACCGCGAGTTGTTGCTGATCGATCATATCGAGCACGGGCCGCTGCCCTGGTCACACCTGAAAACGTTCAGGTTGATGCCGGTGATGGCCGCGAGCAACTTCGCCCTCGAGCGCAACGCCGACACCCAAGCCTGGTTTGCCATGAGTCAGGAGCAGCCGCCGTTGCGCGGTCAGGCCAGCATCGGTTACGACGGTGCCAGTGACACGCGCCTGCAACTGTTGCCGCTCGACGCCCGCGAGGGCAACGACACCGTGAAATTTTCCGGCTTGAACGCCCGCCTGGTGTTGAGCGCCGACGCCAGCCATTACAGCCTGACCGGCCGCAGCGAAGAACTGCTGGCCGACATCGAAGGCCAGGCAGGTCGCCTGCAGGCGCAATTCAAAGGCTTGAGCTTCGATACCGGCGGCACCCTGGGTACCTCTGGCCTGTACCTGGGGCACTCGGAACTCAAACTGGCCCAGGCCAGTCTGCAGGGCGCCGAGATCGCCCCCGTCCAGGTGGAAAACCTTGCCGCTTCCGGCCTGATGCAGGAAGTGGAGGGCAAGCTTGACGTCCAGGCCAGCTACAGTATCGGCGCCGTGAACTATGCCAGCCGACCAGTCGGCGCGCTGCAGATGAGCATCAAGCTGGCCAACCTCGATATCGTTGCCAGTCGGGAATTCGGTGATTTCTATCGAACGGTCATCGCGCCGCAGTGGCAGACACCTTTGCCAGATGGAACATTGCCACCCTTGCGCTTGAGCATTGCCCAGCGGCAACAATTGGAAACGCTCATCGGCAGGCTGCTGGATGCCAAGCCCCAGTTGCAATTGGAACGCTTGAGCCTGGCCACCGACCACGGCGAAAGTCATTTGAGCATGACGGCTCGCCTGGCCAATCCCGCGCCGGCCAAACCTGGCTCGCCAGCCTATTGGCCCGCACTCATCGCCAATGTGCAGGCGGATCTGCAACTGTCCAAGCCGATGCTGGCAGACGTCGGCAGCCTGCAGGCCAGGCTCCAGGGGCAGACGGACCCGGCCCGTGTGGAACAGGCCGGACGGGATCTGAGCGCTACCGTCGCCGGGCTGGGGCAGATGCTCGGGCTGGTCAAGGACGAAGGCGAGCATTTACGTGCCAGCCTGCGTTACAGCGATGCCGTGGTGGATTTCAACGGCCAGAAGATGCCCCTGTCGCAGTTCGCGCAGATGCTCGGACAGTTCAGCAGCATCGGTCAGCGCTGACGGCAGGCGGCCGCCGTACGCGTCAGTCGCGTTGCGGCGGCAGCATCCGCTCGAGCATGCCGTCCCGGCGCACCGCCACGTGCCATACCGTGGCGGCGACATGCATGATGATCAATCCGTACAGCGCGAATTGCCCCCACACATGTACGGTGTTGGCGAATTTACCCAGCGCCTCGTTCTGGACGAACCCAGGCAGCGACACCAGCCCGAAAAACGGCACGTCCTGGCCATTGCCGGCCATCAGGTAGCCGGTCACTGGCATGGTCAGTAACACGGCGTACAGCAAGCCATGATTCAGATGGGCCAATACCCGCGTACCGGCACCGATCTCCGCTCGATAGGCTGGCGCCCGGTGGCGCCAGCGCCAGGTCAGCCGGATCAGCACCAGAAGGGCGACACTGATGCCCATGGATTCATGTGTCAGGTACCAGAGCACCCGTACCGGACCGGGCGGAAAATTCTCCGCTACCCACACGCACGGCAGCACCAGGCACAGCGCAGCGACCGTCAGCCAATGCAGGGCCTGGGCAAAGCCGTTGTAGCGTTCGATAGCCATGCACTCACTCCTCAAGACGTGACACTCACCTGCGGTGCCCGGTTGGACCGATCGACCCGTGCGCTGCTCACTGTTGGTCAAAGCCCAGCCGTCAGTCAAATCCGACACATCGTGTCATGGAAATAACTACCGACAGTCGGAAATAACTAGTGGCATCAGGCTATTATTGGATCCACGCTAAATACTGTCACACATTTGCCGATAGCCCGTGCAACATCACAGCGGACCTACCGGCCATGCAAAAAACCCTGAAATTCAGCCACAAGATTCTCCTGGCCGCTTCGCTCATCGTGACCGCAGCCTTCGCGTTGTTCACGTTCTATAACGATTACCTGCAGCGCAATGCCATTCGTGCCGACCTTGAAAGCTATCTGCACGAAATGGGCAGTGGCACTGCCACGAACATCCAGCACTGGCTCTCGGGACGCATCCTGCTGGCCGAAACCCTGGCCGAGAGCGTTGCCCTCAACCCCAGTCCCGAGGCCATAGGCGCGTTGCTCAAGCAGAAGACCTTGCTGGCCAACTTCGAGTTTGCCTATCTGGGCAATGTCTCGGGAGGTTATTTCCTCGAGCCGCCCGATACCATGCCCGAAGGCTACGATGCGCGCACCCGTCCCTGGTACACCGACGCCATGAACGCGCGCCGGACCATCCTCACCGAACCTTACGTCGATGCCGCGAACGGCAAGACCATCCTCACTATCGCCACCCCATCGCTGAGCGCCAATGGTCAGCCGGTCGGTGTAGTGGGCGGGGATCTGAGCCTCGAGACGCTGGTCAAGACCATCAACTCGCTGGACTTCGACGGCAGTGGCTACGCCTTTCTGGTCAGCGCCGACGGCAAGATCCTGGTCCACCCCGACAACCAGTTGGTGATGAAGTCACTCAAGGACGTGTACCCTCAGCACACACCGCGCATCGGCAGCGACGTCACCGAGGTCGAACGCGATGGCCGTCCGTCCATCGTGACCTTCGCCAAGGTCGAGGGGCTGCCTTCGGTCGACTGGTACATCGGTTTGAGCATGGACAAGGCCAAGGCCTACTCGATGCTCAGCCAGTTTCGCAGCTCGGCGGTGATCGCTACGGTCATTGCCGTGGTCCTTACCATCGCCTTGCTTGGCATGCTCATTCGCCTGCTGATGCAGCCTTTGCACGCAATGGGCCGGGCCATGCACGACATCGCCGAAGGCGAGGGCGACCTGACCCGTCGGCTCACCCTGCACAGCGCCGATGAGTTCGGCGCCCTGGCGCTTTCGTTCAACCGTTTCGTCGAACGCATCCATGACTCGATCCGCGAGGTAGCCTCGGCCACTGGCCAGGTCAACGAAGTGGCGTTGCGCGTGGTCAGTGCCTCGAACTCCTCGATGCTCAACTCCGATCAGCAGGTCAACCGCACCAGCAGCGTGGCCGCCGCCATCAACGAACTGGGCGCCGCCGCGCAGGAAATTGCCCAGAACGCCGCCCTGGCTTCGCAGCACTCCAGTGCCGCGCGCAGCCTGGCCGCCGATGGCCAGGCGGTGGTCGGCCAGACCATCAGCGCCATGAACGTGCTGTCGCAAAAGATCAGCGGCTCGTGCAGCAACATCGAAAGCCTGAACGCCAGCACCGTCAACATCGGTCAGATCCTGGAAGTGATCACCAGCATTTCACAGCAGACCAACCTGCTTGCGCTCAATGCGGCGATCGAAGCGGCGCGCGCCGGCGAAGCCGGGCGGGGCTTTGCCGTGGTCGCCGACGAAGTCCGTAACCTCGCGCACCGCACCCAGGAATCGGCACAGCAGGTTCAGGGCATGATCGAGCAGTTGCAGGTGGGCGCTCGCCAGGCGGTCATCCTGATGAACGAAAGCCAGGGCCAGAGCGAGTCCAGCGTCACCATCGCCAATCAGGCCGGTGAGCGTCTGGTCAGCGTGACCCAGCGCATCGGCGAAATCGATGGCATGAACCAGTCGGTGGCCACCGCTACCGAGGAGCAGACTGCGGTGGTGGAATCGATCAACGTCGATATCACCGAGATCAACACCCTCAACCAGGAAGGTGTGGAAAACCTGCAGTCCACCCTGCGTGCGTGCGCCGACCTCGAACAGCAGGCCCTGCGGCTCAAGCAACTGGTCGGTAGTTTCCGCATCTGACGCCTGGGTGTGCGCCGGTAGGGCGGCCTTCAGGGATGAGGCCGTCGTACGGGCAACCGCCCTCTACATATCCACGGCAACGCTCAAGGTCAGGTTGCGCGGCTCGCCGGGCATCGCCCAGTAGTTGCTGTAGGATCGCTCGAAGTACTTTTCGTCGAACAGGTTGTTCAGGTTGACCCCCAGGGTGACCTTGTCGCTGGCCTTGTAATGCGCGAGCAAATCGACCGTGTGATAGGCGGGCAACTCGAAACGGCCCCCGGACTCGCCGGACCGATCCCCTACATAGGTGAACGCGGCGCCGATATCGGAACCGCGCAACGGCCCGTCCTGAAACTCATGGACGCCCAGCAGGCTGGCGCTGTTGCGTGCCACGCCAAGCAGGCGGCTGCCCTTGGGCACGCTGGCGTCGCCCTCGGTGACCTCGGCGTCGATCCAGGCGTAGGCGCCGATCACGCGTAGTGAGTCGGTCAGCTGGCCACTGAACTGCAAGTCGACGCCCTGGCTGCGTGCCTTGCCGATGGCGCGATTGAGGTTGCTCGCCGGGTCCAGCGCCAGCACGTTCTCTTTGTCGATGTGAAACGCCGCCAGGGTCGCGCTCAGGCGCTCGTCGAACAACTCGGCCTTGAGCCCCGCCTCGTAGCCCATGCCTTCTTCAGGGTCGAACGACTTGCCGCCGGCATCCAGCCCGCTGTTGGGCTTGAACGACGTCGAGGCATTGGCGAACAGCCCCCATTGCGGCGTGAGTTGGTAGAGCAGCCCGGCGCGCTGGGTGAAAGCATCCTGGCGCTGCAGGTTGCGATTGCCGGTAGTGTAGTCGGCGATGCGCTGTTCGAAATGTTCATAGCGCACGCCCAGCATGCCGCGCAGTTTGTCGCTGAACACCAGTTGATCCTGCAGGTTCAGCGCGTGGCTGCGCACATGCTCGCGAAAATCCGAGCCCGACCGCGCGCCTGTGGGTTTGGGCTGGCCGTACACCGGGTCGAAGATGTCGATTCGGTAGGCACCTGCGGTGGCGGTCACCCGTTCGTTCTTGCGGTAATCCTCATATTCGCTGCCAATCAACAGTTCATGCTGCACCCTGGCCGTGTCGAGGAAACCGCGCAGCTCGACCTGGCTGATGCTGTCGTGCCAATCCATGTCGCGCTCTCGAAAGCGCCGATTGACCGTATGGCCGTCAGCGTTGAGCGCGCGTGCCTCACTGGCATCGCCGCTCAGCTCGCCCTGTTTGTAGTGGCTGGCCACGCGCAGTTGCCAGTCGTCGTTGAGCCGGTGTTCCAGCGCGGCCTGGATGCGGTTGTTGTCGTTGTCGATGAAGCCGTCGTTGGGCTCGCCGAGAAAGGTCCGGCGCGAGCCTCCACCCCAGCCATTGCCCGGCGCTACCACCCCGCGGTCGAACACCGATTGGTGGCGCACCAGCTCGGCCTCCACCAGCAAGGAGGTGTCCGGATCCAGCTGCCAGCTCAGCGATGGTGCCACGTACACCCGCTCGTTCTGCACATGGTCACGGAAGCTGTGGTTGTCTTCCACCGCCAGGTTGACCCGGCTCAGCACCTGGCCCTCGGCATCGAGCGGGGTGTTCAGGTCCAGGCTGGTGCGATAGCGGTCCCAGGAGCCGGCGCTGCCGTACAGGCGCGCGAAGGATTCGGCCTGGGGTTTCTTGCTGACGATGTTGACCGTGCCGCCGGGATCGCCACGTCCGTACAGGCTGGCAGCCGGGCCCTTGAGCACCTCGATGCGTTCGATGCTGGAAACGTCCGGGGTCGCAGGGTAGCCGCGGTTGGCGCTGAAGCCGTCGCGGTAGAATTCCGAGGTGCTGAAGCCGCGCACGCTGTATTCGTAAAGCGTCAGGCCGCCGAAGTTGTTCTGCTGGGACACACCCCCGGCGTATTGCAGGGCACGTTCCACATTGCTGCTGCCCAGGTCCTGAAGCACCTGGACCGGGATCACGCTGACCGCTTGGGGAACGTCCTTGATCGCGGTATCGGTCTTGGTCGCGCTGCCCGAACGGGTCGCGCGGTAGCCGGTGACCGGACCGGTCGCGGTTTCCATATCGCCACCCGCCGTGACGCTGATGGCTTCCAGTTCGAGGGTTTCGGGCGAGGTTTCGGCGTAGGCGGGCATCCCCAGTACGCTGAAGGCGAGGCCGGCCATGGGGGCAAAACGAGGTGAGCGCATGTGCAACGATCCATTATGTTATAGTTATAATATAACGTAATGATTCGCGACGTGCATCTCCCATCTGCGCGTTTGCGCTGCTCAGGCCACCCGGCGCAGCGAAATGAACATGGCGTCGTCAGCCAGGATGGCGGCGATCATCGCGCCGGTTTCGGCCAGGCGCCGTGCCAGGTCTTCATCCGGGACGTGCAGGTCCCAGCGCGTCAACAAGTTATTCGTCAGCATCGGCATGGTGTCGACCTCGCGCAGCGCCGCGAGGAAAGCGGCAGGCGGCGGCAGGTAAGTGGTGAAGCCATCGCCCTTGAGCGCAGCAGTGTGGATGCCCAGCTGCGCGCACACCTGCGCCTTGGCAGCGATGTCGTCACGGTCGGCCTGACGCGACTGCTCGATCAACGCCGCCAGCGGCGCGTCGACCAAATGCCCACCGGCAATCAACGCAGAGCCAGTGGCCCAGGCTTCGGTCGGGCAATCCTTCATGTCCGGACGCAGTGGAATGTGCGGGTTGATCTCCATCGGATAGATCCGGCACACCAGCGGCCGCTCGGCATAGATGCCGCAGCGATTGTCGGCATTCAGGTTGCGGCAAGGTCCGACGTTGTAGGCGGCGAAGGTGATCGAGACGTAGGCGGGCGCGCTGCCGCACAGCACGGGCAGCGAACGCCGTCTGGCATGTTCCTGTTGCGCGTGGCTGAGGTTCAGGCTGTGCAGCCCGGGGCCGTTTTCCAGGAAGGCTTCGAGCAACACGATCAACTGGCCGCCGTCTTCCGCCCAATGGCGCGCCTCGGACAGCGTCAGCGGTACGTGATGGTCACTGCAGCATTTGCCACAACCGGTGCAAGAAAAACGTGTGTCCATGCCAACCCCGTCTGTTCGGAAAGAGTGACGAAAACATGGCGTTTCGACACTGATGAACTGGACCGGAGCAGATTCCGTGCCAGCTCCCTTCAGCCGCCCAGCAGGTCGTGGGCGTCGAGCAGCCGGTAGGCCACCTGGGGGTTCTTTTCCAGGCCGCGACGGATAGCGGCCGGGATCGCTTGCCGCGTCTTGCGGCACAGTCCCGGCAGCGCGTCGAGGTGGATAGCGATGCCACGCATGCTGCGCACCGTGCTCGAGCCAGGCGTGACTTCGACACGCAGGCCGAGCTGGTCGAAGATACGCTGCTGCAAGCGCCGCAGGTCATCCAGGCTGTCCACGTTCTCCAGCCGTTCGAGCAGGCGCTTTTCTTCATCGCGGGTCAGGCGCAGGATGCGCAGGTCGGCATCGGGAACCGCGTGCAGGCGTTCGCGCTCGCAGATGCAAGCGCCGGGTGGGCAGGGTTGGCGAGTGGCAGGGGCCATGGTCATGAGCGCAAGCATAGCCAGACTGCGGGGTATTTGCACTGGGGCTGTCGACATGCCGGGGCCTCGTCCATACTGGCGCAAATCCATCCGTTCCCAAGGCCTTACATGTCCAGAAGCCGGCTCGCCGTGCGCCATGGCGCACTGAGCATCCTCCTTGTATTGCTCGCCGCCTGTTCCAGTCAACGCAGCAACCAACCCCCGGCACCTTCGCCCGAACAGGTGCGTGCCAAGCTCGTGCAGCTGCTGCCCGCCAAGGTCACCGACCGCGAGGGCTGGGCTGCCGATATCGAAACGGCCCTGAACGTGCAGGGCATCCCGGGCAGCGATGAAAACCTGTGCGCGGTGCTGGCCGTGGCCGAGCAGGAGTCCACCTTCCAGGTCGACCCCAGCGTGCCGGGGCTGGGCAAGATCGCCCGCCAGGAAATCGACCGCCGCGCCGGTCGGGTGCATGTACCGGGCTTTCTCGTCGACGCTGCGCTTGGCATTCGCTCGGTCGACGGCAAGTCCTATGCGCAACGACTGGAGGCTGCGCGCTCGGAGAAACAGCTCAGCGAAATCTTCGACGACTTCACCGGCATGGTGCCCTTGGGCAGGCAGCTGTTCGGCACGTTCAACCCAGTCCGCACCGGCGGGCCGATGCAGGTCAGCATCGACTTCGCCGAGAAGCACCGCGCGCGCTACCCCTACACCGTGGACGGTTCGATTCGCCGCGAAGTGTTCACCCGGCGCGGCGGCATGTATTTCGGCATTGCCCATCTGCTTGGCTATCCGGCCAGCTACGAACGTCCGTTGTACCGCTTCGCCGATTTCAACGCCGGCTGGTACGCAAGCCGCAATGCGGCGTTCCAGAATGCCGTGAACCAGTTGTCCGGCGGCCGTCTGGCGCTCGACGGCGACCTGATTCGCTACGACTCCAGCGCCGCCAGCAACACCGAGCTGGCGGTACGCAATCTTGGCAACCGCTTGAACATGAACGACCGCGACATTCGCCGTGCCCTCGAGGAAGGTGAAACCCTGGATTTCGAAAAGACCACGCTATTCGAGCGTACCTTCGCCCTGGCCGACAAGGCTGCCGGCAAGCCGGTTCCGCGGGCAATCCTTCCGGGCATCAAACTGCAGAGCCCGAAGATCACCCGCAACCTGACCACGGCCTGGTTTGCCCAACGGGTGGACGAGCGCTACGCCCGCTGCATGCTGCGCGCCCGCTGAGGGCCCCGGGTTTGCTTAGTCGGCGCGCAGCAGCAGCGGCTCGGCCAGGCTGTAGCCAAAGCCGCGCAGGGTCTGCAGGGCTTCGGGGCAATCGAGCTGGGCCAGCTTGCGACGAAGGTTGCACACGTGTCGCTCGATCAGCGCCGTCTTCGGCGCCTGGCCTGCGCCCCACAATTGCTGCTCGATGAACTGCCGGCTGACCGCGCCAGGGTTGCTTGCCAGCATCGCCAGCAAGCGATGCTCGCTGACGGTCAGGCTCTGCTGGCGCTTGCCGCGTCCGACCATCAGCCGCGATGGCGACAACCACAGGCGTGAAGGCGGCAGGGCAGGGGCGCGCGGCCGCGCACGGGACAGTGCCTGCAGACGCGCCAGCACCTCGGCTGTGGCGACCGGCTGCGCCAGGCACGCATCGGCCCCGGCGCGCAGGGCGGCGATACGGGCCTGACGGTCGTCGCCGGCCAGCAGCACCATCAGTGCAGCGCTGCCCCGGTGTGCCAGGCAGTGCTCCAGCGCGCCCTGGCCAGAGCGTTCCAGTGCCAGCACGATGAACCCATATTGGCCTGGCACAAGCGCCTGCGCTGCTGTGGCCGTATCGACCGTGTGCAGCGTTGTGGCGTGTTCCGCCAATGCGCCTTGCAGGGCGTTGTCGGGCGTGTCGCTGATATAGAGCAGGTTCATGTTCACACCAATGCCTTGCTTTGTCGGCACCACAGGGTCATCCGCGTGCCACCTTGTTCGCTGCTGCCCACTTCGAGGGTAAACCCATGCAGCTTGACCACCGCAGCAACGATCGACAGCCCCAGGCCGAAGCCGCTGTGCTGGCCGTCGGCTTCGCAACGATAAAAGCGTTGAAAGATCGCTTCGCGCTCCTCTGGTGCGATACCCGGTCCGCTGTCGCTGATTTCCAAACGTGTGGCGCCGTTTTCCGCCGTGGCGCCAAGCACCACCAGACCGTGCGCCGGAGTGAACTTGATGGCATTGCTGAGCAGGTTGCCCACGGCTTCGAACAGCAGCGCGCGATCGCCATTCAGCATCGGCAGCGTGTCGGGCACGTCCAGACGCAGATTGATGCCCTCGTCCTCGGCCAAAGGCAGATAGAAGTCGTGCAGTTCGTGCAGCAGCGGTTGCGGGTCGAAGGAAATGAAGCCGGAACGTCGGCGGTGGTCTTCGATTTCCGAGATGCGCAACAGCCCACGAAAACGCGCCATCAGCGTGTCGGCTTCAGCGATCACATCGTCCAGTTGCAACGCTTGGCGCGAATCCGCCGGCGCCTCCTGCTGGATGCGATACAACTGGGCGCGCAGGCGGGTCAGGGGGGTACGCAAGTCATGGGCAATGTTGTCGCAGACGCCCTTGACCTCGATCATCAGTTGCTCGATGCGTTCGAGCATCGCATTGACGATCGCCGCCAGCATGTCCAATTCGTCCCGGCGGTCCGAGAGCGGCAGGCGAGTGGTCAGATCACCGGCAACGATCGCATCGGCACGGGCCTCGATGGCGCGGATGCGCCGCAATGGCCTGCGTCGCAGCAGGTGCCAGCCGGCGATCCCGGGAATGATCGTCAGCGAAATCCCCCACAGCAGTGCGCGCAGAATGATGTGGGTCACCGCGAACAACGAACCGTTGTCGCGTACCAGCACTAGCCAGCGACCATCGAGTGTACGCATGGCCACCGCGTCGCAGCTGTTCTGCGGCATCTGCGGGTTGGCGCTGTCCAGGCAGCTGTCCAGGTCGTGGATGCGACCGTCCAGCGGCAGGCCCCGCGGCACTTGCAGCAGCTGGCCGGACAACGGCCGCAGTTGCAGGTCGAACAGGCCATAGGCATCGAAGGTGCGATCATCGAATGCTTCGCTGGCAGCCAGCGCCTCGTTCAGCGCTTCACCGTGGAACCGCGAGAACAGATGTTGACGCTGCATCAGGGAGTGCCGCGCCAGGTCGGCGAGGTAGGTCGAGACCTCGTAGTACAACACCCCCATGAGAATGCTGCTCCAGGCCACGAACAGAAAGCTGTAGAGCGCCAGCAGCCGACTGCTGGAAGAACGCCAGCCTTTAGACAGGTTCGGCAATGACATAGCCGGAGCCTCGCACGGTCTTGATCAACGGTGCGGTGCCCGGTGGGTCGATCTTCTTGCGCAAGCGGCCAATGTGCACGTCGATCAGGTTGGTGCCCGGATCGAAGTGATAACCCCAGACTTCTTCGAAGATCATCATGCGCGTCAGGATCTGCCCGGCATTGCGCATCAGAAATTCCAGCAGCTTGTATTCGGTGGGCAGCAGGTTCAGCGCCTGTTCGCCACGGCGTGCTTCGCGTGTCATCAAATCCAGGGTCAGGTCGGCGACGCGCAGCGTGTTGTCGGCGGCGGCCACGGGGTTGTTGCGGCGCAGCAGCACCTCGACCCGAGCCGCCATCTCGTCCGAGGCGAACGGCTTGGTCAGGTAGTCATCGCCACCGGCACGCAGTCCGCGTACGCGCTCGTCGACATCCGACAACGCGCTGATCATCAGAATGGGCGTGCTCACGCCGATGGTGCGCAGGGTCGTCACGATGGCCAGGCCGTCCAGCTCGGGCAGCATGCGATCCAGGGTGATCACGTCGTAGTTGCCGCTCACCGCCTTGACCAGCCCTTCGCGGCCGTTGTCCACCCAGTCGACCTGCAGGCCATGGCTGCTCAGTTCCGCCACGATCTCCCTGGCGGTCACGGCATCGTCTTCGATGGTCAGTACGCGCGTCATGTTGGTCTCTACCCGATGATGTCTGCTGAGGATGGCGGCATTGTGACAACAATCCACGCACGGCTCGTTGAAGTTTTTTTCATCTTGCGCCACCTCATCCTTTCTGGGTAACCCCAGGGCGCTTCCAAGGCCGCAGGCCGACGGATAGCACGGTTCCTGTGCAGTGTTGCTAAAGCCTGGCCGTGTCCGGCCGATGCAACGGTCACAGCCTATAGGGACGCACTCGTCATGAACGCCTTGAGCAACATCGCCAGCACTTTGAGCATTCGCCCGTCTGCCCCCATCAACACTGCCGCGCCGGCGCCCACGGCGGTCGCCGACAGCGAGGCGACGCAGACCGCTGCCGCGCCCGCCGCGACCGAGAAAGGTGCGCCGGTCGGTGGCGCTGGCGGCGCGGGCGCAGCCCAGGGCAGCAGTGGTACATCGGACACGATCAAGGCGCTGCAAAAGCAGATTGCCGAGTTGCAGAAGCAGCTTCAGGAACAGCAGCAGGAGATGGCGCGCATCCAGGCCAGCCAGCAAAGCGAAGAAAGCAAGGCAGCCTCCGTGGCCGCCATCCAGGCGCAGGTGGTCGCCACCTCTGCGGCGTTGCAGACCGCCACCGCTGGGCTGCTTCAGGCCATGCAGCAATCCGGCAGCAGCACCGCCGGTTCCATGGTCAGTACCACGGCTTGACGTCCACCCCAGGCTACTTATAAACCCCTGGTCCATGAGCTAGGCTAGGGGCAGACATCACCGAGGAGCTCCCCAATGCTGGCGCCTGCCAAGCCTGTGCATGAAGAAGAGCGTGTACACGCCCTGCATGCGCTGAACATTCTCGACACTCGGCCCGAGGAGCGTTTCGACCGTCTTACCCGCCTGGCCAGGCGGCTGTTCGACGTGCCCATTGCCTTGGTCAGCCTGGTGGACAGCGACCGCCAGTGGTTCAAGTCGTGCCAGGGCATGGCCGCCACTGAAACGCCGCGAGATGTCTCGTTCTGCGCCCATGCCATCCTCAGCGACCAGATCCTCATGATCCCCGATGCCGGCAGCGACGAGCGTTTCCACGACAACCCGTTGGTGACCGGTGAACCCCGGATCCGCTTCTATGCCGGCTGCCCGCTGAAAGTGGGCAATGGCAGCAACGTCGGAACGTTGTGTCTGCTCGATACCCGGCCGAGGGTCCTCGACGCCGAGGAACGCGGCCTGCTGCTGGACCTGGCGAGCATGGCCGAGCGCGAGATCGCCGCCTTGCAGCTGGCCAGCATCGACGACCTCACCCAGCTGTCCAACCGGCGCGGGTTCGAAGCCCTGGCCGAGCATGCCTTGAGCATGTGCAGGCGCATGGGCACGCCAGCGTCGCTGCTGTTCTTCGACCTCGATCGCTTCAAGGTCATCAACGACACCTTTGGCCACGCCGAAGGCGACCGCGCCCTGGTCACGTTCGCCCAGGTATTGCGCAGAGTGCTCAGGGAAATGGACATCGTCGGAAGAATGGGCGGGGACGAATTCGTCGCGCTGCTGCTGGGCTCCAATGCCGCCGCAGGCGATGCGGTCATCGAGCGCCTGGGCCGAGCCCTGGCTGACGCCAACGCCGAGCTGCAAGGGCGCTATTCGATCACCTACAGCGTGGGTCGCATCGAGTACGACCCCGGGCGTCACGACAGCGTAAAGCGTCTGCTGGCCGATGCCGACGGCGCCATGTATGCCCGCAAGCAGGCCGCTCGGCGTTCGTGATCGGCGCGGTCAGTCCGCGGCCTGACGCATTTGCTTCTTCTGCGCCTTGTAGTCCATCGCCACCGCCGGCGGTGCACTGCTCTTGCCGGTTTCCACCCATTTGCGCAGGCGGCTGGCGTCGGCAAAGTGGGTGTACTTGCCGAAAGCATCGAGGATCACCATGGCCACCGGTCGACCTCCCATTCGCGTCACCAGCACCAGGCAGTGGCCGGCCATGTTGGTGAAGCCGGTCTTGGTGATCTTGATGTCCCAGTCGTCCTTGTTGATCAAATGATCGGTGTTATGGAAGCCCAATGTATAGCTGGGTTTCTTGAACGCCACGGTCTTTTCCCGCGTGGTGCTCAGCTCGCTCAGCAGCGGATACTGCTGCGCCGCCACCAGCAGCTTGGTCAGGTCGCGTGCGGTCGAGACGTTGCTGGTGGACAGCCCGGTGGGCTCGACATAGCGGGTATGGGTCATGCCCAACGAGCGAGCCTTGGCATTCATCGCCGCAATGAACGCACCGTAGCCACCCGGATAGTGATGCGCGAGGCTCGACGCCGCACGGTTCTCGGAAGACATCAAAGTAATGAGCAGCATGTCCCGGCGATTCAGCTCGCTGCCGAGCTTGACCCGCGAAAACACACCCTTCATTTCCTTGTTCTGGCTGATGTCCACCGAAATCACTTCGCTCATGGACTGCTTGGCATCCAGCACCACCATGCCCGTCATCAATTTGGTCACCGACGCGATGGGTACCACATGGTCGGCGTTGTTCTCGTAGACCACTTTGTTGGTCTGCAGATCGATCAGTAGGGCACTGCCCGAGGCCAGGTGCAACTGCGATGGGTCACGCGGGATGGCGGCTTTTTCCGCCGCTTGCAGGTTCGGGGCGACGACGAAGGTGGTCAAGGCCAGCCACAGGCTGAAAAGAGATAGCGGGGTCTTCACGCGGAGCGCTCACTGAAAAAGAGGTAGATCGGGCTGATGATCGAGGCGGGGTCGAGAGTGTCGAATGTCACACATCGGAAGTATGGCAAAGCGCCTGCCGATTGTCGCGCTTGTCGGGATGCACCGCGTGAAGAAAAGCTCATCCAGCTCGATGTCCGATGAAAAGCCCCGCAAGGCGGGGCTTTGTCGCAAGCGCAATGACTCAGGCCAACTGAGGGTGCTGCGCCGCAGTGAGTGTGGCGTACGCTTGCTTGGCGTGGGGCAGGGAGGGCAGGGGGCCGCTGATTGCCTCGCCGTCGCGCACTACGTACCAGCACGCCAGAAGACCCAGATCGCGCAACTTTTCCGGGACTGCACTGCCGACTACCGACATGATTCTTAATACAGGCATGAGAGACCTCCGTGGTTCCTGCCGACCACCTTACGAAATCGACCCGCACCTTAGAAATCACCTTGCTCGATAGTCACCATCGACAATCCCTATCGCGCTCACACCGCGCGACTCACCAGCGCGGCGGGCCGTAGTAGACCGGCGGAGGCCCATAGTAGCCGCGCGGTGGCCCGTAGTAACCACGCGGCGGCGGTGGTGCTGCATACACGGGGTAGGGCTGTGCATACACCGGCTGCGACTGGACATACACCGGCTGCTGTACATAGACAGGTTGCTGCACATACACCGGTGGCGGGCTTTGCACATACACCGGTTGCTGCTCCACATAGACCCGCTGCGGTGCATTGGAGGTGACCACCGCGCCGACCACGGCCGCACCCAATACCGCGCCCAGTATTCCCGGCCCGGCACCCTGCCAGCCGCCGCCGTGCGCCGAGGCCTGGCTGGCCATCGCCAGCGAGCCGATCAACAGAGCGATCTTGGGAAGTTGACGCATCATGATAGATTCCTCGTGTTTCGCACCCCTGGCGTTCGAACCTGCGATAGGTCCAAAGCATTTCGCCGGGAACACGACTATGACAAAAAATCAGTCGAAAGCGTCCCTGTCCATGGGTAAATTTTGTGTAAGGGCATGGCGTCGTCAGCCCGCTTTCATACGTCACACGCCGCCCGGAGGCGACCGATGTCCATTTCTCCCAACCGCGATACCACCCTGTGCATGTCCCTCGCCGCGCGTCCCGGAACGTTCGGGGTGCGCTTCCACAATCACCTGTACGACCAGTTGGGTCTCGACTACTACTACAAGGCCATGACCACGCGCGACCTGCCAGCCGCCATCGGCGGCATGCGCGCCCTGGGCATCCGTGGCTGCGGCGTGTCGATGCCATTCAAGGAAGCCTGCATACCCCTGGTGGACGAGCTGGATGCGTCGGCAGCGGCCATCGAGTCGATCAATACCATCGTCAACGACAACGGCCACCTCAAGGCCTACAACACGGACTACCTGGCCATCCGCCAACTGCTCGACACGCACGGCGTCGATCCCGACACCACCTTTGCCCTGCGTGGCAGCGGCGGGATGGCCAAGGCCGTGGCTTCGGCATTTCGCGACGCTGGTCTGCGCAATGGCTTGATCATCGCTCGCAACTACGAAACCGGCCGCGCGTTGGCCGACGCCTGCGGTTATCCCTGGCAGGCCGAGCTGGGCGATTCGCGCCCGCAATTGCTGGTCAACGTCACACCGATCGGCATGGCCGGCGGCGAGCAAGCCGACGAGCTGTCGTTCGAGACCGCCGCCATAGAAGCGGCGCAGCGGGTATTCGATGTGGTCGCGTTGCCCTGGCAGACACCATTGATCAAGGCTGCGGGCGAACTGGACAAACCGGTGATCACCGGTCTGGAAGTCATTGCCATCCAAGCCCTGGAACAGTTCGTGTTGTATACCGGCGTGCGGCCAACGGCCGAGCAACTGCGTCTGGCAACCGAGTACGCCCGCACCTGATCAGCGCGTCACTCCAGTCTCGACAGGCGCTCTTCCAGTGCGGCGATGCGTGCCTCCAGCTCGTCGAGGCGGGTATCGTCAGGCCGCGAACCGACGCGCTCGAGTGTCACAGCACGGGCGTTCATGATTGCGTCAATGGCAGCCGGATCGCCCAGGGCGTGGGAGTAACGATCTTCGCGCTGGCCTGCCTGGCGCGGCACATGCACCGCGAAACCGCGGCTGATCAAGCGCTCGAGTTGATGCAAGATCTGCTCGCTGTCCTCGAAGTCGTGCAGGCGGGCACTGCGCGACAGCAGCTCGCCAACGGTCTGCGGTCCCCGCAGGAACATCAGGCCCATCAGGATGACCTGGGCGGGCACCAGCTCGAGTGCCTTGTCCAGCCGGTGTTCCCAGCGATCGGCACGGCTGCCCATCACCAGTCGGGTCATCTGCCGGCCTTCCAGTGCGCGCAGGCTCTGCCCGATCTGCCCCTGGGTGTACTGGCTCACTGGCTCGCGACTGGTCTTCTGGTTGCAGGCCAGTACCAGCGCATTGAGCGTCAGCGGATAGGTTTCCGGATTGCTGGCCTGCTTCTCGATCAGCGCGCCCAGCACGCGGATATCGATGGCGTCGAGCTGCAGTGGTTCGGAAGCGTTTGTTTCAACGTCGGTCATGGCGAAACCCCAAGCAATCATCGCAGGCAATCATAGACGGCCAGTATGCTATAAAAGCCGCGCGAAAAGACGTCTGCCCGGCCGCCCGCCGCCGCCCGTGGCGCGGCTATGCGCGCGACGGCACGTCATCACCCGGGCGGGCGCCAAATTTGGGGTTGCTGCGCGTCAAAACCGGCCTTAGACTGCCGCCCCTCTTGACCATGTGCCCTGTGGTGCTTGAAGAATTCTGCCTGCGTCGCTTCCGGCGTCGCGAGCTTCCTGTTTTGCCCTAGCGCATTATTCGTTTGCAGAGAAATCAATGACAAAGGAAAAGTTGCTGGCCATGCCGGCTGATGACTACATGAACGCCGAGCAACTGGCCTACTTCACCGAGCTGTTGCAGGCCATGAAGATCGAGACCCAAGAGCGTATCGAGCAAAGCCGTGTAGCCATTGAAAGCCTGGACACGCCGGCCGATCCCGCCGATGCCGCTTCCGTGGAAGAGGAGCGCCACTGGCTGGTCAATGTCATCGATCGCGACCAGCGCCTGCTGCCGCAATTGGAAATGGCCCTGGGCCGGATCAACGACGACAGCTTCGGCTGGTGCGACGACAGTGGCGAGCCGATCGGTCTCAAGCGTCTGCTGATCAGCCCCACCACTAAATACTGCATCGAGGCGCAAGAGCGCCACGAGCAGATCGACAAGCATCAGCGTCAGGCATGATCACGCCCGCGCAGGCACCTCTTACGCCTGCGGATGCAATGCCACGTTGAGCTCATCGACGATGGGCGCCCATTCTGCGTCGCTGTGCAGCTCTTCTTTCAAGAAGTTGCGTTGCTGTTCACTCCAGAAGGGCGCATCTATCAGCTTGGTGTCTTGATCCAGCTGATGCTCGGCAATGAATTTCTGAATATCGGCCTCGTCGCTGGCCAGGCCCAGTTGATCGAAAAGGCCAGTAAGGCTTGGGTTCGGCAGATCCATGATGACTCCTCTGCGGCCGTTTCCGGCCATGATTGAAAGGTTACCCAGTATCTGAGGCGAGGCCCTCGCCAGAGTTCGCATGCGATGCCGGATTTGTCTGCAGTACTGACGGACAGAAGCACTGGCCTGTGCACCGTTTTCCGTCCAGGCCGCAGCCATGCAACAAACTTCTTGACCGCGGCGGGGTTCGATTCGGTACTATTCGCGGCAGATCACCGTCATGCGCATCATCGCTCGGATCATGTTGGTCGCCGGCTGCTCGATGCAGCTCCGGCGCCGCTCAGCCACACATGGCCAGGCCTGCCTTTTTCCTTCGCGGTCATCGGCAATTTTCCCTGCAGCAGGGTCGACGCTGCGCATCCCGGATCAAGGTTCGATCCTTTAGTCTTTCGTTAGCAGGTCGGTGGCAGTCATTGCACGTGCCGCCGACCGTTCGGCGCTCCCCGCGTCTTCAGGTTATTACCACGCGAACAGCGTTCGGTAGTCTGTGTTTCGATTTGAGGATTCTTCATTGGCAGTAAGTAATCTGGATATGCACGCACTGTTTGTGCTCGGCGACTTGCGTGCGAAGTTGGTCAAACTCTTTCAGTCGCGTTTCGTCTATGTCACCGAACAAAGCGCTGAAGGCATCTATATGGCCGAACTCGATACCGAGTCCGCACTGGTGGTCGATGACAAACCCAGGCTCGAACTCAAAGTAGGCGACCATTTTCGCGCCGCGGTCTTGCCCAGTCGCGAAGGTGGCAAGTTCGAACTCAAGTTTCGCGACATCAAGCTTACCGTTTACGGGCTCGGCGAGTATGCCTTCGTCAGCATGGCGCAGGGCGAGGGCATCGTGTTCAAGGAAGGCCAGACGGTGATGCTGGTATTCGCCGCCCACGAGCGCATCGAGGAAAACCTCGGCAAGACCTTGAAGGCGGCAACCGCCAAGGCGGCGAAGTGGCGCAAGGGTGAGTTGGCCTTCAAGGCCAGCGAGTAACGCCTCGGGGAACCTGCGCTACAGTAAGTTGACTTACCCAAGTCATCGACTGTTTACCGAGGAACCCCGCATGAAAGGACTACGTGCCTGGCTGGCCGCTTGTGGCGCCGGCTTCTGGCTATCGACTGCAGCCATCCCGGCTCACGCGCAGCCGGCGCCCATACACTTCGCCGATCTGAACTGGGAAAGCGGCAGCTTCATCACCGAACTGCTGCGCTACATCGTCGAGAAGGGCTACGATCTGCCCACCGACACCCAGCCCGGCACGACCATCACCCTGGAAACGGCCCTGGCCAAGAACGACATCCAGGTCATTGCCGAAGAGTGGGCGGGGCGCAGCCCGGTGTGGGTCAAGGCCGAAGCCGAGGGCAAGGTTATCGGCGTGGGCGATACCGTCAAGGGCGCTACCGAGGGCTGGTTCGTTCCCGAGTACGTGGTCAAGGGTGACGCCGCCAAGGGCATCAAACCGCTCGCGCCAGAGCTGCGCAGCGTCGCCGACCTGGCGCGCTACAAGGACGTCTTCAAGGACCCGGAAAGTCCCGACAAGGGCCGCTTTCTCAATAGCCCGATCGGCTGGACGTCCGAAGTCGTCAACGCGCAGAAACTCAAGGCTTACAAGCTGACTGACGATTATGTCAATTTCCGTTCGGGCTCCGGCGCTGCCTTGGATGCCGAAATCGCGTCGTCGATCCGTCGCGGCAAACCGGTGCTCTTCTACTATTGGTCGCCGACGCCGCTGCTGGGGCGTTACAAGCTTATCCAGCTCGAAGAACCGCCGTTCGATGCCAAGGCCTGGGGCACTCTGACCGATGCCGACAACCCTGCGCCGCTGCCGAGCCGCTCTCTACCTTCCAAGCTGTCCATAGGGGTGTCGAAGGCGTTCCAGCAGGAGTATCCGCAGCTGGTCGACTTGTTCGCCAAGGTCGATCTTCCCATCGATCCCCTGAACAAGGCCCTGGCCGACATGAGCGAAGCCCGCACATCGCCTCGCCAGGCCAGCGAGGCGTTCATGAAAGATCATCCAGACGTGTGGAAGGCATGGCTACCCGAAGAGGTCGCCAGCAAGGTCAGCGCCAGCCTCAAGTAGTCAGTGACCACTGTCGCTGCGGTGGCTGCTGACTTCGGCAGGCACCGCTTCCCCCGCGGTACGCTTGCGGAACAGCGCGGCCCGAGCCAGCAGCAGCGTGGTCACTGGCACGGTGATCGACAGCAGAATCGGGATGAGCCAGGCATGCACCACTGGCCCGTGCTTGAGCCAGGAAAAGTACAAGATCGAAGCCAGCGCCACGCACCAGGCGCCCAATGTCGACGCCAGCGCGGGCGGGTGCATGCGTTGGAAGTAGTCCTTGAAGCGCAGCAGCCCCAAGGCGCCGGTGAAGGCGAACACGCTGCTGGCCAGCAGCAATACCGCTGTGGCCACCTCCACCCAGAACGGCAGTATCTGTACCGAATTCATTCGATGACTTCTCCGCGCAGCAGGAATTTGGCCAGCGCAAACGAGCCCACGAAACCGAACAGGGCGATCAGCAGCGCTGCCTCGAAATAGGTGTCACTGGCGTAGCGTATACCCAGCACCAGCATGACCAGCATCGCCAGGATATACAGGTAATCCAGGGCCAGTACCCGATCCTGGGCCGACGGTCCCCGGAACAGTCTCACCAGGGTCAGCAACATGGCCAGGGCAAAGATGAACAGGCTCGCGACAATGGCATTGGACAGCAATGCGCTCATTGGAAAATCTCCATCAGCGGGCGTTCGTAGGTGTCTTTGAATTCCTTGATGAACTGCGCCTCGTCATCCAGATCCAGCACATGCATCAACAGGACGCTGCGATCCAGAGCCAGTTCGGACCACACGGTGCCGGGAATGACGGTGGCGACGGCCGCGAGGGCGGCCAAGCCGTTGGCATTGTGCAACTGCAGCGGAATCTCGATGAAGGCCGAGCGGGGCGCGCGAACGTCCATTGTCCACACCCGCCAGAATACCTGCAGGTTGGAAACCAGCACGCCGCCACCTACGCGCAGCAGCAGTTTCAGCACCACCATGGGCCGACGGATCCGTACCGCCTGAGGCCGCAGGGGCGACATCAGCAACGGCGCCAGCCACCCAAGCAGCGCGGCCAGCAACAGGTTCCCGGCGCTCAGGGACACATTGAGCAGCAGCCATAGTGCGGCAAGGGCAATGGACAAAAGAGGGGCGGGGAACAGGCGGCTCATGGTTCACCCTCCAGGCTGGCAGCAGTCGGGCTGGGTATTGGCTGAGCGCCCAGCACGGTCATCACGTATTGCTTGGGATCGTCGAGCATCGCCGCCGTGTCCGCCGTGTACCGCAACAGTGGCTCGGCGCGCATCGCCAACATGACGCAAAGCCCCAGCAAGACCATGATCGGCACGCATTCGTTGAGTCGCAGCAACGGCGAAGGCCGCTCGTGGGGCGTCCAGAAGCGCTGCATGCCGACCCGTGCCAGCGCGATCAACGACGCCAGCCCTGAGAGAATCAGCAACGCCAGGTAGGCCCATGCGGTTGCACTCAGGGTCTGCTCGCTGGCAACACCCAGACCCTGCGGGTTGAACAGTGCGGAAATCAGGTTCAGCTTGCCAATGAAGCCGGAGAGCGGCGGCATGCCGATGATCAGCAGTGCGCAGGCAATGAAGCTCAAACCCAGGAAGGCCATGGTCCATGGGATCACCTGACCCACCACGGCTTTCTGCTCGTCATCCAGGTTGATGCCCTTGGGTGGATGCAAGGCCTCGACTGCTGCTGGCAGCGGGTCGGCATCGTACTCCAGCGGGATTTCGTTGGCCGAGCGCGAGCGCTCGATCAACTCGGCCAGCAGGAACAGGGCGCTGAGCGCCAATGTCGAGCTGACCAGATAGAACAGCGCAGCGCCGATCAGTCCACTCTGCCCGAAACCGATGGCCGCCAGCAGAATACCGGCCGACACCATGATGCTCAGGCTGGCCATGCGCTCCAGGCGCTGCGCGGCAACGATGCACACTGCGGCCACGGCGATGGTCGCCAGCCCACCGTAGATCAACCACTGGCCACCGAAGTGCGCCGAGGCCCCGGCCTGTCCGGAGAACAACAGTGTCCACAGCCGCAGCAGGGTGTAGAAACCCACTTTGGTCATGATCGCAAAGAGGGCCGCAACCGGGGCACTGGCGGCGGAATAGGCCGGCACCAGCCAGAAATTCAACGGCCACATGCCGGCCTTGGCCAGGAAGGCCGTCGCCAGAATGGCCGCACCGGCATGCAGCAAGCCGCGATCCGCCTCGGGCACCAGCGGAATCTTCAACGCCAGGTCAGCCATGTTCAGGGTGCCGGTGACGCCGTAGATCATCGCCGCGCCGATCAGGAACAGCGACGAGGCAAGCAGGTTGATGGCGATGTAGTGCAGCCCTGCCGATACTCGGGCCCTGCCGGAGCCGTGCAGCATCAGGCCGTAGGACGCGGCCAGGAGCACTTCGAAGAACACGAACAGATTGAACAGGTCAGCCGTCAGGAACGCTCCGTAGAGCCCCATCAGCTGAATCTGGAACAACGCATGGAAGCTGGCGCCGGCCCGATCCCAGCGCGCCATGGCGAACAGCAGGGCGCAGACCCCGACGATGCCCGTCAGCACCAGCATCAATGCCGAGAGCCTGTCCACCACCAGCACGATACCGAATGGCACCTGCCAGTTGCCGGGCAGGTACACGCCAATCGAGCTGGCCTGGCCTTGGTCCTGCACCCACCACATCAGGTAACAGGCGATTGCCAGTCCCAGCATGCTGGAAATGACGTTGATCCGCGCTTTCAGCGGACGGTGTTTTTCTCCGAGCAGCATCATCACTGCTGCCGTGAACAACGGCAGCACGATGGGCGCGACGATCAGATGGGGCATCCAGCTCATTCCTTGGGCTCCCGGCCGTCTACGTGGTCAGTGCCGGTGAGGCCCCGCGATGCCAGCAACACCACCAGGAACAACGCAGTCATCGCAAAACTGATGACGATGGCCGTCAGCACCAGTGCCTGGGGCAGGGGGTCGGTGTAGTTGAGCAGGTCCTGCGGCACACCTTCCTTGATGATCGGCTCCTTGCCGATGAACAGGCTGCCCATGCTGAAGATGAATAGGTTCACCCCGTAGGACAACAGGCAAAGGCCCATGACCACCTGGAACGTCCGCGGACGCAGGATCAACCAGACACCTGACGCAGCCAGGACGCCGATCGCGATTGCAATCACTTCTTCCATCAGACGGCTCCTTTGGGGGCGATGCCCTTGGGCAGGCTCGACGGGCGATGACCACGCACCGACTGGTGGCCCAGGGCGGTCAGGATCAGCAGGGTCGAACCCACTACCACGGTGAATACACCAATGTCGAAAAACAGCGCGCTGGCCACGTGCAAGTCACCCAGCAGCGGCAAGTGCAGGTGCGCGGTGTGCGTCGTCAGGAATGGATAGCCCAGTGCAATCGCACCCAATCCGGTGACGGTCGCGAACAGCAGTCCGGTACCCATCCAGCGCAAGGGACGCAGTCGCATCTGGGCCTCGACCCACTGCGTGCCTGCCACCATGTACTGCAGGATGAACGCCACCGACAGCACCAGGCCGGCGACGAAGCCCCCACCCGGTTGATTGTGTCCGCGCATGAACAGGTACATCGACACGATCACGGCCACCGGCAGCAACAGGCGGACCAGAACCGCTGGAACCATCATGAAACCCAGGGCCGTATCGTCCGCGCCACGTGGGTTGATGAGGTCGGTAACCACGTCGGGTGCCAACGAGCGCTGCTGCGCAGGCAACTGCATGCTCTCCTTGGGTGGGCGGAAGCGTCGCAGCAGGGCGAACACGGTCAGTGCCACGGCGGCAAGGACCGTGATCTCGCCCAGGGTGTCGAAACCGCGGAAATCCACCAGCATGACGTTGACCACGTTGGTCCCGCCGCCCTGGGGCAGGGCACGGCTCAGGTAGAACTCGGAAATGAAGTTGGGTGTTGCACGGGTGAGCATCGAATAGGACAACAGCGCCATGCCGCCGCCCACGACCAGGGCCAGCACCAGATCGCGCAGGCGCCGCAGCTTGGCGCGGTCGAGAGTGGCTCGTGACGGTGCGACTTCCTCGATCCGCCGAGGCAGCCAGCGCAGGCCCAGCAATATCAATACCGTGGTGACCACTTCCACCACCAGCTGAGTGAGCGCCAGATCAGGCGCCGAGAACCAGACGAAGGTGACGCAGGTCATCAGCCCGCACACGCTGACCATGGTCAGCGCAGCCAACCGGTGGTATTTCGCCTGCCAGGCGGCGCCCAGCGCACAGGCAATGGCAATCATCCAGAGAATCACGAACACGCCCGAACCTGGAATTTTCGGTCGATCACCCCAGCTCAGGCCGCTGTAGAGCATCGGCGCCATCCCCGCCAGTACGGCGACCAGCACCAGCATGAACAACTGCGCCTGCAGGCGTCGGGTAGTCAACAGCAGCTCCGCCCTTCGCGCCAGCCGCATCATCACCACCTGCGAACGCTCGAACAGGCGCTTGCCATTGAAGCGTTCGATCACCGGTGGATAACGCAGGCGACCATGACGGAACTGATTGCGCAACAGTACGTAGAGCAGCACCCCCGCGCCCATTGCGATCAGGCTCATGACCATCGGCGCGTTCCAGCCATGCCAGATAGCCAGGCTGTATTCGGGCAGCTCGCCGCCCACTACCGGCAATGCTGCAGCAGCAAGGAACGGCGCCACCGATTGCGCGGGAAAGATGCCGACCACCAGGCAGGTCAGCACGAGCAACTCAACCGGCGCACGCATCCAGCGCGGTGGTTCGTGGGGCACATGGGGTAGATCGGTCGCTTTCGGACCGAAGAATACGTCCACCGTGAAGCGCAATGAATAGGCGACGCTGAAGATACCGGCCAGCGTCGCCACCACGGGCAGAGCGATCTCGACCCAGGCGGTGGAGCTTATGAACACCGTTTCGGCGAAGAACATTTCCTTGGACAGGAAGCCGTTCATCAACGGCACACCGGCCATGGACGCGCTTGCGACCATGGCCAGCGTGGCCGTGAACGGAATCAGACGGAAAAGCCCGCTCAAGCGGCGTATGTCCCGCGTGCCGCTCTCGTGGTCAATGATGCCCGCTGCCATGAACAGCGACGCCTTGAACGTCGCATGATTGAGAATGTGGAACACCGCCGCCACGGCTGCCAGCGGGCTGTTGAGCCCCAGCAGCAGGGTGATCAGGCCCAGGTGGCTGATCGTCGAGTAGGCAAGCAGGCCTTTAAGGTCGTTCTGGAACATCGCCGCATAGGCACCCAGCACGAGGGTACATGCTCCCGCCCCACTCACTATCCAGAACCATTGCTCGCTGCCCGAAAGCGATGGCCACAACCGCGCCAGCAGAAACACCCCGGCCTTGACCATGGTTGCCGAGTGCAGATAAGCGGAAACCGGTGTAGGCGCGGCCATCGCATGGGGTAGCCAGAAATGGAACGGAAACTGTGCGCTCTTGGTAAGCGCACCCAGCAGGACCAGAGTCAGCATGACCGGATACAGGCCGTGCGCGCGGATGACGTTGCCCGCCACGAGCACCTTGTCCAGGTCGTAGCTGCCGACGATATGACCCAGCAGCAGCACCCCGGCCAGCAGGCACAGGCCACCTGCGCCGGTCACCATGAGCGCCATGTAGGCGCCGCGGCGTGCATCGGCGCGATGATGCCAGTAACCGATCAGAAGAAAGGAGAACAGGCTGGTCAATTCCCAGAAGAACACCATCTGGATCAGGTTGCCGGAGATCACCAGGCCTAGCATGGCGCCCATGAAGGCCAGGAAGAAGGCGAAGAAACGTGGTACTGGATCTTGCGGCGACATGTAGTAGCGCGCATAGAGCGCGACCAGCGTGCCGATGCCCAGCACCAGCAGGGAAAAGAGCCAGGCAAACCCGTCCAGGCGCAGCACCAGGTTGAGCCCGAGACTGGGCAGCCAGAGGAATTCCTCGCGTATCACACCGCCGTTGGCGATTTGCGGATACAGCATGGCTACCTGTACCGTGCCGACCAAGGCTACCAGTCCAGCCAGAAGCGATTCGGCGTTGCGCGCGTTGTGCGGCAGAATGGCTGCCACGCAACTGCCTACGAAGGGCAGAAGCAATAGTACTATCAAGGACATAGGCTTCTAATCTGCAGGAATATTGAAAACGATCATACGGGGTCACTGGTTGATCACCAACCCGCAAGCTGTGGCAGAATCGTACAGGCATGCTGTAACGACTTGTTTTTTTATGACAAATTTTTACCACCGTTAGCTCCGCCAGGATTGCGTCGATCAGCGGGACTACTCACAGCGAGCGCGAAACCCTTTGGTCAAAGACCCCAGTTCCAAAGCTTCGGTGCTTCAGCATGTCAGCCATAACGTGCGGCGCTTGCGTCAGGCCGCCGGACTTTCCCAAGCGGCTCTCGCGGAACAGTCCGGTGTCAGTCGCCGCATGCTGGTGGCCATCGAAGCCGGCGACAACAACGTCAGCCTGACCACTCTGGATCGCGTCGCGCAAGCGCTGGAGGTTGCCTTCAGCGACCTCATCCAGCCTGGCGAGAACCGCGACCCCAGCCGTATCAACGAGCTGGCGTGGGTCGGCACCTTGCCGGGCAGCAGGGCTGTACTCCTGGCCAGTACGGTGGCCAGCAAGGAGGTAGAACTCTGGGAATGGCTGCTGCAGCCCGGCGAATCCTATGCATCGGAGGCGGACGCCGAAGGTTGGAGCGAGCAGATCTACGTCTGCGAGGGACGCCTCACCATCATATTGGCGGGCCGCACCCGCGAACTCGCGGCCGGCGAGTTTTTCGTCTACCCGAGCAATCAGCCCTACGCGTACCGCAACGACAGCGAAACGGCTGTCCGCTTCGTACGTAACGTCGTCATCTGAACTCCTCCAGGCTGCAAGGTGACCGCAACGCCGTCGAGCAGGTGCGAAGCGTCCTTTCTCGAGGTTGCCCCGCGGTGCTGCCTTCGCCATTATCCGTCCACACGATTTGCCTCCAACATCTGCCTAAAAGATCCAGCACCCGAACCGGAGCCCGAATGAGCCTGACACCTTCCGCCCGCTTACCCGTTGCCGAGCGCTTGCGCGACATGCGCGCGCTCATGCTCCGCGAGGGCATAGATGCCTTGCTGGTACCTTCGGCGGACCCGCATCTATCCGAATACCTGCCGGAGCACTGGCAGGCCCGCCAATGGTTGTCCGGGTTCCAGGGCTCGGTCGGAACCCTGATCGTGACCGCCGAGTTCGCCGGTCTCTGGGCCGACAGCCGCTACTGGGAGCAGGCACGGGTCGAACTCGCCGACAGCGGCATTGAATTGGTCAAGCTGATCGCCGGGCAACCGGGCCCACTGGATTGGCTGGGCACTCAGGTGCGCGCAGGCGGCACGGTCGCAGTCGACGGCGCGGTCATGGCAATCGCCGCCGCACGGCAGTTGCGAGAAAAGCTCCAGCAGACAGGTGCGTCACTGCGTACCGATACCGACCTTTTCGCTCAGGCCTGGCTCGATCGCCCGGCACTGCCAGCGCAATCGGTCTACGCACACGCCGCACCCTACGCTGTGCGCGAGCGCGGCGAAAAACTGAAGACGCTGCGCGAGCAGATTCAGGCGCACGGCGCCCATTGGCACTTGCTGGCAACCCTTGACGACATCGCCTGGCTGTTTGACCTGCGCGGGTCGGACGTACCCTATAACCCGGTATTCGTCGCATTCGCCTTGATCGGCGAGCGCTCGGCCACGCTGTTCACTGCGCTGTCCAGGGTCGATAGCAGCGTGCGCGACAGCCTGGAGCAGGACGGCATCGAGGTTCGCGACTACACCGACATCGCATCGGCGCTGGCCGCTGTGCCGGTAGACGAAAAGCTGTTGCTCGACCCGGCCCGCGTCACCGTTGGCATCATCGAAAACCTCGGGACGGGTGTGGCCCTGGTAGAAGCACTCAATCCAACCACCCTGAGCAAATCGCGCAAGACCGCACCCGAAGCGGAACATATCCGCCATGCCATGGAGCAGGACGGGGCGGCACTGTGCGAGTTCTTCGCATGGCTGGACGGTGCCTGGGGCTGCGAACGTATAACCGAATTGACCATCGACGAGCGGCTGACGGCTGCGCGCGCGCGTCGACCCAATTTTGTCTCGCTCAGCTTCTCGACCATTGCGGCGTTCAACGCCAACGGTGCAATGCCGCATTACCGCGCCACCGAACAGGCCCATGCCGTGATCGAGGGTGATGGTCTGCTGTTGATCGACTCCGGTGGCCAATATCTAGGTGGCACTACCGACATAACCCGGATGATTCCGGTCGGTGCGCCCACGGCGCAACAGCGGGCGGATTGCACCAGGGTGCTGCAAGGCATGATCGCCCTGTCACGCGCCACTTTTCCCAAGGGAATCCTTTCACCCTTGCTCGATGCCATCGCACGCGCGCCGATCTGGGCCGATCAGGTCGACTATGGGCACGGCACTGGCCATGGGGTGGGTTATTTCATGAATGTTCACGAAGGGCCGCAAGTCATCGCCTATCAAGCCGCGACGACACCGCAGACGGCCATGCTGCCGGGGATGATCACATCGATCGAACCGGGGACCTACCGTCCTGGGTCTTGGGGTGTGCGTATCGAGAACCTGGTCCTCACCCGCGAAGCCGGCAAAAGCGACTTTGGCCAGTTCCTCGACTTCGAAACCTTGACCCTATGCCCGATCGATACGCGCTGCATAGATGTTCACGAATTGTCGACAGCTGAGCGCCGATGGCTCAACGACTACCATGCCGAAGTGGCCCGGCGAGTGGCGCCGTTGCTGGCAGGCGCCCCATTGGAGTGGCTGCGTGAGCGCACTCTACCCGTGTGAAGAGCCAGATCAGTCGGCGGCCACGGCAGGTGCATGTTCGGCACGAATCGTCAGCGTGGCTCCGACTGAGGCCATGATGATCGCGCCTATGGCCAGCCATTGGGTAGTGCTCAGCACTTCATGCAGGAACAACAGCCCCGACAGCGCTCCGATGGCCGGCTCCATGCTCATCAACGTACCGAAGGTTCGCGCAGGCAAGCGCGTCAGTGCGACCATTTCGAGGCTGTAGGGTAGCGCCGTGGACAGGATTGCCACGGCGATGGCAGTTGGTATCAATGCCATGTCGAGCAAGGCGCTGCCCGCATGCGCAATACCGATCGGCGCGATGAACACCGCAGCGATCATCACACCCAGTGCGGCGGTCTGCACGCCATTGTCGGCACCGGCCTTCTGCCCGTACAGAATGTACAGCGCCCAGCACACGCCAGCCCCCAGCGCATAGCAGACGCCGACCGGATCGAGCCCTGCCTGCGCCTCTCCCATGGGTATCAATAGCAGCAGTCCGACGACTGCCAGGGCAACCCAGGCAAAATCCACAGCCTTGCGCGAAGCCAGAATGGCTACCGCCAACGGCCCGGTGAATTCCAGGGCCACGGCGATCCCCAGCGGTACGGTGCGCAGCGACATATAGAAGAGCAGGTTCATGCAGCCCAGAGCGATACCGTAGATCATCACCGTCTGCAGCGTTGTCCAGGTCAGCTTGGCGCGCCATGGGCGCAGCAGTACCAGCATGAACAGGCTGGCGAAGATCAGACGCAAGGCGGTCGTACCTTGTGCACCTATCAACGGAAACATGCCCTTGGCCAGCGAGGCACCAGTCTGGATGGACGCCATGGCTATAAGAAGTAGAGCGATAGGGTAGAGCTTGGTAGTCAGCGAAGGCGGAGTCATGTGTCGGCTACTTGGCAGGTGTGAAAGGCATGCGTGCGGCGTATCATGGCCAAGGCGGATGAAATGAGCAATATATTGCCCATTTTTATATTTGCTGAACTTTCTCCGTATTGGCTATTGACGCCCGCCGGAATCACTCTATAATTCGCCCCACTTCCGGCGCAGCCGAAACGATAAACTCCTTGTTAATCAATGAGTTGGCCGTTT
>NZ_JACMYH010000020.1 GCF_014235765.1 Pseudomonas baltica
CTCTGGTCGCTGACGGTGTGGTGCCGGACAAGAACCAATCCACGCTGCTGTTCATCCCCAGCCGGGTTTTACCTCGGGGCGACACGCAGAACAGCGTGCACTACCACTGCTGGGTCGGCTTCAGTGGCGCCAACGAGCAGGTCTCGTATCCTGAAACCCTGCGCATAAAGACCACCAACCCCGGCGACCCACCGGGTGACCCTGCACAGCCGGGCATCAATCCCAACCTGGCTGCCCCCGTCAATGTGCCTCCCCGTATCGAAGACCTGAACCAGGTCACCAGCATCCCCGTGAGCATACTGCCGTACACCCACATGACCGAGGGCGATGTAATTACCGTGTTCTGGGGCGGCGCTGGGGTCGATGCCGATCCCCTCACGGCCAGTCAAGTGGGCAGCACGGTCACCGTGGAGGTACCCCGAGATATCGTCAGTGCTCGCCCAGGCGACGGCGTGGTGGTGCGCTATCACGTGTATGACGCCGTAGGCAACTACTCCCTGTACAGTCAAAGCGTGCTATGCGACGTGGTGCCCATCGCGACCTTGCCGGCGCCGCTGATCGTGGCAGCGCCGTCCGGTACCCTGGACATGGACACGCTGGCAGGTTCGGACGTCCAAATCATGGTGCTGCGTGGCAACATCGACCCGGCTGCCGACATCACCCTGCATTTTACCGGTCAGCCCACCGATTGGCCCTACCTGGATTACACCCTGGGTCCGATCAAGCTCGGCACTGTGCCGTTCCACACATTCACCGTGCCCAACGTGCTGGGACGCAGCCTGGTCGACAGCGAGGCGATCGTGTTCTACGAGGCGGTGACGGGCGGCACTACAGAGCGCTCCCTCAACGCCCAGGCGCAGGTGATCGGCACTGCGTTCGACCTGCCCGCGCCGCAGGTGCCCGATGCACTTGGCGGCACCCTGAACCCGCCTGACCTGGGGGCGACGTTCGACATTGTTGCCCCGGCCAATACGGCCTTCATCCACGACGTGCAGGTGCAATTGGTGTGGGACGGGTTCAGTGGGGCCGGCGAGTCGTTTCACCACGAACTGACCAAGACCGTGCTGCTGCCACAAGCCGGGCAGGCGGTGCGGTTCCAGGCCGAAAAAGGCTGGGCGGAAGAGATTTCCGGCGGCTCCGTCGAGGTGAGCTACAACCTCATCGTGCCCGGCACGGCGCCGGTAAGCTACGGCTCCTTGCCGTTGTCACTGAACATCGACGGGCAGGCCACGCTGCTGCCGGCCCCTGGCTTCGAACCGGCACTGACGGCCAACGACGAACTGGATGTGGACGCCCTGACCGGCGAGTTCAATGTGCGGGTCAACGTCACCAAT
>NZ_JACMYH010000021.1 GCF_014235765.1 Pseudomonas baltica
TTCTCGTCGTTGACGGTGTGGTGCCGGACAAGAACCAATCCACGCTGCTGTTCATCCCCAGCCGGGTTTTACCTCGGGGCGACACGCAAAACAGCGTGCACTACCACTGCTGGGTCGGATTCAGTGGCGCCAACGAGCAGGTCTCGTATCCTGAAACCCTGCGCATTAAGACCACCAACCCCGGCAACCCACCGGGTGACCCTGCACAGCCGGACATCAATCCCAACCTGGCTGCCCCAGTCAATGTGCCCGCACGTATCGAAGACCTGAACCAGGTCACCAGCATTCCCGTGAGCATACTGCCGTACACCCACATGACCGAGGGTGATGTGATTACCGTGTTCTGGGGCGGCGCCGGGGTCAATGCCGATCCCCTCACGGCCAGTCAAGTGGGCAGCACGGTCACCGTGGAGGTGCCCGGGGATATCGTCAGTGCTCGCCCAGGCGACGGCGTCGTGGTGCGCTATCACGTGTATGACGCCGTAGGCAACTACTCCCTGTACAGTCAAAGCGTGCTATGCGACGTGGTGCCCATCGCGACCTTGCCGGCGCCGCTGATCGTGGCCGCGCCGTCCGGCACCCTGGACATGGACACGCTGGCAGGTTCGGACGTCGAGGTCATGGTGCTGCGTGGCAACATCGACCCGGCCGCCGACATTACCCTGCATTTTACCGGTCAACCCACCGATTGGCCCTACCTGGATTACACCCTGGGTCCGATCAAGCTCGGCACGGCGCCGTTCCACACATTCACCGTGCCCAACGTGCTGGGACGCAGCCTGATTGGCAGCGACATCTTCGTGTTCTACGAGGCGGTGACGGGCGGCACTATCGAGCGCTCCTTCAACGCCCAGGCGCAGGTGATCGGCACTGCGTTCGACCTGCCTGCACCGCAGGTGCCCGATGCACTTGGCGGCACCCTGAACCCGCCTGACCTGGGGGCGACGTTCGACATTGTTGCCCCGGCCAATACGGCCTTCATCCACGACGTGCAAGTGCAATTGGTGTGGGACGGGTTCAGTGGGGCCGGCGAGTCGTTTCACCACGAACTGACCAAGACCGTGCTGCTGCCCCAAGCCGGGCAGGCGGTGCGGTTCCAGGCCGAAAAAGGCTGGGCCGAAGAGATTTCCGGCGGCTCCGTCGAGGTGAGCTACAACCTCATCGTGCCCGGCACGGCGCCGGTAAGCTACGGCTCCTTGCCGTTGTCAGTGAACATCGACGGGCAGGCCACGCTGCTGCCGGCCCCTGGCTTCGAACCGGCACTGACGACCAACGACGAGCTGGATGTGGACGCCCTGACCGGCGAGTTCAATGTGCGGGTCAATGTCACCAAC
>NZ_JACMYH010000022.1 GCF_014235765.1 Pseudomonas baltica
TGTAGTGGTCAACTGATCCCGGACACTGAATTGAGTTTTTCCTCAGCGACCGCAGGCGCTAGCCCTTCGTTGAACTGATGCGGTCGCCGCCAGTTGTATCGCTCCATCAGGAACCGGCCGATATCCTGTTGCGCTAGCGCAGCGCTCATGTAGCCCACCGTCGGTATCCATTCACTTTTTAGGCTGCGAAATAGTCGTTCCATCGGCGCATTATCATGGCAGTTGCCGCGACGACTCATGCTCTGCGTGAAGCGGTATCGCCACAGTCTCTGGCGGAAACTCCGGCTGCCGTATTGACTGCCTTGATCACTGTGAAACAGCACATTTTGAGGCCGGCCACGCTGCTCATAGGCCATGTCCAGCGCTTTGATCACCAGGTCGGCGTCGGGCTTGGCCGAGAACGCCCAGCCCACAACCCGGCGCGCATAAAGATCGATTACCGCCGCTAGATAGTGCCACCGACCTTCGGCCCAAACGTACGTGATGTCACCGCACCAAACCTTGTCGGGGGACGCCACGCTGAACCCTCGATCAAGCACGTTCGGGATATCAGGCCGCTCCACGGTCGCCTTTTTATAGGCATGGGAACCCGGCTGTTTGCTGATCAAGTTCATCTCGCGCATCAACTTGCGTACCTTGAATCGCCCGATTCGCATACCGTCCTCTTTCATCATCAGCATGATGCTCCGGCTGCCCGCAGCGCTTCGGCTTTGCGTAAACAGCTCGTTCACACGGCTGCGCAAAACCACCCGTTCGGCATCCGGATACCGACGTTTCCGGCAGTAGGCGTAGTAGCACGATCGGGTTACTTCAAATACCGAGCACAACAGATCAATCGGCTCTTGAGCCCGAAGTTGATCGATTAACGCGAACGCTCGTGTTCCTCGGCCATCAAGAGCGCGGTGGCCTTTTTTAAGATCGATTTTTCCCGTTCGAGCCGATTGATACGAGCTTCGAGTTCCTGGATTTTTTGCTGCTCAGGCGTCAGGGCTTTGCTGGTTGGAGTAACACCGCCACGTTCTTGCTGGAGCTGGTTCACCCAACGACGCAAGGCCGACTCAACCAGCCCAAGCGAACGGGCTGCTTCGGTATGGGTGTAGCCTTGG
>NZ_JACMYH010000023.1 GCF_014235765.1 Pseudomonas baltica
AGTGGTGACGCCAGTGGGCGACAGCATCGACGTGACCAACGTCGTGCTGACCGCTACCGTCCCTGCCGGTGGTGCTTTGGAAAACGGCTCCATCCTCTACACCGCTACCGTCGGCGCGCCTGTAACCGGTTCGCCGGTTGTCGTGACCTTGTCGAACAACCAAGTCATCACCATCGCCGTCGGTGAAACCAGCGGTTCGGTTTCCTTCCCCCTAGGTAATGACGTCTACAACGGCGCTGACACCATCAGCACTGCGATCACCGGCGTAACCGGTGGCAACTTCGAACAGCTGACCCCGATCACCACCCCAGTGGTGACGCCAGTCGGCGACAGCATCGACGTCACCAACGTCGTGCTGACCGCTACCGTCCCTGCGGGCGGCGCCT
>NZ_JACMYH010000024.1 GCF_014235765.1 Pseudomonas baltica
CACCAGTGAAAGTGTTGGTCCAGTCTATCTTTCTATCACATACCCAAATTTTTAAAGAACGATCTAATCAAAGACTAGAAATCAACATTCACCATCACCTTGATGGAATGCTCATTTCTAAGCTCTAAAACAGAAGCAGTGGTGGTGGAGCCAAGCGGGATCGAACCGCTGACCTCCTGCGTGCAAGGCAGGCGCTCTCCCAGCTGAGCTATGGCCCCGTATTTCTACAGGCGTTTCCCACACAAAATTGGTGGGTCTGGGCAGATTCGAACTGCCGACCTCACCCTTATCAGGGGTGCGCTCTAACCAACTGAGCTACAGACCCAATTTCGAGCTTGTAGCCGTTAGCGTGCGCTATCAGCTTGGAGCATAAAGCTGCTTCT
>NZ_JACMYH010000025.1 GCF_014235765.1 Pseudomonas baltica
GCCGTATTGGCCTCTTGCGTACCTGGCTTGATCGGGATGAACGGGTTGACCGGGGCATTGCTGAAATCCCACACCTCGGGCATCGGCCAAGGCTGGCTGGCGCTGTTGATCACCGACAGCAGCACATGCTGCGAGCGGCCCGACGGGCCGGTTGCAGGGACCAGCTCGTACCAGACGTCCACACTCTGGTTCAGGTTGGCGTCGATCAGCGCGGCTCTGGGTACCGGTACGCGCAGCACGCCGGTGGAGGTGACGGATTTTTCCAGCACATCGCTGCCGTTGGGGCCGGTCCAGCGTACTTTGAGCGTGCCGCCGACGAACGCCGG
>NZ_JACMYH010000026.1 GCF_014235765.1 Pseudomonas baltica
CGTCGTTCAGATAAACCTCCAGCGCCTGGCCGACCTCAATGCCGGGATACCGCGGTATTTCCACGGGCACTTCGCCTGAAGCGATATCGCCGTTGTTGACGCCGCCGTGGTGCTTGTCGGACAGCCGTGGGGCGGAGATGCTCGGCGCCGGGCCGTTGTGAAACACACCAGGGCTGCCGAAGGAACGGCTACCGGATGTACGAAAGAGCGCCTGAAGGAGCTCGGGGGGTGGATTTTTCAATTGGGTGTTCTCCTGCTTGCCAGAATAACGGATGGATATTCGAGGAGCGGTGAAGCATTGAGAACTTGAAGTTAGTTCTA
>NZ_JACMYH010000027.1 GCF_014235765.1 Pseudomonas baltica
ACCAACGTCGTACTGACCGCCACCGTCCCTGCGGGCGGCGCCTTGGAAAACGGCACCATCCTCTATACCGCCACCGTTGGCGCGACAGTGACTAACTCCCCTGTCGTCGTCACTCTGTCGAACGGCCAGACCATCACCATCGGTGTGGGCGAAACCAGCGGCACCGTTTCCTTCCCTCTGGGCAACGATGTCTACAACGGCGCTGACACCGTTAGCACTGCCATCACCGGCGTAACCGGTGGTGACTTCGAACAGCTCACCCCGAACACCACTCCGGTCGTGACGCCTGTAGGCGACAGCATCGACGTC
>NZ_JACMYH010000028.1 GCF_014235765.1 Pseudomonas baltica
TCTGGCTGTTCGACAGAGTCACTACAACCGGGGAGCCAGTCACTGGCGCACCGACGGTGGCGGTGTAGACGATGATGCCGTTTTCCAGAGCGCCGCCCGCAGGGACGGTAGCGGTCAGCACAACGTTAGTGACGTCGACGCTATCGCCAACCGGAGTAACAACCGGAGTGGTGATCGGGGTGAGCTGTTCGAAGTTGCCGCCAGTCACACCGGTGATGGCTGTAGAAACAGTATCAGCACCGTTGTAGACGTCATTGCCCAGAGGGAAAGAAACCGTGCCGCTGGTTTCGCCTACGGCAATGGTGATGA
>NZ_JACMYH010000003.1 GCF_014235765.1 Pseudomonas baltica
GAACGGCCAACTCATTGATTAACAAGGAGTTTATCGTTTCGGCAGCGCCGGAAGTGGGGCGAATTATAGACACTACAGAGCTGCCGTCAACCCCCAATTCGAAAAACCGTCATAACCCTGCTTTCAAGCGTTCTTCTCTATAGGAAGAACGACTACACCACACCTGCAGCGTGAAGCTGGTCATAGGTAAGGGCGTCCATGTCCAGCAGCTGTTGCAGTACTTCCTTGGTGTGTTCGCCCAGCAGAGGCGGCGCATGTCGGTACTCTACAGGGCTGGCACTGAGCCGCAGGGGACTGGCAACCGTAGGCACGGTGCCAGCCAGCGGATGCTGCATATGGATCGCAAGCTCCCTGGCCACTACCTGAGGGTCGGCGAATACCTGGGACAGGTCGTTTATAGGCCCACAGGGCACACCGGCCACTTCGAGCTCGGCCACCCACTGCTCGGTGGTCTTGAACACCGTTGCCTGCCGGATGAGGGGGATCAGCTGCTTGCGGTTGGCAACTCTCTGCTGATTGGACGCGAATCGGGGATCGCTTGCCCATTCCGGATGACCCGCCACCCCCGCGAACTTGGCGAATTGGCTATCGTTGCCTACGGTCAGGATGAAGTCGCCATCGGCCGTGGGGAAATCCTGGTAAGGCACGATGTTCGGATGGGCATTGCCCAGACGCTCAGGCGCCACGCCTGTCGTAAGGTAGTTCATGGCCTGGTTGGCCAGGCAGGCCACCTGCACATCCAGCAGCGCCATGTCGATCTGTTGTCCACCGCCGCCCTTGTCGCGATGCGCCAGCGCGGCCAGCATGGCAACAGTTGAGTACAGGCCGGTAAGAATATCGGTCAGGGCCACGCCCACCTTGGCGGGCCCGGCCCCAGGTTCACCGTCCGCCTTGCCGGTGAGGCTCATCAAGCCACCCATGCCTTGAACCATGAAGTCATAACCGGGGCGCGCGGCATAGGGGCCGGTCTGGCCAAAACCGGTGATGGAGCAGTAGATCAGTTGCGGGTTCACAGCGCTGAGTGATGCGTAGTCCAGGCCGTAGGCGGCGAGTCCGCCTACTTTGAAGTTTTCGATCAGAATGTCGGAACCTGCAGCAAGGTCACGTACCAATTTCTGACCTTCGGGTCGGGTGAAGTCGATGGTGACCGAGCGCTTGTTGCGGTTGGCCGCCAGGTAATAGGCGGCTTCACCCGTGCTGTTGCCAGCGTGGTCAGCGAGGAACGGTGGCCCCCAGGCTCGGGTGTCATCACCCCGGCCTGGGCGCTCGACCTTGATGACCTCGGCGCCGAGGTCGGCCAGGATTTGCCCGGCCCATGGCCCGGCGAGTACCCGCGACAGGTCGAGCACACGAAGATGCGAAAGGGCGCCCATGACGACCTCCTATCAATAGAAGGCTTGCAGGCCGGTTTGCGCCCGCCCCAGGATCAGGGCATGTACGTCGTGAGTACCCTCGTAGGTATTGACCACTTCCAGATTGACCAGATGACGGGCGACGCCGAATTCATCGGATATACCGTTGCCGCCCAGCATATCCCTGGCCATGCGCGCGATATCCAGGGATTTGCCACAGGAGTTGCGCTTCATGATCGAGGTGATCTCCACCGCCGCCGTGCCTTCGTCCTTCATGCGGCCCAAACGCAGGCAGCCTTGCAGGGCCAGAGTGATTTCGGTCTGCATGTCAGCCAGCTTTTTCTGGATGAGTTGGTTGGCTGCCAGTGGCCGACCGAATTGCTGGCGATCCAGGGTGTACTGCCTGGCGGTGTGCCAGCAGAACTCTGCAGCACCGAGCGCCCCCCACGAGATGCCATAGCGTGCCGAATTGAGGCACGTGAAGGGCCCCTTGAGACCACGTACATCGGGAAACATGTTTTCTTCCGGCACGAATACGTTGTCCATGACGATCTCGCCGGTGATGGACGCGCGCAGGCCGACCTTGCCGTGGATCGCAGGTGCACTGAGCCCGGCCCAGGCTTTTTCCAGAATGAAGCCGCGGATGTCTCCCGCATCGTCCTTGGCCCACACCACGAATACGTCGGCAATCGGACTGTTGGTGATCCACATCTTGCTACCGCTCATGCGGTAGCCGCCTTCGACCTTGCGCGCTCGCGTGACCATCGCCCCTGGATCCGAGCCATGGTCGGGCTCGGTCAGGCCGAAGCAGCCGATCCACTCACCGCTGGCCAATTTGGGAAGGTATTTCTGCTTTTGCGCCTGGGTACCGAATTCATTGATCGGCACCATGACCAACGACGACTGCACGCTCATCATCGAGCGATAGCCAGAGTCCACCCGCTCGACCTCACGGGCAATAAGGCCGTAGCACACATAGTTCAGGCCACTGCCGCCGAACTCTTCGGGGATGGTCGCACCGAGCAGACCCATCTCGCCCATCTCGCGAAAGATGGCAGGGTCGGTGGTTTCGTGGCGAAAGGCCTCCAGCACTCGCGGCATCAGCTTGCCTTGAGCGTATTGCTCGGCAGAGTCGCGCACCATGCGCTCTTCCTGCGTGAGTTGTTGGTCCAGCAGCAGTGGGTCGATCCAGTTGAAGCTTGCCATGTGCGCGTCCTCGGAAAAGCTGTATAGCCCGAGGGTAGGTGCTGATGCGTTGGTGAGCAAAGGAGGATTACGCATGAGCTTGTGATAATTTCTCACTTCAGGAACCTGCGACAGGCAACATGGCCGGCAGTGATGTGAGGAACAGTTACATGCGTAGACGAATTCCCAGTACGGCGGCTCTGATCTGTTTCGAAGCGGCGGCACGCCATGAGAGCTTTACCAAGGCGTCCCTGGAACTGTTCCTGACTCAGGGCGCGGTGTGTCGACAGATTGCCAACCTCGAGGAATTTCTCGACGTGCGCCTGTTCCGGCGTTCGAAGCGTGGCGTGAAGCTAACCGAGGCTGGGCTGTCCTACAGCCGCCGGGTGGCCGCGCAGCTCGATGCTGTCGAGCGCGAGACACTGGCGGTGATGGGGCAGCAAGGTGCCAGCACCTTGGAGTTGGCGGTGGTGCCGACCTTCGGTACGCAGTGGCTGTTGCCACGACTGAAGGACTTCCAGCGGCATCATCCGCAGATCACGGTCAACCTGACCAACCGAACTCGACCCTTTCTGTTCGCCGATACCGACTTCGATGCGGCGATCTACTTCGGTGATGGTGATTGGTCGGGGACGCAGACCAGCAGGCTGATGGAAGAGCATCCTGTCCCGGTATGCGGCCCGGCGCTGCTGCAGGGGCAACCAGCGCTGGCGCCAACACGCATTGCCGAGCTTGCGCTGTTGCAGCAAAGCACACGCCCCTATGCATGGCGGCAATGGTTTGCCAGCCTTGAGCTGAACGTGTCCCGCGACCTCAGTGGGCCGCGCTATGAACTATTCTCCATGCTGGCCCAGGCGGCGGTACATGAGATGGGGCTGGCGCTCATTCCTCCGTTCCTGATCCAGCGCGAGTTGCGCGAGGGCAGCCTGGTCATTGCCAACGCCTACGAATTGCGCAGTAGCAAGGCCTACTACCTTGCCGTGCCAGAAAGGCATCGCGAGCTGGCGGCGCTGCGGACCTTTCGCGACTGGTTGATGCAGCAGGCAGAGGATTATCGCCAACCCCTGCCACATGGACTGGAAATCGGTAGTGGCAAACGGTAGCAACCTACAGATGTACGTTTCTGGCGCGTTATTGAAAGCTTTGATAAACCGCCGTATTTCCGCTACAGCCGTTGAACTGCCTGCATATGGCAGGTTTTTGACACGCTATCGCCTGCAATCGATAAATATTTCGCAAAATATTTCGAGAAGCCCAGCCTCGCCTGCAACGCCCGTACTAGAAGGGCGGAAGCAGGAATGCTGTGACATTCGGTCACAGCGTGACTTGTAGTGCCCAGAGTGTATCGCTCCATAACCTGTTGAAGCCGCTCGTCGGGGCCTGCAAAATGCCGCGGCCCGCCGCTCTCAGGCGGTATCGCGCTGATGGCGCTCTGGCACGATGACCATGGCCAGGGCTTGGGTACGACCAGGAAAAAGATCCAGCAGGAGATATAACGTGCACATTGGTGTTCCTCTCGAAACGCAGCAGGGCGAAACACGTGTAGCCGCTACCCCGGAGACCATCAAGAAGCTGGTCGCTCAAGGCCATGCGGTGACGGTCGAACGTGGTGCGGGGGTTCTCGCCAGCGTGACCGACGATGCCTACCAGGCCGCTGGCGCGACCATTGGCAGTGCTGCCCAGGCATTTGCCACGCAACTGGTGCTCAAGGTCAATGCGCCCAGTGACGCAGAGCTGCAGCAGATGGCTGCCGGTACGGTGCTGCTGGGCATGCTCAACCCGTTCAACAACGAAGTGATCGCCAAGATGGCCGCGCGAGGCATCAGCGCCTTTGCTCTCGAGGCGGCCCCGCGCACTTCACGCGCACAGAGCCTGGACGTACTGTCTTCGCAAGCCAACATTGCCGGGTACAAGTCGGTGTTGCTGGCCGCGCACCACTATCCGCGCTTCATGCCGATGCTGATGACTGCCGCCGGTACCGTCAAAGCTGCTCGCGTGCTGATTCTGGGCGCTGGCGTGGCGGGCTTGCAGGCCATCGCCACCGCCAAGCGCCTGGGCGCGGTGATCGAGGCCTCCGACGTGCGCCCGGCAGTCAAGGAGCAGATCGAATCGCTGGGCGCGAAGTTTCTCGATGTGCCGTACGAAACCGACGAAGAACGTGAATGTGCCGTCGGTACCGGCGGCTATGCCCGCCCCATGCCCGCCAGCTGGATGCAGCGTCAGGCGCAAGCGGTTCACGAGCGCGCCAAGCAGGCTGACATCGTCATCACTACCGCGCTGATTCCCGGGCGCAAAGCGCCCACGCTGCTTGGCGCCGAGACGGTGGCGCAGATGAAGCCAGGCTCGGTGGTCATCGACCTGGCGGCGCTGCAGGGCGGCAACTGCCCGCTGACCGTGGCCGATCAGATCGTGGTGCACAACGGCGTGACCATCGTGGGCCCGACCAACCTTCCGGCGCAGGTGGGTGCCGATGCGTCGGCCTTGTATGCACGCAACCTGCTGGACTTCATGAAGCTGCTGTTCGACAAGGACGGGCAGTTCACCATCAACCTGGAAGACGACATCGTCGCCGCATGCTTGATGTGCCGCGATGGCCAGATCGTGCGCAAGAACGGCTGAGGACAATAACAATGGAAGACATGCTGATTTCCCACGGTATCTACAACCTGATCATTTTCGTGCTGGCCATCTATGTTGGCTACCACGTGGTCTGGAACGTGACACCCGCGCTGCATACTCCGCTGATGGCCGTGACCAATGCCATTTCGGCCATCGTCATCGTCGGCGCCATGCTCGCCGCAGCGCTCACCGTGACGCCACTGGGCAAGACCATGGGTACGCTGGCCGTTGCGCTGGCCGCGGTGAACGTATTCGGGGGGTTCCTGGTAACCCGGCGGATGCTGGAGATGTTCAAGAAGAAAGCACCGAAAGTGAAGGATGAGGCATCCAAACAATGAGCATGAACCTGGTTACGCTTCTTTATCTGGTGGCATCGGTCTGCTTCATCCAGGCGCTCAAAGGCTTGTCCCATCCGACCACATCTCGGCGCGGCAATCTGTTCGGCATGCTCGGCATGACACTGGCGGTGCTCACCACCGTTGGCCTGATCTACAAGCTGGGCGCAGAACTGGCCACCGCCGGGATCGGCTACGTGCTGGTCGGCCTGCTGGTTGGCGGTACTGCCGGGTCGATCATGGCCAAGCGCGTGGAAATGACCAAGATGCCGGAACTGGTGGCGTTCATGCACAGCATGATCGGGCTGGCAGCGGTGTTCATTGCCATTGCCGCCGTGGTCGAGCCGCAATCCCTGGGCATCGTCGCGCAGCTGGGCGATCCGATCCCGACCGGCAATCGCCTGGAGCTGTTCCTCGGCGCGGCAATCGGCGCCATCACTTTTTCCGGTTCGGTGATCGCCTTCGGCAAGCTGTCCGGAAAATACAAGTTCCGCCTGTTCCAGGGTGCACCCGTGCAGTTCTCCGGGCAGCACAAGCTGAACCTGCTGATGGGTCTGGGCACCTTGCTGTGTGGCTTGATCTTCATGTTCACAGGCAGCTATGCCGCTTTCGGCCTGATGCTGGCACTGGCGTTCGTGCTGGGCGTGCTGTTGATCATCCCGATCGGCGGCGCGGACATGCCGGTGGTGGTGTCGATGCTCAACAGCTATTCGGGCTGGGCGGCAGCCGGCATCGGCTTTTCGCTGAACAACTCGATGCTGATCATCGCCGGCTCGCTGGTGGGCTCCAGCGGCGCAATTCTCTCCTACATCATGTGCAAGGCCATGAACCGTTCGTTCTTCAATGTCATCGGCGGAGGCTTCGGTGCCGTTGCAGACGCAGGCCCGGCTGGCGCCAAGGAAGCGCGGCCGGTGAGATCGGGCTCGGCGGATGACGCCACGTTCCTGCTGACCAACGCCGACACCGTGATCATCGTGCCGGGTTACGGCCTGGCAGTGGCCCGCGCGCAACATGCGCTGAAAGAGCTGACGGAAAAACTGACCCACGCGGGAGTGACCGTCAAATATGCGATCCACCCGGTGGCTGGGCGCATGCCGGGGCACATGAACGTGCTGCTGGCCGAGGCCGAGGTGCCTTACGACCAGGTTTTCGAGATGGACGACATCAACTCCGAATTCGGTCAGGCCGACGTCGTACTGGTGCTGGGTGCCAATGACGTGGTCAATCCTGCCGCCAAGAACGATCCGAAGTCGCCCATCGCCGGCATGCCGATCCTGGAGGCGTTCAAGGCCAAGACCATCATCGTCAACAAGCGCTCGATGGCCAGTGGCTACGCGGGACTGGACAATGAGTTGTTCTACCTGGACAAGACCATGATGGTGTTCGGTGATGCGAAGAAGGTCATCGAAGACATGGTAAAGGCCGTGGAATAGCATTCCGAGCCCACGCACCTGATGGGCTGCCGTACTGAAAAACCCCGCCCCATGGCGGGGTTTTTCATTAGGGAGGGAGAACAGCTGGCAGAGCTGAACGAGCGCTGCGGACCCGTAGGCGCTCGGCACTGCAATGGCGCACCGATCTAGGTTAAATCAGCACCGGGTTGCACACCCACGCATACAGTTGCAGGCTGCAGCGACTGAGCTTTTGTGCAACGTGATCAGAGATCGCAGCGAATAAATTTAACTGTACTACTGTACTGGTAAAGAAGTGAGAATCGAGGTACCCCAGAGCACTGGATTGGCGATAAATGCATTAAATTGGTGCAGACCCATACAGTTGCCTCATTCGAGAGCGAGACAGTTGGGTTTCACAGCTAACTGACTGCACACAATACAGGTGAACTGTGCCTACTGTAATGGACGGCGAGCGTGGAAAATGGGTACCAGATAAACCACTACTCAGCCCCGCCACAAGCGGAAGGATGTACATCATGGAACGTACCCTCAGTTCCGACCTGTTCCAGGCCAACACCCAAACTGCGCAAACTTCGGCTCCTCTGCGCTTCTTCGCCAACCTGATGCTCTGGCAGCGCCGTATCGCCAGCCGTCATCAACTGGCTCGTCTGGATGCTCGTCTGCTGGCCGATGCCGGTATCAGCGAAGCCCAGCGCTGCGAAGAGTTGAGCAAGCCGTTCTGGCGTTGATGCAACGCCCCGCTGGTAACAGAGCCTGAAGGCCGAACCAGCACCGAATTTAAGAAACCCGTCGCGGTCCACGCTGACGGGTTTTTTTTCGCCTGCGTGAAACAGGACAAGTACAGTTTTTGGTTATTAATTTATAACCATAACAGTTGAGTCATTGCGCTGCCGGTGTGGTCGGAGTGCTGGCGCCCGAGGCTTCCAGGCGCTCTAATAAGCTTTATTGCGCTCAAACCTCGTTCAGACCTGGAGATTCATCATGACCCGTAATTATTTGCTCAGTGCCGCCGTACTGTTGGCTCTGGCCAGTGGCGCACAGGCTTCAAGCTTCGTTGTCACCACCGATGCGCTGGTGCGTGGGGTCAACGCGTCGACCAACGCCACGTCCGACCTGTCTTCCTCGCTGCGTGACGACAAGATCGTCCGTGAAGCGCGCGATGACGCTGCAAGCTTCGTGGCCAGCCAAGGCGACATCCGCGGCGTGAAGCTGGAAAGTGCCTTTGCCCATATCCGCAAGGTTGCACCTCAGATGCAAGCCAGCGACACCCAACTGGCCCAGGCAATCCTTGCCATCTGATACGTTGCAGCGCGTGCTGCTCTAGATGAAAGAACCGGCAGGCTACCGGCTGCCGGACATCGAAGGTGGCTCTCGCGCAGGCGTTGGGCTAGCCTTGCCGTCCCAATTGCTCGACACCTGAAGCCCGATGCGTTATTTACCATTCTTGCTTGCCCTCTGGGCGTCGTCGGCTGCGGCCTTCGATGTGAGCCTGCAGTCATCGGTAATCACCTTGTATGTGACCAGCCAAGTCACCACGGCACCGTTCGATCGCAAGTTGATTCTGTCTGCCCGGGACGATGCCGCCTGCTTCGTCGCCAGCGGCGGCCAATGCCGCGGCGCACGGCTCGAAGCGGCCATGGCCGTCATTCGCCAGGCGCACCCTCGAATGGCTGCCGGCGACCTTGAACTGGCGCAGGCGATACTCGTCCAATAAACACCTCGTATTACGGAGAAGCTCCATGCGTACCCCGCTGATTGCCGCTACCCTCGGCCTGTTCCTGCTGGCCGATGTGGCCCAGGCCCAAACTGTCGTGGCCACCAGTAATATCATCGTCCGTGCATTTGGCCGGTCGATCGATTTCACTTCCGACACCACGACCTCGATCCGCGACGCCAAGGTGGTCCTGGAAGCGCGGGACGACGCGGCCAGCTATGTGGCCAGCCAGGGCAACATCCGTGGCGCGCAGCTGGAGGCCGCCTTCAATGCGCTGCGTGAGCGCGTTCCACAGGCGCGCACCGCCAGTGACCAGGACCTTGCCGAAGCCATTCTCGCACTGTGAGGCGATTGGCCCGCTGGCTGCTGACAGCAGGCCTTCTGCTGACGGCTGCGCAGGCTTCTGCCAGCCTGCAGCTGGTGCTTGACCGCAGCGGGCTGGATGCCCGGCAGGCCGATGCCAGCCAGGCGCTGCTCGACGATGCGATGGCCGCATTGCCACCACAGTTCGTCGCGCAGCTTGACCGGCGTATCGACGTCAGCTGGTCATCGCGCATGCCCGACAATGCCTATGGCCAAGCGTCTCTGGTATCCAGCCTGGAATTGAACCTCAATCAATTGCAGGGGCTGGCCGACGGCTCTTCCGCTCAGCGGCAGACCAACCGTCCTCATGGCACAGTGCGCGAAGAGCTGTTGGCCACCGTGCTGCACGAACTCACGCATATCTATGATCGGGCGCGCCTGTGGACACCTGCGGACCGTGCACTGATCAACCGCTGCAACCGTCAGAATGCCAGCCTTGGCAAGATTGGCTTGCCCGATGAGTGCCGTGGCCAGGGTATGCGGCGCTTTACCCTGAGCGACGACCCGCGCCTGCTGGACCTGGCCGGTTGGCAGCAATACGTCGGACGCCGGGGCGAGCGCGAAGAGCAGAACCGTCAGATCGTACGTAGTCCCGACATCTACGAAGTCAGCAGTCCGAAGGAATTCGTCGCGGTCAACATGGAGTACTTTCTCCTCGACCCGGCTTATGCCTGCCGTCGGCCGGCATTGTTCGAGTACTTCAAGGCGCGTTTCAACTGGGCGCCGGCGCGCCAGCAAAGCTGCGCCGAAGGCCTGCCTTACCTGAATGCCGGCAGCGACTTCGGCAAGACGCCCTTGGGCAAGATCGATCCGCAACGTGTCTATGCGGTGGACTACCTGCTTGCCGAAGCCAATCAGAACCTCGCCAGCCGTTGGGGGCACAGCATGCTGCGCCTGGTCATCTGCGCCCCGGGACGCCCGCGGGGACCAGACTGCCGACTGGATCTGGAGCAGCACCTGGTGCTGTCGTACCGGGCATTCGTCAATGACGTGCAGCTGTCCACGTGGGGCGGTCTGATGGGGCAATACCCGTCGCGACTGTTCGTGTTGCCGCTGTCCCAGGTGATCGACGAGTACACCAAGACGGAGTTGCGCAGCCTGGCGTCGGTGCCGCTCAAGCTGGACCGCGCCGAAATCGAGTCGCTGGTGCGGCATGCCGCGGAAATGCATTGGAGCTACGACGGCAGCTATTACTTCCTGTCCAACAATTGTGCAGTGGAGAACCTCAAGCTGCTGCGTAGCGGTACCCATGATCCGAGGCTCCAGGGCATCGACAGTATCTTGCCCAACGGTTTGCTCGAGGTGCTGGAAGGGCGCGGGCTGGCCGATGGCAGTGTGCTCGATGATCCGCGTGAAGCATTGCGGCTGGGGTATCGGTTCGATTCCTATCGCGATCGTTACCAGGCCATGTTCGAGGTGCTGCGCAAGCATCTGCCCATCCCGCAGCAGACCGTCGAGGATTGGTTGGCGCAGACCGCTCAGCAGCGACGGCCCTGGTTTGCCCAGGCTGACCTGCGCACCAGTGCTGCGCTGTTGCTGCTGGAGCAGGCCAGTTACCGGCGCCAGTTGCTGTTGGCGCAGGATGAGGTCAAGCAACGCTATCTGGGTGCCCGCGAGTTGGGGGATGGCAGCGTGGCCAATGCCAACCAGATGTTGCAGGAAATATTGGCCAATAGCGGCTTTCTCAGCCGCCCGGCGGAGCTGCTCGACAACGGTGGCTACGGGTTGCCGCAGACGGCGGAGTGGCAGCGGCTGGAATCGGAAAGCAGTCAGCGCCAGCAACGGTTGCAGCGCCTGAGTACCGACTTGGACAAGGAGGTGAGGGCGCTGCTGACCCCTGAGCGGGCTGCGGAGATTGCGGCCAGTGAAGCGAATCTGAAGCAGGTGGGGGAACACCTGCGCGAGTTGCACAAGGCGGCGGGTGGGTTGGTATTGCCTTGAGATCGAGGGGGCGCCATTCGCGGGCAGAGCACGCTCCCACAAGGACAATTGTATCGTTTTGAATGGCGAAAGGTTGTTGAAAGCTTGCCGACATAGGATCGACTCACCCCCGGCGTAAGACCGGCCGGCCAGATGGCAGCACTCAGGTGCGCTTTCGGCCTCTTGAACAACAACAATGGTGAAACCGATGTCCTTGATGATCCCTACCCGCAGTACCTCCCTTCCCATACTCCCGGCTCTTGCCATTCCTCGCTGAACCTCTCGTTCTTCGTCTTTAGCCGCGCTGTGCCTGGAGTATTCCCATGCTGACATTCCTTGGCTTTGCCATGGTCATCACGTTCATGTTCCTGATCATGACCAAGCGCCTTTCTGCGCTGATCGCCTTGATCATCGTGCCTATCCTGTTCGCTCTGTTCGGTGGTTTCGCACCGGAAATCGGCCCGATGATGCTTGCGGGCATCACCAAGCTTGCGCCGACCGGCGTGATGCTGATGTTCGCCATCCTGTATTTCGCCCTGATGATCGATTCGGGGTTGTTCGACCCGGCAGTGCGCAAGATCCTCAAGCTGGTCAAGGGCGATCCGCTGAAAGTGTCGGTAGGCACGGCCGTACTGGCGTTGATCGTTTCGCTGGACGGTGACGGCGCGACCACCTACATGATCTGCGTTGCCGCCATGCTGCCGCTGTACCAGCGCATCGGCATGAGCCCAAGGATCATGGCCGGTTTGATCATTCTGGCAGGCGGGGTCATGAACATGACGCCGTGGGGGGGTCCGACCGCGCGCGCTGCCAGTGCCCTGCATGTCGACCCTTCGGACATCTTCGTGCCGATGATCCCAGCCATGGCGGTCGGTGTCGTCGCCATCCTGGTGATTGCCTACATGTACGGCAAGCGCGAGCGCGTTCGTCTGGGCGAGCTGCACCTGCCTGGTGACGAGATCGACCACAGCGAAATCAGCGTGTCGCAGTTCCCTGACGCACGCCGGCCCAAGCTGATCTGGTTCAACGGCGGCTTGACCCTGCTGCTGATGATCACCCTGATCATGGGCCTGCTGCCTCTGCCGGTGCTGTTCATGGTCGCGTTCAGTATTGCCATGATCGTCAACTACCCGTGCCTGGAAGCACAGAAGGAACGTGTCGCAGCCCACGCCGGCAGCGTTCTGGCCGTGGTCGGATTGATCTTCGCCGCCGGTATCTTCACCGGCATCCTGACCGGCACCGGCATGGTCGATGCCATGTCCAAGAGCCTGCTGGCCGTGATTCCGGATGCCATGGGCCCGTACCTGGCCGTGATCACGGCGCTGGTCAGCATGCCGTTCACCTTCTTCATGTCCAACGATGCCTTCTACTACGGCGTATTGCCGGTATTGGCCGAAGCCGCAGCACACTACGGCATCTCGCCGGTGGAAATGGCCCGTGCCTCGATCGTCGGACAACCCGTACACCTGCTCAGCCCGCTGGTACCCTCTACCTACCTGCTGGTTGCCCTGGCCGGTATCGAGTTCGGTGATCACCAGCGCTTCACCCTCAAGTGGGCAGTACTGGTTTGCCTGTGCATAATGTTCGCCGCGCTGGCAATGGGGATCTTTCCTCTGTTCAGCAGTCTATAAATTCTATTCGCGAGCCAGGCCGGACGCCGTCGCGCCGCTACCCCATGGTAGCGGCGCTTTAGCATCCGGCCTTGCGCCGCCCTGACATTCAACACGAAGGACTTCACATGGAATGGTTCACCAACCCGGAAATCTGGGTTGCTTTCTTGACCCTGACGGCACTTGAAATCGTGCTGGGCATCGACAACATCATCATGATCTCGATCCTGGTGAGCCGCATGCCCAAGCACATGCAGGCACGCACACGGATTTTCGGCCTGGCGCTGGCCATGGTCACGCGCATTCTGCTGCTGCTTTCGATCACCTGGGTCATGCGCCTGACCGCCGACCTGTTCGTAGTGTTCGGCCAGGGTATCTCCGGACGTGACCTGATTCTGTTCTTCGGTGGTCTGTTCCTGTTGTGGAAAAGCTCGCAAGAGATCTACCACGGCATGGAAGGCGAAGAAGAGGGCGGTGACGAGGTTGCAGGCAAGGGTGGCAACTTCATCTACACCATTATCCAGATCGCCATCATCGACATCGTGTTCTCGCTGGACTCGGTCATCACCGCGGTGGGCATGGTGTCCCATGTACCGGTCATGGTCGCTGCCATCGTCGTTGCGGTATTGGTGATGATGGTCGCTTCGGGCACCATCAGTCGCTTCATCGACCAGCATCCATCGCTGAAGATGCTGGCGTTGTCGTTCCTGTTGGTGGTCGGTACCGTACTGATCGCCGAAGCGTTCGACGTGCATGTACCCAAGGGCTACGTCTATTTCGCCATGGCGTTCTCGTTGGCTGTGGAAGCCGTGAACATCAAGATGCGTACTGCCATGGCCCGCAAGCGTCGCGAGTCCCAGGAAGAGTCCTGAGCCTGGAAAGCCGCGCGTTGCACTGGCAGCGTGCGGTATTGGCCAGCAATGTGCTATGAACGACTGACCGGCCAGGGGGTCTGTTCCATTGACTTGGTCGATTTCAATGGAAGGGATTCATGCACGAGCGGGTGAAAAGCGCTCCCGGCACACAGCATCGTCTGCTGTGCCTGTGGCTCCTGGCGGCGACGCTGTTGTGCGCCGGCCGTGAAGCCGTGGCGCTGGACCGCTTCCAGGTCGAAGGGTATCTGTTGCCCAACGGCCTGCAACTGCTGCTCAAACCTGGCGACGAGCGTGCCCACGTGTCGATTCGCCTGGTGGTTGGCGTTGGTTTCGACGACTTCTCCTGCACTGATCAAGAACTGCCCCACCTGCTCGAGCATCTGCTGTTCAGCGGTATCGACGAGCACGGCGAAGGCGGTCTCGAAGAACGCATGCAGGCGCTGGGCGGCGAATGGAATGCGTTCACCAGCAGTGCCGACACCACCTTCGTCATCGAAGCGCCAGCGCACAACCAGCGCAAGGTACTAGACCTGCTGCTGGCTGCCGTCACTCGGACCACCATCGACGAAAAAGCCCTGGCCAGCGCCAAGCGCATCATCGAGCACGAAGACGGCGGCCATCATTCCCACCTGCAGCGCTTGCTCGACAAGCCCGCTCGGGACAGCGATGCCAGCAGTCAGTTGGCTATCGAGTTGGGCCTCAAGTGTCCGCAACCTGCCGAAGTCGCCGACCTGACGCTGACGCAGGTGCGTGATGTCCGGCAAAACTGGTACGCACCGAACAACATGAGCCTGATCGTGGTAGGAGGCTTGGATAAGCTGCTGCCGGCCTATCTGGAGCGTACCTGGGGTGCGCTGGATGCGGTGGAACCCAGCGACCATCAAGACCTGCGTTCGGTCACCCATGCGGCCGAGCCGCAGGCTGAACTGACCCGCGGTTGGCTGGGCGAGGACGCCAAGCTTCATCTGTACTTCGTCGAACCGGTGCTTGAAACCGCGCATCCCGCTACCCTGGACCTGCTGCAGATGTATCTGGAATGGGAGCTTTACCGCGAACTGCGGCTTGCCCACGGCCTGTCGTACGGGCCCTGGGTGGCCCGCGAGTCGTACGGCGACAGCGGCCTGCTGAGCCTGAACGCCGATGTGGATCGAGCCGATATCGGTCAGACCGGCCTGGTCATGGGGCAGATGATCGCGCGTCTGCGCGACAACGGTGTGGACGCGGAGACCTTCAAGCGCCTGAAGAATCTTGCGATCGCCCGGCAAGCCTGGGCGGCGCAAGGCAACGTGGCGCTGGCCGACTACTATTGGGGAGCACTGGCCGACTATACCGACGGCCGCTTCGCCAGCCCGGCGCGGCAGTTGGCTCAGGTTACCGTCGAGGACGCCAACACTGCCTTGCGTCAGATGGTAGGGACGCAGGGGTATATCCGTGTCGAAAAACCCCTGCTCAGCTATGACGAGCTCTATCGGATCGCCTGGGCGGTGTTGATCGGCATGGCAGCATTGCTGGTGGGGCTCATCGTCTGGCGGCGCGCGAAACGACGTTGATCGCTGCCGAGGCGGTATCCTGAATACCGTTTCATTGCCTATTTTCTATGGAAGACCATGCCGTACTTCGTTCAGCGCCTCATCGACCTTATCAAACGCTACCCGGGTGTGATCGCACTGGGCGGTTTCCTGTCCGGCATCGGCAGCTTCGTGCTGGTCGATCGCCAGGCCGGCCTGGCCAGCTGGATCGCAGTGGTGATGCTGCTGACCTGGATCTGGTTGATGCTGGAGAACACCTTCACCCAGTTGTTCACCCGCTTGTTCAAGCGTGAGATACCCACGCCGGTGCTGCGCTACGCGACCCAGATGATCCACCAGGAAAGCCTGTTCTTCGTTCTGCCTTTCTTCTATATCACCACCACCTGGAACAGCGGCCAGCTGGTGTTTACCGGCCTGCTGACGCTGGCCGGGCTGGTGTCGATCATCGACCCGCTGTACTACAAGTGGGTCGCGCCCCGGCGCTGGCTGTTCATGGCGCTGCACACTTTCACACTGTTCGCGGCGTTGCTCACGGCGCTGCCGATCATCCTGCACCTGACCACCGATGAAAGTTTCAAGCTGGCGCTGGCCACCGCCATGCTGCTGGCCTTTCCGAGCCTGGCCGTCAGTTTCCCGATCAACCATTGGCGTCGCGGCGTGGCGCTGGTCTTGGCGACCTTGATGATCGGCGGTGCTGGCTGGCTGCTGCGCTCCTGGGTGCCGCCGGCCACGCTATGGCTGACCGAGGTGGCGGTGACCACCGAGCTGGACAACCGCAGCCGCACCCATGGCGACAGCCTGGATACGGTCAGCGCGGCACAGTTGCGCAGCAGCGGGCTGTACGCCTACACCGCCATCAATGCTCCACGAGGCTTGGACGAGCGTATCTATCATGTGTGGCAGCAGAACGGCACCGAGGTCGATCGCATCGCCCTGGACATCCACGGCGGGCGCAAGGAGGGCTATCGCGCCTGGAGCCACAAGCAGAATTTCCCCGGCAACGTCGCGGGGAAATGGCAGGTGCGGGTGTTGACCGAGGATGGTCAGATCGTCGGCGTGCTGCGCTTCACGGTGACCGACGACGCGGTTCAGGCCGCCGTGGCACCGAAGAACCAGTAGCAGACCACGATGGCGGCGATGACTCCGGCCAGGTCCGCCAGCAGTGCACAGCCGACCGCATGACGCGCACGCTGGATGCCCACGGCACCGAAGTACACGGCCAGCACATAGAACGTGGTCTCGGTGCTGCCCTGAATGGTCGCCGCAACCAGCGCCGGAAAGCTGTCCACGCCATGGGACTGCATGGTCTCGATCAGCATCGCGCGCGCGGCACTGCCGGAAAACGGCTTGACCAGCGCGGTCGGCAGGGCGTCGACGAACCGGGTGTCCATGCCCAGCCATTCGACCAGGTGACGAATGCCGTCCAGGCCCAGCTCCAGGGCGCCCGAAGCGCGCAGCACACCTACCGCGCAGAGCATGGCGACCAGATACGGCAGTAGGCTCTTGGCAACGTCGAAACCTTCCTTGGCGCCTTCCACGAAGGCCTCGTAGACCTGAACCTTGCGCAGCGCGCCGATGACCAGAAACAGGATGATCAGGCCAAACAGCGTGAGGTTGCCCAGGATCGAGGACAGCCCCGCCAGGGCTGTGGCCGAGAGGGTGCCCAGGAACGCCATGAACACGCCAAGCAGCAGCGCACCGGGAATCAGATAGGCCAGCACCACTGGATCCCACAGCCGCAGACGTTGCATCACGGCCACTGCCAGCAGCCCGGCGAGGGTACTGGCCGAGGTGGCCAGGAGAATCGGCAGGAACACCAGGGTCGGGTCGAGGGCGCCTTGCTGGGCGCGGTACATGAAGATCGATACCGGCAGCAGGGTCAGCGACGAGGCGTTGAGTACCAGAAACAGGATCTGCGCGTTGCTGGCGGTGGTCGCACTGGGGTTGAGTTCCTGTAGCGAGCGCATGGCCTTGAGGCCGATCGGGGTTGCGGCGTTGTCCAGGCCCAGGCCGTTGGCGGCGAAGTTCATGGTGATCAGCCCCAGTGCCGGATGGCCGCGTGGCACCTCGGGCATCAGTCGGCTGAACAGCGGCCCCAGGACTTTGGCCAGCCAATCGACGATACCGGCCTTCTCGGCAATCTTCAGGAAGCCCAGCCACAAGGTGAGGGTGCCGAACAGCAGGACCATTACTTCTACCGACAGCTTGGCCATGGCGAACAGGCTTTCGACCATCGCGGCGAAGATGCCGGCATTGCCGCCGATGAGCCATTGGCCGAAGGCCGAAATCGCGGCGATCAGAAAGAAGCTGAGCCACAGGCCGTTCAGCATGGGTATTCCCTCGTTCGAAGATGCGCGGATGATAGCCCAAAGCGAGGTTGGATTCTGCCCCGCAGGGCAGCGTGGTGTGTCAGGGTTTTCGCGTGAGGCCGGACGCGTCTTGCACCGCTGCTATAGGGTACGAGCCGCGTCGCCGGGTAGGCTGCGGATGCAGGTATCATCGCGGCGCACCGTTCGCGGGCAGAGCCCGCTCCCACAGAGCCGCGTCAGGGGGCGACGCGGTCCTTGTTGCGCCAGTGCGGCAGGGAGTTCCAGTAACGCTCGCCCTTGGCATCGTCGTACATGCCTTCCCAACGCGAGATCACCAGCACGGCCAAGGCATTGCCGATGACGTTGAGCGCAGTACGGGCCATGTCCATGATGCGGTCGACGCCGGCAATGAAGGCCAGGCCTTCAAGTGGAATGCCGACGCTGCCCAGGGTGGCCAGCAAGACCACGAACGACACGCCCGGCACGCCTGCAATGCCTTTGGAAGTGACCATCAGGGTCAGTACCAACATCAGTTGTTGCCCGATCGACAGGTCGATGCCATACAGCTGGGCAATGAACAGCGCCGCGATGCTTTGATAGAGGGTAGAGCCGTCGAGGTTGAACGAGTAGCCGGTGGGCACCACGAAGCTGCTGATGGCCTTCGGTGCGCCATACGCTTCCATCTTCTCGATCACGCGTGGCAGGACGGTTTCCGAACTGGCCGTGGAATACGCCAGTACCAGCTCGTCCTTGAAGATGCGGAACAGCTTGAAGACCGAGAAGCCGAACAGGCGCGCGATGACACCGAGCACGACGATGGCGAAGAACAGGATCGCCGCATACACCAGCACCACCAGTTTGGCCAAGGGCAGCAGTGAAGCGAAGCCGAAGTTGGCCACCGTGACGGCAATCAGCGCGAAAACCCCAATTGGGGCGTAGTTCATGATCATGTGAGTGACCTTGAACATGCTTTCCGATACGCCCTGAAAGACTTTGACCAGAGGCTCGCGGGTTTCACCTGGCAGACTCGACAGGCCCAGGCCGAACAGTACCGAGAAGAAGATGATCGGCAGCATGTCGCCGCGAACGATCGACGCAAAGATGTTGGACGGAATCAGGTTGAGCAGGGTGGCAACGAACGCATGGTCATGCTGCACCTCAGCCGTGGTTTTCTGATACTGCGAGATATCCACGGTGCCCAAGGTACTCATGTCGATACCCAGCCCCGGCTGGAACAAGTTGGCAAGGCCCAGGCCAACCAGAATGGCAATGGTGGTCACCACTTCGAAATAGAGGATGGTCTTTACGCCAATGCGGCCGAGCTTTTTCGCATCGCCCACGCCGGCAATGCCGACGATCAGAGAAGAGATCACGATGGGGATCACGATCATCTTGATCAGGCGGATGAAGATGTCGCCTGCGGGCTGCAGGATATTGCCGATCCACCAGGCCTTCTCGGCACTGAAGTGGTTGAGCACTGCACCCAGTGCGATGCCCAGTACCAAGCCGATGAGTATTTGCCAGGCGAGGCTCAGTTTTGCCTTCTTCATGTCGTTACCCTTTTTCCAAGTCAACTCGTGATGCCTGTTCGCAAGCCGAACGGCCATCCGTAGAGGTTTCTTCACGCCATGGCGAAACGCTTTGGCGAACGAAAAAAGGCGCAACTATTCCGATGCACTGCGGCAGCGTCTAATGCCGGATGCGACTACCCTATGCAAGATCGGCATAACGCAATTGAATGATTTTCTGCTTTTGATATGTGCGTTCGGATAGACGACTGGTCATGCCGAAGCAATTGGCAGGTTTGCCGAAAGGGGAGTGCAAAAAAACCAACGACGTTCGCGAAACCGAACGCTGGGAATTTTCTGCTGGAAAAAGATGAAACAAGATGGAAGGCAGCTCGACGCTGCGAAGATAGGCTCTGCGCAAGCCGGGCACGTAATGATCGTACACCGCTTGCGCAGCAGCTGTTGCCTGACCCGGCCCGGTTCGGAGGTCCTCCCTGTACCCCTAGGTCACTCCGAACCGACTGCATTCAGAACAACCCGACCCCATGGTCATGACCGCCACGTTCTGAGTGCCGGCCATTCGGACCAGGATGACCCGGCCCAATCTGTAGATCTTTGATGCACTGCCGTGATGGCGCAAACCATCACGGCATCACAGGAAGTCAGTACCAGTCAGGGTCTTTCTTCAACTGTTCCATGAGCATCAGCTGCATGCCTTCGTCGGGCTTGCCGAGAAAGCGATAGGTCGCGTGACGCGTCGGCGACTTATCGGCAGGCAAGCCGGCAGGTACCTGGACATACAATGCGTACGCATCTTCCTTGTCCATGCTGAAGGCTACGAGCAGTCGCCCGCTTTTGCAGCTCTCAGCGGTTTCACACAGCGGCCCCACCAGATAATTGTCGCCGTCCTCAGGGACTGCAGACATCTGCTGGGGCGAAACGCCTGACAGATTGATGATCCAGTCCGGAACACGTTCCTCGGACTTGATCACCGACTGCCAGGTATCGCGGTACTCGGTGCTCGAACCCAGTAGCTCGCTGACGCGAGCCTGACCGTCATTGGCGGCCATTGCCATGCTGCTGCCGACCAGCGACAGCGCCATGGCTATACCCTTGAGGGTCATGCTGGTCATGGTCAGCCTCGACCGCGACGGCCAAAGATGAACGAGACGACGAACAGCACCAGGAATACTACGAACAGGATCTTGGCGATGCCTGCTGCGGTGCCGGCGATACCACCGAAGCCCAGGACGGCGGCGATGATGGCGATGATCAGGAATGTGACTGCCCAACTCAGCATGGTGTATCTCCTTTACGATTTGTCGTGTTTTATCGGTTGATCAGATGCGTTGCCAGTACCTCAGAACACCCAACTGCGAATGTGTTCAACCGGCTCGTTCGCTTGTACGCGTTCAATGTTTCCAGATTGCTGACGCCCGACCCAATGCGCACTGGCTGGATTGAGGTGCGCGGTGTCGACCAGACGCTCCTGAGGTGGCAGAAGAAGTTCCTGCTGCTGGGCAGATGCCCAGCCTGCATACAGCTGCACCGCCAGCAGGGTCACCAGCGTCGCCAGAACCAGAAACAACGCTTGGCGCATTGATTGGGACTGGGCGGACGCTTGAGCTGCTTGAGGACGGTTCATCCGGAAACTCCTTGCACTTGGATGGCGACTGAATACGTGTTCTTGAAACAAGTATTGCAGCCTGCATGCCAACCTCTTATCTCCGATTAAACCCTTTAAAATCAGTTGGTTGTATTAATAGACGTTCAATACTCAATAGCAACCTGCACGATAACGCGCCTGGGCTCGGGCGATTTGCACGATCACAGTATTGGCTTGGACACTTTCAACAGATCGGCATCCACGCCACGGACACCGCGGATGTTGCGTGCCACCTCGACCGCCAGGGTTTTCTGCTCGGAACTGGCGACGTCGCCTTTGAGCGCTACCATGCCCGTGCGCGTCTCGACATCGATGCTCAGCCCGTCCAGATCGCGATTGAGCAACAGGCTCGCCTTGATCTTGCTGGTCACCCAAGTATCGCTCAAGGCTTCTTCGGTCTTCTTGGCCTTGGTCTCGGCCCGCGTCGTCGCCGTATCCGCTGCACCCAGGCTGATCAGGTTGTTCACCTGATAGACGCCATCGGTATTGGTCGCCAGGCTGCCAGCCAGTTGCTTGGCATCGGCAGTCTGCGCCTGGCCCTTGAGCGTTACGACACCGTCGCTGGTGGTGACGACGATATCCAGTGCTTGGGTACTGGTGTTCCACAGCAACTTGGACTTGACGATTGCCGTGAGCGTGGCGTCTTCCAGATGCTGGGCGAATTGCTGACGCTGATTGACGTGCTCAACCAATTCCGGATTGAGGGTCAGACGGTTATCGACCTTGTCGATGCCTTGGGTATTGAGGGCTACCTGCTCGGCAAGCTCGCGGTCGACCTGATCTTCCACGGCGCCGGTCAACGTAGCGGTGCCCTCACGGACCTGCACGCCGAACTCGAAGCCGTTGAGCTGTCGATTCAAGGCCAGCGCTGTCCAGATGGAGCCCTCCTGGCGTGCTGCCTGCAGCCTGCTCTCGAGGCTGGATGATTCACCTTCGTGTTTCTCGAGATTGGCAGGGGTGGCCGCCGAGACCAATGTCGACAGGCCTACCAGACCTGCGATGACGCTTGCCAACGTGAGTCGCTTGATACCGCGCATTCGTACTCTCCTCCCATTGAAGACGATCGGTTGATATCGCAAGGCATATGCCAAACTTTTTACTTACTGAAAGCTCAGATATTTCATACAGTTAGAAATGTAATCAGCTAATCGCTACCATGCAGCCTGCCGAATCAATCAGAATCGACCATGCAACCTGCCCGATTTGTCCGGGACTAACCAAGAATTTTCTCTGAGGAGCGTAGGAACATGGAATCTGGCACGGAGCATAAAGGCCGCATTCTGCTGGTGGACGATGAGTCCGCCATCCTGCGTACCTTCCGCTATTGCCTGGAAGACGAAGGCTACAGCGTGGCGACGGCCAACAGCGCGAATCAGGCAGACACCTTGATGCAACGGCAGGTGTTCGACCTGTGCTTCCTCGACCTGCGCCTGGGCGAGGACAACGGCCTGGATGTATTGGCACAGATGCGTGTGCAGGCACCATGGATGCGTGTGGTGATCGTCACCGCGCACTCGGCGGTGGATACCGCCGTCGATGCGATTCAGGCCGGCGCCGCCGACTATCTGGTCAAGCCCTGCAGCCCCGATCAGTTGCGCCTGGCGACCGCCAAGCAATTGGAAGTACGTCAATTGTCGGCTCGGCTCGAAGCGCTCGAAGGCGAAGTGCGCAAGCCCAAGGACGGCCTTGATTCACACAGCCCTGCCATGATGGTCGTGCTGGAAACCGCGCGCCAGGTGGCGGTGACCGATGCCAACATCCTCATCCTTGGCGAATCGGGTACCGGCAAGGGCGAGCTGGCACGCGCCATTCATGGCTGGAGCAAGCGCGCCAAGAAAAGCTGCGTAACCATCAACTGCCCGTCGCTGACTGCCGAGTTGATGGAAAGCGAACTCTTCGGCCACAGTCGCGGTGCTTTCACCGGTGCCAGTGAAAGCACTTTGGGTCGCGTCAACCAGGCCGATGGCGGGACTCTGTTTCTCGACGAGATCGGCGATTTTCCCTTGACCTTGCAGCCCAAGTTGCTGCGCTTCATTCAGGACAAGGAATACGAGCGGGTAGGTGACCCCGTGACGCGGCGCGCCGATGTGCGCATCCTGGCGGCGACCAACCTCAACCTTGAGGACATGGTTCGCGAGGGCCGTTTTCGCGAGGATCTGCTGTACCGCCTGAACGTGATCACCCTGCACCTGCCGCCGCTGCGCGAGCGCAGCGAGGATATCCTGACCCTGGCCGATCGTTTCCTGGCGCGCTTCGTTAAGGAGTACGCGCGGCCAGCAAGAGGCTTCAGCGAGGAGGCACGGGCGGCGCTGCTCAACTATCGCTGGCCGGGAAATATCCGCGAGCTGCGCAACGTGATCGAACGGGCGAGCATCATCTGCCCTCAGGAGCGCGTCGAGGTCAGCCATCTGGGCATGGCCGAGCAGCCCGCCAACAATGCACCGCGCATCGGCGCTGCGCTGAGCCTGGACGAACTGGAAAAGGCCCACATCGGTGCCGTCCTGGCCACCAGTGATACCTTGGATCAGGCCGCCAAAACCCTGGGTATCGATGCCTCGACGCTTTATCGCAAACGCAAACAGTACAACCTATGAAACTGGCCATGAAGCTGCACACCCGGCTGTTTCTCAGCATCTCGGCGCTGATTACGGTCGCGTTGCTGGGGCTGGTGTTGGGTCTGGTCAGCGTGATGCAGATGGCTGCTTCGCAGGAAAGCATGCTGCGCAGCCACTTCACCACGCTGGACCTGGGGCTCAAGATGCGCCAGAGCCTGGGCGATCAATTGGTCATGATGCTGGAGCCTGATCCAGACGTTGCGGGCATCGGCCAGTCACAGGAGCAATTCAAGGCGCTGCTCGATGAAGGCATCGCCCATGAGCAAAGCCACAATGCTCACTACGGATTTCTCCAGTCCGCCGAAAACTTCCAGGCCTTTGTCGAGCAATACCAGGCCACGGCCACGCAACACCTGCCGTTGAGCCACAACCCGCCGCTGAGCCAGGCATTCAATACCCTGCGCACGGGCCTGATCGATTCGTACAAGAACACCCTGCAAAGTATCGCCGCACTGGAGCACGAGTCCCACCAACGGGCGATGTGGGTATCGGGTTTGCTCGGCCTGGTGGGCCTGGCGGTGCTGATCGTCGGCTTTTTTACCGCACACGGTATCGCGCGCCGTTTCGGCGGGCCCATCGAGGCCTTGGCCAAGGCGGCGGACGACATCAGCCAAGGCAATTTCGATGTGCAGCTGCCGGTTTCACCAGCAGCAGAATTGAATCGGCTGGCCAGCCGCTTCGCCACCATGGCCCACGCGCTGCGTCAGCATCAGGCCACCAATGTCGATGAGCTCCGCGCCGGGCAACAGCGCCTGCAAGCGGTGCTGGACAGCATCGACGACGGCCTGCTGATGATTGATCGACAGGGCCAGCTGGAGCATTTGAACCCGGTTGCGCAGCGTCAGCTGGGCTGGGAAGACCACCGCCTGGGCCTGGGGCTGGGCGAAGCGCTTGGCAGGCCCGATCTGGACGAACAACTGAATTTGATCCTGCGCGGTGGCAGCCTGGAGCGTGCGCTGGACGACCTGAGCTTTGAAGTCGATGGTGAAGCGCGTCTGCTTTCGTACAGCCTGACGCCGGTGACCCATACCCAAGGCAATATCCTCGGCGCGGTCATGGTGCTGCACGATGTAACCGAGCAGCGGGCGTTCGCACGCGTACGCAGCGAATTCGTCCTGCGCGCCTCCCACGAGCTGCGCACGCCGGTAACTGGCATGCACATGGCCTTTGGGCTGCTGCAGGAGCGCGTGCATTTCCCTGAGCAGAGTCGCGAGGCCGATCTGCTCATGACGGTCAACGAAGAAATGCAGCGTTTGATGCAACTGATCAACGACCTGCTCAACTTTTCGCGTTACCAGAACGGCCTGCAGAAGCTGGTGCTGGCACCGTGTGCGCTGGATGACCTGTTGCAGCGCGCCTACGAGCGCTTCGCCAGCCGCGCCCATGAGCTGGGCATCCAGCTGACCATCGAGTTGGCCGAAGGGCTGCCACGCCTGCACGTGGACGCAGGGCAACTGGATCGGGTGCTGGACAACTTGCTGGAAAACGCCCTGCGGCACACAGCGGAAAATGGCCATATCCGCTTGCAGGCACGCCGCCATGCCGAGCGCGTGATCATCAGCGTCGAGGACAACGGCGAAGGCATTGCCTACGGCCAGCAGGGGCGTATTTTCGAGCCTTTCGTACAGGTCGGGCGCAAGAAGGGCGGTGCCGGACTGGGCCTGGCGCTGTGCAAGGAGATCGTGCAGTTGCACGGTGGCCGCATGGGGGTCTACTCAAGACCCGGCCAGGGCACCCAGTTCTACATGACCCTGTCGATCTAGCGCGATGGCCTGGGTGCCTTGAGCCCTCAGGCCTCGTCGCCGGCGCGCCGACCAGCGCGGCGCCGGCCCTTGGTGATCAGTTCCTTGAACTGTCGCGCATTCAGTGCCTGCGCGAACAACCAACCCTGACCGTAGTCGACGCCTTCGCTTTCGAGCAGCAGCGCTTGCGCCTCGTGCTCGATGCCTTCGGCGATCACCCGCAGATCCAGGGCATGAGCCATGCGAATGATGTGGGGCGCCACGCCACTGCTTTCGACGTCATCGCCCAGGGCGTCGATGAACGCCTTGTCGATCTTGAGGCAGTCCACAGGCAGGCTTTGCAGGTACGCCAGGCTGCAGTAACCGGTGCCGAAATCATCGATCAATACCGTATGGCCCACGTCGCGAAGGGCCTGAAGGTTTTCCCGCGCCACGTCGACGTCGATCAGGGAACGTTCGGTCACCTCGAAGGCGATCTGCTCGGGCGCCACGCGGTAGATGGAGAGCAGCCGGGCCACCACCTCACCGATGCGCGGCACGGTGACATCGCACGCAGCCAGATTCACTGAAATGTACAAATGCGGGTTGGCTCGCAAGAGGTGGCTGAGCTGCTCGAGCGACTGCTGCAGGACGAAGTCGGTGATCTGGCGGATCTGGCCGCTGTGTTCCGCCAGCGGAATGAACAGTTCCGGGCTGGTGAGCGTACCGTCGGGGCGACGCCAGCGCACCAGTGCCTCGGCACCGACGCAGCGACGATTGCTCAGGTCGAAGATCGGCTGGTAGAGCACCTGCAGTTCGCCCCGACGCAACGCACCGTGCAGCTCGCCGCCCATCGAGCGACGCTGGGTGATCAGTTGCAGAACCAGCCAGCCGATGCACAGGGCCACCACCAGGCTGACAGGAAACAGCAGCCACAGCGGGGTATCGAATATGGGCAGTTCCTTGCTGCGCGGAGCGATCAGCACCAACTGGAAGTCCGGGGACTTGGTCGACATGCGGTAGATCAACCGGTCCGACGTGACCTGCAAGGCATCGACCGCATCGGCACGCCAACCCGATACCGGCGGCCATGGCTGCTCTGAACCCAGCACCGGGATCGCCCGGCGCCCCTGGTCGAGCACCACCAACAGGCTGCCACCGGCGGGCAGGTCGACCACGTCGCTCAGATGCCCCCGCGAGGTCGAAACCCGGAACGGCCCGCGGCCAAGCATCAGCGCGGCCCAGTTGTCATTGCGCTGAGTGGTGGTGTTGAGCCAGTAACTGTAGGTAGAACCCTGGATGTCCGGCGGTCGACCCAGGCTGGCGACGTCCTTGCCGCGACGGTTGGAGCAGCGCTGGGCGCCGTCGATGAACGCGGCTTCGAAGACGAAGCGGTTGTCGAAGCCGATCTTTTCCAGGGCATCCATCATCTGCGGGCCGCAATGGCGCACAGGTTGAGCCTGCAACGCATCGACCCCCTCGCGCAGCTGACCGAACACCTGCTCCAGGCGGATCAGGAAGCGTTCGCCACTGGCATTCATCTGCTGCCGTTCGTTGAGCTGAACCTGGTGCATGATCAGCGCGAAACTGGCCGCGAACAGCAGCAGCGCGCTGGCCAGGGCGGCAAGCGTTGCCAGCGCCCAGGGGCGGTACAGAAGACTGCGGAGCTGCGGGAAAACGGCGGCCATCGAGGATCATCCAGTCGGGGGCATCAATGTATAGCAACCAGATGGCGATTGGCCCGCGCTTTCGAGCATATCGACGTGAAATCGGTTGTTACCTGCTGATGAGCGCCTGCAGGATCGCGGCGCTTTGTGCATCGGGCTCGCCGTCGAAGCGTTGCGGACGAAAGTGCATCTGGAAGGCTGCAATTACGTGTCGCGTGGCGACGTCCAGCTCGCCGCTCTGGACCACCTCGTAACCCACTCGGGCCAACTGCTGCTGATACCAGGCGATACTCGGCGGGCTGGCCTGGAAGCGCGCCTGGTAGCGTGCCACGGCCTTCGCGTCGGGCCACATGCCCAGGCCGTGTTCGGCCAGGCGTTGCCAGGGAAACATCGGCCCCGGATCGGTCTTGCGCAGCGGCGCGATGTCGCTGTGGCCGATGATGTTGCGCGGTGCGATGCCGTTGCGCTGGACGATATCCTTGAGCAGGGCGATCACGGCCTGGATCTGCGCTTCGCTGTAGGGGTACCAGACCCGGCCGTTCGGGGTGTCCTTGTAGCCGGGGTTGACGATTTCGATGCCGATGGAGCTGGAGTTGAGCCAGGTGCGGCCGTCCCATTGGCTTTCGCCGGCATGCCAGGCACGGCGGCTCTCGTCCACCAACTGGTAGACGGTGGCCGGCTGGTCGCCGATCAGGTAGTGGCTGCTGACTTCACCATGAGTGAGCAATTGCAGCGAACGCGGCAGATCGGCCGAGGTGTAGTGCAGCACCACGAACTGCACGCGATTGTCGTGGTTCGCGGACGGGTGGCTGCGATCGATGCTCAAGCCGTTGGAGCAACCGGCCAGTACCAGCAGGGAGAGGGCGACAAGGAGCAACTTCATAGGGAGATCACATGCAGGTTCGGGAACAGGGCATCAGCATAGCGTAGCCGGTTGTCTGGATTCAGCGGGCATGCGTTACGTCGCGTTGCCGAATGTTGCGCGCGCGTCCGTGGCGGGATGGCGCGGGAGCCTCAGGGAGCCGGCTCGATCTGGTTGCGTCCCGCTTCCTTGGCGCGGTAGAGCGCCTGATCCGCGCGCTTGAGCACCTGACTGGCATTCTCACCGGGTTTGAACACCGCTACGCCGGCCGACATCGTCACGCTCACACGCTCGCCCTTGAAATGAAAAGGGCATTGTTCGACGGCCGCACGCAGGCGTTCGAGCAGACGGCTGCCGCCGCCCAGATCGCTGCCCGGCATCAGTAGTGCGAACTCTTCGCCACCGAAGCGGGCGATGAAATCGTCACCGCGCAAGCCTTTGCGCAGCACGTTGGCGATGATCTTCAAGACCTTGTCGCCGGCCTGATGACCAAAGGTGTCGTTGATCGACTTGAAGTGATCCAGGTCAAGTATGGCCAGCAGCAGGCCATTGCCGGTCTGCTGCGAGCGGACATGCTCCAGAACCAGGCGCTCGCTCCAGGCAGCTCGGTTGGGCAGGCCAGTGAGCGGATCGAGCAAGGCCTTGTTGCGCTGCTGCTCGAGCTTGTCGCGGTAGTCGAGGGCTTCGCGCTCCATGCTCGTCACACGCTCGCCGAGGCCTTGCAGGCGCGCGGTGATTTCCTGTTCGCGTGCCTCGCGCTGCAGGCGGTGCTGCTCCATGCTGGCCAGCAAGCCCTCGAGCCGGCTTTCCAGCACCTGCTTGAGGCCGTCGATATCGACAGCGCCACGCATGCTCGTCTGCAACCCGTCGACGTGTTCACGCAGCACGTCGTCCAATGCCAGGGCGGCGCTGCGCGAGTCGGCATGGTCGCCATGGGTCAGCTGCAACTGGCGCTGGAAATTCTCCAGGCGCTGGTTGAGCTGTTGCAGGTAGCGTTCGAACTCCTGCTGACTGCCGTCATTGACGGCCAGCATCAATACGGCGAGCTCATCGAGCACCGGCAGCAGCTCGTACCAGTTCAGCCCGCGCTGGATGCGCGCGTGCATGGCCTGGGCCTGGGCCATGTAGCGCTCGGGCAAGGTCAACTCGCTGAGCAGCTCGAGCAAGGTGGTTTCGATATGGCTGGCAACGCTGCTGTACGGCGGTTCAAGGCTGGCCGGCAAGGCATAGAAAGCCTGTTCATCGGTCAGGCCGCTGTCGAGCACCTGCAACTGTTCAGCGGGCTTCTCGGTGGGCTGCTCGACCAAGGGCGATGCCACGGGGTCTGCAGCGCCAAGCGCGGGCGCTTCACTGGCAGTGTTGCTCGCTGGCAGGCGCAGGTCGGCCACTGCCAACGCAACAGCGAGCGGGGCAGGCTGCGGCGCCGGCTCGTCTGCAATGGCCACAGGGGCCACGTGAGCGTCGGACACTGCAGTGTCGGATTCCGCAGTGACGGGATCAGGCGTCGCGCCGGCCACTGCCGGTGCACCCTGCGCTGCGGGCACAGGTATGGACTGCACAGGGCTGGCGTCGGCCGGATCGGGGCTGCCGAACAAGCGCTGCAGCAGGCCCGCCCGCTGCGCGCGCAAGGGTCGGTCGAGGGTATTGAGCGCCTGCTCCTGCAAACCACTGAGCTCACTGAGCAGCAAGGGCATCTCGCGCGCCTGTCCAGCCCGCTCTTCAAGGCCCTGGGCGAGCTTTTTCAAAGGTTTGCTGACATCGCGCGGCAGCGGCAGCGACTGCAGTTGCGTGACCAGAGCCCCCAGCGCGGTGCCTATCTGCTGCACCCGGGACTGTCGGCGCTTCTCGGACTCCAGCACGGCAATTTCCAGACGCGGAATCAGCGCCGCCAGCCGAGCGTCCATGTCGTCGCCACGCAGCACCTCGCGCATCTCCTTCATGCAGACATCCACCGCCCGGTCGCTGCCTTCGGCCGCAAGGCTGCTGCGCACCAAGCCTCGACGCAGCAGGTCGAGACGGGCGTTCCAGCGCCGCTCGAGCTTTTCCTGCTGGTCGATGCTTTGCAGGTATTTCTCTTTCCAGCGCTGGCTGTCGTCACTCATGACAAGGATTGCTCGTTGACCTGCAGCTCACACCCACCCGCGATGGGTGCGCTGCGAAAACGTCGTATCGCGGGTGATGCCGCTTACTTGGCGGCACGTTCCTTGGCAATCAGCTGGTCGGCCACGTTCAGGGTCTGCTCGGGCCCGCCGGCGGTGCCCAGGTCGAAGCGGTACTTGCCGTTGACGATCATGGTCGGCACGCCGGAGATTTCATACTTCTTGGCCAGCTCCTTGGCCTTGGCGATCTGGCCCTTGATGGCGAAAGAGTTGAAGGTCTGCAGGAATTTTTCCTTGTCCACGCCCTGGGTGGCGACGAATTCGGCCATGTCCTCGGGTTTGATCAGCGGCTTGTGTTCCTTCTGGATGGCATTGAACACGGCGTTGTGGACCTTGTGCTCCACACCCATGGCTTCCAGGGTCAGGAACAGCTGGCCATGGGCATCCCACGGGCCGCCGAACATGGCTGGAATACGGACGAAATTGACGTCGGCCGGGAGCTTCTCGACCCAAGGGTTAATGGTCGGCTCGAACGCGTAGCAATGCGGGCAGCCGTACCAGAACATCTCGACGACTTCGATCTTGCCGGGCTCGGCGACGGCTACCGGGCTGTTCAGTTGAACGTAGGTCTTGCCGGCTTCCAGCGGCACATCCGCCGCCTGGGCGGTCACGCCCATGGCACTGGCGACAACGAGGAAGGCGCCGAAAATCAGATTACGCATGCGTGACTCCTGAGCAGTTTCATACAAGGGACGGATCGGTGCCAGCACCGGACCTGCCTGATCGAGGTGGCTAGTGTAACGGCAGTGATGTCAAAAAAGGGTGGACGAGGAGGGCCTTTGCGCTATTTTCATGGCCCAATAGATGTAACCAGGCGTAAGACGGCCGCGAAGGTCTGGCGCCTGGCCTGCACCTGGCCCATGCCCGATCGTTTTCAGCGCAGTGCCTGAATATGAGTGGCCAGGGCTGCAATGTCGTCATCGCTGAGCCTGCCTGCAATGTCGTGCATGATCGCAGCGGCATCGCCCTCTTGGCGAAAAGCGGTCAGCCGCTTGATCAGGTACGGTGCATGCTGACCCCGCAGCTGTGGAAAGCCGGCCAGTGCGGTACCGGCACCCCCGGGAGCGTGGCAGCCGCTGCAGGCAGGTACACCCAGCGCCGGATCGCCACTGCGGTAGAGGTCCTGCCCACGCTGCGCCAAGACGGCTGCGGCTTCCGTGGGGGCGGGCGTCTGCTCGGCGTACCAGGCGGCGATGTCGAGCAGATCCTGGTCGCTCAGCTCAGCCAGCGTACCGGCCATTTCCGGGACCACGCGACGGTTTTCGCGGATGTCCAGCAACTGCTCGTTCAGGTAGCGCTCGCCCTGGCCGGCCAGCTTCGGAAAGATCGGCACCAGGCTGTTGCCGTTCGGGCCGTGGCACGCGGCGCACAGTGTCGTCAGTGGCTGCCCTCGGGCGCTGTCGCCCGTCGTGCCGGCAGCACTTGCCGCGCTGCTGGCCAGCAGCGCGCAGAGCAGGCCCATCACACGCATTGCGCTCATCGACTGATCCAACCAAGGTGAAGTTCTCGACCTGCCGCACCGTACGGCCGGCCTGGGCGCATTATGCCCGCACGCAGGCCATTGCCGGCAAAATCACCCACATATTGTCCAGCCCTATATACTTCGCTGCATCGTTCTTGCGGCTGCTGCATCGGGCCCTGCCTCTACCGGAAATCACATGCAACTCAAAAACCCCATCCTGGGCCTGTGCCAACAGGCTACCTTTTCGCTCAGCGCCGCCAAGGTCGAGCAGTGCCCCGATGACGAAGGGTTCGAGGTCGCGTTCGCTGGCCGTTCCAATGCCGGCAAGTCCAGCGCCTTGAACACCCTGACCCACGCCAGCCTGGCACGGACCTCGAAAACCCCAGGGCGCACGCAGCTGCTCAACTTCTTCAATCTGGACGAGGAGCGGCGCCTGGTCGACTTGCCCGGCTACGGCTACGCCAAGGTTCCGATCCCGCTCAAGCTGCACTGGCAGCGCCACCTGGAAGCGTATCTGGGCAGTCGTGAAAGCCTCAAGGGGCTGATTCTGATGATGGACATCCGCCATCCGATGACCGACTTCGACCTGTTGATGCTCGACTGGTCGGTGGCCAGCCACATGCCCATGCACATTCTGCTGACCAAGGCCGACAAACTGACCTACGGCGCAGCCAAGAACACCTTGCTCAAGGTCCAGGCCGAGATTCACAAGGGGTGGGGCGACGCGGTCAGCATCCAGCTGTTCTCCGCGCCCAAGCGCCTTGGCCTGGAAGATGCCTACACGGTGCTGGCACGCTGGATGGAGCTGCCGGACAAGAACACGGCAGAGGCCTGAGCCTGCCGTGAAGAAAATTCGGGCAAAAAAAACCCCGGACTTCGTATGGGGAGGGGGAAGTCTGGGGCTCAAGGTCCGAACCGCTGAGGGTCCGGATATCTGCCAACACTTAACACAACATAGGAGCATCGAAAGGCTTCACTAGCCAATCCCAATGTCTGACTGGGAGAGGCCGGGGGAGTTCCTTGGCAGATGCAAACTATTTGCACTAAGTCGTTGGTTTCATGTGGGGTTCAGGTTTGTCATCTGGCCTGGATTCGGCGTGTGCCCCTTCGCGGCCGCTGACCGCTCCTACAGAGAGCATGAGCATCCGTAGGCATGGTCGGCGACCGCGAAGCAGCAACACCGCGCCGAATCAGCGCGCAAAAGCCCGTAGGAGCGGTCAGCGGCCGCGAAGCAGCAACACCGCGCCGAACCAGTGCGCAAAAGCCCGTAGGAGCGGTCAGCGACCGCGAAGCAGCAACACCGCGTCGAAGCAGTGCGCGGAAGCCCGTAGGAGCGGTCAGCGGCCGCGAAGCCGTCAACCCGGCTTCGAATCAGTGCGCCTCGTCCCAGTTGGAACCCACGCCGACTTCCACCAGCAAGGGCACGTCGAGTTGCGCGGCGCCGCTCATGTACGGGCGGATCTGGGTGCCGATCTGCTCGACCAGGTCCTCGCGCACTTCCAGCACCAATTCATCGTGCACTTGCAGGATGACGCGTGCGTCCAGCCCGCTTTCGGCCAGCCAGTTGTCCACCGCAACCATGGCGCGTTTGATGATATCGGCAGCCGTACCCTGCATCGGCGCGTTGATCGCGGTGCGTTCGGCCCCGCGGCGCAGGGCGGGGTTCTTGGCGTTGATGTCCGGCACGTAGAGGCGACGCCCGAACAGGGTTTCGACGAAGCCCTGTTCGGCGGCCTGGGCGCGGGTGCGCTCCATGTACTCGAGCACGCCCGGATACTGCGCGAAATAGCGGTCGATATAGGCCTGCGACTGCTTGCGGTCGACGCCGATCTGCTTGGCCAGGCCGAACGCGCTCATGCCGTAGATCAAGCCGAAGTTGATCGCCTTGGCACTGCGCCGCTGGTCGGTGGTGACCTGCGCCAGGTCTACCCCGAACACTTCCGCAGCCGTGGCCCGGTGCACGTCCAGATCGTTCTGGAAGGCATGCAGCAAGCCTTCGTCCTTGGCCAGGTGGGCCATGATGCGCAGCTCGATCTGCGAGTAGTCGGCCGCCAGCAGGCGATACCCGGGCGCCGCGATGAAAGCCTGACGGATGCGCCGACCCTCGGCGGTGCGGATGGGGATGTTCTGCAGGTTCGGGTCACTGGAAGACAGGCGTCCAGTGGCGGCGACCGCTTGATGGTAGGACGTGTGGATGCGCCCGGTGCGCGGGTTGATCTGCTCGGGCAGGCGGTCGGTGTAGGTGCTCTTGAGCTTGCTCATGGAACGGTACTGCATGAGCACCTTGGGCAACGGATAGTCCTGCTCGGCCAGTTCGGCGAGCACCGCTTCTGCCGTGGAGGCTTGGCCCTTGGCTGTCTTGGAGATGATCGGCAAGCCGAGTTTCTCGTAGAGAATCACCCCCAATTGCTTGGGTGATCCCAGGTTGAACTCCTCGCCGGCGATCTCGAACGCTTCGCGCTCCAGGGCAACCATCTTTTCACCCAGTTCCACGCTCTGGATACCCAGCAGCTTGGCATCGACCAGCGCGCCCTGGCGCTCGATCCGTGCCAGCACCGGCACCAGCGGCATTTCGATGTCCTGCAGCACGGGCAGCAAGCTGGGCACTGCATCCAGCTTGGCCTGGAACAGTTGATGCAGGCGCAGGGTGATGTCGGCGTCTTCGGCGGCGTAGGGGCCGGCCTGTTCCAGCGCGATCTGGTCGAAGGTCAGCTGCTTGGCGCCCTTGCCGGCGATGTCGGCGAACTTGATGGTGGTGTGGTTCAGGTACTTGAAGGCGAGGCTGTCCATGTCGTGCCGAGTGGCGGTGGAGTCGAGCACGTAGGATTCGAGCATGGTGTCGAAGGCCACGCCCTGCACGTCTATGCCGTTGTCCTGGACGCCACCGATGGCACAGTTGGCGAGGATATTGATGTCGTACTTGGCGTGCTGGCCGACCTTGAGCTTGCGCGGATCCTCGAGCAGCGGCTTGAGCGCCAGCAGCACGGTATCGCGGTCGAGCTGTTCGGGCACGCCCATGTAGGAGTGCGTGAGCGGAATGTAGGCGGCTTCGTGGGGTTCGACCGCGAAGGAGATGCCTACCAGCTGCGCGCGCTGGGCATCCAGGCCGGTGGTCTCGGTGTCGAAGGCGAACAGGCTGGCCTGTTCGAGCTTCTGCAGCCAGACATCGAAGCGAGCCTGGTCGAGAATCGTTTCGTAGCGTACTTCGATGGCCGCGACCGGCTCCTGCGCCGGAGCCAGCTCTTCGCCGGCGCGCCGGGCTTCACGCTCGACGTCTTCGATCCAGCTGCGGAACTCCAGCTCGCTGTAGATGGCAAGCAGTGCATCGCGATCCGGCTCGCTGCACATCAGTTGGTCGACTTTCACGTCCAGCGGTACGTCGATCTTGATGGTGGCCAGTTCATACGAAAGGAAAGCCATTGCCCGGTGTTCTTCCAGCTTGGCGGGCAGCGCCTTGGCGCCGCGAATGGCCAGGGCCGGGACCTTGTCGAGGCTCTCGTAGAGTTCCTTGAGGCCGCCGCCGATGCCGGTCAGCAGGCCCTGAGCGGTTTTTTCCCCCACGCCCGGCACGCCGGGGATGTTGTCGACCTTGTCACCCATCAGGGCCAGGAAGTCGATGATGTGCTCGGGACCGACGCCGAACTTCTCCTTGACGCCGGCGATGTCCAGCACGCTGCCGGTCATGGTGTTGACCAGGGTGATGTGGCCGTCGACCAGTTGCGCCATGTCCTTGTCACCCGTGGAAATGACCACCGGGCGATCGGCTGCCGCGCTGCTGCGGGCCAGGGTGCCGATGACGTCGTCAGCCTCGACGTTATCCACGCACAGCAATGGATAGCCCAGGGCCCGGACGCAGGCGTGCAGTGGCTCGACCTGTACCCGCAGGTCGTCGGGCATGCTCGGACGGTTGGCCTTGTAGTCGCCGTAGAGGGCATCGCGGAACGTCCCGCCCTTGGCGTCGAAGACCACCGCGAACGGGCTGTCCGGATACTGCCGACGCAGGCTCTTGAGCATGTTCAGCACGCCCTTCACCGCACCCGTGGGCATGCCCTTGGAGGTGGCCAGCGGCGGCAGTGCGTGGAACGCCCGGTACAGATAGGAAGAACCGTCCACCAGGACGAGAGGAGCTTTGCTCATGAGCAGAATCAACCTTTTCGGCGAGCCCGGCGTTAGAATGCCCGGAGCTGTGACAACGAGAACTGTGACAACAAAAGGACAAGGTTATCATGCGTAACGTAAAACACCTGTTGCTCGCGGCTCTGCTGCTGACCAGCCCGCTGATGACCCTGGCTGCGGACGACGCGCCTTCGGCCGATCCGGACGTGACCATTCGCCAGGACGGCGACAAGACCATCCAGGAGTATCGCCAGAACGGCTTCCTGTATGCGATCAAGATCACTCCGAAGCACGGCAAGCCGTATTTCCTGGTGCGTGCCGATGGCACCGATGACAATTTCATCCGCTCCGACCAGCCGGACATGCTGATCCCGGCCTGGAAAATCTTCGAGTGGTGAGGCTGTAACCTTCAATTCAACCGGGCGCCGCCCCTTGCGGCGCCAGTATGGGCAAATCTACGACATGTCTGTGTTTACACCCTTGACCCGCGCCGAGCTCGAAACCTTTCTGGCCCCCTATGGCCTTGGCCGTCTGCGGGACTTCCAGGGAATTGCCGCCGGTACCGAGAACAGCAACTTCTTCATCAGCCTGGAGCAGGGTGAATACGTGCTGACGCTGGTCGAGCGCGGGCCGACCCAGGATTTGCCGTTCTTCATCGAACTGCTCGATGTACTGCACGACGCTCGGCTGTCGGTGCCCTATGCCTTGCGCACCACCGAGGGCGTGGCGCTGCGCACGCTTGCAGGCAAGCCGGCCCTGCTGCAGCCGCGCCTGGACGGTCGCCATGTGCAGGCGCCGAACAACCAGCACTGTGTGCAGGTGGGCGAGTTGCTGGGGCACATTCACACCGCCACCCTCGACGCACCGTTGGTACGCCGCACCGACCGTGGCCTGGACTGGATGCTGGAAGAGGGCGAGAAGCTGGTCGCCGACCTGGATACTGCAGCCGCGGCGTTGCTGCGTCCGGCCCTGGCCGAGATCCAGGCGCATCACGCACAGATTCTGGCACTGCCACAGGCCAACCTGCACGGCGACCTGTTCCGTGACAACGTGATGTTCGAGGGCACCCACCTGACGGGTGTGATCGACTTCTACAACGCCTGCTCCGGGCCGATGCTGTATGACCTGGCGATTACCGTGAACGACTGGTGCTCGGATGAGCACGGTACCCTCGATGCGCCACGCGCGCGGGCATTGCTGGGTGCCTATGCAGCCCTGCGGCCATTCACTGCGGCAGAGGCACAGCTGTGGCCACTGATGTTGCGTGTGGCTTGCGTGCGGTTCTGGCTGTCGCGCCTGATCGCGGCGCAGTCGTTTGCCGGGATGGATGTGTTGATCCATGATCCCAAGGAGTTTCAGGACCGGTTGGCGCTGCGGCAGAAAGTTGGGGTGCCGTTGCCTTTTGCTTTTTAGGGCTTGAGACCGTGGGGCGGCCTTCGCGGGCAGAGCCCGCTCCCACAGGAACCTGCGTCTAGCCTGAACCTTCTCTCACAGGGCAGGGGTTCAGGCATGTGGGAGGAGCTTCAGAGCTTTTCCAGGCAGCCGGCGAGGTTGTCGGCCAGATTGCCCAGCAGGGTTTCGTAGCCGGTTGCGGTGGCGTCTTCAAAGCCGCCCAGGGCGTCCAGCTCGGCCAGGGTCACCGGCAGCCCGGCAGTCAGGGTCTGCGCCAGCTTGGGGCGCATCGGCGGCTCGCTGAACACGCACGTCTTGCCCACTTCCTGCAGGCGCTGACGCATCGCGGCAACATGCTGTGCGCCGGGTTGTACTTCGGCGGCCACGGCGAATACACCCGCATGCTTGAGGCCGTAGGCCTCCTCGAAATAATCGAACGCCTCGTGGAAGACGAAGTAGGGCTTGCCCTGAATGCCAGCCACCCGAGCGGCCAGACGTGTGTCCAGGGCCTGCAGGCGTTGCGTGAAGGCGGTCAGGTTGGCCTGGTAGCGCGGCGCATTGGCAGGGTCGGCAGCGGACAGGTCGGCGGCCATGCGCGTGGCGATCACCCGGGCATTGACCGTCGAGAGCCACAGGTGGGCGTCCAGGGTGCCCGGGCGGTGGTCGTGATCGTGGTCCGATGCTTGCTCGTCATGGCCGTGGCTGTCTTCGGCGAAATGCCGCAGGTGCATGCCCGGCAGCGTCTGGATCGAGACCGTCGGCTTCTGCCGAGTCTGCAGCACGCGCGGCAGAAAACCTTCCATGTCCGGGCCGATCCAGTACAGCAGATCGGCGTCGGCCACCCGCCGCACGTCCGATGGCCGCAGGGCGTAATGGTGCGGCGAGGCACCGGGCGGCAGCAGCACTTCGGGCTGGCCGACACCGTCCTGCACGGCGGCCGCAATCAGCTGCACCGGCTTGATGCTGGTCAATACCCGCACTTGCGCCTGTGCCGGCAGGGCGGTCAGGCACGCGGCGAGCAAACCGATGGAAAGAGCAAAAATACGAACCACAATGAACACTCTCGGGGGCAAGAACAGGTAACATAATAACGTCTCTATCAGAATTCGTCGCCGCTCATGTCCAAAACACCGCTGGCCAGCCGTCCCCACGACCACTCACATTGCGTGCACCACGCGCTGAGCGAAGCCGATGCCTTGTGCCTGAAACAGGGCTTGCGCCTGACCGCCTTGCGTCGTCGCGTGTTGGAACTGGTCTGGCAAAGCCACAAGCCACTGGGTGCCTACGACATCCTCGCCGTGCTCAGCGAACAGGACGGCCGCCGCGCGGCGCCCCCCACGGTCTACCGCGCCCTGGATTTTCTGCTCGACAACAACCTGGTGCACCGCATTGCCTCGCTCAACGCCTTCATTGGCTGCAACCATCCCGAGCATGCGCATCAGGGCCAGTTCCTGATCTGCCGCGCCTGCCACGTGGCCGTGGAGCTGGAGCACAAGACCATCAGCGACGCCATCGTCGAAAGCGCCCTGGGTGTCGGCTTCGTCGTCGAGGGGCAAACCGTGGAAGTGGTCGGCCTGTGCGCGGCCTGTCAGGGGGCGTGATGAGCGAAGCCTTGATCCGCCTGGACCAGGTCACGGTGGCATTCGCCGGCCAGCGGGTGCTCGATGACATCCACTTGTGCGTGCAGCCCGGCGAAATCGTGACGCTGATCGGCCCCAATGGCGCCGGCAAGACCACCCTAGTGCGTGCCGTGCTCGGGTTGCTCAAGCCCGATTCGGGCAGCGTGTGGCGCAAGCCGCGACTGCGCATCGGCTACATGCCGCAGAAGCTGCACGTGGATCCGACCCTGCCGCTGTCGGTCCTGCGCTTTTTGCGCCTGGTGCCGGGTGTGGACCGTGCCCGCGCTCTGGCGGCGCTGGAAGAAGTAGGCGCCGCGCAGACCATCGACAGCCCGATCCAGACGGTGTCCGGCGGTGAGATGCAGCGGGTGCTGCTGGCCCGGGCACTGTTGCGCGAGCCGGAACTGCTGGTGCTCGACGAGCCGGTGCAAGGCGTCGACGTGGCCGGCCAGGCCGAACTGTATGCCCTGATCACGCGCCTGCGCGAACGCCACGGCTGCGGTGTGCTGATGGTTTCCCACGACTTGCACCTGGTCATGAGCACCACCGACCAGGTGGTCTGCCTGAACCGGCATGTCTGCTGCTCCGGGCACCCTGCGCAGGTCAGCGGTGATCCGGCGTTCGTCGAGCTGTTCGGCAGCCACGCTCCCAGCCTGGCCATCTATCACCACCATCACGACCATGCCCATGACCTGCACGGCAGCGTGGTCAGTGACACTCATGTACACGGAGACAGCTGCAAGCATGGCTGATTTTTTACTGTATGCCTTGCTGGCGGGGCTTTCCCTCGCAGTGGTGGCGGGACCGCTGGGCTCGTTCGTGGTGTGGCGGCGCATGGCCTATTTCGGCGACACCTTGTCCCACGCGGCCTTGCTGGGCGTGGCCCTGGGCTTCGTGCTCGACATCAGCCCGGCACTGGCGGTCACGGTAGGCTGCCTGCTGCTGGCGATACTGCTGGTGACCCTGCAGCAACGCCAGCCGCTGGCCTCGGACACGCTGTTGGGGATACTCGCGCCCAGCACACTGTCGCTGGGTCTGGTGGTGCTGAGCTTCATGCACGACGTGCGCATCGACCTGATGGGTTATCTGTTTGGTGATCTGCTGGCGATCAGTCCGGCCGATTTGTATTGGATCATCGGTGGCAGTGTGGCCGTGCTCGCGCTGTTGATCGCCCTGTGGCGGCCGTTGCTGGCAATCACCGTTCACGAAGAGCTGGCACGGATCGAAGGACTGCCCGTGGCGGGCCTGCGCATGGCCTTGATGCTGCTGATTGCGGTGGTGATCGCGGTGGCGATGAAGATCGTCGGGGTGTTGCTGATCACCTCATTGCTGATCATCCCGGCGGCAGCCGCACAGCGGCATGCGCGCTCGCCCGAGCAGATGGCGCTGGGTGCCAGTGTGCTGGGGGTGATCGCGGTATGTGCCGGGTTGGCCTTGTCGTGGTTCAAGGACACGCCGGCCGGGCCTTCGATCGTGGTCAGTGCGGCGGTGTTGTTTTTGCTGAGTTTTGCGTTGCCCAAGCGGTAGTGGAGTGGCTGGCGCGAGTCGCTGTTATCTGTACACCTCGCGTCGATTGCCCAGCTGTACGACCAGCACTCGCAGGGCTCCGTCCTGGATATCGCAAACCACTTGGAAATCCCCAATCCGATATCGCCACAAACCGCCCAGCGGACCCGTCAGCGCTTTGCCCGTGCTGCGCGGGTCATCCCGACCGCCAATGCGCTCGTCCATGAAGTCGAGGATGCGCCTGGCTGTCTGTTTGTCGAGTTTGCGTAACTGGGTTCTGGCCGTATCGGTGTAATCAATCGTCCAGGCCAAGGTCTTTCCTTACGTCCGCTGACGAATGCACGGTTTCCCGACCTTTGCGAACCCGCTCCAAGACTTCCGCCGCAAGATAGTAGTCCTCAAGGTCACTCAGGCCATTGTCGATGATTTGACGCAAGTAATAGGCTTTGGTCCGCCCTGTGCTGCTCGCCAGGAAATCGAGGCGCTGCTCGGTTTCAGGGGCAAGGCGAATGGAAGTTGGCATGTCGAGGGCTCCAGTGTAATACCTGTATTCACTGTATCACAAAGCGGTGTCTACACACGGCACAGACCCCGCTTGCTTCTGCCAAAGAGTCGTGGCTCTAGCGATTTTCGGCGTCCATATTTTCGCCGACACCCCCACGGTGTAGACTTGGCCGTTTTTTGGGCAAATAGAGAGTCGTAGCAATGAAGCCGTTCGTCTCCCGTTACCTGCTACTTGCCACACTTTCCCTGGTGTTGACCGCTTGCCAGACCTCACCAGCCGACTACGCCGCTGATGCGGGTCCGGATGCCTGGCAGCAGTTGGAAACAAACATTGCCAGCAGCGAACTGGCCACGGCTGAGGATCAACTGGTCAAGCTGCAGGCGCAGGCCCCGCAGGATCCACGCCTCACCGAGGCGCAGCGGCAGCTGGCTGAAGCCTACCTGCAGCGCAGCCAGGTGATGCTGCAGAAAGGTGACGTCAACGCTGCCGCCACTGCGCTGGGCCGTGCCCGCGTGCTGATGCCCCAGGCACCGGCGCTCACCGGTGGCGTCAACGGCGCCATCGCCCAGGCGCGCAAGTCTGAACTGGAGAAAGCCGAAGCCGCCCTGAAAGCTGCCGAAGCCAGGCCCAAGGCCCTCGTGCTGGATCCGAACGCCAGCGTTTCAGCGGTGCCGTTGAAGATGTACAGCGCGCCGCAGCTGCGCGCACAGATGCACGACATCGCAACCGACGTCGTTCATTACCAATGCGATGTGATCATTCAGGTGGCCCAACCGGGCGAGTATCGCCGGCTGGAAGCGCTGCTCAAGCAGCGCGTCAGCGAACAGTTGCCAGAGATGCAACTGAAGGTCGGTCGCCGTGTGGTCCACGGACAACCGACCCAGGTGGTGCTTATACCGCGCCGTTAAGCCGGAATGGCTTTGGCGGCCGGCTCGCGATCCCACACGCGGTGCTTGGCGATGGCGGCGATGAACGCCTTGATGGTGCTGTCATCGTCACCCACCAACAGGCCGGCATCTTCCTTCAGGCGCAACGCTTCGAGCAGCGCCTTGCCATCCTTGCTGATACCGATTGCCTTGAGGTGCTTGTAGGCCTCGAGCAGGTAATGCAGTGCCACGCCATCGGCGCTCAGTGCCTTGATCGAATCGGCACCGCCCGGCACCCACACTGCGTCGAAGGCCACCGAAGGCAGGCCTTCCTGGGACGCGTCGACGGCCAGGGTCTTGCCATCGGCCGTTTTGACCGGTGCGCTGGTAGGGCCCAGCACCTTGGCATGCGCGCCTTCGGCCTTGAGCGCCTTCTGCAGCGCAGCGACTGCATTGCCGTCCACGCCGTTGGCAACCAGAATGGCGACCTTGCGGCTCTTGATGTCGCCGGACAACAGGTTCATCTGGCTCAGCGCAGGCGATTCCTTCAGCGAGGAAGGCTTGACCGATACGGTGCCCTTGGTAGGCGCCGGCAGACCCAGGTTGGCCGCAACGCGCGAAGCCAGTTCCAGATCGATGTTGGCCAGAATCTCGTTGACCTGACGGGCACGGATGTACTCGCGCTCGACCTTGCCCAACTCGAAGCTGTAGGCCGCGATGATGTGCTCTTTCTCGGCATGGCTCATGCTGTTGAAGAACAGCGTGGCCTGGGAGAAGTGGTCGGAGAACGATTCGCTGCGCTCGCGGACCTTGTGCGCATCGACACGCTCGGGGTAGGTCTCGAAGCCGCCGTCGATGGGTGCCGATGGGGTTTCCTTCGGCCAGCCGCCGTCGATCGAGTTCGGCTCGTAGGAAGCACGGCCCTTGTCGATACGGGTGCGATGCTGGGCATCACGCTGACCGTTGTGGTTCGGCGCAATCGGACGGTTGATCGGGATCTCGTGGAAGTTCGGCCCACCGAGGCGGCTGATCTGGGTATCGGTGTAGGAGAACAGACGGCCCTGCAGCAGTGGGTCGTTGCTGAAGTCGATGCCAGGCACGATGTGGCCCGGGCAGAACGCGACCTGTTCGGTCTCGGCGAAGTAGTTGTCCGGGTTGCGATCCAGCACCATGCGGCCCAGTGGAGTAACCGGGACCAACTCTTCGGGAATGATCTTGGTCGGGTCGAGCAGGTCGAATTCGAACTTGTGCTCGTCTTCTTCCGGCACGATCTGCACGCCCAGTTCCCATTCCGGGTAGTCGCCCATCTCGATGGACTCCCACAGGTCACGGCGGTGGAAATCGGTGTCCTTGCCGGCCAGCTTCTGCGCCTCGTCCCAGACCAGCGAGCAGGTACCGAACTTGGGCTTCCAGTGGAACTTGACGAATGTGCCTTTGCCCTCGCCATTGACGAAGCGGAAGGTATGGATACCGAAACCCTGCATGGTGCGCAGGCTTTTCGGGATGGCGCGGTCGGACATGGTCCACAGCACCATGTGCGCCGACTCCGGCACCAACGAGACGAAGTCCCAGAAGGTGTCGTGGGCGGAGCCGCCGGTCGGGATCTCGTTGTGCGGCTCAGGCTTCACCGCGTGGACGAAGTCGGGAAACTTGATCGCGTCCTGGATGAAGAAGATCGGCATGTTGTTGCCGACCAGGTCGAAGTTGCCTTCGTCGGTATAGAGTTTGACCGCAAAACCACGCACGTCGCGCACGGTGTCGCCCGAGCCACGCGGGCCCTGCACGGTGGAAAAGCGCACGAAGACCGGGGTCTTTTTCGACGGGTCGCGCAGGAAGCCGGCCTTGGTCAGCGCCGAGTGGTCTTCGTAGGTTTCGAAAAAACCGTGGGCCGCGGTGCCGCGGGCGTGGACGATACGCTCCGGGATGCGTTCGTGGTCGAAGTGCGTGATTTTCTCACGCATGATGAAGTCTTCGAGCAGCGACGGGCCGCGCGGGCCAGCCTTGAGGGTGTTCTGGTTGTCGCTGATTTTCACGCCATGGTTGGTGCGCAGCGCCTGTCCGGTGCCATCGGCACGGAACTGCTCGAGCGATTCGAGCTTGGCGTTGGTGTTCTGGCGATCCAGGGTATCGGTGCCAGCGGCTTCGCTCTTGCCGGTAGGGGGGGTCTTGTTGCTCATCGGGCCTTAACTCCTTGGTTCACGGCAGTCCGTGGACGGACTCTGATAAGTACCCTCACCTGATCACGGCAGGCATGGGCCAGGGATACTCAGCAAGTGACCGGACGAATTGCGTGGACGTTCCTTTTTTTTCGCGAACGGTGGGTGGGCGAGCCTTTAGTCGCGTTATTGCCAAATCGCAGGTCGCCGCGAAAATAAATGCTAAATGCCACGGGATGCCTGGGCTAAAATGCGCGCCCGGCTACCCGCTGCCCCCATTCATGCGCCCCACAAGGTTCGCTACGTGATCGAGTTCCAAGATGTCCACAAGACCTACCGCGTGGCCGGTAGGGAAATTCCCGCGCTGCACCCCACCCGGCTCACGGTGCCGGCAGGCCAGGTGTTCGGCCTCATCGGCCACTCGGGCGCGGGCAAAAGCACGCTGCTGCGCCTGATCAACCGCCTGGAGAACCCCAGCGGCGGCACCATCATCGTCGACGGTGAAGACGTCACTGCCTTCGACGCCGACGCCCTGCGCGGTTTCCGGCAACAGGTCGGCATGATCTTCCAGCATTTCAATCTGCTGGCGTCCAAGACCGTCGCCGACAACGTGGCGATGCCGCTGAACCTGGCCGGCCGTCTGTCGCGCAAGGAAATCGACCAGCGCGTGGCCCAGTTGCTCGAGCGGGTGGGCTTGTCCGACCACGCACGCAAATACCCGGCGCAGCTGTCGGGCGGACAGAAGCAGCGCGTCGGCATCGCCCGCGCACTGTCGACCAACCCGAAGATCCTGCTCTGCGACGAGGCCACCAGCGCGCTGGACCCGCAGACCACGGCCTCGGTATTGCAGTTGCTGGCCGAGATCAACCGCGAACTGCAATTGACCATCGTGCTGATCACCCATGAAATGGACGTGATTCGCCGGGTCTGCGACCAGGTTGCGGTGATGGACGCCGGGCGCATCGTCGAGCAAGGCTCTGTGGCCGACGTGTTCCTGCACCCGCAACATCCAACCACGCGTCGCTTCGTCCAGGAAGACGAGCAGGTCGACGAGAACGAGCAGCGCAGCGACTTCGCCCATGTGGCGGGGCGGATCGTGCGCCTGACGTTCCAGGGCGAGGCCACCTATGCGCCGCTGCTGGGTACGGTGGCACGCGAGACCGGTGTCGACTACAGCATCCTGGCCGGTCGTATCGACCGCATCAAGGACACCCCCTATGGCCAGTTGACCCTGGCTATCACCGGCGGCGACATGGAAGCGGCCTTCGCTCGCTTCACCGCAGCCGACGTTCACATGGAGGTGCTGCGCTGATGGACCTGATCAACTTCTTCGCCAGTGTCGACTGGAGCGAAATCTGGCAGGCCACCCTGGATACGCTGGTGATGCTCGGCACCTCGCTGCTGTTCACCATCCTGCTGGGGCTGCCGCTGGGTGTCGTGCTGTTCCTCACCAGCCCACGGCAGATGTTCGAAAAGCCACGCTTGTACGCGGTGCTATCGTTCATCGTCAACGTGGTCCGCTCGCTGCCGTTCATCATTCTGATCATCCTGCTCATCCCGGCCACGGTGGTGTTGGTAGGCACCTCGCTGGGGGTGGCCGGTGCAATTCCGCCACTGGTCATCGGCACCGTGCCATTCTTTGCCCGCCTGGTGGAAACCGCCCTGCGCGAGGTCGACCGCGGCATCATCGAGGCGACCCAGGCCATGGGCGCCACGACGCGGCAGATCATCACCCGGGCGCTGGTGCCCGAGGCCATGCCGGGGATCATCGCGGCCATCACCGTGACGACCATCACTTTGGTGTCGTACACCGCGATGGCCGGTGTGGTGGGCGCCGGAGGCCTGGGCGACCTGGCGATTCGCTACGGCTACCAGCGCTTTCAGGACAACGTGATGTACGTCACGGTGATCATTCTGATTCTGATGGTCCAATTGCTGCAGATGCTCGGCGACCGTCTGGTCGTGCATTTCTCGCGCAAATGATTCATGCCTCGCACCTCATTCATGCCTGGTAAATAGTTCACAGTCAGGCCCGCAGGGGCCGACAAGGAAACCGAAGATGAAAAGACTACTGGCCGCCATGGCCGCCGTCGCTGCACTGTCCGTCCAAGCCAACGAAACCCTGAGCGTGGCAGCCACTGCAGTGCCTCACGCGGAGATTCTCGAGTTCGTCAAGCCGCAGCTGGCCGAACAGGGCGTGGACCTCAACATCAAGGTGTTCACCGACTACATCCAGCCCAACGTCCAGGTGGCGCAGAAAGCCATGGACGCGAATTTCTTCCAGCACCAGCCTTACCTGGATGAGTTCAACAAGGGCAAGGGTACCGACCTGGTCGCCGTGACCGGCGTCCATCTGGAGCCGCTGGGCGCCTATTCCAGCAAGATCAAGACCCTCGACGAGCTGGGCAACGGCGCCAACGTAGTGGTGCCCAACGACGCCACCAACGGCGGCCGCGCGCTGCTGCTGTTGCAGAAGTACGGGCTGATCCGCCTCAAGGACCAGAGCAACATCCTGGCGACCACCAAGGACATCGTCGAGAACCCCAAGGGCTTGAAGATCCGCGAGCTGGAGGCAGCGACCATCCCGCGCGTGCTGACTCAGGTCGACCTGGCCCTGATCAACACCAACTATGCCCTGGAAGCCAAGCTGGATCCGTCCAAGGACGCGCTGTTCATCGAAGGCAGCGATTCGCCGTACGTGAACATCCTGGTGGCACGCCCCGACAACAAGGATGCGCCGGCCATGCAGAAGCTCGCAGCCGCGCTGCACAGCCCCGAGCTCAAGCAGTTCATCACCGAGAAGTACAAGGGTGCAGTATTGCCGGCCTTCTAAGCCCGTGACGGCTTGACTCGCGCGTCCCTCAATCGCCCGCGACCAGCCCTGGAAGCTGGGCGATCATCTTGGCATTGTCGATCGGCCCGCGGATGAACCCACGTTGGCGCCCATCCGGCCCGATCAACGCCAGGTTGGCGCTGTGCTCCACCAGGTAATTGGGCTTGCGCGTGTCGGCCGCGATGAATGGAATGCTGATGGCCCTGGCCAGTGTCTGCAGAGTGTCGACCGGCGCCACCCACCCCTGGAATCCCGCCTTGAAATAACCCAGGTATTGCTTGAGCCGCTCGGGCGTGTCGCGGTGCGGGTCGACGCTGATCAGCACCACTTGCAGGCGCTCGCGTGTAGCGCTCGGTAGCTGGTTCTGCACATCGCGCAGGTTGGCCAGCGTGGTGGGGCAGATATCCGGGCAGAACGTGTAGCCGAAGAACAGCAGCGACCATTTACCCTGCAGCCGGGTCAGGTCGACCACCGATCCGTTCTCGTCGGTCATGTGCAGGGCAGGCATCGCCCGGCTTTGCGCCAACAGGATGATGCCCGCATCGACCAGCCCGGCGCGGTCGGGTTGACGCTGTCCATTGAGCAGGTGATGAACGCTCAGCCCGATCAGCAGGGCAAGGGCGCCGGCAAGGGTAAACACGATTTTCTGCGTTCGGGTCATGAGCCTGGGATCGAGAGACGTTGGAAGAGGCGACGTTATCAGGCGAGCCGCAGCGAGGGTAGTGGTCAAGCGCCGTTATGAAATGTGTCCTGATTATGACAAATGCGTCTTAGCCTTCCCGATGGGCCAGCTATCGTTCCCACTTCACTTGCGTGACACTCGCCTGGAGCCTTCATGAACACCGCCGCATTGCGCGAGCAGATTCAACGTGCAACCGAACACGAGGCCGCTACCGGCCACCTGCATCAACGCCTGGAAAAACAGTTGCCGCAATTGCATTCGGCCATCGACCTGGCCGAGGGCGGCGGTGTCGCTTTGTGGCGCTTCGTCAGCGCCTACATCGAGGAAGTCCCGCAGTTGCTCGATGCGGCCAGCGAAGTCGCCGGCAAGGCCGGAATCGAGTCGCAGATCAAACCGGTATTGAAGATAGCCGAGGAGTATTTTCTGCGTCCGCCCGGAATTGTGGCCGGCCAGGAGGGGCTGGATGGCCTGCTCGACGAAGCCTACCTGGCGCATCGCCTGGTCGAGGAAGTCAACGACCTGTACATCCGCCACCTGGGCCAGCCACTGATACCGCTGGACATGACCGTGGCCAACCTGATCGCTCACCAGTTGATCGGTGAAACGTTCGCCAACCAGCTGGATGAAGTCGTGCATCACTCGATGGCTCAGATGCTCTGTGACGAGCGCTTCGAGCTGCCGTCGGTGCTGGCCTATCGCGACAAGCTGATCAGCCCTGAAACCGGCGCGGCGTGGCAGCAATGGCCATGCATGTCACGGCGCCTGGGTATTGGCCTGGACCTGAACTCGGCCAGTTCCTGAGGGCCTGCACGGAGCCTGGCGAGCGGTCGTCGCCAGGCTCCGTGCAAGCGGTCTGCGCGGTCGTGCTAGCTGCCGAAGCCTGCCGTGGTGCGTAGCCGACCCTCGATACGCCGCTTCAGCCCGCGGCTTTCGATGACCATCCGCGAGCCCTTGCTCTGGTTGGCCCGACCCCAGTCTTCCAGCAGTTCCAGGCACGAGTGGTCGATGTAGTTCAACCCGGCCAGTGGCACATGCACGGTCGTACCCTCCGGAATGCTCGCCAGGGCCTTGGTCAGGGCCGGTACCTTGAGAAAGGTCGCCGACCCTACCATGCGCAGTTCCACTTCACCCGGTGCCTGGTCGATCAGGGTGATCTTCAGACGTGCCGCCTTGAATGCCAGCTTCAGCAAGGTCAGGGCGAAACCCAGCAGCACACCGGTAAGCAGGTCGGTGAAGACGATTGCCAGCGCCGTGGCCGCGTAGGTGAACATCGGCATCCGGCCGTAGCGGCCCAGGCCCTTGAAGGCCTTGAAGTCGACCAGCTTGACGCCGGTGAAGACCAGCACGCCCGCCAGGCTTGCGACCGGGATGCTTTGCAGCAGGCTGGACAGCAGAACCACGAACCCCAGCAACCAGACACCGTGCAGGATCGCCGACATGCGTGTCTGTGCGCCGGCCTGGACATTGGCCGAGCTGCGCACGATCACGCCGGTCATGGGCAGCGCGCCCAGAATGCCGCAGAGCATGTTGCCTACACCTTGTGCCGACAGCTCGCGGTCGAAATCCGAACGCTGGCCGTTATGCATCCGGTCGACCGCCGCTGCCGAGAGCAGGGTTTCGGCACTGGCGATGAAGGCCACGGCGATCGCGGCGATGAGCAGGGCAGGATCGGCCAGGTTGAGCAGGTCTGCCGGGCGCAGCCAGTCGATGGCTTCCGCCAGGTTCGCCGGCACTTCGACACGCTTGACCGGCATCGCGAAGAACAGGCTGAGGCCCGTCGCCAGGCCCACACCGAGCAAGGCACCGGGCACGAAGCGTAGTTTTTGCGGGCGCAGCTTTTCCCACGCATACATCACGGCAATGGTCAGCAGGCCCAGCAAGCCAGCCTGCCAGCCCAGCCCGCCACCGATGCTGGGGATGGCCTGGCCGACCACGGCGGGAAATTCGATCAGGTTACTCAAGCCCGAGGGTTGCGGCGCCCGGTCGAGCATTACATGCACCTGGGACAGCACGATCAGTACGCCGATGCCGGCGAGCATGCCGTAGACCACTGCCGGTGCGGTGACGCGGAACCAGCAGCCGAGCTTGAAGCGCCCGGCCAACAGTTGCAGCAGGCCGGCCAGCAGCAGGATCGGCCCGAGCATGGCCATGCCATGCTGGCGAACCAGCTCGAAGACCAACACCGCCAGGCCGGCGGCGGGACCACTGACCTGCAACGGCGACCCGGCCAGGAATCCGACCACGATACCGCCGATGATGCCGGTGATCAGGCCTTTGGAAGGCGGCATTCCCGAGGCGATGGCGATACCCATGCACAACGGCAGCGCAACCAGAAACACCACGACCGAGGCGAGCAACTCGCGCGGCAACACTGCTTTCATCTGTGCAATATTCACGTTCAATCTCCTGCAAGCATTCAGGCGAGCCGGGCCGCACTTTTCGACAGGCAGCAGCGTGCCTGCCCAATCCCCTGCGGCCCAACCAACGCGGCTGGGTACAAGTGGATTCGGCAAGCGAACGATGAGGTGTGCTGTCGACAGATTACGGCCAGGCGGGCCCTGTCATACGAATGACGCGGCTACCTAGAACCGGCCCTTGGGCGTCGCGCTCGGGGTCGTGGTCATTCTGTCGAGGGGACGGAAGCAGTCCTGTTCGGCGTCGTAGGCCTTGATCTCGCTGGTTTCGATGTTGTAGATCCAACCGTGGATGAACAACTGGCCGCTGGCCATGCGCGAGGCTACCGATGGGTGCGTGCGCAGGTGCTGCAGCTGGGAGATGACGTTTTCTTCGGTCAGCACTTTCATGCTTTCGGCTTCGTTGGCGCAGTTGCAGTTGTCTTCGACGACCGTGCGGGCCACTTCCGAATGGCGCAGCCAGGCCTTGACCGTTGGCATCTTTTCCAGCGAAGCCGGGTTGAGCACGGCACGCATGGCGCCGCAGTCGGAGTGGCCGCAGACGATGACATGCTGCACGCCCAGCGCCAGGATGGCGTATTCCAGCGCTGTGGAAACGCCGCCGTTCATTTGCCCGTAGGGCGGTACGACGTTACCGACGTTGCGGGTGACGAACAGGTCGCCGGGGGAGCTTTGGGTGATCAGTTCAGGGACGATTCGCGAGTCTGCACAGGTGATGAACATGGCCCGTGGCGCTTGCGCAGTGGCAAGCTTCTTGAACAATTCCTGTTGCTGGGGGAAGACGTCATGATGGAAATGCAGGAAGCCGTCGACGATCTGCTTCAGGGAGGCTTCAGCCGTATCGGCATGGCTCGGTGTAGGATCCTTGTCGCTCATGATTCATCCTCTTGCTGGATTTGAGATGGTTCCCAGTTTACCGGGTAAAAATTCCCACAGCTCATGGCTGGATGAGACGATTCACACAGGATTATGACTCGTGAGTCATTTGTCACTAACCCTACCGGTGAAAACTTAACTGAACCTGAATCGAGGCGTCTATTGCGCGGGGATGAGGGTTGTCGAGACGATGAACGGTGTTACAGGGGCACGCGGTCCCTGTAGCAGCGGCGCGAGCCAGGGCAGGCGTCACCGCGCTCTCCCAGATGCACCACATGGACCGCCGACGCGGCTCGCGCCGCTGCTACAGGGATCATGCGATCCGCAACCACGGTGCAAGCCGCTCCGGTGTCGGCTGTAGCAGCGGCGCAAGCCGCGTCATGAGGGCATACGGTGCAGCTGGCGGTTCAACGCACCAGGCAGGGACGCTTGTTGTCGAACTGCCAACCCGAGATCAGGTATTGCATGGCGATGCCGTCATCGCGCGCGCCGAGGCCCTTGGCCTTGTACAGCTCGTGGGCCTTGGCCACTTCGTCCATGTCGATGTCCACGCCCAGGCCCGGTTTGGCCGGCACCTTGACGAAGCCATCGACGATCTGCAACGGCTCCTTGGTCAGACGCTGGCCGTCCTGCCAGATCCAGTGCGTGTCGATCGCGGTGATCTCACCCGGCGCCGCCGCCGCTACCTGGGTGAACATGGCCAGGGAAATGTCGAAGTGGTTGTTGGAGTGCGAGCCCCAGGTCAGCCCCCAGTCGTTGCACATCTGCGCCACCCGCACCGACCCCTGCATGGTCCAGAAATGTGGGTCGGCCAGCGGGATGTCTACCGACTGCAGCTGGATGGCATGGCCCATCTCGCGCCAATCGGTGGCAATCATGTTGGTGGCGGTGGGCAGGCCGGTGGCACGGCGGAACTCGGCCATGACTTCACGCCCCGAGTAGCCGTTCTCCGCGCCGCATGGGTCCTCGGCGTAGGCCAGCACATGGTGCTGGTCACGGCACAGGCCGATCGCCTCCTTCAATGACCAGGCACCGTTGGGGTCCAGGGTGATGCGCGCCTCGGGGAAGCGCTCGGCCAGTGCGGTCACCGCCTCGATTTCTTCGGCACCGCGCAGCACGCCACCTTTGAGCTTGAAGTCATTGAAGCCGTACTTGGCCTTGGCCGCTTCGGCCAATCGCACTACCGCCTCGGGGGTCATTGCCTTTTCATGGCGCAGGCGGCTCCAGTCGTCGCCGGCGTCCGGCTCGCTGCGGTAGGCCAGGTCGGTCTGGCCACGATCACCGACGTAGAACAGGTAGCCCAGCATCTTCACGGCGTCGCGCTGCTGGCCTTCACCCAGCAGCGCCGCCACCGGCACCTCGAGAAACTGCCCAAGCAGGTCGAGCAGGGCGGCTTCCATGGCCGTCACGGCATGGATGGTGATGCGCAGGTCGAAGGTCTGCAGGCCGCGGCCGGCGCTGTCACGGGCGGCGAAGGTGGTGCGCATGCGATTGAGGATCTGCTGGTACTGGCCGATCGGCTGGCCCACCACCAGGCTGCGGGCGTCTTCCAGGGTTTCGCGAATGCGCTCGCCCCCAGGCACCTCGCCAACCCCGGTGTTGCCGGCGCTGTCCTTGAGAATCACGATGTTGCGGGTGAAGAACGGGCCATGGGCACCGCTGAGATTGAGCAGCATGCTGTCGTGCCCGGCAACCGGGATGACCTGCAGGCTGGTGACGACAGGAGCGTTGTGTGCGGTCATGTTGTTTTCCTTCTCCATGTTGTTGTCCTTGTCATTGAATCCACGCCAGGCGCCGCATGGGCCTGGCGAAAACAGTGCAGGCCGGCGTGCCCGTCAGAGCGACCGGGCCTGCGCGGGTTCGGCCAGGCCGTTGGCAGGCTTGCCGGGCTTGGGCTGGGTGCGCGCGAAGAACACCACGATCGCGGCCAGCACCGAGGTACCGGCCAGGCCGTACAGCCCGCCCTGAATGGAGCCCGTGCTCTGCTCCAGAAAGCCGAAGGTGGCCGGTGCGACGAAGCCACCCAGGTTGCCCACCGAGTTGACCAGGGCGATCACCGCCGCAGCGATGCGTGCATCTAGGTACGCCTGGGGAATCGGCCAGAACAGCGACGAGGCCGACTTGAAACCGATCGCGGCGAAACACACGGCGACGAAGGCGAACACCGGCCCACCGGTGGTCGACATGAACATCCCAGCGGCGGCGATCAGCAAGGCCGTGGCCACCCACGCCTGCTGGAATTTGAACTTGCCGGACAGGGCCGCGAAGCCGTACATGGCAATGATCGAGATCAGCCAGGGTATGGAGTTGAGGAAGCCCACCTGCAGGTCGTCCAGGCCGCCCATTTTCTTGATGATGCTGGGCAGCCAGAAGGTCGCCGCATAGATGGTCAGCTGGATGCAGAAGTAGATCAGGCAGAACAGCAGGATCTGGCGATCCCTGAGCAGGGTGCCCAAGGTAGGCTTGACGGTGTGCATGGCATCACGTTCGCGCTGTTCGCGGTCAATCTCGCCCACCAGCGTATCTTTCTCTTCCTGGGTCAGCCATTTGGCGTCGTGAACCCTGGAATCCAGCCAGAACCAGACAAAGAAGCACAACAGCACCGAGGCCAGGCCTTCGATCAGGAACATCCACTGCCAGCCGTGCATGCCCAGCCCTTCGATCTGCAACAGGGCACCGGCCAGTGGCCCGGAAATCAGCGAGGCCAGGGCCGAACCGCTGAGGAAGATGGCAATCGCCTTGCCACGCTCGACCCCAGGCAACCAGCGGGTGAAGTAGTAGATCACTCCCGGGAAGAAACCGGCTTCGGCGATCCCCAGCAGAAAGCGCAGGATGTAGAAATGGGTTTCGTTCTGAATGAACGCCATCATCGTCGCGACGATGCCCCAGGTGAACATGATCCGCGTCAGCCAGACCCGTGCGCCGACTTTCTGCAACAGCATGTTGGACGGCACTTCGAACAGGGCATAGCCGATGAAGAACAATCCGGCGCCGAATCCATAGGCCGCCGCACCGATGCCCAGGTCATGCTCCAGGTGCGTGCGCACGAAGCCGATGTTGACCCGATCGATGTAGTTGACGATGAACATGATGACGAACAGCGGGAGTACGTGACGCTTCACTTTCGAGACGGCGCGGGCCAGGACAGCATCGCCGGTTGCAACGTTTGAATTGCTCACAATTCAAATCTCCCACTGATTGTTTTTATGCGGGTAGTGTGTGGATCGAGCGGCAGCTGTGTGCTCGGTCGGCAGACATCATACAACTCAGCATCATTAAAACTCAACGCTTATGCAGGATTTAAGCATGCCATCCGTCGTTGTCATACATCTTGGGCGGGCAGGTGGCGATGTCGATGGTCATTCCGGGAAACCCGTACCGGGCCCGGTGCAATGCCTGAGTGATACACCCAAGGTATGATCGGATTTTTCCTCGAGGGGGGCTCATCGATGTCCAAGCGACCCAACAGCCTGGCCCATGTGCTGGTCGAGGCCTTGAGCCAGCAGATCCGCCTGGGCACCTTGGCGCCAGGGGCCAAACTGCCGTCGGAGGGCGCCATCGTGGCCGAGCACGGGGTCAGCAGGACCGTGGTGCGCGAAGCCTTGTCACGCTTGCAGGCGTCCGGGCTGGTGGAGGCCCGGCATGGCGTCGGCACCTTCGTGTTGCAGCGCGAGCCGGCCCATGGCCTGCGCTTGAACGTCGATACGGCGCTCAGCGTGCGCGGCATCCTGGAGCTGCGCCTTGGCTTGGAAACCCAGGCGGCGGCTTTGGCGGCCAAGCGTCGCAGCGACGCTCAACTGGAACGCATGCGCAAGGCGCTGGATGACTATCAACGCTCGCTGGCCAACAACGACAGTTGCGTGGAGGAAGACAAACGCTTTCACCTGCTGATTGCCGAGGCGACCGGCAATACGTATTTCACCGACATCATGCAGCACCTGGGTGATGCGATGATCCCGCGCACTCGTCTGAATGCGCTGGAGAAAGGTGACGCCGATCTGTCCCAGCTGGGGCAGTTGGCGAACCTCGAGCATGAAGCGATCTACCAGGCCATTCGCAAGCAGGATGCCGACGCGGCGCGGGCGGCGATGTGGCTGCATTTGAGCAACAGCCGTGATCGTTTCAATGCCGATTGAGGGGGAGGCCTTTTACTGAAGGGTTTCAGTGGGGGCCTCTTCGCGGGCAGAGACCCGCTCCCACAAGGATGGTCACCCATTCACATACCTGTGGGAGCGGGGCGGGCGGCGAGCCCTCTGCCCAGGAAGAGGCCGGCTGCCTCGATCAATGGCTGGTGGACTGCCCCAGGTCATCGCCGGAAGTGTGTTTCATGTCGTCACCGCGCATCTGCTTGACGTCGCTGGCCGACACCGCCGAGCCCTGGTTGCCCCAGCTGGTGCGGATGAAGTTCACCACGTCGGCCACTTCCTGGTCGGACAGGCGCCAGGCGAAGGCAGGCATGGTGAACGTCGACGGCGCCGTGTGCGTCGCTGGCAACGTGCCCCCGGCCAGTACGATATGGATCAACGAACTGGCATCCTCGGTCTGCAGCACCGGGTTGCCGGCCAAGGCCGGGAACACCCGGGTATAGCCCTGGCCATCGGTCCGATGACAGGCCGCGCAGTTGTCGATGTACACCCCGGCGCCGACCTTGCTGTCGTCGCCCTTCCACAGCGCATCGGCCACGCGCGCATCGTATTCATGCGGCTTGTCGGCCCGGTCCACTGCCGGAAGCGTCTTCAGGTAGCGGGCAATTGCGGTCAGGTCTTCATGGCTCATGTACTGCATGCTGTGCTCGACCACGTCGCTCATGCCGCCGAACACCGCGCTGCGGTCGCTGCGGCCGGTCTTGAGAAACTGCACCAGTTGCTCTTCGCTCCAGCTGCCCAGGCCGTCCTTGTGATCGCCGCGCAGGCTCTTGGCGATCCAGCCTTCGAGCGGTGCGCTGCCAGCAAGGAAGTCGGCGCTGTCGGCGGCGCTCAGGGCCTTCTCCTGCATGGTGATCGCCCGCGGCGTATGGCAGGCGCCGCAGTGCCCGAGCCCTTCGACCAGATAGGCGCCGCGGCTGATCACCGGATCCGAGCCCGGCGGTGGCTGATAGGCACTGACCTTGGGCGCGAACAGACCGCGCCAGATCGCCAAAGGCCAGCGCATGCTCAACGGCCAGGGAATGTCGGTGGCCTTGTTCGGCTCGGCCACCGGCGCCACGCCCTTCATGAAGTAGGCATACAGGGCCTGCATGTCGGCATCGCTGACCCGCGCATACGACGGGTAGGGCATGGCCGGGTACAGGCTGCTGCCGTTCTTGCCGATACCGTGGCGCACGGCCTTGTCGAAGTCGTCGAAACTGTAATTGCCGATGCCGTCGCCGTGCGGCGTGATATTGGTCGAGTAGACCGTGCCGATCGGGGTTTCCATGCCCAGCCCACCCGCGAATGGCGCACCGCCCTTGGCGGTATGGCAAGCCACGCAATCACCGGCACGGGCCAGGTAGCGACCCTGCTCGATCAGGGCGTCGTCGGGCTCGGCGGCCCAGGCCGGCAGACTGGTCGACAGGCAGGCCAGCAAGGTCAACGCAGCGATCTGGATAACGTTCATCTCTGCGCTCCTTATGCCTGCACCAGCGGGCCGGGGTTCTTCAGGTACTGCTCGCGAATGGCCCGCGCCGACCAGTAGGTCAATGCCGCCACCAGGCCAGTGGGGTTGTAGCCAAGGCCCTGAGGAAAGGCCGAGGCGCCTGGAACGAACACGTTAGGCACATCCCAGCACTGCAGATAACGGTTGATCGCGCTGGTCTTGGGGTCGGTGCCCATGATCGCGCCGCCATTGAGGTGGGTGGTCTGGTAGGAGGCAGTGTTGAAATGCTCGCCGACCTTCTTGCCGAGCAGGGCAATGGCCTTGGGGTTCATGGCCTGGGCGACCTTGCTCATTTTCTCGACCATGAAGCGGTTCATCTTGATGTCGTTTTCCTGCCAGTCGAAGGTCATGCGCAGCAACGGCAGGCCATAGGCATCGCGATACACCGGGTCCAGGTCAAGGTAGTTGCCGCGATAGGACTGATGGGCGCCGTGGGCATCCATCGACACCTGATGGGTGTAATAGTCGGCAGTGGCCTTCTTCCAGGCGCTGCCCCAGGCAGGTGTGCCGGGTGGATTGGCCGTGCCGGCGATGGGCCGGCTGCCGGCCTGGTTGACCCACATCGGCGAGCCGCCGACGAAGCCATGGGGGCCATGGTCGAAGTTGTCGGCGTTGAAATCGTCGAACGCCACGCCGTTGCCACCGGCACCGATGAAGTTGTTGGTGTGGGTGTTCTTGTCGAAGAAAGCCTTGATGGTGGCCATGTTCTGATAGGCGAAGTTCTTGCCGACCACGCCTTCGCCAGTCTTGGGGTCGTACGGCTGGCCGATGCCGGAGAGCAGCATCAGGCGCACGTTGTTGAACTGGAATGCCGCAAGAATCACCAGGTCTGCGGGCTGCTCGACCTCACGGCCCTGGGCGTCGACGTAGGTCACGCCGGTTGCCTTGCGCTTGCTGCTGTCCAGGTTGACCCGCAGCACGTGGGCATTGGTGCGCAGCTCGAAGGTGTCGACCTGACGCAATGCCGGCAGAATGTTCACGTTCGGTGACGCCTTGGAATACATGTAGCAGACATAGCCGCTGCAGAAGCCGCAGAAGTTGCAGGGGCCCATCTGCGCACCATAGGGGTTGGTATACGGCCCCGAGGTATTGGCCGAGGGCAGGTTGTACGGCTTGTAACCGGCCTCGGCGGCAGCCTTCTGGAACAGCTGCGCCGACACGGTGTTCTTCTGCGAGGCCAGCGGGAACGGGTTGGAACGGTCCGGCGCATACGGGTTGCCACCCTTGCCTTCGCCGACGCGCACGCCGTTCACCGTCCAGGCCTGACCCGAGGTGCCGAAGACTTTTTCGGCAAAATCGAAGAACGGTTCCAGCTCTTCATAGCTGACGCCGAAATCCTGGATGGTCATGTCCTTGGGAATGAACTGCTTGCCGTAGCGCTCTTCGTAGTGGCTGCGCATGCGCAGCTCGATGGGATCGACCCGGAAATGCACGCCTGACCAATGCAGGCCGGCACCGCCGACGCCTTTGCCTGGCAGAAACGCACCCAACTGACGGTTGGGCAGGGCGACGTCGTTGACGCTGTGACGGATGGTCACGGTTTCCTTGGAGATGTCCTGGAACAGCTTCTTGCGCACGCTGTAGGTCAGCTCGTCGATCACCTGTGGATAACTGCCGTCGGGGTAAGTGTCCTGCATCGGGCCGCGCTCCAGCGCGACCACGTTGAGGCCCGCCTCGGTGAGTTCCTTGGCCATGATCGCGCCGGTCCAGCCGAACCCGACGATGACCGCGTCGACCTTCTTCATTACCGTTGCCATGTCAGGCCCTCTCGCCGCGAATCGATACTGCCGGGAAAGGGTATTGCTCGTTGCGTTCCACCCAATCCATGAAATCGGCGCGTGCGCCGGGAAAACCGATCTGCGTCCAGCCGACCATGCCTTTGTTGCCGCCATGCACCGGGTCGCAGAAGAAGCCTTCGCGGGTGTTCTGCAGCATCAGACTGAAAAATGCCGTAGCCGGCAATTCCTCGAAAACCAGCTCGCCTGCTTCGATCTTGCTGAGAATACGTTCCTGGGTAGCGCTGTCTTGCTCAGCAAAGGTTTTGCCTGATTGAGCCTTGCACCAGGTGTCCGTGGCAGCGATGCCCAAGCGATAGATCTGCTGCGGCACCAACTGCAGCTGATAGCCCATTTGCGGCGCGGCGTCGGTGACAAACGGACCCTGCATGTACCACAGCGCGCCGGTGGCGTAGGGCGTGTTCATCTGGCGGTCGATGAATTCTGCCGCTCCGGCTTCCAGAGCACCTGGGCCCAGATCGTCCGCCGGAATCAAGCGAGCCACTGCGGCTTGGACGAAAGCCCATTCTTCAGCGGTGAAAAATGACGGCTGGTAGTCGGCGGCGGGCGCGGGGGCTGGCGCTGGCGAGCGAGTATCGGCATTGGCATTGGCAGTCAGGGCAGCGACGCCCAGGCCACTGCTGGCAACGGTCACCACCGGAATGAGGGTCAGGGTTTTGCGCAGAAAATCCCGGCGCGGGTTGTTTTCTTGCTCGGACATCAAGGTTCTCATCAGCTGTTCGATACGGTTTTATCGATGCGCAGCCCAACGGTACGTGTTCGTTGCACCACGCGGCCGGAGGCGGGTGGTGCTTTGTTGAAGGCGCAGACGCGACACATTCGGCACGAAGCCAGGCGCGGCAAAATGCCGCCCTGACGGTTCAGCCGATAAATGTATCCATTTGTGACGGCAAATGAAACCGGTTTCAGCCTACCTGTGCTCAGTCTTCACGTCTGTCGTTGCCCGAACGGCTCACGTCTTGATGCCCAGATCGAGCAGCAGCGCTTCGATACCCGCCTCGCTGCCAGCGAAGCTCTCGACCAGTTCCGCAAAAGGTCGCGTCCCTCCCGATGCCAGAATCAAACGTTCGAAATCCCCACCGACCTGACTCGAGAACAGCCCCTCACGCTTGAAACGGGCGAACAGATGAGCGGCCAGCACCTGCGCCCAGACATAGCTGTAGTACCCGGCGGCGTAGTCGGCACCGGTGAACAGATGGGCGAAAGTGTTGAGCCAACGAACATAGGGCGGATGACGGACGATCTGCGTCTGCTCCAGCACCTGTTCGCCAATCTGCTGCGCCGACAGCGTGTCGCTGTGGCTGTGCAGGCGATAGTCGACCAGAGCGTATTCGAGTTGCCACAGCAGGGCCTGGGCACGAAAGCGCGCCTGGGCGGCGAGCGCCCGCTCGACGAAGGCGGTACCGATGGCTTCGCCGGTCCGGTGATGTCGCGACATCGATTGCAGAACTTCAGGCTGCATGGCCCAGTGCTCGAACACGCCGCTGGGCAATTCCACCGCATCTTCGGCCACGCCCTTGATGCCAGAGACGCTGCCATGGTCGATGCGGGTCAGTACATGGTGCAGCGCATGCCCCAGCTCGTGGAAGAACGTCTGGATGTCGCCCAGGCTCAGCAGGCAGGGAAACGCTGGCGTGTCGGCGGCGAAATCACACCCCACGTGGGCGATGGGCAGCTGCAGCCGACCATCGGCGAAACGGTGGCGGTCACGCAGGGCTTCCATCCAGGCACCCGCGCGTTTCTTCGGCCGAGTGTGCAGGTCCAGGTAGATATGGCCCAGGACCTGTCCCTGCTCGCTGAGTTGAATCAGGTGCACCGATGCAGGCTGGCGCGGTGCTGGCGGGCATTGCAGCCACTGCACGTCGAACAGCTGCTCGAGCAGCCGCTGCAGCCCATCGAGCACCGCCTGCACGGGAAAGTACTCACGCACCTTGAGCTCTGTCACCCCATGATGGATCTGCAGGTATTTCTCCTGATAGTAATTGCAGTCCCAGGGCTGCAGCGCCGGCACTCCGAACAGCGCGGCCAGTTCCTGCAGCGGGGCGAACTCCGCCTGCGCCGCAGGGCGGACCTTGTCGATCAATTGCAGCAGGAGCTGCTCCACGTCCGCGGCCTCGTCGAACATGCGCGTGGCCTGGGCCAGCGAGGCATAGCTGCGATAGCCACCCGCTTCGGCCAGCTCGGCGCGGGCGGCAAGGATGCGTTGCAGCACCGGTCCATTGTCATAGGTTCCGGCCTGCGGGCCTTGCTCCGAAGCCTGGGTGTAGAAGGCGCGGTACACCTGCTCGCGCAGCGCGCGGTCATGGGCCTGGCTCAATACCGCCAGCACCAGCGGCAGCTCCAGTGGCAGCCGCCAGCCCGACTGGCCGGCCTCGCGCGCGCATAGCGCCATGCTGGCAAGTACCGCGGGAGCAATGCCTGCCAGAGCGGTTTCGTTGTCGAACGCCAAGGCCCCGGCTTCGCTGGCTGCACTCAGGTTGTCGGCAAAGGTTTGGTACAACCCGGCCAGCTCCATCTGCAGACGCCCAATGCGCTTCTGGATCGACGGCTGGGTGCCTACCCCGGCCAGGCGCGAAGCACGCAACGCATGGCTCAATGCGGCCTGCTGGGTCGGATCGAAATCGAGCGCCTGCGGGCTCTGCTGCAACAGCTGCAGTACGGCATGCACGGTACGGTTGTGCTTGATGGCCAATTCATAGGCCTGCACCCGATCGCGGCAGCGCGCATAGGCGTCGATCACCGCCAGGTGCTGATGACGACTGAGCAACTGCTCGGGCTGCAGCACCGCCAGCAGGCGCTGGTGCATGTCTTCCAATGGCCTGACCAAGCCTTCCCATGTAGGTGCCACGAGCTGCTCGGGGAGCAATTGCGCCAGCTGCCGGAGGTTGGTCTGGATCACATGCTCGATCGCCGGCTCGACGTGTTCGGCCCTGATCAAGTGGTAGGGGATCACATCGTGATGGCCCAGCAGGGGGTTTTCGGCAAGCAGGGTGGGGAGTGCAGCGAGGTGCGCAGCGGTCATGTTCGATTCCTTGAATGACGCCTGAGTGGCGCGCCAGTCTAGGAACGGAAGCGAAGCATGACGTGGTAGCCGGCTATTGCCGTCGGCCTGCCCTTGCGGCAAGTCGACGGCACGCCTGGCTCAAGGCTTCTTGAGCTTGGGGTTGGGAAAGAACTGCACCGGTTGCGACGTGGGCCGGGCAACCTTGACGGCGACCTTGTTGACCCGCGTGCCCAGCTCGCTGGGCACCGACTGGCCCTGCGCGTTCAGCGTGTCGCTGTAGCCACAGGCCACGCACTCGCGATGCGGGACTTCGTCCACGCTCCACATCATCAGCTTGTCCGGCTCGCTGCAGGCCGGGCAGACGGCCCCGGCGATGAAGCGTTTCTTGGTGATCATGCTGCCGCTTCCTCGCTCAACCCGCTGTGACGCAGCAGCGCATCGATGGAGGGCTCGCGACCGCGGAAGTCGACGAACAGCACCATCGGTGCCTGCGACCCACCACGGGCCAGAATGGCTTCGCGGAACGCGCGGCCAGTGTCGGCGTTGAGCACGCCGTCTTCCTCGAACTTGCTGAACGCGTCGGCCGACAGCACTTCGGCCCACTTGTAGCTGTAGTAACCGGCCGCGTAGCCGCCGGCGAAGATGTGCGCGAAGCTGTTGGGAAAGCGGTTGTAGGCCGGTGGACGCATGACCGAAACCTCGTCGCGGACACCGTCGAGCACTTCCATCACGCTGCGGCCGTCGCCGTGGGAGGCGTGCAACTCGAAGTCGAACAGCGAGAACTCGATCTGCCGGACCATCATCAAGCCGGACTGGAAGTTCTTCGCCGCCAGCATCTTCTCCAGCAGGTCCTGGGGCAAAGGCTCGCCGGTTTCGTAGTGACCCGAAATCAGGGCCAGGCCTTCGGGTTCCCAGCACCAGTTTTCCATGAACTGGCTGGGCAACTCGACTGCGTCCCACGCCACGCCGTTGATACCCGAGACGCCCACATGCTCGACCCGCGTCAGCAGGTGGTGCAGGCCATGGCCGAACTCGTGGAACAGGGTGGTGACTTCATCGTGGGTCAACAGCGCGGGCTTGCCGGCATCGGCCGGGGTGAAATTGCACACCAGATTGGCCACCGGGCTCTGCAACTCGCCGGCCTCGGTGCGACGCCGGTCGCGCGCGCCGTCCATCCAGGCGCCGCCGCGCTTGTTGGCGCGCGCATAGAGATCGAAGAAGAAGCGGCCCACGTGCTGGCCGTTTTCCTTGATCTCGAACAGGCGTACATCGGGGTGCCAGGTGTCGAAGCCTTTCTGCTCGGCGATCTCGATGCCATACAGGCGCTGCACGATGGCGAACAGGCCGCCCAGCACCTTGTCGATGGGGAAATAGGCGCGCAGCGCCTCTTGGGAAACGCTGTAGCGCTGTTCGCGCAGCTTTTCGCCATAGAAGCCGCTGTCCCAGCTTTGCAGGTCGGCACAACCCTGTTCGGCGGCGTAGGCCTTGAGCTGTTCCAGATCCTGGGCCGCGAACGGCTTGCTGCGCTGAGCCAGATCACGCAGGAAGGTCAACACCTGATCGGTCGATTCGGCCATCTTGGTGGCTAGGCTCAACTCCGAATAGCTGGCGTAGCCCAGCAGCTGCGCCAGCTCCTGGCGCAGGTCGAGGATCTCGCGCATCACCGGCGTGTTGTCGTTCTGGCCAGCATTGGGGCCTTGGTCCGACGCGCGGGTGCAGTAGGCTGCGTAAAGTTCTTCACGCAGGGCACGGTCGTGAGCGTAGGTCATGACCGCGTAGTAGCTGGGGAACTCGAGGCTGATCAGCCAGCCGTCCAGGCCCTTGGCCTGCGCCGCTGCAGCCATCTGCGCCTTGGCCGAGTCGGTCAGCCCGGCCAAGGCCGCTTCGTCGGTAACATGCTTGGTCCACGCCTGGGTGGCATCGAGCAGCTGGTTGGAGAAACGGCTGCCCAGTTCCGAGAGCTTGCTCTGCACCTGTGCGTAGCGCTGCTGCTGATCCACCGGCAGATCGATACCGGACAGGCGGAAATCGCGCAGCGAATGCTCCAGAATGGTTTTCTGGGCAACGTCGAAGCTCGCAGCTTCAGGGCTGTTGGCCAGGGTTTCGAAGGCCTGGAACAGTTCGCGGTTCTGGCCCAGCTCGGTGGAGTAGGCACTGAGCGCCGGCAGGCACGCTTCATAGGCCTGGCGCAGTTCGGCACTGTTGCACACGGCATTGAGGTGGCTGACCGGGCTCCAGGCGGCGCCCAGGCGGTCGTTCAGCTCGTCCATGGCCAGCACCAGGCCGGCCCAGGTAGGCTGGCTGCCCTGGGTTTGCAGAATGTGGGCAATGGCCGCGCGGTTGTCGGCCAGGATCTGTTCAATCGCCGGTTGTACGTGCTCGGCACGGATCGCCGAGAACGGCGGCAGGTCGTAGGACTGCAGAAGGGGATTCGCGCTCACGGTTAAACACCTTGGCTATTGAAGAAACACTGGGACATCTTAATTACAATTGCGATTCACCGCAGCTATCGACAACACAGAGGATGCCTATCGTGGCTATTCGCACATTCCAGCAGCATACGCCGCGCCTTGGCGAACGCGCCTTCGTCGACCGCTCGGCGGTGGTCATCGGCGACGTCGAGATCGGCGCCGACAGTTCGATCTGGCCGCTGACCGTGGTGCGCGCAGACATGCACCGCATCCGCATCGGCAAGCGCACCAGCGTGCAGGATGCCAGTGTGCTGCACATCACCCATGCCGGCCCGTTCAATCCGGACGGTTTTCCGTTGCTGATCGGTGACGACGTGACCATCGGCCACAAGGTCATGCTGCACGGCTGCACCCTGGGCAATCGCATCCTGGTCGGCATGGGCAGCACGGTCATGGATGGTGCCGTAGTGGAGGACGATGTGATCATCGGCGCTGGCAGCCTGGTGCCGCCGGGCAAGCGCCTGCCCAGCGGCTTCCTGTATGTGGGCAGCCCGGCCCGCCAGGCCCGGCCACTGACCGACAAGGAACGCGCGTTCTTCACCTACACCGCAGGCAACTACGTGAAGCTCAAGGACCAACACCTGGCCGAAGGCTTCGACAAGGACTGATTCCGTGCACTATCAAACTATCCTGTTCGACCTCGACGGCACCCTGACCGACCCGCGCGAGGGCATCACCCGCTCCATCCAGTATGCCTTGGCCAAACTGGGCATCGACGAACCCGATCTGCGCAACCTGGAGCATTTCATTGGCCCACCCCTGCTGGAGCAGTTCATGCACGCCTATGGTTTCGACGAAGCCCGCGCCTGGCAGGCAGTGAACTTCTACCGCGAGCGTTTCCGCGTCACGGGCCTGTATGAAAACCAGATCTTCGCCGGTGTCATCGCGCTGCTCGAAACATTGCAGGCGCAGGGCCGGCATTTGTACATCGCCACGTCCAAACCCTGGGAGTTCGCCCGGGAAATCGCCCGCCATTTCGATTTCGCCAGGCACTTCAAGGTCATCTACGGCAGCGAGCTCGACGGCACGCGAACCGACAAGGTGCAACTGATCGCTCATATCCTCGAGCAGGAAGGGCTGCAGCCGACGCAGACCTTGATGGTCGGCGACCGCAAGCATGACCTGATCGGTGCTCGGCTCAATGGCCTGGATTGCGCGGCGGTGGGCTATGGGTTCGGTTCGCGGGAAGAGCTGGTCCTGGAAAATCCGACGTATCATTTCGACACGTTGCAGGCGCTGCATGAGGCGTTTTTGCAAGGCGCGGGATGATGCGGTGAAGGTGCGGGCCTCTTCGCGGCCACTGGCCGCTCCTACGGGGATTCGTGCAGCGGTGTAGATACCGGGTTACGCAAGGCTTCGTGTAGGAGCGGCCAGTGGCCGCGAAAGGGCCCGAGAAACCACTGCAACCTTCATCTGCCCAACCGATTCAACTCGGTCCTGCGCTGGTCCATCGGTAACTTGCCCAGCTTTTCCGCGTGGGCATAGAACGCCTGCCAATCACCATTGACCTGCCGGAACAGGCCGGCGAACGCCGGCACCCATTGGTCGTACAATCCGAACGGCAGCAGCTTGGCATTGTTCATCGGCCCATTCATCCAGGCATCGAAACGCCGGTCGCCACCCCAGCGTTCATCGCGCAACTGGCGATACTCGCGGCGCAGGTGCTCGAACTCGGCAGCCTTGCCTGCGCGCATGGCCTCGGCCGACAGCGGCTGTGCGTACAGCGCACCCAGGCGTTCGCGGGTCTCGAGCACCAGCCGGGTGAACTGCTCACGTTGTAGTGCAGGTGTGCCTGCCGCCTTTGCCAAACCGCGCCAGGCCCGCCACTGCCGAGTGCCCTCCTGCTCGACGAAGGTGGCGAAGGACTCGTTGAACTCGGTGTCGTCCTGCACATACACGCGCTGATGCGCCAGCTCATGGAAGATCAGCGTGGCCAGGCGCTCGTCGCCCCAGCCCAGCATGGTGTTGAGAATCGGATCATCGAACCAGCCCAAGGTCGAGTAGGCTTCGACGCCGCCGATGTACACATCCCGGCCCGACAGCTTCTGCAGCGCCGCTTCGCCCCGCGCGCCGGATTGGCTGTAGTAGCCGCGGTAGGCAACGCACCCCGCGATGGGAAAGCAGTGGGTCAACGGGGCGAGGGAAAACTCGGGCGTGGCGAACACGTTCCACACCACCAGCGGCCGACCGATGTCGGCATACAGCCGATAGCTGCGGTTGTCCGGCAGGTGCAGATGCGCGCTGGCGAAATCGCGAGCGGCCTGGGCACGCTGCAACTGCTCGCGCAGACGTGGATCGCGCGAGGGGTCGACCAGGATCCGCGCCACCGGCTCACGCGCCTGCAGCAGCTGCCACTGGCCTTGCATCAACTGGCCGTAATAGCCGACGCTGGTGCAACCGCTGAGCAGGAACAGCAGGCACAGGGGAACAAAAGCGCGCAAACCGCGGTCGAGTGCGGCAAGAATGGAACGACGAACAACAACGAATTCATGCATGTGGTTTTCCATGGCCAGGCCCGCCAGCGAGCAGGTGTTATCGGCGCTGACCCTGCATCTTACGATCCCATCAGGAGAATTCCATGCGCGCATTGATCATTGCTGGCGGCATGCTGGCCCTTGCCGGCTGCGCCGGTCTGCCCGACCCGGACCCCAACCAGGCCTGGATCGATCTGCAGGCCAACGGGCACAACGCCCTGCAGGCGACCCAAGTCGACGAGCGGGAATGGGGCGACACCCGTTATTTCGAAGTCGAACCCGGCAGCCATGAGCTGACCGTGCGCTTGCAGTTTCCCGTGCAGCCGACCAACATCGGCCCAGTCCCCGCGCCGCTGTGGCGCAATTGCGAACTGAACCTCACCTATGCCGGCTTCGACGCGGGGCAGCGGTATTTTCTGGAAGCCGGCAGCGTCGGCTTTCGCCCGTGGGCCAAGCTCTACGACGAGCAGCGCAAACTGGTAGGCCAGGCGCAACCTGCGGGCTGCCAGAGCGCCTGAGCACGGGCCTGAACATGGCCACCGTCGGCGGCGACTCGCAGCGCCGACGCAAAGCTTCTAGACTCGACCTTTGTCCTGCTCACTTTTTTCCTGCAGCCAAGGAGCTTCCATGCGCGCCGTGCTCGCCCTGTTGACCCTCGCCACGCTCGCTGGCTGCGCCAATCCGCCGTTGCCGGCCGTTGACCCTGGCAAGGCCTGGATCGAGATGTTCACCACGACCGGTCGCCTGGTCATGGCAGAAAGTCTGGATGGTCGCAAACTCAATGACGGGCGCTACTTCCAGGTAGATCCGGGCAGCCATGAGCTGGAAGTGCGTTTCGACTACGAAATGTACGCCGGTGGCGGGCTGGTCAACGACCCGTTCGACCGTACCTGCTACCTGACCGTGCGCTATGACGGCTTCAAGGCAGGCCAGCGCTACCGCCTGGAGGGCAGGGCAATTGCCATGCAGGCCAGTGCGCGTCTGTACGATTCAAACCGGGAGATCGTTGCCGAAGACCGGGCGATTCACTGCATTCCCTGAATCCAGGCGCAGCAGTGCACCACTGAACGACGACAGCGGATGCCGTGGGATCAGGTGTCGTTCTTTTGATAGATGATCTTGCGCGTGCCGTTGTCGCAGGACCCCACCACCATGCTCGGATCCTTGGCGTCCAGATTGTCGACGATTTCCAGGGTGTAGGACACAACGCCTGCCCCTTGGATCTTGGCTTCGATCTCGGCCTTCAATTCTTCACACGACTTGGGTGTCGCCAACGCCGAGGTTGCCAGGACACCGCACGTCATCGCCAAAATGAATCGTTTCATGGGCAATTCTCCAGGTGAGTGAGCAGTGTACGGCAACCGGGCGCAAACCTACCTCAAGATTCCAGCTTAGCGTCCAGAGTGATCTGGGCGTTCAGCACTTTCGACACTGGGCAACCTTCTTTGGCCTTGTTGGCCAGTTCTTCGAACTTCGCCTGGTCGATGTTGGGGATCTTCGCCGACATGGTCAGTTTGATGGCGGTGATCGCGAAACCTTCGCCTTCCTTGTCCAGCGTAACCTCGGCCGTTGTGTTGATCTGGTCTGGCGTGAAGCCTTCGCCACCCAGGATCATCGAGAAGGCCATGGAGAAGCAGCCGGCATGGGCCGCGCCGATCAATTCTTCAGGGTTGGTGCCTGGCTGGCCTTCAAAGCGGGTGTTGAAACCATAGGGGTTGCTTTTCAGGGCGCCGCTTTGCGTCGAGATCTCGCCCTTGCCGGTTTTCAGATCGCCTTTCCAGACAGCCGATGCGGTTTTCTTGATGCTCATAAAGCCTCCTTGATGGGCGCGACGGGTTCGCGCGGTGACAAGTGTTCAGAGGCCACGGCGCGAGGCAAGTTCAGCGCCGTTCTGACCGCTGGCTATTGAATCCGAATGATAAGCCCATATTGATTACACACTCGGTAGCAAAGATGCGCGGGGCATCCCACCTGCCACATACCCACAGGATGCCAATGATCATGACTGGTTTGACCGATACGAAATACTCCGTCCTCGACCTTGTACCAGTGCGTGCCGACCACGGCCCGGCGCGGTCGCTGCACAACGCGCTGGACCTGGCGCGCCATGCCGAAACCTGGGGCTACAACCGTTTCTGGGTAGCCGAGCATCACAACATGGACGGTATCGCCAGCTCGGCGACCTCGGTGCTGCTGGGCTATCTGGCGGGGGGCACTTCGTCGATCCGCGTCGGCTCGGGCGGGGTGATGCTGCCCAACCACGCGCCGCTGGTCATCGCCGAGCAGTTCGGCACGCTGGAAAGCCTGTATCCGGGACGGATCGACCTCGGCCTGGGCCGCGCGCCGGGGTCGGACCAGATGACCGCTCGAGCGCTGCGCCGTGAGCGCTCCGGCAGCGCCGACGACTTTCCCGACGACGTCCGCGAACTGATGGCCTATCTGGGTCCGCGTACTCCGGACCAGAAAGTGATTGCCGTGCCGGGCAGCGGTACCAACGTGCCGATCTGGTTGCTGGGCTCCAGCCTGTTCAGCGCGCAGCTGGCGGGCATGTACGGCCTGCCGTATGCCTTCGCTTCGCATTTTGCGCCACGCTACATGCATGAGGCGATTCGCGTCTATCGCGCCCACTTCCAGCCCTCCGAGGTGCTCGACAAGCCTTATGTGATGCTCGGGGTGCCTTTGGTGGCAGCCGACAGCGACGAGCATGCCGACTACCTGGCGACCTCGGTCTACCGCCGCATCCTCAACCTGATGCGTGGCCAGACCCTGGTGCAGCAGCCACCCGTGAAAAGCATGGAAGGGTTGTGGTTGCCCCATGAAAAGGCCGCGGTCGGGGACTTTCTGGGCCTGGCGATGGTGGGAGGACCGGCGAAGATCCGCGCCAAGCTGGACGTGCTGAAGGAACAGACTCAGGCAGATGAGCTGATCTTTACCTGCGATCTGTACGAGCATGCCGACCGCTTGCGGTCGTATGAGCTATTGGCGCAGGTGATGCAGGGCTGAGTCTTGCACCGACCTGGTGTATTGCGGGGTTCGTTTCGCGGCCGCTGACCGCTCCTACAGGGGATTTCGTTTTCTGTGGGAGCGGGGGGCGGCTGCAATCTTCAGCGCTTGTAGACGATAGCCTTGGTGCCGCCTTCACACGAACCGACTACCTGGAAACCGGCATCCGGAGTGACGTTGTCGACCACTTCCAGCGTGTAGCCCGACACGCCATTGGCGTCGATCTTCGCGGCGATTTCGCCCTTGAGTTCTTCACACGACTTGCCCGCAGCGAACGCGCCGCTTGCCAGGCTCAACAAACCCACAGCCAATAAAACTCGCTTCATCGCTTACATCCTTGGTCTGGTAGTGCCGGTTTAAAGACAAACGGCGGGCCGCCTGGATTCAGGTCGACACGCCGGTAATGTGTTGTAACTCAACCTATGGCATTCGGCCAGTCGGAAGATTCCGTGTTTTCTGTCAGCTGTTCTGGATACGGAAGCCGACTTTGAGTGTGACCTGGAAATGCGCCACGCGACCGTCTTCGATATGGCCACGGGTTTCGGTCACTTCGAACCATTCCATTTTCTCGATGCTTTTGCTCGCTTCGACCAACGCGTTGTTGATGGCGTCTTCGATGGTGGTGGTCGAGGAACCTACCAGTTCAACCTTCTTGTACGTGTGGTGATCGCTCATGATGCTCTCCATTCGGGTGGCTACTGAAGTGGTTGTCTACCTGTGTGGGGATTTCTGCGCTAAAAGTTCACACGCACTGCACTTTCATCTTGCAGCGCAGTCGGAATCTACACACGCTATTCACCACAATGAAGGAGAGTTACCCATGGCAATTTCGTCACGCAAAGCTTCGCTGCAGAGCATGGAAGCAGAAATCGAAAGCCTGCTCCGCTCCCTGGAAAGCCTGAAAGAAGATTCCACCGAGGAATCGCGCAAGGTGCTCAAGGCGCTGAAAGCCAACGCGGAATCCGCGCTGAGCCATTCGCGCAGCCTGATCAGCGACGCGTATGAAGAAGTTAAGGTCAAGACCAAGGAAACCGGTATTGCCACCCGTGACTACGCTCAGGAGCACCCTTGGGCCGCCGCTGGCGTAGCCGTTGGCGCGCTGGGCCTGATCGCCGCCTACCTGATGTGCAATCGCAACAACTAATCGACCTGGCGTTCGAGCTCCTGCGCAAGCCATAGCGCCAGTTGTCGGGCGCGCCCGTCTGCGGCGCGTCGCGGAACCCAAAGTGCCAGCCGCGCCGGGGTTTGCGTAAACCCCCATGGCGCGGCCAGGCGCCCGGCACGCAGGTCATCGACCACCAGCGGTTCGGGCGCGATGGCAATGCCCAGCCCAGCCACCGCCGCCTCCAGCAAATAATACAAATGCTCGAACCCCTGTCCCATGGTCAACGCCTCGGGATCCAGACCGTTGCGCCGTGCCCAGCTGGGCCAGGCCTGTGGCCGCGATGTGGTGTGCAGCAACGAGTGCCCGAGCAAGTCGCTGGCAGCACGGCTCTGCAAGGCTTCGAACCCTTGGAAGCGCGGGCTGAGTACCGGGCCGATACGCTCTTCGGCCAGCTCGTACACGTCCATGTCGGCGGGCCAGGGCGGCTCGGCGAACATCAGCAAGGCATCCAGCCCGGGACGGCGAGGGTCCAGGTCACCTTCGCCGGCCGAGAGGTGCAGGCGCAAGTCCGGCAGCTCGCTGTTCAGCCGACCCAATCGAGGTATGAACCAGCGCGCCAGCAAGCTTCCCGAGCACCCCAGAACGAACGGTGCCTGAGCCTGGGCCTGGCTGAGCTCCGTACAGACCAGACGCAAACGCTCGAAGGCCTCGGCGCTGGCATCGCGCAGTCGAATGCCGGCATCTGTGAGTTTCAAGCCACGTCCCTGCTTGACGAACAATGCGATGCCCAGATGCTCTTCAAGCACTTTCAACTGTCTGCTCACGGCACCGTGGGTAACGCTCAGGTAGTCAGCCGCCTTGCTGACGCTGTTGAGCCGGGCAGTGGCTTCGAACGCTTTGAGGGCATTCAGCGGGGGCAGGTCACGGCTCATGGTATTGTGAGAAATCCTGACAGGTTGTCGAGATCTTATCGGTTTTCTTCGATCGTTGTCGTGGGTACAGTGGCTACATCGTCATTCAATTCCCCTGGAGCTTCGCATGACCCAGACCAATCTTCGCAGTGGCCCTGACAGCAACGGCCTGTTCGGCGCCTTCGGTGGCCGCTACGTCGCCGAAACCCTGATGCCGCTGGTGCTGGAGCTGGCTCGCGAATACGAAGCCGCCAAGGCCGATCCCGAATTTCTCGAGCAGCTCGCCTACTTCCAACGCGACTACATCGGCCGGCCCAACCCGCTGTATTTCGCCGAGCGCCTGACCGAACACTGCGGCGGGGCGAAAATCTACTTCAAGCGCGAAGAGCTCAACCACACCGGCGCGCACAAGGTGAACAACTGCATCGGCCAGGTGCTGCTGGCCAAGCGCATGGGCAAGAAGCGCCTGATCGCCGAGACCGGCGCCGGCATGCACGGCGTGGCCACGGCCACGGTGGCAGCTCGGTTCGGCTTGCCTTGCGTTATCTACATGGGCGCCACGGATATCGAGCGCCAGCAGGCCAACGTGTTTCGCATGAAGCTGCTGGGCGCTGAGATCGTGCCGGTCACTTCCGGTACCGGCACCTTGAAAGATGCCATGAACGACGCCTTGCGCGATTGGGTCACCAATGTCGACGACACCTTTTACCTGATTGGCACGGTGGCCGGCCCGCACCCTTATCCGGCCATGGTTCGCGACTTCCAGTCGATCATCGGCAAGGAAACCCGCGAGCAGTTGCAAGAGAAGGAAGGGCGCCTGCCCGACAGCCTGGTGGCTTGCGTAGGTGGCGGTTCCAATGCCATGGGCCTGTTCCATCCTTTCCTGGATGACAGCAGCGTGGAAATCATCGGTGTCGAAGCCGCCGGCCATGGCGTGGATTCCGGCAAGCATGCCGCCAGCCTCAACGGCGGCGTGCCCGGCGTACTGCACGGCAACCGTACCTATCTGCTGCAGGACGACGATGGGCAGATCACCGACGCGCACTCCATCTCGGCCGGCCTGGACTACCCCGGCATCGGCCCTGAACACGCCTTTCTGCATGAAATCAAGCGCGTGAACTACACCAGCATCACCGATGAAGAGGCACTGGCCGCGTTCCACGCCACCTGCCGCCTGGAAGGCATCATCCCGGCGCTGGAAACCGCCCACGCCCTGGCCGAGGCCATGAAGCGCGCGCCAACATTGCCCGCCGACCATCTGATGGTGGTGTGCCTGTCCGGCCGCGGCGACAAGGACATGCAAACCGTCATGAGCCATATGGGCGCCCACCCGAAGGAGACACTGGCATGAGCCGCCTCGAACAACGCTTCGCCGACCTCAAGGCCGAAGGCCGCGCCGCGCTGGTGACGTTCGTCACGGCAGGCGACCCAGGCTACGATGCTTCGCTGTCCATCCTCAAAGGCTTGCCGGCTGCCGGCGCCGATGTGATCGAACTGGGCATGCCCTTCACCGATCCGATGGCCGACGGCCTGGCCATCCAGCTGGCGACCCTGCGCGCACTCAACGCCGGGCAGACGCTGGCGAAAACCTTGCAGATGGTCCGCGAATTCCGCGTCGACGACAGCACCACGCCGATCGTGCTGATGGGTTACTACAACCCGATCCACCGCTTCGGCGTCGAAGCCTTCGTGGCCCAGGCCAAGGAAGCCGGTGTCGACGGCCTGATCATCGTCGACCTGCCGCCCGAGCACGACGGCGAACTCGCCACCCCGGCGCAAGCCTCGGGTATCGACTTCATTCGCCTGACCACCCCCACCACCGATGATGCGCGCCTGCCACGGGTGCTGGAGCGCAGCTCCGGCTTCGTCTACTACGTGTCGGTGGCCGGCGTGACCGGTGCAGGCTCGGCCACCACCGAGCATGTCGGCGCTGCCATCGAGCGACTGCGCCGGCACACCCACCTGCCGATCAGCGTCGGCTTCGGCATCCGCACGCCCGACCAGGCCGCCGCCATCGCCCGGCTCGCGGACGGCGTAGTGGTCGGCTCGGCCCTGGTCGACAAGATCGCCAACGCCCAGCATCACGGCCAGGCCGTAGAGGATGTGTTGTCGCTGTGCAGTGCCCTGGCCCAAGGCGTACGCAGTGCTCGTGTGCAGTGAATCCGAGAGTATTGACCCAGGGCACACTCCTGGCCCGTGCAAAGCCAGCGGCCAGAGCGACATAGAAGGGTGAAAGGAACAGGCAGCTATCGCCCGCCTTGTTCCTCCATCACCCAATCCAGAAAGCGCTGCACCATCTGCCCGCGGCGCTTGCGTTGCGGGACGACCACGTAATAGCCCAACGCCGATGTTGCGCTGCCCTGAAGAGGGCGGCACAGCAGCTCTTGATCCAGCAGCGCATCCACCAAGTGCCGCCAACCGATGGCGACGCCCTGACCAGCGATGGCCGCCTGGATCAGCAAGGTGTAGTTATCGAAACGCAACTGGCCGGGGGCAGGCACACCTGGAATGTGCAGCGCGCGAAACACGTCGTTCCAGTCGAACCACTGGCTGCTGTGCTCGCCGCGCAGGTGCAGCAACGGCAACTCGATCCAGGCATCCAGCGCCAACGGCTGACGGTAACCGGCCAGCAGGCGCGGGCTGCACACTGGATACACCTCTTCGTTGAACAACCAATGGCTTTCGCCCTGGCGAAACCGACCATCGCCAAACAGCACCGCGACGTCGATATCGGGCCGGAGCAGGGCGTGACTGCGCTCGCTGGTGACCAGGCTGACATCGACCTGTGGATAACGTTGATGGAAGCGGTGCAGCCGCGGCATCAACCAGTACGCCGCGAAGGCGAAGTCAGTCGACACCTGCAGCACCTCGTGCTGAGTCTGCGCGGTGATTGCCTGCAAGCCGTCGTCGATGCGTTGCAGCCCCGCCTGGACCGACTCGAACAGCGCAAGGCCGGCGTCCGTCAGGACGATGCCACGGTAGATGCGGTCGAACAGGCGAGTGCCCAGCTGTTCCTCCAGACGCTTGATCTGCTGGCTGATGGCTGGCTGAGTGGTGCCCAATTCGACAGCCGCTGCCGTGAAGCCATGCAGACGCGCCGCTGACTCGAAGGCACGCAACAGGTCGAGGGACAAACCGCCGATACTTTCATACATAAGCTGCGCTTATCCTAGGTATTGTCGATAGCGGGCTTTACCACGTGGGACAAGGGCCGCATTCTGGGCTAACGCAATCTCGCATCACTCCCGACTATGGAATGCCCTGAGCCGATGAAGCGCAAGAACATTCTTTTCATCATGGCCGATCAGATGGCCGCACCCATGCTGCCGATCTACGCGCCATCACCGATCAAGCTGCCGAACATCAGCCGTTTGGCCGAGACCGGGGTGGTCTTCGATGCGGCCTACTGCAACAGCCCGCTGTGCGCGCCTTCGCGCTTCACATTGGTCAGCGGCCAGTTGCCGAGCAAGATCGGCGCCTACGACAACGCTGCCGACTTTGCCGCCGACGTGCCGACCTATGCCCACTACCTGCGGCGCCTGGGTTACCGCACCGCACTGTCGGGCAAGATGCATTTCTGTGGCCCGGACCAGCTGCACGGCTACGAGGAACGCCTGACCAGCGATATCTACCCGGCCGACTACGGCTGGGCGGTCAATTGGGACGAACCCGACGTTCGCCCCAGCTGGTACCACAATATGTCCTCGGTGTTGCAGGCTGGCCCGTGCGTGCGCACCAACCAGCTGGATTTCGATGAAGAGGTGGTCTTCAAAGCCCAGCAGTACCTGTTCGATCACATTCGCGAAGACGGCGATCGGCCATTCTGTCTGACGGTTTCGATGACCCATCCGCACGACCCTTACACCATTCCCAAGCCGTTCTGGGACCTGTACCGCGACGAAGACATTCCACTGCCTCAGGATGTACCGGACCAGGCCGCGCTGGACCCCCACTCGCAACGCCTGCTCAAGGTCTATGACCTGTGGGACAAGCCCCTGCCCGTGAACAAGATCCGCGATGCACGCCGCGCCTACTTCGGTGCGTGCAGCTACATCGATCACAACGTCGGCAAACTGCTGCAGACCCTGGAAGAAACCGGGTTGGCCGACGACACCATCATCGTCTTCTCCGGCGATCACGGTGACATGCTCGGCGAGCGTGGGCTCTGGTACAAGATGCACTGGTTCGAGATGGCCGCGCGGGTGCCGCTGCTGGTTTGCGCGCCCGGGCAGTTCAAGCCAGGGCGAGTGCAGGCCGCAGTCTCTACCGCCGACCTGCTGCCGACCTTCGTCGAGCTGGCCGGTGGCGAACTGGAACCCGGCCTGCCGCTGGACGGACGTTCGCTAGTGGCCCATCTGCAGGGTGAAAAGGGGCATGACGAAGCGTTCGGTGAATACATGGCCGAAGGTACCCACAGCCCGTTGATGATGATCCGCCGTGGCGCGATGAAATTTATCTACAGCGAGGTCGACCCTTGCCTACTCTATGACGTGGATAACGACCCACGCGAACGTGAAGACCTGAGCCAGTCACCCCCGCACCGGGCACTGTTCGAGGCTTTCATGAGTGAAGCCCGCCGCAAATGGGACATGCCGGCGATACACCAACAGGTGCTCGCCAGCCAGCGCCGACGCCGCTTCGTGGCCGGCGCACTGGCCCAAGGCAATCTGAAGAGCTGGGACCACCAGCCGCTGGTGGACGCCAGTCAGCAGTACATGCGCAACCATATCGACCTGGACGACCTGGAGCGCAAGGCACGTTACCCACAACCCTGCCCATAACATTCGAAGCTCTGAGGGGAAGTCGCATGAAGGTCACCATGAAGATATCCACAGCCCTGGCCGCCGGTTGGCTGGCCGTTGCCGGGACCACGGCGGTCGCCGACGAACAACGCTGCGAGACGGTGAAGATGGCCGACCCGGGCTGGAGCGACATTGCCGCCACCAACGCGCTCACCAGCCTGGTGCTGGAAGGCATGGGTTACCGGCCCAAGATCGACACCCTGGCGGTGCCGATCATCTTTGGCGGTCTCAAGGATGGCCAGGTGGATGTCTTCCTCGGCAACTGGATGCCGGCCCAGCAGGGTTTCTACGACAAGTTCGTGGCCAATGGTGACGTGGTGCAGTACGCCAAGAACCTGGACGGCACCGAGTTCACCCTGGCCGTCCCCGACTACGTGTATGACGCGGGTGTGAAGGATTTCGCCGACCTGGACAAGCACGCCGACAAGTTCGGCAAGAAGATCTACGGGATCGGTTCAGGAGCACCGGCCAACCTCTCGCTGGCCGAGATCATCAAGAAGAACGAGTTCGGCCTGGGTGACTGGAAACTGGTGGAGTCCAGCGAGCAGGCGATGCTGACCGAGGTCAATCGCAACGTGAAGAAGAAGTCGTTCGTGGTCTTCCTCGGCTGGACGCCGCACCCGATGAACGTGCAGATCAAGCTCAAGTACCTGACCGGTGGCGAGAAGTATTTCGGCTCGACCGGCACCGTGCACACCCTGACCCGCAAGGGCTATGCCGAGAGTTGCCCGAACACCGGCAAGCTGCTCAGCAATCTGGTGTTCACCCAGGACATGGAGAACAGCATCATGGCCGATGTGGCCAACAACAAGAAAACCAGCGCACAGGCGGCGCAGGCCTGGCTGAAAGCCAATCCGGCGGTGCTGGAGAAGTGGCTGGAAGGTGTGAAAACGCTGGATGGCAAGGACGCGCTGCCGGCGGTACGCGCGAAGCTTTGATTTGACGGGCTTTGATTTGATGGGTGTCAGTCATGGCCCCTTCGCGGGCAGAGAGCTCGCGAAGAGGCCTTCACTGACACCCTTCAATCAACTCAACCCGCCGCCATCTCCCGGCGCAGCTGGCTCAGCACCGGTGCCGTATCCACCGCCACGCCGCGCCAGTAGGTGAACGCTTCGGCTGCCTGCTCGACCAGCATCCCGAAACCGTCCAGCGACAGCCGTGCGCCGTGTTCGCTGGCCCAGCGGCAAAACGGCGTTGGCTCCTTGCCATACATCATGTCATAGCAGACCGTCACACCGGGCTCGATCAGGCTGGCGGCGATCGGTGGCAGATCGCCCGCCAGGCTCGCCGACGTGGCATTGATGATGATATCCACCGGTTCCTCCAGCCAATCGAAGCCACTGGCCGCCACCGGGCCCAGGTCAGCGAACAGCTGCGCCAGCTGTTCGGCTTTCTCGACCGTGCGGTTGGCGATCACCAGTGACAGTGGCTGCTGTTCGAGCAACGGCTCGACCACTCCACGCACCGCGCCGCCGGCACCCAACAGCAGAATGCGCTTGCCCTGCAAGGTCACGCCGGCGTTGTTGACCAGGTCGCGCACCAGCCCCACGCCGTCGGTATTGTCGCCACGCAGGCTGCCATCGGGCAGCCGACTGAGCATGTTCACCGCGCCGGCGCGCTGCGCGCGCGGGGTCAGTACGCTGCACAGGCCGAACGCCTGCTCCTTGAACGGTACGGTGACGTTGGCGCCCAGCCCTTCTTCGAAAAAGCCCAAGGCACTGCGGGTGAAGTCGTCGATGGGCGCCAGCCGTGTGTCGTATACCAGCGCCTGGCCCGTCTGCTCGGCAAACAAACGGTGAATGGCGGGTGATTTGCTGTGCCCCACCGGGTTGCCGAAAACCACGTAACTGTCCATGCGAATCGGTTCCTGAATCATAGGGGAGGGGTCTGCGCCAGCCAGTCGCGATCCTGCAGAAAGTAGTCGGTGAGCCGCGCTTCCTCGCTGCCAGGTACGGCTTTCCAGTCATAGCCCCAACGCACCTGCGGCGGCAGTGACATCAGGATCGACTCGGTACGGCCACCCGACTGCAGGCCGAACAGCGTACCGCGGTCGTAGACCAGGTTGAACTCGACGTAGCGCCCGCGGCGGAACTCCTGGAATTCACGCTGCTGCGCGGTGAACGCCATGGCCTTACGCCGCTGCACGATGGGCAGGTAGGCGTCGATGAAGGCATCGCCGATGGCGCGCATGAAGGCGAAGCTGGTGTCGAAATCCCATTCATTCAGGTCATCGAAGAACAGGCCGCCCACGCCTCGTGGCTCGCCCCGGTGCTTGAGATGGAAATAGCGGTCGCACCAGGCCTTGTAGCGTGGATAGACATCGGCGCCAAAGGGCTCGCAGGCTTGTTGCGCGACACGATGCCAGTGGATGCAATCTTCCTCGTGAGCGTAGTAGGGCGTCAGGTCGAAGCCGCCGCCGAACCACCAGACGGCCTCTTCGCCTTCCTTTTCGGCAATGAAGAACCGCACGTTGGCGTGGGAGGTAGGCACGTGCGGATTGTGCGGGTGGATCACCAGCGACACGCCCAGTGCTTCGAAGCCGCGGCCGGCCAGCTCCGGTCGATGGGCGCTGGCCGAAGGTGGCAGGCCGGTGCCGAATACATGGGAAAAGTTGACCCCGCCTTTCTCGATCAACTCACCGTCTGCAATCACCCGGGTGCGCCCGCCGCCGCCCGCTGCGCGCGTCCAGGCATCTTCGACGAAGTGCGCGCCGCCGTCTTCGGCCTGCATGGCGTGGCAGATTCGATCCTGCAGATCGAGCAGATAGGCTTTCACGGCCTCTGTGCGGGTAGTCATGGCATCACCTTGAAAAAGGGCAAATACCGCCAGCGGCCTGGGAACACGCCTGACCGGCGATCAAGTCGGCGCGTAGCATAGCATCGCTCACCGCGTGCGGCAGTTGACGCCGATCAAGCAAAGGCGTCCGATAGGCCCTCGCCCAACGACAGCAGGAGTGAGCAGATGGCAAAGCGTATCCAGTTCGGTTCCACCGGCGGCCCGGAAGTCCTCGAGTTCGTCGACTTCGAGCCCAGGCAACCGGGCCCGCAAGACATTCGCGTACGCAATCACGCCGTGGGCGTGAACTACATCGACAACTACTTCCGCAGCGGCCTGTACCCGACGCCACTGCCTTCGGGCCTGGGCACCGAGGCCGCTGGCGTGGTCGAGGCAGTCGGCAGCGAGGTGGACCAGTTCAAGGTCGGCGACCGTGTGGCCTACGCAGGTGGCCCCCTGGGCGCCTACAGCGATCTGCACGTGCTGCCGGCGGCCATGGCCGTACGCCTGCCGTCGAGCATCAGCTTCGAACAGGCCGCTGCGGTGATGCTCAAGGGCCTGACCGTGCAATACCTGCTGCGTCAGACCTACAAGGTCGAGGCCGGCGAAACCATCCTGTTCCATGCCGCCGCCGGTGGTGTGGGCTCGCTGGCCTGCCAATGGGCGGCAGCACTGGGCGTGAAGCTGATCGGCACCGTCAGCTCGCCCGCCAAGGCCGAACGGGCCAAGGCCCTGGGTGCCTGGGAGGTGATCGACTACAGCCACGAAGACGTGGCCAAGCGAGTGCTCGAATTGACCGACGGCAAGAAATGCCCGGTGGTGTACGACGGTGTCGGCAAGGACACTTGGGAAACCTCGCTGGACTGTCTCCAGCTGCGCGGCTTGATGGTCAGCTTCGGCAATGCGTCGGGTGCGGTCAGTGGGGTCAACCTGGGCATCCTGTCGCAGAAGGGCTCGCTGTACGTGACTCGCCCGACCCTGGCCAGCTACGCCGTGCCCGGCGCAGTACAGGGCATGGCCGACGAGCTGTTCGAGATGATCGCCAGCGGCAAGCTCAAGGTCGACGTCAGCCAGCAGTACGCACTGAGCGATGCCGCCAAGGCGCAGACCGCACTCGCCGCGCGCGAAACGGTGGGCTCGACCATCCTGCTACCATGAAACCAGGCAGGGAGCCCCGTGAACGCGGCTCCCTGCCTGGCCTCAGGGCCTGATCACTTCACCGGTGATCAGGTCGCGAATCACGCTCGGGCTCTTGCGCCCGCCCAGCGCACCGCCCAGCACGACGTCCACTTCGCCACGAAAGTATTGCTCGACGCGCAGACGGCTACGCGCGGCCGGGCGACCTTGGCGATTGGCGGAGGTCGACACCAGCGGCCCGACCAGCGCGCACAGCTCCCGCACCTGCGGGTGATCGCTCACGCGCAGGGCCACGGAATCGTGGATACCGGTGATCCATTCGGGTAGCAGGCCCTGGTGAGGCACCAGCCAGGTGTTCGGGCCGGGCCAGGTACTGGCCATGCGATCGATCCACTCTTCGGGAAAATCCTCGAACAGAAAGTCGAACTGCCGGATGTTGTCGGCGATCAGGATCAGGCCCTTGTCGACCGAGCGCTCCTTGATGGCCAGCAAGCGATACACCGCTTCTTCGTCCCATGGATCGCAACCCAATCCCCAGACAGCTTCGGTAGGGTAGGCGATCACCGCGCCCGCTCGGATCTCGCGCGCCGCTTGCTGCACACGCCAACTGCTCACCATCTGCTGTCACTCCCATTGAAGACTGCCGCCAGTGTACTTAGCTGGCCCGTGCAAACCAACGCCCCGCCTGGCTGACCACGCGCCCCTGCATCTCCAGCTCGGTAAGTTGCGCCATCACCCGCGGCAACGGCCATCCCAACGCCGTGGCCAAGCCTTCGGTGGTTTGCGCGGCGGCCACCAGCACCTCAAGCAGCGGATCGGCAGGCTGGGCTGGCGCCGCCGGCAGGACCGGTGGCAGACGCTGCCAGCCCTGCAACCCTTCAAGAATATGATCGATGGTCTCGACCAGTTGCGCGCCATCGCGGATCAACTGATGACAACCGCGTGCGCCGGGGTGATGAATGGAGCCGGGCAGCGCCCACACCTCGCGGCCATGCTCGGCGGCCAGCCTTGCGGTGATCAGTGAACCGCTGGCCGGGCTGGCCTCGATGACCAGCACACCCAGCGACAGACCGCTGATGATCCGATTGCGTCGAGGAAAGTTGCCCGGCTGCGCCTGCGCGTCGAGGGGAAACTCGGAAACCAGCGCACCCTTGCGCTCGACGATGGCCTGGGCGAGCGCGCGATGCTTCTGTGGATAAAGTTTTTCCAGACCGGTGCCCAATACCCCGATGGTGTGCCCACCCACCTCCAGCGCACCTTGATGCGCCGCCCCGTCCACACCCAGGGCCAGGCCACTGGTGATGGCAAATCCCGCCGCTGCCAGGCTGCGGGCGAAGGCCCGGGCGTTGTCCAGGCCGGGCGGCGAAGCGCGGCGACTGCCGACCACGGCGATCTGCGGCCGCTCCAGCACACCGGCGTCGCCGCGTACGAACAACAGCGGCGGTGGATCGGCGATTTCCTTGAGCAGGGCGGGGTAGTCGGCGTGGTCCCACATCAGCAAATGCTGATGCGGACGCTCTAGCCAGGCCATTGCAGCCGCCGCGTCGCGATGGAGGCAGGGGTCGCGGCGGGCCTGGGCACTGGCGTCGCTGCCGCCGGCCCCGCGCCATTGCCCGACTGGCGCAGCAAGCGCCGAACGCGCGCTGCCGAAGTGCGCAACGAGCTTGTGGAAGCGTTGCGGGCCGATTTCCGGCAGCACGTGCAAGCGCAGGCGCGCCTCGAGTTCGGAAAGGGTGTGAGCAGTGGTATCGAAAAGCGGCATCCGATCATCCTTGAATCGGCAGGCCCGCGGACAGCTGGACAAGCTGTGGATAACTCTGTGCACAAAAGTATCGGAAAGCGCCCGGGCGTGACCTCGTCATGCCCGGTGCCCTATGCGCTACGGGTTGCCTACCTTGTCCATCACTGCCAACGAGCGGTTGGCGTTGAGGATCAAACCATAGCTCAGCTTTTCATAAGTGCGGAACACCATAAGCAGCCCGGAGCGCTCGTCGGGGACCTTGACCTGCTCGCCGGTGATACGATCGCGCACTGTCTCGCCGGTCTTGTACACCGCGAGAACGTTGCCCTCGCGCAGTCCGTCGCGCGTTCCGCGGTTCAAGGTGACCACGTCGTACTTGCCGATCTGTGTAACACCTCGTGGCACATCAATGATCACACCACGAATGTCAGTCTCTGGCGCGCTGGGGAAAAACGTCGAATTGACCGCGCGTTGTTCATCGCTGAACAGCCGGTCGCCCAGGCGGACCTCTTCGCGCGAGCGTTGCAGTACCAAGGTAGAGATATCCCCCTCGGTCGCGACGATCTCGCCGCCGCCGATGTTGTCGGCGTTGATACCCAGAAATTCCTGGGTGTCGGGGTCGATGTAGGTCTTGCCCTGGCGGAAGATGCCGTACACCGACTGCGCCGGGTCGAAGGCGCCACGTGCGTAGATGCGGTCGCCCATGCCACTGAGCACGCGCTCGGCATTGCCGGCCACGATGTAGGGGGCGGCGTTGAATTGCTCGACCGAATCCATGATGCGGTTGGTCAGCAGGAAGCTGTTGATCGATTCCAGCGGGATGCTGGGTATGGCCTCGGCCACGGGCGTGGTGCGCACCCTGGGCGAAAGCTTGATGGTGCCGCGCGAGGCGCCACGTTCGAGCATCAGCTGCGGCTGGCCGTTGACGAAGCCCAGCACCAGCGAGTCGCCAGGGTAGATGAGATCCGGGTTGGCGATCTGCGGGTTGGCGTGCCAGAGGTGTGGCCACTGCCACGGCTGGCTGAGAAACTTCCCGGAAATGTCCCACAATGTATCGCCACGCACCACCGTGTAGCGCTGTGGATAGCCGTCCCTGAGCTGCACTTGCGCCTGCGCCAGGCCGGCCATTGCCAGCATCAGCAGGGCGAGTAGTGATTTCCTCATGCCGTGAATCCCTTTATCATGTCTGCTCACGCGAAATAACGACTTTACCTCACAGTGCAGCACATACGCATATGGCTATTTTAAACATCCTCGAATTTCCAGACCCGCGCCTGCGTACCGTCGCCAAGCCGGTCACGGTGGTGGACGACAGCGTTCGCCAGCTTGTCGATGACATGTTTGAAACCATGTACGACGCCCCTGGCATCGGTTTGGCCGCCACCCAGATCAACGTGCACAAGCGCATCGTGGTCATGGACCTGTCCGAAGATCGCAGCGAACCACGGGTGTTCATCAACCCCGAGTTCGAGTCGCTGACCGACGAGATGGACCAGTACCAGGAAGGTTGCCTGTCGGTGCCCGGCTTCTACGAGAACGTCGATCGCCCGCAGAAGGTCAAGGTCACCGCGCTGGACCGCGACGGCAAATCCTACGAACTGATCGCCGAAGGCCTGCTGGCCGTGTGCATCCAGCACGAGTGCGATCACCTCAACGGCAAGCTGTTCGTCGACTACCTGTCCAACCTCAAGCGCGACCGCATCAAGAAAAAGCTGGAAAAACTGCACAAGCAGCAGGCCTGATTCCGGTGCCCTTGTAGGAGCGGCTAGTAGCCGCGAACAACGCACCTCGGTGCGTCAGGAAGGGCCCCTTCGCGGCTGCTAGCCGCTCCTACAAAGGGTTGCGGCCCACCCCCAACAGCGAGAACTCCATGCGCATCGTCTTCGCGGGCACTCCCGAGTTTGCCGCCGAACACCTCAAGGCCCTGCTGGCCACTTCGCACGACATCGTTGCCGTATACACCCAGCCCGATCGCCCGGCCGGGCGGGGGCAGAAACTCATGCAAAGCCCGGTCAAGCAATTGGCCCTGGAGCACGGCATTCCCGTCCTGCAGCCAGCGACCCTGCGCGACCCCCAGGCCCAGGCCGAGCTGCGCGCGCTGACGCCGGATTTGATGGTGGTGGTCGCCTATGGCCTGATCCTGCCGCAGGCGGTGCTCGACATCCCGCCGCTGGGCTGCATCAACAGCCATGCCTCGCTGCTGCCGCGCTGGCGCGGAGCGGCGCCGATCCAGCGGGCGATCCAGGCGGGCGACGCCCACAGCGGCGTTACCGTGATGCGCATGGAGGCGGGTCTGGATACCGGCCCGATGCTGCTCAAGGTCAGCACCCCGATCGCCGCCCACGACACCGGCGGCAGCCTGCACGACCGCTTGGCGCAGATGGGCCCACCGGCCGTGGTCCAGGCCATTGCCGGCCTGGCCGCCGCTACCCTGCAGGGCGAGGCGCAGGACGACAGCCTGGCCAACTACGCCCACAAGCTGGACAAGAACGAAGCGCGCATCGACTGGGCACAACCGGCCGTGGTGCTCGAGCGCCAGGTGCGGGCGTTTTTCCCTTGGCCTGTCTGCCACAGCACCTTGAATGGCGAAGCGCTGAAGGTGCTGGCCGCCAGTTTGGCCGAAGGCAGCGGCCGGCCAGGCGAAATCATCCAGGTCGACAAGGACGGGCTGACCATAGCCTGCGGTGAACAGGCCCTGCGCCTGACCCGCCTGCAGTTGCCGGGAGGCAAGCCGCTCGACTTCAGTGACCTGTTCAACAGCCGCCGCGATCGTTTCGTGGTCGGCACGGTGCTGGGCCAATGAACCCGCGCCTGGCGGCAGCCCGTGCCCTGGCCGCAGTACTCAACGGCAAGGCCTCGCTCAACAGCTCCCTGCCCCGGGAGCTGGACAAGGTCGAGGCGCGCGACCGTGGCCTTACCCAAGACCTGGCATTCGGCACCGCCCGCTGGCAGCCCCGTCTCGACGCGCTGGCCGAGCGCCTGCTGCAGAAGCCTTTCAAGGCCGCCGATGCCGATGTACATGGCTTGCTCCTGGTCGGGCTCTACCAGTTGCTGTACACCCGGATTCCAGCCCATGCCGCGATCGGCGAAACCGTCGGCTGTGCCGACAAGCTGAAGAAGCCCTGGGCCAAGGCGCTGCTCAATGCCGTGCTGCGCCGAGCCCAGCGTGAGAGCGAGGCCATTCTTGCCGAACTCGAACGTGACCCGGTGGTGCGCATGGCGCACCCGCGCTGGCTGCAGAAATCGCTGAAAGCCTTCTGGCCCGAGCAGTGGGAAGCCATCTGCGCCGCCAACAACGCTCATCCGCCGATGATCCTGCGGGTCAACCGTCGCCATCAGCCGCGCGATGCCTACCTGGGCCTGCTGGCCGAACAAGGCGTGGCGGCCCAGGCTTGCGTGTACAGCCGTGATGGCATCGTCCTGGCAGAAGCCTGCGACGTGCGCGGGCTGCCGGGCTTCAGCGAAGGCTGGATCAGCGTCCAGGATGAAGCAGCGCAACTGGCCGCCGAGCTGCTCGACCTGGCGCCCGGCCAGCGGGTACTCGACGCCTGCTGCGCGCCGGGCGGCAAGACCTGCCACATTCTGGAAGCCGAGCCGGCCCTGGCCACTGTGGTAGCCGTGGATCTCGAGGAAAAGCGTCTGGTTCGAGTGCGCGAGAACCTGCAGCGATTGGGGCTGCAAGCCCAGTTGATCGCAGCCGATGGCCGCGATACCCAAGCCTGGTGGGACGGTCAGCCGTTCCAGCGGATCCTGCTCGACGCCCCCTGTTCGGCCACTGGCGTGATCCGCCGCCATCCCGACATCAAGCTGACCCGCCAGCCCGACGACATTCCGGCCCTGGCCGTGCTGCAAGGGCAGTTGCTCGACGCCCTGTGGCCAACCCTGGAGGTCGGCGGGGTGCTGCTCTATGCCACCTGCTCGACACTGCCCACGGAAAATACCGAAGTCATCGAAGCGTTCCTGGCGCGCACGCCCGGCGCCCGCGAACTGGACCTGGCCACGTCCGCCGGCATCAAGCAGGCTCATGGCCGCCAATTGCTGGCACAAGAAGGCGGTCACGATGGCTTCTACTATGCCAAGCTGATCAAGATCGCCGCCGTACGCGGCCACTGACGGGGAGTAATGGATGAAGATCATCATCCTGGGCGCAGGTCAGGTGGGCGGCACGCTGGCCGAGCACCTGGCCGGCGAGGCGAATGACATCACCGTGGTCGATACCGACGCCGAACGCCTGCGCAACCTTGGCGATCGCCTGGACATCCGCACCGTGCAGGGCCGCGGCTCGTATCCGACAGTGCTGCGCCAGGCCGGTGCCGACGATGCCGACATGCTGGTGGCGGTGACCAACAGCGACGAGACCAACATGGTCGCCTGTCAGGTGGCCTACACCCTGTTCCATACCCCCACCAAGATCGCCCGGGTGCGCGAGTCGGCCTATCTCACCCGCGCCGGCCTGTTCAACAACGACGCCATTCCGGTGGATGTGCTGATCAGCCCGGAACAGGTGGTGACCAACTACATCAAGCGCCTGATCGAGTACCCCGGCGCCCTGCAGGTCATCGACTTCGCTGGCGGCAAGGCACAGCTGGTGGCGGTCAAGGCCTACTACGGCGGCCCGCTGGTGGGTCAGCAACTGCGGCAGATTCGTCACCACATGCCCAAGGTCGATACACGGGTGGCTGCCATCTTTCGCCGCGACCGGCCGATCCTGCCACGCGGCGACACGGTCATCGAAGCCGACGACGAGGTGTTCTTCATTGCAGCCCGCGAAGACATTCGCGCGGTGATGAGTGAACTGCGCCGGGTCGACCAGAGCAACAAGCGGGTAGTCATCGCCGGCGGCGGGCAGATCGGCGAGCGCCTGGCCGAGGCCATCGAAAGCCGCTACCAGGTGAAGATCATCGAGATGAACCCGGCACGCTGCCGCTACCTCTCCGATACCCTGGACAGCACCGTGGTGTTGCAGGGCAGCGCGTCCGACCGCGATCTGATGCTCGAAGAGAACATCGCCCAGGCCGATATCTTCCTGGCCCTGACCAACGACGACGAAGCCAACATCATGTCCTCGTTGCTGGCCAAGCGTTTGGGCGCGCGCAAGGTCATGACCATCATCAACAACCCGGCCTATGTCGACCTGGTCCAGGGGGGCGAAATCGATATCGCCCTGAGCCCGCAGCTGGCAACCATCGGTACCCTGCTGGCGCACGTAAGGCGGGGCGATATCGTCAGTGTGCACTCGCTACGCCGGGGCGCCGCGGAGGCCATCGAGGCCATCGCCCATGGCGACGCGCGTTCGAGCAAGGTGATCGGCAAGCCCATCGAAACCATCGACCTGCCGCCCGGAACGACGATCGGCGCGATCATTCGCGATGACCAGGTGATCATCGCGCACAGCGACACGGTGATCGAGGCCGGTGACCACGTGATCCTGTTCGTCGTGGACAAGAAATACATCCGCGACGTCGAGAAGCTTTTCCACGTCGGCCTGAGCTTCTTCTGACCCCCAGCCTCGCTCATCCAAAAAGCGGGCCGTCCAGGAGCCCGCTCTGTGAAAGCCGGTCTAGTGCAAGCATGTCCTGTGGGAGCGGGTCTCTGCCCGCGAAGAGGCCCCTACGCCAGCCGCTAGCTCAATACCACCTGGCCTCGCCGGCCGGCCGCTTCTTGAAGCGCTTCATGCTCCACATGTATTGGCTGGGATAGGCCCGCACGTACTTCTCGACCACCGCGCTCATGGCTGCCACCGAGGTATACGTGTCGGTGCTGTACATGCCCTCGGGTGCCGCTTCCAGGATCACCTTGTAGCCCGAACCATCGGGCAGGCGCACGGCATGCAGGAACACGCCGACGGCCTTGCCGCCGGCGAGCATGTTGGGCACGAACTTGCTGGTCAACGCCAGGGTGCCGAGAAACGGCACGAACAGCCCGGCCGATTCGGCCGGTTCCGGGTCGGCGGGAATGCCCACCTGGCCGCCCTTGCGCACCTCCTTGATGACACTGAGGATGCCTTCCTTGGTCGAGGCCGCAACGCGGTTGCCCAATTGCACCCGTTGCTTGCGCAACAGCTCGTCCACCGCCTTGAGCTTGGGTGGACGGTAGAAAATGATCGGCTTGCACTGGTTGCAGTAGAAGTGATTGAGCACTTCCCAATTGCCCAGGTGGCTGGTGATGCCGACCACGCCCTTGCCCGATGCCAGGGCATCCTTGAGCACGTCCAGCCCCTCGACCTCGCGCACCAGGTCGAGCGAGCGCTGGGCCGGCCAGATCCAGGCACAGGCGCTTTCGGTCAGGGTCTTGCCGATGTCCATCAGGCTGCGTCCTGCGAGGCGCTCGCGCTCGGCAGCGTCCATGTCCGGAAAACACTTGGCCAGGTTGATACGCACCACCTCGCGAGAGCGATTGGGCAGCTTCCACATCAACCAGCCGATGGCCGTGCCGACCCACTGCACGGTGCGCCACGGCAGCAGCGCAAACAACCGCAAGGCACCGACCATCAGTGCCCCTTTGAACTTATCCACAGATCACTCCTTAATTGCCCAGACGCCCATTCTAGCCTCAGCCGACCAGCTCGGCGTAGCGGTCGCAATCCTGGGTGTGGTCCATGACCATGCCCGAGGCCTGCATGAAGGCGTAGCAGATGGTCGGCCCGACGAAGGTGAAACCGGCTTTCTTCAGGGCCTTGCTCATGGCCCGGGCTTCTTCGGTTTCAGTGGGGATCTCGCTGCGATCGCGCCGATGGTTGACCCGCGGCTGCCCACCGACGAACGACCAGAGGAAGGCTGCCGGGTCTTCGAGCTGCAACCAGGCGCGGGCGTTCTTGCGTACACCGTTGAGCTTGAGACGATTGCGCACGATGCCCGGATCCTGCATCAGCACCTCGATTTCCTCGTCACTCATCTGCGCGAGGCGTTGCGGGTCGAAGCCGTGGAGCACCTGCCGATAGCGTTCACGCTTGCGCAGCACGGTGATCCACGACAGGCCGGCCTGGAACCCTTCCAGCGCAAGCAACTCGAACAGGGCGCCCGCCTCGCGCAGCGGCACGCCCCATTCAAGGTCATGGTAGGCCTGGTACAAGGGGTCTTGGGTACACCAAAAGCAGCGAGGCATTAGGGCTCCATGGGTAGAGGCGCCGCGGATTCGCGGTATACTCCCGCTCTTTATATTCGCAGCCCTAGAAACAGGTGAATTTCGTGAGCCAGCCTACGCCAGCCGTGCGTACCTTCCAAGACTTGATCCTCGCCCTCCAGCAATACTGGGCCGAGCAAGGTTGTGTGGTGCTTCAGCCCTACGATATGGAAGTGGGCGCCGGCACTTTTCATACCGCCACGTTCCTGCGCGCCGTGGGCCCGGAAACCTGGAATGCCGCTTACGTGCAACCCAGCCGCCGTCCGACTGATGGCCGCTATGGCGAGAACCCCAACCGCCTGCAGCACTACTATCAGTTCCAGGTGGTTCTGAAGCCCAACCCGGACAATTTCCAGGAACTGTACCTGGGCTCGCTCAAGCACATCGGCCTCGATCCGCTGGTGCACGACGTCCGCTTCGTCGAAGACAACTGGGAGTCGCCGACCCTGGGCGCCTGGGGCCTGGGCTGGGAAGTCTGGCTCAACGGCATGGAAGTCACCCAGTTCACCTATTTCCAGCAGGCGGGCGGCATCGAATGCTACCCGGTCACCGGCGAGATCACCTACGGCCTGGAACGCCTGGCCATGTACCTGCAGGGCGTCGACTCGGTCTACGACCTGGTGTGGGCCGATGGCCCGTTCGGCAAGGTGACCTACGGCGACGTGTTCCACCAGAACGAGGTGGAGCAGTCCACCTACAACTTCGAGCACGCCAACGTCGACAAACTCTTCGAGCTGTTCGATTTCTACGAAAGCGAGGCCAAACGCCTGCTCGAACTGGACCAGCCACTGCCGCTGCCCAGCTATGAAATGGTCTTGAAGGCGTCCCACACCTTCAACCTGCTCGATGCTCGCCGCGCCATTTCGGTCACCGCGCGCCAGCAGTACATCCTGCGCGTGCGGACCCTGGCCCGTGGCGTGGCACAGGCCTACCTGATGGCCCGTGCCAAGCTGGGTTTCCCCATGGCGACCCCCGATCTGCGAGATGAAGTATTGGCCAAGCTGGAGGCTGCGCAATGAGTGCTCAAGATTTTCTGGTCGAGCTGGGCACCGAAGAGCTGCCACCCAAGGCCCTCAACACCTTGGCCGACGCCTTCCTGGCCGGCATCGAGAAAGGCCTGCAGGCCGCCGGCCTGAACTACAGCGCCAAGAACGTCTACGCTGCGCCACGCCGCCTGGCCGTGCTGATCACCGGCCTGGATACCCAGCAGCCGGACCGCAGCATCAATCTCGACGGCCCGCCGCTGCAGGCCGCCTTCAATGCCGAAGGCGAGCCGACCCAGGCTGCACTGGGCTTCGCCAAGAAGTGCGGGGTCGACCTCAGCGAAATCGACCGCAGCGGCCCCAAGCTGCGCTTCAGCCAGAACATCGTCGGCAAGCCGACGGCCAGCCTGCTGCCGACCATCGTCGAAGATTCCCTCAACGACCTGCCGATTCCCAAGCGCATGCGCTGGGGCGCGCGCAAGGAAGAGTTCGTGCGGCCAACCCAGTGGCTGGTCATGCTGCTGGGCGACGACGTCATCGATTGCACGATCCTGGCCCAGAAGGCAGGCCGTGAATCGCGTGGTCACCGTTTCCATCATCCACAGAACGTGCGCATCAGCTCGCCCGCCGGCTACCGCGAAGACATGCGCAAGGCCTACGTGCTGGCCGATGCCCACGAACGCCGTGAACTGATTGCCCGACGTACCGCCGAGCTGGCCACCCAGCAGGAAGGCAGCGCCATCGTCCCACCGGCGCTGCTGGACGAAGTGACGGCCCTGGTCGAGTGGCCCGTGCCGCTGGTGTGTTCGTTCGAGGAACGCTTCCTGGATGTCCCGCAGGAAGCGCTGATCACCACCATGCAGGACAACCAGAAGTATTTCTGCCTGCTCAACGCCGACGGCAAGCTGCTGCCGCGTTTCATCACCGTGGCCAACATCGAGAGCAAGGACCCGCGCCAGATCGTCGAGGGCAACGAGAAAGTCGTGCGTCCACGCCTGACCGATGCCGAGTTCTTCTTCAATCAGGACAAGAAGCAACCGCTGGAAGCCTTCAACAAACGCCTGGAAAACGTGGTGTTCCAGGCGCAGTTGGGCAGTGTCTACGACAAGGCCGTGCGGGTTTCCAAGCTGGCGGCCTACATTGCCTCGCGCATTGGTGGCGATGCCCAGCGCGCGACGCGGGCAGGCCTGCTGTCGAAGTGCGACCTGGCCACGGAAATGGTCGGCGAGTTCCCGGAAATGCAGGGCGTGGCGGGCTATTACTACGCGCTCAACGCCGGCGAACCCGAAGACGTCGCGCTGGCACTCAACGAGCAATACATGCCTCGTGGCGCCGGCGCCGAGCTGCCCAGCACCCTGACCGGTGCGGCGGTGGCCATCGCCGACAAGCTCGACACCCTGGTCGGCATCTTCGGCATCGGCATGCTGCCCACTGGCAGCAAGGACCCCTATGCCCTGCGTCGCGCGGCCCTGGGCGTGCTGCGCATCCTGATCGAAAAGCAGCTGGACCTGAACCTCAACGATGCGGTGGGCTTCGCCGTGTCGGCCTTCGGCACCCAGGTCAAGTCGGCCGGGCTTGCCGAGCAGGTGCAGGAGTTCATCTTCGATCGCCTGCGCGCTCGCTACGAAGACGAGGGCATCGATGTGGCCACTTACCTTTCGGTGCGCGCCCTGCAACCCGGTTCGGCACTGGACTTCGATCAGCGCGTGCAGGCTGTCCAGGCGTTCCGCCGGTTGCCTGAGGCCGCCGCCCTGGCAGCCGTCAACAAGCGTGTCTCGAACCTGCTGAGCAAGGCCGACGGCAAGGTCGCTGCTACCGTGGAGCCCAAGTACTTCGACAACGCCAACGAGTTCTCGCTGTACTCGGCCATCACCCAGGCCGACCATGCGGTGGCGCCGATGGCTGCCGAGCGTCGCTACAACGAAGCCTTGACCCGTCTGGCCGCCCTGCGCGAGCCAGTGGATGCGTTCTTCGAAGCGGTGATGGTCAATGCCGAAGATGCCAATGTGCGGGCCAACCGCTATGCCTTGCTGGCACGTCTGCGCGGTCTGTTCCTGGGCGTCGCCGACATTTCGTTGCTGGGGTAGGCCTTGAAACTGCTGATTCTCGATCGCGACGGGGTCATCAATCATGACTCCGACGCCTACATCAAATCAGTCGCCGAATGGCTGCCGTTGCCTGGAGCGATCGAGGCCATTGCACAGTTGCACCAGGCTGGCTGGACGGTGGCCGTCGCTACCAACCAGTCTGGCCTGGCGCGCGGTTACTACGACCAGGCCACCCTCGATGCCATGCACGCCCACCTGCGCGCGCTGGTCGCGGAGCAGGGCGGCGAGGTTGGCCTGATCGTGCATTGTCCCCATGGTCCGGATGACCAGTGCACCTGCCGCAAACCGCGGCCGGGTTTGCTGCAGCGCATCGCTGCCCACTATGACGCGCCCCTGACCGGCGTTTGGTTCGTCGGCGACAGCCTGAGCGATCTGCACGCCGCAACGGCAGTGGCTGCTCGACCCGTGCTGGTGAAGACCGGCAAAGGGCTACGGACCCTGACCCAGGACCTGCCCGAGGGAACCCTGATTTTCGATGACCTGGCGGCAGTCGCCAGGCACCTTATCCACACTTGACGGTATCCACCGCTATGTCGATCCTGCGGGCAATCAGAATCTTTGCCTTTTATCTGCTTCTGGGCAGCAGCGCCTTGCTGTGGTGCACCCTGAGCTTTTTCATCGCGCCCTTTCTATCCTTCAAGGCGCGCTACCGTTTCATCAACGTCTACTGGTGCCGCTGTGCGCTGTGGCTGACGCGCGTCATGCTGGGTATCGACGTACGGGTGAAAGGTGCGGAAAACGTTCCGCAAACTCCATGCGTCATCGTTTCCAACCACCAGAGCACGTGGGAAACCTTTTTCCTTTCCGCCTACTTCCAGCCCCTGAGCCAGGTGCTCAAGCGCGAGCTGCTGTTCGTGCCGTTCTTTGGCTGGGCCATGGCCATGCTGCGCCCCATCGCCATCGACCGCGACAATCCCAAGTCGGCACTCAAGGAAGTCGCCAGCAAGGGCGACACGCTGTTGAAGGACGGCGTCTGGGTACTGATCTTCCCGGAAGGTACCCGTGTGCCATACGGCCAGATCGGCAAATTCACCCGCAGCGGCAGTGCCTTGGCGGTGAACGCGCAGTTGCCGGTGTTGCCCATTGCGCACAATGCCGGGCGCTACTGGCCCAAGGAAGGCTGGAACAAGCATCGCGGTACCATCGAGGTGGTCATCGGGGCACCCATGTACGCCGAAGGCACCGGACCGCGGGCCATTGCGGCCTTGAACGAGCGCGTCCAGGCCTGGAACGAGCAAACTCAACAAGCCATGGGCGCGCTGCCGGAGCATCCGGAAATCGCACCCACGCCGGTTATCTAGTTTCTGTGGATAACTTGTGTATTGTTTCTCGTGCAAAGTCTTTGAAAGCTGCGTAACCCTATGTTGGCTATGCAGTTTTCAAAACCCATCAAAACCCGGCAATTGGTGCATAAGTTTTTTGCACGGCGGTGAAAGGCTCGTCTTTTCGAGCCTTTCACCGCTGGGTTTTCAGCCAGACGTCAGACCTTGTCCAGGTCCACGTGCCGGGTTTCCTTCAAACAGAACATCCCCACCACGAAGCTGATACCGGTCACCAGTACCGGGTACCACAGTCCGTAGAAGATATCCCCCGTGTACACCACCAGCGCGAACGAGACCGTGGGCAGGAATCCGCCGAACCAGCCGTTGCCAATGTGGTATGGCAGGGACAAGGACGTGTAGCGAATGCGGGTGGGGAAGAGCTCGACCATCACCGCCGCCAGCGGCCCATAGGTCATCGTAGCAATCAGGATCATGGCAACGATGATCAACACCACCATGGGTTGATTGACCAGGCTCGAATCGGCCTTGGCGGGGTAGCCTGCCTGAGCAATGGCCGCGCGCAGGGCTGGCTCATCGTAGCCGTTGATCCGTTGCTCACCGACCGTGATTGCCACATCCGTACCGTCGACCGGGGCCGCCGAGCTGTACGGCACACCCGACTTGATCAGCAACGTCTTGACCTTGTCGCAAGGGCTGTCGAATTTGGCCTTGCCCACTGGGTCGAACTGGAAGGTGCACGTAGAAGGGTCCGCCATCACCGTGACCGGCGAGTTGCGGGTGGCATTGTCGATCTGCGGGTTGGCGTAGTGGCTCAAACCCTTGAACAGGGGGAAGTAAGCAAAGGTCGCCAGCAGCAGGCCAAGCATCAGGATGGGTTTGCGCCCGACACGGTCGGACAGCCAACCGAAGAACACGAAGAATGGCGCACCGATGACCACACTGATGATCAGCAGCTGATTGGCCAGTGCCGGGTCCATCTTGAGCATCTGCGTCAGAAAGAACAGCACGTAGAATTGCGCACAGTAGAACGTTACGGCCTGCCCAGCATTGATGCTGAACAACGCGGTCAACACGATCTTCAGGTTCTGCCAGGAACCGAACGACTCGCGGATCGGCGATTTACTGGTCTTGCCCTCGGCCTTCATCTTGGTGAAGGTGGGCGATTCGCTCAGGCTCAGGCGGATCCAGGTGGAAATGCCCAGCAGTACGATCGACAGCAGGAACGGCAGGCGCCAGCCCCAGACTTCGAATTGATCGCCACTGATATAGCGGCTGCCCATCACCACCAGCAGTGACAGCAGCAGGCCGAGGGTGGCTGTCGACTGGATCCAGCCGGTGTGAAAGCCCCGTTTTTTCTGCGGCGCATGTTCGGCCACGTACGTCGCTGCGCCGCCATACTCGCCGCCCAGGGCCAGGCCCTGAAGCATGCGCAACAGCACCAGGATGATCGGCGCGGCAATGCCGATGCTGGCATAGGTCGGCAGCAATCCCACTGCAAAGGTCGAGACGCCCATCAGGATGATGGTCATGAGGAAGGTGTACTTGCGCCCGATCATGTCACCCAGGCGCCCAAACACCAAGGCGCCAAAGGGTCGCACCAGGAAGCCTGCGGCAAACGCCATCAGGGCGAAGATGAAGGCTGTGGTCTCGTTCACTCCGGCGAAGAACTGCTTGCTGATCACCGCAGCCAGGGCGCCGTACAGGAAGAAGTCGTACCATTCGAAAACCGTCCCCAGCGACGATGCGAAGATGATCTTCTTCTCGTCCCGGTTCACGGCAGGCGCAGCCGCCGCGCCGTGTTGCAGATAATCCGCCATATTGCCATCCTCAGTGATTATTGTTGTTGTTCCACTGTTGCCTTTCCCGAGTACTGCCTGCACTCGGTCAAATCGTTTCCGGCACCTGCAGCGCAGTGGCCGGCACGGCCTCCAGCGGCTGCGGATGCAGAATCATCTGCGCTGCCTTTTCTGCAATCATCACCGTCGGCGAGCAGGTATTGCCCGAGACGATTTCCGGCATGATCGACGCGTCTGCCACACGCAGACCCTGCACGCCACGAACCTTGAGTTGCGCATCCACCACCGCCAGGGTGTCGCTGCCCATGCGACAGGTGCCTGCTGGATGAAAGATAGTCGTTCCTATGCGTCCTGCTGCCGCGCGCAGCGCTTCTTCACTCTGCACGTCCGCGCCTGGCAGGTATTCCTGCGGGGCAAAGCCTTGCAGGGCCGAGCCCTGGACGATCTTGCGCGTCAGGCGTATGGCATCGACCGCGACCTGCACGTCGTCGGGATGGCTGAGATAGTTGGGATCGATCAACGGCGCTGCGTCCGGATCGGCCGAGCTGATATCGACCCGCCCGCGGCTCTTGGGCCGCAGGTTGCACACCGAAGCGGTAAACGCAGGAAAGCGGTGCAGCGGCTCGCCGAAGCGTTCCAACGACAGCGGCTGCACGTGGTATTGAAGATTGGGGGAGGGCTGCTCGGGGCTGGAGCGCACGAACGCGCCCAGCTGACTTGGCGCCATCGCCAACGGCCCGCTGCGGTCGTACAGGTAGCGCACGCCCATGCCGAACTTGCCCCACAGGCTGTTGGCAACCTGGTTGAGGGTGCGCGCGTTGCTGACCTTGTACACCAGCCGCAGCTGCAGATGATCCTGCAAATTGCCACCCACGCCAGGCAACTCATGCTGCACATCGATACCCAGGCGTTCGAGCAAGGGCCGGGGGCCAATGCCGGAGCGCTGGAGAATGTTCGGCGAACCGATGGCGCCGGCGCACAGAATGATCTCACCGCGCGTCTCGAACCGATGGTCGGCGCCCTGCCAGCGGGCAGCCACCGCATGGGCACGGCCGTCTTGCAGCAGCACCTTGTCCACCCGCACGCCCGTGTGCACCGTCAGATTCGACCGCTTCAGCGCAGGGCGCAAGAACGCCTTGGTCGAATTCCAGCGCACCCCGGACTTCTGATTGACCTGGAAGTAACCGCAACCCTGGTTGTCTCCGGTGTTGAAGTCTTCGATGCTGGCGATCCCGGACTCGGCCGCCGCACTGCGGAAGGCGTCGAGAATGGGCCAGCGATAGCGCTGCTGCTCGACTCGCCACTCGCCCTGGGCGCTGTGGAACTCGGAGTCGCCGGCATGATGGTTTTCGCTCTGGCGAAACAGCGGAAGAACGTCTTTCCAGCCCCAGCCGGGATTGCCTTGGGCCTCCCAGCGATCATAGTCGCTGGACTGACCGCGCATGTAGATCATGCCATTGATCGACGAGCAGCCGCCAAGCACCTTGCCCCGAGGGTAGTTGAGGCTACGGCCGTCGAGGCCTGGTTGTGGCTGGGTCTTGAAACACCAGTCGGTGCGGGGATTACCGATGCAGAACAGATAACCGACCGGGATGTGGATCCAGGCATAGTTGTCCCGGCCACCTGCCTCGAGCAACAGCACCTGTACCGAAGGGTCGGCCGACAGTCGATTGGCAAGCAGACAACCTGCAGGACCTGCGCCGACAATGATGTAGTCATAGACGGATGGGACTGATGGCATGGTGTACTCCGCGCCGTTTTATTGTTCTTGTCGTTCCCCATGTTATTGATTAGCTTCGTGGTGAAAACTAAAGATTTCACCCAGGGGCTGAGCGTTTTCGCACAGTCCAGAGCGCAGTTGATTAACAAGGGAAAATCAATGTTCGACTGGAACGACCTGCGCTTCTTTCTCGAGCTGCAACGCAGCGGCCGATTGCTGACCGCTGCCAAGCGCCTGCATACCACGCACAGTACGGTCGCCCGGCACATCGAAAGCATCGAGCGCCACCTGGGCACGCCGCTGTTCGTGCAGAACGCCCACGGCTACGAACTGACCCCGGCGGGGCAGACGCTGCTCAAGCACGCCGAGGCCATGGAGAACCTGGCCCTGCGCGCGCAGGAGGACATTACGCAGTCATTCAATCCGCTGGGCAAGATCCGCCTGGGCGTCACCGAAGGCATCGGTATCGCCTTCATCACACCACGCCTCGGCGAACTGTTCCGGCGTTATCCAGGCTTGGAAGTGGAGCTGGTGGCTGTGCCGCGCTTTGTCAGCATTCTCAACCGCGAAGCCGAAATCAGCGTGCACCTCGAGCGTCCCAATGCCGATCTGCTGATCACCCGCAAGCTCACCGACTACAACCTGGCACTGTATGCCAGTGCCGATTACCTGGCTGCTGCCGAGCCGCTGCGCAATCGTGAAGACCTGGCACAGCATCGCTGGATCGGCTATGTCGATGACCTGCTGTTCAGCCAGGAGCTGTTATTGCTCAACAGCTTCTGTCGCAACCCAGTCGTGGCCTTTCGCAGCACCAGTGTGCTGGCTCAACAGGAGGCTGCATGCATCGGCCTGGGCATTGCCGTATTGCCCGTGTACATGGCTGCCAAGGATCCTCGGCTGGTGCGCGTACTGCCCGACGAAACCATCCAGCGCAGTTACTGGATCAGCACCCGACGCGAACTGCACAAATCGGTACGCCTGCGCGTGGTCTGGGATTTCCTCCTGCAACTGTGCGCCGACCAGCAGGCTACCTTGCTCGCCATCTGAAACCCATGCCCGGCTCCCACATGGCACTGAATGCTGCCTTCATGTGGGAGCGGGCTCTGCCCGCGAAGACGTCAGCCGAGTCGCCACAGACCCAACCGGCTCAAACAACCACCGGCTGCCCACCATGAACAGCTTCCCCCGCATCGCCATGCAGGGAAATCTTCGACGTCTCCGGCAGTGCCAAGCCACCGGCGAGCGCCAGCACCGAAACCGCCATCAAGTAAAACGCTGGCGACAGATTGCTCCCCGTCATACCGATCAACCAGGTCGCCATCAGCGGCGCCGTTCCGCCAAACACCGTGTAGGCGAGGTTGTAGGTAATTGCCGAAGCCGTGTAACGGGTTCGGGTCGGGAAGGTTTCCGACAACAGTGCTGCAGTCACCACACCACTGAGCACTGCACCGACCGCCAGCATCATCACCCCGATGACGGAAGCGACGAACGAGCCTGAGCTGGCGAGCAGGAACGACGGATACACCACCGCGATGATCAACACCCCAGCGGTCCCCACCGTTACCCGACGCCCGACCTTGTCGGAGAATGCTCCCGCAACGGGACACATCAACGCGGCAAACACCAAGGCGATCACCGAGATCAACAACGCCGTGGCCCGGCTCAAGCCACCCACCACCTGCAGATAAGTCGCAAAGTAGGTAGTGAACATATAGAAGGAGAGGGCGGTCAGCGACACGAATGCACCCAGGCACAGGATCGCACCACCGTGACTGCGCAGGGTGTCCTTGAGCGGTGAATGGGCGACGTCGTGTTCTTGCTTGACTGCCTGGAACGCAGGCGTTTCATCCAGCCGCCAGCGCAGGTAAAGCCCCACCAGGCCCAGCGGCGCCGCTATCAGGAACGGCACCCGCCAACCCCAACTGGCCATCGCCTCGGGCGACAGCGAAGCGTCCAATGCGTAGGCCATTACCGCAGCACAGGCAAACGCGCTGAAGGTCGACACCGGGATGAAGCTCCCATACCAGGCACGTTGGGTACGCGGCGCATGCTCCATGAGATAGGCACAGGCGCCGGCATACTCACCGCCGGCAGAAAAACCCTGCGCGCAGCGAATCAGCGTCAGCATGATCGGCGCAGCAATACCGATGGCGGCATAGGTGGGCAACAAACCGATCAGCGTCGTTGCACCAGCCATGAGCAGGATGGTCATGGCCAGCACCTTCTTGCGCCCGATTCGGTCGCCGAGCATGCCGAAAACGATACCGCCCAGGGGCCGGAACGCAAACGCCACGGCGAACACTGCAAAGGTTTTCAACAGGCCCGTGGCAGCGTCACCACTGGGGAAGAACTGTTGGGCGATGGCCGTGGCCAGAAACCCGTAGACCGCAAAGTCGAACCATTCCACGAAGTTGCCCACGGCAGCGGCGCAGATCACCTTTTTCAACGTCGCGGGGGATACCCGCCCCTCCATTGCATGGTCCATGAGCTTTACCCCTGTGCAGACGTGACGAGCCATTGATTATCGGGCGCGGGCTGTGACACTCCTGCCGAAAAGCGGCATTGACGTAGTCATGCCCGCAGCGCACCTGCAATAAGCCTGCGCAAGATCCACGCCAGGGCCGTTCGTCCGTTCTCGGCGTGAGGCATTGGATACGCACACCCATAAAAAAACCCCGGGCCAAGGGCGCCGGGGTTCGGTGGGTGGGTCCAAGCCTCAGAAGTCGAGGTTCGACACCGCCAGTGCATTGCTTTCGATGAACTCGCGACGGGGCTCGACCGCATCACCCATCAGGGTGTTGAAGATCTGGTCGGCGCCGATCGCATCCTCGATGGTGACCTTGAGCATGCGTCGCACGCTTGGGTCCATCGTGGTTTCCCACAACTGGTCTGGGTTCATCTCACCCAGACCTTTGTAGCGCTGGATGGTATGGCGCTTGGTGCTTTCGGTCATCAGCCACTCGAGGGCTTCCTTGAACTCGACCACGGCCTTCTTGCGCTCGCCCCGTTTAACGTAGGCGCCTTCGTCCAGCAGACTGGCCAACTGTGCGCCCAGAGCGGTCACGGTCTTGTAGTCGTTGCTGCCGAAGAAATCGCGGTTGAATGTGATGTAGCTCGCCAGGCCGTGGGAGGTGATCTCCACCTCTGGCAGCCAGACGTTACGCTCACGGTCTTCACGGAGGCTGGCCTTGTACACCAGGCCCGATTTTTCGCTGGTACGCAGACGTGCGTCGAACTTGGCCAACCAGGCCTGCATGGCCTCGTGGTCGCCCAGCTGCTCGAGTGCAACCGCCGGCAGGTACACGAAGTGCTCGGTCAGCTCCTGAGGGTACAAACGCGACAGACGCTTGAGCGTCTTCATGACCATGCGGAAGTCATTGACCAGACGTTCCAACGCCTCACCGGAAATACCGGGTGCCGAGTCGTTGAGGTGCAGGCTCGCATCTTCCAGGGCCGACTGCGTCATGTACTCTTCCATGGCGTCGTCGTCCTTGATGTACTGCTCCTGCTTGCCCTTCTTCACCTTGTACAACGGCGGCTGGGCAATGTAGATGTAACCGCGCTCGATCAGCTCAGGCAACTGACGGAAGAAGAAGGTCAGCAACAAGGTACGGATGTGCGATCCGTCAACGTCGGCATCGGTCATGATGATGATGTTGTGATAGCGCAACTTGTCGATGTTGTACTCTTCGCGACCGATACCGCAGCCCAGTGCCGTGATCAAAGTGCCCACTTCCTGGGAAGAGATCATCTTGTCGAAGCGTGCCTTCTCGACGTTGAGGATCTTGCCCTTGAGCGGCAGGATCGCCTGGGTCTTGCGATTGCGGCCTTGCTTGGCCGAACCACCGGCGGAGTCACCCTCCACCAGGTAGAGTTCGGAAAGGGCAGGGTCCTTCTCCTGGCAGTCGGCCAACTTGCCTGGCAGGCCAGCGATGTCCAATGCACCCTTGCGACGGGTCATCTCGCGCGCCTTGCGGGCAGCTTCACGAGCACGGGCGGCGTCGATCATCTTGCCCACCACGGCCTTGGCTTCGTTCGGATTCTCCAGAAGGAAATCCGAGAAGTACTTGCCCATCTCCTGCTCGACCGCAGTTTTCACTTCGGACGAAACCAGCTTGTCCTTGGTCTGCGAGCTGAACTTGGGGTCCGGCACTTTCACCGAAATGATTGCGGTCAAGCCTTCACGCGCATCGTCGCCAGTGGTCGAGACCTTGTTCTTCTTGGCCAGGCCTTCCTGCTCGATGTAGTTGTTCAGGTTGCGTGTCAGCGCCGAGCGGAAGCCCACCAAGTGAGTTCCGCCATCGCGCTGGGGAATGTTGTTGGTGAAGCACAACAGGTTTTCGTTGAAGCTGTCGTTCCACTGCAGTGCCACTTCAACACCTACGCCGTCGTCGCGTTGCACATTGAAGTGGAACACCTGATTGACGGGCGTCTTGTTGGTATTGAGGTATTCGACGAATGCCCGCAGACCGCCTTCGAACTTGAACAGCTCTTCCTTGGCGGTGCGCTCATCCTTCAGCAGGATACCCACGCCAGAGTTGAGGAAGGACAATTCGCGGATTCGCTTCGCCAGAATGTCCCAGCTGAAGTGGATGTTCTTGAAGGTGTCGGCCGATGGCTTGAAGTGGATCTTGGTACCGGTGGTTTCACTTTCACCGACGATTTGCATCGGCTCCTGCGGGACGCCATGCACGTAGAACTGCTCCCACAATTTCCCAGCGCGACGCACTGTCAATTGCAGGCTTTCAGAGAGTGCGTTCACCACGGACACACCAACGCCGTGCAGGCCGCCGGAAACCTTGTACGAGTTATCGTCGAACTTACCACCAGCGTGCAGCACGGTCATGATGACCTCGGCCGCAGATACGCCTTCTTCCTTGTGCACATCCACTGGAATGCCGCGACCGTTGTCGGTTACGGAAATGGATTCGTCTGGATGAATGGTGATGGTGATTTCATCACAGTGGCCGGCCAGTGCTTCGTCGATGGAATTGTCCACCACCTCGAAGACCATGTGGTGCAGGCCGCTACCATCATCGGTGTCGCCGATGTACATACCGGGACGTTTGCGTACGGCATCAAGCCCTTTCAGCACCTTGATGCTGGAGGAGTCGTACGTTTGGTTCTCGCTCATGCCTTCACTCCCGATGATCGTGGGTCTGGGTAATACCGCCATGTTCCACGTGGAACACGGCAACTGGCGTTTCCGTTTGCCAGCCTTCCCTCAATAATTCTTGATCCACACAGGTGATGAACACCTGGCAGCGTAATTCTTCCAGCAAGCGGCACAATGCGCGACGATGTTTCTCGTCCAGTTCGGAGGGCAAATCGTCTACCAGATAGATGCATTGCCCTCGGCGGGCCTGGCCTACCAGATGGCCCTGGGCAATGCGAAGTGCGCATACCACCAGCTTCTGCTGACCGCGCGACAATATGTCGGCCGCATTATGGGCGCCCATTCTGAGGCGAAGATCAGCACGTTGAGGTCCAGCCTGGGTATGCCCCATCTGCTGGTCTCTCAACAGCGAACCTGCCAATACATCGGCAAGTTCGCGATCCTTGTCCCAACCTCGGTAATAGCTCAGCGTCAACCCATCGAGCTGCACCAACTCGGCGAGTGTCTGTTCGAACACAGGCTTCAGCGCCTTGATGTAAGCACGGCGGTACTCGTCGATTTCTGCACTGGCAAGACAGAGTTCACGGTCCCACGCCGCTTGCGAAGCAACGTCAAGTGTACCATGCCGAAGCCACGAGTTCCGTTGCTTCAAGGCCTTCTGCAGGCGCTGCCAGGTCGACATGAAGCGAGGTTCCACGTGGAACACACCCCAGTCGAGAAACTGTCTGCGAATTTTAGGCGCGCCTTCCAACAGCCGAAAGCTGTCGGGATTTATCAACTGCAGCGGAAGTATCTGGGCAAGCTGGGCTGCGCTTCGCGCATTCTGGCCATCTATGCGAATGGTGAAATCGCCTTGGCGCTCTCTGGATATCCCCAGATTGCTCTGTCCACCTTCGGCCAGTTCGACTTGCCCGAACACCGTAGCGCTCGCCTGATCGTGCTGGATGATCGGCACCAAGCGCGTACTGCGGAAAGATCGAGCCAGACCCAGCAAGTGAATGGCTTCCAGAACACTGGTCTTGCCACTGCCGTTGGCGCCATAAAGAATGTTGATGCGCGGGGAGGGGGAGAAGGTCACCGGGTGCAGGTTGCGCACCGCGGTGACTGTGACGCGGGTAAGGGACATTCAGGCAGGGGTCAGAGGCGCATCGGCATGACGACATATGCCGAATCGTCGTTGTCCGATTCCTGCACCAGGGCGCTGCTATTGGAATCGGACAGAATCAGGCGCACCTGCTCAGTCGTCATCACGCCCAGCACGTCGAGCAGATAACTGACGTTGAAGCCGATCTCCAGCGCGCCACCGTTGTAGTCCACGGCCACTTCTTCTTCCGCTTCTTCCTGCTCAGGGTTGTTGGCCTGGATTTTCAGCTGACCGGCCGCCAGTTGCAAACGGATGCCGCGGTACTTTTCGTTGGACAGAATAGCGGTGCGGCTGAATGCTTCACGCAATGCCTGGCGATCTCCGACCACCAACTTGTCGCCACCTTTGGGCAACACGCGCTCGTAGTCGGGGAACTTGCCATCGACCAGTTTGGAGGTGAAGGTGAACTCACCGGTGGTAGCACGGATGTGGTGCTGGCCCAGCACGATGCTGACGTTGCCATCAGGCTCGGTCAGCAGGCGGGCCAGCTCCAGGATACCTTTGCGCGGCACAATGACCTGATGCCGATCGGCCTGGCCAATGTCGGCTTGCATCGAGCACATGGCCAAGCGGTGTCCATCGGTTGCGACGGCGCGGATGATACCTGCCGATACTTCCAGCAGCATGCCGTTGAGGTAATAGCGAACGTCCTGTTGAGCCATGGCGAAACTGGTGCGCTCGATCAATCGGCGCAGCTTGCTCTGGACCAGGCTGCACGTCAGCGAACCCGGGCCTTCCTCGACCGTCGGGAAATCATTGGCCGGCAATGTCGACAAGGTGAAACGGCTGCGTCCGGCCTTGACCACCACCTTCTGTTCATCGACCTTGATGTCGATCAGGGCGTCGTTGGGCAAGCTCTTGCAGATGTCCATCAACTTGCGCGCGGGCACCGTGATCTCGCCAGGCTCGGCGGGCTCTTCCAGCTGTACGCGGCCAACCAGTTCCACTTCCAGGTCGGTACCGGTCAGGGACAACTGCTGCCCCTGAACGACCAGCAGCACGTTGGAAAGCACAGGCAAGGTCTGGCGGCGTTCGACGACGCCGGCGACCAGCTGCAGGGGTTTCAACAGGGCTTCGCGTTGAATGGTGAAATGCATGGTCTAGTCCCTTGCCTCAAAAGCTGCGTAGTGAATGTTCACGTGGTCAGGGTACGCAGCAGGTTCTTGTAGTCCTCGCGGATATCCGCGTCGGATTCCTTGAGTTCGTTGATCTTGCGGCAGGCGTGCAGCACGGTGGTGTGATCACGGCCACCAAATACATCGCCGATTTCCGGCAGGCTGTGGTTGGTGAGTTCCTTGGACAACGCCATGGCCACCTGCCGCGGTCGCGCCACCGAGCGTGAGCGGCGCTTGGACAGCAGATCGGAAATCTTGATCTTGTAGTACTCGGCCACCGTGCGCTGGATGTTATCCACACTCACCAGCTTGTCTTGCAGTGCCAGCAAATCCTTGAGCGACTCGCGGATCAGCTCGATGGTGATTTCGCGGCCCATGAAGTGCGAGTGCGCAATGACGCGCTTGAGGGCACCTTCGAGTTCGCGCACGTTGGAGCGAATCCGCTGGGCAATGAAGAACGCCGCATCATGGGGCAACTCAACCTTGGCCTGATCCGCTTTCTTCATCAGGATCGCGACTCGCGTCTCGAGCTCCGGCGGTTCGACCGCCACCGTCAAACCCCAGCCAAAGCGCGACTTCAGGCGCTCTTCGAGCCCTTCGATTTCCTTGGGGTAGCGGTCGCTGGTCAGGATGACCTGCTGGCCGCCCTCGAGCAGCGCATTGAACGTATGGAAGAACTCCTCTTGGGAGCGCTCCTTGCGAGCGAAGAACTGAATGTCATCGATCAGCAGCGCATCGACCGAACGATAGAACCGCTTGAACTCATTGATTGCGTTCAGTTGCAGCGCCTTGACCATGTCGGCCACGAAGCGCTCGGAATGCAGGTACACGACCTTGGCATTCGGATTCTTCTTGAGCAGGTGGTTACCCACAGCGTGCATCAAGTGGGTTTTACCCAGGCCTACGCCACCGTAGAGGAACAATGGGTTGTAGCCATGCTTGGGGTTGTCCGCAACCTGCCAGGCAGCGGCGCGCGCCAACTGGTTGGATTTACCTTCGACGAAGTTTTCGAAGGTAAAGGTGCGATTCAGATAGCTGGTGTGCTTGAGCGCACCCTCTACCTGCACGGTGCGCTGCTCGGCGCGCACAGGGGCCGGTTGCGAGCTGGCGCCGGCCATGGGGTCGAAACTGTCCCGCGACGGTTCTTCACTGGCCGCCGAAGGCTTGGAAACCGCCTCTGCAGGCGCGATCGCAGGCACGGCAGCCACCGGGGCTGCCTGCACCTGATTCGCCGCCGCCGAGGCGGCCAGCGGAGCATTGGGCGCCGCGCGCGGCGCCGAGCTGCGACGGCTGCCGATCAGCAACGAAAGCGCCGGTGCCAGGCCGTTGCCGTGCTCACCCAGCAGTTCGAGGAGCCGTGTCAGGTATTTCTCGTTTACCCAGTCCAGAACGAAGCGATTGGGCGCGTAGACCCGCAACTCGTCGCCTTCGGCTTCGACCTGTAGCGGACGGATCCAGGTGTTGAATTGCTGGGCAGGCAGTTCATCGCGCAGGAGTTCCACGCACTGCTGCCAAAGTTCCACTGACACAGGTATCCCCTGAATTGAAAGCCGGCAAGGCAAAAACAACCCCCATTGTACCGACGCTCAGCACACTTATCCACATGTAGGTCCGGCCACTGGCCTGGAAAGCATGAAAAAACCGCTGTTCAATGCCTCGAAATCTGATTCCTGAGCTCTGTGGATAACCTCGCTTGAGATCTATGCACAAGTGGGGGTTGAGATCTGTGGATAACACCCCTGTGGATATCCTCGTCTTTAATCCACAGGTTGTCCTTAGCATCGACACAGGCGCAGCACCTCTTCTGGACAGGGTTGCGAATCCCCAGGACGTACGGGCAGCAAGGGCTGAAGGTAGTTATCCACAGAAAAGGGCCTCACTAAGATCTATAAGCATTACAGAAAAGCTTTAAATAAGTCCCTTCTCTATTTCTATATTTGATCGGCTCTGGTGTGTCATACGCAGGCTTGGAAACAGGAGGCGGATGAATCGAAGGTGAGGGTCGGTGTCTACGTGCAGCGCAGGGTTCTGATAAACGATGCAAAAGTAATAGCTGGTTGGAAATTGACCTTCTGCCGCGCTTTCACTAGAATCGCCGGTCTCTTAAAACGGGGTCCATTCCGGCCCGTTGTGGACGAACCAGGTAACAACCATGAAACGTACTTTCCAACCCAGCACCATCAAGCGCGCTCGCACTCACGGTTTCCGTGCCCGCATGGCTACCAAGAACGGCCGTACCGTCCTGTCGCGTCGTCGCGCCAAGGGCCGCAAGCGTCTGGCAGTTTGATCCTTCGGCACAGGTGGTGAGTCAGGACTACGGTCGGGAAAAGCGTCTGCTGACAGCCCGGCATTTCAAAGCAGTCTTCGACTCGCCGTCTGGCAAGGTACCCGGCAAGAACTTGCTGCTCCTTGCGCGTGAGAACGGCCTCGAACATCCCCGTCTGGGGCTGGTCATCGGTAAAAAGAGCGTCAAGCTCGCCGTTCAACGCAATCGCTTGAAACGTTTGATGCGTGACTCGTTCCGTCTGCACCAGGACATACTGGCTGGCTGGGACATCGTCATCGTCGCGCGCAAAGGTTTGGGCGACGTGGAAAACCCTGAATTGCATGAGCATTTTGGCAAGCTCTGGAAGCGCCTTGCACGTAACCGGCCCGCTCCAGTGGTGAAGACCGAACCTGCAGGAGTGGACAGTCAAGATGCGTAAACTGGCAATCGTTCCGATCCAGTTCTACCGCTACGCCATCAGCCCTCTCATGGCGAACCACTGTCGTTTTTATCCCAGTTGCTCTTGCTACGCGCTCGAAGCCATCGAGATCCACGGCCTCTTGCGTGGAAGCTGGCTGACCGTTCGTCGCCTTGGCCGCTGTCACCCATGGAATGCCGGTGGTTTCGACCCGGTTCCAGACGCCCCATCACCCCGTTCTTCTTCGATAGCCGAGTAATCATGGATATTAAACGCACGATCCTGATCGTCGCCCTGGCAGTCGTGGCCTACGTCATGGTCCTGAAATGGAACCAGGACTACGGTCAAGCCGCCTTGCCGACTCAGAATATGGCTACCCAGAACCCGACCCCGGCATTGCCGGAAACGGTACCGGGCACCAACACTCAAGCCAGTGCCGATGTACCCAGCGCCAATCCTGATGCCAATCTGCCTGTGCCGACCCCTGTCGTGGTCAGCAAGGACCTGATCTGGGTCAAGACCGACGTGCTCAACTTCGCTATCGATCCTACCGGTGGTGATATCGTCCAGCTGAACCTGCCCGAGTACCCTCGGCGCCAGGACATGCCGAACATTCCATTCCAGTTGTTCGACAACGGTGGTGAGCTGACCTACCTGGCCCAGAGCGGCCTGACCGGTGCGAACGGCCCGGATGCGCGTTCCACTGGGCGCCCCGTGTACAGCGCGACGCAAAAAAGTTATCAACTGGCCGAGGGCCAGAACCAGCTGGTAGTCGACCTGACCTACAGCGACAACGGCGTCAACTACGTCAAGCGCTTCACGGTCGACCGCGGCGAATACGACCTGAAAGTCGGCTACCTTGTGGATAACCAGAGCGCGCAGAACTGGAGCGGCAACATGTTCGCCCAGCTCAAGCGAGACAACAGCGCCGATCCATCGTCGACTACGGCCACCGGTACCGCGACCTACCTGGGTGCGGCCCTGTGGACAAGTGGCGAGCCGTACAAGAAAGTGTCGATGAAGGACATGGACAAGGCCGGCCTCAAGGAAACCGTGCAAGGTGGTTGGGTAGCCTGGCTGCAGCACTACTTCGTGACGGCCTGGATCCCTGCCCCCGGTGACAGCAACAACGTCATGACGCGCAAGGACAACCAGGGCAACTACATCATCGGCTACACCGGTCCGACGTTGTCCGCCGCACCAGGTGGCAAAGTCGAAACCACAGCCACCCTGTATGCCGGTCCCAAGGTACAGGACAAGCTCAAGGAGTTGTCCCCAGGCCTGGAGCTGACCGTCGACTACGGCATCCTGTGGTTCATCGCACAACCGATCTTCTGGCTGCTCAAGCACATCCACGCGATCCTGGGTAACTGGGGCTTCTCGATCATCTGCCTGACCATCCTGATCAAGCTGCTGTTCTTCCCCTTGTCGGCCGCCAGCTACCGGTCGATGGCGCGCATGCGCGCCGTTGCGCCGAAACTGGCATTGCTCAAGGAGCAGCATGGCGACGATCGCCAGAAGATGTCGCAGGCCATGATGGAGCTGTACAAGAAAGAGAAGATCAATCCGCTGGGTGGCTGCCTGCCGATCCTGGTGCAGATGCCGGTCTTCCTGTCCCTGTACTGGGTACTGCTGGAAAGCGTCGAGATGCGTCAGGCACCTTGGCTGCTGTGGATAACCGACCTGTCGATCAAGGATCCGTTCTTCATCCTGCCGATCATCATGGGCGCGACCATGTTCATTCAGCAGCGCTTGAACCCAACGCCTCCGGATCCGATGCAGGCCAAGGTGATGAAGATGATGCCGATCGTGTTCACCTTCTTCTTCCTCTGGTTCCCGGCCGGCCTGGTACTGTACTGGGTAACCAACAACACCCTGTCGATTGCCCAGCAGTGGTATATCACGCGCGGTATCGAGAAAGCTGCGGCAAACAAACCTGCCGTTTAACGGGTTGCTCGACTAACCTGTGCACAAAGCGCCCCCTCGTGGGGCGTTTTGCTATCTGAAATTCGACCGGAGTATCTGCATGAACGTCGTTCGCGAAACCATCGCTGCCATTGCCACAGCCCAAGGTCGCGGTGGAGTGGGGATCGTGCGTATCTCCGGACCACTGGCCAGCGCGGCTGCCCAGGCAATCATCGGCCGCGTGCCAACGCCTCGCTACGCTCACTACGGCCCGATGCTCGACGCGCAGTGCCAGGTCATCGACGAGGGCCTGAGCCTGTACTTCCCCGGGCCCAATTCGTTCACCGGCGAGGACGTGCTCGAGCTGCAAGGCCACGGTGGGCCTGTGGTGATGGACATGCTGCTGCAGCGCTGTCTGCAATTGGGCTGCCGCCTGGCACGTCCGGGCGAATTCAGCGAGCGTGCATTCCTCAACGACAAGCTCGACCTGGCCCAGGCCGAGGCCATTGCCGATCTCATCGAAGCCAGTTCAGCCCAGGCGGCGCGCAACGCCGTACGTTCGCTGCAAGGAGCTTTTTCCCGCCGTGTGGATAACTTGACCGAGCAGCTCATCGCGTTGCGTATCTACGTCGAGGCCGCCATCGACTTTCCCGAGGAGGAAATCGATTTCCTGGCCGATGGTCATGTACTGAGCCTGCTCGACAAGGTACGTGGCGAGTTATCCACCGTGCTGCGGGAAGCCGGGCAGGGGGCCTTGCTGCGTGATGGCATGAACGTGGTCATCGCCGGTCGACCGAATGCCGGCAAGTCGAGCCTGCTCAACCTGCTGGCCGGACGCGAAGCCGCGATCGTGACGGAGATTGCCGGCACGACCCGGGACGTGTTGCGCGAACATATCCACATCGATGGCATGCCGTTGCACGTGATTGACACCGCGGGGCTACGCACCACGGCCGATGAAGTCGAGCAGATCGGCGTGCAGCGAGCGCTGAAAGCCATTGCCGAAGCCGATCGCATCCTGCTGGTGGTGGATGCGACGGCCGCCGAAGCGGCCGACCCGTTTGCACTCTGGCCGGAGTTCCTCGAGCTCACGCCCGATATCGGCAAAGTCACGGTGATTCGCAACAAGGCAGACCTGAGTGGGGAACCCATCGGCCTGCAGCAGGACGGCGACGGACACGTCACGTTGAGCTTGACTGCCAAAGGGGCGGGCCAGGGGCTGGAGTTGCTGCGCGAACACCTCAAGGCCTGCATGGGGTACGAACAGACCGCAGAAAGCAGCTTCAGCGCACGTCGACGTCACCTCGAAGCCTTGCGCCATGCCGGCGACCACCTCGACCATGGACGTGATCAATTGACCCTGGCCGGTGCCGGCGAGCTGCTGGCCGAAGACCTGCGCCTGGCGCAGCAAGCCTTGGGTGAAATCACCGGAGCATTCAGTTCAGATGATCTGCTGGGACGCATCTTTTCGAGCTTCTGCATCGGCAAGTAGGCGTGCAAGCACCGCCACGACCCGCGCGTGAAACTGATCAACAGCCGCCTTTCGAGGCGGCTTTTTTTTATACACGCTTCAGGAGCCCTGTGGAAAAGCCCGCCTGAGCCAGGTTGATAAGCGTGTCCGAAAGCTGATGATAAATCCGCCTGTGGGTAAGCAACGTCGTTACCCACAGGTTAATTTCGGTTATACACCGGGCTCATGAACAGGTGAACACAGCCTTTAATTTCTCTGTACAGCACGAGTACATAGGGTTTCAGAACCTTATCCACAGATTTGTCGTTGCATAGTAATAAACATAAAAACAAAGCTTTAATAAATCTCTCTCTTTTAATTTCTATTACTCGGTCTATCCACAGCTGGTTATTTTTTGTGCAGAAGGGTTCTTTAGCCGAGGCAAATTCCCTATACTGCGCCGCTATCCCAATTACCCACATTGAACAGGCACGAGGTGCGTGGTGGATTTCCCTTCCCGTTTTGAAGTGATCGTCATCGGCGGCGGTCATGCCGGTACCGAGGCAGCACTGGCCTCAGCACGCATGGGTGCAAAGACCCTGCTGTTGACGCACAACGTGGAAACCCTCGGTGCCATGAGTTGCAACCCGGCCATCGGCGGCATCGGCAAGAGCCACCTGGTAAAGGAGATCGATGCGCTCGGCGGTGCCATGGCACTGGCTACCGACAAGGGTGGCATTCAGTTTCGCGTGCTCAACAACCGCAAGGGCCCAGCGGTACGGGCCACCCGTGCCCAGGCCGACCGGGTCCTGTACAAGGCGGCGATCCGCGAAATCCTGGAGAATCAACCCAACCTGTGGATATTCCAGCAGCCGGCAGACGACCTGATCGTCGAGCAGGACGAGGTCAAGGGCGTGGTCACCCAGATGGGCCTGCGCTTCATGGCCGATTCCGTGGTGCTCACCACCGGTACCTTCCTCGGCGGGCTGATCCACATCGGTTTGCAGAATTACTCGGGTGGCCGTGCGGGCGATCCGCCGTCAATCGCCCTGGCCCATCGCCTGCGTGAACTGCCCCTGCGAGTAGGCCGGTTGAAGACCGGTACACCGCCGCGCATCGACGGCAAGTCCGTGGACTTTTCGGTGATGACCGAGCAGCCGGGCGATACCCCGATCCCGGTGATGTCGTTCATGGGATCCAAGGCACTGCATCCGCGCCAGGTCAGTTGCTGGATCACCCATACCAACGCGCGCACCCATGAAATCATCGCGGCCAACCTCGATCGCTCGCCGATGTATTCGGCAGCCGGTGAAATCGAAGGCGTAGGTCCACGGTACTGCCCGTCGATCGAAGACAAGATTCACCGCTTCGCCGACAAGCAGAGCCATCAGGTGTTCATCGAGCCGGAGGGGCTGACCACCCACGAGCTGTATCCGAACGGTATTTCCACGTCCCTGCCGTTCGATGTGCAGTTGCAGATCGTCCGTTCGATCCGTGGCATGGAAAACGCACACATCATGCGTCCCGGCTACGCCATCGAATACGACTACTTCGATCCGCGCGATCTCAAGTACAGCCTCGAAACCAAGGTGATCGCCGGTCTGTTCTTCGCCGGGCAGATCAACGGCACCACCGGCTACGAAGAGGCCGGCGCGCAGGGGTTGCTGGCCGGCGCCAACGCGGCGTTGCGTGCACAGGGCAAAGACGCCTGGTGCCCGCGCCGGGACGAAGCCTACATCGGCGTGCTGGTCGATGACCTGATCACCCTGGGCACCCAGGAACCGTACCGGATGTTCACCTCGCGGGCCGAGTATCGCCTGATCCTGCGCGAGGACAATGCAGACCTGCGCCTGACCGAAAAGGGTCGCGAGCTGGGCCTGGTCGACGACGCCCGTTGGGCAGCGTTCAGTGCCAAGCGCGAAGCCATCGAAATCGAGGAACAGCGGCTCAAAAGCACCTGGGTCCGACCGAACACTGCCGTGGGCGATGCGCTTGCCGAGAAATTCGGTACGCCGTTGACCCATGAATACAACCTGCTTAACCTGCTCAGCCGTCCGGAAATCGACTATGTCGGTCTGGTCGAAGTCACCGGTGGCGGCGCGCAGGATCCACAGGTGGCCGAACAGGTCGAGATCAAGACCAAGTACGCCGGGTACATCGATCGTCAACAGGACGAGATCGCCCGGCTGCGTGCCAGCGAAGACACTCGTCTGCCTGTGGATATCGACTACGTCGGCATCTCCGGGTTGTCCAAGGAAATCCAGGGCAAGCTGGGTGCTACTCGTCCTGAAACCCTGGGTCAGGCATCGCGTATACCGGGTGTGACGCCCGCTGCCATTTCGCTGTTGATGATTCATCTGAAAAAACGCGGCGCAGGCCGTGAGTTGGAGCAAAGCGCTTGAGTTCCATGGTCACCGAACAGCACCGCGAAGAGTTGTCCACAGGCGCCCGGCAATTGGGCGTCGAACTGTCCGAAGGCCAGCGCGAGCAGCTGTTGGCCTACCTGGCCCTGTTGATCAAATGGAACAAGGCGTACAACCTGACGGCGGTGCGCAATCCCGACGAGATGGTTTCCCGGCACCTGCTCGACAGCCTGAGCATCCTGCCGCACCTGGCAGCCGCCGACAGCTGGCTGGACGTCGGCAGCGGCGGCGGCATGCCAGGTATCCCGCTGGCGATCATGTTTCCTGAAAAACGGATCGCCACGCTCGACAGCAATGGCAAGAAAACCCGCTTCCAGACCCAGGTGAAACTGGAGCTGGGATTGGCCAACCTGCAAGTTATCCACAGCCGCGCCGAAACCTTCGTCCCCGAGCAACCTTTCGCCGGTATCGTTTCCCGCGCGTTCAGCAGCCTGCACGATTTTGCCCACTGGACACGCCACCTGGGCAACGTCGACACACGCTGGTTGGCGATGAAAGGGCTGCATCCAGCTGACGAACTGGTAGCATTGCCAGCGGACTTCCACCTTGATAGCGAACACGCCTTGGCCGTCCCCGGTTGCCAAGGCCAACGCCATCTGCTGATACTGCGCCGCACGGCATGATTGGGAACACGAGCAATAATGGCTAAGGTATTCGCGATAGCGAACCAGAAAGGTGGTGTGGGCAAGACCACCACCTGCATCAACCTCGCAGCATCGCTGGTCGCGACCAAGCGCCGCGTGCTGCTGATCGACCTCGATCCGCAGGGCAACGCCACCATGGGTAGCGGAGTGGACAAGCACGCACTTGAAAACTCCATCTACGACGTGCTGATCGGCGAGTGCGACCTGGCCCAGGCCATGCACTTCTCCGAGCACGGCGGGTATCAGTTGCTGCCGGCCAACCGCGACCTGACGGCGGCCGAGGTGGTCCTGCTGGAAATGCAGATGAAAGAGAGCCGGCTGCGCAGTGCGCTGGCGCCGGTGCGCAACAACTACGACTACATTCTGATCGACTGCCCGCCCTCGCTGTCGATGCTGACCCTCAATGCGCTGGTGGCGTCCGATGGTGTGATCATTCCGATGCAGTGCGAGTATTTCGCCCTGGAAGGGCTGAGCGACCTTGTGGACAACATCAAGCGCATCGCCGAACTGCTGAATCCGGACCTCAAGGTCGAGGGTTTGCTGCGGACCATGTACGACCCTCGCCTGAGCCTGATGAACGATGTGTCGGCGCAGCTCAAGGAGCACTTCGGCGACCAGCTCTACGATACCGTCATCCCGCGCAACATTCGTCTGGCCGAAGCTCCCAGCTATGGGATGCCGGCGCTCACGTACGACAAATCCTCACGCGGCGCCCTGGCCTACCTGGCACTGGCTGGCGAGATGGTTCGTCGGCAGCGTCGCCAATCTCGCACCGCTGCAGTCATTTAAGGAATCCAATGGCCGTCAAGAAACGTGGTCTCGGGCGTGGGCTGGATGCGCTGCTCAGCGGTTCGACCGTCAGTGCGCTCGAAGAGCAGGCCGTCACGGTCGACCAGAACGAGTTGCAGCATTTGCCCCTGGACGTCATCCAGCGCGGTAAATACCAGCCACGTCGGGACATGGACCCGCAGGCGCTCGAAGAGTTGGCGCACTCGATCAAGACCCAGGGCGTGATGCAACCGATCGTGGTACGGCCGGTGGCCAACTCGCGGTTCGAGATCATCGCCGGGGAACGCCGCTGGCGCGCGGCGCAACAGGCCGGCCTGGAGACCATTCCGGCCATGGTTCGCGATGTGCCCGACGAAGCCGCGATCGCCATGGCATTGATCGAAAACATCCAGCGCGAAGACCTCAACCCGGTGGAAGAGGCCATTGCCCTGCAACGCCTGCAGCACGAGTTCCAGTTGACCCAGCAGCAGGTGGCCGATGCGGTGGGCAAGTCGCGGGTCACCGTGGCCAACCTGCTGCGCCTGATTGCCCTGCCTGAAGTGATCAAGACCATGCTGTCCCACGGCGATCTGGAAATGGGGCATGCGCGCGCGCTGCTCGGTCTGCCGGACGAACAGCAGGTCGAAGGGGCGCGACACGTTGTCGCACGCGGTCTGACCGTGCGCCAGACCGAAGCCCTGGTCAGGCAGTGGCTCAGTGGCAAACCCGAGCCCGTGGAGCCGGCCAAGGCCGACCCGGACATCACCCGGCTGGAACAGCGCCTGGCCGAGCGGCTGGGCTCTGCGGTGCAGATTCGCCACGGACAGAAGGGCAAGGGCCAGTTAGTGATCCGCTATAACTCGCTGGACGAGTTGCAGGGTGTGCTCGCACACATTCGCTGAAACAATTCCCTATGTAGCGCGCAGTCGGAAATCACTACCCGGCAGTTGAATAGGGGCGGAAGCGCCCCTATACTCTGCGCGCATTTTGTCGGCACAATTTATGCCAAGTTAAGGCTTATGGCACGTCGACCATTGAGGAGTCGCCACGATGGAAACCCGCACGCCAAACCGCCTGCCGTTCCATCAGTGGGTCGTTTTCCCGATGTTGTTGGCGCAAGGTGTCGTCGCGTTGCTGGCAGCTCTGGTGCTGTGGCAATGGCTCGGGGCGGTCAGCGGTTATTCGGGTCTCTGCGGAGGCCTGATCGCCTGGTTGCCCAATCTGTATTTCGCCTGGAAGGCATTCCGGTTCACCGGAGCCCGGGCCGCACAAGCCATCGTCCGGTCGTTCTACGCCGGCGAGGCTGGCAAGCTGATTTTGACGGCAGTGCTGTTCGCACTGACGTTCGCAGGAGTGAAACCACTGGCGCCGCTGGCTGTATTCGGCGTCTTCGGGTTGACCCAACTGGTCAGCTGGTTCGCACCCCTGCTCATGAAAACAAGACTTTCGAGACCTTAGGGCGTTTGAGGCAACCATGGCAGAAACAACCGCTTCGGGCTATATCCAGCACCACTTGCAGAACTTGACCTTCGGTCAGCTACCAGAAGGCGGCTGGGGCTTTGCCCACACCGCTGCAGAAGCCAAGGAAATGGGGTTTTGGGCGTTCCACGTCGATACCCTTGGCTGGTCGGTTGCCCTGGGCCTGATCTTCATCCTGATCTTCCGCATGGCGGCGAAGAAGGCAACGTCCGGTCAGCCGGGCGCCCTGCAGAACTTCGTCGAGGTGCTGGTCGAGTTCGTCGATGGCAGCGTGCGTGACAGCTTCCACGGCCGCAGTGCGGTAATCGCACCGCTGGCGCTGACGATCTTCGTCTGGGTGTTCCTGATGAACGCCATCGACCTGATTCCGGTCGACTGGATCCCGATGGCTGCGGCCTGGATCTCCGGCGACTCGCACATCCCGTTCCGCGCCGTGCCGACCACCGATCCGAACGCGACCCTGGGCATGGCCCTGTCTGTGTTCGCGCTGATCATCTTCTACAGCATCAAGGTCAAGGGCCTGGGCGGCTTCATCGGCGAGCTGACCCTGCATCCGTTCGGCAGCAAGAACATCTTCGCCAAGATCCTGCTGATCCCGGTGAACTTCCTGCTCGAATTCGTCACCCTGATCGCCAAGCCGATCTCGCTGGCACTGCGACTGTTCGGCAACATGTACGCCGGCGAGCTGGTGTTCATCCTGATCGCCGTGATGTTCGGCAGTGGCCTGTTGTGGCTCAGCGGCCTGGGCGTCGTGCTGCAGTGGGCGTGGGCCGTGTTCCACATCCTGATCATCACGCTGCAGGCATTCATCTTCATGATGCTGACCATCGTCTACCTTTCGATGGCACACGAAGAAAATCATTGAGACCCGCCTGGCGAGTCTGATGCCCCTCGCGCCCTGGCGCGAGGGAGGCCCCTCCGGGCCGAAACACCGGTTTGTAACACCGCTTTAAAACCTAAAAACCAAGCAAAAGACGACGTAAAAAGTCGGGAGGAAAGATGGAAACTGTAGTTGGTCTAACCGCTATCGCTGTTGCTCTGCTGATCGGCCTGGGCGCACTGGGTACCGCTATCGGCTTCGGCCTGCTGGGCGGCAAGTTCCTGGAAGGCGCTGCTCGCCAGCCAGAAATGGTTCCGATGCTGCAAGTGAAAATGTTCATCGTCGCCGGTCTGCTCGACGCCGTGACCATGATCGGTGTTGGTATCGCTCTGTTCTTCACCTTCGCGAACCCCTTCGTTGGTCAACTCGCTGGCTGATCTCTCGAACCTTCGAGTGGATTGGTGTGATGGACAAAGAACGAGCGAGGTGTTGGCGTGAACATTAATGCAACCCTGATTGGCCAGACCGTTGCGTTCTTCATTTTTGTGCTGTTCTGCATGAAGTTCGTGTGGCCTCCGGTCATCGCGGCTTTGCACGAACGTCAGAAGAAGATCGCTGATGGTTTGGACGCTGCCAGCCGAGCAGCTCGCGACCTGGAGTTGGCCCAAGAGAAAGTGGGTCATCAACTGCGCGAAGCGAAAGCTCAGGCAGCCGAAATCATTGAGCAGGCGAAGAAACGCGGCAACCAGATCGTCGAAGAGGCCGTTGAAAAGGCCCGTATCGACGCTGACCGTGTGAAAGTGCAGGCTCAAGCCGAGATCGAGCAGGAACTGAACGGCGTCAAAGACGCGCTGCGTGCCCAACTGGGTATGCTGGCCGTGGGCGGTGCCGAGAAGATTCTGGGCGCCACAATCGATCAAAACGCGCACGCGGAGCTGGTTAACAAACTGGCTGCTGAAATCTAAGCGAGGGCGATCATGGCAGAACTGACCACGTTGGCCCGACCTTACGCTAAGGCGGCCTTCGAGCACGCTCAGGCCCACCAGCAGCTGGCCAATTGGTCAGCCATGCTCGGCCTGGCTGCAGCGGTGGCGCAAGACGCCACCATGCAGAGCCTGCTCAAGGCCCCGCGACTGACGAGCGCAGACAAGGCCGCCACGTTCATTGACGTGTGCGGCGACAAGTTCGATGCCAAGGCACAGAATTTCATCCACGTCGTTGCCGAAAACGACCGTCTCCTGCTGTTGCCGGAGATCGCCGAGCTGTTCGACCTGTACAAGGCCGAGCAGGAAAAATCGGTCGACGTGGAAGTCACCAGTGCCTTCGCATTGAACCAAGAACAGCAAGACAAACTCGCCAAGGTTCTCAGTGCACGACTCGACCGGGAAGTGCGCCTGCAAGTTGCGGAGGATGCCAGCCTGATAGGTGGCGTCGTCATCCGCGCCGGCGACCTGGTTATCGATGGCTCGATTCGCGGCAAACTCGCGAAACTGGCCGAAGCATTGAAATCTTGAGTTTGAAGGGGCAGCAGAGCAATGCAGCAACTCAATCCTTCCGAAATAAGTGAAATCATCAAGGGTCGCATCGACAAGCTCGATGTGACTTCCCAAGCCCGTAACGAAGGCACCGTCGTCAGCGTTTCCGACGGTATCGTACGGATCCACGGTCTGGCCGACGTCATGTACGGCGAAATGATCGAGTTTCCAGGCGGCGTCTTCGGCATGGCACTCAACCTGGAGCAGGACTCCGTAGGCGCCGTGGTACTGGGCGCGTACACCAGTCTGGCCGAAGGCATGAGCGCCAAGTGCACCGGCCGCATCCTGGAAGTTCCGGTTGGCAAGGAACTGCTGGGTCGCGTCGTCGACGCACTGGGCAACCCTGTCGATGGCAAGGGTCCGCTGGGCAACACCGAGACCGACGCGGTCGAGAAGGTTGCACCGGGCGTTATCTGGCGTAAGTCGGTAGACCAGCCTGTGCAGACTGGCTACAAGGCCGTCGACGCCATGATCCCTGTCGGCCGTGGCCAGCGCGAGCTGATCATCGGCGACCGTCAGATCGGCAAGACCGCTCTGGCGATCGACGCGATCATCAACCAGAAGAACTCCGGTATCTTCTGCGTCTACGTCGCCATCGGTCAGAAGCAGTCGACCATCGCCAACGTGGTACGCAAGCTGGAAGAAAACGGCGCCCTGGCCAACACCATCGTGGTGGCTGCCAGTGCCTCGGAATCTCCTGCGCTGCAGTTCCTCGCGCCGTACTCCGGCTGCACCATGGGCGAGTTCTTCCGTGACCGCGGTGAAGACGCACTGATCGTCTACGACGATCTGTCCAAGCAAGCAGTGGCCTACCGCCAGATTTCCCTGCTGCTGCGCCGTCCACCAGGTCGTGAAGCCTACCCAGGCGACGTGTTCTATCTCCACTCCCGCTTGCTGGAGCGTGCTTCGCGCGTTTCCGAAGAGTACGTCGAGAAGTTCACCAACGGCGCAGTGACCGGCAAGACCGGTTCCCTGACCGCGTTGCCGATCATCGAAACCCAGGCTGGCGACGTTTCCGCGTTCGTTCCGACCAACGTGATTTCCATCACCGACGGTCAGATCTTCCTGGAATCGGCCATGTTCAACTCGGGCATCCGCCCTGCAGTGAACGCCGGTGTTTCGGTATCCCGCGTAGGTGGTGCCGCTCAGACCAAGATCATCAAGAAGCTGTCCGGTGGTATCCGTACCGCTCTGGCTCAGTACCGTGAACTGGCGGCATTCGCCCAGTTCGCGTCTGACCTGGACGAAGCCACCCGCAAGCAGCTCGAACACGGCCAGCGCGTGACCGAGCTGATGAAGCAGAAGCAGTACTCGCCAATGTCGATCGCCGACATGGCGCTGTCGCTGTATGCCGCCGAGCGTGGTTTCCTGACTGACGTCGAGATCGCCAAGGTAGGTAGCTTCGAGCAGGCCCTGATTGCTTACTTCAACCGCGATCACGCCGACCTGTTGGCGAAGATCAACGTGAAGGGTGACTTCAATGACGAAATCGACGCGGGCCTCAAGGCCGGTATCGAGAAGTTCAAGGCCACCCAAACCTGGTAAGCCGCAGCAGGGGCCGCAAGGCCCCTGCTTGCTAACCTGATAGGTGTTACATGGCAGGCGCAAAAGAGATTCGCAGTAAGATTGCGAGCATCAAAAGCACGCAAAAAATTACCAGCGCCATGGAAAAAGTGGCGGTCAGCAAAATGCGCAAGGCACAAATGCGCATGGCAGCCAGCCGTCCCTACGCGGAACGTATCCGCCAGGTGATTGGACATCTGGCCAACGCCAACCCGGAATACCGCCACCCGTTCATGATCGAACGCGCCGTCAAGCGCGTCGGCTATATCGTGGTGAGCAGTGACCGTGGTCTGTGCGGCGGCTTGAACACCAACCTGTTCAAGGCCCTGGTCAAGGACATGGCGGCCAATCGCGAACGCGGCGTCGAAATCGACCTGTGCGTGATCGGCAGCAAGGGTGCAGCGTTCTTTCGCAACTTCGGCGGCAACGTCGTGGCAGCGATCAGCCATCTGGGCGAAGAGCCGTCGATCAATGATCTGATCGGCAGCGTCAAGGTGATGCTGGACGCGTACCTGGAAGGCCGTATCGATCGCCTGTCCGTGGTGTCCAACAAGTTCATCAATACCATGACGCAACAACCGACGGTGGAGCAGTTGATCCCGTTGGAGGCAACCCCGGATCAAGAACTCAAGCACCACTGGGATTACCTGTACGAACCCGACGCCAAAGAGCTGCTGGAAGGCCTGATGGTGCGTTACGTGGAGTCGCAGGTGTACCAGGCGGTGGTCGAGAACAACGCTGCTGAACAAGCGGCGCGGATGATCGCGATGAAGAATGCAACCGACAACGCCGGCGACCTGATCAGCGATTTGCAGCTGATCTACAACAAGGCGCGTCAGGCTGCGATCACCCAAGAGATCTCGGAAATCGTCGGCGGCGCTGCCGCGGTTTAACGGTTCAAATATTCAGAGGATCCAGCTATGAGTAGCGGACGTATCGTTCAAATCATCGGCGCCGTTATCGACGTGGAATTTCCACGCGACAGCGTACCGAGCATCTACAACGCGCTGAAGGTACAAGGCGCTGAAACCACCCTCGAAGTCCAGCAGCAGCTGGGCGACGGCGTGGTTCGTACCATTGCCATGGGTTCCACCGAAGGCCTCAAACGCGGCCTGAACGTACTCGACAGCGGCGCAGCCATTTCCGTACCCGTTGGCAAGGCCACTCTGGGCCGGATCATGGACGTACTGGGCAACCCGATCGACGAAGCGGGCCCGATCGACACCGAAGAGCGCTGGGGCATTCACCGTCCGGCACCTTCCTTCGCGGACCAGGCAGGCGGCAACGACCTGCTGGAAACCGGCATCAAGGTCATCGACCTGGTCTGCCCGTTCGCCAAGGGCGGTAAAGTCGGTCTGTTCGGTGGTGCCGGTGTCGGCAAGACCGTGAACATGATGGAGCTGATCCGTAACATCGCCATCGAGCACAGCGGTTATTCCGTGTTCGCCGGTGTGGGCGAGCGTACCCGTGAGGGTAACGACTTCTACCACGAGATGAAGGACTCCAACGTTCTGGACAAGGTAGCCCTTGTCTACGGCCAGATGAACGAGCCGCCGGGCAACCGTCTGCGCGTCGCCCTGACCGGTCTGACCATGGCCGAGAAATTCCGTGACGAAGGTAACGACGTTCTGCTGTTCGTCGACAACATCTATCGTTACACCCTGGCCGGTACCGAAGTGTCCGCACTGCTGGGCCGTATGCCATCGGCAGTAGGCTACCAGCCGACCCTGGCCGAAGAGATGGGCGTTCTGCAGGAACGCATCACTTCGACCAAGGAAGGTTCGATCACCTCGATCCAGGCGGTATACGTACCTGCGGATGACTTGACCGACCCGTCGCCTGCGACCACCTTCGCCCACTTGGACGCCACCGTCGTACTGTCCCGTGACATCGCCTCCCTGGGTATCTACCCAGCGGTCGATCCACTGGACTCGACTTCGCGCCAGCTGGACCCGAACGTGATCGGCCAGGAGCACTACGACACCGCTCGCGGCGTTCAGTATGTGCTGCAGCGCTACAAAGAGCTGAAGGACATCATTGCGATCCTGGGTATGGACGAGCTGTCGGAAACCGACAAGCAGTTGGTATCCCGCGCTCGTAAGATCCAGCGCTTCCTGTCGCAGCCGTTCTTCGTGGCTGAAGTCTTCACCGGTGCCTCGGGTAAATACGTTTCCCTGAAAGACACCATCGCAGGCTTCAAAGGCATCCTCAACGGCGACTACGACCACCTGCCGGAACAAGCGTTCTACATGGTCGGCGGCATCGAAGAAGCGATCGAGAAAGCCAAGAAACTGTAATCCTGGCGCCCGGCGACGGGCGCTAATCAGGTTGAGGCAAGTATGGCTATGACAGTCCATTGCGATATTGTCAGCGCGGAAGGAGAAATCTTTTCCGGTCTGGTCGAGATGGTGATTGCGCACGGTAACCTGGGTGATATCGGTATCGCTCCAGGCCACGCCCCGCTGATCACCGATCTCAAGCCAGGTCCGATCCGCCTGATCAAGCAGGGTGGCGAAGCCGAGGTGTTCTACATCTCTGGTGGTTTCCTCGAGGTTCAGCCGAACATGGTCAAGGTTCTTGCCGACACCGTGCAGCGTGCTGCCGACCTGGATGAAGCTTCCGCTCAGGAAGCCGTCAAGGCTGCTGAGAAGGCCCTGAACGAAAAAGGCGCAGACTTCGACTACGGATCTGCCGCCGCACGCCTGGCCGAGGCTGCAGCCCAGCTGCGCACCGTCCAGCAGATCCGCAAGAAATTCGGCGGCTGATGCGTCGACTCACTTGCGATTGAGTAAAAGGGTAGCCTCGGCTACCCTTTTTCTTTTTCAGCACTTTCTCCCCGGTCAGCCTGCTGGCCATTCTCCGGACTGGTAGCCGTTCATGTCTCTCGATATCGTCATTCTCGCCGCCGGCCAAGGCACGCGCATGCGCTCGGCCTTGCCCAAGGTGTTGCACCCGGTCGCCGGCAATTCAATGCTCGGCCATGTTATCCACAGCGCCCGCCAGCTCAAGCCGCAGAACATCCACGTGGTGATTGGCCACGGTGCGGATGCGGTACGTGAACGCCTGGCCGCTGACGACCTGAATTTCGTGCTGCAGGACAGGCAGTTGGGCACCGGCCATGCGGTCGCCCAGGCTGTGCCAGGCCTGACAGCCGACAATGTATTGATACTTTACGGCGACGTTCCGCTGATCGAAGTGGCGACGTTGCAGCGCCTGTTGCAGAAAGTCAGTGCCGACCAGCTAGGCCTGCTCACCGTCGAGCTTGCCGATCCCACGGGCTACGGCCGCATCGTGCGCGATGCGGATGGCCAGGTGCAGGCCATCGTCGAGCACAAGGACGCCAGCGATGCACAGAAAGCCATTCGAGAAGGCAACACCGGCATTCTCGCAGTGCCTGGCAAGCGTCTGGCCGAGTGGCTGGCGCGCCTGTCCAACAATAACGCTCAGGGTGAGTATTACCTGACCGATGTGATCGCCATGGCTGTCAGCGATGGCTTGGTGGTGGCCACTGAAACCGCCCAGGATCCGATGGAGGTGCAGGGCGCCAATGACCGCCGTCAACTTGCGGAATTGGAGCGTCACTACCAGTTGCGCGAAGGGCGTCGGTTGATGGCCCAGGGCGTGACCTTGCGCGACCCGGCGCGCTTCGATGTGCGCGGTGAAGTCAGCGTGGGTCGGGACGTGTTGATCGATGTCAATGTGGTGCTCGAAGGGCGGGTGGTGATCGAAGACGATGTGGTCATCGGGCCCAACTGCTACATCAAGGACAGTACGCTGGGCAGAGGCGTGGTGGTCAAGGCCAACAGCCACCTCGACGGTGCAGTGCTGCACGAAGGCAGCGATGCTGGCCCCTTTGCGCGCCTGCGACCCGGCACGGTGCTGGAAGCCCGGGCGCATGTGGGTAACTTCGTCGAGCTGAAGAATGCCCGTATGGGCAAGGGCGCCAAGGCCGGTCACTTGAGTTATCTGGGCGATGCGGACATCGGTGCCAACAGCAACATCGGCGCCGGTACCATCACTTGCAACTACGACGGCGCGAACAAATGGAAAACCACCATTGGTGAGGACGTTTTCATCGGTTCCAACAATGCGCTGGTCGCACCTGTGGATATCTTGGCGGGATCGACGACTGCTGCAGGTTCGACCATCACCCAACAGGTGCCTGCAGGGCAATTGGGCGTGGCACGTGCGCGGCAGCGTAACATCGAAGGGTGGAAGCGACCGGTGAAGGTCAAGAAGCCTTAGTTATCCACAGGCGTAACTATTGTATAAGGCCCTTCGCGGGCAGAGCCCGCTCCTACAAAATTTCAGGTAGGACCCTGCGGGAGCGGGCTCTGCCTGCGAAGAGGCCATGAGAAATACGGCTACACCATTGACGAACCTTTCAGTTTAGGTTTCTATTGCCTTCGTTATCTTTCGAATCGAAACTTAGGCCATGTCAAAGCGTAATACGCCCCAACGTCGTCACAGCATCCTTGCCCTGCTCAATGAACAGGGCGAAGTGACTGTGGATAACTTGGCGAGGCATTTCGCAACGTCCGAAGTCACTATCCGCAAGGACCTTGCCGCCCTGGAAAGCCACGGCCTGCTGCTGCGTCGCTATGGCGGCGCGGTGACCATGCCGCAGGAGCTGATCGGCGAACCGAGCCAGCGCGTCTCGGCCATCAAGCAATCCATCGCCCGCGCCGCCGTCATGCGCATCAAGGAGCACGCGCGCATCATCATCGACAGTGGCAGCACCACCGCTGCGATGATTCCCGAGCTGGGCAAACAGCCGGGCCTGGTGGTCATGACCAACTCGCTGCACGTCGCCAATGCCCTGAGTGCATTGGAGCATGAGCCCGTCTTGCTGATGACCGGCGGCACTTGGGATCCGCACTCCGAATCGTTCCAGGGCCAGGTGGCCGAGCAGGTGCTGCGCTCCTATGACTTCGACCAGTTGTTCATCGGTGCCGACGGCATCGATCTGGAGCGCGGCACCACGACCTTCAACGAGTTGCTGGGCCTGAGCCGAGTGATGGCCGAAGTCGCTCGCGAAGTGATCGTCATGGTCGAGTCCGACAAGGTCGGACGCAGGATCCCCAATCTGGAGCTGCCCTGGGGCCGCATCAGCACCCTCATTACCGATGATCGCCTGCCCCTCGAAGCACGCGATCAGATTCAGGCGCGCGGGATAGATCTCGTGCTCGCCGCTACCAGCTAGGAGAAGCGAACATGTGTGGAATCGTCGGCGCCATCGCGGAGCGCAACATCACTGCCATTCTGGTCGAGGGCCTCAAGCGCCTGGAATATCGCGGTTACGACAGCGCCGGCGTAGCCGTGTTGAGCGAGGATGGCAGCGTGCAGCGCCGCCGTCGCGTCGGCAAGGTTGCCGAACTGCAGGCCGCGCTGGCTGATGAGCCTCTGCTCGGCAAGCTGGGCATCGCCCATACCCGATGGGCCACTCATGGTGCGCCGACCGAACAGAACGCCCACCCGCACTTTTCCACTGCTGAAGTGGCAGTGGTGCACAACGGCATCATCGAAAACCATGAAGTCCTGCGCACCCAGCTCAAGGAGCTGGGCTACGTATTCACGTCGCAGACCGATACCGAAGTCATCGCGCATCTGTTGCATCACACCCTCAAGGCATTGCCCGACCTGGCCGACGCTCTCAAGGCGACGGTCAAGCAACTGCACGGCGCCTACGGCCTGGCGGCCATCAGCGTGCACCAACCCGACCGTCTGGTGGCCGCCCGCAGCGGCAGCCCACTGGTCATCGGCCTGGGCATGGGCGAGAACTTCCTCGCCTCAGACCAGTTGGCGCTGCGTCAGGTGACCGACCGTTTCATGTACCTGGAGGAAGGTGACATTGCCGAGATCCGCCGTGAAAGCGTGCAGATCTGGGATGCCGCCGGCATGCCTGTGCAACGTGAAAGCGTGCAGTATCACGAAGGCGCCGAGGCGGCCGACAAGGGCGAGTATCGCCACTTCATGATGAAAGAGATCCACGAGCAGCCCACCGTGGTACAGCGCACCCTGGAAGGTCGCCTGGGCCAGAACCAGGTGCTGGTGCAGGCCTTCGGTCCGCAGGCCGCCGAGCTGTTCGCCAAGGTGCGCAATGTGCAGATCGTGGCGTGCGGCACCAGCTATCACGCCGGTATGGTTGCGCGCTATTGGCTCGAGGGCCTGGCCGGCATCCCCTGCCAGGTCGAAGTGGCCAGCGAGTTCCGCTATCGCAAGGTCGTGGTGCAGCCCGACACGCTGTTCGTTTCCATTTCACAGTCCGGTGAAACGGCCGACACCCTGGCCGCGCTGCGCAACGGCAAGCAATTGGGCTTCCTCGGAAGCCTGGCGATCTGCAACGTCGGCATCAGCTCTTTGGTGCGCGAGTCCGACCTGACCTTGCTGACCCAGGCAGGTCCGGAAATCGGTGTCGCTTCGACCAAGGCCTTCACCACTCAACTGGTTGCGTTGATGCTGCTGACGCTGTCGCTTGGCCAAGTGCACGCAACGCTGGAGGAGGGCGTGGAAGCCGAGCTGGTGGCCGAACTGCGCCGTCTGCCGACACGCCTGGGCGAAGCGCTGGCCATGGACACCACCATCGAGCGCATCGCCGAGCTGTTCGCCGAGAAGCACCACACGCTGTTCCTGGGCCGCGGCGCGCAATTCCCGGTGGCGATGGAAGGCGCGCTGAAGCTCAAGGAAATCTCCTACATTCATGCCGAAGCCTATCCGGCCGGTGAGCTGAAGCACGGGCCGCTGGCGCTGGTGGACAAGGACATGCCCGTGGTAACCGTGGCGCCGAACAACGAGCTGCTGGAAAAGCTCAAGTCCAACCTGCAGGAAGTCCGTGCCCGCGGCGGTGAGCTGGTGGTCTTCGCCGATGAGCAGGCGCAACTTAGCAATGGTCCCGGCACCCATGTGGTGGCCATGCCGCACATCATCGATGCACTGGCGCCGATCCTCTACACCATTCCTTTGCAGCTGCTTTCGTACTATGTGGCGGTGCTCAAGGGTACGGACGTGGATCAGCCGCGTAATTTGGCGAAGTCGGTGACGGTGGAGTGAGGGGGGTGTGAGGCGGTAAGCGCCTTCATCGTAGAAATCAGCCGATCCTACCTCCGGACGCCCAAGCGCACATTCACACGCTGCCCTTGGGCTCCACACTCGCCAGGATCCGATCCAGCCGCTCCAGGATCTCCTTGTCGATCTTTTCATGCAGCCGCATGATTTCCAGCTCCGCGCGCAGGTTCACCTCGAAGTCCAGGCTCGCGGCCAGGCGGTCTTTGGCCGACTGGCGGTTCTGACTCATCATGATCACCGGCGCCTGGATGGCCGCGACGGTAGAGAGCATCAGGTTGAGAAAGATGTACGGGTAAGGGTCGAAGGCCAGGCCGAAGTGATCGAGCACATCGGTATTGAGCAGCATCCAGCCGAACAGGATGATGGTAAAGGCGATGATGAACGCCCATGAGCCGCCGATCGCCGCAACCCGATCAGACAGTCTTTCGCCGAACGTTGCGACTTCGTCGGAGGCGTCACTGGCATCGCGACTGACGGGCAGACGCTTTTTCATCTGCTCCAGAACATGTATTTCTTCAGGTTCGAGCTGATGGGGGTGTTTGCCAAGGAAGCGTTGAGCCAGAGGTTCAAGTGGGTGCTTGGTGGCCATGGGGCAGGGTCTTCAGATGGGGAGAAAGACGGACACTATCCCATGGAATTCGGCAGCGCTGAATGCTCGGATGTGCCTGTGGCACCGCGCGTTCGGTGAAATTTCACCAGTGGCCCATGCAGTGCCATTTCAGCGACATGGAGGTTTTTTTCCCGCTCAATGAGAATCCCCCTTCAGAATCGAGAATTTGTTCTTATAGTGCAGTCATGAACGACCCACGAACCACCAGCATTGTCGACCGTGTGCTGCAGGTGCTGACCTGCGTGGCCAAGGCTGGGCAACCGATTGCGGCCAAGCGCATTGCCGCGCAGGTGCAGATGCCATTGAGCACGGTCTACCGGCACCTGGCGTCGTTGAAGAAGTGGGGCCTGCTGCAAGAACACATGACCACGGGGCTGTACGAGCCAGGCGCGACCGGCGTGCAGTTGGCGTGGGGTTTCGATCAGACCTCCAACCTGATCAGCCAGAGCCGCGACGAGATCAGTGCCCTGGCTGAGCGCACGGGAGAAAGCGTCGGCTTGTTGGTGTACAGCAACGGCCAGATGGTGTGCATCGCCATGGAGGAGAGCAGCAGCTCGCTGCGTTGCTCGTTCACCAAGGGCCGCGCCCACTCCATGATGCAGGGTGCATCGGCCAAGAGCTTGCTGGCGTTTCTGACCGAGCCGGTGCAGCGCCAGTTGCTCGCAGAGCAAGCGCAACAGGGCGCCGTGGACGTCGCGGCGCTGGAAAAGGAGATCGCCCGAATTCGCAAGAATGGCTATGCCACCAGTGACAGTGAGGTCGATCTGGGTGTTTGGGGCGTGAGCGTCCCGCTGATTTCAGCGGACGGTGCCCTGGAAGGCACCATTACGTTGATGGCGCCGTCATTGCGCGTTGGCCCACGGGAGGCTGAACTGATCAGCCTCACCAGAAAAGCAGCCAGCCGCATCTGCAATCGCTTCTAACTGCCGCCCAATCCATGTTTCAGGTCCTGACCGGACCTACCCTTGCCGAAGGAATTCGTGATGAAAGCGTTGAAGTTATTCACCCCCCTGGCTGCCGCGCTGACGCTGATGGCTTCGCTGTGCACCTCGGCCCAGGCAGCCGATGAAGTGATGCGTGTCGGCACCGATGCGACCTTTCCACCCATGGAGTTCGTGCAGGATGGCAAGCGCACCGGCTTCGATATCGAATTGATCGAAGCCATCGGCAAGCAACTGAACAAGAAGGTCGAGTGGATCGACATCGGCTTCAAGGGGCTGATCCCCGGCTTGATTTCCAACCGCTTCGACGTGGCGGCGTCGGCCATCTACATGACCGAAGAACGGCAGAAGGTGGTCAACTTCACTGATTCCTACTATCGCGGCGGCCTCGCTGTGCTGGTCCTGAAGGATGACACCAGCATCGATAAACCCGGCGATCTGGTCGCGGGCAAGAAGGTTTCAGCCCAGGTAGGTACCAAGTCGATCGACTTTCTGAAAACCAACTACCCCGCAGTGAGCGTGGTGGAAGTGGAAAAGAACCAGGCCATGTTCGACCTGTTGGCCATTGGCCGGGTGAACGCTGCAGTGACCGGGCGCCCGGCGGCGGTGGAATATGCCAAGCGTCAGCCCAAGGTCCGCGTGCTGGACGAAGGCTTGACCACCGAACTGTACGGTTTTGCCGTTCGCAAGAATGACACCGCGCTGCAACAGCAGATGAACCAGGCGCTGAAAACCCTGCGCAGCAATGGCGAATACGCCGCACTGACCCAGAAGTGGTTCGGCACCACCAAAGAATAAACCGCCGCTGCAGGTTCGGCCGATGCTGCGACGAGCCTGCACACTTTACGCCTTCAACCGTAAGCCTCTGCGGAGTACCTCATGGATCTCGACTTTTCCCCGGTCTGGGACGGCTGGCGCGCGCTCGCCTCCGGTACCCTGACCACCATCGAAATCACCGCTGCAGCGTTGGTGCTGGGCTGTGTCCTGGGCCTGTTGATCGGGTTGGGGCGGCTGAATCCCAAGCGCACGCTGATCTACGGGCTGTGCACCACCTACCTGACGCTGGTCCGCGGCACGCCGCTGCTGGTGCAGCTGTTCATTCTGTTCTTTGGCCTGCCGCACTTCGGCATTCAGTTACCCGCTTATGTGTGCGGAATTTTCGGCCTGGGCATCTACAGTGCGGCCTATGTCTCGGAGATTGTCAGGGGTTCGATCCAGTCGGTGGAAAAGGGCCAGATGGAAGCCGCCCGCTCGCTGGGTCTGCCGCACAAACTGGCGATGCGCAAGGTCATCCTGCCCCAGGCCTTCGTGCGCATGATCCCCGCCCTGGGCAACGAATTCATCGCGTTGATCAAGAACTCGGCGCTGGTGTCACTGCTCACCATCGCCGACGTGATGCACGAAGGCGAGAAGATCATCAGCGTGTCCTACCGTTCGCTCGAAGTGTACCTCGCCATTGCCGTCATCTACCTGATGCTGACCAGCATCACCACCTTGATCCTGCGCCGCACCGAGAAAGTGCTGCGCGCCGACGGGAGAGTGTGATGAGCACCGCCATTATCGATATTCAAAACCTGAGCAAATCGTTTGGCACGCATCAGGTGCTGCACAACATCGACTTCAGCGTACAGGCCAGCCAGGTCGTGGTGGTGATCGGGCCCAGCGGGTCGGGCAAGAGCACTTTCCTGCGTTGCATGAACGGCTTGGAAACCGCCGAAGGCGGGACGCTGCGCGCGTGTGGCCATACCGTGGTGGAGCAGGGCAGGATGATGTCGGAGAGCAAACTGGACGCCCTGCGCAGCGAAGTCGGCATGGTGTTCCAGTCGTTCAACCTGTTCCCGCACCTCAGCGTGCTGGACAACATCATCCTGGCGCCCATGGCCCTGCGCGGCAGATCGCGCCAAGCGGCCGAAGAGCAGGGGCTGCGCCTGTTGAACAAGGTTGGCCTGGAGCACAAGGCGCAGGTTTACCCCGGCACTTTGTCCGGTGGGCAGAAGCAGCGCGTTGCGATTGCCCGCGCATTGGCCATGGAGCCCAAGGTCATGCTGTTCGACGAGCCTACCTCGGCGCTGGATCCGGAGCTGGTGGGCGAGGTATTGCAGGTCATGAAGACCCTGGCGAGCGAAGGCATGACCATGATCATCGTTACCCACGAAATGGGATTTGCCCGGGAAGTGGCCGACGTGGTGGTGGTCATGGATCAAGGCGCGATTGTCGAGGCCGCGCCACCGGCGCAGCTGTTCACCGCACCGCGTGAAGCGCGGACCCGCAGTTTCCTGCACAGCGTGCTGTCGCGAGACGCAGCGCCTGTTCTTTGATGGCTTGCGCTTGCGCCACTGCCCAGAGGTTTTTGTGGATATACCAATCGATTCAGTTGCCAGCCAAGCCCAGGGCAGTCTGTTTGCCCACAGCGCCTTGCTGCCTGGTGGCTGGCAGCGCAATGTACTGCTGAGTTGGAACGCCGCTGGCGATCTGACCACCGTGGCCTGCGATGCCGTGCCCTTGGCTGGCACGCCGGTGGCGCGTGGCCCGGTGATCAGTGGCATGCCCAACCTGCACTCCCACACGTTCCAGCGCGCCATGGCCGGCTTGACCGAAACCCTGGGCGACCCCGCCGACTCCTTCTGGAGCTGGCGTACCCTGATGTATCGATTTGCCCAGCGCCTGCAGCCTCGGCACTTGCAGGCCATCGGTCGGCACCTGTACATCGAAATGCTCAAGGCCGGGTACACCTCGGTGTGCGAGTTTCATTACGTGCACCACGACGCTGACGGCCAGCGTTACGCGAACCCCGCCGAATTGTCCCTGCGCGTGGTGCGGGCGGCCGAAGAAGTAGGCATCGGCATGACCCTGCTTCCGGTGCTTTACCAATACGGTGGGCTAGGCCAGGCAGAACCCTTGCCGCACCAACGTCGTTTCATCAATTCACCGGAGTGGATTCTGGAGCTGCGTCAGCACCTGCAAAAAGCCATGCCGCAGAACGGCAATCGGCGTTATGGCGTCGCGCCGCATTCGTTACGTGCCGTGAGCGAAGCGTCCCTGTCGAGACTGATGGATGGCCTGGATGCCGACGATCCGCGCGCGCCCGTGCATATCCATATTGCCGAGCAGACCCGCGAGGTCGAGGAATGCGAGGCAATCCTCGGCCAGCGACCGGTGCAGTGGCTGTTGGACCGCCAACCCTTGGACCCGCGTTGGTGCCTGGTGCACGCCACCCACATGGACGACGCTGAATACGCAGCGTTGGCGCGCAGTGGTGCCACCGTAGGGCTATGCCCGAGCACCGAAGCCAATCTTGGCGATGGATTGTTCGACGCTCAGCGGTTTCTGACAGACAAGGGCCGTTGGGGTATCGGTTCGGACAGCAACGTAGCCGTCAACCCCTGGGCGGAGCTCCGCCTGCTGGAATACGGCCAGCGCCTGTTGCACCGTCGGCGCAATGTGCTGGCCAGCCCCGACGCGCCGGTGGTGGCGGATCGCCTGTTCGATCAGGCGGTCAAGGGCGGGGCCCAGGCGACCGGCCGCTCGGTAGCCGGGCTGATGGTGGGGCAGCGTGCCGACCTGGTCGTCATCGATTCCGACGCCGTCAATATCGCCCCGGCCCATCCAGCCCAGCTGTTGTCCTCGCTGGTGTTCTGCGAGCACGGCAACAATCTGGTACGCGACGTCTTCGTCGGCGGCAGGCAGGTCATCGATGACGGCCAGCACGCCCTGCAAGTGCAGGCTCTGCAAGGCTACCGCGCCACCCTGGCCGATTTACTGGAGCATACGCTATGAATCGGGAACCTACCTTCGAGCTGCATCAGGGCGTCGGCCCTCTGCTGATATCGATGCCTCACGTCGGCACCTTGCTGCCGGACGAGCTGAAAGCGCATTACAGCCTGGTCGGCCAGGCGGTGGATGACACCGATTGGCATATTCATGAGTTGTACGACTTCGCTGTCGCTCTGGGCGCGTCGACGTTGCGTCCACGATTTTCGCGCTACGTGATCGACCTGAACCGGCCTGCCGATGGTGCCAGCCTGTATCCGGGCCAGAACACCACCGGGCTATGCCCGCTGACGACATTCGACGACGTGCCGCTGTACCAGCCGGGGCACGAACCAGACGATGCGCAAATCGCACAGCGCTTGGAGCATTACTGGCAGCCGTACCATCGAGCGTTGCAGCAGCAATTGGACCGAATCAAGGCGATCCATGGCTACGCCCTGCTGTGGGACGCCCACTCGATCCGTTCGGTCATCCCGCACCTGTTCGAAGGCCAGTTACCGGTGTTCAACTTCGGCACCGCCAACGGCAGCGCCTGCGCACCCGGCATCGGGGAGCAGCTGCTCGCCGTGGCCGAGCGGTTGGCTCCGCAGTTGCCGGCGGTACTCAATGGCCGCTTCAAAGGCGGCTACATCACTCGCCAGTACGGCCACCCGGCCCAAGGGGTTCACGCCGTACAGCTGGAGTTGGCGCAGCGAGCCTACATGCAGGAAACCGCCCCCTATGGGTTGCAAGCAGACAAGGTCGAGACTCTCCAGCCGGTACTGCGTGCACTGATCGAGCGATTCATGGCGTTCAAGCCTGCCTGACATTCCTTTGGTAGCCAGATTCCGATGACCGATGCGCACGTATACCGCCCCGAAGATTACGCGTCCATGCCGTGGAAGAACGGCGGCGGCAGTACCCTGGAAATTGTCCGGCAGCGCTCCGTCGATGACAGCGGGTATGACTGGCGCCTGTCGATTGCCCAGATCAGCGCCGACGGACCTTTCTCCGTGTTCGCCGGTTATAGCCGGATCATCACCGTGCTGCACGGCGATGGCATGGTGTTGGAAGTGAACGGGGTGGAGAGCAGGGCGCTGGGTCCCATCCAGCCTATGAGTTTCGACGGTGGGGCGAAGGTACGGTGTCGGTTGCTGGGTTCACCCATCGAGGACTTCAACCTGATCTACCGCCACGATCGGATCCAGGCATCGTTGCGCTGGGTGGATTGCCATCCGGTGGTGGTGTTGAGCTCGGTGGCGGCCGAGGTGATCTTCTTCAACGCCTCTTCAGATGCTGTCCAGGTGACCGACGCGAGTGATGGACGCAGACACGAGTTAATCTCGCGGGCAACGTTGCGCTGCACCAACGCAAGCGGCCGGCGCCAGCGTTACAGCCTGGAGGGTACGGCCGCGCAGGTGTGCGTGGTTGAGCTGGACAGAGTGGGCTGAACCGCAGCGGCTGAATGTCCACCTTGTCGGGCGAACCGTCCCGTGCCTGCAACATCAGCCTTTGCCGCTTGCCCTTTGGAAGTCTGTACAGGGCTAGGAACGGCGCGTGGGTCCCTTGCAGCTCAGGCAGCGCCTGAACTGCAAGGACAGTCACCCGATTTTCAGGCTGCGCGCAGGGCGTTGGTGTTGCCCGACGTCTCACGCTTGCTCTTCACCACCCAGCGACTCAACGGACCCTGCAACAGCCACTGCCGCGTGCGGTTGCCAATCTGCTCCTGAAAGATCACGCACAGAATGATGCACGCCAGCAGCAGCAGCGGGTAGTAAGTCAGCGACAATGGATGCCCCTTGGCCTCTGCCACGCACGCCGCCGCATTGGTGAAGCACAGGTTCACGTCGATGTTCGCCAGCATTTCCAAGCGACGGAAGACGATGAAGATCGGCGTGTGCAGGGCGAACATCGGCAGTGACGCGGCGCCCAGCCGGCGAGCCCATTTGATATGCCGCTCGCTTTGCGCACTCGAGGCCATGGCGCACAGGATGATGACGCTGAGCACCATCGGCAGCAGCAAGCCATTGTGCAGCAGCACATACCAATGGCTCTCGCCTCGCCAGTTGACCTCGGCGGCGATCGCCACACCGAACCCCAGGGCAATCACCGCCATCAATTTGCGAGGCCCGCGCAGGCCGGTACCCATCAGCCGATAATCGCGAAACAGCAGGTAGGCGACGATGCCTGCTAAAAAGACCGGCAGCCGCAGCAACGGGAAGTGGTGCAGGAAGCCAATCCAGATCGAGCTGTAGTCGTCATTGAGGACCACCAGCAATGGAGGGATCAGGCAGGCGGCCCAGATGATCAGCAGCAACCCTACCTTATGTTTGGCGGCTGCCAGGCGTGGCGCAAACCAGGGGAATGTCAGGTAGAAGAAGAACAGCGCCGAGATCGACCACAGCGGGCCGTTGTAGGCCAGGTAAACCGGGTTCCAGGCCTGCAGCAGGGTAACCTGCAGCACAGCATTCACGGCTATCTGGAAATCGCTGAGTTTGTATTTGAGCAGCTCGGGCGCGGTACGCTTGAGCAGGTCATCGGAACGATACGCCACACTCAGGTCAGTGTTGCTGTCGAACAGGCCTGTCAGCGATATCAGAACCACGCAGCTGGCGAGGCCGAATATGTGGATCGGATAGAGGTTGGCAAACCGTTTGGTCATGAAGGAGACCGGCGGCTCCCGCAGTTTGTTACCGTCGAGGTAGACGTGCGCGAGGAGAAAACCGGACAACGCAAAAAAGCTGCTTGTGGCAAAGAAACCCAATTCGGTGAATTCCACCAACCCACTCAGCTGTGTGTATTCCTCGTAGAACGGCAGCGTGTGGAACATCACCAGATACACGCCCAGGAAAAACCGCAGCCATTCCAAACCGATGAATCTCTCTTTCTCTGCGTTCATGCAGGTCCACTTCCCTTTAGTAATATCGAAGCCCGCTCATGGTACACGAAGCGTTTCCAATGTTTCCTTATATGTCTAAAGGCAGGCTTCGTTGCCGATCAGCTGACAAATTCGCCTGACTGCGCGCTACAGGATGGGTGAAATCAAGCGCGCCACTCGCATACCAAGCTTTTCCAAACGATGTGTCTCTTTGCTATCACGGACATCTATTTCTCGTGACTGGGCGAAATCGTCGAGCAACATCTGTTCCACTTCGCTGGTGAATGCCTTATCGACGGTCAGCAACATGATTTCAAAATTCAAACGGAACGAGCGGTTGTCCATATTGGCACTGCCGATTGCCGTGATTTCATCGTCGACCAGCACCACTTTCTGATGCAGAAAGCCCGGGCCGTAGCGATACATTTTCACCCCGGCGCGTACTGCTTCGAACGCGAACAGGCTGGACGCGGCATACACCACTTTGTGATCCGGGCGAGACGGCAGCAGGATACGGACATCGACACCGCGCAGTACCGCCAAGCGCAGTGCGGCAAAGACGGCCTCATCCGGTATGAAATAGGGGGTGGTAATCCAGACCCTGTCATTGGCGGCGTGGATCGACTCGACGAAAAACAACGAGCAGGTTTCATAGGGGTCCGCCGGGCCACTGGCCAGCACTTGGCACAGCACACCGTCTTCCTCATACGCTTCGGGGAGGATCAAGGGTGGCAATTCCCGTGCTGCCCAGAACCAGTCTTCGGCGAACGACTCTTGCAGGCAGGCGATCACCGGCCCGCTGATGCTCACATGGGTATCGCGCCAAGGCGAGAGCTTGGGATTGCCGCCCAGGTATTCGTCGCCGACGTTATGGCCACCGATGAAGCCTTTTACTCCGTCCACCACGACGATCTTGCGGTGGTTGCGGAAATTGACCTGAAACCTGTTCAACCAGCCGCTTTGGGTCGCGAATGCTTTCACATTGACGCCACCCTCGCGCAGCCGCTCGACGTATTCGCGGGGCAGGGCGTGGCTCCCCACTCGGTCGTAAAGCACGTAGACCTCGACCCCCTCGGAGGCCTTTTGCAGCAGCAAGCCTTGCAGCTGCCGGCCGATATGATCGTCGTGGATGATGAAGAACTGCACCAACACCGCTCGCCGGGCTTCGCGGATGGCTGCAAAGATGGCATCGAACGTGGCGTGTCCATTGATCAGCAGACCGACCCGGTTATTGGCCAGGCATGGCATCCGGCCAAGTTTGGGCATGGCCCTGAGTGACGCGTAAGACGTGGATTTGCGTGCGGCAAGTGCTTCCTCTATCCAAGGGCGCCAATCCATGTCGGCGATGGCGGTGTGCATCTCCTTGTTGGCATGCCGACGGGCCTTGATGTATGCGTCGAACGTGCTGCGGCCAAACACCAGATAGGGGATCAACGTGAGGTAGGGAATGAACAACAGCGATAAGGCCCAAGCAATCGAACCCTGCGCGGTGCGTACGGTAAGAACTGCATGAACGGCGGCAGCGATGCCCAACACGTGCAGCAGGCCAAATAGATACCCAAAAAAAATCGGACTGTGATAATCCATTGCACGGCGGCTCCTTGATGCGCTGTGCTAAACAGACCACGTTCAGTGGCGGTTGTCGCGTTTTTATTACCGCGCAACTCGGCACCCGTTTCGACGTCAAAGACCCATGCCCGCACTTTTCCCAACGTTCTTGAGGAGTGGAATCAGATGAGATTTAAATGGCCGATGGCTGCATTGGTAGTGTGCCTTTCGGCAACCGGGGCACAGGCGCAGATGCTCCAGCCGGGCCTATGGGAAATGACCACCAGTAACATGCAAGTCGATGGCAAGCCGCTGCCTGACATGCAGGTGATGCTGGGTCAGTTGAAGATGCTTCCACCCGAGCAAAGGGCAATGATGGAAGGCGTGCTTGCCAACCAGGGCATCACGGTGGGCGGCAATGGCATTCGCTCGTGCCTGACGCCTGAACAGGTGAAAACCAACGACATCCCGTTGCAAGATGCAAAGTCCGGCTGCACGCAGAAGATCACTGAGCGCAATGGCAATGTCTGGAAATTTCAGTTCAGTTGCCCCAAGGCTCAGGGTACCGGGCAAGCCCAGTTTCTCAGCGATAGAGAGTTTCTTACCACGGTCAACGGCACGTTCAATGCCTCCGGCGTCGCGCAGAAGGGCAGCATGAACACTCGCGCCGTTTGGTTGGGAAACAACTGTGGGTCAGTGAAGCCTCGCACCTGATAGCTGCAATGCGTGTTCCACGTGGAACACGCGTTTCTCGGCCACGCAATTGTTGCTTAAAGCACAATGTAATCAAGTCAGTGACGACTTATATGTTATGTTATAACAATATAAGCGATGCAGCGTTCGTTGCACCTGTCACCGATGAGGTCCGTCATGCCCAACCGTTTACCCGTCACCGTGCTGTCCGGCTTCCTGGGGGCCGGCAAGAGCACGTTGCTCAATCACATCCTGCGCAACCGGGAAGATCTGCGCGTTGCCGTGATCGTCAACGACATGAGCGAGATCAACATCGACGCCAGTGAAGTGCAGCGTAACGTCAGCCTCAACCGGGCCGAAGAAAGACTGGTCGAAATGAGCAATGGCTGCATCTGCTGCACCCTGCGCGAAGACCTGCTCGAAGAAGTGGCCAAGCTGGCTGCCGAGGGGCGTTTCGATTACCTGCTGATCGAATCGACGGGCATCTCCGAGCCGCTGCCGGTGGCCGAGACGTTTACCTTCCGCGACGAGCACGGCCAGAGCCTGGCCGATCTGGCCCGGCTCGACACCATGGTCACGGTGGTCGACGGGGTCAATTTCCTGCTCGACTATCAGGCAGCGGAAAGCTTGGCGACGCGCGGCGAAACCCTGGGAGAGGACGACGAGCGAGCCATCACTGATCTGTTGGTGGAGCAGGTGGAGTTTGCCGACGTCATCCTCATCAGCAAGATCGACCTGATCAGTCAGGCTGAACGCACCGAGCTGATGGCAGTACTGCACACACTCAACCCCGGCGCGCAGGTCATGCCCATGGTCATGGGGCAGGTGCCGCTGGCACGCATTCTGGACACCGGGCTGTTCGATTTCGAGCGCGCAGCGCAAGCGCCAGGCTGGCTGAAGGTGCTCAGGGGAGAGCATGTTGCGGAAACCGCAGAATACGGCATTGCATCCACGGCCTACCGCGCCCGGCGTCCGTTCCACCCACAGCGCTTCCATGACTTCATCGACAAACCCTGGACCAACGGTCGGCTGCTGCGCTCCAAAGGCTTTTTCTGGCTCGCCAGCAAACCCCAGGAAGCAGGAAGCTGGTCCCAGGCGGGTGGGTTGATGCGCTATGGCTTCGCTGGCCGCTGGTGGCGTTTCGTGCCGCAAACGCAATGGCCGCAGGAGGCCGAGAGTGTGGCTGCCATCCAGCAGACGTGGCACGCCGACACCGGAGACTGTCGCCAGGAGCTGGTATTCATCGGGCAGAACATGGATTTCGCAGCGTTGGGCCACGCGCTGGACCAGTGTCTGCTGGATGATGAGGAACTGGCCCAGGGCGCACAGGCCTGGGTGCACTGGCCGGATCCGTTCGGCGAGTGGCACGATCAAGGCCAGCAGGCGTGATCCAGATTGCTCAGGGCAAGATCCATTGTCCCTGACTGTTCTGTTCGCAGAACGGCTTGAGGTAGGCGGCGTCGCTCGCCACACCGTAGTAGTGGATGTCCTGTTCATAGGGCATGCGCTCGACCCGAGCGCCGCGGCAGATGCCGTAGGCGCCTTTCGGGCACTGCGCCAGGAATTGCACTTCGACCTGCTGCCCCGGCAGGTTGGGTCGACAAAAACCTTCCTTGAACAGCTTCGGCGGTATAGTGCGATTCTGCTGGCACACTTCGACGCTTACCCGTTCTGCCTGGCTGTGCACCACGCAGGCCTCGGCCCACACCTGAGTACTGGCCAGCAGCCCCAGCAAACCCCACACACGCATCGCTCAACCTCCATAGATATCCGACCATGCTGCAGAACATCCCCACCCATGTCATTGCAGGCCCCTTGGGTGCCGGCAAGACCAGCCTGATTCGTCGTCTGCTGGCGTGCAAGCCGGCAAACCAGCGTTGGGCCGTGCTGATCAACGAATTCGGCCTGGTGGGCATCGACGCCGCGCTGCTTGCCACCACTGATGATGGTATCGCAATCGGCGAAATCGCCGGAGGATGTCTGTGCTGCGTGAACGGTGCGCCGTTTCAGATAGGCCTGGGCCGTCTGCTGCGCAAAGCCCGGCCGGATCGCCTGTTCATCGAACCCTCGGGTCTGGGTCATCCTTTGCAGATCCTTTCGCAACTGAGCGAAGCGCCCTGGCGCGGCGTTCTGGCGGTGCAACCGCTGGTGATGGTGCTCGACGCGCTGACCCTTGCGAAAGGCGTCGCGCTGCCAGCTGCACAGCGCGAAGCAGCTGAAGTGGCAGGCTTGGTGATCATGAACAAGGCAAAGCCGACGCCAGGAGTGTGCATAACTTCAGGGTTACCCACAGACCGACTGCTGTGGCTCGATGTCGATCAGGTGCGGTTCGAGCAGTTACCCCTTGTGGATAATTCAGCGCCACTGGTTGTGGACAGGCTGAGGGAGCCCCCGCAAGCCATGGGCGAAATCTGGGTGGATAAGTCCCAGCCGCAATGCCAGGTGCAGGATCACCGCGATGGCTGGAGCATCGGCTGGCGATGGCAAGCCCGAACGCAGTTCGATTTGCCAACAGTGGAGCGCGCATTGGCCACTTGGTCTTGGCGAAGGGCCAAGCTGGTTATCCACAGCCCGAGTGGATGGTTTTCGAGCAACCTGCTGGCGGGGCAGTCGGTGCAGTGGAAAACCAGTGAATGGCGTCGTGATTCACGTTTGGAGCTGATATTCGATACGCCGCAGGACGCAGCCGCTCTTCAGGATCACTTGCAGCAGGCACGCGTGGACGACCCATCGCAGCACTGACGTCGCTCAGGGACGCCAGCGCTTGTGTTCCTGACGCCACTGACTCATCTCGATGACTTCGGCACTGGTCGCGGTTTTCACTTCGAACGGGTAGGGCGCCAGCTCGATCTGCACCGCGTGTGGCCCGAATTGGGTGGCGATGCCTGCATGGCGCTGCTCGCCGGTTACTGTGAATTCGAAGTTGTACACACGCGCCAGACGCTTGCGGCCGTTGGCATCGGCCAGCCAGGCAAAACGCTTGAAGGCCACGTTGTCGTCGAGCAGTTCCAGATCGAGCTTGCTGCAATGCTGCTTGACCCGCGCCAGGGCCTTTTCACGCAGGCCATGGTTGTGCCACAGCCAAGCCGCACCTGCGGCCATCAACATCAGGATGAACATATTGCCAAGGGTCAACATCGAAGTGCGCTCCAACCGGTTGCTCGCAGCTTAACTGTGTCTCCGGTCTGTCGTACAGGCTGCATTTCGCGCGATACTGCGCGCCATGAAGTCCTGTCACCGGTCCGGAATCCTTGCATGAAACGTACACCACACCTGCTCGCCATCCAGTCCCATGTCGTGTTCGGCCACGCCGGCAACAGCGCGGCGGTTTTTCCGATGCAGCGGGTGGGGGTCAAGGTCTGGCCACTGAATACGGTGCAGTTTTCCAATCACACTCAGTATGGCCAGTGGACGGGAGAAGTGTTGGCGCCGCAACACATTCCCGCACTGGTCGAAGGGATTGCGACGATTGGCGAATTGGGCAACTGCGATGCCGTGCTCAGTGGCTATCTGGGCAGCGCCGCGCAGGGGCGAGCGATCCTGGGCGTGGTACGTCGGGTCAAGGCGGCCAATCCCAAGGCCCTGTATCTGTGCGACCCGGTGATGGGGCATGCGGAAAAAGGCTGCGTGGTGCCGGCCGAGGTCAGCGACTTTCTGCTCGATGAAGCCGTTGCCGCTGCCGACGTGCTGTGTCCCAACCAGCTGGAGCTCGACAGCTTCAGCGGGCGCAAGGCCCAATCCCTCCCGGACTGCGTGGCCATGGCGCGGGCGTTGCTGGCGCGCGGGCCCAAGGCGGTGCTGGTCAAGCACCTGGCCTATCCGGGCAAATCGGCCGAAGACTTCGAAATGCTTCTGGTCACTGCCGCGGGCAGCTGGCACCTGCGTCGTCCGCTGCTGGCGTTTCCGCGCCAACCGGTCGGTGTGGGTGATTTGACCAGCGGCCTGTTCCTCGCCCGGCTGCTGCTGGGCGATGACTGGCTGGCGGCTTTCGAATTCACCGCGGCGGCGGTGCACGAAGTGCTGCTGGAAACCCAGGCCTGCGCCAGCTACGAGCTGGAGCTGGTGCGTGCCCAGGACCGCATCGTCCATCCGCGCCTGCGGTTCGAAGCCGTGGCGCTTTAAATCGGCTCGTCCTTGAGATCGCGGTAGCGCTTTTCCAGCTCCTGGCGAATCTGCCGACGTTGCTGCGCCTGGATGAAGCGCCGCGTGCCTTCGGCATCCTGCGGCTGCAGGGGCGGTACGCTGGCCGGCTTGCGCTGGTCATCCACTGCCACCATGGTGAAGAAACAGCTGTTGGTGTGGCGCACCGAGCGTTCGCGGATGTTCTCGGTGACCACCTTGATGCCCACTTCCATCGAAGTATTGCCGGTGTAATTGACCGAAGCCAGGAACGTCACCAGTTCGCCGACATGCACCGGCTCGCGGAAGATCACCTGATCCACCGACAGGGTCACCACATACCGGCCGGCATAGCGGCTGGCGCAGGCGTAAGCCACTTCGTCGAGGTATTTGAGCAGCGTTCCTCCGTGCACATTGCCGGAAAAATTGGCCATGTCGGGGGTCATCAGCACCGTCATCGACAGCTGGGCGTTTCCAGGTTCCATAGTGAACTCACGGTTGGTTGGCAGAAGTGCAGGGGCGTCGCCTATATTGGCGTTTGCCGCTTTCAAAGGGTTGCATCCAGAAGCGGACGCCGAACGGACGGGCGCCGTCACGTCTATCGTGCCATTACGCAGGGCATAGCGGCGATCTGTTTCCGCATATTGCACTGACGTTCGCCTGCAATGGCCGGTGTTAATCTGCCTTTCTGAAACAATTGGTACAGCAATTCTGAATAGCAATGGAGGCTATCACCGTGCATGCCATCAGTTTTATCCAGGACCTGGCGGTGATCATGCTGGTAGCCGGCGTGGTGACGATTCTGTTTCACCGGCTACGGCAACCCGTGGTGCTGGGCTACATCGTTGCCGGCTTCATCATCGGCCCCCATACGCCGCCGTTCGGCTTGATCCACGACGAAGACACCATCAAGACCCTGGCCGAACTGGGCGTGATCTTTCTGATGTTCAGCCTGGGCCTGGAATTCAGCCTGCGCAAACTGTTCAAGGTCGGTGCCACGGCCTTCATCGCTGCGTTCCTGGAAATCGTGCTGATGATCTGGATCGGCTACGAAATCGGCCGCTGGTTCGATTGGGGCACCATGGACTCGCTGTTCCTCGGGGCTATCCTGGCCATTTCCTCGACCACCATCATCGTCAAGGCGCTCAACGACCTGAAGATGAAGAACGAGCGCTTCGCCCAGTTGATCTTCGGCGTGCTGATCGTCGAGGATATTCTAGGTATCGGCATCATCGCCCTGCTGTCGGGGATCGCCGTCAGCGGCGCGGTCAGTTCGGGCGAGGTGTTCTCGACGGTCGGCAAGCTCTCGCTGTTCATGGTCATTGCCCTGGTCGTGGGCATCCTGGTGGTGCCCCGACTGCTGGCCTATGTGGCCACCTTCGAAAGCAACGAGATGCTGCTGGTGACCGTGCTGGGCCTGTGCTTCGGCTTTTGCCTGCTGGTGGTCAAGCTTGAATACAGCATGGTGCTCGGGGCTTTCCTGATCGGGGCGATCATGGCCGAGTCGCGGCAATTGCTGAAGATCGAGCGTCTGATCGAACCCATCCGCGACATGTTCAGCGCGATCTTCTTCGTCGCCATCGGCCTCATGCTCGACCCCGCCATCCTGCTCGACTATGCCTGGCCGATTGCAGTCATCACCGTGGCCGTGGTGCTCGGCAAGATCGTCTCTTGCGGGCTGGGCGCGTTCATTGCCGGCAACGATGGCAAGACATCGCTGCGGGTGGGCATGGGCTTGTCGCAGATCGGCGAGTTCTCGTTCATCATCGCCGCGCTGGGCATGACCCTGCAGGTCACCAGCGATTTTCTCTATCCCGTTGCCGTGGCCGTGTCGGTGCTGACCACGCTGTCCACGCCGTACCTGATCCGGGCAGCCGATCCCTTGTCGCATCGCCTCGGCGCTATCGTGCCGCAACGTGTCGCACGCGTGCTGGGCATGTACGGGGAATGGCTGCGCAGCATCCAGCCGCGCGGGCAGGGCGCCATGCTGGCATTGATGATCCGCAAGATCCTCCTGCAGGTAGGGGTCAACCTGGCGCTGGTGATCGGTATCTTTCTGGCTGGCGCCTATTTTGCCGAACGTATCGGCGGTCACCTGACGACTTGGGTGGCCGAGCCCGGCGGGCAGAAGGCGTTGATCTGGGGCGCAGCCTTGCTGCTGTCGCTGCCGTTTTTGATCGCCGCCTATCGCAAGCTCAAGGCACTGTCGATGCTGCTGGCGGAAATGGGGGTGAAGCCTGAAATGGCTGGCAGGCATACCCAGCGGGTGCGGCGCGTCATCGCCGAAGTCATTCCGCTGCTGTCGCTGCTGGTGATTTTCGTGCTGCTGGCGGCACTGTCGGCGAGCATATTGCCGACCATGGAATTACTGCTGTTGATTGCGGTGGTTGCAGCTGCAGTGGTGGCCGTGTTGTGGCGCTGGCTCATTCGCGTGCATACGCGAATGCAGGTGGCTTTGCTGGAAACCTTGGATAACAACGTCGAGCATTGAATTTGGGTAGGCAGGTTTGGCCTCTTCGCGGGTAGAACCCGCTCCCACAGGGTTGGCGGCGCGCCATCGAGCTGTGAAAAGGTCACACCTGCCTCTACCGATCAGCTTTCCAGCCAGACGTCTCGCACCCAGTGCCAGACCGACTCCCAGCTTTCCTCGGTCACCAGCTCTTCCTCGCCCGACCACAGCACCACGGTGCCGTCTTCTTCGACACAGTAGTAGTCCTCGCCGTCCTGACAGATCGGGATCAGCTCGCGTGGTACGCCGATGTCCCAGGCGCTGGCGGCGACCTCCGGCAGATACGTATGCGATTGCGGGTCGGTCACGGTGACCGGTTCCAGGCTGCCATACACGACGTCGCTGACGGTGAGCAGATACTCCTTGAAGACGAACGGAATATTGATGAACAACTGCTCTTCGATCTCGACCAGCAGGTCTTCGTCTGGCAGTTCCAGGGGAACCGGTACCGGCTCATTGGCTTCTCGGAGCTGCTCGATCACTTCTTCCACGATGTTTTCCTCTGACCAGAATACGCGCTGCGGTTTATACCTTAGCTGGAAATGGATGCAACGTTCAAAATGCAAAAGCCCCGACCAGGGCCGGGGCTTTGCAAAGCGTGACGTGTATCAGTTCTGGCGGATACCCGCGACCAGCCAAGGCTGATTTTCGCCCTGGGCGCGTTCCATGTTCCAGCTTTCGCTGAAGGGTTCGCCCTTGTCGAAGCGCGAGGTCTTCGATACGCCGACGAATGTCAGGGTAGCGATGGTTTTCTCGGCGCGATCATCGACACCTTCCAGCTGCACTTGCAGATCGTCGATGTAGGTGGACTGGAAGCCATCACCCAGCTCGGCACGTTCCTGCTTCAACGATTGCAGCATTTGCGGGGTAACGAACTCGGCGATCTTGTCCATCTCGTTCGCGTCCCAGTGCTGCTGCAGCGACTGGAAGTGGCTGCGGGCTGCGTTCAGGAAGCTTTCTTCGTTGAACCAGGCCGGCGCGTTGATCACCGGACGGGCTGCGGAAGCACCGCTGGCGCCACCGAAGATCGACGGTTGGGCAGGTGCCTGGTCGATCGCTTCACGCTGGTACGGAGCACCGGCGCCGGCCATTTGCGGGCCCTGCTGCTGCTTGCGACGGCGAGCGGCGATGAAGCGGAAGATCAGGAAGGCGATGACCGCCATGATCAGGAAGTCGAAGATCTGCATGCCCTGGAAGCCATCGCCCATGAACATGGACGCCAGCAGGCCACCGGCGGCGAGGCCGGCCAGAGGGCCCAACCAGCGCGAGGCACCGCTGGCGGCTGGGGCTGCACGGCCTGGGACGGCTGCTGCGGCACCTGGGGTGGTGGGCGCGGCCTGGCGAGTCTGGTGAGTCGGGGCTGCGCCCATGCTCTTGCCGCCGCCGAAGCGTTTGGCACTGGCATCGAGGCTCATGGTCAGGCCGATGCACAGGGCCAGGGCCATGCTGAGAAAACGTTGCATAGGTTCATTCCGTTAGGTGGATTGCACGCGAGTCATGTTGCACAGGTGTGCTGTACATAGCTAGTGACAACATGTTTCGAGCTTTTGCGTAAATGCGAAGCGCGGCGTAGGAAAATTCGTTGCTGGTTGGAAAGGCCGTGTCGGCTTTTTCGCGGCCGCCGGGCACCGCGACAAAGCCCTGCAGCCAGTGGCTACACTGGCTCGAGCTTCGCGTACCCCAGCATCAACCACTTGCTGCCCTCGGCGAAGTTGACCTGCACTCGCGCCTGCGCGCCGGAGCCTTCGAAGTTGAGGATCACACCCTCGCCAAACACCGAATGCTGCACCCGCTGGCCCAGGTTGAACTGGGTTTCCGGAATGTTGGCCGCACCGAACAGGCTGCTCGAGTTCTGCGCTTGGCCACCGCCGAAAGGACGACTCACGCTGTTGGACAGGCGCACTTCCTGGATCAGCCCGGCGGGCACCTCGCGCACGAAACGCGACACCTTGTTGTAGGTCTCGCTGCCGTAGAGGCGGCGCGTTTCGGCGTAGGTCATGACCAGCTGCTGCATGGCCCGGGTGATGCCGACATAGGCCAGGCGACGCTCTTCCTCGAGACGGCCAGGCTCTTCCAGGCTCATCTTGTGCGGGAACAGGCCTTCTTCCATGCCCACCAGGAACACGTAGGGAAACTCCAGGCCCTTGGCGCTGTGCAGGGTCATCAGCTGCACGCTGTCCTCGTGCTCCTCGGCCTGGGTGTCGCCGGCCTCGAGCGAGGCATGGCCCAGGAATGCCGCCAGCGGCGTCAGGTCGGCTTCTGCCTCGCCGTTTTCGAAGTTGCGCGCAGCGCTGACCAGTTCCTCGAGGTTTTCCACCCGTGCCTGGCCTTTTTCGCCCTTTTCTTCCTGGTGGTAGATGATCAGGCCGGACTGCTCGATGACCGTCTGGGTCATCAGGTGCAACGGCATCTGCATGACCTTGGCGGCGAGGTTCTCGATCAGCTCGATGAACGTGCCCAGGGCATTGGCGGCACGCCCGGTCAGGCCCTTGTTGGCCACCAGTTGGCGGCCGGCTTCCCACATCGACACTTCGGCATGACGGGCATGCTGACGGATGGCTTCGACGGTCTTCTCGCCCAGGCCGCGTGGCGGGACGTTGATCACCCGCTCCAGGGCGGCATCGTTGCCGCGCCCTTCGAGCAGGCGCAGGTACGCCATGGCGTTCTTGATTTCGGCGCGTTCGAAGAAGCGCTGCCCGCCATAGATGCGATAAGGGATACGCTCGCGCAACAGCGCCTCTTCCAGCACCCGCGACTGGGCGTTGGAACGGTAGAGAATGGCGATGTCGCTGCGCGCCAGGCCGGTCTTGAGCGCGCTCTCGATGGTTTCGACCACATAGCGCGCCTCGTCGTGTTCGTTGAACGCGGCGTACAGGCTGATCGGCTCGCCATCGCCGCCATCGGTCCACAGCTCCTTGCCCAGACGCCCGCTGTTGTTGGCGATCAGGGCGTTGGCGGCCTTGAGGATGCCGGCGGTGGAGCGGTAGTTCTGTTCCAGACGAATCAGCTGCGAATCAGGGAAGTCGGCGGAATACTGGTGAATGTTTTCGATCTTGGCGCCGCGCCAGCCGTAGATCGACTGGTCGTCGTCGCCTACCACCATCAGGCTGTCGCCACCTTGTGCCAGCAACCGCAGCCAGGCGTACTGCACGGCGTTGGTGTCCTGGAACTCGTCGACCAGCACATGGCGGAAACGGCGCTGATAGTGCGCCAGCAGGCCAGGGTTGTCGCGCCACAGGTCGAGGGCGCGCAGCAGCAGTTCGGAGAAGTCGATCACCCCCGCCCGCGCGCAGGCCGCCTCGTACGCCTCGTAGATCGAGCGCATGGTCGCCAGGAACAGGTCGCCACCAGGCTGGATGTGCTGCGGGCGCAGACCTTCGTCCTTCTGCCCGTTGATGAACCACTGCGCCTGGCGCACCGGCCACTTCTGCTCGTCCAGGCCCAGCTCGCGCATGACCCGCTTGACCAGGCGCTGCTGGTCGTCGCTGTCGAGAATCTGGAAGTTCTGGTTCAGGCCAGCTTCCTGCCAGTGCGCGCGCAGCAGGCGGTGGGCCAGGCCGTGGAAGGTGCCGACCCACATGCCGGCCGGGTTGATGCCCATCAGCTGCTCGATGCGCTGGCGCATCTCGGCGGCCGCCTTGTTGGTGAACGTCACCGACAGCAGCGAGTGCGGCGAGGCGTTTTCGACCTGGATCAGCCAGGCGATACGGTGCACCAGCACTCGGGTTTTACCGGAACCAGCACCGGCCAGGACCAACTGACGGCCGACGGAGGCCGCTACGGCCTGGCGTTGGGCATCGTTGAGGGAGTTCAGCAGAAGGGAGAGGTCATCGCGCATCCGGGCATTTTAGGGTGCGCGATGGAGTTGGGGCAAACAAGAGTTGCGCGTCTTTGGATAAATACCTGCAGAGTCGGACATAAGGTGCAAGTGCGCCGCCTGTGCTTGTGTATTCTGGCTCGACGGATGGCACCTCACGACAAGCACATTGCCCATGACGCCGAACCTCAACCCGCTGGACTCGCCGCTGGAGCAGCAGGCCCTGCAGGAGCGCTACGCCGCGCAACTGGCCGCCGAGCGCACGCGCCTGCTGTACCAGGGCTCGTTGCTGCCGACCTTGCTGATGCTGCTCAACGGCGGCCTGTGCGCCTGGCTGCTATGGATTCCGCAGCATTACCTGGGGGTCAGCATCGGGTTGTTGTGGCTGTTGCTGCTGGTGGCCGGACGGGTCATCCAGGTGGCGGCGTTCGATGCGGCCATGCCGGACCGGCAGGCCCAGGCCCACTGGCGGCGCATGTTCATCTTCGGCTCGGCCGTCAGCGGCGCGACCCTGGCGGCGGCGGCCATCATGCTGGTGTCCGAAGACAACCTCATCCAGCAGGCCTGGGTGTTCGGCCTGCTCGGCGCGGCGACGCTGTCGGCCAGCGTGGCCTACGCCGTCAGCCTGCCGGCCTTTCTTGCCTATACCTTGCCGTGCCTGCTGCCGCCCACCGCCTACCTGTTCGTATGGAACGACGGCGCCCAGCGCGGCTGGGGCTGGTTCGGGCTGATTTTCCTGGGGGCATTGCTGGTGGTCGCCTGGCAGGTCAATCGCCTGACCAACCGCAGCCTGTTGCGGCGCTTTCGCAACCAGGAGCTGATCGAGACCCTGCAGTTGGCGCAAAGCCGCAGCGAGCGCCTGAACCAGGCCCTGACCACCGAAGTTGGCCAGCGCCGCGAGGCCCAGCAGCAATTGGCTCAAGCCCATGCGGAGCTGGAAAATCGCGTGCAGCAGCGCAGTCGTGAACTGGATCAGGCCAACCAGGCGCTGGGCAAGAGCGAGCAGCGTCTGGCCCTGGCGTTGGAGGCGAGCGGTTTGGGCCTGTGGGACTGGAACCTGAGCACTGACGAGGTCTACCACACCCAACTCAAGGAGCTGTTCGGCCTGGAGCCGGAATTCATGCAGGCAATGCTCAAGCAACTGCGCCCGCGCATGCACCCGGAGGACGTGCCGCGGGTGAAGCGCGCCATGATCGACCACCTCAAGGGTCGCAGCGACGACTACCTGGTGCAGTACCGCATCCGCCACCATGAAGGCCACTGGTTGTGGATCGAAGACCACGGTCGGGCCGTGGAGCGTGCGGCGGATGGCAGTGTCCTGCGCATGGTCGGCACCCGCCGCGACGCCAGCCGCGACATCGCCCTGAGCGGCCAGCTGGAGCTGGCGGGGTTGGTGTTCGACCATTCCAGCGAGGGCATCCTGGTGCTCGATGCTCATTGCAAAGTACTGACGTCGAATCCGGCATTCAGCCGTATTACCGGGCTGGCTGCGGATCAACTCTGCGGGCGATCCTGGTGGCAACTGCCTTGCAGTCGCGATGCGCGCAGGTGCGAGGCGTCGATTCGGCATGCCATGGACGTCGAGGGTTCATGGCAGGGAGCGCTGACCGAGACGCGACTGAATGGGGAGCAGTATGGTCAATGGCTACAACTGATCGGCGTGCGAAATGCCCGAGGTGAAGTTCACCAGACCATCGTTCTGGTCACCGACGTGTCGGCGCGTACCGGTGACCACCGCTAGCCTGGGCCGGGGTACGCGCAGGTGAGACTCATGGGTACCGATGACATTCGCAAGGGCCGGATTGGCGGCCGATCATCCTTGCTGAGACGTTTAACTGGGCGATCACAGAGGCCTGTAGTATAACTGCAGACTAGCTACATCCCGGCCCTTCGACCCCTTTAGCGGAAGCTGTCCCTTGAACCTGCTGCAACACATCGACCAGTCTCGCCACCTGCTGCGCAAATCCGAACTCAAGGTTGCCGAGCATGTGCTGCTGGACCCTGCGGCGGTGATGCACAGCTCCATGGCCGACCTGGCGCACAGCGTGGGCATCAGCGAGCCGACCATCGTGCGTTTCTGCCGGGCGATCGGCTGCACCGGTTTCCAGGACCTCAAACTCAAGCTGGCGCAAAGCCTGGCGGCGGGGGCGAGTTTCGGTCAGTTCGCCATCCACGAAGACGACTCGGTGGCCGACTACAGCCTGAAGATCTTCGACACCACCCTGCATACCCTGATGGAGGTGCGCGAGAAGCTCGACCCCGAAGCCCTGCAGCGGGCGATCAGCGCCATGGTCACCGCACAGCGTGTCGAGTTCTATGGTTTCGGCGCATCCGGCGCAGTGGCCGCCGATGCCCAGCACAAGTTCTTCCGTCTGCTGCTGACAGCGGCGGCGTACTCGGACCCGCACATGCAGGCCATGTCGGCAGTGACACTGAAGCCGACCGACGTGGCCGTGTGCATCTCCCAATCCGGGCGCTCGAAGGACCTGCTGATCACCGCCAACCTGGTGCGTGAAACCGGCGCCACCCTGATTTCGCTGTGCCCGGGGCAGACGCCGTTGGCGGAACTGGCGACGGTCAACCTGGCGGTCGACGTGCATGAAGACACCGAGATCTACACCCCGCTGGCCTCCCGCATCGCCCACCTGGTGGTGATCGACGTACTGGCCATGGGCGTGGCAATGGCCCGCGGCCCAGACCTGGTCAATCACTTGAAGAGCGTCAAGCGCAGTCTGCGCAGCCTGCGCCTGTCGCCCAAGTCGTTGAAGGCCCACGAGGCTCACGAGGACTGAGCGACCGCTGCGGTTTAACCCGATGTTCACCGCCTCGTCGCCAAACCTTCACATAGCCACGCCACCCTGTACTCCCGAACTCGAACTGGGAGACACGCAATGGCTCGTTACTTCGATGGCTCGCAACCGCAGGGCAACAGCGCTACCCGTACCAAACGTCAGCAGGAAGATCAGCGCCGCATGGAGTTTCGCCGTGCGATCGAGAGCTATTCCGAGCAGCGTCGCTTGCTCCAGGAAATCGGCGACGATGCCGAGCTCAATTACTGGCAGGCGGCATCGGCGGATTCCCGCCAAAGCGCTCGACCAGCGCCTTGATCTGCGCACGTTCGGCGGGGATGAATGCGGCAAAGGCCAACGCCACCGGCGACTGACGCCGTGCCTTGGCCTGCACCACGCACCAACTGCGCTGCAACGGCAGCTCTTCCACACGCAATTCGCACAACGTGCCTGTGGATAACTCCCTGGCGACGGCGTGGCGTGTCAGCAGTGCCAGCCCCAGCCCCGCAATCACGCATTCGCGCTGAGCCTCGGCGGAAGACACTTCCAGCGTCTGCGCAAAATGCACGCGCTTCTCCTTGAAATATTCCTCGCACGCTCGTCGTGTGCCCGAACCCTGTTCGCGTACCAGCAACGTATAGGCTTGCAGCTCCTGCAGGTTCACCCGTTCCTGCTGGCACAGCGGGTGCTCGGGCGGAGCCACCGCCACGATCGGGTTGTTGAGGAAGGGCATAAAGTCCAGCCCCATGTCCTGCGGCACCATCGACATGATGGTCACGTCGTCGCGGTTGTCACTCAAACGGCGAATGACCTGCGCACGGTTGACCACCGTGAGCTGCAGATTGACTTCCGGATGCAGCGTGCGGAAGGCGGCGAACAGGTGTGGCGTGAAATATTTGGCACTGGATTCGACCGCCAGCTTGAGTTGCCCCTGCAGCGAGCCCTGCAGGTCGGACAGCTGCATGTCGAGGTTTTCCAGGCGGCCGAAGATGTCCCGGCTGGCGGCCTGCAGCGCTTGCGCTGCCTCGGTCAGGTAGAGCTTCTTGCCCACATAGTCGAATAAGGGCTGGCCCACCAGCTCTTCCAGCTGACGAATCTGCAAGCTGACTGCCGGTTGAGTCAGCGACATTTCTTCTGCCGCGCGGCTGTAGGAGCGCAGGTCGCACACTTCGTTGAACACTTGCAGCTGACGCAACGTCAGGCGCATCAATGACTTACGCATTTCTCAATCCGATGTGCGGTGGGCAGTTCCTCAAATATAAGCTTTTACTAATATGTAACCCAACAAAGATTTATTTTTATTAATCCTCATGCCGCGCTAGCTTGCAGGGGCAACCAGGAAACAACTGGTTACCCAAAGGGTCGGCCACGCACCGACCCGAATGGATTCATCGGTCGAGGAAATTCCAAGTGATAAAAAAGATCCTGATCGCCAACCGAGGTGAGATTGCCGTACGTATCGTACGAGCCTGCGCCGAAATGGGCATTCGTTCGGTCGCGATCTACTCCGAAGCCGATCGTCATGCGCTGCACGTCAAGCGCGCCGACGAAGCCCACAGCATCGGTGCCGAGCCCCTGGCCGGTTACCTGAACCCACGCAAGCTGGTGAACCTGGCGGTGGAAACCGGCTGTGATGCCCTGCATCCAGGCTATGGCTTTCTTTCCGAGAACGCCGAGCTGGCGGATATCTGCGCCGAGCGAGGGGTGAAGTTCATCGGCCCGTCTGCCGAAGTCATCCGCCGCATGGGTGACAAGACCGAAGCCCGGCGCAGCATGATCAAGGCGGGCGTGCCGGTCACGCCCGGCACCGAGGGCAACGTGGCCGACATCCGCGAAGCGCTGGAGGAGGGCGAACGCATCGGCTATCCGGTCATGCTCAAGGCCACTTCCGGTGGCGGCGGGCGCGGCATTCGTCGCTGCAACAGCCGCGAGGAGCTGGAGCAGGCGTTCCCGCGGGTGATTTCCGAAGCGACCAAGGCTTTCGGTTCGGCCGAAGTGTTCCTGGAAAAATGCATCGTCAATCCCAAGCACATCGAAGCACAGATTCTGGGTGACAGCTTCGGCAATGTGGTGCACCTGTTCGAGCGCGACTGCTCGATTCAGCGGCGCAACCAGAAGCTCATCGAGATCGCGCCCAGCCCGCAGCTGACCCCCGAGCAGCGCGCCTACATCGGCGACCTGTCGGTGCGAGCGGCCAAGGCGGTGGGTTACGAGAACGCCGGCACCGTGGAATTCCTGCTCGCCGAGGGCGAGGTGTATTTCATGGAGATGAACACCCGGGTGCAGGTCGAACACACCATCACCGAGGAAATCACCGGCATCGACATCGTCCGTGAGCAGATCCGCATCGCCTCGGGGCTGGCTCTTTCGGTAAAGCAGGAAGACATCGTGCACCGCGGCTTTGCCCTGCAGTTCCGCATCAATGCCGAGGATCCGAAGAACAATTTCCTGCCCAGCTTCGGCAAGATCACCCGCTATTACGCGCCTGGCGGGCCGGGCGTACGCACCGACACGGCGATCTATACCGGCTACACCATTCCGCCGTTCTACGATTCCATGTGCCTGAAGCTGGTGGTCTGGGCGCTGACCTGGGAGGAGGCCATGGACCGCGGCCTGCGTGCGCTGGATGACATGCGCCTGCAAGGCATCAAGACCACTGCGGCGTACTACCAGGAAATCCTGCGCAACCCCGAGTTTCGCAGTGGCCAGTTCAACACCAGTTTCGTCGACAGCCACCCCGAGCTGACCCAGTACTCGATCAAGCGCAAACCCGAAGAGCTGGCCCTGGCCATCGCCGCCGCCATCGCCGCCCACGCCGGCCTGTGAGGAACACAACAATGTCCAATACGCCTGTTTCCAAGCGAATATTCGTTACCGACACCATCCTGCGCGACGCCCACCAGTCCTTGCTGGCAACGCGCATGCGCACCGAAGACATGCTGCCTATCTGCGACAAGCTCGACCGGGTGGGCTACTGGTCGCTGGAAGTATGGGGCGGCGCCACCTTCGATGCCTGCGTGCGCTTTCTCAAGGAAGACCCGTGGGAACGCCTGCGCAAGCTGCGCGAGGCGCTGCCGAACACGCGTCTGCAGATGCTCCTGCGCGGGCAGAACCTGCTCGGCTACCGGCATTACAGCGATGACGTGGTGCGGGCCTTCGTGGCCAAGGCGGCCGACAACGGTATCGACGTGTTTCGCATCTTCGATGCCATGAACGACGTGCGGAACCTGCGCGTGGCCATCGAGGCCGTGAAGGCAGCCGGCAAACACGCCCAGGGCACCATCGCCTATACCACCAGCCCGGTGCATACCGTGGCCGCGTTCGTGGCCCAGGCCAAACAGATGGAAGCCATGGGCTGCGACTCGGTAGCGATCAAGGACATGGCCGGCTTGCTGACACCTTATGCGACCGGCGAGCTGGTCAGGGCGTTGAAGGCCGAGCAGTCGCTGCCGGTGTTCATCCACAGCCACGACACGGCAGGCCTGGCCGCGATGTGCCAGCTCAAGGCCGTGGAAAATGGCGCCGATCACATCGACACCGCCATCTCGAGCTTCGCCTGGGGCACCAGCCATCCGGGCACCGAGTCGATGGTCGCGGCGCTCAAGGGCAGCGAATTCGATACCGGCCTGAGCCTGGAACTGCTGCAGGAAATCGGCCTGTATTTCTACGCCGTGCGCAAGAAATACCACCAGTTCGAAAGCGAATTCACCGCGGTCGATACCCGCGTGCAGGTCAACCAGGTGCCGGGCGGGATGATTTCCAACCTGGCCAACCAGCTCAAGGAGCAGGGCGCGCTGAACCGCATGAACGAGGTGCTGGCCGAGATCCCCAAGGTGCGCGAAGACCTCGGCTTCCCGCCACTGGTCACGCCCACCTCGCAGATCGTCGGTACCCAGGCATTCTTCAACGTGTTGGCCGGCGAGCGCTACAAGACCATCACCAACGAAGTGAAGTTGTACCTGCAAGGCGGCTATGGCCAGGCGCCGGGCAAGGTCAACGAACAACTGCGGCGCCAGGCGATCGGCAGCGAGGAGGTCATCGACGTACGTCCCGCCGACCTGCTCAAGCCGGAGATGGACAAGCTGCGCAAGGACATCGGCGAGCTGGCCCAGTCGGAGGAGGATGTACTGACGTTTGCGATGTTCCCCGACATCGGGCGCAAGTTCCTCGAAGAGCGTGCCGCCGGCACGCTGGTGCCCGAGGTGTTGCTGCCGATCCCCGAGGCCGGAGCGCAGGTTGCGCGCAGCGGTGAAGGGGTACCGACCGAATTCGTCATTGATGTGCACGGCGAGAGCTATCGAGTCGACATCACCGGTGTCGGGGTCAAGGCCGAAGGCAAGCGGCACTTCTACCTGTCCATCGACGGCATGCCTGAAGAGGTGGTGTTCGAGCCGTTGAACGAGTTCGTCGGCAGCGGTATCGGCAAACGCAAGCAGGCCAGCGAACCCGGCCATGTCAGCACCGCCATGCCCGGCAATATCGTCGATGTGCTGGTCAAGCTGGGTGACTCGGTCAAGGCCGGCCAGGCGCTGTTGATCACCGAGGCGATGAAGATGGAAACCGAGGTCCAGGCCGGTGTGGCAGGCAAGGTCACGGCGATCCACGTGGCCAAGGGCGACCGCGTGAACCCCGGCGAGATACTGATCGAGATCGAGGGCTGATCTCAGGTTTCAAGGTTTTCCTCTGGGGGCCGGGTGGCCCCCTTTTTTTTGTCCACCCGGCAGCCGCGATACTGATCAGAAGTGCATCTGCCACTGGCCGACCACAGCATGGTTGCGACTGTTGCTACCCAGCTCGCCGGTGTAACCGATGCCGACACTCTGCCGCGCACTGACACCCAGGTCCAGGCCGGCTTCGACCATCAGGCTGTCGCGGTCCAGGGCGCTGCCTTCGACACTGAACGCATTGCCACCACTGGCAAACGCCTGCCGGGTGCTGTTGTCGACGTCTCCATAGGCATGACGCCAGCCCAGGCTGCCACGCGGGGTCAGGCTCATGCCGTTGTCCAGTTGGCTCAAGTGAGCCAGGCGCACGCCGAAGGTGCTGGTGAAGTTTTCCTGTGTCTGGGCGTCCACGGCGAGGGCGGCGGCTCCGCCTTTTTCGCGGTAGCCGTCGCGGCTGTAGCGCTGGTAGCCCAGGTTGGCGAACGGTTCGGCGCTGAGCCGGCCGCTGCCCAGGTCGTAGCCCAGTTCGGCGAAGGCTTGCTGGCTGTCGGCGTCGTAGTCGCCGCGCAAACGATCACTGAAGCCGGCGAAGTCGACACTGCGCTTGCTGTTGCCATCATGCTGGCTGTAGGCCGCACCCAGGCGCAGGGCCAGCGGACCGTTCTGGCGCAGGGCGTAGATGCCTGCGTGCCAGCTGTCGATTTTGCCGTCCACGCCGGATGCGTCCAGGTCGGTACGCGAATAACCGCCCAGCAGGCCCACGCGCCAGTCCGGGGTCAGTGCCCAGTCGGTGCCCAGCACGGCGCCCGAAGTCCGTTGTTCGAGGCCATCGCTGCCGTGTTCGCCATCGAGCTTGCCGTAGCTGCCCAGTGCCTGGACCCAGACACGGCCCTGTGCGTTGGGGTCGTTGAGGTTGCGGGCCTGGTCGGGTATGCCGCTGGCGGCCAGCACCGGCGTGTCTTGTGCGCCCAGGCCCACCAGCAGGCCGCTGCCGCTGCCCATCTGGCGCATGGCCGAGAGCATGCTGCTGCCGACCTGGGTGGTACCGGCCAGGGTTGCGGCAGCCAGGTTGGCGTTGCTGCTGCCAGCCAGTTGCTCGATGGCCGCCCCTGCGCTGGCGGTACTGGTGCCGAGCAGGGCGTTGTACAAGGTGCCGCTGCTTGCGGCAGCCAGGCTGCGGGCCGCATTGCCGCCATTGGTGGTGCTGGCGAAGTCGGCGAAGGCGATGTCGTTGCGGGTGTAGTCGAGGTCGACCGCGGTCGCGCCGTAGCTCAGGGTCGGGGTCAGAAAGGCGTAGTCGCTCGTCACCGTACCGAAGCGACCGTTCACGCTGCCCGCCTGCAGCACGGTGTAGCGGCTTTGCCAGGGGTATTCGCCACTGCTCGGGACAACGGCCAGGGTGGCGCCGTCGAGATTGGCCGCGCCTGCCACCTGCAGCGGCGCACTGCTGCCATCGGCGTTCACCCCATACGCCAGGGTTGCGCCGCGTGCCAGTGTCAGGTCGCCGTTGACCAAGGCAGTGCCCAGCTGGCTGTTGCTCGACAAGGTGCCGTTGACGAGCAGGTTGCCCACTGCGCCACCGCCGGCGTAGACGCCGCCCGGGTCAACGCTGAGGTTGCCGGCAATACTGCCCTGGTTGATCAGCGTGGCGCCGTTGGCAATGCGACTGTCGGCGCTGAAGTCGCCGATGCTGGTGAGGGTCCAGGTGCCGCTCTGCACTTCCAGGGTTTCGAAGTGGCGGCTGTTGCCGAAACTGCCGCCGGCATTGCCCTCCAGGATCACACGATCGCGGCCGCTGCCGCCGTCGACCACACCGTTGAAGCGACCACCGCTAAGTACGGTCAAACGGTCATCGCCTGCGCCCATTTGCAGGGCCTGTCCATTGCTGCCGCCGATGGAGCCAGCGTTGATGACGGTGTCGGCGAAGGCGCCATTGAGCTGCACGCCGAAGCCGTTGAGCCCGCTGATGCTGCCATGGTTCTCCAGATAGGTGGCGCCATGGGCCGAGCCATTGCTGCCATCGTCGATCAGGATGGCATTGTCGGCGCCGCTGATGGTGGCGCCTGCCGCATTGAAAATATAACCGCCGCCCATGGCGATGCCTTCGCTGGCATTGAGGGGATCGCCTGGCTTGGCACCGGATGCACCGGTGCCGCGAATGGTGCCGTAGTTCTCGATATGGCCGATGTAGTCGATGTCCACACCGTCGCCGTCACCCACGGCCTGCAGGCCGGACACATCGCCGGAGATCAGGCCGTGGTTGATGACCGTGCCGTTGCCGTCCGAACCGTAGCCCGAGCCATTGCGGCCGATCAGCGTGCCTTCGTTGTACAGCAGCACACCTTCGTCCGTGGTCAGGCCGTGGCGGCCGCCGCTGATCAAGCCATGGTTGTACACGGACACGCCAGTGGCCGCTGCCATGTCGATACCGTCGTACTTGTCGTCGAGGCTGAAGGTGTCGCCTGTGGATATCTCGCCGTGGTTGATAATCGTGGCATTGATGCCGGTTTTCATCGCGTCGTTCTTTTCGCTGCGGATCAACCCGCCGGCGCGGTTGTCGAGGGTGGTGGCAATGCCGGCGCTTTCCAGGGCTTCCAGATCGATAGCGCGCTTGTTCAGCGAGCGCAGCGTGCCACTGTTGTCGATGACGATGGCGCCACGACTGAAATCGTCCTTGATGCGAAAGGCATCGGACGAGCCTTGAATCAGCGCACCCGCGCGATTGATCAGGGTGTAGTTGCGCACTGCGCCGCTACTGGAGCTGTCGATGGCTCGATCGGCAGTGGAGATCAGCCGGCCCGAGTTATCCACAACCACGCCAGTACCCGCTGCCGAACCCTTGAGCTTGATCGCCTCGGCACTGGCCGTGATGCTCCCAGCCTTGCTCACCGTCAGGCGATCGGTATCGCTCAGGCTTTGCGTCGCCTGAATGGCGGTATCGATCTGCAGGTCTTTGGCGAAGGCCGCCGACATCGGCGTGCCCGGGGCGAGCAGAGCGATGGCAAGGGCGAGGCGGTGCGGAGAGTACGGCATGAGCGGACGACCTGATTGCAGTGAGGTCGTCCTGTATAGCCCCTGGTCTTTACAGAATTATTTAAACGCCGACGCGAAACTGTTCCAAGGGTTTGCGCTGGCCGGAAGAAGGCTGGTTGTCTACCGCCAGCCAGCCCTCGAACGCTGCCTCGATTGCCGGCCACTCGCTGTGGGTGATGGAAAAGTACGCCGTGTCACGGTTGCGACCCTTGACCACCATGTGCTGGCGGAACACACCTTCGAGGCTGAAACCGACGCGTTCGGCGGCGCGGCGCGAACGTTTGTTGGCGTTGTCGCACTTCCATTCGACCCGGCGATAGCCCTGACCGAATGCCAGCTTGAGCGCCAGGTAGATCGCCTCGGTGCCCTTGGGGGTGCGCTGCATGGAGGCGGCAAAGGCCACGTGGCCCACTTCCAGGCGTCCGTGCGCCGGCACGATGGACATCAGGCTGAGGATGCCCTCGGCTTTGCCGGTGTGCTGGTCGACCACGCAGAAGCCCAGCGGATCGTTGCTGATGGCATAGCCGTCGAGCCAGATGTAGAACAGCTCCAGGTCGTTGAAGGGACCGTAGGGCAGGTAGTCCCACAGCTGCGCGTCGGACTGCGGCCCCTGCAGGGCTTCCCAGAGGTCTTCACCATGGCGCTTGGGATCGAGTTTCTCCAGGCGGATGAAGCGACCGTTCATGGTGGTCGCCACGGGTGCCTTGACGGGCTTCCAGTCGGATGCGGAGGCGGATGTGGGCATGGCAGCTCCTAGAGTGGCTTGCGAAATTGGATGAAACCGGGCTGCTCGGCGATATTCCGGTACAGCCCGATGGCGGTGCTGTTGGTTTCATGGGTGAGCCAGTGGACCTTGGCGCAACCGGCGGTCTTGGCGGTTGCGTAGACGAACTCGATCAACCGGCGACCCACGCCCCCACCGCGTACCGAAGCATCCACCAGCAGATCCTGCAGGTAGCAGGAGTTTTCAATGGTCCAGCACGAGCGGTGATAGATGTAGTGAACCATGCCGATGGCCACGCCGTCGCGCCAGGCAAGCGCCGCGTGCATGGGTTCGGCGTCGTCGAGCATGCGTTGCCAGGTGACCTGGGTCACGGCTTCGGGGATCTCGGTCTGGTAGAAAAGCTGGTAGGCCCGCCAGAGGTTCAGCCAGGCAAGATGGTCGGCTGCGGTAACAGGACGAATGGCGAGGTCGGACATGGTGGTGCTCCGGTGGGTCGTGACGGTCATCTTGGCATCTTGTGCGAGCGAGTGCATCCAACAGCACTCGGAAGATTATCCACACAAGTATCCACAGGGTTATACCCAAGGTTACACACAGGTTTATCCACAGATCGCGCTAAGCGTCTGGTATTACATACAGTGAAATGGCTAGCTCAGCCTCGGTTGGACAGTTTCTGACCGGCGCGTCGAGGGAACGTTGCAAGAAGGTTGTTCACAAAATCCTGCGGGTGCCTGGCACCGATCACCTGCGGCCTGAAGTCGCTCTGGTCGCAGAGACGCATCAACACCTGGCTTTAGGTTTTATACTGCTGCGCTGTCTTGTCTCTCTATTCGGATGCTGCCATGAGTTCGACTTTTTCTGTTGCCCCACGGCGTGCACTGGGTGCGCCGCTGGTGGCGATCTCTCTGCTGGTGCTCGGCGGGGTGTTTCTCGCCGCTGCGGTGGGTTCGCGCCAGGTGCTGTTGTGGGCGGTCGGTGCGGCCCTGGGTCTGACGCTTTATCACGCAGCGTTCGGCTTCACGTCTGCCTGGCGGGTTTTCATCAGTGATCGCCGAGGCGCAGGGCTGCGGGCGCAGATGGTCATGCTGGCGCTGGCGGTGCTGCTGTTCTTTCCGGTTCTGGGTGTAGGCAGCCTGTTCGGCCAGCCGGTGGTGGGGCTGGTCGCGCCCGCCGGTTTGTCGGTGGTGTTCGGTGCCTTCATTTTCGGCATCGGCATGCAGCTGGGTGGCGGTTGCGCGTCGGGGACGCTGTTCACCGTCGGTGGTGGCAACGCACGCATGCTGGTGACCCTGCTGTTCTTCATCTGTGGCTCACTGATCGCGACCCACCATGTGGACTGGTGGTTTGCCTTGCCATCGTTGCCGGCGATCTCGATCGTCAAGAGCCTGGGCGTGGTGCCGGCGCTGTTGCTGAGCTTGGGCGTGTTCGCGCTGATCGCGTGGGTGACGGTGGGCCTGGAACGGCGTCGGCATGGTGCGCTGGAAACACCCGACGTGCGGGCGACGCCTGGTTCGAACAGGTTCCTGCGCGGGCCGTGGCCCTTGGTGTGGGGAGCAGTCGCGCTGGCGCTGCTGAACTTCGCCACGTTGGCGCTGGCCGGGCGGCCTTGGGGCATCACTTCGGCGTTTGCGCTGTGGGGGGCGAAAGTGGCCAGTGGGTTGGGCGTGGACGTGGGCAGTTGGGCGTTCTGGCAAACCGCATCCAACGCCAAGGCGCTGGCTGCGCCGGTGTGGGAGGACATCACCAGCGTCATGGACATCGGTATCGTGCTGGGTGCACTGCTGGCGGCGGGGTTGGCCGGACATTTCGCGCCCAGCTTGAAGATCCCGCGCCGGTCACTGATCGCGGCCGTGATTGGCGGGTTGTTACTGGGCTATGGGTCGCGCCTGGCTTATGGCTGCAACATCGGTGCGTATTTCAGCGGCATTGCCTCTGGCAGCCTGCATGGCTGGCTGTGGCTGGTCGCCGCCTTCATCGGCAACAGCGTTGGCGTTCGCCTGCGTCCGTTGTTCTTTCCCAACGAAGCGCGCGTGGAACGCCTGACCGGCTGCTGAGTGACAGTGACACCGCGGCGCCTGTTTCGCGGCCGCTGACCGCTCCTACGGGATCGTGCAAGCTTCGCAGGAGCGGCCCGTGGCCGCGAAGGGCGCGCCGCAGTCTGTCTGATGCACCGCAGCGCCTGTTTCGCGGCCGCTGACCGCTCCTACGGGATCGTGCAAGCTTCGCAGGAGCGGCCCGTGGCCGCGAAGGGCGCGCCGCAGTCTGTCTGATGCACCGCAGCGCCTGTTTCGCGGCCGATGACCGCTCCTACGGGATCGTGCAAGCTTCGTAGGAGCGGTCCGTGGCCGCGAAGGGCGCGCCGCAGTCTGTCTGATGCACCGCAGCGTCTGTTTCGCGGCCGCTGACCGCTCCTACGGATGTGCGCAACCCTTGGAGCAGCGCGAAGGGCGCGCCGCGGTTTCGATCAGGCCAGTTCGCCGCACAGGTCGAGTTCTACCAGGCGGCGGACTTCTTCCACCGGCAAGCCTGCACCCAGCAATGCGTGCAGCTTGCCCAGTGCCGTCTCGCGGGTCATGCCGCCGCCGGAGAGCACGCCTGCATCGCGCAGGCGGCTACCGGCTTCATACACATCCAGTTCGACGCCGCCTTCCTGGCATTGCGTCAGCGCCACGACCACGATGCCCCGCGCCTGAGCTGCCCGCAGCGCGTCGAGGAACGCCGCGTTGTCGGACGGCCCGGTGCCGCTGCCGTAGCATTCGAGCAGCAAGGCCTGCACCCCGCTGTCCACGACCGCCTGCAACAGCGGCACACCGAGGCCGGGGTACAGCGGCAATACACCGATGCTGGCAGGCTGACGTGGCTGGCGATAATCCAGCGCCGCCGGCATCGGTGCGACCCTGGCGGCGCCACCCGTGCGCCGCAATGCGGCAAACGGATTGCGCCCCGAGCTGCGCACCTTGGCGCAGCGGGTCGGCGGCAGCAACGCACCGTGGAAATGCAGGTGCACACCCGGCTCCAGGCCCCGAGCGAGATCTGCCAGGGCGCCGTTGACGTTTTCCCAGGCATCGCTGCCGGGCACCCCGGCAGGCAGCATGGAACCGGTGAACAGCACCGGTGCCTGGAGCCCCAGCAACTGGAAGCTCATGGCCGCCGCGCTGTACGCCAGCGTGTCGGTGCCATGCAGAATCAGTACGGCATCGCAACCCTGCTCATCCACCGCTCGAACCACGGCTTCGCGCAGACGCTGCCAGTAGGCCGGCGTCATGTTGGCGCTGTCGATCAGCGGCAGCAGTTCCTCGAAGCTGAAGTGCGGCACCACCCGTTCAGGCTGGGCGGCGAGCTGTTCGCGCATGCGCGCCTCGAAGCCCGAAGCCGGAGCCAGGCCATTGGCACTGGCCTGCATGCCGATGGTGCCGCCGGTGTACAGCACCCGTACGTGACGGGCAGGGGATGCAATGCTCATGCAGAAGCCTCCTTAACGCTGGACGGGCAGGGGTGCCTGGGCCTTTTCATCGGCTGCCGCCGGATTTGGCACCGGCCAGGCCTTGAGGTCCAGGTCGAGGTCGGCGAACTGCCGCGAATCGAACACCGGTACCTTGATCCCGGCACTGCGCTGCGCATCATAGTCGCGCAGCAGGCGCAGGCCGGTCTTGAACAGCATGGCCAAAGCGATCAGGTTGACGAAGGCCAGCAGGGTCATGGTGATGTCGGCGAAGGCAAACACCGTTTCCAGGTTTTCGATGGCGCCCCAGAAGATCAGCAACAGCACGATCGCGCGGTACACCAGCACCGCCTTGCGGTTGTCGCCGATGAGGAAGCGCAGGCTGTTCTCGCCCAGATAATAGTTGTAGAGGATCGAGGTGAATACGAACAGCGACAAGGCGACACTGATGAACACCCGGCCCCATTCACCCACCACGTTGGCCAGCGAGTTCTGCGTCAGAGCAATGCCATCGCCCTCGAAGCCCGGCGTGTAGAAGCCCGACAGCAGGATCACCAGTGCGGTACAGGTACAGATCACGAAAGTGTCGAGGAAGACGCTGAACGCCTGCACCACGCCCTGTGCAACCGGGTGCTCGACCTGTGCCACGGCGGCTACGTTGGGCGCACTGCCCAGGCCCGCTTCGTTGGCGAACACACCACGTTTCACGCCCATGACGATGGCGCTGCCGAGCAGGCCGCCGAATACCGGGTCCAGGCCGAACGCGCTGCGCACGATGGTCGCCAGCATTTCCGGAACCTGATCGAACTGCAGCACGATCACATAGAGGCTGACGGCGATGTAGGCCAGGGTCTTGACCGGCACCAGCAGGTCGGCGACCGCCGCGATTCGCTTGATACCACCGAAGAACACCAGGCCCAGCAACGCGGCCAGGCCGACGCCGGTCCAAGTGGTGGACAGGCCGAAGGCATCGTTCAGCGAACTGGTGACCGCATGCGATTGCAAGCCGTTGAAGGCAAAGCCGAAGGTCAGCAGCAACAGCACCGCCATGACCATCCCCAGCCAGCGCTTGCCCAGGCCGTGCTGAATGTAGAACGAAGGACCGCCGCGGTATTGGCCGTCGGGGTCGCAGCGCTTGTAGGCCTGCGCCAGGGTACATTCGAAGAAGCTGCTGGCCATGCCCACCAGGGCGGTGACCCACATCCAGAACACCGCGCCCGGGCCACCCAGGGTCACGGCAATGCCGACGCCTGCAATGTTACCGGCGCCGACTCGCCCGGCCAGGCTGAGCATCAGTGCCTGAAACGAGCTGAGCTGGTCTGAACTGTTGCGCAGGCTGTCGCGGAACACACTGAACATGTGCAGGAAGTGGCGCAGTTGGACGAAGCGCGAGCGCACGGTGAAATAGCCACCGAGGCCGACGATAAGCACGATCAGGACTTTTCCCGAGAGGAAGTCGTTGATGACTTCAAGCATGGGGGTTACCTCGTCAAGTTCAAAAGGGCGGCACTATACCCATAGGTGTTAGGCCGCGCAGCTTTTTGGTGCATAGGACTGGGCATATTCATCTTGTGGGATGTTTGACCCAGGGCGTTACAGCGGCACAAAAAAAGGGCTCCGAAATTGCTCTCGGAGCCCTCAAAAGGTGAGAGGTGTCTAGTCCCTCGACCTGGTGAGCGTACGGCCGGCTCAGGCCTTGAGGGGCACGAGGCGCGGCGCGATCATGTTTTCCGGGCGCAGGATGTCGGCCAGCATGGCGTCGTCGAGCAGGCCTTCCTCACGTACCAGCTCCAGCACGCCGCGACCTGTCTGCAGGGCGATGCGAGCGATACGGGTGGCGTTTTCATAGCCAATGTAGGGGTTCAGCGCGGTGACCAGGCCGATGGAGTGCTCCACCAGCTCGCGGCAGCGCTGTTCGTTGGCGGTGATGCCGACGATGCAGTGTTCACGCAGCATGTCCATGGCGCGCTGCAGCAGGCGGATGGAGTCGAAGATCTTGTAGGCGATCAGCGGTTCCATGACGTTGAGCTGCAACTGCCCGCCCTCGGCGGCGATGGTCAAGGCGAGGTCGTTGCCCATGATCTCAAAGGCGCACATGTTGACCGCTTCGGGAATCACCGGATTGACCTTGCCCGGCATGATCGAGCTACCCGGCTGGCGCGCCGGCAGGTTGATCTCGTTGATGCCGGTACGCGGGCCGCTGGACAGCAGGCGCAGGTCGTTGCAGATCTTCGACAGCTTGACCGCAGTGCGCTTGAGCATGCCGGAGAACAGCACGAAGGCACCCATGTCGGAGGTTGCTTCGATCAGGTCGGCGGCGGGCACCAGCGGCTGGCCGCTGATGGTGGCCAGGCGCGACACGGCCAGGGCCTGATAGCCCGGGTCGGCGTTGATGCCGGTGCCGATGGCGGTGCCACCCAGGTTGACTTCGGTCAGCAGTTCCGGAGCCAGGCTGCGCAGGCGGTTGAGGTCTTCGGTCAACGTGGTGGCGAAGGCCTTGAATTCCTGGCCCAGAGTCATCGGCACGGCGTCCTGCAGCTGGGTCCGACCCATCTTCAGCACGTGAGCGAATTCCACGCCCTTGGCGGCAAATGCCTGGATGAGGCTGTCGAGGCTGGCCAGCAGGGCGTCATGGCCCAGCAGCAGACCCAGGCGAATGGCCGTCGGGTAGGCGTCGTTGGTCGACTGCGCCATGTTCACGTCGTTGTTGGGGTGCAGGTACTGGTATTCGCCTTTCTGATGGCCCATGACTTCCAGGGCGATGTTGGCGATCACCTCGTTGGCATTCATGTTGGTGGACGTACCGGCGCCACCCTGAATCATGTCGACCACGAACTGATCGTGGAAATCGCCGCGCACCAGGCGGGCACACGCTTCACTGATTGCCGCATGCTTTGCTGTGTTCAGATGCCCCAACTGGTGGTTGGCATCGGCGGCGGCCTGCTTGACCATGGCCAGGGCCACGACCAGCTTGGGGTAGTGCGACAACGGCACGCCGGAGAGGCGGAAGTTGTGCACGGCGCGCAGGGTTTGAATGCCGTAGTAGGCTTCAGCCGGGACTTCGAGAACGCCGAGCAGGTCTTTTTCAGTGCGCAGTGATGCAGCGGAGGACATGATAGAGATAATCTCTGTAGAGGCCCGGCAAGTGCCGGAATGCTTGCAATGCTAGGCCTGTAGCAGATTTGCGGCTAATGCTGATGCTTGCTGGGGTATGCATAATCGGCATAATGGCGCATGTGACGCGCAAGGGTGATCCGGCGTATTCCAATGACGTCGGTGTTGTCCGCCGACGCGGCTTGCGCCGCTGCTACAAGGGATCCCTGTAGCAGCGGCGCGAGCCGCGTCCGGCTGTTACACGCTGCCCGAATCAACGTACCGAGAACCGACATGAACCTGGAAAGCAAATGGCTGGAAGATTTCAGCGCACTGGCGGCCACCCGCAGCTTTTCACAAGCGGCTGAACGCCGCTTCGTCACCCAGCCTGCGTTCAGCCGGCGTATCCGCAGCCTGGAAGCTGCGCTGGGCCTGACGTTGGTGAATCGATCGCGCACGCCGGTCGAGTTGACCGAGGCCGGTCAGTTGTTTCTGGTCACGGCGCGCACGGTGGTCGACCAACTGGGCGAGGTGTTGCGTCATCTGCATCACTTGGAGGGCGGGCAGGGCGAGGTCATGCAGGTGGCTGCAGCGCACTCGCTGGCATTGGGGTTCTTTCCGGGCTGGATCGCGAAACTGCGCAATGATGGCCTGCCCATCGCGACCCGCCTGGTGGCCACCAACGTCGGCGATGCCGTGCATGCGTTGCGCGAGGGCGGCTGTGACCTGATGCTGGCGTTCTACGACCCCGATTCGGCGATGCAGATGGACCCGGAGATATTTCCGTCGCTGCACCTGGGCACCACCGAGATGCTGCCCATCTGCGCCAGCGACGCCCAGGGCCAGCCGTTGTTCGACCTGGAAGGCGAGGGCAGCATTCCACTGCTGGCTTACACCGCAGGCGCATTTCTCGGGCGCTCGGTGAACCTGCTGCTGCGTCAGCGCAGCCTGCGCTATACCACGGTGTACGAAACCGCCATGGCCGACAGCCTGAAAAGCATGGCGCTCGAAGGCCTGGGGATCGCCTGGGTGCCGCGCCTGAGCGTACGCGCCGAGCTGGCTCGCGGCGAGCTGGTGGTGTGTGGCGGGCAGCAGTGGCACGTGCCGTTGGAGATTCGCGTGTATCGCTGTGCGTTGGTGCGCAAGGCCAATGTGCGGCTGTTGTGGAAGCGGTTGGAGGGTGCGGCGGCGGGCAGCGCCTGACTCGATTCGGCGGTGCTGCCTTCGCGGCCACTGGCCGCTCCTACGCAAAGCCATCGTGTTTCGTGTAGGAGCGGCCAGTGGCCGCGAAGCGTTCACCGCCGATTTCACTGACCTGAAAGTCAACAAACCCGCGCTTCGCAGCCATTTGACGGTCGGTCGAGATGGCTGCAATAAATCTTCATTCTTACGGTATACTGCGCGGCCTTCGGCCGGTCTGTTCCGGCCATTATTCGCATAACGAGCCACGCCGGTCTTCCTGCGTGGCTCGTTGTTTTTTGACGCGCCTGCGGGCGCCCAAGAGAAGAGGCTCGACGATGAGTGCATTGGTTGGCGTGATCATGGGCTCCAAGTCCGATTGGTCCACCCTTAGCCACACCGCCGATATGCTGGAAAAGCTCGGTATTCCCTTCGAGGTCAAGGTGGTTTCCGCCCACCGCACCCCGGACCTGCTGTTCCAGTATGCCGACGAGGCCGAAAGCCGCGGCATCGAGGTGATCATCGCCGGCGCCGGCGGCGCGGCGCATCTGCCAGGCATGTGCGCGGCCAAGACGCACCTGCCGGTTCTGGGTGTGCCGGTGCAGTCGTCCATGCTGTCGGGCGTCGACTCGCTGCTGTCCATCGTGCAGATGCCGGCGGGCATTCCGGTCGCCACACTGGCCATCGGCAAGGCCGGCGCGATCAACGCCGCGCTGCTGTCGGCCAGCATCCTGGGCGCCAAGCACCCGCAGTTCCACACTGCGCTGAAAACGTTCCGCGCCGAGCAGACAGACAACGTTCTGGACAATCCCGACCCGCGCCAGGCCTGAGGTTCTTTGACATGAAGATCGGTGTAATCGGTGGCGGCCAACTGGGCCGCATGCTGGCCTTGGCCGGTACCCCCCTGGGGATGAATTTCGCGTTCCTGGACCCGGCGCCCGATGCCTGTGCCGCCCCCCTGGGCGAGCACCTGCGGGCCGACTATGGCGACCAGGATCACCTGCGCCAGTTGGCCGACGAAGTCGACCTGGTCACCTTCGAGTTCGAAAGCGTTCCGGCCGAGACCGTGGCGTTCCTGTCGCAATTCGTACCGGTGTATCCCAGCGCCGACGCGCTGCGCATCGCCCGTGACCGCTGGTTCGAAAAAAGCATGTTCAAGGACCTGGGCGTGCCGACGCCGACGTTCGCCGACATCCAGTCCCAGGCCGATCTCGACGCCGCGGTGGCCAGCATCGGCCTGCCCGCCGTGCTGAAAACCCGTACCCTGGGCTATGACGGCAAAGGCCAGAAGGTCCTGCGCAGCGCCACCGACGTGGCCGGGACCTTCGCCGAACTGGGCAGCGTGCCGTGCCTGCTCGAAGGCTTCGTGCCCTTTACCGGCGAAGTGTCGCTGATCGCCGTGCGCGCACGCGATGGCGAGACCCGCTTCTACCCGCTGGTGCACAACACCCACGAGGCCGGCATCCTGCGCCTGTCGGTGGCAAGCACCGCGCATCCACTGCAGGGGCTGGCCGAAGACTACGCTGGTCGTGTGCTGCAAAAGCTCGACTACGTTGGCGTACTGGCGTTCGAGTTCTTCGAAGTGGACGGTGGCTTGAAGGCCAATGAAATCGCGCCCCGCGTGCACAACTCCGGGCACTGGACCATCGAAGGCGCCGAGTGCAGCCAGTTCGAAAACCACCTGCGCGCCGTGGCCGGGCTGCCATTGGGTTCGACCGCCAAGGTCGGCGAAAGCGCCATGCTCAACTTCATCGGCGAAGTGCCGGCAGTGGCGCAGGTCGCGGCCATCGACGACTGCCATCTGCACCACTACGGCAAGGCGTTCAAGGTCGGGCGCAAGGTCGGTCATGCCACCGTGCGCTGTGCCGATCGCGCCACGTTGCAACGCCAGATCGCCGAAGTGCAGGCCCTTATCCAGGGTTGAGGAACCATTGCCGACCATCAACCCTCTGATGGCTGTACGCCAAGGCTGCTATCGCAGCTTGGCATCAAGCCTGTTCATATCAGAGGGAATATCATGGGAATCATCGGGACTATCTTCATCGGCTTGATCGTTGGTCTGCTGGCGCGTTTTCTGAAGCCTGGCGATGACAGCATGGGTTGGATCATGACCATTCTGCTGGGTATCGCCGGCTCCCTGGCTGCGACCTACGGTGGTCAGGCGCTGGGTATCTACCGAGCTGGCGAAGGTGCCGGCTTCCTCGGCGCGCTGGTCGGCGCGATCATCCTGCTGGTGATCTACGGCATGGTCAGCAAGAAGCGTTGATTCAACGCGCCTGATACCTGCGGCAGCCCTGCAGGTACCTGACTGGTCGCACCGCAGCCCCCCTCGAGCTTGCCTCGGTGGGGGCTGCGTCACGTCTGGGCTGTGGTTAGAATGGCCGACTTTCCACTCTGGGCCCTGCCATGCGCCGACTTCTACTGCTCTGCTTCATGTTCGCCGCAGCCACTGCGCATGCTGAACTGCCGGAAACCGACTGGCTGCAGCTGATGCCCAAGGCCGACCAGCAGGCTTTGGAGCGGATGCCCGAAATCGACCACGACTCACCCGAGGCGCAGGGCACGTTCACCGAAAAGGGTGGCATGAAGCAAGCCAAGGGTCTGCCGGCGGTGATGTATTCCACCAAGACCGTGGCGGCCATGAACGGCAAGGACATTCGCATCGGTGGCTACCCCGTTCCGCTGGAAAGCGATGCCAAGGGCAACAGCACGCTGTTCTTCCTGGTGCCATACCCAGGCGCGTGCATTCACGTTCCGCCGCCGCCGCCGAACCAGTTGATCCTGGTGCGCTACCCCAAGGGGCTGAAGCTGGCCGATATCTACACGCCGTTGTGGGTCACGGGCAAGGTCAAGGTGGAGAAGGTCAGCAACGACCTGGCCGATGCGGCTTATGCGCTGGATGCGCAGAAAGTGCGGGTGGTAGAGGAGTCGGATTTGTGATTCTGCAGGTCTGGCCTCTTCGCGGGTAGAAGGCTCGCCGCCCGCCCCGCTCCCACAGTGGGGCATACAGCGTCCATGTGGGAGCGGGCTCTGCCCGCGAAGAGGCCGGACCTGCCTGCAAATATCAAAGCTCTGAAGCTGTAAACCTGACGCCCATGGCACAGGCCGCACCGGGTGCCAGCGTCACTACGTCATCCCAGACGTTCGCCGTCTCGATGCACAGCATGCCCTGCCAACCGTCGTCGGCCATGTCCGGCAAGGCCGTGGCGCGCTCGACCCACGGGTTCCACACCACTGCGCTGCGCGAGCCGGTGGAGGCGAGGGTCACCCGCCGTTGCCAGCCCGGGTCGACGAAACTCAGCTGCGCTGGAGTATTCAGGTAGATCCGGTCGGTTTCGCCGGCAAACCCGAGCACGCCAGCCTGCTGGCGGGGCTGCCAGCCGTCCAGGGTTTCGATGTAGGTCAGGCCGCCTAGGCACTCGACGGTGGCCTGACGCACGTCGCTCACCGCAAAGTAACTGTGCAGCGCCTGGCTCAGGCTGACGGGATGGTCGTCCAGGTTGCGACTGTGCAAGGTGATCTCCAGCGCCTCGCCAAGTACCACGCACAGCCTGACCTCGACCTTGTGCGGCCACCCTGGCAATTCACCGCGAGCTGCCTGCGGCACGCTCAATTCGACCTTAATGCCCGATTCGAGCTGGTCGATACCCAGCAACTCCCAGTCCAGCGTCCGCACCAGGCCGTGGGCAGGTGCCTCGTCGCTGGCGGTGCGCATGGCCTGTACCGCCTCGGGATTGCGCCCAAGGTTGCCGAACCATGGCCAACACACCGGCACGCCGGTGCGAACGGCCTTGCCCGGCTTGTAGAGGGCGGCCGGGTTGGGCCAGATCAGCGGCTGCTGACCGTGACGCTGATAGCTGATTACCTGGGCGCCCTGTTGCGCGATCAGCAGCTCAGCCTGATCGGTGCTGATGCGCCAGCAATTGAGTTCATCGAGCTTGACCGATTCGACCTGCGGCTCAGACATGAAGAGTTCTCGCTATGGGTTCAAAAAGTCGGCTGATGCGCCGGTGGTGCATCAGCGCCGCGGTGGTACCGCGCGTGTGCGGCCGCTGCCGTCGATGGCGACGAACACGAAGACGGCCTCGGTGACCTTGCGCCATTCGCTCGACAGTGGATCGTCGCTCCATACCTCGACCATCATCTGGATCGAGCTGCGGCCGATCTCCAGGGTCTGGGTATAGAAGGACAATTGCGCGCCGACGGCAACCGGGACCAGGAACGCCATGCGATCGATGGCTACCGTCGCCACCCGTCCACCGGCGACCTTGCTGGCCATGGCCGTTCCGGCCAGATCCATCTGGGCGACCAGCCAGCCGCCGAAAATATCGCCAAAGCCGTTGGTTTCGCGTGGCAGCGCGGTGATCTGCAAGGCCAGGTCGCCTTGGGGAATGGGATCTTCTTGTTCGAGTTCAATCATGCCGGGGGGGCCTCTGACCCGTGACGCTTTATTGGAGTGGCGCATTGATCGGCGCCAATGACAAAAGCCTACACGGCTTTTCTTTCAACTGGCGCACACAGGGTACCTCTGCGAAATCGGCTACAACGCTAGCTGCGTTTTCGCACAAGACCCTTTAATTAAGGCCAGTATATAGGCGCAGAACCGCCATAACGACCGTTCGCTGTCCAATTACTGCGATTGCCAATACAGGCCATGTGCTTTTTCTAGCAATTTGCTATCGTGCCTGCACTGCCAAACCCAAAACAGCAACAAAGCTGTGGATTTGTATATAAGAGAACATCACATGACCGCCGCGCCTTCGAGTATCGCTCCGCCTTCGCGTCCGCTGACCCGCAGTGATTACAAGACACTTTCGTTGTCCGCCCTGGGCGGTGCACTTGAGTTCTACGACTTCATCATCTTCGTGTTCTTTGCGGCGGTGGTGGGCAAGTTGTTCTTTCCTGCCGACATGCCCGAGTGGCTGCGGCTGATGCAAACCTTCGGCATCTTCGCCGCTGGCTATCTGGCGCGGCCGCTGGGCGGCATCATCATGGCGCACTTCGGTGACCTGTTGGGGCGCAAGAAGATGTTCACGTTGAGCATCTTCATGATGGCCGTGCCCACCCTGATCATGGGCCTACTGCCCACTTACGCACAGATCGGCATCTTTGCGCCCATCCTGTTGCTGTTGATGCGGGTGATCCAGGGCGCGGCCATCGGCGGCGAAGTACCCGGGGCCTGGGTGTTCGTCTCAGAGCACGTGCCGGGGCGCAACGTCGGCTATGCCTGCGGCACGCTGACCTGCGGCTTGACCACCGGGATCCTGCTGGGCTCGCTGATGGCCACTGCCATCAACAGCATCTACACCCCGGCCGAGGTTTCGGACTACGCCTGGCGTATCCCTTTCCTGATCGGCGGTGTGTTCGGCCTGGCGTCGGTGTACCTGCGTCGCTGGCTGCATGAAACCCCGGTCTTCGCCGAACTGCAGCAGCGCAAGGCGCTGGCCGCCGAAGTGCCGCTGCGCACGGTGCTGCGCGACCATCGTGGGGCCGTGGCCATTTCCATGCTGCTGACCTGGTTGCTCTCGGCGGGGATCATTGTGGTCATCCTGATGACCCCGACCATTCTGCAGACCCTCTACGGCTTTACCCCCAAGCAGTCGCTGCAGGCCAACAGCCTGGCTATCGTGTTCCTGAGCCTGGGCTGCATCGGTTCGGGCGCGCTGGCTGACCGCTTCGGCGCCGGCAAGGTGTTCGTGGTCGGCAGCCTGGCGCTGCTGGCCACCTCCTGGACCCTGTTCCACAGCCTGCACGCGCATCCCGACTGGCTGTTTCCGCTGTATGCGGTGACTGGCCTGTGCGTGGGCGTGATCGGCGCGGTGCCCTACGTGATGGTCAAGGCGTTCCCGGCAGTGGTGCGTTTCTCCGGCCTGTCGTTCTCCTACAACGTGGCCTATGCCATCTTCGGCGGCCTGACGCCGATGGCAGTGACCCTGCTGATGAAGTCCAATCCCATGGGGCCGGCCTATTATGTGGCGGCGATCTGTGTGATCGGCTTCTTGTGCGGGTTGTACCTGATGGCCAAGAAGCGCTGAATCCGTTGGCCTCGTTCGCTGGCAGAGCCAGCGAACGAGGCCCGCACGGAGGATGATGGCCATTCATCCTACTGTCACAATCCTTTCATAGAGTGTCCCCACGGCCCGCCAATACCGAGCGCCGAGTCAACACCCTTTTCTGGATTTGCTAGGAGCAAGGCATGAAACTCACGCGTTTGATGGCCGCCATGACCTTCGTCGCCGCAGGCATTGCCACTGCCAATGCGGTAGCCGCCGTCGACCCTTCCATCCCTGCGTACGTCAAGACCACCGGCGTGTCGGGCAACTTGTCCAGTGTGGGCTCCGATACCCTGGCCAACCTGATGACCTTGTGGGCCGAGAACTACAAGAAGGAATACCCGAACGTCAATATCCAGATCCAGGCAGCAGGTTCGGCCACGGCGCCCACGGCGCTGATCGAAGGCACCGCCAACCTGGGGCCCATGAGCCGCAAGATGAAGGACACCGAGATGGCGGCCTTCGAGCAGAAATACGGCTACAAGCCCACGGCCATTCCGGTGGCCGTCGACGCCCTGGCCGTGTTCGTGCACAAGGACAACCCGATCCAGCACCTGACCATGGAACAGGTCGACGCGGTGTTCTCGTCCACTCGCCTATGTGGCGCCAAGGCCGATGTGAAGACCTGGGGCGAACTGGGCGTGACCGGCGACCTGGCCAACAAACCGGTGCAGCTGTTCGGGCGCAACTCGGTGTCCGGTACCTATGGCTATTTCAAGGAAGAGGCCCTGTGCAAGGGTGACTACAAGCCCAACGTCAACGAGCAGCCAGGCTCGGCCTCGGTGGTACAGTCGATCAGCAGCTCGCTCAATGGCATTGGCTACTCGGGTATCGGTTACAAGACCGCCAGTGTGAAGACCGTCCCGCTGGCCAAGAAAGGCACCAGCGAGTTCATCGAAGACACCGAGGAAAACGCCCTGAACGGCAAGTATCCGTTGTCGCGCTTCCTCTATGTGTACGTCAACAAGGCACCGAACAAGCCGCTGGCGCCGCTGGAGGCCGAGTTCGTCAAGCTGATGCTGTCCAAGCAGGGCCAGGAAGTCGTGGTCAAGGATGGCTACATTCCCCTGCCGGCCAAAGTCGCCGCCAAGGCCCTGGCCGACCTGGGTCTGAAGGAAGGCGCAGACGTCGCCAAGCAATAAACATCGCCACCCCGTAGGAGCGGCCAGTGGCCGCGAAACGAGCGCCGCGGCACACCTGATGCACCGCAGTGACAGGTTCGCGGCCACAGACCGCTCCTACGGGATTAACCTACATCCATTCGCCGACGGCCTTGAGCCGGCCGGCGTTTTTGTCGCGTCACCTCATTGTCATGTTTCTGTCATACAGGATCGCTAGGGTGTGCGCATGAACGATCTGGCCAATTCCCCGATGACCCCGACTTCTCCACCCAAGCGCATCGATTTCAACACGCCCGAGATGCAGCGCAAGCGGCGTATTCGCGCGCTCAAGGATCGCTTCACGCGCTGGTATGTGTTGGTCGGTGGCCTGGCCGTGCTGGCCGCGATCACCTTGATCTTCTTCTTTCTCGCCTACGTGGTGGTGCCGCTGTTCAAAGGCGCAGACCTGACGGTCGAGCCGCCGCTGCATCCCGCTTGGCTGCAGGATGCCGGCAAGCCTCTGGTTTATGCGCTCGAAGAGCAGAACGAGGCGGGCATGCGCGTCTCGGAGCAGGGCACGGCACTGTTCTTCAATGCTCATACCGGGGAAGAGCTGTCGCGCACGGCGTTGCCGATTCCCGCCGGCGTGACCGTGACCGCCAGCGCCAAGGACCAGCCAGGTGCGCCACTGGTGGTACTGGGCCTGTCCAACGGCCAGGCTCTGGTGTTTCGCCACACCTACCGGGTGACTTACCCGGGTGGCAACAAGACGGTGACCCCGGCGATCGAATACCCCTACGGCAACGCCCCCATCGAACTTGATCCTCAAGGCCGCGCGCTGGAGCGGGTGAGCATCAATGCCAGCGACTCCAGCCTGATCCTGGCCGGTTCCACCGGCGATCAGCTCAACGTGCTGCAGCTCACCCGCGAAGAAAACATGATGACCGGCGAGGTCGTCAACGAGCAGAAGCGCATCGAGCTGCCGCAGATGAACCAGGCGGTGAAGGCGATCTTCATCGACCCGCGCCAGCAGTGGCTTTATGTGATCAACGGCCGTGCCCAGGTCGATGTTTTCAGCCTGCGCGACCGCAGCATGAACGGCCGCTACAAGCTCAGCGAAAACGCCGACACCCAGATCACCGCCAGCGCCCAGTTGGTCGGCGGCATCTCGCTGATCATCGGCGACTCCAGGGGCGGCCTGGCGCAATGGTTCATGGCCCGCGACGAAGACGGCGAACCGCGCCTCAAGCAGATTCGTACCTTCCAGATGGGACACACGCCGATCATCCAGATCAGCTCCGAACAGCGGCGCAAGGGCTTCACCGCCCTGGATGCATCCGGCCAGCTGGGGGTTTTCCACAGCACGGCGCACCGCACCCTGCTGGTCGAGCCCGTGGTCGACGGCGCGGGTATCTACGCCATGGCGCCGCGGGCCAACAAGCTCATGGTCGAAGCCAACGGCGCGTTGCAGCCCTTGACCCTGCACAACCCGCATCCGGAAGTTTCGTGGAGCTCGATGTGGAGCAAGGTCTGGTACGAAAACTACGACAAACCAGCCTATGTCTGGCAGTCGACCGCAGCCAACACCGATTTCGAACCCAAGATGAGCCTGGCGCCGCTGACGTTCGGCACCTTGAAGGCCGCGTTCTACGCAATGCTGCTGGCCGCACCGCTGGCCATTGCCGCGGCGATCTACACCGCCTACTTCATGGCCCCCGGCATGCGCCGCAAGGTCAAGCCGGTCATCGAGCTGATGGAAGCCATGCCTACGGTGATCCTCGGCTTCTTCGCCGGCCTGTTCCTGGCACCTTATGTCGAAGGTCACCTGCCCGGTATCTTCAGCCTGCTCCTGCTTACCCCGCTGGGCATCCTGAGCGCAGGTTTCGTGGTCAGTCGCCTGCCGGAGTCGATCCGCCTGCGCATTCCGGACGGTTGGGAAAGCGCGATCCTGATCCCGGTGATCCTGCTGGTAGGCTGGTTTGCGCTGTACATGAGCCCGTTCCTGGAAACCTGGTGGTTCGGCGGCGACATGCGCCTGTGGATCAGCAACGACCTGGGCATCACCTACGATCAGCGCAACGCCTTGGTGGTCGGTCTGGCCATGGGCTTCGCGGTCATTCCGAACATCTATTCGATTGCCGAGGACGCCGTGTTCAGCGTGCCGCGCGGCCTGACCCTGGGTTCGCTGGCGCTGGGCGCCACACCCTGGCAGACCCTGACCCGCGTGGTGATCCTGACCGCCAGCCCAGGCATCTTCTCGGCGCTGATGATCGGCATGGGCCGGGCCGTGGGCGAGACCATGATCGTACTGATGGCCACCGGCAACACACCGGTCATGGAAATGAACCTGTTCGAAGGCCTGCGCACCCTGGCGGCCAACGTCGCGGTGGAAATGCCCGAGTCGGAAGTAGGCGGCAGTCACTACCGCGTGCTGTTCCTCTCGGCCCTGGTGCTGCTGTTGTTCACCTTCGTCATGAACACCGCGGCCGAGCTGATTCGTCAGCGCCTGCGCAAAAAGTATTCATCGCTTTGAGAAAAGGTAGCCAGCTGTGAAGCAGAACTCCCTGAAAGGCTGGTTCAAGAGCGGCTCGCCCGGCGTATGGCTGAGCGGCGGGGCCGTGTCCATCGCGGTGATCATGACCCTGGGCCTGCTGGCGGTGATCGCCGTGCGTGGCCTGGCACATTTCTGGCCGGCCGACCTGATACAAGCCAGCTACAACGTGCCGGGGATGGCTAACCACCTGGTCATCGGCGAAATCGTGCAGAAGGAAGAGGTGCCGCGCGAACGTCTGAAAAGTGCCGGCCTGCCGGTGCCGGACAGCGGCCCCGAATTCATGACCCGCGAGCTGGTCAAGGTCGGCAACCGCGACATCAATGGTGCCGATTTCACCTGGATCGTCGGCGACTGGTTGGCCGAGCAGAGCACCCCGCCCGAGCTCATGGCGCTGGAGCGGCGCGAGTGGGGCAATTTCTATGGCTACCTGGTCAATATCAAGGAACAAGGCAAGGTCGTCGCCGAGGGTGAAACAGCCTGGCCGGAACTGCAGAGCCGCATCACCCGGGTCAGCGACCTGGCGGATGCGCTGAGGCGGTTGGAGAAGTCCGATATCGGCAAGGTCAATGCCGGCCTGGAAAGGCTGCGTCTGCAGACCCGTCGCCTGGAACTCGAAGGCCGGCTCACGCCCGTGGCGCAGGCCGACATGGACGCCGAGCGCGCCGAGCTCGACGCGAGTTACAAAGACATCGAAACCCGCCTGGGCGCGCTGCATGCCCAGGTCAATCGCGACAGCGTCACGGTGCGTGACGCCAACGGCAAGGAAATCGAGGTTCAGCTGGGCCAGATCGTCCACGCCTATCAGCCCAATGCCATGAATACGCTGACCAAGCTGGGTTTCTATTTCAGCAAGATGTGGGAATTCCTCAGCGATGACCCGCGCGAAGCCAACACCGAGGGTGGGATCTTTCCGGCCATCTTCGGCACGGTGATGATGACCCTGATCATGGCCGTCATCGTCACGCCGTTCGGCGTACTGGCGGCGGTCTACCTGCGTGAGTACGCCAAGCAGAATACCTTCACGCGGCTGATCCGCATTGCGGTGAACAACCTGGCGGGTGTACCGGCCATCGTCTATGGCGTGTTCGGCCTGGGGTTCTTCGTCTATGTGCTCGGTGGCTCGCTCGATCGGCTGTTCTTTCCCGAGGCCCTGCCGGCGCCGACCTTCGGCACGCCGGGGCTGTTGTGGGCGTCGCTGACCCTGGCCCTGCTAGCGGTGCCGGTAGTGATCGTGGCCACCGAGGAGGGCCTGGCGCGGATTCCGCGGACCGTGCGCGAGGGCTCGCTCGCCCTCGGCGCGACCAAGGCGGAAACCCTGTGGAAGATCGTCCTGCCCATGGCCAGCCCGGCAATGATGACCGGCATGATCCTGGCCGTGGCCCGCGCTGCTGGCGAGGTGGCGCCGCTGATGCTGGTGGGTGTGGTCAAGCTGGCGCCGTCGCTGCCGCTGGACGGCAACTACCCGTACCTGCACCTGGACCAGAAGATCATGCACCTGGGCTTTCATATCTATGACGTCGGTTTCCAGAGCCCCAACGTGGAGGCCGCGCGACCGCTGGTGTATGCCACCGCATTGCTGCTGGTGCTGGTGATCGCTACGCTGAACCTGTCGGCGGTGTGGATCCGCAACCACTTGCGCGAGAAGTACAAGGCGCTGGACAGTTGAGGGGTGTGTCAGTGATGGCCCCTTCGCGGGCAGAGCCCGCTCCGCCCGCGAACAGCTCATCACAGCCCCCGGAATATTCCAACGTTGAACCGAATTTGACAGCCTCTGGAGTCTGCCATGCAGCATGAAAACCCATCCCATGGCATCAACCTGTCGGCCCTGGGGCGCGACAAGCAGAGCCTGAACCTGGCGAAAGAGACCGTGGCCATCGAAGTGCCCGGCCTGAGCCTGTTCTACGGCGACAAGCAAGCGTTGTTCGACATCGGCATGAACATTCCCAAGCAGCGCGTGACCGCCTTCATCGGCCCGTCGGGCTGCGGCAAGTCGACCCTGCTGCGCACCTTCAACCGCATGAACGACCTGGTCGATGGCTGCCGCGTACAGGGTGCCATCAACCTCTATGGCCACGATATCTATAGCAAGGGCGAGGACGTCGCCGAGCTGCGTCGCCGCGTCGGCATGGTGTTCCAGAAGCCCAACCCGTTCCCCAAGACCATCTACGAGAACGTGGTCTACGGCCTGCGCATCCAGGGCATCAACAAGAAGCGCATCCTCGATGAAGCGGTCGAGTGGGCGCTCAGGGGCGCAGCCTTGTGGGACGAGGTCAAGGACCGCCTGCACGAGTCGGCGCTGGGCCTGTCCGGCGGCCAGCAGCAGCGTCTGGTGATCGCCCGCACCATCGCCGTCGAGCCCGAGGTACTGTTGCTCGACGAACCGTGCTCGGCGCTCGACCCGATTTCCACGCTCAAGGTCGAAGAGCTGATCTACGAGCTCAAGTCCAAGTACACCATCGTCATCGTGACCCACAACATGCAGCAGGCCGCGCGGGTGTCGGACTACACGGCGTTCATGTACATGGGCAAGCTGGTGGAGTTCGGCGATACCGACACGCTGTTCACCAATCCCGCCAAGAAGCAGACCGAAGACTACATTACCGGTCGCTACGGCTAGGGCTTCGCAGCGGTTGCTGGCATCATCCCGAGTGGACGCACCAAGGATTCGACCCATGATCAGTAAAGAAGGCCTCACCCATCACATCTCGCAGCAGTTCAACGCCGAACTCGAGGAGGTGCGCAGCCACCTGCTGGCCATGGGCGGGCTGGTCGAGAAGCAGGTCAACGACGCGGTCACCGCGCTGATCGAGGCCGACTCCGGCCTGGCCCAGCAGGTGCGCGAGGTCGACGAGCAGATCAACCAGATGGAGCGCAACATCGACGAGGAATGCCTGCGCATCCTCGCACGTCGACAGCCCGCGGCCTCCGACCTGCGGCTGATCATCAGCATTTCCAAGTCGGTGATCGACCTGGAGCGCATCGGCGACGAATCGACCAAGATCGCCCGTCGCGCCATCCAGCTGTGCGAGGAGGGCGAGTCGCCGCGTGGCTACGTCGAGGTGCGGCACATCGGCGACCAGGTACGCATCATGGTGCGCGACGCGCTCGACGCCTTCGCCCGCTTCGACGCCGACCTGGCCCTGTCGGTGGCGCAGTACGACAAGACCATCGACCGCGAGTACAAGACGGCGCTGCGCGAGCTGGTGACCTACATGATGGAAGACCCGCGCTCCATCTCCCGAGTGCTCAACGTGATCTGGGTGCTGCGCTCGCTGGAGCGCATCGGCGACCATGCGCGCAACATCTCCGAACTGGTGATTTACCTGGTGCGCGGTACCGATGTGCGGCACATGGGCCTCAAGCGCATGAAGCAGGAAGTCGAAGGCACCCTCGACAGCGCTAATGTTCTGGACCAACCTGACGATAAGTAAGGTGGCCCGACACGAACGCCCGGCCTTTGCCGGGCGTTTTTCATTGTGGGTCGAAGCGAGGCAGCCGTGTGGCCAGCCACGCCACGTGGCACGTGGCCCTTGGCGAGCGGTAATGCCTGCGCGGTTTTCAGGAGCGGTCGATGAGCAAGATCAGTGTACTGGTAGTGGATGACGCGCCGTTCATCCGCGATCTGGTGAAGAAATGCCTGCGCAATGCCTTTCCCGGCATCGTCGTCGAAGATGCAGTCAACGGACGCAAGGCGCAGTCCTTGATGATGCACAACAGTTACGACATGGTGCTGTGCGACTGGGAAATGCCGGAAATGTCAGGCCTTGAACTGCTGACCTGGACCCGCGAGCAGGAAAACAGCAAGACCTTGCCCTTCATCATGGTGACCAGTCGAGGCGACAAGGAAAACGTCGTGCAGGCGATCCAGGCCGGCGTTTCCGATTACATCGGCAAGCCGTTCACCAACGAACAGCTGATGACCAAGGTCAAGAAGGCCCTGGCCAAGGTCGGCAAGCTGCAGGCATTGGCCGCCGGGGCGCCGACTCGCCAGCAGGCCGCTTCGGCCTTTGCCAACGATTCACTCAGTGCGTTGACCTCGGGCCGTGCCGAGCCTGCACGGGCTGCAGCACCGGCGTCTCGTCCTGCCAGCCCACTGTTGGCAGGTGCAGCGCCGCCGCCCCCGCGAGCTTCAGCGCCCATGGGCCGCGGGCAGGGCCAACTGCGCTTGCCGGGTGGCAGCCAGCAGTGCGTGATCAAGGCCCTGAGCCTCAAGGAAGCGTTGCTGGTGGTACGCCGCGCAGCCGTGTTGCCCCAGGTGCTGGAGTTGGCTGTGCTGGACCTTGAGCAGGGCGAGAATGCCGAGGTGGCTCGCCTCAACGGCTACCTGCACGCCGTCGCCGCCTTCGAGCCCAAGCCCGACAGCGACTGGCTGCAGCTGACGTTCCGTTTTCTCGATCAGGATGCGCAGAAGCTCGACTACGTTTCGCGCTTGATCGCCCGTGGATCGGTGCAGAAACATTTCGTGCCAGGCGCCTGACAGATGGCACATTGCCGCTGCGCCGATACCTGCTAATCTTGGCGCTCGTTCCCCTTCAGACATCGCCCCCATGGTCTATCGCCTCCTGCTGATCTGCGGCCTGCTCGCGGCCGCCCCCATGGCTCAGGCGGCGACCGTCTACAAGTTCACCAATGCCGATGGCGTCACCTCCTATACCGACCGGCCCGTGCCCGGCGCGCGGGTCTTCGTGCTGCGCGAGCGCATCGTCGAGCGCATCGACCGGCAGGTTCGTCTGGAGGTGAAGAAAGGCAAGGGCAGCGCCAATTTCATGGTGCGCAACGATCTCTACGCGCCCGTCGAGGTCGAGCTCAAGCTGAGCAAGTTGCGCAACGTGCAAGGCCTGCCGCCCAGCAGCATCCGCCGGGTGGTGCCCGCGCGCAGCAGCGTCAGCCTGGTGGTGCTCACGGCCCAGCAGGCCGGCAAGCCGTTGGGCTATGCGCAAACGCTGGTGTCCTCGATCGGTGACCCGCAGGGCGAGGCGCATGGTTATCGCTATCCGTTCCCATGGCGCGGCGGACCTTTCCGCCTGACCCAGGGCCCGAATGGCAAATACAGCCATTTCGGCGCCAAGGGGCGCTATGCCATGGACATCGCCATGCCCGAAGGCACGCCGATCATAGCGGCGCGCGGCGGCACGGTGATCAAGGTGGAAAACGAGCAGGACAATCGCGGTGACAACCCGTCGGGCAACTTCGTGCGCATCCTCCACGAGGACGGCACCATGGGCGTCTATCTGCACCTGATGCGCGGTTCGGTCAGCGTCAGGGAGGGTCAGCAGGTCAGTGTCGGTTCGGCGCTGGCGCGCTCGGGCAACACCGGCAACAGCACCGGCCCGCACCTGCATTTCGTGGTGCAGCGCAACGTCGGCCTGGCGCTGGAATCGATCCCCTACCAGTTCGACCGGCCACTGGGCGTGCTCCCCAACTTTGCCGTCGGCGGCCAGTAGCCTCGTCGCAGGAACCACCCCCTGCGTGAGCAGACCTTTGTGCTACTGACCCATGTGGGAGCGGGTTCTACCCGCGAAGAGGCCAGCAAGGTCACTGCACAGTGCCCGGCCTGCTCGCAGCTGGCACCGACCTGCCACACATCACTCGATCTTGAGCACCTTGGCCAGGATGATCTTGGGCCCCTTCATCTTCTTGATGATGATGCGCAGCCCTTCGACTTCCAGCAGCTCTTCTTCCTCGGGCACTCGCTTGAGGGTCTCGTAGATCAAGCCTGCCAGGGTTTCCGCCTCGATGTGATCCAGGTCCACGCCCAACAGCCGCTCGACCTTGAACAGCGGCGTGTCGCCACGCACCAGCAGCTTGCCGGGCTGATAGGCGAGGATGCCGCGCTCGGCCTTGCGGTGTTCGTCCTGAATATCGCCGACCAAGACTTCCAGCACGTCTTCCATGGTCAGATAACCGATGATCTTGCCGTCTGCTTCCTCCACCAGGGCGAAGTGTGCGCCGCCTTTGCGGAACTGCTCCAGCAGGCGCGACAGCGGCATGTGCCGCGATACGCGCTCCAACGGGCGGGTCAGCTCGGCCAGGTTGAACGACTCCGGCAGGTGGTCGAGTGCGGCCAGCTCCAGCAGCAGGTCCTTGATGTGCAACAGGCCGACGAATTCCTCGCGCTCGGTGTCGTACACCGGATAGCGGCTGAATTTATGCCGGCGAAACATCGCCAGGATTTCCTTGAGCGGCGCGTTGAATTCCAGGCTCACCAGGTCTTCGCGGGAGTTGGCCCAGTCGACCACTTCCAGCTCGCCCATCTCCACTGCCGACGCCAGCACGCGCATGCCTTGGTCACTGGGGTCCTGGCCACGGCTCGAATGCAGGATCAGCTTGAGCTCGTCGCGGCTGTAGTGATGTTCGTGGTGCGGGCCGGGCTCGCCCTGGCCGGCGATGCGCAGAATGCCGTTGGCGCTGGCGTTGAGCAGGTAGATGGCCGGGTACATCGCCCAGTAGAACAGATACAGCGGCACGGCCGTCCACATCGACAGCAGCTCGGGCTTGCGGATTGCCCAGGACTTGGGCGCCAGCTCGCCGACCACGATGTGCAGGTAGGAGATGACGAAGAAGGCACTGAAGAACGACACGCCCTTGATCACTTCCGGCGACTGCACGCCGACTGCGCCCAGCAGGGGTTCGAGTATGTGCGCGAACGCCGGTTCACCGACCCAGCCCAGGCCCAGCGAGGCCAGGGTGATGCCCAACTGGCAGGCGGACAGGTAGGCGTCCAGCTGGCTGTGCACGGTACGCAGGATGCTGCCGCGCCATCCATGCTTCTTGGCGATGGCTTCCACGCGGGTCGAGCGCAGTTTGACCATGGCGAACTCGGCGGCAACGAAGAAGCCGTTGAGCAATACCAGGAACAGAGCGAAAAGAATCATGCCGAAGTCGGCGAACAATGACGAAAGGGAGATGCCTGTGGAAGGGTCCATGGTGGCGTTTTACGGTGTCCGTGTGCTGGAAGGGAAGTGAGGCGATACCCGGCGCGGGTAATGTGTTTGGCAATGTAACGGCTGGGCGGGCACTTGCCTAGTGGGGTGCGCCGATAAGGCTGCCATATGCAGCGTTCTCCCAACAGACTGCAGCGCCTGCTTCGCGGCCAATGGCCTCTCCTGCAGGAACACCACGATTCCCGTAGGATCGGTCCGTGGCCGCGAAGGGCGCGCCGCTCCCCCCTGCACCGTAGCGCCTGCTTCGCGGCCAATGACCGCTCCTACAGGAACACCACGATTCCCGTAGGAGCGGTCCGTGGCCGCGAAGGGCGCGCCGCTCCCCCCTGCACCGTAGCGCCTGCTTCGCGGCCAATGGCCGCGCCTGCGACAGGATCGCGCCCTGCGCGGTTACCGAATCACCACCTGCACCGCCGAGAAGTGGCAGGTGAAGAGGCTGCCACGGCCCGGCACGCTGCTGATCTCCAGCGTGGCCCGATGGCGCAGCAGCACGTGCTTGACGATGGCCAGGCCCAGCCCGGTACCGCCGGTGTTGGAAGCCCGGCTCGAGTCCACTCGGTAGAAGCGTTCGGTGAGGCGCGGCAGGTGCTTGGCGTCGATGCCGATTCCCGAGTCCTGGACCCGCAGATGGGCGCCCTGGGCATCGGCCCAGCAGCGCACGCGGATGGTCCCCTGTTCCGGCGTGTATTTCACCGCGTTGAACACCAGGTTGGAGAACGCACTGCGCAACTCGGCCTCGCTGCCCTTGAGCAGTACATCGTTTTCGATGTCCAGGCTGATCGTCTGGTTACGCGGCCCGGACAAGGCCCGCGCGTCGCTGACGATGCTCTGCAGCAGAGGCGTGACCGCCACCGGCAGGTTGTCCGAGGGGTAGTCGGTGGCTTCCAGTTTGGCCAGCAACAGCAGATCGTTGAGCAGGGTCTGCATGCGCACGCCTTGCTGCTCCATCTGCTGCAGGGCCCGGGTCCAGCGTGGATTGACGTTTTCGACGTTGTCCAGGAGGGTTTCCAGGTAGCCGGTGATCACCGTCAGCGGCGTGCGCAGCTCGTGGGACACGTTGGCCACGAAATCCTTGCGCATCTGCTCCAGCTGATGAATGCGGGTCACATCGCGCACCAGCATCAGGTGTTCGTTGTTGCCGTAGCGGGTGATCAGAAACTGCACGCGCAGGCGGTCGTTGACCGGCGAGGGGATTTCCAGAGGCTCGGCGTACTGCTCGTGCGCAAAGTATTCCTTGAAGCGTGGATGGCGTATCAGGTTGGTCACCGGTTGGCCGCTGTCCTGTGGGGTCTTGAGCCCCAGCAGGGTTTCGGCGGCGCGGTTCCACCATTCCAGGTTGCCGTCGGCGTCGAGCATGATCACCGCATCGCGCAGCGCCGCAGTGGACTCCTGCACGCGGTCGATCACGGCCTGCAGCCGCCCGCGCGCGCGCTGATCGCGGCGCTGCATGTGATAGATGCTGTCGAACACTTCACCCCACAGGCCATAACCGTCGGGCGGCGGTTGGTCGGGCTGGTGCTCGCGCAGCCAGCGGTGCAGGCGCAACAGTTGCTTGAGGGTCCAGGCCAGGTACACCGCCAGCCCCGCTGCCAGGCACCAGCCGTAGTGGCCAGTGAGCATCCCGACCAACAGGCACCCCGCCACCAGCAGCAGCATGTGACGCACCAGGGTGGCATACCAGTCTTGTTTCACGTATCGCGCATCCTTTGCTGTGAAAGCCTGCCGGTTCAGCTCTTGGTGGAGAAGCGGTAACCGGTGCCGCGCACGGTTTGTACCAGATTTTCGTAGGCGTCACCCAGGGCTTTGCGCAGGCGCCGGATATGCACGTCCACGGTGCGCTCTTCGACATAGACGTTGCCACCCCAGACCTGGTCGAGCAACTGCCCGCGGGTGTAGGCACGCTCCTGATGGGTCATGAAGAACTGCAGCAGGCGGTATTCGGTGGGGCCCATTTCGGCAGGCTTGCCGTCGATGGTGACGCGATGGCTGATCGGGTCGAGCAGCAGGCCGCCGACTTCGATCGGCGATTCGCCATCGCTGGGGCCGGCGCGGCGCAGCACGGCCTTGAGCCGGGCCACCAGTTCGCGCGGCGAGAACGGCTTGGTGATGTAGTCGTCGGCACCGACTTCCAGGCCCTGGATCTTGTTGTCTTCCTCGCCCTTGGCGGTGAGCATGATGATCGGGATATCGCCGGTCAGCTCGTCGCGCTTGAGGCGCCGGGCCAATTCGATGCCCGAGGTGCCGGGCAGCATCCAGTCGAGCAGGATGAGATCGGGTTTGCGGTCGACGATGATCGCGTGGGCCTGCTGCGCGTTCTCCGCCTCGAGGCTGTCGTAGCCTGCCATTTCCAGGGCCACGGCGATCATTTCGCGGATCGGTGCCTCATCGTCGACGATGAGAATGCTCCTGCCAGCCATTGTGCGAACCTCTTGTCATTACCCTGTCATGCGCCGCATTAGATAACGCAATTATTGCAGTCGTGTGACAGGTGTTCGAGCGTATCAAATTAGTCAGACTGTACTAAGCTGTAAATCCCTGTTCATTGAAGACGAGAAGCACTCATGAAGACTCGCACGACTTCGGCCTGGACGGCCCTGTGTGGCGCCTTGGCGCTGACGCTGTCCGGCATGGCGATGGCCGCCGATCATCCGCGCCTGGAACCGGGCAAGGCATTCGTCGATGGTCGCGGCATGACGCTCTATACCTACGCCGAGGACGAAGACGGCAAATCGACGTGCAACGCCGACTGCGCCAAGAACTGGCCGCCGCTGATGGCCGACAAGGGCGCCAGCGACGATGGCGACTGGACCGTGCTCAGCCGTGACGACGGCAGCCTGCAGTGGGCCTACATGGGCAGCCCGCTGTACACCTACAAGGGCGACAAGAAGCCTGGCGAAACCAGTGGCGATGGCAAGAAGGAGAATGCCTGGCAGGTGGCGCGCCCTGTAGAAGACTGATCCGCTTCGCGCGCTACGCTGCAGCTGCCAGGGACGGCATCGACGCAACGCGCCTCAACGCAAGGCATAGTCGAGCACGATACCGACGAAAATCGCCAGGCCCACCCAGTGGTTGTGCAGAAACGCCCTGAAGCAGGCCATCCGCTCGCGCTCGCGGCTGTGCCACCACTGCCAGCCGAAGCACACGGCGGCTACCGCCAGGCCTGCATGAAACCAGCCGCCGAGGCCGAACCGCGCGCCGGCCAGCAGCAGGCAGGCCAGCGCCAGCCCCTGCAGCATGACGATGATCAACCGATCGGCAGCGCCGAACAGGATGGCGGTCGACTTCACCCCGATGCGCAGGTCGTCGTCGCGGTCGGTCATGGCGTAATAGGTATCGTAGGCCACCGTCCACAGCAGGTTGGCGATCCACAGCAGCCAGGCGGCGGCTGGCAGCTCGCCGGTTTCGGCGGTGAACGCCATCGGCATGCCCCACGAGAACGCCATGCCCAGCACCACCTGTGGGTAGTAGGTGTAGCGCTTCATGAACGGGTAGCTCGCCGCCAATACCAGACCGCCGACCGACAGGCCGATGGTCTGGGCGTTGGTGCACAGCACCAGAATGAAACTGATGCTGACCAGTACGGCAAAGAACACCAGTGCTTCCTTGCTGCTGATCTTGCCGCTGACCAGTGGCCGCGCTTCGGTACGCTTGACGTGTCCGTCGACCTTGCGGTCGGCGAAATCGTTGATCACGCAGCCGGCCGCACGCATCAACACCACGCCGGCAACGAAAATCGCCAGGTTGGCCAGCGAAGGCCGACCTTCGCCGGCGATCCACAAGGCCCACAGCGTCGGCCAGAGCAGCAGGTAGACGCCGATGGGCTTGTCCATGCGCGTGAGCTGGACGAAATCCCAGGCGCGCGGGTTCAGCCGGTTCAGCGACTTGAGCAGGCTCTGGTACATCAACGGCTCTCCACTTGGGTACGAACGGCTTGCCACAGCGGCGGCAGGAATACTTCGGCAACCAGCACCGCCAACGGGCCGCGGTCGAAACGCGAGCGCCGCGCCCACAGGCCCTCGCCAGCCTGCTGCGCGGGCAGCCACCGGGCCGGGTAGCGGCAGGTCTGGATGGGGCCGCGGACGAACGCCGGGTCGCAGAACAACAGCTCGCCCAGCGAACGGTTGCCCAGCGCCTGCAGGTCCAGGTCGCTGGCCTGCAGGCCGCTGCGCGCCGCCACGCTGCGGGCAAACACCCATGGCTGGCCGTGACCGAGCAGGCAGACCTCGCGCACCCAGCCCTGGCTGGCCGGCGGCACCCCCAGCGCCAGGCATTCTTCATCGCGCAGCGGCTGCCAGTCCTGCAGCAGCACGGTGACGCCGAAATGATCATCGCTGAGCTGGACCAAGCGGCGGGTCAGGGAGCCTGGGTCGAACAGCCAGTCGCGTACCAGCGGTTCGGCATCGGCCAGGCATTGCCAATCGGGGGAGGGGTATCCTGAGTGGGGCACGGTAGTGGATCGGGTCGGCCGGAAAGACGCCGAGCTTATCATGTTTGCCAACGCCGATTGGCTGCCCGCGCCTGATGAAGCTTGCATCGCACGGCGTTGATCAGTACAAACCGCGAGAGCCGGGCGACAACGTCACACCATCGAGCGCCCGCCAGACCGCCTGAATACCAAGGGGAAATGATGAAGAAGTGGCAATGTATCGTCTGTGGCCTGATCTACAACGAAGCCGATGGCTGGCCCGAGGACGGGATCATCCCCGGAACCCGCTGGGAAGACGTGCCCGAGGACTGGCTTTGCCCCGATTGTGGCGTGGGCAAGATGGATTTCGAAATGATCGAGATCGGCTGATTGCTACCCACAGGCAGGCCCGGCGTGCAGATCGGCGCCGTTCTGTCGGAATAACCGGCGCCTGGCCGCAACAAACCCGTGGCAGACACTGGCGCGCCCTCGTGCAGCGTGCCATTCTCACTCCGTCTGCCGCAGCGTAGAGCCTGCGGCGAGTTGGGCGTCGCCGTCCTCCAGGCAGCCGCCAATAAAAACAAAAACCGTCAATGAGAGGCTTCACCATGCGTAAACCAGAGCTCGTAGATGCCATTGCTGAAAAAGCGGACCTGACCAAGGAACAGGCCAACCGCGTCTTGAATGCCGTACTCGAAGAAATCACCGGCGCACTGCATCGCAAGGACAGTGTCACCCTGGTGGGCTTCGGCACCTTCATCCAGCGTCACCGCGGCGCCCGCACCGGCAAGAATCCGCAGACCGGCGAGCCGGTGAAGATCAAGGCCAGCAATACCGTTGCCTTCAAGCCTGGGAAATCTCTCAAGGACAGCGTGAACACCACCAAGTGAGGTGTCTGCTGCCGCGCCGCTGAGCGCAGTCCCATGGCACCCGGTTCGCCGGGTGCCTGCGACGTACGCGCCGCCGCCACTGCCGGCATACCTGCCAAACATCGTGCCCAGGCGTAGCCGGGCTGCCTTGGCCAAGGCATTGCCGGTACACTCTCCGGCACTTTCCCGTGCCGAGACTTCGCCATGAAATTCCGCCTTCTGCTCTGGGCCATGGGCCTGATGATGGCCCGCGCCTGCCGCAACAATCCGGCATTCGCCCAGCAACTCAAGGACAAGGACCTGGTGTTCCAGCTGCAGACACAGGACGGCAAGATCGCCCGGCACTTCACCGTGCGTGATCAACGCGTGACCAGCCGCAGCGGCAGCGTGGCGCAGCCGGCCTTCGCGATTGCCTTCAGGGATGCCGGATACGGCTACGACACCTTGCAGGCCAGCAATAAACAGCTGGCCTTCATGCAAGGCATCCAGGACAAGCACATTCAGATCAAGGGCAATCCGGCACTGGTCGTGTGGTTCCAGGGCGCGATGAAGTACCTCAGGCCGAAAAAGCGCTGAGGCACCCGCGCACCGGTCAGTCGAACTGGTGGGCCAGCTCGCGCAACAGCGCTTCGGCTTCCAGCACCTTGCTCACGACATCTTCGGCCTTGTCTCGGCTCAGCTCCAGGCGTTCGAGCAGGGCGTCCGGAATGTGTTGCTCGCCACTGCCGATACCGCGGCTGCGCAGCAAGCGGATGGCCAGGCAGACCAGGTTGGCGTAGGCGGCGTGCTCGCCGGTGTAGCCAGGGTCATGCTGAAAGCGCAGCGCCGTGCTCAGCTCTTCCGGCATTTCCCAATAGCGCATCAGCCAGGCACCCATCTGCTCGCGGGTGACACCCAGCAGGTGCTGCTCGACGAAGTCATGTTGCAGATGCGGATTGACCTCCAGGTGGCGACAGATCAAGGAAAAATGCGGCGGAAAGACGTGGGCGAGCAGCAGGTAGCCAAAGTTGTGCAGCAAACCGGCCAGATAAGTGAGGCCTGCCTCCGGACGACTGGCCCGAGGCATGGCACGCGTCAGGCCTTCGATCACCGCTGCGACGTAGATGGACTGGTGCCAGTAGGGCGTGGCGTGCTGAGGATGATCCTTGGGCAGGCTCATGGTCTTGCCCAGGGCGAGGCCCAGCGCCAGGTTGATGACCAGGTCGAAACCCAGCACGCGGACGATGGCATCTTCCACCGAACGGATCTTGCCCGGTGACGCGTAGTAGGGTGAAGCGGCCCAGCTGACCACTTGCGCGGCCAGCGCCGGGTCGGTTTCGACCACGCCGGTGATGTCGTCGATGGTCGCGTTGGGGTCGACACGCAGCTTGATGATTTTCTGCGCAGTGGCCGCCAGCGGTGGAATCTCGATGGTCGACTCCAGGCGCTGCTGGATTCGCCGTGCAGTGAAATTCTGCACGGCGCGGTCGATTTCCTGGCTGTCGTCGTCGGGACGATCAAGGTTGGGGCGAACATTGGCCAGTGGTTCGCCAAACACGCCCGAGCTGGCCTTGGTGAGCATCTTGCGGAAATCGTCGCCGCTGATCTCCAGCCATGTACCCGGTTCCCCGGAACTGATCAGCAGCGTGGGTTCGAGCATCAGGCGCTCATCGTACAGGCACGGCGAACTGGTGAGGATCGGCAGGGCCGGGAGCACGGTCAGCTGGTGCTTGCCCAGCATCTTCATCAGGCGCTCTTCGGGCACCGCGGTGAGCTTGCGCCCAGTCAATTCGGCCAGGCGGCTGAGGTCCAGCAGCTTGCTCTGCGGAAACAGCACCATGAGCGCGCCGATCGCATCGGCCAGCAGCACGGCCTGGATCGTACGACTGGCATCGGCAGCGGTCACGTGCTGTGCGTCCACCTGGCTCCAGGCGATGCCGAAATCGTCGAGCATCTTCTGGATCACCGAGGCGGCGTGCGGAGTGACGGCTTCCAGCGCATATTCATTCATGGTCTGCATCCATTGTCCTACATTCGTCTCAGTATACTCAGCTTGTCTGGGAAACCGAGACCTCTATCGCGCAAGTTTCCGGCGCGCGTCAGACTTGACCGTATTGCTGCCCGTGGCGCAGCCAGCGTTCCAGCAGCGGCGTGACGTGCCCGGGCCAGCGTTCGATCAGCACTTGGGCAGCGTAGCGCACGGCCGGCAGCAGGTCGGCGTCGCGCATCAGGTCGGCGACCTTGAACTGCAGCAGTCCGGTCTGCCGGGTGCCGAGCATCTCGCCAGGGCCCCGCAGCTGCAGGTCCTTTTCGGCGATCACGAAGCCGTCATTGGTCTCGCGCATGATGCCCAGCCGTTCCCGACCGATCTGCGACAGTGGCGGGTGGTAGAGCAGCACGCAGTGGCTGGCGGCACTGCCGCGACCGACTCGACCGCGCAACTGGTGAAGCTGGGCAAGCCCGAGACGTTCCGGGTTCTCGATGATCATCAGGCTGGAGTTGGGTACATCGACCCCGACTTCGATCACCGTGGTAGCGATCAGCAGCTGCAGTTCGCCGGCCTTGAACAGCGCCATCACCGCGGCCTTCTCGACCGGCTTCATGCGCCCGTGGATCAGTCCGACGCGCAGCTCGCCAAGGGCCAGGGTCAGCTCTTCGAAGGTACTCTGCGCGGCCTGACAGGTCAGCTCTTCGGATTCCTCGATCAGGGTGCAGACCCAATAGGCCTGGCGGCCCTCGGCACAGGCGGCGCGCACCCGCTCCACCACTTCCGGGCGACGGCTGTCGGCCACCAGCACCGTGTTGACCGGCGTGCGCCCGGGTGGCAGCTCGTCGAGCACCGAGGTGTCGAGGTCGGCGTAGGCGCTCATGGCCAAGGTCCGCGGGATGGGCGTGGCGGTCATGATCAACTGGTGCGGGCACAGGGTGCCGCCCACGCCTTTCTGCCGCAGCGCCAGACGTTGCTGCACGCCGAAACGATGCTGCTCATCGATGATCACCAGGGCCAGGCGGGCGAACTGCACTTCGGCTTGAAACAGCGCATGGGTACCCACCACCATGGGCGCGCCGCCGACGATACGCTCCAGTGCACTGACCCGCGCCTTGCCCTTGAGCTTGCCGGCCAGCCACGCGACTTCGATGCCCAGCGGTTCGAGCCAGCGCTGGAAGGTGATGAAATGCTGTTCGGCGAGAATCTCGGTCGGCGCCATCAGGGCAACCTGATAGCCCGCCTCCAGCGCCTGCAGCGCAGCCAGCGCAGCCACCACCGTCTTGCCGGCGCCGACGTCGCCCTGCACCAGGCGCAGCATCGGCTCCGGCTGACTCAGGTCGTAGGCTATTTCCGCGCCGACCCGACGCTGCGCCCCGGTCGGTGCAAAACCCAGGTTGTGCAGGTAGCGCCCCGGCAGGTCTTTGGCCAGGGGCAGGGCGGGTGCACGCTGGGCACGCAGGCTTTCGCGCAGGCGTTGCTGCGAAAGCTGATGGGTCAGCAGCTCTTCGAAGGCCAGGCGGTGCTGAGCCCAGTGATGACCGACCGCAAGCTCCTCGAGATCGGCGTCCGGTGGTGGGCGATGCAGGTAGCGGATCGCCTCGTCCAGCGGCGCCAGTCGATGCTCGCGCGCCAACTCCAGGGGCAACCAGTCGGGCAGGCTGCGCGGCCCCAGCAGGTCGAGGGCCTGCTGGGACAACTGACGCAGACGCTGCTGGGTCAGGCCTTCGGTGGTCGGGTAGATTGGCGTCAGGTTCTGTTCGACCGGAATGTCTTCTTCACCGGTCAGGACGCGGTATTCGGGGTGGTAGATCTCCAGCCCCGAAGCGCCGGGCCGCGCTTCGCCGTAGCAACGCAGGTGCGTGCCGCGCTTGAGCGCTTCCTTCTGGGCATTGCTGAAGTGATAGAAGCGCAGGCTCAACGAACCGCTGCCATCGCCCAGGCGTACCAGCAGGCTGCGTCGCTTGCCCATGGACACGTCGGCGCCACTGACCACCCCCTCGATGACCGCATCCTGGCCGGGATGCAGGGCGCCGATCGGCACCACGCGGGTACGGTCCTGATAGCGCAGGGGCAAGTGGAACAACACGTCCTGCAGGTTTTCAAGACCGACCTTGGCGAGTTTTTCCGCCATGGCCTCGCCCACGCCCTTGAGCGCGGTAACCGCTACCTGAGCCAGCTCGGTCATGGCGCGTCGCGGCCCACCGGTTTGGCCACCGAACACAGACGGATCGAGTCGGCGAGGATCTCGATCGCCTTGGGCCGCGGGAAGCTGGCGCGCCAGGCGATGGCCACGGTGCGGAACGGCGTCGGCGGGGTCAGTGGGCGGACTTCGATGATGCCGGGGGCGTAGTGATGGCTGTCGACTGCCGACAGCGGCAGGATCGAAACACCCAGGCCCGACGCGACCATGTGCCGAATGGTTTCCAGCGAACTGGACTCGACGGTGGTGTGCTTGGCACCCTCCGAACCCTTGGTCAGGGTGGGGCAGGCTTCCAGTACCTGGTCGCGGAAGCAGTGGCCTTCACCCAGCAGCAACAGGCTCTTGTCGTTGAGCAGGCCCGAGTCGATGGTTTCCTTGCGCGTCCACGGGTGGTCGGCAGGCATCAGCACGTAGAACGGCTCGTCATAGAGCGGCAGGGTCAGTACATCGGCTTCGTTGAACGGCAGCGCGATGATCACCGCGTCCAGCTCACCGTTGCGCAGCTTGTCGCGCAGGATGTGAGTGAAGTTTTCCTCGATGTACAGCGGCATCTGCGGCGCAACGCGGTGCAGCTGCGGAATCAGGTGCGGGAACAGGTACGGGCCGACGGTGTAGATGGCGCCGACCTTGAGCGGGGCCGTCAGCTGGTTCTTGCCAGCCTGGGCCAGTTCGCGAATACCTTGGGCCTGCTCGAGCACCTTCTGTGCCTGGGCGACGATGCCTTCACCCACCGGGGTCAGGCGCACGGCGCTCTTGCTGCGTTCGAAGATCAGCACGCCGAGCTCGTCCTCGAGCTTCTTGACGCCTACCGACAGGGTAGGCTGGCTGACGTGGCAGCGTTCGGCAGCGTGGCCGAAGTGTTGTTCCTGGGCCAGGGTAACGATGTAGCGCAATTCTGTGAGGGTCATAACGTGCGTCCATGAAGTTGCGAGCCCAGCATAGCGGCTGCAACCGATAGACGCACGTTATCAACCGTGCTGAAACGCATCAATATCCGCGATTCAGCGCTTGTCCAGCGAGTAGACGAAAGGTGCGACCACTTCCAGGCTGCCGTTGACCAGAATCTCGGCCGGCGGCTTGGGCAAGGGTTGCGCTCGACGGATCATCTCCATGGTCGCGCGATCCAGTGCGGCACTGCCTGAACCGCCGGCCAGTGAGTAAGACAACACCTTGCCGTCGGCGTCCACCACGAAGCGCAAGCGGTTGACCCCGGTCATGCCGCGACGACGCGCGTCTTCGGGGTATTTCTTGTACTTGGCCAGATGACGCAGCAGGTCGCTCTGCCAGCTGGGCAGCGCGTTGCTGTTGGATGGCACACTTGGCGCGGGCGCTGCCGGCTTGGCCGGTTGCGGTGGGGCAGGGCGGCTGTCGACGGTCTGTTCGGCCGGCGGTTGCTCCTTGGGCGGTTCGGGTTTCTTCTCGACCTTGGGCGGCTGCGGTTTGGGCTTGGGCTTGGGCGGCGTCGGCTTGGGCACGGAGATGGTCGGCTTGGGCGCTTCGGCCAGCTTCGGCAACGGATCCTCGACCACCGGTTCAGGCGGCGGAGGGGGTGTGACGACCTGGGGTGGCGGCGGTGGCGCAGGCTCGGGCAGCGGCGCCATCTCCACCATCATGGCCTGCGGCGGCAGCTCGATAGGCTGCGGCGCGGGCCAGTTCAAGGCAATCACCACGGCCACTGCATGCACGCCGAGGACTACCGCCAGGCTGGCACCATAACGCGTCGTTTTCTGGCGCGTCGTGATCATTGCTTGGCTGCCGTCTCGAGTCCGACCAGGCCTACCTTCAGGTAGCCCGCGCCGCGCAGGGTGTTCATCACTTCCATCAGGTCGCCGTAATCCACGCCCTTGTCGGCCCGGAAGAAGATGGTCGTGTCCTTGTTACCGTGGGTCTTGGCGTCGAGGATCTGGCCCAGTTGCGCACGCTCGATCCGGTCATCGCCCACGTACAGGTTCTGATCGGCCTTGACGCTCAGGAATACTGGTTTTTCGGGCCGCGGCGCGGGCTTGGCGGTGGACGCGGGCAGGTCGACCTTGATGTCCACGGTCGCCAGGGGGGCCGCGACCATGAAGATGATCAGCAGCACCAGCATGACGTCGATGAACGGCGTCACGTTGATTTCATGGTTCTCGGCGAGATCATCGCCGCCTTCGTTCAGGTGCAGGCCCATAGGTCAGCCCACCTTGACCATCTGCGGCTGAGCTGCACGCTCGCCTGGCTGGTGGTCCAGGTCGCGGCTGACCAGCAGCAGCACCTGCGCCGAAGCGTCCGATACCTGCGCCTTGTAGCCGGCGATGGAGCGGGCGAAAACGTTGTAGATGACCACCGCGGGAATGGCCGCCACCAGGCCCAGTGCCGTGGCCAGCAGGGCCTCGGCGATGCCGGGTGCGACCACCGCCAGGTTGGTGGTCTGGGTCTTGGCGATGCCGATGAAGCTGTTCATGATGCCCCACACGGTGCCGAACAGGCCGACGAAGGGTGCGGTGGAACCGATGGTGGCCAGCACGCCGGTGCCCATGCTCATGTTGCGGCCGCAGGCAGCTACCAGGCGCTCGAGGCGGAAGCTGACGCGCTCCTTTATGCCTTCACGCTCGCGCGCATTCGCCGACAGGTGCATTTCTTCGAGCGCGTCGTGTACCAGCAGGTTGGCCAGCGTGCCCTTGCGCGTGGCAGTCTCGCTTGCCTGCTTCAGGTTGGCGGCCTTCTTCAGCGCGGCAATTTCACCCTTGAGGCGACGCTTGGCGCCCAACAGCTCGAAGCCCTTGGCGATCCAGATGGTCCAGGTGATGATCGAGGCGATGGCCAGGCCGATCATAACGGCCTTCACCACGATGTCGGCGTTCTGGTACATGCCCCAGGGCGACAGGTCGTGGCCCATGCCCAGGGTGGTGTCCTCGACCAGCGCCTGCTCGGCCGGCGCCGGGGCCAGTTGCTCGGATCCCTGCGCAGGAGCCGCAGCAGGCACGGCATTGGCCGGTGCGGCGGGTACTGGTGCCGCGGCTGCGGTGCTGGCGGGCGCCGTATTGGGTGCATTGTTCGGAGCGGTGGCGTCGGCGAATGATAGCGGGGCGATAGCCAGGCCCAGCAGCAACGCTGCAATGGCGCTCCAAGCGCGTGGCTGGTTTGGCGAAGCGGAAGGGTGTTTGCGAATCATGCTGGCCGGACCTGAGAAGAGAGAAAAAGGGGTCAACGTTCTTCAAGGCCTCGCGAAAGGCCGAGAACAGATTGGGGAAGTATTATTGCAAGTAATTCTTGTTAGCAAAAGTAATAATGTAACTTATTTAATTCCGCTGGCCGCCAAAGCCCCGGCGCAGGTAGGCTCGACGCCTGACTTTCAGGAGCCCTGCGCATGACCTCACCCACTGTATTGATAGCCGGTTGCGGCGATATCGGCAGTCGCGTCGCCCGCCGTCTGTTGGCGCTGGACTGGCGCGTGTACGGCCTGCGGCGACAGGTCGAGCAACTGCCCACCGGTGTGCTCGGCGTCGCCGCCGACCTGCACCAGGCTCAATGCCCCGACGCCTGGCCACGGGAGCCCCTGGATTACCTGCTGTATTGCGTGGCCGCCACCCAGCATGACGAGGCGGGTTATCAGGCGGCCTATGTCGACGGTCTGCGCCATGTGCTGGCCTGGTTGGCAGAGAACCGGCAGACACCCAGTCGAATAGTCTTCGTGTCCAGCAGCAGCGTGTACGGACAGAGCGAAGGGGAGTGGGTCGATGAGACCTCGCCGGTAGCGCCAGGCGGATTTTCCGGGCAGCTGATGCGCAAGGCCGAGCAACTGGCGCTGAACGCCCCGGTGCCGGCGACCGTTGTGCGCTTGACCGGCATCTATGGTCCTGGCCGTGAGCGGTTGGCGGCTCAGGTGCGCGAGGGGTATCAGGTCGCGTCGCAGCCACCGCTGTATGGCAACCGCATTCACGCGGACGATGCCGCCGGCCTGCTGGCGTTCGTGCTGCAAGCGGATGCTCGGGGTGAGGTGCTGGACGATTGCTATATAGGTGTCGACGACGCCCCGGCAGCACTGCACGAGGTCGTGGACTGGCTGCGGGCGTACCTTGGCGTCACCCATCGGTCGCAGACCCAGAGCATTCGCCGCACCGGTTCCAAGCGCTGCAGCAATGCGCGCGCCAAGGCGCTCGGCTGGCTGCCGCAGTACCCCACCTACCGTGAGGGCTACGCAGCCTTGCTGGAACGATAATCGTGCATTCGCCTGGTGTTACTTGCTGAGCAACCAGCGCCGGGTGCCGGGCACCAGGTTGGGCATTTCGTCATCCTGGGCCTGGTTGAGCGCCTGCAGGATTTCCAGTTGGTTGCCGTTGCGACGAAAGATGAACGCATTGCCGCGCTGTTGCTGTTCCAGCCACATGCTGTCGAACTCGCCACTCATGGCGGCGCAGTCGCCCGCCAGGCACAGCGCATAGCGATCCAGGCCGGCCAGCCCGTCGATGCGGCCGTCGGGAAGGAAATGCGCCACGCCGCCCTTGCCCGGGCCTTCGACCACTTTCCAGTCGCCGCCCATGTAGGCGGTATACAGCGCCTGTTCGAACGTGGCGCCCGCTGGCGTGTCCGCACGCACGGGCGTCGCCGACTTGCTGAACGTCTGCACCGGGCTGTTATCGCTCGCTGCCTGCTGCAGGGTATCGCCGTCGACCTTCAGGGTGTCTTCGCCGTTACCGTAGAAGTCCACCTTGAGCTGGCCGTCGGCCTGGGGCAGCAGCTTGCCTTCGCCCTCTTCGAAGCCATTGCTGAACCGGGCCTGGCCGGCCGCGGTGTCGATCGACCACTCCAGGGTCGGGCCGTTGGCCAGCAGCGCCTGGCGCAGGCTTGCGCCCTTGGCCGCGGCATCGATGGCTTTCTGATTGATCCAGACGCCGTTGGGGTCCACGTTTTCGTGGCTGGCGCAGCCGCCCAGGAACAGGGCGGCCAGAGATAGGGCGAGCGCGTGACGCATGAAGGAAGTCCTTGCTGGCGAACGGCGCTGCAGCCAGTGGCCGCAGCGCGCGAAGCGGCTTATTCGATGACCAGGATAGCGTCCATTTCAACCTGCGCACCTTTGGGCAGGGCGGCAACACCAATGGCGGCACGGGCCGGGTAGGGCTGCTGGAAATAGCGGCTCATCACTTCGTTGACCGTGGCGAAATGGCCCAGGTCGGTCAGGAAGATGTTGAGCTTGACGATGTCCTTGAACGAGCCACCGGCCGCCTCGGCCACCGACTTGAGGTTCTCGAAGACCTGCACGGTCTGGGCTTCGAACCCTTCGACCAGCTCCATGGTAGTGGGATCCAGTGGGATCTGGCCGGACATGTAGACGGTATTGCCAGCCTTGATGGCTTGGGAATAGGGGCCGATGGCAGCCGGGGCCTTGTCGCTGGTGATTACGGTCTTGGTCATGAACAGCTCCTTGAAATGAAGGTTCTGCGTCTCACGCACGCACGCGCGTGAGACGGGTGACGCCTGCCAGGGCGCGCAGTTTCTTGATCACGCGAGCCAGGTGCACGCGGTCGTGCACGCTGACCACCAGCTGGACCACGCTGATGCGGCCATCGCGTTCGTCCATGCTGATTTTCTCGATGTTGCCATCGGCCGCGTTGACGCTGCTGGCCAGCAGCGCGATCAGGCCGCGCTGGTGTTCGAGCTCCACGCGCAGTTCGACATTGAACTCGCCCGTGACGTCCTTGGCCCAGCCCAGCTGGATGCACTTTTCCGGGTTGTGGCGGATTTCGCTGATGTTGCGGCAGTTTTCCAGGTGGACCACCATGCCCTTGCCCGCCGACAGGTGACCGACGATCGGGTCGCCGGGAATCGGCGTGCAGCACTTGGCATAGCTGAGCACCAGGCCTTCGGTGCCGCGGATGGCCAGCGGCCCCTCGGGGCTGGGCAGCTGCTCGCCGCCATCGGTCGCCAGCAGGCGTCGAGCCACCACATAGGCCATGCGGTTGCCCAGGCCGATGTCTTCGAGCAGGTCTTCGATGAGTTCCAGGCGGTATTCGGCCAGCATCGCCTGAATGCGCTCGGCAGGGATCGTGTCCAGAGCGCTGTCGAAACCATTGAGCACCTTGTTGAGCAGGCGTTCGCCCAGGTTCACCGACTCGGAGCGGCGCTGCAGCTTCAGGGCGTGGCGAATGTGCGTGCGGGCCTTGCCGGTGACCACGAAGTTGAGCCAGGCCGGGTTGGGCCTGGCGCCGGGCGCGCTGACGATTTCCACCGTCGAGCCGCTCTGCAGCGGCTCGGAGAGCGGAGCCAGGCGTCGGTTGATGCGGCAGGCAATGCAGCTGTTGCCCACGTCGGTGTGCACCGCATAGGCGAAGTCCACCGCGGTGGAGCCTTTGGGCAGCTCCATGATGCGACCCTTGGGGGTGAACACGTAGACCTCGTCCGGAAACAGGTCGATCTTCACGCTCTCGATGAATTCCAGCGAGTTGCCGGCACGTTGCTGCATTTCCAGCACGCCTTTGACCCACTGGCGGGCACGGGCATGGGTGCCCTTGGGCTGTTCGTCGTCGCTGGACTTGTACAGCCAATGGGCAGCGATGCCGTTGTTGGCCATCTCTTCCATTTCACGGGTGCGGATCTGGATCTCGATGGGCACGCCGTGCATGCCGAACAGGGTGGTGTGCAGCGACTGGTAGCCATTGGCCTTGGGGATCGCGATGTAGTCCTTGAAGCGACCCGGCAGCGGCTTGTACAGGTTGTGCACGGCGCCCAGCACGCGGTAGCAGGTGTCGACCTTGTCGACCACGATGCGGAACGCATACACATCCATGATCTCGTTGAAGGCACGACGCTTGCCGCGCATCTTCTTGTAGATGCCATAGATGTGTTTCTGCCGCCCGCTGACATCGCCCTCGATGCCATCCACCGACAGGCAATGGGCCAGGGACTGCTCGATCTTGTTGACCAGTTCCTTGCGATTGCCCCGGGCGCGCTTGACGGCCTGGTAGATACGCGCCGAGCGCATCGGGTACATGGCCTTGAAGCCCAGGTCCTCGAATTCGACGCGCACGTTGTGCATGCCCAGGCGGTTGGCGATGGGCGCGTAGATCTCCAGGGTTTCCTTGGCGATGCGCCGGCGCTTTTCGCCGGACAGCACCTCGAGGGTGCGCATGTTGTGCAGGCGGTCGGCCAACTTGACCAGGATGACGCGGATATCCCGGGCCATGGCCATGGCCATTTTCTGGAAGTTTTCCGCCTGGGCCTCGGCCTTGGTCTCGAAGTTCATCTGGGTCAGCTTGCTGACCCCGTCGACCAGATCGGCCACGGTTTCGCCGAACTGGGCACTGAGTGCTTCCTTGGCGATACCGGTGTCTTCGATCACATCGTGCAGCATGGCCGCCATCAGGCTCTGATGGTCCATGTGCATGTCGGCGAGAATGCCTGCCACCGCCAGCGGATGCGTGACGTAGGCTTCACCGCTGCGACGGCGTTGGCCGTCGTGGGCTTGTTCGGCGTAGAAGTACGCTCGGCGGACCAGGTTGACCTGTTCCTTGCCGAGGTAGGTCGACAGGCGATCGGCGAGGGCGTCTATGCTCGGCAAGGGAAAACCTCCTGCCGATGTGGGATAGAACCTCGCGCCGTACAGCGTCGACCGGGCATGGACTCAGACGGCCTCGTTGGCCTCGTCTTCGAACGCTGCGAAGAGGGGCTCGTCTTCAACGATTTCAGCTTCAGCGATAGCAGCATAGTCGATCAGGCCTTCGGCGATTTCACGCAGGGCTACCACGGTAGGCTTGTCATTTTCCCACGCCACTTTCGGCTCTTTGCCGCCGGTCGCCAGTTGGCGAGCGCGTTTGGTGGAGAGCATGACCAGCTCGAAACGGTTATCCACGTGTTCTAGGCAGTCTTCAACGGTTACGCGGGCCATGGTCTTCCTCGTAGCAAATGCGATTATGCGCGCAGCCCGGATGGGCGAGCGGACTAGACAGTTTAAAAAATCACCAGCGTTTAGGGAAGCTTTGTTTTCAGGCAAGCAGCTCGGCCAGCAAATTGCCGTGCCTTTGCTGCTGCGCCTGCTGCTGGAGGCGGTTGGCGCGAAACACCGCTTTCAGGTCTTCCAGGGCCGAGGCGAAGTCGTCGTTGATGATCAGGTAATCGTATTCCACATAGTGGCTCATCTCGCTGACCGCTTCGCGCATGCGCGTCTCGATGATCTCGTCGCTGTCGGTGCCGCGGTTGGTCAGGCGCTGGCGCAGCGCCAGTTGCGAAGGCGGCAGAATGAAGATCGAGCGCGCCCCTGGCATCAGCCGACGCACCTGCTCGGCGCCTTGCCAGTCGATTTCCAGGATCAGGTCGTGGCCTTCGTCGAGCGTCTGCTGCAGGTGGCTCTGGGACGTACCGTAGAGGTTGCCGAACACTTCGGCCTGCTCCAGGAAATCGCCATGGCCGATCATGTCTATGAAGGTTTCGCGGTCGACGAAGTGGTAGTTCACGCCGCAGGCTTCGCCTGGCCGCATGGCGCGGGTGGTGTGCGAGACCGAGACGCGAATGGACGGCTGGGCGTCGATCAGGGCCTTGACCAGGCTGGTCTTGCCAGCGCCCGAAGGGGCCGAAACGATGTACAGGGTGCCGGTGCTGTGGTTCATGACGGGTTGGCCTTACTCAATGTTCTGCACTTGTTCACGCATCTGCTCGATCAACACCTTGAGGTTGACGGCAGCCTGCGTACTACGTGGGTCGAAGGCTTTGGAGCCCAGGGTGTTGGCTTCGCGGTTGAGTTCCTGCATGAGGAAATCCAGGCGTCGGCCGGCGGCGCCGCCGGCCTTGAGCACGCGACGCACTTCGGTAACGTGGGTGGCGAGGCGATCGAGCTCTTCGGCCACGTCGCTTTTCTGCGCCAACAGGACCATTTCCTGCTCCAGGCGCTGCGGATCGAGTTCGACCTGCAGGTCGGCGCAGCGATCGAGGATCTTCTGCCGTTGCGTGCTGAGCATCTGCGGTACCAGGCTGCGCAGGGTGGCGACCTCGCTGCTCATGGCATCGAGCCGGTCGTTGATCAGTCGGGCCAGTTCGGCGCCTTCGCGCACGCGGCCATGCTTCAGCTCGGCCAGCGCCTGAGCGAACAATTCGTTGGCCGCCGTGCTCAAGGCCTGCGGATCGCTGGCATCGGCCACCAGCACGCCAGGCCAGGCCAGCACTTCCAGCGGGTTGAGTGGCGCAGGCTGCTTGATCAAGCCGGCGATGGTCTCGGCGGCGGCTATCAGTTGGGTGGCGCGTTCACGATCGACCTGCAGGGGCTGGCCGCCGGTTTCCTCGGTGTAGCGCAGGGTGCATTCGACCTTGCCGCGCGAGAGGCCCTGGCGCAGAGCTTCGCGCACCGAGCCTTCGAGGTCGCGCAGGGCCTCGGGCAGGCGCAGGTGCGGTTCCAGGTAGCGGTGATTGACCGAGCGCAGCTCCCAGCTCAGGGTGCCCTGGGCCGCGGCGCGTTCGCAGCGGGCGAAGGCGGTCATGCTGTGCACCATGGGGGGGAAACCTCGCAGGCGGTGGAGGATGAATCGAGGCGCAGGATTGTAGCGCAACCTGGCGCTGGCTCCCAATGCTGCCTTGTCCATCCCCGCATGGCATTGCACACACTGTGGCCGCGGGGCGGGCGGTGAGCCCTGTGCCGGCGCAGAGGCCATCTGCAATGTCCCGCTCAGACCCCGCGCGGGCAATTCGTGGTCGGACGCCCTATAATGCCCGCCAGATTTGAGTCCAGTACAGGTATCCCGATGAAACGTCCAAGTGGTCGCGCCGCCGATCAGCTCCGCTCGATCCGCATCACTCGCAACTACACCAAGCACGCCGAAGGGTCGGTGCTGGTAGAGTTCGGCGACACCAAGGTGATCTGCACCGTCAGCGTCGAAAACGGCGTTCCGCGCTTCCTCAAAGGCCAGGGCCAAGGCTGGCTGACCGCCGAATACGGCATGCTGCCACGCGCCACCGGCGACCGTAACCAGCGTGAGGCGAGCCGTGGCAAGCAAGGCGGTCGCACCCTGGAAATCCAGCGCCTGATCGGCCGTTCGCTGCGCGCAGCGCTCGACATGAGCAAGCTGGGCGACATCACCCTCTACGTCGATTGCGATGTGATCCAGGCTGATGGCGGTACCCGTACCGCGTCCATTACCGGTGCCATGGTGGCGTTGGTCGATGCCTTGAAAATGGTCAAGAAGCGCGGCGGCCTGAAAGGCGGCGATCCGCTCAAGCAGATGATCGCTGCAGTATCGGTGGGCATGTATCAGGGCGAGCCGGTCCTGGACCTGGACTACCTGGAAGACTCCGCCGCCGAGACCGACCTCAACGTGGTGATGACCAGCACCGGTGGTTTCATCGAAGTGCAGGGCACCGCCGAAGGCGCGCCGTTCCAGCCCGCCGAGCTGAACGCCATGCTGGCGCTGGCTCAGCACGGCATGGAAGAAATCTTCGCCTTGCAGAAAGTCGCCCTGGGCGAGTGATGCAAACCTCTGTGGGGGGGGCAGGCTCTCTCCAGGGGCGAGCTTTTCATAGCAACGGGCCTTTTGTGGAAGAGGGCCTTTTGTGGTGTTTCAAGCTCTGCAAGAAGCAAACAAAAAAGCCGACCTCGAAGGGTCGGCTTTTTTGTGCCTGGCGATCAGATCGTCAGGGTCCAGTCGTAGTCCACGATCAGTGGCGCATGCTGGGAAAAACGCGGCTGGCGCGGCAGGCGCGCGCTGCGCACGAAACGGCGCAGGCCAGGTGTGAGCAGCTGGTAGTCGAAGCGCCAGCCCAGGTTGAGCATCTCGGCCTGTTCGTTGTCGGGCCACCAGCTGTACTGGTCGCCTTCGCGGCTGACTTCGCGCAGTGCGTCGACGTAACCCATGTTGCCGACGATTTCGTCCATCCAAGCGCGCTCGGGTGCCAGGAAGCCCGGCGACTGCTGGCTGTCGCGCCAGTTCTTGATGTCGAGTTTCTGTTGCGCTACATACAGCGAGCCACAGTAGATGTATTCGCGACGCTTGCGCCGTTGCTTGTCCAGGTACTTGCCGAAGTCGTCCATGAGCTTGAACTTCTGGTTCAAGTCTTCATCGCCGTTCATGCCCGAAGGCAACAGCAGGGTGGCAATACTGAGCTTGTCGAAATCTGCCTGCAGATAACGCCCGTAGCGGTCGGCTGTCTCGAAACCCAGCCCACTGATGACCGCCTTGGGTTGCAACCGCGAGTACAGCGCCACGCCGCCTTGGGCGGGCACTTCGGCATCGCATGCATAAAGGAAGTAGCCGTCCAGTTGGAAGGCGGCGTCGTCCAGTTCAAAGGCGGAAGCACGGGTGTCCTGCAAGCAGATGACGTCGGCATTCTGGGCCTGCAGCCAACTGAGCAACCCGCGCTCGACTGCCGCCTGAATACCATTGACGTTCACACTGATGATCCGCATACATGGCCCCAAAAATCTTGTGCGTGTATGATACCCGAGCTCTACCTAATTAGCTAAATCCGTGGTATCCGGGACTTTTTCGATGCAGGCCTATCAGCGCGACTTCATTCGTTTTGCCATTGATCGAGGCGTTCTGCGTTTCGGCGAATTCACCCTGAAATCAGGGCGTACCAGCCCTTATTTCTTCAATGCCGGCCTGTTCAATACCGGCGCCGCACTGGCCGAACTGGCGCGCTATTATGCCGCAGCCATCGTTGACAGCGGCATTGCCTTCGACGTGTTGTTCGGCCCTGCCTACAAGGGTATTCCCCTGGCGGCCGCCACTTCCGTGCAACTGGCCGAAAGGCACCAGCTGGACGTGCCCTGGTGCTTCAATCGCAAGGAAGCCAAGGCGCACGGTGAAGGTGGCAGCCTGGTCGGCTCGCCGTTGGCCGGCAACGTGCTGATCATCGACGACGTGATCACCGCCGGTACGGCCATCCGTGAAGTGATGCAGATCATCCAGCAGCAGGGTGCCACTGCCGCTGGGGTCATGATCGCCTTGAATCGCCAGGAGCGTGGCAACGGCGAGCTGTCGGCCATCCAGGAGGTGGAGCGTGACTTCGCCGTACCGGTGGTCAGCATCGTTTCGCTGAACCAGGTGCTGGAATTTCTCGCCGACGATGCGCAGCTCAAGCAGCATCTGCCGGCGGTCGAAGCCTACCGTGCGCAATACGGTATCTGAGCACGTGCGTCTGCACCTGGCGGTGGCGGCGATCAGCCTGCTGCCGGTGCTGGCGGCAACGGCGGCCGAGGCGCCGGGCATGCTGCTCTATCGCTACGTCGATAGCCGCGGCGTGACCGTGCTGGATCGCCAGGGCGTGCCCCCGGAGTACGTGGGCAAGGGTTACCAGGTGCTCAACCAGACCGGTCGGGTGGTGCAGACGGTGCCGCCTGCACCCACGGCCGAGGAACTGCGTCTCAAGCAGCAGGCCGATGTGCAGGCGCAGGCCGATGCGCAGCTGCTCGAGCGCTATCCATCGGTAGAAGAGCTGGACAAGGCCTGTGCCCGTCGCCGGGCGGAAATCGATGCGCTGATTGCCGTGGCCACGGCGAACGTGAAGACTTTGCAGGGTCAGCAGGCGACATTGCAGGGGCAGGCTGCCGCCCAGGAACGTGCAGGTCAGGAGGTGTCGACGTCGATGCTCGACCAGCTGCGTGATGTGCACGCTCAAGTCGCCGAGCTGCAAACCCGCATCGCCAGGCTGCAGCAATCGCGCAGCGAAGCCGACGCCGGCTTTGCGCAGCAGCGAACCCAACTGGTCAAACTTCTCGAAAATCCCCTGTAGCAGCGGCGCAAGCCGCGTCGGGCCTTACCGCGTTCTGCCTGATGCACCGCATTCACCGCCGACGCGGCTCGCGCCGCTGCTACAGGGGAGCATTCATCGCCGACGCGGCTCGCGCCGCTGCTACAGGGGAGCATTCATCGCCGACGCGGCTCGCGCCGCTGCTACAGGGGAGCATTCACCGCCGACGCGGCTTGCGCCGCTGCTACGGGGGGGCATTTACCGCCGACGCGGCTCGCGCCGCTGCTACAGGGGAGCATTCATCGCCGACGCGGCTCGCGCCGCTGCTACAGGGGAGCATTCATCGCCGACGCGGCTTGCGCCGCTGCTACGGGGGGCATTTACCGCCGACGCGGCTTGCGCCGCTGCTACAGGGATCGTTTGCGGGCGACGCGGCTTGTGCTGCTGTTACAGGGGGTCGGGAATTCTGTAGCAGCGGCGCGAGCCGCGTCGGCGATCGCTGCGGTGCGTCTGGCGCACCGCTGTCGGATCAACCGATTTTCTTGTTGCTGATCAGGGTACCGACACCGCTGTCGGTGAAGATTTCCAGCAACACGGCGTTGGGAACGCGGCCGTCGATGATGTGCGAGGTGGTCACGCCGCCCTGGACCGCTTCCAGTGCGCAGCGGATCTTGGGCAGCATGCCGCCATAGATGGTGCCGTCAGCGATCAGACCGGCGACCTGCTCGGTGGTCAGGCCGGTCAGTACATTGCCTTCCTTGTCCATCAAGCCGGCGATGTTGGTCAGCAGCATCAGCTTCTCGGCCTTGAGCGCCTCGGCCACCTTGCCCGCCACCAGATCGGCGTTGATGTTGTAGGACTCACCGTCCGGGCCGACGCCGATGGGCGCGATCACCGGAATGAAATCGCCGTTGACCAGCATGTTCAGCAGATCGGTGTTCACCCCGGTCACTTCCCCGACGTGGCCGATGTCGATGATTTCCGGCTTGGTCATTTCAGGCGTCTGGCGAGTCACCGTGAGCTTGCGCGCGCGGATCAGCTCGGCGTCCTTGCCGGTCAGGCCGATGGCGCTGCCGCCGTGGCGGTTGATCAGGTTGACGATGTCCTTGTTGACCTGGCCACCCAGCACCATCTCCACCACGTCCATGGTCTGCGCATCGGTAACCCGCATGCCGTCGACGAAATGGCTCTCGATGGACAGGCGCTTGAGCAGGTCGCCGATCTGCGGCCCGCCACCGTGCACCACCACCGGGTTGATGCCGACAGCCTTCATCAGCACGATGTCACGGGCGAAACCGGTCTTGAGCTCTTCGCTCTCCATCGCGTTGCCGCCGTACTTGATCACCAGGGTCTTGCCGACGAAGCGGCGGATATAGGGCAGCGCTTCGGACAATACCTTGGCGACGTTGGTGGCGGCATCACGTTCGAGGGTCATGCGGGGCTCCAGTGAAACAAGTGGTCAGAACGGTAGGTGCAGGTCAGGTGCGACTTTCAACAGCTGGGTACGGAAGACGCCCTGGATTCGTTCGAGTTCCTCGGCGTCTTCGGCTTCGAAGCGTGTCACCAGCACCGGCGTGGTGTTGGAGGCACGGACCAGGCCCCAGCCTCTAGGGTAGTCCACGCGCACGCCATCGATGGTGGTGAGCTGCGCGTCGCCCCACTGGGCGCTTTGGTGCAAGGCGTCGATGAGGCTGAATTTGCTGTCTTCGGTCACCGGGATATTCAGTTCGGGCGTGGACACGTCGTCGGCGAATGCAGCGAACACCTCTTCGGCGCTGAGGTTTTCCCGGCTGAGGATTTCCAGCAGTCGCGCGGCGCTGTAGATGCCGTCGTCGAAGCCGAACCAGCGCTCCTTGAAGAAGATGTGCCCGCTCATTTCCCCGGCTACCAGCGCGCCAGTGCGCTTCATCTCTTTCTTGATCAGGGAATGCCCCGTCTTCCACATCACCGGACGCCCGCCGTGCTCCTTGATCAGAGGGCCCAGGCGGCGCGTGCACTTGACGTCGTAGATCACGTCGGCACCGGGATTGCGCGACAGCACATCGCGCGCGAACAGCATCAGCAGGCGGTCGGGATGGATGATGCGACCGGTGTTGGTCACAACGCCCACACGGTCGGCGTCGCCATCGAAGGCCAGGCCCAGGTCGGCGCCGCTTTCGTCCACCTTGGCGATCAGTGCCTGCAGGTTGGCGGCCTTGCTCGGGTCCGGGTGGTGGTTGGGGAAATGCCCGTCGACCTCGCAGAACAGCGGGATGACCTCGCACCCCAGGGCCTGGATCAGTTCCGGGGCTACCACCGCGCCGGCGCCGTTGCCGCAGTCGACCACCACCTTGAGTCGACGGGTGAGCACGATGTCATCGCGGATCTGCGCGACATAGCGCGGCAGGATGTCCACCTGTTCGACACTGCCCTGGCCCTGGCTGAGGTCGTTGTGCAGCAGGCGCTGGTGCAATGCCAGGATCTGTTCGTTGGCCAGCGTGTCGCCGGCGATCACCACCTTGAAGCCGTTGTAGTCAGGCGGGTTGTGGCTGCCGGTGAGCATCACCCCGGAACGTCCGGTCAGCACGTGGTTGGCATAGTACAGCGCCGGGGTCGGCACCAGGCCCACGTCGCTGACGTGGCAGCCGGCGTCTACCAGCCCCTGGATCAGCGGCTGCACCAATTCGGGCCCGGACAGGCGTCCGTCCCGGCCGACATTGACGTTGGCCTCGCCCATGGCCAGGCTTTGCGCACCGACGGCGCGGCCGACCCAGTAGGCCGTGTCGGCATTCAGGGTACTGCCGACGATGCCGCGGATGTCATAGGCGCGAAAGATCCCGTGGGGCAGTGCCGGTGGCAGGGTGCCCGGGTCGGGGTCAGGTTCCGCCGCGTCGACTTCGAGCATGTCGGTGTCCTGAAAGATCGGATTGGTCCAATTGTCCGCAGCAGGCGCTGGCGCAGCGGCAGTGCCGTCGGTGGGTTGCGCGCTGCCTTCACGCAGCGACAGCCGCGCCAGGCCCTGTGCCAGGCCGTTGAGTGGCGCCAGGCTGAGGCCGAACGCCTTGACCGCCTTGCCGCCGGACAACTCGTCGAGCAACTGCTCGAGTTGCCGCGCATCGGCCTCGATGCGCGCATACAGCTGGCGCTGGGCGAGACGCACCGCCAGCGCCGCGCAGCCAATGGCAATTGCCGCCGCCAGCATCATCAGGCCCAGCGAACTCCAGGCGAAGGGCGGCTGGAACAACGGCCCCGGGCTGAATTCCAGGCGCCAGTTGGGGTTGGAGGTCGCATACGGATAGCGTGTGGCAGACGGGTTGCTGCCTTGCTCGACCAGCAGTTGCGATGGGCTGCCCAGTACGCTTTGCTGCAGGCGCAACTGGCCGAACTCGGCGTCGGGTAATGCCAGCGCCTTGACCAGTGGCTGCATGTCGAACCCCAGCAGCAGTGTGCCCAGCACGGGTGACTGCGGGCCTTGCTGGACGGCCGCGACGGTGTAGATCCACCAGCGTCCGTTGACCTTGTAGGCTTCAGGCGGGGTGGCAACACCGCGTTCGGCGCGGCTGAGCATGTCCAGTACGGCAAAATTGATCGGGGCCGCGCCCTGCTGGTCGACCCTGGCCTGTCCCGGCAGGTTCAGGCGCACGCCTTGCAGGCCGTCGATCAACGGCACTGCACTGGCGGCCTGGGCGATACCTGCGGGGTCCTGGCTGGCCAGCGCGGCCATGAGTGCAGGTGAATGGGCCAGGGCGGCCGCCTGGCCGGCCTGACGCGCGATCGCAGCGTCCAGACCCGCGGTGAAAGGCGCGGCGGCACTCGCCTCGGCGTTCTGGAAAGCGCGGCCGGCCAGCGGTGCAACCACCAGAAACCAGATCAGCAGCAGGGCGGCAAGCACCCCGGCAATGGCGAGCAGCAACGCCTGGTTGCCGGCGTTGGGCCGTGCGTTCGAGGCCTGGCCGTGCTCGGCCGTCTTGGCATTGCGAGGAAATCCTTTCACCTGTCATCTCCGCATTGAACGCGTTGGAACGGCATGGTCTCGCCACGGCCGCCTGCTCTGCATGGCCGTTTACTGGGTGCCGGAGTGACCGAAACCGCCGGTCCCGCGCTGGCTTTCGTCGAAGCTTTCGACCAGCTCGAAATGGGCTTGCACCACCGGCACCAATACCAGCTGGGCGATGCGCTCGCCCACTGTCAGGGTGAACTCGGTGTGGCCACGGTTCCAGCACGAAACCATCAGTTCGCCCTGGTAATCGGAGTCGATCAGGCCGACCAGATTACCCAGCACGATGCCATGCTTGTGGCCCAGGCCCGAGCGCGGCAGGATCAGCGCCGCCAGGGCCGGATCACCGATGTAGATCGACAGGCCGGTAGGAATCAGCAAGGTCTGCCCAGGTGCCAGCAGTGTGTCTTGCTGCAACATGGCGCGCAGGTCCAGGCCGGCGGAGCCGGGTGTGGCGTAGTGCGGCAGCGGGAAGTCCCGGCCCAGGCGTGGGTCGAGGATTTTGGCTTGAAGGGCGTGCATGAATGTCGTTAAACCTGATCGAGGCGCTTGGCGATGAAGGAAACCAGCTGGCGGGCGATCTTGCCCTTGCTGGTCTGGGCGAAAGCAGTGGTCTGCAGCTGGCGGTCGATCACGCTGCAGGCGTTTTCTTCGCTGTTGAAACCGATGCTGGGGTTGGCGACGTCGTTGGCCACGATCAAATCCAGGTTCTTGTCCTGGAGCTTGCGCGCGGCATAGTCGAGCAGGTGTTCGGTTTCGGCGGCGAAGCCGACGCTGAATGGGCGGTCGGCGCGGCCGGCGATGGTCGCCAGGATGTCTGGGTTGCGCACCATCTGCAGCAACAGGCCGTCACCGCTGGCCGGGTCTTTCTTGAGCTTCTGCGCGGCCACCACTTCGGGGCGGTAGTCGGCCACGGCGGCGGAGGCGATGAACACGTCGCAGGGCATGCCGGCTTCGCAGGCAGCGAGCATGTCGCGTGCGCTGACCACATCGATGCGCGTCACGCGGTCGGGCGTGGGCAGGTGCACCGGGCCACAGATCAAGGTGACGCGAGCGCCGGCCTCGACGGCCGCTTCGGCCAGGGCAAAGCCCATCTTGCCGGAGCTGTGGTTGGTGATGTAGCGCACCGGATCGATGTTTTCCTGGGTCGGGCCGGCGGTGATCAGCACGTGCTTGCCGGTCAAGGCCAGGTGCTCGAAGCAGTCGGCCGCGCACAGCGCAAGCTCGGTGGCTTCGAGCATGCGGCCCAGGCCGATGTCGCCACAGGCCTGGCTGCCCGCAGCCGGGCCGAAGACTTTCAGGCCACGGCTGCGCAGCAGGTGCAGGTTGTCCTGGGTGGCCGGATCGCGCCACATGGCCTGGTTCATGGCCGGCGCGATGGCCACGGTGGCATCGGTAGCCAGTACCAGCGTGGTCAGCAGGTCGTTGGCCATGCCCTGCGCCAGGCGCGCCATCAGGTCGGCAGTGGCGGGGGCGATGAGCACCAGGTCGGCCCATTTGGCCAGCTCGATATGGCCCATGGCGGCTTCGGCCGCAGGGTCCAGCAGGTCCATGTGTACCGGGTGGCCGGAAAGCGCCTGCAGCGTCAGCGGCGTGATGAACTCGCTGCCGCCCTTGGTCATTACCACGCGTACTTCGGCACCCTGCTCCAGAAGCCTACGTACCAGCTCGGCGCTCTTGTAGGCGGCAATGCCGCCGCCGACGCCCAGAATGATGCGTTTTCGATACAGCCGCTGCATAGGCCTGCCTTTATCATCTGGTAATAACACCACGGTGAAACCGCCTCCCGGGGCCGGGTCGCCGTGCAAAAAGTTGCGCTAAGATAGCACAGCGCTCGCTATGGAACAGCGAGGCTCACAGACAGGGAGTGGGGATGAGTATTCGCGATTGGCCCGAGGCCGAGCGGCCACGTGAGCGCCTGCTGGCGCATGGTCCGGGCAGTCTTTCCGATGGCGAGCTGCTGGCGATATTCCTGCGTACCGGCGTGGCCGGGCACAGCGCCGTGGACGTGGCGCGCAACCTGCTGATCCGCTTCGGCGGCCTGCGGGCCCTGCTCGAGGCCGACCAGAAAACCTTCAGCCAGCACTTCGGCATGGGACCTGCCAAATACGCCCAGCTGCAGGCCTCCATCGAGATGAACCGCCGCTACATGGCCGAGCGGCTGAACCGCGGACCGGCCATGGAAGATCCCGAGTCGGTGCGCCGCTACCTCAAGGCCAAGCTGCGCCATGAGCGCCAGGAAGTGTTCGGTTGCCTGTTCCTGGACACCAAGCACCAGCCGTTGGGTTTCGAGGTGTTGTTTCGCGGCACCATCGACAGCGCGGCGGTGTATCCGCGCGAAGTGGTCAAGCGGGCCATAGCCATGAACGCCGCGGCGCTGATCCTGACGCACAATCACCCTTCAGGAAACCCGACCCCGAGCCAGGCCGACCGCGCGCTGACCCAGCGCCTCAAGGAATCGCTGGCGCTGGTCGACGTGCGCGTGCTCGATCACATCATCATCGGCGAAGGCGAGCCGCTGTCGATGGTCGAGCATGGCTGGATGTGAGTGGCCTCGCTGGGTCCTATTTACCCACAGACACCTTGGAAAAGTCCTGCCGGCCGAACGGGCTGACGGTGTAGCCCTCGACGCCCTTGCGGGCCAGCACGGCCGCCGTCGGGTGTGCCAGTGGCAGCCACAGCGCCTGCTGCTGGATCTGCATCTGGGCCTGGTGGTACAGCTTGCTGCGTTGGGCCTGGTCGGTCACCGCCTTGCCATCACTGATCAGCTTGTCCAGGGTCTTGTCGCAATAGCGCGCGAAGTTGGTCCCGGACTGTACCGCCGCGCAGGAAAACTGCGGCGTCAGGAAGTTGTCCGGATCACCGTTGTCGCCAGCCCAGCCCATGAACAACAGGTCATGCTCACCGGCCTTGGCACGGCGGATCAGCTCGCCCCATTCGATCACGCGGATCTCGGCCTTGATGCCGACCTTGGCCAGGTCCGCCTGCAGCAGCTGCGCCCCCAGGCTGGGGTTGGGGTTGAGCAGGCTGCCCGATGGGCGGGTCCAGATGGTGGTGCTGAAGCCGTCCTTCAGGCCGGCCTTGGCCAGCAATTCACGCGCCTTGGCGGTGTCCTGCCGGTAACCCGGCAGGTCCCGCGCATAGCTCCAGGTATTGGGCGGGTAGGGCCCATTGGCCGCCTCCGCAGTGCCCTCGAACACGGCCTTGAGGTAGCTGTCCTTGTCGAACGCCAGGTTGATCGCCTGGCGCACTTCAGGCTTGTCCAGCGGCGGGTGCTGGCTGTTGATGGCCAAGAACGCGGTCATGAAGGCCTCGGTCTTGATCACCTGAAGGCTCTTGTCGTCGGCGGCTGCGGCAATGTCCAGCGGCTTGGGCGAGAGGGTCAGTTGGCACTCGTTGCGCCGCAGCTTCTGCAGGCGCACGTTGGCGTCCGGGGTGATGGCGAACAGCAGCGGGTCGACCGCAGGTTTGCCGGCGAAGTAGTCCGGGTTGGCCTTGTAGCGCACCACGGCGTCCTTCTCGAAGCGTACGAAGATGAACGGACCGCTGCCGATCGGCTGGCTGTTGAGTTTTTCCGGAGTACCGGCCTGCATCAGTTGCTCGGCGTATTGCGCCGAATAGATCGAGGCGAAGCCCATGCTCAAGGTCGCCAGGAACGTCGCATCGGGATGATCCAGGGTAAACCGGACGGTCAGCGGATCAGGCGCCTCGATCTTCTTGATCAGACTCGGCAGCTGCATCGACTGGGCGTGCGGAAAGCCGCTCTGCGCGACCTTGTGCCAGGGGTTGGCCGGGTCGAGCATGCGCTGGAAGCTGAACAGCACGTCCTGCGCATTCAGCTCGCGGTCGGGCTTGAAGTACGAGGTGCCGTGGAACTTGACGCCGGGGTGCAGCTTGAACGTATAGCTCAGGCCATCGGCCGATACGGCCCAGCTGTCCGCCAGGCTGGGAACCACCTTGCCGGCTTTGGCATCGAACTCCACCAGGCGGTTCATCAGCACGTCGGCCGACGCGTTGGTGGTGGTCAGTGAATTGTACTGGACCACGTCGAAGCCTTCGGGGCTGGCCTCGGTACAGACTGTCAGCGGCGCGGCATGAACCAGCGCAGAGGCAAACAGGGGAGCAAGCAAGAACGGCAAAGTCGCAAGACGCATGGTGTGTTCCTTGGCGTGTCGAGGGCCCATCTGCCTATGCAGTCTGGAGAAAAGTCCTACCCTAGAGATGTCCGGCAGCGTTGACTATCCCTAAATCGTTTTTTTGCGCGACGAGTGGTCGTGCCGCAGCACGCCCGCCACTGCTGCGCGTGAGCCAGTAGCTGTGTTGCGCGACACATTGATTGTGCATCTGCAGTTGTTGCGCCCAAGGCTTTCTGGTATAAAGCAGCGCTCTTTTCTAGGGCCCTGTTCCTCTGCCTTTACGGTGAGGTGGGTAAGACCCTGAAGAAACGCGGCGCCGTGCGCCAAATGACTGAAAGATAAGCGGCCAACCCATGCCGGGTTGGGCATGTGGTTTTAGAGGGCTGAGGCATGTCGAGAGTCTGTCAAGTTACCGGTAAGGGTCCGGTGACTGGGAATAACATTTCCCACGCAAACAACAAAACCCGTCGTCGTTTCCTGCCGAACCTGCAGCATCACCGCTTCTGGGTTGAAGAAGAGAAACGTTTTGTGCGTCTGCGCGTATCCGCCAAGGGCATGCGTATCATCGACAAGCGTGGCATCACTGTCGTGCTGGCCGAAATCCGTCGCGATGGCGGCAAGGTTTAAGGGAGCTTTATCATGCGTGAATTGATTCGTTTGATCTCGAGCGCCGGTACTGGTCACTTCTACACTACCGACAAGAACAAGCGTACTACTCCGGACAAGATCGAGATCAAGAAATTTGATCCGGTTGTTCGCAAGCACGTGATGTACAAGGAAGGCAAAATCAAGTAATTGATTTTGGCGACCAGAAAAAGGCCCGTATCGAAAGATGCGGGCCTTTTTTTTGGTGTGAATTCTGGATCGCGGGGGTGCTTTCGCGGGTAGAACCCGCTCCCACAGGTGCACTCGCTCTTACAGGGGGTGTGTGGAGCAGCCTCAATCCTTGGCTTCGAACACCACGTAGATCTTGCGGCAGGCTTCCAGTACTTCCCAAGTGCCACTGAAACCGGCGGGGATCACGAAGCGGTCGCCGGCGCGCAGCGTCTTGCCGTTGCCCTGGCTGTCGCGCAACACGGAGACGCCCTGCACGATTTCGCAGTATTCATGCTCGGTATAGTTGACTGTCCATTGCCCTACCTGGCCTTCCCATACTCCCGCGTTCATCTGCCCGCAGGGGCTCTGGTAGTGGTTGAACAGTGTCTGTTCGGGGTCGCCGCCAAGGATCTTCTCGGGCGCAGGCCGGTAGCGTTCCGGGGCGACGCTGTGTTGAGCAAAATCGACGATGCTGGTGATGTTCATGCAGGAAACCCCTCGCTTGTTGGATAAAACGCACATCCGTGGGCCTCTGTGCGCCAAGTGTCAAATATATTGAAAAGCGTCACACCGGTGGTTTAGGGTGGTTCGATGTCACCCCGTCCAGCCTTGCACGGCCGGGCTTTGCATTCAATCACAGGAGATCCGTATGACCACTCTGACTCGCGCTGACTGGGAACAACGTGCCCAGCAGCTGAAGATCGAAGGGCGCGCGTTCATCGACGGCGAATACACCGACGCCGTGTCGGGCCAGACCTTCGAATGCGTAAGCCCCGTCGATGGCCGGCTGTTGGCCCAGGTAGCCAGCTGCGACGCTGCCGATGCCCAGCGAGCGGTCGAGAATGCCCGCGCCACGTTCGACTCCGGCGTCTGGGCCAAGGCGGCACCGGCCAAGCGCAAAGCCACCCTGATTCGTTTCGCCAGCCTGCTGCGGGAAAATGCCGAAGAGCTCGCGCTTCTGGAAACATTGGACATGGGCAAGCCGATCAGCGATTCGCTGAACATCGACGTGCCTGGTTCGGCCAATGCCCTGGCCTGGAGCGGCGAGGCCATCGACAAGGTCTACGACGAAGTCGCCCCGACCCCGCACGATCAGCTCGGCCTGGTCACCCGCGAAGCCGTGGGCGTGGTCGCCGCAGTGGTACCGTGGAACTTCCCGCTGATGATGGCCTGCTGGAAGCTGGGGCCGGCCCTGGCCACGGGCAACTCGGTGATTCTCAAGCCTTCGGAAAAATCTCCGCTGACGGCCATTCGCATCGCCCAGCTGGCGATCGAGGCAGGCATTCCCAAAGGTGTGCTCAACGTGCTCCCGGGCCACGGCCACACGGTGGGCAAGGCGCTGGCCCTGCACATGGACGTGGACACCGTGGTGTTCACCGGCTCGACCAGGATCGCCAAGCAACTGATGATCTACGCTGGCGAGTCGAACATGAAGCGCGTCTGGCTGGAAGCAGGTGGCAAGAGCCCCAACATCGTGTTCGCCGATGCGCCGGACCTGCAGGCCGCGGCCGATTCGGCAGCCAGTGCCATTGCCTTCAACCAAGGCGAAGTCTGTACGGCCGGTTCACGCCTGCTGGTGGAACGTTCGGTCAAGGAGCGCTTTCTGCCGATGGTGGTCGAGGCGCTCAAGGGTTGGAAACCCGGCAACCCGCTGGACCCGGCGACCAACGTCGGTGCGCTGGTGGACACCCAGCAGATGAACACCGTGCTGTCGTACATTGCGGCCGGTCAGGAAGGCGGCGCAACGCTGCTGGTGGGCGGCAAGCGCATCCTCGAGGAAACCGGCGGCACTTACGTAGAACCGACCATTTTCGATGGCGTGACCAATGCCATGAAGATCGCCCAGGAAGAGATTTTCGGGCCGGTATTGTCGGTGCTTACCTTCGATACTGCCGAGGAGGCCGTGCGCATCGCCAACGACAGCGCCTATGGCCTGGCCGCCGCGGTATGGACGGCGGACATCTCCAAGGCGCACCTGACGGCCAAGGCGTTGCGTGCCGGCAGCGTGTGGGTCAATCAGTACGATGGTGGCGACATGACCGCGCCGTTCGGTGGTTTCAAGCAGTCGGGCAACGGCCGTGACAAGTCGCTGCACGCGTTCGACAAATACACCGAACTGAAGGCCACTTGGATCAAGCTCTGATCCATCCACAGTGGGGCTGGGGAATCAAAGCATCTTTTCCAGCCCCACTGCCTCGCTGAACCATGCGTTCAGCCTTCGCCACCAGTCACCCGGTTCGCGATGCAGGGTATGCATCTGCTGGTGGTCCTCGGTATCCCATACCACCTGGCCATTTTCCAGGCGCACCTGGTAGCTGCGCGCAGGCGACATGCCCTCATGGGCCAGGTGGCGCATCTGCGCTGCCAGTTCCGGGCTGTCGACCAGCACTCCGACCTCGGTATTCCACAGCACCGAACGCGGATCGAAATTGAACGAGCCGATGAAGGATTTGCGCGCATCGAAGATCATCGCCTTGCTGTGCAGGCTGGAATCGGAACTGCCGGTGAAACTCAGGGACACGTCGCCATCGTCACCTGGCTGGCGACGCAGTTCGAACAGCTTCACGCCATGTTCGAGCAACGCCTTGCGGTAGGGCACGTACCCGCCGTGTACTGCGGGCACATCGGTGGCTTCCAGTGAATTGGTCAACAGGCTGACGTCGACCCCGGCGTCGGCGCGCCCGGTGAGGTAGTCGCGGCCAGCCTCGCCCGGTACGAAATAGGCAGAGATCAACATCAGTTCATGCTTGACCCGGGTCAGCTCAGGCGCGAGCTGGGTGGTCAGCAGCAGGTGCGGATCGGGCTCGCCGCGGGCCAGCACCTTGGTTGGTGCATCCCACAGCGCCTGGCCCCAGGCCCAGATCAGTTGCTGCCGCCAGATGTCCATCTGTGGCGCGCTCTGATAGGTCATCAGGCGTTCGTAGAGGACATGGTGCTGGCGTCTGGATTCAAGCAGCGACTGCTCCAGGCGCACGCGCGTGGATGCCAGGTGCCTGGCCGTGGGAACGGTGAACAGAAAGTTGGCGATCGGCTGGCTCAGCGCACTGTTCCAGTACTGATCGAAGCTGTAGCCCAGTTGCTGGGCCACCGGCCCGAAGCTGAGCAGGTCGATGTCGGTGAAGTTCATGTCCGGCTCGGCGTCGAAGTATTCGTCGCCCAGGTTGCGCCCGCCGACGATGGCCACGCTGTTGTCGGCCAGCCACAGTTTGTTGTGCATGCGCCGGTGTTGCCGGGACAGTTGCAGCAGGCGGCCCACTGCACGCGTGGCGCCGGTGGATCGGCCCAGGTGCGTCGGGTTGAACAGGCGGATCTGGATGTTCTGATGCGCGGCCAGGGTGGCGATGGTCTTGTCCAGGCCATCGCTGGTGGTGTCGTCCAGCAGGATGCGCACGCGCACGCCGCGGTCGGCGGCCTTGAGCAGCTCGTTGACCAGCGCCCGGGTACTGAAACCGTCGTGGACGATGTAGTACTGCAGGTCGAGGCTGCCCTGCGCGTTGCGGATCAATTCGGCGCGTGCGCGAAACGCCTCATCGCTGCTCGACAACAGGCGGAACCCCGACTGTCCGTGGTGGGCCTGTACCTGAGCCTGCACCGACCTGCCGAAGGCCGATTGTTCGGCCGGTAACATTTCGCTGTAGTCCCGCGGCGCGTTCACGCTGGCGCAGCCTTGCAGGGCCAGGATCAAGGTCAACAGCAGCGGTAACAGCCTGGGGCAGGGCAAAGCGATCATCCTTGGCAGAGGGGGAGGCGTGCAGTTCGACCCTGGCAGGCCGTCAAAGGTCGGCATCGGGGTGTGGATTTTCCACCAGCAGTTGCCGTGCGCAGCTGCCCACCGCGCGCACCGCGGCCTCTATCTGCGGCGTGGGCTTGCTGGCGAAGTTCATGCGCAGGCAATTACGGTATTTGCCCGACGCCGAAAAAATGCTGCCCACGGCGATCTGCACCCCCTGGTCGAGCAGCAGGCGGTTGAGCTTGAGGGTATCGAAGCCGTCGGGCAATTCGACCCACAGCATGAACCCGCCTTGCGGGCGGCTGCAGCGGGTGCCGGCGGGAAAGTAACGAGTGACCCAGTCGATCATCAGGTCGCGGCTGCGCTGATACTGGGTGCGCATGCGCCGCAGATGCGGTTCGTAGTGGCCGCCCTTGATGAACTCGGCGATGGCCAGCTGCGGCTGTGTCGATGTCGACCCGGTGCCGATGTACTTCATGTGCAGCACCCGTTCCAGGTAGCGGCCCGGGGCGACGAAACCGATCCGCAGACCCGGCGCCAGGGTCTTGGAGAACGAACTGCACAACAGCACCCGGCCGTCTTCGTCGAACGACTTGATCGTGCGCGGACGTGGGTAGCTGAAGGCCAGGTCGCCATACACATCGTCCTCGATGATCGCCACGTCGAAGCGCTGGGCGAGCGTCAGCAGCGCGCGCTTGCGGGCTTCGGGCATGACGTAGCCCAATGGGTTGTTGCAGTTGGGCGTCAGCTGTATGGCCTTGATCGGCCACTGTTCCAATGCCAGCTCAAGTGCCTGCAGGCTGATGCCGGTCAGCGGGTCGGTGGGGATTTCCAGGGCCTTCATGCCCAGGCCCTTGAGCGTCTGCATGGCGCCGAAGAAGCTCGGCGAGTCCACGGCGACGATATCGCCGGGTTCGCAGATGGCGCGCACGCTGGCCGACAGCGCCTCGTGGCAGCCAGTGGTGACTACCAGTTCGCCAATGCTCAACTGGCAACCGGCGTCCACCAGCAACCGGGCGATCTGCTCGCGCAAGGCCTGGGTGCCATACAGCGAATCATAGTACAGGCCCGGCATGGCCTGGTGCCGGCTCAGACGGGCCAGCTCGCGCAGCAGGGGGCGCAGGGTCGGGCTGCTGACATCGGGCATGCCACGGCCCAGTTGCACCACGTCATCACGCGGCGCGGCGCGCATCAGTTCGACCACCTGGTCCCACTGCGAGATTTCCACCGGACGTTGCATGGGCCGGCCTACCGCTGGCAGCGCCGGCAGCTCACGGGCGGTGGGCACGAAATAGCCGGATTTGGGCCGCGGTGCCGCCAAGCCGTGGTCTTCGAGCTGGCGATAGGCTTGCTGCACGGTGCTCAGGCTGACGCCGTGCTCGATGCTCAGGGCGCGCACCGAGGGCAGTCGATCGCCGGGGCGATAGAGGCCCTGTTCGATGCGCTGAGTGAGCAGCTGGGCGAGGTTCATGTACAGGGTCATAGGGTCGCTCGCGCGGGTAACCATACAGATGCGCCCAAAATACAGCATTCAGACCGGTAGGTCAGCTGACTGTATGGAAAACATAAGCCCTTTTTGAATCTGTATGAGATGCCCTCGGCTGCGGCACCATGGCCTTGCTGTCCAAACACTTCAAGGAGAACGGCCATGAATGGCTTGACCGATGTACGTCTGCTGCTGCGCACCGAAGAATTGCTGGAAGAGCCGAGGCTGCGCCCCTGCGCCGAGCGCGCACCGGCAGACCTGGGACGTTGGGCGCTGATGCTGCATCGCCTGCGCACACGGCCAGCCTTGCTGGAACTGGACAAGGACCAGTTGCGCGATATCGGCCTGGATGCGCAGCAGGCGCGTAGCGAAGGCTTGAAGCCGTTCTGGCGCCTGTAGTCGTGCGAGTTCCTGGCGGCTGCAGCGTTCGCAGCGCTAGCCCAGTTCCTTGAACCGGTGCCAGAGCATGCCCAGCGCCAGCAGCGGCGAGCGCAGGTAGCGACCGCCGGGAAAGGTCATGTGCGGCACCTTGGCGAACAGGTCGAAGCCACGGCTGGCCTGGCCGCTGATGGCCTCGCCAAGCAGCTTGCCGGCCAGGTGGGTAACGTTCAGGCCGTGCCCGGAGTAAGCCTGGGCATAGAACACGTTGGGCTGTTCCTTGAGCCGGCCGATCTGCGGCAAACGGTTGGCGCCGATGCCGATCATGCCGCCCCACTGATAGTCGATGCGCACATCCGCCAGTTGCGGGAACACCTCGAGCATTTTGGGCCGCATGTACTGGGCGATATCCTTCGGGTCACGCCCTGAATAGTGACAGGCACCGCCGAACAGCAAGCGCCGATCGGCAGACAATCGGTAGTAGTCGACCGTCACGCGCTGGTCGCACACCGCCGTGTTGCGCGGCAGCAACTGCCGCGCCTGCTCGGCATCCAGCGGCTCGGTGGCGATGATATAGCTGCCTGCAGGCAGCACCTTGCCGCTCAGCTGTGGGTTGAGATCGTTCAGGTAGGCATTGCAGCCCAGCACCAGGTAGCGTGCCCGTACCTGGCCCTGAGCGCTGTGCACGCGCACCTGCGGGCCATACTCGATGCGGGTCACCCGCGAGTGCTCGAAAAGCTGCACGCCGAGCTGCCGCGCCACCTCGGCTTCGCCCAAGGCCAGGTTCAGCGGATGCAGGTGGCCGGAGCCCATGTCGACCAGGCCGCCGTGGTAGCGATCCGACCCGACCACGCTGCGCATGTCCTGCGCTTCGACGATCTGCAACTCATGCGCGTAGCCCAGGCTGCGCAGCGCCTCGGCTTCTTCCATGAAGCCCTGCAACTGGGCCGGTTTGTTGGCCAGGTCACAGTAGCCCCAGGTCAGGTCGCACTCGATACGATGCTGGTCGATGCGCCGGCGCACGATTTCGACCGCTTCCAGCCCCATCAGGGTCAGGTCGCGCACACCGTCGTCGCCGATGACCTTGCGGAACTGCTCCAGGCCGTGGCCGACCCCACGAATCAATTGCCCGCCGTTGCGCCCACTGGCGCCCCAGCCGATCTGGTGGGCTTCGAGCAGCGCGACGCTGAGCCCGCGCTGAGCCAGCTCGATCGCGGTATTGAGCCCGGAGAAACCGCCACCCACCACGCAGACGTCGACGCTGACCTCACCCAGCAGGGGCGGGTATACCGGCTGCCGGTGCAGGCTGGCGGCGTAGTACGAAGCGGCGTGCTCGGTGTGAGCATTCATGGATAGGGTCCTGATGGCAGTGTGTGGAAAACCTGACGCAGCATAAGCCGGGGTTTCCCATGGCGGCAACCGCGCGGCACAATGGCGCCTTGCCCACCAGGTGACCCGTCATGAGCTGCAACAGCCACAAGCTCCGCTTTCTTCGCGAGCAGATTCCCTCGTTCGAATGCGTGCCGGGCTGCCACGACTGCTGCGGTCCGGTGACCACATCGTCCGAGGAAATGGCCCGGCTGCCGCGCAAGACGGCCGCCGAGCAGGAGGCCGCGATGGCCCGCCTCGACTGTGTGCACCTGGGGCCGCAGGGATGCACGGTGTACGAGGAGCGCCCGCTGATCTGCCGGCTGTTCGGGACCACGCCGACATTGCCGTGCCCCAACGGACGGCGCCCCACCGAGCTGATCGACCCTGCCGTGGAACATCAGGTGCACAAGCTGATCGCCAGTACGCGTCAGGTGCTGGTCTGAAGCGTCTGTGGATCAGTCCGGCACCGGCAGGTTCAGGCTCTCCTTCACTTCTTCCATGACGATGTAGCTCTTGGATTCGCGCACGTGGGGCAGTTTCAGCAGGATATCGCCCAGTAGCTTGCGGTAGGACGCCATCTCCGAGATACGTGCCTTGACCAGGTAGTCGAAGTCACCCGACACCAGATGGCATTCCAGCACATGGGGCAGCTTGAGCACGGCGCGGCGAAACTCTTCGAAGGTGTCGCCCGACTTGTAGTCCAGGCTGATCTCGACGAACACCAGCAGGCTGCCGCGCAGATGCTGCGGATTGAGCCGGGCGTAATAGCCCATGATGATGCCTTCGCGCTCCAGGCGGCGGACTCGCTCGGTACACGGTGTGGTCGACAGGCCGACCTTCTCGCCCAGTTCGGTGAACGACATGCGCCCGTCGGCCTGCAGGATGCGCAGGATGTTGCGGTCGATCTTGTCGAGTTCGCGTTTGCTCTGGTGCTGGGTACGCACAGGCGATGCCCCTCCGTTAAAGCGCTGATGGCCGAGAATTGTCGCCAAATATAGCCTTGCATACAGTGAAAAGCACTGGCTGGACCTTTTTATACTGCCCACATCTTCGGACCTAACATCTTACGTCAGCGGATTTCCGCGATGAGGGCGACACACATGCGCGTTCTGGTACTCGGTAGTGGTGTGATCGGCACCGTCAGTGCCTATTATCTGGCTCGGCAGGGCATGGATGTGACCGTGGTCGATCGCCAGCCGGCCGTCGCCATGGAAACCAGCTTCGCCAATGCCGGGCAGGTATCGCCGGGCTATGCCTCGCCCTGGGCGGCGCCGGGTGTGCCGCTCAAGGCGATCAAATGGCTGCTGGAACGTCATTCACCGCTGGCGATCAAGTTGACCGGCGATGTCGACCAGTACCTGTGGATGGCGCAGATGCTGCGCAACTGCACCGCCAGCCGCTATGCGGTGAACAAGGAGCGCATGGTGCGCCTGTCCGAGTACAGCCGCGACTGCCTCGACGAGCTGCGCGCGGAAACCGGCATCGCCTACGAAGGCCGCACCTTGGGCACCACTCAGCTGTTCCGTACCCAGGCGCAACTGGACAACGCGGCCAAGGACATCGCCGTTCTGGAACAGTCCGGCGTGCCCTACGAATTGCTCGACCGCGAGGGCATTGCCCGCGTCGAGCCGGCCCTGGCATCGGTGACCGGCATTCTGGCCGGCGCCCTGCGCCTGCCCAACGACCAGACCGGCGATTGCCAGATGTTCACCACCCGCCTGGCGCAGATGGCCAAGGATCTGGGTGTGCAGTTCCGCTTCGGCCAGGCCATCGAGCGCCTGGATTTCGCCGGCGACCGCATAAACGGTGTCTGGATCGACGGCAAGCTGGAAACCGCCGACCGCTACGTGCTGGCACTGGGCAGCTATTCGCCGCAGTTGCTCAAGCCATTGGGCATCAAGGCGCCGGTCTACCCGCTCAAGGGCTATTCGCTGACCGTGCCGATCATCAACCCGGCGATGGCGCCGACCTCGACCATTCTCGACGAGAGCTACAAGGTCGCGATCACCCGTTTCGACAACCGTATCCGCGTGGGCGGGATGGCCGAAATCGCCGGCTTCGACCTGAGCCTGAACCCACGTCGCCGCGAGACCCTGGAAATGATCGTCAATGACCTGTACCCGCAGGGCGGCGATCTGGCCCAGGCCAGTTTCTGGACCGGGCTGCGGCCTACCACCCCCGACGGTACGCCGATCGTCGGTGCCACACCGTTCAAGAACCTGTTTCTCAACACCGGTCACGGCACCCTGGGCTGGACCATGGCGTGCGGCTCGGGGCGCTTGCTTGCCGACCTGATCGCGCGTAAAACGCCGCAGATCAGCGCTGCCGGTCTCGACATATCGCGCTACGGCCAGCCGTACGACACGGTTCGCCGAGGCCAGTCAGCGCCGGCGCACTCGTAAGTTTCACACCTGCTCCTCGCCCGGTTCGGTATACAACCGGGCGACTTCGTCAACTTTTGCACAAGAAGCCCGCCATGCGTCCAGCTCGCGCCTCTATCGACCTTTCGGCCCTGCGCCACAACTATCGCCTGGCGCGTGAAATGAGCGGGGCCAAGGCGCTGGCAGTGGTCAAGGCCGACGCCTACGGTCACGGTGCAGTGCGCTGCGCGCAGGCGTTGGAGGGCGAAGCGGACGGGTTCGCCGTGGCCTGCATCGAGGAAGCCCTGCAACTGCGCGCGGCTGGCATCGAGGCACCGGTGTTGCTGCTCGAAGGTTTTTTCGAAGCCAGCGAATTGCCCCTCATCACCGAGCATGGGCTGTGGTGCGTGGTGCACTCGTTGTGGCAGCTCGAAGCCATCGAGCAGGCGCGGTTGAGCCAGCCGCTGCAGGTCTGGCTCAAGCTCGACTCGGGCATGCACCGCGTGGGCCTGCACCCCAAGGATTACCAGAGCGCCTATCAGCGCCTGCTGGCCAGCGGCAAGGTGGCCAAGATCGTACTGATGAGCCATTTCGCCCGCGCCGATGAACTGGACTGCCCCAGCAGTACCGAGCAATTGGCGGTATTCGACACGGCGCGCCGAGGCCTGTCAGCCGAAATCAGCCTGCGCAATTCCCCGGCCGTGCTTGGCTGGCCGCAGATCCCCAGCGACTGGGTGCGTCCGGGCATCATGCTTTACGGTGCCACACCGTTCGAAACCGCCACGCCTGCCAGCGCCGCTCTGCAGCCGGTGATGACCCTGCAATCCAAGGTCATCAGCGTGCGTGAGCTGCCTGCCGGGGAGGCCGTGGGCTACGGTGCGCGCTTCGTCACCCAGCGGCCGAGCCGAATCGGCGTGGTGGCCATGGGTTATGCCGATGGCTACCCGCGCCTGGCACCCAACGGGACGCCGGTGCTGGTCGACGGCGTACGCACCGGGTTGGCAGGGCGGGTGTCGATGGACATGCTCAATGTCGACCTGACCGATGTGCCCCATGCCGGCGTCGGCAGCACGGTCGAACTGTGGGGCAAGCAGGTGCTGGCCAGCGACGTGGCCCATGCTGCCGGGACCATCGCCTACCAGATCTTCTGCAACCTGCGCCGGGTGCCTCTGCAGTACCTCTAGCGCAACCGCTGGCGCCACGGTCGGGGCGCGTTGCGCCCATGTGCCGCGGCGGCGCCTGCCAATGTGTTGTAAATCCCGAACGCTGTTGCCATGATACCGGCCATCATGAACTGCACAGCATTCCAGGAGGCTTACGCATTGGACGTCGGCGAACGACTGCAAGCCATTCGCAAACTCAAGGGTTTGTCCCAGCGTGAACTCGCCAAACGGGCGGGCGTCACCAACAGCACCATTTCCATGATCGAGAAGAACAGCGTGAGCCCCTCGATCAGCTCGCTGCGCAAGGTGCTGGGCGGGATCCCGATGTCCATGGTCGAGTTCTTTTCCGAAGAGCTGCAAGCCGAACGGCCGACCCAGGTGGTCTACAAGGCCAGTGAGCTGATCGATATCTCCGACGGCGCGGTCACCATGAAGCTGGTGGGCAAGGCCCATCCAAGCCGGGCCATTGCCTTTCTCAGCGAGGTCTATCCACCCGGCGCCGACACGGGCATGGAAATGCTCATGCATGAAGGCGAAGAGACCGGCATCCTGGTGGAGGGGCGCCTGGAATTGGTGGTTGGCCAAGACACCTACGTGCTGGAAGAGGGCGACAGCTACTACTTCGAAAGCAGCAAGCCGCATCGCTTCCGCAATCCGTTCGATACGCCGGCACGCCTTATCAGCGCCGCCACACCGGCCAATTTCTAGGGAGCCTGTGCATGGTCCAGCGATGTTCCATCGAGGCAGCCGTGGACCAGGTGCTCGAACGACTGCCTGCCCACATTCACATGGGCATGCCGTTGGGCCTGGGCAAACCCAACCGCTTCGTCAACGCGCTGTATGCCCGGATCAAGAGCCTTCCCCAGCGACGTCTGACGATCTACACCGCACTGGTGCTGGGCCGGCCACCCTTGGGCGACGGTTTGCAGAAGCGCTTGCTCGAACCCTTCGTGGAGCGCGTTTTCGGTGATTATCCCGAGTTCGAGTTTCTCGCCGACCTGCGCCGTGACGAGCTGCCCGCAAACGTCAGCGTGCAGCAATTCTTCATGCAGCCGGGCAGTTTGTTGAGCAGCACGACGGCGCAGCAGAGCTATATCAGCAGCAACTACAGCCACGCCGCTCGCGACATCAATGCCAAGGGGCTGAACCTGGTAGCGCAACTGGTCAGCCAGCATCCCGAGCAGGCCGGTCGCCTGAGCCTGAGCTGCAATCCGGACATCACTCTGGACCTGCTGCCGATGATCGAAAAGCGTCGCGCTGCCGGCGAGACCATCCTGGTGCTGGGCCAGGTCCACGAGGCATTGCCGTTCATGCCGGGCAGTGCCGAAATCGACAGCGCGGCCTTTGACCTGCTGGTCGATACCGCAGAGCGCTCGACGCTGTTCTCGACGCCGAACATGCCGGTCGGACTGCAGGATCACTTCATCGGTCTGCATGCCAGCACCCTGGTGCGCGACGGCGGCACCCTGCAGATCGGCATCGGTGCAATGGGCGACGCGCTGAGCGCTGCCTTGCTCGCGCGCCAGGCGGACAACGGCGGCTACCGGGCGCTGCTCGCTGAACTCGATCTGTCGCCCTGGCAGGCGCTGATCCAGGCCGAAGGTGGGGTGGAGCCTTTTGCTACCGGCCTGTACGGCTGCAGCGAGATGTTCGTCAACGGCCTGCTGGCCCTGGCCGAAGCAGGCGTGATACGCCGCAAGGTGTATCCCGACGTGGCTCGCCAGGCGGCGGCCAACGCCGGTGTGCTGCACGCCGACGAGGACCGGGACGGGGTGGTGGTGCACGGCGGTTTCTTCCTCGGGCCGAACAGTTTCTATGAGCGCTTGCGCGAGCTGCCCCCGGCCAGCCTTGCGCAGTTCGACATGACCGCGATCAGCTACATCAACGAGTTGTACGGCGACGAGCAACTCAAGCGTCTGCAACGGCGCGATGCGCGCTTCATCAACACCGTGTTCACGGCCACGGTCATGGGTGCGGCGGTGTCGGACCAGCTCGAAGACGGTCGGGTCATCAGTGGGGTCGGCGGGCAATACAACTTCGTCGTGCAGGGGCATGCCCTGGAAGGCGCGCGTTCGGTGCTGATCCTGCGCAGTTGGCGCGAGTCGGCGGGGGTGATCAGTTCCAATGTGCTGTGGGACTACGGCCATTGCACGATTCCACGGCACCTGCGCGACATCGTCGTGACCGAGTACGGCATCGCCGACTTGCGTGGGCGTACCGACGCCGAGGTGATCGAGGCGATGATCAACATCAGCGATTCGCGCTTTCAGCCCAGCCTGATCGACGAGGCCCAGCGTGCCGGCAAGTTGAGCCTGGATTTCGTGCTCGATCCGCGCTTCGCGAACAACACCAGCGAGCGTCTGCAGGCGATTCGCGAGCGGCATGCTCCGCTGTTTCCGGAGTATCCGCTGGGGTGTGACTTCACCGATGAGGAAAAGGACCTGCTGCGGGCGCTGAACTGGCTCAAGAGCAAGTTCAAGCTCAGCGAAATGCTCGAGCTGGGCAAGGCGGCGCTCGAAGCGCCCCCGGCCAACCGCTACCCGCTGCACCTGCAGCGCATGGCGCTGGACCAGCCGCAGGGTTTGCGCGAAGAGCTTTACCAGCGTTTGGTACTGGCCGCCCTGCAGGAGACCGAAACCCCGGCGTTCTAGGCGTTACACCGCGTGCTCCCTTCGCGGCCGATGACCGCTCCTACGCAGGCCAGTGATGCCAGCCATAGCGGTCATGGGTCGCTCCCACGCAGGCCAGTGATGCCAGCCATAGCGGTCATGGGTCGCTCCCACGCAGGCCAATGATGCTCGTCGTAGCGGTCATGGGTCGCTCCTACGCAGGCCGATGATGCTCGCCGCAGGAGCGGTCATCGGCCGCGAAGGGCTGGATGCGGTGTATCAGGTCACTCCAGGAAGGTCACGACGCCGTTGGCCAGCGACTGCACGCGCGCCAGGGACTCTACGCGATAGCCCTGTGCATCGAGCTCGGCGCGGCCGCCCTGGAAGGATTTTTCGATGACGATACCCAGCCCGGCCAGCTTGGCACCGGCCTGGTTGATGATCGAAATCAATGCCTGCGACGCCTTGCCGTTGGCCAGGAAATCATCGATCACCAGCACGGTATCGCTGCTGTTCAAGTGACGCGGCGAAATGGCCACGGTGCTTTCGGTCTGCTTGGTGAACGAATACACCGAAGCCACCAGCAGGTTTTCCGTCAACGTCAGCGACTGATGCTTGCGCGCGAAGATCACCGGCACGCCCAGGCGCAGCCCGGCCATCACCGCCGGCGCGATACCCGAGGCCTCGATGGTGACGATCTTGGTGATCCCGGCATCGGCAAAGCGGCGAGCGAACTCGTCGCCGATCTGCTGCATCAAGAGCGGATCGATCTGGTGATTGAGAAAGGCATCGACCTTCAATACCTGATCGGAAAGCACGATGCCTTCTTCGCGAATCTTTTTGTGCAGAGCTTCCACGGTGGTTCCTCAATGTACCAATGTGCGCGGGCCGGCTGTGGCCCGGGCAGAGTTGAATTCAGCGTTTGAGCATGGCGCGGATATCGGCCAATGCAGTATTGCCGCGCACGGCTTTGACTTCCGTGGGCGTATCGTCGTTGCCTTCCCAGGCCAGATCGTCGGGCGGCAGCTCGTCGAGGAAGCGGCTGGGCGCGCAATCGATGATCTCACCGTACTGCTTGCGCTTGGCGGCAAAGGTGAACGCCAGGGTCTGCCGCGCGCGGGTAATGCCCACGTAGGCCAGACGGCGTTCCTCCTCGATGGTGTCGGCTTCGATACTGGAACGGTGCGGCAGGATTTCCTCTTCCATGCCCATGATGAACACGTAGGGAAATTCCAGCCCCTTGGAGGCGTGCAGGGTCATCATCTGTACGCCCTCGGCGCCGTCCTCTTCTTCCTGCTGACGTTCGAGCATGTCGCGCAGCACCAGCTTGCCGATCGCTTCCTCAACCGTCATGGCGCCGTCTTCGTCTTTCTCCAGGGTGTTCTTCAAGGCCTCGACCAGAAACCACACGTTGCTCATGCGGTAGTCGGCGGCCTTCTCGCTGGAGCTGTTGGTGCGCAGCCACTGCTCGTAGTCGATGTCCATGATCATGCTGCGCAGCGTGCCGATCGGGTCTTCACCGGCGCACTGCTCGCGGACCTTGTCCATGTAGCGCTTGAAGCGGCCCAGGCGATCGGTGAAGCGGGCGTCCAGATGTTCGCCCAGGCCGATCTCATCGGTGGCCGCGTACATCGAGATCTTGCGCTCGGTGGCATAGTTGCCGAGTTTCTCCAGGGTCGTCGAGCCGATTTCCCGGCGCGGCACGTTGATCACGCGAAGAAAGGCATTGTCGTCGTCCGGGTTCACGATGAGGCGGAAGTAGGCCATCAGATCCTTCACTTCCTGACGCCCGAAGAAGCTGTTGCCGCCGCTCAGGCGATACGGAATCTGGTGGTGCTGCAACTTCAGCTCGATGAGCTTGGCCTGGTAGTTGCCCCGGTAGAGGATGGCGAAGTCACTGTAGGGCCGGTCGGTGCGCAGGTGCAGGCTGAGAATCTCGACGGCCACCCGCTCGGCCTCGGCATCTTCGTTGCGGCAGCGGATCACGCGGATTTCATCGCCGTGACCCATTTCGCTCCACAACTGTTTCTCGAACGCGTGGGGGTTGTTCGAGATGAGCACGTTGGCGCAGCGCAGGATGCGGCTGGTGGAGCGATAGTTCTGCTCCAGCATGACCACCTTCAGCGACGGGTAGTCGTCCTTGAGCAGCATCAGGTTTTCCGGACGCGCGCCACGCCAGGCGTAGATCGACTGATCGTCGTCGCCGACCACGGTGAACTGGTTGCGCGTGCCGATCAACAGCTTCACCAGCAGGTACTGGCTGGCGTTGGTGTCCTGATATTCGTCCACCAGCAGGTAGCGGACCTTGTTCTGCCACTTTTCGAGAACGTCGGGGTGGTCCTGGAACAGCTTGACCGGCAGCAGGATCAGGTCGTCGAAGTCCACCGCGTTGAACGCGCGCAGCGTACGCTGGTAGTGGCTGTAGACGATGGCGGCGGTCTGCTCCTTGGGGTTGCGAGCCTGCTCCAGCGCCTGGGGCGGCAGGACCAGGTCGTTCTTCCAGGCGCCGATCATGTTCTTGATCTCGTCGACGCCGTCTTCGCCCGAGTACTCCTTCTGCATGATGTCGGTCATCAGCGCTTTCACGTCGGCTTCGTCGAAGATCGAGAAGCCTGGCTTGAAGCCCAGCCGCGCGTGTTCCTTGCGGATGACATTGAGGCCCAGGTTGTGAAAGGTCGACACGGTCAGGCCGCGGCCCTCGCCGCCGCGCAGCAGGCTGCCGACGCGCTCTTTCATCTCGCGCGCCGCCTTGTTGGTGAAGGTCATGGCGACGATGTACTGGGCACGAATGCCGCAGTTCTGGATCAGATGGGCGATCTTGCGGGTGATCACGCTGGTCTTGCCGGAGCCTGCACCGGCGAGCACCAAAAGAGGGCCGCCGACGTAGTTCACGGCTTCTTGCTGCCGGGGGTTGAGTCGGGACATGACGGGAGTCACTGACGAAATGGCCGCGCATTTTAGCACCGCTGGTTCAACTGTGCCGCGACCGCAGATCCATTAAAATTTGCCGGTTTGCCGACTTTGCAGCAGGATGTGGTTACACGTTGACACGTACTGTGGATTGGGTCTGCCCCGAGCTGCTGGCGAGGCCGTTTTTAAGCGCTATCGAATGACTGTGAAACTGTCCCAAGGAGCTCGTTTGTCTACGCCTGTCGAACCCGCGCGGCTGTTGCTGCTGGCCCAGGATCGCACCTGGGCCACGTCGCTGCGTGAGTGTCTGGCGACCCTTGGCAATGTGGCCACATTGATCGAGGCGTCCGCCTGGGATCCTGTGGCTGCGCACTTCGACAACCAGCCCGGCACCTTGCTGCTGACCACCACCGCCCTGCTGCCGGCGCCCGGCCGTTGCGCGCTGCCGATCGTGCTGCTGCTGACCCAGGAGCCGGACGAGCCGCCGCCGGGTGCCAGCGACTGGCTGGTGCTGGGCGAACTCACCAGCGACACGCTGCGCCGCTGCCTGCGCCATGTGCGCGAGCGTGGCGTGCTGCAGGACACCCTGCAGCGCCTGGCCGAGCAGGACCCGCTGACCGGCATCGCCAACCGCCCCGGTTTCCAGACACTACTGGCCGCGCGCCTGGCCGAGCAGGAGGGCCGTGGCGTAGCCCTGGGCCACCTGGACATGGATAACTTCCGCCATGCCAACGATGCGCTCGGGCACCAGGCCGGCGACCGGCTGATCCTGCAGGTGGTGGCGCGCCTGAAGAAGCAGCTCGAGGCGGGCGATCAGGTCGCTCGCCTGGGCAGCGACGAGTTCGCCTTGTTGCTCGACACCCGGCGCGATCCATCGCGCGCCGAACGCCTGGCCGCCAACATCATCGAGGCCATGGCCGAGCCGTATTACGTGGACGGCGAGAGCCTGCTGATCGGCTGCAGCCTGGGCATCGCCCATGCCCGTGCCGGTGCTGGCGCCGATCCGCTGATGTGGCATGCGCACATCGCCATGCAGCAGGCCAAGAGCACCCAGGGCTGCAGCTATCATTTGTTCAACGAACGCATCAACCGTCATGCACGCAGCCTGGCGGACCTGGAAAGCGAGCTGCGCCGCGCCCTGCGGCGTGACGAGCTGGAGCTGCACTACCAGCCGCGGCTGGACCTGAGCGGCAATACCATCGTCGGTCTCGAGGCCCTGGTGCGCTGGCGCCACCGCGAGCGTGGCGTGCTTGCCCCCGGCGAATTCGTGCCCCTGGCCGAGCAGAGTGGGCTGATCGTACCGATGGGTTACTGGGTGATCGCCCGCGCCCTGCGCGACATGCAGACCTTGCGCGATGGTGGCTTCGAACCATTGCACATGGCAATCAACCTGTCGTTCCGGCAGTTCCAGGACAGCCAGCTGCTCAGCACTCTGGGGCGCTTGATCGCCGAGCGCGGCATCGACGCCGGCTGGCTGGAATTCGAACTCACCGAAACCGCCGTGATGCGCCGCAACGACCTGGTGAAGCGGACCATGGACGCCTTGGGCTGCCTGGGCGTGCGTTTCTCCCTCGACGATTTCGGCACCGGCTTCTCCTCGTTCGTCCACCTGAGCAGCCTGCCGATCGCCTTGCTCAAGATCGACAAGAGCTTCGTCAGTGGCATGGAACAGCGTCCGGAAAACAGCAAGTTGGTCCACGCCATGATCAACCTGGCGCACAACCTTGACCTCAAGGTCGTCGCCGAGGGCGTCGAAACCCCCGAGCAGCTTGCGTTGCTGCGCGATTTCGGCTGCGATCAGGTGCAGGGTTACCTGATCAGCCGGCCCCTGCCATTGGAGCAGCTGCAGGCATTCCTGCGTTTCGGCCAGGCCCAGGCCATCAGGTCGCCAGCGCCGTAGGCCCGGCCAGACGGCGCAGTCGGCGCATGCGCCACTCGAACGCCCAGGTCAAGGTACAGGCCGAGCACAGCAGGCCCAGCGCCAACCCCCACCACACGCCCACCGCACCCAGCTGGAAGTGGAACGCCAGGCTCCAGGCCGCTGGCGCACCGATTGCCCAATAGCAGAAAAGCCCCACCAGAAACGTGGTCTTGGCGTCCTTGAGGCCGCGAATGGCGCCCATGGCAATGGTCTGGATGCCGTCGAACATCTCGAACCAGGCCGCCACCGCCAACAGGCTGATGGCCAGTTCGATGACACCGTGGAAGGCCGGATCGGCGCGGTCCAGAAAGACGCCCACCAAAGGGCCCGGTGCGAGCCAGAACAGCAGGGCGAAGCCGAGCATCACCACCGCACCGAAGCCGATGCCGACCCGCCCGGCCAGGCGCGCAGCCAGCAAGTGCCCGGCGCCGTAGTGCTGGCCGATGCGCATGGTCACCGCGTAGGACATGCCGGCAGGCACCATGAAAGCCACCGAGATGATCTGCAGGGCAATCTGGTGCGCCGCCAGGGGCGTGCTGCCCATGGTGCCGATGCACAGCGCGGCGAAGGCGAACAGGCCGACTTCCACGGCGTAGGTGCCACCGATCGGCAGCCCCAATCGCCACAACTCGCGCAAGGCCGGCAGTTTCGGCCGGGCCAGACCCTTGAGCAGCGGGTAGGGCGTGTAGGCACGGTGATAGCGGATGTACAGCGCCAGCGCGATGGCCATCAGGTTGCTGACGATCGCGGTGACCATGCCGATGCCCACCAGGCCCAGTTTGGGCAAGCCGAACAGGCCCTCGATGAACGCATGGTTGAGCAGGTAGTTGGCTACTGTGGCAATGATGCTGATGACCATCACCGGCGTCGCCCGACCCAGCGCGGCGGTGAAGCCGCGCAGCGCCATGAAGCTCAGGAAGCCTGGCAGCGCGAAGGGCAGCAGCAAGAGGAACTGGGTGGCGAAAGCGACGTTGGCCGGAGTCTGCCCGAGCATGGCCAGGACCGGCCCCAGGTTCCACAGCAGAACCGCCGCCACCGCCGCCATGCCCCAAGCCAGCCACAACCCGGCCTGGGTCAGGCGCGCCACGCCTTGCTGGTCGTTGGCACCCTTGCGGATCGACACCAGGGTGCCGACTGCAGCGATCACGCCGATGCAGAAAATCGAGACGAAGGAATAGCTGGCCGCCCCCAGGCCGCCGCCAGCCAGCGCCTCGGGGCTCAGGCGGGCCATCATCAGGGTGTCGGTCAGGACCATCAGCATGTGTGCCAGCTGCGAGGCGATCAGCGGCCCCGCCAGCCGAAGCAGGGCCTGAAGTTCGATACGTACGGTGGGCTGCATGATGAATCCGGCTCGGTCGGCTCAGGGGTGGGACGCAGGATTCTCAGCCTTGTGGCAGCGCAACGCAAATGTGATGTGTAACGTCCATGTCGCAGTGCGGCGCTCAAGTATTCGTTTGGATCGCCGATGTAGCAGTACCAATAAAATCAAGGATGGCAGGTGCTCGAAAGGTCTGGACCATCCCTGGCACTGCCTGCCACGTACACGTTTCCCAGGAGCTTCACATGTCTCAACCTCGCGCTCGTATCGCCACGCAACTGGGCATTGCCCTGGCCGTGATCCTCGCGATCGTCATCACCGGCAGCACCGCCTTCGCCCTGCGTTCGCTGGACATCGCCAACCTGGCCATCCGCGAACAGCACATGGCCAGCGAGGCGCGGCTGCTGGCCGACCAGCTCAGCACGTTCCACAGCACCCTGCGCGACAGCACCCAGCGTCTGAGCGGGCTGTTCGAGAAGCGCTTCGCCGGCGGCCTGAGCGTGGACGCCAGCAGCCCGGTCACCGTGGCCAACCAGCAGACACCGAGCCTGCGCCTGGGCAGCCAGACCCTGAACAACGACTTCAAGGAAGTCGACGATTTCAAGCAGCTGACAGCGGGTGTCGCTACGGTGTTCGTGCGCAGCGGCGCCGAGTTCGTGCGCATCAGTACTTCCCTGACCAAGCAGGATGGCAGCCGCGCGATCGGTACCGCGCTCGACCATGCCCATCCCGCCTACCAGCGTTTGCTCGACGGCCAGAATTACATCGGCCGTGCGGTGTTGTTCGAACGTTCCTACATGACCCAGTACACACCGGTGCGCGACGGCTCGGGCCAAGTGATCGCGGTATTGTTCGTCGGCTTCGACTACACCGACGCGCAGAACACCCAGTTCGCCAACCTGCAGCGCTTCCGCATCGGCCAGACCGGCTCGCTGGCCTTGCTCGACGAGCAGAATCGCTGGCTGGTAGCGCCAGCCAACGTCAACGACCCGGACGCTGCCGCCAAGGCATTGGCCGACCTGGCACTGCTGGATGGCAAGGGCCGGTTGTGGAACGACGGCAAGCAGGACATCTTCTCCGAAGCGGTGACATTCCCGGGCGGGCCCTGGAGCGTCGTGGCGAGCATGCCCAAGGCAGAAATCAATGCCGTGACCTGGAGCGTGGGGACGCAACTGGCGATCGGCAGCCTGCTGGCCATGCTGATCGCCGTGGGCGCAGCCATCTGGCTGTTGCGCAGCAAGCTGCGGCCTCTGAGCGAACTGGTGCGCCAGGCCGAAGCCCTGGGCGCGGGTGACCTCGATGCACGCCTGAAGGTGTCCAGCCATGACGAAATAGGCCAGCTGGCCAGCAGTTTCAACCACATGGGCGAAGCCTTGTCGAACATGGTCGTGCACATCCGCAATGCCGCCCATGAAGTCAGTGGCCGCGCGCAAACGTTGTCGAGCCTGTCGGCGGGCGCCTACGAGGGCATGGAGCACCAGTCCGGCGAGATTTCCAGCATGGCCGGCGCGGTCGAGGAATTCAGTGCGACGTCCCTGGATATCGCCGACAACATGGGCCACACCCAGCGGATGGCCCAGGACAACGCCCAGCAGACCCGCATCGGTCGAACCTCCATGGACGAGGCGTCCAATTCTCTCGAGCAGATCGCCGGCGCGCTGAACAGCACCGCTGGGGTGATCAACACGTTGGGCCAGCGCTCGCAGGAAATCGGCGGCATCGTCGGTGTGATCACCTCGATTGCCGAGCAGACCAACCTGCTGGCCCTCAACGCCGCCATCGAAGCGGCCCGTGCCGGCGAGCAGGGCCGGGGCTTTGCCGTGGTCGCCGACGAAGTGCGCAGCCTGGCCTCGCGCACCCGTCAGGCCACCGATGAAATCTCCGGCATGATCAGCAGCATTCAGAAGGAAACCGCCAACGCCATCAGCACCATGGACCAAGGCAACGTGTTGATGCGCGAAGGCCTGACGCGCAACGCCAAGGTCGCCCAGGCGTTGGCGCAGATCGACGAGCAGAGCCGTTCGGCCGGGAATCAGTTCGATGCCATCAGCACCGCCACCCAGGAGCAGAGCAGCACGGCCACCATGCTCAGCAGCAACCTGCAGAGCATTGCCATGACCAACGGCGAGCAGCGCGAGGTGGTGTCCAACCTGGCCCAGACCGCCCGCGAGCTGGAAGGCCTGGCCGCAGAGCTGCGCCAGGAAGTGAACCGTTTCCGTGTAGGCGGTGCCCGCTAGCGGCAGGCTTCGGCGCGACCGGCCTCAGTTCAGCGCGGCAAGGCCCAGTGCGCGGGCGCAGTCGTCCAGCGAGCGCTGCTGGGTCTGGGCGTACAGCGCCAGTTCGTCGAGCACCGTTCGGCCCAGGGCCTGGTGGAACGCCTCCTGGCTCGACCCCAAACCATAGTCGGCCTGGGCATCGTCGCCCAGGTTGGACTGGAAGATGCCTGCGGCGCTGACCGGCAGAAAATCTTCGTAGACCAAGGGCTCGCAGCGAATCGCGCCATTGTCCAGCAGACCTTTCAGCGTCGTCTGGCCCGCGCTGGGCTGGCCGCTGGCGAAATAGCGAAAGAACGCCAGGTCCTGCTCGCGCATCTGCGCCAGATCATCCGGAAACTCACTGAACTGCTCGCCCAGCAGACGCATGTACTCGTCGGCATTGGTCTCGCTGGGGAACCCGGCAAGCGCGCTGCGCGAGGCGTTCAACAAGCGATCGTACAGCGCACGCCCCTTGGGCGTCAGCGCCGCGCCGCGTTGCTCGATCTCGCCGAAGCGCGCGGTGTGGCTGCCTTCGGCGACAGCGGCCTGATCGGTGAAGGCGACCTTTTCCTGCAGCGCCTTGAAGCTGGTCTGCCGCAACAGGATGGCATGGCGACGCGGCGGCGGCCCTTCGATGACGGCCTTGGGTGTGATCCCGCGCGCGGGCATCAGCGCCTGCACCTTGTCGATGTCCAGCGTGCGCGGGGTCAGGTGATTGATGTGCGGCCCCTTGAACGCCACCACATCGGCGATCAGTCGATGGGCGTCGTGCAGGCGTTGATACTGGTCCGCTGTCACCGTGGCATCGTGGTGCCAGCGGAAGGTTTCCAGGGCCTGCTCGACGAACGCATCGGCGTCGGCTTGGTCGAGGCCGCCGTCGCGCTCGAATCGCTCGATCAGGGCCAGGCACGGCGAGGTGAATATCTGCCGCTGCGCCAGCAGGTGGGTGGCCTGTTCGCGCAATGCGGCATCCTCGATCAGTTCCAGACGCAGCAGGGACGTGAACACGCGAAACGGGCTTACCTGCAAAGACTGTTCGTGCACCGCGCGAAATGCCGTGGAGTGCACCGGCACACCCGCCGAGGTGAGATCGTAGTAGCCCACCGGTTGCATGCCCATCACCGCGAACAGCCGAGCGATGGTCGCCAGCTCTGCGGCGGTGCCGACCCGAATCGCGCCATGGCGCTCGGCATCCAGACGCTCGATCTCGCCGGTGCGCGCCAGGGACGCGGCCAAATCCGGCTGTTGTTCCAGCCCCTGGCGATTGACTTCGCCGACCAGGCTCATCAAGTCGCCATACAACGGCACTTCGTTCTTGTACATCTCGGACATGGCGCGGGAAAACGCGGTACGGGTCTGGTCGGGGCTGACGAAAGGCATGGCGAACTCCTGGCGCAAAGGGCTGGGAGTATGAAAGCGGGGAATGACCTGTGCGATCAAGCGAAAAAAAGTGCGGGGGTCATTCCCGCAGGTCGGCTTCGCTGTCGTTCATGCTGCGCCGCTAGTGGGCGATCTGCCCCAGAATCCAGTCGACCAGCGCGCGCACCTTCGGCACTTCCGCGGCGTGTTCGGCAAAGGCGACGAAATGCGCGCCCTGGCTGCTCATGGTGTGCGGCCAGGGCATGACCAGGTTGCCGTTGGCCAGGTGGTTCTCTGCCAGGTAGCGCGGCACCAGGGCCACGCCACAGCCGGACAGGGCAGCGCTGAGGCACATGTAGAAAGTATCGAAGCGCGGGCCGTGGTAGCTGTTCTGGGCGCTCAGGCCCTGCTCCAGAAACCACTCGTGCCACGCCTCGGGGCGCGACGTACATTGCATCAATACCAGCTCGGCCAACTGTTCGGCGTGGGTCAGCGGCTGATCGAGCAGGTCGGGCGCGCACACCGGCACCACCTGATCGTCGAACAGCTCGATGCAGGTCGCTCCGGGCCAGGTGCCCTGGCCGAAGAAAAACCCCACGTCGGCCTTGGCCTGCAGCAAGGCGAACGGCTCGAGTTCGTTGCGGATGTCCAGATGGATATTGGGGTGCGCCTTGCCGAAACCCTTGAGCTTGGGGATCAGCCAGCCCACGCCGAAGCTGGGCTGGGTGGCGACGGTGAGCACTTCGGTTTCGTCGCCGTAGGACAGGATGTAGCGGCTGGAAATGTCCACCTGAGTGAGGATCTTGTTCACTTCGGCCAGGTACAGCGAGCCGGCCGGTGTCAGTTGCAGGCGTCGGCGGATGCGCAGGAACAGGTGGTGACGCAGCATGTCTTCGAGCTGCGCAACCTGCTTGCTGACCGCGCTCTGGGTCAGGTGCAGTTCTTCCGCTGCGCGGGTGAAGCTCAGGTGGCGGGCGGCCGCTTCGAAGCACTGCAAGGCCGTCATCGAAGGAACAAGGCGTTTTGACATGGAGGCATCGCCGCAAGGTCATGAGGTGAGGGAATGATATATGGAATATTGCTCCGTTGTGGTGGTCTGGCCTGCGGATTAATACTGATCTCAATCCGTTCTTATCGTTAAAGCCTTGTGAGGAGAAAACAATGGTCGATGGCCTGCTCGAAAGCCTGGGTGTTGCGGCGAGTGCATTCAAGGATGGCAACCATCCTGTTCACACCCCAATCGACGGCAGCCAGATCGCCTCGGTGAGCCTGGAATCCAAGGCGCAGGTCGTGGCCAAGATCGCCCTCGGGCACGAGGCGTTCCTGGCTTGGCGCACCGTGCCGGCCCCCCGTCGTGGCGAGCTGGTGCGCCTGTTCGGCGAAGTCCTGCGCGCACACAAGGCCCAGCTCGGTGAGCTGGTCTCGGTCGAAGCCGGCAAGATCACCCAGGAAGGTCTGGGTGAAGTGCAGGAAATGATCGACATCTGCGATTTCGCCGTCGGCCTGTCTCGCCAGCTGTACGGCCTGACCATCGCTTCCGAGCGCCCAGGCCACCATATGCGTGAAACCTGGCAGCCGCTGGGCGTGGTCGGTGTGATCAGCGCCTTCAACTTTCCGGTGGCAGTGTGGGCATGGAACACCGCCCTGGCCCTGGTCGCCGGCGATTCGGTGATCTGGAAACCATCGGAAAAGACCCCGTTGACCGCGCTGGCCTGCCAGGCACTGTTCGACAAGGCCCTGCAGCAGTTCGGCGATGCGCCAGAAGGCCTGGCGCAATTGATCATCGGTGACCGCGAAGCGGGCGAGGCGTTGGTCGATGACCCGCGCGTCGCCCTGGTCAGCGCTACCGGCAGCACTCGCATGGGGCGCGAAGTCGGTCCGCGGGTCGCTGCGCGGTTCGGCCGCACAATCCTCGAACTGGGCGGCAACAACGCCATGATCCTGGCCCCCAGCGCCGACCTCGACCTGGCCGTGCGCGGCATTCTCTTCAGTGCCGTGGGCACCGCTGGCCAGCGCTGCACCACCTTGCGCCGGGTGATCGTGCACAGCTCGATCAAGGACGAAGTGGTTGCTCGGGTCAAAGCCGCCTACGCCAAAGTACGCATCGGCGATCCGCGCAAGGACAACCTGGTCGGCCCGCTGATCGACAAGCAATCCTTCGATGCCATGCAGGGTGCCCTGGCCAAGGCGCGTGACGAGGGGGGCGAAGTGTTCGGCGGTGAGCGTCAGTTGGCCGATCAATACCCGAACGCCTATTACGTCGCACCCGCCATCGTCGAAATGCCTGGTCAGTCGGATGTCGTGCGCCACGAAACCTTCGCGCCGATCCTGTATGTATTGAGCTACGAAGACTTCGACGAGGCCCTGCGCCTGAACAACGAAGTGCCACAGGGCCTGTCCTCGTGCATCTTCACCACCGACCTGCGTGAAGCCGAGCGATTCCAGAGCGCAGCGGGCAGCGACTGCGGCATCGCCAACGTCAACATCGGCACCAGCGGCGCGGAAATCGGCGGTGCCTTCGGCGGCGAAAAGGAAACCGGTGGCGGACGCGAATCCGGCTCCGATGCCTGGAAAGCCTACATGCGCCGCCAGACCAACACCGTCAACTACTCGCGCGAACTGCCGCTGGCCCAAGGCATCGTGTTTGATTGATGGTTGATTGATGGTTGATTGATGGTTGAGTGATGTGGTGGCGGGGCTGGCGCTATCGCGGGTGGAACCCGCTCCCACAGGGATCTTTGCTGCAATGGATATCCCTGTGGGAGCGGGCTCTGCCCGCGATGACGACGGCGCGGTCCGAACCCGATTTCCCTGGCTTGGAATGAGTCATGAGCGAACTACGGCAACAATGTCTTTGGGAACACATCACCGCCAGGCCCCCTCACACGGCGGCCCTGGCCAGTGCGGTAAAGGCGGACGTCTGCGTGATCGGCGGCGGCATCACCGGGTTGTGCGCTGCCATCGAGTTGCTGGAGCAGGGCAAGCGTGTGGTGCTGCTCGATGCCAGTGAAATCGGCACCGGCGGCTCGGGCCGCAACGTCGGACTGGTCAACGCTGGCACCTGGATTCCACCCGACGAAGTCGAGCAGACCCTGGGCAGTGCGGTGGGCGGTCGCCTCAACAGCGTGCTCGGCGGCGCGCCGGCTGAAGTGTTCGCGCTGATCAAGCGCTATGGCATCGACTGCCAGGCGCACAACGACGGCACCCTGCACATGGCCCACAACGCCAATGGCGTGGCCGACCTGAAATCGCGCTGCGAGCAATGGCAACGGCGCGGCGCCGACGTCGAGCTGCTCACCGGGGCGCAATGCGTTGACTACTGCGGCACCGAAAAGATCGAGGCCGCCTTGCTCGACCGGCGCGCCGGTACCATCAACCCCATGGCCTATACCCGTGGCCTGGGCGCGGCCGTCGAGCGCCTGGGCGGGCAGGTGTTCCAGCACTCGCCGGTGTTGGGCCTGGAACAGCAGGGTGGTGGCTGGCTGGTCAAGACTGCCAAAGGCGAAGTCAACGCCGACAAGGTACTGATCTCTACCGGTGCCTACACCGAGGGCGACTGGTGCAATCTGCAAGGCCAGTTCTTCCGTGGTTACTACTACCAGGTGGCTTCCAAACCTCTGCACTCGGCCGCGGCAGACGCTGTGCTCAAACACGGCCAGGGTTCCTGGGACACCCGCCTGGTACTGAGCAGCATTCGCCGTGACTACGATGGCCGTTTGTTGCTCGGCAGCATGGGCCGCGTGGACAACAAGCCGGCCTGGTTCATCCGCCGCTGGGCCGACCGCATCCAGACCCATTACTTTCCCCAACTGGGCACGGTCGAATGGGAAATGCACTGGACCGGCTGCATCGACTTCACCCCCGACCACCTCATGCGCCTGTTCGAACCCGCCCCGGGGCTGGTCTCGGTCACCGGCTACAACGGCCGCGGCAACACCACCGGCACCGTCGTGGGCAAGGCCTTGGCGCAGTTTCTGCTGCATGGCCAGGCCGACAGGCTGCCCCTGCCGTTCTGCACGGATAAACCCGTTTCGGTACCGAGCCTGCGCACCGGCGTCTATGAAACCGGCTTCTCGCTCTACCACGCCGGCCAAGTCCTGCGCGTGGTTTTGTAGCCTCCAAGCCCTGTGGCAGCGGCGCAAGCCGCTTTGGCCCCGATCGCGTTCCGACAGCCACCCGCACCCACCGCCGACGCGGCTCGCGCCGCTGCTACAGAGGTATCGCAATCCCCCGCCGGCGTGGTGAGCCCCGAACACCGCATTCACGACCGACGTGGTGATGCCCGACCACCGCATTCACGACCGACGTGGTGATGCCCGACCACCGCATCCGTGGCCGACGTGGTGATGCCCGAACACCGCATTCATGACCGACGTGGTGCTGCACGACCACCGCATCCATGGCCGACGCGGTGATGCACGACCACCGCATCCATGGCCGACGCGGTGATGCGCGGCCACCGCATCCTTGGCCGGCGTGGTGATGAACGACCACCTCATCCGTGGCCGACGTGGTGATGCCCGAACACCGCATTCATGACCGACGTGGTGCTGCACGACCACCGCATCCATGGCCGACGCGGTCATGTATGAATACTCAATCCCCTGTAGCAGCGGCGCAAGCCGCGTCGGCGGTATCCCCGATGGGCCTGCTGAAACGCAATGACGCCTGGCGCCTTATCGCTCACTGCGCCGACGGCCGATACTGCAACGCCTCCGCCACATGCGTCCGCTCGATGTCTTTCGCCTGCTCAAGATCCGCCAGCGTACGAGCCACCTTCAACAACCGGTGCGCCGCCCGCAGCGACAGCGTCAGCCGTTCACAGGCGGTTTCCAGCCAGCGCTCATCTTCGGCCGACAACCTGCAATGCTCGCGCAACCCCGGCAGATCGAGAAAGGCATTAGCACACCCCTGACGCCGACTCTGCAACTCGCGCGCCTCGGCCACCTTGCTGGCAGCACTGGCCGTATTCTCACCCGCTTGTGGCACATGGCTCAGCGCCGTCGCCTCGCGCGCCACCGTCAGATGCAGATCGATCCGGTCGAGCAACGGCCCGGACAGCTTGTTGCGGTACCGCTGAATCTGGTCGCTGCCGCATTGGCATTTGCCGCTGGGGTCACCCAGATACCCACACGGGCACGGGTTCATCGCCGCCACCAACTGGAACCGCGCCGGAAAACGGATCTTGTCCCGCGCCCGCGCAATCACGATCTCTCCGCTTTCCAAGGGTTCGCGCAAGACTTCCAGTACCTTCCTGTCGAACTCCGGCAATTCATCGAGAAACAGCACGCCATGATGCGCCAGGGTGATTTCTCCTGGCTGCGGCCGACTGCCACCACCTACCAAGGCAGCGCCCGAGGCCGAATGATGAGGATGCCGAAAGGGCCGCTGCGGCCAGTTCTTCAGCGGCACATGGCTGGCCACCGACTGGATGGCCGCCACCTCCAGCGCTTCGCGCTCGTCCAGCGGCGGCAGCAATCCGGGCAATCGACTGGCGAGCAAGGTCTTGCCCGTTCCCGGTGGGCCGCTGAACAACAGGTTGTGCGCGCCAGCGGCGGCCACCAGCAGCGCACGCTTGGCCGCAACCTGGCCCTGCACTTCGCTCAGGTCCGGATAAGGCTTGCTCAACAGCAACAGGCCATTGGCATTGAAAGGACTGATCGGGTTGCGCCCATTGAAGTGACTGACCAACTGCATCAGATCATCCGCGGCAATCACCGTCAGGTTCGAGGCCAGCGCTGCCTCTTCGGCGTTATCCCTGGGCACGATCAGCGTTCGCCCTGCATCGCGAGCAGCGAGGGCAGCGGGCAAGACACCCTGCACCGGCCGCACGGCGCCCGACAGCGCCAGCTCGCCCAGGCATTCCACGTTATCCAGGGTAATGGCCGGGATCTGCCCGCTGCCCGCCAGGATACCCAGCGCAATGGCCAGGTCGAACCGGCCGCCGTCCTTCGGCAGATCCGCCGGTGCCAGGTTCAGGGTGATCCGCCGCGCCGGAAACTCCAGCCCCGAATTGAGAATCGCGCTGCGCACGCGATCCTTGCTCTCCTTGACCGAGGCTTCCGGCAGCCCCACAAGCGTCAGGGCCGGCAGCCCATTGGCCAGATGCGCCTCGACCGTGACCGCAGGCGCACCCACGCCCACCTGGGCCCGGCTGTGAACGATAGCGAGAGACATGCATGCTCCATGCGTTGAAAGATGAACCGCTTCCTGCGGTGGTGGTGCGAGGGTAGTGGATGAGGGCGGGTATGCCAGTGGGGAAGTGATTCACGGTGCTACGGACGGAAGCAGCACGCAGGTCATGGTTTCCAGAGATTGCTTTTCAGCAACAAACCCGCCACCAAGGCGAGTGTGTGAGATGGATGACACGTTGTTGCGACCCTACACCACCCCGCCGCGATCCCCCATGAACGCCTCCAGCCGCGACCGCAACCACCGCTCCGCCGGATCCGTATCGGTGATGCTCAACCACACCATCGACAAATCCAGCGTCGGCGCATCGAACGGCAGCGGTTCGTCGAACAGGTTGCCGTGAGCGGCCATCGCGGTGGCGGCGTAGTCGGGCAGGCCGGCGAGCATGTCGGTGCCGGCGAGCAGGGCGGGCAGCGAGCTGAATTGGGGCACCGACAGCACCACTTGGCGGGTGCGGCCGATTTCCTGCAGCCACTCATCGGCGATACCGCTGGTGTGCGCAGTCGGCGACACCAGTACGTGGGGGCGGGCGCAGTATTCGTCCAGGGTCAGTGGGGTAGCCGACTTGTCGGCGCGCAGCACGCGCGGGCGCATGCGGCGCAGTAGTTTACGCTTGGCATTGGCCGGCAGGCCGCGGGTCTGGCTGATGCCCACGGTGATGTCGCCGGAGGCGAGCAGGTCGGGAATGCGCCAGTAATCCACGTGCTGCACCACGATCACCACTTTCGGCGCCTTGGTGCGCAGTGCGCGCAGCACTTGCGGCAGCAGGCCGAACTCGACGTCGTCGGACAGGCCGATGCGGAAGGTCATGGTACTTACGGCCGGATCGAAATCATGGGTCAGGCTCAGCGCCACCGACATCGCGTCGAGCGCGGGGGAGAGGTGCCGAATGATTTCCTCGGCGCGCGCGGTGGGTTCCATGCGATGGCCGATGCGGATGAACAGCGGGTCGTTGAACAGGGCGCGCAGTCGGTTCAGCGCTGAACTGACCGTGGGCTGGCCGAGGAACAGCTTTTCCGCGACGCGGGTGACGTTGCGCTCGAGCATGAGGGCTTCGAACACCACCATCAGGTTGATATCGGCTTTGCGCAGCTCGTTGCGGTTCATCGAAGCACGTCCCTGCTGTTCAATGGCAATGCCGAGCGTGGCACAAAGCGGTGCAGCCGATCGGCAACCGAGCTGCGTCTCAGATATTACTCGGCCTTGGGTGCTGCCTTGGCTTCCATCTCGGCGACTTTGGCTTCCAAGCTCTCCAAGCGCGCGCGGGTACGCGCCAGCACGACCATCTGGCTGTCGAATTCCTCGCGGCTGACCAGGTCGAGCTTGCTGAAGCCGGACTGCAGCAGTGCCTTGAACTGACCTTCGAGCTCCGCGCGCGGCTGTGCGGTGTCACCGCTGAACAAGCGCGAGGCGTGGTCGCTCAGAGTGTCGAGGAACGCTTTGGGCGGGAGCATGGGAAATTTCCTGAGACAAAGTGATGCGCAGTGTATCACGCAGCCATGCGGTGAAAAGCCGAGCCGCGGCGCACGGTTTTCGCGCACAGGTGTGCCCAGCGCTGCACCCTTGTTGTGCGCTTGCCCGCGCTGCCTGCTCAAACCACTGCACAAAAGCCGCGCAGGGTGGCCAAATCTCGCGGTTTGCACGACATGGCAAGCTTTCTGCTTAGAGCCAAGAGACCCAGGCACTGATGGACTCGTCGTGACGAGAACGGTGCGCAGCTTCAAGGGAAGTGTTTCGTCAGCAGTTGTTTATCGGTTGTCGGTCCGGGCTGCGGGGTCGACGACGCGTTACAAAGCCAGGCACTGCGCTTAGACTTGATCCGGGTTTGTTTTCCTGGGGCAAGTCCACCAATTCGGGAGAGAGTTTCATGAAGCTAGTCACTGCCATCATCAAGCCATTCAAGCTGGACGACGTGCGCGAGTCGTTGTCGGAAATCGGCGTGCAAGGCATCACCGTTACCGAAGTCAAGGGTTTCGGTCGGCAGAAAGGCCATACCGAGCTGTATCGCGGCGCGGAGTACGTGGTCGACTTCCTGCCCAAGGTCAAGATCGACGTCGCTATCGATGACAAGGATCTGGATCGCGTCATCGAAGCCATCACCAAGGCCGCCAACACCGGCAAGATCGGCGACGGCAAGATTTTCGTGGTCAATCTGGAACAGGCGATTCGCATTCGTACCGGCGAAACCGATACCGACGCAATCTAAAAAAAAGCCGACACAACCCAACGCCCCAGGAGTAAACAATATGACTCTGCGTCAATTCGCAGGGCTAGGAGCCCTGTTGTCCCTCGCAATGCCAGGCCTTGCCCTGGCGGACGAGGCGGCAGCCCCCGTTCTCAACTCCGGCGATACCGCCTGGATGCTGACCGCGACCGCCCTCGTGCTGTTCATGACCATTCCTGGCCTGGCGTTGTTCTACGGCGGCATGGTGCGCTCCAAGAACGTGCTCTCGGTGATGATGCAGTGTTTCGCCATTACTGGCCTGATCAGCATCCTGTGGATGGTCTACGGCTATAGCCTGGCCTTCGACACCACCGGCATGGAGCAGGGCGTCGTCAACTTCAATTCCTTCGTCGGCGGGCTGTCCAAGGCTTTCCTCAGCGGCGTGACGCCGAGCAGCGTCACCGGCCCGGCGGCACTGTTCCCTGAGGCAGTGTTCATCACCTTCCAGATGACCTTCGCCATCATCACCCCGGCGCTGATCGTCGGCGCCTTCGCCGAGCGCATGAAGTTCTCCGCGATGCTGATCTTCATGGCCATCTGGTTCACCCTGGTCTATGCACCCATCGCGCACATGGTCTGGTCCGGCAACGGCGGCCTGATGTGGGACTGGGGCGTGCTGGACTTCGCGGGCGGCACCGTGGTGCATATCAACGCCGGTGTTGCCGGTCTGGTTGCGTGCATCGTGCTGGGCAAGCGCAAGGGCTACCCGACCACCCCGATGGCGCCGCACAACCTGGGCTACACCCTGATCGGCGCGGCCATGCTGTGGATCGGCTGGTTCGGCTTCAACGCCGGTTCGGCTGCAGCGGCGAACGGCACTGCCGGCATGGCAATGCTGGTCACCCAGATCGCCACCGCCGCTGCGGCGCTGGGCTGGATGTTCGCCGAGTGGCTGACCCACGGCAAGCCAAGCGCACTGGGCATCGCTTCGGGCGTGGTCGCTGGCCTGGTGGCCATCACCCCGGCGGCCGGTACTGTCGGTCCGATGGGCGCACTGGCAATCGGCCTGGTGGCCGGTGTCATCTGCTTCCTCTGCGCCACTACGCTCAAGCGCAAGATGGGCTACGACGACTCCCTGGACGCCTTTGGCGTACACGGCATCGGCGGCATCGTCGGCGCGATTCTGACCGGCGTGTTCGCAGCGCCCGCGCTGGGTGGTTTCGGCACCGTCGAAGACATCGGCGCGCAGGTCTGGATCCAGCTCAAGGGCGTCGGCTTCACCGTGGTCTACACCGGTATCGTGACCTACGTCATTCTCAAGGTGCTGGATGCGGTGATGGGTCTGCGAGTCAACGAAGAAGAAGAGGCCGTGGGCCTTGACCTCGCGCAGCACAACGAGCGCGGCTACAACTTGTAACCGTTCGGAAAAAAATGCCCGGCTTGCCGGGCATTTTTTTGCCTGCGATTTGTCATCTGCTTCAGGTCCGGCGGGTTTGCCGCCGGGGCTGTCGGCTGCCGTAGCGATCGCGCGCGGCGGCTCAGTGCAAAACAGTCGCGAACAGGCTCTTTGCTTTTTCCCAGAGCGCGCTAGAATGCGCCCCGAACGGACGAGAACGGTATGTGGCAGCAAACCCTCATCACCTTGCGAGCCAGGCCTCGCGGGTTTCACCTGGTGACTGACGAGTTGCTCGCACAACTGCCGCGCCTGCGCGAATGCCGCGTGGGCCTGCTGCATTTGTGGCTGCAACACACTTCGGCGTCGTTGACCGTCAACGAAAACGCCGATCCGGCCGTTCGCCGGGACTTCGAGCGTTTCTTCAACCGCCTCGTGCCACAGGGTGCAGACGGTTTCGAGCACAACGACGAAGGGCCCGACGACCTGCCAGCGCACTTCAAGGCCAGCTTGCTGGGCTGCCAGGTGACCGTTCCGGTGACCTCGGGAAGGCTGGCGACAGGTACCTGGCAAGGTATTTATTTGGGCGAGCATCGCGATCATGGCGGCGCGCGTCGGGTCCTTGCCACGCTGTATGGCGAGGACGCTTGACCGCTGGTTACCAGTGGATGTGAATTTTTTCCGGCAACCGTCGACATAAGGTAAAGCTGGGCTATAAATAATCTGCTTTCGCAAGTCATGAGGTAGAACATGAGCGACGATGATCTGGAAAACGACGACCTCGAAGTAGGCGAAGAAGACGAGGCCGAAGAAACCCTCGAGGCGGCTGCCGAAGACGTTGCGGAGGACGACGGTGGCGACACACCCGTGCCCGCTGCCAAGGGCAAGGCCAAGGCGGCGGTGTCGGTGGATGAACTGCCGAGTATCGAAGCCAAGAACAAAGAGCGCGATGCGCTGGCTCGGGCGATGGAAGAGTTCCTGTCGCGCGGCGGCAAGGTGCAGGAAGTCGAGCCCAACGTGGTGGCCGATCCACCCAAGAAGCCCGACAACAAGTACGGCAGCCGCCCTATCTGAAGGCTCGTCGCTCGAAGCAACATAGAAAAAGCCCGCGGTCGCTGCGGGCTTTTTTGTGGGTGCGGGGTAGACACTGACGGCCTCTTCGCGGGCAGAGAACTCGCCGCTCGCCCGCTCCCACAGCTAGCCCAGTTGCAGCAGCAGTGCAGGCAACTGTGCCAGGCTGGCGACCTCGGCGTCGGGTTTGCCTTCGGCGGCCCATGGCTTGCCTTGCGGGTTGTACCAGATGGCCTTCATGCCCGCCTTCTGCGCGCCGGCGATGTCATCGCCCGGGTGATCGCCGATGTGCACCGATTCGTGGGCGCCCGCATCGCCCAGGCGCATGGCTTCCAGAAAGGGCCGCGAATCCGGCTTGCCCACGCCCAGGTCTTCGGCGCATAGCGCAAAGGTGAAGAAATCAGCGATGCCCAGTCGACGCACATCGGCGTTGCCGTTGGTAACCACGCCCAGGGTATAACGCTGGCAAAGGATCTCCAGGGCTGGCTGGGCCTCGGGAAAGATGTCCACCTGATGCCGAGCGTGCAGGAATACCTCGAAGGCCTTGTCGGCCAGCGAGGCCGCTTCATCCTCGGCATAGCCAGCGTCTTGCATGGCGTGCCGCAGCACACGACGGCGCAGCGCGCTGATGCGGTGCTTGAGCGAAGGGTCGGCGTCGACCAGGCGCTGGCGGATCTGGAACAGGTGCTCGACCGGCACTGGGCCCAGTGCCGGCGCCTGGTCGGCCAGCCAGTCGCGCAGGATGGCTTCGGCGCTGACGATGACCGGGGCGGTATCCCACAGGGTGTCGTCGAGGTCGAAAGTGATCAGCTTGATGCTCATGAGTCGCCGCCTTTGCGTTTTGCCCGTGGGTGGGCACTGTCGTAGACACTGGCCAGGTGCTGGAAGTCCAGGTGGGTATAGATCTGCGTGGTAGCGATGTCGGCGTGGCCAAGCATCTCCTGCACGGCACGCAGGTCGTGGGACGACTCGAGCAGGTGGCTGGCAAACGAATGACGCAGCATGTGCGGATGCAGGTTCTGCCCCAGCTCACGCTCGCCGGCGGCCTTGACCCGTACCTGGATGGCACGCGGCCCGAGCCTGCGGCCCTGCTGGCTGACGAACACGGCATCGTCGACGGGGTTGCTCATCGAGCGCAGCGCCAGCCACTGCTCCAGCGCCGCGCGCGCCTTGCGACCCACGGGCAGCACACGGGTCTTGCTGCCCTTGCCATGCACCTGCACCAGGCCGTCGGCGAGGTCGAGCTGCCCGAGGTCGAGGCTGGTCAGCTCCGACAAGCGCAGACCCGAAGAATAGAACAGCTCGAGAATGGCCTGGTCGCGATGGGCCAGGAAGTCGTCTTCCACCGCACCTTCGAGCAGCTGCAGGGCGCGATCGGTGTCCAGCGTCTTGGGCAGGCGACGCTCGCCCTTGGGCGGCGCCAGGCCATTGGCCGGGTCGTGGCTGCAGAGGCCTTCGCGATTGAGGTAGCGATACAGGCCACGCACGGCCGAAAGCAGGCGCGCCAGACTGCGCGACGACTGCCCTTGCTGATGCTGGCGAGCGATCAGACGCCGCAGCAGCTGGATGTCCAGTGCCTGCCAGGTCGCCAGGCCTTCCTTCTCGCAGAATTCGACGACCTTGGTCAGGTCGCGCCGGTAGGCATCCAGGGTATGCACCGACACCTGGCGCTCACTGCGCAGGTGCGTGCAGTAGGCATCCAGTTGTTCGCGCACCTCAACGTACCGAGCGCAGCGCGCCGGTGTAGCGTGGCAATACCCGGCTGAGCACTTCGCCGATATGGCTGAGGAACAGCGTGCCCACCGAACTCTTGTAGTGCGCAGGGTCGCGGCTGCCGATGGCCAGTACGCCGTGCAGGCCTTGATGCAGCAATGGCACCAGCGCGGTCGAGCCGACCTGCGGGGCCTGGTCGCTGCCGAACAGGAACGCCAGTTCGTGTTCGCGCAAGGCACCACTGAGCGACTTGCCCTCCGACAACAGCCCACCGATGGCCTGCTGCGCTTCACCACTCGTCACGCTGCGGCCTACCGGGGCGGGAATGTCGTTGAACAGGATCAGGCTGACGAAGGGCACCTGGAAGTCTTCGCGCAGGCTGTCTTCGACGCTGATCACCAGCTCGTCCAGGGACGCGGCATCGAGCATGGCCAGAATCAGGCGGCGAGTCTTCTCGAACAGGCGATCGTTGTCGCGCGCGACCTCCATCAGGTGCGAAAGGCGCTGGCGCATCTCGCCGTTGCGGTCACGCAGCAGAGTCATCTGCCGTTCCACCAGCGACACCGTGTCGCCGCGCTGGTGGGGCAGGCGCAGCTGAGTCAGCAATTCCTCATGCTGCTCGAAGAACGCCGGGTTGGCGGCAAGAAAGTCGGCCACGGCCGAAGCCTCCAGGACCTCCGCAGGCGCGGGTACTTGAGGCTGGTCGGTCATTGGCTGTACTCGGTCATAAACGCACTTGTCCTTCGAAGACCCGAACCGCAGGGCCGGTCATGATCACCGAATGGCCTGGCCCGGCCCATTCGATGGACAGGCGGCCGCCCGGCAGGTCGAGCAGCAGTGGCGAATCCATCCAGCCCTGGCTGATGGCTGCGACTGCGGCAGCACAGGCGCCGGTGCCACAGGCCTGGGTCTCGCCGGCGCCACGCTCCCAGACACGCAACTGCGCGCGGGTGCGATCGACTACGTGCAGAAAGCCCACGTTCACCCGTGCCGGAAAGCGCGGATGGTGTTCGATCTTCGGCCCCAGTGCGTGCACCGGCGCATTGTTGATGTCGTCGACACGCAGCACTGCGTGGGGGTTGCCCATGGACAGGGCGGCGATCTCGACGCTCTGGCCATCGACGGACAGCTCGTAGCTGCGCGCCTGGGAGTCGGCCTGGAACGGGATGTCGGCCGGCACCAGGCGCGGCGGGCCCATGTCGACGCTGATCTGACCATCGCTGCGCACGTCCAGGGTGATGATGCCGCCCTTGGTTTCGACGCGAATGGTCTTCTTGGCCGTGAGACGCTTGTCCAGCACGAAGCGGGCGAAGCAGCGCGCGCCGTTGCCGCATTGCTCCACCTCCGAACCGTCGGAATTGAAGATGCGATAGCGGAAGTCGACATCTGGATTGTTCGGCGCTTCGACCAGCAGCAATTGATCGAAGCCGATGCCGGTGTGGCGATCGCCCCACTGCTTGGCATGCTTGGGCAGGATATGGGCATGTTGGCTGACCAGGTCCAGCACCATGAAGTCGTTGCCCAGGCCATGCATCTTGGTAAAACGCAGTAGCATGGGATTACTCCGGCAACAGGCTTTCGCCGGCGAAAAGCTCGGCCACGGTTTCGCGGCGGCGTACTTCGAATGCCTGGTCACCATCGACCAGCACCTCGGCACAGCGGCCGCGCGTGTTGTAGTTCGAGCTCATGACGAAACCGTAGGCGCCGGCCGAATGCACGGCCAGCAAGTCGCCTTCGGCCAGTACCAGTTCACGCTCCTTGGCGAGGAAGTCACCGGTTTCGCAGATCGGCCCGACGATGTCGTAGGCACGCGCCTGACCTTCCCGCGGCTTGACCGGGCTGACGTTCATCCATGCCTGGTACAGGGCCGGGCGGATCAGGTCGTTCATCGCCGCGTCGACGATGGCGAAATCCTTGTGCTCGGTATGCTTGAGGTATTCCACCTGAGTCAGCAAGACCCCGGCATTGGCCACGATGAACCGCCCCGGCTCGAACACCAGGGTCAGCTCGCGACCGTCCAGGCGCTCGCGCACGGCCTGGATGTAGTCGGCAGCCAATGGCGGCTGCTCTTCGCTGTAGCGCACGCCCAGGCCACCGCCCAGGTCGATGTGGCGCAGGTAGATGCCGCAGTCGCCAAGGCGATCGACCAGATCGAGCAAGCGATCCAGGGCATCGAGGAACGGTGCCAGGGTGGTCAGCTGCGAGCCGATGTGGCAATCCACGCCGATCACGTCGAGGTTGGGCAACTGCGCGGCACGTACATAGACGTCTTCGGCTGCAGCGATGTCGATGCCGAACTTGTTCTCTTTCAAGCCCGTGGAAATGTACGGGTGGGTGCCCGCGTCGACGTCCGGGTTGACGCGCAGCGACACCGGAGCCCGCACGCCCAGCTCGGCAGCGACTTCCTGCAGGCGTTCCAGCTCGTCGGTGGATTCGACGTTGAAGCAGTGCACGCCTACTTCGAGGGCGCGGCGCATGTCGGCGCGGGTCTTGCCGACGCCGGAAAACACCACGCGCTCGGCGCGCCCGCCCGCAGCCAGCACGCGCTCCAGTTCGCCGCCCGAGACGATGTCGAAACCGGCGCCCAAACGCGCCAGGACATTGAGCACGGCCAGGTTGGAGTTGGCCTTCACGGCAAAGCAGACCAGCGACGGGGTGCCCTGCAGGGCATCGGCGTAGGCGTTGTACTGCGCCTCGATGTGGGCGCGCGAGTAGACGTACGTCGGCGTGCCGAAGCGCTGGGCCACGGCCGACAGGGCTACGCCTTCGGCAAACAGTTCACCGTCGCGGCGTTGAAAAGCGTCCATGGTGTTCCCTTAGTAGTGCTTGTGCGGTTGCGACGACTTGGCTTGGTCCTCGGGAGATTTGCTGTCATCGGGCAGGTACAGCGGGCCCTTTTGACCACAGGCGGACACCAGGCAGGCAACGGCGACGAGCGCGGCCAGGGAAGAGATCAGGCGCTTCATGGCGAAATCCTTTGTATAAGCAGTAATTGCGCCCGAGTATACCCAGCGCCCGGCATGGTGGCTATGCAGGTGGGCCGCCAGCGGTGCCACCGATCCAGACGGGTGCATTATGCTTTGCATAAACGGCTGGCTGCTCGTATCTTGCCGCCCGTAGCGCGAACAGACACTTTCCGAGGTTCCTGCAATGAGTTTGACCGAAGCCCGTTTCCACGACCTGGTCGATGCCACCCAGCAGGCGCTGGAGGAGTTGCTCGAAGACCACGCCGACGACATCGAAATTTCCGCCGGCATGATGACCATCAAGTTCGACAACGGCAGCCAGCTGATCATCAGCCGCCAGGAGCCGCTGCGCCAGCTGTGGCTGGCCGCGCGCTCCGGTGGCTATCACTTCGATTACGACGAAGAGTCGGGCAAGTGGCGCTGCGAGAAATCCGAGGAATTGCTGGGCGAGGTACTGGCCCGGGCGACCGAGGAACAGGCCGGCGTCGAGCTGGATTTCGAAGAGATCTGATGGTGAGCCAGCCCGCACGCGCCCCCAAGCCGCTCTACAGCAACGTCAGCCCGTCGGTACAGTCACCTTGCGTGAGCCTGTGCCGGCTGGACGAAGAACGCGTTTGCCAAGGGTGTTTCCGCCATGTCGAGGATATCCGCGCCTGGCGCTCGGCCGATGACGATACGCGGCGCCAGATCATCGCTGTGGCCGAGCAGCGCCGCTCGCAGGCGCTGTCGGCGCCTGCTGGCGACTGACAGCACCTGCTTCCATCAAGCCCCGATGCTCAGGCAGGCTCGGCCACCGTCAGGATGGTGAGCAATGACTGCGCGTGCCCGGCAGCCTCATGGCCCAGGCTGGTCAGGTAGCCGCCATCGGGCTTGGTGATCAATTCCTTTTCATGCAGGCGAGTCGCGGCGGCAATGGCCGCAGGTGATGCAGTGTGGTGGATTTTCAGACCTTCCATGGTGTTGCCGAGGTTGAACAGGGCAAGGATTTCCAGCTCGGCAACCAGTTCCGGGGTGTAGGACGACATAGGCGCTCCCGACTTTCTTATGGAATGAACGACAGCACCGAGGGGCGCTGAACGCTGTACCCCGACACCGTGGCAGCGGGGTTTTTCCAGTGTAGTCAGCCGCAGGCGAACGCGCCTGTTCAGCGTCAGACTTTTTCCGCTGGCAGCTCGGGCAAGGCACGCAGAGCGGCTTCGTACCAGGCCGTGTCGAACGCGCGATCCTGCTCCAGAATGGCATCGATCTCGATCGCCAGTACATGGGCCATCATGTTGAGGATGTCCTCGCGCTCATAGCCCACCAGCGTCAGCTTGTTGAAGGTGGCCTTGGCCGCGGGCGGGTTGTCGCTTTCGATCTGATTCTCGATGGCCTGGGTGAGGGTGGCTTCGGCAAATGCTTCGTCTTCGTCTGGCAGGTTGTCGCTCATGGGGATGTTCTCGATCGGGGTCAATGTCGGGTTCTGGGGGGAGCCCTTCGCGGGCAGAGACCCGCTCCCACAGGATATCTAACATCTACTGTGGGAACGGGGCGCGAAGAGGCCGGACCTGCCAAGCGCCTAGCGAGCCGCCAGCAAATCGCGGCCGCGAGCGACTGCCGCACGTACCTGAGCCGGCGCCGTGCCGCCGATGTGGTCGCGGGCATTGACCGAGCCTTCCAGGGTCAATACCTCGAACACGTCCGCATCGATCTGGTCGCTGAACCGGCGCAGCTCTTCCAGGCTCATTTCCGCCAGGTCCTTGCCGGTGTCCACGCCATGCTTGACCGCATGCCCGACGATCTCGTGGCAATCGCGGAACGGCAGGCCACGGCGCACCAGGTAATCGGCGAGGTCGGTGGCGGTGGAGAAACCACGTAGCGCGGCTTCGCGCATCATGGCGTGCCTGGGCTTGATGGCCGGGATCATGTCGGCAAAGGCCCGCAGCGAGTCGCGCAACGTGTCGGCGGCGTCGAACAGCGGTTCCTTGTCTTCCTGGTTGTCCTTGTTGTAGGCCAGCGGCTGGCCCTTCATCAGGGTCAGCAGGCCCATCAGCGCACCGAACACCCGGCCGCTCTTGCCGCGCACCAGTTCCGGTACGTCGGGGTTCTTCTTCTGCGGCATGATCGAGCTGCCGGTGCAGAATCGGTCGGGCAGGTCGATGAACTGGAATTGCGCGCTGGTCCACAGCACCAGCTCTTCGGAGAAGCGCGACAGGTGCATCATCGCGATGCTGGCCGCAGCGCAGAACTCGATGGCGAAGTCACGGTCCGAAACGCCATCCAGCGAGTTGCCGCCGACGGCTTCGAAGCCCAGCAGCGTGCAGGTCAGCTCGCGGTCGATGGGGTAGGTGGTGCCGGCCAGCGCGGCGCTGCCCAGCGGCATGCGGTTGGTGCGCTTGCGGCAATCGACCAGGCGTTCATGGTCGCGGCTGAGCATTTCGAACCACGCCAGCAGGTGATGCCCGAAGGTCACCGGCTGCGCGGTCTGCAGGTGGGTGAAGCCCGGCATGATGGTGTCGGCCTCGCGCTCGGCCTGTTCCAGCAAGCCCTGCTGCAGGCGGGTGATTTCGCTGAGGATGAGGTCGATCTCGTCACGCAGCCACAGGCGAATGTCGGTGGCCACCTGGTCGTTGCGGCTGCGTCCGGTGTGCAGCTTCTTGCCGGTGACACCGATGCGATCGGTCAGGCGCGCTTCGATGTTCATGTGCACGTCTTCCAGATCCGTGCGCCAGTCGAACTGGCCCGCCTGGATTTCCTGCTCGATGGTGCGCAGGCCATCGACGATGGTGTCGCGCTCCGCATCGGTCAGCACACCGACCTTGGCCAGCATGGTGGCGTGGGCGATCGAGCCCATGATGTCATGGCGGTACAGGCGCTGGTCGAAATCGACCGAGGCGGTGAAGCGGGCGACGAAGGCGTCGACGGGTTCACTGAAGCGGCCGCCCCAGGACTGGTTGGTCTTGTCAGTGCTCATGAATTGGCTCGTGCAAGGCGTGAACGGGAAATTGCCGCAATAATAACAAATGCGGCCCGGGTCTGTTGGCGGCATAGTGCAGGTGTCTATTGTCTGCATTCACCCCGTCGCGAGCCCTCTGCCCGCCACGGGGCCCGCAACACACCACAGCAGCCAGGAACCGTACATGTTCAGCAAGCCGTCGAACCCTCCCGAGCCGGACTTTTTCCTGCCCGAGCTTTGCCTGCCCCAGGCACTGTTGATGCTGATCGTGCTGGCGCAGTTGCTGGTGTTCGTGCTGGTGCTGGCCGAACCCATGAACCCAGGCTTCAACTGGGTGCGCCTGGCCCTGACTTCGCTGTTCGTGCAATGGATCGTGCTGCTCTCGGCGGCCTTGCTCTGTGCCCTGCGCCCCTGGCTGGCGCGCCTGCGCCCCGGTATGGCGGGTGGGTTGTGCTGCGCCCTGGTGGTGGGCCTGACCCTCGCGGGCACGGCGGTGATTGACTACTTCCAGTTGGGCGGGCTCGACACGCCGACCGTGGAGGTCAATCGGTACCTGCGCCACGCCCTGATCGGGCTGATCATGTCGGCCCTGCTGCTGCGCTACTTCTACCTGCAGAGCCAGTGGCGGCGCCAGCAACAGGCCGAATTGCAGTCGCGTATCCAGGCCTTGCAGGCGCGCATTCGCCCGCACTTCCTGTTCAACAGCTTGAACAGCATCGCCAGCCTGGTGGTCAGCGATCCGGTCAAGGCCGAGCAGGCGGTGCTCAATCTGTCCGACCTGTTTCGTGCCAGCCTGGCCCAGCCCAACAGCCTGGTGATGTGGCGTGATGAGGTGGAGTTGGCCAAACGTTATTTATCGATTGAGCAATATCGTCTCGGCGAGCGTCTACAGTTGCACTGGAGGATCGAAACAATCCCGGATGATCTGCCGATCCCCCAACTTACTTTGCAACCGTTGTTGGAGAATGCGCTGGTACATGGCATCGCCCCTTTGATTTTGGGCGGGGTGGTCAGCGTGGAGGCCGACTACAAAGGGGGAGAGTTCATATTGACCATCAGCAATCCCTACCAAGAGGCCGCCACAGCGCAGGCGTCGGGCGGAACCCAGCAGGCGCTGGCAAACATTGGCGCTCGACTTGCGGCACTTTTCGGTCCGCGCGCAAGTCTTAGCGTGAATCGCCGTGACGGTCGTCACTTCACTTGTCTACGTTATCCATGTGCGAGACTCACGCAGGAATCCAGCGCTCTATGAATGTCCTGATCGTTGATGACGAACCCCTTGCCCGCGAACGTTTGAGCCGACTGGTTGGCGAGCTCGAGGGCTACCATGTGCTCGAACCCGGCGCCAGCAACGGCGAAGAAGCCTTGAGCATGATCGAGGCACAGAAGCCGGACGTAGTCCTGCTCGACATTCGCATGCCCGGCCTGGATGGCCTGCAGGTCGCCGCCAGGCTGTGCGAGCGCGACACGCCGCCGGCGGTGGTGTTCTGCACCGCTCATGACGAGTTTGCCCTGGATGCCTTTCAGGTCAGTGCCGTGGGTTATCTGGTCAAGCCGGTGCGCTCCGAGCATCTGCTCGAAGCGTTGAAGAAAGCGGAAAAACCCAACCGAGTGCAACTGGCCGCCTTGACACGTCCGGCGGCCGAAGCCGGGACCGGTCCGCGCAGCCATATCAGCGCGCGAACCCGCAAAGGCATCGAGTTGATCCCGCTCGATCAGGTGATCTATTTCATTGCCGACCACAAGTACGTGACCTTGCGCCATGAGGGTGGAGAGGTCTTGCTCGATGAACCGCTCAAGGCGTTGGAAGACGAGTTTGGTGACCGCTTCGTGCGTATCCATCGCAACGCCCTGGTGGCCCGCGAGCGCATCGAGCGCTTGCAGCGCACGCCCCTGGGTCACTTTCAGCTCTATCTGAAGGGGCTCAACGGCGACGCGCTGATCGTCAGCCGACGCCATGTGGCCGGCGTGCGCAAGATGATGCAGCACCTCTAGCCTTCATCAGGCCTGCCCAGCCCGCCGGGTTGGGCGCGGCCTGGCGCACAGCTGGTATCATCGTCCGCTAATCTTCATACGGATCGATTCATGCCCATTCGCGAAATCCGCATCGCCACCCGTAAAAGCGCGCTCGCTCTGTGGCAGGCCGAATACGTCAAGGCCCGCCTGGAGCAGGCGCATGCCGATCTGCAGGTCACCCTGGTGCCGATGGTCAGTCGTGGCGACAAGCTGCTCGACTCACCCTTGTCGAAGATCGGCGGCAAGGGGTTGTTCGTCAAGGAACTGGAAAACGCCCTGCTCGAAGGCACAGCGGACATCGCCGTGCACTCGATGAAAGACGTGCCGATGGACTTCCCCGAAGGGCTGGGGCTGTATTGCATCTGCGAGCGCGAAGACCCTCGCGACGCTTTCGTTTCCAACGCCTGGGACAGCCTGGAGGCGCTGCCGCCCGGCAGCATCGTCGGCACTTCCAGCCTGCGCCGCCAGACCCAGCTGCTGGCGCGTCGCCCCGACCTGCAGATCCGCTTCCTGCGCGGCAACGTCAACACCCGCCTGGCCAAGCTCGATGCCGGTGAATACGATGCGATCATTCTGGCCGCTGCCGGCCTGATCCGCCTGGGCTTCGAAGAGCGCATCACTACCAACATCAGCGTCGAGGACAGCCTGCCCGCCGGCGGCCAAGGCGCGGTTGGCATCGAGTGCAGGACCGGCGACAGCGAAATCCATGCCTTGCTCGGGCCGTTGCACCATCGCGACACCGAGTTCCGCGTAGCCGCCGAGCGCGCCCTGAACAAACACCTCAACGGTGGCTGCCAGGTGCCCATCGCCTGTTACGCCGTGCTCGAAGGGGAGCAGATCTGGCTGCGCGGCCTGGTGGGCGACCCGGCTGGTCAGCGCCTGCTGCACGCTCAGGCACGCGCGCCGCTGGCCGATGCGCAACAGTTGGGCGTACAGGTGGCCGAAGCCCTGCTGGAGCAGGGCGCCGACGACATTCTGCGCGCGGTGTACGGCGAGGCCGGTCATCCTTGAACCCCTGGCGAGTGTTGCTGACCCGACCCTGCGACGAGTGCGCGCTGCAAGCCCAGGCGCTGCTGGAACAGGGCGTGTTCGCGGCGAGCCTGCCATTGCTGGCGATCGAGCCGCTAGCGGACAGCGACACTCAGCGGCAGGTGTTGGCCGAACTGAATCGATACAATGCCGTGATCGTGGTCAGCAAGCCCGCCGCGCGCCTGGCCCTGGACCGCGCGCCTGCCAACCTCGGGCAGACCTCGTGGTTCAGCGTCGGTGCCGGCACGGCGGCCATTCTCGAAGAGCGTGGGCTGACCGTGACGTATCCTGAAACAGGAGACGATAGCGAAGCCTTGCTGAATCTGGCCCAATTGCGCGTCGCATTGGCGAGCCCCCATCCACGGGTGCTGATCATCCGTGGCGAAGGCGGACGCGAGGCTCTGGCCGAGCACTTGCGTGAGCAGGGCGCGACGGTAGAGTATCTGCAACTGTACCGACGCAGCATTCCGGTCTACCCACCGGGTGCGCTGGCGTCCCGTATCGCATCGGAACGCTTGAACGCCTTGGTGGTCAGCAGTGGGCAGGGTTTTCAACACTTGCACCAATTGGCAGGCGAGCAGTGGTCGGTGATCCGTACCCTGCCGCTGTTCGTGCCCAGCCCGCGGGTAGCTGCGCTGGCGCGTGAAGCCGGTGCGGTGAATGTTGTGGATTGCCGAGGTGCCAGTACCTCGGCGTTGCTGGCGGCGCTGCGCACGCAGGCCGCACCCAGATCGTAAGGCGCGACCGCCAGCGAGGCGACCGCGCCCCTATGCAAAGGATGGACACGTGAGCGAAACAGCCTTGCCCAAAGACGAACCCAAGAGCGCCCCACAGGTGCCTTTCGAACAGCCAGCCGCCTTGCCCCCGCAGCGCTCGGCCAATGGCAACGGCTTGGCGATCATTGCGCTGCTGCTTGCCGCTGCCGGTCTGGCCGCAGCAGGCTGGGGCGTGTGGCAGGTGCGCACGCTGACCGCCGGCCACCAGCAGCAGTCGCGGGTGATCGAAGGGCTCGCCACGCAAACGCTGACGCTGGAACACAACGAACGGCAACTCAGTGCCGATCTCGCGCAGTTGCCCGACTCCAACGAACTCGAAGACCGCCACCGCCTGCTCGCCCAGTTGCAGGGCGATCAGCAGCGCTTGAGCCAGCGCCTGGAAACCGTGCTGGGCGCCAGCCGCAAGGACTGGCGTCTGGCCGAAGCGGAGCACCTGCTGCGCCTGGCCAGCCTGCGCCTGTCTGCTCTGCAGGACGTCACCAGCGCCAAGGCGCTGGTGCAGGGCGCCGACGAAATCCTGCGCGAGCAGGACGACCCGCAGGCCTTCGCCGCACGCGAGCAACTGACCCGCAGCCTGGCGTCGCTGCAAGGCACCACCCAGCCGGATCGCACCGGGTTGTTCCTGCAGCTGAGCGCCTTGCGCGAGCAGGCCACGCAGCTGACGGCGCTGGCGCCCGAATTCCAGGCGGCCGCGGCAGCTGCGCAGGGCAACTCACCCGAAGGCGAGACCCGCTTGCGCCAGTGGTGGAACAAGATTTCCGGTTTCTTCCGGGTCGATTTCAGCCCCGACGACAGCATCCGGCCGTTGCTGGCCGGGCAGAGCCTGAGTCAGGTTCGCCTGGCCTTGAGCCTGGCGCTGGAGCAGGCCCAGTGGGCCGCGCTCAATGGTCAGGGCAAGGTGTATACGCAAGCGCTGGACGACGCCCGCAGTATTCTGGTGGCGGGCTTCAATCGCGAGAATGGCACGACCCAGGCCATGATCGAACAGTTGACCGCCCTGAAGAATCAGCCGGTTTCGGTCACCACACCTGATCTGGATGCAAGCCTCAACGCCATCCAGGCCTACCTGCAACATCGTCACACACCGGTCGAAGGCCTGCAGAAGTCGACCGAAGCAGCGCCGGCCGCTGTGGAGAGCCAACCATGAAACGGTTCTACGTGATCCTGTTTCTGGTGATTGCCGCCATGGTCGGCCTCGGCCTGGCCGTGGCCAAACACCCCGGCTACGTACTGATCGACTACCCCCATGTGATGCGCTACGAGTCGGGCCTGTGGAGCACGCTGCTGGCGTTGCTGGTGCTGGTCTTGGTGGCGTTCGTCGTCTACCTGCTGATCAGCGTGCTGGTCAGCTCCGGCCGCGTGGTCAATCCATGGTCGGGCCGCAATCGCAATCGCCGGGTGCAGACATCCATCGAGAAGGGCCAGCTGGACCTCGCCGAAGGGCGCTGGGCCAGTGCCCAGAAGCACTTGCAGCACGCAGCCGAAAATGAACGCCAGCCATTGCTCTATTACCTCGGCGCAGCACGCGCCGCCAATGAACAGGGCCGCTACGAAGACAGCGACAACCTGCTCGAACGGGCCCTGGCACGTCAGCCACAAGCGGAATTGGCAATTGCCTTGAGCCATGCTCAGTTGCAGAGCGATCGCGGCGACAGTGACGGTTCCCTGCAGACCCTGCAAGCCATGCACGAGCGTCATCCGCGTAACGTGCAGGTGCTGCGGCAACTGCAGCGTGTGCATCAGCAGCGTGGTGACTGGCCAGCAGTGGTCAAGCTGCTGCCACAACTGCGCAAGGACAAGGCCCTGCCGGCGGCCGAACTCGCCGAGCTCGAGCGACGTGCCTGGGGCGAGAACCTGAGCGTGGCGGCGCACGCGCCCGTGCAGGAACAAGGGCAGGGAGAGGCCGGCCTGGCTGCACTGGAGCGCGCCTGGCAGGCACTCAGCTCGGCACAGCGCCAGGAACCCGCATTGGTGCTCGCCTATGCCGAGCAACTGCGTCAGGTGGGTGCGCAAGCCCAGGCTGAAGACGTGCTACGGACTGCGCAGAAGCGTCAGTACGACACGCACCTGGCTCGCCTCTATGGCCTGGTGATCGGCACCGACCCTGCGCGCCAACTGCAGACTGCCGAAGGCTGGCTCAAACAGCACCCCCACGATGCCGGGTTGTTGTTGACCCTGGGTCGTCTGTGCCTGCAGAACCGCTTGTGGGGCAAGGCCCGCGACTACCTGGAAAGCAGCCTGCGCCTGCAGCGCAGCCCGGAAACCTGCGCAGAACTTGCACGCCTGCTCGCCCAGTTGGGCGATACCGAACGCAGCAACCAGTTGTTCCAGGAAGGCCTCGGGCTGCTTGACGAACGTTTGCTGGCTGCACCCCTGCCCACTTCGGTGCGCACGCTCTGAATCGCTTTCGCGCGTAGAACGAGGCCGCGCCACTGCTCTGCTTCCGTGCGCACCCGGAGGCAGGGGCAGGCGCCAGTAAAACCGGCATTTGGCGCAATATCCCCCTGATTAAACGCTTGTATGAACTTTATCCGATGCGTACCTTGATGCCATTGGCGCACGGGCATAATCTCCCCCTGCATGTACATCGACATTCGCCGTCACAGACCGCGAATCGGTCCGAGCCCTGCTTCCTGTCGTACAGGAGCGCGAAGCCGGGCATGACCCACAAGGGAAGCACTCATCATGTTGGAAAGTTGCCAGAATGCCCAGGAACGTTGGGGCGGAGTTCACCTGCTGATCGATCGCTGGCTGCAGGAGCGCAATGAGCTGATCAAGGCGTTCGATGCGTTGGGCGACACGCCTCAGGCCCTGGTCGAAGATCGCAAGAGGCTGCAGGATTTCTGCGGTTTGCTGGTCGACTACACATCGGCCGGCCATTTTGAAATCTACGAACAGTTGACCGACGAAGCCAAGGCGTTCAATGACAAGCGTGGTCTGGAACTGGCCGACACGATCTGGCCACGCATCGACGAAATCACCCAGAAAGCGCTCGACTTCAACGATTACTGCGACAAGGGCGACTGCTCCGATGCCGCCGTCATTCTGGACAAGCTCAAGGAGCTGGGTCGGTTGTTGCACGAGCGCTTCGAGCTCGAGGACTGCCTGATCGAGGTCTTGCACAACGCTCACAAGGAAGAGTCCGTCGCCCAGGCGTGACTCTCTTTCGACGCGGCCCTAAGGGGCCGTGGCCAGCAGATGAATGTCGAACGTCAGCGGTGTATTGGGTGGTATCAAGGCACCGGCGCCGTCTGTTCCATAGGCGTGCGCCGATGCAATGACCACACGCCACTTCGCGCCGACCGGCATCTGCGGCAACACCGTACGCCAGCCCTCGATGACGCTGTTCAAGCGAAACCACTGCGCCTGGGTGCTTTGGTCGAACACGCTGCCGTCGGGCAGCTTCCCCACGTATTGAACCTGCATACGCCCATCGGCGGTGGCAGGTGCCCCTGCGCCAGGTTCCAGTACGGTTACCAGAATGCCCTCAGCGATCTCCCGCACCCCGGCCTTGGCTCGTTCGGCGGCCATGAAGCGGCGCTCGGCGGCCAGCGCCTGTTCCGTATCGGCTGCTTCGTCAGGCTTGTCCGTCTTGTCCGCCTGTGCCTGATACTGAGCCAGCAATTGGCCGATGCGCTCGTCGCTCAATGCCAGCGGCTCTTGTCGATACGCCTCCTGCAAGCCCTTGAGCAGGGCGTCGAGTTGAAGCCCGGGGGCGTCCTGGCGCAGGCGTTCCCCCAGGCTGGCGCCCACACTGTAGGCCAGGTCGCGGGCACCGTCCGGCGCAGCTTGCGCGTGCGCGTGCGCTTGTGGCAGGGCCAGGGACAATGGCACCAGGGACAACGACAACAGCAGGCGAGGCAACATCACATTCTCCAGGACAAGACACGGCGAGCATGGACCGATTATGCCACCGACCGGGAAACGGGGCCTCGCGGACACAGTCAACATGTTCTGGCGGCTCTACAGCCACAGGTCTAGTATGAGCCTCTACCCATCGGCCAGGAGGTAACCCATGTCGGCTAACAAGAAGCCCGTAAACACCCCGTTGCATTTGCTTCAACAGCTTTCCGGCAGTTTGCTCGAGCACCTCGAAAGTGCATGTTCCCAGGCCTTGGCCGATGCTGAAAAACTGCTCGCCAAGCTCGAGAAGCAGCGCGGCAAGGCTCAGGAAAAACTGCACAAGTCGCGCACCAAAGTGCAGGACGCTGCTACTGCCGGCAAGAAAAAGAAGCAAGCCAAGGCGCACGACTCGGTGAGCGAACTCGAACAACTGCTCGACGAGCTCAAGGACCGCCAGGCCGAAACCCGCGCCTACATCGTCGAGCTCAAGCGCGACGCCCAGGAAAGCCTGAAACTGGCAGCCGGGGTAGGGCGCGTCCAGGAAGCGGCGAGCAAGGCAATCGAAACCCGTTCAGCCAAGCCCAAGGCAACCCCTGCGGTCGCGGCCAAGTCGGCCAGCCCGGCAGCCAAGCCTGCCGCTCGCACGCCCGCCAAGAGCACCCCAGCCGGGTCGACTGCACGTGCGGCCGCGAAGCCTGCAGCCAGCAAAACCACCCGTGTAGCTGCCGCAGCTACTGCGAGCAAGCCGGCGGTTTCCCGCAGCACTACCCGCAAGGCCCTGGCGGCCCCGGGCGCGGCGGTCAAGCCTGACGCCAAGGCACCCGCCAAGCCGGCTGCGCGGCCGGCCAGAAAGCCTGCGGCCGCCAAGTCGCTTGCCGCAGCCGTGCATTCGAGTGCGACCGAGTCCGGTGCTCCCGCCACTGGCGCTCAGGACGACAAGGGCGACGCATCTTCGAGCCAAGCCTGAGTCTCCCTGGCTGCCACGCCCAGCACGTGTAACGCCGCGCTCGAGTGCGCGGCCGTTGCGGGTAGCAAAGCAGGCAGCCAGGTCATGCTCAAGCCCTGCGTAGCGAGGGGCCAAGGTGCGGCCTGATCGTGCAGGCGCTGCAGCAACTGGCGTTCGGCGTTCAGTTCCAGTGCCTTGACCGATTCGCGCAGGTGCATCAGCTCAGGGTCTTGCACGGCCTGGGCTCGCCACTGCTGGCGCAATTCGCGCAAGGGTCGCACCACGTCCTCATGCCAAGGCGTGGCGATCGCCTCCAGCAGCCTCACTCGTTCGCATGTGCAGGCCACGCCTCTGGCATCCAGCCAGGCACCGCACAGCAGCAGGCACACGTTGGCGCCATCTGCTTGCAGCTGCAGGCAGGTGGTTTCGATGCCTGGTCGGGCATAGAGGTCCAGGACAAACTTCCACAACTCATCATGCATCGTGCTACTCGCGCCAGTGGGCAAGGAAGCTGGTAGACTTCGCCGCCATTATGATCCGACTTCAGAACCTCACTTTACAGCGTGGCCCGCAGCGTCTGCTAGAAGACGCCGAGCTGACCCTGCACGCCGGTCAGAAAGCCGGCCTCATCGGCGCCAACGGTGCTGGCAAATCCAGCCTGTTCGCCTTGCTGCGTGGCGAGCTTGTGCCCGACTCCGGCAATTGCTACCTGCCCGCCGATTGGCGTATCGCCCACATGCGCCAGGAAGTCGATACCCTCGAACGCATTGCGGTCGACTACGTACTCGATGGCGATGTGCGTCTGCGCGAAGTGCAGCAGGCACTGGCGGACGCCGAGGCCACGCAGGACGGTGCGGCCCAGGCGCGCCTGCATGCCGAGCTCGACAGTGCCGACGGCTATACCGCGGACGCACGTGCACGCAAGCTGCTCGCAGGGCTTGGTTTCAGCAACGAGCAGATGGACCGTCAGGTCGGTGATTTTTCCGGGGGCTGGCGGATGCGCCTGAGCCTGGCTCAGGCTTTGATGTGCCCTTCCGACCTGCTGCTGCTCGACGAACCGACCAACCACCTGGATCTCGACGCCATTCTGTGGCTCGAGGACTGGCTCAAGGGCTATCCCGGCACCCTGCTGTTGATCTCCCACGACCGCGACTTCCTCGACGAAGTCGTCGATCACGTGGCCCACGTCGAACAGCAGAAGCTGACCCTGTACCGTGGTGGCTACAGCGCCTTCGAACGCGCCCGTGCCGAACGCCTGGCGCAGCAGCAGCAAGCGTACGAGAAGCAGCAGGTGCAGCGCGCGCACATGGAGAAGTACATTGCGCGCTTCAAGGCCCAGGCCACCAAGGCGCGTCAGGCGCAGAGCCGGATTAAGGCCCTGGAGCGCATGGAAGAGCTGTCGGCGGCACACGTCGACTCGCCCTTCGACTTCGTGTTCCGCGAATCGGTGAAGATCTCCAGCCCCTTGCTCGACCTGTCCGAAGGTCGGCTGGGCTACGGCGAAACGGCCGTGCTGGAGAAGGTCAAGCTGCAGCTCGCGCCCGGTGCGCGCATTGGCCTGTTGGGCCCCAATGGCGCGGGCAAGTCGACCCTGATCAAGAACCTCGCCGGCGAGCTCACGCCCATCGGCGGACGCCTGGTACGTGGCGAGAACCTGGTGGTGGGCTATTTCGCCCAGCACCAGCTGGACTCCCTGGACAGCAAGGCCAGCCCGTTGCTGCATCTGCAGCGGCTGGCGCCGGGCGAGCGTGAGCAGGTACTGCGCGACTTCCTCGGTGGCTTCGATTTCCGTGGCGCGCGCATCGATGAACCGGTGCTGAATTTCTCCGGTGGCGAAAAGGCCCGCCTGGCGCTGGCGTTGATTGCCTGGGAACGGCCCAACCTGTTGCTGCTCGACGAACCGACCAATCACCTCGACCTGGAGATGCGCCTGGCCCTGACCATGGCCCTGCAGGAGTTCAGTGGTGCGGTGCTGGTGGTGTCCCACGACCGGCATCTGCTCAAGAGCACCACCGACGATTTCCTGTTGGTGGCCGATGGCAAGGTCGAGCCGTTCGATGGCGATCTGGACGACTACGCGCGCTGGCTGGTGGATTATCGCCAGCGCCATGCCCCGGTCAGCAATACCCCGGTCAACCTCGACAAGACCGACAAGAAAGCCCAACGGCAGGCCGCCGCCGCGCTGCGTCAGCAACTGGCACCGCACAAGCGCCAGGCCGACAAGCTGGAGCGCGATCTGGGTGAAGTGCACGAGAAACTGGCGAAGATAGAAGCCGCCTTGTCCGACAGCGCCCTCTACGAGGCCGCGCGCAAGGATGAACTGCGCGACCAGCTTGCCCAACAGGCCAGGCTCAAGGTGCGCGAGGGTGAGCTGGAAGAGCAGTGGATGGAAGCGCTGGAACTGCTCGAAGACATGCAGGCGCAGCTCGAGGCATTGACCTGATACTGGGGCTTGATGCCGAGCTGCCTGCACGGGCCCATAGCCAAATTCGCTGCGCCGTTTTACCTTAGTCTGTACCTATTCGAGCGTCGAGGTTCGTATGCTGCTGGAAACCTGGTTGGCCTTTTTGGTGGCGTGCTGGATCATCAGTCTTTCGCCTGGGGCCGGGGCTATCGCGTCCATGTCCAGTGGCTTGCAGCACGGTTTCCTGCGCGGCTATTGGAATGCGATCGGCCTGCAGTTGGGGCTGCTTCTGCAAATTGCGATCATTGCGGCTGGCGTCGGGGCCGTGCTCGCGGCGTCGGCCACGGCGTTCCAGGCGATCAAGTGGTTTGGCGTGCTCTATCTGCTCTATCTTGCGTTCAAGCAATGGCGTGCACTGCCTGCCGACCTCGGTGAGGAAGCGGGGCAAAAGCCGGCTGGCAAGGCCTCGAGCCTGGTGCTGCGTGGTTTTCTGGTGAACGTCGGCAACCCCAAGGCGCTGGTATTCATGCTGGCGGTATTGCCGCAATTCATCAATCCGCACGCGCCCCTGCTGGTTCAATACCTGACCATTGCAGCCACCATGGTGACCGTGGACCTGATCGTCATGGCCGGCTATACCGGGTTGGCGGCGAAGGTGCTGCGGCTGCTGCGCACGCCGCGTCAGCAGCGACGCATGAACCGCACCTTCGCCGGCTTGTTCGTGGCGGCGGCGACCCTGCTCGCTACGCTGCGGCGGGTGCCTGCCTGAATTCGGCGGTCAGGCCTGGGTGAGTTCGATCACCCGGTCCACCAGCTTGTTGATGCCGGCGGCGGCTTCGCTGATGGTCTTGGCGCTCATGTAGGCGGGGGTGCTGACCAGCTTGCGGGCGGTGTCCTCGACGATCTCGGTCACTTCGCATTCCTGGTGGGTGCCACCCATCTTCTCGATGGCCTGCGCGGTTTCGGCATCGGTGCCGATGGTGCAGGTCACGCCGGGACCGTAGATTTTTGCCGCCAGCGCCGGTGAGATGCAGATCAAGCCAACCGGCTTGCGCGCTTCGGCGAAGGCCTCGGCCAGTGCCTGCACTTGCAGGTTGACCGAGCAGGCAGCGCCGTCGCTGGCGAAGGAAGACAGATTCTTTGCCGCGCCGAACCCACCTGGAACGATCAAGGCATCGAAATCATCAGCGTTGGCCAGGGCGATGTCCTTGACCTCGCCACGGGCGATCCGCGCCGATTCCACCAGCACGTTGCGCGACTCGGGCATTTCCTCGCCGTTCAAGTGGTTGATCACATGCTTCTGGGCAACGTCGGGCGCGAAGCACTGCACTTGGCAGCCGCGCTGGTCCAGGCGCAGCAAGGTGATCACGCTTTCCTGAATTTCGCTGCCGTCATAGACGCCACAGCCGGAAAGGATCACCGCGATTTTCTTGGTCATGTCGAACTCCGATTGTGGCCACTGCTTCATTGGCATGTGTTCAGTAGCATGGATCACGCTCGGCGGCGTGTGTTCAGTTCGAGCGGGCCCTCAGGGCTGCTCGTCACCGGGCGCAGGCGTCGCCGCAGGGGCTTCCAGGCGCGCCTGGCGGGCGATGCGCGCAGCCTTGATGCGGCGCCGTACCCACAGCAGGACGCCGATCAGCACCAGCGCGCCAAGGACCCACAGCTCGTATTTCTTGACGTTGCCCAGCATGTGTTCGAGGAACGAGCCGAAGTGGTAGGCCGCCAGGCCCAGTGCCGTGGCCCAGACCGCAGCCCCGATGCCGTTGAGCAGCAGGTAACGCCGTGGTGGGTAGCCGGACAGACCGATCGCCACCGGCATGACGGTGCGCAGGCCATAGACGAAACGAAAGCTCAGGACCCAGATGTCCGGATGCCGGCGGATGTGCTCCAACGCACGGTCGCCCAACAGCTGCCAACGAGGTTTGCGCGCCAGTAGCTTGCGTCCATGCTTGCGGCCCATGAAATACCATAGCTGGTCGCCTGCGTAGCTGCCGAAGAAGGCCACCACCACAACCATGTTGATATCCATGTAGCCACGGAACGCCAGAAACCCGGCCAGGACCAGAATGGTCTCGCCTTCGAAGAACGTGCCGAGGAACAGGGCGAAATAGCCAAAATCGTTCAGGAATTGTTGGAGCATTTTATCGATGCTGGCGAAGTGAATGCGCAGCCTAACCCGTCATGGGCATACATGAAAGTGTCCAAATGTGTCTTGTCGTGAACAATGCTTGTCAACCTGAGAACGCAGACACCTTGTGGATGCGGCCGGTCATGTCATGCAACCGTCATAATCCATGCTTATAACTGTCGCGCCCCCCTTCCAAGCGTGCAGGCGTCAATGGCATCCTGACGCATTACGCGATCCGTGCCGCTCAATTGCAAAGGGCAGTTACGCCCTCGGGAACGCCAGATGAACAACGAAGCCCAGACTCAAGTCGCTCTCACCCAAGATCAGCCGGTGGTCGAAACCCCGGTAGAAGCGCCGTTGGTCATAGAAGCCATCGTCGAACCCGCGCACCCGAGCGAGGCCCTCGCGCCGGCGCCGCACATCGTCGTGCCGGGGCTGGACGACAGCAGCCTGTACATCCATCGCGAGCTGTCGCAGTTGCAGTTCAACATCCGCGTGCTGGAGCAGGCGTTGGATGAATCCTATCCGCTGCTCGAGCGGCTCAAGTTCCTGCTGATCTTTTCCAGCAACCTCGACGAATTCTTCGAGATCCGCGTCGCAGGGCTCAAGAAGCAGATCACCTTTGCCCGCGAACAGGCCGGCGCCGACGGTCTGCAGCCGCATCAGGCGCTGGCGCGGATCAGCGAGCTGGTGCATGGCCATGTCGATCGCCAGTACGCCATCCTCAACGACATCCTGTTGCCGGAGCTGGAGAAACACCAGGTTCGCTTCATTCGTCGTCGGCATTGGACAACCAAGCTCAAGACCTGGGTGCGTCGCTATTTCCGCGACGAAATCGCGCCGATCATCACGCCCATCGGCCTGGACCCTACGCACCCGTTCCCGCTGCTGGTGAACAAGAGCCTGAACTTCATCGTCGAGCTCGAAGGCGTCGATGCCTTCGGTCGCGACTCTGGCCTGGCGATCATTCCGGCACCGCGGTTGCTGCCGCGGGTGATCAAGGTGCCCGAGGACGTAGGCGGGCCGGGCGACAATTTCGTGTTCCTGTCCTCGATGATCCATGCCCATGCCGATGACCTGTTCCAAGGCATGAAAGTGAAGGGCTGCTATCAATTTCGCCTGACCCGCAACGCCGACCTGTCGGTCGATACCGAGGACGTCGAAGACCTGGCGCGTGCGCTGCGCGGCGAGCTGTTCTCGCGTCGCTACGGCGATGCGGTACGTCTGGAAGTGGCCGACACCTGTCCCAAGCTTCTGTCCGACTATCTGCTCAAGCAGTTCAACCTGTCGGACACCGAGCTGTATCAGGTCAACGGCCCGGTCAACCTGACGCGTCTGTTCAGCATCACCGGTCTGGACAGCCATCCCGAGCTGCAGTACCTGCCGTTCACGCCACAGATTCCGAAGCTGTTGCAGAACAGCGAGAACATTTTCAGCGTGGTCAGCAAGCAGGACATCCTGCTGCTGCACCCCTTCGAATCGTTCACGCCCGTGGTCGATCTGTTGCGCCAGGCGGCCAAGGACCCTCATGTGCTGGCCGTGCGGCAGACGCTGTACCGCAGCGGTGCCAATTCCGAGATCGTCGATGCGTTGGTGGATGCCGCCCGCAATGGCAAGGAAGTCACCGTCGTCATCGAGCTGCGCGCGCGCTTCGACGAGGAATCCAACCTGCAGCTGGCCAGCCGTCTGCAAGCCGCGGGCGCGGTGGTGATCTACGGCGTGGTGGGCTTCAAGACCCACGCCAAGATGATGCTCATTCTGCGCCGCGAGGCGGGCGAGATCGTACGCTATGCACACCTTGGCACCGGTAACTACCACGCCGGCAATGCCAAGCTGTACACCGACTACAGTCTGCTGACCTCGGACGATGCACTGTGCGAAGACGTCGGCAAGTTGTTCAGCCAGTTGATCGGCATGGGCAAGACCTTGCGCATGAAGAAGCTGTTGCATGCACCCTTCACGTTGAAGAAGGGCATGCTCGACATGATCGCTCGCGAGACCCAGTACGCCATCGAAGGCAAGCCGGCGCACATCATTGCCAAGTTCAACTCGCTGACCGACCCGAAGGTCATTCGCGCGCTGTACAAGGCCAGCCAGTCAGGCGTGCGCATCGATCTGGTGGTGCGCGGCATGTGCTGCCTGCGTCCGGGCATTCCCGGGGTGTCGCACAACATCCATGTGCGCTCGATCATCGGGCGGTTCCTGGAGCACACGCGGGTGTTCTACTTCCTCAACGGAGGCGAGGAGCAGATGTTCCTGTCCAGTGCCGACTGGATGGAGCGCAACCTCGACAAGCGCGTCGAAACCTGTTTCCCGGTGGAAGGCAAGAAGCTGATCGTGCGGGTCAAGAAGGAGCTGGAAAGCTACCTGACCGACAATACCCATTCCTGGATCCTGCAGGCCGACGGGCGCTACGTGCGCAACACCCCGACCGGCAACCAGAACGCCCGCAGCGCGCAGGACACGCTGCTCGAACGGCTGAGCAACCCGATCCTGCCGGTGCGCTAGCAGCCAGCAAGATCGGAGGTGCGGCTTTCGCGGCCACTGGCCGCTCCTACGGGAATCGCGTTGCACCGTAGGAGCGGTCATCGGCCGCGAAACACCCGATGCGGTTTATCAGGCAGGTGGCGGTGCGGCTTTCGCGGCCACTGGCCGCTCCTACGGGAATCGCGTTGCACCGTAGGAGCGGTCATCGGCCGCGGAACAGGCGCTGCGGCCTATCAGGCAGATGGCGGTGCGGTCTTCAGCGCACGGTGAGGGTAAAGCCTACGCGGGTCAGCCATTCGGCTTCCTGGGCGAAGTCGGCCTGGGTCAGCTGGTTGTTCTCCAGCCAGCCATCGGGGAACACCACATCCAGGCTCTTGGCCTTGGCATGCAGGGACACCGCCGGCATCTCCTGGGTACCACGGATGTGGTGGAACAGGATGGCGAAGCGCAGCAGCACGCACAGACGGATCAACTGCACACCGTCGTCGCCGAACTCGGCGAACTTGTCCTTGGGAATGTTGCGGCGGTGGCCGCGCACCAGCAGCGCCAGCATCTGCTGGTCTTCGCGCGAGAACCCGGCCAGGTCGGAGTGTTCGATCAGGTAGGCGCCGTGCTTGTGGTAATGGTAATGGGCAATGTCCAGGCCTATCTCGTGAACCTTCGCCGCCCAGCCCAGCAGCTCGCGCCAGACCCCGTCTTCCAGCTCCCAGTCCGCCGCCACCTGGTCGAAGGCATGCAGCGCCTTGCGCTCGACGCGCTCGGCCTGCTCGACATCGACGTGGTAGCGGGTCATCAACGAACCCAAAGTACGTTCGCGCACATCTTCGTGGTGATGACGGCCCAGCAGGTCGTACAGCACGCCTTCGCGCAGGGCGCCATCGCAATGGTCCATGCGCTGCAGGGCGAGGGCATCGAAGATCGCTTCGAGAATCGCCAGCCCGGCGGGAAAAATGGTCCGGCGGTCCGGCTTGATGCCGTCGAAATCGATCTTGTCGACATCGCCCAGCTTGAACAGCTTGCGCTTGAGCCAGGCCAGCCCCTCGGCATTGACCTCGCCGCTGCCCTGGCCGCCGGCCTTGAGGGCCAGGCCGATGGCGCGGATGGTGCCGGAGGAGCCGATGGCCTCGTCCCAGCTGAGCCGGTGCAGGGCATTCTCGATGCTCATGATCTCCAGGCGCGCTGCCGTGTAGGCCTGGGCGTAGCGGGCCGGGGTGATCTTGCCATCGCGGAAGTAACGCTGGGTGTAGCTCACGCAGCCCATCTGCAGGCTCTCGCGCAGCAGGGGTTCGAAGCGCTGGCCGATGATGAACTCGGTGCTGCCGCCGCCGATGTCGGCGACCAGGCGCTTGCCCGGCGTGTCGGCCAGGGTGTGGGAGACGCCCAGATAGATGAGGCGGGCCTCTTCGCGGCCCGAGATGACCTCTACCGGATGGCCGAGGATCTGCTCGGCGCGGACGATGAATTCGTTGCGGTTGCGGGCTTCGCGCAGGGCGTTGGTGCCCACGATGCGCACCGCGCCCAAGGGCAGGCCGTTGATCAGTTGGGCGAAGCGCTTGAGGCAGTCCAGACCGCGCTGCATCGACTCTTCGCTGAGCTTGCGCTCTTCGTCGATGCCGGCGGCCAGCTGGACCTTTTCGCCCAGGCGTTCGAGGATGCGGATTTCATTGACGTGGGCCTTGGCCACCACCATATGAAAGCTGTTCGAGCCCAGGTCGATGGCGGCGATCAGGGACAGGTTCTTGGCTTTGGTCTGCGGCATGGTCAAAGGATCTCGGTCGTTAACCCCCGCATCGTGCCACGATCAGGCGACGGCGCCAACGCGCCATCCTGATCTTTGCCCCAAGGTCCGAGCTCTGGCGAGCCCGAACGGCATTCATGCCGGCTGCATGCCGATGAACTGCGCCAGCTCGGGCGTGCGCGGATTGACGAACAATTCCTTGGGATCGCCCACCTCGTGCACCTTGCCATGGTGCATGAACACCAGCTTGTCGCCGACCTCGCGGGCGAAGCGCATTTCGTGGGTGACCATGATCAGGGTCATGCCGTCTTCGGCCAGCTTGCGCACCACGCTGAGCACCTCGTTGACCAGCTCCGGGTCCAGCGCCGAGGTGATCTCGTCGCACAGCAGCACCTTGGGCGACATGGCCAGTGCGCGGGCGATCGCCACGCGCTGTTGCTGGCCACCCGACAGCCGATCAGGGAACGCATCGAACTTCTCGCCCAAACCGACGCGTTCGAGCATCTCGCGGGCCAGTTCGCGGGCGCGAGCCTTGGGCACTTTCTGCACCACCTGAGGGGCCAGCATCACGTTTTCGCCCACGCTCAGGTGCGGGAACAGGTTGAACTGCTGGAACACCATGCCGACCTTCTGGCGCAGGCTGCGCAAGTCGGCGCGCGCCGCATCCAGGTATTCACCGTCGACTTCGATGACGCCGTCGTTGATCGATTCCAGGCCGTTCAGGGTACGCAGCAAGGTGCTCTTGCCCGAGCCGCTGCGACCGATGATCGCGACCACCTGACCTTCGTCCACACTCAGGTCGATGCCCTTGAGCACATGATGATCGCCGTAGTACTTGTGCAGGGCGGAAATCCTAAGCAGCGGCATGCAGCCTCCTTTCCAGATAGCGGGCACTGAGCGACAGCGGGTAGCACAGGGCGAAGTAGCCCAAGGCGACGAAGCCGTAGACCATGAAGGGTTCGAAGGTGGCGTTGGCCAGCATGCTGCCGGTCTTGGTCAGCTCGGTGAAGCCGATGATCGAGGTTACCGCGGTACCCTTGACCACTTGCACCGAGAAGCCCACGGTCGGCGCCACGGCAATGCGCAAGGCCTGGGGCAGGATCACGTGGCGCAGCTGCTCGTTGCGGGTAAGCGCCAGGCTGGCGGAGGCTTCCCACTGGCCGTTGCCGATGGACTCCACGCAGCCGCGCCAGATCTCGGCCAGATAGGCGCTGGTGAACAGCGTCAGGGCCAGGGCGGCGGCCACCCAGGGCGAGATGTCCACGCCCATCAGCGCCACGCCGAAGAACACCAGAAACAGCTGCATCAACAGAGGCGTGCCCTGGAACACTTCGATATAGCAGCGTGCCAGCGTGCGCAGCGGATGCGTGGGCGAGATGCGCAGGGTCATCACCAGCAAGCCGATCAAACCACCGCCAATGAACGCCACCAGGCTCAAGGCCAGGGTCCATTGCAGGCCGATGAGCAGGTTGCGCACGATGTCCCACAGGGTGAAATCCATCAGCTGTTCCTCATGATGAAACGCCGACCCAGCCAGTTCAACAGCATGCGGATCAGGATCGACATGACCAGGTACACCAGCGTGGTCAGCAGATACGTCTCGAAGGCGCGGAAATTTCGCGACTGGATGAAGTTGGCGTAGAAGCTCAGCTCCTGCGTGGCGATCTGCGAGCAGACCGCCGAACCCAGCATGACGATGATGATCTGGCTGCTCAGCGCCGGCCAGACCTTGGCCAGGGCCGGCTGCAGGACCACGTAGCGAAACGCCTCGAAGCGGCTCATGGCCAGGGCCGCAGATGCTTCGAGCTGCCCCTTTGGCACGGCCTGGATGCCGGCGCGGATGATCTCGGTGGAATAGGCTCCCAGGTTGACCACCATGGCCAGCACCGCGGCCTGCCACTCGCTGATCTGCACGCCCAGGCTGGGCAGGCCGAAGAAGATGAAGAACAGCTGGACCAGGAAGGGCGTGTTGCGGATGAGCTCCACGTAGACCCCGAAGAGGCCGGCGAACGGCTTGATCTGCCAGGCCCGCACGGCGCCGCCGACGATGCCCACGGCGACCCCGAGCAGCGCGCCGATGGCGGTGAGCTCAAGGGTGAACAGCGCACCCTTGAGCAGCAGGTCGGCCTGTGCGAGTACCGGGGCGAAAGCGAACTGATAGGCCATTGCGTGCGCTCGACAATCAGAGGTCGGCGGGCAGCGGCTGCTTCAGCCAGGTCTGCGCATTCTTTTCCAGGCTGCCGTCACTCTTGCCCGCGGCGATGATCTGATTGACCTTGGCCAGCAGCTCGGGCTGTTGCTTGTTGATGCCCACGTACACCGGCGAGTCCTTGAGCTTGATCTTCAAGGCTGGAATGCGTTTAGGGTTCTTTTCCGAGATGGCCACCATCACCACGTTGCCGCTGGCGATCAGGTCGGTCTGGCCGGCGAGGTAGGCGGCGATGGTCGAGTTGTTGTCTTCGAAGCGCTTGATGGTGAGGCCTTCGGGCGCGACCTTGCTCAGCTCGATGTCTTCGATGGCGCCACGGGTCACGCTGATGGTCTTGCCCTTGAGGTCGTCCAGCGTGGCGATCGGCGCTTCCGGCGGGCCGAACACGGCCAGGTAGAACGGCGCGTAGGCACTGGAGAAATCGATGACCTGTTCACGCTCGGCATTCTTGCCCAGGCTGGAGATCACCAGGTCGACCTTGCCGGTGGTGAGGTAGGGAATGCGGTTGGTGGAGTTCACCGGAGTGAGCTGCAGCTTCACTTTGAGTTGGTCGGCGATCAGCTTGGCCGTGTCGATGTCCAGTCCGCGCGGTTGCATGTCGGGGCCGACCGAGCCGAACGGCGGGAAATCCTGCGGCACGGCAACGCGCAAGGTGCCGCGCTCGGTGATGTCGCTCAGGCCATCGGCGTGGGCTGCCTGGCCCAGCATGAAACTGGCGACCAGGGCGGTGAACAGCAGGCTGCAGCGCGAAATCATGGCGATACTCCGATTGCGATCGAGTCGAGGTTGCCAGGGAGGTAGCACAGCGCGTGCCAGAATGGGGCAGGGGGCGGGCGCCGCGGCGTGGGATCGGGGTTCGAGCTGCCACGAGTGCTCTGTGCCGGACTGGCCGCGCACCGTTGCGGAGCGCACTGGCCGGTGACTGCGGTCATTCCTGGTGCGCCGAGTGGGGTTCCATTGCCTGTATCACCGATGTTCATAGTGATGATCAATGATCATCGGCTTCCTGTAGCAGCGCTGTGCCGCTATGATGGGCCACGTTTTTCTTTCCGAATATGACCACGGAGACACTCCATGAGCAGCGACCTTATCAAGCACGTCAGCGACGCCAGCTTCGAAGCAGATGTACTCAAGGCTGACGGTGCTGTACTCGTCGACTACTGGGCCGAATGGTGTGGCCCGTGCAAGATGATCGCCCCGGTGCTCGACGAAATCGCCGAAACGTACAAGGGCAAGCTGACCGTCGCCAAGCTCAATATCGACGAGAATCAGGAAACCCCGGCCAAGCATGGCGTGCGCGGTATCCCGACGCTGATGCTGTTCAAGAACGGCAACGTCGAGGCGACCAAGGTCGGCGCGCTGTCCAAGTCGCAGTTGGCAGCCTTCCTGGACGCCAATATCTGATACCTGAAAGGCCCCGCATTCGTCGGGGCTTTTTTCTGGGCGCGATACTGGACGCCTACAAATCGAGGTGTTACATTCGGCCTCGCATTGGTTTCTCCTCTGCCCCCTGCAAGCCGTCGCCGACGCACTCCTACTCGAATCAGTACGCGATCCTGTCGCCTTCTCTGCGGCGCGGCCTCATTAAGCCCAAAGCTTAATTTCTCCCCTCCATACATGATTACGTCATTCCCTTATGAACCTGACTGAACTCAAGCAAAAGCCGATCACCGATCTGCTCGAAATGGCCGAACAGATGGGCATAGAAAATATGGCCCGTTCGCGCAAGCAGGATGTGATTTTCTCCCTGTTGAAGAAGCACGCCAAAAGCGGTGAGGAAATCTCCGGTGATGGCGTGCTGGAGATTCTCCAGGACGGCTTCGGCTTCCTGCGTTCGGCTGACGCCTCGTACCTGGCCGGCCCAGACGACATCTACGTCTCGCCCAGCCAGATCCGCCGCTTCAACCTGCGTACCGGCGACACTATCGTCGGCAAGATCCGACCGCCCAAGGAAGGCGAGCGTTATTTCGCCCTGTTGAAAGTCGATACCATCAACTTCGACCGTCCGGAAAACGCGAAAAACAAGATTCTCTTCGAAAACCTCACGCCGCTGTTCCCTACGGTGCGCATGAAGATGGAAGCCGGCAACGGTTCCACCGAAGACCTCACCGGTCGTGTCATCGACCTGTGCGCACCGATCGGCAAGGGCCAGCGTGGCCTGATCGTCGCTCCGCCGAAAGCGGGCAAGACCATCATGCTGCAGAACATCGCGTCGAACATCACGCGCAACAACCCTGAATGCCACCTGATCGTCCTGCTGATCGACGAGCGTCCGGAAGAAGTCACCGAGATGCAGCGCACCGTGCGCGGCGAAGTGGTCGCCTCGACCTTCGACGAGCCGCCAACCCGCCACGTGCAAGTGGCCGAGATGGTGATCGAGAAGGCCAAGCGCCTGGTCGAGCACAAGAAGGATGTGGTCATCCTGCTCGACTCCATCACTCGCCTGGCGCGTGCCTACAACACCGTGATCCCGAGCTCCGGCAAGGTCCTGACCGGTGGTGTCGACGCCCATGCCCTGGAGAAGCCCAAGCGTTTCTTCGGTGCTGCGCGAAACATCGAGGAAGGCGGTTCGCTGACCATCATCGCCACCGCGCTGGTCGAAACCGGCTCGAAGATGGACGAAGTGATCTACGAAGAGTTCAAGGGTACCGGCAACATGGAACTGCCCCTGGACCGCAAGATCGCCGAGAAGCGCGTCTTCCCGGCCATCAACATCAACCGTTCCGGTACCCGTCGCGAAGAGCTGCTGACCGCCGACGACGAACTGCAGCGCATGTGGATCCTGCGCAAGCTGCTGCACCCGATGGACGAAGTAGCGGCCATCGAGTTCCTGATCGACAAGCTCAAGCAGACCAAGACCAACGACGAGTTCTTCCTGTCGATGAAACGCAAGTAAGCCCACCCGCTGCTTGATCCGAATGGCGCCCTTGCGGCGCCATTCGCATTTTCAACGTTGCATAGCCATGCCAGACCCGTTCGGCCGACAAGGATTGTTATGACTCACCTAGCCTATCGACGTGACATCGACGGCTTGCGCGCCGTGGCGGTCATTGCCGTGGTGTTGTTCCACTTTGGTATTCCGGGTTTTGCCGGCGGGTTCGTCGGCGTTGACGTGTTCTTCGTGATCTCGGGTTATCTGATCACCTCGATCATCTGCCGCGAGCGTGCCTCGGGCCACTTCAGTTTTGTGGAGTTCTGGGTGCGCCGTGCGCGGCGGATCCTGCCCGCCCTGGTGGTGATGGTGGTGGCCTGTCTGATCGTTGGCTGGTTCCTGCTGGTGCCGCGTGACTATGAAGAGCTGGGGCGCTCGGCGCGCTACCAGGCCATGTTCATGTCCAATGTGCTGTTCGCCCGGCAGGACGGCTATTTCGATACCGATTCGGAGCTTAAACCACTGCTGCACACCTGGTCGCTGGCGGTGGAAGAGCAGTTCTATATTCTCTTGCCGCTGTTGCTGGCCGTGCTCGGCCGGTATGTGAAGGCGTGGCGCAGAGGCTTGTTCGGCATTGCCCTGGCATCGTTTGCGGTGAGCGTCTGGCAGGTTCAGCAAGCCCCGGCGCAGGCATTCTTTCTATTGCCGGCGCGCGCGTGGGAACTGTTGGCCGGCAGCCTGCTGGCGGTGGCGCCGGTGTTTCAGCGCCCACTGACAGTGGCCGTGCGTCAGGGCGTGGCCACCGCCGGGATCGCTGCCGTGGGCGTGGCCATTGCCTGCTATGACTGGCGTACCGCGTTCCCCGGCATGGCGGCACTGCTGCCGGTGTTGGGCACGCTGGCGATCATCTGGTCCGGCGCCGGCCAGCCGACCTGGCTGTCACGGCTGCTGGGCACGCGGCCGATGGTGGCGGTGGGCTTGATCTCCTATTCCTGGTACCTGTGGCACTGGCCGGTGCACGTATTCGCCGACTATGCCGCCGTGGACGGTATCGCTGGGCACGAAAACCTTGCGCTGATCCTGGGCAGTCTGCTGCTTGGCTACCTGTCCTGGCGCTGGGTCGAAACGCCCCTGCGCGGTCGGCGCTGGCTGGCCCAGCCGCGTCAGGCGCTGTTGGCCGCATTGCTGGCCATGGTGGTGGTGGGCCTGGCGGGGCAATCCCTGCGCTGGAGCGATGGCGTACCGTCGCGGCTGTCGGCGCAGGCATTGGCCTACGCCGAGGCCGGCGAATGGCATGCTGGGCAGCGTGACTGCATGTTCGAGAAAACCACTGCGCCCGAACGCCTCATCTGTCACCTCGGACGCCAAAACAAAGACGTGCTGCCACCGCTGATCTGGGGCGACAGCCATGCAGCCGCGCTGATGCCGGCACTGCGCGTACACAGCGAGCGCACCGGGCAGGCACTCGATCTGGCCAGCTCGGCCGGCTGCGTGCCGGTCGCGGGACTGGAGCGCAACGACCTGTGTCGGCAGTTCAATGCGCAGGTCCGTAGCGTGATCGCACAGGCGCCGCAGCGCGACGTGGTGCTGGTCGCGCGCTGGACGTTGTACCTGTATGGCGACGAGCATGGCGACCTGACCTATCGCTTGCCCGGTACCGATGCGCCGGTGCAGATGGCCGAGGCGCTCAAGCGCGAAGTCCGAGCCTTGCGCCAGGCGGGCAGCCGGGTCTGGCTGCTCGATGAAGTCCCTTTGCAGAACGCCAACGCACCTTACCGGCTGAGCCGCCTGGCCATGCTCCAGCGATCGACCGACGGCATCGGGCGCCCGCTGCGCGAACACCGACAGCGTCAGGCGTTCATGCAGGGGCTGTTCGCCGAGCTGGCGGCCAGTGATCCCCAGGTGCGCATCCTCGATACGACCCAGCTGTTCTGCGCCGATGGCATGACCTGCGTGGCCGAGTCTGCCGGGCGTTCGCTGTACATGGACGACAACCACCTGGGTGACGACGCGGCCGGGTTCGTGGCGCCCTTGTTCGCCCCGCTGCTTGCGCCCGTAGACGCGCCAGCGCCTGGCAATTCCCATTAAAGCCCAGCCGGCGGCTGCCAGCGGCCGCCAGAGCAGGTAGGATGTACGCTTATTTTCTAACTGGCATGGTCGATGAAATTCAAGGATCTTCGGGATTTCGTGCAGCAGCTTGAGCAGCGCGGAGAGTTGAAACGCATTCAGGTGCCCATCTCGCCGGTGCTCGAAATGACCGAGGTGTGCGACCGCACCCTGCGTGCCAAGGGCCCGGCCCTGCTTTTCGAAAAGCCCACCGGCTTCGATATCCCGGTGCTCGGCAACCTGTTCGGCACGCCCGAGCGGGTGGCCATGGGGATGGGGGCCGAATCGGTGAGCGAGCTGCGCGAGATCGGCAAGCTGCTGGCGTTCCTCAAGGAGCCCGAGCCGCCCAAGGGCCTGCGCGATGCCTGGTCGAAACTGCCGATCTTCAAGAAGATCATCGCCATGGCCCCCAAGGTGGTGAAGGACGCGCCTTGCCAGGAAATCGTCCTGGAAGGCGACGACGTCGACCTTGGCATGCTGCCCGTGCAGCACTGCTGGCCGGGCGACGTGGCACCCCTGATCACCTGGGGCCTGACCGTCACCAAGGGGCCGAACAAGGAACGCCAGAACCTGGGTATCTACCGCCAGCAGGTGATCGGCCGCAACAAGGTCATCATGCGCTGGCTGAGCCATCGCGGTGGCGCCCTGGATTACCGCGAGTGGTGCGACAAGCACCCTGGCCAGCCGTTTCCCGTGGCCGTGGCCCTGGGTGCCGACCCTGCGACCATTCTCGGCGCGGTGACGCCGGTACCCGACAGCCTTTCCGAGTACGCCTTCGCCGGGCTGCTGCGCGGCAACCGCACCGAGCTGGTGAAATGCCGCGGCAACGACCTGCAGGTGCCGGCCACTGCCGAGATCATCCTCGAAGGGGTGATTCATCCGGGCGAGATGGCCGACGAAGGGCCGTATGGCGACCATACCGGCTACTACAACGAAGTCGACAAGTTTCCAGTGTTCACGGTGCAGCGCATCACTCACCGGATCAAGCCGATCTACCACAGCACCTACACCGGCCGGCCACCCGATGAGCCGGCGATCCTGGGCGTGGCGCTGAACGAAGTGTTCGTGCCCATCCTGCAGAAGCAATTCCCGGAAATCACCGACTTCTACCTGCCGCCCGAAGGCTGCTCGTACCGCATGGCGGTGGTGACCATGAAGAAGCAGTACCCGGGGCACGCCAAGCGGGTGATGCTCGGGGTGTGGTCGTTCCTGCGCCAGTTCATGTACACCAAGTTCGTCATCGTCACCGACGACGACATCAATGCCCGCGACTGGAACGACGTGATCTGGGCCATCACCACGCGCATGGACCCCAAGCGCGATACCGTGCTGATCGACAACACGCCGATCGACTACCTGGATTTCGCCTCGCCGGTGTCCGGCCTGGGCTCCAAGATGGGCCTGGACGCCACGCACAAGTGGCCGGGCGAGACTACGCGCGAATGGGGTCGGGTCATCGTCAAGGACGAGGCCGTGACCCGCCGCATCGATGAACTCTGGAATCAGTTGGGAATAGATTGATGCGTGTGACCTTGCAACCTTCGGGCGTGGTGCTTGAAACCCTGCCCGCCGAGCGGATTCTGGCGGCCGCGCAGCGCCTGGGCTATGACTGCCCGCAGAGCTGCCGCAATGGCAACTGCCATGTGTGCAGCGCGATGCTGGTGGAAGGCAGTGTTCGCGAGGAGGGCGCGGTGATCGACCGCGGCGAGTTTCATACCTGCATCGCCGAGCCGCTGGAAGACTGCGTGATCCTCTGGGACGGCGTACTGGCCAAGGGCGAGCTGCCGGTGCGCAGCCTGGCCTGCCAGCTGATCGACTGCGTCGATATCGGCGGCGATGTCTGGCGCGTGCGCCTGCGTGCGCCGGCCGGCAAGCCGCCGCGCTACCATGCCGGGCAATACCTGATGATCGAGCGCGACAACGGCGAAAAGTCGGCCTTCTCCCTGGCCTCTGCACCCCACAGCGGGCGCGACCTGGAGCTGCACGTACTGGTCCGCGAAGCCAGTGCGCAGAGCTTGATCGAGCAGTTGCAGCGCAATGGCATGGCCCGTGTGCACATGCCCTATGGCGATACCCACCTGGCCGAGTTGCCGGATGGGCCGCTGGTGCTGATTGCTGCAGGTACCGGCATGGCGCAGATGAACAGCCTCATCGAGCACTGCCGTCGCGCAGGGTTCAAGCATCCGGTGCATCTGTACTGGGGTGTACGTCGCCCCGAGGATTTCTATGCGCTGGAGCATTGGGAGCAATGGAAGCAGTTGCCCAACCTGTTCCTGAACAAGGTGGTGAGCGACCTGTGCGGCTGGGAAGGGCGCTGCGGCATGCTGCATGAAGCGGTCTGCGAAGACATAGCCGACCTGACCGCCGTGCATGTCTATGGCAGCGGTTCACCGGCGATGATCTACGCCACGCTCGATGCCCTGGTGAATGCCGGGATGGATGCGCACCAGATGCGTGCCGACGTCTTTGCCTACGCGCCGCGGCCCGCCTGATTGCCACTGGCCCTGCGTCATTTCGTTGCCTGCTTCTGCTGTCGTGATGCCTGCGTCGAACCCGACGCAGTGGCATTGCCGTGAAATCGTGCACGTCGATGTGTCCGTGAGCCTGTTTGGTGCTTATAACTTATTTATTTGAAGTTGATTATAAGCGCTTGTATTTATTGATCTATCTGCCATACGGTAGGAACGCGGGAGTTGCAATGCGTTAGAGTTAGGCTTCATTGCCATCTTACGGGGATAACAGGCGACTGCTTATGTCGGTACTCGAAACTGCGCACTTGAATGTGGTCTATCCGCCGTCGCTCGATCTCGGGCCGCAATTGACCCACGAGCAACTTCTTCACTCATTGGACACCACGATGCGGCGCCATCGTGGCGGGCCGGTCTGGCTGTTCGCCTACGGCTCGCTCATCTGGCGGCCCGAATGCAGCGCTGCGGAGCGGCGCCGAGCGCGTGTGCATGGCTATCACCGTGGCCTGTACCTGTGGTCCCACGAACACCGTGGCACACCCGAGCGGCCCGGCCTGGTGTTCGGTCTGGACCGAGGCGGCTCGTGCGCCGGGTTCGCCTATCGCTTGCCTCAGGAAGATCTGGAGAATTCGCTGCTGGCGCTGTGGAAGCGCGAGATGCCCTATCCCTCGTATCGCCCGCATTGGCTCAACTGCCGTCTTGAAGACGGCACCAAGGTGCAGGCGTTGGGGTTCGTATTGGAGCGGCATTTGCCCAGCTATGCAGGCAACCTGCCGGATAACCTGCTGACGCAGATTCTCGACAGTGCCAGCGGGCGATTTGGCAGCACCCGCGACTACGTCGAGCAAACCATCAGTGCCCTGCGCAATCACGCAATGCCGGACAAGAACCTGGAAGCCAGGCTAAAGCGTTGCCACCAGGGCAGCTGCACTCAAGCCTCGCAGCAATTCCTGCCCTGACGGCGCTTCACGCCTTGCGTCAGGCGTTACGCTGGGTGCTGGCCACCTGTTTGTGCCAGAGCGTGGGGATCAGGAAGACGATCGCCAACAGGCAGGCGCCGATCAGCAGGACGAAACCACCGTCCCAGCCGAAGTGGTCCACGGTGTAACCCATCGCCGCGCTGGCGGCGACCGAGCCGCCCAGGTAGCCGAACAGACCAGTGAAGCCAGCGGCAGTACCGGCCGCTTTCTTTGGCGCCAGTTCCAGGGCCTGCAGGCCGATCAGCATGACCGGGCCGTAGATCAGGAAGCCGATCGAGACCAGCGCGATCATGTCCACGGTCGGGTTGCCGGGCGGGTTGAGCCAGTACACCAGGGTTGCCACGGTCACCAGCGCCATGAACACCACGCCGGTCAGCCCACGGTTGCCACGGAAAATCTTGTCCGACATCCAGCCGCACAGCAACGTGCCGGGAATACCGGCCCACTCATAGAAGAAATAGGCCCATGAGGTGGTGTCGACGGTGAAGTGCTTGGCTTCCTTGAGGTAGGTCGGCGCCCAGTCCAGTACGCCATAGCGCAGCAGATAGACGAACACGTTGGCCAAGGCGATGTACCAGAGCATCTTGTTGCGCAGCACATACTTGACGAAGATTTCCTTGGCGCTGAATTCTTCTTCGTGGCTTGAATCGTAGCCTTCCGGGTAATCGTTCTTGTATTGCTCGATGGGCGGCAGGCCGACCGATTGCGGTGTGTCGCGCATGGTCGCAAAGGCGAACAGGGCCACCAGCAGGGCAACTGCGGCCGGTACGTAAAACGCTGCGTGCCAATCGTTGAACAAGCCCATGCCGAGCAGGAACAGCGGGCCGATCAAGCCACCGCCGACGTTGTGCGCCACGTTCCACACCGACACCACGCCGCCGCGTTCCTTCTGCGACCACCAGTGCACCATGGTCCGGCCGCTCGGCGGCCAGCCCATGCCTTGCGCCCAGCCGTTGATGAACAGCAGGATGAACATCATGGTGACGCTTGACGTTGCCCACGGCGCAAAGCCGAAGACGAACATCACGCCGGCGGAAACCAGCAACCCGAATGGCAGGAAGTAGCGCGGGTTGGAGCGGTCGGACACGATCCCCATGAGGAATTTGGACAGGCCATAGGAGATGGCGATGGCCGACATCGCCAAGCCCAGTTGGCCTCGGGTATAGCCCTGTTCTTCGATCAGGTAGGGCATGGCCAGCGAGAAGTTCTTGCGCAGCAGGTAGTAACCGGCGTAACCGATGAATATCCCGGCGAAGATCTGCCAGCGAAGGCGACGGTAGGTGCTGTCTATCTTTTCATCGGGCAGGGCTGCACGATGCGGGGCGGGGCGGAAGAAGGCGAACATTCACAAGCTCCATTTATTGTTATTTGCTGCGGTTTCGAATGTTACAGTTTCGTTACCGAAAATAAAACGAATTACCGCCCAGCGGAGTTTGCGAAAATGTTGCAATGCGAACTTAAGCGGTTCAGTTCTGTTCACCCACTCGCTTGACGCTTCTGCATAATCGTTTCAGCCCAGTGGATTCGAACGAGCTATTGAATCGCCCGTGCTGGCCGATACAGTCAGCACACGATCTTGCGGAGACATATGTGATGAAAGCCTGGGTATTCATAGGCCTGGCGTTGGCCCTGCCGACCGCCGTGATGGCCAACGAGACAGCCAAAGAGGGCGAGAACGCAGCGCCCAAGGTTGCCTATATCGGCATGACCCCACCGTTCGTGGGCAACTACGCCTTGGACGGCGGCCCCAAGCTGCACGTGTACAAGGCGGACATCGCCTTGAAGGTCACCGGCGCGGAAGCGGAAGCTGCCGTGAAGCGCCAGGACCCGCTGCTGCGCAATCAATTGGTAGCACTGTTCGCACAGCAGACCTCCGAATCGATGGGCAACGTCGAAGCCAAGGAGAAACTGCGTCAGGAAGCCCTCAAGCAATTGCAGCAGGTGATGAACGACGAAGAGGGCAAGCCTATCGTCGAAGACCTGCTGTTCAATAACCTGATCGTGCAGTGAACTGATTGTTTTGCAGCAAGGCGGACAGAAGATTGCCATTGGCGTAGGCTGTCTCAAAATTACCGAGTTTTGAGACAGCGATGTTCAAGATCCCTCCCGCCGTTATCCGCGATCCGCTTCAACGCATTGCTCGGGATTGTCCGGAGCGCATAGCTGAGTACCTGGCTCTCAACGCGCCCTTGGATGGCAAGGGCCGGTATCAGCATTTCGACAAGCTTCGTTTCCGCATTCCTGAAGGACTGAACCATGAACTGGTGTGGTCGCTGGTGAAGTTGGCGCGTGAACGGCAACTGAGCGACGTCGTTGTACTGGGGCAGCCTGCACATCAATGCCAACTGCTACTGACGCCAGCGATCCATGCCGCGACCTCCGAGACTGACCGGCACACTACGGGTGCTGCATTGGAGTGGATGAGCAACAAGATCGGTGAGCAGAAACACGTGACATACCTGCTCAACGACCTCATAGAAGACGAGGCCATCAGCAGTAGCCAGTTGGAGGGTGCATCGACCACGACCCAAGTGGCCAAGGACTTGCTCAAGCGTCAGCGAGGTCCGCGCACTCCAGATGAAAAGATGATTCTGGGCAATTATCGGATGATGCAGTTCGTGTGGGAGCATCGCACACGACCGCTGAGTGCTGACTTGATCGCGGAGATCCACCAAGTGGGTGTGGAGAACATCGACGACGAGCATTATCACCCAGGTGTGTTCCGCGTTAACGATGAGGTAGTGGTCCAGGACGGCGATGGCAATGTGGTGCATACACCACCGCCAGCACGCGGTCTGGAGTCGCGGCTGGAAGCCTTGGCCGAATGGGCCAACAGCAACCATGGTGAGTTCAGGACCAATCGTTACCTGCATCCGCTGATCAAGGCGATCGTCCTGCACTTTGCCATTGGCTATGAGCACCCTTTTCACGACGGCAATGGCCGGGTGGCCCGGTCATTGTTCTACTGGTTCATGTTCAAGCATGACTTCGCTGCCTTTCGTTACATAGCTATCAGCAAATTGCTCAAGGCCGCCCCTGTGCAGTACGGCAAGAGTTATCTCTATACCGAAACCGACGATATGGACCTGACGTATTTCGTCGACTACCAAAGTCGCACGATCATTCGCGGCATCGCGGATTTCAAAGAAGCCTACGAAAAAACGCTGGCCGATATGAACTCATTCAATCGCTTCCTGTTCGACAGTGGTTTGTATGCACAGCTGAGCGACAAGCAGAAAACCGTACTGCAGGTGGCTAGCAACGAGAAGGGGATGAAGTTCACGGCTGTGAACCTGAAAGAGAGCTTGGGCTGCTCGTACAACACGGCAGCTTCGGTACTCAACGGTCTTGTGGATTTAGGTTTGTTTCAGAAACGCAAGGATGGACGTGAGTGGGTGTTTTCTTTGGCGCAGACGGGGCTGCATCGTTAGACGCTGAAAAGGTTAAGTCTTGTGCACACAACGCGCGATGCAGGTACGCATGGCGCACTGCGGCTATGTGGAGCGAGGGCCAGAAGCGTAACGTCATGGCCAGTTCGACATAGCCTTCTATCGCAATCCCAGCACAATTTCCCACTGCTGTGTCGTTACCGGCATCACCGAAAGCCGGCTGCCTTTTTGTACCAGCGCAAGTTCGGCAAGCCCGCTCTGCTGCTTCAACAAGGCCAACCCGAGCACGGGGTCGAAGGTTTCGACGTGGGCTACATCCACCGAAGTCCAGGGGTTCTTCTCGGTGCTGGCCTTGGGATCGAAGTAATGACTGTCCGGATCCAGGGCAGTGGGGTCGGGATAGTCGCTCGCGACGATGCGACCAATGCCGGCGATGCCTGGCTCGGGGCAGCTGGAATGATAGAAGAAGAAATGGTCGCCAACGGCCATGGTGCGCATGAAGTTGCGTGCCTGATAGTTGCGTACGCCGTCCCAGCGCGTCTGGTCAAGCGTGGCTAGGCCCTGGATGGACAATTCGTCAGGCTCGGATTTCATCAGCCAATAGGCCATGGCGAGTGTTCCTCAATAATGTGAAATGGCCAGCTTTTGTGGGATTCAAGCGCACCCGACAATTGGTCGTGAACAACGTTTGCTTGTCTACCAAGCTTGCCCCAGAATGCGCGCAAATTTAAGCCCGACGCTGCTGCTCGGCACGCCAGAATATCGTTCTGTCGATTCTTTAATTGCCTGTAGGGGGGCAACGTCGATGCGCCGTAAGCCGGACTTGTTGTGGACATTGGTGATTTTGTTGGGCTTGGGTATCGTCACCACTGGATACGCGCAGAGTCTGTGGGCGAGCAAGGCGGATACCGCTGCAGAGCTGATCGTGGTGCAGGCTTCGATGGTGCAAGGTTCGATGGCAAGTCCGCGGTAACGATGGCGCCTGTTCGCGGCCACTGACCGCTCCCGCAGGTTGGCCCCGCGGCGCAAGGCTCACCTCAGATACCAACCCTTGTCCGTCACCGTTCCCTGCAGCGGTATATCCCAACTGGCCTGCGCCAGGCGCTCCACCTTCTGACACTCATGGGCCAGCCCCAGCAGCACCGGAGCTTGCCAGGCCGTGCGGCGATTGCGGTAGGCCAGGCTGCGGTCGTAGAAGCCGCCGCCCATGCCCAGGCGCCCACCTTCGTCGTCGAACCCCACCAGCGGCAGCAGGATCAGGTCCAGTGCCCAGATGGTGCGCTGGCGTGCGCGCTGGATACGGGGTTCTGGAATGCCAAAGCGGTTGGGACGAAGCTTTTCGCCTCGGCGTACCTGCTGAAACACCATCCTGGTGCGCGGCCAATCGCTGAGCACCGGCAGGTAGGTGCGCTTGCCGCGCCGTTGAGCTTCGCGCAACAGAGGTTGCGGGTCTATCTCGCCGTCGTTGGGCAGGTACAGGGCAATGTGTCGGGCACGGCGAAACAGCGGATGCTGGGCCAGTTGTCGGTAGAGATCGCGAGCGGCCAGGCGCTGCTGTGCAGGGGTAAGGGCGCGACGCGCCGCACGTAGCTGGCGGCGCAGGGATTGACGAGGCTGTGTTTGACGAGGCAGCGGCGCGGATACGGTCATGGGCGCGGTCGATCCTGATCAAGGGCGCCGTGGGACAGTGCTGCCCGGCGACGAATGAAAAAGCCCACGCCAAGTGTTGCCGGCATGGGCTGGAAATTCAGGTACTCCCCGACGAACCGCTGTCGGTGTAGCCCTTGAACCCGAAAGTTCAAGGTGGAGATCACAGGAGGTTTTAAGGCTTTCCGTCGAGCGGACATGCACACCAACCCCACGTGCAACCCCCGTGGTTGTGCGTATCGGCTCAGGGACATGACCGACTGGCAAGCACTCCAGGGAGTGATGCCAGTATACAGAAAAGCTTTGCGGATTTCAGCCCTTGGGCGTTTCCGGATCGGTGGCAAGCACCAGGTCCACGCGTTCGAGCAGGTCGCGAACCTGCTCGCGAGTGGTGCCGTTGACCGACAGATCCGGTGTGTCCTGGCGATGCAGCAGATCGTGAGTGATGTTCAGTGCGGCCATGACGGCAATGCGGTCGGCACCGATCACTTTGCCGCTGCTGCGGATCTCGCGCATCTTGCCGTCCAGGTAGCGTGCGGCGTTGACCAGATTGCTGCGCTCCTGCGGCGGGCAGATGATCGAGTATTCCTTGTCCAGGATCTGAACGGTGACGCTATTGCTTGAACTCATGAGTCTTGCTCCAGGGCCTTGAGGCGCGAAATCATGGACTCGACCTTACGCCGGGCGATTTCATTCTTTTCGATGAGATTTGCGCGTTCCTCGCGCCAGGTTTTTTCCTGCGCTAATAGGAGTCCGTTTTGTCGTTTTAGTTGCTCGACTCGTCCGATCAATGATTCGAGTCGGCTCATCAGCGCTTGCAGGTCGTTGTGTTCCATGGAGTCCCGGTGGGTACGGTTGGGAAATGTTGCCCGCCGATGAACTGGCGGGCCCGGTGAAGATGAACACGTAGTTGTCCGCGTCGATAGTCTGGCGCGGTTGCCGGTGCTAGGATACAAGGCCTTCATTCTAGTCATTGCGCCGTCTGGCGCCTAGTTGCCCATGCCTATTCAGAATTCTCCCTATCACGCCTTCGCCGCCCTGCTCACCAGCAGCGGCCACACCGTTTCGCCCGCCGAACTGCACGGGCTGTTGCTGGGTCGCAGTTGCGCCGGTGCCGGCTTCGAGATCGAGCCATGGCTGCTGGATGCCGCCGATCTGCTGGGTACACCGGCCGCAGACAACGTTCGCCAGGCGCTCATCGGCCTGCAGGAAATGGTCAAGGGCGAACTCACCAGCGACGACATGACCGTGGTGCTGCTGGTCCCCAGCGACGAATCGCCGTTGCCCGAGCGCGCCGCCGCGCTGGGCGAGTGGTGCCAGGGCTTCCTCGCCGGTTTCGGCCTGACCGCGCGCGACACGGCGCTGAGCACCGAAGCCATGGAAGTGCTGCAGGACCTGGCCGCCATCGCCCAGGTGCAGGATGCGCTGGAGGAGTCCGAAGACGGCGAGACCGACTACATGGAAGTCATGGAATACCTGCGGGTAGCACCGCTGCTGCTCTACACCGAATCGGCCAAGCAACCGACCGCAGCCAGCGCCAAGCCGTCGCTGCATTGACCGGAGCCTTTGCCTGCCCATGAGCCACATCCCGAAATCGGAATATGCCCGCCGCCGCAAGGCACTGATGGCGCAGATGGTGCCCAACAGCATCGCCATCCTGCCCGCCGCCGCCGTGGCCATCCGCAATCGCGACGTGGAGCACGTCTACCGCCAGGACAGCGACTTCCAGTACCTGAGCGGCTTTGCCGAGCCCGAGGCGGTGATTGCCCTGATTCCGGGGCGCGAGCATGGCGAGTATGTGCTGTTCTGCCGCGAGCGCAATCCCGAGCGCGAGCTGTGGGACGGCCTGCGGGCCGGGCAGGAGGGGGCAATCCGCGATTTCGGTGCTGATGACGCTTTTCCCATCAGCGATATCGACGACATCCTGCCCGGCCTGATCGAGGGGCGCGACCGCGTCTATTCGTCGATCGGCAGCCACCCCGAGTTCGACCGGCACCTGATGGACTGGATCAACAGCATCCGTTCCAAGGCGCGCCTGGGCGCCCAGCCACCCAATGAATTCGAGGCGCTCGACCACCTGCTGCACGACATGCGCCTGTACAAGTCGGCCGCCGAGGTCAAGGTCATGCGCCGGGCCGCCGATATTTCCGCACGCGCCCATGTGCGCGCCATGCAGGCCTGTCGTGCCGGGCTGCACGAGTACAGCCTGGAGGCCGAGCTGGACTACGAGTTCCGCAAGGGCGGGGCGAAGATGCCGGCCTATGGCTCGATCGTCGCGGCCGGTCGCAATGCCTGCATCCTGCATTACCAGCAGAACGATGCGGTGCTGCGCGACGGCGACCTGGTGTTGATCGACGCCGGCTGCGAAATCGACTGCTATGCCAGCGACATCACCCGGACCTTCCCCGTGAGCGGCCGCTTTTCACCCGAACAGAAAGCCATCTATGAGCTGGTGCTCGAGGCGCAGCAGGCGGCCTTCGCCGCCATCGGGCCCGACAAGCACTGGAACCAGGCCCATGAAGCGACGGTCCAGGTCATTACCCGGGGGCTGGTGCGGCTGGGCCTGCTCAAGGGTGAGGTCGACGAGCTGATCGCCCGCGATGCGCACCGCGCGTTCTACATGCACCGCGCCGGGCACTGGCTGGGGCTGGATGTGCACGATGTCGGCGAGTACAAGGTCGGCGGCGAGTGGCGGGTGCTCGAACCCGGCATGACCTTGACCGTCGAACCTGGCATCTACATAGCGCCCGACAACCTCAGCGTTGCGAAGAAGTGGCGCGGCATTGGCGTACGAATCGAGGACGATGTTGTGGTGACCAAGAAAGGCTGCGAGATTCTTACCGAGGCAGTGCCCAAGTCGGTCGCCGAGATCGAGGCGCTGATGGCCGCCGCACGGGCGGACGCATGAGCCGCTTCAACCTGGCCATCATTGGTGGCGGGCTGGTCGGCGCGAGCCTGGCCCTGGCGTTGCAGGCCGGGGCCAGGGCGCGCGGCTGGAAGATCGTGCTGATCGAGCGTTTCGCGCCGGGCGATGCCTACCAGCCCAGCTATGATGCGCGCTCCTCGGCGCTGTCCTTCGGCACCCGGCAGATCTACGAACGCCTGGGCTTGTGGCCGGCGATCAGCCAGCGCGCCGAAGCGATCCGCCAGATCCACGTGTCCGACCGCGGTCGCTTCGGCACCGCGCGGCTTCGTGCCGATGACGAAGGCGTGCCGGCCTTGGGCTATGTGGTGGAGAACGCCTGGCTGGGGCAGTGCCTGTGGCAGGCGCTGGACCAAGAGGTCGTGAGCTGGCGGTGCCCAGCGGAAGTGACTCGGATGCAGGCGCTGGCTGACGGCCATGAATTGAGCCTGGACGACGGCACTCAGCTGCAGTGCGACCTGGCCGTGCTGGCCGACGGCGGTCGTTCCGAGTTGCGCGAGCAGCTGGGCATCGCCGTGCAACAGACGCGCTACGATCAGGACGCCCTGATTGCCAACGTCACCCCAGGCAATGCGCACCAGGGCCAGGCGTTCGAGCGCTTCACCGATGACGGACCGATGGCCCTGTTGCCGTTGCCCGACAACCGCTGCGCACTCATCTGGACCCGTACTCCCGCCGACATTCGACGCTTGCAGGGCTTGCCCGACCAGGCATTTCTGCAAGAGCTGCAGGCGGTGTTCGGCTATCGCCTGGGCACGCTGCAGCGCGTCGGCGCTCGGCACGTCTACCCGCTGTCGCTGGTGCAGGCCGAGGAGCAGGTTCGCTCCAATCTGGTCGTGCTCGGCAACGCGGCGCATGCCTTGCACCCCATCGCCGGGCAGGGCTTCAACCTGTCGATGCGCGACGTGCAGGCGTTGGCCGAGGCCTTGCTCGCCAGCACCGGTCATTTGGGCCAGCTATCCCTGCTGCGTGGCTATGCGCAACGCCAGCGCCTGGACCAGCGGCTGACCGTGGGCTTTTCGGACCAGTTGACGCGGCTGTTCGCAACGCCCGATCCCTGGCTTGCAGTAGGCCGTAACCTGGGCCTGCTGGGGCTCGATCTGCTACCGCCGGCCAAGCGCTGGTTCGCACGCCAGGCCATGGGCCTGGGCACTCGGTCGGAGATCGAAGGGCAATGAACACAGTGACCCATACGAATGAACTGCGCGCCGACCTGGTCATCGTCGGCGCGGGCATGGTCGGCAGCGCGCTGGCACTTGCCCTGCGTGACAGCGGCCTGGACATCCTGCTGATCGACGGCGGGCCGTTGACCGGCAAGCCGTTCGACGCACTGGCGCCGTTCGAGGCTAGGGTCAGTGCGCTGTCCGTGGCCAGCCAGCGCATTCTTCAGCGCCTGGGCGCCTGGGACGGTATCCAGGCGCGGCGTGCCAACCCCTACGGCCACATGTGCGTATGGGACGGCAGCGGTATCGGGCAGATCAATTTTTCCGCGGCCAGCGTGCATGCCGACACCCTGGGGCACATCGTCGAGAATCGCGTGGTTCAGGACGCGCTGCTCGAGCAGTTGCAGGACAGCGGAATCCGTCTGCTGGCCAATGCCCGGCTGGAGCAGCTGCGCTATTCGGGCGATGACCGACTGTTGACCCTGGCCGGTGGCCAGACCGTGCGTACCCCGCTGGTGATCGCCGCCGACGGCGCGCATTCGGCGGTCCGTGGTCTGGCGGGTTGCGAGACGCGCGAGTGGGATTACCTGCACCACGCCATCGTGACCAGCGTGCAGTGCAGCGAGGGGCATCGCGATACGGCCTGGCAACGTTTTACCGATGACGGCCCGCTGGCGTTTCTGCCTCTGCAGCGCGGAGATGGCAAGCATTGGTGCTCGATCGTCTGGTCGGCCACGCCGGAGCAGGCCGAGCGCTTGATGGCGCTGGATGACGCCGCGTTCTGCAAAGCCCTGGGGCAGGCCTTCGAGGGCCGTCTGGGCGAGGTGGTCGCTGCCGATGCCCGCCTGTGCGTACCATTGCGCCAGCGGCATGCCAAGCGCTACGTGGAGACCGGCCTGGCGCTGATCGGCGATGCCGCGCACACCATCCATCCGTTGGCCGGGCAGGGGGTCAACCTGGGTTTGCTCGACGCCGCCGTGCTGGCCGAAGAGCTGATACATGCCCGACAGCGAGGCGAACGGCTCGCCGGCCTGCCCGTGCTGAGCCGCTATGAGCGTCGGCGTATGCCGCACAACCTGGCCTTGATGGGGGCCATGGAAGGCTTCGAGCGCCTGTTCCAGGCCGATCAGCTGCCGTTGCGCTGGCTGCGCAACACGGGCTTGAAATGGGTGGAACGACTACCTGAAGCCAAGGCGCTGTTCGTCCGCCAGGCGCTTGGCCTCACGGGGGATCTGCCTGCGCTGGCACGCCTGTAGGCATGAGGTGTGATCGATGGCCGGTAACATTTGGTAACGGCTGGACCCCAAGTTCGGTTGAGAAGCTAAATGTGATTCACTACCATTTCGCCCTCACTCGAATGGCAAGGGTTCCCTCATGATGGCGCGCAAACGTCTTCTCGCTGCACTGGCGCTCTGTCTGTTGGGTGGCAACGCCCACGCTGCCGATGAAGTGGTCGTCTATTCTTCGCGCATCGACGAGCTGATCAAGCCGGTGTTCGACGCCTACACCGCGAAAACCGGGGTCAAGGTCAAGTTCATCACCGACAAGGAAGCGCCGTTGATGCAGCGCATCAAGGCCGAAGGGCAGAACGCCACGGCCGACCTGCTGCTCACCGTCGACGCCGGCAACCTGTGGCAGGCCGAGCAGATGGGTATCCTGCAACCCATCACGTCAGCCGTCATTGACGGCAACATTCCCGCGCAATACCGTGCCGCGTCCCATCAATGGACCGGCCTGAGCCTGCGCGCGCGGACCATCGCCTACGCCAGCGAACGGGTCAAGCCGCAGGAGCTGAGCACCTACGAGGCCTTGGCCGACAAGCAGTGGGAAGGGCGGTTGTGCCTGCGTACGGCGAAGAAGGTCTACAACCAGTCGCTGACCGCCACGTTGATCGAGACCCATGGCGCAGAGAAGACCGAGCAGATTCTCAAGGGCTGGGTGAACAACCTGTCCACCGACGTGTTCTCCGATGACATTGCGGTGCTGCAGGCCATCGACGCCGGGCAGTGCGACGTGGGTATCGTCAACAGCTACTACTATGGGCGCCTGCACAAGCAGCAGCCGAATCTGGGCGTGAAGCTGTTCTGGCCGAACCAGGGCGATCGCGGCGTTCATGTGAACCTGTCGGGCATTGGCCTGAACAAGTATGCACCGCATCCGCAGGCGGCCATTGCGCTGGTCGAGTGGATGACCGGGCCGCAGGCGCAGGCGATCTTTGCCGGGGTGAACCAGGAGTTTCCGGCCAACCCGACGGTGGCTCCATCTGCCGAAGTCGCCAGTTGGGGTGAGTTCAAGGCCGACACCTTGCCCGTGGAAGTGGCCGGCAAGCGTCAGGCCGAGGCGATCCGGTTGATGGACCGTGCCGGCTGGAACTGAGCTGATATCGGTGGTGCGGCCTTCGGGCAGAGACCCGCTCCCACAGAAGAACAGGTGCTATTGGTGCCTTTTTGCTTCCGCTGTGGGAGCGGGTCTCTGCCCGCGAACGGCGCGCCACCGTAGATGCTGACACTGCGCAGTAAGCTCCACACGGCAGTGGACGGCGTCGAGAAGCCTGCAACCTGAAAACCACGAGTGAATCCATTGTCTTCTTCCGCCCAACGCCGTTGGTACCCGCTGGTCCTGGCCGTGGTCGGGCTGGTGCTGCTGCCGTTGAGCGTGCTTGTGCTTTCCTGGCAAAGCATCGACATGCAGATATGGTCCCACCTGTGGGATACGCAGATGCCGCGCCTGCTGGGCAATACGCTTACCCTGGTGCTGGGCGTAGGTACGGGCGTGACGGTGCTTGGCGTCAGCCTCGCCTGGCTTACCAGCCTGTGTGAATTCCCCGGCCGGCGCTGGCTCGACTGGGCCCTGATGCTGCCGTTTGCCATTCCGGCCTACGTACTGGCGTTCGTCTTCGTCGGCCTGCTGGATTTTGCCGGGCCGGTGCAGAGCCTGCTGCGCGAGTGGTTCGGCAGCGGCCTGCGCCTGCCGCGGGTGCGCTCCACGGGAGGGGTCATCATCGTTCTGGTGCTGGTGTTCTACCCGTACGTCTACCTGCTGGCGCGGACCGCGTTCCTGGCCCAGGGCAAGGGCTTGATGGAGGCGGCGCGCATGCTCGGCCAATCCCCCTGGCAAGCCTTCTGGCGAGTGGCCTTGCCGGTAGCCCGGCCGGCCATCGGTGCGGGCGTGGCACTGGCATTGATGGAAACCCTGGCGGATTTCGGCGCTGTGGCGGTGTTCAATTTCGACACCTTCACCACGGCCATCTACAAGACCTGGTACGGCTTCTTCAGCCTCTCCAGCGCGGCGCAGCTGGCCAGCCTGCTGTTGCTGGCCGTGATGCTGGTGCTTTACGGCGAGCGGCGTGCGCGCGGTCAGGATCATGCGGCCAACGAACGCCCGCGTGGGCAGGCGCTGTATCGGCTGCGCGGGCTCAAGGCATGGGTGGCCAGCGGCTGGTGTGCGCTGGTGTTCGCCTGCGCCTTCGTCGTGCCCATGCTGCAGTTGGTCGTGTGGTGCTGGCAGCGCGGGCGCTTCGACCTCGACGAACGTTACCGTGAGCTGATCGTGCATACCCTGTACCTGGGCGCCATGGCCGCGCTGATCACGGTCACGGTAGCGCTGCTGCTGGCGTTTGCGCGGCGGCAGGCGCCCACGCGAGGCATTCGCGCCGGTGTGGCGGTGGCGAACCTGGGCTATGCCTTGCCGGGGTCGGTGCTGGCGGTGTCGCTGATGCTGGCTTTCAGTTTTCTCGACCGCGAGCTGGTCGTGCCGTTGTCCGGCTGGCTGGGCGGGGCCGGGCGGCCATTGCTGCTGGGCAGCGTGGCGGCGCTGCTGGTGGCCTATCTGGTACGGTTCATCGCAGTGGCCTATGGGCCGCTGGAAAGCAGCCTGGCGCGGATTCGCCCCTCGCTGCCCGAGGCGTCACGAAGCCTGGGCGTGGGTGGTCCGCGGCTGTTCTTCAAGGTATATCTGCCCCTGTTGCTGCCCGGCACGCTCAGCGCCGCGCTGCTGGTGTTCGTCGACACGCTCAAGGAGATGCCGGCGACCTTGCTGATGCGCCCGTTCGGCTGGGACACGCTGGCGGTGCGGGTATTCGAAATGACCAGTGAAGGCGAATGGGCGCGGGCGTCGCTGCCGGCCCTGACCCTGGTGCTGGTCGGCCTGCTGCCGGTCATCGGGTTGATTCGACGTTCGGCGCGCCAGGTCGGTCGAAACCACTGACCGGCTACGCGACCTTGTCGCTGCAGATATCACCACCGCGACCTTGTCGCTACAGATATCACGCCCGCGACCTTGTCGCTACAATGCGCCGCATCCGGCGCAGGCACCAAGGACAATTCGCCTGCGCTTTCGCCACGCCCGGAAGGAGAAACCCATGGGACAGCGCACGCCTCTGTATGACCTGCATCTTGCCCTCGGCGCAAAGCTGGTCGATTTTGGCGGTTGGGACATGCCCCTGCATTACGGCTCGCAAGTCGAAGAGCATCATCAGGTACGTCGCGATTGCGGCGTCTTCGACGTGTCGCATGTGACCGTGATCGATGTCCAAGGGCCGGACGCCCGGGCGTTCCTGCAATACCTGTTGGCCAACGATGTCGCCACCCTGACCGGCCCTGGCCAGGCCTTGTACAGCGCCATGCTCAACGCCGAGGGCGGGATCGTGGACGATCTGATCGCCTACTGCACCGAGGAAGGCTATCGCCTGGTGGTCAATGCCGCCACCCGTGACAAGGACCTGGCCTGGCTCAGCGCCCAGGCAGGCACGTTCGATGTGCAATGGCGCGAGCGCCCCGAGCTGGCGTTGCTGGCCGTGCAAGGGCCGCAGGCACGGCGCAAGGTCGCCGACCTGCTGGGCAGCCAACGCCGCGAGCTGCTTTTGCAACTGAACCCTTTCGAAGGCCGTCACCATCGCGACTGGTTCATTGCCCGCACCGGCTATACCGGCGAGGACGGTATCGAGATCGTCTTGCCCGCCGCGCAGGCGGTCGATTTCTTCAACGAATTGATCGGTGCGGGCATTTCGCCCATCGGCCTGGGCGCGCGCGATACGCTGCGTCTGGAAGCCGGGATGAACTTGTATGGCCAGGACATGGACGAGGCGCATTCGCCGCTGGCGTCCAACATGGCCGGCAGTGTGGCGTGGCAACCGAGCGCGCGCGCCTTCATCGGGCGCGAGGCGCTGGAGCGTGAACGGGCCGCCGGGCCGGCGATGAAACTGGTCGGCCTGGTGCTCGAAGAACGCGGGGTGCTGCGCGCGCATCAGGTGGTCCGCATCGCCGGAGTTGGCGAAGGAGAGATCACCAGTGGTAGTTTCTCCCCTACGCTGAGCAAGTCGATTGCATTGGCGCGTGTACCGATGGCGACCGCGGACCGTGCGGAAGTCGAGATACGTGGCAAATGGTACCCGGTACGGGTGGTCAAGCCGACCTTCGTCCGGCATGGTAGAACCCTGATCTGAATCGTATGGCGGGCTGGCCGCTGACCCTTGTTGAGGACAATGTTATGAGCGATATCCCTGCTGAACTCCGTTTTGCCGAAAGCCACGAATGGGCACGCCTGGAAGCAGATGGCACGGTGACCGTGGGCATCAGCGATCACGCCCAGGAAGCCTTGGGTGACGTGGTGTTCATCGAGCTGCCGGAAGTCGGCAAGGTCTTCGCCGCCGGTGATCAGGCGGGCGTGGTCGAGTCGGTCAAGGCCGCTTCGGACATCTACTCCCCAGTGGGGGGCGAGGTGGTCGCGATCAACGAAGCGTTGGCCGATGGCCCGGAAAGCGTCAACGGCGAACCCTATGGCGCCTGGTTCTTCAAGCTCAAGCCAAGCGCTGCCAGTGAGCTGGACACGCTGCTCGACGCTGCCGGCTACAAGGCCGCCATCGGCGAATGACGGCCAGCGGGGGCGGCCATCGCCGCCCCCCGTGCGTTCAATACGGTCGATCCCCCATTATCGTCGCTCGATGCATCACGCGTCGCTGCGGGCGGTAGTCGTCTATCGCGTAATGCTGGGTCACGCGGTTGTCCCAGAAGGCCACGTCCCCTTGGCGCCATTGCCAGCGTACGCAGAACTCCGGACGCGTGCTGTGGGCGAACAGCAGGTCGAGCAGCGCCCGACTTTCAGCTGTCGAGAGTTCGTTGATGTGGGTGGTGAAACCATCGTTGACGAACAATGCCTTGCGCCCGCTGACCGGATGGGTCCGTACCACCGGGTGTGACAGCGGGGGATGTTGCCGGCGGGTCTGCTCCCAGCGCGCCAGTGCCTGGGCATCGCTGCCAAAGCGCTCCAGCGGAAAAGACTTGGCAAAATCGTGGGTGGCGGTCAAACCGTCGAGCAGGGTCTGCAACGGCCTGGACAACACCTCGAACGCCGCGATTCCGCTGGCCCAGCAAGTGTCCCCGCCAAAGGGCGGTACCTGCTGGGCGGTCAGTATGGCGCCCATCGCCGGTTCCGCCAGAAAGGTCACGTCGGTGTGCCAGATGGCGTTGTCGCGTACGTCGGTCACGGCGGTGTCGAGCACCAGCACGTCGGGTTGCCCCGGCACACTGGGATAGATCGGATGAACGTGCAGGTCACCGAACTGCTGCGCCAGCCGTGCCTGCTGAAAAGGCGTCAGCTGCTGGTCGCGCCAGAACAGCACCTGATGGGCGAGCAGCGCGGCGTCGATCTCGCGCTGCTGGGCCGGGGTCAGTTCCCGACTGGGGTCGACGCCTTCGATGACCGCGCCGATGGTCGGGTTCAAGGGTGTGATGTGCAGAGTCATGTTGGTCAGCTCTGTTGGCAAAGTGGCTGGTTCAGTGGCTCTGGCCGTGCCAGGGCACCAGGCGCCGCTGCAGGGCGCGCAGGCCCATTTCCAGAGCGAAGGCGATCAGCGCGATGACCAGGATGCCCAGCACCACCACATCGGTGACCAGAAATTGCGCGGCCGACTGCACCATGAAGCCCAGGCCGCTGGTGGCTGCGATCAACTCAGCGGCGACCAGGGTCGACCAGCCGACGCCCAGGCCGATGCGGATACCGGTGAGGATGTCCGGCAGCGCACTGGGTATGATCACGTGGCGGATCAGTTGCGCCCGGGTGGCGCCCAGCGATTGCGCGGCGCGCAAACGGGCGGGATCGACATTGCGCACGCCGGTGGCCGTGGCGATGGCAATCGGCGCGAAGATGGCCAGGTAGATCAGCAACACCTTGGAGGTTTCACCGATGCCGCACCAGATCACGATGAGCGGCAGGTAGGCCAGCGGCGGGATGGGCCGGTAGAATTCGATCAGCGGGTCGAGAATGCCTTGCGCTATGCGGTTGTGGCCGATGGCGATGCCCACCGGAATGGCGAACAGCACGGCGAATGCCAAGGCCAGGCCGATGCGCCCCAGGCTGGCACCCAAATGTTGCCACAACGTGGCGTCCATATAGCCCTGGGTTGCCAGCAGCCAGGCTTTGTCCAGCACCGCGCCGGGCGAGGGCAGGAACAGGGGCTCTATCAGCTCGGAGGCGGTCACCGCCCACCACAGTGCCAGCACGCCTGCCAGGGTCAGCGTGCTGATGGCGCGCGTACTCAAGCGCCAGGGCCGGCGCGCGGTAGGTGCGCGGGCGCTGTCGAGAGCGTGCGTCGGGTAGAGGCTCATGCCGGCTCCTTGCGCGCAGTGGCGCCTTGGGTGACAACGCGCTGGGCGAAAACCTGGGCAAGGACGTGCTCGCGGGTCTCGATGAATCGGCGGTCGGACTTGATCGCCCGGGCGCTCTCGCCAGCGGCATAGCGCTGGCCGAAGTCCAGGCTCAGGCGCTCCTCGACATGGCCGGGGTTGGGCGCCAGCAGAATCAGGTCGGTGGCCAGGAATACCGCTTCTTCGATGTCGTGGGTAATCAGGAACACCGGCTTGGCGGTACGTTGCCAGACCTGCAGCAGCAACTCCTGCATCTGCTCCCGGGTGAACGCATCCAGTGCGCCGAACGGCTCGTCCATCAACAGCACCTGCGGGTCGGCCGCCAGTGCTCGAGCCAGGCCCACGCGTTGACGCTGGCCACCGGAGAGTTGCCATATCTGTCGCTCGCCGAAACCTGCCAGGTCGACCAGCGCAAGCATGTCCCGCGCCCGCGCCTCACGCTGCGCCCGGCCGGTGCCTGCCAGTTGCAAACCGAAGGCGACATTGGTCAGGACGTCCTGCCAGGGCAACAAGGCGTCATCCTGAAAGACCACGCCACGGTCGGCCCCCGGCCCCTTCACCGCAACGCCGTCCAGCGTGATGCGGCCACTGCTGGGAGCCACGAAACCGGCGATCAGGTTGAGCAGCGAAGTCTTGCCGCTGCCCGACGGGCCCAGTGCGACGCACAGCTGCTGTGGCCCCAGGCTCAGCGAGATGTCTTGCAGCACCGGCTGCGCGGCGCCCGGGTAGTGGGCGCCGATACGGTCGAGAATCAATTGGGCCACGGTCGAACTCCGGTTGGCGTGCGCGCGATCACTGAACGAACTGGGCGCTGACGTACGGCGTGTAGTCAGGCAGGAGCGCTTCCAGCTTGCCCTGCTCCTTGAGGAACTCGGCCGTCTTGGCCACCGCCTGCGCGGTGCCGCCACCCAGCAGCGCGGCGGAGGCCTGGGCCTGGGCATCGGGGTAGGTGGAGCCGGCGAGCAGGTCGGGGACGTCTGCGGCGTTGGCTCCCGTCAATTTGGCGATCTTGCGTACCGGCTCGGAATCGGCGGTCCACTGCGCCTGGTTCTTCGCATAGTCGGCGAACGAATCCAGCGTGACCTTGGCGAACCGGGCGATCACCTCGGGGTGCTTCTCGGCGTAATCCTTGCGCGCCACCCAGACCTCGAAAGTCGGTGCGCCCCACTGGCCGACCTGTGCGGCATCGGTGAGGGTCTTGCCGCTCTTGCGGATCTCGCCCAGCGCCGGCGACCAGACGAAGGCGCCGTCGATGTCGCCACGTTTCCACGCAGCGGCAATTTCGGCCGGCTGCAGGTTGACCACCTTGACCTTGCCTTCCAGACCCCAATGCTTCAACGCGCCGAGCAGGCTGTAGTGGGAAGTGGACACGAAAGGCGTTGCAATGGTCTTGCCGACCAACTGCTGCGGATTGTCGATACCGCTGCCGTTGCGCACCACCAGGGCTTCGGCGGAATTGATCTGCGCCGAAACGATGAAGGCGACGATGGGCAGCTTGCGTGAGGTGGCGGCTGCCAGCGGACTCGATCCCAGGTTGCCGATCTGTACATCGCCCGAGGCAATCGCCGTGACCACTTCCGGGCCACTGTTGAAGCGACGCCAGTCGATCTTCTCGCCAATGGCCTTTTCATAGGTGCCATCGGCCTGGGCGACCTTGCTGGGGTCGATGCCGGTCTGGTAGCCGACGGTCAACGTGGCGGCCTGGATGCCCATGGCCAGGCTGGCCAGGGCCAGGGTGCTGACCAGTTTTCGTGCGAAATGCTGTTTGGCCATGGTGGCTGCCTTTTGCGAGAGTCGGGTGGCTGAGGACCTTCGAACCCGCGCTGCCAAAGCGCGAAACGGCAAGTGTCGGAAGGGCGAATGAGGGCGAATCTAAACGATATAAGAAACGGCTTTGAAATACCGTTTGGGAATTAGCTTATGTTTTGCAACTGGATTGAACTTTTTTGTTTGGACGCTCAAGGTTGTTATGCATTTAAATTCTAAAAAAACTTGAAACAATTCTTTTTGGTTTTGTGAAAATTTCGTTAACCTCGGCAACCAGAGTTTGGCTTAGACCAAGGTCTCGAATCGGCTTGTAAACATTGACTAACCGGTCACGCTTTGGCGCTAATCGCGCATCTGCGGACAAGGGGCGCCAGACCCCCGACCAAAGACACCACAAAAATTAGAAACCAGAGGAGCATCACATGTACAAGCAGTCGCTCGCCGCAGCCATCGCGCTCGCCAGCATCTCCACCAGTGTCTACGCCGCCGATCCGGCACCCTCGGGTTTCCTCGAAGCCAGCAAAGCAACGCTGAGCTCGCGGACCATGTATTTCCGCAACGATACCCGTGAAGGCACGGCGAACGACCAGGAAGAATCGGCTCAAGGCTTCCTCTTCAACTTCATTTCTGGCTACACCCCCGGCACCGTCGGCTTCGGTCTGGACGTGCAGGGCATGACCGGCATCCACCTGGACGGCGGCCGCGGTCACCACCCGAACAACAACAGCTTCTTCCCCAGCGACACCGACGGTTCGGCCGAGAAGTCGTGGTCGCGTGTAGGCGCCAACGGCAAGGTCAAGTTCGCCAAGACCGAACTCAAGGTGGGTAGCGCACTGCAGCCCAACCTGCCGATCCTGGTATCCAACGATGGTCGCTTGCTGCCTGCGGTTTACCAGGGCGGTATCCTGACCTCCAAGGACCTGGACAACTTCACCTTCACCGCCGGCCGCCTGAACAAGTCTGCGGGCCGTGCGACCAGCAACTACTCGGGCCTGGGCCTGAACGGCGGTACTCAGGACTCGAACAACTTCCAGTTCGCCGGTGTCGACTGGAAGGCCACCAAGGACCTGACCCTGCAGGTCTACCACGCGCAGCTGGAAGACTATTACAAGCAGACTTTCCTCGGCGCCGTGCACGTACTGCCATTGGGTGAAGACCAGTCGTTCAAGACCGACCTGCGCTACTTCGACAGCAGCTCCGACGGCAAGAACGGTGATGCTGGCTACCGCTTCAACAACAACAGCGGCTACGCCAAGAACCCTGGCGAAGTCGACAACAAGACCTGGAGTGCCATCTTCACCTACAGCATCGCTGGCCACGCATTCCTGGCCGGTTACCAGCAAGTGGGCGACGACGGCGGCATGCCGTTCATCAACAACGGCAGCGTTGTCGATGGCAACAACCGCAACGAAGGCAACGGCGGTTCCAGCGTCTATCTGTTCACCGACAGCATGGTCAACTCGTTCACCCGCGCTGGCGAAAACACCACATTCGCCCAGTACTCCTATGACTTCAGCCGCATCGGCGTCCCTGGCCTGAAAGCCTCGGTTGCCTACCTGCATGGCGACGACATTCGCGCGGCCGGTACCGGTGACTCGAACAACTCCGAGTGGGAACGCGACATGCGCGTCGACTACGTGATCCAGAGCGGTCTGCTGAAGAACTTCGGCGCCACCCTGCGTAACGGTACCTACCGCAGCGACGTCGGCACCAACACCGATCAGACCCGTCTGATCTTCAACTACACGTACGCTTTCAAGTAATACGTGCCGTTGGAAAAAGCCCGCCTTGTGCGGGCTTTTTGTTTTCTGCCCTGGCGTTATTCCCGTTTCGCCTAGCCCCAGCACGATCCATTCTTTTTATTTCCTGGCCGCTCAGTGCACAGTCATGCGCACAACAGCCCAGGAGCATCACCATGACCATTCGACTCGGCGACATCGCCCCCGATTTCCAGCAGGACTCGAGCCAGGGCACCATCAGCTTCCATCAGTGGCTGGGCGACCAATGGGGGGTGCTGTTCTCGCACCCGGCCGACTTCACGCCGGTGTGCACCACCGAACTGGGTTTTACCGCCAAGCTCGCCGACGAGTTCGCCGGGCGCAACGTCAAGGCCATCGCGCTGTCGGTGGATCCGGTCGAATCCCATCACCGCTGGATCGGTGACATCGACGAGACCCAGGGCACCACAGTGAATTTTCCGATCCTGGCCGATGCCGACCGCAAGGTGTCCCAGCTCTACGATCTGATTCACCCGAACGCCAGTGACACCCTTACGGTGCGTTCGCTGTTCGTCATCGACCCCAACAAGAAGGTGCGGCTGACCATCACGTACCCGGCCAGTACCGGGCGCAATTTCCACGAGATCCTGCGGGTGATCGATTCGCTGCAATTGACCGACAGCCACAAGGTCGCCACCCCGGCCAACTGGCAGGATGGCGATGACGTGGTGATCGTGCCTTCGCTCAAGGACGAAGAGGAAATCAGGCAGCGCTTCCCCAAGGGCTACACGGCAGTGAAACCCTACCTGCGCCTGACCCCCCAGCCCAACCGCTGATCTGAACCTGATACAACTTGCCCTCTGTAGCAGCGGCGCAAGCCGCGTCCGGGACGTCGCGGTGTATCGAATGCACCGCATGGCCCGCTGACGCGGCTTGCGCCGCTGCTACAGGTATCGCGGTGATATCCATGCGGTGTGCGCAGCAGGGATAGGAAATGTAGGTATATGTTTTTATCGAATAACCAAATGAATAAATATGATTTAAAGATATAAATCCTGCCTGCTACTGTTCCTTCCATTCCGGCGACTTCTCCAGAAGCGCTCCGATTTCGCTATTCAAGGATTTACCCCATGCTGGTCGTATCCCTGGGCGGCAGCCCCAGCCTGCGCTCGCGCTCTGGTGTACTGCTGGAGCGCAGCAAGCAGTGGCTGCAACGACAAGGCGTCGAAGTGGTGACGTTTCAGGTACGGGACTTCCCGGCCGAAGACCTGCTGCATGCCCGCTTCGACAGCCCGCACGTACTGCATTTCAACGAACTGGTCGGCAAGGCCGATGGCCTGGTGGTTGCCACGCCGGTATACAAGGCGTCGTTCTCCGGTGCACTGAAGACCCTGCTCGACCTGCTTCCCGAGCGTGCCCTTAGCAACAAGGTGGTGCTGCCCATTGCCACCGGTGGCAGCATCGCCCACATGCTGGCGGTGGACTACGCGCTGAAACCAGTGCTGGCTTCGCTCAAGGCCCAGGAAATGCTCCAGGGCATCTTCGCCGACGACAGCCAGATCGCCTATGGCGAAGGCAGTCATGCAGCCCAGTTGGCGCCGGCGCTCGAGCAGCGCCTGGAAAATGCGCTGCAGGAGTTTCATGCCTTCCTGCTGCGCAAACCACAGACCCATGACCCGGCCTTGCTCATGCAAAGCCTGCGCAGTGCCCGCTGGAGCATCTGATTCCAACCGCCGCTCGCGGCCGCGACACTTTTCGCTGTACCCACCTTACTGGCCCGCCAACGGGCAAGCAGGTGCAACCCAATTCCCCCTGCAGAAGGAGAGTGCCATGCGCACCCTGTTCTTGCGTCGTGGCGTGGTCGCACTGTTTGCTGCGGCTGTGTCGTTCGGCGCCATCACCCAGGCCCAGGCTGAAACCCTGCGCATCGGTTACCAGAAATACGGCACGCTGGTGCTGCTCAAGGCCAAGGGCACGCTGGAGAAACGCCTGGCGGCCCAGGGCGTCGACGTCAAATGGACCGAGTTTCCCGGCGGCCCGCAGTTGCTCGAAGGGCTGAACGTCGGTTCGATCGATTTCGGCGTGACCGGTGAAACCCCGCCGGTATTCGCCCAGGCCGCCGGGGCCGATCTGCTGTATGTGGCCTACGAGCCGCCAGCCCCGACCAGCGAAGCGATCCTGGTACCCAAGGATTCGACGATCCGCTCGGTCGCTGAACTCAAGGGCAAGAAGGTTGCGCTGAACAAGGGTTCCAACGTGCATTACCTGCTGGTGCGCGCGCTGGAAGAAGCCGGGCTCAAGTACTCCGACATCCAGACCGTCTACCTGCCGCCTTCCGATGCCCGCGCGGCGTTCGAGCGCGGCAGCGTCGATGCGTGGGTGATCTGGGATCCCTACCAGGCAGCGGCCGAGCAGCAGTTGCAGGCGCGCACCCTGCGCAACGGCCAGGGCATCGTCGACAACCTGCAGTTCTACCTGGCCACCAAACCCTATGCCGAGCAGCACCCCGAGGTGATCACCGCGCTGGTCGAGGAGGTGCGCGCCGTGGGCGAGTGGTCCAAGGCGCATCCCGAAGAAGTGACCGCCCAGGTCGCACCGTTGCTGGGCCTGCCAGCGGACATCACCCTGACCTCGGTGAAACGCCAAGGCTACGGCGCGCAATTTCTCAACCCGCAGACCGTCGCCGCGCAGCAGAAGATCGCCGACAGCTTTCACCAGCTCAAGCTGATCCCCAAGCCGCTGCGCATTCAGGATGTGATCTGGACACCGCCAGCCAACGTTGCCAAGGCACCGTGATCCGCTGCGCCCCCGCCCCCGCCCCGGCACAACTGCACCGGTGCCCGCGCATCGGTTCCGAGCCACGTCAGGAGACAACTCCATGAGCCTCAATATTTTCTGGTTTCTTCCCACCCACGGCGACGGTCATTACCTGGGCACCTCCGAAGGTGCACGGGCGGTCGACCACGGTTACCTGCAACAGATCGCGCAGGCGGCCGATCGCCTCGGCTACGGCGGCGTACTGATCCCTACCGGGCGCTCCTGCGAAGACTCCTGGCTGGTGGCGGCCTCGTTGATTCCGGTCACCCAGCGCCTGAAATTCCTGGTTGCCCTGCGCCCTGGAATCATCTCGCCCACCGTGGCCGCGCGTCAGGCAGCGACCCTGGACCGCTTGTCCAACGGCCGCGCGCTGTTCAACCTGGTCACTGGCGGCGACCCTGACGAGCTGTCGGGCGACGGTCTGTTCCTTACTCACGAGGAGCGCTACGAGGCGTCGGTGGAATTCACCCGTATCTGGCGCCGCGTGCTGGAAGGCGAAACGGTCGACTACGATGGCAAGCACCTCACCGTCAAAGGCGCCAAGCTGCTCTATCCGCCGGTGCAGCAGCCGCGTCCGCCGCTGTACTTCGGCGGGTCTTCCGATGCGGCTCAAGACCTTGCCGCCGAACAGGTGGAGATGTACCTGACCTGGGGCGAGCCACCGGCAGCGGTGGCCGAGAAGATCGCCCAGGTGCGCGAGAAGGCCGCCAAGCTCGGCCGGACCGTACGCTTCGGAATCCGCCTGCACGTGATCGTGCGTGAAACCAATGCAGAAGCCTGGCAGGCCGCCGAGCGGCTGATCGCCCATGTCGACGACGATACCATTGCCCGCGCCCAGGCTTCGCTGGCGCGCTTCGATTCGGTGGGTCAGCAGCGCATGGCCGCATTGCATGGCGGCAGCAAGGACAAGCTGGAGGTGAGCCCCAACCTGTGGGCCGGCGTCGGCCTGGTCCGCGGCGGCGCCGGAACCGCGCTGGTCGGTGACGGCCCGACGGTGGCCGAGCGAGTCAAGGAGTACGCCGCACTGGGCATCGACACGTTCATCTTCTCCGGCTACCCGCACCTGGAAGAGTCGTACCGCGTGGCCGAGCTGTTGTTCCCGCACCTGGACGTACAGCGCCCGGAAGCGCCGACCGGCGCCAACTACGTCAGCCCGTTCGGTGAGATGGTGGCCAACGACATTTTGCCCAAGGCCGCCCAGCGCTGAGAAACTGCCATGAGTACAACGAGCAAAATCATCCACCGGCTGGCGCCCTGGGCGCTGCCGGTGGGCCTGCTGTTGATCTGGCAGCTGGCGGTCAGCGTCGGCTGGCTGTCGACGCGGATCCTGCCAGCGCCCAGCGCGGTGCTCGCGGCAGGCGTCGCGCTGTTCAAGTCCGGGGAGATCTGGACGCACCTGGCCATCAGCGGCTGGCGCGCGTGCATCGGCTTCGCCATCGGTGGCGGCATCGGTCTGCTACTGGGGCTGATCAGCGGCCTGTCGCGCTGGGGCGAGCGCCTGCTCGACACCTCGGTGCAGATGATCCGCAACGTCCCGCACCTGGCGCTGATTCCGCTGGTGATTCTGTGGTTCGGTATCGATGAGTCGGCGAAGATCTTTCTGGTCGCGCTGGGCACATTGTTCCCGATCTACCTGAACACCTACCACGGCATCAAGAACGCCGACCCCGCGTTGGTGGAAATGGCACGCAGCTATGGCCTGTCCGGATTTCGTTTGTTCTGGCAGGTGATTCTGCCCGGGGCGTTGCCTTCCATTCTGGTCGGCGTACGTTTCGCCCTCGGCCTGATGTGGCTGACGCTGATCGTTGCGGAAACCATTTCCGCCAGCTCCGGCATCGGTTACCTGGCCATGAACGCGCGCGAATTCCTGCAGACCGACGTGGTGGTGCTGGCCATCGTGCTCTATGCGATTCTCGGCAAGCTGGCCGACTTGGCGGCGCGTGGGCTGGAGCGAGTGTGGCTGCGCTGGCATCCGGCCTATCAAACCAAGGGAGGTGCAGCATGACCGTTTTCAAGGAACAGCCGCAGAACCTGCGGCGCGGGATTCCACTGGCGGTTCGCCAGCTACGCAAGACCTTTGGCGAGCGCGAGGTTCTGCGCGAGATCGACCTGAACATTCCGGCCGGGCAGTTCGTGGCCATCGTCGGCCGCAGCGGGTGCGGCAAGAGCACCTTGCTGCGGCTGCTGGCAGCACTCGACCAACCCACCAGCGGACAACTGCTGGCAGGTTCCGGTCCGCTCAGCGATGCGCGCAACGACACCCGGCTGATGTTCCAGGAAGCCCGTCTGCTGCCATGGAAACGAGTGATCGACAACGTGGGCCTGGGGCTGTCCGGCAATTGGCGCGAGCAGGCCTTGCAGGCGCTCGAAGCGGTGGGCCTGGCCGAGCGCGCCGATGAGTGGCCGGCGGGGTTGTCCGGGGGGCAGAAGCAGCGCGTGGCGCTGGCGCGGGCCCTGATTCACAAGCCGCGGCTGTTGCTGCTGGACGAGCCCTTGGGGGCGCTGGATGCGCTCACGCGCATCGAGATGCAGCAGTTGATCGAGAGCCTGTGGCGCAAGCACGGTTTTACCGTGTTGCTGGTAACCCACGATGTGGCCGAGGCGGTGGCGATTGCCGACCGGGTGATTCTGATCGAGGAGGGGCGCATTGGTCTGGACCTGGCCGTCGAGTTGCCACGTCCGCGCGCTCGCGGTTCCCATCGCCTGGCGGCGCTGGAAAGCGAAGTGCTCAATCGAGTATTGGCGCTGCCGGGCAATCCACCGGAGCCCGAGCCGCCGTCGCCATTGCCGACCCAGTTGCGCTGGGCACGCTGATCCGGACGCGGTACGTCAGGTAATCCGCACGTACCGCCGACGCGGCTCGCGCCGCTGCTACAGGGATTGTGCCAGCCGCGCCATGTCGTTCGCACCGCAGGCCAGATGCGACACATCCCCCCGTAGCAGCGGCGCAAGCCGCGTCCAGGCGCGATACGGTGCACCTGCCGCACCGCAGCCCAGAAGACACGTGGAACCCCTGTAGCAGCGGCGCGAGCCGCGTCCGGGGACGACGCGGTATACCTGCTGCACCGCCGCCCAGCAAATGCGTTCGTGAACATCGCGGCATGGCAGGCATACCGCGGCACCCGGCCGTTACACCGTGTGCAGGTACCAGTTGTATTCCAGGTCCGAGATGGAGTGTTCGAACTCTTCCAGCTCGCTTTCCTTGCAGGCCACGAAGATATCGATGTATTTCGGATCGATGTACTTGGCCAACACCTCGCTGTCGTCCAGCAGGCGCAGGGCATCGCGCAGGTTGGTCGGCAGGCTCTGCTCGTTCTGCTCGTAGGAGTTGCCCGTCACCGGCTCGTTGGGCTCGACCTGATTGGTCAGGCCGTGGTGCACGCCGGCCAATACTGCGGCCATCAACAGGTAAGGGTTGGCATCGGCGCCGGCAACGCGGTGTTCCAGGCGCACGGCATCCGGGGTTCCGGTAGGCACGCGCAAGGCAACGGTACGGTTGTCCAGGCCCCAGCAGGGCGAGTTGGGCACATAGAACTGAGCACCGAAGCGGCGGTACGAATTGACGTTCGGGCACAGGAACGCCATCGACGCGGGCAGGGTCTCGAGCACACCGCCGATCGCGTGACGCAATGCGGCGTTCTGCTCGGGATCCTCACTGGTGAAGATGTTCTTGCCGTCCTTGTCCAGGATCGAGATGTGCACGTGCAGCCCGTTGCCCGCCTGGCCCGGATAGGGCTTGGCCATGAACGTGGTGTCCATCTCGTGGTCGTAGGCGATGTTCTTGATCAGGCGCTTGAGCAGCACTGCATAGTCGCAGGCCTTCATGGCATCCGGAACGTGGTGCAGATTGACCTCGAACTGCGCCGGCGCACTTTCCTTGACGATGGCGTCGGCCGGGATGCCCTGTTCCTTCGCCCCTTCGAGGATGTCCTGCAGGCAGTCCACGTACTCGTCCAGGTCGTCGATCAGATACACCTGGGTCGAATGCGGACGCTTGCCGGAGATCGGCGAGCGCGGCGGCTGCGGTCGACCGTTCACGTTTTCCTGGTCGATCAGGTAGAACTCCAGCTCGAAGGCGGCGCAGATGGTCAGGCCCATGGCGTCGAACTTCTCGACGACCTGGCGCAGCACTTCACGCGGGTCGGCGAAGAACGGCTCGCCTTCGAGTTCGTGCATGGTCATCAGCAATTGCGCGGTAGGGCGCTTCTGCCAAGGCTCGTTGCACAGGGTGTCGGGAATGGGGTAGCAGATACGATCGGCATCGCCGATGTCCAGGCCAAGACCGGTGCTTTCCACGGTAGAGCCGTTGATGTCCAGGGCAAACAGCGAGGCGGGCAGGTTGATGCCTTTCTCGTAAACCTTGTGGAGGCTGGTGCGCTCGATGCGCTTGCCACGCACCACACCATTCATATCTGCAATCAGAAGGTCGACGTACAGAACCTCAGGATGTTCCTTAAGGAATGCGTTCGCTTCGTTAAGCTGAACGGCACGCGGGGGTACCGACATGATGCAACACCTTTGTTGTTAAAAATATCAATCATTGGGTCGAACAGGTTTCAGTCAATCCGAAAGCCAACACTAAGTCAAGCGAGCCGGGTTTTGCCCTGAAAGAGCGCTGTTGAGCCTCTTTTGCTGCATATCGGGGCGCATGCGCCTGGCAATTACGGTGCCTTGCAACTGGCTGAAAAGTGTCTGCGGAAGTTTGCCGCCTGATAGTTGTGGAAAAAAATGAACAAGGCTAAGCTCGTTTTCAACCCGCCATTTCAATAATACCGAGGGTGAGTCATGGCACGCCTGCCATTATCTGATGGAGCTCGCTGCAGCCACCGGTTGCCGGCGACCAGAATAATTGACAGCCCACGGCGTTGCGTCTCTGTTTTTTTGTCCCTCCTGTACTGCCTGAGCCCCGAAACCGCTACCCTGAGCTTCACGTTCCGGCCGGGTATCGAGAGGCCGGGTGGGCAGTGTGCAGCCCTCGCTTGACCGCTTTCCCAACGACGCCCACGCGTCAACTCGTGCCCGGCTCGCCGCGAGCCAGGTCAATGGCCTCCTGAGGTATTTATGAGTCCCAACCTCGACCAGCTCACCGATTGGTTGAAAGATCACAAGATCACCGAAGTCGAATGCCTTATCGCCGACCTCACCGGGATCACCCGCGGCAAGATTTCCCCGACCAACAAGTTCATCGCCGAAAAAGGCATGCGCTTGCCGGAAAGTGTTCTATTGCAAACCGTGACTGGCGACTATGTAGAAGACGACATCTACTACGAGTTGCTCGACCCTGCCGACATCGACATGATCTGCCGCCCCGATGAGAACGCGGTGTTTCTCGTTCCCTGGGCCATAGAGCCCACGGCGCAGGTCATCCACGACACGTACGACAAGCAGGGCAACCCTATCGAGCTGTCGCCGCGCAACGTGCTCAAGAAGGTCTTGAAGCTGTATGCGGACCGAGGCTGGCAGCCGATCGTGGCGCCGGAGATGGAGTTCTACCTGACCAAGCGCTGCGAAGACCCGGACTTCCCGCTGCAGCCGCCGATCGGCCGCTCGGGACGCCCGGAAACCGGTCGGCAATCGTTTTCCATCGAAGCGGCGAACGAGTTCGATCCGTTGTTCGAAGACGTCTACGACTGGTGCGAGGCGCAGAACCTGGACCTCGACACCCTGATCCACGAAGACGGCACGGCGCAGATGGAAATCAACTTCCGGCACGGCAATGCCCTGCACCTGGCCGACCAGATCCTGGTGTTCAAACGCACCATGCGCGAGGCCGCGCTCAAGCACAACGTCGCCGCCACCTTCATGGCCAAGCCGATGACGGGCGAGCCGGGCAGTGCCATGCACCTGCACCAGAGCATCGTCGATTCGGCCACCGGCAAGAACATCTTCGCCAACGAAGACGGCTCGATGAGCCAGCTGTTCCTGCACCACGTCGGCGGCCTGCAGAAATTCATTCCCGAACTGCTGCCGCTGTTCGCGCCCAACGTCAATTCGTTCCGTCGTTTCCTGCCCGACACTTCGGCGCCGGTCAACGTCGAGTGGGGCGAGGAAAACCGCACCGTTGGCCTGCGCGTGCCCGACGCCACGCCGCAGAACCGGCGGGTCGAGAACCGCTTGCCGGGCGCCGATGCCAACCCGTACCTGGCCATCGCCGCCAGCCTGTTGTGCGGCTATATCGGCATGGTCGAGGGCCTGAACCCGAGTGCGCCGGTGCAGGGACGCGGCTACGAGCGGCGCAACCTGCGGCTGCCGTTGACCATCGAGGATGCGCTGGAGCGCATGGAAAACTGCAAGACGGTGGAGAAGTACCTGGGCAAGAAATTCGTCGTTGGCTATGTTGCGGTCAAGCGCGCCGAACACGAAAACTTCAAACGCGTGATCAGCTCGTGGGAACGTGAGTTCCTGCTGTTCGCGGTGTGAGAAAAAGGAGCGACAGATGAGCAACAACAACCCCCAGACCCAGCATTGGCAAGACTTGAGCAGCGCCCACCACCTGGCGCCGTTCAGCGACTACACGCAGCTGGCGCAGAAGGGTCCGCGGATCATCACCAAGGCCGACGGCGTGTACCTGTGGGACAGCGAAGGGCACAAGATCCTCGACGGCATGGCCGGCCTGTGGTGCGTGGCGATCGGCTACGGTCGCGAGGAGCTGGTGCAGGCAGCCAGCAAGCAGATGCGCGAACTGCCGTACTACAACCTGTTCTTCCAGACCGCCCACCCGCCCGCTCTCGAGCTGGCCAAGGCCATCGCCGACCTGGCGCCCGAGGGCATGAACCATGTGTTCTTCACCGGCTCCGGTTCCGAGGGCAACGACACCGTGCTGCGCCTGGTGCGCCATTACTGGGCGCTCAAGGGCAAGCCCGAGAAAAAGGTGATCATCAGCCGCATCAATGGCTACCACGGCTCCACCGTGGCCGGCGCCAGCCTGGGCGGCATGGCGGGCATGCACGAGCAGGGCGATCTGCCGATCCCGGGCATCGTGCACATCGCCCAGCCGTACTGGTTCGGCGAGGGTGGTGACATGACCCCGGACGAGTTCGGCATCTGGGCCGCCGAGCAGTTGGAACAGAAGATCCTGGAAGTGGGCGAAGACAACGTCGCGGCGTTCATCGCCGAGCCGATCCAGGGCGCCGGCGGTGTGATCATTCCGCCCGAGACTTACTGGCCGAAGGTCAAGGAAGTGCTGGCGCGCTACGACATCCTGTTCGTGGCCGATGAAGTCATCTGTGGCTTCGGCCGTACCGGCCACTGGTTCGGCAGCGACTACTATGATCTGGCGCCCGACCTGATGACCATCGCCAAGGGCCTCACCAGCGGCTACATCCCCATGGGCGGCGTCATCGTGCGCGATGAGGTGGTGCAGGTGATCAACCAGGGTGGCGACTTCAACCACGGCTTCACCTATTCCGGGCATCCGGTCGCGGCGGCAGTGGCGCTGGAAAACCTGCGTATCCTGCGCGACGAGCACATCGTCGACACGGTCCGAACCGATGCGGCACCGTATTTGCAAAAGCGTCTGCGCGAACTGCAGGACCATCCGCTGGTGGGTGAGGTCCGTGGCCTGGGCATGCTCGGCGCCATCGAGCTGGTCAAGGACAAGGCGACTCGCAGCCGTCACGAAGGGCGGGGCGCCGGTATGATCTGTCGGCAGTTCTGCTTCGACAACGGGCTGATCATGCGGGCCGTCGGTGACACCATGATCATTGCACCGCCGCTGGTCATCAGCCACGCCGAGATCGACGAGCTGGTGAGCAAGGCACGGCTTTGCCTGGACCTGACACTCGAAGCACTCGGGGGCTAGATGCTAGGCTTGCTCCCGTCGGGAGCATCGGTACGCAAAATGCGACGGCGTTCCGTAGGAGCGGTCACCGGCCGCGAAAGCTGCGACGCGGTCTCGACTGATACCGCAGTGGTTTCTTCGCGGCCAATGACCGCTCCTACGGATCATCAAAACACGGCACTCGATCAATATTGGCATCAGGTTAAGACCAAGAACATTTAGGAGCACAACGCATGAAGATATTTGGCAAGACCCTCCTCGCCGTGGCCCTGATGGGGGCGATGGCCAGTGCTGCGCAGGCAGACGACAAGGTTCTGCACGTGTACAACTGGTCGGACTACATCGCGCCGGACACGATCAAGCAATTCGAGGCGGAGTCGGGGATCAAGGTCGTCTACGACGTATTCGACAGCAACGAAACCCTGGAAGCCAAACTGCTGGCCGGCAAGTCCGGCTACGATATCGTCGTGCCTTCCAACAACTTCCTGGCCAAGCAGATCAAGGCTGGTGTGTACCAGGAACTGGACCGCTCGAAACTGCCGAACTGGAAAAACCTCAACGAATCGCTGCTCAAGGCGGTGTCGGTGAGCGACCCGGACAACAAGCATGCCTTCCCGTACATGTGGGGCTCGATCGGCATCGGCTTCAACGCCGACAAGGTCAAGGCTGCGCTGGGCGCCGATGCACCGACCAACAGCTGGGACCTGCTGTTCAAGCCGGAAAACGCGGCCAAGCTGAAGTCGTGCGGCATCAGCTTCCTTGATTCGCCCACCGAGATGCTGCCGATCGCCCTGCATTACCTGGGCTACCCGACGGACTCGCAGGACAAGAAGCAGCTTGCCGAGGCCGAGGCGCTGTTCCTCAAGGTGCGTCCATCGATCGGTTACTTCCATTCCTCCAAGTACATCTCCGACCTGGCCAACGGCAATATCTGCGTGGCCGTGGGGTATTCGGGTGACATCTACCAGGCCAAGTCGCGCGCCGAAGAAGCGGGTGGCAAGGTCAAGGTCAGCTACAACATTCCCAAGGAAGGCGCTGGCAGCTTCTTCGACATGGTCGCCATCCCCAAGGATGCCGAGAACGTCGAAGGCGCCTACAAGTTCATGACCTTCCTGATGAAACCGGAAGTCATGGCCGAGATCACCAACAGCGTGCAGTTCCCCAACGGTAACCAGGCTGCAACAGCATTGGTGGATAAAGCCATCAGCGGCGATCCGGGCATCTACCCGCCGGCCGATGTGCAGGCCAAGCTGTATGCCATTGCCGACCTGCCGGCGGCGACGCAGCGCATCATGACGCGCAGCTGGACCAAGATTAAGTCGGGCAAGTAAGCCGGGCTGGTATTGCGATGCGCCTTTCGCGGCCGATGACCGCTCCCACACATACCCCGTAGGAGCGGCCCGTGGCCGCGAATGGCGCACCGCGAGCTCGGGCCAGGTGAATCAGCAATTGCGGCGCGCGCGCATGGGCTGTAAGTTGCGCGCCGGTTTGTCTTATAGAACAAACGCTTGAGAGGACCTCCACTTGTCACACTCTTTGTTTCGCAAGGCCATGCTGATCGGTGCGGGTCTGACCCTGGCGCTCAATGCTCAAGCGGCAGGCACCGTACACATCTACAACTGGTCCGACTACATCGGCGAGAGCACCCTGGCGGATTTCGAAGCCGCCACCGGGATCAAGCCGATCTATGACGTCTTCGACTCCAATGAAACCCTGGAGGGCAAGTTGCTGGCCGGCCATACCGGCTACGACGTGGTGGTGCCGTCCAACCACTTCCTGGGCAAACAGATCAAGGCCGGGGCGTTCCAGAAACTGGACAAGGCCCAGCTGACCAACTATTCCAACCTCGATCCGGTGCTGCTCAAGCGCCTGGAAAAGAACGATCCGGGTAACCAGTACGCCGTCCCCTATCTGTGGGGTACCAACGGCATCGGTTACAACGTGGAAAAGATCAAGGCTGTGCTGGGCGTCGACAAGATCGACTCCTGGGCCATGGTGTTCGAGCCCGAAAACATCAAGAAACTGTCCAAGTGCGGCGTCGCCTTCCTCGACTCGCCCGACGAGATGTTCCCGGCCGTGCTCAACTACATGGGCCTGGACCCCAACACCACCGACGAGAAGCTCTACAAGCAAGCCGAGGCCAAGCTGCTCAAGGTCCGTCCGTACGTGACCTACTTCCATTCCTCCAAGTACATCAGCGACCTGGCCAATGGCAACATCTGTGTGGCCGTGGGTTATTCCGGCGACATATTCCAGGCCAAGGCACGGGCTGAGGAAGCCGGCAAGGGCATCAAGCTGGCCTACTCGATTCCCAAGGAAGGCGGCAACCTGTGGTTCGACATGCTCGCCATCCCCGCCGATGCGCCGGATGCCAAGCAGGGCCTGGCGTTCATCGACTACCTGTTGAAGCCTGAAGTGATTGCCAAGGTGAGCGACTATGTCGGCTATGCCAACCCCAATCTCAAGTCCGGCGAGCTGATGGATCAGGATGTGCGCAACGACGAGGCGGTCTACCCGCCGCAGGCCATCCAGGACAAGCTCTACGTCAACGTCGAGCTGCCGCCCAAGGTGCAGCGTTTGATGACCCGCAGCTGGACCAAGGTCAAGTCGGGCAAATAAATACTCGGGGCGGCCCGATCCAGAGCCGCCCCCACTCAAGTTTGGGAGTTTCGTGAATGGCTGTTGCCTCCAGCGCCTACAAAAAAGCCCTCGAAGGCAGCCAGCAACCGAAAAAGGTGCTGGTCCGGATCGAAAAGGTAACGAAGAAATTCGACGAAACGGTGGCCGTGGACGACGTGTCGCTGGAAATCAACCAGGGTGAGATCTTCGCCTTGCTGGGCGGGTCCGGTTCCGGCAAGTCCACCCTGCTGCGCATGCTGGCTGGCTTCGAACGGCCGACCGAGGGGCGTATTTTCCTCGACGGTGTGGACATCACCGATATGCCGCCCTACGAGCGGCCGATCAATATGATGTTCCAGTCCTATGCATTGTTTCCGCACATGACCGTGGCGCAGAACATCGCCTTCGGGCTCAAGCAGGACAAACTGCCGGCGGCCGAAATCGACGCACGCGTGGCGGAAATGCTCAAGCTGGTGCAGATGACCCAGTACGGCAAGCGCAAGCCGCACCAGTTGTCCGGTGGCCAGCGTCAGCGCGTTGCGCTGGCACGCTCGCTGGCGAAAAAGCCCAAGCTGTTGCTGCTCGACGAGCCGATGGGCGCGCTGGACAAGAAGCTGCGCTCGCAGATGCAACTGGAACTGGTGGAAATCATCGAGCGGGTCGGCGTGACCTGCGTGATGGTGACCCACGACCAGGAAGAGGCCATGACCATGGCCCAGCGCATCGCCATCATGCACCTGGGCTGGATCGCGCAGATCGGCAGCCCGATCGACATCTACGAAACCCCCACCAGCCGCCTGGTGTGCGAGTTCATCGGCAACGTCAACCTGTTCGAAGGCCAGGTGGTCGAGGACATGGAAGGCTACGCACTGATCAGCAGCCCGGAGCTGGAGCGCAGCATCTATGTCGGTCACGGTGTAAGTACCGCTGCCGAAGACAAGAACGTGACCTATGCCATTCGCCCGGAAAAGATGCTGGTGACCACCCAGCAGCCCGACAGCGAACACAACTGGTCGCGCGGCAAGGTCCATGACATCGCCTACCTGGGCGGCCATTCGGTGTTCCACGTGCAGTTGCCGTGCGGCAAGCTGGTGCAGTCGTTCGTGGCCAACGCCGAGCGCCGTGGCGCCCGGCCGACCTGGGACGACGCAGTGTTCGTCTGGTGGGAAGACGACAGCGGCGTGGTACTGCGCTCATGAAGCTGCGCAAGATCAAACGCAAGCTCAAGAGGATCATCCCCAACGGTCGCCAGATGGTCATCGGCGTACCGTTCCTGTGGCTGTTCCTGTTCTTCATGCTGCCGTTCTTCATCGTGCTCAAGATCAGCTTCGCCGAAGCCGACGTGGCGATCCCGCCGTACACCGAAATCTGGAGCTACGCCGAACAGAAGTTCGAGTTGATCCTCAATTTCGCCAACTACGCGCTGCTCACCGAAGACGATCTGTACATCTCGGCCTATCTGGGCTCGTTGAAGATGGCCTTCTTCAGCACCCTGATCTGCCTGCTGCTCGGCTATCCCATGGCCTATGCCATCAGCAAGGCACGCAAGGACCTGCAGACCGTGCTCCTGCTGCTGATCATGATGCCGACCTGGACGGCGATCCTGATCCGCGTGTATGCCTGGATGGGCATCCTGAGCAACAACGGCCTGCTCAATGCCTTCCTGATGTGGCTGGGGCTGATCGACCAGCCGCTGCAGATTCTCAACACCAACCTGGCGGTGTACATCGGCGTGGTCTATGCGTACCTGCCATTCATGATCCTGCCGCTGTTCGCCAATCTGGTGAAGCATGACAACAGCTTGCTGGAGGCTGCTTCCGACCTGGGCTCGAGCACCTTCAACAGTTTCTGGAAGATCACCGTGCCGCTGTCGAAGAACGGCATCATCGCCGGCTGCATGCTGGTATTCATTCCGGTGGTCGGCGAGTTCGTGATTCCCGAGCTGCTGGGTGGCCCGGAAACCCTGATGATCGGCCGCGTGTTGTGGCAGGAATTCTTCAACAACCGTGACTGGCCCGTTGCCTCGGCATTGGCCGTGTTGATGCTGGCGATTCTGATCGTGCCCATCGTGCTGTTCAATCGCAGCCAGGCCAAAGAACTGGAGGGCAAGGCATGAAGCGTTTCGGGTTCTCCAAACTGATCCTGGTGCTGGGTCTGGTGTTCATCTATGCGCCGATGCTGATCCTGGTCATCTACTCCTTCAATGCTTCGCGGCTGGTGACGGTGTGGGGTGGCTGGTCGGTGCAGTGGTACGTCGGCCTGCTGGACAACTCCCAGCTGATGGGCGCGGTGATGCGCTCGCTGGAAATCGCCTGCTACACGGCAGTGACGGCCGTGGCTCTGGGGACCATGGCGGCGTTCGTGCTGACGCGCATCAGTCGCTTCAAGGGGCGCACGATGTTCGGCGGCCTGGTGACGGCGCCGCTGGTGATGCCCGAGGTGATTACCGGTCTGTCGCTGCTGTTGCTGTTCGTGGCCATGGCCCAGGTGATCGGCTGGCCGCAGGAGCGTGGCATCGCCACGATCTGGATCGCTCATACCACCTTTTGTGCCTCCTACGTGGCGGTGGTGGTGTCATCGCGGCTGCGCGAGCTGGACCTGTCGATCGAAGAGGCGGCCATGGACTTGGGTGCGCGGCCCTGGAAGGTGTTCTTTCTGATCACCATTCCCATGATCGCGCCATCGCTGGCGGCCGGCGGGATGATGTCCTTCGCGCTGTCGCTGGATGATCTGGTGCTGGCCAGCTTCGTCTCCGGGCCGGGTTCCACGACCCTGCCGATGGAAGTGTTTTCGGCGGTCCGCCTGGGCGTGAAGCCTGAGATCAATGCGGTGGCCAGCCTGATTCTGCTGGCCGTTTCGTTGGTGACGTTCTTGGTATGGTATTTCGGGCGTCGGGCCGAAGAGCGTCGTCGCAAGGCGATCCAGCAAGCCATCGAGGAAAGCGCCGCCAACTCCTGGCAACAGCCGAAGACTCAGCGGCCGGCAGCGTCGGTGTGATGAGGGCAGGGCGCTGGGTCTCCAGCGCCCTTGCCAGCACACGTATTGCCTTGGAACAATCGTCCATGCCCATTGCATTTCATCCCGACACCCTGCGAAATTCCCTGCCACCCTTGGGCACCCGACAGCCGTTGTCCGCTGAGGCTCAGGCCTACCAGCGCTTCTATCAGCTAGACCTGCCCGTACAAAGCTGGCTGGGGCGCTTCAGTGCTGCCGGCTTCGACTTGGTGGCCCAAGTGTGGCTGCCGGAGCGGCCTGTCGCCACGCTCTTCGTCATGCACGGTTTCTACGATCACATGGGGTTGTACCGGCACGCCGTGCAGTGGGCCTTGGCGCGTGGCTTCGCGGTCATTTCCTGCGACCTGCCGGGCCATGGTCTGTCCAGCGGCGAGCGAGCCAGCATTCACAGCTTTGCCGATTACCAGGCCACGCTCGATGGCCTGTTCGCCGAAGCACGCACCCTGCAGCTGCCGCAGCCTTGGCATCTGCTGGGGCAGAGCACCGGTGGCGCGATCATCGTCGACCATCTGCTGCACCAGGGCGCGCAGTCCGCGGCGCAGGGGCAGGTGCTGCTGATGGCGCCGCTGGTGCGGCCCAGCGCATGGGGTTTGTCCAAACTCAGCTATCGCGTGCTGAAGCCGTTCGTCAACGGCATTGCCAGGCGTTTCAGCGCCAATACCAACGACCCGGATTTCATGCCGTTCCTGCAGGCGGACCCGCTGCAGCCCGTGCGCCTGCCGACGGCGTGGGTGGGGGCGTTGGTGCAGTGGGTGCAGCACATCGAAGCCGCGCCGCGCAGCCCGCGCACTGTGGTGGTCGTGCAGGGGGAGGATGACGACACCGTGGATTGGCGGCACAACCTCAAGGTGCTGCGCGCAAAGTTCGCCGAGGTGCGGGTGTTGCAGGTGGCGGGGGCCCGGCATCATCTGGTCAATGAGCTGCCTGCGATTCGGGCGAAGTGTTTCGATTTCTTCGAACAGAATCTATAACCGAGTCGTCTGCTTCGCGGCCGCTGACCGCTCCTACGGGGGTGGGCCATTGCTGCGGGTGGGTCAGCGGCCGCGAACGGCGCCCCTCAGTTTCCCGCCTTGCCCGGTGTCTGTCCAACCGCCAGCCCAGCCCGTACCGCATCCAGGGCCGCCTGATAATAAGCCTGGCCAGCGGCAGACTCGGCGAAGCCGACGAACTCCTCCAGTTCCGGATCGGACAATTCGCGGTACACGTACAGCAGCGTATTGTTCAGGTCGATGGCGATCTGCTGTTGCAGCCGCTCGCGCTGGCCATCGAGCAGACCTGCAGCCTGGCCGCCCCCCAACAGACCTGGAATCATCGAGCTGAGGCTGTCGGCGGCCACCCCGGCGATCGCCAGGCTGACCTCTGCGCCCGCCTGGCGCGCCGGCAGTGCCTGCGCCAGATGGCCGATCAACAGCGCGCGGGTCGACTCGACCTGCAGTTTCGGCAGGCCCTGGGCGTTCTTGGCCAGTTGATCACTGCGGGTGGCCAGCAGCTCGGCGGCGACGATCTTGCGGCCCAGGGCAGACTCGAAGAAGGCGAGGGCCGGTTTGGGATCGGCCAGGCCCTGGCGCAGTCGCGCTTCGGCGCGCTGGTCCATGGCCTGCGCCGCGAAGCGTTGGTCGCTGTTGCTCACCAGTGCCTGGAAAACCGCCGGTGGCAAGCTGCTCTGGTAGCGCTGCTGGGCCGCCTTGAGGGCGTCGCTGAAATGCGCCCTTTGTTCAGGCCAGCCAGCGGCCTTGTACAGCAGGTCGTGGTCGTCGGCCCAGGCGGGCGTCGTACTGAACATCATCAAGAACACAAGGACGCGGCGCATAGGGACTCCTGTCGGCAAGGGGCCATTGTCCGTGGCATTGCCTGGCTTTGTCGAGAAGTGACATGCACGCTGCGCCTCGATGCATCGACTGCGCAGCGACCTCGTGCAAGCCCCTGTCGGTTTTGCAGGCGTATGGATACTATGCCGGGCATGCAAATACCTTCTGATCATCCACTGCTGCTGCGCATCGTCGACGACCTGGCCGAGCACGGCTGGTCGCAGCAGGAGCTCTTCGTGCCCCAGGCTTTGACCCTGGCGCTGGCGGCCGAGTGCCGTACCCGCCATGCCCAAGGCGAACTGGCGCCGGCGGCCGTCGGGCGCGGTCCATCCCAGGAGATCCGCGAAGGCATTCGCGGTGACCGCATCCAGTGGATCGAACCGGGCGAATCCGTGCCGTGCGACGTTTACATGCAGATCATGGACAGCCTGCGCGAGGCGCTCAATCGTGGTCTGTTTCTGGGCCTGGAAGACTTCGAATGCCATTTCGCCCTGTACCCACCGGGCAGCGTCTACCTGCGTCACCTGGATCGCTTTCGCGATGATGACCGGCGCATGGTGTCAGCGGTGCTGTACCTGAACGATGCGGATTGGGGCGAGGAGGATGGCGGTCAGTTGCGTATGTACCTGCAAGGCGACACGGCGTACGACGTGCAGCCGATCGGTGGCACGCTGGTGGTGTTTCTTTCTGGAGAGGTACCGCACGAAGTGATGCCGGCGCAGCGCAATCGGCTGTCGCTGACCGGCTGGTTCCGCCGTCGGGGCAACGAGCCGTTCTGATACACCGCGTCGCCTGGTTCGCGGCTACTAGCCGCTCCTACAGGGGATCTGGGTTGATTGTAGGAGCGGCTAGCAGCCGCGAACCAGAGGACGCGGTGTGCCAGGCACACCGCAATCCGGCCGCTATCAGAACAATACGCGGCAGCGAATGGTTCCGGTGACCTGTTGCAGCTTTTCCTGCGCCAGGTCCGAGTAATCGGCGTCGACGTCGATCACCACATAGCCGACCTTTTCGTTGGTCTGCAGGAACTGGCCGGAGATGTTGATGGCGTTCTCGGCGAAGACCTTGTTGATCTCCATCATCACGCCCGGCACGTTCTCGTGGATGTGCAGCAGACGGTGCTTGCCAGGGTGCGCGGGCAAAGCCACTTCCGGGAAGTTGACCGACGACACCGAGGTACCGTTGTCGCTGTACTTGACCAGTTTCTCGGCCACTTCCAGGCCGATGTTGGCCTGCGCCTCGGCGGTGGAACCACCGATGTGCGGGGTCAGGATGACGTTGTCCAGGCCACGCAGCGGGCTTTCGAAGATGTCGTCGTTGGAGCGTGGCTCGACCGGGAATACGTCGATGGCAGCGCCGATCAGGTGCTTGTCCTTGATCGCCTCGGCCAGTGCGTCGAGCTCGACCACGGTGCCGCGCGCGGCGTTGATGAGGATACCGCCCTTCTTGATGGCACGGATTTCCTTCTCGCCGATCATCCACTGGGTGGCGGCGGTTTCGGGCACATGCAGGGTGACGATGTCGCTCATGCCCAGCAGCTCGGTCAGGCTGCCGACCTGGGTGGCGTTGCCCAGCGGCAGCTTGGTCACGGTGTCGTAGAAGTACACCTGCATGCCCAGGCCTTCGGCCAGGACCGACAGCTGGGTGCCGATCGAGCCATAGCCGACGATGCCCAGTTTCTTGCCGCGGATCTCGAAGGAGTTCGCCGCGCTCTTGATCCAGCCGCCACGGTGGCAGGAAGCGTTCTTCTCGGGGATGCCACGCAACAGCAGAATGGCTTCGGCCAGCACCAGTTCGGCCACGGAACGGGTGTTGGAATACGGTGCGTTGAACACCGCGATACCGCGTTCGCGAGCGGCGGCCAGATCAACCTGGTTGGTGCCGATGCAGAAGCAGCCCACGGCGACCAGTTTCTTCGCACAGTCGAACAGCTCTTCGGTCAGCTGGGTGCGCGAGCGAATGCCGATGAAGTGCGCATCGGCGATCTTTTCCTTGAGTTCGGCTTCGGGCAGCGACTTGGTGTGGTACTCGATGCTGGTGTAGCCGGCAGCCTTGAGGACGTCCACGGCGGATTGGTGGACGCCTTCGAGAAGAAGGAACTTGATCTTGCTCTTGTCGAGGGAAGTCTTGCTCATCTGCGTAAACCTGTGTCCCGAAAAAAATGGCAGGAAGTGAAGCGGCGCACACCGGGCCAGGGCTCGATTGGCGGGGGGCGTATGCTAGCATAGCCTCCCTGTCGTACGCCCATCCTGGGTCATGAGCCGTTCTCAGGGTGACTATGAATGGTCCGGGGTTTAGCGGGCCGCGAATCGCCCGATTCGTGAATCCTTCACTTGCAGAGTCGCGTCCATGAACCGTCATGCCCTGATCGATGAACTCAAGACCCTGCTCGAGCCTGGCAAGGTCCTCACCGATGCCGCTTCGCTCGACACCTACGGCCGGGACTGGACCAAACAGTACGCCCCGGCACCCAGCGCCATCGCCTTTCCCAAGACCACCGAGCAGGTCCAGGCCATCGTGCGCTGGGCCAACGAGCGCAAGGTGGCGCTGGTCCCTTCGGGTGGGCGTACCGGTCTGTCGGCTGCGGCGGTGGCGGCCAACGGCGAGGTGGTGGTGTCGTTCGACTACATGAACAAGGTGCTCGACTTCAACGCCACCGACCGCACCGTGGTCTGCCAGCCAGGCGTCATCACCAAGCAGCTGCAGAACCTGGCCGAGGAAAACGGCCTGTACTACCCGGTGGATTTCGCCTCTTCGGGTTCCAGCCAGATCGGCGGCAACATCGGCACCAACGCCGGCGGCATCAAGGTCATCCGCTACGGCATGACGCGCAACTGGGTGGCGGGCCTCAAAGTGGTCACCGGCCAGGGCGATGTACTGGAGCTGAACAAGGACCTGGTCAAGAACGCCACCGGCTACGACCTGCGTCAGTTGTTCATCGGCGCCGAAGGCACCCTGGGGTTCATCGTCGAGGCCACCATGCGCCTGGACCGTGCGCCGAAGAACCTCACCGCGATGGTGCTCGGCACCACCGACTTCGATGCGATCATGCCGGTGCTGCATGCGTTTCAGGGCAAGCTCGACCTCACGGCGTTCGAGTTCTTTTCCGACAAGGCGCTGGCCAAGGTGCTGGGCCGCGGCGACGTGCCGGCGCCGTTCGAAACGGCCTGCCCGTTCTATGCCCTGCTGGAGTTCGAAGCCACCACCGACGACATCGCCGACACCGCGCTGGCCACCTTCGAACACTGCGTGGAGCAGGGCTGGGTGCTCGATGGCGTCATGAGCCAGAGCGAGCAGCAGTTGCGCAACCTGTGGAAGCTGCGCGAGTACATCTCCGAAACCATTTCCCACTGGGTGCCGTACAAGAACGACATCTCGGTGACCATTTCCAAGGTGCCGGCTTTCCTGCGCGAGATCGACGCCATCGTCAGCGAGCGCTATCCGGCATTCGACGTGCTCTGGTACGGCCACATCGGCGACGGCAACCTGCACCTGAACATCCTCAAGCCCGAGCACATGGACAAGGACGCATTCTTTGCCGAATGTGCGCTGGTCAATACCGAGGTCTTCGAAACCGTGCGCAGGTACAACGGCTCCATCTCCGCCGAGCACGGCGTGGGCATGGTCAAGCGCGACTACCTGCAGTACAGCCGCTCGCCGGTCGAAATCCAGTACATGAAAGCCATGAAGGCAGTGTTCGACCCCAATGGGATCATGAACCCTGGCAAGATCTTTTCCATTTGATACGTTCATCTGAGCAGAGGTTCGAGCAATGAGCTACCAGCACCAGTACATCGACGGTACCCGCATCCACTTTCCGCTGGGCAAGGTGGTGTGCATCGGCCGCAACTACGCCGAGCATGCCAAGGAGCTGGACAACCCGATTCCGACCGAGCCGCTGCTGTTCATCAAGCCAAGCAGCTGCGTGGTGCCGTTGCAGGAAACCTTCACCATTCCGACCGATCGCGGCGCGGTGCACTACGAGGCGGAAATCGCGGTGCTGCTGGGCAAGTCACTGAGCACCCGGCCCAGTGCCGAAGAAGTCATCGATGCCATCTCCGGCTTCGCCCCGGCGCTGGACCTGACCCTGCGCGACGTCCAGGCGCGCCTGCGCGAGAAGGGCCTGCCGTGGGAAATCGCCAAGTCGTTCGACGGCGCGGCAGTGATCGCACCGTTCGTATCGGCCGACAGCTTCCCTGACCTCACCGACATCCCGATACGCCTGACCATCGACGGCGACGTGCGCCAGGACGGCAACAGCAATCTGATGCTCAACCCCATCGTGCCGATGATCCAGTACATGGCCGGGTGCTTCTCGCTGCAGGCTGGCGACGTGATCCTCACTGGCACCCCGGCCGGGGTAGGCCCGCTCGAAATCGGCGCCGAAATCGTGCTGGAACTGCCCGGTGTCAGCCGCTTCACCAGCCGCGTCCAGTAGTCGCCCCACGCCTCACCTTTTTTTTACATTCGATCTGGATAATGCCCCCACCCAAGTGGGTGCATTGTTCGGATGTGCCCGTATGAATCCGTCTCCAGCAAGGGTACTTCATGGTCCGCGCCGCGCTGCATTCATCCCGCCCCCTGCACAAACGTTGGTACCTGTGGACCTTGCTGGTGCTGCTGATCGGCTACATCGTCGCGGTGGTCTTGCACTGGGACGACCGCGCCGAGCTGTGGGTGCAGGAGTGGACGCACAACAGCACCGAGCGCAAGGCCAGTGTCTGGCTGCCTGACTATGAAGCCGTGATCGACGCCAAGGCCCTGCCCGGCATGGAAGGCGACGAAGCCTCGGACATCACCTATCACCCCGGCACCCGTACCTTGTTCGCGGTGATGGGCAAGAACCCCTATCTGGTCGAGCTGAGCCTGCAGGGCGACGTGCTGCGCAAGATGCCGCTGACCGGCTGGAGCAATCCGGAGGCCATCACCACACTCGCCGATGGGCGCCTGGGGATCATCGACGAGCGCCAGCACCAACTGACCGTGGTCAAGGTCGAGGCCGACACCCGCGAGCTGAACATCGCCGACTTCGCGCCGTTCGACCTCGGCCCTTCGGCGGACCAGAACAAGGCCTTCGAAGCCCTGGCCTGGGATCCGCGCAACCAGCGCCTGTTGCTTGGCGAAGAAAGACCACCGGCGCTGTTCTCGCTGAAGCTGGGCAGCGATGGCCTGCCCACCGGCGAGAAGCAACGCCTCGATGCGCCCGACCTGGACATGCGGAACCTTTCGGCGCTGGCAGTGGATCCGCGCACCGGTCACCGCCTGCTGCTCTCGGCCGACTCGCACCTGCTCATGGAATACGATGAAACCGGCAAGCAGTGGAGCTTCATGACCCTGCTGGGCGGCATGAACGGCCTCAAGGACACCATTCCCCGCGCCGAAGGCGTGACCATGGACGACGAAGGCACGATCTACCTGGTCAGCGAGCCGAATCTGTTCTACGTATTGCGCAAGCGTTGAGCCGGATAGCAGCGTCTTCTGGCGCTGCAATTTCTTCGACGTTTCCTACAAATCAATCCGTAGAAACTTAAGCCTGGCTTCATCATTTAATGGTTTGATGCGCACACTTCACTTCAGAGCCCGACGCGATGCGTTTCTTCGTTCGACCCATTCACCTGCTGCTGATCGCGGCACTGCTTGCACTGATCTGCGCCTTCGCCGCACTGCATCACTTTCGCTGGATCGAGCGGGCCAGTTTCAACGTCGAGCGCTGGCTCGGAGGCCCGCTGCCAGGCGCGATCAACCTGGACAGCTATCAGGTGGATATCGAGGCGCAGGTGGTCGAAGGCCTGGACGACGACATCTCGGCACTGACCTTCGATCCATCGCGCAAGACCCTGTTCACCGTTACCAACCAGCGTTCCGAGCTGATCGAGCTGTCGCTGCAGGGCACCATCCTGCGACGTATCGCGCTGGTCGGGTTCGGCGACCCGGAGGCGGTCGAGTACATCAGCCCTGGCGTCTACGTGATCACCGACGAGCGCCAGCAGCGCCTGATCAAGGTCAACGTCACCGACGATACGCAGATCATCGACGCCCAGCAGGCCGAGCAGTTGAGCCTCAACTTCGGTGGCCGCAGCAACAAGGGTTTCGAGGGGTTGGCCTACGACTCGACCGGCAAGCGCCTGTTCGTGGCGCGCGAGCGCGATCCCATGCTGATCTACGAAGTGCAGGGCTTTCCGCGCGGGGTCAGCGACAAGCCGCTGGACGTGCAGGTGACCCAGGACCGCCGGCGCGATGCCGGCCTGTTCGTGCGCGACCTTTCCAGCCTGCAATACGACGAGCGCAGCGGCCACCTGCTGGCCCTGTCGGACGAATCGCTGCTGGTGCTGGAACTGGACGTGCAGGGCCGGCCCCTGAGCACCATGTCGCTGCGCAAGGGCCGCCAGGGCTTGAGCAAGAGCGTGCCGCAACCCGAAGGCATCGCCATGGACGACGATGGCAACCTGTACATGGTCAGCGAACCCAACCTGTTCTACGTGTTCCGCAAGCGCTGAACGGCGCTAGCCCTCGGGGTGCAGGAACTTGTCGAGAAACTGCCGGGTCCGTGCCTGCTGCGGGTTGGCGAACAACTCGCGGGCCGGTCCCTGTTCCACGATCACCCCCTGGTCGAAGAACACCACGCGATTGGCCACGTCGCGGGCGAACTGCATCTCGTGGGTGACGATGACCATGGTGCGCTTTTCCTGCGCCAGGCCCCGAATCGTTGCCAGCACTTCGCCGACCAGCTCCGGGTCCAGCGCTGAAGTCGGCTCGTCGAAGAGGATGACCTGCGGCTGCATGGCCAGCGCCCGGGCAATCGCCACGCGCTGCTGCTGACCGCCCGAGAGCCGCCTGGGGTAGGCCTCTTCCTTGCCGGCCAGGCCAACCTTGGCCAACAGCTCGCGGCCCAGTTCGGTCGCTTCGGCCATGGCCATCTTCTTTACCACCAGCGGCCCTTCGATGACGTTCGCCAACGCCGTGCGATGGGGAAACAGGTTGAAGTTCTGGAAGACGAAACCCACCTGCTGGCGCAACTCGCGAATCAGGCCCTGCTGCTGCGCCACGCGGGCTCCGTCGATTTCGATGTCGCCCACACGGATCTGGCCACTGGTAGGTGTTTCCAGCAGGTTCAGGCAGCGCAGGAAGGTCGTCTTGCCCGAGCCGCTGGGACCGATGATCGCCACCACCTCACCGGCGGCGATCTCCAGGTCGATGCCCTTGAGCACGCTGTGGCCATTGAACTGTTTGGTCAGGCCCTTTACCGCGATCATTGCTTCATGCCTCTTGGTCGTGGCGGTTGACCCGCCGTTCCAGATGATTCTGCAGGTGCGCCAGAACGCTTGCCAACAGCCAGTAGATCAATGCGGCCGCCAGGTACATGGTGAAGATCTCGAACGTACGGGCGGTGATCAACTGCGCCTGGCGGAACAGCTCCGGTACCTGAATGGTCGCTGCCAGCGCCGTGTCCTTGACCAGTGAAATGAAACTGTTGCCCAGTGGCGGCAGGGCGGTGCGCATGGCCTGCGGCAGGATGGCCCGGCGCAAGGTCTGCGCGCGGGTCATGCCGATGCTGGCAGCTGCCTCCCACTGGCCACGCTCGATGGACGCGATCGCCGCCCGCAGGATTTCACAGGCATAGGCGGCCATGTTCAGCGAAAAGCCGATGAGTGCAGCGGGCAACGGATCCAGTTCGATACCGATCTGCGGCAGGCCGTAGTAGATGACGAACAGCTGGACCAGCAACGGCGTGCCGCGGAAGAACGACACGTAGACCCTGGCCGGCCAGCTCAGCAGGCGGCTTCGGGACAGCCGCATCAACGCCAGGCCGAACCCCAGCAGCAGGCCGAAGAACATTCCGCCCAGGCTGAGGAAGACCGTGTAGTAGGCACCCTTGAGCAGAAAGGGTGCCGAATCGAGCATCAGCTGCAGGCTGCTCTCGATCATTGCGTGACGTCAGCGCTGAACCATTGCTTGGACAGCTTGGCCAGGGTGCCGTCGGCGCGCAGTTTGTCGAGAGCGTCGTCGAGTGCCTTGAGCAGTTCCGGCTCGCCCTTGCGCACGGCGATCCCGGCTTCCTGACGCGAGAACGCGTCGCCTGCCAGGGCGAGGGTTTCGTTGGTCTTGTTGATCAGGTCGAATGCGGCCAGGCGGTCCACCAGAATCGCATCGATACGGCCGACGCGCAGGTCCTGGTACTTGGTCGGATCATCGTCGTAGGTTTTCACCACGGCGCTCGGCACGTTGTCCTTGAGCCACTGCTCGTAGTTGGTGCCCAGGCCCATGCCGACTTTCTTGCCGGCCAGGTCGGAGGCCTGCTTGATGCTGTCGGCATTCTTCTTCGCGACCACGGCCTGGATACCGGACACGGTGTAAGGCTTGGAGAAGTCGTACTTCTTCTTGCGCTCATCGGAGATGGTCACCTGATTGACCACGACGTCGAGCCGCTTGGACTCCAGCGCTGCGAGAATACCGGCCCATGGGGTGGGCTGCAGCTTGACCTTGACGCCCAGTTCCTTGGCCAGGGCCTCGGAGAGTTGCACTTCGAAGCCGGTCAGCTTGCCGTTTTCGTCCACGAAGCTGAACGGCGGGTAGGTACCCTCCAGGCCGATGTTGATGACACCGGCGTCCTTGATTTTCTGCAACTGTTCGCCAGCCATTGCCTGGCCCAGCAGCGAACTGCCCAGAACCAGGCCGGCGATCAGCAGGTGTTTGCGCAATGCGGGAAACTTCATGGCGGATCCTTGAAATGAGGGAGGGTTTCGCAGCGTTGGCGGCCACCTGTGCGGTTACCGGTCGTCGAGGCGAAGGCGCAATGGGAAAACAGGACTATAGGCACCGCCACGCTGGCCCACAAGCCCCCTCGGCGCCCACGGAACGTATGACCGCGGCTTATGTTCAGATGCTCCACGACACGTCCAAAGCGTTCTTTTTACCGCCTGGATTTTTCCCGTATGGTGGGCGCCAACCGGCGGCCATCGCTGTTTCCACACAAGGCAGGGTATAACCGTGAACGACATTCCTCAGGCACGCAGAGGCCATTGGCAGTTGCAGTCCATCGTCGGCCAGTTGCATGAGGCGCGCTCCGATTGGCGCCGGCAGAACGGACGCAGTTGCGGCATGCAGGGCGGCCGCGAGCTGCCGTCGCGCGAGGCCATGGCCAAAGTGCTGGAGCAGTTGTGCGGCGCGTTGTTCCCGATGCGCCTGGGGCCGGTGGACCTGCGCGAAGAAAGCGAAGACTTCTATGTAGGCCATACCCTGGACGCTGCGCTCAACGAACTCTTGACCCAGGCCCGCCTGGAACTGCGCTACGCCGCGCGCAATGGCGACTGCGACTTGCCCGCCGTCGACGCCAGGGCCCTGGAACTGATCCAGGATTTCGCTGCGGCGCTGCCCGGCCTGCGGCGCTTGCTCGACACCGACGTGCTGGCCGCCTATCACGGCGATCCCGCGGCGCGCAGTGTCGATGAGGTATTGCTGTGCTATCCCGGCGTGCTCGCGGTGATCCATCATCGCCTCGCTCACCATCTGTATCTCGCCGGCCTGCCGTTGCTGGCGCGCATCAGCTCGGAACTGGCGCATTCGGCGACTGGCATCGATATCCACCCCGGCGCGCGCATCGGCCCAAGCTTTTTCATCGACCACGGCACGGGCGTGGTGATCGGCGAAACCGCCGTCATTGGCGAGCGGGTGCGTATCTACCAGCAGGTCACCCTGGGCGCCAAGCGCTTCCCGGCGGACGAGTCCGGGCAGCTGCAGAAGGGGCATCCGCGCCACCCGATCGTCGAGGACGATGTGGTCATCTACGCCGGCGCGACCATCCTGGGTCGCATCACCATCGGCCAGGGCTCGACCATCGGCGGCAACGTCTGGCTCACGCGCACCGTGCCGGCCGGCAGCAACCTCACCCAAGCCAACCTGGTGCACGACGACGGCAGTCAGAAATAGGGCTTGGCAGGACGCCGCGAACGGCCTGCCAGGCAGGACCGTTCGGCCCATCAATTGGCCATCTACCATCAGTCGTGTTTTAATTGAACGCTCGTTCAATAAAACCATGGATCGCGATTCGCGTTCAACAGGAGGCCATCCCTTGCTGAAAACGCCCAGTTTCTTCCATTTACGAACGTGTGGAGTGCACCGCGCATGAGTGCATCTTCATCAGCGCCAAGCGGCAACGTGCGCATGAACCCTCCGGTGTTCTACTTCGCCGCCAGTTTCATCCTGATTTTCGGCATCGTCGTCATCTCCTTTCCGCAGGCAGCTGGCCAGTGGCTGATGGCGGCGCAAAGCTGGGCCGCCAACACGGTCGGTTGGTACTACATGCTGGCCATGACCCTGTACCTGGTGTTCGTCGTGGTCACGGCGCTGTCGGGTTACGGCAAGATCAAGCTGGGGGCCGATCATGACGAGCCCGAGTTCAGCTACCTGTCCTGGGCCGGCATGTTGTTTGCCGCCGGCATCAGCATCACGCTGTTCTTCTTCTGCGTTTCCGAACCGCTGACCCATATGCTGCAACCGCCGCAGGGCGAGGCGGGCACCCAGGAAGCCGCGCGCCAGGCCATGCAGTTGCTGTTCCTGCACTGGGGCCTGCACGGTTGGGGCGTGTTCGCCTTCGTCGGCATGGCTCTGGCCTATTTCGCCTATCGCCACAACCTGCCGCTGGCGCTGCGTTCGGCGCTCTACCCCCTGATCGGCAAACGCATCAACGGGCCGATCGGCTACGCCGTGGACGGCTTCGGCATCATCGCCACCATCTTCGGCCTGGGGGCCGATATGGGGTTCGGCGTGCTGCACCTCAATTCCGGCCTGGACTACCTGTTCGGGGTGGCCCACACCCAGTGGGTGCAGGTGATCCTGATCACCCTGATGATGGGTGCAGCGATTCTGGTGGCGGTCTCCGGCGTCGACAAGGGCGTGCGGGTGATGTCCGACATCAATATGCTGCTGGCCTGTGCGCTGTTGCTCTTCGTGCTGTTCGCCGGACCGACCCAGCACTTGCTCAGCACCCTGGTGCAGAACGTTGGCGATTATCTGGGTGCACTGCCCAGCAAGAGCTTCGACGTCTACGCCTACGACAAACCCAGCGACTGGCTGGGTAACTGGACGGTGTTCTACTGGGCCTGGTGGATTGCCTGGTCGCCTTTCGTGGGGCTGTTCATTGCGCGCATCTCGCGCGGACGCACCATTCGCGAGTTCGTCTTCGGTGTGCTGCTGATTCCACTGGGCTTCACCCTGGCCTGGATGTCGATCTTCGGCAACAGCGCCATCGACCAGGTGATCAACCACGGCATGGCTGCCATCGGCCAGTCGGCCATCGACGACCCGTCGATGACCCTCTACCTGCTGCTCGAAACCTACCCATGGGCGAGGACGGTGATTGCCGTTACGGTGTTCATCAGTTTCGTGTTCTTCGTCACCTCGGCCGACTCGGGCACCGTCGTGCTCTCCACCTTGTCGGCACGTGGCGGCAACCCCGACGAAGACGGGCCGAAATGGCTGCGGGTATTCTGGGGTGCGATGACCGCGCTGGTCACCAGCGGCCTGCTGTTCGCCGGCAGCATCGACTCGCTGAAATCGGCGGTGGTGCTGACCTCGCTGCCGTTCTCGATCATTCTGCTGGCGATGATGTGGGGACTGCACAAGGCGTTCCACATGGAAAGCCAGCGCAAGATCGCCCAGTTGTATTCGCTGGCCCCGGTTGCCAGCTCGCGCCCAGGGCGTGGCGGCTGGCGGCAGCGGTTGAGTCAGGCCGTGAGCTTCCCCTCGCGTGACGAGGTGTACCGGTTCATGGACACCCACGTACGGCCTGCCGTGGCCGAAGTGACCGCATCGTTCGCCGAGAAGGGCCTGGATGCCGTTGCGCAAGAGGACACGCCTCACGACAACGTGATCTTCGAGATCGGTCATGGTGAAGAGCGGCCGTTCATCTATCAGGTGCAGATGCGCGGTTACTTCACGCCATCCTTCGCCCGTGGCGGCATGGGCAATCAGGAACTGAAGAACCGGCGCTACTACCGTGCCGAGGTGCATCTGGCCGAAGGTAGCCAGGACTACGACCTGGTCGGCTACAGCAAGGAGCAGATCATCAACGACATCCTCGACCAGTACGAACGGCACATGCAGTTCCTGCATCTGGTGCGCTGACAGGGGCAAGGGGCCCACGGCCCCTCGCTCGCGCCCGTGCAAATAACCTGCACACAAAAAAACCCTCGCACCTGGGTGCGAGGGTTTTTTCATGGCTGCGCTATCAGTTGTCGGCGACGGCGTTCCGGGCCAGGATGGCGTTGGCCAGGTCCATGTCGGAAGCCTGCAGGCCAGGGTTCTCGGCGCGTACCTTGTGGATCGCGGCTTCCAGGTACGGGCCACGGATACCGCCTTCGCTGGCCACGAAGCTGCCGGCATCGTCCTGGGCGGCGATGATCAACTTGTGATCCTTGAAGGTCAGGTAGGAGGAGCCGGTCGTGGCGCCGGAAGATAGCACGTTGCGCCAGAAGGGGTCGGCCATGGCCGAGCTTACGGGCAGGGACAGCAACGCGAGGGTAGCAACGGCGGTTTTGAGGCGCATGATCGAGACTCCACAGTGTGATCCGGTACGAATGTAATCCGGGGCAGTTGTCGTTCGCACGTTGGATACGGCCAACCACGTCCAAGTTCCCCAAGGCCAACGGCTTGCCTGCCGCGGTGGCGTTACAGCGACTCGATGCGCGGGGTGACGCGCAGCACCTCCTCGAGCGTGGTCAGGCCGGCGGCGATCTGCCGTGCGCCACTCAGGCGCAGGCTGCGCATGCCCTCCCGGCAGGCCTGGCGCCGCAGCTCGGCGAGGTCGGTGTGGGCGTCGATGCAGGCCTTCACGCCGTCGCTTATCAGCAGCACTTCATAGACCCCGGCACGTCCGCAGTAACCGGTGTCGCGGCAGCGCGGACAGCCGACGGCCCGCCGCGCGCCCTCGGGCACGGCCATGCGCCAAGGCTCGATGAGCGCCTGCCAGCTCTTCGGGTCGATGCGCACCGGCGCCTTGCAGTCTTCGCACAGCGTACGTACCAGGCGCTGCGCCATGACGCCCAGCACCGTCGCTTTGATCAGGTAGTGCGCGACACCCAGTTCCAGCAGGCGAGTGATCGCGCCCACGGCATCGTTGGTGTGCAGGGTCGATACCACCAGGTGGCCGGTGAGGGCCGCCTGGATCGCCATCTCGGCCGTCTCCAGGTCGCGGATCTCACCGATCATGATGATGTCCGGATCCTGCCGCATCAGTGCACGCAGGCCACTGGCAAAGTCCAGGTCGATGTTGTGCTGCACCTGCAGCTGGTTGAAGGCCGGTTCGACCATCTCGATCGGATCTTCGATGGTGCACAGGTTGATCTGCGGGGTCGCCAACTGCTTGAGGGTGGTGTACAGCGTGGTGGTCTTGCCCGAACCCGTGGGTCCGGTCACCAGCACGATGCCGTGAGCCTGGGAGGTCATCTGCTGCCAGCGCCGCAGGTCTTCGGCCACCAGGCCCAGCTGGGCAAAATCCTTGAGCAACACCTGAGGGTCGAAGATGCGCATCACCAGCTTTTCGCCGAAGGCCGTGGGCAGGGTGGACAGGCGCAGCTCGATTTCCTGGCCCTGCGGCAGGCGGGTCTTGATCCGGCCATCCTGAGGCTTGCGCTTCTCGGCGACGTTCATGCGCCCCAGGCTTTTCAGGCGGCTGACGATAGCCAGGGTGACCTGCTCGGGGAACCGGTACACGCAATGCAGCAAGCCATCGATACGAAAGCGCAGCGCACCGAAGTCGCGCCGAGGCTCGATATGAATGTCACTGGCGCGCTGCTCGAACGCGTATTGGAACAGCCAGTCGACGATATTGATGACGTGCTGGTCGCTGGCAGCGGGCACCGTGGCCATGTCGCCCAGTTGCAGCAGCTGCTCCAGATTGCCCGCGGCGCCGGGCTGGCCCTGGACCCTGGCGCCGCTGACCGAGCGCGCCAGCTGAAAGAATTGTTCGGTGAAACGCTGGATGTCCGCGGGGTTGGCGACCACGCGCTTGATCGAGCGTTTGAGTGCGTGGGCCAGGTCGGCTTCCCACTGGCGCTGCCAGGGCTGCGCGCTGGCGATGGTAACGCTGTGTTCGTCCACGGCCACGGCGAGAATGTTGTGGCGCATGGCGAAGGCCTGGGGCATCAAGGCGACCACGGTGGCAACGTCGATGCACAGCGGGTCGATGCGCAGGTAGGGTTGCCCGGCGTGGTCCGCCAGCCACCGGCTCAGGACCTCGAGCGTCAGCAGGTGCCCGGGTTGGCGCGGGTCGGGCAATCGGCAGTCGGCGAGCCGTTGCAGGGGGTGGGCTGGGTGCGCGCATTCCTGTTTCAAGTCGTCGCACAGTGCCTGGGCGACGTCCGCTGCGATGAGGCCTTCGACGAGCAGGGCGTCGATCAGATCATCGAGGTTCAGGCTGCCGTCGGGGCAATGTCGGCGGGGAGTGGCGACGAGCGTCATGCGGGGGCCTCCTTGGCGGTGCGCGATCTGTCGTGCTACCCAGCCTAGCGCCCGTGCCGGAAGTCGCCGTCATGGCAACCGTTGCCGCATTTGTCGGCCGCTCAAGCGTACGACTGTACCTGGGCCGGGTGCTGGGCATCGACCAGTTGCACATCGAACACGCTGATCAGGTTGCGCATCTTTTCCGCGATCACCTGTGCGCGGTGCCAGGTCAACTCGCCCACCTGCACCTGGATCTGCAGGCTGTCCGCTACCTGGGATGCAGCGAGCTGCCGGGGGATCAGGTACTGCATGGCAAACAGATTGAGCACTCGGCACAGCACGTCGGCCTCGATCTCGGCACTCAGGCTGAACTGCACAGTGGTGGTCAGGTTGCCTGCGGCCCAGACATCGGGGCGCGGCGAGGTCAGCAGTTCAAAGGCGGACATGGGCGATCTCCGTGGTCGATGGGAGAAAGTCTCCCACGCTGGAACGGGTATTTCTTGCCTGACTTGGCGAGTTATTGAGCTATCTTGAATTGTGCAATTCCATAAACAGCAAGGCAGAGGCATTTCTATGCAAAGTTCTTTGGATGCTTATGACCGGCGCATCCTGGCATTGCTGCAAGAGGACGCCACGCTTTCCAGCGCGCAGATCGCCGAGCAGGTGGGCTTGTCGCAGTCACCCTGCTGGCGGCGCATCCAGCGGCTCAAGGAAGAGGGGGTGATCAGGGCGCAGGTGACGCTGCTGGACCGCAAGAAGATCGGCCTCAACACGCAGATATTCGCCGAAGTGAAACTCAACGCCCACGGTCGCTCGAACTTCACCGAGTTCGCCGAAGCGATACGCGGCTTTCCGGAAGTGCTGGAGTGCTATGTGTTGATGGGCAATGTCGATTTCCTGCTGCGCATCGTCACGCCTGACATCGAAGCGTACGAGCGTTTCTTCTTCGAGAAACTGTCGATGGTGCCGGGCATTCAAGAGGTGAATTCGACGGTGGCGCTGTCCGAAATCAAGTCCACCACCAGTTTGCCGGTGAATCGGTGAGGCGCGATGTCAGCCGCTCCTACAGGTTCACAACACCCTGTAGGAGCGGCTGGCAGCCGCGAAGAGGTCGGAAAAACCCCGCAAAGCTTACTTGCGCAGCAGCAGTTTCCAGGCGCGGTTCTGGCTTACGGCAATGGCCTGCTGCATCCGCGCGTCCAGCACTTCATCGCTGATATCCAGGCTGGCCAATGCATGCAGCTTGTTCAGTTCGCCGAACAGGCGGTCGACTTCCGGCACGTCCAGCACACCGCGGGCCAGGTGCAGCCAGCTCTGGATGCGTTCGATGCGTGGCAACTGCTCGGCCAGGTCCTCGGGTTGCTGCTGGTAGCGCGGCAGTTGCAGCGCTGCGCCTTCTTCGGCCAGCAGGTGGCCCAGCCAGCTTTGCAGCTGGGCGGCGCCCTGGCGGTTGCCGCGGTTGTTGCGCTCGACCGTCCACAGGCGGCCCAGCAGCCAGCGCGAAGTGTTCAGCGAGAACTGGCCCCAGCGCACGTCCAGCAGCTCTTCGGCGAACTGCTCGGGCGCGGCCTTGCGCACGTCCTCGTCCTCCTGCCCGGCCTGCACCAGCGGGCGCCAGTCTTCGAGCAGCGCATCGAGGGAGGTGCGCAGCTCGTTGCTGCTGGTGCGTGGAGCGGCCTGGCCGAGGCTGCCAACCAGTCCGCGCAGTTCGACGAGTTGTTGTACCCAGTCCTGCAGCAGGCGCCAGTGGCCGTTGAAACGGTACTGCTCGGCCAGGCGCTGGCTGTTCGCCAACAAGTGCCAGGCCAAGGCGGTGAAGGCGTCGTCGAGCGAGGTTTCAGCGTTCAGTTCCGGCGCCGGCAGGCTCAGGGCGTAGCTGTCCGGATCGCTGAGGCGATAGCCGCGCTCGGCCTTGCTGATGTCACAGGGCATCAGCGCCAGTTTCTCGGCCAGTTCGGCGGCCAGCTCGAGCAATGCCGATGGCTCACCTTCACGCAGCTCCAGCTCCAGTTCGCAGATCTCTTCGGACTGCTTGCCGACAATGACCTTGCCCAGGTCCAGGGCCGCCTCGATCACCACCCGGGCCTTGCCGCGGCCCCAGGCGATTTCTGCCCGCTCGCGCACGAAATCGGTGGTGAACACCGGCTTGATGGTTTTCTTGTCGAGTTCGGCCAGTTGCTCGGGCCAGCATTCGCCGTCGAGTTTCTTCAGGTCGAGCTTGGCCTTGGGCAGGGTCCAGTCGTACTCGTTGCGCTGCGACAGCCCGGCCACGCTGCTGCCACGGGTCTTGAGGGTCTGGATGACTTCTTCGCCATCGCGACGCAGGCGCAGGGCAACCTTGGCCGCCGCCAGTTCGCGCGCAGGCGTGTCGAAGTACTGGTTGAACAGCTCTCGGCGCTCCCAGCCACTTTTGTTGCGCTTCTTCAGCAAAGGGTGCTCACGCAAGGCAGCGAGCGTTTCGCGGCTGACGCGCAGTTTGATTTCGGTTTCTTTGTGCATGAGGGGGCAATCCAAGCGCTGGCGGACAACAACGCGCTGATGACTAGATAAGGCCGTGCAGTGTACAGCAGTCGCGCCACGGCGGTTTATTCTTGGCGCCCGATGGCTCTATGATGGGGCTCGCCCCGGGAGGTTCGCCATGCCATTGCCGTCCATGCAGGAACAGTTCGCCGCCCTCATCGCGGCGCCTTCGGTGAGTTGCACCCAGCCCAGCCTGGACCAGTCCAACCGCCAGGTGATCGATCTGCTGGCCGGCTGGCTGTCCGACCTGGGTTTTGCCTGCGATATCCAGCAGGTCGAGCCCGGCAAGTTCAACCTGATCGCCACGTTCGGCAGCGGCCCCGGCGGCCTGGTGCTGGCCGGGCACAGCGACACGGTGCCCTACGACGAGGCGCTGTGGAGCACCGATCCGCTCAAGCTCACCGAAGTCGACGGACGCTGGGTCGGGCTGGGCAGTTGCGACATGAAGGGCTTCTTCGCGCTGGCGATCGAGGCGGTGCGCGGCCTGATCGACCAGCCGTTCAAGCAGCCGCTGATCATCCTCGCCACCTGTGACGAGGAAAGTTCGATGTCCGGCGCCAAGGCGCTGGCCGCGGCCGGTCGCCCGTTGGGCCGTGCCGCGGTCATCGGCGAGCCGACCGGGCTCAGGCCGATCCGCCTGCACAAGGGGGTGATGATGGAGCGCATCGACATCCTCGGTCGCAGTGGCCATTCCTCGGACCCAAGCCTGGGCCACAGCGCCCTGGAAGCGATGCACGGGGCGATCGGCGAGTTGCTGAGCCTGCGCCAACAATGGCAGCGCGAGTACAACAATGCCCAGTTCAGTGTGCCCCAGCCGACCTTGAACCTGGGTTGTATCCACGGCGGCGACAACCCCAACCGTATCTGCGGGCAATGCTCGCTGGAGTTCGACCTGCGGCCGTTGCCGGGCATGGACCCGCAGGTCCTGCGTGCCGCGATTCTCGGCAAGCTGGCACCGTTGGCCGAGCTGCACCAGGTGAAGATCGACTACGCCCCGTTGTTCGCCGAGGTACCGCCCTTCGAGCAGCGTGCCGACGCCGAGCTGGTTCGGGTCGCCGAGCGCCTGACCGGGCACACTGCAGCCGCCGTGGGCTTCGGCACCGAGGCGCCATACCTGCAGAGCATGGGGTGTGAAACCCTGGTGCTGGGTCCGGGCAACATCGCCTGTGCCCACCAGCCCGGCGAATACCTCGAAATGTCACGTTTGCAGCCTACCGTGCGTCTATTGCGTGAACTGATCGGGCATTACTGCCTCGAATCGGTGATCACCTGAATCTGGCCGCCCCCGAGGCCGCCATCCATGCAAGGAGTGCACGCGTGTTGCCTAGCCTGTCACGACGATAACCCTCATACCGCTGTGCGCCGAGTGATGCTTTTCGTCCCACTTTTCTACAGGCTTTTGCTGTCATGCCCGACTACGTGAATTGGCTTCGCCACGCTTCTCCCTACATCAATGCCCACCGTGACTGCACCTTCGTGGTGATGCTTCCCGGCGAAGGCGTTGCCCACCCCAACTTCGGCAATATCGTCCACGACCTGGTGCTGCTGCACAGCATGGGCGTGCGCCTGGTGCTGGTCCACGGGTCGCGCCCGCAGATCGAGAGCCGCCTGGCCGCGCGCGGTCTGAGCCCGCATTACCATCGCAACCTGCGGGTCACCGATGCGGCCACGCTCGAATGCGTGATCGATGCGGTAGGTCAACTGCGGATCGCCATCGAGGCACGCCTGTCCATGGACATGGCGTCCTCACCGATGCAGGGCTCGCGGTTGCGCGTGGCGGGCGGCAACTTGGTCACGGCGCGGCCGATCGGCGTGGTCGAGGGTGTCGATTACCACCATACCGGCGAAGTGCGCCGGGTCGATCGCAAGGGCATCAATCGCCTGCTCGACGAACGCTCGATCGTGCTGCTGTCGCCACTGGGCTATTCGCCCACCGGCGAGATCTTCAACATTGCCTGCGAAGACGTGGCCACGCGGGCAGCCATCGACCTGGAAGCCGACAAGTTGCTGCTGTTCGGCGCCGAGCCGGGCTTGCTCGACGAAACCGGTCATCTGGTGCGCGAGCTGCGTCCGCAGCAGGTACCGGCGCACTTGCTGCGTCTGGGCAACGACTACCAGGGCGAGTTGCTCGATGCCGCCGCTCAGGCGTGCAAGGGTGGCGTCAGCCGCGCGCATATCGTCAGCTACGCCGAAGACGGTGCACTGCTGACCGAGCTGTTCACTCGCAACGGCGGCGGCACCCTGGTGGCGCAAGAGCAGTTCGAACAGGTGCGCGAAGCCAACATCGAAGACGTCGGTGGGTTGCTGGACTTGATCAGTCCGCTGGAAGAGCAGGGCATTCTGGTGCGCCGCTCGCGGGAAGTATTGGAGCGTGAGATCACCCAGTTCAGCGTGGTCGAGCGTGAAGGCATGATCATCGCCTGCGCGGCGTTGTACCCGATCGCCGATTCGCAGACCGGCGAGCTGGCCTGCCTGGCGGTGAATCCGGAATACCGCCACGGCGGGCGTGGCGACGAGCTGCTCGAGCGCATCGAGGAACGGGCGCGCGCGCTCGGACTCAACACCCTGTTCGTGCTGACTACCCGTACGGCGCACTGGTTTCGCGAGCGTGGCTTCGTGCCCAGCGGTGTCGAACGCCTGCCCTCGGCGCGCGCCTCGCTGTACAACTACCAGCGCAATTCGAAGATCTTCGAAAAAGCGCTGTAGCGGAGCACCCGCTGGATCGGCGGTGCCCCTTTCGCGGCCGATGACCGCTCCTACGTAAGGTCGAGGCCATCCGTAGGAGCGGTCCGTGGCCGCGAAGGGCGCGCCGCGGCTTGTCTGATGCAACCCAGTGCCTTTTCGCGGCCGATGACCGCTCCTACGTGAGGTCGAGGCCATCCGTAGGAGCGGTCCGTGGCCGCGAAGCAGGCGCCGCGGTCTTTCGAGGATCGACCGCTTGGTCAGTTGCTGATGGCGAGGATGCTTGCCTGATAGGAGCCGACGAACAGATCGAAATCGCCAACTTCTTCGGCTTCCAGCGTCGCCTGGGCTACCAGCGAATCGCGGGCTTGCTGTTCGAAGCGCGCCTGGTCCTGAGGGCTCAATGGCTGCTCGCGGAAGTAGTCGGCATGAGCCTGGCTCTGGCTGAAGGAGAACTCGGCAAAACTCTGCTTCTGCTCGGCCATCTTCGCCAGTACCTGCGCCGACGGCGTCAGCGACGCATCGCCAACCTTGGCACGCTGCGCCGCCATCGCCTGCACATGCTCATCGGTAGCGGTACTGCGATCGAGCAGGGCGGCGACGGCGTCGATACGCTCCAGCAGATCATTGGCCCAGTCCTTGAGCTCGACCGCTTCCCCATTGCGCTGCAGCTGCAGGCCAGGGCGGCGACCCTCCTTGACCACATTGAGGAAATTGTCGGTGCACGCCGAGCACTCGGCACTGTCGATCTGCGGGCTGCTTTCCAGCGCGCAGAACAGCAGGAACGCATCGAGAAAACGCGACTCGGGCAGGTCGACGCCGGTGGGCAGGAACGGGTTGATGTCCAGGCAGCGCACTTCGATGTACTGCACGCCGCGCGCCATCAAGGCCTGGATCGGCCGTTCGCCGCTGTAGGTCACTCGTTTCGGACGAATGTTGGAGTAGTACTCGTTTTCGATCTGCAGAATGTTGGTGTTCAACTGCACCCATTCGCCATCCTTGTGCGTACCGACCTGGACGTAAGGTGCGTAGGGCGTGGCAACCGCCTTGCGCAGGCTGTCGGTGTAGCTGGCCAGATCCTTGTAGCACGGCGTCAAGCCCGCCTGGGCATTGCTCTGGTAGCCCAGGTCGCTCATGCGCAGGCTGGTGGCATAGGGCAGGTACAGGGTCTGCGCATCCAGTTGCTCGAGTTGATGGGCACGTCCGCGCAGGAAGCCTGCATCCAGCGCCGGCGAGGCGCCGAACAGGTACATCAGCAACCAGCTGTAGCGGCGAAAATTGCGGATCAGCGCGATATAGGCTGCCGACTGATAATCGCGATCGGTGCCGACGTAACCCTCGGCCTGCTTGAGCACTGGCCACAGCTGCTCGGGCAGGGAGAAATTATAGTGAATGCCGGCGATGCACTGCATGGTGCGGCCATAGCGCAGGGACAGACCCTGGCGATAGACATACTTGAGGCGCCCGATGTTCGAGGTGCCGTAGTAGGCCAGCGGGATATCTTCCTCGGCTGGCAGCGGGCAGGGCATGGAGGGGCTCCACAGATACTCGCTGCCCAGCTTGCTGTACACGAAGCGGTGGATCTGCTCGAGGCTGTGCAGGGTCTGTGCAGGATCCTGGAGCGCGGGCGTGATGAATTCCAGCAGCGATTCGGAATAGTCCGTAGTGACCTGTTCATTGGTCAGCGCCGCGCCCAACGCCTCGGGGTGTGGCGTCTGTGCCAGGCGACCCTCGTGGTTGACGCGCAGGCACTCGCGCTCTATGCCATGCAGGCACTGCGCGAGCAGGGAAAGGGTGGCAGGCTCGCCGAGCAAAGTCAGGCGGCGGTTGAGAAATTCGCTCAAGTTGGATTCCTTCACGCGTCAGTCGCCCCGATATGGGGGTGGAGCGGACGGTCTGCAAGGGTGAAGACAAAAAGGAACCGGCGTTGTCGCCTGGTTTCGATCGGGCAGGGTGCAGGCCGTGCGGCGTCCGGCACCGCCTGCGCCGTGCCGAAATTACCGCATAACGGCCCCTTCGGGCTAGAGAACCACGAAGGTACCTTGTGCTTTTGCCATCAGTTTTTCGCCCTGGAGCACTTCGGCCTCGACCACCATCGTGCGCCGACCGGCGTGCAATACCTGGGCCTTGCAGATCACCTCACCTTCTGACACCGCGCGAAGGTAATTGATCTTGCATTCGAGCGTGACACTTCGATTATCGAAACCGTGCGCGGTGGAACATGCCAGGCCCATGGCAATGTCGACCAGGCTGAAGATGGCGCCACCGTGCATCACCTGCCCACGATTGCGCAGGTGCGCGGCCAGCGGCAGTGCTACCTCGGCCACGCCGGCGTCCAGGCGCCGCACCTCGCAGCCAAGGTTGCGAAAGTAGGCGCTCTGGGTCAACTCGTCGTCGACCTGCATCAGCGCTTCTTCAGCTGTTTGGCATTGGCGAACAACGACGCCATGGCACCACTGGCCGGTGTGGCGGCAGGTTCCTTGACGCGCGCCGGGGCGGCCTGCTGGCGCCCGGCGGCACCAGGACGGCTGCCACGTGCGCCGTCGATCTTCTCGCCGGGCGTGTCGCCCATGCGCATCGACAACCCTACGCGTTTGCGTGGAATGTCCACTTCCATCACCTTGACCTTGACCACGTCGCCAGCCTTCACCGCTTCACGCGGGTCCTTGATGAATTTTTCCGACAGTGCCGAGATATGCACCAGGCCGTCCTGGTGGACGCCGATATCGACGAACGCGCCGAAGTTGGTCACGTTGGTGACCACGCCTTCGAGCACCATGCCCAGTTGCAGGTCCTTGAGGTCTTCGACACCGTCCTGGAATTCTGCAGTCTTGAATCCGGGACGAGGGTCGCGGCCCGGTTTGTCCAATTCCTGCAGGATGTCGGTGACGGTGGGCAGGCCAAAGGTTTCGTCGGTGAATTTTTTCGGATCGAGGCGCTTGAGGAAGCCGCTGTCACCGATCAGTGAGCGAATATCGCGATCGGTGCCCGCGGCAATGCGCTGCACCAGCAGGTATGCCTCGGGGTGCACGGCCGAGGCGTCCAGCGGATTGTCGCCGTTCATCACACGCAGGAAGCCGGCTGCCTGTTCGAAGGTTTTTTCGCCCAGGCGCGAGACTTTCTTCAGCGCCGCACGGGTTCTGAAAGCACCGTGCTCGTCGCGGTGGGCAACGATGTTCTGCGCCAGTGTGGCGTTGAGCCCGGAGATGCGCGCCAGCAGCGCCACGGAAGCGGTGTTGACGTCCACGCCCACGGCGTTCACGCAGTCCTCGACCACGGCATCCAGGCCCCGCGCCAGCTTGAGCTGCGAGACATCGTGCTGGTACTGGCCCACGCCGATGGATTTCGGATCAATCTTGACCAGTTCGGCCAGCGGATCCTGCAGGCGGCGGGCGATGGAGACCGCACCGCGGATAGACACGTCCAGATCGGGAAACTCGCGAGCAGCCAGCTCCGAGGCCGAATACACCGACGCACCGGCTTCGGACACCATGACCTTGGTCATTTTCAGGCCTGGGTATTTCTTGATCAGCTCGGCCGCCAGCTTGTCGGTCTCGCGACTGGCAGTGCCATTGCCGATGGCAATCAGGTCCACGGCATGCTTGGCACACAGCGCGGCCAGCGTGGCGAGGGTCTGGTCCCACTTGTTGTGCGGAACGTGCGGATACACCGTGGCGTGATCGAGCAGCTTGCCGGTGGCATCCACCACCGCCACCTTGCAGCCGGTGCGCAGGCCCGGGTCCAGGCCCAGGGTGGCGCGTGGGCCGGCCGGGGCGGCCAGCAGCAGGTCATGCAGGTTGTGTGCGAAGACGTTGATGGCCTCGCTTTCGGCGTTCTCGCGCAGCTCGCTCAGCAGGTCGGTTTCCAGGTGCGTGTAGAGCTTGACCTTCCAGGTCCAGCGCACCACTTCGCCGAGCCACTTGTCGGCGGCCCGCTGCTGGTTTTTCACGCCGAAACGCTCGGCGATCATCATCTCGCACGGGTGCAGGGTACCCGGCAGTTCCTCGCCGACCTTCAGCGAAGAACCGAGGATGCCCTCGTTGCGTCCGCGGAAGATCGCCAGGGCGCGGTGCGAAGGCATGCTCTTGAGCGGTTCGTCATGCTCGAAGTAGTCGCGGAACTTGGCGCCTTCCTCTTCCTTGCCGGCCAGCACCCGGGCGCTGAGCACGGCTTCCTGCTTGAGGAAACCGCGCAGCTTGGCCAGCAGCGTGGCGTCTTCGGCGAAACGTTCCATCAGGATGTACTTGGCGCCTTCAAGCGCGGCCTTGGTATCGAGGACGCCCTTGTCGCTGTCGACGAACCGTGCCGCCTCCGCTTCCGGGGTCAGCGCAGGGTCGCCGAACAGGCGGTCGGCCAGCTCGCCGAGGCCGGCTTCCAGGGCGATCTGGCCCTTGGTGCGGCGCTTCTGCTTGTACGGCAGGTAAAGGTCTTCCAAGCGGGTCTTGGTGTCGGCCTGGTTGATCTCGCGGGCCAGCTCGGGGGTCAGCTTGCCCTGCTCCTCGATGCTGGCGAGGATGCTTGCCCGGCGCTCGTCGAGTTCGCGCAGATAGCGCAGGCGCTCTTCGAGGTGACGCAGCTGGGTGTCGTCCAGGCTGCCGGTCACTTCCTTGCGGTAACGAGCGATGAAAGGCACGGTCGAACCTTCATCCAGCAGTGCGACGGCCGCTTCGACCTGTTGAGGGCGGACGCCGAGTTCCTCGGCGATGCGGCTGTTTATGCTGATCATGATAACCACCTGAAAAATGTTGGGTACAAGGTGCAATCCCCGCCGAGCCCGGCTGACGAGCCGTGCAGTATACCCAGCGACATCGTCGCGGCGCGAACCCGACGCCCGGACGATCGAGGATTGTGACTGGCGGGCCAGGAAAAATCTGCTAACAATGCACACGGCACGAGCGTTGGCAGCTACGCCATAATGCGCGCCGAGATCAGAGGAGCAACCCATGAGCAGTACCGCACAAGCAGCCGAAGGTGAAAAGATCCTCATCGTTGACGACGATCCGGGACTGAGCAGCCTGCTGGAGCGATTCTTCACCAGCAAAGGCTACCGTGCGCGCGCCGTGCCCAATGTCGAGCAAATGGATCGCCTGCTCGCCCGTGAAGTGTTCCATCTGGTTGTCCTGGACTTGATGCTGCCCGGTGAAGACGGCCTGTCTGCCTGCCGCCGCCTGCGTGCCAGCAACAACCAGGTCCCGATCATCATGTTGACCGCCAAGGGTGACGAACTCAGCCGGATCAAGGGTCTGGAACTGGGCGCGGACGACTACCTGGCCAAGCCCTTCAACCCGGATGAACTGATGGCGCGCGTCAAGGCCGTGCTGCGTCGCCAGTCGGCGCCGGTTCCCGGCGCTCCGGGCAGCGAGGACGAATCGGTTTCCTTCGGCGACTACGAGCTTTCCCTGGCCACCCGCGAACTCAAGCGCGGCGACGAAGTGCACATGCTGACCACCGGTGAGTTCGCCGTGCTCAAGGCCCTGGTGATGAACGCGCGCCAGCCACTGACCCGCGACAAGCTGATGAACCTGGCTCGCGGACGTGAATGGGATGCCCTGGAGCGTTCCATCGACGTGCAGATCTCGCGGCTGCGCCGCATGATCGAGCCCGACCCCTCCAAGCCTCGCTACATTCAAACGGTCTGGGGTGTGGGTTACGTGTTCGTACCCGATGGCAACGCTGCCCGATAGACTGCCGGGGTTTTTGTAGGAGCGATATCCTGAATCACTCGTTGATTCGGGATGTTCGTCATCCACAATGTCTGCGAGCCTGCTCGCTCCTGCAACGTATGTGATCGCCACGCAATGAAAACCCCTGTCTGGTTTCCCCAAAGTTTTTTCGCCCGAACCCTCTGGCTGGTGTTGGTCGTCGTCCTGTTCTCGAAGGCCTTGACCCTGGTCTACCTGTTGATGAACGAAGACGTGCTGGTCGACCGCCAGTACAGTCACGGCGTGGCGCTGACGCTGCGTGCCTACTGGGCGGCGGACGAGAACAACCGTGACCAGATCGCCGATGCGGCGGGCCTGATCCGGGTGGTCGGCGGCGGCGTGCCGGAAGGCGAGCAGCACTGGCCGTACAGTGAAATCTACCAACGCCAGATGCAGGCCGAGCTGGGCGAAGACACCGAAGTGCGCCTGCGCGTCCACGCCCCGCCCGCGCTGTGGGTGCGTGCGCCGAGCCTGGGCGCGGGCTGGTTGAAAGTGCCTCTGTACCCGCACCCGTTGCGTGGGCAGAAGATCTGGAGCGTGCTGGGCTGGTTCCTTGCGATCGGCTTGCTGTCGACCGCTTCGGCCTGGATATTCGTGCGTCAGCTCAACCAGCCGCTCAAGCGTCTGGTGTTCGCCGCCCGGCAATTGGGGCAGGGCCGCAGCGTGCGCCTGCCGGTGAGCGACACGCCCAGCGAAATGACCGAGGTGTACCGAGCGTTCAACCAGATGGCCGAGGACGTCGAACAGGCCGGCCGCGAGCGCGAGCTGATGCTGGCCGGGGTGTCCCACGATCTGCGCACGCCATTGACCCGCTTGCGGCTGTCACTGGAACTGATGACCTCGGACAACGAATTCACCCCCGACATGGTCCGCGACATCGAGGACATGGACGCGATCCTCGATCAGTTCCTGGCCTTCATTCGCGACGGCCGTGACGAAAGCGTCGAGGTCGTCGATCTGGGCCACCTGGTGCAGGAAGTGGTCGCGCCCTATAACCAGGCAGAAGAACAGGTACTGCTTCGCCTGGAACCGATCCCGCCGTTCCCGCTGCGCCGGGTGTCGATGAAGCGCCTGCTGAACAACCTGATCGGCAACGCCCTCTACCATGCCGGCAGCGGCGTGGAAGTGGCCGTCCATGTTTCGGGCGACGACAATGCGCCCTATGTGGTGCTCAGTGTGGTGGACCGGGGGGCAGGCATCGATCCGGGCGAACTGGCCGGCATCTTCGACCCGTTCATTCGCGGGGACCGCGCCCGCAGTGGCAAGGGCACCGGGTTGGGCCTGGCGATCGTCAAGCGCATCGCTGCCATGCATGGCGGCAACGTGGAGTTGCGCAATCGTTCGACGGGTGGGCTGGAGGCGCGTGTCAGGCTGCCGCTGGGCCTGATGCTGCCCAGGGACGCCGTGTAGACCTGCCGCCACGAGGATGCCGTTCGCCAACGCTGGCCGAACGGCATGTTGCGGTGTTTAGCCCTTGCCCTTGGTGCGGGTCATGTTCGGGCCGCTGTTCTTTTCGATGTGTTCGATGATCATCCCGGCCACGTCTTTGCCGGTGGTCACCTCGATCCCTTCCAGGCCGGGTGATGAATTCACCTCCATCACCAGCGGGCCGTGGTTGGAGCGCAGGATATCCACGCCGGCGACGCTGAGCCCCATCACCTTGGCGGCGCGGATCGCGGTCATGCGCTCTTCGGGTGTGATCTTGATCAGGCTGGCACAGCCGCCGCGGTGCAGGTTGGAGCGAAACTCACCGGGCCTGGCCTGGCGCTTCATCGCCGCGATCACCTTGTCACCCACCACGAAACAGCGGATGTCGGCACCGCCGGCCTCCTTGATGTACTCCTGAACCATGATGTTCTGCTTGAGGCCCATGAACGCTTCGATCACCGATTCGGCCGCGTTGGTGGTTTCACACAGGACCACACCGATGCCTTGGGTACCCTCGAGCACCTTGATCACCAGGGGGGCGCCGTTGACCATGCTGATCAGGTCGGGAATGTCGTCCGGCGAGTGGGCGAAGCCGGTGACCGGCAGGCCGATACCGCGTCGCGACAGCAGCTGCAGCGAGCGCAGCTTGTCCCGCGAGCGGGCGATGGCCACCGATTCGTTCAGCGGAAAGACGTCCATCATTTCGAACTGGCGCAGCACCGCGCAGCCATAGAACGTCACCGACGCGCCGATGCGCGGAATGACCGCATCGAAGCCCTGCAGCGGTTTGCCGCGGTAGTGGATCTGCGGTTTGTGACTGGCGATGTTCATATACGCGCGCAGCGTGTCGATCACCACCATTTCATGGCCACGGGCAGTACCGGCTTCGACCAGACGACGAGTGGAATACAGACGCGGATTGCGCGACAGCACAGCGATCTTCATGCAACACCTGTGGCAGAGGTAGTAGAGGCCGGGAACACCGGCTTGTCTTGAACGTAGGTGACGCCCGGGTTCACGACCAGTTGGCCATGGACCAGCGCCTTGGAGCCGAGCAACAGGCGGTAACGCATGGACTTGCGGCAGGCCAGGGTGAATTCCACTGTCCAGACCCGGTCGCCCAGGGCCAGGGTGGTCTTGATCACGTAGCGCGTCTGCGCATGGCCATTGGAGCTCTTGATGGTCTTCATCGCCACCAGCGGCGCTTCGCAACGCCGGTGGCGCAGCTGCACCACGGTGCCCAGATGAGCGGTGAAACGCACCCATTTTTCACCGGCACGGGTGAACGGCTCGATGTCCGTGGCGTGCAGGCTGGAGGTGCTGGCGCCGGTATCGATCTTGGCGCGCAGGCCGGCGACACCCAGATCGGGCAGCGCCACCCACTCGCGCAGACCGATAACGGTCAGATGGTCAAATGTCTTCAAATCGGCAAACCGCAAGAGGTAGGGATGGACCCGTATACGCAAGCTTCAGACCGGCGCGGACCGGATCAATTCAACCCAGCCCGACGCCGCTTGGCAAGCATGCGTGCACTGTAATCGCAAAGACCGCCGCTTGCATCCGACAGGCACGGTAGTACAGTTTGATGACGGCATTTCGCGAGGTGAGCCTGTGGCACAGAAGCACAAGCAGGAAGAAGAGGAAAAGGTCCGTCTGGACAAATGGCTGTGGGCGGCGCGCTTCTACAAGACGCGTGCGCTGGCCAAGGAAGCCATCGAGAGCGGCAAGGTGCATTACCGCGGCGAGCGCTGCAAGCCTGGCAAGGAGCCACACGTGGGCGACGAGTTGCAGATACGCACCGGTTTCGAAGAGCGCAGCGTGATCATCGAGGCGCTTTCAATCGTGCGGCGTGGGGCGCCGGAAGCGCAGACGCTCTACCGCGAGACCGAACAGAGCCAGGCCAGGCGCGAGGCCGCGGCGGCCATGCGCAAGGCAGGTGCCCTGGGTGTTACCACCGATGGCAAGCCTTCGAAGAAGCAGCGCCGGCAGTTGTTCAGTTTTCGCTCAGTGGATTGATGCAGCGCAGTGCTGGCCTGTGGGAGCGGGGCGGGCGGCGAGCTCTCTGCCCGCGAAGAGGCCAGCACAGACACCGCATCACCTTGCGGCGATACTCAACCGGCCCAGCACCGGCAGCTTCGCCAGCAGCCTGAACAGTGGCTCGGTGGCACGTACGAGCCACTGTGAAGTGTGGGCCGCGAAAGGTGTGTAATACCCCCACCCCAGCGCCCAGACGGCCATCAACACGCCACCAATGTAGTCGTCCTGCCCCCAGTGGGCGCCAGCCACCAGGCGCGGCAGCATGAACACCACGGCCAGGGCCCAGATGCACAGCCACTGCCCGAGCCTGCGGGTACAGACACTCATGAACAGCGCCCAGATCAACAGCACCGAAGCGTGATCGCCGGGAAAACTCTGGCTGGAGCGGTCCTTGAGCTCCCAGTGACGTTCCAGGTTCGGGTACCAGTCGCTGAGCAGTACCGGGTCGGCCAATACCATGCTCGGGCTGTCATGGTCCCAGCCCATTGCGTGTATCCACTTGGAAAACAGCGCGCGCACCACCACTAAGAGCAACAGCACGGCCATGAAGCCGAAGAAAGCCTGGCGAACCTGATGGGCCTTGAACACCCAGTTGCCGCGGATCAGCAGCGCCAGCATGATCACGCCGACCACGATATCGAAGGGGCGCAGACTGCCCAGGGTCCAGGCGTAACGCCAGGCGGCGTTGCTGGCCAAGGGCGCGTTGAGCAGCCGAAACAGCCATTCGTCGAATGCTGTACACAAATGATGGCCAATAGGCCATAACCAGAAGCACAACAGCACGATCGGGATTGTATTGCACAGCAGCAAGCCGCTAACGTTCCACCTGGCTTGGAACAGCGGGGCTTTGTTCATAAGATACCTCTACATCTACAGGGCAGTGAGCGATCAAGCGAACGCTCTGAAGCGGGCTTTATAAAAGCCGCTACACATTTTGTCACCATTCTCAGATACTGGAATTATGCACGATCTTCCTGAAGCCGATTTCACCCAACGCTTTATTTTCGATGACGCCGATGTACGCGGTGAGGCGGTAGCATTGGAGCGCAGCTATGCCGAGGTTCTGGCCAAGCACGACTATCCGTTGCCGGTGCAGTTGCTGCTGGGCGAGTTCATGGCTGCCGCGGCGCTGCTGGTAGGTACGCTCAAGTTCGACGGTTTGCTGATCCTGCAGGCCCGTTCCGAAGGCCCCGTGCCACTGTTGATGATCGAGTGCTCCAGCGAACGCGAGATCCGCGGCCTGGCGCGTTTCCACGCCGAGCAGATCAACGACACCGATGGCCTGCCCGAATTAATGCCTGCCGGAACCCTGGCGATGACCATCGACCCTACCGAAGGCCAGCGCTACCAAGGCATCGTGGAGTTGGAAGGTGCCGACCTGTCGGCAAGTTTCTCGAATTATTTCGCCCTCTCCGAACAGCTCGGCACGCGCTTCTGGCTCAAGGCCGACGGCACCCGTGCCCGTGGCTTGCTGCTGCAGCAATTGCCTGCCGCCGTGATCAAGGACGAGGACGAGCGCGCCGAGAGCTGGACGGCCGCCACCACCCTGGCGGACACCCTCAAGGCCGAAGAACTGTTGGGCCTGGATAACGAAACCGTGCTGTACCGCCTGTATCACGAGCAGGCACTGCGGCTTTTCGATACCCAGCCGATACGGTTTCGCTGCAGCTGTTCCAGAGAGCGTTCGGCACGAGCGCTCGTCAGCCTGGGGCACGACGATGCACGCGAGTTGCTCAAGGAGCATGGCGGTACGGTGGAAATCGACTGCCAGTTCTGCAACCAGCGCTACTTGTTTGACGCCACCGACGTCGATCAACTCTTCAGTGGTGCTGGTGTCGACGCTCCGTCAGATACCCGTCACTGAAGCGATTTAGTCTCGCTAAATGAAGAAAAACACGCCGGAATAACGCCGTTACCGACCGGAGGACGCTATTCTTTTCGAGCGTTTCTGGCATAATCCGGCCCACTTTTTAGCTGTAGTGGTTGTTGTAAACTTACTACAAAATGTTTGGAGCACTCGGCCCAGAGCCGACGGGGAACCTCATGACGCAAGCCAAGAACGCCGTGTACGCCGATCTGACTGTAGACGATCTGGTTAAAGAAGCCCTGAACCGTGGTGAAGGCGAGCTTGCCGATACCGGTGCTCTGGTAGTGCGTACCGGTCATCGCACCGGTCGTTCGCCAGTCGACCGCTTCATTGTCGAAGAGCCCACCACCCAGGACGCCATCGCCTGGGGCCCGATCAACCGCAAATTCCCGGCCGACAAGTTCGATGCCTTGTGGAATCGTGTCGAAGCCTACCTGGGCGAGCGCGAGCGGTTCGTTTCCCATGTTCATGTAGGGTCCGATCCGGCGCACTACCTGCCGGTCAAGATGACCACCCAGACCGCCTGGCACAACCTGTTCGGACGTTGCCTTTTCATCAACCCCGAGCAGTACAACGGCGGTGGCAAGGACGAATGGCAGGTGCTCAATGCGCCTGAGTTCGAGTGCGTCCCAGAGCGCGACGGCACCAATTCCGACGGTACCGTGATCATCAATTTCGCGGCTCGCAAGGTGCTGATCGCAGGCATGCGCTATGCCGGCGAAATGAAGAAGGCCATGTTCTCGGTGCAGAACTTCCTGCTGCCGGCTGCCGACGTGCTGCCGATGCACTGTGCCGCCAACATGGGCGAAGACGGCGACGTCACTCTGTTCTTCGGCCTGTCGGGCACTGGCAAGACCACGCTTTCGGCCGACGAAAGCCGTTACCTGATCGGTGACGACGAACATGGCTGGGGCGTGGGCGTGGTGTTCAACATCGAAGGCGGTTGCTATGCCAAGTGCATCGACCTGTCCGAGAAGAACGAGCCGGTCATCTGGAAAGCCATTCAACACGGCGCCGTGCTGGAAAACGTCGTGCTCGATGCCGACAAGAAGGCCGACTACGCCGATGACAGCCTGACCCAGAACAGCCGTGCCGCGTACCCTCGCGAGCTGATCGAGAAGCGCGCGCCGAAGAACCTGGGCGGTGAGCCCAATGCCGTGATCTTCCTGACCTGCGACCTGACCGGCGTGCTGCCGCCTGTGTCCATCCTCAGCGAAGAGCAGGCTGCCTATCACTTCCTGTCGGGCTACACCGCACTGGTAGGTTCGACCGAAATGGGCTCGGGCAGCGGCATCAAGTCGACCTTCTCGACCTGCTTCGGCGCACCGTTCTTCCCGCGTCCGGCGGGCGAGTACGCCGAGCTGCTGATCAAGCGTATCCGTGGCTTCGGTTCCAAGGTCTACCTGGTCAATACCGGCTGGACCGGTGGTGGCTACGGCGTTGGCAAGCGCTTCAACATCCCCACCACCCGTGGCGTGATTGCAGCGATCCAGAGCGGCGCCCTGATCGGCACCGAGACCGAGCACCTGGACATCGTCAACCTGGACGTGCCAAAGGTCGTACCGGGCGTCGATACCAACCTGCTCAACCCGCGCAACACCTGGGCAGACCCAGCTGCCTACGACGAAGCGGCCAAAGGCCTGGCTTCGCTGTTCATCGAGAACTTCAAGAAGTTCGAAGTGAGCGACTCGATCAAGGCTGCCGGTCCGCAGTTGTAAGCGTCTGCTGAAATAAAAAACCGCCCCTTGAGGGCGGTTTTTTTATGGCTCTGGCACAGGCGGACGGTTAAAGGCCTGCAGCTGGAAGCCTTGCCGCCTGCCGCGTTTGCAGAAAGCCTGGCTCAGCGATCGCGCCAGTGCTTGTTGTGGCCGACGTGGCGACCGCGGTCGCGATGTTTCGATTTGCCGCGATTGTCATGGCCGCGATAGCGACGATCGTCACGGTCGTCGCGGTCGGCCGAGGTGCCCATGTAGTTGCCCAATGCGCCGCCTGCGCCGCCACCCGTCGCCGCGCCCACCAGCCCGCCGGTGCTGCCGCCCACGGTGCGGCCTACCACGTTGCCACCTGCAGCGCCCAGCGCGCCACCTATGGCGGCCTGGCCGCGATTGCGCTTGTCTGCGCCCACTGCACTGCCGGCGGCACCACCCAGGCCCGCGCCAATGGTCGAGCCGGTGCTGCCGCCCAGTTGCTGGCCAACCACCGCGCCCAGAACCCCACCCAATGCGCCCCCTACACCGGCTTCGGTGTTGCTGCCTGCAGAAGCAGCGCCTGTCACCAGGCCAAGGGTCAACAAAAGTATCGAGGGAAATTTCATCGATCAGATCTCAGAGGGATGACGGCGCGACTTTGCAATGCGATGGGTCAGCCGACAAGCACGATGTGATGGAAAGCACGATGGGTACGCAGTTCCGAGATTCGGAAGTTTCATGGGGAAACTTTGAGCAGGGAGGGTGGTCGCACGTACTTCCGGAGTGGCGTCTTTTTGTCGAGATTGAGATCACGATCAAAAGCGACGCGGCTGGCGACGCTGCTACAGGGCGTACGATCTACCTGTAGCAGCGGCGCCAGCCGCGTTGGCGGCCCATGCGCCGCGACACGGGGCTGCGCTCGACATCAGGCGATGCGGGCGCTCGGGGCGGGCTGCTCCAGGCGGATGGCAACGAACTTCGAAGTAGGCGTGCTGCTGCCTTCGCCCACGCTTTCCAGCGGCACCAGCGGATTGACCTCCGGGTAGTACGCTGCGGCCTGACCGGCCGGAATGTCGAACGCCAGCAGTGTGAAGCCCTTCACGCGCCGTTCGCGGCCGTCCTCCCAGATCGACACCAGATCGGCTTTCTGCCCTGGACGGAAGCCCAGGCGAATGATGTCGGCTTCATTGGCGAACAGGACGTCACGCTGGCCACGCACGCCGCGATAGCGGTCGTCCAGGCCGTAGATGGTGGTGTTGTACTGGTCGTGGGAACGCATCGACTGCATGATCAGGTCCGGTATCTGGCCGGTGGCGCGTACGCGTTCATCGATCAGGTCCAGCGGCAGGCGGTTGGGCTTGAAATTGGCCCGTCCGCTGGGGGTGTTCCAGCGGCGTGCACCGGCGCTGTTGCCCAGGTAGAAGCCGCCCGGATGCTTCAGCCGTTGGTTGAAGTCCTTGAAGCCGGGCAGGGTATCGGCGATCAGGTCACGAATGCGATCGTAATCGCCGATCAGCCAGTTCCAGTCCACCGGCTGCGTACCGAGCGTGGCGGCGGCGATGCCGGCGACGATGGCCGGCTCCGAGCGCATGTGCTTCGACAGCGGCTGCAGTTGGCCATTGGAGGCGTGCACCATGCTGAACGAATCTTCCACAGTGACCGCTTGTGGGCCCTCGCTTTGTTGATCGATGTCGGTGCGACCCAGGCAGGGCAGAATCAGTGCCTGCTTGCCGTGCATCAGGTGGCTGCGGTTGAGCTTGGTGCTGATCTGCACCGTGAGCTCGCAGTTGCGCAGCGCCTGCGCCGTGCGCGGGCTGTCCGGCGTGGCCTGGGCGAAGTTGCCGCCCAGGGCGATGAAGACCTTGGCCCTGCCTTCGGCCATCGCATGGATGGCTTCCACCACGTTATGGCCGTTGGTGCGCGGCACATTGAAGCCGAAGCGTTTTTCCAGGGCGTCGAGAAGGAACGCCGGTGGGCGCTCGTTGATGCCCATGGTGCGGTCGCCCTGCACGTTGCTGTGACCCCGCACCGGACACAGGCCGGCACCGGGACGACCGATGTTGCCGCGCAGCAGCATCAGGTTGGAGATTTCCTGAATGGTCGGTACCGAGTGGCGATGCTGGGTGATGCCCATGGCCCAGCACATGATCACGTTCTTGCCCTTGAGGTACATGCGCGCGGCAAGTTCGATGTCCTCCAGCGGCAGGCCGGATTGCTCGACGATGTGCGCCCATGGCGTGTCATCGATCGCGGCCAGGTATTCCAGCACGGTGGCGGTGTGTTCGTTGAGGAAGTCGTGGTCGAACACCGACGGCGCATTGTTGGCCTGGGCCTCGCGTTCCCATTGCAGCAGGAACTTGGCCATGCCGCGCATCATCGCCATGTCGCCGCCCAGTGCCGGACGGAAGTAGGCGGTGTTGGTCGGACGGTCACCGTTGGTAAGCATCTCGATCGGATGCTGGGGGTGCTGGAAGCGCTCCAGGCCGCGCTCCTTGAGCGGGTTGATGCAGACCACCTGGGCGCCACGCTGGACCGCTTCGCGCAGGGGTTCGAGCATGCGCGGATGGTTGGTGCCAGGGTTCTGCCCCCAGACGAAGATGGCATCGGCGTGTTCGAAGTCGTCGAACGTCACTGTGCCCTTGCCCACCCCGATGCTCTGCGACAATGCAACGCCGCTGGCTTCGTGGCACATGTTCGAGCAATCGGGGAAGTTGTTGGTGCCGAACGCCCGCACGAACAGCTGATACAGGTAGGCCGCTTCGTTGCTGGCCCGGCCCGAGGTGTAGAACTCGGCCTGGTCGGGGCTTTCGAGGTTGAGCAGATGCTTGGCGACCAGCGCGTACGCATCGTCCCAGGCAATCGGCACGTAGCGGTCGCTGGCAGGGTCGTAGACCATCGGCTCGGTGAGACGGCCCTGGTACTCGAGCCAGTAGTCACTCTGCTCGAGCAGGGAAGTGACGCTGTGCTTGGCGAAGAAGGCCGGGTCGACACGCCGCTTGGTCGCCTCCCAGTTCACCGCCTTGGCGCCGTTTTCGCAGAACTTCACCATGCCGCTTTCCGGCGAATCGCCCCAGGCACAACCGGGGCAGTCGAAGCCGCCATTCTGGTTGGTCTTGAGCAGGGTGCGGATGTTCTTCAGCGCGTTGTCGCTGCTCAGCCAGAACTGCGTCACGCTGATCAGTGCGCCCCAGCCACCCGCTGCACCTTTGTAGGGCTTGTAGCGGGGAACGGGGGTCTTGTCGGCTTGATTGTGAATACTCACGTTTGATTCTCCAACGCAGGGCTATAGACCCGCGGCGCGCTGTGCTGCGGCAGGTGAATGAGGTTCAGGTTGTGCCGGCGTGCCCATTGCAGGGCCAGGCCGGTGGGCGACGACAGGCTGACCAGGGTCTGGATGCCGGCGCGCAGTACTTTCTGGATGAGTTCGAGGCTGCACCGGCTGGTGACGATGGCCAGGCCGCCGGTGCTGTCGATGTTCTGCCGCACCAGGGCGCCGATCACTTTGTCGAGCGCGTTGTGCCGGCCTATGTCTTCACGGCCCAGCAGCAGGGTGCCTTGGGCGTCCATGAACAGCGCCGCATGCACCGCGCCGCTGCGTTGCCCCAGGGGCTGGAAGGCGCCGATGCGCTGGCGCAGGCCCTCGAGCCACTGCACCGGCGGCAAGTCGGCGCCGGCCAGCACGGCCAGTTCGGGCAGCGCCTGCTCTACGGCTTCGACGCCGCACAATCCGCAGCCACTGCTGCCGGCCAGTTGCCGGCGCTGGGTCTTGAGGTTCCAGAAGGCGCGGTTGGCGATCTGTACCTCGGCGTGGCGTGCCGACCCAGTGCCGCTGAGCTTGATGTCGTAGATTTCATTGGCATCGGCCACGATGCCGCTGCCGATGCTGAAGCCGGTGACGAAGTCTTCGAGATCGGTGGGCGTGACCAGCATCACCGCCTGGCTGATGCCGTTGTAGGCGATCGCCAGCGCCACTTCTTCGGCCAGCGGCGTACTGCCGGGCTCGTCCAGGCTCAAGCTGCAATAACTGTAGGTCTGGCTGGCGATGGGGTTGGCGAGGGGTGCAACCGAGGAAGAAACGGGCACCGCGCTGGCCGGGTGCTTGGCGTTCATGGGAATGGACCGGCAGTGAATTCAGCCTTTAGCCTAGGCGCAGGACGAGCCAGCGTCTAATTGCTATTGCCGATGCGACGATAGACCGCATTGATCATGGCGCGTCATACAGCTTAAAGCAGGCTTCGGCCAGTGCCGAACGCGGCGCCGCGCGGCGCATGATCAGCCCCAGCGGCGCCAGCGTGTGGGCGTCGGCGATGGGTTGCAGGCGCAAGTGCTCGGTCAGCCCTTCCAGCCCGCCGGCCAGGGGCATGATGGCGCAGCACAGGCCGCCATGTACGGCCTGGATCAACTGGTGAACCGCGTCGGTCTGCAGCAAGGGCTGCGGCGCCAGCCCGCGGGAGTGGAAATTGTGGTCGATGGATTGACGAAAATGCATGCCGGTGGTGAGCATGCCCAGCGGCAACTCGATGAGCGCCTCCCAACTCAGGGCCTGCTCGCCGAAATCATAGTGGCGTTGATCGAACAACAGGCCCATGCGGGTTTCTCCCAGCGCCCTCGATTCGAAGCGCTCCTGATCGAGCCGCTCCAGAAACGATACCCCCAGGTCGATGCGGTTACTTGCCAGTTGCTCGAGGATCTGTTCGGAACTCAGCGAGCTGAGCTCGAAGCGAAGGTTGGGATGCTCACCGTGCAGGGTGTGCAGCAGTGGCACTGGGTCGAAGCTGGACAGCGGCACCACCCCCAAGCGCAAAGTGCCTACCAGATGCCCGCGACAGGCCGCGGCTTCCGCCTGCAGGCCGTCGTAGGCGGCCAGCACGGTACGCGCCCAGGCCAGCACGCGCTCGCCTGGGGCAGTGAAGCCTTCGAAGCGCTGGCCGCGCTTCACCAGGGGCAACTCGAGCTCTTCTTCAAGGTTGCGCAGGCGCATCGACAGGGTCGGCTGGGTGATGTGGCAACGCGCTGCGGCCTGGCCGAAATGACGGGTTTCATCCAACGCGATAAGGAATTTGAGTTGCTTGATGTCCATGCTCGCTCCTGGGTAGGCGATGCGCAGTATAGCGGCACGCGCTGGCGGTGGGGCGGTGGGCAGCAGGGTGGGTCACAGACCTGCGATGAGCTCGCGGTAATCACCCACCGCCTCGAATTCTTCGGTGTCCTTGGCGCCCTTGCGGCTGTCCGGCTCGCACACCGCGAGCAGATGCTTGACCCCGTAGGCCTGGGCGCTGCGCAGCACCGGCAGGGTATCGTCGATGAACAGGCTGCGCGCCGGGTCGAAGCCGATGTCGGCCTGCAGGGCGTCCCAGAACTGCGCGTTTTCCTTGGGGTAGCCGTAGTCGTGGGAACTGATCAGCCGTTCGAAATACGGCGCCAGCTCGATGCGCTCCAGCTTCAGCGACAGCGAGTCGCGGTGGGCGTTGGTGATCATGATCACCCGCTTGCCGGCGCGCTGAATCGCTGCCAGAAACGTGTCGGCGTCGGGGCGCAGGGCGATCAGATCGGCCGTCTCCAGTTTCAGCTCGCGTACCGGGATGTTCAGTTCGCGGGTCCAGAAATCCAGGCAGTACCAGTTCAGCTTGCCGGCGTTGTCGGTGAACAGCGGTTGCAGCTCCAGCTGTGCCATGGCCAGGCTCACCCCGTGCAGTTGGGCATAGCGCTGCGGCAGATGTTCGAGCCAGAAATGGTTGTCGTAATGCAGGTCGAGCAAGGTGCCATCCATGTCCAGCAAGACGGTATCGATGGTGCTCCAGGCGAGGCGTGGCATAGCGAAGATTCTCGGGCAGTGGTGGATCAAGGGTGGCCTGCCGCAGGCCAAGCCACGGTATAGTAACCCGTTCACGTCCAGGAGCTGCCCGATGCGCCAGAAACCCGAAGTCCTTGCCCGCGAAATCGTCGCCAGTAGTCGCCTGTTCCGTGTCGAAGAAGTGCAATTGCGCTTCTCCAATGGTGTCGAGCGTACCTACGAGCGTCTGGTGGGGCGCGGCAATGGCTATGGCGCGGTGATGATCGTGGCGATGGCCGATGCCGAGCATGCGCTGCTGGTCGAAGAGTATTGCGGGGGCACCGACGCCTATGAGCTGTCGCTGCCCAAGGGTTTGATCGAGCCGGGCGAAGACGTGCTGGCTGCAGCCGATCGCGAGCTCAAGGAAGAAGCCGGATTCGGCGCCCGGCAGCTCGAGCACCTGACCGAGCTGTCGTTGTCGCCCGGCTACATGAGCCAGAAAATCCAGGTGGTTCTGGCGCAAGGGCTGTACGAGGAGCAGCTCGAGGGCGACGAGCCGGAGCCGATGCGGGTCGAGCGGGTGAACCTGCGCGAGCTGGCCAGCCTGGCCCAGCACCCGCAGTTCTCCGAAGGCCGCGCACTGGCCGCCCTGTACCTGGCGCGCGACCTGCTGATCCAGCGTGGAGTGTTCAGCCTGTGAGCGATCTCGAACGTCTGTTGCCAGAAGTGGTGGCGCTGGCCCATCGGGCTGGCGCGGCGATCCTGCCGTTCTGGCGGGCCGATGTGCAGGTCATGGCCAAGGCCGACCAGTCGCCGGTCACTGCAGCCGACCTCGCCGCGCATCATGTCATCGTCGATGGATTGAAGGCGTTGGCACCGGATATCCCGATCCTGTCCGAAGAAGATGCGGACATCGCGCTGCACGTGCGCGAACGATGGACCCGCTGGTGGCTGGTCGATCCACTGGACGGCACCAAGGAGTTCATCAACGGCAGCGAGGAATTCACCGTCAACATCGCCTTGATCGAGCAGGGTCAGGTGCTGTTTGGTGTGGTCACCGTACCAACCACGGGCAGCGCCTACTATGGCGGGGCGGGGCTCGGCGCCTGGCACGCCGTGGGCCAGCAGCCGGCGCAACCGATCAGCGTGCGCCGCACGCCTGCGCCAGGCAGCGCGTTCAAGGTGGTTGCCAGCCGCCGCCATTCCAGCCCCGGGCAGGAGCACCTGCTCGCCGGGTTGAGCGCCGTGGTGGGCCCCCTGGATCTGGTCAGTGTCGGCAGCTCGCTGAAGTTCTGCCTGTTGGCCGAAGGCGCCGCCGATTGCTATCCGCGCCTGGCGCCAACCTCGCAATGGGACACCGCTGCCGCCCAGGGTGTGCTCGAAGGTGCTGGCGGCGAAGTGCTGCAGATCGACGGGCAGCCGTTCGTCTATCCTGCCCGCCAGTCGTTGCTCAACCCGTCGTTCCTGGCGCTGCCCAGGGATGTGCCATGGCGTCAGTCACTGGTGACGCTGGCGCAGGCCGCGAGCGAGCACTAGGCAGTCGCTGCAGAGCCTTGGATTCACTCGTGTTCGTCGCCCCCGCCAAAGCTCAGGCCATGCTTGCGCAGCTTGTCGTGCAAGGTCTTGCGTGGAATGCCCAAGGCCTCGGCCAGGCTGCGCACGGAGGTGTGCGAGCGGCTCATCTCGGCCGCGATCAAGGCGCGTTCGAAATGCTCGACCTGTTCGCTGAGCCCGCCGGCGACCGTCCGCGCCATGTCCACGGGGCCGGGCTCGCCGTTGTCCAGGGCCAGTTCGAGGCCCAGGGCGAAGCGCTCGGCAGCGTTCTGCAGCTCGCGCACATTGCCCGGCCAGCTGTGCCGCAACAACAATGCACGCTGGGCCGCCGACAGCTCGTTGGCCAGTACCCCGTGGCGCTCGGCGGCAGCGTCGGCGTAGTACTGGAACAACGACAGCACGTCTTCGCCACGCTCGCGCAACGGCGGAATGCGTAGCGAGGCGACATTGAGGCGGTAATACAGGTCGGCGCGGAAGCGTCCCTGGTCGGCGGCCTGACGCAGGTCTTCCTTGGTGGCGGCAATCACCCGGATGTCCAGGCGGATCTGCTGGTTGCCACCCAGGCGCTCGACCACGCGCTCCTGCAGCAGGCGCAGCAGCTTGACCTGTACGTCCAGGCTCATGCTTTCGATTTCGTCGAGAAACAAGGTGCCGCCGTTGGCGAACTCGAACTTGCCGATGCGGCGTTTCTGCGCGCCGGTGAAGGCACCGGGTTCATGGCCGAACAGCTCGCTTTCCACCACCGATTCGGCGAGGGCACCGGCGTTGATCGCCACGAAGGGACCGCCGCGACGGCTGGACAGGTCGTGCAGAGCGCGCGCCACCACTTCCTTGCCGGCGCCGGTTTCGCCCAGAATCAGCACGTCGGCCTTGGTTCCGGCCAGGGCGCCGATCTGTTCGCGCAAACGCGCCATCGGCGCCGACTGGCCCACCAGGCGTGTGCTCAGCTGCTGGCGATCGCTCAGGGCCATGCGCAGGCTGCGGTTGTCCAGTACCAGCCGGCGCACGGCCAGGCCGCGACGCACGCTGTCGAGCAGCGCATCGCTGGCGAATGGTTTTTCGAGGAAATCGTAGGCACCGGCGCGCATGGCCTGCACGGCCAATGGGACGTCGCCGTGCCCGGTGATCAGCAGAACCGGCAGTTCGGTGTCCCGCGCATGCAGTTGTTCGAGCAACTGCAGGCCGTCGATGCCCGGCATGCGGATGTCGCTGACCACGACACCCGGCCAGTCGCGCTCGATGCGCGCGGACAGGCCCTGGGCGTCGGCCAGGGCCAGCACTTTCAGCCCGGCCAGGTCCAGGGTCTGGCTCAAGGCCTGGCGCAGGTGGGGATCGTCGTCGATCAGCACGACCTGGATCTTGCTGTCGATGGCGCTGTCGCTGGTCATGCCGATGGGTCCTCTGGAGCTTGCAGGCTGACCCCGGGCTCTCCGGCGCGCAAGCGCAGGATCAGCAGGGCACCGCCTTGGGGATGATTGGACAGCAGCAGTTCGCCGCCCAGCGCGCGCATCAGCGTATCGCAGATCGCCAGGCCCAGGCCAAGTCCCTGCGTGCGTGTCTTGGTGGTGAAAAAGGGTTCGCGGGCGCGGGCCATGGCCTCGCTGGTGAAGCCTGGGCCGTTGTCGCGGATGCGCAGTTCGACGCCGTCGGCCGTTTGTTCGGCGCTCAGCCACAGGCACCGCGGGTTGGCCTTTTCGGTCAAGGCATCCAGGGCATTGGCCAGCAGGTTGCCCAGCACCTGGCGCAGTCGGGTTTCACCGGCCTGCACCCAGAGCGGCGCATCGGGCAGGTCGCGGATAAGCTCGACGGCCATGGCGCGGCGGCGTTTGGCGAGCAGGGCCAGGGCATCGTCGAGGGCTGGTTGCAGGGCGACACTTTCCAGGGCGTGACGGTCGCGTCGGGCGAAGGCGCGCAGGTGGGCGATGATCGAGGCCATGCGCCCGGTCAGTTCGCTGATCAGCTTGAGGTTGCCTCGTGCATCCTCGATGCGCTCGTGGTCGAGCAGCACTTCGGTGTTCTCGGCGTAGCTGCGAATGGCCGCCAGGGGCTGATTGAGCTCGTGGCTGATGCTGGCCGACATGGTGCCCAGCGCCGACAGCTTGCCCGCCTGCACCAGTTCGTCCTGGGCACGCACCAGTTCCTGCTGGGCCTGCTCGCGTTCGAGCACTTCCTGGCGCAGCTTGCTGTTGAGCCCTTCGAGCGCACTGGTGCGTTCCACCACCCGGGTTTCCAGTTCGTGCCGGGTACGCCCTTCGAACTCGATGCGCTCGAGGTAGTGGCGGCGGCGCTGCATCATCAGGCCGAGCAGCAGCATCAATGCCAGGAGCAAGGCTCCGCCCACGGCGACGACGGTGCGCACCGGTCGATCGAGCAAGGTTTTGGGGGCGAGGATGCTGACGTTCCAGCCGGTTTCGGCGATGGTGCGCGTTTGCGTGAGCCAGGCGTCGGGGTCCAGGTTCAGCGGCTGTGGATCGCGGGTGGGGTAGGGCAGGATCGAGACGATGGCCTGGCGCTCGCTGTCGCTGAGCGGGCGCGTGGCACGGAAGCGCCATTCAGGGCGCGAGGTCAGGATGACCACGCCGTTGTGGTCGGTGAGCAGCAGCTGTTCAGGCGTCTTGCCCCACAGGGTTTCGGTGTGGTCGAGGTCGACCTTCACCACCAGAACGCCAATGACCTTGTCCTGGTCATGCACGGCGGCGGCAAAGAAGTAGCCGCGCTTGGCCGAGGTCGTGCCGAGCCCGAAGAAGCGCCCCAGGCGCCCGGCCACGGCATCGCTGTAATAGGGGCGGAAGGCGAAATTGCGGCCGACGAAACTGTCGCGCTGTTCCCAGTTGGAGGCGGCCAGGGTATTGCCGTCGGCGTCCAGCAGGTACATGACTTCGGCGCCGGTCTGTTCGCGGATGTCCTTGAGCAGGTGGTTGGCGTCGAGGATCGCCTGGGCATCGCGGGGAGCGGCCAGCAAGGCGCGCAGCGCCGGCAGGTCACCGAGGATCTGCGGCAGGGTTTCGTAGCGGTGCAGGGTGCCCAGCAGGTTGGCGACGTAGAGGTCCAGCGTCTGCCGATTCTGGCTGACCAGCTCGCTTTTGTAATAGCGCTCGGCCAGATGCTCCAGTGGCCACAACAGTGGCGCCAGGCACAGGGCCAGGATTGCCAGGCTGCGCCAGCGGGGTCTGCGAGTGATGAAAGGTCTGGAGGTCATAGGACAACACGCCGGAATTGACCGGCGTATTATGCGCCACGTAAACGCCGCGAAGCACGGTCGACATGCATCGCGACGTTACCGCAGGCCGATCACGGGAACACGTCGGCCTCTTCCAGGCGCTTGCCGGCCAGGTCCTTGGCCGACAGCGACGGGGCTGCGTCCAGCTGCCAGTCGATTGCCAACTGCTCGTCATCCCAGGCAATGCTGCGCTCGGACGACGGGTCGTAGTAATCGGTGGTCTTGTAGAGGAACTCGGCGTACTCGCTCTGCACCACGAAACCGTGGGCGAAGCCCGGCGGAATCCACAACTGACGGCTGTTCTGCGCGGACAGCTCGACCGCCACCCACTTGCCGAAGTTCGGCGAGCTGCGGCGGATGTCCACCGCCACGTCGAGCACTTGCCCGGTGACCACGCGAACCAGCTTGCCCTGGGCATGCTGCACCTGATAGTGCAGCCCGCGCAGCACGCCGCGGGCGGAGCGTGAATGGTTGTCCTGGACGAACGGCAGCGTCACGCCGGTGGCCTCCTGGAAGGCCTTGGCATTGAAGCTTTCGTAGAAGAAGCCGCGCTCGTCACCGAAAACCTTCGGCTCGATGATCAACACATCGGGCAGGTCGGTAGCGATCACTTTCATCGGGTTTCTCCGGCCAGCGAGTACAGGTACTGACCATAGCCGGTCTTGCCGAAGTACTTGGCGCGTACCAGCAGCTGTTCGCGGTCGATCCAGTGGTTCTGGTAGGCGATCTCTTCCAGGCAAGCCACTTTCAGGCCCTGACGGTGTTCGATGGTCTGCACGTATTGCGAGGCATCGAGCAGGCTGTCGTGGGTACCGGTGTCGAGCCAGGCAAAGCCGCGGCCGAAGCGTTCCACGCGCAGGTCGCCGCGTTCCAGGTAGGCATTGTTGACGTCGGTGATTTCCAGCTCGCCACGGGGCGAAGGCTGGACATCCTTGGCAATGCGCACCACGTCGTTGTCGTAGAAATACAGGCCGGTGACCGCATAGCTGGACTTGGGCTCGGTCGGCTTCTCTTCGATGGACAGTGCACGCCCGTCCTGGTCGAACTCGACCACGCCGAAACGCTCCGGATCCTTGACCCAGTAACCGAACACGGTGGCGCCGGTCGGGTGCGCCGAGGCACGCTTGAGCTGGTCGCTGAAGTGCTGGCCGTGGAAGATGTTGTCGCCCAGGATCAGGCACACCGGGTCTTCGCCGATGAATTCCTCACCGATCAGGAACGCCTGGGCCAGGCCGTCCGGTGCTGGCTGTTCGGCGAACTGGATGTTGATCCCGAACTGGCTGCCGTCGCCGAGCAACTGGCGGTATTGCGGCAGGTCCTGAGGGGTGGAGATCAGCAGGATCTCGCGGATGCCGGCCAGCATCAGTACCGAGATCGGGTAGTAGATCATCGGCTTGTCGTAGATGGGCAGCAGTTGCTTGGAAACACCCAGGGTAATGGGGTGCAGGCGGGTGCCGGAGCCCCCGGCCAGAACGATACCTTTCATCATGCGATCAAATCCTTAGGTTCGGTGAAGCCCAGGCGTTCACCTTGATAACTGCCGTCCTGTACGCGACGGCACCATTGAAGATTGTCCAGATACCACTGCACGGTCTTGCGCAAGCCGGTCTGGAAGGTTTCCTGCGGCACCCAGCCCAGTTCGCGCTCGATCTTGCTGGCGTCGATGGCATAGCGCACATCGTGGCCCGGGCGGTCCTTGACGAAGGTGATCAGGTCGGCATAGTGCGCCACGCCGTCCGGACGCTGTGGCGCCAGTTCGTCGAGCAGGCCGCAGATGCTGCGCACCACGTCGATGTTCTTCTGCTCGTTGTGGCCGCCGATGTTGTAGGTCTCGCCGACCACGCCTTCGGTGACGACCTTGAACAGGGCGCGGGCATGGTCTTCGACGTACAGCCAGTCACGAACTTGCATGCCATTGCCGTACACGGGCAGTGGCTTGCCGGCCAGGGCATTGAGAATCACCAGCGGAATGAGTTTTTCCGGGAAGTGATACGGGCCGTAGTTGTTCGAGCAGTTGGTGATCAGCACCGGCAGCCCGTAGGTACGCTGCCAGGCACGCACCAGGTGGTCGGAGGCTGCCTTGCTGGCCGAGTACGGCGAGCTTGGCGCGTACGGTGTGGTTTCGGTGAACAGGTCGTCCACGCCGTGCAGGTCGCCGTAGACCTCGTCGGTGGAAATATGGTGGAAGCGGAAGGCTTCGCGTTCGGCCGCCGGCAGGTGCTGCCAGTAGCCACGGGTGGCTTCGAGCAAGGCGTAGGTACCGACCACGTTGGTCTGGATGAACTCGCCCGGCCCGTCGATGGAGCGGTCGACGTGGGATTCGGCCGCCAGGTGCATGATCGCGTGGGGCTGGAAGCGCGCCAGCACGGCGCTGACCGCGGCCTGGTCGGCAATGTCGGCCTGGACGAATTCGTAACGGCTGTCGCTGGCGATTTCAGCCAGTGATTCGAGGTTGCCGGCGTAGGTCAGCTTGTCGAGGTTGAGTACTTCGTGCTCGGTGTTGGCGATCAGGTGACGCACCAGTGCCGAGCCAATGAAACCGGCGCCGCCGGTGATGAGAATGCGCATGTCGAAAGCCTTCTTCCTGAGCTGACAATGATTCGTTGCAGCCTAGCTTGTGTGGATGGGCGCGGCGGTGCAAGCCCGGTTTGTCAAACGAATGTGCAACGGTGTTCCGCGCCAGGCCTGTTCATGGACGATACAGGCCTGGCGCGACGTGGTTCAACGGCAGCCTGGCTGCGCGATCGTGTCGCGAGCGGTAGCGTTGCCGACGGTGGAAATCCTGCGCGGCGAACCGCTACAGTACTTGCAAATCAGCCCATCGAGGTTTCATTCATGCCGCTCGACACGCTCGTGCATCGCGCCAGTCGTCCCAACCCCGTGGTGAGTATCGAACAGGCGCAGGCATTGTTGTTCGAGCATTACGGCCTGCAAGGTCAACTGCACAGCCTGGGCAGCCAGCAAGACCTCAACTTTCGCGTGGAAAGCGCCCAGCATCGCTGGGTGCTGAAGTTCTGTCACGACGACGCGGCCCCTCAGGCGCTCGCGGCCCAGCATGAGGCGATGCGGCATCTGGCTGGCCACGGCCTTGCAGTACCACAGGCACTGGCTGCCCTCGACGGTCGCGATACCCTTGCCGTACACCTGGGCCAGCAGCGCCTGCAGATGCGCGTGTTGAGCTATCTGGACGGTCAGCCGCTGACTCGCCTCAAGCATCTGGGGCCGGTTGCCATCGCGCGCATTGGTCAGTTGTGCGGCGAGGTAGACCGTGCCTTGCTCGACTTTCAACACCCTGGCCTTGCGCGCACGCTGCAATGGGACCCGCGACATGCGCATAAGTTGCTTGATCATCTGTTGCCGGCGCTCGACGATCCCGGGCAGCGCGGCCGTGTGGTCGAAATGGCGTTCCAGGCGCAGCGTCGACTGGGTGCGGTCAGTGCCGATCTGCCGCTGCAGGCGGTGCATCTGGACATCACCGATGACAACAGTGTCTGGCAGCGCGATGCCGACCTGCGCTGGCAGCTCACGGGCCTGATCGACTTCGGTGATCTGGTGCACACCTGGCGGGTGGCGGACCTGGCGGCGACCTGCGCTGCGCTGCTGCATCATGGCCATGGCGATCCGTTCGCGGTGTTGCCGACAGTGGCAGCCTATCATCGGGTCAATCCGCTCGAGCAAGCGGAGCTGCGTGCCTTATGGCCATTGGTGGTGCTGCGGGCAGCGGTGCTGGTGTCGAGCAGCGCCCGGCAGCTGAGCGTGGCGCCGGACAACGACTATATCCGGGCCAATGTCGAGCATGAGTGGGAAATCTTCGACATAGCTACCGCAGAACCATTCGAATTGATGGAAGCGGCAATTTTCAGCAGTGTGGGGCAGAGCATACCTGAATCAGCCGGAGATGGCATATTGCCTTTGTTTGCTCACGTGACGCATTCGACAGTTTGTCGAGTGGACTTGAGCGTACTCAGCGAGCATTTCGCGGACGGCAACTGGGAGCAAGCGAATATCGACGAACGGCTGCTGAGCGGTGCCGCAGCGGGCAGCGGCTGGGCCTGTACGGGTTATGGTGAGTATCGCCTCTCGCGTACTCGCATCGATACCTGCGCGGCGTCGGCGACCTGCGCGCTGCACGTGCAGGTTCAGGCGCCGCCGGGCACCGATCTGCAGGCGCCCTGGGCTGGCACGCTGAAGCGGTTGGCCGATGCCAGCGTGGTGCTCGAAGGTGCTTCCTTGAGCCTGCACCTGTGGGGGCTCGACTGCCCAAGCCCGGCGGGGACCGTGCTGGCTGCGGGCGCACCGTTGGGCAAGGTCGACGGTTCGCTGCTGGTGCAGTTGTGCCGCAGCCCTGATGTGAGCCCGCCACTGTTCTGCACGCCGGCGCGGGCGGCGGCCTGGCAGTCCCTGTGCCCGTCGCCGGCAAGGGTGCTCGGCATGGATTGCGACGCGCCGCTACCGCCCGACGCAGGTCTGCTGCTGCAGCGGCGCGACGCCAGTTTCGCTCGCTCGCAGAAGCATTATTACCAGGCGCCGCCGCAGATCGAGCGCGGCTGGCGCAACCATCTGATCGACATGCACGGCCAGTCGTACCTGGACATGCTCAACAACGTCGCGGTGCTCGGCCATGGACACCCGCGCATGGCCCAGGTGGCGGCGCGGCAATGGTCACTGCTCAATACCAACTCACGCTTTCACTATGCAGCGATCGCCGAGTTTTCCGAGCGCCTGCTGGCACTCGCGCCGCCAGGTTTCGATCGGGTGTTTCTGGTCAACAGCGGCACCGAGGCCAACGATCTGGCGATCCGCCTGGCCTGGGCAGCCAGCGGCGGGCGCGACATGCTCAGCATGCTCGAGGCCTACCATGGCTGGTCGGTGGCCACCGATGCCATTTCCACCTCCATCGCCGACAACCCGCAGGCGTTGAGCACGCGACCGGACTGGGTCCATCCGGTCATGGCGGCCAACAGCTACCGTGGCACTTTCCGTGGTCCCGACTGCACCGCAGGCTACGTCCGCAGTGTCGACGACACCTTGCGTCAGCTGGATGAGCAGGGCCGCCAGCTGGCCGGTTTCATCTGCGAGCCGGTGTACGGCAACGCCGGCGGCATAGCCTTGCCCGAGGGCTATCTGCAGCAGGTCTATGACCGCGTTCGCGCGCGGGGCGGGCTGTGCATCGCCGACGAAGTGCAAGTTGGCTATGGGCGCCTGGGCGAGTATTTCTGGGGGTTCGAACAGCAAGGCGTGGTGCCGGACATCATCACCATGGCCAAGGGCATGGGCAATGGTCACCCGCTGGGCGCGGTGATTACCCGCCGCGAGGTAGCCGAGGCACTGGAAGCCGAGGGGTATTTCTTCTCATCGTCCGGTGGCAGCCCGGTCAGTTGCCGCATTGGCCTGGCGGTGCTCGATGTGATGGCCGAAGAGGGGCTGTGGGAGAACGCGAAGGTGGTTGGCAGGCATTTCAAGGCACGCTTGCAAGGGTTGCTCGACCAGCATCCGCTGGTGGGCGCCGTGCACGGGTCCGGGTTCTATCTGGGCCTGGAACTGGTGCGCGATCGCCATAGCCTGGCGCCGGCGACGCAGGAGACGGCGCTGCTGTGCGAGCGGCTGCGCGAGCTGGGCATCTTCATGCAGCCTACCGGTGACCACCTGAACATCCTCAAGATCAAGCCGCCGATGGTGACCACCCGACAGAGCGTGGATTTCTTCGTCGATTGCGTGGTGCAGGTGCTTGACGAAATCCAGGGCTGAAAGACAGGCCTGGGCGCGTTTCACGATCCGCTCGACAACCTGTAGAGTGCGCCCATACCTTTTTCATGGACCACCGGAGCCCTGACCCATGACCACGCTCGACAGTACCCCTCGCGCCGACGGTTTCCACATGCCGGCCGAATGGGCGCCCCATACCCAGACCTGGATGCTGTGGCCCGAGCGCCCGGACAACTGGCGCCTGGGCGGCAAGCCGGTGCAGGCGGCGCATGTCGCCCTGGCCAAGGCCATCGCGCGTTTCGAGCCGGTCACGGTCGGGGTGTCTGCCGGGCAGTACGACAACGCGCGCGCGCGCCTGGACGTGCCGAACATTCGCGTGGTCGAAATGAGCAGCGACGATGCCTGGATGCGTGATACCGGGCCGACCTTCGTGATCGACGAAAGCGGCCAGGTGCGCGGTGTGGACTGGGCGTTCAATGCGTGGGGCGGCTTTGACGGTGGCCTCTATGCCCCCTGGAACCGCGACGAGCAGGTGGCAAGCAAGGTGCTGGGCATGGAGCGCTGCCAGGGTTACCACACGCAAGGTTTCGTGCTCGAAGGCGGCTCGATTCACGTGGACGGCGAAGGCACGCTGATCACCACCGAGGAATGCCTGCTCAACCGCAATCGCAACCCGCACCTGAACCGCGAGCAGATCGAGCGAATCCTGTCCGATCATCTGGCAGTGGACAAGGTCATCTGGCTGCCCGACGGCCTGTTCAACGACGAGACCGACGGACACGTCGACAACTTCTGCTGCTACGTGCGTCCAGGTGAAGTGCTCCTGGCCTGGACCGACGACGCCAGTGACCCGAACTATGCCCGCTGCCAGGCTGCCCTGCAGGTGCTGGAAAGCAGCGTCGATGCCAAGGGCCGGGCGCTGGTGGTACACAAGATGCCGATCCCGGGGCCCCTGTATGCCACCCAGCAGGAGTGCGATGGCGTCGATCTGGTTGCCGGCAGCCAGGAGCGTCACCCGTCCGTGCGCCTGGCCGGATCCTACGTTAACTTCCTGATCGTCAACGGCGGCATCATCGCGCCCAGCTTCGACGACCCGCTCGACAGCCAGGCGCAGGTCCTGTTGCAGCAGCTGTTTCCGGAGCACGAAGTGGTGATGGTGCCGGGCCGTGAGTTGCTGCTCGGTGGCGGCAACATCCATTGCCTGACCCAGCAGCAGCCGGCGCCCGTGCGCGGCTGAGGCGGGCTGACCAGCCTTTGAAGCCCGACCTGATGTCGGGCTTTTTTGTGGGCGTTATGCCGCAAAGCGACCCGCTTATAGCGATAAAGTTTCACGAAATTTTGACTTTCGCATCCTCCCATCGCTAGGATCCGACCCCGCGCACTGGCCCGCATAGACCCTGCCCCGCCCCTCCGAATGCCTGTTGCAGAGCGTTGCGCTGGCAATGCGGACGGCGGGAAACGAGCGGGTGGCCGTGTCGCGTCCTCACTGGTGATTAGGGAAAACAAGATGTTGAACAAGAAACTGGCTGCCCTCGCGCTGGGCGTGATGGCGGCGACCCAGGCCATGGCCAGCGAACAGGCCGATAGCAAGGGCTTCGTCGAAGACAGCCACCTCGACGTACTGCTGCGCAATGCCTACATCAGTCGTGACTACAAGCATGGCGGGCAGGACAAGGCCGAGTGGGGCCAGGGTGTGATCGCCAAGTTCAATTCCGGTTTCACCCAGGGCACGGTCGGCGTCGGCGTCGATGCATTCGGCCTGTATGCGCTGCGCCTGGACGGCGGCACCGGTCGCGCCGGTGCCGGCGGTATCGACTTTTTCAAGCGTGGCGGTACTTCGGACGATCCGAGCAGTGCGCCCCACGATCTGGCCCGCGCCGGCGCAGCGGTGAAAGTGCGCATCTCCAATACTGTGATCAAGTACGGCGACCAGATGCCGGCGCTGCCGGTGCTCAATTTCGACGATTCGCGCCTGTTGCCGGAAAGCTTCACCGGCACCCTGATCACCTCCAAGGAAATCGATGGCCTGGTGCTCAACGCCGGCCGCTTCACCCAGGAAGCGCGCAAGAGCGCCGAAGCCCGCGACAGCGGTGGCCTGAAGAAAATCGACGTGTACGGCGGCAGCTATCAGTTCAGCGACAGCCTGACCGGCGCCTTGTATGCCTCGGATGTCGAAGACCGGCTGAAGAAGCAGTACGTCAACCTCAACTACGTGCTGGCCCTGCCGAGCGAACAGTCGCTGACGTTTGATTTCAACGGCTACCGCTCGCACCTGGACAAGGACTACGCCAGCACGCTGGGCACTGGCCAGGACAACAAGATCTGGAGCCTGGCCGCGACCTGGGCCTTCGGTCCGCACTCGCTGACCCTGGCACACCAGCGCAGCACGGGCGATACCGGCTACAACTACGGTTTCTATCAGAACGCCGGTGGTGTGGGCGACGGTGGCTCGACCATTTTCCTGGCCAACTCGTACTGGTCGGACTTCAACGCCGAAGACGAAGTCTCCTGGCAGTTGGGCTACGGCATCGACTTCCGCACGTTCGGCGTGCCCGGCCTGACCTACAAGGTGGCCTACGTGCGTGGTGACAACATCCGCACCCCGACGGGCGATGGCCAGGAACGCGAGATATTCAACCAGGTCCAGTACGTGGTGCAGAATGGCCCGGCCAAGGACCTGACCCTGCGTCTGCGCGGCTCGTGGTTGCGCACCTCGGACAACGTCCGTGCTTCGGGCTATAACGACGACGGCAACGAAGTACGCGCTTTCGTCGAGTACCCGATCAACATCTTCTGATGGCGACCCGGTTGTGATGGTGTAAATGAAAAACCCCGCGAGAGCGGGGTTTTTCGTATGCGAACGGTGCCGATCAATGCTCGCGCACGGCCTGCGTATCCGGCTCGCGGGTCACGGCCTTGACCAGTTTGCCGATGCTCAGGCCCTGCAACAGGATCGAGGACAGCACGACGATGTAGGTGATGCTCAACAGCAGGTCGCGTTCCGGTCCGATCGGCAGGGCCAGGGCCAGGGCGACCGAGACGCCGCCGCGCAGGCCACCCCAGGTAAGCACGCGAATGGTGCCACGCGGGACGCTGCGAAAGCGTCGCAGCAGCAGAATCGCCGGGGCCACCGTGAGCAACCGCGAGAGCAGGATCGCCACGGCCAGCAGGGAGGCTGCGAACAGGTGCAGCCAGGAGAACGGCAGCAGCAACAGCTCCAGGCCGATCAAGGCGAACAGCAGCGCATTGAGGATGTCGTCGAGCAACTCCCAGAAGCCGTCCATATAGCGCCGGGTCATGTCGTTCATTGCCAGGTTGCGCCCCAGGTTGCCGATGATCAGCCCGGCCACCACCATTGCGATCGGCGCCGACACATGCAGCTCGTAGGCCATGGCCGAGCCACCGATCACCAGCGCCAGGGTCAGCATGACCTCGACCTGGTACTGCTCGATGCTCTTGATCATGCGGTAGACGATGTAGCCGATCAGGCCGCCGAACAGTGCGCCCCCCACGGCTTCATGCAGGAACAGCATGGCCGTTGCGCCCGCCGTCGGTGTTTCGCCCAGTTGAGCGATACCTAGCAGCACGGTGAACACCACCACCGCCGTGCCATCGTTGAACAGCGATTCGCCGACAATGGTGGTTTTCAACGGCTTGGAGGCGTTGGCCGTGCGCAGCACGCCCAGCACCGCGATCGGATCGGTAGGTGAAATCAGGGCGCCGAACAGCAAGCAGTACAGGAAGCTGACGTGCCAGCCGAACAGGCCGAATATCCAGAAGGCCAGGGCGCCGATGACGAAGGTGGCGATCAGCACGCCGAAAGTGGCCAGCAGACCGATCGGCCAGCGGTAGTTGCGCAAGTCGGCGAGGTTCACGTGCAGGGCGCCGGCGAACAGCAGGAAGGACAGCATCCAGTTCATCAGCAGATCGCCGAAGTCGATCTGGTTCATCAATGCTTCGACGCGTTCTTCCAGGCCCGGGTAGCCGATGAAACTCAAGCCTTGCAGGATCAGCGAGAACAGCAGAGCGGTCACCATCACGCCGATGGTAGGGGGCAGGCCGATGAAGCGGAAATTCACATAGGTCAGCAGTGTGGTGAGGCAGATGAATGTGGCAACTAGCTCGAGCATCCGGGCTCCTTTGGTCAAATGATGAAGATTTATCGATAGATGAGGCCTATCAAACGCTGCAGTGTTGTTTGATGTTGCCGTGCGCCCGAACGGCACACCCGTTCATCCCGCCGCGTTGAGTGCCGCGGTTGGCCTGCGCTGCCAATAGATGAACACCACGGCGAGTATCAGGGTGCCGATGCCGGTTATGGCGCCGGTCCATGGCAAATCCACCAATGGTGCACCACTGGCGACAACCAGGCCGCCGACCCAGGCGCCGGCGGCGTTGCCCAGGTTGAAGGCGCTCTGGTTGAGGGTCGAGCCCAGGTTCGGCGCCTCGTGTGCCTGGTCGATGATCAGCAATTGCAGGATCGGGCACAGCGCGAAGGCGAACACGCCCCACGCCAGCAATGTCAGCGCGGCCGGGATCAATGAGCCGCTGGTCTGGGTGAACAGGGCCAGGATCAACACCACCGCAATGGCCATGCCCACCAGCGAGGGCAGCAGGCGCGAGTCGGCCAGACGGCCACCGAGCATGCTGCCGATGGTCAGGCCGACGCCGAACAGCAGCAGCATCACGGTGATGCCGTGGGCGCTGACGCCGGTAACGTCCTGCAGGATCGGTGCAATGTAGGTGAACACACTGAACAGGCTGCAGGAGGCCATCGCGCTCATGGCCAGGGGCAGCAACACGTTGGGCTTGCGCAGCACGCGGAACTCGCGGGCCAGGTTGCCGCGTTCCATGGGAATGGCCTTGGGCAGCCAGACGATCTGCGCCAGCAGGGCAATGATGCCGATCACCGAGACGGCCCAGAACGTGGAGCGCCAGCCGGCGAACTGGCCCAACGCCGTGCCCAGCGGTACCCCCAGCACGTTGGCCAGGGTCAGTCCGGTGAACATCAGGGCGATGGCCTGGGCGCGCTTGTTCGGCGCCACCAGGCCTGCGGCCACTACCGAGCCGATTCCGAAGAACGCTCCATGGCACAGGGCCGTGATGATTCGGGCGCCCATCAGCGTGGCGTAATTGGGCGCCAGCGCGCACAGCACGTTGCCGAGGATGAACATCAAGGTCATGCCCAGCAAGGTAGCCTTGCGCGGCAGGTTGGCGGTGAGCACCGCCAGCACCGGCGCGCCGAAGACCACGCCCAGGGCGTAGCCGGTGATCAGCAAGCCCGCATCCGGGATGCTGACGGACAGGTCCTGCGCCACATCGGTGAGCAGGCCCATGATGACGAATTCGGTGGTGCCGATGCCGAATGCGGCGACGGCCAATGCAAACAATGCAAGTGGCATGCGGATGTTCTCGAGTAGGAGGGTGAGTTGCCCGACAAAGGCATGCGCCAGCCTCCGCATGAACTGCAGAGAACACGATTTATTGGAATAGGAGCGCAAAAGGATGCAGCAATACAGCGGCGCGTATTATAGGGAGTGCCGCAAAGGCGGCCAAATTGATAATTGCAATGGAACTCTGCGCGGGCGAACCTTTCGCGGCGTGTGTCCTCTTAATGTCTATCGAGCGTGCATGGGCACATCGGTATGGAAGACTCGAACAAGGAACTCTGTATGACCGTCGCCTTCTGGTGTGTCTTGATCGCTTTGGTATTGCCCTACGCATGCGCCTATATCGCCAAGTTCACGGGCGGCAACTTCGGCTTGCGCCACAACCATGATCCGCGAGCCTACCTCGACGCGCTGGAGGGCTTGCCCAAGCGGGCCCACGCCGCGCAGTTGAACAGTTTCGAAATTCTTCCCGGCTTCATCGCCGCAGTGGTCATTTCCGATATCGTCGGCAATGCGCAACAGGTGACGCTCGACGTGCTGGCAGTGGTGTTCATCACTACACGCCTGCTGTACATCATCTGTTACCTGGCCGACTGGGCTGCCTTGCGGTCGTTGGTATGGTTCACCGGGTTCGCGATCATCGTCAGTTACTTCTTCGTCTCGATGTAGCGGCACTTTGCGTACAGGCGGCGGATCATCGAGATGACTCGCCGCGCAATGCTCGTTACTTGTCCAGCTCATCCATTGCTTCTTGCAATTCCTTGCGTGACTCGGCGAGCTTGTCCTTGCGCTTGTTGATCTTCTCCGAATCGCCTTTCTTCATGGCTTTGTCCAGGTCGCTTTGACGCTTGCTGACTTCGCGCTTGGCATCGAGCACTTTGCCTTCACGTTCCTTGCGCAGCGAATTGTCGGTGCAGTTGGTCTGGATCTCGCGCAGTGCGGTGTTCAGGCCATCGACCTGATTCTGGTTGCCGTTGGCCTTGGCAACGGCGATCTGTGCCTGCACGTTCTGCTGCTTGGCGGCGCAACCGGTGGCCACTGCCGCCACGGCGGGGGCAGGAGGGGCAGCCATCGCCGGGGCGACGAGCACACCGGTGACCAGCAAAGCGCACAGGGAGGAAAGCTTGTTCATGGTGACTCCGTGAATATGATTCTGAATAGTTGACGATGAATTGAAGTAAATTTCTGTAGGACGCGTCCTATTCGTGGCACCACGTATCGAGTTGCTGCAGTGGCCCACGACATGATCCTTCCATTGAAGGACCTTTTGCCGGCCAGGTCAAAGCCGTCTCGCCTCGAAGCAGGCCTGCGCCGTTTGCGACGACACAAAAAAGCCCCGGCCAGTCACCCGGCCGGGGCTTTTCGTGTACTGCTGTCAGGCGCCTGGCTTACTTGAGGCCGGCGGCGTCGCGCAGGGCCGCGGCACGGTCGGTGCGCTCCCAGGTGAACGCGGTGAAGGTGTCGTCGCCTACGGTCATTTCCACCGGCGCCCGGCCGAAGTGGCCGTAGGCCGCGGTGGCCTGGTACATCGGGTGCAGCAGGTCGAGCATGGTGGTGATGGCATACGGACGCAGGTCGAAGTGCGCACGCACCAGCTTGACGATCTGGTCGTCGCTGATCTTGCCGGTGCCGAAGGTGTTGATCGAGATCGACGTGGGCTGGGCCACGCCGATGGCGTAGGACACCTGGATCTCGCAGCGCTCGGCCAGGCCGGCGGCGACGATATTCTTGGCCACGTAGCGACCGGCGTAGGCCGCAGAGCGGTCGACCTTGGACGGATCCTTGCCGGAGAACGCACCGCCACCGTGGCGGGCCATGCCGCCGTAGCTGTCGACGATGATCTTGCGTCCGGTCAGGCCACAGTCACCCACCGGGCCACCGATGATGAAGTTGCCGGTCGGGTTGATGTGAAACTGGGTGTCCTTGTGCAGCAGTTCGGCCGGCAACACGTGCTTGACGATCAACTCCATCACGCCTTCGCGCAGGTCCTTGTAGGACACGTCCGGGTTGTGCTGGGTCGACAGCACCACTGCATCGATGCCCACGACCTTGCCGCCTTCGTACTGGCAGGTGACCTGCGACTTGGCATCGGGGCGCAGCCACGGCAGCAGGCCGGACTTGCGCGCTTCGGCCTGGCGCTCGACCAGGCGATGCGAGAAGCAGATCGGCGCGGGCATCAACACGTCGGTTTCGTTGCTGGCGTAGCCGAACATCAGGCCCTGGTCGCCTGCGCCCTGATCTTCCGGCCTGCTGCGGTCCACGCCCTGGGCGATGTCCACCGACTGCTTGCCGATGATGTTCATGACCGCACAGGTGGCGCCGTCGAAGCCGACATCGGAGCTGTTGTAGCCGATGTCGACGATGACCTTGCGCACGATGTCTTCCAGGTCGACCCAGGCCGACGTGCTGACTTCGCCGGCGATGATCGCCACGCCGGTCTTGACCAGGGTTTCGCAAGCCACGCGGGCGAACTTGTCCTGGGTGATGATGGCGTCCAGCACCGCGTCGGAAATCTGGTCGGCGATCTTGTCCGGGTGTCCTTCAGAGACGGACTCGGAGGTGAAAAGGGAGTATTCGCTCATCTCGACGGTTTCCTAAATTGACCGATGGTGAGTGTCGCCAGCCGGCCGCGAGAAATGTCGGACCTGAATCTGGAAACCATTACGTAAGCCCACGTAGAGGCTCTCTCCGGGTACAAGCCCCGCAGCGGTGGCCCAACGGGCCAGATCTTCCTGTTCGAAACCCAACCAGAGATCACCGCAGGCCTCCTTGGCCCAACTCTGGTTGTGGCTGCACAATTCTGTGACCAAAAGACTGCCACCCGGTTGCACGCGCTGGGCCAGATGACCGAGGGCCTGCTGCGGGTCGCTGAAGTGGTGCAGGACCATGTTCAGCACCACGCAGTCGGCGCGCAGGCTGGTGGGTGCCAAGGCATCGACCAGCTCCAGGCGCACGTTGCCCAACCGCTCGCGCAGGCAGACCTGACGCGCCAGTTCGAGCATGGCCGGGCTGTTGTCCTGCGCCGTGACCTGAGCAAAGCGCCGCGCCAGCTCGGGCAAGAAGCCGCCGTCGCCAGGGCCCACTTCCAAGGCGCTGGCCTGGCTGGCGAAGCTGAGTTTGTCGAGCAGGGCCAGCAGGCTTTCGCGGTACTGCGGCAAGCCGGCGATGAGGTCCTGCTGGGCGCGGAATTTTTCTTCCATGCGCGAGAAGAAATCTTCGCTGGCCGCCGCGCGCTGGCGCTGCACCACGGCCATGCGCACCTGGGCCTCGGCCGGCAGGCTCAACGCGTCGACCTCTTCGAGCAAGGCGCTGTGCAGGCGCCCGCCCAGCGCGCGAGCGTTGGGCAGGGCGCGGCGGTAGAAAATCGCGTTGCCCTCGCGGCGGGTAGCCACCAGGTCGGCCTGGGCGAGCACCTTGAGGTGATGGCTCATGCCCGACTGGCCCACTGCGAAGATCTGCGCCAGCTCCAGCACGCCGAACGAATCGCTGGCCAGCGCGCGCAGCACGTTGAGGCGCAGTGGATCGCCGCCGGCCTTGCACAGGGCCGCCAGATCGTCACTTGCCTGATGGTCGAAAGCAGGGGCGCGCAGGTTCATAGGTTCGGCAGTCTAGTGAGCGATGCGCAGCCTCGCAAGACCAATATCAAAAAGTTTTGATATTGGTTCGCAGCTGGTGCGGCCGTGCATTTGCCCGCTGGGGCAAATGTCCGATTGCCCAACCCCCTGCCGGTGGGGGAAAATGTCGTTCTTTGTTGTATCCCTGCCTACACAGACCCCAGGAGACATGCGATGCCCAGCCGTCGTGAGCGCGCCAATGCCATTCGTGCACTGAGCATGGATGCCGTGCAAAAAGCCAACAGCGGCCACCCGGGTGCCCCCATGGGCATGGCGGATATCGCCGAAGTGCTGTGGCGTGACTTCCTCAAGCACAACCCGGCCAACCCGGCGTTCGCCAACCGCGACCGTTTCGTCATGTCCAACGGCCACGGCTCGATGCTGGTCTATTCGCTGCTGCACCTCACCGGCTACGACCTGGGCATCGAGGACCTGAAGAATTTCCGCCAGCTGCACAGCCGCACCCCGGGCCACCCCGAGTACGGCTACACCCCAGGCGTGGAAACCACCACCGGCCCACTGGGTCAGGGCCTGGCCAACGCCGTCGGTTTCGCCATTGCAGAAAAAGTGCTGGCGGCGCAGTTCAACCGCGACAGCCACAAGATCGTCGATCACAACACCTATGTGTTCCTCGGCGACGGCTGCATGATGGAAGGCATCTCCCACGAAGTGAGCGCGCTGGCCGGCACCCTGGGCCTGGGCAAGCTGATCGCTTTCTACGATGACAACGGCATCTCCATCGACGGCGAAGTCGAGGGCTGGTTCACCGACGACACGCCGAAACGCTTCGAAGCCTACGGCTGGCAAGTGATTCGCAACGTCGACGGCCACGATGCGGACGAAATCAAGACCGCCATCGAGACCGCGCGCAAGAGCGAGCAGCCCACCCTGATCTGCTGCAAGACCACCATCGGCTTTGGCTCGCCGAACAAGCAGGGCAAGGAAGACTGCCACGGCGCGCCACTGGGTGCCGAAGAGATCGCTCTGACCCGCGCTGCGCTGAAGTGGAACCACGGCCCGTTCGAAATCCCGGCCGACATCTACAAGGAGTGGGACGCCAAGGAAGCCGGCGTTGCCGTGGAAGCCGAGTGGAACCAGCGCTTCGCTGCCTATTCCGCCGCCTACCCCGAACTGGCCAATGAATTCGTGCGGCGCATGAGCGGTGAGCTGCCAGCCGATTTCTCCGAAAAGGCCAGCGCCTACATCGCCGAAGTGGCCGCCAAGGGCGAGACCATCGCCAGCCGCAAGGCCAGCCAGAACGCCTTGAACGCCTTTGGCCCATTGCTGCCGGAAATTCTCGGTGGCTCGGCCGACCTGGCCGGTTCCAACCTGACCCTGTGGAAAGGCTGCAAGGGTGTCGAAGCAGATGACGCCGCCGGCAACTACATCTATTATGGCGTACGCGAATTCGGCATGAGCGCGATCATGAACGGCATCGCCCTGCATGGCGGCTTCGTGCCGTACGGCGCGACCTTCCTGATCTTCATGGAATACGCACGCAACGCGGTACGCATGTCGGCGCTGATGAAGAAGCGCGTGATCTACGTATTCACCCACGACTCCATCGGTCTGGGTGAAGATGGCCCGACCCACCAGCCGATCGAACAGCTGGCCAGCCTGCGCTGCACCCCGAACCTCGACACCTGGCGTCCTGCCGATGCGGTCGAGTCGGCGGTAGCATGGAAATTCGCCCTGGAGCGCAACGATGGTCCATCGGCGCTGATCTTCTCGCGTCAGAACCTCGATCGCCAGACTCGCGACCAGGCCCAACTGGCCGATATCACCCGTGGCGGCTATGTGCTCAAGGATTGTGCTGGCGAGCCTGAGTTGATCCTGATTGCCACCGGTTCCGAAGTCGGTCTGGCGGTGAAGGCATTCGACAAACTGACCGAGCAGGGCCGCAACGTGCGCGTCGTGTCGATGCCGTGCACCAGCGTGTTCGACGCGCAGGACGCGGGTTACAAGCAGTCGGTGTTGCCGCTGCAGGTCAGCGCGCGCATCGCCATCGAGGCGGCGCATGCCGACTACTGGTACAAGTACGTGGGCCTGGAAGGCCGCGTGATCGGCATGACCAGCTTTGGCGAGTCGGCACCGGCGCCGGCCTTGTTCGAAGAGTTCGGTTTCACCCTGGAGAATATCCTGGCCACCGCCGAAGAATTGCTCGAAGACTGATCCACACCCGCGTAGGAGCGGTCATCGGCCGCGAAGGGCGTGCTGCGGTGTGTCAGGTGTACCGCGGCGAGGCTTTCGCGGCCACGGACCGCTCCTACGGGGATTGCGGACCTCCTGTAGGAGCGGTCATGGGCCGCGAAGGGCGTGCTGCGGTGTGTCAGGTGTACCGCGGCGAGGCTTTCGCGGCCACGGACCGCTCCTACGGGTGGTCCTCGGATGCTCATAATAATTCCAGGCGTACTTGCTCATGTCTTCTCCACGCCCCTACAGAGTCGCTCTCAACGGTTACGGCCGCATCGGTCGCTGCGTGCTGCGTGCGTTGTGCGAGCGCGGTGCGCAGGCCGAGTTCGAGGTGGTGGCGATCAACGACCTGGCCGACATGGCCAGCATCGAGTACCTCACGCGCTTCGATTCGACCCACGGCCGCTTTCCCGGTGAAGTCACGGTGGATGCCGACCACCTGTTGATCAACGGTCAACGCATACGCGTCACCCGCAGTGCCACGCCCGAAGCGATCGACTGGGCCGCGCTCGACATCGACCTGGTGCTCGAATGCTCCGGGGCCTACAACACCCGCGGCGACGGCCAGCGTTTCCTGGCCGCCGGCGCACCGGCCGTGCTGTTTTCCCAGCCCATGGCCAGCGAAGCCGACGTCGATGCCACCATCGTGTTCGGTATCAATCAGGATTGCCTCAGCGGACGCGAACGGCTGGTTTCCAACGCGTCCTGCACCACCAATTGCGGCGTGCCACTGTTGCGCCTGCTGGATCAGGCCATCGGCCTGGAATACGTGTCCATCACCACCATTCACTCGGCCATGAACGACCAGCCGGTGATCGACGCCTACCACCACGAAGACCTGCGCCGTACGCGCTCGGCATTCCAGTCGGTCATTCCGGTTTCCACCGGCCTGGCCCGTGGCATCGAACGGCTGCTGCCGGAACTTGCCGGTCGAATCCAGGCCAAAGCAGTGCGCGTGCCGACCGTCAACGTGTCATGCCTGGACATTACCCTGCAGATGGCGCGCGACACCTGTGCCGTGGAGGTCAACCGGATCCTCTACGAAGCAGCGCGCAGTGGCCCGTTGCAGGGGCTGCTGGCCTACACTGAGTTGCCGCACGCCAGTTGTGATTTCAACCACGACCCTCATTCGGCCATCGTCGATGCCAGCCAGACCCGCGTTTCCGGCCCGCGCCTGGTGAACCTGCTGGCCTGGTTCGACAACGAATGGGGTTTTGCCAATCGAATGCTCGACGTTGCGGGGCATTACCTGCGCGTCATGAACAATTCCAAACGAGCTTGAAAGGACTGAACGCAATGACCGTGTTGAAGATGACCGACCTCGACCTGCAAGGTAAGCGCGTACTGATTCGCGAAGACCTCAACGTACCCGTCAAGGATGGCAAGGTAACCAGCGACGCGCGCATCCTCGCCTCGTTGCCCACCATCAAGCTGGCCCTGGAGAAGGGCGCGGCGGTGATGGTCTGCTCGCACCTGGGCCGGCCCACCGAAGGCGAATTCTCTGCCGAGAACAGCCTCAAGCCGGTGGCCGAGTACCTGAGCAAGGCCTTGGGCCGCGACGTGCCGCTGGTCGCCGACTACCTGGACGGCGTCCAGGTCGAGGCGGGTGATGTGGTGCTGTTCGAGAACGTGCGCTTCAACAAGGGCGAGAAAAAGAACGCCGACGAGCTGGCACAACGCTACGCGGCACTGTGCGACGTGTTCGTGATGGACGCATTCGGCACTGCGCACCGCGCCGAAGGCTCCACCCACGGCGTGGCCAAGTTCGCCAAGGTGGCCGCTGCCGGCCCGCTGCTGTCCGCGGAGCTTGAAGCGCTGGGCAAGGCGCTGGGCGCCCCGGCCAAGCCGATGGCCGCCATCGTTGCCGGCTCCAAGGTCTCGACCAAGCTGGACGTGCTCAATAGCCTCAGCGGCATCTGCGACCAGCTGATCGTGGGCGGTGGCATTGCCAACACCTTCCTGGCCGCAGCCGGGCACAAGGTTGGCAAGTCGCTGTACGAGCCTGACCTGCTCGACACGGCGCGCGCCATCGCGGCCAAAGTCAGCGTGCCGTTGCCGGTCGACGTGGTGGTGGCCAAGGAGTTCGCCGAAAGCGCCGAAGCCACGGTCAAGCTCATTGCCGACGTAGCCGATGACGACATGATCCTCGACATCGGTCCACAGACCGCCGAGCACTTCGCCGAGCTGCTCAAGTCGTCCAAGACCATTCTGTGGAACGGCCCGGTCGGTGTGTTCGAGTTCGATCAGTTCAGCAACGGCACCCAGGTATTGGCCAAAGCGATCGCGCAGAGCCCGGCCTTTTCCATCGCCGGTGGCGGCGATACCCTGGCGGCCATCGACAAGTACGGCGTCGCTGGCGACATCTCCTACATCTCGACTGGCGGCGGTGCGTTCCTCGAGTTCGTCGAGGGCAAGGTGCTGCCGGCCGTGGAAATGCTGGAACAGCGGGCCAAGGCCTGACGTCCTTTGAGGCTCGAGGAGAAACGGATGCTCAAGGCACCCACCCTGGCGTTGCTGATCGGCCTGCTGGCCGGCTGTTCCGGTGCGCCGGCAACATCGGTCGACGACGGTCCGGCGGCGATCCGTGGCGGCTGTTCGCAGTCGCAGTGGCAGGCCGAAAGCATCCCGGTGGTCGGCAAGCGCATGGGGCCTGAGGCTCTGGAGCGCTACGAGCCGGAACAGCAGGCGCAGGCACCGGGTTGTCCGTGAGGGCAACCAATGGCGCTTGCCAGGGGTCTTCTGTGGTGAGTCTCACGATTATCACTGCCTTTGGCACCAAGATTATCTGTGCCTCCGGCACAAGGAGTTCACCATGAAGATCGGTTCCGCGACATTCGGTTTGGCCACCCTGCTGGCAGCGGCGCTGTCCAGCGGTTGCATGAGTTCAGGCGCCGGCAGCGCCTGTGAAGTGTTCAGCCCGGTGTCTGTGGTGACGCCCACGACTCAGGACGATCAACGGGTGCAGACCAACGCCACTGGTGCGCCGGCCGGTGCCCGGAACACGGCACAGGATTGCGGCGCGTGAGCCAGTGCTCAGAGGTATATGAATGAAAGGCGGTTTGGCGATAATGGCAATGGCGCTGCTTTCTGGCTGCGCCTACCTGGATAGGCCGATGCCGGTGTCCCCCGACTGGACACGTTGGCAGTGCGACAGCCAGGTCGAGGTGCAATGGCGGTACAGTGTCGCCGACAAGAGCGCGATGCAGGTGCGCCTGGCCGGCAGCGACAAGCAGTACGACTTGACGCCCCAGGCCGGGGCCGAGGGCGAGCTGTTCAGCGATGGTGTGCTGGCGTTCCACAAGAAAGGTGACGAAGGCCTGGTGTACTGGGTCGCCACCGACGATTTGATTGGCCGGGGCTGCAAGGCTCCGTGACGGCTGGGCCCATTGCGCCAGCCCGATGATAGGCATTACTTCAAGAGCGGCCGCCGATGCGGCGAGCTGCAACGATCAACGACCCTGAACCGGGAGACACAAAACAATGGCACTTATCAGCATGCGTCAGATGCTGGACCACGCCGCCGAATTCGGCTACGGCGTTCCAGCTTTCAACGTCAACAACCTCGAGCAGATGCGCGCCATCATGGAAGCGGCCGACAAGACCGACTCCCCGGTCATCGTCCAGGCTTCGGCCGGCGCCCGCAAATACGCCGGTGCGCCGTTCCTGCGCCACTTGATCCTGGCGGCGATCGAAGAATTCCCGCACATCCCGGTGTGCATGCACCAGGACCACGGCACCAGCCCCGACATCTGCCAGCGTTCGATCCAGCTGGGCTTCAGCTCGGTGATGATGGACGGCTCGCTGGGCGTCGACGGCAAGACCCCTACCGACTACGACTACAACGTGCGCGTGACTTCGCAGACCGTTTCCTTCGCCCACGCCTGCGGTGTGTCGGTAGAGGGCGAGCTGGGCTGCCTGGGTTCGCTGGAAACCGGTCAGGCCGGTGAAGAAGACGGCGTGGGCGCCGAAGGCATCCTGGATCACAGCCAGATGCTCACCGACCCGGAAGAGGCGGCCGATTTCGTCGCCAAGACCCAGGTCGACGCCCTGGCCATCGCCATCGGCACCAGCCACGGCGCCTACAAGTTCACCAAGCCGCCTACCGGCGACATCCTGGCGATCGACCGCATCAAGGCGATCCATGCGCGCATTCCCAATACTCACCTGGTGATGCACGGCTCCTCGTCGGTGCCGCAGGAGTGGCTGGCGATCATCAACGAGTACGGCGGCGCTATCAAGGAAACCTACGGCGTGCCGGTCGAGGAAATCGTCGAAGGTATCAAGTACGGCGTGCGCAAGGTCAACATCGACACTGACCTGCGCCTGGCCTCCACCGGTGCGATCCGCCGCTTCATGGCGCAGAACCCGGCCGAGTTCGACCCGCGCAAGTATTTCGCCGAAACCGTGAAAGCCATGCGTGACGTGTGCATCGCCCGCTACGAAGCGTTCGGCACCGCCGGCAACGCCTCGAAGATCAAGCCGATCTCCCTGGAAGGCATGTTCCAGCGCTACGCCAGCGGCGAGTTGAACGCCAAGGTCAACTAAGCCTTACCGCTGTCGAAAAACCCGCCTGTTGGCGGGTTTTTTCGTTCTGGCGGGGTGTTCTGGGCAGGGTACTGCCTTTTGAGCAGGGCGCGCCGTCCATCGGCGAGTGCTCATTCGTGACGCAAACCGTGGGAAATTGTCCTACAGCTTTGTGCCGAGCCCGTCTAAAGTAACGCAAGAAGTTTCCGGGCGAATCCGGATTCAGCACGTCTGAACGAGTATTAGCATGGAATGCGCCCCTGATCCGTCCGTTGACGGTGGTTCCACGTTGTTGGTGGTCGACGATTATCCGGAAAACCTGCTGAGCATGAGAGCCCTGCTCGAGCGCCAGGACTGGCAGGTGGTGACCGCAGCTTCCGGTGTCGAAGCGCTGGGCAAACTGCTCGAGCATGAGGTCGATCTGGTGCTGCTCGACGTGCAGATGCCGGGTATGGACGGTTTCGAAGTGGCTCGTCTGATGCGCGGCAGCCAGCGCACGCGCTTGACCCCGATCATCTTCCTGACTGCCAACGAGCAGTCGCAGGCTTCCGTGCTCAAGGGCTACGCCACAGGGGCGGTGGACTATCTGTTCAAACCGTTCGATCCGCAGATCCTGCGGCCCAAGGTCCAGGCGCTGCTCGAACAGCAGCGCAACCGGCGTGACCTGCAGCGTTTGAGCCGTGACCTGGAAGCGGCCCGCGCCTTCAATGCCTCGGTGCTGGAAAATGCCGGTGAGGGCATTCTGGTGGTCAACGAGCACGGTCTGATCACCTTCGCCAATCCGGCCATCTCGCGCCTGCTGGGCGCCACGATCGAGCAACTGCAGCGCGGCGTGCTGGCGGATTACCTGCACAAGCCGCAGATTCCCGAATGGTCCGAGTCCGACTTCTACCGCGCCTACAGCACGCGCAATACCTACCGGGTGCATGATGCGCTGCTGCGCACGGCCAACGGCCAGCAGTTGCCGGTGGCTCTGTCGTGCGCGCCGTTGCCCGGCGAGCAGCGCGCCATGGTGGTGACGATCCTCGACATGTCGGTGGTGCGCAGCCTGCACCAGCAGTTGGAATACCAGGCGGTGACCGACCCGCTGACCGGGCTGCTCAACCGCCGCGGTTTCTATCAGGCCGTGGAGAGCGCGCTGGTGCGCAACGAGCGTGCGGAAAAGGCTCAGGCGCTGCTGTATCTGGATCTGGACGGCTTCAAGCGTATCAACGACAGCCATGGTCACGACGCTGGGGACAGGGCCCTGCGCTGGGTGGCCGAACAGCTCAAAGCGGTGCTGCGGCCCTTCGACGTGGTGGCGCGCATGGGTGGCGACGAATTCACTGCGCTGCTGGACAACCTCGACTACCCCGAGCAGGCCGCCAAGGTGGCCGAAAAGCTCATGGAACGCATCGCCATCGAGCAGACCGTGGATGGCGTGGACATCAGCCTGGGCGTCAGCATCGGCATTGCCACCTACCCCGAATGTGGCACCAATCTGGACAGCCTGCTGCGCGCTGCCGATATCGCCATGTATGCCGCCAAGCAGGCCGGTCGCCAGCAATACCGCTATTACGATCAGGATTTGAACGGTCGCGCGCGCTCGCGTCTGCTGCTGGAAACCAGTGTCGGTGAAGCCATCGAGAACCGTGATTTCAGTTTGGTCTACCAGCCCCAGGTGTCCCTGCTCGATGGGCGTCTGCGCGGTTTCGAGGCGCTGTTGCGCTGGTGTCATCCCAGCGTCGGCGACGTACAGCCGGGGCTGTTCATTCCCTTGCTCGAACAGGCGCGACTGATCAGTCGCCTGGCGAGCTGGATCTACACCGAAGGCGCCGCCCAGCGCCGCGCCTGGTCCAGCCGTTTTCCCGCCGAACTGGTGCTCAGCATCAGCCTGAGCAATGCCCAGTTCGCCATGCCCAACCTGGTGGCCGAACTGCAACGCGCGATTGCCTTGCATGGGTTGCGCCCGCGTCAGCTCGAGGTGGAGGTAGTGGAGTGCTCGCTGATGCACAACCTGCCCCAGGCAACAGCGCAGTTGCAGCAGCTGCGCAACCTCGGTGTGCGTATCGCCCTGGATGATTTCGGTACCGGCCCGTGCTCGCTGAAACTGCTGCGCGACTTGCCCATCGACACGCTCAAGCTGGACCGTCACCTGATCGCTCGACTGCCCGACTCCAAGCCCGATGGCGTGTTCGCGCGCAGTGTTATCCAGGCCTGCAACGCGTTCGACATCACGGTGATCGCCGAGGGGGTGGAAACCGCCGAGCAATGTCAGTGGCTGCGCGCCGCCGGTTGCGAGTGGATCCAGGGCTTCGTGATCGCCCGGCCATTGACGGCGCAGGCCGCCAGCGACTTTCCGCTGGTCAGCGCGGGCGTGCAGCCGGCAGCGGTGTGACGCCAGCGCCGCGCAGGCGTTACACTGGACACCTTTCTCAAGTCGAAACAGGCACCATGACCGCGCTGAAGTACCTGCAAGCCTACCCACCCGCACTGCAGGAGCAGGTCCGGCAACTGATCGCGCGCGGACAGCTGGCGGACTACCTGAGCCAGCGCTATCCGGATCGCCACGCCGTGCAGAGCGACAAGGCGCTGTACAACTATGCCATGGCCCTGAAGCAGGAGTACCTGCGCAACGCGCCGGCCATCGACAAGGTGCTGTTCGACAACCGCCTGGACCTGACGCATCGCGCACTGGGCCTGCACACCGCGGTTTCGCGGGTTCAGGGCGGCAAGCTCAAGGCCAAGAAGGAAATCCGCATCGCTTCGCTGTTCAAGGACGCGGCGCCGCAGTTTCTGCAGATGATCGTGGTGCATGAGCTGGCGCATTTCCGCGAGAGCGACCACAACAAGGCGTTCTACCAGCTGTGCGAACACATGCTGCCCGGTTATCAACAGTTGGAATTCGACCTGCGTGTCTACCTGACCTACCGTGATCTGCCCCCGCCGCCGTGAAGGATATTCCCATGCAAGTCAGCAAGACCCGCAGCAGTTTCTATCGCCGGCTCTACGTGGCCTGGCTGATCGACAGTGGCCAGGCGGCCACTGTGCCGGCCCTCATCGAGGCTACCGGGATGCCCCGGCGCACGGCCCAGGACACCATTGCGGCGCTGGCCGACCTGGACATCGCCTGCGAATTCGAGCAGCAGGATGGCGAGCGCAACCACATCGGTCGCTACGTGATCAGGCAGTGGGGGGCGATCGACCGTGAATGGATCGGCCAGAACCTGGGGCAGATCCGTCAGGTACTCGGTTACCCCTGAGCCTCGACACGCCGGTACATGGCGATGTGCGCAATGTTGTCCTCCAGGTATTCCTGGCCGTGGGCAATGAAGCCGTAGCGGCCGTAATAGCCTTGCAGATGAGCCTGGGCCGATAGCTTTATCGGCATTTGCGGCCAGCGCCGCGCGGCGTGCTCCAGAGCGTTGGCCAGCAGCGCGTGGCCCAGGCCGGTACCGCGCGCAGATGGGGCAGTGATCACTCGGCCAATCACCACGTCACCGCTCTGTGTGGAAGGGTCGAGCAGGCGCAGGTAGGCCACCAGGCGGCCCTCGCTCCAAGCCAGCAGGTGACAGGTGTCCGCCTGCAGGTCCTGCCCATCAACGTCCTGATAGGGGCATTGCTGCTCGACCACGAAGACTTCGCTGCGCAGACGCAGGATTTCGTACAGCTGGTGCACATCCAGCTCGCTGTGGTGCATGCACATCCATTCGATGGCCATGGTTACCTCGTTCAAGGTTTCGGTTGCCCGCTAGCTGGCGGCAGCTGCGGTCGGGCCTTTGATCAAGTGCGCGGCCAGGGTGCGCAGTGGCCCCAGCTGCCGACAGATCAGCGCCAGTTGGGTCTGCATCAGACGCTGGCCTTCGTCGATCTCCTCGGGCATCTGTTCCAGTTCGTCGGCCAGCGCTTCCTCGCTGTCGCTCTGCACCTGCACCGGCACACGCGTGGCGAGGCCCGTGGCAATTTCGTCGATGCTGCGCGCCAGGCTTTCGCCGGCCCCCCCGATCAATTGTTCGCGCGCTTCGGCCGGCAACTCGGTGCCACGGTGGGCACCCAGCCCGGACAGGTAGCTGAGCAGGGTGTGCGACAGCACCAGGAAGCGGAAGCCGACGTCGGCTTCCTTGCGGAAGTGGCCGGGCTCCATGAGCATGTTGGCCAAGGTGGTGGAAAGCGCAGCGTCGGCATTGTGGGCGTTGCGCCGTGCCAGGCGATAGGCGAGGTCGTCGCTCTTGCCGTTGGCGTATTGCTGCATGATCTGGCGCAGATAGATGCTGTTGCAGGTCAAGGTGTTGGCCAGCACCTTGTTCAGCTTGCGACCCTGCCAGTCGGGCAGGAACAGGAACACCGCCAGGCCGGCGATCAGGCTGCCGAGCAGGGTGTCGAACAGCCGTGGCAGGAACAGCCCGTAGCCGTCGCCCGTCTGGTTGAAGCAGAACAGCACCATCAAGGTGATGGCGGCGGTTGCCAGGGTGTAGCGCGTGGTGCGGTTGACGAAGAACACCAGGCCGGCGCCGATGGCGAACAGCGACTGCACGATGGGGCTGGGGAACAGGTCGAACAGCGCCCAGCCCACGGTCAGGCCGATGGCGGTGCCGATGATCCGCTGGCCCAGCTTGCGCCGGGTAGCGCCGTAGCTGGGCTGGCACACGAACAAGGTCGTCAGCATGATCCAGTAGCCCTGGCTGGGGTGGATCAGGTGCACCATGGCGTAGCAGATCACCAGTGCCAGGGGCAAGCGCAGGGCATGGCGAAACAGCAGCGAGGTGGGTGTGAGGTTCTGCCGGATGCGGCCCCAGAAGTCTTTCAGAGTGTGCGGCGAGCGGTCCAGCAGGCTGCTGTCGCGGGCATCGGCCAGGCGGTCGGGATTGCCGGCATCGCTGAGCAGGCGGTCGAGGGTGCCGAGGTTGGCCGCCAGCGCGCGCAGCGACCGCAACAGGCCGCGCCAGGCCGGGTTGCTCTGGATCCGCAGGTGTTCGAGCGAAGCGTGCAGGTCGCTCAAGGCCTCGGCGAAGCTGTCGTCGTAGATGAACGGCTGGCGCAACTGGATCGACTCGCCCAGCCGCTGGCAGGCCACGCCCTGCTGGCGCAGCAGACGCTGACAGCGAAACAGCACGTCACTGTGGAAGAAGGCGTCGGCCAATGCGTTGTAGGGGTAGTGCGAGGAACTGGCGCGCTCGTGGATGTCCTGGGCCAGGAAGTACAGCTTCAGGTAGCGGCTGACCTTGGAGCCGGGACGGCCGTTGCCGACTCGGTGCAGGATGATTTCCTTGGCCGCGTTGAGCGCGGCCACGACCCGACCGTTCTGCTTGGCGAGCTCCAGGCGGCGGGCTTCCACGTCCAGCTGGCGGATCGGTTCGAACAGGCTCGACTTGAGCTTGAGGTACTGCCCCAGCTCGCTGAACAGCCGCGCCAGGGCCTGTTGCACCGGCTGGTTGGAAAACAGCACCTGCCACAGCACCGACAGCAGGCCATACCAGGCGGCGCCGGCCACCAGCAGCACCGGCTCGCGCCACAGGTTGCTGACTTCGCCGCCACGCTGGTCGACGCCGATCATGGTGTAGACCGAGAGGATCAGGGTGGCGTAGGCGATGGCACCGTAGCGCTCGCCGAGCGCGCCGAGCATGGTCAGGGCGAAGCTGGCCACGGCCAGGGCCGTGACGAAGATGTAGGGGTAGGGGAACAACAGTTCAACGGCGAAAGCGGCGACGGTGAAGCACGACAGGGTGGCTGCCAGGGCGCGGATGCGGCCTTGCCAGTTGTCGTCGGTTTCGGCCAGGGCGCAGGCGATGATGCCCAGGAACAGTGGCACCAGCAGACGCATCTCGTTTTCATACCAGCACAGCGCCATGCTGCCGGACAGCGCGATGAACACCCGTACGCTGTAGCTGAATTTGTCCAGCGCCCACAAGCGGCGCATCGATTGGCGGAACGACCTGGATGCCATGAAGAAGGAGTCGACCTGTAGGCGAGGGAACTGATGAACGGCGTCAATCTACCATTGTCGGCGCACGCCCGATACTGCGCGGCGGCCTCTGACGCGGCTTGCGCCGCTGCTACAGGGGCGGTGGCGGATCGAGAGAGTGTGGGGACTCTGTAGCAGCGGCGCGAGCCGCGTCCGGCAGCGTCGCAGATCCCCGGCGTGCTACACGTACTGCGCGGCTGCGTATCCGGAGGCCCACGCCCACTGGAAATTGAAGCCGCCCAGATGCCCGCTGACATCGAGCACCTCGCCGATGAAATACAACCCTGGGCTCTTCAGCGATTCCAGGGTCTTGGACGACACCTCGCGGGTATCGACGCCGCCTAGGGTCACCTCGGCGGTGCGATAGCCTTCGGTGCCGGCCGGCACCAACTGCCAGGCGCCCAGTGCGTTCGCTACCGTCTGCAGCTCGGCCGGGGTGTACTGCTTCATCGGCTTGGACACGAACCAGTGCTCGGCCAACAGGTTGGCCATTTTCTTGGTGAAGACTTCACCCAGCAGGGTCTTGAGCTCCGAATTGGGCCGCTCGGCCTGCTGTTGCTGCAGCCACGCCAACGCATCGTGATCGGGCAGCAGGTTGATCTCGACGGTGTCGCCGGGCTGCCAGAACGAGGAAATCTGCAGGATCGCCGGCCCGCTCAGGCCGCGATGGGTGAACAGCAGGTTCTCGCGAAACGCCTGGTCGTTGCAGCTGGCCACACAATCCACCGAGGTGCCGGACAACTCGGTGCAGATGTCCTTGAGCTGGTCGGTGATGGTGAACGGCACCAGCCCTGCGCGCGTGGGCAGCACACTGTGACCGAACTGGCGGGCGATCTGGTAGCCGAAGCCGGTCGCGCCCAGGGTCGGAATCGACAGCCCGCCAGTGGCCACCACCAACGACTGGCACGCCAGCAGGCCCAGTGAAGTCTGCAAACGATAGCCGTCGGCGGTTTTCTCGATGGACTGCACCGAGGTGTCCATGCGCAACTCGACGCCGGCGCTTTCGCAATCGGCCAGCAGCAGGCCGAGGATGTCACTGGACTTGTTGTCGCAGAACAGCTGGCCGAGTTTCTTCTCGTGGTAGGGCACGCCGTGCTTGGCCACCAGGGCGATGAAATCCCACTGGGTATAGCGCGCCAGGGCCGACTTGCAGAAGTGCGGGTTCTGCGAGAGGAAGTTGGCCGGTTCGGTGTACATGTTGGTGAAGTTGCAGCGACCGCCGCCGGACATGAGGATCTTCTTGCCCGGCTTGTTGGCGTGGTCGATCAGCAGTACCTCGCGGCCTCGCTGTGCAGCGCTCAAGGCGCACATGAGGCCGGCGGCACCGGCGCCGATGATGATGACGGGGGTAGAGCGCACTGCTGGGTCCTCTCGAATCGGGGGTGTCAGGGGAGGCCTCTTCGCGGGCAGAGCTCCGCTCCCACAAGGTTAGGCGTTCGGACATCGCCCTGTGGGAGCGGGGCGGGCGGCGAGCCCTCTGCCCGCGAAGAGGCCTGGCCTGCGGTCAGAGAATCCGTACGCGCAGCGAACGGCCTTTGATCTTGCCGCTGTTCAGACGCTGCAGCGCCTGCTTGGCGATTCCGCGCTCCACGGCCACGAACGCCTGGAAATCGAAAATAGCGATCTTGCCGACCTGGGTCCCGGGAATGCCCGCATCGCCAGTCAGCGCGCCGAGGATATCGCCCGGCCGTACCTTGTCCTTGCGCCCGGCGCCGATGCACAGGGTGCTCATTGGCGGCAGCAGCGGCTCGCCGCCCTTGGAAGTCAGGCTGTCGAGTTCGGCCCAGGCCAGCGGCGACTTCTGCAGTTGCTCGATGGCCTGGGCGCGGTGCGCCTCGGCGGGAGCGACGAAGCTGATGGCCAGGCCTTTCTCGCCGGCGCGACCGGTACGGCCCACGCGGTGGATATGAATTTCCGAGTCACGCGCCAGCTCGACGTTGATCACCATGTCCAGGGCATCGATGTCCAGGCCACGGGCGGCCACGTCGGTGGCCACCAGCACGGACGTACTGCGGTTGGCGAACATTGCCAGAACCTGGTCGCGGTCGCGCTGTTCCAGGTCGCCATGCAGCGCCACGGCGCTGATCCCCTTGCTGGTCAGGTGATCGACCACTTCCTGGCATTGCTGCTTGGTGTAGCAGAAGGCAACGCACGACTGTGGGCGGAAGTGGCCCAGGGCGCGCACCACGGCGGCCATGCGGTCATCCGGCGAGATTTCGTAGAAACGCTGTTCGATCTGGCTGTCGGCATGCAGTGCCTCGGCCTTGACCTGCTGGGGGTCGCGCATGAACTTGGACGACAGCTGCTTGATGCCGACCGGGTAGGTGGCCGAGAACAGCAAGGTCTGCCGGCGTTCCGGGGTCTGCTCGATGATGTCGGCGATAGAGTCGTAGAAGCCCATGTCGAGCATGCGGTCGGCTTCGTCGAGCACCAGCGTGTTGAGCCCGTCGAGCACCAGCGAACCTTTGCGCAGGTGTTGCTGGATGCGTCCCGGCGTGCCGACGATGATGTGCGCGCCGTGTTCCAGCGAGGCGATCTGCGGGCCGAACGACACGCCGCCGCACAGGGTCAGCACCTTGATGTTGTCTTCGGCGCGGGCCAGGCGACGGATTTCCTTGGCCACCTGGTCGGCCAGCTCGCGCGTGGGGCACATGATCAGCGCCTGGCAGCCGAAATAGCGCGGGTTGATCGGGTTCAGCAGGCCGATGCCGAACGCGGCCGTCTTGCCGCTGCCGGTCTTGGCCTGGGCGATCAGGTCCATGCCCTTGAGAATCACCGGCAGGCTCTGCGCCTGGATCGGCGTCATCTGGGCATACCCGAGGGATTCCAGGTTGGCCAGCATGGCGGCGGACAGGGGCAGCGTGTTGAAAGCAGTGGCAATGGTGGTCACGGGACGGGCCTGCAAAACAAAATGTCGCGCAGTGTATCAGCCCCGTGGCCTTTCGCCCTAAGCCTGCTTAGTGCTCCACCGGAGGTTCCTGACGAGGTGCGCGCCGTCCATCGCTGTCGGACAGTTGCACGAAGATCCCGGCAGCCAGCATCGCCATCAACCCGATGGTCAGGAACGTGGCCTGGAACGCACCCAGCACCGTGTCCACACCCTCGTTGCCCAGGGACGCGGTGAATCCGCCCAGCAGTGCACCGGCGCAGGCCACGCCCAGGCCGAGGGAGAGCTGCGCCACCACCGAGAGCAGACCGTTGCCACTGCTGGCGCTTTCGTCGTCCAGATCGATCAGGGTCACGGTGTTCATCGCCGCGAACTGCAGCGAGTTGACTGCGCCGAGCAAGCCCAGCTGGGTCAACAGCAACCAGTAGGGGGTGGTTTCCGAGACCAGGCCGAGGCTGGCCAGCAACACGCCCAGCAGCAAGGTGTTGCCGGTGAGCACGATGCGATAGCCGAAGCGTTCGATGATCGGCCGGGAAAACGACTTGGAAACCATGGCGGCTGCCGCCAGTGGAATCATGCTCATGCCGGCTTCCGAAGGCGAATGCCCCAGGGCCACTTGCAGCAGCAACGGCACCATGAACGGCAGGGCGCCGCTGCCCAGGCGGGCGAACAGATTGCCGAGAATGCCGATGGCAAAGGTGCGCGTGCGAAACAGGTTCGGCGAGAACAGCGGGTTGTCGATCTGCCCCGCCCGCAGCCAGTAGGCGGCCAGGCAGGCCATGCCGACGAACAGCAGCAGCATCACTCGCAGGTGCGGCAAGTGCAGCTCGCCCAGGCCCTCCATGGCGATGGTGATGAGTACCATCGCCGCCCCGAACAGCACGAAGCCGATGCCATCGAAGCGCGTGCGTTCGGCGCCGCGCAGGTCGGGCACGAAGTGCCACACCGCCCAGCAGCCCAGTGCGCCCACCGGCAGGTTGATGAGAAAGATCCAGTGCCAGCTCAGCCATTCGACCATCCAGCCACCCAGGGTCGGCCCCAGCAGCGGGCCGAGCAAGGCAGGCACGGTGATGAAGCTGAGGATGCGCACCAGTTCCGAGCGCGGGTAGGCGCGCAGCACCACCAGCCGGCCCACCGGCAGCATCAGGGCACCGCCCAGGCCTTGAATGACCCGAGCCGCGACCAGCATCGCCAGGCTCTGGGACAGTGCACACAGCAGCGAGCCGATGCTGAACAGCATGATGGCGCTGAAGAACACCTTGCGCGTGCCGAAGCGGTCGGAAATCCAGCCTGAGGCGGGGATCAGCAGCGCGACCGTCAGCATGTAGGCGATGATCACCGATTGCATGCGCAACGGGTTTTCCGCCAGGTCGCTGGCCATGGCCGGCAGCGCGGTGTTGAGGATGGTGCCGTCCAGGGCCTGCATGAAGAAGGCAATGGCGATGACCCAGGGCAGCCAGCGAGCGGTAGCGGGATCCAGTGTTGGGCGCGTGGACATGGGGCCTCTTGTTGTTTGAGGTGAATGACGAATGTTCATGGCAAACCCCGTAGCAGCGGTCACCGGCCGCGACAAATGCGCCGCGGTGTACCTGACACTCTACGGTGTACCTTTCGCGGCCACGGACCGCTCCTACGGTTACCGCGTCGCCGCGACCTGTCGTAGGAGCGGTCACCGGCCGCGAAGGGTTGCCGCGGTGTACCTGACGCTCTGCGGCGCCCTTTTCGCGGCCACGGGCCGCTCCTACAGTGACCGCAGCGCCGCGACCTATTGTAGGAGCGGTCATCGGCCGCGAAGGGGTCGCCGCGGTGTGTCAGGCCGATGGCGGTGCCCTTTTCGCGGCCACGGACCGCTCCTACAGCGTCAACAGCAACCGCTTCACCAACGCGCCGGGCAGCAAACTGGAGCTGGTCTGGCGCTCACCGTAGGTGCTGGTCGAGAGGATCAGCTCGCGCTCGGCCGTCAGCGCTTCCAGCTGGTCACCCAGGACACTGTAGACGCTGTCGTCGAAACGCATGGTCTGGACCGGTGCAACGATCTGACCGTCCTCCACCCAGAAAGTGGCGAACCGAGTCAGCCCGGTCATGCGCGCCGCTGGCATGTCGGAGTAGTTCAGGTACCACAGGTTACTGATGTACAGCCCGGTGCCGAGGCGTTGCAGCACCTGGGCCAAAGGCAGGTCACCGGCGGCCATCTGCAGCGCGCCGGGCATTTCCGAGTTGTCCGCGCCGTTGCCTTGCAGGCCGTATTCGGCCGCGCTGCGCGAGTCCACCAGGCGTTCGACGGCCAAGCCGTGGCTGACCAGCGAGAGGTCCTTGCGCGGATAGCCTTCCTGGGAAAACGCCGGGGTCAACGAACCGCTGATGCGCTCCTCGAAGCTCACCTGCGCACTCAAGCGTGCCTCGCCGGCGTACAGCCGTTGCAGGGGGCTGTTCTTGCTGGCGATGGCTTGTGCAGAGAAACCGCCCCAGCCGAGCATGCCGATGATTTCATCCAGGGCCGCCGGCGCCAGGTAGGCGCGATACGCGCCCGGCAACAGCACCTTGGGCGGTCGGCTCAGGTAATCCAGCTGCTCGCGGGCCTGGGCCAGGCGTTCGGCGAAGGCGTGTGCCTGCCACTGCTGGCCGGCATAGTTCGCCTTGACTGCCTCGCCGTTGGCATGGAAGAGGCTGAAATCGAAATTGAAACTGTTGGCCTGATGCCAACCGCAGGCCCCGTCGCTGTTGGCGAAACCGCGGCAGATCGTGCCCGCGGCATAGATGCCGACCAGGTCCAGGCCGCTGGCCGCCGAACCTATCTGTTCGACCACCTGACCCGCATCGGGCAAGGGCGTGTCGTCGACATGACGGGTCTGCCACGGCGAGGTGTCGAGTTGCAGGTAGGGGTCCGGTTGCAGCAGCGGCAGCGTCTGGCTCAACTGGTGCAGGGCCTGGGTCAGACGCTGCCGGTCCACCTCCAGGTCCTCGGCCAAGGTCAGTTGCAGCTCGGCCTGACGACCGTCTTCGATCAGCTTCAGCGACACCGTGGCCTGGGCCACTTGCCCCGCCTGGCGTACCCGGGCGTGGTTGAAACGGATGAAATCCGAGGCCTCGGCGTTGTAGCTCAGGGTGAAGCGCTGGGTCGGGGCCACAGTCTGGCGCAGCCACTGCACCAGTGCCTGGAAATGCTCGGCGTGATGGCTCATGCGTCACCTCCGAAAACGTCGATCTGGCTGAACACGCAACTGGGCGAAGCGTGCCCCACACGGATGACCTGGTTGGGCTCGCCCTTGCCGCAGTTGGGCGTGCCCAGCACCTGCAGCGTGCTGGCTTCGCCCACGGCGCTGAGTTTTTTCCAGAAGCTGGCGGAAATACCGCGATAGTTGGGGTTCTTGACCACGCCCTTGAGTTCGCCGTTCTCGATCAACTGGCCCCATTCGCAGCCGAACTGGAATTTGTTGCGCGCATCGTCGATCGACCAGGAACGGTTGGTGGACATCAGGATGCCGTGCTCGATGCCGGCGATCAGTTGCGCCTGGCTGTGCTCGCCTGGTTCGATGTTGAGGTTGGCCATGCGGTCGATCGGCGCCCGGTTCCAGCTACTGGCGCGGCTGTTGGCCACTCCGGCCATGCCGCTGCGGTATTGCGACAGCGCGCCGCCCAGTGGCCGGACCAGTACGCCATCGCGAATCAGCCACTGCTTGCTCGCTGCAGTGCCGTCGTCGTCATGGGCATAACTGGCCAGCTCGTGGGGAATGTCCGGGTCGAAGGTCACATTGAGCAGCGGCGAGCCATACTGCAGGTGACCGAAGTCTTCGACCTTGACGAAGCTGGTGCCCGCGTAGTTGCGCTCATCGCCCAGGATGCGGTCCAGCTCCAACGGGTGGCCGATGGATTCGTGAATCTGCAGCATCATCTGGTCGGGCGTCAGCAGCAGGTCGCGCGGGCCGTGTGGGGCGTTGGGCGCCAGCAGCAACTGCAGGGCCTGGTCGGCGACCTGGCGAGCCGCGCCGACGATGCCGCAGCGCTCTATCACGTCGACACCGCCTTGCTGGCCGAAATTGTCGCGGCCCAGGCTGCGGGTCTGGCTGTCGTTGCCATCGAAAGCGGTGACGCTCAAGCCAGGAAACACGAAGCGCTGCGCCTGGCGGATCTGCGCGCCGGCACTGTTCAGGTAGATCTGTTCGACATCGGTGACGCCCAGGCCGGCATACCAGCTGACCAGGCGGGAGTCGTCGGGCACGCTGGCCGACTCTTCCTTGAGCAATTGGTAGCACTGGGCCAGAGTCGGGAAGGCTGCCTGCACGTCGGGGGAGAGGTAGTCGCTGCGCGCACTGCTGACCGGTTGTTGCTGCAGGTCGAGCAGGGCATGCGCGGCGATCGCGCTGGCCTGCTGTTCGGCACGCGCCAGGGCCTGCTGCAACCCTTGCAGGGAAAGGTCGCCGGTGGCGGCATAGGCTTCCACGCCATGCACTCGAACGGTGATCATCACGCCTTCGTCGAGGCTCAGGCTCGGCGGTTCGGCAATGTTCTTGCGCACGGCCAGGTGCTGGCTGGATTGGCGCACGTGGCGCAGGGAGAAGAATTCGGCGCGGGTGCGCAGAGCAGCGAAGCGTTGTTGCAAGGTGGCGGTGAAATCGAACATGGACGGGCCTCTGGGGGGCGTCGGTGCTCGGCCTATTCGCGGCCGCTGACCGTTCCTACAGGGGATTACAGTGTCCTGTAGGCACGGACAGCGGCCGTGAAAAAGTCTGCAAACCGAACCGGAATCTGGCAGGCCCACAGCTTAGGCCTGCCACCGGCACGGAGCAAATCTGGATCAGCCGCGGGTGGTCGCGCCCACTTCGCGCATCGGCTTGCCGCGCACCGGCGCATCGCCGGCGACATAGTAGGCCGCGGTCGAACGCGCTTCGGGCTTGCGGCCACGAATGCGGTCGGCGATCTTCTCGGCGATCATGATGGTCGGCGCGTTCAGGTTGCCGGTGGTGATGATCGGCATGATCGAGGCATCGACCACACGCAGGCCTTGCAGGCCATGCACGCGACCCTGACCATCGACCACGGCCATGTCGTCGGTGCCCATCTTGCACGAGCACGACGGGTGATAAGCCGTTTCGGCATGCTCGCGGATGAACTGGTCCAGCTGCTCGTCCGTCTGCACTTCGATGCCTGGGCTGATTTCACGCCCGCGGTACTGGTCCAGCGCCGGCTGCTGCATGATCTCGCGGGTCAGGCGGATGCCGTCGCGGAACTCCTGCCAGTCCTGCTCGCTGGCCATGTAGTTGAACAGGATGCTCGGGTAGTCGCGCGGGTTCTTCGACTTGACATTGACTCGGCCGCGACTCGGCGAGCGCATCGAGCCCACGTGAGCCTGGAAGCCGTGTTCCTGAACGCCCTTGGTGCCGTTGTAATTGATCGCCACCGGGAGGAAGTGGTACTGGATGTTCGGCCATTCGAACTCAGGGCGCGAGCGGATGAAACCACCGGCCTCGAACTGGTTGCTGGCGCCGATGCCGGTGCCCAGGAACATCCATTCGGCGCCGATCTGCGGCTGGTTCCACCACTTCAGCGACGGGTACAGCGAGACTGGCTGGGTGCAGCTGTATTGCAGGTACATTTCCAGGTGGTCCTGCAGGTTCTGACCCACGCCTGGCAAGTCATGCACGACGTCGATGCCCAGGGGCTGGAGCACCTCGGCCGGGCCGACGCCGGAGCGCTGCAGAATCTGTGGCGAGGCGATGGCGCCGCCGCACAGCAGCACTTCCTTGCGGGCGCGGGCCTGAATACGCTCGTCGCTGTCACCGACCAGGTAGCTGACGCCGACCGCGCGCTTGCCGTCGAAGACGATCTTGTCGGTCAGGGCGTGGGTGACGATGGTCAGGGTGTCGCGTTGCTTGGCCTGGTCCAGGTAGCCGCGTGCGGTGCTGGCGCGTCGGCCCTTGGGCGTCACGGTGCGGTCCATGGGACCGAAGCCTTCCTGCTGGTAGCCATTGAGGTCGTCGGTGCGCGGGAAGCCTGCCTGCACGCCGGCTTCGACCATGGCGGCGAACAGTGGATTGTTGCCGGCCTTGGGCGTGGTGACGCTGACCGGGCCTTCGCCGCCATGGTAGTCGTTGGGGCCGATGTCACGGGTTTCGGCCTTGCGGAAATACGGCAGGCAATCCAGGTAGCTCCAGTCTTCCAGGCCCGGCAGCTTGGCCCAGCCGTCGTAGTCCATGGCGTTGCCGCGGATGTAGCACATGCCATTGATCAGCGAAGAGCCGCCCAGGCCCTTGCCGCGGCCACATTCCATGCGACGGTTGTCCATGTGCGGCTCGGGCTCGGTCTCGTAGGCCCAGTTGTAGCGACGGCCCTGCAGCGGAAAGGCGAGGGCGGCGGGCATCTGTGTACGGAAGTCCAGGCGGTAGTCCGGCCCGCCGGCTTCGAGCAGCAGAACCGTCACGCCCGGGTCTTCGGTCAGGCGCGTGGCCAGGGTGTTACCGGCCGAACCAGCGCCGATGATGATGTAGTCGAATTCCTGGGACATGGAGGTTCCCTCTTTGAAAAAATGGGTCGGTGGGGCTGATGACCCTGTAGGAGCGGTCATCGGCCGCGAACGGCGCGCTGCGGTCCCGGGTCAGAACACCGAAACGTAATCGCCCAGTTCTACCTGTACCGATTTGATCCGGGTGTACTGCGCCAGCGAACTGATGCCGTTTTCGCGGCCCACACCGGATTGCTTGTAGCCACCCACCGGCATCTTCGCGTCGGACTCGCCCCAGGCGTTGATCCAGCAAATGCCTGCTTCGAGCTGATGGATCACACGGTGCGCACGGTTCAGATCGCGGGTGACCACACCGGCAGCCAGGCCCATCTCGGTGGCGTTGGCGCGGCGGATTACTTCCTCTTCGCTGTCGTAGCCGAGGATGCTCATCACCGGGCCGAAGATTTCTTCACGCACGATGGTCATCTCGTCGCTGCAGTCGGTGAACACGGTCGGGGCGACGAACGCACCCTTGCCCAGTTCACCGTCGCTCAGCCGCTCGCCGCCGCACAGCAGGCGCGCGCCTTCGGCCTTGCCCTTGGCGATGTGGCCCAGCACGTTTTCCATGTGGGCAAAGCTCACCAGCGGACCGAAATTGGTGTTCTCGTCCTCGGGGTTGCCAATGCGGATACGCTGCACACGTTCCAGGATCTTCGCTTCCAGCTGGGCCTTCAGCGCGTTGGGCACGAACACTCGGGTGCCGTTGGTGCACACCTGGCCGGAGCTGTAGAAGTTGGCCATCATGGCGATGTCGGCGGCCTTGTCGAGGTCGGCATCGTCGAAAATGATCAGCGGCGACTTGCCGCCCAGTTCCATGGTCACTTCCTTGAGCGAAGAGCTCGAGGCGCTGGCCATGACCTTCTTGCCGGTGCTGACGCCGCCGGTGAACGAGATCTTCTCGATACGCGGATGCTCGGTGAGCCACGCACCGACTTCGCTGCCGCTGCCGGTGAGCACGTTGAACACGCCATCGGGCAGACCGGCTTCGGTGTAGATCTCGGCCAGCTTGAGCGTGGTCAGCGAGGTGACTTCGCTGGGCTTGAAGATCATCGCGTTACCGGCGGCCAGCGCCGGTGCGGACTTCCACAAAGCGATCTGGATCGGGTAGTTCCAGGCGCCGATGCCGGCGGTCACGCCCAGGGGCTCGCGGCGGGTGTAGACGAAGGAAGTGTCGCGCAGCGGGATCTGTTCGCCTTCGATGGCGGGCACCAGGCCGGCGTAGTATTCCAGCACGTCGGCACCGGTCACGATGTCGACGTAGCGGGTTTCCGAATAGGACTTGCCGGTGTCCAGGGTTTCCAGCAGGGCCAGTTCGTCGTTGCGTTCGCGCAGCAGGTCGACGGCTTTGCGCAGCACTCGCGAGCGCTCCATGGCGGTCATCGCGGCCCAGACTTTCTGGCCTTTCTCGGCGCTGGCGACGGCTTTCTCGACGTCCTGGGCAGTGGCGCGCTGGACCTGCGCCAGCACCTCACCGGTGGCCGGGTTGACGGCATCGAAGGTGCCGCTGCCGCTGGCGTCCACGTAGCCGCCATCGATGTAGAGTTTTTGCGTTGGGAAACGGGCCATAAGATCCTCGCGGTGCAGTTAAGGTGGCAGCAGGCGAGGCGCGAAGCTTCAGCGCTGCTGTTTTGCCAGTTGCATGTCCATGTATTCGCAGGCGATACGGTGAGCCTGGGCGGTGTCGAAGGCATCGCCCGACAGCGCGCCGCGCAACCACAGACCGTCGATCAGGGCGGCCAGGCCGCGTGCGGCGTTGCGTGCCTGTTCCACCGGCAATTCACGGCGAAACTGGCAGCACAGGTTGGAATACAGGCGGTGATCGTTGATCCGCTGCAACCTGTGCAGAGACGGCTGATGCATGCTGGTGGCCCAGAAGGCCAGCCAAGTCTTCATGGCCGGAGCGTTGACCTGGCTGGCGTCGAAGTTGCCTTCGATGATCACCTGCAGGTGCGCCCTGGCGCTGTCGTCGTTCAAGGCTTGTCGCCGTGTGGCGACGTTGTCGATCAGAACGTTCATCAAGTGGCGCATGGTCGCCGCGATCAGGCCGTTCTTGTCCTGAAAGTAGTGACTGATGATGCCGTTCGACACACCGGCCAGACGGGCAATCAAAGCGATGCTGGCGTCACTCATGCCGACCTGATCGACCGCCTGGAGCGTGGCTTCGATCAACTGTTGGCGGCGGATGGGTTGCATACCGACCTTGGGCATTGGGTAAATCTCCTTGGGCCTGCAGTACGGGCAGTGAGTGACAGCCGACTGAAGCCAGTCTAGTTTATTTTTATTGAACGATCAATCAATAAAAAAGGACAGGTGAGTGTGCGCGTGGTTTTAGAGGATTGGGAAGGGGAAGGCAATGGGCTTCGAGAGGGGGGTGTCAGGTAGGTTGCGGTGATGCATTCGCGGCCGCTGACCGCTCCTACAGGGAATCGCACAGTCGTGTAGGAGCGGTCCGTGGCCGCGAAAAGGGCGGCGCGGTGGATCAGGGGGAATGCGGCAAGGCCTTCGCGGCCGCTGACCGCTCCTACAGGGAATCGTACAGTCGTGTAGGAGCGGTCCGTGGCCGCGAAAAGGGCGGCGCGGTGGATCAGGGGGAATGCGGCGAGGCCTTCGCAGCCGCTGACCGCTCCTACAGGGAATCGCACAGTCGTGTAGGAGCGGTCCGTGGCCGCGAAAAGGGCGGCGCGGTGGATCAGGGGGAATGCGGCAAGGCCTTCGCGGCCGCTGACCGCTCCTACATGGGATGGCACCCACAGGGTGTGGCCAGCAGAGGGAAGGCTCAGCCCAGGTTCTTGCCCAGCAGGGCGTGGTACAGCTCGGTGTCCCCGAGAATGCCTACCACCTGCTTGTCGCTGTCCTGCAGCACCAGTTTGTGCCCGGTCTGGTAGCGGATCTGCAAGGCGTCGCGCATGCCGATGTCGGCATGGACCAACGTCGGGCGCCGCCCCAGGCCTTCCATGGCTTGCCCCGGTGCCCAGCCTTGCAGGTCGAGCACGGCATCGCCCTGACGTGCGCTGGTCAGCGAGTTGCCGGCGCCCAGGTTCAGCCATGAATCCACGCCTGGGTCCAGGCACACCGAACCATTGACGCGCGTGCACTTGTCCAGCGTGCGCATCAGGCTGCGCCCGCACAGCACATTGAGTGGATTGGTGTGAGCCACGAAGGTTCGCACGTAGTCGTCGGCCGGGTTGAGCACGATGTCCTCGGGCACGCTGTACTGAATGATCCGCCCGTCTTTCATGATGGCGATGCGGCTGCCCAGTTTGAGCGCTTCGTCCAGGTCATGGCTGACGAACACGATGGTCTTGTTCAGCTTGCGTTGCAGCTCCAGCAGCTCGTCCTGCAGGCCTTGGCGAATCAACGGGTCGAGCGCCGAAAAGGGTTCGTCCATCAGCAGGATGTCGGCATCCATGGCCAGCGCCCGGGCCAGGCCCACACGCTGCTGCATGCCGCCGGACAGCTCGTCGGGTTTCTTGTTGCGCCACTGGGTCAGGCCCACCAGCTCCAGCTTCTCGTCGACCAGCTTGCGCCGTTCCTTTTCCGGACGGCCCTGCATCTCCAGGCCAAAGCTGATGTTCTCGCGCACCGTCAGCCAAGGCATCAGGGCGAACTTCTGGAACACCATGGCGATGCGCTGGGTGCGCATCATCTTCAGTTCCGCAGGTGTGCAGGCGGCGATGTCGATCTGGCGATCTTCATGCTCGACGAACAGCTTGCCGCGGCTCACGGTGTTCAACCCGTTGATGCAGCGCAGCAGGCTTGACTTGCCCGACCCGGACAGCCCCATCAACACGCAGATCTCGCCCTTGTTGACGTCCAGGCTGGCTTTTTCCACGCCCACGATCTGCCCGGTCTTTTTCAGGATCTCGTTGCGGGTCAGGCCCTGGTCGAGCAGCTTCAGCGCTTCGCGTGGATCCTTGGCGAAGATCACATCGACGTTGTCGAATCGAATAATGCTCATGCATCACCCCCTATCTTCACGTCAGGTTGTTTGCAGATTCGGTCCAGCATGATCGCCAGCAACACGATGGCCAGACCGGCTTCGAAGCCCAGGGCGATGTCGGCGGTGTTCAGCGCGTTGACCACCGGCTTGCCCAGGCCATCGGCGCCTACCAGGGCGGCGATCACCACCATCGACAGCGACAGCATGATGCATTGAGTGATACCGGCGGCGATGCTCGGCATGGCGTGCGGCAGTTCGATGCGCGACAGCAGTTGGCGTCGCGAGCAGCCGAAGGCCTTGCCGGCGTCCATCAGCTCTTGCGGCACGTCGCGGATGCCCAGGTAGGTGAGGCGAATCGGCGCGGCGATGGCGAACACCACCGTGGAAATCAGGCCTGGCACGACGCCCAGCCCGAACAGGGTGAGCGTGGGAATCAGGTAGACGAAGGTCGGTACCGTCTGCATCAGGTCGAGGACCGGGCGCATCATCGTGTAGAACATGGGTTTGTGCGCGGCCACGATGCCCAGCGGCACGCCGATGATCACGCAGACCAGGGTGGCGAACAGCACCTGCGCCAGGGTCTCCATGGTTTCCTGCCAGTACCCCAGGTTGAGGATCAGCAGGAAGGACAGCGCCACGAACAGCGTGAGTCCCCATTTGCGCTGGATGAAGTGCGCCAGCGCGGCGATCAGTGCGGTGAGTACGTAGGGGTTGAACCAGGTGAGGCCGGCGGTGAAACCATGAATGATCGCTTCGAGCGTGGATGCGATGGCATCGAACGTCGAGGCCCCGTGTTGAGTGAGCCAATCGACGAACGCCGCGATGTACTCGCCCAGGGGGATCTTGTGGTCTGTCAGCATGGTAGTGAGTGTCCGCATGCGAGGGAACAAAGTGCCGGCCGGTGAGGCCGGCAACCGCCGGCCCGCTTGCCTGCGTTATTGCGCGAGCTTGGCCTTGACGGCTTCAAGACCCGGCTTGCCATCAATGGTGGTGACGCCAGCCAGCCAGGTATCGAGCACCTGTGGGTTGTTTTTCAGCCAGGCCCGTGCGGCCGCGTCGGGTTTCTGCTTGTCGTCCAGGACATTGCCCATCAGCGTGCTCTCCATGGCCAGGCTGAACTGCAGGTTTTTCAGCAACTGGCCAACGTTGCTGCATTCTTGGGTGTAGCCCTTGCGGGTGTTGGTGTAGATGGTGGCCTGGCCGAAGTTGGGGCCGAAGAAGTCATCGCCGCCGGTCAGGTACTGCACCTTGAAGCGGGTGTTCATCGGGTGCGGTTCCCAGCCCAGGAACACCACGTCGGTGTTGCGCCGCTGAGCACGGTCGACCTGCGACAGCATGCCGGCCTCGCTGGATTCGACCACCTTGAAGCCGGCGTCCTTGAGGCCGAACGCGTTCTTGTCGATCATGCTCTGGATCAGGCGATTGCCGTCGTTGCCCGGCTCGATGCCGTAGATCTTGCCGTCCAGTTCCTTCTTGAACTTGACGATGTCGGCGAAATCCTTGAGGCCCTTGTCGTACAGTCCCTGAGGCACGGCCAGGGTGTACTTGGCGTTTTCCAGGTTGGCCCGTACCGTTTCCACGGTGCCGGCGTCGCGGTAGGGCTTGATGTCGTTTTCCATGGTCGGCATCCAGTTGCCGAGGAAGACGTCCATGTTCTTGCCATCGGCCAGGGACTTGTAGGTCACCGGCACGGAAATCATGGTGGTCTTGGTCTTGTAGCCCAGTGACTGCAGCACCGCACTGGTAACCGCGGTGGTAACGGTGATGTCGGTCCAGCCGACATCGGAGAAATTCACAGTGGCGCATCGCGCCGGTTCCGCTGCTTGAGCCAGTGCAGGCAGGCCCAGCAGAGTAGCCAGCAGAATCGATGATGGACCTTTCATGGTGTGCTCCCGGTTTTTCTCGGCGTGGGCCTGACGGCGCGCCACGCTTGTCTGGATGCTCGATCGCCGCGCATGCGGCGGGTGCGCCGACACGGTGCCAGCGATGAGCCGTGAGTGATCATGTACCAGCGCAAATCAACCGCCTACAGGGTGCGTCGTATCCAGTGCGGACAGAGTCGTATCCAGTGTCGGTGACGTCGCTTACAGCTCATGAGGCTTGCAGCAGCGACCTTACCCGCGACATCGACGCACATCCACCTCTATGAGGTTGCCACACGAGCGTGCAGGCGTGAGCGCCACGCCTCTTTTTCGCGCGCTGTTCCCGAGATCCTTCGATCCACGCGCGCAGGGCCTGGCGACGGTGGGCAACGTGCTTGCGGTGACACTTGGCGGCGCAATGCCCCAACGGCTGCTACCGAAGTGCTCAGACCCCACGGCGGCTATGCTTTTGGCAAGAATCGCACGCCGCAGGGGAACGCCCGGCGCACGGCTCTGCATAGCCCTGCGCGACGTCGTTTTCAGGCGCCGTGGAGTTCCCGACCAATTGTCGGCATGGCGTTTGCGTAGCAAAGTAAAGCCCCTGTCAAACAGAGGGCAATAACAAGAGCCTGCCTGAGGCCACCATCCGCTTCGCGTAAGGAGATACCGCAATGACGTCCTTCACCCCCGGCGCTCAACCGCAGACTCGCAGCCCTCAGTCCATCGGCTTCCTGCTGCTCGACAACTTCACGCTCATCTCCCTGGCCTCGGCGGTCGAACCGCTGCGCATGGCCAACCAGTTGTCCGGGCGCGAGCTGTATCGGTGGACCACCCTCAGCGCCGACGGTGGCCAGGTATGGGCCAGTGACGGACTGCAGATCACCCCGGATGCGGCCATGCACAAGGCTGCGCCGCTGGACGCGGTCATCGTCTGTGGCGGTGTTGGTATCCAGCGTGCCGTGGGCCGTGACCATGTCAGCTGGTTGCAGAGCCAGGCGCGGCAGTCCAAGCGCCTGGGTGCGGTCTGTACCGGTAGCTGGGCACTGGCCTGCGCCGGACTGCTCGACGGCTTCGAATGCAGCGTGCACTGGGAATGCCTGGCCGCGATGCAGGAAGCCTTTCCTCGGGTGGCCATGAGCACGCGGCTGTTCACCCTCGACCGCAATCGCTTTACCAGTTCGGGCGGTACCGCGCCGCTGGACATGATGCTGCACCTGATCAGCCGCGATCATGGCCGCGAGCTGTCGGCGGCGATCTCCGAGATGTTCGTCTACGAGCGCATTCGCAACGAGCAGGATCATCAGCGCGTGCCGCTCAAGCACATGCTGGGCACCAACCAGCCGAAGCTGCAGGAAATCGTCGCGCTGATGGAAGCCAACCTGGAAGAGCCGATCGATCTGGACGAACTGGCGGTGTACGTGGCGGTGTCACGGCGCCAGCTGGAAAGGTTGTTCCAGAAGTACCTGCATTGTTCGCCGTCGCGCTATTACCTCAAGTTGCGCCTGATTCGGGCGAGGCAGCTGCTCAAGCAGACGCCCATGTCGATCATCGAAGTGGCGTCGGTGTGCGGCTTCGTTTCCACGCCGCATTTCTCCAAGTGCTACCGCGAGTATTTCGGCATTCCGCCGCGCGACGAGCGGGTTGGTTCCAATACCACCCAGCAGGTGGCGATGCTGCCGATTCCGCAGGCCATGGTGCTGGCAGGTCCGTTGTCGGCTTTGAGCCAGGCACGCAATGAATCGACCTTTGCCAGTGTAAGGATCTGATACTACGGCGCACCCTTCGCGGCCACTGACCGCTCCTACGGTAGTTCAGGCATCGCGACCTTCCGTAGGAGCGGTCAGCGGCCGCGAAAGGGCCGCCGCTGAAATTCAGGCCCGTTTCGAATGCTGGGCCAACGCTGGCAACAGCGTGCGGTCGATCGCCTGGCGCACTGCCGGCAGGATGGTCGCGCTGCCCATCAGCATCTGTTCCACCATCTTGCGCAGGGCCTGGGCCCGTCCGCTGTCCAGGCCGCGCACTGCGCATTCACAGGCCTGCTCGGCCGTGGCGCCTGCGGGCATGTCGAAACCCAATGCGCGTAATTGGCCCAGCAGGTCATCCTGATCAATCAAGTCTGCATGCATCATGATGCTGATCCTTCTTCAAATGGCGTGACGGTGTGCCGATTCTGGTAGCCCTGCACGCGCTCGGCAAGCGTCGACGGTCGCCATGGCCGGATTGCACACAGGCAGGTCGTTTTTCGCATGCCTGCGTTCGGCCCTTGTAGCACCGGGGTATGGCACCGTGCGACGCAACCCTGAATACCCTTGCCGTTCACTTCCTATGGACGGCAATGGACATGCTCGACTTTCTCTCCTTCAAGGGCGTCGGCCCTTCTCCCGCGCTGGGGCCCATCGGGCTGGCGCCACGGCTGAACTTCATCACCGGTGACAACGGCCTGGGCAAGAGCTTCGTGCTCGATGCCGCCTGGTGGGTGCTGACCCGTACCTGGGCTGCGGGCAAACCCATCAAGGCGCGCGACCAGACGGCATTGCCGGTGATCGACTATCGGTTCACGGGTGCGGACCGCAGCGCCGGGCAGTGGGCCTGGCAGCAAGGCCGCTGGGCGGCGCTGGGCGACAGCACGCCGAGCCGTTCGCTGGTGGTGTATGCCCACGCCAACGGCACCTTCAGCGTCTGGGATCCGCTGCGCAACGCGGGCGAGCTGGCAGCCTATCACTTCGATGAAACCCAGCTGTGGCAGGGCGCCTCGATGGCTGGCCAGGGTCGCTTGTGCAACGGTTTGATCAGCGACTGGGTGCGTTGGCAGCGCAATCATGGCTGCAAGGCGTTCGCCGCCTTGAAGCAAGTACTGCATGCCCTGTCGCCCTCGCGCGAGGAGCTGTTGCTGCCCGGTCGCCCGTGTCACATCGGCCTGCTGGATGAAACCCAGTACCCGACCTTGCAGCGGCCCCAGGGGCAGGTGCCCCTGCCCGAAACCTCCAGTGCCATCCGCCGCGTGGTGGCCCTGGCCTACATGCTGGTCTGGACCTGGGAAGGCCACCGCCGCGCCTGCCGCCTGGCCGGTGTGCGGCCGAGCGATGAACTGGTGTTCCTGGTGGATGAGGTCGAATGCCATCTGCACGCTCAGTGGCAGCGCCGTATCGTCCCGGCGCTGATGGCCGTGGTCGGGGCGCTGACCCGTCAACGCCTGGCGGTGCAGATGATCGTGGCCACGCACTCGCCGCTGGTGCTGGCCTCCATGGAGACGCAGTTCGTCGAAGCGCGCGATGCACTCTTCACCTTGGGCGTGCAGGCCGGTGAAGTACAGCTGCACCGACAAGTCTGGGCGCCCCAGGGCGATGCCGTGAACTGGCTGGTGTCCGAGAGCTTTGGCCTGCGCCAGGCGCGCTCGGTGGAAGCGGAAGCGGCGATCGATGCTGCTCAGGTCTGGATGCGCGGCGAGCGATCGGGGTTGCCCGAGGGGCTGGACAGTGAAGCGGCGATCGAGTCGCAGTTGCTGCGTAGCCTGCCCCCAGGGGACCATTTCTGGCCCGCCTGGGTGGTGACCAAGGCTGGAGCAGGAGCATGATCGAGCTCGTCAATCCGCTGCCCGAACCTCACGGCTTCGACGAGCGCTGCCGCCAACGCGGCAATGCCTGGTTGCAGGACAATCCCGACGCTGCCAGGCCACGCGACTACTGGTCGCCGTTTCGCCCGGAACTGGGCGAGGGCTTCACCAACCGCTGCGCGTTCGGCGCCATGTACATTCCCAGCGGCACCGTGGAACATTTCATCAGCTGTGACCAGGACCGTGGCATGGCCTATGAGTGGAGCAACTACCGTTATGTCGACGCCTGGATGAACAGCGCCAAGGGCAACAAGAAAGCCGAGGATTTTCTCGATCCGTTCGAGGTGCGCGAGGGCTGGTTCGAGGTGTTGCTGCCGTCGCTGCAACTGGTGTTGACCGACCAGGTGCCCGAAGCGGTGCGGGCGCGGGCCGAGTACACCCTCAAGCACCTGCCGCTGCGCGATGACGAGCGGGTGATGCGCGTGCGGCGGCAATGGTTGCGCTTGTTCGAAGAGGGCAAAGTCGGGCTGGAAGGGCTGCGCGAGATGGCGCCGCTGATTGCGGCGGCGGTGGAGCGCCAGGCAGAGCGCAGTGCGGCTTTCGCGGCCGATGACCGCTCCTACGAGGCGCCTCAAACCCCGTAGGAGCGGTCCGTGGCCGCGAAGGGCGCGATGCGATGTATCAGGCAGAGCGCAGTGCGGCTTTCGCGGCCGATGACCGCTCCTACGAGGCGCCTCAAACCCCGTAGGAGCGGTCCGTGGCCGCGAAGGGCGCGATGTGGTATTCAGCCAGGCAACGCAATCCGTCGCCCTGCGTACTCCGCCTCGGGCTGTTGTCGCTGTGCCTCGAAAGCCTCGGCCAGCACGGCCAATGAAGGCACCCCGAACAGCGCCGACTTCGGCCCCTTCAGATCCACATGCAAGAGCATCTGCTCGCTGGCGGCCAGCACCTCGTCCGCGCCTTGCAGGTGCAGCGTGTGGTACACCTGCACCCGTTTGTGGTCATGGGCCAGCACCCGCGTACGCACCTGAACCTGCGCCCCTTGTTTCACTTCATGCAGATAGTTGAGGTGACATTCCAGCGTGAACAGCGAGCGCCCGTCACGCTGCGGATCCACTCCGATCCGCAGCATGAACGCATCGGTGGCGTAGCTGAAGATCAGCAGATAGAACGCATCGCGCAGATGCCCGTTGTAGTCCACCCACTCCGCGAGCACCGGCGTCTGGTAGGTGATCATTCGGCGAAGCTCATGCCGTGCCGGGCCTTGGTCACCCGTACCGCGTCCAGCACCGCCAGCAGGCAATCATCGCGATAGCGCTCCAGGGCGCCGATGCTGTGTTCGCCCAGCTGCGCCGAGGTACCCGCAACCACCTCGTCGATCAGCGAGTCGGTCAGCTCCGGCGCCGGCAGGTAGGTCCAGGGCAGCTTCAGCGCCGGGCCGAACTGGTTCATGAAGTGCCGCATGCCGGCGTCGCCGCCCGCCAGGGTGTAGGTCAGAAACGTGCCCATGAACGACCAGCGCAAACCGGCGCCGAAGCGAATGGCGTCGTCGATCTCGCCCGTGGTGGCCACGCCGTCGTTGACTAGGTGCAAGGCTTCGCGCCATAACGCCTCAAGCAGGCGATCGGCGATGAAACCGGGCACCTCCTTGCGCACGTGCAACGGGCGCATGCCCAGGCTCTCGTACACGGCGATGGCCGCCTGGATCGCCTCGGGAGCGGTGTGCCGGCCGCCAACCACTTCCACCAGCGGCAGCAGGTAGACCGGATTGAACGGATGGCCGACCACGCAGCGTTCCGGGTGTGTGGCGCCTTCATAGAATTCGCTGGGCAGCAGCCCTGACGTGCTGGAACCAATCAAGGCGTCGGGCTTGGCGGCGGCGCTGATTCGGGCGTGCAGGTCCAGTTTCAGTTCCAGCCGTTCTGGCGCGCTTTCCTGGATGAAGTCGGCGTCGCGCACACAGTCCTCGACGGTGGTGACAAAGCGCAGCCGCGACTGCGCTGCACCCGCCGCCAGGCCTTGCTTGACCAGGGCCGGCCAGGCGTTGGCGACGCGTTGGCGCAAGGCGGCTTCGGCGCCGGGCGCAGGGTCCCAGGCCACTACGTCTAGGCCATGGGCCAGGGCGCGGGCGACCCAGCCGCTGCCGATGACACCGCTGCCCAGGGCGGCGAAGGTTTTTATGTGGGTGATGAAAGTCATGGGTCATTCCTGGAGAGGTGTGTGGGGGATGCGGGCCTCTTCGCGGGCAGAGCCCGCTCCCACATGGGATCTTTGTGGGAGCGGGGCGGGCGGCGAAGCTGCTACCCGCGAAGAGGCCTGGAGAGCACCAAAAAAATCAGCGGCTGACGAGGTTCATCTTTTTCCGCCCTTCGGCCGGTGTCAGCACCCGGGCGCCCAGCCGGGTAAGGATCTCGCCGGCGCGTTCGACCAATTGACCGTTCGTGGCCAGCACGCCTTTCTCCAGCCAGATGTTGTCTTCCAGCCCGACCCGTACGTTGCCGCCCAGCAGCACCGCCTGCGCGGCCATGGGCATCTGCATGCGACCGATGCCGAAGCCGGCCCACACCGCGTCTGCCGGCAAGTTGTCGACCATGGCCTTCATGGTGGTGGTATCGGCCGGCGCACCCCATGGAATGCCCAGGCACAACTGGAACAGCGGATCGTGCAGCAAGCCTTCCTTGATCATCTGCTTGGCGAACCACAGGTGGCCGGTGTCGAAGATTTCCAGCTCGGCCTTCACGCCCAGCTCGGTGATGCGTTTGGCACCGGCACGCAATTGTGCGGGGGTGGAGACGTAGATGCTGTTGCCGTCGCCGAAATTGAGGGTGCCGCAATCCAGGGTGCAGATCTCCGGCAGCAACGCTTCGACGTGAGCCAGGCGCGCCAGCGGGCCGATCAGGTCGGTGCCGGGGCCGAACGCCATCGGCGTTTCCCCAGGGCCGATCTCGAGGTCGCCACCCATGCCGGCGGTGAGGTTGACGATGATGTCGATGTCGGCCTCGCGAATGCGCTCCATGACTTCCCGGTACAGCGCCACGTCGCGGCTGAAGCGGCCGGTCTGTGGGTCGCGGACATGGCAGTGCACGACCGTGGCGCCCGCCTTGGCTGCCTCTACGGCGGCGGCGGCGATCTGTTTCGGCGTGACCGGAACATGCGGGCTTTTCGCGGTGGTGTCGCCAGCACCGGTCAAAGCGCAGGTGATGATGACGTCGTGGTTCATTGCAGGGTTCCTTGAGGAGTGTGTCTGATGTAACGCGGTTGTCGCCGGACGCGGCTTGCGCCGCTGCTACAGGGGATCGCGGTGTGTCCGGCAGAGCGCGGTTGTTCCCGCACGTACAAGGCAGGCGCAGTGTTCTGTAGCAGCGGCGCGAGCCGCGTCGGCGGTATTGCGGTGTAACTGATGCAGCGCGGTTGTTCCCGGACGTACAAGGCAGGCGCGCTGTTCTGTAGCAGCGGCGCGAGCCGCGTTGGCGGTATCTGCGGTGTGGCTGATGCAGCGCGGTCTTGTTCATCTACCGTGGTGAACCATTCGCGGGTAGAACCCGCTCCCACAAAATCCGCTGCCACAAAACCTGCTGCCACAAAACCTGCTCCCACAGAACCTGATGCCACAGGCGGCGCTGCTACAGGGGTGCGTTCAAGCGGCGGGTTTGCCGTCGAAGGTGGTGACGCCTTGCAGCCAGCGCTGGCGGTCCTGAGGGTGGTCCTTGAGCCATTGCCGTGCCGAGTCGAAGGCGTCCTTGTGCTCCAGCAGCGGCTGCATCATTCGGCTTTCGTCGGCGGCCGTGAAAGTCAGGTTGCCTAGCAGCTTGTCCACGTTCGGGCAGCGGCTGGCGTAGTCCGGTGCGGTCACTGTCCACACAGTGGCCATGCCCTCGTTCGGGCCCAGGGCATCTTCACTGCCGCTCAGGTAGGTCATGTCCTGATTGACGTTCATCGGGTGCGGTGCCCACCCGAAGAACACGATGGCCTCGTTGCGCTTCACCGCGCGCGTCACCGCCGAGAGCATGCCGGCTTCACTGGACTCCACCAGTTGAAAGTCGCCCAGGCCGAAGCGGTTCTTGGCGATCATGTCCTTGATCTGGGTGTTGGCGCCCGACCCCGGTTCGATACCGTAGATCTTGCCGCCCAGTTCCTTCTTGAATTTGGCAATGTCGGCGAAGCTTTTCAGGCCTTTGTCGGCCAGGTAGGTCGGCACGGCCAACGTGGCGCGGGCGTCCTTCAAGCTGGGCTCGGCCAGCACGCGGACCTGCTTCTGTTCCACGAAGGGAGTGATGGTCTGGGTCATCAACGGGTTCCAGTAACCCAGAAACATGTCCAGGCGCTGGTCGCGGATACCGGCGAAGATGATCTGCTGGGACGCGCTGGTCTGTTTGACGCTGTAGCCCAGGTCGTCGAGCAGCACCTGGGTCATGGCGCTGGTGGCGATCACGTCGGTCCAGTTGACTACGCCCAGGCGCACGTTCTTGCAACTGGCCGGTTCCGCGGCGCTGGCCGTGCCGGTCAACAGCGCGGTACCGGTAAGCATCAGCAGGCAGCAGCTGATCAATCTGTTCATGATGGCTCCCTCAGGCGGCAGTTCGAATTGTTATGGGGGCGGCGTCTGCGCGCCGTTTGCATAAGGTACGCAGGCCATTGCCGGAAAAAACGCACTGCGGCGACCGGCTCTTGCACAGTGGCGACGTGGTGGGTATTAGTGGTGTTTCACAGAGGCCCTCTTCGCGGGCAGAGGGCGCGCCGCCCGCCCCGCTTCCACAGGATCGCGCTGTGGGATCGCTGCCCGCAGAACTCACAGAGCACACCATGGCCCAAGACTTCAATTTCCTGTTGCTGCCCGGATTTTCCGCAATCGGTTTCATCTCGGCGATCGAGCCTCTGCGCGTGGCCAACCGCTTTCGCGGCGAGCTGTACCGGTGGCAGGTGCTGAGCCTGGACGGCGGCGCGGTACTGGCCAGCAACGGCATGTCGGTGAATGCCGATGGGGGACTCGGGCCGCTGACCAAGGGCGTGACGTTGTTGGTGGTGGCGGGCTTCGAGCCGCTGGCAGCCTTTGATGCAACGCTGCGCGATTGGCTGCGGCGGCTGGATCGCGAGGGCGTGACCCTGGGCGGTATCGACACCGGCAGTTTCGTCCTGGCCGAGGCGGGCCTGCTCGAGCGCCACCGCGTGGCGCTGCACTGGGAGGCCTTGGATGCTTTTCGCGAATCCTACCCCGCGCTCAGCGCCAGCCAGGAGCTGTTCGAGACCGACAGCCTGCGCATCACCTGCGCCGGCGGTACTGCCTGCATCGATCTGATGCTCGATCTGATCGGCCAGGCCCATGGCAGCTCGCTGGCCATCCAGGTGTCCGAGCAGTTCGTGGTGGGGCGCATTCGCCCGCGCAAGGACCACCAGCGCATGGAAATCGCTTCACGCTACGGCCTCAGCAACAAAAAACTGGTGCAGGTGATCGGCGAGATGGAACAGCACACCGAGCCGCCGCTGAGCACCTTGCAGCTGGCCGAACTGGCCAAGGTCACTCGCCGCCAGCTGGAGCGCTTGTTCCGCCTGCATCTGAACGACACCCCGAGCAACTTCTACCTGCGCCTGCGCCTGGAAAAAGCCCGGCAGCTGCTGCGCCAGACCCAGATGAGCGTGCTGGAGGTGAGCATTGCCTGCGGTTTCGACTCGCCGTCTTATTTCACCCGCAGCTACCGGGCGCGCTTTGCCCGCTGCCCGCGTGAAGATCGGCGCGGGCGCGAGTCGGGGTAGGTCGTTGCCCGTGCAGCGGCTGTACCGACGCCTTCGCGGCCACTGGCCGCTCCTACGGAAGACTGTTATCCCTCTGCCTTCGCGGCCACTGGCCGCTCCTGCGGAAGGACTGTGATCCCTCTACCGCCTGGGGCACTGGCCGCTCCTGCGGATGGAATGTGTGCGTGTCGTAGGAGCGGTCTGTGGCCGCGAAGGCGCCGGTAGGGCCAATGCATATGTACCGTTCTGGCACGGCAGGCGGCCGCTAACCTGCGCGCTCATTCAGCGATAAAGGAATCATCGAAATGAGCAAGCAAGTCATGGGTGCGCCAATTCTGGCAGTGGCTCTTCTGGCATTGGCCGGGCCGGCAGCGGCGGCGTGGTACGACTGCCGGGTCATCGACAACCAGGCCGACGACGCCTGGAACAACACCCTGGTGGATCTGCCGGTAGAAGCCGACAGCCTGGCGGATGCCGAGCACAAGACCCGTGCGTTCGTGGCGCAGGACCCCAGCAATCCGACCGACATCGGCCTGGACTGCCGGGTAAACGAGGAGGAATGAAAGACGACTGTTGACCGTTTCAGCGCGCCTTGAGCAATACCGCGCAGGCAGCCTTGTAGGCTTCGTGCTGGTATTTGTTCAAGCTGCCTGGCAGCTCAACCAGCTTCTTGGCCTGGGCGCTGATGGTCTGCGGCGACACCAGCACTGCCTCGCAGCCTTCGAGCAGCTGCAGCACGCCTTCGATCTTGAAGGTGGTCGGCCCGCCGGCGAACTCGCCTTTCTTGCCGCGCTTCTTGATGGCGAGCATCTTCAACCCGTTGTCGCCGACGAAAGCGGCCACCTGTTCGCGAAACTGCCGCACGTTCGCCGCGATGTCATCGTCTTCCAGCGCGATCTTCTTGAGGGAAGTGGGAAGATGCGCCAAGTCGGCACCGTCGAATTCCACCACTGCAAAGATCGCTTCGCTGCCCTTGATCTCGACCCCGACTATTTTAACGCTCACTCCAGGCCCACCGATTGCAGGAATTCGGAACGCTCGTCGCTTTTCTGCGCGCGACAATCGTTCTGGGCAATGTCATAGGCCTTGGTGCCTTTGCCGGCATTGACCGTGTACACGTCGCAATCGGCATCGCGCGACTTGGCCCACAGGTCCTGGGCGCTCTTGAGCCTGTCGGTGAACGCCTTGAGTTCGGGCGAGCCTTTGGGGAACTGGGAGTTGATGCGGTCGAGCAGGTCGGTGTACGACTCGCTCATCTCGGTTTCCGATGTCTTGCGGTTGTAGGCCGAGCAATCGTAGCTCTGCTGATCGGTTTCGACGTTATCGCACGGGGTGGGGCCGTCGGACTCTTCTGCCTGGGCGGCGAAGGACAGCAGGGCAAGCATCAGCAGCGTGAGTCTCATGAGGATCTACCTAACCCGTTGAGCAGGACAATTGCCGCTGATTCTGTCTCAGGGGCGCTGGAAAGCATAGGGGCGCAGCGATGCCAGGCGGTTTATTTCATGCAGTGGCACGACCAAGCAGGTCTCCCCTGCAAGGGGGGTGGTCATCTTTTGCATCGTGCGTTGACGCTTTCGGCAATTCCCCTGTCGTTTTTGCATCCGGTCGCCCTGTCGCGCAGGCATATGCTGGCTCCATGAAGCGCCGACATACGATTCGGCGCCTGACTTGCCTGATGGGGACTGCCCGATGAGCCCAGCCGAACTGCACGCCGACAGCATCGTCATCGACGGGCTGATCATTGCCAAATGGAACCGCGAACTGTTCGAGGACATGCGCAAGGGCGGTCTGACCATGGCCAACTGCACGGTGTCGGTGTGGGAAGGTTTCCAGGCCACCATCGACAGCATCTGCAAGAGCCAGAAGCTGATGCGCGAGAACAGCGACCTGGTGATGCCCGTGCGCAGCACCGCCGACATCCGCAAGGCCAAGGAAACCGGCAAGACCGGCATCCTCTTCGGCTTCCAGAATGCCCACGCCTACGAAGACCAGATCGGCTACGTGGAAGTGTTCAAGCAGCTGGGCGTGGGCATCGTGCAGATGTGCTACAACACCCAGAACCTGGTAGGTACCGGCTGCTACGAGCGCGACGGCGGCCTGTCCGGATTCGGCCGCGAGATCGTTGCCGAGATGAACCGCGTCGGCGTGATGTGCGACCTGTCCCACGTCGGCTCCAAGACCAGCGAAGAAGTCATCCTCGAGTCGAAAAAGCCGGTGTGCTACTCCCATTGCCTGCCGTCGGGCCTCAAGGAGCACCCGCGCAACAAGTCCGATGAAGAGCTGAAATTCATCGCCGACCATGGTGGCTTCGTCGGCGTGACCATGTTCGCGCCTTTCTTGGCCAAGGGTATCGATTCGACCATCGACGACTACGCCGAAGCCATCGAATACACCATGAACATCGTCGGTGAAGACGCCATCGGCATCGGCACCGACTTCACCCAGGGCCACGGCCAGGACTTCTTCGAATACCTGACCCACGACAAGGGCTACGCCCGCCGCCTGACCAGCTTCGGCAAGATCATCAATCCGCTGGGCATCCGCACCGTGGGCGAGTTCCCCAACCTGACCGAAACCCTGCTCAAGCGCGGCCACAGCGAACGCGTGGTGCGCAAGATCATGGGCGAGAACTGGGTCAATGTCCTCAAGGACGTCTGGGGCGAGTGAATACCTCTGGAGCCTACTGCGCTCGCCGATAGCTGCGTCAGGTCCTCGCGAAAAGCTCGCCGTATCTCGGTACTGTCTCGCCTTTCGCTCCGGTCCTTCCTTGCTCTCGACGTGCTCGCTACGGCTCCAAAGGCATTCACACAACTGTCTATCTACGAGCAAAGCGATTGTGCGTTGCTTGCTCGAATCATGTTTATCGGAGATCACTCACCATGGCCAAGATCGCCCCGCAACTGCCCATCGAAGTCGACAGCGAAACCGGTATCTGGACCTCCGACGCCCTGCCCATGCTGTACGTGCCGCGTCACTTCTTCGTCAACAACCACATGGGCATCGAAGAGGTGCTGGGCGCCGACGCCTACGCCGAGATTCTCTACAAGGCGGGCTACAAATCCGCCTGGCATTGGTGCGAGAAAGAAGCCGAGTGCCATGGCCTGGAAGGCGTCGCGGTGTTCGAGCACTACATGAAGCGTCTGTCGCAGCGCGGCTGGGGCCTGTTCAAGATCCGGGACATCGACCTGGACCAGGGCACCTGTAGCGTCAAGCTGGAACATTCCGCCTTCGTCTACGTGTACGGCAAGGTCGGACGCAAGGTCGACTACATGTTCACCGGCTGGTTCGCCGGCGCCATGGACCAGATTCTCGCCGCTCGCGGCAGCAGCATTCGTACCGTCGCCGAGCAAGTGTACGGCGGCTCCGAAGAAGGCCACGAAGATGGCCTCTTCACCGTGAAACCGTTGTAAGTCGAGGAATCAACCGTCATGGCTTTCGAAGCGATGTTCCAGCCGATCCAGATCGGCAAGCTGACGATCCGCAACCGCGTGCTCAGCACCGCGCACGCCGAGGTCTACGCCACCGACGGCGGCATGACCACCGATCGTTACGTGAAATACTACGAAGAGAAAGCCAAGGGTGGAATAGGCCTGGCCATCTGCGGCGGTTCCTCCAGCGTGGCCATCGACAGCCCCCAGGGCTGGTGGAAATCGGTCAACCTGGCCACCGACAAGATCATTCCGCATTTCCAGAACCTGGCCGACGCCATGCACAAGCATGGGGCCAAGATCATGATCCAGATCACCCACATGGGCCGTCGCTCGCGGTGGGACGGCGAGCACTGGCCGACCCTGATGTCGCCCTCGGGTATCCGCGAGCCGGTGCACCGCGCCACCTGCAAGACCATCGAGCCTGAAGAGATCTGGCGCGTGATCGGCAACTACGCCAGCGCTGCGGCCCGCGCCAAGGCCGGCGGCCTGGACGGCGTCGAGCTGTCGGCGGTGCACCAGCACATGATCGACCAGTTCTGGAGCCCGCGGGTCAACAAGCGCACCGATGAGTGGGGCGGCAGCTTCGAGAACCGCATGCGCTTCGGCATGGAGGTAATCAAGGCCGTGCGCAAGGAAGTCGGCGACGACTTCTGCGTGGGGCTGCGCATCTGCGGCGACGAATTCCATCCCGATGGCCTCAGCCACGAGGACATGAAGGAAATCGCCAAGTACTACTGCGACACCGGCATGCTCGATTTCCTCGGCGTGGTGGGCTCGGGTTGCGACACCCACAACACCCTGGCCAACGTCATTCCCAACATGAGCTACCCGCCCGAGCCGTTCCTGCACCTGGCGGCCGGGATCAAGGAGGTGGTGAACATTCCGGTGCTGCACGCGCAGAACATCAAGGATCCGAACCAGGCGACGCGTATTCTGGAAGGCGGCTACGTCGACATGGTCGGCATGACCCGGGCGCACATCGCCGACCCGCACCTGATCGCCAAGATCAAGATGGGCCAGATCGACCAGATCAAGCAATGCGTGGGCGCCAACTACTGCATCGACCGGCAGTACCAGGGGCTGGACGTGCTATGCATTCAGAACGCGGCCACGTCGCGCGAATACATGGGCGTGCCGCACATCATCGAAAAGTCCACCGGCGTGAAGCGCAAGGTGGTGGTGGTCGGCGCAGGGCCTGCCGGCATGGAGGCCGCGCGCGTGGCGGCCGAGCGTGGCCACGACGTGACATTGTTCGAGAAGAAGGACTTCATCGGTGGGCAGATCACCACTGCGTCCAAGGCGCCGCAGCGTGACCAGATCGCCGGCATCACCCGCTGGTTCCAGCTGGAACTGGCGCGCCTGAAGGTCGACCTGCGCCTGGGCACGGCCGCCGATGCCGATACCATCATGGACCTGCGCCCGGACATCGTCGTGCTGGCGGTGGGTGGCCACCCGTTTCTGGAACAGAACGAGCACTGGGGCGCCGAAGAGGGCCTGGTGGTCAGCAGCTGGGACGTGCTCGACGGCAAGGTCGCACCGGGCAAGAACGTGCTGGTGTACGACACCATCTGCGAGTTCACCGGCATGTCGGTGGCCGACTTCCTCGCCGACAAGGGCAGCCAGGTGGAGATCGTCACCGACGACATCAAGCCGGGCGTGGCCATCGGCGGTACGTCGTTCCCCACCTACTACCGCAGCATGTACCCCAAGGAAGTGATCATGACCGGCGACATGATGCTGGACAAGGTCTACCGCGAGGGCGACAAGCTGGTGGCCGTGCTGGAGAACGAATACACCGGCGCCAAGGAAGAACGCGTGGTCGACCAGGTGGTGGTAGAGAACGGCGTGCGTCCCGACGAACAGCTCTACTACGCGCTCAAGCAGGGGTCGCGTAACAAGGGCCAGATGGACATCGACGCCTTGTTCGCGATCCAGCCGCAGCCGTCGTTGAGTACCTCGGGCGACGACTATCTGCTGTTTCGTATCGGCGACTGCGTGGCCCAGCGCAACACCCACGCGGCGATCTACGACGCGCTGCGCCTGTGCAAGGATTTTTGACCCTGCTCCCGTAGGAGCGGTCATCGGCCGCGAAGGGATCACTGCGGTGTACCTGATACAGCGCAGTGACCGTTTCGCGGCCGATGACCGCTCCTACGAGGGTCCACAGAGGCTTCACCATGCTCAATACACTGCTTCCCATCCTGCTGTTCGCCGCCCTCGCCTTGGCTGTTCTGGGCGCCGTGCGGCGAGTCAATATGTGGCGCCGCGGTCGGCCATCCCAGGTCGACCTGCTGGGCGGCCTGCTGGCCATGCCCAAGCGCTACATGGTCGACCTGCACCATGTGGTCGCGCGCGACAAGTACATCGCCAACACCCACGTCGCCACGGCCGGTGGCGCTGTGCTGGCGGCGGTGCTGGCGGTGCTGGTCCATGGCTTCGGCCTGCACGATCGCATGCTTGGCTATGCGCTGCTGTTCGCCACCGCGCTGATGTTCGTCGGTGCCTGCTTCGTCTATGCCCGCCGCCGCAACCCGCCCGCGCGCCTGTCCAAGGGCCCGTGGATGCGCCTGCCGAAAAGCCTGCTGATGTTCTCGGCCACCTTCTTCATCGCCACCTTGCCGGTGGCCGGTATCTTGCCGATGAATTTCGGCGGTTGGGTACTGGCTGCGGTGCTGGGCATCGGCGTGCTGTGGGGCGTGTCGGAACTGTTTCTCGGACTGACCTGGGGCGGGCCGATGAAGCACGCTTTCGCTGGCGCCTTGCACCTGGCCTGGCACCGCCGCGCCGAACGCTTTGGCGGTGGTCGCTCCACCGGCCTGAAGCCGTTGGACCTGAACGACCCCACTGCGCCGCTGGGCGTGGAAAAACCCAAGGACTTCACCTGGAACCAGCTGCTGGGCTTCGATGCCTGCGTGCAGTGCGGCAAATGTGAAGCCGCGTGCCCGGCGTTCGCCGCCGGTCAACCGTTGAACCCGAAGAAGCTCATTCAGGACATGGTCGTAGGCCTGGCCGGTGGCACCGATGCGAACTTCGCCGGCAGCCCCTATCCTGGCAAGGCCATTGGCGAACACGCCGGCAACCCGCACCAGCCTATCGTCAATGGCCTGGTCGATGCCGACACCCTGTGGTCGTGCACCACCTGCCGCGCCTGCGTGGAAGAGTGTCCGATGATGATCGAGCACGTCGATGCCATCGTCGACATGCGCCGCCACCTGACCCTGGAAAAAGGTGCCACGCCCAACAAGGGCGCCGAAGTGCTGGACAACCTGATCGCCACCGACAACCCCGGCGGTTTCAATCCCGGTGGCCGGATGAACTGGGCCGCCGACCTCAACCTCGACCTGTTCGGTGACCGGAAGACTGCCGACGTGCTGTTCTGGGTCGGTGACGGTGCCTTCGACATGCGCAACCAACGCACCTTGCGCGCCTTCGTCAAAGTGCTGAAAGCGGCCAAGGTCGATTTCGCCGTGCTCGGCCTGGAAGAGCGCGACAGCGGAGACGTGGCGCGGCGACTGGGCGACGAGGCCACCTTCCAACTGCTGGCCAAGCGCAATATCGGCACCCTCGCCAAGTACGGTTTCAAGCGCATCGTCACCTGCGACCCCCACAGCTTCCATGTGTTGAAGAACGAGTACGGTGCGCTGGGCGGCAACTATCAGGTGCTGCATCACAGCACCTTCATGGGCGAACTGGTCTCCGCCGGCCAGCTCCACCTGGGGCAGCACAAGGGCGGCAGCGTGACCTACCACGACCCGTGCTACCTGGGCCGCTACAACGGCGAGTACCAGGCCCCGCGCGATGTGCTCAAGGCGCTGGGTATCGAGGTCAAGGAAATGCAGCGCTCGGGTTTCCGTTCCCGCTGTTGCGGTGGCGGTGGCGGCGCGCCGATCACCGACATACCCGGCAAGCAGCGCATTCCCGACATGCGCATGGAAGACATCCGCGAAACCCAGGCCGAAGTCGTGGCCGTGGGCTGCCCGCAGTGCACCGCCATGCTCGAAGGCGTGGTGGAACCGCGGCCGTTGGTCAAGGACATCGCCGAACTGGTCGCCGAGGCGCTGGTCGAGGACAGTGTTGCCCCCGCCAGGCCCGCACCGGCCAAACGTGAAGTTGTCGAGGAGGTGCATTGATGAGTGACCTCATCCGTCGTGATCCGCGGGCCGAGTGGATCGCCCGCAACCGCCTGCATCCCTTGCACAGTGCCCTGCAGCCTCAGGCCAGTGCGTGGATGGGGCCCAATGGCGTCATGCGCAAGAACCCCCACGGCATCGGTTTCATCGGCGCCAACGGGATCAAGCGCATCGACCGCAGCGGCGCCCAGCAGGGCGGCGCGAGCAAGCGTTCGGCAGCCGTGGAAGTCAAGCTGCCCTTGCACCAGGTGGCGGTGCCCCAATTTTACATCGCCGTGGTACCGGACATGGTCGGCGGCCGCCTGAGCAGCCACGACCGCGACGTGCTGGGCCTGGCCCATCGCCTGGCAGCAGGGGGTGGCGCGGTATTGGCTATCGTCTTCGGCGAATACAAGGAAAACGCTTTCGATAGCGCAGGCGTCGACCGGCTGTTGATTCTGCAGGGCGGCGAATTCGAAGGTTATGCGCCGGAACAGCGAATCCACGGCCTGCGCGCGGTGGATAATCAGTTCAGCCCACGCCATTGGCTGCTGCCCGACAGCCGTACCGGCGGTGGCGAGCTGGGTCGGCGTTTTGCCGCTTGCCAGGGTGAACGTCCCGCCACACGTGTGTGGCAGGTCAAGGACGGCCAGTGCATCAGCCGTGCCGGTGCCGGCCAGCAGGACATTGCCCGACCGCTGCCGCGCTTGATCCTGGCGGCCGCCGAATGCGCCGAACCGGTTGACGAGACTCGTCACGAAGCGCTGCCGGTGGCGTTGTCCACAGCCACGGCGCGCAGCCTGCCGCGCATCGAAGACCTCGGTGCGGTAGCAGTCGACCCGGCGGCCGTGCCCATGGCCGAATCGGAATTCATATTCTCGGGGGGTAATGGGGTCAAGGACTGGGAACTGTTCCACCGTACGGCCCAGGCCTTGGGTGCGACCGAAGGTGCCTCGCGGGTGGCGGTGGACGATGGTTTCATGCTGCGCGATCGTCAGGTCGGCGCCAGTGGTACCTGGGTGACCGCGCGGGTCTACGTGGCGGTGGGCATTTCCGGTGCCATCCAGCACTTGCAGGGCATTGGTGGTTGCGACAAGGTCATCGCCATCAACCTCGACGCCAACTGCGACATGGTCAAGCGCGCCGACCTGTCGGTGATCGGCGACGGGCAGGCGATCATGCACGCCTTGATCGACGCCATCCAGGCCTATCGCAACCAAGCCAAGCGCGATGCCGCCTGATGGGCGCCACGATGAGAGAGACACAGCCATGAACACCAAGGTCATCACCCTCGTTTCCATCGGCGCCCACCCGACGTCCGGCCGCCCCCGGCGCGCAGACCAGGATTCACGCGCCGTGGAGCTGGGGCTGCAACTGGCCGGAGATGACCTGCAGGTACTGCACGCCGGCGATGTCGCCGAGCCTGCGTTGCGCGCGTACCTGGGCATGGGCCTGCAACAGCTGCACGTGCTCGAACAGCCACAAGGCGCCGATGCCTTGCCGGCCCTGTGCGACTACCTGCAAGCGGCCGGTGCGCACGTGGTGCTCACCGGTACCCAGGCCGAAACCGGCGAAGGCTCGGGCATGTTGCCCTTTCTGCTGGCGGAAAAACTCGGCTGGCCGTTGATCGTTGGCCTGGCCGAGGTCGAGTCCATCGACAACGGCGTGGCTCAGGTGCTGCAGGCCTTGCCCCGAGGCCAAAGACGGCGCCTCAAGGTGCGACTGCCGTTGCTGGCCACCGTCGACAACGCCGCGCCCAAGCCCCGGCAGAGCGCCTACGGCCCGGCGCAGCGCGGACGGCTGCCGGTGGATGCGGTGGAGGTGATCAACGACGAACTGTTCGACAGCGCCGAGCTGCAACCGGCCAAGCCCCGGCCCAAACGCCTGAAGGTGATCAAGGCCAAGAGCGGCGCGGATCGCATGAAGGCCGCCACGGCCAAGGCCAGTGGCGGAGGAGGGCAGGTGCTCAAGGGCCTGAGCGCCGAAGAGGGCGCTCAGGCGGTGCTCAAGGCGTTGATCGAGGAGGGGGTGGTGCGGCTCTGATGCGCGCGTCGCTACAAGGCAAGTACGTCGACTTGATGCCGCTGGCGGAATGCGCTGGTGGCACCGGCAGCCGTTTGCAGATGGTCAACAGCCGTACTGAATTGCGCGGCCAGGCCGCCCAACGTCATGCTTTTTCCAGTAAGCGTGCTATTGGTCAGCCCGGTGAGTTTATCGTCGGCCTCGGTCGCGTTGTACATCTTTGCTATCTGTAGCGTCCGCCGATAAAGCTCGGCGAACGCACCGTCCGCGCTGGTTTCCAAAAGTTCGAGTTTCGCCGGGTCTTTGTCTTGTTGGGTTTTATACAGTTCATAGCCAGCCTTGATTGCATCGACGCCGATCTTGACGGCGACGCCCGCTGGCCCCGCGGCTTTGGAGCCTGCGGTTTTGGCGGCTTCAGTGCCGAGGTTCAGGGCATTCTTGGGATTGTCGGGTACGTAAGTGCGAGACTTGTAGTAGAGCTTACCCACCAGGCCGTTCTTGCGAATCTTCGCGTCATGAATGATTGATGAAGCACTCAGAGTTCCAGTACGCAGATGCAGAGTGGCGGTATTACCGGCTTTCTCCATTGCCTTTTCCGAGGCGACACTGGCCAGCTTGCCGAGCACCATGCCTATGCCAGCACCGGCCAGAGCACCCGCCGGGCCCAATGCCATCGCCCCGACGGCTGTGCCAATGGCTGTTCCCGTGGCTGTAGAACTCAAGTTGGAAACGACGATGGTCGCCCCTCGAAGTCCGACCGACTTCGCCAGCTCGGTATTGCTTTCCATATTTTTCAGTGCCTGGATCACACCCTTGCTATTGGTTACAGAAATTTCGTAGGCCGAAAGCAGTACCTGCGCGCGGCTCTGCCTGGTGCGATTGAACCAGGTCTTGCAATGGCCTTTCCAGTTCTCGTATTTACGGCGTCGCTCGCTCTCGGAACCGGCTCCCCAATACGGCTGCCCCGCCAGGTATTCGTCTGTAGGGCCCGCTTCAATCATGCTTTCAAGGGTGTCATGCTTTGTTTTGGCGCGCCCATCACCGTCCACCATGGTGATCGGATTATTGCCTACCATCGCATAAAGGTTCAGACCGTCGATATCGCCCGCCGGATCCGGATTGATCCATCGCATCAGCCAGGGTGCGTAGTAGCGCAAGCCGTAATAGTAAAGACCGGTGGCGTCACGTTCCTTGCCGGAGTAGCGGATGGTTTTGTACTTGGCTTGCAGTGCACTGCGACCAGCCCAGCAGGCGGTGCCTCCGAACGGATAGTATTCTTCCCGGCTCAATAACTGGCCGTCGCTGCCCAACTCCAATGTGGCTGAGCGCAAATGGTTGCTCAGCGTGAAACGCAGTTGATCATTAGGCAAACCCTCGGGTTTGCCATGTGCCCAATGCAGCAGACGGACGCCGTTCTTACCCGCTTGCGCAACGATGACATGCAAGCGCTCACCGCTGCGGCTGTCCGTCCGAATTTCCAGCCCCGGCAGGTAGCGGACCTCACATCGACGTGCACCGCTGCGCTGTTGGGCATGGGATATCTTGCGCAAACGACTTCCCGCAGCGTCGTAGATGTAGCGCTCATAGTCGTCTTCTTCATCGTCGCGCTGCACCGGTGCCACGCGCTGCAGCTGGTTGTATTCATCCCATGTCATTACCTGCCCGGGCAGCAGTTCGCGGGAGTTTCCATTGGCATCGAAGCCATCGGTCAACTGGCTTTCATCGGGGAGTTGCCCATTGCGCTCGGGCAGCGATCTGTTGCTGGCACTTGCCACCGCCATTCTGAGTGTTCGGTTTCGTTGCCCATTGACGTGGCGAAGCTCTGTCAGGTTGCCCGCCCGGTCATACTCCATGTTCTGCCTGTAGTTGAGCAGCAAGGAAGGATCCTGAGGCATTGCCAGCAACGGCGGCAGTGATGGGCCTTCGCCGCCCGCATTTGCGGCTTCGCGACCGGTAGATTCGATCAGTTGGCAAAACGAGTCATAGCGATATTCGTTGACCGCTTCGATGCGACGATTGGCGTGGTACCTGGTGGGTTGAGATTGATCGCTGACTTTGATGATGTTGCCGACTGGGTCATACAGGTAGTGCAAATCCTGAAGCACGACCGCGTCGGCGCTTACGGACGTTGCCCTGAGTAGCTGTTGGTCGATGGGGTCGTACTCGGCGCGGCTTGTCACGCCATTGCCTATCGTTTGCGAAACGATCCGCCCGCCTGCATCATGAGTCAACGCCGACAGCAGTTCACAGTTCAGCCCTTCGGCGGTCACCAGCCGGCTGGTAGCCTCCAGACCACTGATGTCATGGCCAAAATGTTGCGCATTACCCAAGGCGTCTCTGTGAGTGACAAGCATGCCGGTGGCATCGTGGGTATAGGAGGTGCGATAACCCGGCCCAGGCTCCAGCAGGGCATCGCGTTCCGCCAGGGAAACGGGCCAGTCGGGTAGCACCTCTGCGTCCAGAAAACGCTGCGTATAGCTGATCGCTTCGCCATTGATGTCAAACCCATGGGCGATTCTGCTGCCCGCGTCATCGTCATGCCGATAGCTCGTGCCGCACAGATTGCGAGCAGCGTGCTCGCTGTCGACCGCTGCGTAATCGACGCGCTGCGTGACGCGTTGCCGGCCCTCGGCATCGCGTTTGGCAACCGATATCAACCTGGCGTGCCGGTCATAATTCAGCGTGGTGTGGATGCCTTTGCTGTCCCAGCTTTCCCGGTTGGAGCCTTGGGCGTCGAGCAACATCGCTTTCCAGCCAGAATCCGCATTGCGCTGCAACAACGGTGTACCCGAGAAGCTGAACACCGTTGCTTGATTCGGCGTCTCGCTCACACCGCTCTGGAAATGCTCGAACTGACGCGGATCCCACTGGCTGACAGGACGGCCTGCGTGGTCATGCCATTGGGCACTGACCCGGGGCTCGGCAGGGACGTCGGCTTCGCGTCGGTAATAACCGATGGTACGTACGGCCAGGCCACGGGGGTCGGACACCACCAGCGCCGGCGTGCGGGCATGGATGGCGAGTTGATCGGAGATGCTTCGAAGGGGCGACATGCTGTCCTGCCTTGCTCGGATAGATTTCCCTCTTTATCTCTGATCGACCGGCAGCCAGCCATGAACACCCACGGTATCAACGCTGCGCACAACTGTAGCGGCGATGCAGGCCGCGTTCGGCTTGCCGTGCCGGGTGCGTCATCGCGTTCGCAGGGGTGCGTAGAGGTGTATCAAAAGCGCTGTGAAAGAGGGTTCGAGCACACGGTTGCCGTGGCCGCTCAGGTGGTCGGCATCGGCGAAGAGTGGTGTTTCGTTCGAGTCGTAGGCCGAGCAGGTGTTGCCCGGGCAAAGGATCGGCAACGGATCCCAGACGTTCAGCGCCGGGTATTCGCGGGTCAGTATCGTCAGCAGATGCATCTGCGGCGCACGTAGCTGCACTATCCGGTCGTGTTCCACGCTCAGTCCGGGCGTGCAGATCGGATTCATTCGGTTGAATGGATCCGAGCAACGGTTCGCCGGGGCCTTGAAGACCGGCGACGGTGCGTCGATCAGTACGGTCAAGCCCGCCGCCTGCAGCGGTTCGAGCACGGCGTCGGCGGCCTGGCGGGCCGCTTGGGCGTGTTGCACAGTGCGCTCGCCGCGTGCTTGTTCGAAGATTGAGTCCTCGCCCTGCTGCCAATCGCGGCCCGCCAGCTCCGGCATGCGCAGGGACGCCAGGAACACCACATCGCCCGGCTTGGCGCGTGCCTGAATATCGGCCAACGCACTGCTCTGCCAAGTCGCGCAGGCGGACGGATCGGCATCCAGCAGGCTGACCACCGCGCAGCCGCCGCGTTCGTATTCCACCACGTCGATGCCCAGTCGCAGCGAGACGATGTTGAGCATCGTGCGGTAGGCGGCGGTGTGTGAGTCGCCCAGCACGAAAAGCTGGCGCCCTTGCAGGCCCGGCTGGTCGATCTTTTCGATCGGCTCCCGAGGGTAGTGTCTGTAGGCATGCCAGGTGTAGCTATCGGCCACGGTACTCAGCGATAAACGCTCGGTGGAGTGGATTGTCCACGCCGCAATTCCGGCGCACAGCCCCATGGCAGTCAGCCCACCGCACATCGACAGCCCCGCACGGCGATGCCACCGCGTGCCGCCACGGCGCACTGGCATTTCAACCCAGTGGTAGGACGCCGCTGCCAGGCCGAACACCAGCAACGGGTAGGCCAGCTGGATCCACAATGCTTCCAGGCCAATGGTCCAGCGCAGGAATACCGCCACGGGCCAGTGCCACAGGTACAGCGAATATGACAGGCGCCCCACGTACGTCAGGGCTGGCCATTGCAAGACCGTCAGCAACGGGCCAGCGGGTCGATCGCTGCCGAGCACCACGGCGGCGATCAGCAACACCGTGCCCAGCACCGGGACCAGCGCCCATGGGTACGGGAAGCGTGCAGCCGGCGTCAGGATGAAGCCTGCCGCCAGCAACGCCAGCCCGGCCACCAGCATCGCCTGTCTATGCCACGGTTGCAGGCGAGTCAGGCGGCCTTGGCCAATGGCCTGGAACAGCAATGCACCAGCGGCCAGTTCCCAGAAACGGCTGGGCAGCAGATAGAACGCCGACAAGGGTGCGGCGTGGGTCTGCACCGCGCACCAGGCCAGCGAGGCAAGGGTCAAGGCAGGCAGCAGGCAGCGCGCGATCACGCTGTTTTCGCGGTAGCGCAGCCAGAGCAGGATGACCGTGGGCAATAGCAGATAGAACTGTTCTTCCACGCCCAGCGACCAGGTGTGCAGGTACGGGTTGAACTCAGCTTTCGGTGAGAAATAGGTGTCGGTCTGCCAGGCCAGAACCAGGTTGCTCAGCCCCACGAATGCGGCCAGGCCGGTGTCTTCGTTCTGGCTGCTGAGCCATACCGGGGGAATGATCAACGCCGACATCAGGACACTGGCGGTGAGCACAAGCAATAACGCCGGAAGAATGCGCAGCAGGCGTCGTTGGTAGAACTCCAGCAGGAAGGCGCGCAGCGGCAGGCCACTCGTTTGCGCCAGGGAGCGGCTGATCACGTAGCCGGAAATGACGAAGAACATGTCTACGCCGGTGAAGCCTCCTGGCAGAAAGCGCAGGAAATCGACATGGAAAACGATGACTGCAAGTACCGCGATCGCGCGCAGGCCATCGATGCCCGCAACGTATGGCAAGCCGGGAGTGGAGGACATGGTGCCGCCCTTTTATTGTTGGGCAGCGACCATAGGATGCCTGGGCAGGCAAACGCCAGATTGCATCTTTTCAGGATGTATCCCGAGCTGGGCGACTGGTGCTCACAGCTCCGCAGAAGCGGTCCGCGGCTGCGAAACGCGCGCCGCGCACTGTCAGGTTTACCGCACCAAGCCTTCGCCGCCGACGAGCTCGCCTGTTACTCGTGCACTGCCACGCCCTTGAGATACGCCGCAGGCTCCGCCCCCAGGTTGCTCAGCAGCCGCTCGCTGTACCAGTCGATGAAGTTCACCACGCCGAATTCGTAGGTCTTCGAGTACGGCCCCGGCTGGTAGGCGGTGGAGTTGATGCCGCGCTGGTTTTCCTCGGCCAGGCGGCGGTCCTGGTCGTTGGTCGCGTCCCACACCTGGCGCATCCGCGCGACGTCGTAGTCCACGCCTTCCACGGCGTCCTTGTGCACCAGCCACTTGGTGGTGACCACCGTTTCCTGCGCGCTGATCGGCCACACCGTGAACACGATGATGTGGTCACCCATGCAGTGGTTCCAGGAATGCGGCAGGTGCAGGATGCGCATCGAACCCAGGTCCGGATTCTTGATGCGCCCCATCAGTTTCTTGCAGCCGACCTGGCCGTCCAGCGTCATCGACAGCGTGCCCTTGAGCAGCGGCATGCGCACGATGCGGTTGCGCAGGCCGTGGCTGGCGTGGGCGTAGGGGATCTTCTCGGCATCCCAGGCGGCAGCCGAGGCGGCCACATGGTCCTTGAAGGCCTGGTCGGCGCGGGGGTCGGTGACGTCGTCCCATTCCAGCAGGGTCTTGAGCAATTCGGGGTGGGCGCCGCCGCAGTGGTAGCACTCGCGGTTGTTCTCCAGCACCAGTTTCCAGTTGGCCTTTTCCAGCAGATCGGTCTGCACCGCGACCTTGGTGTTTTCCATGTCGTACGGTTCCATGTAATGGTTCAGCGTACTGAGGAAATTGTCGATCGCAGGCGGGTTCTCCGCCAGGCTGATGAAAATGTAGCCGCCTGACGTTTTCACATGCACGAGCTTGAGGCCGTACTGCTTCATGTCGAAGTCGGCGCCCATCTCGGTGCCGGCGAACAGCAGGCGGCCATCCAGCTCGTAGGTCCATTGGTGGTAATGGCAGACCAGCTTGGCCACCTTGCCTTTTTCCTTGGTGCACAGTCGCGAACCGCGATGGCGGCAGACGTTGTGAAAGGCATGCACCACTCCTTCGGCCCCGCGCACCACGAGGATCGGATTGCTGCCGATCTGCAGGGTGAGGTAGTTGCCCTTGGCCGGGATCTCGCATGTCATGCCGGCGATCAGCCATTCCTTGTTGAAGATCTCCTGCATGTCGATCTGGAACAGGCGTTCGTCGTTGTAGAACGGCTGCGGCAGCGAGAAGGTACGCTCGCGTTCCTGCAGCATCTGGGCGGTTGCCTTGCGTGCGGGTTCCAGCGGATCGCCCAGACTCAGGGTAGTGGTGGCATCCATCGTGTTCATCCTCATGGCCAGGCAGTGTGGCCGCGAAAAAAGTGGCTGTTACGGTTGTCGACGCAAGGCGGCTGAAACTGCGTTCAGATGCGGTGGAGTGTGCGACTCGGCGCGCCATGAACCTTATCCATGGGCGACATGGCCAAATCCATTCCCGACGCTGCAGGCTAGGCGGCATGGGGCTGGTCGCCATGAGCATGTGGATGTCGCGGATGGGAATGTGGCGGTAGCGGTGCACCCGCAGAATCGCTGCACGCACAGTCGGCAGTCGACCTTGGAGACCAGCATGTCCAACCCCTTCCTGATGCCCGTCAATACCCAGACCTGGGCCAATGGGCGCCACATCGTTCGTTGCGTCAAGGTGATCCAGGAAACCTGGGACGTGCGCACCTTCTGCTTCATGGCCGACCAGCCCATTCTGTTCTTCTTCAAGCCGGGCCAGTTCGTGACTTTGGAGCTGGAAATCGAAGGTCAGCCGGTGATGCGCTCATACACCATCTCCAGCGCGCCGTCGGTGCCGTACAGCTTTTCCATCACCATCAAGCGGGTGCCGGGCGGGCGCGTTTCGAACTGGTTGCACGACACCCTCCACGAAGGCCAGGAGCTGGCGGTGCACGGGCCGGTCGGGCTGTTCAATGCCATCGACTTTCCGGCACCGAAGATTCTCTATCTCAGCGGCGGGGTCGGTATCACGCCGGTGATGTCGATGGCGCGCTGGTTCTACGACACCAACGCCAACGTCGACATGGTTTTCGTGCACAGTGCGCGTTCGCCCAAGGACATCATCTACCACCGCGAACTGGAGCACATGGCCTCGCGGGTCGACAACTTCAGCCTGCACATCATCTGCGAGAAGCATGGGCTGGGTGAGCCGTGGTCGGGCTACCGTGGCTACCTGAACCACAAGCTGCTGGAATTGATCGCGCCCGACTTCATGGAGCGCGAGGTGTATTGCTGCGGGCCGACCCCGTACATGACTGCGGTCAAGCGCCTGCTGGAAGCCGCCGGCTTCGACATGACCCGTTACCACGAGGAATCGTTCGGCGCCACGCCGCCCGAGGCGCGCGCCGACGCCGTGGAACAGGCCGAGCAGGCGGCCGATGCGCCGGAAGTGGACGTCTCGGAACTGCACCTGGTGGAGTTCACCGCCAGCGGCAAGAGCATCCGCGTGGCGCCGGGCGAAACCGTGCATGCAGCGGCTTCCAAGCTGGGAATGATGATTCCCAAGGCCTGCGGCATGGGCATCTGTGGCACCTGCAAGGTGCTCAAGCTGGGAGGCGAGGTGGAGATGGAGCACAACGGCGGCATCACCGAGGATGACGAAGCCGAGGGCTACATCCTGTCCTGCTGCAGCGTGCCGAAGGGAGATGTGCGCATCGAGTTCTGATGTGCGATTGCGGTGTCAGTCGTGGTTTCGGACGACTGCATCGAGGCCAGACGCGGCTTGCGCCGCTGCTACAGGGGGGCGCGGTGTTTCTGAACGACTGCGTCGAAGCCGGACGCGGCTTGCGCCGCTGCTACGAGGTATTGCGGTGCATCTGAACGACTGCGTCGAGGCCGGACGCGGCTTGCGCCGCTGCTACAAGGTATTGCGGTGCATCTGAAAGACTGCATCGAAGCCGGACGCGGCTTGCGCCGCTGCTACAGGGGGGCGCGGTGTTTCTGAACGACTGCGTCGCGGCCGGACGCGGCTTGCGCCGCTGCTACAGGGGGGCGCGGTGTTTCTGAACGACTGCGTCGCGGCCGGACGCGGCTTGCGCCGCTGCTACAAGGCATTGCGGTGCATCTGAACGCCTGCGTCGAAGCCGGACGCGGCTTGCGCCGCTGCTACTGGGGAACGCGGTGTTTCTGTAGCAGCGGCGCGAGCCGCGTCGGCGGTGCGCGCGGTGTCTATGAGTGAACGCGTGAAGGCGCCCGGTGCTTACACCTTGAAGCGTGCCACCAGCCCGTTCAGATCCACTGCCAGGCGCGCCAGTTCGCCGCTGGCTGCCGTGGTCTGCGCCGAACCTGCAGCGGTCTGCACCGACAGGTCGCGAATGTTCACCAGATTGCGGTCCACTTCGCGTGCCACCTGGGCCTGCTCTTCGGCGGCGCTGGCGATCACCAGGTTGCGTTCGTTGATCTGCACGATCGCGCCATTGATCGTCTCCAGCGCCATGCCGGCGCCTTTGGCTATGTTGAGGGTCGACTCGGCGCGCTCGGTGCTGTTGCGCATCGAGTCCACGGCCTGCTCGGTGCCGCCCTGGATGCTGCCGATCATGCGTTCGATCTCGCTGGTCGACTGCTGGGTACGGTGCGCCAGCGCGCGGACCTCGTCGGCCACCACGGCAAACCCGCGGCCTGCCTCGCCGGCACGTGCCGCCTCGATGGCAGCGTTGAGCGCCAGCAGGTTGGTCTGGTCGGCCAGGCCACGAATCACGTCCAGCACCTTGCCGATGTCACGCGACTCGGTTGCCAGGTTGCCAATCAGCTCGGCGGTGCTCTGCACGTCGCCGCTCATGCGTTCGATGGCGCTGACGGTTTCCATGACCAGGTCACGGCCATCGCTGGCCGACGTGGTCGCGTCCTTGGACGCCTCGGAGGTGCTCACGGCGTTGCGTGCCACTTCTTCGACCGCACTGGTCATCTCGTTGACCGCAGTGGCGGCCTGTTCGATCTCGTTGTTCTGCTGAGTCAGGCCGCGAGCACCTTCGTCGGTGACGCTGTTGAGTTCCTCGGCAGCCGATGCCAATTGGGTCGCCGAACCGGAAATACGCTGCAGGGTATCGCGCAGCTTGCCCTGCATCTTCTGCATGGCCAGCAGCAACCGCGCGGCTTCGTCGCGCCCCTCGGCATGGATCGGCCGGGTCAGGTTGCCTTCGGCAATTGCCTCGGCCGCCACCAGTGCCTGGTCGATCGGCCTGACGATGCTGCGGGTCAACAGCCAGGCAAACAGGAACGTCAGCAGGGTCGCCACGATCAGCATGCCCACCACCCAGGTGAACGCCGAGCGGTATTCATCCTCGGCTTGCTGATTGATCTCGCGGGTTTGCACATTGTTGATCTTGACCAGTTTCTCGAGCACGGCATTGACCTGCTCGGAATTGCTCAGCATGTCGCTGTTGAGCATGGTCCGCAGCTCTTCCACCTGGCCGTTGGCCGAAAAGCTCTTCATGCGAGCTTCGAGCTGGCGATACTGGCCCAGCAAACGCTTGTAGTCATCGTAGGCCGCCTGCTCTTCGTCATTGGAGATCATTTTCTCGTAACGGGCCTGGGCCTGGTTGATCTGCTCGTTGCGCTGGTCGAACAGCTGCACGGTTTTCTGCTGGATGTCGGCTTCGCGATTGAGTAACAAGCGGTACGACAGCACACGCAGGCGCAGCGTCAGCTGGGTCAGCTCGTCCAGGCTGGTGATGCTGGGTACGGTGTTGTTCTCGATGTTCTGGCCGGCGGCGCGGATGTGGCTCATCTGGACCAGGGAAAACACCCCGAGCACGATCATCAGCACGCCGATGAGGGAGAAACCGAGCAGCGCGCGCGGGGCGATGTTCATGTTGCGTAAAGACATGTGAGGTTACCGAAAGGTAGGGCGCGTCCGTGCGACACAAGAAAGGGCTGCACGGCTTATCGGTCGAATGTAAAAAGTCTGAAGGGGACAAATTGCCGCAGGCGATGCGCGTCATCGCGAACGCTCAAGCGATGAAGACCGATGAACGGGACGAACCGAACAGCGATTTGGGGGTCCATCGGGGTCCTATCAAAGCTGGCCCGGGCGAGGTTTTTTCTTTATCGTTCGCGCCCCTGACAAAGTGTTGGAAATAGCAAATGTTGGAAGCATCCCTGAATCAATTGGAAAGCCTGGTAAACGACCTGGTCAAGCACAACCGGGAACTGGCCGAACGCAATGCCCAGCTGGCCGGCGAGCTGGCCCAGGCCAAGGATGACAACGACACGCTGCAGCTCAGTCTGCTGGAACAGGAAGAGCAGCAGGGCGCGACCACCGCGCGTATTCAAGCACTGGTCGAGCGTGCTACCGCGGCGGCGGTATGAACCTTGACGACGGGGTCGAGGTCTTCTCGATCCTGGGCAACGAATATTCAGTGAAAGCGCCGCCCGGCGAACAGCAGGCGCTGCGTCAGGCGTTCGGCATGCTCGAGCGCACGCTGGCGCAGACCAAGCGCAGCCATCCGACATTGATCGGCGACCGCCTGCTGGTGCTGGCCGCGCTGAATCTATGCCAGCGCCAGGTCGAGCTGAGCCAGGGCCACGCCCATGCCATGGACCAGTGCAAAAGCAGGATCGACGCCCTGGTGAGTCGCTGCAGCGATACGCAGGACTGATTCAGCCAGGCGGCCGGGTGGTGCTGCTGCGCAGACCACCGTCCAGCCCTCGCCGGTGGCTTGTTGTTCTTTGCTCTGCGAAAATCCTCATACTTTTCTGCCGGATGTTGACATGACTCCCCTCAAGAACGACCGCTTCCTGCGTGCCCTGCTCAAGCAGCCCGTTGACGTCACCCCGGTGTGGATGATGCGCCAGGCCGGACGCTACCTGCCCGAGTACCGCGCCAGCCGCGCCAAGGCCGGTGACTTCATGAGCCTGTGCAAGAACCCGTCGTTCGCCTGCGAAGTCACCATGCAGCCGTTGGAACGCTACCCGCTGGATGCGGCCATCCTGTTCTCCGACATCCTCACCATTCCCGATGCCATGGGCCAGGGCCTGTACTTCGAAACCGGCGAAGGCCCGCGCTTCAAGAAGGTCGTCAGTACCCTGGCCGACATCGAAGCGCTGCCGATCCCCGATGCGCATCAGGATCTGGGCTACGTCATGGACGCGGTCAGCACCATCCGCCGCGAACTCAACGGCCGGGTGCCGCTGATCGGCTTTTCCGGCAGCCCCTGGACGCTGGCCACCTATATGGTCGAAGGCGGTTCGTCGAAGGATTTTCGCAAGACCAAAGCCATGCTCTACGACCAGCCCCAGGCCATGCACCTGCTGCTGGACAAGCTGGCGCAGTCGGTCACCAGCTACCTTAATGGCCAGATCATGGCCGGGGCCCAGGCGGTGCAGATCTTCGATACCTGGGGCGGCAACCTGTCGGCCGCGGCGTATCAGGAATTCTCCCTGGCCTACATGCGCAAGATCGTCAGCGGCCTGATCCGCGAACACGAAGGGCGCAAGGTGCCGGTGATCCTGTTCACCAAGAACGGCGGCCTGTGGCTGGAAAGCATCGCCGACGCCGGCGCCGACGCGCTGGGCCTGGACTGGACCTGCGACATCGGCGAAGCCCGTCGCCGCGTTGGCCACAAGGTCGCCCTGCAGGGCAACATGGACCCTACCGTGCTGTACGCCAAGCCCGAAGCGATTCGCACCGAAGTGGCGCGGATCCTCGCCAGCTACGGGCAGGGCACAGGCCATGTGTTCAACCTCGGCCACGGCATCACCCCGGAAGTCGATCCCGAGCATGCCGGCGCGTTCATCAACGCCGTGCATGAGTTTTCAGGGCAATATCACGGCTGACATCCTGCCGTGTTGAATCTTGACGCGGCTTGCACCGCTGCTACAGAAACACCCGCCCCTGTAGCAGCGGCGCAAGCCGCGTCGGCGGCGTACGCGGTACATCTGGACGCTCGCGTTGAAACCTGACGCGGCTTGCACCGCTGCTACAGAAACACCCACCCCTGTAGCAGCGGCGCAAGCCGCGTCGGCGGCGTACGCGGTACATCTGGACGCTCGCGCTGAAACCTGACGCGGCTTGCACCGCTGCTACAGAAACACCTCACCCCTGTAGCAGCGGCGCAAGCCGCGTCGGCGGTGTATGCGGTTTACTTGGGCGACCCCACCGGCTGCAACTTCGCCAGCCTCGCCGCCACCACCAACGCCACCGTCAACAGCCCCGCAATGAACCCGCCCACACCCGTCCAGCCACCGTAGTGCCAGGCCATCCCTCCCGCCGTCCCGGCCACGCTTGACCCCGCGTAATAACTGAACAGGTACAACGAAGACGCCTGCCCCTTGGCCGTCAACGCACGCCGTCCGATCCAGCTGCTGGCCACCGAGTGCGCACCGAAAAAGCCAAAGGTGAACATCAGCATCCCCAGCAGGATCACTGGTACCGGATTGAACAGGGTCACCAGCAGGCCTGCGAACATCAGCACGATGCTCATCCAGAACACCCTGCGTCGGCCATGCTTGTCGGCCAGCGAGCCCACCTGCGCCGAGCTGTAGATGCCGGCCAGGTACACCACCGACAGCAGCCCCACCAGCGCCTGGCTCATGTGGTAGGGCTCGGCCAACAGGCGGTAGCCAATGTAGTTGAACAGCGTCACGAAGCTGCCCATCAGCAGGAACGCTTCGAGAAACAGCCACGGCAGGCCGGCATCCTTGAAGTGCATGGTGAAGCCTTCCAGCAAGCCACGTGGGTTCATCTTGCGGGGGCGGAAGTTACGCGATTCCGGGAGGATCCTGACGAACACCGCCGCTGCGACCAGGGCCAGGCCGCCGACCACCAACAGTGCAGTGTGCCAACTGACGAAGTCGATCAGCACGCCGGTGATCAGGCGTCCGCTCATGCCGCCGATGGCGTTGCCGCCAATGTACAAACCCATTGCCAGACCGATGTGTTGCGGATGAATTTCCTCGCTCAGGTAGGTCATGGCTACCGCAGCCAGGCCGCTCAGGCTCAATCCGGTCAAGGCGCGCAGCAACAGCACGCCGTCCCAGGTGGGCATCAAGGCACTGCCGAGGGTGCACAGCGCTGCGCTGAACAAGGCTGCCACCATCACCGGCTTGCGTCCTACACTGTCGGAAATCGGCCCGGTGATCAGCAATCCGATGGCCAGCATCCCGGTAGCCACCGACAGCACCAGGCTGCTCTGGGCGGCGTTGATGCCGAACTCGTGGGACAGGATCGGCATCATGGGTTGCACGCAATACAGCAGGGCAAAGGTGGCGAAGCCGCCGCTGAACAGGGCGAGTACCGTGCGCAGGAACTGCGGGGTGCCTTTTTCGATGTACTGCTCGTTGAACTGAGCGGCGTTTTGATGGGAGGTATCAACAGCTTGCGCAGCAGGCGCGACAGCAGTTTTCACGGTGACCTCGGGAGGGGGGCGGCAGGAGTTGAAAAACTATATAGCTGGCTAATGATTTCTGCCAACACTAGCACCGAGACTGCAGGAAATTGTAGGAAAAATCCGAGAATGAACGTCCCGGCGTGCTAGCAACTGTAATATTCTGGCCGCTACACTCGAGGCTTTGCCTGTCATGGAGGGATATAGATGCGGCGCGTGGTGTTCAATCAGAAGGGCGGCGTAGGCAAATCCAGCATTGCCTGCAACCTGGCGGCCGTCAGTGCCAACGAGGGCTTTCGCACGTTATTGATCGACCTCGATGCCCAGGCCAACTCTACCCAGTACCTCACCGGGCTGACGGGTAACGATATTCCGATGGGCATCGCGGACTTCTTCAAGCAGATCCTGTCGTCGGGTCCGGCCAGCAAGAAAGGCAAGGTGGATATCCATCAAACGCCCTATGACAACCTGCATGTAGTCACGGCTTCGGCGGAGTTGGCTGATCTGCAGCCCAAGCTGGAAGCCAAGCACAAGATCAACAAGCTGCGCAAACTGCTCGACGAGCTCAGTGAAGATTATGATCGGATCTATATCGACACGCCGCCGGCGTTGAATTTCTATGCGGTGTCGGCGCTGATCGCTGCGGATCGGGTGCTGATTCCCTTCGATTGCGACAGCTTTTCCCGGCATGCGCTCTATGGGCTGCTGAGCGAAATCGCAGAGTTGAAAGAGGACCACAACGAGGGTCTTGAAGTCGAAGGTATCGTCGTCAACCAGTTCCAGCCTCGGGCCAGCCTGCCTCAGCAGATGCTCGACGAACTGATCGCCGAGGGCTTGCCCGTGCTGCCGGTGTATTTGAACAGCTCGGTCAAGATGCGCGAGTCCCATGAGCTGAATATCCCGCTGATCTACCTGGACCCGCGACACAAGCTGACCCAGCAGTTCGTCGAGCTGCATGACCTGCTCGAACAAGCCTGACCTCGCAAACCTGTGATCGCTGAGGGAACGGTCTGCGGCCGCGAATCAGGCACCGCGATCTGCCTGATCCACCGCGCCGTTCGCCGACGCGGCTTGCGCCGCTGCTACATCGCGATCTGCCTGATCCACCGAGGCGTTCGCCGACGCGGCTTGCGCCGCTGCTACGGGCACGGTGATTCGCCTGACCCGCTGCGCCGTTCGCTGACGCGGCTTGCGCCGCTGGTGCACGCACCGCGATCAACCCAATGGCGGGCCTTGCTCAATTCCCTGTAGCAGCGGCGCAAGCCGCGTCCGGCCTCGATGCGGTGCATCAGGTTGCTACAGGTTGGCGATACCCTGGGCAGCAAGCCAGGCCAGCAACTGCGGCAGCGGCATCGCGCCGCTCTGCCGCGCCACTTCTCGACCATTCTTGAACAGGATCAAACTCGGTATCGAGCGGATGCCAAGTTGCGTGGACAGCTGCGGGTTGGCCTGGCTGTCCAGCTTGGCCAGTCGGCATCGCCCCTGCAGTTGCCCCGCCGCCCGCTCAAACACCGGCGCAAAGGATTTGCATGGCCCGCACCAGTCGGCCCAGACGTCCACCAGCAGCGGCAGATCGCCCTTGATCTGGCTGGCATAGTCGCCTTGAGTCAGCTCGAAGGGTGTATCGAGCAACACCGCCGCCTTGCACCGCCCGCATTTGGGCTGGTCGGTCAGGCGCAAAGCAGGAATGCGATTGAGCCCGTTGCACTGCGGGCAGGGGATTACCAGTGAGTCGCTCATGTCCGGCTCCGATTTGAAAGATGGCCCGTGCGTATCTGGAGGCAGAAAGATCGGTTATCAACCCAAGCGCCACAGCCTACTCCGTAGGAGCGGTCATCGGCCGCGAAGGGCAGGATGCGGTCTGCCTGATGCACTGCGGTGCAGCGTTCGCGGCCAGTGTTGCTCACGACGAACAACTAATCTCCAGATGCTTGCCCCACTCCGGTGGCCGTTCGGCGTAACCTTCCATGCCCGGCTGCGCTTCGAATGGATTGCAAAGCACCTGGTGCAGGCGGCGCACCTCCGAATAGTCACCGTCTTCGGCCGCATCGATGGCTTTTTGCGCCAGGTAATTGCGCAGGATATACAACGGGTTGACCTGGTTCATGCGTTCCGTGCGGCCTTCCACCACATCGCGCTCCATGCGCGCCTGGTAATCGCCTGCCCAGGCATCGAAGCCCTGGATATCGACGAAATCGTCGCGCAGCACGGCCAGCGAGCCATCCTCACCCAGGCGGCGGAAGAACAGGTTGTAGTCCACACCGCTGTTCTGCATCAGCCCCAGCAGACGTTCGAGCAACACCTTGTCGCCCTCTTCGGCCAGGGTGAAACCCAGCCGCCGCCGCATGATGTCCAGCCAGGCCGCCTCGTACAGTGGCAAGAACAACGCTAACGCTTCCTGCAGCGCCTCCACGCTGATCAGCGGCGTCAACGACTGAGCCAGGGCACTGAGGTTCCAGTGCGCCACGGGCACCTGGTTGCTGAAGCTGTAGCGGCCTTGATGGTCGGAGTGGTTGCAGATGAAATTCGCATCGAAATCGTCGAGGAAGGCGTACGGCCCGAAGTCGAAGGTAATGCCCAGAATCGACATGTTGTCGGTGTTCATCACCCCATGACAGAACCCGTAGGCCTGCCACTGGGCGATCAGTTCGGCGTTGCGCTCGACGACTTCGCGGAACATGTCGAGGTAGGGTTCGGGTTGGGTTGCACAGCCGGGGAAGTGGGCTGCCAGCACATGGTCGACCAGCTGTTTCTGCAGTTCAGGTTGGCGGGTGTAGTAGAAGTACTCGAAGTGCCCGAAACGCACATGGCTGGGGGAAAGGCGCAGGAGCATGGCAGCGCGTTCCTGTTTCTCGCGCCACACCGGGGTGTCCGATGCAATCACGCACAGTGCGCGACTGCTGGGAATGCCCAAGGCATGCAAGGCTTCGGAAGCAAGGAACTCGCGGATCGAGGAGCGCAGCACCGCCCGGCCATCGCCCATCCGCGAGTAGGGCGTCTGCCCGGCACCCTTGAGATGCAGGTCCCAGTGCTCGCCGGCCTCGTTGTACACCTCGCCCAGCAGCACCCCGCGGCCATCGCCCAGCTGTGGCGTGTAACCGCCGAACTGATGGCCCGAGTAGATCATCGCCCGTGGTTCGGTCTCGCTCCACAGTTTGTGCCCGCTGAACAGCTCGGCGAACAGTGGCGTCCGGGCGCATGCCGGGTCCAGGTCCAGCAGGCTCATCGCCGCATCGCTGGCTACTACCAGCCGTGGGTTGTCGATCGGCTCGGGCAGCACGTGGGTGGAGAAAACGTCGCCCAGGCGGGCGAAGCGGTTGTCGAAGATCAGTTCATCGAGGCCTTTCATGTGCGTTCTCCGTTGGCGCGGTGCGCTCAGTCAAGTTTCGAGGGCGGTGGCTTGGGTGCTTCCACGGCCTGGGGTGCGCTCGGTGGCTCGGCCGGCGCAGGCGTCGCCGCCGGCTGCAGGGTGCCGGCACTTTCTCCAGGCTCGGCGGGCACCAGCTTGTACTCGCGGCCGGTGGTGTTCTTCAGGTAGATCTCCATTTGCCGGAACGAAATGTTGATGTTCTGGCGCTTGAATTCCTTGTTGATGAAGCGGTTGATCTCGTCCAGGACCGGGTTGCGGTCACCCAGGTCACGCACGTGCATGCGCAATTCGTGGTCTAGGGTGCTTTCGCCGAAGTTGAGGAAATACACCAGTGGCTCCGGGTCCTTGAGCACCCGCGGGTTGTCCCGCGCAGCCTTGAGCAGCAGGGTGCGCACCAGGTCCAGGTCCGAGCCGTAGTCCACGCCCAGCTTCAACGTCACCCGGGTGATGGTGTCGGTCAGCGACCAGTTGATCAGTTGCCCGGTGATGAAGGTCTTGTTGGGGACGATGATGTCCTTGCGATCGAAGTCGGTGATGGTGGTGGCGCGAATGCGGATCTTGCTCACCGTTCCCGACAGGTTGCCGATGGTGATGGTGTCGCCGATGCGCACCGGGCGCTCGAACAGAATCATGATGCCGGAAATGAAATTGGCGAAGATCTCCTGCATGCCGAAACCCAGCCCTACCGAGAGCGCCGCGACCAGCCACTGCAGCTTGTCCCAGCTCACCCCCAGGGTCGACAGCGTGGACACGAAACCCACCCCGGCGATCACGTACGACAACAGCGTCGTGGTGGCGTAGGCGCTGCCCTGGGCCAGGTTGAGCTTGGACAGCACCAGCACCTCCAGCAGCCCCGGCAGGTTGCCGGCCAGCACGAAGGTGATACCGATGATCACCGCCGCACCGATGAAGTCGCTGAGGCTGATCGGCACCATGCTCATGGCCGCGCCGGTGCCGCTGGTGTACTCGTACAGAGTGATGTTGTCCAGATAGGCGAACACGCTGATCAAATCGCTCCAGACCCAGTACAGCGCCCCGATGAAGCCGGCCAGCAAGGCCAGGCGCACCAGGCGCAGGGACTGCTGGTTGACCTGCTCGATGTCCAGGGTCGGCTCTTCGGCGACTGCTTCGCCTTCGCCGCTGTCCTTCGCCGTCTGCCGCTTGGCCAGTGCCCGTTGGTAGGCCAGGCGCCGGGCGGCGACGCTCAGGCCACGCACGAATGCGGCTTCGATGACCAGCCAGATCATCAGCAGATACAGGGTGTCGATCAGCCGGTCGGTGAGCTTGAGCGCCGTGTAGTAGTAGCCAAAACACACAGCCACGAACAGCGCGATCGGCAGCGCGGTGAACAGCAGGCCGATGGTACGGCGGAACAGCGAAGCGCTCTTGTGGGTCGGGCTGCTGACCAACAAGCGTCCCAGCAGCCAAGCCATCAACGCGTAGCAGGTCAGCACCACGGCAATGCCGAGTACGTCATCCGCCAGCGCCGAGGGTTGCAGTTCGGCCACCGCCACCACCGACACCAGCGCCAGCACGACGAAGCCCAGCCGGCGCACCCAGCCCTGGAGGAAGGCCACCTGCGCACGCTCCCAGCGAAAATGCAGCTCGGCCACGCCGCCGGGGGCGAGGATGCGATAGGCGGTGTAGAACACCAGCCAGGCTTGGGCGATCTGCAACATGGCCGCGCCAAGACCGGCATTCTGCCCGCGAGCATCGATCAGCAGGGCGTAGCCGCACAGGGCCAGGCCCAGGGCCATGGGCATGGCCAGCAGAATGTTGATCAGAATCGCCGCCGGTGTGTGCCATTGCCGGTCGCGCTTGAAGTGACCGATGTCCTGATGCACCGCATTGAGCTTCTGGTAGAGAAACTTGCGCTTCCACTGCAGCAGGCCGATCACCAGCAGCAGGGGCAGGAACAGCAACGGCCGCTGCACCAGGCCATCGGTCAGTTCGCTTACGCTCGATGCCCAGGGCAGGGTGGTGACCTGGTTTTCCAGGCGTCGTGGCACGGCTTTGAACCACTCGTCATCCAGCGGTTTGTTGCTGGGGATCCAGAACATCTGCTCGTCCAGCGTGGCACGCAGGCCTTGCGCGGTGCTGAGCAGTTGCTTCTGATTGAGCTGCAGGGTGATCGACTCGTTGAGCAGTGCGCTCAGTTCCCGGTTCAGGCGTTCGAGCAGGTCGCTGCGGGTGACCGCCAACTCCAACAGGCTTTTGCGCAATTGCGGCGCGTTCTGGTCCTGTGGCTGATTGACCATCAGGTTGTCCACGTACGCCGCCGGGTTGCCGATGGCTTCGCGCTGCTGGTTGACTTCGAACTGATACAGGCGGATGTCGGCGATCTCATCGGCCAGGTCGCGATCGACCTTCAAGTGCGGCAACGCCTGCTTCTGTTTGTAGAGAATCTTGGACAACAGCAGGCTGCCCTTGAGCACGCTGATCTGCTCGTCCAGGGCCTGGTCGCTCTGCGTCACGCTGTCCAGCTGCTGGCGGGTCTTGAGGTTCTGCTGGGTCAGCTCGTTGAGCCGGTCGGTGCTGCGCAGCAGGTAGTCGGACAGCTTGACGTTGGTTGCACTCTCCGTGGCCAGCACGCTGCTGCCGCCGGCTTTCTGTGCTTCCAGCGACTGCTTGGTGACGGTTTCCTGGGACTGCGCCAGGCGCTTCTGGTTGATCAGCGTCTGCAGGTCCTGGATTTCCTGCTCCAAACGGGTGGTCTTCTCCAGCACCAGGTCGTGACGGGCATTGCCCAGGTCCTGCAGGGTACTGTTGCCGGCCAGCTCCTGGCGGCGCAGGTTGATCAAGGCATTGATCGACGCCTGTTCGGCCGCCAACTGGTTGCGCGTGTCGGGGGTCAGCGCCTTGCCGTCGTTCTTGCCCAACTTGAGAATGCCGCTGATCTGCTGGATACGGTTCTGGCTGGCGCTGATTTCGGTCTGCGCGCGTTCCGGGCGGGTCTGCGCGGTGATGATCAGGCTGTTGGCATCGGACAAGGCCTTTTGCAATTCGCCCTGCTCGGTGGTGCGCTCGCTGAAGATCTGCTCCAGCTGCGGCACGCTCAAGGTGGCATAGCGCTGGCTCACAGGGATGATCGGCATGCCCTTGAGACGGCTCAGCTCGCGCTGCGCCTCCAGGGTCTGCTTCGGCGCATCGGCCAGTTGCTGCTTGAGCTCGGCCAGCTTGCGTTCATTGTCGGCCTGGTTGCCAAGCAGCCCCAGGGTCTGCTCGAACACCTGCTGCAGCGCCTTCTGGTCGGCTTCTGGCAGCTTGCGCTCGGCGATCTTGTCGAGGTTCTGTTGCACCGTTTCACGGTTGAGGGGGTCGGCAGCCTGAACGCCGGCGACAGCCATGCACAGCCCCAGCAGGGCTGCGGAAAGAAAATTGCGCATAGGTTAGACGTCGTACAGCTCGAAGAGAGATGGGCAGTTTAAAGGAAGAGTCCAGGCCCTGGACCACTTCCTTCGCGCAGTTTGACGCCCACTTTCATGATCCGGTTCCCGTGCATGACCGCATTGCCTGACGCAGGCCAGGCTATGTCACGTGAACAGTCCGGTTCATGCCCCTTCGGTCCGTCGCACAGTCTTGGGCGGGCCCGGACTGCGGCCCCGACCAAATCGCTGGAGCCAGAGCCCTTCGAGCCAGTCTAGGTACCTTTGAGCAGAGACGTGTCGCCGGGCGGCTCGGTGCCACATTCCGGCTCTTTCTCAGGGCCGGAGCTCGCACTCACTCCAGCCCGAGGCTCCCTGAGCGTCAGCAGATCTGCAGGCGGCGCAGGCAGGCGCATCTCGGCAATTTGCTGATCGGCTGCCGTTGAAAGAGGCATCCCCCAGGCGCGCACGAAGGCTCGCAGATCAGCCCAAGCGGCCATGCTCCCAAACAGTGCTAAGTTATCGAACGATTGGGCTCGCGAGGGCGTTGTGCTCCAAGGGCCATGCTCACGGGCAATCCGGTTCAACCGTGGCCAAAAAGTGTCGCCGAACCCGAGGCGTAGTTGCTCCAGGGCTGCAAGACGCTCGAACGCAGATAGCTGGGTTATGTCCAGATCAGACGCGGCCTGCTTTTCCAGCGCATTGTCCCAGGTGTCCTTGCCGTTCGCGCCGGGGTGAGTCAGATTCGACCGCACACCGAATACCCGCTGGGTCGCCATGGCGGAAAGGTTGTTGGTCACTTCGCTGAAATCATTGGGCAGGTAGGCGCGCATCTGGTTCTGATGGCCTATTTCGTGAGGCACTGCCCACTCCGCCTTGAGGCGCTCGGGTTCAAGCAGCCCTCGTGCATACGCCATGTTGTATGCCGTGTACCCGGTGGTGGCATGGGCCGATCCAGCGCCACCGTGGTTACCCAGTACAAGATGATATTTCAGCGGAGCCGGTGCATGAAGTTCTTCTGCCTTGTCCAGACCCAGTAACGTCTCTTGCACGTCAATGATGCGCTCGTAAGTTGCCATCAGCAGCGGTATGTCACTGTTCTTGTAAGCCTGCGCCGACGCCCGATCGACGGTCAGAACGACCCGGGCACTGTACAACTCCACGTACGGGGTTGGCCGCGCATCGAGCATGGCGTGATAGACCGCTGTTGAGGTATTGCCGTGCTCGAAGTAGGGAAGTTCCTGTGCACCCAGAATGATGACATTGGCGGCGTTTATTTCATTGGCCAGTTGGAAGTAGATGACCCCTCCACCAGGATCGGTAATGGTATTGGTGCCAAGTTGAAGGGGATAAGTTCGTTGCTGGGAGTATTGCGTGTCCGTGTCGGCGTAAGGGGCGCCAATGAACAGGTTCATCGCGATGGGCGGGGTGTCCGTGTGTACGACGATCACTTTGAAAGCGCTATTCTTGGGGGCGTAGAAACCTGTTGGTTGCCGGTTCATCAGGGGAAAGCGCGTACCCAGTCGATACACGGCCGCGAAACGGTCCACGGTGGCCTCGAACGTCGCCCAGCGGTGCCTTCGGATGCCTATGGAGCCATCGCCCTGGGTGACCAGCCGGAAGCGCTGGTTCAAGTTGCCGGCCACCAGGATCTCCATGGTCGGTGTCTGATGATTGAAGGTCAGCACGTACCCTGTCAGTACTGACTGGATCGATACGGTGTCATCCGAGTAGCGCCTGATTCGGAAGCGTTGTGTGCGAACGTCTTCTTCCGGCTGCGCCCACAGTCGGGTGCCTTCGCAACTCAAGCGGTAACGGGTGTAGCGGTTTTGCACGAATTGATCTTCACCAGCGTTCCCGGTCAACAGGAAACTTTGTGACTGGGAGCCGTTGTACAGTCGCGCATTTACCGCTGCGTCTTGAAAAGAAAGTACGGTATCCGGGAGCATGGGCTTGGCCTGATGGAAGTTGAGACACAATCAGGCTAGCAGGGTCAATGTAATGGTCGCGCCAGCGGAAACGGCAGAAATCAAAGGGGAGGGGCTTTGCAATGTTGCACACTGTTCGCAACTTGCTGAGTAAAAAAGGTATTCCGCTTCAGTAGTTAAAGTCTGTACAAAGTTGGGGAACTGAATGTTTTTTTACAGGATGAACGGTCGTATTAGCGTTGTTGAGTACGCAGACCGTTCATTCATCAGCGGGCTTGAATTCATTCGCCAGGAATTCAAAGGAAGAGCCCAGGCCCTGGACGACTTCCTTCGGGGAATCTGACGCCCACTTTCATGATCCGGTTTCCGTCCATGACCGCGACCGTCCAGACGGTGCCGTTCCATTCTACGTGGTCGCCAACGATCGGCGCGCCGCCAACCCGCTGAATGATGAAGCGGCTGAGCGGCATCTGCGGGTCGAGCCCATCGAGCTTGAGGCCGTAGAGCGCCGACACTGCGCCCAATTGCGCGTCGCCTTCGAGGACGAAGTCGCCGAAGAAACGCAGGTCCAGACCGCGCTGCGGTGCCTGGCTGAACAGTTTGCCCAAGGCCGGCAGGTTGTGCTCGTGACCGATCACGCACAGCAGGTCGTCCACTTCCAGCACCGTACTGCCGGATGGGTGGAGCAATTGCTGGCCGCGGAACAGTGCGGCAATACGTGTGCCTTCGGGCATTTTCAGCTCGCGCAGGGCTGCTCCGATGCACCACTTTTCCGCACCCAGGCGATACACGAACAGCTCCCACTCGCTGGTGATGTGCACCTCGAGGGCCGAACGCGAGATCGGCGCGGGATCCGGCGGCACGGTGACCTTGAGCAGTTTGGCTACCCACGGCAGGCTGGTGCCTTGTACCAGTAGCGACACCAGTACGATGAAGAACGCCAGGTTGAAGAACAGCTGCGCGTCCGGCAGCCCGGCCATCAGCGGGAACACCGCAAGAATGATCGGTACCGCGCCGCGCAGGCCGACCCACGAAATGAAGGCTTTTTCGCGGCCATGGAACGCCTTGAATGGCAGCAGGCCGACCATCACCGACAGCGGCCGCGCGACCAGGATCATCCACAGGGCCAGTGCGAGCGCGGGCAGGGCGATGGGCAGCAGGTCGTGGGGCGTGACCAGCAGCCCCAGCACCAGGAACATGCCGATCTGCGCCAGCCAGGCCATGCCATCGAGCATGTGCAGAATGCCATGGCGGCTGCGGATCGGCTTGTTGCCCATCACCAGGCCGCACAGGTAGACAGCCAGGAAGCCGCTGCCGTGCAGCGCGTTGGTCAGAGCGAACACCAGCAGGCCACCGGCTACCACCAGGATCGGATACAGGCCGGCGGCCAGGTTGATGCGGTTGACCAGTTGCAGCATGACCCAGCCGCCGCCCAGGCCAATGACGCCGCCAATGCCGAACTCGCGCAGCAGGTGCCCCAGCAGGCCCCAATGCAGGCCGGTCTGGCCGCTGGCGATCATGTCGATCAGGGTCACGGTGAGGAACACCGCCATGGGATCGTTGCTGCCCGATTCGATCTCGAGCGTGGCGGTCACCCGTTCGTTCAGGCCCTTGCCGCCCAGCAGCGAGAACACCGCCGCCGCATCGGTGGAGCCGACGATGGCTCCGATCAACAGCCCCTGGATCATGCTCAGGTCGAACAGCCAGGCGGCGACTGCGCCAGTCAGCGCGGTGGTGATCAGCACCCCCACTGTGGCCAGCGACAGGGCAGGCCACAACGCCACGCGAAAGCTCGATACCCGCGTGCGCAGGCCGCCATCGAGCAGGATTACCGCCAGCGCCAGGTTACCGACCAGATAGGCCGTGGGGTAGTTATTGAAGATGATACCGCCGCCGTCCACCCCGGCGGCCATGCCTACGGCCAGGATGATCACCAGAATGGGAATGCCCAGGCGGGAGGAAAGCGAGCTGACCAGAATGCTCGCACCTACCAGCAACGCGCCGATCAAGAACAGGCTGTTGATGAAGGTGGCATCCAAGGGCGGTACTCCGGTTTCTGAAAACGAGGTGAAAAGGCAGTCGCTTATGCAGGCTGCGTGCCAAGGGATAATAACCTGTGTAAATGCATAACTGTCAAAGCCTTGCGTGGAATCATCACACGTCGGCGGTGTTGCAGACGGCCACCAGCAGCCATGCTGTGGTGTTACGGGCAGGAAAAGTCCTACAGGACTTACGGATGCGCCTTGCATATGTGGAGGAGGGCGTTTGTAAGAATCAGCACCCTTTCTCCTTTCCAAGGGGAGTGCATAGGTTTTTGTTTCGGCGTAGGAAGTATCGCGTGGATGTTTGGGAAGCCTCTTTCGGACCGGCCTGTTTGCGCTGTAGGAGGATTCATCGGCAAGAGAAGGAAGCCTCCTGCTAGTTGGGCCAATCATGCAAGCAGTGCCGGGCTTCGTATCCACCAACCAACAGAGCGTCGTCTGGTGGTAGCGCTTATGTAGCGCGCTGTTGTGAGCCGTGCTGTCCAGAGTGGTCGCCCAATGTGCAAGAGCGAACCCATGGACACCTCACTCGATGAACAACTGAACAGCCTGCTCAATACCCATATCGGGCAAGACCACCTGCGCACCCCTTTGCTCAATCGCCTGCAGAGCCTGGTCGATGCCGTTGCCCAGACAACGCTCGCGCAGCAGAACCTGGCGGCAGGGGCACCGCTGCTCCAGTCTCTCGATCACCAAGCCCGGGCGCAGCTGCAAACGGACACCGACCTTTATTGGAGTGACCTGGCCCCTGGCACCGTGTTATCGCGGTTACAACACGCAGAGGCGCTGCGCGCCGAAGACCTGATGCATCGCGCTCAGCTGCTGGCAGCGTTGGGCGAAGTGACCGAGGCCGGGCGCAGGCTGTTGCTGGACGCTCTGCAGCCAGGCGAGGACGCCGTACTGCTGGTGTGCAGCACGGTAACGCTGCTGGCCAGCGACGGCACACACGCCATGCTGCCCGGCGCCGAGTTGATCGAGCGCCGGGGTGGAGGACGCTGTTTGCTGGTGTGCCCTGGGCTGGAGCAGCAGTTGTTCGAGTTCGGCTGCGCCACCGAGGCTGGACGTGGCCTGATCGAGTATCTGTTTTCCGCCCAGGGCCACGTGCTGCGGCAGCGCCTGGCCTTGCAGTTCTCGGCAAACGGCCTATCGGGCCTTTCCACAAGCCTGGGCGCCAGGGTGCGTTTCGTTCCACACACAGCGCGCGTACTCGAACATGGTTTGCGGACCAGTATCGCCAGCCAAGTGGTGGCCCAGGCCGAAGCTGGATCACCGCCTGAATACAGTGAGTCAGGGCAGCGATCGGCACACTTCTGGCTTCCTCTGCCCAAGGCCATCAGTGCCGTGGTGGCTGCTGCCATCAGGGCGGATGGCGAGCGCCAGCGGGCGCTGCTGACCTTTGGCGGCATCACGCCGGATATCGCCACGGCGTTGCTCAAGCAGAAGCTGGATGCCTGCGAAGGAGGTGTCCAAGGGTATGCAGGTGATGCCCTGGACAGCCCTGAACACAGGCATTACCGTCAGCTCCACGGTGCCTGGCAAGCGGCGCAAGGCAAGACTCGACAGCTGCTCGAGGCACTGACCACAGAGGCGTCCTGGCCTACCCGTGCATTCTGGGCCCACGACAGGGGGCAGGGCCTGTCGCGCCAGCATTCGCTGGCGCTGGAACTGAGCAACGCCCTGCGCCATGACGCCGGGCTGCAAGTCTGCGAGGGCACGCTTGCGCAGGCCGACCTTGAGCGGATACTGGAGGTCATGAATCAGCCGGACGCTCACCTGCGGGGCGCGGAGGGTACGGTGGTCGCCGAATTGGCGGTGGGCGAGGCGACCTATGCCTGCACGCTGCCTGGAGCCTACATCATCGCTGCGGCCAGCGTGTGGGTGAACACCGAACAGGTCGTGCCTGCGCTGCTGTTCCAGACAGGAGAGAGCGGTGGCGTGCGTCGCTTCGCTTCGCTCGAGCAACTGTTGCAGTGCGTCACGGCCAGTCTGCGTGACCCCACCTTCACCGCGCTCTGGGCGCGCTTCCCTGCTGATACGCAGAAACGCCTGGCACCGCTGCTGGCGCTGGAAAAACTGCCACTGGTGACCACGCCGGTCGAAGGAGACTGGATCGACAGCCACCTTCGCGCGACCATCGATCGGTACGATCAGGCAGCAGCGCGGATGCCCGATGACCAAGGCCGGCAGCGTCTGCGAGAGGAGCTGGCGAGCGCATTGCGGCAACCGGCGCACGGCATACGAGAAACAGCCATCGGCCATATCGCTGAGCAGCGCCGTCTGCAGGCCGTGTTGCAGGCGTTGCCTCGCTGGCTGGCGACAGCGGGGCAGACCCAGCGAAACCACTATGCCGGCCTGCTCGATGACTACAACCGGCTGGCGGCGGGCCAGGAGGCGTATCTGCAAGGTCGGCCGACCACGATCCGGGCCTTCGCGGCCGATCTGCTCGAAACACGGCTCAGGGCCGACCTGAAGCAGAGCATCGACCCCGAGCGACTGCTGCTGAGGCTGCCCGACAGTGTCGAGGTCAAGGCGGTGCCCAATGTGCCCTCGCAGATTCAGGTGCCCAGCGCTGCGCATTCCACGATCAGCATCGTCGAATTGGCCTTGCTCAATATCGACCGGCAGATGACCTTGCGCCTGGGGTATGCGCAATGGGTGCATCGAGACACCGGTGCCGAGGTGAGCATGGCCGGCCTGGACATCCCCTACTTGCGCAGGTTGGTGCTTGAACTCGATGTGGCCCGGCGTTATCGGGAAAGCGTCCAGGCGCTGTTCACCATCGCTGCGGGTGCGTCGGCCAGGCCCGCGCTGCACGGGCAGATCATGGCGCTGCCCTACAGCGCGGCATTCAGGCTGCAGGCGTTTGGCGCCTGGTGTCAGGGTTGGCTGACCGAGCAGGTCTGGCAGATGCTGGAAAGGGCGGCGCAGTGCAGGTCCGCCGCCGCGCAAGCGGCGCTGGGGGTGTCACTCGGCGCGGTCACCCTGAGCCTTGGCCCCGGCCAGGCTGACTTGCCCAGCGGCCTGCTGCTGATCCAGGCACCCGCCCAAGACCTTCACTGCCTGTACCTGCCCGATGTGCCGCACGGCGCTCACTTCATCCAGGCAACCAGTGTTCAAGGCCTGCGCGACAGCCTGTTGTTGCGCCTGCGCAGCGCATCGGTGCGCCGGTGGTTGGCGGGGCAAGCGGGCGTCGGCCAACCCACGGCCGCGCGCGAAAGCTACATCGAGCAGGCTTATCAACGCAGCTATGGCCGCTTCATCAAGTTTTCCCCGTTGGCCGATCCTGTCTGGCCGCTGGCGACCAAACTGCTGCGCGATCACCGATCGAAGCTGCTCGATGATGCCAGCCTCATCTCTCGCAGCCGCGAGGATGTGCGTGCGGCTTTCGCGCGGCAACTGCGCGAGGGTGGTCAACAGTTATTGATGTCCGGGCTTGCCTACCTGCCGGGTATCGGTACGCTGATGCAGCTCAGCGACGGCTGGCATGACGCCAGGCAGGCGGTGCAGGCCTTTGCGGGCAGTGACCCCGCGCTGGGCTTGCGCCGCCTGGCATCGGCCGAACTCAACTTCGGTTTCGCCCTGCTGTCATTTCTGCCGGGGATGGCGGCTGCCAAAGTCGCGCGCGGCAGTTTGAAGCCGCGCCAGGGCCTGCGCCCGGCTGCGCTGCAGGTAAGCTCGCAGCGAACGCGGCTCGACGGTTTCGCAGGCCACGAGACGTCGGTCAGCCTGGTCGGCGCCAGGCTCCAGCGCGGACCCGACGCCGGTACCTGGAAACAGGGCGGCAAGCTCTATCTCTGGCAGGATGGCCAGGCCTACGAAGTGTTTCGTCGCCGCGGCGAACTCACTTTGCGCCTGCGTCGAACCGCAGCCAACAACCACGAACATCCGGTTCGACCAGGCCCCGATGGACGCTTCGTCACTCATCTGGATACCGGTTTACGCGCCGGCGGCCGCTCGCGTGCAGGAAGCAGCACCGGGGCCACTGCCGGCCCCAGCGCCATGGGCGACTACCTAATCGTACCGGATGATCGTCCGGTCATGAGCCAGGTACTGGCCCGAGGGGGGCGCTACAACCTCGATGAAATGGCTGCGTCGCTGCAGGCCATGCCGGGGGATGCAGCCCGCAGTCGGTTCTTCGCCCAGCGCCGGCAGTTGTTGCAGGACGCCGATGCCTACCTCGAGCACACACCGCGCGAACCGCGCGTGCCGCTGCCGGTGCTGGCCAGCGACGTTCAACCTGCTGCCTTGATTGCCGCCGTGTATGAAAACGCCAATGGCCTGGTGGTGGGGGAAGCCCATTCCTCGGCAGCCTCCAAGCGGTTTCTGATCGACAACTTCGCGACGCTTGCAGCCACTGGCGTGAAGACCTTGTACTTCGAGCATCTGCCAATGGATTTCCTGGCCGACGACCTCAAAGCCTTCAATGGCAGCGGCGTCATGACGCCGGCGTTGAAAGCCCGGTTGCAGTCGCTTGACACCGGCCACAGAGTGGACGCGGGGCAGCCTTTCACCTTCGAGCAGGTGGTGGTCAAGGCCCACGACGCCGGTCTGCAGGTGGTCAGCCTCGATTGCGCTGCCAGCTGGTATGCCAAGGGCGTGATGGATGCGCGCAGCACGGCGCGTCAGCGCATGTTCAGCTACCTGGCAACCCGGGTCATTGCCGACCATCAGCACGCCACGGGCGAGCACAAGTGGGTGGCGCTGGTGGGCAACAGCCACGCCAACACCTTCAAGGGCACGCCAGGCCTGGCCGAACTCAACAAGGCCATCGGGGTACGGGTCAGTACGCCGGATGCCGGCGGCAGACCTGGCCTGCGTTCGGATCCGGGCTTCGAGACCCATTTCAATCAGGGCATGGTCAAAGCCGACTTTCTGCTGGAGCTGGAAGTACCCACCCAGCATCTGCGTCCGTCGGCTGGCACTGGCGAGCTCACTGCGTCGCAGCTAGCTTTGGCCACCGAGATGGAAGCCTTGCTGACCCACACGCCCGTCGGTCTGCAACCGGCGCCGCCGCGGTTGATTCATCCCGGCTCCTTCTACCTGCAGAAGGTAGAAGGCAAGCGCCAGGTGGTGCACCTGAGTCGCGACGGCAACATCTACCACACGCCCGTCGAGAAGACGCTGGGCCGCTACTGGTTGTCGCGGCCCAGTTGGGACAAGGTCCATGGACGCAGGTTCTGGACACTGCAGGGCCTGCTGGCGGCCATGGCCGAGCAGAATCTGAGCCTCGTGCAGCCCTGAATACCGACCGATGCGCCTGATGCAGAGGCAAAAAAAACGCCACCGCGGCGCAGGCCGGGGTGGCGTTTTCCTTCGTGACGGCGTTAGCCGATGCTCATCAAGCTCGCGTTACCACCCGCGGCGGCGGTGTTCACGCTCAACGCGCGCTCGATCACCAGGCGCTCGAGGCAGATCCCGGTTTCACCCTGCGACAGGCCATGCACACCAACGATGGCGCCGCTGCGCTTGGCGATCTGCTCGCACACCGCGCGCAGCTGGTCGGAGTCGCCGTGATGCAGTACGGCATCGAAGTGCACCTCGTCCTTGTTCCACTCCGGCACCAACTGGATGCGCGCCTGCACTTCCTTGGGCAAACGCCCGCGCGCGGCCTTGCCCAGCTCGTTGTCGGGCACTACCGCTCTGGAGCCCACGGCCATCACCGCTGCCAGCTGCGCCAGCAGGTCGGCTTCGGTGTCGGCCAGGCACAGCACGTGCTCGCGCGGCAGAATGGTGTAGCTGTTGCGCTCGCCGGTGGGGCCATCGAGCAGCCGGCTCACGCCGCTCTGCGACTGGGCGGCGAAGTCGCTGCACAGTTGCGCCAGCTCGGCCTGCTGGTTGCTCGAAGCCCAGGCTTGCAGGGCCTGCAACGGTTTGCCCAGGGCGTCACGCAGACGCACGTCCGGCGCCGTACCGGCATCGGTGCGGGCGAAGGACTGGGCGATGGCGTCGTTTGGCCGGGTCGACAGCAGGCGGTACAGGTACAGCGGACCACCGGCTTTCGGGCCGGTGCCCGACAGGCCTTCGCCGCCGAACGGCTGCACGCCCACCACGGCGCCGACGATGTTGCGGTTGACGTAGACGTTACCGGCATGAACGTTGTCGATCACCTTGGCGATGGTTTCGTCGATGCGTGTGTGCACGCCCAGGGTCAGGCCATAGCCGGAGGCATTGATCTGGCCGATCAACTGGTCCAGGTCACGACGCTTGTAGCGCACCACGTGCAGCACCGGCCCGAAGATTTCGCGCTGCAACTCGTCGAAGCTTTCCAGCTCGATCAGGGTCGGCATGACGAAAGTGCCGCGCTTGATTTCGGCACTGTCGGCAATCGCCATCTGGTACACGTCGCGGCCTTTGTCGCGCATGCCCTGGATGTGTTTCTCGATACCGGTTTTGGCCTCGGCGTCGATCACCGGGCCAATGTCCACGTTCAGGCGCTCGGGGTTGCCCAGGCGCGCTTCGGCCATGGCGCCCTTGAGCATTTCGATCACACGGTCGGCCGAGTCTTCCTGCAGGCACAGCACGCGCAGGGCCGAGCAGCGCTGGCCGGCGGAGTCGAAGGCCGAAGACACGACATCGATCACTACCTGTTCGGTCAGCGCCGAGGAATCGACGATCATTGCGTTCTGGCCACCGGTTTCGGCGATCAGCGGAATCGGGCGGCCTTGCGAGTCCAGGCGCCCGGCGATGTTGCGCTGCAGCAACCGCGCCACTTCGGTGGAACCGGTGAACATCACACCCTTGACGCGCTCGTCGCCCACCAGCCGTGCGCCCACGGTTTCACCGCGGCCTGGCAGCAGTTGCAGCACGCCTTCGGGGATACCGGCTTCGAGCAGCAGGCGTACGGCCTGAGCGGCCACCAGCGGGGTCTGCTCCGCCGGCTTGGCCAGCACCGGGTTACCAGCGGCAAGGGCCGCAGCGACCTGGCCACTGAAGATCGCCAGCGGGAAGTTCCACGGGCTGATACACACCACCGGACCCAGCGGCCGATGGGCATCGTTGCTGAAGTCGTTGCGCGCCTGCACCGCGTAGTAGCGCAGGAAATCCACGGCCTCGCGAACCTCGGCGATGGCGTTGGCGAAGGTCTTGCCGGCTTCGCGGGCGAGCAGCCCCATCAGCGGCTGGATCTCGGCTTCCATCAGGTCTGCGGCACGCTCCAGCACGGCAGCGCGTTCGGCCGGCGGCGTGGCTTGCCAGATCGGGCCGTTGATCAGTGCGCACTGGATCGCGTTGTCGACGTCGGTGACCGTGGCTTCCTGAACATGGCCGACCACGTCGCGCAGGTCGGACGGGTTCAGCACCGGCTGGGCCGGTTCGTTGCTGGTTTCGCAGCCCAGCATCGGCAGGGCTTTCCAGTCGGTGTGGGCAGTGGCCAGCAGGGCCGACGACAGCGACGCGAGGCGATGCTCGTTGGCCATGTCGATACCGGCCGAGTTGGCCCGGTCGCTGCCGTACAGGTCACGCGGCAGCGGAATGCGCGGATGAGGCAGGCCGAACTGGCCCTCCTGGGTCGCCATCCGCTCGATGGTGGCCACCGGGTCGGCGACCAGCTCCTGGATGGAAATGGACTGGTCGGCGATCCGGTTGACGAACGAAGTGTTGGCGCCGTTTTCCAGCAGGCGGCGGACCAGGTAGGCGAGCAGTGTTTCGTGGGTGCCGACCGGTGCATACACGCGGCACGGACGGTTCAGCTTGCCATCGGCGACCTTGCCCACGACCTGTTCGTACAGCGGTTCGCCCATGCCGTGCAGGCACTGGAATTCGTACTGGCCAGGGTAATAGTTCTGACCGGCAATGTGGTAGATGGCCGCCAGTGTATGGGCGTTGTGGGTCGCGAACTGCGGGTAGATGACTTCCGGCACCGACAGCAGTTTGCGCGCGCACGCCACGTAGGACACGTCGGTGTACACCTTGCGCGTGTACACCGGATAGCCTTCCAGCCCCTCGACCTGGGCACGCTTGATTTCGCTGTCCCAGTAGGCGCCCTTCACCAGGCGGATCATCAGGCGATGACGGCTGCGCCGAGCCAGGTCGATGACGTAGTCGATCACGTACGGGCAGCGCTTCTGGTAGGCCTGGATGACGAAACCGATACCGTTCCAGCCGGTCAGTTGCGGCTCGAAGCACAGACGCTCGAGCAGGTCCAGCGACAGCTCCAGGCGGTCGGCTTCCTCGGCGTCGATGTTCAGGCCGATGTCGTAGTGCTTGGCCAGCAGAGTCAGCGACAGCAGGCGCGGGTACAGTTCTTCCATGACGCGCTCGTACTGCGCGCGGCTGTAACGCGGGTGCAGTGCCGACAGCTTGATGGAGATGCCCGGACCTTCATAGATGCCGCGACCATGGGAGGCCTTGCCGATCGAATGGATCGCCTGCTCGTAGGAGGCCAGGTATTTCTGCGCGTCGTGCTCGGTCAACGCCGCCTCGCCGAGCATGTCGTAGGAGTAGCGGAAACCCTTGTTCTCGAACTTGCTGGCATTGGCCAGCGCCTCGCCAATGGTTTCGCCAGTCACGAACTGTTCGCCCATCAAGCGCATGGCCATATCGACGCCCTTGCGGATCATCGGCTCGCCGCTCTTGCCGATGATGCGGCTGAGCGACGACGACAGGCCCGATTCGTTGTGCGTCGACACCAGCTTGCCGGTCAGCAGCAAGCCCCAGGTTGCCGCGTTGACGAACAGCGAGGGGCTGTTGCCCAGATGCGGGTGCCAGTTGCCGGTGCTGATCTTGTCGCGGATCAGGGCGTCACGCGTGCCCTTGTCGGGGATGCGCAGCAGCGCCTCGGCCAGGCACATCAAGGCCACGCCTTCCTGGGAGCTGAGCGAGAACTCCTGCAGCAGACCCTGAACGATGCCGGCACGGCCACCGGCGCTTTTCTGGTTGCGCAGCTTCTCGGCGATACGCGCGGCCAGCTTGTTGGTGGCTTCGGCCATGTCGGCCGGCAGGCGCGCCTGCTCCAGCAGCATCGGCACCACTTCAGGCTCGGGGCGGCGATAGGCGCCGGTGATCGCGGCGCGCAGTACCGACTGCGGCAGAATGCTTTCGGCGAATTCGAGGAAACACTGATGGGCATGGTCGGGCTGGATGTCGCCCGCATCGTCATTGCCACTCACCCCGGCGCCGGTCAGTTCGGTCAGCGTCGCGCCGCCTTCCAGCTTCTCCAGGTAGTTGAAGATCGCCTGCTTGATCAACCAGTGTGGAGTGCGGTCGATGGACTGCGCGCAAGCCTTGAGGCGTTCGCGGGTCGGGTCGTCCAATTTGACGCCCAGGGTGGTGGTTGCCATTTCTTGTCCTCATCAGGGCCACGGTGCGTGGCAATAAAGCCGGCGGCAAGATTAGCCGTGCGCTTTGCGGGGTGCAACCAGGTGCAACCTGTATATCGACGAAAGTTGCACCGCTCGACGGAAAATCTTTTTGCATGGGTTGAATCTGCACAACGCAGGTGCGGCTGTGTAGCGGATGACAGGCGAATGCTCCGAAAGGAAGCAGATACACCGTGTTTATCCAGATGTTTCCAGAGGTGCAACTTGCTTGCCAAAAGGGGTTGCGCCCGTCTCCAATGCCGGCCTAAAGTTCGGCGCCGTTGGGTCAACCCGGACATCCTGCAATCTGCCGACCTGTACATGAAGCGCCGAAGCGCGCTCGCAGGCTCATAAAAACAACACAAGGAGACACCCATGAGTGTCAGCAACCCCACTCTGATCACCTTCGTGATCTACATCGCTGCCATGGTCCTGATCGGCCTGTTCGCCTACCGTTCCACCAACAATCTTTCCGACTACATTCTCGGCGGTCGCAGCCTTGGCAGCGTGGTCACGGCCCTGTCCGCCGGCGCCTCGGACATGAGCGGCTGGTTGCTCATGGGCCTGCCGGGCGCGATCTACATGTCTGGTCTATCCGAAGGTTGGATCGCCGTTGGACTGATCATCGGCGCCTACCTGAACTGGCTGTTCGTCGCAGGCCGGCTGCGCGTGCAGACCGAACACAACGGTGACGCCCTGACCCTGCCGGACTATTTCGCCGGGCGCTTCGAAGACACCAGCGGCCTGTTGCGGATCATCTCGGCGGTAGTGATCCTGGTGTTCTTCACCATTTACTGCGCCTCAGGCATCGTCGCCGGCGCGCGGCTGTTCGAAAGCACCTTCGGCATGTCCTATGAGTCCGCATTATGGGCCGGCGCTGCAGCGACCATCGCCTACACCTTCGTTGGCGGGTTCCTGGCGGTAAGCTGGACGGACACGGTGCAAGCCACCCTGATGATCTTCGCGTTGATCCTCACGCCGATCGTCGTGGTGCTGGCCACTGGCGGCGTCGACACGGCTTTTCTGGCCATCGAGGCGCAGAACCCGGCCAACTTCGACATGCTGCGCGGTACCACCTTCATCGGCATCATCTCGCTGCTGGGCTGGGGGCTGGGTTATTTCGGCCAGCCGCATATTCTTGCCCGCTTCATGGCCGCCGATTCGGTGCGCTCCATTGCCAAGGCGCGGCGCATTTCCATGACCTGGATGATCCTTTGCCTGGGTGGCACCGTGGCCGTGGGTTTCTTCGGTATCGCCTACTTCTCTGCGCACCCCGAGCTGGCCGGTCCGGTCACCGAGAACCACGAGCGGGTGTTCATCGAGCTGGCCAAGATCCTCTTCAATCCGTGGATTGCCGGGGTGCTGCTGTCGGCCATTCTGGCTGCGGTGATGAGCACCCTCAGCTGCCAGTTGCTGGTGTGCTCCAGCGCCCTGACCGAAGACTTCTACAAGGCGTTCCTGCGCAAGAGCGCCTCGCAGCGCGAACTGGTCTGGGTGGGCCGCATGATGGTGCTGCTGGTGGCGTTGGTTGCCATTTGGCTGGCGTCCAATCCCGACAACCGCGTACTGGGCTTGGTCAGCTACGCCTGGGCAGGGTTCGGCGCGGCGTTCGGACCGGTGGTGCTGATCTCGGTGGTCTGGAAAGGCATGACCCGCAACGGTGCGCTGGCGGGCATTCTGGTAGGTGCAGCGACGGTGATCGTGTGGAAACACTTCGAGCTGATGGGGCTGTACGAGATCATCCCAGGCTTCGTGTTCGCCAGCCTGGCTATCCTGATCGTCAGCAAGCTGGGCCGCGGGCCGTCACCGGCCATGGTCACCCGCTTCGAACGCGCCGAGGCGGCGTTCCACCAAGGCAAGTGATGCAGTGGGGGCTGCCAGCTCCCCTGAAAAACCCCATCTGAAATGCTAGACTCCTGCGCATCTGCAGGAGTCCCCATGAACTATCGTCATGCCTTCCACGCCGGCAATCACGCCGACGTGTTCAAACATATCGTCCTCACCCGGCTGGTTGCGCTGATGTCGCGCAAGGAACAACCCTTCGCCTACCTCGACACCCATGCCGGGCTGGGGCTCTACGACCTGCGCGGCGACCAGGCCACGCGCACCGGTGAATGGCTCGAAGGCATCGCCCGCCTGTGGCAGGCCACCGACCGCCCGGCGCTGACCGACGACTACGTCAAGGTCATCAACCGTCTCAATACCGAAGGCGAGCTGCGTTACTACCCCGGCTCGCCCGAGCTGGCACGCCGGTTGATGCGCCAGCAGGACCGCGTGCTGCTCAACGAGAAACACCCCGAAGACGGCCAGTTGCTCAAAGAAAACATGAAGAAGGACCCGCGTGTGGCCGTGCACCTGGGCGAGGGCTGGCACGTACCGCGGGCCCTGCTGCCGGTGGCCGAGAAACGCGCGGTGATGCTGATCGATCCGCCGTTCGAGCAACTCGACGAGCTCAAGCGCTGCGCCACTGCCCTCAAGGAAACCATTGGCCGCATGCGCCAGACCGTGGCGGCCATCTGGTACCCGATCAAGGACGACGAGCGTGCGCTCAAGCGTTTCTACCAGGACCTCACCAGCACCGGCGCGCCGAAGTTGCTGCGGGTGGAATTGCTGGTGCACCCGCTGGACGCACCGCAGAGCCTGAACGGTTCGGGACTGGTCATTGCCAACCCGCCGTGGGGCCTGGAAGAAGAATTGCGCGAGCTGATGCCCTGGTTGGCCAATCTGCTCGGCCAGAGCCAGGGCGGCTGGAAGATGGACTGGCTGATCGCCGAGTGACCCTCAAGGCGTGAGGCGCGCCCCTGTGCCGCCCGGCCCGCGATCCCCTGGCGGGTCGTTGGCCACGTACTGCCGGTGCTACGCCTCGGCACAGCGCAACGTCAGGCCTTCGGCCCGCGTGGATAGCGTTTGAGCCGTTCGATCAGTTCGGCGCCGGGAATCGGCTTGTCGAACAGATAACCCTGGCCGACGTCGCAGCGTTGACGCCGCAGGAAGGCCAGTTGTGCAGCGGTTTCGATACCCTCGGCCACGACCTTGAGCTTGAGGTTGTGCGCCATGGCGATCACTGCCGAGGTAATTTCCATGTCGTCCTGGTTGTCCGGGATCTCGTGGATGAAGCTGCGATCGATCTTGATCACGTCGATGGGGAATTTCTTCAGGTAACTGAGCGAAGAATACCCCGTGCCGAAGTCATCCATGGCCAGGGTCATGCCCAACTGCTTGAGCTGTTCGAGTTGCTGATGGGTGTCCACGGTGGCTTCCAGCAACAGACCCTCGGTCAGCTCCAGCTCCAGCAACGAGGCGTCCAGGGCCTCTTCCTGCAGAATGCTGGCGATGGACGCAACCAGGTCGGGGTCGGAAAACTGCTTGGGTGACAGGTTGATCGCCACCTGCAGGCGGCCCAGCCCGGCCGCTGTGAGGGCTTTGCTCATGCGGCAGGCCTGACGCGCGATCCACTTGCCGATGGGGATGATCAACCCTGTCTCTTCGGCCACGCTGATGAACTGATCGGGGCGAATCATGCCTTTTTCCGGATGGTTCCAGCGCAGCAGCGCTTCCATGCCCAGCAGGCGGCCCGTTCGCAGGCACAGCTTTGGCTGGTAGAACACATCCAGTTCGTTCTGGGTCAGTGCGCGCCGCAGGTTGTTCTCCACGAACAGCTTGTAGCTGGCCTCGGCGTTCAGCGCCTCGGTGAACACCTGCACCTGATGCTTGCCGTTGGCCTTGGCCTTGTGCAGCGCAAGGCCTGCGTTCTTCATCAAGGTCTGCGGGTCGCGCCCGTGCAGCGGTGCACAGGCCAGGCCTACGGAACCGGTGACGTTGATCAACTGGTTATCCACGAACATCGGCTTGTCCAGCGTCAGCAGCACCTCCTGGGCAATGCGCTGGCCGGCTTCCAGATCAGTGTCGTGCAGCAGCACGGCGAATTCGTTGCTGGCAAAACGTGCCAGGCTGCCGGCCGGACTCAGGCTGTTGCGCAGCCGGCGCGACAGGCTCACCAGCAGCTTGTCGCCGGTCTGGTGGCCAAGGCTGTCGTTGATCCGTTTGAAGTTGTCGATGTCCACCAGCATCATGCTGATCGGCCGGTCGCTGTCGTGGGCGAAGCTTTCATCCAGGCAGCGGATGAACGCTGGGCGGTTGCCCAGGTTGGTCAGATTGTCGGTGTAGGCCAGGCGCTCGATGCGCTGCTGGGCCAACTTGCTCTGGGTGATGTCTTCGTAGATGCCGATGTAATGGGTCAGCTCACGGTCGTCGCCGTACACCTTGGAAATCGACAGCTGGCCCCAGTAGGGTTCCAGGTTCTTGCGGCGGCTCTTGAATTCGCCTTGCCAGCTATTGCCGTTGGCCAGGCTCGAAGGCGCGTCGAACAACAGCTCGCTGAGGTTTTCCAGGGCTGGCAGATCCGCCAGGCGCTTGCCGTGGACTTCCTCGGTGCTGTACTGGGTGATCGCGGTGAAGCTGGGGTTGACGTACTCGACCACGCCATCGCAGTTGACCAGCAGAAAGGCATTGGCGCTTTGTTCGACCGCGCGCTGGAACAGATTCAAGGCGCTGGTGGCCGCACGACGGTCGTGGTTGTTGATCACCTGGGCGAACTGGTCGGCGAGCTCGCCGGCGAAGGCGATCTCGTCCGCACGCCAGACCCGCCCAGCGCCACTCTGCTCCAGGCACAGCACGCCGACCACCTGGCCGTCGATACGGATGCTGGCATCGAGCACCGAGCTGACATCGCGCATTGCCAGTTGCCGGGCAAGCTGGCGCGTGCGCGGATCGCTGGCCACGTCGCTGGCGTCGATGGCGCGGCTGGCGTGCAGGGCTGCCAGGTAATCGGGGAATTCACCCAGGTCTACAGGCTGCAGACAGCCATGCACCTGCCGATCACCGTAATAGGCGGTAATGGGCAGCAGCTGCTGGCCTTGCAGCGTCCACAGGCTGGCACAGTCCACGGCATAGATATCGCAGGCATTGCGCGTGATCAGTTCGGCCGCCTCGAGCAACGGCTTGTGAGGCCCGTAGCGTTGTTGTGCCAGGCTCAGGATCAATGCCTGCTGGGCGCTGGCGCGCTCCATGTGCTGCAGTTGTTCCTGTTGCGCGCGCTGGTTCAGTTCCAGCGCCATCTGCAGCGGGCTGCTCGCGCTGGCGGGTTTCAGCGTGTCGTCGACCACGTCGCCGACGGCCGCGTCGACCACCATCAGGTAGCCCCGCAACAGCTGCCGATTGCGTTGGCGAAAGGCTTCGCCCAGCTCCATCAGGTGCAGGCTGCCGTGGTTGCTGTGCAGAGTGTACCGCACGGTGTAATGGGCGCTGTCGACCAACTGCGCCTGGATGGCATCGTGCAGACGGTGCCGCGCCTCCGGCTCCATCAGGCTGGCGTAGGGCGAGCCGGTCAGCGAGCACAGCTGCGCAGCGGGAAGACCGAAGGTTCGTTCGCAGGCCGGATCCAGATAAAGCAGTGCCCAGCTGGCCTCGTTCAGCCGTTCGAAACGCAGCATTCCCAGGCGCGAGGGCACCGGCAGCTGCGTCACTACCTCGGCCACCATGCGGTTGGCGGCATCGGGCTGGCTTTTCATTGAAAACTCGCTTCAAGGGTACTGGTCGCGCAGGGACAACCATCCTTACAGGCTAGGGTCCCTACAGGCGGGCGCGTCAGGCAAGGTTGCATCATGGCGCTCGGGCTTACAAGCGGTACAGTGGCTCGGTGCTTCCATGTTGTCGGCAGGCGCACAAAATTCTGCAATTGGATCCGAAAATACTGGTTACATGAGGGCATTTACGCTCTGCGCTGCACACCGTTCCCGTACTTCGCGGTCGAATCCAGGGCAAAAAAAACCCACCGGTAATGGTGGGTTCTTTTCATCCGGCCAGCGTTACAGCAGCATGGTGCGGATATCGGTCAGCAACTCGCCCAGACGTTTGGTGAAGCGCGCAGCGGCCGCGCCGTTGATCACACGGTGATCGTAGGACAGCGACAGCGGCAGCATCAGCTTGGGTTGGAACGCCTTGCCATCCCAGACGGGCTGGATGGTGGCCTTGGAGACACCCAGGATCGCCACTTCCGGCGCGTTGACGATCGGCGTGAAGCCGGTGCCGCCAATGTGCCCGAGGCTGGAGATGGTGAAGCAGGCACCCTGCATGTCGTCTGCCGAGAGCTTCTTGGTCCGGGCCTTTTCGGCCAGGGCGGCGGCTTCGGCAGCCAGTTGCAGCAGGCTCTTCTGATCGACGTTCTTGATCACCGGCACCAACAGGCCGTCCGGCGTATCGACCGCGAAGCCGACGTTGACGTATTTCTTGCGGATGATCGCCTTGCCACTTGGCGCCAGCGAAGCGTTGAAGTCCGGCAGCTCCTTGAGCAGGTGCGCACAGGCCTTGAGCAGCAGCGGCAGCACGGTCAGCTTGACGCCGGCCTTTTCCGCCACGGCTTTCTGCGCCACACGGAACGCTTCCAGCTCGGTGATATCGGCCTGGTCGAACTGGGTCACGTGGGGCACGTTCAGCCAGCTGCGATGCAGGTTGGTGGCACCGGCCTGCATCAGGCGGGTCATCGGTACTTCTTCGGTTTCGCCGAAGCGGCTGAAGTCGACCACCGGGATCGGCGGAATGCCAGCACCGCCGGTGGCGCCGGCAGCAGCGGCCGGTGCCTCCTTGGCCTTTTGCATCATCGCCTTGACGTAGACCTGCACGTCTTCCTTGAGGATGCGACCGTGCGGGCCGGTCGGGCTCACCGCGTTCAGCTCGACACCGAACTCGCGCGCCAGTTGGCGAACGGCCGGGCCGGCATGCACCTTGGCACCGGCCGCTGCGGCAGGTGCTGCGGGTGCGGCAGCAGGCTTCTCGGCAGCCGCCGGGGCAGCTGCAGGCTTGGACTCAGCCGCAGCGGCAGCCGGTGCAGCTGCCTGGGCAGGCGCTGCGGGGGCAGCACCGGCCACTTTCAGCTTGAGAATCAGGTCGCCGGTACCCACTTCGTCTTCCAGCTTGACGCTGACGCTTTCAACCACGCCGGCAGCCGGAGAAGGAATCTCCATGCTGGCCTTGTCCGATTCCAGGGTGATCAGCGACTGGTCGGCTTCGACCGTGTCGCCGGCCTTGACCAGTACTTCGATGATCTTGGCCTTGCCGGCCGAACCGATGTCGGGCACGTGGATGTCCTGCACGCTGTCGCCAGCAGGCGCTGCGGCCGGCTTTTCAGCCGCTGCAGGCGCCGCTGCGGCAGGTGCAGGAGCGGCGGCCGCTGGGGCAGCAGCAGGGGCTGCGCCTTCGACCGCAAGCTTGAGGATCAGGTCACCGGTACCGACTTCGTCGTTCAGCTTGACGCTGATGCTTTCCACCACGCCAGCAGCCGGCGATGGAATTTCCATGCTGGCCTTGTCCGACTCCAGGGTGATCAGCGACTGATCGGCGGTGACGGTGTCACCGACCTTCACCGAAATCTCGATGATCTGCGCCTTGCCCGACGAGCCGATGTCCGGCACGTGGATGTCCTGGCTCGAAGCCGCGGCAGCGGGAGCAGCGGCTGGGGCAGCGGCAGGCGCGGCCTCGGCTTTCTCTTCCAGCTTTGGTGCAGCCGCAGGCTCGGAAGCCTGGGGTGCTTCTTCAGCACCCTCGACTTCCAGCTCCAGCAGTTCGTCGCCTTCTTTCAGGCGGTCGCCCAGCTTGACCTTGATGCTTTTCACGACGCCCGCCTTGGGCGCGGGTACTTCCATGCTGGCCTTGTCCGATTCGAGGGTCAGCAGGCTCTGCTCCGCCTCGATGCGGTCGCCGACCTTGACCAGCAATTCAATGACTTCACCTTCACCGCTGCCGATGTCAGGTACGCGAATGAGTTCGCTCACAAAAAATCTCCTCAGCAGTCCAGTGGGTTGCGTTTGTCAGGGTCGATACCGAACTTGACGATGGCCTCGGCCACCACCTTCGCTTCGATATCGCCGCGATCTGCCAAGGCTTCCAGAGCAGCCAGCACGACGAAGTTGCGATCCACTTCGAAGAAGTGACGCAGCTTCTTGCGGCTGTCGCTGCGACCGAAGCCATCGGTACCCAGGACTTTGAATTCCTTGGAAGGAACCCACTGACGAATCTGCTCGGCGAACAGCTTCATGTAGTCGGTAGAGGCAATGACCGGACCCTTGCGGCCGCTCAGGCACTCTTCGACGTAGGTGGTCTGCGGCTTCTGCCCGGGGTGCAGGCGGTTCGAACGCTCGACGGCCAGGCCGTCGCGGCGCAGTTCGTTGAAGCTGGTGACGCTCCACACGTCGGCGCCGACGTTGAACTCTTCGCGCAGGATCTTCGCCGCTTCGCGGACTTCACGCAGGATGGTGCCCGAGCCCAGCAACTGGACGTGGTGCGCCGCTTCCTTGGTGTCTTCCTCGAGCAGGTACATGCCCTTGATGATGCCTTCCTCGGCGCCGGCCGGAATGGCAGGCTGGGTGTAGGCTTCGTTCATCACGGTGATGTAGTAGAAGATGTCCTGTTGCTCTTCGGTCATCTTCTTCATGCCGTCCTGGATGATCACCGCCAGCTCGTAGCCGTAGGTGGGGTCATAGGTGCGGCAGTTGGGGATGGTCGCGGCAAGCAGATGGCTATGGCCGTCTTCGTGCTGCAGGCCTTCGCCGTTCAAGGTGGTACGGCCGGCGGTGCCGCCGATCAGGAAGCCACGGGTGCGGCTGTCGCCAGCGGCCCAGGCCAGGTCGCCGATACGCTGGAAACCGAACATCGAATAGAAGATGTAGAACGGCAGCATCGGCTGGTTGTGGTTGCTGTACGACGTACCGGCGGCGATGAACGACGACATGGCGCCGGCTTCGTTGATGCCTTCCTCGAGGATCTGGCCCTTCTTGTCCTCGCGGTAGAACATCACCTGGTCCTTGTCGACCGGATCGTAGAGCTGACCGACGGAGGAGTAGATGCCCAGCTGGCGGAACATGCCTTCCATACCGAAGGTACGGGCCTCGTCCGGGATGATCGGAACGATGCGCTGGCCGATTTCCTTGTCCTTGACCAGCTGCGACAGAATCCGCACGAATGCCATGGTGGTGGAAATTTCACGGTCGCCCGAACCGTCCAGGATCGCCTTGAGGGTTTCCAGGGGTGGCGTCGGAATGCTGAAGCTCTTGGCCCGGCGCTGCGGCACGAAACCGCCCAGGGCGGCGCGGCGCTCGCTCAGGTAGCGGGCTTCGGCACTGCCTTCTTCGGGCTTGTAGAACGGCATGCTTTCCAGCTCGTCGTCCTTGATGGGGACGTCGAAGCGGTCGCGGAATTTGCGCAGGCTGTCGACGTCGACCTTCTTGGTGTTGTGCGCGGTGTTCTTGGCTTCGCCTGCACCGGTGCCGTAACCCTTGATGGTCTTGGCCAGGATGACGGTTGGCTGATCCTTGTGGTTCACCGCCTGATGGTAGGCTGCATAGACCTTGTACGGGTCGTGGCCACCACGGTTGAGCTTCCAGATCTCGTCGTCGGACAGGTCGGCGACCATGGCCTTGAGTTCCGGCGAGTTGAAGAAGTGCTCACGGACGAACGCACCGTCCTTGGCCTTGTAGTTCTGGTACTCGCCGTCGATGACTTCGTCCATGCGACGCTGGAGGATGCCGTCGACGTCCTTGGCCAGCAGTGGGTCCCAGAAACGGCCCCACACGACCTTGTTGACGTTCCAGCCACCGCCACGGAACACGCCTTCCAGTTCCTGGATGATCTTGGCGTTGCCGCGAACCGGGCCGTCGAGGCGCTGCAGGTTGCAGTTGATGACGAAGATCAGGTTGTCCAGCTTCTCGCGGCCTGCCAGGGAGATCGCGCCCAGGGATTCCGGCTCGTCGCACTCGCCGTCGCCCATGAAGCACCAGATCTTCTGCTTGCCGGCAGGAATGTAGCCGCGGGCTTCCATGTACTTCATGAAGCGCGCCTGGTAGATCGCCTGGATCGGGCCCAGACCCATGGAAACGGTCGGGAACTGCCAGAAATCAGGCATCAGCCAAGGGTGCGGATACGAAGACAGGCCCTTGCCGTCCACTTCCTGGCGGAAGTTGTTCATCTGGTCTTCGCTGATGCGGCCTTCCATGAAGGCGCGTGCGTAGACGCCAGGCGAAGCGTGGCCCTGGAAGTAGATGAGGTCGCCACCGTGTTCGTCGGTCGGGGCCTGGAAGAAGTAGTTGAAGCCGATGTCGTACAGGGTCGCGCTGGAGGCGAAGCTGGAAATGTGGCCGCCCAGATCCGGGTCGCGCAGGTTGGTGCGCACCACCATCGCCAATGCGTTCCAACGCACCAACGAGCGAATGCGGCGTTCCATGAACAGGTCGCCAGGCATGCGTGCTTCGTGGGTGACGGGGATGGTGTTGCGGTACGGCGTGGTGATGGCGTAGGGGAGTTGTGAACCACTGCGGGTGGCCAACTCGCCCATGCGGGTCATCAGGTAGTGAGCGCGGTCTTCGCCTTCTTTGTCGAGGACCGACTCCAGGGCATCCAGCCATTCCTGGGTTTCGACGGGATCGAGGTCTTGCATGGCTTGCTCCAGGGCGGAAAGGCTTCCAGAATCGAAGCCTGAGTTTGCGACTGGCCTTGTGGGCAGACGATATTGAATTCTTGGATTACCGGCAGCTTTTCCGGCGAGCTGTAGTTTTACTACAAATCCCTGCCCTTTTCATTCCCCTGCGGGCGGTGGGCAGCCGGGTAGACACAGGATACAGGCTTTTGGCCCCCTGTCCGGTTGTGGGTTGGATCGTTACCTGTGATCGAATGTATTCATCTCGGGGCTATGCGTGAGTGACTTCTGCCAAGTTCTGAAGAAATTCAGCTATTTATCACCTTTGTTCGACAGATCAGGGACAGATGAACCTGTCTATACAGACCTTTACCAGGCTCTTCACGCTGCACAAGGATAGACCATGAACCTGCCTTTGCTGGTCGAAATTCCGGCTGTTCTCACGCCTTTGGTGTCACGCAATCGCGAGTCGTTCCAGGCGGCTGTGGCGGGGGCTGAGGGCCTGTTCGCCGATCTCAGCAGCACCACGCACACTGTGGGAGCGGGCTCTTCCCGCGAAGAGCCCCCCCCAGTCACCACCCCCTTCAACTGGCCCACCGAGCGCTGGCAACAATGGGACCGCGTCACCACCGCCAGCGACTTCGTCCTGCAGCAGGCCATCCAGAACCCCGCCATGCTGCTCGGCCTCATCGCCAGCGGCGACCTCGACCGTCCCTTCAGTCCCGGTGAACTGCGCGAGCAGATCGCCCTCGCCGTGGCCCAGGCCGAGAGCGAAGACGACCTTGCCCGCATCCTGCGCCGCCAGCGCGCGCGGCAGCAGGTGCGCATCATCTGGCGCGACCTCAACCGCCTCGCCGACCTGGTGCAGACCTGCCGCGACCTGTCGGACATGGCCGACGCCTGCATCGACCAAGCCTATCAGTGGCTGTACCCGCGCCAATGCCAGCAGTTCGGTACGCCCATGGGCCGGCGCAGCGGCGAGCAGCAGCACATGGTCGTGCTGGGCATGGGCAAGCTGGGGGCAGTGGAGCTGAACCTGTCGTCCGACATCGACCTGATCTTCGGTTACCCCGAAGGCGGCGAAACCCAAGGGGTGAAACGCCCCCTCGATAACCAGGAGTTTTTCATCCGCCTCGGCCAGCGCCTGATCAAGGCCCTGGACCCGATCACCGTCGACGGTTTCGTCTTCCGCGTCGACATGCGCCTGCGCCCCTACGGCTCGTCCGGTGCCCTGGTGCTCAGCTTCAACGCGCTGGAGCAGTACTATCAGGACCAGGGCCGCGACTGGGAACGCTACGCCATGATCAAGGCGCGGGTGGTGGCCGGCGACCAGCAGGCCGGTGCGCAACTGCTCGATATGCTGCGACCGTTCGTCTATCGCCGCTACCTGGATTTCTCCGCCATCGACGCGTTGCGCACCATGAAGCAACTGATCCAGCAGGAAGTGCGGCGCAAGGGCATGGCCGACAACATCAAGCTGGGCTCGGGCGGTATCCGTGAAGTCGAATTCATCGCCCAGGCGTTCCAGTTGATCCACGGCGGGCGAGACCTGAGCCTGCAGCAGCGACCCTTGCTCAAGGTGCTGGCAACCCTGGAGGGGCAGGGCTATCTGCCTGCTGCGGTAGTGGACGAGTTGCGCGAGGGCTATGAATTCCTGCGCTACACCGAGCACGCCATCCAGGCCATCGCCGATCGGCAGACACAGATGCTGCCCGACGATGAGCGGGACCGTGCGCGCATCGCCTTCATGATGGGCTTCGCCGACTGGCCGGCTTTTCACGCGCGCCTGATGCACTGGCGCGGCCGCACCGCCTGGCACTTCGCGCAGGTGATCGCCGACCCGGACGAAGACGCCGAGAACAGCGAGGCAATGGTGATCGGCGGCGAGTGGTTGCCGCTGTGGGAGGAAACCCACGACGCCGATGCGGCTTGCCGGCAGTTGCAGGAAGCCGGTTTCAGCGACGCGCGCCAGGCGCTCAAGCGTCTTGAAGACCTGCGCGGCAGCCCGCAACTTCGGGCCATGCAGCGCCTGAGCCGCGAGCGCCTGGATGCTTTCATTCCGCGCCTGCTGGCTCAGGCGGTGGAGCACGCCGACCCGGACCTGATTCTGGAACGGGTGCTGCCGCTGGTGGAAGCCGTGGCGCGGCGCTCGGCGTACCTGGTACTGCTGACGGAGAACCCCGATGCCTTGCGTCGCCTGCTGACCCTGTGCGCCGCCAGCCCATGGATCGCCGAACAGATTGCGCGTTTCCCGTTGCTGCTCGACGAACTGCTCAACGAAGCACGGCTGTTCAACCCGCCGTTGGCACCGGAGCTGGCCGCCGAGTTGCGCGAACGGCTCACGCGCATCCCCGAGGACGACCTGGAGCAGCAGATGGAAGCGCTGCGGCATTTCAAGCTGGCGCACAACCTGCGCGTGGCCGCTTCGGAAATCGCCGGCGCCTTGCCGCTGATGAAGGTCAGCGATTACCTGACCTGGCTGGCCGAAGCGATTCTTGCGCAGGTGCTGGCCCTGGCCTGGCACCAGACCGTGGCGCGCCATGGCGTGCCCAAGCGGGCCGACGGCAGTGACTGTGATCCGGCCTTCGTCATCGTCGGTTATGGCAAGGTCGGCGGCATCGAGCTGGGCCATGGCTCGGACCTGGACCTGGTGTTCATCCACGATGGCGACCCGAGCCTGGAAACCGACGGCGCCAAGCCGATCGACAGCGCCCAGTTCTTCACCCGCCTGGGCCAGCGCATCATTCACCTGCTGACTGCGCAGACCAACTCCGGCCAGCTGTACGACGTCGACATGCGCCTGCGTCCCTCCGGTGCGGCGGGGCTGCTGGTCAGCTCGGTGGCGGCGTTCTCGCGCTACCAGCAGACCGAGGCCTGGACCTGGGAGCACCAGGCGCTGGTGCGCGCCCGGGTGCTGGTAGGCTGCCGCCAGACGGGCGCCGAGTTCGAGCAGGTACGTGGCGCCGTGCTGGCCAAACCGCGCGACCTGGATACGCTGCGTGCCGAGGTCAGCGAGATGCGCGCGAAGATGCGCGACAACCTGGGGACGCGGCAGACGGCAGCAGGGCGCGGCGCCAATGCCTTCGAAGCTGGCCAGCGCTTTGACGTCAAGCAAGACGCCGGTGGTATCGTCGATATCGAATTTATGGTGCAATACGCGGCTCTGGCGTGGTCGGGCAAGCACCCGGACCTGCTGCGATACACCGACAACATTCGCATTCTCGAAGGCCTGGAAGAGGCCGGATTGTTGCCCGCCGCCGATGCGGGGTTGCTGCGCGAAGCCTACAAGGCCTACCGCTCGGCCGCTCATCGTCAGGCCCTGCAGAAGCAGGCCGGGGTGATCCCGGGCAACCAGTTCATCGATGAACGGCGCGAGGTGATGCGGATCTGGGGTGAGTTGGGGTTGAGCTGAAGGCGGTACCCACCTATTTGCCCCGTAGGAGCGGCCAGTGGCCGCGAACAGGGCTCCGCGGTTTTTCAGGCACTGCGCGGCGTCTGGTTCGCGGCCGCTGACCGCTCCTACGGGTGACCCCGATCCCTGTAGGAGCGGTCCGTGGCCGCGAAAAGGCTGGCACCGAAATCCCTGGCACCACCGCACCACCCGACTGACTGTTCTGGAAAACTATGAGAATTCTGATCATTGGGCCCAGCTGGGTCGGTGACATGGTAATGGCACAGACCCTGTTCCAGAGCCTCAAGCAACGGCACCCCGACTGCTTGATCGACGTGCTGGCGCCTGAATGGAGCCGCCCGATCCTGGAGCGCATGCCCGAAGTGCGTGCGGCCTTGAGCTTTCCGCTCGGCCACGGCGCGCTCGAGCTGGCCACGCGCCGGCGCATCGGTAAAAGCCTCAAGGGTCATTACGATCAGGCCATCCTGCTGCCCAACTCGTTGAAATCGGCGCTGGTGCCGTTCTTCGCCGGCATCCCCAAGCGCACCGGCTGGCGCGGCGAATTTCGCTACGGCCTGCTCAACGACGTGCGCACCCTGGACAAGCAACGCTACCCGTTGATGATCGAGCGCTTCATGGCCCTGGCCTTCGAGCCCGGCGCCCTGTTGCCGCAGCCGTATCCGCGCCCCGAACTGCGCATCGACCCGGCCAGCCGCGACGCTGCCCTGGCCAAGTTCGGCCTGGCCCTGGATCGCCCGGTGCTCGCCCTGTGCCCCGGCGCCGAGTTCGGCGAAGCCAAGCGCTGGCCGTCCGAGCACTATGCCGAAGTGGCCGAAATCAAGATCCGTGAAGGCTGGCAGGTCTGGCTGTTCGGCTCCAAGAAAGACTTCCCGGTGGGCGAGGCGATCCGCGAGCGGCTGATTCCCGGCCTGCGCGAGGAAGCCTACAACCTGTCCGGTGAAACCGCGCTGGCCGAGGCCATCGACCTGATGTCGTGCGCCGACGCCGTGGTGTCCAACGATTCGGGCCTGATGCACGTGGCCGCCGCGCTCAACCGGCCGCTGGTGGCCGTGTACGGCTCGACCTCGCCAGGTTTCACGCCCCCCCTGGCAGAAAAGGTCGAGGTGGTGCGCCTGGGCCTGGATTGCAGCCCGTGTTTCGACCGCACCTGCCGCTTCGGCCACTACAATTGCCTGCGCCTGCTGGAACCCCAGCGGGTTGCCGATGCGTTGCAGCAGGTAGAAGGGCCGGCCACGGTCGAACTGACAGTCAAGGCGGAATGAATTGCGGGTACTGCTGATCAAGACCTCGTCCATGGGCGACGTCATCCATACCCTCCCGGCGCTGACCGACGCGGCCCGTGCCGTGCCAGGCATCCGTTTCGACTGGGTGGTGGAGGAGGGTTTCGCCGAGATCCCGAAATGGCATCCGGCCGTGGACACGGTCATTCCAGTGGCCATACGCCGCTGGCGCAAGAACCTTTGGCAGGCCTACAAAAGCGGCGAATTCAAGCTACTGCGTCAGCGTCTGCGCGCCAACCGCTATGACTTGGTGATCGACGCCCAGGGGCTGCTCAAGAGCGCCTGGCTGACGCGTCTGGTCAAGGCTCCGGTGGCCGGCCTCGACAAGGGCTCGGCGCGCGAAGGCCTGGCCAGTCGTTTCTATCATCGGCGTTTGGCCGTCGCGCGCGGCCAGCACGCGGTCGAACGCGTGCGCCAGCTGTTCGCCCTGGCACTGGGCTATGACCTACCCAAAGGCACCGGCGACTACGGCCTCAATCGCCTGCAGTGGCGCGACCTGATTCCCGGCCCGGCGTTCGTGGTGTTTTTGCACGGCACCACCTGGGACACCAAGCATTGGCCGGAAGCCTACTGGCGCGAGCTGGCCGAACGCTTGGGGCATGCCCACATCCAGGTGCGATTGCCATGGGGCAGCGACAGCGAACGCGAACGCGCGCAACGCATTGCCGCAGGCCTCAAGAACTGCGTGGTGTTGCCTCGGTTGAACCTGGCCGGGATGGCGCAGACCCTGGCCGAAGCGCGCGCCTGCGTGGCGGTCGACACTGGCCTTGGCCACCTGGCCGCCGCCCTCGACGTGCCGACCATCTCCCTGTTCGGCCCGACCAACGTTGGCCTGACCGGCGCCTACGGTCGTGGCCAGATCCACCTGGCCAGCGATTTCCCCCCCTGCGCGCCGTGCCTGCAGAAAACCTGTACCTACCAGCCGACGCCGGAAGACCAGCGTCGGTTCGATCTCAAACGCGAGTGGCCGCTGTGTTTCACCCGGCTCGACCCCGAGCGCGTGGCAAGCCGACTGAGCACCGTGTTACTGGCCGAGGATCTTCGCTGATGCAACTGGCATTCGTGCTCTACAAGTATTTTCCCTTTGGTGGCCTGCAGCGCGATTTCATGCGCATTGCCCTGGAGTGCCAGCGCCGTGGCCACGGCATCCGCGTCTACACGCTGATCTGGGAAGGCGAGGTGCCCGAAGGTTTCGAGGTGCACGTCGCGCCGGTCAAGGCGTTCTTCAACCATCGGCGCAACGAGAAACTGCTGAGCTGGATGCAGGCCGACCTGGCCAAACGCCCGGTCGATCGCCTGATCGGCTTCAACAAGATGCCCGGCCTGGACGTCTACTACGCGGCCGACGGCTGCTACGAAGACAAGGCACAGAACCTGCGTCATTCGCTGTACCGCTACTGGGGGCGCTACAAGCATTTCGCCGACTACGAGCGGGCCGTGTTCGGGCGCGACGCGAAAACCGAAATCCTGATGATTTCCGAGGTCCAGCAACCGCTGTTCATCAAGCATTACGACACTCCGCTGGCACGCTTTCACCTGCTGCCGCCGGGCATCGCCCACGACCGTCGCGCGCCGCCGGACGCGGCGCTGATCCGCGCCGAATTCCGTGGCGAATTCATGCTCGAGGACGACGAGCTGCTGTTGGTGCAGATCGGCTCCGGCTTCAAGACCAAGGGCGTGGACCGCAGCCTCAAGGCCATGGCGGCCTTGCCCGCGGCGCTGCGCAAGCGCGTGCGGCTGATGGTCATCGGCCAGGACGACCCCAAGCTGTTCCAGATGCAGGGCGCAGCGCTCGGCCTGGGCGACCGCGTGCAGTTCCTCAAGGGCCGCAGTGACATTCCGCGCTTCCTGCTCGGCGCCGATGTACTGATTCACCCCGCCTACAACGAGAACACCGGCACCGTGCTGCTCGAAGCGGTGGTGGCTGGCTTGCCGGTGCTGGTTTCGGCAGTGTGCGGCTATGCCCATTACATCGCCCAGGCCGACGCCGGGCTGGTGCTCAGCGAGCCCTTCGAGCAGGAAGAGCTCAACCGCTACCTGCAGCGCATGCTCGAGGACGACAGCGCCCGCGCGGCCTGGTCGGCCAATGGCCTGGCCTTCGCCGACAGCGCCGACATCTACAGCATGCCCGAGCATGCCGCCGACGTTATCCTGGAGGCGCGACCATGAAGCTGGTGCTCGACGAGCCGTTCAAGACGCTGTGGGCCGGGCGCGATCCGTTCGTGGCCGTCGAAGCGCTGCAAGGTGAAGTGTTCCGCGAGCTCGAGGCGCGCCGTACGCTGCGCACCGAAGTCGATGGCAAGGGCTATTTCGTCAAGATCCACCGCGGCATCGGCTGGGCGGAGATCGCCAAGAACCTGCTCACCGCCAAGCTGCCGGTGCTTGGCGCCGGCCAGGAGTGGAAGGCCATCCAGCGCCTGCGCGAGGCCGGCGTGCCGAGCATGACGGCAGTGGCCTACGGCGAGCGCGGCAGCAACCCGGCCGATCAGCATTCGTTCATCATCACCGAAGAGCTGGCGCCTACCATCGACCTGGAAGTGCTGAGCCTGAACTGGGCCAAGCAGCCGCCGCAACCGGCGCTCAAGCGCGCACTGATCGCCGAAGTGGCGCGCATGGTCGGCATGATGCACCGCGCCGGCGTGAACCACCGCGACTGCTACATCTGCCACTTTCTGCTGCACACCGACAAGCCGGTCAAGGCCGACGATTTCAAGCTCTCGGTGATCGATCTGCACCGTGCCCAGGTCCGTCCGCGCATCACTCGCCGCTGGCGCGACAAGGACCTCGCCGCGCTGTATTTTTCGGCGCTGGACATTGGCCTGACGCGCCGCGACAAGCTGCGCTTCCTGCGTGACTATTTTCAATGGCCCCTGCGCCGCGTGCTCAAGGAAGAAGCCGTACTACTCGGCTGGCTCGACGGCAAGGCGAACAAATTGTACGACCGCAAATTGCGCTACGGGGATGCTCTCTGATGGCGGGTTGGAACCTGGAAGCGGGCTACGAGCACCTGCAGGCCGACTTCGGCAGCCTGGACAGCGTGTTCGCCCTCACCGGCGAGCGCCTGACCCGCGACCCGTTGTCCGAGGTGATTCGCGTGCAGCGCAGTGGGGTCAACTATTACGTCAAACGCTACGTGGGTGCCGGCAAGGGCCTGCGCGCACACCTGGGCAAGCCAAGGGTGAGGGCCGAATGGCAGAACCTCAAGCGCTTCGCCAAGTGGGGCATTCCCACTGCCGAAGTGGTGGCCTGGGGCCTGGAACGCAACGGTGCCAGCTATGACCGCGGAGCGCTGATCACCCGCGAACTGCCCAACACCCAAGACCTGCACCAACTGGCGCTGAGCGACGATCCGCGGTTGCGCAACCGGGCCTGGGTCGACCACATCAGCCGGCAGCTGGCACAGCACACGCGCACGCTGCACGACAACCACTTCACCCACAACGATCTGAAGTGGCGCAACCTGCTGGTGGACGACAAGGACGTGCTGTACTTCATCGACTGTCCCAATGGTGCGTTCTGGCGCAGCTTCATGCTGCGCTATCGCATCATCAAGGACCTCGCCTGCCTGGACAAGCTGGGCAAGAGCGAACTGTCCAACACCCAGCGCCTGCGCTTCTACCTGCAGTACCGCCGCCGCGAAAAGCTCAATGCCTCGGACAAGCTGCGTGTGCGCAAGATCGTAAAATTCTTCGAGGGCCGCGAATGAGCGACTTCATCGCCAGCGAGGAGCGCGCCTTGCTGGAGCGCCACGGGCTGGCCACATTCGATGCACTGTGGAACCTGCAACTGGACGCCGTGGACGAACCCAACACCGGCCGTGGCGGCTGGAGCAGCGTGTATCGGCTGGACCTGGAAGGCCGTGGTTTCTACCTCAAGCGGCAGAGCAACTATTTGACCCGTACCCTGGCCCGGCCCTTCGGCGAGCCAACCTTCGCCCGCGAGTTTCGCAACATCAGCCGCTATCGCAAGCAGGGCATCCCGGCGTTGCAGGCGGTGTTCTACGGTCAGCGCCAGGTTCAGGGTGAAACCCGTGCCATGCTCATGACCCGCGCCCTGGACGGCTGGTCCGACCTCGAAGCGGTGCTGCAGCAGTGGCCCACCCTGGCCCCCGAAGAGCGTCGCGCGGTGCTGGTGGCGTGCGGCGAGCTGGGGCGTATCCTGCATTCGGCGGGGCAGGTGCATGGCTGCTTCTACCCCAAGCATATTTTTCTGCGCGCCACGGCCAGCGGCTACCAGGCGCAATTGATCGACCTGGAAAAGACTCGCCCGCTGCTGTTCGGCCAGCGCGACCGCGCCAAGGACCTCGAACCTTTGCTGCGCCGGGCACCGCGCTGGCAGGCCGCTGACATTCGCGTTTTGCTCGCCGCGTACTTGGCCCAGCCCGAAACCAGCCCTCTGGTCGATGCCTGGCTTCAACGTTTGAGCCGCCGTCGCAACCACAAGGAAGGCCGCTGATGCGCCTGTCTGAACTGACCCAAGCCGGCCGCACTCCCGCGTTGCCCCTGAGCATCACCCTGGCTGACGCCGCCGGCCCCGCCGAGCTGCAACTGCTGACCCTGTTGCGCGTGCTGCCCGGCCAGCGTTACGTCGGTGCCGGTATCTGGCGCGGCCGCACGGTGCTCGCCAAACTGCTGGTCGGCAGCAAGGCTGCCCGGCATTTCCAGCGCGAACTGGAAGGCGTGCGCCTGCTGGCCGAACAACACCTCACCACCCCACAACTGCTCGCCGACGGCCTGCAGGAAGGCGAGGGCGGCTGGCTGCTGTTCGAGTACCTGGAAAACGCCCAGAGCCTGGCCGACGACTGGACCCGTGTGGAAACCCTGCCGCCCCTGGCCGACGAACAAACCGTGGTGCTCAGCGAAGCCCTCGGTGTCATCGGCCAGATGCACGGCAAGGGCCTGTGGCAGCAAGACCTGCACCTGGACAACCTGCTGCGCCACAACGGCCAGGTGTTCCTCATCGACGGCGCCGGCATCCAGGCCGAAGAGGCCGGCAAGCCCCTGTCGCGGCAAAAGGTCCTGGAAAACCTTGGCGTTTTCTTCGCCCAATTGCCCAAGCACCTCGAGCCCTTCACCGAAGAGCTGCTGGTGTATTACCTGCTGGCCAATGGCGAGCACGGCCTGCCCATGGAAGCCCTGCAAAAGCAGATCGACAAGGTCCGCGCCTGGCGCCTGAAGGACTATCTGAGCAAAGTGGGCCGCGAATGCAGCCTGTTCAGTGTGCAGGACAGCGCGTCTGGCCTGCGCGCCGTACGCCGAGAAGAAGAAGCGGCCATCCTGCCCGTGCTGGAGCAGGCCGATGCCCTGCTCGAACAAGGCCATGTCTACAAGACCGGTGGCGCCGCCACGGTCGGCCGCGTGCACAGCCAAGGCCGCGACCTGCTGATCAAACGCTACAACATCAAGAACCTGCTGCACTGGGGCAAGCGCTTCTGGCGCCCGAGCCGCGCCTGGCATTCGTGGGTCGAGGGCAATCGCCTGCTGTTCCTCGGCATCGCTACCCCCAAGCCGCTCGGTGTGCTGGAAAAGCGCGTGCTGTGGCTGCGTCGCGAAGCCTACCTGATGACCGAACACCTGGGCGGCCCGGACCTGATCGAAGCCTTCGCCGCCCATGTCGACACGGGTGACGTTCCCGAGGATCAGCTTCAGGCCCTGGACCAGTTGTTCGTCGACCTGATCCGCGAACGCATCAGTCACGGCGACCTCAAGGGCCACAACCTGTTCTGGCACGACGGCCGCTGGGCGCTGATCGACCTCGACGCCATGCAGCAACACGGCAGCGACAGCAGCTTCGCCCCTGCCCACCAGCGCGACCGTGAACGGTTGCTGCGCAACTGGCCGGACGGCAGTGCCCTGCGTGTGCTGCTGGATCAGCGTTTGCCCCGAGAAATGTAGCCGCAACGTACGTCGCGCACGGAATTCAGGACTTTTCCTGCATCTGCGTCGGATGGGTCCTACAGACGTACTTCCACAACTCCCGGAAACTCCTGTCGCTTGGCGGCCCTGCGTGGGCCAGCGGCAGAGCAGGGGGGTTGGACATGAAACTGGTCTACTTCATCCGCTTGGGCGACAAGACATCGTGTGGCGGCACGGTCCTTGGTGGCGAGCGGGGCGTCACCCTGCTCGGCGTTCCGCGTTCGCGCGAAGGCGATCGCGTGTCCTGCGGAAAAAGCACCGGCGAGTTTCACATCGTCGGCGGCGTCGAGCAGCTCAAGAGCAACGGTCGACGCGTTGCCGGCAGCCTCGACAGCACCAGCAGCTGTGCCTGCAACGCCCTGCTGATCCCGTCGTCGTTCAGTACCCAGTACGAGTCATCGAAAAAGGTCAAAGCGCGACATACGATAATGCCGCGGCCTAACGCCGTGCAGAATTGTGGCCATCCAGACCAGCTGCTGTCGATCACCACCTACATGGCCGGCGAGATCAATCGCAACGTCCGCCACGCCGTCGTGAGCAAGATCAAACAATTCAACCGCTACGATGCAACCAACGCCATGCGCACCTACCAAGCGCTGCCGTGGCACGCACGTTGGTGGGTGCGCAACCCACAGCAGGTGGCCAGGGCCTGCAAGGACGAAGCGGTGGCCCTATGGATCGAGCAGATGGACGAAAACCGCGAGTGGAACTACCGCGCCAAAGTCGCGCAACTGCAGAGCTCCACCTGGCACAAGCAAGGGCAACATCTGTATCACGTCGGTCTCTGGGGCGGTATTCACTACGGATACCTGGGCATGGCTGCAGGCTTTCGCCTAGGCGTACTGATCGACGGCATCGACGCGCAGACGCCTTTGCAACAGCGCACCTTGCGCCACTGGCACACGCCCGCCGAACGGCTGGCAATCAACATCGGCGTGGCGTTGTACCAGCGTCACCCCGAAGGCTTGCTCACGGCCAAGGCCATGATCAATGCAGTGCTCGCTGCCGAGCAGGAGAACTGGGGCACGGGAAGACGCGAGCATCGCTGCGCTCCTCGCGTCAGGCAGCCCGCCGCGTCGGTTCACGCCTTGCTCTCAGTGCCAACCCTTTAGGCAGTCTTGCTCGCGCAGCTGCTTAAACTAGGCCTCGTCGACCACGCTGCTCAGCTTTGACATCGAAGGTATCTTCAGCCACACCATGCTGCGTTTTCGCACGACGAAGTTGTAGTTGAACCCTGGCTCGCTCGGATCGTCGGGCGCGGTGATCGGGCATGGCGGGCGGCGGAAGGCGGGGGTTATGGCATAATGACGATCAGCAAATCCCGAGCGAAAAGCGTCTGCTCTTATGAGAACACGTTCGTGCGTAGAGACCTTGAAAAACGAGCCCTACCGATGATTGCCCAACGGTAGGGTCGTATCACTCTCCTGACACCAAAAACCAATACGTACAGGCTACGCGATCTTGTAATCTACATACAAAGGATAAAATCACACGCGCTTGAAACTTAGATTATCCAATCGGATAGACGTGCCATCCATCAGGCCGAGTTTGATAGCGGATATTGTGTTTTGACCAGACTCTGACTGAAATGCTTCCCAAGCATACCCAACTTTCAGGTCGTACTCCGCGACTACACCGTGGACTTCATGCACTTTCAAAAACCCACCCTTCGCTGCTAAATCCTTGAAGTACACACCTAGCTGGAACTGATTGACTGGTTCTATAAAGTCCAAAAAAAACGCTGCAATCGGACGGGTATGCAGCTCTAGATACTTACCTGTCACAAAGGGTGACTTTCCTGACTCGTTGCCAATTTTTGCGTCGAAATCGATATCTTGAACGCTTCCATCAATACTCAGTCTACACTCTGAAGCCAGCGTGACTGGAAGTCCAATTGGCCCAAGAGAAAACTCTTCAAAGTCTTCCAGAACAGGGCCTGCGCCAGGGTCACCAACAGACACCTCGAAAGCCCTTGGTGTAGAGGTTTGAACAAGGCCGCCGCTCACTCGCCTCGCTGTGTACGCAACACTGACCGCTTTACCCGCACTCAACAAAGCTGTCGCTTTTGGAATCACGAATTCCAGTGAGTCCTGCGCCAGCACTTCGCGCGCAGGCAATGTGATGGACCCTGCGTCATCCACCGCCGTCCATTCCAACCCTACCCATTGGCCTGGTTCGATTCCTCCATACGCCGGTGTCGTGATCTTCACACCTGTACCAGGAATACCCGCAGGATCCAGGTGCCCATTGGTTTCGTTTTCCACTGTTGGTGCAGGCAGCACCAAATTCAACTGAGTCATGTTCAGCACTCCTTCAGGAAATATAACCGCTTCACTTTCACTCACGCTCTTGCCCATACCCACTTTCAGTTCCAGGGTCAGTGGCAGGGTGTTCTCCAGTCGCAACAGAAAACTGCGGGGCAGGTTGATGTGCAGCCCTGAGCTCACTTGCGCGGCCGTCACTGCGGCTCCCATCGCCAGCTCTTCGCTGCGCGTCGTGCCGTCATCCAGTGTCCCGCGCGCGCGCAGCCAGTAAGTTTGGCCGGTCGCAATCAACGGCCAAGGATCGACCGACACGGTTGCGGCTGTGGAAAAGGTATTCAGATCCAACGTTCCGTCGCTAGCCTGCACCACCTTGGGCGGTTTCAATGCCGTGGCCGGCAGATCCTGTACCCTTAATGCCAAGGTGGGGCTTGCCACGCCAGAACTCCCATCCAGCAGAATCACATTCGTCACCTCGACCGTCTTGCCCAGGCTGGCCGCAACCACACTGGCCGGAATCGGGGCGCGCGCCTCACCCGCTGTAGCGCCAGCCCAGTCGATCAGTACATCCTCGTCCGGCAACCGCCAGATCACGGCCAATATAGCCCCCGTTTTCAATCGCGAATCGCGCAGCACCACGGTC
>NZ_JACMYH010000004.1 GCF_014235765.1 Pseudomonas baltica
CACGTCGATGCTGTCGCCCACTGGCGTCACGACCGGGGTGGTGATTGGAGTCAGCTGCTCGAAGTTGCCGCCAGTCACACCGGTGATGGCAGTAGAAACAGTGTCGGCACCGTTGTAGACGTCGTTGCCCAGAGGGAAGGAAACCGAACCGCTGGTTTCGCCGACGGCAATGGTAATGGTCTGGCTGTTCGACAGAGTCACGACGACTGGGGAACCCGTTACAGGCGCACCGATAGTGGCGGTGTAAACGATGGTGCCGCTTTCAACGGCGCCACCGGCAGGGGTGGTCGCGGTCAGCACTACGGTTGTCGTGTCGATCGAGTCGACGATATTGACCACTGCGGGCGCCGGGCTTGGCACCAGGCTTTCGAAGTTGCCGCCGGTAGCACCAGTGATCGTGGTGTTGATGGTCGTCGGGTTGTTGTAGACGTCATTGGCCGGCGCGGCGACATCGACCGACCCCGAGGACTGGCCTGCCGGGATGGTGATGGTGGAGCCGTTGGAAAGGGTCACGGTCACCGGCGTCTGCGCCGGGTTGGTGAGCACGGCGGTGTAGGTGATGGTGGTGCCTTCGGTGACCGGGTTGTTGCCCACGGTCAGGGTCACGGTGGTGACGTCGATGGTGTCGTCGACACGGGTAACGGCTGGGGTCGGGTCGGTAGTGACCACCAGATCGCCACCGCCAGTGGTACCGGTGACCACCACGGAAATCTGCGACGGGTCGATATAGGGCGTGTTGGTGTCCGGTACGGTGACGTTGACCGCGCCCGTGGTCTGGCCTGCGGGAATGAGCACCGACTGGCCGTTGGACAAGGTGACGGTCAGGTCGCTGGACGGCGCCTGGGTCAGGGTGGCGGTGTAGGTGATCACGCCGCCGGCTTCGGTGATGGCGGTGGTTGCGGTCACGGTTAGCGTAGCGGTACGCAGGACTGGCCCGTCGGCATCGGTATCGGCGTTGATCGGGTTGGTATCGCCCACGATCTCCCGCGCGTTGGGGCCCGCAGCACCGTTCGGGCCTTCGGTGGGATAGCCCACGGTTGGATCGACTTCACCCGCGGTTTCACTGAGCAATACAAAACTGTGACTGCCGCCGCCTTCACCGCCGGTGTCGTTGGCGCCGGGGCCAGCAGCGGTGGCTTCGAGGTCCTGGGTAGGGTCGGCGCCGGCCGCGATGGCCTGCTGTAATTCCGCTACCGAAGGGGCCGCCTGGGCAGTGGCCGCGCTCAGATCAGTGATGGAGTCCGGGGTGTTGGCGCTCCATTGCGTTTCGCGCCCCAGATCGATGGTGCGGCCGTCAGCCAGCTCCAGCGTAACGGCACCCGCCGCGCCGGTAACCACCTGCTCCCCGGCGAACAGACGATCCCCTTCGATGAGCACACGGCGAATCCCCTCTGGGGATACTGCGAACACTTGGCCAACAATGCTTTTGACGATGGCAACAACACTGCTCATGTAGGGGACTCTCCGGGGGTGACCATTCGTTGGTACGGTGCCTGAACATCACCAGAGACGGCGACGGGCATTCGGTACATTTTTATGCTGTAATATTGACGCCAACTAATTGTCTAAAAGTCGCAGAAATGAACTTTCTGACAATGTATTGACCTATTTGGCGCCATCCTAAACAATCCATTGTGTAATGTCACATTGATATTTCTCGGCTATGCAAAACGCTTCAACAGGGTGAGTTCGTTGACGTCAAGACGGCTGCGACTGACGTTTTTTGCAGATGGATGTGACAAAAAAAGTCGCTTGTGAAATATCGCAGGGACGACACGAGAGATGTCCGCGCTACTTGGCCTGACCACAGGCTGCACGTAGCACGAATCCTGCCAGGCACAGGTCGGGCACCGCGCAGCCTGTGCATGAGCGCGAGGTCAGCCCTGCGCCAATGACGCAAGTCATGGATGTGAAACGCATGTTGGCAAGTCATCGATGAATGCCGCCCTGATAGTGCCGACCGATGGACATATATCGCATTGGAAAGTTCGTAATACTTAGTGTGCAAGTAATAACGGTTAACTCTTTGTGTTTATTGAAGAAAATCGCTGAGTGACACTCGGGGCAGCGAATGGTGACCGACCGTTGCTTGGCGAATGAGGCTGCAGAAGCGGGTGACTTGGTTCAGCGGTGAAACACCCTGGACGGCCATTCATCAAACGAGCCCATGCGCAGCCAGCCACCCCCGTGTACGCTGGCATCCGTTGTGCAAATACAACCCAAACCGCTACAAGACCAGGCGGGATGAAGCGATCCCGATGGGACCAAGGTGTTCAATGAGCGATAAGAGAGTGTCAGCGTGGATTCGGAATTAAGTTCGGTACTACTCAGCCAGGATCCACGCAGCCAGCACGACGACCCGTTGCTCGATGGGCTGTTGACTCTGTGCTCGCTGCATCACAAGCCCGCCAGCCGGGCCATGCTCACCACAGGCCTGCCGCTGCCTTCGCAGCGCCTGACCGCCGACCTGTTGCCGCGTGCCGCCGCGCGTGCCGGTCTGCAGGGCCGCGTGTTGCAGCGCAAGCTGGAGCAGATACCGTCCATCGCACTGCCAGCCATGCTGATGCTCAAGGATGCACGGTGCGCCGTGCTGCTGGGCTGGGAAGGCGATACCGCGCGCTTGCTGCTCAGCGAAAGCGATGGCGGTGAAGTGCGCGTGGCGCGCGAGGTGCTGACTCAAGACTTCACCGGCCGAGTGTTTTTCGCCCAGCCGCAGCACAAGTTCGACGTGACCAACGGCTCGCTGATCCCCCGCGCTCATTCCTGGTTCCGTGACACCCTCAAGCGCTCGCGTTGGCTGTATGCCGATGCCATTGCCGCCAGCCTGGTGATCAACATCATCGCCCTGGCTGCACCCTTGTTCGTGATGAACGTGTACGACCGAGTCGTACCCAACCAGGCCACCGCGACCTTGTGGGTGCTGGCGGTGGGCATCTGTGGTGCCTACCTGTTCGACCTCTTGCTCAAGGGCCTGCGCAGCCTGTGCCTGGATCTGGCCGGCAAGAAGACCGACCTGATCATCTCGGCCACGCTGTTCGAACGCATCGTTGGCATGTCGATGAAAAGCCGCCCGGCTCGGGTAGGCAGCTACGCGCAGAACATTCACGAATTCCAGGGCATGCGCGACTTTCTCACGTCGCTGACCCTGACCAGCCTGATCGACCTGCCGTTCACCATTCTGATCTTGCTGGTCATCGCCCTGCTGGGTGGGCACCTGGTATGGATTCCGATCATCGCGTTCCCGCTGGCGCTGGGCATCGGTCATTTCCTGCAGAAACCGCTGACCAAGACTCTGGAGCGGACCATGGCCCTGGCCGCCGAGCGTCAGTCGAGCCTGATCGAGACCCTGGGCGGCCTCGATGCGGTCAAAGTCAACAACGCCGAAAGCGAGCGCCAGTACCAGTGGGAACAGACCATCGGTACGCTCAGCCGCCTGGAATTGCGGGTCAAGACCCTGTCCAGCCTGGCCATGAACATCACCCTGCTGATTCAGCAACTGGCCGGTGTGGCGATCATCATTTTCGGTGTGTACCAGATCATCGAAGGCAACCTGAGCATGGGCGGCCTGGTGGCCTGCTACATGTTGAGCGGTCGCGCGCTGGCGCCATTGGCACAGTTGTCCGGTCTGTTGACTCGCTACCAGCAGGCCAAGGTCACCATGGTCTCGGTCGACCAGATGATGGAGCTGCCGCAGGAGCGCAATTTCGACGAGCGTCCGCTGAGCCGTCAGGTGCTGCAGGGCGCAATGGAATTTCGCAACGTCGACTTCACCTACCCCAACCAGCAGAACCAGGCCTTGCACGGGATCAACCTGACCGTGCGCCCCGGCGAGAAGATCGGCATCATTGGCCGGAGTGGTTCGGGCAAGAGTTCGCTGGCCAAGTTGCTGGTGGGGCTGTACCAGCCTGATGCCGGTTCCTTGCTGGTCGATGGCGTGGACATTCGTCAGATCGACGTCAGCGAACTGCGCCACAACATCGGCTACGTGCCGCAGGACATTCAGCTGCTGTCCGGCACGCTGCGTGACAATCTGGTGTCCGGGGCCCGCTACGTCGATGATGAAATGGTCCTGCAGGCCGCCGAACTGGCCGGCGTGCATGAATTCGCCCGCCTGCATCCGCAGGGTTATGAACTGCAGGTCGGCGAGCGTGGACAGAACCTGTCCGGCGGCCAGCGGCAGAACGTGGCGTTGGCGCGCTCACTGTTGCTCAACCCACCGATTCTCTTGCTGGACGAACCGACCAGCGCCATGGACAACACCGGCGAGGAGCGCCTGAAGGCGCGCCTGCAAGCCGTCATCGAGAACAAGACCGTGATTCTGGTTACCCACCGCGCTTCGCTGCTGAGCTTGGTCGACCGCCTGTTGGTGATCGACCGTGGGCAGATTCTGGCTGACGGGCCGAAGGCTGCTGTCATGGAAGCGTTGAAGAAGGGGCAGATCAGTGTTGCTTAAATCCTCTTCCGGCGGCTTCAAGAATTCCCTCGTACGTTATTTCAAGGGCTCCGATTCCTTGGAAGGCCAGCCCTTGCCCGAGGTCGAGAAGGCGCTGATCGACGATGCGCCGCGCATCGTGCGCCTGACTATCTGGGGCGTCATCGCATTCTTCGTGTTCCTCCTCACCTGGGCGCACTTCGCGGTGATCGACGAGGTGACCAAGGGCGACGGCAAGGCAATCCCTTCGTCGCGGATCCAGAAGATCCAGAACCTGGAGGGCGGCATCGTTGCCCAGATCTACGTCAAGGAAGGGCAGATCGTGGAGGCGGGCGCACCGCTGATTCGTCTGGACGACACACGCTTCGCTTCCAACGTCGGTGAAACCGAAGCCGATCGTGTGGCCATGGAGCTGCGCGTGGAGCGCCTGAGTGCCGAGGTCGAGAACCGACCGTTGAACATTACCGCCCAGGCACGCAAGTCGGTGCCCAACCAGGCGGCCAACGAAGAGTCGCTGTACATGAGCCGTCGGCAGCAGTTGGCCGATGAAATCGGTGGCTTGCAGCAACAGCTGGTCCAGCGTCAGCAGGAACTGCGTGAGTTCAGCTCCAAGGCCGAACAGTACCGCAGCAGCCTGAACCTGCTGCGCCAGGAGATCAGCATGTCGGAGCCGTTGGTGGCCAGGGGTGCGATTTCGCCGGTCGAAGTGCTGCGTCTGCGGCGCTCGGAAGTGGAAACCCGCGGCATGCTCGACGGTACCACGCTGGCAGTGCCGCGGGCCCAGGCGGCCATTGGCGAGGTGCAGCGCAAGATCGACGAAACGCGCGGCAAGTTCCGTAGCGAGGCGCTGACCCAGTTGAACGAGGCGCGTACCGACCTGGCCAAGACCCAGGCCACGGCCAAGGGCCTGGAAGATCGGGTGAGCCGTACCATGGTGACCTCGCCGGTGCGAGGCATCGTCAAGCAGGTGCTGGTCAACACCGTGGGTGGGGTCATCCAGCCCGGCAGCGACATGGCCGAGATCGTGCCGCTGGATGACAGCTTGCTGGTGGAGGCGCGCATTCGTCCGCAGGACATCGCGTTCCTGCACCCAGGGCAGAAAGCGATGATCAAGTTCACGGCCTATGACTACACCATCTATGGCGGGCTGGAAGGCACCCTCGAACAGATCGGTGCTGACACGGTGCAGGATGAAGAGAAGAAGAACACCTTCTATCTGATCAAGCTGCGGACCAACAAGAGCCACCTGGGCTCCGATGAGAAGCCGTTGCTGATCATCCCGGGGATGGTGGCGTCGGTTGACATCATTACCGGCAAGAAGAGCGTGCTGAGCTACCTGCTCAAGCCCATCATCAAGTCCCGCGCCGAAGCGTTGCACGAGCGGTAAGGATTCACCCGTTCGCGGCCACTTATGCTCTGCTGTAGGAGCGGTCTGCGGCCGCGAAGGGCTTGTAGGGTGTGTCTGGTACACCGCGGTGTGCTTTTCGCGGCCGATGACCGCTCCTGCAAGGGATTGCATTCGGTCGCCAATTCTTGACGAAATGTTTCCGTTCCGCGAATATAGATAGTTAGCAAACTATGAATATTCGCACCCTTCCGATGAATATCGACAAGCTCCAGCTGAACATCAGCAGCGGCATGGTGGTCGCTTCGCGGCACTGGCGCCGTATCTGTCAGGCCACCCTGGCCAATTACGGCGTGTCCGAAGCCTGCGCCGTGCCGCTGTTGCTCATCGTGCGCCTGGGCGACGGCGTACGGCAGGTTACGGTTGCCCAGGCGGCCGGCCTGGAAAGCCCCTCGCTGGTGCGGCTGCTCGACCAGCTCTGCACGGCCGGCTTCGTGGTCCGCACCGAAGACCCGACCGACCGCCGCGCCAAGGCCCTGAGCCTGACCACCAGCGGCCGCGATCTGGCTGAGTCCATCGAAGGTGAGTTGGTGCGCCTGCGCCGCGAAGTGCTCAAGGACATCGCCCCGGCGGATCTGGAAGCGGCATTGCGTGTGGTGCGTGCCTTCGAGGAAGCGGGCCAGGGCACGCCGGGTGGCTACCCGTGAAAGGTTTCTTCAGCGACGTACCACCGGCCCGTGACTGGTTCTACGGCGTGCGAACCTTCGCCGCGTCGATGATCGCGCTGTACATCGCCATGCTCTTGCAGATGCCACGGCCCTACTGGGCGATGGCTACCGTCTACATCGTCTCCAGCCCCTTCGTCGGGCCCACCAGTTCCAAGGCGGTGTACCGCGCGGTAGGTACCTTCACCGGCGCTGCCGCTGCGGTGCTGTTCGTGCCGCTGTTCGTGCAGACGCCCTTCCTGCTGGCCACAGTCATCGCCCTGTGGACCGGCACGCTGCTGTACCTGTCGTTGCACCTGCGCACCGCCAACAGCTACGCCTTCATGCTGTCGGGCTACACCCTGCCGCTGATCGCCCTGCCGGTGGTGGACAACCCCACCGCCGTGTTCGACATCGCCAGCTCGCGTTTCCAGGAGATCTGCCTGGGCATCGTCTGCGCCGCTGTGGTGGGCGCAATGTTCTGGCCGCGCCGGCTCACGCCGGTGTTCATCGGCGCCGCCGGCAAATGGTTCGAAGATGCCGCGGGCTACAGCGACCACTTTCTGGCGCGCGATGTGAAAGCCGACGAAGTAGGCCCGCTGCGTTCGGCCATGGTAGGCACGTTCAACTCGCTTGAGATGATGATCGGCCAGCTTCCCCACGAGGGCGCGCGGCCGCAGTTGGTACGCAACGCCGGGGAGCTGCGCGGGCGCATGATCCACCTGCTGCCTGTCATCGATGCGCTGGACGATGCGCTGTTTGCCATCGAACGCCGCACCCCCGACCTGGTGGCACGCCTGGCGCCGGTCATGGCCCTGGCGCGGCAGTGGCTCAAGGACAGCGTCGACGACCCCAGCCAGGCCCGCTGGCAAGCCCTGCGCGATGAGCTGCAGGCCATCCGCCCGAGCCCTGCGCAACTGGACGACCGTCGCGAGCTGCTGTTTTCCAACGCGGTGTACCGACTGGGCGAATGGGTCGACCTATGGCAGGACCTGCGCAGCCTGGAACTGGCGATCAAGACCGATAGCCGCGTGCCTTGGCGGGCGGTCTACCGGCACTGGCGCCTGGGCCGACTCAAGCCCTTCCTGGATCGCGGCCTGATGTTGTATTCGGTGTTTTCCACGGTCACGGCGATCATCGTCGCTTCGGTACTGTGGATTCTGCTGGGCTGGACCGACGGTGCCAGCGCGGTGATTCTGGCGGCGGTGGCGTGCAGTTTCTTCGCGGCCATGGACGACCCGGCGCCACAGATCTACCGATTCTTCTTCTGGACCGTGATGTCGGTGGTGTTTGCCAGCCTCTATCTGTTTCTGGTGCTGCCCAACCTGCATGACTTCCCGATGCTGGTGCTGGCCTTCTCGGCGCCTTTCATCGTCGTCGGCACGCTTACCGTGCAGCCACGTTTCTTCCTCGGCACCTTGCTGACCATCGTCAACACGTCGTCGTTCATCAGCATCCAGGGCGCCTACGACGCGGACTTCATGAATTTTGCCAACAGCAACCTGGCAGGCCCTGTCGGGCTGCTGTTCGCGTTCATCTGGACCCTGGTGGTGCGCCCCTTCGGCGTGGAGCTGGCGGCCAAGCGCCTGACCCGTTTCAGTTGGCGCGACGTGGTGCATATCACCCGTCCGGCAAGCCTGGCCGAACAGCGGGCGATGGGTGTGCAGATGCTCGACCGGTTGATGCAGCACCTGCCGCGCCTGACCATGATCGGACAGGACACCAGTGCCGCGCTGCGCGATGTGCGCGTGGCGCTGAACCTGCTCGACATGCAGGCCTACAGCCCGCGGGTGCCCGCTGCCGTACGGCCGTTGCTGCATCAGGTGATAGAAGAGGTGGGCGGGTATTTCCAGGCCTGTCGCAAGGCCAGTGAACGCCTGCCTGCCCCCATGGGTCTGCTCATGACCATGGACCGCGCGCGCCGTGGCCTGACCGTGCAAGCCATGGGCGAGGCCGAAGAAGCCCGCGAGCATTTGCTGCACGCGCTGAGCGGCCTGCGCCTGGCGCTGCTGCCAGGTGCCGAAGTGGTCACCGAGGCGGGCGATGCCGCCGAACACCTGCCGCATGGCATCGATGGAGCACCGCTGTGATTGGTGAACTGGATATCAGCGGGATCTTCCTGCCCACCGTGCTGGTGATGATGGTGTTCACCTACGGCCTGTTTCTGCTACTGCATGGCGTGCTCAACCGCCTGCATTTCTACCGCCTGGTCTGGCACCGGGCTCTTTTCAACGTCGCTCTCTACGCTGTGCTGCTCGGCGCGGTAGACGCCATCTGTCGAAGCCTGATGCTATGAAAAAACCGATCCTCACCTTTGGCCGCCTGGTCCTGACCCTGTTGTTCGTGTGCCTGGCCGCATTCATCGTCTGGCGCATGGTGATGTACTACATGTACGCGCCCTGGACCCGTGACGGGCACGTGCGCGCCGACATCATCCAGATCGCGCCGGACGTGTCCGGCCTGATCGAACACGTCAACGTGCACGACAACCAATCGATCAAGGCCGGCGACGTGCTGTTCACCATCGACCAGGACCGCTTTCGCCTGGCCCTGCGTCAGGCCCAGGCGAGCATGGCCGAGCGCAAGGAAACCCTGGCCCAGGCCGAACGCGAACTGCGGCGCAACCGCAGCCTCGGCAACCTGGTGGCCCGCGAGCAGCTCGAAGAGAGCCAGTCGCGCCAGCTGCGTGCCCAGGCCGCCTTGTCCGAGGCCCAGGTCGCGGTGGACGCTGCGCAACTGAACCTCGATCGTTCGGTGATCCGCAGCCCGGTGGATGGCTTCATCAATGACCGCGCACCACGGCCGCATGAATTCGTCACCGCAGGCCGCGCCGTGATGGCGGTGGTGGATGGCACCTCGTTCCATATCGATGGCTATTTCGAAGAGACCAAACTGGGCGTGATCCATGTTGGCCAGGTGGTGGACATTCGCATGATGGGCGACAACACCCGCTTGCAGGGCCGGGTGCAGAGCATCTCGGCGGGCATCGAGGACCGCGATCGCAGCAGTGGCAGCAACCTGCTGCCCAACGTCAACCCCGCCTTCAGCTGGGTGCGCCTGGCGCAGCGGATCCCGGTGCGCATTGCCTTCGAGAACCTGCCCGAGGGTTATCGCCTGATTGCCGGCCGCACCGCCACGGTGTCCATCATCGAAGACGGTGCGGTGGCGGGAGCCACGCCATGAGCAACGCCCTGCGTCTGTCCAGCCTTGCTGCCGCGCTGTTGCTGTCGGCCTGCCAGATGGTCGGGCCCGACTACCACACCCCGTCGGAGGCCGCGCTCAACCGCAGTGACCTGCAGGGCGCGCTGGTCGAAGGTGACAGCAACGTGGTCTCGGCACCGGTGCCGCAGGACTGGTGGAAGCTGTACCACGACCCGCGCCTGGATGCGCTGGTGCGCCAGGCCATGGCCTCCAACACCGACCTGCGCGTGGCGGCCGCCAACATTGCCCGTTCGCGCGCGCAGATCGAGCAGGCCCAGGCCGAAGGCGGTTTCGACTTCAACGCCAAGGCCGAGGCGCAGCGGTTGCAGGAGTCGGGCGAGGCGTTCCTGATGACGGAAAAGTTGCCTGTGGATAACCTGGGCAGCGCATCCATCAACCTGTCCTATCAGTTCGACCTGTGGGGCACGCTCAAGCGCGGCATCGAAGCGGCGCGCGCCAATGCCGATGCCACCCAGGCAGCTGCCGACACGGCGCGCATCACCGTGGTGGCGGATGTGGTACGTGCCTATACCCAGGTGTGCGCGGCCAACGAGGAATACGAGATCGCCCGGCACTCGCTGCAGTTGCAGCAAGAAGGCGTGCAGCTGACCCAGCGCCTGCGCGATGCCGGCCGTGGCGACGAGACCCAGGTCACCCGTTCCGAAACCCAGTACAAGTCCCTGGGCGCAGAGCTGCCGCGCTATCAGGCATCACGCCAGGCGGGCCTGTACAAACTGTCGATGCTGCTGGCGACACCGGTGGCACAGCTTCCGGCCGATGTGGTCGGGTGTGCGGAGCTGCCCCACATCAACCAGCTGATGCCGGTCGGCGACGGTGCCGCATTGCTCAAGCGCCGTCCCGATATCCGCCAGGCCGAACGCCGGCTGGCGGCAGCCACCGCCAACATCGGTGTGGCGACCGGGCAGTTGTATCCAGACATCAGCATTGGCGCCACGGTTGGCACGGTCGGTATTCTCGACGACCTTGGTCACCCGGCGACCAATCGCTGGGGCATCGGCCCGTTGATCAACTGGAACGTTCCCACCAACGGGGCGCGGGCGCGGATTCGTGAAACCGAAGCCTCGACCCAGGCCGCCTTGGCCAATTTCGACGGTGTGGTACTCAACGCCATTCGCGAAACCCAAACGGGCCTGGCGCAATACGCCGCCTTGTTGCAGCGCCGCGATGCCCTGGCCGACGCCGAGCAGTCAGCGAAGCAGGCAGCGGATCAGACGCATCGGTTCTTCACAGCCGGCCGTGCATCGTTCCTGGCGGATCTGCAGGCAACGCGCACCTACACCGACGTGCGTGGCCAACTGGCGGCGGCCAACACCCAGGTGGCCATGGAGCAGATCAACCTGTTCCTGGCCCTGGGCGGCGGTTGGGAAAGCGCCCGGCAGGCGCCGGGCGCGCGTTGAGTCGGGCCACGTTGGTCGGGCTGGTTGAATGGGCCGGTTGAGGGGCTTAGAAGCCTTCCAGAACGATCTTGCCCTTGGCCTTGCCGCTTTCGATCAGCTCGTGAGCGCGGATCAGGTTGGCGGCATTGATCGCGCCGTAGTGCTCACCCAGGGTGGTACGCAGCACGCCGCTGTCGATCAGTTCGGCCACACGCTCGAGCAGCTCGTGCTGCTTGATCATGTCCGGAGTCTGGAACAATGAGCGAGTGAACATCAGCTCCCAGTGCAGCGACAGCGCCTTGCGCTTCATCGGCATCACGTCGAGGCTCTTCGGATCGTCGATCAGGGCCAGTTGACCCTGGGGGCGCAAGGCTTCGATCAATTGCGCGAAGTGCGTGTCGGTGTGGGTCAGGCTGGCGACATGGTCCACCTGGCCGACGCCGATGGCTTCCAGCTGCGCCACCAGTGGCTTGCTGTGATCGATGACATGATGGGCGCCCAGGTCGGTCACCCACTGGCGGGTTTCGTCCCGCGATGCAGTGCCGATCACGGTCAGCCTGGTCAGCTTGCGCGCCAGCTGGGTGAGGATCGAGCCGACGCCACCGGCCGCGCCGATGATCAGCAGGCTCTGGCCTTCGCCACCGCCCTCGGGCACGCCCAGGCGGTCGAACAGCAACTCCCACGCGGTGATCGAAGTCAGCGGCAGGGCGGCGGCATGGGCGTTGTCCAGGCTTTGCGGCTTGTGCCCGACGATGCGCTCGTCCACCAGATGCAGCTCGCTGTTGCTGCCCGGGCGGTCGATGGCGCCGGCGTAGAACACGCTGTCGCCGACCTTGAACAGGCTGACCTGATCACCGACCTGCTGCACCACGCCGACCGCGTCCCAGCCCAGCACGCGCGGCTCGGTGACGGCGGCGCCGCTGCGCACCTTGGTGTCGACCGGGTTGACCGAAATGGCCTGGACCTGCACCAGCAGATCACGCGGCCCCGGGGTGGGCGCGGGCAGTTGCAGGTCGGTGAGCACGGACGCCGTGCCGTTCTGGGTATACGCAATGGCTTTCATAAGGGGTTCCCAAGTGGGTGCTATGGGCCGGCGCGCCCTTCGCAAAGGGCGCTCGCGGGTCACGAAAAGGGCAGAGGACTAGGCGGAGCGCATTTCCTGAGTATCTCGCTGCATCGACTGCAGGTTGCGTTCGATGTTCTCACACAGCGAATCCATCTGGATCTGATGTTCGCTGACCTTGAACGGACTCTGCAAGTCGGTGCCGATCCGCTCGATGGCCAGCAGCATGAAACCGACCACGGTAGACGCCAGCGGTGTGAACCATTCCAGCGAATCCACCAGGCCGATCGGTACGATCAGGCAGAACACGGTGATGAACAGGCGCGGAAAATAGACGTACGGGTAGGGCAGCGGGGTGTTGGCGATACGCTCCATGCCGCCCTGGCAGTTGGAGATGTCCACCAGCGTCGACTCCAGGCGCGCCAGGCGGATGCTGTCCAGGCGCCCGGCCTTGTACTCGCGGGCCAGCAAGGCCGCCGAGCCGGTCAGCAGGTCGTTGGAAAAGTTATTGGTGCTGTCGCGTCGTTCGAATTCTTCGTCGCTGATGAAGGCTGCCACTTCCGGTGGGCAGGGTATGTGCCGTACGTGCGCCGCCAGGCAGTTCACATAGGCCACATGGCGCCGCAGCAAGGTGGCCTTGACCGGATTCACGTCATCGCCCACGTCGTCGATCAAGGTCAGCACCTGGCGCGCATAACTGCGCGACGCATTGACCAGCAACCCCCACAGCGTTCGCGCTTCCCACCAACGGTTGTACGCACTGCTGTTGCGAAAGCTGATCAGCACGATCAGCGCCGAACCCAGCAGCGTCAGCGGCATGATTGGCAGGCTCAGCTTGGTGTTGAGAAACAGCATGAAGTCGACGGTCACCGCGATATCCCACAGCAGCAGCCAGAACAGCGACCAACCGACATAGCCCATGGTCTTGATGATCAGACGGTATTTCTTGGCGATGGCTTCTTTCATAAGCGGACCCTAGGCGATGAGCGTGCCTAGGTCGGACGCCGGCTTTGCCACAAGGTTCGTTGCACGCTAACGAATGGCCGTTACCAGTTGCTACAGGGTCATGGTGGCGTTTTAGGTATGTCCGCGGCGGGCGAACAGCAGGCCAATACCTGCCAGCCCCAGCAAGCCACCACAAGCGCGATTGAAGCGACGTTTGGCTTGCACCGTATTCAGCCAGCGCTTGAGGTTTACGCCCAGGTACGCATACAGCCCAACCGCGACCCATTCCAAAACCAGAAACAGCGCGCCGAGCACCGCAAACTGGGCACCAACGGGTTGTTGCGGATCGACGAACTGCGGCAGGAACGCGGTAAATATCAGAATCGCCTTGGGGTTACCCGCGGCGATCAGGAACTCGCGGCGCAGCATCCGCCACAGGTTGGTACCACCGGCCGTGGAGTCCCCTGCCATGTCGACGGGCTCGCTGGTCCACAGGCTCCACGCCAGCCACAGCAGGTAGAGCGCGCCCACCGTCTTGATGGCCAGAAACAACCATTCGGATGCAAACAACACCGCCGCCAGTCCCATGGCCGCCAGCGCGATCATCGCGCTGAATGCTACCAGCCGCCCGAACCCGGCCAGGCACGCGGCCCTGTAGCCGTGGTGGGCGGCGTTGTTGATGGACAGCAGGTTGTTCGGCCCTGGGGCCATGTTCAGGGCAAAGCAGGCGGGGATGAAAAGCAGGAGGGTGGTGAGGTCCATTTTTCTGCGTCTCTTTCGCGAGAGGGAACCGAGGTACTCGAAGATCACCTGGAGAATGTAGAGAAACCCTCGCCAAGCCGCAACGTTGATACCTCAGGCGTCGCTTCATATCGGTCCAGATCAGCTAGGAAAGTGAACGCAACAATGCGTCGACGAGCCGAAGTTCTCATTGTGATTTGGCGGGCTGAATGCTTTACACCACCTGTTAAAATTTATTGCTACCAAATTTTGATTTGTTTCGAAAATTTTGGCCCTTTACTTGTCGAGGTTGCGAAGATCGGCAAGCTTTATTGCATCGGTCAGAACTACAAAACGCTGTCTATAAGACTTCGCCTACGAGCGGGTAGGGAAATGTTCAAGCCTCGAGTCACCCCTGGTCTAACGGTATAAGCGCATTAAATTTAGCTAAGCTACTGATTTAGATCGTAAATAAATCATGCCGGTGCTGAGCGTGCTGCTAGTTGCTGACCTGAAAGCCCATAGCGACTAATAAAGTTATTTCTGAAAATCTCAAAGAGCCCAGATGCTGTCGAATATGGACACATATGATCTTTGACGTGAATTTGATAGCTAAATATCATTCCGCTGCATTGAGTAGATATAAGACCTCTTCGGTATCAGGGATTGAATATGTGGGTAATAGCAGCGCGCTATATAACGTGGTATTTCGTAGCCTGCATTTTCTGTGTAACTCAGGCCTTCGCCGCTGCCACTACCCCGGGCGAGCAGGACTTCATTCGCGACCGTCAGGATCGCCTGCTTCAAGAGCAGCGGCAGCGCCTCGAAGAGCTCAAGAACCTGCCTGGTGAGCAACTCAGCGCTGCTGCGCCTCCAGCCGAGGAGGATGCTCGCTGCTTCACCATTCAGCGTATCGACATCCAGGGCGCCGATGCCCTTGCTACTGCCCAAAAGGCCGAACTCGTGCAGCCGTACCTGGGCCAGTGCCTGGGTATTGCGCAACTCAACGAGTTGCTGGGGGGCGTCACCGATCGCTATCTGCAACTGGGGCTGGTCACCAGTCGTGCCTACCTGCCGCAACAGGACCTGTCCACCGGCATCCTCACGCTTCAAGTGGTTGAAGGCCGCCTGGAAGACATTCGACCTGCCGATGACAGCGGGTTATCGACACGGGAAGTGGACATGGCGTTTCCGGGCCAAGTAGGCGAACTGCTCAACTTGCGCGAAGTCGAGCAACTGGTCGACCAGCTCAACCGCCTGCCATCCAACCATGCGCAAATAGAGCTGGCGCCAGGCGAGGTTTTGGGTGGCAGTAACGTGCTGGTCAGGAACACGACCCAGAAGCCTTGGCGCGCTTCGCTGTCGCGCAACAACGGTGGCCAGCGCAGCACCGGTCAGCAGCAGTGGGGTGCGGGTCTTGATTGGGACAGCCCATTGGGCCTGGCCGACCAGTTGGTGCTGCGTGGCAGTCATGATGCGGTCAGCGACCATCATCGCGGCTCCAAGAGCACCACGGCGTACTACAGCGTGCCATGGGGCTGGTGGAACTTAAATTATTCCTACAGCCAAAGCGAATACGGCTCGCAGGCTTATGGCAACGGGTTCGCCTTCAAGCAAAACGGTGACAGCCAGAATCATCAGTTTCGTGCAGAGCGCGTGATACATCGCGACTCGGTCAGCAAAACATCGATCAACGGCGGCCTGGCCTACTTGCGCAGCAACAACTACTTGAGCGGCAACCGCCTGGAAGTCAGCAGCAACCGCATCAGCGAGGCCCAGTTCGGCCTCAACCACGGCCACCGTATCGGCAATGCGTTCGTCAACCTCGACCTGGGCATGCAGCAAGGCATCGGCGCCTTCGATGCGCAAAGTCGCAAGATCGAACAGCACGGCGACCCCAACGACCGCTATCGCAAATACACCGCCACCGTGAGTTACCTGCAAGGCTTCAACCTGTGGGGCGAAACGTTCAGCTTCACCAGCCTGGCTAACGGGCAACGCAGTGAAGATGTGCTGTTCAGCCCGCAACGCATGAGCCTGAGCGGACAGTCGTCGATGCGTGGCATCAGGGACCAGAACCTGTCTGGCGACAGCGGTGGCTATTGGCGCAACGACCTGCGCTGGACTCGCCCCGTCAATCTTGCCTGGTTACGACCTGCCTTTGATGAATATGGCATCGGCTTGGGCTACGACCAAGGCGTGATCCGCAGTGATCGTTACAACGGCGACCAGCATGGTCGCGTGTCCAGCAACTCGGTCGAATTGTTCGCCCGCGGTCAGCATTTCGCGACGTCGGTGGCCTTCGCTCACTCACTGGAACGCCCCGATGCGCTGAGCGAGCGCGAAACGCCGATCTATTTTCGCCTGGACCTTCTTCTCTGATTTCACGTTTCAGTAGGTAATCGACATGGACGTTCGCCAGTTCGCTTTTCTGGCCCGACAAGCTTCGGCCCGAATTCAGCCCCGTGAGCAATTCTGCGGCTTGCCCAAGCGCGCGCTGGCGTTACTGCTGGCCAACGTCATGTTCTGGCAACCGCTGTGGGCGCAAGCCGAAGGCATCGTGGTGAGTGGTCCAGGCACCGGCCTGCAACAGGCCGGCAACGGTGTGCCGATCGTCAACATTGCCACACCCAATTCCTCAGGCTTGTCCCATAACCAGTACAAGGATTACAACGTCGGCAGCCAGGGCGTAATCCTCAACAACGCCACCGGCCGCACCCAGCACACTCAGCTGGGCGGCATCATCGTTGGCAATCCGAACCTGGCAGGCTCCGCCGCCAACGTCATTCTCAACGAAGTCACCGGCGGCAATTCCAGCCAGCTGCGTGGCTATACCGAAGTCGCCGGTCAGTCGGCCAAGGTCATTGTCGCCAACCCCTATGGCATAACGTGCAATGGTTGCGGCTTCATCAACACCCAGCAGGTGACCCTGACCACCGGCAAGCCGATCGTCGAGAAGGGCCGGGTGCAGCGCTATCAGGTCGATGGCGGTGCGATCTCCATCGACGGCCAGGGCCTGAACGCCAGCAATGTCGATGGTTTCGAGATCATCACCCGCTCGGCCCAGATCAATGCGCGGATCAACGCTGGCAATCTCGCCATCGTCGCAGGGCGCAACGATGTTGATGCCGCGACCCTGCAGGCCACCGCCCGTGGCGATGACGGCTCGGCCAAGCCGCAATTGGCCATCGACAGTTCCGCGCTGGGTGGCATGTATGCCGGTGCGATCAAGCTGGTGGGCACCGAAGCCGGCGTCGGGGTGAAGCTGGCCGGTCATCTAGCGGCCAGCGCCGGCGACATCCAGCTCGACGCCAACGGTCACCTGAGCCTGGCCCAGGCGGCAGCCAGCGGCGCCGTGAACGTTACGGCGCAAAGCCTCGACGCCCAAGGGCCAGTCTACGCAGGCAGCCAGTTGCGGGCGCAGACCCGTGGCAACCTGACCGTCAGCGACAACCTGACCGCCCGCGACAGCATCACCCTGAGCAGCGGCGGGCAGTTGACCAACAGCGGCATCATCGAAGCCGGGGTCAATGCAGACAACAGTCGCAACGCTCGAGGCGACGTACGCATCGATGCGCAAGCTTTCAACAACCGCAACAGCGTGATCGCCAGCCGTAACCTGAAGCTCGTCAGCGCAGGTGACGTCGATAACCGCAACGGCACGCTGAGCAGCACCCGTCTTGACCTGCGCACGCATAACCTGGACAACCGCAAAGGCCGGATAGCGGCCCGCAACTTGACCCTGCAAAGCGCGAGCCTGAACAATCGGCAAGGTCTGCTCAGCAGCCATGGTACGGTTGATATCAGCTCCAGCGGCCTATTCGACAACCGCGCCGGGACCTTGATCGGCGACCAACTGCTGCGTGTGCAAGCAGCCGGCATCGACAACCGTGAAGGTGAGATCGCCGGCAAGCAAGACGTCGAAGTTCGTACAGCAGGGCTGGATAACCAGAACGGCAAATTGATCGCCGAAGGCGCGCTCCTGCTTGCGGGCGCGCGACTCGACAACCGCCAGAACGGTTTGGTGGCGGCACTCAGAACTTTGAAACTTCACGTCGACACTGTGGATAACCGTGGCGGTGAATTGTCTTCGCAGGCTGACATCGAGCTATCCGGTAACCGGCTCAACAACGAAGATGCCGGCCAGGTGCTGGCGCAAGGCTCCCTTACTCTCGCCTACGTCGATGTTCTAAATCGCGCCAAGGGCCTGCTGTCCGGCAAGACGGGCATCGGCCTGCACGCCGGTAGCCTGGACAACAGCGGCGGGCGCTTGCTGAGTCCCGGCAACATTGACGTCTCGCTCACCGGTTCGGCCACTAACCGGCAAGGTCTGATCAGCAGCGAAGGCACTGTGCACCTGCGTGCCAGCAGCCTCGACAACAGTGGCGGCAGCCTGTCCAGTGCAGGCTTGTTGACCCTCGAAAGTCGCGGCCTGATCCTCAATCGTGGTGGCGAACTGGTCACTGATGAAGGCTTGACCCTCTTCAGCACCAGCCTGGACAACGGACAGGGCGGCAGCATCAGCGGCAAGGGCGCAGTAAACCTGACAACCGGAGCTTTCAACAACGATGGCGGGTTGGTCAGCAGTGCCAACACCCTCGAGCTGAGCGCACAGCAGGTCAGTAACCTCAGCGGTCGTATTGGTAGCCAACTGGCCTTGACTGCCAGCCTGCAAGGTCTTGCCACGCGGGCGGGGCAGTTTTTCAGCAACAGCGCCCTGACGCTGGACCTCAACGGCGCCGACCTCGATAACCGACAAGGCCTGCTCAACGCACCGGAATTAAGCTTGCGCAACGTCGGTGCCGTGTACAACCAGGGCGGTGAAATTTCCAGCGGCCAGGCCTTCACGCTCAATGCCCGCAGCTTGGACAACAACGCCGGCAAGCTGCTCAGCAACCACACCCTGACCCTGCACATCGAGCGAGCCCTGGCCAACCTCAAAGGCCAGATTGCCGCCGCCGCACTCAGCGTGCAGGTCGGTAGCCTGGATAACAGCGAAGGCGTGCTCACCAGCCGCAGCGATCTGAACATGACCAGCCAGGGCAGCCTGCTCAACCGCAACAATGGCCTGATCAACGCTGCAACCGTGCTGGACATTCACAGCGCCGACCTCGACAACCAAGGCGGCCATTTGCTCGGCAACCACGCTGTGCGTCTGGATCTCAATGGTGGCACGCTGAACAACAGCGTCGGCTTGATCAACGGCGAAGGCCCTCTGACCTTCAACCGCATCGGCGCCGTCGACAATCGCAACGGCGAGATCTCCAGCAATCAGGGTTACACCCTGGCCAGTGCGCAGCTCGACAACCGTGCTGGCAAAATCATCAGCAGCGGCCAGCTGTCCGTCATCAGCGGCGCCATCATCAACCGTAATGGCCTACTGTCCGGTTGGCAGGGTGTGAATCTGCAGGGCAGCAGCCTGGACAACCGCGACAACGGCACCGTTTCCAGCCGCAGCGGCAACCTGACGGTCAGTCTGAGCGGGGCGCTGCTCAACAGCAACGTCGGAGCGTTGGCCAGTGGCGGACGTCTCGACATCGACAGTGCCAGCCTGGACAACAGCCAAGGCGGCATTTTGAGCAGCAGCGCTGGCCAAAGCCTTTCAGTGCACGACTCACTCGACAACAGCCAAGGCGGCCTGATCGACAGTGGCGCGGAGCTGACTGTCCATGCCACCGACCTGAGCAACCGTGCCGGGATCGTCAATAGCCAGCAGACATTGAGTTTGACCGGCAAGGAGCTGGACAATACCGGCGGCCAATTGGCCAGCAACGGTAACATTACCCTCGAACTGCTGGGCACTTTGATCAATGCTCAGCGCAAACTCGCCAGCAGCAGACCCCCACGCATTCAACACGCCCCAAACATCGACAACCACGATGGGCAGATGGTCAGGCATAACCTGCGCAGCCTGTTCGCCAGCAGCTTGGACAACCCCAACCCAAGGCCACTGGCTCTGCTAGATCAACTGACCCTCGACGCCAGTGGCAGCGAGCAGAGCCACCCCGACAGTTTGATCTACAGCCAGAACGGCGTCGTCAGCCTCAGTGCTGATGCGCTGGAAAACAGCGGGGGCGTCGTGCGCAGCCAAACTGGCCTGACCCTGCAAATCAGTGGCGCGATCGACAACGCCAACGGTCGTCTTATCACCCAAAATGACGACCTGATACTTGGGGCCGGTAGCCTGGACAATCGCGGCGGCATCCTCTCAAGCCTGCGAGGGGCTCTAGAGGTGCGCATGGCTGGCGGTCTGCTCAACGACCAAGGTACCCTTCAAGGCGAACGCCTGACCTTGCTGGCCCTGGCCGGGCTCGACAACCAGAATGGCCGCATCGTCGCGCAAAGCGGCGACGCCAGCATCACCGCCGTCCACTTCAACAACCGCGCAGGCGGGCTGTATGCCAAAGGTCTGATCGACGTGACCGGCAACACCGCCACCAACGCGGGCCAAATTGCCGGAGGCCGCGTACGTTTCGCTTTAGGCGGCGCGCTGATGAATCCGTTCGGCATCATCGAAAGCGACTCATCCTTCGACATCACTGCCGCTGACTTCGATAACCAGGGCGGCACCGTGCGTGCATTCGGCACACACGGGGCCTCGGTGTATCGCGTGGGCGGTGTACTGGATAACCAGGGTGGCGTGATCGAGATTGCGAACGCCGATCTGACGATCGACGCGGGCAGCTTCCGCAATACCAACGGCTCTCTGCTGCACGTAGGCCTGGGTGAATTCAATATCTCCAGCGCCAACGTCACCGCCGCTGGTGGCAGCCTGGTCACCCGTGGTGGCTTCACCCTCAATGCCGACAGCTGGACTAACAGCGGCGTGCTGCAAGCCGGGCGCCTGACCATCAAGGTCGGCAACTTTCACCAGACCGCCAGCGGCCAGCTGCTCGCTTCGCAGAGCCTGCGCGGTGAAGGCGCCAATTGGAGCAACGAGGGCAAGCTGGCCAGTAACGGTGACCTGTCGCTAAGCATCGGCGGTACCTTGTTCAATCAGGGTCGCATCACTTCTGTGGACGCCGCCGGGATCACGGCCGGCAACATCGACAACTACGGCACCCTCGGCAGTGCCCAATCCCTCACGCTCAAGACCGGCACCTTGCTCAACGAGCGGGGACTGCTCTTCAGCGGCGGTGACATGGGCTTGCAGGTCGACAGCTTCACCAACCGTTACGCCGACGTCTACAGCCTGGCCAATCTGCGTATTGATCGCGACGGCAGTGGCGGCCATGCCAGCCTGATTCGCAACAGCTCTTCGACGCTGCAAAGTGACGGCAGCATGAGCCTGGCTGCCAGCACCATCGAAAACGTGCGCGCAGTACTCACGGCCAATGACGCTGGCATCTATACCGGCAAGATCTACCAAGTGGCCTGTGTCGAGGGCGTCAACGCCGGCGACTGCTCTGGTAAACGCAATTTCGTCTTCGAAGTTCTGGAACGCCAAAAGCTGGAAGTCACCGAGGCGAGCCAGGCATCGAGCATCACCGCAGGCGGCAGCCTGAGTTTCGACGGCGGCGACCTGCTCAACCAGAGCAGCACCATTGCCACGGGTGGCAACCTCAGCGCCTCGGTCGCCAACGTGTTCAACCGCGGCATTGAAACGGGCGATACCGAATACGTGCGGACCTTCCGCACCAGCCGCCAGCGAGGTGCCAGCGGGCTGCTTTCGGAAGCCAATGCCTTCAACGAGCACTACTGGCTTGAAGGTGCTCGGTACGACGTCAATAACCTGAGCGGTCTGGAAGCGGGTATCAGCAACTTCCTGGCCTACACCGAGACCGAGCTCCCGGAGTTCGCCCGTGTGACCCAACTGTCGACCAGCGATCAAGGCTATGCGGCGGTCATTCAAGCGATCGGCGACGTTAACATCACCACCCAGAACAACTTCGACAACAGCGTAGTACGCAACGACTACCACTACGTCGGCAGCGGCACCCGCACCGACACCGGTGCTTCAGGCAGCGATTTCAGCACTCGGGTCAGTCTCGACGCGCAACTGCCTCCTGATCTCGCCCAACAACAGATCAACCCGCTGGCCCTGTCAGGCTTCAGTCTCCCCACCGGGCAAAACGGCTTGTTCCGCCTCAGTGACCGACCCGCCACGGACAGTGCTGCCAAACAGACCGATAGCGGCCCGCAACACTGGACACTTGGAAGCGCCAGCATCGATGTGGCCCAGCGCACCCAGACCGCCGATATAAGCCAGGGCCGTACCCCTCAGGTAGAGGGCAGAGTTCCCTTCGACGTCATCAATTCCGACGTTCACGTTGCCTCTCACCAGGCTCCGAACATCGATAACGTACTCGGCCCCGTCTCCGGCGCTGGCGGCTCGACAGTGACGGATGCATCGTCGCCCGGTCGCGCCGGGGAAGGGATTCCAGTCACCATCAACCGCGCTCAGGGTCTGCCCGATGCGCAGCGTACTTCACAACCACACAAATACCTGATCGAAACCAATCCGGCACTCACCGACCTCAAGCAATTTCTGAGCTCGGACTACCTGCTGGCAGGCCTGGGCTACAACCCGGACGAAAGCGCCAAGCGCCTGGGCGACGGATTCTACGAGCAGAAGCTGATCCAGCAGGCCCTAGTCGCCCGCACCGGCCAACGCTTCATCGACGGCCAGCACTCCGACGAAGCGCTGTTCAAGTACCTGATGAACAACGCCATCGCCAGTAAGCAACAGCTCAACCTGTCGGTAGGCACCACGCTGACCTCGGCGCAAGTCGCAGCACTGACCCACGACATCGTCTGGCTGGAAGAGTACAAGGCCAACGGCCAAAACGTGCTGGTGCCCGTGCTGTACCTGGCTCATGCCAACAACCGCCTCGGCCCCAACGGCGCGCTGGTCGCCGGCCGCGACGTCAACCTGGTTTCCGGTAACGATCTCACCAACGCAGGCACCTTCAAAGCCAGCAACAACCTTAGCGCCAGCGCCGGCAACAACCTGGTCAACAGCGGCCTGGTGCAGGCCGGTAACCGACTCGACCTGCTGACGGGCAACACCCTCGTCAACAAGGCCGGTGGCGTGATCACCGGTCGCGACGTGAGCCTGACCGCCGTCAACGGCGACGTGATCAACGAGCGCACGGTGACCAGCCATCAAAGCAGTGGCGGCTACCGCAGCGAACGCAGGGACTTCGCGGACACGGCCGCTCGGATCGAGGCGGCGAATGATCTGAGCGTGTGGGCGGGGCGTGATGTCAATAATGTGGGTGGCGTGTCGCAAGCTGGCAACGACCTGACACTGGCCGCCGGTCGAGATATCAACTTCGCCTCAGCCCAGCAGGCTGAAAGCAATGACCTCGGCCGCAAAGCCCACAGCAGTTCTGTCATCCAGCACGGCTCCAGCCTCGCCGCAGGCCGGGACGTCATCGCCACCGCCGGTCGTGACCTGACGGCCATTGCCAGCGACATCGACGCCAAACGCAATATCGCCATGGCAGCCGTCGGTGATCTCACGCTGAGTTCCGCGGCAGACGAACAGCACACCTATTCCAAAACCAAAAAGGTCACTGCACAGGAAGATCACGTCAGCCAGATCGGCACTTCGCTCGATGCAGGCGGCGACATCGCCCTGACGGCGGGCAGGGACATGGCCCTGGTCTCCAGCCGTATCACGGCAGGCGACGAAGCCTACCTGTACGCCGGTGAAAACCTGGAACTGCTGGCCGCTCAAGACAGCGACTATTCCCTTTACGACAAAAAGAAAAAGGGCAGCCTGGGCAGCAAACAGACCCAGCGCGACGAGACGACCACCGTTACCAACGTGGGCACCGAAATCAAGACCGGTGGCAACCTCACCCTGGAAAGCGGCGGCGATCAAAAGTATCAGGTCGCCAAACTGGAAAGCGGCAAGGACCTGACCCTGGACAGCGGCGGCGCCGTTGATTTCGAGGGAGTGAAAGATCTCAAGCAGGAGAGCCACGAGAAGAGCAGCAGTGATCTTGCCTGGATGTCCATGGGGGGCAAGGGCAGGACTGATGAGACGGTGCGGCAGAGTGAGTTGGTTGCGCAAGGAACCTTGGCAATCAAAGCTACCGAAGGCCTGAATATCGATATCAAGCATATCGATCAGAACACCGTCAGCCAGACGATCGACACCATGGTCCAGGCGGACCCTCAATTGGCCTGGTTGAAAGAGGCAGAGGCACGCGGGGATGTGAACTGGCAGCAGATCAAGGAAGTGCACGAGTCGTTCAAGTATGGGCACTCTGGACTGGGCCAAGGGGCGATTTTGGCCATCGTGATCATCGTGTCGGTTCTCACCGCAGGAGTTGCCAGCGGCGCCGCTGCCTCAGCCGGAACCGCATTGGGCGCTTCTTCCACCGGCACCATGGCCGCAGCCACTGCTACCGCTTCTGCAGGGCTGGGCAATATGGCAGCGACTGCCGCGCTTACGTCCATGGCAAGTACAGCAACCGTCAGCGCCATCAACAACAAAGGCAACGTCAGCGATACGCTCAGCGATACCTTCAACAGTAACAGCCTCAAAGGGTATGCACTCGCTGCTACCAGCGCTGGCATTGCAGGTCAGCTGGGCTACGACCCCACCCAGCTCGGCTTCAACGCGGAGAGTGCCGGTATGGTCGCTGCCAAAGCCGGTGCCGACTCACTGGCCAAGACAGCGATCACCGGTGGCAGCCTCAGCGACAACTTTGCAAGCAGCATGGTCAGCGCACTGATCACTGCTGCGGGCGCCCAAGGTGCAACCGCCCTCGGCAACTCTGCGATGGTTGAAGGTAGCCCCAGCAAGGTCGCGGCGCACGCCCTGTTGGGCGGCATGAAGGCATTGGCCATGGGCGAGGACTTCAAGACTGGTGCCCTGGCCGGTGGCGCGAATGAAGCCATGGTCAGCTACCTGGCGGACCTGGTCATGCCAGAAGGCTATGAGCCCGGCAAAGGGGGCGCCGAACAGGCCAAGGTTACTCTGCTGGCCATGTCGAATGTGGTAGGCCTGCTGTCCAGCGTGGTGACAGGCGGCGATCCGCAGGTCGCAGCCGACATTGCAGCGACAGCCACGCAATACAACCACCTGAACCACAGCGACCTCACGCGCGCAGCCAAAGAGCTCAACGCCTGCGCCGCCAAAGACGGTGGTTGCTCCGAGGATGTTCTTCAAAAGTTTGTGAGGCTGAGCCGTGAGCAGGAAATTGCAGCGTTCCAGTCTTGCGCTGCTAACCCTGACTCTTGTGTCACCACCTCGTCGATGGTGGCCAATGCTCAGGCCAGAGCAGAGCAGCTTAAAGACCTCGCCTCCACGGCTGTGGCTCCGGATGCTCAGCACGTTTTTTCGCTTCTGCTGGCCGAGAACCATGAGGTTCAAAACGCCCTGGCACAGGTCACGGCGGGCGCCAAGGTCGATTCGGTTGTGCAGGAGCTGCAAAACCGGCTAGGGTTCAGCGACGCCCGGAAGGAGATGATTCGCGACGCTATGGTGGTAGCGGCGTCAATGGCGGTTGGGGGGAAGGGGGGTAGGGGTAGTGCGGGTGGAGCGAAAGGAGGGGTGCCCGGTCTCCTCCCTAAACCTGGTTCCACATCTACTCCGGCAAATGGTGTAGGCGCCGGTACGGCGTTTAAGATAGATTCGAAGCAGTTAGGTAAAAAACTCGGTAAGCACGTTGAAGATTTTGGCGGTAACGCGGCTAACCCAGCAGATCGTAAAATGGTACTCGAGAAAATTCATGACGTTGGCGGTAATCCTCAAAAGGTAATTGCTGGGACATTTGCCGGGCAAGGAGCAAATGGTGCTCGGGGTAATGTGTTTTTCAGAATTAAGGGTAATGATGTAGTTGTTACAAAGCCTGATGGGTCGTTCGTTACTATCCTGAAGGATGGGGTAACTCAGAATCCATCTGTACAGAGCGCGTTGAAGGGAGGCGTCAAGTAATGACCTTTACTGGCCCTATAAATACCTGGCTTTTAACAGTGTTCGGGAAGAAACTACTGTCAGTCAATGCTCTATTTCATGTTTTCTCTTTCGAACGAGATTCTGCCCCACAAGAAGTAGGGCTTCTATTCGAAAATTCTCAAATGGGAAAGCTATATGGCGGGTCTGATGGTACTTCTCTCTGTTTTTCTTTGAATCCGATTTCAAGCTGCGATTTAGGTGAATACGGTAGGCTCGATATTTTTTGCATCTCGGGTGACATTCATTTCTCCGATGTTGTAGGAAGTAGGTTAATTTCAGCATCGCTCGTGCAGACCTCAGCAGAAGATGTAGTGATAGGTGTTGTCCTCTCGTTTGATAACGGTTTTTGCCTATGCATTTTAAACTTGGGTGATGAGCTTTTTGTCTACGATGAGATTCCAGAGGAAATAATGACCGGTGAGGGGGTACGCCTTAACTCGGTGAGTTAGTGGTGCAAAAGGTGGGGCTGCTAGTTTCGGCGCTGACAATGTGGCCCTTTACCTAAAGGTGGAGGATCAACATAAAAAGATTCTATGGCCGGCTTGAGCCAGTAGTAGATATTGATGGTAGATATTTTACTGGCAATGCATTAGGGCCATTGTGAGGGTAAGGCTAATAATGTCTAGCTGAAACTCAGTGAGTGATCGTGCGAAAAGGAGCGGGCGGCGTAGGTGGCTTACGTTTTACAAACTGTTCTGATGTAAGTTATTTGAGCCTTTCTTGACTGCATATAAGGGGGGCGTAAGGGGCCAGAATGCTTCAAGTATAGAATATGCCGGGCAATTAGCCCCAAGCTTTCACCTGGGGCTGTGCGCCTCAATCTACGACCCTTCCAACACCCCGCATCACAAAACAAACTTACTCATCAGCCCCTGCAAATGCACACCCAGTCGTGCCAGTTCAACACTGGACGATGCCGTTTCTTCACTTGCCGACGCTGTCTGCTCGGAGATGTCCCGGACATTGATCACGCTGCGGTTGATTTCTTCAGCCACTGCGCTCTGCTCTTCGGCAGAGGCGGCTATCTGCTGGTTCATTGATTCGATGGTTGCAATGGAGCGGCTGATGTTGCCTATGGAGGTGCCCGCATCACGGGTCAAGGCAACGCTGTCATCCGTCAGCAGGCGGCTGTTTTCCAGGGTGGTCGCTACTTGTGCGGTTCGGCTGTGCAAACCGTCGATCAGGGTGGCAATTTCTTCGGTGGAAGTCTGAGTACGTTGGGCGAGACTTCGGACTTCATCGGCGACCACGGCAAACCCACGTCCGGCTTCGCCCGCGCGGGCGGCTTCGATGGCGGCGTTGAGTGCCAGCAAGTTGGTCTGCTCGGCAACCGCCTTGATCACGTCGAGCACGCCACCGATTTTGTTGCTCTCTTGTTTCAACTCATCCATGGCCACTTTGGATCGACCGACTTCAGCCGCAAGCGTTTCGATTTGAAGCACCGCCTTGGACACCACTGCATCGCCTTCGCGCACTTCCTTGGAAGCGCTGACTGCCGCATCCGAAGCCTGCTCTGCATTTTTCGCTACTTCCTGAACGGTCGCCGCCATTTGATTCATGGCAGTCGCTACCTGATCGGTTTCACTGCGCTGGCTATTGACCCCGGCGCTGGTTTGCTCGGTGACGGCTGAAAGCTGTTCGGCCGCGCCTGCGATCTGAGTGACGCCATCACGCAAGCCGCCTATCAACTGGCGCAGGTTCAGGGTCATCTGGTACATGCTGGTCTGCAGCATGCCGATTTCGTCCGTGCGCGTGCTTGGCTCACTGTGGGTCAGATCACCGCGGGCCACACGGTCAGCCAACTGCAGTGTGTCGCGCAGTGGTACGACTATGAGGCGAGTGATGATCCACGCCGCCAGTGCACTCATGACGAGTGCTGCTGTGAGCCACAAAATCAACATCCGGTTGGCCTGATTGACGTCTGCAAGGCGCAGGTCGACCTGGTTCTGCGCCAGTTGGTTGGCCGAACCGAGCAGGATTTCGATGTTCTTGGTGATGCCCGCCTGCCCCTGATTGATGGTGGCCTGGGCAGACGAAAATTGACCGATGGCGGCAGCGTACTTGTCCATCGAATCTGACAGGCCTGCGACGGCGCTGGCATCAAGGCCTGAGGTGGTCAGGCTTTGCATGTAGTCGGACGCCGCAGTTATCGAAGCGACAGCCATTTGCTGGGCGTCGGGCTTCAGTGTGTAAGTGTATCCGCGAACATCGAAGCGCATCTTCTGAAACAGCGTGATGGCTCGCATGACAGCGTCGCGCTGTGCGGCGTCGCCGTCCAACGAGTTGGCGCGCCCGTTCAGCTGCCGCAACTTTGCGTCCACACTGTCGGCATGGGTGCCCAACACTACTCTGCTGTCCTCACGCGCGTGCGTGGCATTGACAATATTGTTGTAATGATCCTTGTATTCCTTCATGGCGGCTGCTGCAGTTCGCACATGAGGAATATTGAGTTCGGAGTTCAGTACGGCATTGAGGTAGGTGAGGTGGTTATCGAGATTGTCATAGGCAGCGAGCCAGTTCGCGGCATTGGCGTCATCCGAGCTTTGGCTGTAGACCAACCGCGCAATGCGCATGTCTCGCGTCAAGGTGCTCAGTTTTGCGATATCCGATATACGCTCGCTGCGCTCGCTCAATGAGGCGATGCCTCTCCAACCAGTCAAGGCAATCAATACGGTAAGTATGATAACTAGTGTGAAGCCAAGTATTAACTTCGATCTGACCGTTAAGTTGGTTAAAGCACTTTTCAACATGTGAGCCTCTCGAAATCGCTGTTTTAGTTTCTCCGGTCGGCTACTCCATGCCAGTGCTGCGTTCATCCAATCGGCAGCGCACAGGGAATCTTTAGCGAAGATTTTCACAAAAAGAAGGTTTTCTAACATGCTGCTTGAAACATGAAAAGTTCAATATATTTAAAGATAAATATTGAGCCGGTCGAGGCGCCAGGAAGCTACTGCTCGCCTGCAAAATGGCAGCAACAGCGTCACCGTTGGGTGTTGGCACCATAGACACGAATGCTGACGTTTGTCTGCGATGTGCGTGCGTCACTTTTGGGTGCGAAGACGATTTGAAAGGCTGCGAGGGGTTGAAGCGATCAAGCTGAGATCGTGCAGCACAAGGACGTGCTGGACGAAAAGGAGAAGATGGTGCACCAGACGGGATTCGAACCCATGACCCCTGCCTTCGGAGTCCTAAAAGTCGACGTTTAGAATCAATACGTTAGCGGGGATTAGCTGGGAAATCAATGGGTTGTGTTAGCTGGGGTTAGCGTGTTTTCGCCACGGTTAGCGGGGTGAGTGTGGCAAATTTGTGGCATTTGCGGGCTCTACTGGTGATGTCATAGAGGTGTATTTGAACCACGACAATAGCCCAAAATACCCGGCCCCTATGCGTTCTAGCTGTCCGTTGCAACTGTCGGTCCTGTAAAATGGGAAAGCCCCGTTGCTTATCTCAGCTGCCAAAAGCGTGGTTGCATTGGTTAAGATGCGCTCCTTAGCTTGTAAATGGGTGCGGTACAGCCGCCCTTGCAGCGCTGCCGTTCAGCGCTTTGATTTGGAGTATCTGTAGTTGAACCAAGCGGTCCACAACAAATTGGTTTCGTTTATCTGGTCGATTGCCGACGACTGTCTGCGCGACGTGTATGTGCGCGGCAAATACCGTGACGTCATCCTGCCGATGGTGGTGCTGCGCCGGTTGGATGCCCTGTTGGAGCCAAGCAAAGCTAAAGTGATGGAAGAGCTTGCCTTTCAGCAAGGTGAAATGAGCGAGACAGAGCTGGACGACAGCGCGCTGCGTGCGGCCTCCGGCTATGTGTTCTACAACACTAGCAAGTGGACGCTAAGCCAACTGCAGAAGACTGCTACCAACAACCAGCAAATCCTCCTGAGCAACGTTGAGGAATATCTGGACGGCTTTAGCGACAACGTCAAAGACATCATCCGCCGCTTCAACCTCAAGTCGCAGATGCGTCACATGGCCAGCAAAGACGTGCTGCTCGACGTACTGGAAAAGTTCACCTCTCGCACCATCAACCTTACCCCGCACGACAATGAAGACCCACAAGGCAACCGCCTGCCAGCCTTGAGTAATTTGGGTGTGGGCTATGTGTTTGAGGAGCTGATCCGAAAGTTCAACGAAGAGAACAACGAGGAAGCTGGCGAGCACTTCACCCCGCGCGAAGTGATTGAACTGATGACCCACCTGGTATTCGATCCGATTAGGGATCGCCTGCCCCCGGTCATGACCATCTATGACCCAGCCTGCGGCAGCGGCGGCATGCTCACCGAGTCGCAGAACTTCATCGAGGAGAAATACCCGGACTCGCAAACTCAGCGAGATATCCATTTGTACGGCAAGGAAATCAACGACGAGACCTATGCCATCTGTAAGTCGGACATGATGATCAAGGGCAACAACCCCGCCCATATCCGCCCTGGCTCCACCCTCTCGGTGGACGAATTTGCCGGCAGCCGCTTCGACTTTATGCTGTCCAACCCGCCCTACGGCAAGAGCTGGGCCAGCGAGCAGAAGTTCATCAAGGACGGCGGCGACGTAATCGACCCGCGCTTCAAAGTCAGCCTCGCGGACTACTGGGGCAACGCCGAGATGCAGGACGCCACCCCGCGCTCCAGCGACGGCCAGTTGCTGTTTCTGATGGAAATGGTCAACAAAATGAAAGCCCCAGGCGAGAGCGGCCTTGGCTCGCGTATTGCCTCGGTACACAACGGCTCCAGCCTGTTTACCGGCGACGCCGGCGGCGGCGAAAGCAATATCCGCCGTTACCTGATCGAGAACGACCTGCTCGACGCCATCATCCAACTGCCCAACAACCTGTTCTACAACACCGGCATCACCACGTATATCTGGCTGCTTTCCAGCAACAAACCGGCACCGCGCCGCGGCAAGGTGCAACTGATCGACTCCAGCATGCTGTACCGCAAACTGCGCAAAAACCTCGGCAACAAAAACTGCGAATTCGCCCCCGAACATATCGAGCTGATCACCCAGACCTACCTCGATTTGGCCAGCATCGACCGCCCTGCTGGCGGTGACGGCATTGCTGCGCAGGTATTCGATAACCGCGACTTCGGCTACCACAAGGTCAGCATCGAGCGGCCGGACCGACGTAAGGCGCAGTTCAGCGCCGAGCGCATTGAAACCCTGCGCTTCGACAAGTCCCTGCGCGAACCCATGCAGTGGATTTACCAGCAGTGGGGCGAAGCGGTGTACCAGGACGACGCCCTGGCCCAGCATGAGAAGACCATTCTCGCCTGGTGCGAAGAGCAAGGCCTGGAACTCAATGCTAAACAGCGCAAAAAGCTGCTGAATCTCGAAACCTGGGCCAAACAGTCCTTGCTGGTCACCGTGGCTAACTACCTTATGCAGGCTATAGGCTACGATGAATACGACGACTTCAACCTGTTCGTCAAGCTGGTGGACAAGGTGCTCAAGCAACTGAACAACGAGGCCGGCATCAAGCTCGGCGCTAGCGAGCGCAACCAGCTGCTCAATGCCGTCAGTTGGTACGACGAAAACTCCGTCAAGGTCATCCGTAAGGTGGAGAAATTCGACCGCGCCGAGTTGGCTGTGCTTCTCGAACGTCTTGGCTGCAATGAGGCCGACCTGCCCGATTTTGGTTATTACCCCAACGGCAAGGTCGGCGAGTTCTTTACCTACGAATCCAACAGCGACCTGCGCGACAGCGAAAGCGTCCCTTTGGCCGACTCCATCCACCGCTTCTTCAAGGCCGAAGTGCAGCCCCATGTGGCGGAAGCCTGGATTAATCTGGAGTCGGTCAAGATCGGCTACGAGATCAGCTTTAACAAATACTTCTACAAGCACCAGCCGCTGCGCAGCATGGACGAGGTTGCGCGGGAGATTGTAGCGCTTGAGCAGCAGGCGGAGGGATTGATTGCCGCAGTGCTGGGCATAGATGTATCGATAATGCAGGGGAGCTAATCCGATGGACTCTCTACTCGCACCAAAGTACGAAAAATATATCGACTCAGGTGAAGGCTGGATTGGCGAAATTCCCGACCACTGGGTCGTTCTTCGACTGAAATCTTTGTTTTGCGAAAAAAAGTATATAAGCAACATGGCGCTTTCTTGTGGCGCAATAAGCTTCGGAGAGGTTGTCCAGAAAAGTGATGAAATGATCACTGACTCCACAAAGCATTCCTATCAAGAGGTTTTGTCAGGTGAATTCTTAATCAATCCACTTAACCTCAATTACGATTTGACTAGCCTTCGAATAGCCTTATCAAAAATCGATGTGGTTGTAAGCTCAGGCTATATCGTTCTAAAAGAGGTGGCGCATATAAACAAACAGTACTTCAAGTACTTGCTGCACAGATATGACGTGGCGGTTATGAAGCTGTTGGGGGCTGGCGTCAGACAAACCATTAGCTTCAATCAAATCTCAAATAGTCTTCTGATCTATCCGCCTCTCGAAGAGCAGTTGTCCATTTCGAAATTTCTTGACCAAAAATGCACTCAGATAGATCAGGCAGTTAAGTTTAAGAAACGCCAGATTGAACGGTTTAAAGAGCGCAAGCAGATACTGATCCAGCAGGCCGTAACCCGTGGCCTTAATCCTGATGCATCCATGCGGGACTCCGGTATCGAATGGATTGGCGAGATTCCTGCGCACTGGGATTTGCAAAAAGTTAAGCATCTCTCAAGCTTCATAACCTCTGGGCCTAGAGGTTGGTCAGATTTCTTTTCTGAGAACGGAGCTTACTTTTTGCAGAGCGGTAATCTTAATGAAGATATGGCCGTTGAATGGGGCTCAGCAGTTCGGGTTAATCCCCGCCTTGGTGCGGAAGGGCTGCGCACACGACTAAGAAACAATGATGTAGTTGTCTGTATTACTGGCGCTAAAACTGGGAAGGCCGCTATTGCCGAGTTTTTTGATGGGCGAGAGGTGTACATTAATCAACATTTGGCACTGATTCGGCCGGTTGAGGCTGTTGTGCCTAGGTACTTAGCGCTTACTCTTCATTCGGCTGTTGGGCAGACATACTTCTTTCTCGAACAGTACGGCCTCAAGCAAGGTTTGGGGCTTGATGATGTAAAAAATGCCTTAGTGATTTTACCTCCTAGGGGCGAGCAAGAAAAGATCGTTGCTCATGTGGACGCACAGAGCGCTCTTATTGCTAGAGGTATCGAGCTGCTGCAACAACAAATCACCAAGCTCAAGGAATACAAAGCCACCCTGATCAATAGCGCCGTCACCGGCAAGATCAAGGTGCCAGGTGTGGTGGAGCCAGCCGAGATCGAGGAACGGGAGATCGCCTGATGAGCGTGGAGCGCGACCTGAGCTATCTGCAATCGCTGTTGCGTGAGCTGTGCGCACTGCCGCAGGAAACCGAGTGGGTGGAGTTCAAGCAGAGCAACGATGACGCGCCGCTGATTGGCGAATATATCTCGGCGCTGGCCAATGCCGCCGCCCTGCTGGGCAAGCAGTATGGTTACCTGCTGTGGGGCATCGACGACGCCAGCCATTCGGTGATCGGCACGGCCTTCAAACCCTCGGCCACCCGCTACAAGCAACAGGAGCTGGAAAGCTGGCTGCTGCAGAAAACCGCGCCAAAGATCCACTTCCGTTTTTTCGAGTTTGCCGCCGCTGACGGCCAGCCAGTGGTGATTTTGGAAGTTCAGGCGGCCAGCCATACCCCGGTGCAGTTCGACGGCGTCGAATATACCCGCGTCGGTTCCTACAAGAAGAGGCTGCGCGAGTTTCCGGAAAAGGAGCGGGCGCTCTGGCGCGTCTTCGACCGAGTGCCCTTCGAGCAACAACTGGCCGCGCAGAACCTCGGCGTCGATCAGGTGCTCAAGCTGCTCGACTATTCGGCCTACTTTGACCTGACTCACCAGCCCCTGCCGGAGGGTCGCGAGGCGATTCTCGCCGCACTGGCGGCAGACCGCATGATCCAGCGCAGCGACAGCGGGCAATTGCATATCAGCAACCTGGGCGCGATTCTGTTCGCCAAGCGCCTGCAGGACTTCCCTGCGCTAGGGCGCAAGGCCATACGCCTGATCCACTACAAGGGCAACGGCAAGCTGGAAACCCTGCGCGAACTCACTGGCAACAAGGGGTATGCCCTGGGCTTCGAGGGGGTGATCGACACACTGAAAACCCTGCTGCCGGCCAACGAGGAAATCGGCAAGGCCTTCCGCCAGGAAGTGCCGATGTACCCGGAACTGGCCCTGCGTGAGCTGGTGGCTAACGCCATCATCCACCAGGACTTCAACCTGAGCGGCACCGGGCCGATGATTGAGCTGTTCGAGCGGCGCATGGAGATCACCAACCCCGGCGTGCCGCTGGTCGACCCGCAGCGTTTTCTCGATAGCCCGCCGCGTAGCCGCAACGAGGTGCTGGCTTCTTTCATGCGTCGTATCGGCATCTGTGAAGAACGCGGCAGCGGCATCGACAAGGTGATAGCCCAGACCGAGCTTTACCAACTGCCGGCCCCGATCTTCGAGCAGACCGACGAGCACACCCGCGTGGTGCTGTTCGCCCACAAGGACTACCGGGACATGGAACAAGAAGACCGCGTGCGCGCCTGTTACCAGCACTGCTGTCTGAAATACGTAAACCGCGAGCCGATGAACAACACCTCGCTGCGCGAGCGTTTCCAGATTGAGGAAGGTAATAGCGCCATGGCCAGCCGGATCATCAAGCAGACCATCGAGGCAGGTCTGATCCGCCTTTATGACCCCAAGGCCAATCGCAAGACCTATCGCTATGTACCGAGCTGGGCCTGATCTCATTTGACGGTCATTTGACTGGCCCGCCCTTAGCCGCAGGCAGATCAGGCTAAAGGCCCGGTTTTGGGCGCTTGTCGGCGCGCCGCTCATTTGCCGGCCATTTGACTGAGACGGCCAGCGACGCTGGGGAAACCGCTAAAACCCAGTAGATTCAAGGTTTTGGAAATAACGCTCATTTGACTGAGCAGATAGATCTAGACGAATAAGCCGAGACATCAGACATTCGGCAGGTTCTCAATCAGCCCTGCTCATGGCTGTGATGCTAGGTAAATCAATGTGTTAGTGGTAACTGAGGTGGGTGACGACGAATGTCTACGCCCATTGGCTGGATAGTTTTAGACATTTCTAGACATTCGTACAGCGCTCCGGGCTAGCCTGGTAGCGACACGAAGGATCAGGCACAAGGAAGCCGGCATGGTAAGCAAGACCAACGAACAGGCGCTGGAAGCCAGCATCGAAAAATTCCTGACCGGCACTTGCCTGGAAGAGCAGGCGACGATTCGCGATGGCGTGACGGAGTTGCCCTTCGGCCCTAATCACGGCTACCAACTGGGCCGCGTCCAGGACTTCAATGCCCGCTATGCTGTAGATACTCGCTGTTTATGGCAGTTCCTTGAGGCCAGCCAGTGCGATGAGCTGGAACGCCTCAAGCAGCGCTACGAGGACTGGGAACTGCGCATTCTGGAGCGCTTCGACCGGCTGGCGAAAAAATACGGCGTGCTGCACCTACTCAAGCGCGGCCTGGCCATCGACGATGTGCACCTCAACCTAATGTACCCCACGCCGTTAGCCAGCAGCTCGGAGCGGGTCAAACGCCAGTTCGCGGCGAACCTCTTTAGTAGCACCCGCCAGGTGCATTACTCCCTAAGCAATAATTTAGAAGAGATCGACCTGGTGCTTTTTATCAACGGGCTGCCATTTGCCACGCTCGAGCTGAAGAACCCATGGACCGGCCAGACCGCCCGTTATCACGGGCAGAAGCAGTACAAGCAGGATCGCGACAGCAGCCAACCGCTGCTGCAGTTCGGCCGTTGCCTGGTGCATATGACGGTGGATACCGACGAGGTCTACATGACCACCAAGTTGGCCGGTGCCGCGACCTTTTTCCTGCCCTTCAATAAGGGCCACAACCACGGGGCCGGCAACCCGCCCAACCCGGCCGGACATAAGAGCGCCTACCTGTGGAGGGAGATTTTTAGCCGCGAAAGCGTGGCCAATATCATCCAGCACTTCGTTCGCTTGGACGGCAGTAGCAAGACGCCGCTGGCCAAGCGCACACTGTTCTTCCCGCGCTACCATCAACTGGATGTGGTGCGCCGCATAGTGGCGCACGCCAGCCAGCAGGGCGTGGGCCAGCGCTACCTGATCCAGCACTCGGCCGGCTCGGGCAAGTCGAACTCTATAACCTGGGCGGCCTATCAACTGATTGAAACTTACCCAGCCTCGCTGGAGGTTGCTGGCGCGCGCGGCCTGGATGTGCCGCTGTTCGACTCGGTGATTGTGGTAACCGATCGCCGTCTGCTAGACAAGCAGCTGCGCGAGAACCTGCGCGAGTTCTCCGAGGTGAAGAACATCATCGCTCCGGCGCTGAAATCATCCGACCTCAAACAGGCACTGGAGCAAGGCAAGAAAATCATCATCACCACGATCCAGAAGTTTCCCTGGATCGTCGATGGCATCGATGACATGGCCGGCAAGCGCTTCGCCGTGATCATCGACGAGGCCCATAGCTCGCAGGACGGCAGCAGCCACGGCACGATGAACTCGGTGATGGGCGGCGACGAACAGGATGACACCCAGGAGAAGATCCTCGGCGCAATCAAGAACAGCAAGATGCGTGGCAATGCCTCCTACTTCGCCTTCACCGCCACGCCGAAGAACAGCACCCTAGAGAAATTCGGCGAGCAGCAGGCCGATGGCCGTTTCGAGCCCTTCCACTTGTACTCGATGAAGCAGGCCATCGAGGAGGGCTTTATCCTCGATGTGCTGGCCAACTACACCACCTATCGCAGCTACTACGAGATTCAGAAGTCCATCGAGGACAACCCACTGTTCGACAAGCTGAAGGCGCAGAAGAAGCTGCGCGCCTATGTCGAGCGCGACCAGCAGACCATCGACGTCAAGGCGGACGTGATGATGGAACACTTTATTGATCAGGTGGTTACGCCGAAAAAACTCAAGGGCCAGGGCAAGGGCATGGTCATCACCCAGAACATCGAGTCAGCCATCCGTTATCACAAGGCCATCAGCCGGCTGCTGGAGGCGCGCGGCAACCCATTCAAAGCACTGATCGCCTTCTCCGGCGACAAGCTGGTCGACGGTATCGAGTACAGCGAAGCAGGGATCAACGGCTTCGCCGAGGCAGATACGCGGGACAAATTCGACACCGACGAGTACCGTCTGTTGGTGGTGGCCAACAAGTACCTGACCGGCTTCGACCAGCCCAAGCTGTGTGCTATGTATGTGGACAAGAAGCTGCAGTACGTACTCGCCGTGCAGGCTCTGTCACGCCTTAACCGCGCTGCGCCGAAGTGGGGTAAGAAGACCGAGGACCTGTTCGTCCTCGATTTCTTCAACCTAGTGGAAGACATCAAGACGTCCTTCGACCCTTTCTACACGGCCACCAGCCTGTCGCGTGCGACGGATATCAACGTGCTGCATGAGCTCAAGGATCAGCTGGACGAGGTCGGCGTCTACGAGTGGCTAGAGGTCGAAGCGTTTGCTGCGCAGTACTTCGACAATGTCGATGCAGAGCAACTGGCTGTGCTGATCGATATTGCCGTCGAGCGTTTTGAGGTGGAACTGGAGTTGGAGGACGAGGCGAAGGTCGATTTCAAGATCAAGGCCAAGCAGTTCGTGAAGATCTACGGCCAGATGGCCTCGATCATGCCGTACGAAATCGTGGCCTGGGAAAAGCTGTTCTGGTTCCTCAAGTTTCTGATTCCGAAACTCAAGGTCCAAGACAAAGACGCTGACGAGATCGACGCCTTGCTCAACTCGGTAGACCTTTCGTCCTATGGGCTAGAGCGGGTCAAACTGAACCATAGCATTGCCCTGGATGACGCTGACACTGAGCTGGCCCCGGCCAACCCTAACCCGCGCGGGGTACATGGTGGCGAGCAGGAGAAAGACCCGCTGGATCAGATCATCCAAAGCTTCAACGAGCGCTGGTTCCAGGGCTGGGGTGTGACCACTGAGGAAAAGCGCGTGAAGTTTCTGAGCATTCTGCAGGGTATTCAGGAGCATCCGGACTTCGAGCCCAAGTATCAGAAAAGTCAGGACGAAGACCACCGCGCCCTTGCATTCGAGAAAATATTTGAGGAGGTCATGCTGATACGGCGACGTCAAGATCTGGAGCTCTACCGACTAGTGGCCAGCGATGCAGTGCTTAAGTCGTCATTGCAGCAGAGCATGCGGGGCATGCTGGACTAAGACATTAGCAAGCTAGGCGCGTTTCAGCATGATGCGGCTAGTATTCAATAAAACGCTTGGGACCTACGTCGTGCGTAAAGGTACGGCACGGTTCCGACGCAGCCCAGTTGCCGCTGATAATGAAACAAACCGCTACTGATATAAAGTTGACCCAAGCTCGTGGTGCATAAAATTCCACTTTTGCTGGCTCTCAGCTGACTGCTGATGAGTAGCTGCATGCAAAGTCCAGGTGGAAACTAGGTCGTCCGTAAACCTCATATTCACTGTCACGGCCCATAGCAAGGTCATTAGTTGTCTTTACCGAGTTTCAGCTTGCCGAGCTTCTGCAAGCGCTCACGCATATATGCACCATCCCGCTTCATTTCAGCACGCAAGTCATCTATTTCCTCGGGAGAAAGGGAAAACAAGGTACGGGTCGGTGGCTCTTTACTAGTTCTTTGATCATCAGACTTTTCTGGATCGAATTGCTCCCTATCAAATTTCATTCCGTGCACCTCTACAAAATCAAAGTCTGCGTGGCATTCACGACCCCAAGGATCATGCACCCACAAATCCCCATATCCGTCCCTAATGACGTAGTAGCCACCGGGGTCGGTTCTGACCATCGGGGTAGGGACGCTGTGAAATTCTTGGGCTTCTGGATTGAAGCACCACGCATACTGCATTCTTTCTAGCAAAGGGCCTCCTTGATGATATCGGTCTCCGACGCGGCTTGGAAGAGTGAGGCATGAGCAGTCGTGCACATGAATGCAGCATGGGGCCCCTTGATCTCAGATAAAAGCAGTGAACTATCCATCTGATCTAGAGGCATCTCAGCGACCATGAGGGTTTTCGCGGCAGTTCTCTGCCGTTGAGCTTCTCAGCTCTAACCATTGAAAAGCAAATTGCACCGGGTACACCACTCTTGTACTGCGCGCTGGCTCATTGGAAAGCGTAGAGTCGGTTGACTTGCATCAGCAACCGTCAAAATCAGTGCGAAGTCTTTGAATCGACGTGTGCGCTGGAATGTTGGAACGCTCATGCCTGTCGCGTTAACGACCCGAGCACTGCCTCCCATCTCCATAGTCTCGACCTCCCGCCATTCGCAATGCCAGCCTATGACCCACGAGAAGTCTCGGATTTGATAATCGCCAGTCACACTTTGACATTGAGCGAGTTTCCGCCGGGCTTGGTCAAAGACTATGAAGACCGGGCTTGGATAGCCGAGCAACTGGGTACCGTCGAGGCCCAAGCATTCCTGATGGTTGACAGAGGCGACGAGTGATTTCGCTCGTTTTTGCTGCTGTACCAAATACCACATTGCGAGGCAGAGAATTGAAACGGCCACTAGGAAAAATTGAAATACGTCGGTTGTCCGGTTCTCACTCGAAAGGGCCATGGCCAGTGATGACCCTATTGTCGCGAGTCCTGATAGACCCGCTGCAGGTATCGCGATACCACTGGCTAGGCTGATTCCCGCAATCTTCAAAGCATTTTTCATAGCTACCTCCAATGTCACTCATAGAGGACATGCTAGGACATGTTTTTGCATTTGTCACTTATAGAGCGTGAACTCATAGGGCGTGGTCCTATAGTAGGGGTACTCATAGCATCCTCTCCTTTACGGGAGAGAATAATGGCGATTGACCCACGTACCGCCTTCGGCTTACGGCTGATTGAGATCAGGAAGGCGAAAGGTTGGTCGCAGGAGCGCTTAGCGCTGGAAAGCGGCTTGGCGCGCAGCTATCTGGGGGGCGTGGAGCGTGGGCAGCGCAATATTGCACTGTTGAACATCTATAAGCTTGCAGAGGCCTTGGCAGTCACGCCAGGATCACTGATGGATCCCCCAGCGGCGAAATGAGTGCTTTCAGAAATAGTCTCTTCTGGTCAGCGGAGTAGAGTACTCCCCTTAGCCTCAAGGCTGTGCACGACATCCGCTAGCGGCGGCAACACGTCACTGGGACGCAATTGGGATTCAGGTCAAGAAGGGTTGGACGCATTGTAAGCATAGGTTGTCCCCAAGGCCGCTGAGACTGATTTCTACCGAAATCAGTCTCAGCGGCCACATTCTTTGTGCTGAGCAGAGCCAGCACAAAGAATGTATGAAATCGCTGGGGACAAAAAATCAGAGTGTTGCGTCCAAGGTAAATCAGCCACGACAGTGTGTAATCACTGTGGCTGGAATGTGTCGTTAGTATGGTAAAACTTCGGCTACATTGTGGCAGGAATGTGTGCCTATGATGGTAGGACTGTGGCGAGAGTGTGGAAGTTTTGGTTGTTCTATTCCTAATGAGTTACTAAGGCTCTATTGATTCCGGGACCGATTGACGCCGAGGATCTGTCGTAAACGTTCGAACCGGATTGGTCGCCACTATAGCTAAAGGAGTCAAGCCATCTTTGCCACCCTGGCCTGCTGTTCCATAGGTGCGCCGGGTTTTTGCGGAAGCATGTCCTAAGCCACGGCTAACGCTATCTCCGTCGGTGAAAGCTTTCATATCAGCCGCCCATTGGTGCCTAAAACAGTAAGCCGTGACGGACTGTTTGTGCTGTGGCCATAGGTTGCTGGCTAGGCGTCGTACCTCAACCGTAAAATTCACTGCGCTCTCAATTTTTACTTCCTGTATCGGTACGTCGTCGCTGCAGTATGCGAATTTACATATCTCACGAATGAGTGGATGAGGATCACTCACACTGTATTTAATGATCCGCCACGGTTGTCCTTGCTCGGACTTAACTTTGGCGCCTCGTATACAAAAAGCAATAAAATCTTCACCGGTCGCCGGATCTATTTCTCTACATACAGCCACGCCGTGTTGAAGCTCTGCGGGACGGCAGCCTGTTAGAGATGCTACTAGTATCGGTAAGGCATATTTTCCGTGGTCGGCGCGCTTATACAGGTCATGCCGCCAACTGGCAGGTAGCCCCCGAAGAGCCTGGCGTTTACTGTGGCGTTTACGTCTCGTGGGTAGGAAGCCAATGTCTTGTGATTCGCGTAATTGCATCAGTCGCTTCAAATGGAAATTAAGCTGATGCGTCAAATGTCTAGATTGGATCGCATCAGTTGTCTCGGCCAGGCGCGCCATCAGCATTTCGTGATGTTGTAGCAATGTGTATTGAACGGCCGCTAAGCGCTTGTAAAAGGTGCTACTACACTCCGTTGCTTGTAATACTTCCGATAATCCACCGGGTATGTAAAGCGACCGTTTTATCAAAGTTGCAGCCAGTCTCAGATATTCTTGAGTCGTTCTTTTATGGGGGGCTTCGCGTTTCTCCGATTTCTTCTGCAGGCTAGATACAACTTTCTGGCACTCATCGGCTAATTGGTGCAGTGGTGCTTGTGGGTCTACTCTCATCACTTTGCTCCCTCTAACTAGAATGGCCAGCCTCGCAGTGGATGTCCTTTGGCAGCATCAATCATTGGTAGGGCTGAGTTTTTTGATATCAGGGTGGTATACCGACTGGTCCGCACGGTGTACCGAAATCGAGTTTTCAAGCGTCCTCGGCCTTATGGTTTTTCTCTTCTTGTATGGGTGACCCTGTGTCACCTCAAACCACGTTTCACATGACATGCAGTCAGCCGAAGCGATGCGGTACCTGTCCAGAGGTCAGGTGACTGTCAGTCCTGTGTATAACTTACTCGTCATTCCGATTGCGCTCATGTATTGCGCTTCGTATGGATAGGAGCTTATTAAAAAGGTCTGGATTGCTCTCAGCCAAATGGTCCAGGTCGGCTTGATTGATCTGAAAGCCGATATTGGTTTGGCTCTCAATGATCTGCAGGTGCTCGATATGTATGTGTTGACCTTCAGTTTCTCGACTATGCAGCATGCGCTTAAGCTCCTGCACCGCGTCTTTGATCTCGCCGGGCCGATACTTCCATTGCGCATGACCGCGGTGGCGACCCTGAGAGTCGCTGATCATTATTTTTTCCGTCAGCTGATACTGGTTGTACTTTCGAGCGCGTGACTTGCAGATATAGCCTTGGTCTTCGAGCGATTTGATCTTGCGCATAACCTGACGCTCACTGATTCCCGCTTTCCGTGCAATCGTCTGGACTGAGGGAATTGACAGGCCGGTTCTCAAGTCACAGTGGGATTTGATGACGCAGTAAACCGCGAAAGCGTCTGGTCCCAGCTTCGCGAGCTCGTGTTCCACCATCGCCTGAAAAACGTGAAACCAGTGTGTATTGGATTTCAACCGATCCTCTGGGTCTTGGCGATCAATGGAATTTAGCGATATCTCCAGACTGCTCATTTTCGTCCCTCCACCTGAGCCTTCTTGGTTGGACGTCCAACCGTATGGCGAGCGCTCGCATGCCCCGGAGGGGGAATGAGTGCAGAAGTCGCCGCCGGTCCACCACGCATCCACTGCCTCAAGTCCCCGAGTCTCCATCTCAGGCGTGAAAGACCTGGAACAGGATCAAGACCGGGCAATTTCCGTTGACGCACTGTCAGCAAGCTGAAGCCGGTCAGTGCTGCTACCTCTGCTACGCCAACGAGAACATCGTCGCCAAGCTTTTGGATTTTTAGAATGGTTTCGTAGTCTACTGTCATCTCGGTTCCGCTCGATTGCTCTGAAGTGACTCCAGTTTTCGCCAATCAAGCGCTCCATTTCTAGGACAGCTTTTTGGCAGGGGATATCGGCCTCATGAGCGCAAGCATTCAGTCGCAGCTGCTTTTACCTGACGTCCCAGATGAAGACGTTTCGAATTTCATAGTGCTTGAAATGACAAGGCATCGAGAATCGGGACGAAAGAAATTCTTGGTTCGAGTGCCCGTGGACAGAGTCACGCATCTGTACGCGCTCATGTTGCGAGCATCAAAAAAAACAAAGAGCTCGCTAGAAAATCAGCTGACAAGTATCACAGGGCTGGAAAATGGCAGGACCCTGCGGCGCTACGTTAGCGGTGAGGCGCACATGGCTTGGCCCACATATCGAAGGATGTTGATGTGGGCGCTGGCCGAAGGCTGGATCAAGGATTACGTTTTTGGATTTTTGGTCATGGAGTCGTTCCATAGCGAAGCCGCGCAGCTCGCATTGCGGGGGGGTATGGAAAAGACTAGGAGACAAGCTACAGAGATAATTTTAACGAAAGAAGAAATTATCAGTGCGTTCAACAAAGCTTACAGAGCCGTGGAGCTCGAACGTAATGCCATTGTCGTTCGTCGAGCCGAACTCAATAGCCAGTTTAAGGAATTGGCTATCGAGTTCGATTTCCAGTTCGACTGATCAGGCTAATGTCGGTTGCAAACGTAGCGATTCTAAATATCCCTCGCCCGTCCAACGGACGTATCCATGTGTGTTGGGGGCGATTGAACACTGGCCATGGGCATACAAGAGTATCTAAAGCCGCGATTATTGATCGGGAGTGGGCTTTGGTACAGGACCCGCCTCGTCATTCCCCCACGGCAGTTCAGCCAGCTCGGCAATGGATTGAAATTCTTTTAAATACTCTGGTTGGTGTCTGGCTAACCATCGCACAACGGAGGCGTTGGCGAGGAGCTTGGTTAGGTAACCTTTGATGACCGTGAGATGAAGAACGTCAGGCCCGTAGTCATCTTCGATTGTTTTGATCTGCATCTGCAGGGCGGCTAGCTCACGCTCTAAGCGTGCAATGGACTCTGGAGATATCTGCTGGTCAGGTAGGGGTTTTCTCGTGAAGACCAGTTGGTCGGATGGCGTGGCTGCCAACAGGGCTTTGGCAAGAAGAACGGATAAATTTCGGTTTCCAATCATTAGCTCAGCTGCTTCGATTTGTCTCAATGGTTTCATCTGTCGTAGAAGATTGAACACATTGGCAGGGCAATCAGTGTCACCCAAGAGCGAAATGACCTCGGCACAAATCCCGTTAAGCAGACGAAACCGTTGCTTGATCGTCTGTTGTGACAAGCCAAGAGCCTTGCCGAGCCGCTCGGCAGAGACCCCTCGCTCCATTGCTCGCACGATCATCTTGTTGCTGTGCACAGCAGAAAGTCGGTTGGTACGTTTGTTATACGAGTACGTGTCATCGTCAGTTGCCACTAGGCAATCGACTTCGAGCTCGTCCAAATCCTTAAGTGCCTCAATACGTAGATGACCATCCAACAAAAAGTAATGCCCGGTTTGGCCAGGCACTGGTATCACAACTGGCGGCTCGACCAGCCCAACGTCTTGAATCGAGGCGAGGATTTGCTGGTATTTGAGACTTTCTTTAACAGAAGGTCGTGATATTTTGAGCGGCATAATATTGATGATTTCGACTCGAACGCACTCATCCAAAAAGGCATTTTTCGGTACGTGAGTCGGCTGAGTGTTAGAAGAAGCATATAGTCGACTAGACATTACAAACCTCCTCCATTCCAAAGCCGAGCTTGTATCAACTTCGGCAACGAATCCAGATGCTCATCAAAAAGGAGCTTTTCGAAATCACTGACGGATAAGAGTTCTTTGATAGCCTGGATGGAAAAAACAACCCGATCCTGTGTAAAAGCTGCCTTTTTAACCATTAAGCGCTGTCGTTCGGCCTCTCGCTCGAACAGCCGCCTTAAGTCAGCTGGGGTCAGTCTTTTCTTTTTGTTATTTTGGCTAATGCCGAGTGCGCTTCCTCGCACGAGCTTGTCCTTTTTGGCGCGGAGTTCCAGAAGGTGCCTAAGTTTGGTTATTTTCTTTCCCTTGAATCCGCGTTCGTAGGCGTCAGTCAGTAAATTTTGAATGTCACTTTCGCTACTGCGTGCGATATCCGTCGCCATACTCAGCGGAATCAAACCAGTCTCAACCGCCGATAGGAGTTTTTCTTCACCTCTTTCGATCAACACAACAATCATGCTGACCCATGAAGCAGTGCTTCCAATTATTTTTGCGATATCGGCATCCGTCTTACCCCGCTCTTTCAGGCGTCCAACCTCATTCATCAGGTCTATCGGACGGTGCTGCCTTCGAGCAACATTCTCAACCAGGCTCATCACAAGGCATTCTTCTTCATCAGCGTCAATTACAAACGCTGGAATTTCTAATGCTTCCAGAGCGAGAAATGCTTCAAGACGGCCTTGCCCACATACTAAATCGTAATTGAGCGGCCCTTGGGGAGAGGCTTTTCGACTTACGGTAATGGGGCGTTTGAGGCCCGCCGTTCTAATATTTTCGATGAGCTCGCTGTGGACCTTCTTGTTCCTGGTCCGAGGGTTCAGGATATGGATTTGTGCTATCGGTATTAGTGTTACACGGTCTCGTGTAGTTGATGGGCCGGTCATTGGCAAGCCTCTTTCAGGGAGCAACGAGCAGCTAGCCCGTTAAGAACATCCAGAGTTGCGAAGCAGTAGCTGTCGATCAAAGGGCTGTTTTCTTCGGCCATTTTCTGTGGCCAAGCGCCCATGTCTATAAGTGGAACAAGGTAATAGTCCCTGACTTTCTGGTTTGCTTGCTCCATGCGCACAGCAATGGTGATATCAGGGGCCAAGCTATTGTCAAATCTCAGTTTCCATCGAAGAGTGCCTGCCGGAGTGGATTGGCAGCGGGCGATAACTACGGATGCGGTCCATTCATCGTTAACCGTCAATACATCATTTTGAGCACTGATTTCCACACTCGCCCCAGCAAGTTTCAAGTGCTTTATTACGTTTTCAAAAACCTGCGGATGCAGTTGTCGCAGCGACCGATTTATATCCAAATATCGGTAGTCCCGATCCGGTGCATAACCTACAAGGGTATATGCACGTAAAAGCCCGCCAAAACGACTTATATAAGCGGCGCTAGAGGGCATATTATCCTGCTCGTCGATGAGCATCCCGGACAACGATCCCGCCTGTTGAAGTAAGGCTCCGAGCAGCTCTAGCATTTGTACGTCATCTAGGCGATATGAGCGCTGCAAGATTATTTCGCGAGCGCAGGTAAACACCTCCAGCGAAACAACTCCTTGAAATGCGCCGTCACAGCGAACCCACTTGTCGGGTGGATTGCGACTGATACGTTTGCGCAGCTTGGAGGATGTTTTGTTGTAGACATTGTTGCCAATATATTTCTCGTTGGTCAGCACTTGGTGGACGCTGCCCCTGCTCCAAGGGCGGTCGAAGTCGGTGAGCAGGCCATCTGCATTTAGTACGTTGGCAATCTCACGCTCGTTCAGTCCGCTGTGGATGAATTGGTGATAGATGTGCTGTACCACCTCAATTTCAGCCTCGGGCCCAGGAATTAGGATGACCCTGTCTGTCTGGATGCTTTTTTGCTGGCCTCTCGATAGTTCTGCCTTGAATTCATTTTTCTCATCAATCAGCGCCCGGCGTAGTCCATAACCAGCCGGGCCACCCTGATGAAAGCCTTTCTCCACAAGACGGCATTGACCGGCGAAAACTTTTTGAGAGAGCTCGCGGCTGTACTCTCCAGCCATTGAACGCTTGATGCCCTTATAAATCGTTGCTAAAGGTGAACCGTCGTTCTCGAAGGGCTCTGCGCAATACACCACCTGGATGCCGGAACTGGTGCATAGGTATTCATAATGAGCACTTTCGTCAGTGTTTTGAAAACGTCCCCAGCGACTCACGTCATAAACCAGAATGACTTGGAACTGGATATTCCCCGCCTGGACGTCATCAATCAATCTGCGCAAAGCATCGCGACCACCGATATCTAGGCCGCTTTTGCCTTCATCCCGATAGGTTTTAACGATCTCCATACCATGGCTCGTGGCGTAAGCATGGATAGCCGCGGACTGATTTTCGGTGGAATAGCGTTGGTGATCAGTAGACATGCGAACGTATTCCGCAGCTTGGATCAAACTGGCAGAGCTGTCTTCCGATTTTTTTCGCTTGGATGGAGAGGGCAAGGTGGGCCTCCTCTAGACCAGAAAGTCTGGCCCATCTATTCAGCATAGCGATGCTTTGTGACGTGGTTGTGACGAGGCATTACCACAAACTGGCTCATAGCGACAACCAGTCAACCATCGCGCCAGAAACGATAGCTGTAAGCTGAACCGAAACCGATTTCGTACAAGCTGCGCCCGGCTAAAATGGGTCGGTTTCTGCCGTTGGCCAATGATCGCAATGGGTCTACTTTTTGAGGGTCGAGTTCTTCAACTTTACTGGTCAAGTTCGGTGCAAACGACTGGCCAAGTCGAATGCAAATGTGCCCCGTCTGAGCAATAGCCACAGACGGGTGTGGTCTGATCAAGCCAGCTTTGCTGCCAGCTCCTCCGCGGTAATGTTGTAATACCGCTTCAGCATGTTTACCTCTCGATGCCCCGTCACGCTCGCAAGCTCAATCAAATTCGGCAGCTTAGTCGCAAGCCGACAGGTCGCCTCATGCCGCAAGTCGTGAAAGCGCAGATTGATCAGGAAGTCTTCCTGCGGGGTTACCTGCGCAGCACCACAATCCCCCAAGTATTTCAGCCTCGCACGCTCCAGACCTCGAACGAAGGCCTTCTTGAGCGCATCAGCAGTGGTGGGAAAGACTCGACCGCACAACGAGCGCGGCAAATCCTTTAGCAGTTGAATAGCCTTCGGCGAAAGCGGGACGGTTCTGGGCAGGCCGTTCTTGGTTGCGGGGAGATGCGCTGTTCTACGATCCAGGTTCACATGCTTCCAGCGCAGCTCGAAAATCTCACCACGGCGCATCGCTGTCTCAATCGCCAGCTGGACTATGGGCCGTATCCAGGGATTGTGTGATGCATCGGCGTAGGTGCCGTCGGCACGTCGCTCACGAAGCTCTAACGCGCCGAGCATGTATTGCTCTTCAATTGGGTCGAGCCGTCGCGAGCGCTCGTCGTTATAGCTTGGACGACTGACCATCCTGACCGGATTTTCAGCGAGATGAATTCCCCACTCGCGGCGAGCGACCTCGATCACGCACTGAAACAAAGCCAGCTCACGTTTCACCGTATTGCCTTTGCGGATCTTCAAGCGCTCGTCACGGTAGCGGGCAAAATCTGAAGAGGTAAGGGTCGCAACGATGCGTGTCGCCAGCGGATGACGCTTGAGTGCTTCCAGGCGTTTGATTTCCGAATACGCGCCTTTGTGCTTCGGAGCAATTTCGGAAATGTAGCGATCGATGAGTTGATGAAAGGCAGTGCGTTCAGCCTCGACGCGAGAGACAAAGATGCCCCGGTCGATTTCGCTTTCGATCATGCGCGCCCAGGCTTGAGCATCGGATTTGGTTTCGAAGGTTTTGCGCTGGGCTGGATAGCCCTTACGGCGAATTTGCGCTTCCCACTGATACTCGCCGCGATTCCTGATTGTTGCCATTTCGACCATTCCCGCCACACTTGAGTGTGGCAAATTTGTGGCAAAAACGACTTTCAGGACTAGGACAGGTTTCTGGCAGTGAAGCTAACCCCTTGTTATACAAGGGATAGGAGGTGGTGCACCAGGCGGGATTCGAACCCACGACCCCTGCCTTCGGAGGGCAGTACTCTATCCAGCTGAGCTACTGGTGCGACGCGGGCGCCATGATACCCATGTCGGGGGTGGTCGTCCATTGCGATAACCGGCACATCGTTTGTAATCTGCTACGGTGACACTCGCGCAAGCCGACCATACCCAGGCTTGCAAGGCGTGTCGTTCTTTTTTTCGAACGGCTATTGTCCTTTGGTGCCATAGATCCTAGGATTCGTTTGAGATTTCAAACGCTCTTGTCTGGTTGCCGATGCGCATGCGTTCATCCATGCGGTATTTCACCTCAGCCCAGGCGCCTTTTCATCCCTCCATTCGTGCCGTCACGTACGGCGCCATCAAGGAAGCCGACATGCAGCTCAAAGACACCTCGTTGTTCCGCCAGCAAGCCTATATAGATGGTGCGTGGCTGGGCGCCGACAGTGGGCAGGCCATCAAGGTCAGCAACCCTGCTACCAACGAAATCCTCGGCACCGTGCCGAAAATGGGCGCCGCCGAAACCCGCCGCGCCATCGAGGCTGCCGACAAGGCGCTGCCGGCCTGGCGTGCGCTGACCGCCAAGGAGCGGTCGAACAAGCTGCGCCGCTGGTTCGAACTGATGATCGAAAACCAGGATGACCTCGCGCGCTTGATGACGCTTGAGCAGGGCAAGCCATTGGCCGAAGCCAAGGGCGAGATCGTCTACGCCGCTTCGTTCATCGAGTGGTTTGCCGAAGAAGCCAAGCGCGTCTACGGCGACACCATTCCCGGCCACCAGCCGGACAAGCGTCTGATCGTGATCAAGCAGCCAATCGGCGTGACCGCCGCCATTACGCCGTGGAACTTCCCGGCCGCGATGATCACCCGCAAAGCAGGCCCAGCGCTGGCCGCAGGCTGCACCATGGTGCTCAAGCCTGCCTCGCAGACGCCGTTCTCGGCACTGGCGCTGGCTGAGCTGGCTGAACGCGCAGGCATTCCCAAGGGTGTGTTCAGCGTCGTGACCGGCAGCGCTGGCGACATCGGCAGTGAGCTGACCAGCAACCCGATCGTGCGCAAGCTGAGCTTCACTGGCTCGACCGAAATCGGTCGCCAGTTGATGGCCGAGTGCGCCAAGGACATCAAGAAAGTGTCCCTGGAATTGGGGGGCAACGCACCTTTCATCGTGTTCGACGACGCTGATCTGGACAAGGCGGTCGAGGGCGCGATCATTTCCAAATACCGCAACAATGGCCAGACCTGCGTCTGCGCCAACCGCATCTATGTGCAGGACGGCGTTTACGACGCGTTCGCCGAGAAGCTGAAGGTTGCGGTGAGCAAGCTCAAGATCGGCAACGGTCTGGAAGAAGGCACCACTACCGGGCCACTGATCGACGACAAGGCCGTGGCCAAGGTCAAGGAACACATCGCCGACGCGGTCAGCAAGGGCGCAACCGTACTCACCGGTGGCAACGCGCTGCAGGGCAACTTCTTCGAGCCGACCGTGCTGGTCAACGTCTCCAAGGACGCCGCCGTGGCCAAGGAAGAAACCTTTGGCCCACTGGCGCCGCTGTTCCGCTTCCAGGACGAGGCCGAAGTGATTGCCATGTCCAACGACACCGAGTTCGGCCTGGCTTCGTACTTCTATGCCCGCGACATGAGCCGTGTGTTCCGTGTTGCCGAGGCGCTGGAATACGGCATGGTCGGTATCAACACCGGACTGATCAGCAACGAAGTGGCGCCGTTCGGCGGCATCAAGGCCTCGGGCCTGGGCCGCGAAGGCTCCAAGTACGGCATCGAAGATTACCTGGAAATCAAATACCTCTGCATTTCGGTGTAACCCACCGCGCAGAACCCTTGGCGGCCGGCGGCCGCAGCAGTCGATCATCGTATGCTGCTGCGGTACTTACCGGCCGCTTTATCCTTGAATCACGCCGACCGATGAGCGGCGAATGAGGAATGTCATGAGCAAGACCAACGAATCCCTGATGCAACGCCGCCAGGCCGCCGTGCCACGCGGTGTGGGCCAGATTCATCCGATCTTTGCCGAGTCGGCGCAGAACGCCACGGTTACCGACGTCGAAGGCCGCGAGTTCATCGACTTTGCCGGCGGCATCGCGGTGCTCAACACCGGCCACGTTCACCCCAAGGTGATCGCCGCTGTGCAAGCGCAATTGCACAAGCTGACGCACACCTGCTTTCAGGTGCTGGCGTACGAGCCGTACGTTGAGGTCTGCGAGAAGATCAACGCCAAGGTACCCGGCGATTTCGACAAGAAGACCTTGCTGGTGACCACAGGCTCCGAAGCCGTGGAAAACGCCATCAAGATCGCGCGTGCCGCCACTGGGCGCGCCGGTGTCATCGCCTTCACCGGCGCCTACCACGGTCGCACCATGATGACCCTGGGCCTGACCGGTAAGGTCGTGCCGTACTCGGCTGGCATGGGCTTGATGCCCGGCGGTGTGTTCCGCGCGCTGTACCCTTGCGAACTGCACGGCGTCAGCGTCGACGATTCGATTGCCAGCATCGAGCGTATCTTCAAGAACGACGCCGAGCCGCGTGACATTGCAGCAGTCATTCTCGAGCCGGTGCAGGGCGAAGGCGGCTTCTACGTCGCGCCCAAGGCTTTCATGCAGCGTCTGCGCGCCCTGTGCGATCAGCATGGCATCCTCTTGATCGCTGACGAAGTGCAGACCGGCGCAGGCCGTACCGGCACGTTCTTCGCCATGGAGCAGATGGGTGTCGCACCCGACCTGACCACCTTCGCCAAGTCCATCGCTGGCGGTTTCCCTCTGGCCGGGGTATGCGGCAAAGCCGAGTACATGGACGCCATCGCTCCAGGCGGCCTGGGCGGCACCTACGCGGGCAGCCCTATCGCCTGCGCGGCAGCACTGGCCGTGATGGAAGTGTTCGAGGAAGAGAACCTGCTCGATCGCAGCAAGGCAGTCGGCGAGCACTTGGTGGCGGGCCTGCGCGCCATCCAGGCCAAGTACCCGGTGATTGGTGATGTGCGCGCACTGGGCGCGATGATTGCCATCGAGCTATTCGAAGGCGGCGACACCCACAAGCCGAACGCCGCAGCAGTGGCCCAAGTCGTAGCCAAGGCGCGCGACAAGGGTTTGATCCTGCTGTCGTGCGGTACTTACGGAAACGTCCTGCGCATCCTGGTTCCACTGACGGCGCCTGACGAGCTGTTGGACCAAGGCTTGGCCATCATCGAAGAGTGCTTCGCTGAGCTGGCGTGAGTGATGTGATCGTTTGATAGAAAAACCCGCTTCGGCGGGTTTTTTTATGGGGTGGTTTTAGTTTGCACCTCGTTTGCAGCCAGGCGCGTCATGCGCTAAAACCCTCTGCTGAATCCGTTTTTTTGCAGTACCGTTCATACTCACCACCGAGCGTCATGCTGTCATCCCTGGCCCATGGAGTGCGCCTATGAATACCGCTACCAGCATGCCCCCTCGTGTGTTGATCGCCGAATCCGACCCTTGGATGCGTGATCTGTTGTCGCAGATGCTGCTCGATGTACGTTGCGATGCGCGCCTGCAGGCGTGCGCCACGGGACCTGAGGCGCTGGAGCATCTGCGCGAGCCACCGGACTTGGTGATTGCAGCGCGCGAGTTGCTGGGCATCAGCGGTCTGGACTTGCTGCGCGGAGTGCGCAAGAGCCCTCGTCTGTCGGCCTTGCCGTTCATCTTGTTGAGCGAGCGCAGCGACAGCGCGAGCGTGCGCGAAGTGCTGCCCCTAGCGCCGACGGCCTATCTGACCAAACCCTTGAATATGACCAGTTTGAAGGCGCGCCTGCAGACGCTGTTGTCTGGCTCCGCAGAGGTGGGGGTTTGCCGGATTCCGCAGATCGCTGCCGGTACCACTTTGGAACAGTATCTGACGCGCCGCCGCCTGGACTGCGACGGTGGGCCGCTGCTGTGCGACGTGCAGGCGGCGGTACAGCGGGCGCTAGGGCCACAAGGCTTGAACCTAAAGGTGCTGGAAGCCAACGTGCGCAGCGACCCGCAAGTCACCGGGGTGCTGGTGAGCGCCGCTAACAGTGCGGCGAAACAGGGCGCGGCGCCGGTGTTGACGCTGATGCAGGCCTTGCAAGCGCTGGGCCCTACGCAGAGCATGAATCTGCTGCTGGGCATGACCACCCGGCCCAGTGCCTACCTGAGTGACCCGCTGCTGTTCGAACAAGCCGAAATCTGCTGGAACCGCTCGACCCACACAGCCGAATTCGCTCGCAACATTGCCCATCAACAGAATGTGGACGAGTGGCGCTGCTATTGCGCAGGCGTGTTGCACTGCCTGGGCGATCTGGCGCTGCTGCGCGTTTTGCAGGAGTGGCGTCTGGCAGGCGGTGAGCTTGACCAGACGAAGCTGACATACGCGCTACGAACGTTTGGTGCGCCTTATGGCTCGGAATTACACCGACGCTGGCGATTGCCGCTCGAGCTGCGCGAGATGATCGCCGCGGCCTACCAGTTGGGCGGAGGGGTGTACACAAGGGAAAAACTGATCGTGAATATTGCAGCGCAGATGGCATCGCTGGGCGCCGACGAGGACGTCACCCAGATAGCCCAAGGCAAACCAGCACGGTTGCTCAAGATAGGCGTGTCGCAGCTGAACTGGTGGCGGGGCGCGCCAATGATTCGCTGACGCGCTGGACTACGCCGGGACATGAATAACGGCCTCTATCTGATCACTGGCCTTGGCGGTGATCGAGAGAGGTGGGGATCAACTACCCCAGCAGTTGTCGAAAATCTTCTGCGCGATCCATGGCAGGTCGCGCTGGAATTCTGGGAATACCTCGAAGCGGCCGAGCATGCGGTCGGTGCATATGAATACTTTTTGGCCAGAGCCTGCGATGGTGCAGATTGCGCCAAAGCTGACATTGCCTTCGCGGGATGTGGTCACCGGCAAACTATAGAGGCTTTCGCATGACTGGATTTCAGTGGTGTTTTGATTCCAGAGGGCGTTGTCTCTGAATTCTTTCGTCACAGACTCCCAGTCCTCCCAATCAACTTTAGTTAACGTGGAATAAGCAGGCGGAAAGCTTAGGTGATCTTTGCTGTCATAATTAGCAGCAACCGATAGCGGGACAAGCGTGGCAATCATAAATAATTGTTTCATGTGCAACTCCTTGAGTGGTAATTCTCCGTAGCTTCATGGAAAAGTAAACCATGACCTAACGTATGGCTCAAGGAAACGAATATGTCTTTTTAATAGAGAATAATGAAGTTGGCTGGCACAACCCTCCACCCAATGAGTTTTGATCTAGGTGGATATTTCTGCAAATTGATACAACATGCTTGAATTCCCTAATGGGCCAGACGCGAATCAATCCAGCACAGTTGCATAAAATAGGCGTGTCGCAATTGAACAGGTGGCCGGGGACACCAATGGTTCGCTGACTAGGCCGGCACGATCTGGTTCTTGCCCTGACGCTTGGCCTGGTACATGGCGGCGTCGGAACGCGAGAAGAGGGAGTCAAGCATTTCGTCTTGCGGCTGAATACTGGTCAGGCCCTGGCTTACCGTCACGCCGTAGTTCTTGCCATTGTGGTGGAAGCTCAGGCGCTGGATTTCGCGCTGCAGGCGCTCGGCGATCTGCATGGCCATGTCCGGCGCGCAGCCCGGGAACACGGCGGCGAATTCTTCACCACCGATGCGCCCGAACAAGTCGCCACGGCGCAGTACCGCACGGCCGGTTTCGGCGATGCGTTGCAGCACGTGGTCACCTTCCTGGTGGCCATAGGTATCGTTGATCATCTTGAAATCGTCGATGTCCAGCAGCAGGAAGGCCATGGGCGTGTCGTTGAGGCGGGACTGCTCGAACTCGCGGTGGGCGCATTCGAAGAAGTGTCGACGGTTGCTGCTCTGGGTCAGGACATCGGTGGTGGCGAGGCGTTGGAGCTCGCCTTCAAGGTGCTTCTTTTCGGTAATGTCCTCGGCGATACCCACCACGATCACGCGTTGGCCTGCATCCACCTGGTGGCTGACGAAGCACTTGTCGCTGAGCCAGCGGATCTGGCCATCGGCGCTGATAATGCGGTATTCGCGGTCTTCGACGGCGCCCTTGTCGAGCACTTCGGCCAGGCTGCGATCGGCGTAGTCCAGGTCATCCGGGTAGATGCTGTCGCGCCATTCGTTGTAGTCAGCCAGCAGCAAACCCACCGAGCGGCCGAAAATCCGTTCGTAGGCGGGGCTGACGTAGATCATCTGCTGGGTTTCCCAATCGAACGCCCAGAGTACCGCGTTGACGCTGACCAACAGCGAGCTGAACAGCTGCTCGCGCTCCTTGAGCCGCGCGACCTCACCCTGGGCATGCATCAAGGCCAATAGGGTTTCAGCGGCTTCGGGTAGAGGTTTGACGGGTGTAGAAGGTAATTTTTTATTGACCATCATCACGGCATCTCAGAGGCGTTGGGATTACTGCGAACGGATGCGCGAAAAGCGCGGCCAAGGCATGATCCCAGGCGGTAGCGCTATGAGTCTGAGAGCGGAAAATTGTAACGAAGTTCCGAACGGCGCGCCTTGGGGCCAAGGCGCACCGATAAACGGCTCAGGCTGCAGCAGGCCTCAGCGAGTACGTCTTGAGCTGGGTCGCGAAGTCGCGCAGCGAGTGAATGCCACTGGCTTCGGCCTCTTGGATCCAATCCTTGATGGCGGCGAGCATATCATGACCGTTGGAGCTGGTGCGCGCCCAGATCTGTTGCAGGGCCAGGCGCTTTTCATAGATGACGCGCAATGCGTGGCTGTGTTCGAGCATCGTCTGGATGTGCAGGTGATGCCCTTCGTCCAGCAGGCTGGTTTCACGCGACAGCAGGCGCTTGGCCCGGCGGAACTGGTGACGTACCGATTCGTCGACCCTGCTCAGCTCCTGTTGCACCAGCGGCGCGATCACCAGCTTGCGGTACTGCGCCATGATCTGGAAGCGATTGTTGAGGATCGCCATGGCGGTGTCCATGTCGAGCTGGCCCTTGCCTTCCACGCGGTGGGCAATCGGTGCCACGCGCTGGACCTTGGCCAGGCGCAGCCAGGTAAACAGCTTGATCCAGGCCCAACCCATGTCGAACTCCCATTTCTTGACCGACAGCTTGGCCGAATTGGGGTAGGTGTGGTGGTTGTTGTGCAGTTCTTCGCCGCCGACGATGATGCCCCACGGCACCAGGTTGGTGGCCGCGTCGCGGCATTCGAAGTTGCGGTAGCCCACGGCATGGCCGAGGCCATTGATGACACCGGCTGCCCAGAAGGGAATCCACATCATCTGCACGGCCCACACGGTCAGGCCGAGAGCGCCGAACAGCAACAGGTCGATGACCAGCATCAGGACCACGCCAGTGTGGCGGAAGCGCGAGTACAGGTTGCGCTCGATCCAGTCTTCGGGGCAGTTCTTGCCATAGATGCGCAAGGTGTCGGGGTTTTCCGCCTCTTTGCGATAGAGCTCGGCGCCGGTACGCATCACGGTGCCCAGGCCCTTGATCACGGGGCTGTGCGGATCGTCGACGGTTTCGCATTTGGCGTGGTGCTTGCGGTGGATGGCGGTCCACTCGCGGGTGTTCTGGGCAGTGGTGAGCCAGAGCCAGAAACGGAAGAAGTGCTTGAGCCCGGCGTTGAGTTCCAGCGAGCGGTGGGCGGAATAGCGGTGCAGGTAGACAGTGACGCTGATGATGGTCACATGGGTCAGCAACAACGTGACTGCCACCACTTGCCAGGCGGACAGATCGAGAAAACCGTTGTACCACATAGGCGGGAAGGCCCTCGGTTGGGTGGGTAATGCGTGCAGCGCATTATCGACTAGCTATCAGATAAAGCCAGTCGCTCTTTTAGATAAGAGTCGCTGAATGTTTCTATTCTATAATTGGTACACATTTTGTGTGGCCGATTGACCCTATGTCTGTTTTATCTCGGGTTACAGCGCGCGGCGTTGTGATTTACCTGATTGTCTGTGTGGTGTGGTTTCTGTTGTGCGGTCGTGTGGCAAACGGCCTTTTCGGAGCGTCGTCGGCCGGATGGGGGGTTCATCTGGCCGGTTGCGGTGTGTGGTTGCTGGGCAGTGCGTTCGCCTTTGGCTGGCTGCGCGCGCGGCAGGCCAACCGCGAAAGCCGACGTTTGTCGGCAGCGGTTTTCGACTGCACCGCCGACGGCGTGCTGGTGACCGACACTGCAGGGCGCATCCTGCAGGTCAACCGGGCCTTCATGGCGATCACCGGGTATGCAGAGGACGAAGTGCTCGGGCAGAACCCGAACACGTTCAAATCCGGGCAGCATCCGCCGGCCTTCTATCAACAGATGTTTCGCACGCTGGCCGAGCACGACCAGTGGAGCGGCGAGATCTGGAACCGTCGCAAGGGCGGCGACAGCTACCCGCAGTGGCAGACCATCCGCGCGATCCGCGATGATCGGGGCAAGCTGAGCCACTATGTAGCAGTGTTCTCCGACATCAGCGCGATCAGGCATTCGCAGCGCGAGCTGGCCCATCTGGCACACCATGATCCGCTGACCGGGTTGCCCAACCGCCTGCTGTTCAGCCACCGCACCGAGCACGCCTTGAGTACGGCCAGGCTTGCGCAACGCTGCTGCGCGTTGCTGCTGATCGACCTCGACCACTTCCAGAACGTCAACGACAGCTTCGGGCATGGCGTGGGCGATCGGTTGCTGATGGCCGTGGTCGAGCGTTTGCAGTGCGGGTTGGGCGAGGAGGTGACCCTGGCTCGGCTGGGCGGCGACGAATTTGCGGTGCTGATGGAAGGCGAGTTGCGCACAGGGCAGGCGACGGCGCTGGGGCAGGGGTTGCTCGAAGGCCTGCGCGCGCCCTTCGCCATCGATGGGCACACCTTGTTCATCAGCGCCAGCATGGGCATCAGTCTGTTTCCCGACGACGCGCAGGGTGCCGAGCAGCTGTTGCGCAACGCCGACTCGGCGCTGTTCCAGGCCAAGGCACGGGGCCGTTCGAGCTATGCCCTGTATACCCAAGAGCTGACCACCCGCGCCCAGCAGCAGATCGAAGTGACCGCAGAACTGCGCCAGGCCCTGGCCGACGGGCAGTTGCGGGTGCACTACCAACCGGTGCATGCCCTGCGCGACAAGGCCATGGTCGGGGTAGAGGCGCTGGTGCGCTGGCAGCACCCGGAGCGCGGCCTGGTGCCGCCAGGGCAGTTCATACCGATTGCCGAGCGCAGTGGTTTGATCGCCGAAATCGACACCTGGGTGCTGGCCACCGCGTGCCGCCAGATGCGTCAGTGGCAGGTCGAGGGCAAGGCACTGGATTTCGTCGCGGTGAACATCTCCAGCCGTCTGTTCAGCCACCATGATCTCTACCGGCAGGTCGAGAGAGTTCTGGCCGAGACAGAACTGGCGCCTGCGCATCTGGAACTGGAAGTGACCGAAAGTGCGGTGATGGATGATCCGGACCGCGCACTGGAGCAACTGCATCACCTGCGCGATCTGGGTTTGCAACTGGCGATCGACGACTTCGGCACCGGTTATTCATCCTTGCTCAGGCTCAAGCGCCTGCCGGTCCACAAACTCAAGATCGACCAGGGTTTCGTCGCCGGCCTGCCCGGCGACGAGGACGATGTGGCGATCACCACGGCGATCATCGCGCTGGCGCACAGCATGGGCATGCAGGTGCACGCCGAGGGCATCGAGCAGGCGAATCAGGCGCAGTTCCTGCTGGAGCACGGTTGCGGACTGGGCCAGGGCTATTGGTTCGGCCGTCCGGTGCAAGCCGCTGCGCTGCAATGGCAGGTCCAATAGGTGCGTATAAAAACTTCTGGTTATATGAAAATTCTTAAACAGTATTTTTAAGAATAACAAGACCGCTCTACTATCGCGCTCACGCCACCTTGGCACCCCTTACCCAGGAGCATGATCATGAGCGCATCGCTACGCAGCGTCGAAGGACAGGACGAAGCCACCATTCTGCGGGAAATTCAGAGTGCGCTGCGCGACCTGCGTTTCGGTGCGGTGGAGATCACCGTACACAACGCTCAAGTCGTGCAGATCGAACGCAAGGAAAAATTCCGTTTGCAGAACCCGGGCAACAAGCCCAGCTGAGTACGCGTCCTGCGTAGCAGCCATAAGAAAAATACCCGCCATTCCAGGAGCTTCGTCCATGTCTATCCGCCGTTATGCCTTGGCAGCCCTCGCCAGCGCCGTATTTGCCGGCTCCGCCGTCGCCAAGGACTACGAGCTGCTCAACGTGTCCTACGATCCGACCCGCGAGCTGTACCAGGAATACAACGCCGAGTTCGTCAATTTCTGGAAGAAGGAGCACGCGGGCGACACCGTGTCGATCAAGCAATCCCACGGTGGTTCGGGCAAACAGGGCCGCGCGGTGATCGACGGCCTGCCCGCCGATGTGGTGACCCTGGCGCTGGCCGGTGACATCGACGAGATCAGCCGCTTGGGCAAGTCCATCCCGGAGAACTGGCAGACCCGTCTGCCGGACGCCAGCACGCCCTACACCTCGACCATCGTGTTTCTGGTGCGCAAGGGCAACCCCAAGGGCATCAAGGACTGGGGCGACCTGATCAAGAATGATGTCTCGGTGATCACGCCGAATCCGAAGACGTCCGGCGGCGCCCGCTGGAATTTCCTGGCAGCCTGGGCCTACGGCCTGAAAGCCGGCGATGGCGACGAAGGCAAGGCCAAAGAGTACGTGCAGACGCTGTTCAAGCACGTGCCGATTCTGGACACCGGTGCCCGTGGCTCGACCATCACCTTCGTCAACAATGGTCAGGGCGACGTTTTGCTGGCCTGGGAGAACGAGGCGTTCCTGGCATTGAAGGAAGACGGTGGCGCGGACAAGTTCGACATTGTCGTGCCTTCGCTGTCGATTTTGGCTGAGCCGCCGGTAGCTGTGGTCGACAAGAACGTGAAGAAGAAGGGCAACGAGGAAATCGCCGAAGCCTACCTCAAGCACCTGTACAGCCCGGCTGGCCAGGAAATCGCTGCGAAGAACTTCTATCGTCCGCGCGACAAGGATGTGGCAGCCAAGTATGCGAAGCAATTTCCAGCGCTGAATCTGGTTACTATCGACAAGGATTTCGGCGGGTGGAAAACCGCACAGCCCAAATTCTTCAATGATGGTGGGGTGTTCGATCAGATTTATCAGGCTCAATAAGATTCGTTGAGGCGGCTGGCCTCTTCGCGGGCAGAGGGCTCGCCGCCCGCCCCGCTCCCACAGGTCACCGTAAAGCCTATGGGAGTGGGCTCTGCCCGCGAAGAGGCCCGATTGCGTAAACCGTATTCATCAAGGACTTCTATGTCGCGTCGTATCTCCCCCGTCATACCCGGCTTCGGGCTGACGCTGGGCTACACCGTCGTGTACCTCAGCCTGATCGTGCTGATCCCCCTGGCCGCCATGTTCGTGCATGCTGCGCAGCTGACCTGGGAACAGTTCTGGACCATCGTTACCGCACCTCGCGTACTCGCCGCACTGAAACTCAGTTTCGGCACGGCGTTGTGTGCGGCGATCATCAATGGAGTGATCGGCACCCTGCTGGCCTGGGTGCTGGTGCGCTACACCTTTCCCGGACGCAAGATCATCGATGCGATGATCGACCTGCCATTCGCCCTGCCCACGGCCGTGGCAGGCATTGCCCTGACGGCGCTGTATGCACCCAACGGCCTGGTTGGGCAGTTCGCCGCCGACCTGGGTTTCAAGATCGCCTACACCCCCTTGGGCATCACCCTGGCCCTGACCTTTGTCACCCTGCCGTTCGTGGTGCGCACGGTGCAGCCGGTGCTGGCCGACATCCCGCGCGAGGTCGAGGAAGCCGCAGCCTGCCTGGGTGCCAAGCCGTTGCAGGTGTTCCGCTTCATCCTCGCGCCGGCGCTGTTGCCTGCCTGGCTCACCGGTTTCGCGCTGGCGTTCGCCCGCGGCGTGGGTGAGTACGGATCGGTTATTTTCATTGCCGGCAACATGCCGATGAAGACCGAAATCCTGCCGCTGCTGATCATGGTCAAGCTGGACCAATACGACTACACCGGCGCCACGGCCATCGGCGTGATGATGCTGGTGGTTTCCTTCATTCTGCTGCTGCTGATCAACTTGTTGCAGCGGCGCATCGAAACCCCTTGAAGGAGGCTCCGCACATGTCTGCATCTTCCATTGCTGCCTCCACCAATGCGGCCCGGCGTGGCAGCGCAACCTCGCGGCGGGTGTTGATCGCCCTGGGCTGGCTGGTCTTCGCCGTGTTTCTGTTGCTGCCGTTGCTGATCGTCGTGTCCCAGGGCTTGAAGCAGGGCCTGGGGACCTTTTTCGCGGCGATCTTCGAGCCCGATGCGCTGTCGGCGCTGAAGCTGACGGTGTTCGCCGTGCTCATTTCGGTGCCGCTGAACCTGGTGTTCGGCGTCAGCGCCGCGTGGTGCGTGAGCAAGTATTCGTTTCGCGGCAAGAGCATTCTGGTCACGTTGATCGACCTGCCGTTCTCGGTGTCGCCAGTCATTGCCGGTCTGGTCTATGTGCTGATGTTCGGCGCTCAGGGCCTGTTCGGGCCGTGGCTGCAGGACCACGACATCCAGATCGTGTTCGCCTTGCCGGGTATCGTGCTGGCCACCATCTTCGTGACCGTGCCGTTCGTGGCCCGCGAGCTGATCCCGCTGATGCAGGAACAAGGCACGCAGGAAGAGGAAGCGGCGCGTCTGCTGGGCGCGAATGGTTGGCAGATGTTCTGGTACGTCACCGTGCCGAACATCAAGTGGGGACTGATCTACGGCGTGGTGCTGTGTACCGCGCGGGCCATGGGCGAGTTCGGTGCCGTGTCGGTGGTGTCCGGGCACATTCGCGGCGTGACCAATACCCTGCCGCTGCACGTGGAAATTCTCTACAACGAATACAACCATGTCGCCGCCTTTGCCGTTGCGAGCCTGTTGCTGATCCTGGCGCTCTTCATCCTGCTGCTCAAGCAGTGGAGCGAGTCCCGTATTGACCGCCTGCGCAACAGCGCCGCGGAGGAATGATTAATGTCGATCGAAGTTCGTAACGTCAGCAAGCGCTTCAATGCCTTCCAGGCCCTGGACTCCATCAATCTGGACATCCAGAGTGGCGAGCTGGTGGCTCTGCTGGGCCCATCCGGGTGCGGCAAGACCACCTTGCTGCGCATCATCGCCGGCCTGGAAACGCCCGACCAGGGCAGCATCGTGTTCCACGGCGAGGACGTTTCCGGCCACGATGTGCGGGATCGCAACGTCGGTTTCGTGTTCCAGCACTACGCGCTGTTCCGACACATGACAGTGTTCGACAACGTCGCCTTTGGCTTGCGCATGAAACCCAAGCGCGAGCGGCCCACCGAAACGGTGATTGCGCAGAAGGTGCATGAGCTGTTGAACATGGTGCAGCTGGACTGGTTGCACGATCGCTACCCCGAGCAGTTGTCCGGGGGACAGCGCCAGCGTATTGCCCTGGCCCGTGCCCTGGCGGTCGAGCCCAAGGTGCTGCTGCTCGACGAACCCTTCGGCGCGCTCGACGCGAAGGTGCGCAAGGAGCTGCGTCGCTGGCTCGCGCGCTTGCACGAGGACATCAACCTGACCTCGGTCTTCGTAACCCACGACCAGGAAGAAGCCATGGAAGTGGCGGATCGCATCGTGGTGATGAACAAGGGTGTCATCGAGCAGATCGGTTCGCCCGGCGAGGTGTACGAGAACCCGGCCAGCGACTTCGTCTATCACTTTCTGGGCGACTCCAACCGCTTGCAGTTGGGTGGTGAGGAGCATGTGCTGTTTCGTCCGCACGAAGTGTCGCTGTCGCGCCACGAGCTGGACGACCATCATGCCGCCGAAGTGCGTGACATTCGTCCGTTGGGCGCAACCACGCGGGTGACGCTCAAGGTCGAGGGGCAGAGCGAGCTGATCGAGGCCGAAGTGGTCAAGGACCATGACAGCCTGAGTGGCCTGGCGCGGGGCGAGACGTTGTTCTTCAAGCCCAAGGTCTGGCAGAAGGCGTCAGGTCTGTAGCAGCGGCGCAAGCCGCGTCCGAATTCAACGCGGTGCGTCAGAGACACCGCGTGTACCGCCGACGCGGCTCGCGCCGCTGCTACAGAAGATCACACGCACCTTGTAGCAGCGGCGCAAGCCGCGTCCGGGGTCGATGCGGTGCAGCAGGCAGACTGTACGTGCCGCCGACGCGGCTTGCGCCGCTGCTACAGAAGATCACGCGCACCTTGTAGCAGCGGCGCGAGCCGCGTCCGGGATCGATGCGGTGCAGCAGGCAGACTGTACGTGCCGCCGACGCGGCTTGCGGCGCTGCTACGGGGCTGATTGACCTTTATTTTGGTTATTAATAAATAGCTTCTTATTCCTTAACGAATATAACTCCTTTCCTTATACTGGCCTCCAACGCAACGTTTGCAGGAGGCGCATCCCATGCGCAATGAGTCGATCCGCTATCTGATCGTGCCAGGCTGGCAGGGCTCGTCCGACGACCATTGGCAAAGCCATTGGCAACGAACCCTGCCCAACAGCGCGCGGGTCGAGCAGGATGACTGGCTCACGCCACGGCGTGAAGACTGGGTCGCGGCGCTGGACCGCGCGGTGAATGCCAGCGCCGATCCGGTGATTCTCATTGCTCACAGCCTGGGATGCGTGACCGTTGCCCACTGGTCGGCCCATGCCTCGCTGGTCTCGTTGCGCAAGGTCCGCGGAGCCCTGCTGGTGGCGCCCGCAGACGTAGAGCGCCCGGCCTGCTCGCCGGCCCTGCGCAATTTCGCACCCATCCCCAAACACCTGCTGCCGTTCCCCAGCCAAGTGGTGGGCTCGGACAACGACCCTGCGGCCAGTGCTCCGCGAGCCTTGCAACTGGCCCGCGACTGGGGCGCCGAAGCCGGCATTCTGGCCGGTGCCGGGCATATCAACGTCAAGTCCGGGCATCGACGCTGGGAACAGGGGTTTGCCTACCTCTATCGCCTGCAGAGTCGCATGGACCAGCACATCCAGCTGCGCGCCTGAATGCCCGACAACCGAGTACGCCGCCTGCAGCCAGGCCGGTGGGAGCCTTGCCCATGACCGCATACAACGACACCTTCGGCCAGCCGCTGCTGACCTTTCCCGACGCCGACAAGAGCCCGCTGAGCATCCGCGCCAAGGCGCTGGTGTTCGTCGATCCGCGCTCGCGACGCTTGCGCGAGGAGCTCGAGCGGCTCGCGCCCAAGGCACTGCCGGTGCTGATTCAGGGTGAAAGCGGCACCGGCAAGGAACTGCTTGCCCGCCACATTCATCGTGGCAGTGATCGTGGCGGCCTTTTCGTCTCGGTCAATTGCGGCGCGATCAGCCCGACCTACGCCGATGCCGAGCTGTTCGGCTACAGCGCAGGCGCCCACAGCGGCACGGCCAGCAGCCGGGCCGGATGGTTCGGCTCGGCCAACGGCGGCACGCTGTACCTGGACGAGATCGCCGACCTGCCGCTGGCGATCCAGACCAAGCTGCTCGCGGCGTTGGAAACCCGTGAAGTGACCCGCGTCGGCGCGGCCCAGCCCAATCCGGTGGACGTGCGCCTGGTGGCGGCGTCGAGCATCGATCTGGGCCAGGCCGTGGCCGCGGGGAAATTCAACGAACGGTTGCACGCCTATCTGGGCGAAGGCCGCCTGACCTTGCCGCCGTTGCGCGAGCGGACCGGCGATATCCTCGCCCTGGCCGAGTATTTCCTGGGCATCTACAGCCATCGTCTGAACCTGGCGGTGCCGCTGATCAGCGCCGATGCGCAGCGAGCGCTGGAGCGCCACGATTGGCCTGGCAATACCCGCGAGCTGGAAAACGTCATCCATTTTGCCTTGCTGGTCAGCCGCGGCGACGAGATCCTGCCCGAGCATCTCAATCTGCCAGCGGCCGCGAACACGGACCTGCTCGTGCATCTCGAGCAGCTGTTGACGCAGGCCGCCGAGCACGCCGAGCCGGTTGCTTTGGCAGCACTGCTGAACCGCAGCGTCGAGCGCTTGCGTAAAAAGGCATAAGCAGCAAACTAAAAGGTATTTGTAGGAATATTAATTCCCGGTATTGTCCGCGCAAGGCTGGCCGATTGCTGCCGCCACCACCCAATTTCAAGGACTTAGCATGAAAAAGGCTTTGCTGTTCACCGCTCTGGCGGCCTCCCTGTCTTTCGGCCTGGCCAACGCGGCAGAAAAACTCGTGATCGCCGCCACGCCGGTTCCCCACGCCGAGATCCTCGAGCTGATCAAGCCGACCCTGGCCAAGGAAGGCGTCGAGCTGGACATCAAGGTGTTCACCGACTACGTGCAACCCAACGTACAGGTGAACGAAAAGCGTCTGGACGCCAACTACTTCCAGACCCTGCCGTACCTGGAAAGCTTCAACAAGGGCAAGGGCACCAACCTGGTCACCGTGATCGGCGTGCACGTCGAGCCCTTCGGCGGTTACTCGAAGAAGGTCAAGTCGCTGAGCGAGCTCAAGGACGGCGCCACCGTCGCCATCCCCAACGAGGGCAGCAACAGCGGCCGTGCGTTGATCCTGCTGCAGAAAGCCGGCCTGATCACCCTGAAGGACCCGAGCAACGCCCTGGCCACCCCCAAGGACATCGCCAGCAACCCCAAGAACCTCAAGTTCAAGGAGCTGGAATCGGCCATGCTGCCGCGCGTGCTGGACCAGGTCGACCTGGACATGATCAACACCAACTACGCACTTGAAGCCGGCCTGAACCCGGCCAAGGATGCCTTGGTGATCGAAGGATCGGATTCGCCTTACGTGAATTTCCTGGTGGCCCGTCCGGACAACAAGGACAGCCCGGCCATGCAGAAACTGGCCAAGGCGCTGACCAGCCCCGAAGTCAAAGCCTTCATCGAGAAGAAGTACAGCGGCGCGGTATTGCCGGCGTTCTGATTCCCGAGTGTGACAACGGTTCACCTGAGCGCCGACAGCTTGTACAGTGTCGGCGTTTTGCTTTGTCCGGGCAGGGCCATTCCCGGCAAATGAACCTCGCATCACGGCCACAGTCGCATACACACCTGGCATCACAGCGCACGCAAAGGAGCCTGCATGGCTGGTCCTCGTTGGAAGGTTGTAGGGGTTTCCCTTTTGTTGGTTGCGCTGGCGGGGTGTGGTGAAGACAAGCCCATCGAGCCGACGCATCCGCGCGTGCGCGTGGAGAATGTACAGAGCGGCGAGTTCGCCGCTGCGGTCAATCTCACCGGCGATGTGCAGGCGCGCATCCAGACCCAGTTGTCGTTCCGCGTCGGTGGCAAGATCATCCAGCGGTTGGTGGACGTGGGCGATCATGTCAGCGCACGGCAGGTGCTGGCGCGCCTGGACCCCAAGGACCTGCAGACCAACGTCGATTCGGCCAAGGCTGCAGTGGCCGCCGAACAGGCACGTGTGAAACAGACATCGGCGGCCTTCGTGCGCCAGCAGAAGCTGCTGCCCAAGGGCTACACCAGCCAGAGTGAATACGACTCGGCCCAGGCGGCGCTGCGCGGTGCGCAGAGTTCGTTGACGGCGGCGAGCGCCCAGTTGGCCAATGCCCGTGAACAATTGAGCTACACCGACCTGGTGGCCGACGCCCCAGGCGTGATCACTGCCCGCCAGGCAGAGGTTGGCCAGGTGGTACAGGCCACTGCGCCGATCTTCGGCCTGGCCCGCGATGGCGACCGCGATGCGGTATTCGACGTGTACGAGTCGCTGTTTGCCCAACCGGCCGGCCAGCAGCCGATCACCGTCAGCCTGCTCGACGAGCCGGCGATCAAGACCACCGGCACCGTGCGCGAAGTCACCCCAGCGGTGTCCGCGCAGACCGGTACGGTGCGCGTGAAGATCGCCCTGCAAGGCCTGCCCAAGGGCATGGACCTCGGCTCGGTGGTCAACGCATCGCTCAACGGTCCGGGCAAGACCAGCGTCGAGCTGCCCTGGTCGGCGTTGACCAAGGACATCGCCGAGCCTGCCGTGTGGGTGGTGGGGGAAGGCGACAAGGTCAATCTGCGCAAGGTCGACGTGGGCCGTTACCTGACCGGCAAGGTGGTGATCGCCGATGGCTTGAAGAACGGCGACCGCGTGGTCGTCGCCGGCGGGCAGTTGCTGCACCCGGACATGCAGGTGGAAATTGCCGAGGAGCGCCAGCCATGAAGGCGGTGATCGCGTTGTCTGCGGCCGTGCTGTTGCTGGCAGGCTGTTCGAAGGAAGAGCAAGCTCCCGAGCCGATCCGCCCGGTGCTGTCGGTCGAGGTCAAGGGCCTGGACCAGCAGAGCCTGGGTCGCTTCGCGGGCAATATCCAGGCGCGCTACGAAAGCACGTTGGGCTTTCGCGTATCGGGGCGTATCGCCCGGCGTGCGGTGGATGTCGGCAGCCAGGTGGAGAAGAACCAGCTGCTGGCCACCCTCGATCCGACCGACCAGCAGAACCAGTTGCGCTCGAGCCAGGGTGATCTGGCCCGCGTGCAGGCGGAGTTCATCAATGCCCAGGCCAATGCTCGCCGCCAGCAGGAGTTGTTCGACCGTGGCGTCGGTGCGCAGGCTGGCCTGGACATCGCCCAGACCGACCTGAAGACCGCCCAGGCCTCGCTCGACCAGGCCAAGGCCGCCGTCAGCCAAGCCAGGGATCAACTGGGCTATAGCGAGCTGCGCGCCGACCACGCCGCCGTGGTCAATCAATGGAAAGTGGAAGTCGGGCAAGTGGTGAGCGCCGGTGAAGAGGTGGTGGTATTGGCCCGTCCCGATATCAAGGAGGCTGTCATCGATCTGCCCGCCGGGCTTGCCGAAACCCTGCCCGAGGGCGTGGAGTTTCGTGTGCAGTCCCAGCTCGACCCGAGCGTTGCCACCACTGGCACCCTGCGTGAGCTGGAGCCGCGGCCCGACAGTGCCACGCGCACCCGGCGCGCACGCCTGACCCTGCGCGAAAGCCCCGCCGGCCTGCGCCTGGGCACGGCGATCAGCGTGACCTTGAGTTCAAGCATCGCGCAGCGCCTGGAATTGCCGGAGACCGCAGTGCAGGAAGTCGATGGCAAGACCCAGGTGTGGCTGGTGGACGTCCAGAACAAGACCGTCAACCCGCGCCCGGTCACCGTGCTCAGCCGCGACCGTGGCGTCGTAGTGCTGGGCAGCGGTGTGCAGGCGGGTGAGCGCGTGGTCAGCGCTGGCGTCAACAGCCTGAAACCCGGGCAGAAAATCAAACTGGACGAGGCGAGCCGGCAATGAAGGGAAGTTTCAACCTGTCCGACTGGGCGCTCAAGCACCAGTCCTTCGTCTGGTACCTGATGTTCGTCGGCCTGCTGATGGGCGTGTTTTCCTATTTCAACCTGGGCCGTGAAGAAGACCCGGCGTTCGCCATCAAGACCATGGTCATCCAGAGCCGCTGGCCGGGCGCGACCCAGGATGAAACGCTCAAGCAGGTCACCGACCGCATCGAAAAGAAGCTCGAAGAGCTGGACTCCCTGGACTACGTGAAAAGCTACACGCGGCCTGGCGAGTCGACGGTGTTCGTGTATCTGCGTGACACCACCAGCGCCAAGGCGATTCCGCAGATCTGGTACCAGGTGCGCAAGAAGGTCGACGACATTCGCGGCACTTTTCCCCAGGGCCTGCAGGGGCCTTCGTTCAACGATGAATTCGGTGACGTGTTCGGCTCCATCTACGCCTTCACTGCCGACGGCCTGAGCATGCGGCAGCTGCGCGACTACGTGGAGCAGGTGCGCGCCGAGATCCGTCAGGTCGACAACCTGGGCAAGGTTCAGTTGGTGGGCCAGCAGGACGAAGTGATCTACCTGAATTTTTCCACGCGCAAACTGGCCGCGCTGGGCCTGGACCAGCAACAGGTGGTCGGCGCGCTGCAGGCACAGAATGCGGTGACGCCGGCGGGCGTGATCGAGGCTGGGCCGGAACGCATCTCGGTGCGCACCTCGGGCCAGTTCAAGTCGGAAAAAGACCTGGAAACGGTCAACCTCAGGCTCAACGACCGCTTCTACCGGCTGACCGATATCGCCGACATCGAACGTGGCTACAAAGACCCGGCCGCGCCGATGTTCCGCTACAACGGCCAGCCCGCCATCGGCCTGGCCATCGCCATGAAAGACGGCGGCAACATTCAGGAATTCGGTACCGCGCTGCATGCGCGCATGAACGCGTTGACCGCGCAGTTGCCGGTGGGCGTGGGCGTGCACAAGGTTTCGGACCAGGCCGAGGTGGTCGAGAAGGCCGTCGGCGGGTTCACCAGCGCGTTGTTCGAGGCTGTGGTCATCGTGCTGATCGTCAGCTTCATCAGCCTGGGCGTGCGCGCTGGCCTGGTGGTGGCCTGCTCGATTCCGCTGGTGCTGGCCATGGTCTTCGTGTTCATGGAGTACAGCGGCATCACCATGCAGCGTATTTCCCTGGGGGCGTTGATCATCGCCCTGGGCCTGCTGGTGGACGATGCAATGATCACCGTGGAAATGATGGTCACTCGCCTGGAAGCGGGCGACAGCAAGGAGGAGGCGGCTACCTTCGCTTACACCTCTACCGCATTCCCGATGCTCACGGGCACTTTGGTCACAGTGGCCGGCTTCGTACCGATCGGCTTGAACGCCAGCTCGGCCGGTGAGTACACCTTCACCCTGTTTGCCGTTATCGCGGTGGCCATGCTGGTGTCCTGGGTGGTGGCGGTGCTGTTCGCACCGGTCATCGGCGTGCACATCCTGAGCAAGAACGTCAAACCCAAGCCGGAGCAGCCGGGGCGTGTCGCGCGCTGGTTCCACAGTGGTCTGCTGGGCTGCATGCGCCACCGTTGGCTGACGATCATCGGCACGTTGCTGCTGTTCGCTGCGGCGCTGTTCTGCATGCGTTTCGTGCAGAACCAGTTCTTCCCCTCGTCCGACCGCCCGGAAATCCTGGTGGACCTCAACCTGCCGCAGAACGCTTCGATCAACGAGACGCGCAAGGCGGTCGACCGCCTCGAAGCCACGCTCAAGGATGATCCGGACATCGCGCGCTGGAGCACTTACATCGGTCAGGGCGCGATCCGTTTCTATCTGCCGCTTGACCAGCAGTTGGAGAACCCTTACTACGCCCAGTTGGTGATCGTCAGCAAAGGCCTGGAGCAGCGTGGCGCGCTGACCGAGCGCTTGAAGAAGCGCCTGCGCGAAGACTTCGTCGGCATCGGCACCTACGTCCAGGCGTTGGAAATGGGGCCGCCGGTAGGCCGGCCGATCCAGTATCGGGTCAGCGGCAAGGACATCGACCAGGTGCGCAAGCACGCCATCGAGCTGGCCACGCTGCTGGACCAGAACGCGCACGTCGGCGAGATGATCTACGACTGGAACGAGCCGGGCAAAGTGCTGCGCATCGACATCGCCCAGGACAAGGCGCGGCAGTTGGGCCTGTCGTCCGAAGACGTGGCCAAGCTGATGAACACCATCGTCAGCGGCTCGGCGGTGACCCAGGTCAATGACGATATCTATCTGGTCAACGTGGTCGGCCGTGCCAACGACGCCGAGCGCGGTTCGCCGGAAACCTTGCAGAACCTGCAGATCGTCACGCCCAGCGGCACCTCGATTCCGCTGCTGGCCTTCGCCACCGTGCGCTACGAGCTGGAGCAGCCGCTGGTGTGGCGGCGTGATCGCTTGCCGACCATCACCTTGAAGGCGGCGGTCAGCGACGATATCCAGCCGACCGATCTGGTGGCCCAGCTGAAGCCCGAGATCGAGAAATTCGCCGAAGGCCTGCCGGTGGGTTACAAGGTGGCCACCGGTGGTACGGTCGAGGAAAGCGGCAAGGCGCAGGGACCCATCGCCAAGGTGGTGCCGTTGATGCTGTTCCTCATGGCGACCTTCCTGATGATCCAGCTGCACAGTGTGCAGAAGATGTTCCTGGTGGCCAGTGTGGCGCCGCTGGGCATCATCGGTGTGGTGTTGGCGCTGGTGCCGACCGGAACGCCCATGGGCTTCGTGGCGATTCTCGGGATACTGGCGCTGATCGGCATCATCATCCGCAACTCGGTGATTCTGGTGACCCAGATCGACGCCTATGAACGCGATGGCTACAAGCCTTGGGATGCCGTGCTGGAGGCAACCGAGCATCGACGCCGGCCGATCCTGCTCACGGCGGCAGCCGCCAGTCTGGGCATGATCCCGATCGCCCGCGAGGTGTTCTGGGGCCCGATGGCCTACGCGATGATCGGCGGGATCGTGGTGGCGACCTTGCTCACCCTGTTGTTCCTGCCGGCGCTGTATGTGGCCTGGTACCGGATCAAGGAAGACGAGCGCGAGGGGAAGGAGGCTTGATTCAGGTTGGGCAAAAGAAAGTAGGGTGCTCCGTCTGAGATACCGCAGCGTGGCGTTCGCGGCCACGGACCGCTCCTACGCAGGACATTATCCCCTGTAGGAGCGGTCGTTGGCCGCGAAGGCCCGCCACGAACCCCCCGTAGGAGCGGTCAGCGGCCGCGAAGGGCGCATCTCGGTTCCGCGACTAGCGCTTGTTGAGCACCCGCGCCAATCGGTCGCCGCCGAACTGGATCAGGGTCACCAGGGCCACCAGCAACACGATGACCGTGAGCATGATCTGGCTGTCGAATCGCTGGTAGCCATAGCGGTAGGCGATGTCGCCCAGCCCGCCGGCACCGATCGCACCAGCCATCGCCGATGAATTGATCATGGTCACCACGGTGATGGTAAAGCCGGCCACGATGCCCGGTCGCGCTTCGGGCAGCAGCACGTGCCAGACGATGTGCCAGCGTCGGCAGCCCATGGCTTGCGCGGCTTCGACCAGGCCATGGTCGACCTCGCGCAGGCTGACCTCGGCAATGCGCGCAAAGAACGGCGTCGCAGCGATGGTCAACGGCACCACGGCCGCCCACACGCCATAGGTGGTACCGACGATCAACCGGGTGAACGGGATCAGCGCCACCATCAGAATGAGAAACGGCACCGACCTGAACAGGTTGACGAACGCGCCCAGCACGCGGTTCAGCGCGGGTGCCTGGTAGATACCGCCACGGTCGCTGGTGACCAGCACCACGGCCATCACCACGCCCACGGGCAGCGCGATCAACGAGGAAACGCCCACCATCAGCAAGGTGTCCAGGGCGCCTTGCAACAGACGATCAAACCACATAGCCCAGCTCCTCTACTCGTTGTGCCCATTGCCCGGCGCGTTGCAGCAGATGCTCGCGGTCGTGGGGCGAATTGCTTACCGCCACGACCAGATTGCCCAGTGCGCGACCTTGAATCCGTTCGATACCGCCCTGCAGCAGGCTGACCTGGCCACCCAGCAGGTTGAACAACGACGACAGGTCCGCCTCGCCGGCCTGTGCCCCGGTCACGCGCAGTCGCAGTACCAGCGCTGCGCCAGGCGTTGAAGGCGTGCTGCGCAGACGGGCGCGCAGTTCCTCGGGCAGGCCGTGTTGCAGCGGGGCCAGCAAGGTCCGACTGACCTCATGCTGGGGGTTGCCGAACACCTGCCACACCGGGCCCTGCTCAACCACCTGGCCGCCTTCGAGCACCACCACGCGGTCGCAGATGGCGCGGATAACGGCCATTTCGTGGGTGATCAGGATGACCGTCAGCCCCAGCCGCTGGTTGATATCGCGCAACAGGGCGAGAATCGACTCGGTAGTCTCCGGGTCCAGCGCCGAGGTGGCTTCGTCGCAGAGCAGAATCTGCGGGTCGTGCACCAGCGCCCGGGCGATGCCGACACGCTGCTTCTGCCCGCCGGACAACTGCGCCGGATAGGCGTCGCGCTTGCCTTGCAGGCCAACCAGTTCGAGCAGTTCACCGACCTTGCGCCAGCGCTCGGCCTGGGGCACACCGGCGACCTTGAGTGGCAACTCGACGTTCTGCCACACGGTTTTCGCCGACATCAGGTTGAAGTGCTGAAAGATCATGCCGATGCGCCGTCGCAGGGCCACCAGGCGGTCCTCGTCGAACTCGCCGATGTCCACCTGATCGACCAGCACGCGCCCGCTGCTGGGCTGCTCAAGCCGGTTGATGGTGCGGATCAGCGACGACTTGCCAGCGCCGCTGCGGCCGATGATGCCGAACACTTCGCCACGCTCGATGGTCAGGTCGATGCCCTGCAGCGCCTGCACGGGGCCCTGGGCGCCCTCATAGGTCTTGCCGACGCCGATGAAACGCACCAGCGCATTGGCCAGTTGTGGATACAGTTCCAGCGGCTCGGCAGGCCGGGCAATGCCGGCGGTAGCGGCCAGCCTGCGTTGCACATTGGTGGTGGGCATGCTCACTCCTTCCAGCCGACTTGGTAGAGTTTGCCGTTGACCTTGTCGAGCGAGGCGCGCACCACCGGCGAATGCTGGTAGATGTCGATGAACTTGGCCAGCCGCGGATCGTCCTTGCGCTCGGGCTTGATCACGAACTGGATGACGTATTCAGGATGATCCAGACCATCGAACAGCAGCGCCGAGCCTGCATCGAAGGTCTTGGACAGGCGAATGTAGGCCGGGTAGCCCTGCACCAGGTCGGCGTCATCGTAGGCGCGCACCAACTGCACCGCCTCGACCTGGAGAATCTTCAGGTTTTTGGGGTTGGTGAGAATGTCCTCTTCGGTGGCCTTGTAGCCAACCCCCGGCTTGAGGGTGATCAAGCCAGCCTTGGCCAGCAGTTGCAGGCCTCGGCCGCTGTTGATCGGGTCATTGGCAATGGCGACGGTCGCGCCCTTGGGCAGTTCGTCGAAGCTTTTGTAGCGTTTGGCATACAGGCCGACGTTGTTGATGATGCCCGGCGCATACGGCACCAGATCGGTGCCAGCCTGGGTATTGGCGTTTTCCAGGAACGGCATGTGCTGGAAGTAGTTCACGTCGATGTCGCCGGCGGCCAGGCTGACGTTGGGTGCGATCCAGTCGGTGAATTCCACCAGCTTGACGGGCAGGCCCTGTTTCTTGGCTTCCTCCACGGCGCTTTCCAGGGGAATGGCGAAGGCGGCGGTGGTACCGACGATCAGCGGCTTGTCATCGGCGGCATGGGCCAGGCCGGCGAGGAGGGTGAGGGCGAGGAGCAAGGTGGGTTTGAGCATGTTGGGTTTCCAGTGATTTCTTGTGTTGTTTGGGGTGGCCTCTTCGCGGGTAGAACCCGCTCCCACATGAGCGTGCGCTCGTTGATTGTGGAAGCGGGCTGCCCGCGAAGAGGCCCGATCAGGCACCGCGCTTGTAACTGAAGCCAGCATGCCCTTCAGGCAGCCCCGGGCCCTGGCCGAAGACCTTTTCGCGCAGCGTGCCCTGGGCATAGGCGGTCTTGTACGAACCGCGTGCCTGCAGCACGGGAATCACCAGGTCGATGAAGTCGGCGTAGCTTTCCGGGGTCACCGTGCGGGTCAGGTTGAAACCGTCCAGGCCGGTCTCGGCGATCCAGGCTTCAAGGTCGTCGGCGACCTGTTCCGGGTCACCGACCAAGGTGATGTAGCGCCCGCCCAAGGCGTGCTGATCGAGCAGCTTGCGCCGGGTCCAGTCGTTGTTCTGCAAGGTCTTGGTGGCCGACTCGATGGCATTGCCCTTGACGTACTCAATGGGCTCGTCGAGTTCGTAGCGGGCGAAGTCGATTGCCGTGGAGGCGGCGAAGTGGGCGACACCGGCCTCGGCGCTGGCGTAGCTGCGGTATTCGTCATGCTTGGCCCGGGCCTGCGCCTCGGTGGCGGCGACGATGACCGTCAGGCCCATGAAGACCTTCACCGCCTGCGGGTCGCGACCGGCCGTGCGGGCGGCGTTGCGGACCTTGTCCACCTGCTCGCGGGTGGCCTGCTTGTTCTGCCCGCTGATGAACACGCACTCGGCGTGCTGACCGGCGAACTGCAGGCCGCGTGCCGAACTGCCCGCCTGGAACAATAGCGGCGTGCGCTGCGGTGAGGGTTCGCACAGGTGGTAACCCTGGACGCGGTAGAACTCGCCTTCATGCTCTACCTTGTGGACCTTTTCCGGCTGGGCGTAGATGCGCCGTTCGCGGTCCTCGATCACGGCATCGTCTTCCCAGCTGCCTTCCCAGAGTTTGTACAGCACCTGCAGGTATTCGTCGGCCTGATCGTAGCGACGGTCGTGCTCCACCTGGTGGGTCAGGCCCATGGCCTTGGCGGCGCTGTCCAGGTACCCGGTGACGATGTTCCAGCCCACCCGGCCACGGGTCAGGTGATCGAGCGTGGACAGGCGCCGGGCGAACAGGTACGGCGCCTCGTAGGTGAGGTTGGCGGTCAGGCCGAAACCCAGGTGGCGGGTAACCGCGGCCATGGCTGAGACCAGCAGCAACGGGTCGTTGACCGGCAGCTGGATCGACTCCTTGAGCGTCACGTCGACCGAGTCCTGATAGATGTCGTAGACCCCGACGATGTCGGCGATGAACAGGCCGTCGAACAGGCCGCGCTCCAGCAACTGGGCCAGTTCGGTCCAGTACTCCAGGGTCTTGTACTGGCTGGAGGTATCGCGCGGATGGATCCACAGGCCGTGGTTGATGTGGCCCACGCAGTTCATGTTGAAGGCGTTGAGCAGGATCTGTTTCTTGCTCATCAGATCGTCCCCCGGCGTGGTGGCAGCTGGTTGTTGAGGTAGTAGTTGCCGATGACGTGGTACTTCCAGCGCACTGGGTCGTGCAGGGTGTGTACGCGGGCGTTGCGCCAATGCCGGTCGAGGCCGTGCTCGGCCAGGGTGGCCTGGCTGCCCGCCAGCTCGAACAGGGTGCTGCCGGCGGCCAGGGAGATTTCGGTGCTCAGCGCCCGAGCCTCGGCCACGGCAATCGAGGCGGCGCCGACGTTTTCCGCGCTGGGCTCGGCCTGCGCCTTGTCGAGCACCTCGCCGGCACGCTCGAGCAGGGCTTCGGCGGCATGCAGACGGACTGCCAGATGACCGAAGCTCTTGAGTGACAGCGGGTCTTCCACGGCTTTGTCGCTGGTGGCGTCGATCCATGGCCGAGTGCGGATGCGGACGAACTGCAAGGCGTCCTCGAACGCCCCGCGGGCAATGCCGGTGTCGATCGCGGCATGCAGGATCTGCGCGAACGGGCCGACCGTGGTGGGCCGTTCGAACGCGCTTTGAAACGGCACGATGGCGTCGGCGCTGACCCAGACATTGTCGAACACCACCGAGCCGCTGCCCGTGGTGCGCTGGCCGAAGCCGCTCCAATCGTCGATGACCTGTACACCGGCACTGTCGGCGGGTACGAAAGCCAGTTGTTGCACGCCCTGTTCATCGACCACCGAGGTAGGAATGCACTGGGCATACAGCGCGCCGGTGGCGTAGAACTTGCGACCATTGATGCGCAAACCGTCGCCGTCGCGGGTCAGGCGCGTGGTGCGGTCATGGGCGGTTCGCGTGCCCAGTTCCGCCAGGGCGTTACCCAGCCGCTGGCCTGCCAGCACGTCGGCGTACAGGCGCTTTTGCTGCGCCGCGCTGCCGTTGATGCGCAGCACTTCCAGGGCATAGAAATGATTCTGTGGGATCTGGCCCAGCGAGCCGTCGGCGGCGGCCAGCAAGGCAATGACCTGGGCCAGGGTGACGTTGGACACAGCCGCTCCGCCGAATGCCTTGGGCACGCTGATGCCGCCCAGGCCAGAGCGCGAGAACAGCGTCAGTTCGCCATGGGGCAGCAGCCGTTCGCGGTCGCGCAGGGCGCTGTCGCGTTGCAACAGGGGAGCCAGTTGGCGGGCAACGTCCAGGGCCTGTTGGTCGTTGGCGATCAATGCGACGCCGTCGAGGGGGTGGGGCAATGAGCTCATGCTGATCTCCAGCGGTCTGGTCAAATCCAGGAATGGCGCGCAGGCAGGCTGCCGTTCAGGTGGTAGGCGCCGATAGCGTGGTATTTCCAGCGCACGGGATCGTGCAGGGTGTGCACGCGGGCATTGCGCCAGTGACGGTCGAGGTTGAACTCGGCGAGGCTGGCGCGGCTGCCGGCCAGCTCGAAGAGCTTTTCGCTGGCGTGCAGGGCGATTTCGGTGGTGATCACCTTGGCCTCGGCCACGGCGATCGACGCCTGGCCTGCCAAGGTGGCGTCCACGGGCGCGTGGCGAGTCTGGTCGAGCACGCGCGCGGCCTTGCGCAGCAGTGCCTGGGCCGCGTGCAGCTCCAGCTTCAGGCGACCGATATCGGCGATCACGAAAGGGTCGTCGCTGGCGCGCTCGACCCCGGCGTCGATCCACGGGCGGGATTTCTCGCGGACGAAGGCGATGGTGTCGTCGATGGCCGCCGCGGCAATGCCGGCGTCGATGGCCGCTTGCATCAGTTGCGATACGGCGCCCTGAATGTTCGGTTGTTGCGCCTGGCGCCAGATCTCCACGACATGGGTGTCGGGCACCTGCACGTGTCCCAGCACCACGGTGCCGCTGGCGGTGGTGCGCTGGCCGAAGCCGGACCAGTCGTCGATGATTTGCAGGCCGGGTGTGCCGCGCCGCACGAAGGCCATGACCAGGCGCTGGTGCTCATCCACGGCCTTGACCGCCACCCAGTGGGCGAACAGCGCGCCGGTGGAGTAGAACTTTTGTCCGCTGATCTGCCAGTCGTCACCGTCGCGGACGATGCGAGTCTTGATCTCCAGCGTGTTGCGGGTGCCGCGTTCAGGGCCGCCATTGCCGATGCGCGCGCCTTGCAGCACGGCGCTGAACAGCGTCTGCTGCTGTTGCGCGGTGGCAGTGCCGCGAAGCATCTGCAGGATGCCGAAATGGTTTTGCGGAATCTGCCCCAGGGCCGGATCGGCGGCGCTGATCAGACGGAACACCTCGGCCAGGGTTTCGAAACTGACGTCCGGGCCGCCGAAGGCACGTGGTACGGTGATACTGCCCAGGCCGCTCGCGGTGAATTGCTCGATCAGTTGCCAGGGCAGTTCGCGGTGCTGGTCGCGCCGGGCCGCATGAGTACGGGCGCTGGCGGCGAGGGCTCGCGCGGCGTCGAGCGCGTCGAGGTCATTGCGCAGTATCTGCGCGGGCACGAGCGCCGGGCCGTCGTCGGCCGGCAAGGTTTGGGAGTGTTCGCGGGAAATCGAGTGGGTGACCATACCGTCCTCACGTCATGCACGGCGTATGTCGCCTTGCTTGGGTGTACGCAGGTCCGGTGGTCCGGTGTATATACCCTAATCGTTTGTTAAATCTAAATGAACTAACGATTGGGAATATGGATAGATGGGTTTTTCCTTGGAGCCGTATAGTGACCCTTGTGGTAGCAGCCTCTGCGGTATACCAGGTACACCGCAGTGTGTTTTTCGCGGCCGATGACCGCTCCTACGGGGGGGCATCCGGTGATTCCCATAGGAGCGGTCCGTGGCCGCGAAGGGGGCGCTGCGGTGTATTAGGTACACCGCAGTGTGTTTTTCGCGGGCAGAGGGCTCGCCGCCCGTCCCGCTCCCACAATAGAAGGTCAGGCGAGGCGGGTGAGGGTCTTTACGCCTTCGGCAGTGCCCAGCAGCAGCACATCGGCCGGGCGAGCGGCGAACAGGCCGTTGGTGACCACGCCGACGATGGCATTGATCTGCGTTTCCAGCGCCACCGGGTCGGTGATCTGCATGTTGTACACATCGATGATGATGTTGCCGTTGTCGGTCACCACGCCTTCGCGATAGACCGGGTCGCCGCCCAGCTTCACCAACTGGCGCGCGACGTGGCTGCGGGCCATGGGAATGACTTCCACCGGCAGTGGAAACTCGCCCAGCACCGGCACCAGCTTGCTGCCATCGGCGATGCAGATGAAGGTGGTGGCCACGGCAGCGACGATCTTCTCGCGGGTCAGCGCAGCGCCGCCGCCCTTGATCAGGTTCAGGTGCTCGTCGCTTTCATCGGCGCCGTCGACATAGAACTCCAGGTCACCGACGCTGTTGAGTTCGTACACCGGGATGCCATGGCCCTTGAGCCGCGCAGCGGTTGCCTCGGAGCTGGCCACGGCGCCGTCGAAGGCGCTCTTGTGCTGGGCCAGCGCATCGATGAAGCAATTGGCGGTGGAACCGGTGCCGACACCGACAACGCTCTTTTCGCCCAGCTTGGGCAGAATGAAATCCACGGCAGCCTGGGCGACGGCCTGTTTGAGTTGGTCCTGGGTCATGCAAGCTCCGCAGCGGCAGTTGGGGCTCTAGTGGTTGCGGCCCCGAAGCCACGCATTATAAGGGCAAAACCTTGGTTTTGCGGTGGTCGTTGGCTTAGACTCATCGGCCCCGCCCGTTATCGTCAGTGATGTCTGCCATGCTCGAACAGTACGTAAAGATGATCCTCACCTCGCGCGTCTACGACGTCGCGGTGGAAACCCCTTTGCAGCCCGCCGGGCAGCTGTCCGAGCGTCTGAACAACAAGATTCTGCTCAAGCGCGAAGACCTGCAGCCGGTGTTCTCGTTCAAGATTCGCGGCGCTTACAACAAGCTGTCGCAGCTCACCGCGCAGGAAGCAGCATGCGGCGTGGTCACCGCGTCGGCCGGCAATCATGCCCAGGGCCTGGCGCTGGCGGCGCGCGAGCTGGGCATCAAGGCCACCATCGTGATGCCCAACACCACCCCCGAAATCAAGATCGCAGGTGTGCGCTCGCGCGGCGGCATCGTGGTGCTGCATGGCGATTCGTTTGCCGAAGCCCTGGCCCACTCGCTCAAGCTGGTGGACGAGCAGGGCATGGTGTACATCCATCCCTACGACGACCCCTACACCATTGCCGGGCAGGGCACCGTGGCCATGGAAATCCTGCGCCAGCATCCGGGCGATCTCGATGCGATCTTCGTACCGGTGGGCGGCGGCGGGTTGATCGCCGGCATTGCCGCGTACGTCAAATACCTGCGGCCGGGCATCAAGATCATCGGCGTCGAGCCGGACGATTCCAACTGCCTGCAGCAGGCCATGCACGCTGGGGAGCGCGTGGTGCTGCCGCAGGTCGGGCTGTTCGCCGATGGCGTGGCGGTGGCGCAGATCGGTCACTACACCTTCGAGATCTGCAAGGACCACGTGGACGAGGTGATCACCGTCAGCACCGACGAGATCTGCGCGGCGATCAAGGATATCTACGACGACACCCGTTCCATCACCGAGCCTGCGGGCGCGCTCGGGGTCGCCGGGATCAAGAAGTACGTCGAGGCCCGAGGCGTGTCGGGGCAGACCCTGGTGGCGATCGATTCGGGTGCCAACGTCAACTTCGATCGGTTGCGCCACGTGGCCGAGCGAGCCGAGCTGGGCGAGGGCCGCGAAGCCATCATCGCGGTGACCATCCCCGAGCGTCCGGGCAGCTTCAAGGCGTTCTGCGAGGCCATCGGCAAACGCCAGATCACCGAGTTCAACTACCGCTACCACACCGGCCATGAAGCGCACATTTTCGTCGGGGTGCAGACCCATCCCGAGCGGGACCCGCGCGCGGTGCTGCTGCAGACCCTCGAGGCGCATGGCTTCCCGGTGCTGGACCTGACCGACAACGAGCTGGCCAAGCTGCACATCCGCCATATGGTCGGTGGCCATGCGGTCAGGGTCAGTGACGAGATGGTGCTGCGCTTCGAGTTCCCCGAGCGTCCGGGGGCACTGTTCAACTTTCTCGACAAGCTGGGCGGGCGCTGGAACATCTCGATGTTCCACTACCGCAACCATGGCGCCGCCGATGGGCGTGTGGTGGCTGGGTTGCAGGTGCCCGAGGATGAACGCCATCTGGTAGCCGGCGCGCTGGCCGAGATCGGCTACCCGTTCTGGGATGAAACGGATAATCCGGCGTACAAGTTGTTCCTGGGTTAGTGATGCGGTGCACTGGCTTGAGTCCGCGGTGTGCCATTCGCGGGCAGAGCCCGCTCCCACAGGGGCGATGGGGTGTGCCAGTTGTTACAGGGGTAGGTCTCGCTGCGCTGAACTCGATGGCTGCTACGCTTGTCGATGATGCATCGTAATGGCCCACGGGGATCACGCGTCATGGAAAGCCTGGCGGTTCTGAAAATATTCCACGTCGCTGCCACTGTTGTGCTGCTGGGCAGTGTGGCGGCCGTCATCTACCGAGCCTGGCGCAGCTGGAAGGGCGGCGACCGGCTACCGTTCGCCAGCACCCTGCAACGGCCCTGGGTGTATGCCTGGCTGGTCATGGCCCTGAGCCTGGTGAGCTTTCCCGTCACGGGATGGTGGCTGGTGCACAGGGTCGGTTGGCCTTTGGGGCAAACCTGGATTCTCACCGCTGCGGTGCTGTATGTGATCGGCGGTGGGGTCTGGTTGCTGCTGATCAACCGGGTGAACCGCCTGCGCTTCGCGACTGGGTTGAACGAAGGCGTAATCGCGGCCAAGCGCCGCAATGTGTTGATCATCGCGACCGTTGCAGTGGTGGTGCTGCTGTCGATCATCGGCTTGATGGTGACCAAGCCCGCCTGAGACAAACCGCAGGGCATTGTTCGGCCGATGGCCGCTCCCACGGTTGGTCCCGATCCCTGTGGGAGCGGGCTCTGCCCGCGAAAAGAGCGCCGCGGTGTATCAGACAAACCGCAGCGCATTCTTCGCGGGCAGAGCCCCCTCCCACAGTTGGCAGCTATCAGCGCAGGGAGATTTCTTTCCAGCCGCGGCGTTTGGCTTCTTCATGCAGGCGTGGGTCCGGGTCCACCACCACCGGATGGGTGACCTGCTCTAGAAGAGGCAGGTCATTCATCGAGTCACTGTAGAAATAACTGTCCTGCAAGTCGTAGCCGTTTTCCTCCATCCAGCGATTCAAACGCGTCACCTTGCCTTCCTTGAAGCAAGGCACGTCGAAGCTGTGCCCGGTGTAGCGGCCGTCAACCATTTCGACTTCGGTTGCCAGCAAGGTCTCCACCCCAAGCCGCGCAGCGATCGGGCCAGTGACAAAGCGGTTGGTAGCAGTGATGATCACCAGCTTGTCACCCGCATCGCGATGCTGTTGCAGCAAGGCCGCGGCCTTGGGCAGCATTATGGGCTCGATGCAATCGCGCATGAATTCGCGATGCCATTCATCCAGTTGCGCCACGTCGGTCGCCGCGAGGATTTCCAGGGTGAAATCCAGGTACGCATTCAGGTCCAGGCGGCCGGCTAGGTAATCCTCGTAGAACTCATCGTTGCGTGCCTTGTACGTGTCGGCATCGAGAATGCCGCGTGTGCACAGATAGTCACCCCAGGCATGGTCGCTGTCGCCGCCGAGCAGCGTGTTGTCGAGGTCGAAGAGGGCCAGGCGCATGAAATGACTCGCATGAAGTAAGGAAAAGGCCCACAGAATACGGACTTTTCACATGCGTGCACATAAGCTACGCGGCGTCGTTGCTGCCTTCACAGGCTTTGTGGAACAATGCCAGAACATGCGTTTACGAGGTTGTTGCCGTGATCGACCCCGATGGTTTTCGCCCTAACGTTGGCATCATTCTTACCAATGACGCCGGTCAGGTGCTATGGGCTCGGCGTATCAATCAGGACGCCTGGCAATTCCCGCAAGGGGGTATCAACCCTCAGGAAACGCCGGAAGAGGCCTTGTACCGCGAGCTGAATGAAGAAGTCGGGCTGGAACGCCAGGATGTTGAAATACTTGCCTGCACCCGCGGCTGGTTGCGTTATCGTCTACCCCAACGCCTGGTGCGTACGCACAGCCAACCGTTGTGCATCGGCCAGAAACAGAAGTGGTTTCTGCTGCGCCTGGTGTCCAACGAACAGCGCGTGCGCATGGACCTGACCGGCAAGCCCGAGTTCGATGGCTGGCGCTGGGTCAGCTATTGGTATCCGCTGGGCCAGGTGGTGACATTCAAGCGCGAGGTCTACAGACGCGCGCTCAAAGAGCTAGCCCCGCGCCTTCTTTCGCGCGACTGACGACGGAGTTCGACCCCGAGCCATGCTCAATACGCTGCGCAAGATCGTCCAGGAAGTCAACTCCGCCAAGGATCTCAAGTCGGCGCTGGGGATCATCGTGCAACGCGTCAAGGAAGCCATGGGCAGCCAGGTCTGCTCGGTGTACCTGCTGGATCTGGAAACCAACCGTTTCGTCCTCATGGCCACCGAAGGCCTCAACAAGCGTTCCATCGGCAAGGTCAGCATGGCCCCCAACGAAGGCCTGGTGGGCCTGGTGGGCACGCGCGAAGAACCGCTCAACCTGGAAAATGCCGCCGGCCACCCGCGTTATCGCTACTTCGCCGAAACCGGTGAAGAACGCTACGCGTCGTTCCTCGGCACGCCGATCATCCACCACCGGCGTGTGGTGGGGGTGCTGGTGATCCAGCAAAAGGAGCGGCGTCAGTTCGACGAAGGCGAAGAAGCCTTCCTGGTTACCATGAGCGCGCAACTGGCGGGCGTCATCGCCCACGCCGAAGCCACCGGTTCGATCCGCGGCCTGGGGCGCCAGGGCAAGGGCATCCAGGAAGCGCGTTTCGTCGGCGTGCCCGGCTCGCCCGGCGCGGCGGTCGGGACCGCGGTGGTGATGCTGCCGCCGGCCGATCTGGACGTGGTGCCCGACAAGAGCGTCAGCGACATCGATGCCGAGCTGGCGTTGTTCCAGAACGCCCTGGAAGGCGTGCGCAACGACATGCGCACCCTGTCGGCGAAACTGGCCACGCAGCTGCGCCCCGAAGAGCGGGCCCTGTTCGACGTCTACCTGATGATGCTCGACGACGCTTCGTTGGGCAGCGAAGTGACCAACGTGATCAAGACCGGGCAGTGGGCCCAGGGTGCGCTGCGCCACGTCGTCACCGAGCACGTCAACCGCTTCGAATTGATGGACGACGCATATCTGCGCGAGCGCGCCTCCGACGTCAAGGACCTGGGGCGGCGCCTGTTGGCCTACCTGCAGGAGGCGCGTCAGCAAACCCTGGTCTACCCCGATAACACCATCCTGATCAGCGAAGAACTGTCGCCGGCAATGCTCGGCGAGGTGCCGGAAGGCAAGCTGGTGGGCCTGGTGTCGGTATTGGGCTCGGGCAACTCCCACGTCGCCATTCTGGCGCGCGCCATGGGCATCCCGACGGTCATGGGCCTGGTCGACCTGCCGTATTCCAAGGTCGACGGCATCAAGATGATCGTCGATGGCTACCATGGCGAGGTCTACACCAACCCCAGCGACATTCTCAGCAAGCAATTTGCCGATGTGGTCGAGGAAGAGCGGCAACTGGCGCTGGGCCTCGATGCTTTGCGCGAGCTGCCCTGCGTGACCCTGGACGGCCACCGCATGCCGCTTTGGGTCAACACCGGCTTGCTGGCCGATGTGGCCCGTGCCCAGCAACGCGGCGCCGAAGGTGTGGGGCTGTACCGCACCGAAGTGCCATTCATGATCAACCAGCGCTTTCCCAGCGAGAAGGAACAACTGGCGATCTACCGTGAGCAGCTGGCGGCCTTCCACCCCCTGCCGGTGACCATGCGCAGCCTGGACATCGGTGGTGACAAGTCGCTGTCGTACTTCCCCATCAAGGAGGAAAACCCGTTTCTGGGCTGGCGCGGTATCCGCGTGACCCTCGACCACCCGGAAATCTTCCTGGTGCAGACCCGCGCCATGCTCAAGGCCAGCGAGGGCCTGAACAACCTGCGTATCCTGCTGCCGATGATCTCCGGCACCCATGAGCTGGAAGAAGCCCTGCACTTGATCCACCGGGCTTGGGGCGAGGTGCGCGACGAAGGCACCGACGTGCCGATGCCGCCGGTGGGGGTGATGATCGAGATTCCCGCAGCGGTGTACCTGACCAAGGAACTGGCGCGGCAGGTCGATTTCCTCTCGGTCGGCTCCAACGACCTGACCCAGTACCTGCTCGCCGTGGACCGCAACAACCCGCGCGTGGCCGATTTGTACGACTACCTGCACCCGGCTGTGCTGCAGGCGTTGCAGCACGTGGTCACCGAGGCGCATGCCGAAGGCAAGCCGGTGAGTATCTGCGGCGAGATGGCTGGCGATCCGGCGGCGGCGATCTTGTTGATGGCCATGGGGTTCGACAGCCTGTCGATGAACGCCACCAACCTGCCCAAGGTGAAGTGGATGCTGCGCCAGGTGAACCTGAGCAAGGCCAAGGAGCTGCTGGCGCAGTTGAGCAAGATCGACAACCCGCAAGTTATCCACAGCTCGCTGCAACTGGCCCTGAAGAACCTGGGCCTGTCGCGGATGATCAATCCGAGCACGCCGAAGAAGCACTGAGGCGTGCTGCAAGCGGTCAAGGCCGCAACGGCATCCCTGCAGATCAAATGAAACACCGCAGTGCTCGTTTCGCGGCCGAAGACCGCTTCTACAGTAGATTCTGTATCCCTACGCTTGCCACTAGTAGCCTGTCCCAGGCTCTACCAGACCTACCATAGGTTCACCCCGTTGATGCCGGCGGATGTTGTCCAGCAGCACCTGGAATGCCGAATGCGGATCGGTCATAGCGCCGATATGTGGCGTGAGCCAGATGTTCGGGTGGCTGAGGAAGGGGTGATCGCTGCGCGGCGGCTCTTCTTCCAGCACATCGACGATCGCATGGGCCAAATGGCCTGAATCCAGCGCGGCCAGCAGGTCGCTTTCCACCAGATGGCCGCCGCGGCCCAGATTGATCAGGCTGGCGCCGGCCGGCAGCGCGGCGAAAGTCTGCGCATTGAGGATGCCAGCGGTGTCGGCGGTCAAGGGCAACAGGCACAGCAGGATGTCACAGCTGCCGAGAAAGTCCGGCAATTGCTCGCGGCCGCCATAGCAGTGCACGCCGGGCAGTGTCTTGAGCGTGCGCGACCAGCCACTCAAGGCAAAGCCGAACGGCCGCAGCGCGTTCAATGCCGCCTGGCCCAGATTGCCCAGGCCCATCACACCGACGCGGCGCTTGCCGGCCTCCAGCAGCGGATGGATCGCCCACTTGCCCTCGCGCTGTTGCTGCAGATAGGTCGGCATCTGGCGATGCAGGGCGAGCACGGCGAAGCCGGTGTACTCGATGATGCCTTGGGCAATGCCAGGGTCGAGCATGCGCACTACGCTGACCGACCCGGGAACGTGCGCAAGGTCGAACTGATCCACCCCCGCCGACGTGGCGAAAACCACCTGCAGTTGGGGGAATCGGTCATACAGGTCCGCTGGCGGCTGCCAGGCGGCGAAATAGCGGACCTGCGCCGGGTCGCCGATGTCCGGCCAGAAACGCACGGGAATATCCGCTGCATGCTGGGCGAACAGTGCCTTCCAGGCCGACGCACGCTCGTCGGGGACTTTGAACAGCAGCGTCATAAGGTGGGTTCTCGCTGACGATCGGAAGGAACACCGACGATGCCAGATTGCCGCGCAACATTCTCCCGAATCGAGCGGGCGAAACAGAACAAGTTGACCGTAGCAGCGGTGCTGTGTGGGAGCGGGGCTCTGCCCGCGAAAGGGCCGGTGCGGTGTGTCAGGGGTACCGCGGCGTCTGGTTCGCGGCCGATGACCGCTCCTACGAGCTGCGCAATCCCTGTAGGAGCGGCCTGTGGCCGCGAAAGGGGCGGTGCGGTGTCAGGGGTGCCGCGGCCTCAACAGGCGGCAGCGATGGCTTCGCCCAGGGCGCGGGTGGTGCCGGTGCCGCCGATGTCGGCGGTCAGTGGTGCGTGTTCCGGGCCCATGGCCAGGACCTTTTCAATGGCCGCCAGAACCGCCGCGCCAGCCTCCGGATGGCCCAGGTGTTCGAGCATCATGGCGCCGCACCAGATCTGCCCGATGGGGTTGGCGACGCCCTTGCCGGCGATGTCCGGCGCCGAGCCGTGTACCGGTTCGAACAGGCTGGGGAAGTTGCGTTCCGGGTTGATGTTGGCCGACGGCGCGATGCCGATGGTGCCAGTACAGGCCGGGCCAAGGTCGGAGAGGATGTCGCCGAACAGGTTGCTCGCCACCACCACGTCGAACCAGTCCGGATGCAGCACGAAGTTGGCCGTGAGAATGTCGATGTGGTACTTGTCGACGTTCACTTCCGGGTACTTCTTGCCCATCTCGACCACGCGCTCGTCCCAGTACGGCATGGTGATGGCAATGCCATTGGACTTGGTCGCTGAGGTCAGGTGTTTCTTCGGTCGGCTCTGCGCCAGTTCGTAGGCAAACTTGAGAATGCGGTCGACGCCGACCCGGGTCATCACCGTTTCCTGCAGGACGATCTCGCGGTCGGTGCCGGGAAACATCTTGCCGCCCACGCTGGAATATTCGCCTTCGGTGTTCTCGCGCACGACCCAGAAATCGATGTCACCAGGCTTGCGGTTGGCCAGCGGTGCCTTCACCCCAGGCATCAGCCGGCAAGGGCGCAGGTTGACGTACTGGTCGAACTCGCGGCGGAACTGCAACAGCGAATCCCACAGCGACACATGGTCGGGCACCACGTCGGGCCAGCCCACGGCGCCGAAGTAGATGGCGTCGTAGCCCTTGAGCGTTTCGAACCAGTCGTCCGGCATCATCTTGCCGTGAGCCAGGTAGTAATCGGCGCTGGCGAAGTCGAACCAGTCCCACTGCAAGTTCAGGTCGTAGCGGGCCGCCACGGTATCCAGCACACGGACCCCTTCGGGCATGACCTCCTTGCCGATGCCGTCACCGGGAATCACTGCAATCTTGTAATTGGACTTGCTCATGGTGCCACTCCACGGGTTGATGAACTTGCCGACTCAGTGTAATCAGGGTGTGCGGATTAATAATTGGCCTGGCGGTTAAGCCATTCTTAGATTCAGGTAAACAATCCATGAGCATGATCGATGACCTGAGCTTCTTTCAGCAGGTGGCCACCCGCGCCAGCCTGACCGATGTAGCCCGGCATCTTGGCCTGTCGCTGCCAGCGGTGAGCAAACGGCTGAGCCAACTGGAACAGCGCCTGGGTGTGCAGTTGCTGCAACGCACCACGCGACGCTTGTCGCTGACGCCCGAGGGTGTGCTGTACCTGGAAGGCGGGCGGCCTATCCTGCGTCAGCTCGATGAACTGGAAAGCGCGCTGGGCACGCGTCAGCCGACCCTGCACGGGCGACTGCGGATCAACGCCACCCTGGGCTTCGGTCGCAGGCATCTGGCTCAGGTAGTCTCTGCATTCGCGCGCCTGCATCCCGAGCTGGAAGTATCCCTGGAACTGAGCAGCCAGCCCATGAGCCTGCTCGATGATCAGTTCGACCTCGGCGTGTTCATGGGCGAGCCGCCCGATTCGCGGCTCATCGCCGTGCGCCTGCTGGAGAATCCGCGCGTGCTGTGTGCAGCACCGGGATACCTTGAGAACATGCCTGCACCCCTCCGGGTGGCCGATCTGGCCGCCCATAACTGCATCGTGCTGCGTCAGTTCGGCAGCGATTACGCCATCTGGCGCTTCCGCAAGGATGGCCAGGACTATGCGCACAAGGTGACCGGGACGCTGTCGAGCAATGATGGCGAGGTGGCGCTGGGGTGGGCGCTGGACGGCCACGGTTTGATCCTGAGGTCGCGCTGGGACGTGCAGGCCCATCTGCAGAGTGGCCGGCTGCAGGCGCTGCTGACCGATCATCAGGCACCGCAGGCCGACGTGTTTGCGATGTACCAGCAACGGCGCCATACGCCCCAGCGCATCACCGCATTCGTGCATTACCTGCGCGAGGCGCTGGGCCAACGATTGCCGTTTGCGGTCGGTGACCTGTAGCAGCGGCGCGAGCCGCGTCCGGCCTCGACGCGGTGGGGCAGATGTACCGCGGCGTTGGTGACGCGGCTCGCGCCGCTGCTACAGGGTAAGCGTGCCGGGGTGGGTATAGATAACCTGAAATCATGGTGGTACTGACTAATGGTGCATTGTCGCGCAGGCTTCGCCTCTTGTACCTTCCAGCGGTCCCGCTCGGTCAAACAAAAATACAGAACCGGTGCAAACATGGGCTACCCGTCGAGGTTTTTGTCGCTGCCGAATTAATCTACCCCCAGGATGATTTGCCATGAAAACCTTGTCTTTCGGTTCTGTCCTATCCCTGTTGTACGTGGCCATGGCGTGTTCCACCAGCGCCCAGGCCGAGCAGATTACCTTCGTGTCCCAAGGTGGCGTGTATCAAGAAGCGCAGACCAAGGCCATCCTCGACCCCGCCGCCAAGTTGCTTGGCATCACCATCAAGCAGGACAGCGTTCCGGACGCCTGGCCCATGGTCAAGGCCCAGGGCGAAACCGGCAAGCCGGTATGGGACGTGATCGACACCCCGCCTTCGAACTGTATCCGTGGTGGCCGCGAAGGCCTGATCGAACCGCTGGACCTGGCGAAAATGCCCAACGTCAAGGGCATGCCCGAGGCCTATCGCACGCCTTACTCGGTGGCCTACGAGTTCTATTCCTCGGTCCTGGGCTACAACACCAAGAGCCTGAAGAAGGTCCCGCAAAGCTGGGCCGACTTCTGGAACGTCAAGGACTTCCCGGGCACCCGCGCATTGCGCAACGACCCCATGGGTACCCTGGAAGCGGCGCTGATTTCCGATGGCGTGCCGCGCGACAAACTCTACCCGCTGGACGTCGACCGCGCCTACAAGCGCCTAGCCCAGATCAAGCCGGACATCGCCGTGTGGTGGAGTTCGGGCGGGCAATCGGCGCAGCTGCTCAACGACGGTGAAGTGGACATGCTGATGATCTGGAATGGCCGCGTAGGCGCGGTGAAGAAAGACAACGCCGATGTCGACTTCACCTACAACGACGGCATCCTGCAGAACACCCAGCTGTGCATCCTCAAGAACGCGCCGAACCTGGCCCAGGCGGTCAAGTTCGTCGACACCGCAGTGTCGCCCGATCTGCAGGCCGACCTGCCCAAGTACATCGATTACGGCCCTGGCAACCCCGCCGCGTTCGCTACTGGCAAGCTCAGCGCCGAACGGGGCAAGGAGCTCCCAAGCTCGCCGGAGAACGCCGCCAAGCAGGCGCTGATGTCCGAAGAGTGGTGGTCGTCGGCTGACGGTATTGCCGCCAAGGACCGCTGGTTGAAATTCGTCCAGTAAGGCGGCCGCAAGCGTGATCGACTATCTGATTCTCGGCGGCGGCAGCGCGGGGTGTGTGCTCGCCGCGCGGCTGTCCGAAGACCCCAGCAAGCGCGTGTGCCTGGTGGAAGCCGGGCGTGACATTGCGCCGGGCAAGATGCCCGCGGCCATCGCCAGTCGCTACCCCGGACGTGCCTATCTGGATGGGCGCAACATCTGGCAGCGCCTGACCGCACGCATGTCCACCCAGGGCAGCCGTCGCTATGAGCAGGCGCGCCTGCTCGGCGGCGGATCGGCGATCAATGCGCTGATGACCAACCGCGGGGCGCCGGATGACTACGACGAGTGGGGGCGGCTCGGTGCCGAAGGCTGGAGCTGGGAAAACTGCCTGCCGTACTTTCGCAAACTCGAAACCGACTGCGATTTCAGCGGGCCGCTGCACGGCAGCGACGGACCGATACGGATCCGGCGTACGGCGCCGGCCTTTCTGTCGCCCTTCGTGAAAGCGGTCATGGGCGTATTGGCGACTCGTGGCCTGCCCACCCGCCCGGACCAGAATGGGCAGTGGCAGGATGGCGTCTACGTGGGTGCCATCGGTGTCAGCGAGCAGGGTGAACGAATTCCGGTGTCGGTGTGCTATCTCACCGACGAGGTGCGTGCCCGCCCCAACCTGACCCTGCGCACCGAGTGTGTGGTGGACCGCGTGCTGTTCCGCGGCAACCAGGCGGTGGGCGCGCGTCTGCTGGGCCAGGCCGGCGTGGCCGAGGAAGTGTTTGCCGGGGAGGTGATCGTCTGCGCCGGGGCGATTCACAGCCCTGCGTTGTTGATCCGCAGTGGCGTTGGCCCGCTGGACCAATTGCTCGATCTGGGCGTGCCGCTGGTGGCCGACCGGCCGGGCGTGGGTGGCAATCTCATGGAGCATCCGTCGATTGCCGTGTCGGCGCTGCTGACGGCGCAGGGACGAACACCTCACGTCGACGAGCATCACGAGCAGGCCATCGTGCGCTTTTCATCCGGGTTGCCGGGCACGGTGCCGGGTGACATGCACGGTGCGATCCTGTCGCGTTCCGGCTGGCACTCGGTGGGCTACCGGCTGGGCACGATGTTTTTCTGGGTCAACAAGTCCTACTCGCGAGGGCGGGTGCAGGTGACGTCGCTGGATCCGTTGCAGGAGCCCGATGTCAGTTTCTCGATGCTGTCCGAAGCCCGTGACCTGCAGCGGTTGAAGCAGGCCCTGCGCATGGGTGCCGAGACGCTGTCGGCACCGGGGCTGGGCGGTCTGCGCAGTGTGGTGTTTCCATCCAGCTACTCGCCGCGGGTGGCCAAGGTGGCGATGCCTGGCCGTTTCAATGCCCTGCAGCGTGGGCTGTTGAGCGTGCTGCTGGACATCGCCGGCCCCTTGCGCGGGCTGTTGGTGCGAGGCCTGGTGACCCAAGGTGTGACCCTGGAAAAGTTGCTGGCCGACGACAAGGCACTGACGGCGTTCGTGCGCGCCAATGTGGGCGGCACCTGGCACCCGTCAGGCACATGCCGCATGGGCCGCGCGGAGGATCCCCAGGCAGTGACCTCGAGTAACGGGCGGGTGATCGGGGTAACGGGATTGCGGGTGTGCGATGCGTCGTTGATGCCGTCGATTCCATGCGCCAACACCAATGTGCCGACCATCATGATTGCCGAGCGTATCGCCGATCTGATCAAGGCGGGTTGAGGCGACGGTGTTTCAGGCAGACCGCGGCGCCTGGTTCGCGGCCGATGACCGCTCCTACGGGTGGCCGGTCAACGGTAGGAGCGGTCCTTGCCCGCGAAGGGCGCGCTGCGGTGTTTCAGGAAGGCCGCGGCGTCTGGTTCGCGGCCGATGGATGCCCCTACGGGTTGCCGGTCAACGGTAGGAGCGGTCCTTGGCCGCAAAGGGCGCGCTGCGGTGTTTCAGGAAGGCCGCGGCGTCTGGTTCGCGGCCGATGGATGCCCCTACGGGTTGCCGGTCAACGGTAGGAGCGGTCCTTGGCCGCGAAGGGCGCGCTGTGGTGTGTCAGGTACCCCAACCCACGATACCCTTCACCTCCAGAAACGCCTCCAACCCCCATTCGGCGTATTCGCGGCCATTGCCCGATTGCTTGTAGCCACCGAACGGCGCCGCTGCGTCCCAGCTGGGATAGTTGATGTAGACGCTGCCGGCGCGCATCTGCAGGGCCACCTGGCGTGCCCGCGCAAGGCTGGCCGACTGCACGTACGCCGCCAGCCCGAACACACTGTCGTTGGCCATACGTACCGCGTCCTGCTCATCGGTATAGGGCTGGATCACCAGCACCGGGCCGAAGATCTCTTCGCGGGCAATCGTCATCTGTGCATCCACCCCGGCGAAAATCGTTGGCTGCACGTAATACCCGAGGTCCAACCCGGCCGGCCGGCCCAGCCCGCCACACACCAACTGCGCGCCTTCTTCGATGCCGATGGCGATCATCCGCTGGATCGCCTGGTATTGCCGGTCACTGATCACCGGGCCCAGGGTCGTGGACGGGTCGTCGGGCGCGCCGACTCGATGGGCCGATGCCGCCACGCGAGCGATCGCCACTGCCTGGTCGTGCAGCGCGGCAGGCACCAGCATCCGCGTGGGCGCGTTGCAGGACTGGCCACTGTTGCCGAAGCACCCGTTGACCCCTGCCGTCACCGCTGCGTGCAGGTCTACATCGTCGAGCAGGATATTGGCCGACTTGCCGCCCAGTTCCTGGTGCACCCGCTTGACCGTCGGTGCGGCCAGCCGCGCCACCTCCACGCCGGCCCGGGTGGAGCCGGTGAACGACACCATGTCCACGTCGGGGTGACTGGCCAGCGCTGCGCCCACGCCAGGCCCGTCACCATTGATCAGGTTGAACACGCCCGCCGGCACTCCGGCGCTGTGCAGCACTTCGGCAAAAATGATGGCGTTGATCGGCGCGATCTCGCTGGGCTTGAGCACCAGGGTGCAGCCGGCGGCCAGTGCCGGTGCCACCTTGCAGGCGATCTGATTGATCGGCCAGTTCCAGGGCGTGATCAAGGCCACCACGCCGACTGGCTCTTGATTGATCAGCGTGGTGCCGCGCCGGGTGCGGAACTCGAAGCTGTCCAGGGTGCGCAGCATCTGCTCCAGGTGTCGCTTGCCGATGCCGGCCTGCCAGTCATGGGCCAAGGCTCGCGGTGCGCCGACCTCCTGCATGATGGCCGCGGCAATGTCGTCGTAGCGGGCCATGAACGACTCGAGGATCCGTCCGAGCAGCGCCTTGCGCTCGGCCGGAGTGGTAAACGCAAAGCCGGTAAAGGCGCGTCGCGCCGCCGCGACCGCCGCATCGACATCGGCCTGTTCACCCAAGGCGATTTCGGTAAACGCCTGCTCGCTGGCCGGATTGATCACCGCCAGGCGCCGCGCGCCTGAAGGCTCGACCCATCGGCCGTCTATATAGAACTTCAACGCGTTGTCCAAAATTCGCTCTCCACAGTGATAAAAAAGGCCGATGCGCCTGCGTCCCCGTAGCAGCGGCGCAAGCCGCGTCCGGGTTCGTCGCGGTCGGTCAGGCGTACCGCATATGCCGCCGACGCGGCTCGCGCCGCTGCTACAAGCACCCCGCGATCCCCCGTAGCAGCGGCGCAAGCCGCGTCCGGGTTCGCTGCGGTCGTTCAGGCGTACCGCATATACCGCCGACGCGGCTCGCGCCGCTGCTACAAGCACCCCGCGATCCCCTGCAGCAGCGGCGCAAGCCGCGTCCAGGTCCGCCGCGGTCGCTCAGGCGTACCGCATATGCCGCCGACGCGGCTCGCGCCGCTGCTACAAGCACCCCGCGATCCCCTGTAGCAGTGGCGCGAGCCGCGTCCGGGTTCGTCGCGGTCGGTCAGGCGTACCGCATATGCCGCCGACGCGGCTCGCTGCGGTCGGTCAGGCGTATCGCATATGCCGCCGACGCGGCTCGCTGCGGTCGTTCAGGCGTACCGCATATGCCGCCGACGCGGCTCGCGCCGCTGCTACAGGCACCCCGCGATCCCCTGTAGCAGCGGCGCAAGCCGCGTCCGGGTTCGCTGCGGTCGGTCAGGTACACCGCATATGCCGACAGCGCCACAGGGAAAAAGGGGTTACATGCCGTCAGAATAGGAACGGTTTTCCTGTCAGGGCAATTTACTAATAGTTTTCCCAGGCATAAACTCAGGTAATGTCCAACCTTCGCAGAAAACTGCCCAGCTCCGGTTCCTTGTTCGTTTTCGAGGCAGCCGCCCGTTGCGGCAGTTTCACCCGTGCGGCCGACGAACTCTGCGTCAGCCAGCCTGCCGTGAGCCGCATGCTCTCGCGCCTGGAAGAACACCTTGGGGTGCAGTTGTTCGAACGCGTTCGTGGCGGCGCGCGGCTCACCGAAAGCGGGACCCTTCTTTACCGCCGGGTCCAGGAAGGTTTCGACACCATCGAATCGGCCATCGGCGAAATCTCGGCCCGCGCTACCGGCATGGAAACCATCACCCTGTCGGTGTCCACCGCGTTCACCACGCATTGGCTGATGCCGCGCATGAGCCGTTTCAGCGAGCGCTTTCCCGCGGTGGACATGCGTTACCAACTCATGTCCGGGCGCATCGGCGGACCGTTGATGGATGTCGACCTGGGCATGCGCTACCTCGACGCCGGCAGCGTCAAGGCCGCAGACAGCCTGGTTCTCCCGGAGATCACCCTGCCCGTCTGCAGCCCGCAGTACCGTGCCGGCGTACCGAGCGGCAAGGGCAAGAATGCAATGCCTGCGCTGATCCACATGGACAACCAGGACCGTACCTGGGCGACGCCTTTCGACCAGGGTGGACGCGCAGACAATGCCCTGGTGTTCTCCGATTATGCGGTGGTGGTGCAGGCCGCCCTGCTTGGCCAGGGCATGGCCCTGGGTTGGCTCAACGTGGTCTCGCACTGCCTGGCCAACGGGCAGTTGCTGCCGGTGGGTGACGAGGTCACGGTCAGTGCCCGGCACTGCTGCCTGGTGACACCGGCCAACCGTCCGAGCCGCCCTATCGTGGAAAGCGTGCGCCAGTGGATCATCGAAGAAATGCAGGCCGACATCGTGCGCGTCGACGCGCTTTACCCACAGTTATGCCTGGCACGGAAGATCGCGGAGGCGTCATGAACACAGGTATGCCGCCATCGCGGGAAAAACAGTAGGTTATGCCCTGAGGTAAGGACAAAACAGAACATATGGCGATTCACCCGGCTGATAATTGAACCACACCTTGCACCTTCCCCTGGTTCATCATGCGGAGCGCCCTATGTCATTCAAGCAGTTCAAAGCCCTGACGTTCGATGTCGTCGGCACCCTGATCGATTTCGAAGCCGGCATTCTCAACCATGTGCGCGAAGTGGCTGGCGAAGCGGGCAAGGCGTGCAGCGACGACGACATTCTGAAGGCCTACCGCGATGCCCGCGCGATGCCCGATTCGGGCTGGTGGCCGGATGACCTGGAGCGCTGCTATCACTTGATCGCGCGCCAGCTCGGCTTGCCGGACAGCGACGAATACGCCCGCGGCCTGGCGTTGGCGGTGGAAAACTTCCCGGCCTTCCCCGACTCGATCGAGGCGCTCAAGCGTCTGCACAAGCACTTCAAGCTGGTGGCCACCACCAACTCGCAGATCTGGGCCTTGAACCACATGGCCAAGACCCTCGACGAGCCGTTCGATGTGCGCGTGACCGTTGACGATGTGCGGTTCGAGAAGCCCGATCCGCAGTTTTTCGCCTACACCCGTGGGGTGCTGGCCACGCAGGGCATCGTCTTCGAAGAGATTCTCCACGTTGCGCAGAGCCAGTACCACGACATTGGCGTGGCCATGCGCCTGGGCTACCAGACCTGCTGGATCGAACGTCGCCACGCGCAAAAGGGCAGCGGCGGCACCCTGGAATCCGAGCACACCAAGCCGCACTACCATTTCACCTCGTTGGCGCAACTGGCCGACGCGGTCGAACAGGAACTGGGCTGACAACAGCGGCGCTTGCTCCGAGCGCCGCCTTCTGGTGGAAACCGGCTATGACTGCGAAGAGTTTATGGGCGGCCACCGCCCGACCGGCCCCGGCCCTGCAAGCATTGCAGGGCGAGCGGCAGTGCGACGTGGTGATCGTCGGTGCCGGCTACACCGGGCTGTCTGCGGCTCATCACATTGCCCTGAGCGGCCGCGAGCCGTTGATTCTGGAAGCCAATACCCTGGCCTGGGGCGCCAGTGGCCGTAACGGTGGCGTGGTGTCACCCAAGTTTCGCGTCGGCTTTCCTGCCCTGATGCAGCGCTTCGATCGCGACACCGCTCTGCACATGTACCGCACCGGTTATGCAGCCGTGGACAGCCTGGTGGAAATGATCGACAGCCTAGGCATCGAGGGCGCGCAGTTGCACATGGGTGGGCACATCGCCGCGGCCCACAACGAACTTGCCTTGAACGGGCTGCGCAACACCGCTGACTGGATCAAGCGCGAAACCGGCGGCGAGTCGTCGCGCATGATCGACGCGGTGCAGGTGCGGGAAATGACCGGCTCGACCCTTTTTCACGGCGGGCTGCTGACGCCGAAGGCGGGCGGCATTCACCCGCTCAACTATGCCCGGGGCATGGCTCACAGCCTGAACGAGCGCGGCGTGAAGATGTTCATCAACAGCCCGGCGTTGCAGGTCCGCCAGGAAGGCGACCGGGTCATCGTGCAGACGCCTCAGGGGAGGGTCAGTGCCAGACAGGTGGTGTATGCCACCAATGGCTATTCCGACCAGAGCGCTGCGACCGATACTCTGCACCGACGACTTATCCCCTTTCGTAGCGCAATCATTGCCACTGCACCACTGCCGGCCGACGTATTGGCCACGCTGATGCCCGGCGGCCAGGTCTGTGGCGACACCAAACGCATGCTGCGCTGGTTCCGGGTGGTCGGCGACCGGTTGATCTTCGGCGGCCGCGGAGCGTTCGGCAAGGACGATTCGGACAGCGCCTTCGCCACCCTGCAACGCAGCATGGGCGAGGTGTTTCCGGTCCTGCGCGACCAGCCTGTGGCGTTTCGCTGGTCTGGGCTGGTGGCCATGACCCTCGATTACCTGCCCCACGCAGGTCAACTGGACGCGCGCAGCTTCTATGCCATCGGCTACAACGGCGGTGGCGTGGCGATGTCCACCTACATGGGCAAGCAACTGGCAGCCATGACCGCGGGCGAACCGGTGCAACTGGGCCTGCTGGCGGGCGACACGTTCAAACCCATTCCCCTGCATGCCTTTCGCGCGCCGGGTGTACGCTTGGCGGCAGGTTGGCAACAACTGCTTGATGCCATCGGCCGCTGAGCCGCGAACTTCTTCATTGCCAAGACGAGACCTATGCCCCCGATCCTGCATTATTCACAGCCCGCCATCGAACGCCGTCTACCCGTCGCCGCCTTTGCGTTGCAGGACGACCCCCTGGCGGCCGGCCGTACCGTGCATTTCCATGACCCCCACACGGGCTACGCGGTGGGCGCGTCGACCAGCGTCGGCGCCAATTTGTCGATCGATGATTTTCCCTGGGTCGAACTGGGGATTGTGGAGGCCGGCGAGCTGACCCTGCAGGGCGAGGGCTTCGACCTGCGCCTGAAGGCCGGGGATTGTTTCGTGGTGCCTCGTGGTGTGGCGGTGCGCTGGCAGCATCGCGGGCAGTTGCGCCGTCTGTTCATGGCTTTTCCCGGCTTGCCGCCGAGCACTGACATGCCTCGCACGCCGCTGAAGATCGACTTCGCTCAACCACTGCCGCCCAGCGAGCCGCCGTCGGCAACGGTGCTGCTGACTCCGGCTCCGAAAGCCTGGAGCGAAACGCTGTTCAGCGCGGCCAACCTGCGTATCGGCCTATGGCAGTGCGAGGCCTACGCGCGCAAGCAGGTGCAGCCGGCCTACAGCGAGCTGATGTTCATTCTGGAAGGCGCAGTGACCTTGACGCCCGAGCAGGGCGACGCCTGTACGGTCAGCGCCGGCGAGGTCGTGGTGGTGCCGGCGGGGGCGACCAATGCCTGGTCGAGCGAGCAGACGGTGCGCAAGGTGTTTTGCATTTTGAGTTGAGGCGGCGTAACGGCCGGACGCGGCGTGGGATGTGTAGGGTGGGCGGACGTGAACATCGGCCTGTAGCAGCGGCGCGAGCCGCGTCCGGGGTCACCGCGGTGTGGGAATCAAACCGCGCGCACCAAACTGCGCAACGGCACAGCGCTCTTGAGCACCGGGCTCTTGATGACGATGTAGCTGAAATACTTGTCGATACCGATGTTCTTGTCGAGGATCGACTCCATCAGCTCCTGGTAGTGCTGGATGCTGCTGCACAGGAACCGCACCAGGTAGTCATACCCGCCGCTGATCAAATGGCACTCGAGCACCTCGTCGATGTTGCGGATGCTCGATTCGAACTTCACGAAATCGGCGCGTTTGTGGTCCGACAGGGTCACCTCGGTGAACACCGTGACGGAGCTGGCGAACTTGGCCAGATTGACGTGCGCTTCATAGCCACTGATGTAGCCCGCCGACTCCAGGCGTTTGACTCGTTGCAGGCAGGGGCTGGGGGACAGGCCAACGGCTTCGGCGAGGCTGACGTTGGTCATGCGCCCGTCCTTCTGCAGCTGCACCAAAATATTGATGTCGATGCGATCCAGTTTCGTTGCAGCATCCATGGGGTGGACCTCGTCAAGTCAAAGCATGAACGTGGGCCTCAGGCGTGCAATGCCGTTTGATGGGCATGGGCGAGGTCTGCAAGGCTGGCGTATTCACAGCGCTTGCCGTCCAGAGCCTGGGGCGAAAGATTCCATGGCTGGCGGTGGTCGCGGTGCAGGGTACACACCGGAAAATCCACGCGCAGGTTCCAGGGGTCATCCGTTTCGGTACTGCGCACCGGCAGCAACTGCGAGCGCTCCAGGCCCAGGCGCTGCAGCTCGGTGGCGAGGCTGCTGTGCCAGTCATCGTTGCAAGGTTCGATGACCGCATCGAATGCCACCGGCAAGCGTTGGGTCAGGGCGCCGACATCGATGCCGTGGGGTGGGGCGATCAGTATCAACCGGTAGAACTTGCTCAGGTACTGCAGGGCGCCGGGGGCGTCTTCGAAGATCGGCCAATGGGCCGACGAGCTACCGAAAGCCACACTTTCATCCCAGCCGGGAATCACATGCAATCGGTGCGCCATGCGCTGGTACAGCTGGCCGTGGAACGCACTGGCACTGGGGTTGCCGCCCGCCTGGCCGAGCTCCTGGGCGATGGCGCGGTAGGCCGTCAGCAGTTGCGCGTCACTGCCGGGAGTCTCGCTCTGCACCGACAAGGGTCGCAGGCCTTCGAGAATGCCCCGTTCACGGTCGACCAGGGTGGCATAAGAGAACCCCAGGGCCTTGTACTGTGTGACTTTCATGGAATGCTCCTGAGCGACGGTATGAAGGGCTTCCCTGCAGACTCCTACAGCTTTTCCACCGTAGGAGCGGTCGGTGGCCGCGAACAGCGCGCCGCAGTGTGCCAGGTGTACCGCGGCGCATTCTTCGCGGCCGCTGACCGCTCCTACGTTTGGCCCTGATCCCTGTAGGAGCGGTCCGTGGCCGCGAAGAGCGCGCTGCCCGCCCCGCTCCCACAGTCAGGCCCCGGCTTTTGCCAATGCCTTGTCGAGCATCTGCAAGGCTTCTGCCACCTGCTCGGCGCTGGTCACCAGCGGCGCGAGGAAGCGAACCACGTTGCGATACAGCCCACACTTGATCACCAGCAACCCCGCCTGGCGCGCTTGGTCGATGACCCGCTGGGCCAGATCGGCGTCGGCGCTGTGCCCGGCATCGTCCTTGACCATCTCGATGGCCAGCATGAAGCCCAGGCCCCGCACATCACCGATGCGCGGATAGCGTTTCTGCAGCCCCAGCAAGCCCTCGCGCAACTGCACCGCACGCTGCTCGCCCTGCGCCAGCAGGTCTTCGTGCTCGAACAGGTCCAACACCGCCAGCGCCGCCGCACAGGCCACGGCGTTGCCACCGTAGGTGCCGCCCAACCCACCGGGCGTCGGCGCATCCATGATCTCGGCTCGGCCCACCACGCCCGACAGTGGCATGCCACCGGCCAGCGACTTGGCCACCGTGACCAGATCCGGCTGGATACCCGCATGCTGGAAACCGAACATTTTCCCGGTACGGCCGAATCCGGCCTGGATTTCATCGGCAATCAACACGATGCCATGCTGCGTGCACAGCGCGCGCAGCGCCTGGAGAAACTCGACCGGCGCGGCCAGGAAACCGCCGTCGCCCTGCACCGGTTCGATCAGGATCGCCGCTACCCGATCCGGCGCCACGTCGCTGGCAAACAGCTCGTGCAACTGCGCCAGGGCGTCGTCGCTGCTGATGCCGCGATAGGCATTGGGGTAGCTGGCGTGATAGATCTCCGCCGGGAACGGGCCGAAATTCTGTTTGTAGGGCTGGCTCATGCCGGTCAAGGTCACACCCAACAGGGTGCGTCCGTGGAACCCTCCGCGAAACGAAATCACCGCAGGCCGCTGGGTGTAGCCGCGGGCGATCTTGATCGCGTTTTCCACCGCTTCGGCGCCGGAGGTGAACAGCACACTCTTGTAGTGCTCGTCCCCGCCGACCAGCACGTTCAGCCGCGCGGCCACGTCGATGTAGGTCTCGTAGGCCGCCACCTGAAAACTGACATGGGACACCTTGCCCACCTGGCTGCGCACCGCCTCGACCACAGCGGGGTGGTTGTGGCCGACATTGAGCACGCCGATACCGCCGACGAAATCCAGATAGCGCTTGTTGTCCACATCCCACAGCTCGGCACCCTGGGCGCGCGCGGCCACGATCGGGTGCGCGGTGGCGATGCCACGGGGCACGTGTTGTTCGCGCAGGGCCAGCAGGCGTTGATTTTCGGTCAGTGCAGAATTCATCTCGATCTCCGTGAGCGCCGAGCGTGGCGGGTGATGTGATCAGGATAAGGAGTGGCGCAAATCACAAGCACCGAAGTTGTGGGTTTGGCTGGGGTGTTTGCGTTTTTTTTGCGGGTGGGGCGGTAGATTCGGTTGTTTGGGTGGTGGGGTGTCAGTGCTGGCCTCTTCGCGGGCAGAGGGCTCGCCGCCCGCCCCGCTCCCACAGTTGTGCAGGTCCTTGTGGGAGCGGGGCGGGCGGCGAGCCCTCTGCCCGCGAAGGGGCCTGCACTGACCTCCTCAAACCCCGGCGCGCGGCACCACGATGGTGTCTTCCGGATGCAGGCGCATCAGCATCGGCGAGCCGATCGGCGGCAGGCTCAGGTTGCCTTCGTGGTGGCTGGGCTGGCGCAGGCTGACGGTGGGCCCACCGTCCAGGTCGACGAAAACCTTCAGGCTTTCGCCCTGAAAGACGATGTCGGCGACCCGCCCGCTCAAGCGATTCCACTCAGGCCCGGCGCTGGCGCTGTCCAGCAGCAGCTTTTCCGCTTGCAGCGCCAGGAATACATCGCCCGTAGCGGGCACCGGACGCGTGGTGCGCAGGGCCGTGGAGCCCAGGGTCAAACCGTTGTTCGCGCTGCGTTGCAGCGGCACCAAGGTGCTTTCGCCGATGAAGCTGGCGACGAAGTCGTCCGAAGGGTGGTCGTGCAGGCGGCGTGGCGTGTCGACCTGAACCAGTTGCCCGCCGCGCATGATGGCGATGCGGTCGCTCATGGTCAGCGCTTCACGCTGGTCGTGGGTGACGTAGATCATGGTCGCGCCCAGGCGCTTGTGCAGGGCGCGCAGTTCGATCTGCATGGTCTCGCGCAGCTGCTTGTCCAGCGCCGACAGCGGCTCGTCCATGAGGATCAGCTTGGGTTCGAAAACGATGGCTCGGGCCAGCGCCACACGCTGACGCTGGCCGCCGGAAAGCGCGGCAATCGAGCGCTCTTCGTAGCCACTCAGTTCCACCGTCGCCAAGGCCTGTTTGACCCGCTCCCGGCTCTTGCCCGCGCTTTCGCCACGGGCACGCAACGGGAAGGCCACGTTCTCGCCAACGGTCATGTGCGGGAACAGCGCGTAATTCTGAAAGACCACGCCGATTTCACGTTTGTGCGGCGGCATCAGGGTGACGTTGCGCTCGCCGAACAGGATGTTGCCGGAGCTCACCCGTATGAAGCCACCCAGAATGCTCAGCAAGGTGGTCTTGCCCGAACCCGAGGGCCCCAGCAGCGACATGAATTCGCCGGCTTCCACCTTGAGATTGACCTTGTCCAGCGCCTTGAGGCTGCCGTAGTGCTTGCTGACCTGGTTGACGCTGACCGATTCGAAACCTTCAGTGAAATTCATCTGTGGTGCTCCAGGAGATCAAGAATGTCGTTTCGGGAAGATGTCAGGGGTGGCCTCTTCGCGGGCAGAGACCCGCTCCCACAAGGCGTGCACACAACCCTGTGGGAGCGGGTCTCTGCCCGCGAATGAGGCCCGCCATGACCCCGCGCCTTCAACCCAACCCACCGATGTGCCAGGCCTTCACTTCGAGAAATTCATCCAGGCCGTACTTGGATCCCTCGCGGCCGGTGCCCGATTGCTTCACGCCGCCGAAGGGCGCCACTTCCATGGAGATGATCCCGGTGTTCAAGCCGACCATGCCGAACTCCAGACGCTCGCCCACGCGCCAGGCGCGGCGCATGTCCTGGGTGAAGTAGTAGGCACCCAGGCCATAGGGCGTGGCATTGGCCAGCGCCAGCGCTTCGTCCTCGGTGTGGAAGCGAAACAGCGGCGCCACGGGGCCGAAGGTTTCCTCGCTGGCCAGCAGCATGTCGGCGTTGGCGTCCAGCAACACCGTGGGCTGCACGTACAGGCCATCGTTTTGCGGCAACCCACCAATGGCAACGGTAGCGCCTTTCTCCACGGCATCGCTGATGTGGCGGGCCACCTTGTCCACTGCCGCAGCGTTGATCAACGGGCCGATGGTCACACCCTCGGCCAGTCCGTGGCCGACTTTCAGCTCGGCCACCGCCGCCTTCAGGCGTTCGGCGAAACGTTGGTAGATGCCGTCCTGCACCAGAATGCGGTTGGCACACACGCAGGTCTGCCCGGCGTTGCGGAATTTGCTCTGCATGACGCCGGCAATGGCCAGGTCCAGGTCGGCGTCATCGAACACGATGAACGGCGCGTTGCCGCCCAGCTCCAGGCTCAGGCGCTTGATGGTCGTCGCGCATTGGCTCATCAACAGTTGGCCGACGCGGGTGGAACCGGTAAACGACAGTTTGCGCACGGCCGGATTGCTGGTCATCTCGCCGCCCACGCCTGCCGGCAGGCCGGTGAGCACGTTGAACACCCCGGCCGGAATGCCTGCGCGTTCGGCCAACACCGCCAGGGCCAGGGCCGACAGCGGGGTCATCTCCGACGGCTTGACCAGCACCGGGCAACCGGCTGCCAGGGCCGGTGCGCACTTGCGCGTGATCATGGCGTTGGGGAAATTCCACGGGGTGATCGCCGCGACCACGCCGATCGGTTGCTTGAGTACCAGAATGCGGCGGTCGGCGGCGGGTGAAGGAATGGTGTCGCCATAGATGCGCCGCGCTTCCTCGGCGAACCATTTGACGAAGCTCGCGCCGTAGGCAATTTCACCGCGCGACTCGCCCAGGGGTTTGCCCTGTTCGGCGGTCATGATCAAGGCCAGGTCTTCCTGGTTGTCCAGGATCAGTTGGTACCACTTCTCCAGCAATTTGGCGCGCTCGGCCGCAGGCACTTCGCGCCAGGTGACGAAACAGGCCTCGGCGGCGGCAATGGCGCGCCGGGTTTCGGCCGCCTGCAAGGCCGGTACGTTGGCGATCACGCTGCCATCGGCAGGATTGGTCACGGCAAGGGTGGCGCCGTCATCGGCGGTGATCCACTGGCCATTGGCGTAGGCGCGCTCGACGAGCAGGGAAGGGTCACGCAGTGAATGCTTCAACATGATCAAGGTGCCTTTGCAGTCCGAACGATGGACCTAGTGTAGAAATGTCCACGCAGCGGGCGATGCCGAGATGGGGCACGCGACGCGGCGCGGATGCTGAATTGCGGTGGAGTGGCGGCAGGCTGTGCTGGGGGGTGTTACCCCTGCTTGTTGCGCCCGGCCACCACCACCAGAATCAGCGACGCCAGAATCAGGATCGAACTGATCGCCGCAATCGTCGGGTCGATTTCGTCGCGCAGTGCAGTGAACATGCGCTTGGTCAGGGTCTGGTTGTCACCCCCGGAAATGAACAGCGCTACCACCGTCTCATCCAGCGAAGTGATGAACGCGAACAGGGTTGCCGAGACCACGCTGGGCTTGATCTGCGGCAAGGTCACCGCCATGAACGCGCGAAAGCGGTTCATGCCCAGGCTGCGCGCGACCATCTCCTGCGACATGTCGAAATTGCGCAGCCCGGCGAGCAGGGCAATGATCACGTAGGGCAGGGCCAGCATGATATGCGCCAGTACCAGGCCGGTCAGCGAGCTGATCAGCCCCACCCGCGCGTAGACGAAGAACACCCCCGCCGCGATCAGGATGATCGGCACCATCATGGGCAGCAGCAACACGATCTGCAGGGTGCGGATGACCTTCAGGCTCGAGTTGTTGATGGCGTAGGCCGCGGCCATGCCGATGGGCAGGCTCACTGCAGTGGTCACTACGGCGGTGATCAGGCTGACCCGCGCCGCCGACATCCATTCGGCGCTGTGGAAGAAGGCTTCATACCAGCGCAGCGACCACTCCTTGGGTGGGAACTGCAGGAAGCGCGCCTCGGAGAACGACATCGGCACCACGATCAGCACCGGGATGATCAGGTACAGCAGAATCGCCGCAACCAGCACGGTGAACAGCACATGCGACAGGCGTAGCTGGCGCAGGTAGGCAAGCGTATTCATCAGCGTGCTCCCAGGATGCGTTCGATGGGGATGAAGCGGTTGATGCCCCAGAAGATCAGGAACACCACGAACAGCAGCACCAGGCCCACCGCACTGGCGGCGCCCCAGGCGTGATAAAGCTCGACGTTGCGCTGCACCAGCATCGACACCAGGATGGTGCGACCGCCGCCCAGCAGTTCAGGGGTGATGAAGAAGCCCAGGCAGATCACGAAAACCAGGATGGAACCGGCCATCACACCCGGCGCCGCCATCGGCAGAAACACCCGGCGAAAGGTGTAGAAGGGTTTGGCGCCCAGGCTTTCGGAAGCCTGCATCAGGTCCTGGGGAATCTTCTTCATCACCGAATACAGCGGCAGCACCATGAACGGCAACATCACGTGCAGAGTGCCGATCACCGTGCCGGTGGTGTTGTGCATCATGTTCAGCGGTTGGTCGATGATGCCCATGTCCAGCAGCGTCTGGTTGACCACCCCGCGCCGCTGCAGCAACACCAGCCAGGCGTAGGAGCGCACCAGCACGCTGGTCCAGAATGGCAGGATCACGCAGATCAGAATCAGGTTGGCCCAGAAGCCCTGCAGGCGCGAGGCTGCGTAGGCTATCGGGAAGCCCATGACGATGGACAGCAGGGTCACGATCAGGCTGATCTTGAACGTCAGGTAGAACGTATCCCAGTAGATGCGTTCTTCGAAGATGCGCGCGTAGTTGGCCAGCGAAAAGCCGTCTTCGGTCTGTACCGACTGGAACGCCAGCCAGCACATCGGCAGGATCAACAGCACTACCACCATGAACAGCGCCGGGGCGAGCAGCAGCAACATCGAGGTATTCTCCCGACGTTCCTCGCGCGCCAGGGCTTCGGCATTGCTTGCAGGCGGTTCGCTGTGGGCGTCAGGCATGGATTTGGCGAGATAGGCGTTGGACATGGAACGATTCCTCACGGCCGAGCGCCGGTGAACCAGCGCAAGCAGCTTGTTGTTGGTCGGTCATGGCGACCCTCAAGGTTCAATGTACCGACTCAGCCAAGAACGAAACGGGCTTAAAAGGCCTGCGCCGGAGTGGTTTGTTTCGTATTGAGGGTGGGCGACAGCAGCAACTGCGTCGGCCCCTTCGCGGGCAGAGACCCGCTCCCACAAAGGCAGCGCTGAAGTGCTCCACTTCAGGAGCAGGCTTCAGACGTGCTTCTGTGGGAGCGGGGCTCTGCCCGCGAAGAGGCCCGCCCTGGCACGCCTACTTTTTCTGCACAAAGGCCAGCCAGCGCTCTTCGGCCTTCACCCCTTCCTGCGACGCCCACCACTTGGCCGACAGCAGCGCCTGACGCGAGATGTTTTCAGGCGAAGACGGCAGCTTGGTCGCACGTTCGGCAGGAATGGTGCCGGTCTTGAACGCCTCGGGATTCAGCGGGCCGTAGTCGATGATCATCGGCAGCGCAGCCTGCAGCTTGGCGTCGATGGCCTCGTTGACGAACTTCATCGCTGCCGTCCGGTGCGCCGTACCCTTGAGCACGCACAGCGAGTTGGTTTCCAGCACGCCTTGGTTGTAGTCGAAGGCTACCGGCGCACCGTCGGCCTGCACCGCCGTGATGCGACCGTTCCAGGCCTGGATCATGTCCACCTCGCCATCACTGATCAACTGCGCCGACTGCCCGCCGGAGGTCCACCAGGTGGCAATGTGCGGCTTGATTTCCTCGAGCTTCTTGAAGGCCCGCTCCACGTCCAGCGGGTACAGCTTGTCAGGCGCCACGCCGTCGGCCATCAAGGCAATCTCGAGGGTGGGGCGCGGCAGGTTGCGCAGCGAGCGCTGCCCCGGAAATTTCTTCGTGTCCCAGAAATCCGCCCAGGTCCTGGGCACGTTGTCACCCTTGAAGGCATCGGTGCGATAGGCCAGCACGGTGGAGTAGCTGATGTAGCCGACGGTGTAGTCGTCCTTGAGCGCCGCCGGAAGCTGCGCAGCGTTCGGCACCAGGGCTGGGTCGAGCTTTTCGAACAGGCCCTCGGCCTCACCGCGCAGGCAATCGCCGGTGGGCAGGTCGACCACGTCCCAACTGACCTTGCCGCTTTCGACCTGGGTCTTGATGATCGGGTAGGCCTTGGGCGAGCTGTCCTGCTTGAGGGTCAGGCCGAGCTTCTTGGCCGCCGGTTCGAGGATGGCCTTGCTCTGTGCCTCCTGGTAGGCACCGCCCTGCGAAACGAACGTGATGTCCTCGGCCCAGGCCTGCCCGAAGGCGCCGACCAGCAGTGCAAGGCTTGCGAACTTGAATGCGCGCAGTGGCGTCGGTGTCATGTACGGGACTCCTGAAGGTTGGCAGGTGGGAGGCGAGCTGGTTGTTGTCGCTCGGTCGTTCTGCTGGACCGCTGCTGTCCAATCTACCGCCAGGGGCTGCGCGCAAGCGGCCACAAATCGGCGCCGTCGAAGCGTTTTATTGCGAAAACACCGAGTGGCGCAGCAGGAACTGTTTTGCCCACAGGAAGCTATCGAGATGAGTGAAGAGCGCGCTCCCCGCGCAGGGATTTTTTGCACTCTGCAGATCAGGCCGGGTCTGCTCTTAACCTGCCCCTACAGAAGGTCTTCGTCATGATCATCGTTCACCACCTGAACAATTCACGCTCGCAACGCATCATCTGGCTGCTGGAAGAGCTCGGCGTGCCTTACGAGATCAAGCGTTATGAACGCGACACCAAGACCAATCTCGCGCCCGCCGAGCTCAAGGCCGTCCATCCATTGGGTAAATCGCCGATGATCCAGGATGGTCCGCACACCATCATCGAGTCCGGCGCCATCGTCGATTATTTAATCCGTCGTCACGGCCATGGCGCTCTCCAGCCTGATCCGGCCAGCGCCACCTACGACGAATACGTGCAGTGGCTGCACTTCGCCGAAGGCTCGGCGATGCTGCCGCTGATGCTCAATCTGTACGTCGGCCGTCTGGGCGAAGCCGGCGCGCCGCTGCATCCGCGCATCGAATCCGAACTGGATAACTACTTGGGCTACCTGAATACCGCCCTCAGCCTGACGCCTTACCTGGTGGGTGAAGAACTGACCGGCGCCGACGTGCAGATGAGCTTCGTCGGCGAGTTGGCCAAAGCCCAGGGCAAGCTGGACGCCTATCCGCACCTGTCGGCCTGGGTCGAACGCCTGCAGGCGCGTCCGGCTTATCAGAAAGCGATCGAGCAGGGCGGCGAGTACAAGTTCGCCAAGTGAACACGCGACGCGCCTCAGACCGGTAGCAGTTTCTTGCAACCGTCCTTGCGCGTCGGGTACTGCGCGCACTTGCGTGCCAGTAGCTTGACCTGTGCGTCGTCCTTGAGCCGTTGGTTGGCGGCCAGCTTCTCGGTGATGAAAAGCTCTTCGGAGCCCAGTGTCCTTTCCGCTTGGGCGATCAGTGCCAAGGCTGCGCGTGGATCGTCGTTGCGCAGATGGTGAGCGATCATCAAGTCGTACAGCTCAGGGCTGGCCAGTGACCAGTCTTTGATCGACTGCAACTCGCTCAGCGCTTCGCGGCGTTTGCCCTGCGCCATGTCGACACTGAAGGCTGCTCGGCGGATGCCGGGCTGGTCGCGTACCGCAGACGTCAGCGCCCGGTCGCTGAACAGCTGCGCTTCGCGCAGTTTCTTTTGTTCAAGTGCCACGGTCGCCGCATAGGCGTCCTTGTAGGCTTGCAGCGACGGTGCGACCGCGCCAGAGGCCCGCAATCGCTGCCAGTCATCGGCATTGACCGGCGCACGTCGTTGCCCATCGTACTGGCGTTGCAGGTACTGGCGCAGTTCGGTATCGCGGTCCAGCGGCGACATGTGCGAGCGCTGGAAATACTGGCCTGCGGCAGTGATGCCGGTGGCCAGCCCTTGATTCAAGGTGACTTCCACCTCCTTGACCAAGCGATCGACCTGCAGGTTCTGCAACGACGCCTGCATGGCTTCCTTTCGCTGCGTGGCAAAGCTGCCGAGCAAGGACTTCTGCTTGCCCTGGAAATCGCTCAGGCGCTGCAGGCTGTGGCTGGCGGCGCGCGGAGCATAGCCGGCCTTGATCATCAAGTCGGCACCCAGCAGATCGGCCTGGTCCTCTTGGCTGCGGCCCCAGGCCGTGCTCCAGATGTTTTCCGAGAAGCTGTTCACCAAGGCCGTATACAGCACCGTATTGCCCACGGTTTTCTGCATGCCCTGCGGGTCCTTGCTGATGAACTTCAAGCTGCCCGAGCTACGGTTCACTCCGGTGTCAGCGATCATGGTCGCGAGCACCACCGAGGTTGCCACGTTGCTCAGCACAGCATTCTGCTGCTGGAACGCTGCCCGTCGATCATGATGGTGCAGCAGTACGTGGCTCATTTCGTGCCCCAGCATCGCCGCGATCTCGTCCTCGCTCTGGACGTTGTCGAGCATGCCCAAGGGGACGAACAGATTGCCGTACGGGTCGGCCGATGGCCCGAAACCGTAGCTGTCGATGACCTTCACCTGCAGAGCGGGCAACTCGCCTGGCCAACCTTTGCCGAGCCTGCCGACGATGCCTTGCAGGTACGTCTGCAAAGGTGGAATGAGCACCACATTGTGCTGGCGAATTTCCCCGGCCGGGACCGCCATGCCGTCATAGCTCAGGCGCTGTGCGCTGACCCGTTGCGGGTCGAGCCTGTAATACTGGCGTACATCCGCCGTGTCCAGATAGCGTCCTTTGACCTGGGATTGGGTAGAAGGCCCTACCAGGTTCATGAATGCAGCATCTGCGCCCTTGAGCGTGCCGCAACCACCGAGCAGCAGGCAGGCCAAGGCGCAAAGGCTGGTGTGCAAGGCCCGGTCCCTCACGGTCCCGGCGCTCATGGTTTGCTGCAGCCTGAACCGAAGCCGATGGTCGAGGCGTTCCGGGTGTCGGCCTTCTGGCTGATGGGCAGGCTTTCGCAAGGCGTGGTAACGATCTTGCCTTCGCTCAAACGCAGGTCCATGGTGTCCAGCCAGACTTTGCGTCCGCCAAGCTCGACCTGTACCTGATCCAGATTCGGGTGGGCGGTCAACACCTGCAACGGCGGCTTGGGTGCATCCTTCACAGGCAACCTGCCCTGAGATTTGCCATGCTCGTCGAGCAATGTCAGCGGATCGGCTTCATAGGCGTCGACGGTGGTGGCCAACACACTCGGGCTGCACAGCGCTGCCAACAGCAAAAACGTGATTCGGGTCATCCTTGAGTTCCTTCTACAAGTGAAATACGAGCGCGCCTGCGCTGGGCGAAATAACGCACGAGCGATCGCCATCGCCGCTTGGCAAACCGGCTGATCGGCGCTGAAATGATTGAAACCGACAACACGGCAATGGCCAGGACATTGGCCGGGCTGATGTTGTTTTGCCACAGTCCCCAGCACAGCACGGCCAGTGCTACCTGGACGATGGCCCAACTGAACAGGGGGGCGCGCCACGCTTTGGCGCGACGATGGCGGCGCCGTCGATACCAGGCACGCAGACCGACGATGACGATAACGAAACCCAATTGCACCAGGTCCAGCCAACTGATCGATAGCCAGAAATAACTGTCCGGATCGCGTTGATACGCATCGTGGTAGGTCACCAGGTTGTCCAGCGCCATGGCGTGCAGGTACACCCCTGGCAGCAGGCCGTGCACCGGCGTTTGGGTAAGGTCGCCGGCCGAGGTGATCTGAGCCCCCACCAGCACCAGTTTGTCGCTGAGCAACTGCCGCAAGAGCGCACGGTCCTCGGGCGAATTGGCTTCCAGGGCGCTGGCCTTGAGGGTGAGGGTATAGGCACAAGTGGCCTGGCCGCTGTCGCCGAACTTCCAGAAGATCGCCTGCCATAACTGGGCATACCAGGCATTGCCCGCTACCGAGCATTCCGCCACCGAGGTGGCCAGCGATTGCAGGGGTGACAGTGTCCTTCCCCAGCGCAGCGCGATGGGTGCGCGTTGCGCTGCCTGGGCCGCATCGACAGGCAGCCCGGTACATTCGCGGTCGCGACAAAACTCGCGGTACAGGCCCAGCGCTGGCGTTTCGATCAGCCCCTGCGACGTCTCGACGGCCAACGGGTATCGGTCGCCGACATCGCTCCACTTCACCAGTGCACGACGGCTCATCTGGTCCAGCGGCGCCAAAGCGTTGGCCTGACCGTTGACACCGCGAGTGTCGCCGGTGTTGGCCAACAGAAGCGAGATGCCCTGTTCTCGATAGCGCTCGAAGACATTGACCAGCAGTTGGCTGCCGTTGTCGGCATCATTGAGTGAGTGGTCGTGGCTGTACATCAAGTCCACGAAGACCGCCCGCGGTTTGTACGCCAACAGACGCCTGAACAGCTGGCTTTGCTGCGCATAGGGCAGGGGCCAGAAGGTGGCGTTGCGCATGAGGTAGGCGTCGTCGATCAGCACGACGACCACCTGCTGCTGCCCGGTGTCCGGGTAGCTGCTGGCGGCGATGCGATTGATCCACTGCGAAGACGCAGCGTCACTGGAGCTGGAAAGCCCGAAGGGGTCCAGCAGTGCGATGCAGCCTATGAACAGGCCGAGCAGCACCTGCCCCAGCCAGAATCGAAAATAGTTAGCCTTCATCCGTGGCCTGATCAGCGAATCCCTGTGTGTCGGCTTTGTAAAGGAATTGGACAGATGATGTCAAGGCAATGGCAGGCTGAGCCGCGTAGCGACGAGTACGCCACCAAGAAGTTTCGCGAGGCCAACCCCAAGACCTACCGCGTGTTCGTCAAGGCCCTGGCTGAAGCTGCCGACTTCGTCTAGACGGAGTTGAGGGCAGAGCAGTCAAGACACGGAAGCGGCAAACGGCTCGATCAGCGGTTGCTGGCGGTGCTCTGCCTGCCATAGATCCCAGTCAGCCTGAATGGCCAGCCAGGTACGTGCTTTGCCGATTCCAGCACGCTCCAGGCGAACGGCCAGGTCCGGGCTGATGGGGGCATGACCGTGCAAGATCCGTGAAAGGGTTTCCCGGGCATAGCCCAAGCGCCGGGCGAACTCCGCGATCTTGATGTCCAGGGCCGGAAGTACATCTTCCAGCAACGCTTCGCCGGGATGAGGAGGGTTGTGCATAGGCATGGCGCAGTCATCCTTAGTGATAGTCGAGGTAATCGAGCAGTTCGACGTTGCCGTCCTCGAAGCGAAAGATCAGCCGCCAGTTGCCGCTCACCGTTACCGACCAATACGTCACGAGATCACCCTTGAGTGGATATAGCCTCCACCCAGGCATGTCAACATCGCCAGCATCAATGGCGCGCTCCAGAATCGGCAAGATGCGAGCAAGGCGTTTGGCATGATCAGCGCAGATACCCTTGGTTGATCCGGTTTCGAAGAAAGCCTTCAGGCCCTTGTGTTGAAAGCTTTTTATCATGCTTATTCCGTGATGTAAACGATCACGCTTCCTGCGTATCGGCATCTCAGAGTAACGACATTGTGAGAGGTCTTCGAACACCCGGCTGTTTCCAAATGTGGTCTGGAGCCAAGCGCCCGGTACAAAAAAGCCCCGTCCATCACGGGCGGGGCCTGGGCCGATCGCGTTGCGATTTACTTCTTCTCGGGCGCCTTGATCTCGTCCGGTACGTCCGAGGACAGCGCCTGGTGGCGGTCTTCGGTGACGCGCTTTTCGCGGGCCTTGTCGTGTTCTTCGGCGGCTTCGGCTTTTTCCTCGGCGGCTTGCGCAGGCTTGCCTTCGGCTTGCTTCTGGGCGGCGGCTTCGGTGTGCTCGTTGGCTTTCTGCACATGGTCTTCGGACGTCTTGTCACAGGCCGCCAGGCCCAGGGCGGAAATCATCAGCAGAGCGAGGGAAAGTTTCTTAGGCATGGAGGTGCAACCATTGTTCGGAGTGAACCCCTTAGAAACCGGCGCACGGCGATTGGTTCACCGCCAATCCCGTGCGCGACGCTCTGCCGCAGGCGCTCAGCTCACGTTCAAACGGTCGAGCAGGCTGTACCAGGCCACGCCTGCGCCGATGTAAAAGCGTTGCAGGCCATGCATGGGCAGCTTCTGCAGAGGGCTCACTGGGTAGGCAAATTCGGCACGGCTGTCGCACAGGCTGGCAGCCAGTTGTTGCCCCAGGCTGGTACACAGGGCGATGCCGCGGCCGTTGCAACCCAGTGCCAGGGTCAGGCCCGGCGCAGGTTGGTGCACGTGGGGCATGAAGTCCCGGGTGATGGCGATGCGTCCGGCCCAGCGGTACTCGAAATCCAGCTTGCCCAGCTGCGGGAAGAGCAACGCCAGCGAGCGTTCCAGATGGGCAAAATCCTGAGGTGCGCCGGGGTCGCTGAAGGTGCCGCGGCCGCCCATCAGCAACCGCCCGTGGCTGTCCTTGCGAAAGTACAGCAGCAGCCGCTGCGCCGTGGACACGGTCTCCTGCCCGGGCAGAATGCTCTGTGCCGCCGCCCCCTGCAGCGGCCGGGTCGCAACGATGAAGCTGTTCGCCGCCAGGACGCTCTGCGCCATGCCCGGCCACAGGCCATCGCTGTAACCGTTGGTGGCGAGCACCACCTGGGTTGCGTTGATCTGGGCGCCATTGGCCGTCTGCACCTGCCAGCCTGACCCCACTGGCTGCAACCCGGTCACCGGGCTCTGCCCATGGACACTGGCGCCAGCCGCTTGCGCCGCAGTGACCAGCCCGCGGGCATAGGCCAGGGGCTGGATGGCGCCGGCGCGGCCATCCAGCCAACCGCCGGCGAACGCCTGGCTGCCCATGCGCGCAGCGACCTCGCCAGCATCCAGGCGCTGCACCGGCACCCCGCGTTTCTCCCACTGCGCGGCGCGAGCGTGCAGGCCAGCCACACCCTTGTGCGAATAGGACACCTGCATCCAGCCCTTGCGCACCGCTGCACACTCTATGCCGTGGCGCTTGATCAGGTCGAACACCAGGTCGGCCGAGCGCGACACGGTGTCGATCAACGGCTCGGCGATGGCTGCGCCGTACAGCCGCACCAGTTCGTCCGGGTCATGCTTCAAGGTCGGGTTGACCTGCCCCCCGTTGCGCCCCGAAGCGCCCCAGCCCGGCTCCCGCGCCTCCAGCACGCACACGCTGACGCCACGCTCGGCCAGGTGCAGTGCAGTGGAAAGGCCGGTGTACCCGGCGCCGACGATCACCACATCGTACGTACCCGACTCGCGCAATGGCGGGGTGACCCGCGCAGGCGGCGCGGTCGCCGCCCACAGTGAAGGCACATCGATCATGGCTGGCTCCGGGTGCTGGTGGTCGGGTGCAAGACCCGGCGCAGGAAATCCTGGGTGCGCGGGTGCTGCGGATTGCCCAGCACCTCTTCGGCCGGTCCGGTCTCCACCAGATAACCCCCGTGCAGGAAGCACACGCGGTCGGCGACCTCGCGAGCAAAGCCCATTTCGTGAGTGACGACGATCATGGTCATGCCTTCGTCTGCCAGGGTGCGCATCACCTGCAGCACATCGCCCACCAGCTCCGGGTCCAGCGCCGACGTCGGTTCATCGAACAGCATGGCCTCAGGCTTCATTGCCAGTGCGCGAGCGATGGCCACACGCTGCTGCTGGCCACCGGACAACTGCTCCGGGTAGGCATCGGCCTTTTCCGCCAGGCCGACCTTGTCGAGCAACGCCAGTGCCTCGCTGCGCACCTGCGCGGCCGGTTCGCCCTTGACGTACAGCGGCCCCTCCATCACGTTCTCCAGCACCGTGCGATGGGGGAACAGATTGAAGCGCTGGAACACCATGCCCATGCGGCTGCGCAGGGTGTGCACCGTCTTGCTGCCGCGCTGCACGGTTTCACCGAAGGCCTGGATCGAGCCACCTTCATAGGTTTCCAGCGCATTGATGCAGCGCAGCAACGTCGATTTGCCCGAACCCGACGGGCCGATCAGGCACACCACTTCGCCTTTCTGCACCTCGAGATCGACCCCGTGCAACACGCGGTGGTCGCCATAGTTCTTCTGCAACTGGCTGATCTTGATCATGCCTTCTTCCTCCGGCTCAGACGCTGCTCCATGCGCCGCAACCCGTACACCAGCGGCAGGCTCATCAGCAGATACAGCAAGGCCACCAAGGTGTAGACGGTCATGTTCTGGAAGGTCGACGAGGCAATCAACTGGCCCTGGCGGGTCATCTCGGCCACGGTAATGGTCGACACCAGCGAGGAGTCCTTGAGCATCATCACCAACGTATTGCCGTAGGGCGGCAGCGCGATACGAAACGCCTGCGGCAGAATCACCCGGCGCATCATCATGAACGAGCGCATGCCCAGCGCTTCCGACGCTTCGCGCTGACCCTGGTCGACGGCAATGATGCCGGTGCGAAAATTTTCCGCCTGGTAAGCGGAGTAAGCGATGCCCATGCCGATCACGCCGGCCTGGAAGGCGGTCAGATGAATGCCCATCTCCGGCAGCACGAAATAGATATAGAACAGCTGCACGATGATCGGCAGCCCGCGGATCACGTTGATCACCGTGCTCGCCGCCCACGACAGCGCGCGGATCGGCGACAGCTTGAGCAGCGCCAGCACCAGCCCGAGCACGCTGCTGAGCAGAAACGACAGCACCGTGATCTGGATGGTCACCCACGCACCCTGAAGCAGAATCGGCAGGAAGTCCTGCGCGTTCTGCAAGAATTCAGCAAGCTTCATGGTCGCTCCTCAGCCTACACGCCCCACTTCTGCACGATGCCTTGCAGCGTGCCGTTGGCCTTGATGGTGTCGATGGCCTTGTTCAGGCGCTCCAGGGTTTCGCTGTCACCCTTGCGCACCACGAAGCACACATCGCCGACTTTGGCCGGCGTGTAGTCGGCAGCCAGCTTCACCCCTTTGAAGGTGTTCTGACGAATCTGGTAGGCCACGATCGGCTGGTCGGCCACGGCGGCCTTGATGCGACCCAGGGACAGGTCACGGACCATCTCGGCAATCGAATCGTAGGTGCGTACTTCCTTGAAGATGCCCATTTTGTTGACTAGGTCGTAGAAGGCGGTGCCCGCCTGGGCGCCGATCACTTCACCCTTCAACGCATTGAGGTCGGGGTAGGCGGTGTTGTCGTCGGCACTGACGATCAGGCCTTCGCCGTAGGAATAGACCGGCGTGCTGAAGTCCACCACCTTGGCGCGCTCTTCGGTCTTGAGCATGCCCGCCGAAATGAAGTCCAGCTTGCCCGACGTCAGCGACGGGATCAGCGCCGCGAAATTGGTCTGTTCCATCTGCGTGCCGAAGCCACCCGCCTCGCCGACTGCTTTGGCGATGTCGACCATCATCCCCTGAATGCTGTTGCTCTTGATGTCCAGAAAGGTGAAGGGCGAACCCGTGGCGGTTGCACCAACCTTGTACATCGGTGCCTCGGCAGCGTGCACCAGGGAGGCACCGAGCGTCATGCAGATACCGAGCGCGAAACGGCGAAACAGAGGGGAAAGGCTGTTCATCGGGTCACTCCAGAAGGAATCGGAAGGTGGGTACCGCCATGCGGTCCTGAGGAAGGTCGCAAGCTCTGTGCCATTCCAGGTCTTTGCTATCAATTTACGCAGCTGAAAAATCGTTTAACGGAGTTTTCGTATCGATATACGATTTTCAGGCCCGTTATTTGCTGTTGATTAGCTGTAGTCCGGGTTCAATCGCTGGTCATTTCCTTGAGGCCCTCATGTCCGAAGATCGCAACAGCCTGTTCAACCAGTCCCTGGAAAAAGGCCTGGCCGTACTGCGTACATTCAGCGCCAAGCGCCGCAGCATGAGCCTTGCAGAGATCGCCGAAGCCGCCCACATGACTAAAAGCTCGGCCCAGCGCATGGTGTTCACCCTGGAAAGCCTCGGTTACCTTCGGAAACACTCGCGCACCCGGCATTACCAGTTGACCCCACATGTGCTGGAACTGGGCTTCAGCTATCTGGACGCTCACTCGCTGATCGAGGTGGGCAACCCGTTTCTCGCCGAACTCACCCGGCTGACCGGCGAGACCGCCTGCCTGACCGAGCCCACCGGTGTGGAAATGACCTACATCGCGCGCTTCGTCAGCGCCCGCTTCGTACCCGTGCACATGCCCATCGGCAGCCGCGTGCCGATGTACTGCACCGGCTCCGGTCGTGCCTACCTCAGCGCCCTGCCACCCACCGAGGCCCTGGCCCTGGTGCAAAGCAGCGCACGCGTCGCGCACACCCCGCACACCCACACCGACGTGGACGAGATCATGGCCTCGCTGCAAACCGTGCGCGAATGCGGCTACGCGGTGAACACCCAGGAACTGTTCCTCGGCGACATGACCATCGCCGCCCCCGTCATCGGCGGCAACGGCCGCCCCGTGGCCGCCGTCCACGTGGTCGCCCCCACCAGCCGCTGGACTCGCGCCGACGCCGAAAGCCAGCTGGTGCCGGCGTTGATGCAGTGTGTGCAGGTGTTGAGCAATTCGGCGCGGAGTTTGGGGTAGGAGAAAATTGAGGCTCCAGCCTAGTATTGTGATATCGCCAAATTGGCGATACTGAACCTTATACTCATTGGATCGGGATAGTCGCGGTTTAGCTGTCTCACTGGAGGAGTGGAAGCAATGGCATCGATGAAACGCCCCCGCCTGCGGGCTGTGCAGGCACATCCAGGCGCCATACTTGATCTGACGTTTACCAGCGGTCAGCAATTGCGCCTCAACATGCATGACGATTTGAAAAGGTACCCTGGCCTGCGCTCACTGACCAAAGGCAAAGCCTTTGAAGGCGCCGTGATGGGCGACGCAGGTTGGACGGTCGAATGGCCTGCGCTCGATATTCAGATTGGCGCCGACACGCTGTTTCTGGACGCGCTGGCGCAATCGGCGCTGGACGAAAATACGCGCCTCTTCATCCAGTGGCGATTGAAGCACCGTCTTACACTGGATCAGGCTGCCGAGGCTCTAGGCGTTAGCGCTCGCAGCATCAGCCGATACAGCAGTGGCCGAGAGGCAGTGCCGCGGACCTTGGCGCTAGCGTGCCTAGGGTGGGAAACGCTGGATCATCCGGATGCGGCTTGAAGTGTAGGTCTTCTTTCAGGACTTGGGATGTTCAGCTTGTTCCAACGCGATCTCATAGCGCGTACTCCTACCCCCACCTGGCAATCGTTGCAGCAGGCCCTTTTCCAATAGATCGGCGAGGTGGCGTGTGGCGGTGGCCTTGCTGACCTTCGCTACCGCTTGATACTGCGCGGCGCTGATCCCTTCTTCGAATCCCTTGGCGCCACCATCGAGCAGGCGATTGATCACTTTCAGCTGCTCCTTCGATAACGGCAGCGCACGGTGCGCCTGCCAGAAGCGCGCCTTGTTCAGCACTCGATCGATGTTCGTGATCGCTGCGGTAATTGCTGCGAGCAACGTCTGAAGAAACCACACCAGCCACGGCGTGACGTCCATGTCGGCTTTCTGCGTTTGTTCCAGAACCGAGTAGTAACCCACCCGGTTGTCCAGAATGCTGGCTGACATCGCGTAGAAACGCACCGCTTGGTGGTCACCCTGGGCAAGCGCCAGGTCGGTGAGCGCGCGGGTCAAACGACCGTTGCCGTCGTCGAAGGGGTGCAGAGTCACGAACCACAGGTGAGCGAGACCCGCGCGCAACAGGGGATCCAGCGTGGTCGACGCCACGTTGAACCAGTCAACGAACGTTTCAAGCTGCTGTTCCAGCCCGTGCCTAGATGGGGCTTCGAAGTGCACCGTTGGCCGATCCAGCGGGCCCGACACCACCTGCATTGGCTCATTGCCACGCAGCTCACCCACACGCACCGGCGTGTGCAGCTGACTCGAATCGTCCGCTGGAAACAGCAGCGAATGCCACTGCAGCAAGCGCTCTACGCTCAAAGGTTGAGCGTGATTGCACGTTGCATCGACCATCAATTGCGCCAGACCCTCGCTGCGCGAAGTTCTCTGCGCCTCTTTGGGCTCGTGTACACCCAAGCGGCGAGCCAGGGAAGATCGAACCGAACCGGCATTGAGTGCCTCACCCTCGATTGCCGAGGACGTGATGATGTTCTGCAGCAGCGTATCGAGCATGCCCTGTCGGCTGCTCTCATCACCCACGGCGCCAAGCCTGCCCAATAGCCGCCCTTGCTCGCTTGTACATCGACGCAGCAGGTCAGCCAGCTTGTCGGCTTGCCAGGAGAATTGCGGCCATTGAGGTTGCTGCCAGATCCACTGGGGCATGAGCATTCCTCGCCTTGATGAGCCGATTGGGGATCTTATTCGGCTCATATTGTGAGCCGAATGTTGAGTGTATTCGGCTCACGCTGGATATCAAGGGCCGTTTTAGATGCTTATGATACGGGCCAATCACGGCTCGTTTTTAGAGCACCTGACGAATCCGCTCGCCCGCCCACTCCAACCGTTCGCAAAACGGCCCGAGCAGGCAACGCATCTTGTCGGCATCCAGCGCCGTGGGGTGGTCGGCACCCAGCAACTGCCCTGTCAACGCCAATGCATCGGTGACATCCACCACTTGCTGAATCGCAGGCTGGATACCTTCGAGCGCCTGACTGAGGGCATTCACCTAGCTTAGCCATTGTTGGAGCGTGGCTTGGGGAACTGGGTTGGGGATGTCCAGATGTTTGAGCATTGAGTCGTGCAGGTTAGTGAGGTTGGAGGAGGTGAGGGGGGTCAAGAGCAAAGGCTGCTACCCATGAAATGCAATAGATACTCGGCTTGATGTTCTGTACGCGTGAAAACTCTTGTCGGAGCTGACCATCAAAGTCGCAAACTATCTGGGTGTTACCTGTTCAAGAGAGAGTCACCTGGCGGTGTGTGTATTCGCTGTCGCGGCTATACAGTAAGTTAGAAAAATTTCTCATGAGCTACGGCGAGGCGCTTTAGTAGTATGATGACCATAATATGGAGCAGCCAGATCAAAGGAGTTGTCGTGCAAGCCATTAGCGATAAGATTCGTCACTACCGAAAAACCTTTCGTCCGCCAGTTTTCTACGCCATGGGAAGCTTGGTACTATGGCTCTCACTGGTGCTCGTAGCGCTAATCCTTTCGCTAGTTCTCAGTGATCTTTATATCAGGCTTGCGGGCAATACCTTCTTACTCAGTTCCCATTCTCAATTTTCACTACTCTTAGCAGAGCTGCCTGCACTATTGGGGCTTGGGCAGGCTTATTACCTAGGCAGGGCGCGCCGGTATAGGCTATACAATCCCAATGCCATATCATTCGGCTTCCGGCGATCCTTTTCGAATCTTACAAATGAAAAAACGGCTTATCTGAAGAAGATTTTTCGTATCGAAGATGATTTGATGAGATTGGCCGCTGAACTGGTCGATGAATGGGAGTGGCGCGAGAAAATCAAGCTTCGGTGTAAAGAAACCTGGCTGATACGTGCCTCTGGTTTTTTTAGGCTTCCTTCAGCGTCTAACTTTGCAGCTTATGTCACTGGTATCCTTGCGGTAGTGGCAGGTATAGTCATTGCAACGATGACGCCCGATGCCGTGTTTGGTTCTATCAATGACTATGTTGATATCGCTTTGGCGATGACTGAGCTGTTTTGGCTGGTTATAATTATTACCGTTTGTGTGTTGCCCTGCGCAGTCATTCTTGGCTCGCTGAAGTTAGTTGGCGATGTATTGCTGGAGTCCATAAATGATCAGTACCTTAGTAATACAGCCTTCTATAGGTTTGTTGCGGAAGTCTTGGAGTTGCACGATCTGGGCGACCGCCTATTGCTTCGAAAAACGGTAGGGTGGGCATATTGGAGCGTGCGGGTCCTCGTCTCACCAATACATGAATTGCCCAAAATTCGTCGGGGTATTCGACGCGCGAAGCGGCTTCATCGGCCCCGCTATACGCATCACCTACAGTAGAAATAGCGAATTTAGCGCGCCATCCGGAAGGATTGTTCTGTTAGTTTTGAAAGCTACAGCGGGCGCCCGGTTGGCTCCAATGCACAGCCTGCGTTGGTCCAACACAGGCTAGTGAAAAGGTCATGTAGGTTTGAGACTGTCTAATGCCTAGCCCACATGCACGACGTCGCTTGAAACGTCCGTTAAAGATTATTTTCCCTATCCAACCTGCGGATCCGGACATCAATGCAAATCAAGGTGGCATACTTATGTGCCTACCTGTGGGAGGTGCATTGAATGGACGAAAGCAAGATTGACCAGTGGAGTGACGAATACGTTCTCAATCGTCATCTGACGCCTTTACTTGAGCACTACGATGTCAAATGGCGTGGACATGGCCGCCTCTATGTCGACTACCAACGCCACAATATCGAAACGGCGCAACGCATTGTTACCGATTTGAGCATCGCTTTGGGTGTATCGACATCGGCGGTAGGGTTCAGGCTGATGCAGTTGAACTGGCTCAAAGACGTTCGGCGCGCCTCCCACGCTTCCACGCATGGGAGCAACCCCGGAACTGGTTGGCACGTCGGTCACGGGACTACCCGTATAGTGACGTTTGCATGATGAGTGATGGGTGGCGCAGCCACGGCCCTCGTGAAACGTACCGCTTGGCAATGAGAGTCTATGCACGCCGAACATGTTGATTTATCCCATCCCGTTTTCCTGCCTGTCGCCGAGAAAACCTGTTTACGTCTGCTCGCCGAAGACGGTGCTTCCCAGCTTGAATCTCTGAGCGGTCCGGAGCTGGCTGCCGTGCTCGTCATTCAAAACCTGGCACAGGCCGCTGAAAAAGACTTGAATGCCGCTGGGGCCGAAAGAATATTGGCCAAGCTGATCGGATGGGCCGTGGCCTCTCGACGACCGAGTGGCCTGTTATCCGAAGCACAACGCTTGTTCGACCAAGGCAAGCTGTATTACGGCCTTGAGGCGATCAAGACCCTGAAACTGCGCTTGCTGGAAGACGAAGAGGTCGCCGCCCAGGATTACCTCTTGCCTGGGGGGGAGTGGGATAGCAGCTTCAGTATTCGACACTACCGAGCGAACAACCCCTACCGCGAGCATGTGATTACGCCGCGGCATCGGGAGCGCTGGTTGAGCGACGCGCAAGACAACCTGCTGCGCACCTTCCGCGCCAATCTGAATGAAGACTTGCATGTACAAGGTTATGCCGGCGTCGGGAAAAGCCATTTGCTGGGCGCACTGCTGGAGTTTCTGCGCCCCGAAACCACCCTTGTACTGGCGCGCACGAAGAGCAAGCTTGAAGTGTTGCGCAAGCACATGGGCGGCGATCGCGACAGAAAAGCCGGTTCCACCTTCCAGGGCTTTGCGCACGCACTGCTGAAGCATTCCAGGTTCAACACGGCAACGGCCCCGGCCGGATTGCCGACGAAGCAGGCACTGGCTCTGGAACTCAACGTCCTGGGCCTGCGCCAGTATGACGGGCCGACTACCTTGGGCCTGTGCCTCAAAGTACTGGAAAACTACAGCGCTTCCAGAGACTACAGCTTGAGCGCTGCACATCTTCCGCATTTCCAGCAGGCATTGACCAGTGAGGATGCCAAGGTGTTGCTCGAGTATGCCAGACGCCTATGGCGGTACTTGGACTCGACCCCGGCATGGGCAGGTCATGGGTATTTCGCCACGCTGTTGATGATCAAACGTGCCAGCTTGGCGGACTGCGTGGTACCGGCACGGTTTACCCATGTGCTCATCGATGAAAGTCAGGACATTCCCGCGTCGCTATTGCAGATCATCGAGCGTGGCAAACAAGTGTTGATCACCCTTGGCGATGAGTATCAGCAGATCAAGGGTGCAACTGTGCCGCGCCGTCATGGAGTGCGTCGCAGTGATATCAGCTATTCGTTACGTTCGGGGCGCAACGTGGAGAAGTTGGTCAACCCGCTTATCTCTCGGCACTCGGCCAAGAGCAAAGTGTATTTCGAGGGGGCTCGCAACGCGGACGTACGAGTGGAACATTATCACGAGGGTTTCGTGCCACCTGAAAGCTGTGCGGTGTTGACGGCTTCGCATTGGGACACCATGAAATGGGTCATGCAGCTTCACGACGCCAACTGTGGCTTCAGCTTCCCGAACAAAAAGGCTCAGGACGACCTTCAGCACTTCATGTCCACGGCCATCGCGCTCTACAAGCCTGAATATTACAGCCTTGACCATCATGGCAAAGGCGCACACCCGGATCTTAACGAATTGCTCGACTGGGCTCAGGTGCGCGAAGCCAATCGATACGACAATTCGTTCTCATGGGTAGAAGACGCGCTGGAGAAGGGTTTCAACGTTGCAGACATGACACGGCTGAACCGCTTGCAAGGCCAGCTCGGCAGCAGTTGTGTGCTGATGATGGCCCAGGACGCTGGTGGAATGGAGTTTGATCAGGTGCTACTGACCCCCGAGCTGCTTACCACGGGGGCGCTCAAGGATGCCTACGAATTCGACGAGCGAATTTGTGCAGTGTACGTCGCAATTTCCCGCGCTCGGCACCAGCTGTACATTCCTTACGATGTGGAGGAGTGGGTTGAATACCATAAGGGCCAGGCATTTCGGCAGCTTTACGGTTATTGATGATGCTTCTGAATGCTTGCAAGAAAGCGTTCGGTCTGGCGGTTGGAACGCAGGCACACAACCCGGCAGGTCACAGTAGCCTCGATCCCCATAAACCCGACCACCTGCTTCAAGTCCCCCTTCCCAAGGCCGATAGCAGAACCAATGCAAGCCCACGCCCCGCGTGCGCTGTGCCCTCTTCTAGCGAGCCCAGTGATGAACCTTTTCAAACTCTTCAACAACGCCCGCGCAAACAGCCAGGGCGCCGTGAGCCTGAGTTGCACGGCCGGTGAGCTGGACCGTGCCCTGGCCGGTTTGCGCGCGGATCCCGTGCTGGTGACAGGTTTCGTCTCGCCCCACCTGGACATCGACAAGGTCGCGGCCAGCGTCAGGCAGCGCTTTCCCAATGGCATCATCAGCCTGTGCACCACCTCGGGTGAGCTGTGCAACAGCGCCGATGGCCTGTACTGCGCCGCAGGCGAGCATTGGGACCGTATCGTCCTGCAGTGCTTCGAGCGCAGCGTGATTGCCTCGGCGGAAGTGGTCATGGTGCCGCTGGAGTGCGAAGACATCCGCAAGGGCGGCAAACGCATGGAGATGCGCGAGCGCATCGAAAAGCTGGTCAACAACATCAAGCGCGTGCAGGTCAGCACGACCATCGACCACCGCGACACCCTCGCCTATGTGGTGTTCGACGGGCTGTCGGCGTCCGAATCGTTCTTCATGGAGGCGCTCTACGAGTCCGGTCGTTTTCCATGCCTGTTCGTCGGCGGTTCCGCCGGCGGCAAATCGGACTTCCAGAAAACCCTGATCCACGACGGCAAACGCAGCTACCAGAACCACGCCCAGATCGTCTTCCTGAAGACGGCTCCGGATATCCGGTTCGGTGTGTTCAAAAGCCAGAACTTCGAACCGGTCGGGCTGACGTTCAGCGTGCTCACCGCCTCCGTCGAAGACCGCACCATCGACCAGGTGATCGACAGTAACGGCAACATCATGAGCATGGTGCAGGCCCTGTGCAACGCCTTCAAATGCGACAGCCACTCCCTGGAAAAGAACCTGGCCGAGTACTCGTTCGCCATCCGTGTCGGCAGTGAATTGTTCGTGCGCTCCATTGCCCGCATCGACCACGCCCAGCAGATCATCCAACTGTTCTGCGACGTCGCACCGGGCGAAGAGCTGGTCATGGTCAAGCGTACGCCGTTGCGTCAGGCCACGGAAAAAGACTACCGACAGTTCCTGCAAGGTAAGGGCGGCCAGCCGGTCGCCGCCATTCTCAACGACTGCATCTTGCGCAGGCTCAACAACGCCAATGACCTGGGCAGCATGCGCGGGCTCTTTGGCGATGTGCCGGTGGTGGGCTTTTCGACCTTCGGCGAAATCCTCGGTCTGAACCTCAACCAGACCCTGACCGCGATCTTCTTCTTCCACGTCGCCAAGGGTGCTTCGTTCACCGACGAATACGTGGACCGCTTCATCGCTCACTACGGCGAATTCAAAGCGTTCTTCCTGCGCCGCCAACTGAAGAAAATGGTTGGCTTGAATCACGTAGTGGTCAAACAGATCGAAGCCTTCAAACGCAACGACTTCACCAGCGCCCTCGACACCCGCGGCCTGGACAACGGCATCCTTCCCGTTTTCAAAGGCCTCGCGGCCCTGGGCCAGGTGCTCGCCGACGCGGGCGAGCAACAGGAGCAGATGGCCACCCAGATCAAGCATTACTCCGGCGAACTGCACCTTTCCATGGACGACCTGGCGGCCACCATCGACCGGCAGAACACCGTTTCCAGCCAGGCCGGCAGCACCGTCGAAGACCTTGCCCGGCAGGCGGACGAAGCGGTGGTGGGCGCACGTGCGCTGGCCAGTTCGAGCCTGCAGATCCAGTCCATCGTGCAGGTGATCCAGCAGATTGCCGGGCAGACCAATTTGCTTGCGTTGAACGCTGCTATCGAAGCAGCCCGCGCTGGCGAACTGGGCAGAGGGTTTGCAGTGGTGGCTGACGAGGTGCGCAAGCTGGCGGAGATCACCCGCAAGAATGCGGCGGATATCGGCGTGGATGTCGACTTGCTGTCGAGCGAGATTCAGCGCGTGGCTCAGCAGATCGAAGACCAGTCCACAGGGGTGGGCGCGCTGAGGGAGATGCTGGATACCCTGGAGGCATCGAGCCAGGCCACGGAAGGCACGGCGAGGCGGACCAAGGGGATTGCGGATACGTTGACCGGGCTGACGCGGGGGTAGGGGAGCTTTGCGCAGGTTGGCGATCGGTCATGACGTCGAGTCTGCTCCGGTACTCAAAGCCTGAACCCCTCGACGATATGCTCGGCCAACGCATCGATCATCGGCGACCGGGTATCTGGGTTGCGCAGCAGCATGATGCTCGCCAATGGCAACAAGGGCATGCCCTCGGCTTCGCCGATGATCCGCAGCCCCGGCGTGATCAGGCTCTGCAACTGTGCGGTGACCGCCAGGCCAACGCCGACCGCGGCCATTATCGCCGCGAGGCTGGGGCTGGAGTAGGCGATCCGGTACGGCTTCTGCGCGGCGTCCAAGGCATTGCACGCCCATATCCGGCAAAAACAGTCGGTATTGAACATCGCCAGTGGCACGGGCGTTTGTTCATGGAGAAAAAAGCCCTCGGCTTCGGCCCACACGAAGCGTTCCTGACGCAGCAGCTGGCCGACTTCGCGCCCGGGCTCACGGGTAACGATCGTCAGATCCAAATCCTTGCGTTGCATCAATTGCCGGGAGCTCTCGCAATGGACCTCCACCTGCACCAGCGGAAACGCCTGGGCGAAGCCGGACAAGATCCCCGGCAGAAAGCGCATGGCGTAGTCGTCCGGAGTGCCGATGCGCACGGTGCCGACCATGTGCGGCTCGCGCAGGGTGGTGAACACTTCGCTGTGCAATTTGAGAATGCGGCGCGCGTAACCCAGCAGAATCTGCCCTTCAGCCGTCAGCTTCACCTGCCGGCCATCACGTTCGAACAATTGCCGACACAGCACGTCCTCCTCGAGCCGCTTCATCTGCATGCTCACTGCCGATTGAGTGCGGTTAACCCGCTCGCCGGCCTTGGTGAAACCGCCTTCATCGGCGATGGCCACGAAAGTACGCAGGACTTCCGAGTCGATGCTCTGGTAATGGGACATTGATCAATCTCTGAGATGCACAGCATTCAAAACATTCGTTGGATTGATGTTAAGCCTGAACCGAGAATCAAGCCATCAACCCGGAGGATGAGCAGATGAAAGGTCAAACAATGAATGCCTGTGTTTCGAACGATGGCTGCTGCACCCAAAGTGAATCAGCAAGGTTTTTTGCCAATCCATGGAAGCGTATCGCGCGCTGGTATGAACTGACTCGGCAACGGCATCAACTCGAGCAGATGAGTGACGCCGGGCTCAAGGACCTGGGCTTGAGCCGGGCGGATATCTATAAAGAGATCGAGCGCCCGTTCTGGGACGATCCGTTCTGCAAGTAAATCGGTTTGGCCATCGCCAAAGCAAGACAAACGACGCCGTCATCCGTCTTATGGGCATGCGAGAACATTCTCCACCGCGCAGGTGTGCCGGTCGGCTTCTTTGACGTCGACGGCATCCGCTTGCGGGCCTGACCAATGAGGACCGTCTGAAATCATGATTCGTAAAGTAATTGCAGTGTTCACCGCCTGGCTTCTTGGCGCGGCGATGGCCGCTCATGCGCAGCCGGTCACGCTGGACGGTACCGAGCAATGGACGATGCAAAGCGAAGGCGGGCTGGAATATCGCATCATGATCAGCCTTCCCGAGGGTGACGTGCCCTACACCGGCGGTTATCCAGTGATCTATCTGTTGGACGGCAATGCCTATTTCCCGGCGTTTCATACCGCCAAACGCGCACAGGCCAAATTGCGCGGAGCCATCCTGGTGGCCATCGGTTATCCGAGTGATACGCCCCTGGACTTTGCCCGGCGCGCGTTCGACCTGACCCCACCTGCGCCCGCCGATCGCAACACACCTCCACAGGGCGGCCAGGATCTGTTTCTCGATTTCATCCAGACGCGCCTGATGCCCAAGGTGTCCGAGCATTTCAAAGTCGACGAAGACCAGCGCAGCCTGGTCGGGCACTCGTTCGGCGGCATGCTGGGCGTGTACGCGATGTTCACTCGGCCCACTCTGTTTCAACACGTTGTCGCGGTCAGCCCCAGCCTGTGGTGGCGCGACCAGTTTCTGCTGGCGCCTGAACGCGCCTTCACCGAACGCGTCCGCGCCGGGCAACTCGACATGACGCAGACCAGCCTGAGTATCGTGATGGCCGAGCGCGATTCGGTTCAGGGGATCCAGGATGCCAGAGCGTTGTACTCACGCCTGCAGGAATTGTCCGGTACCGGGCTGCGCACCGGCTTTGTGGTCGAAGCTGGCGAGGACCACGCCTCCATACCCTTTCGCATCCCCAATCAGGTACTGGGTGAGTTGATGGGAGCAAGGCGCTATTGAGCAGGCAGGAAAGCGCAGGCAACAACGCCTTCGCAAGCGCAAATGATTCTCTTTGTGATATTTTCCTGCCCTTGCCACTCCGCCTTTCAAGGTTCCTTCATGTCCGGCCCAGATCTCAAGGCGCTGTACCTTGCCCACCGCAGCGAAATTCAGGATTATCTGGACCGTCGTTTGCGTTGCAAAGAGACCGCCGCCGATCTGACTCAGGACACGTTCATTCGCCTCTCCGAACAAATGGGCCGAACGCCGATTGCGAACTTCCGTGCGTATCTGTTCTCCAGCGCCCGCAATCTGTTCATCGATCACACCCGGCGCCAGGAGCACCGCAAAGGCGAGGCCCTCGACCCGCAGACGACCTCAAGCTTCGAGCCGTCCACGCCAACGCTTGAACAAGCGGCAATTGCCCATCAACGACTCAATACGTTGAACGTCGTGATCCAGAACATGCCCGCGCCCTGTCGCGAGGTGTTCCTGATGGTGCGCGTGGAAGGCCTGACCTATGTGGAAATAGGCCAGCGCCTGGGTATTCCTGCCAAAACCGCGTATAGCCGCATGGTGCGCGCCCTGGATCTGCTCAAGATCGGTATGTCCGAATGAGCGCCGAACCACCACCAGCGTCCCCTATGGCGCACGTTGACGACATAAGCCATCGAGCCAGCGCCTGGTTTGCGTTGATGCAGGGCGGGTCGCCCACTGCGGCGGAACAGGCGGAGTTGGCCGCGTGGCTGGATGCCGACCCCCGACATGCCGAGGCCTATGCCCAGCTCGAGCACCTGTGGGCCGCGTCCGCGCAGTTGCCTTCGCTCAACGCGGCACCGGCGGCTGCGCAACTGTCCCGACGGCGTTTCGTCGGCATGGGCATCGCCGCCAGTGCCGTGGCCGTCAGTGCATGCGCCTCCATGCTGTGGCTCAACGATATGGGCCTGCCGTTCGCCGATGTCCGCAGCGCCGTGGGCGAGCGGCGGACGGTCAGCTTGCCCGATGGGTCCACCGTCGACCTTGCCGGCCACACCGCACTGAATGTGGATTTTTCACCGACCCGGCGCGCCGTGGAACTGCTTCACGGCGAGGCCTACTTCAATGTGCTGCCCGCAGCCGCCGGTGAGTTCACGGTCAACAGCCGATCCGGGCAGGTGGTGGCCGCCGAAGGCGAGTTCTGCTTGTCATGCGATGACGCATCGACACTGCTGACGGTAAGCCGCAAGACGGTCCGTGTGGTAACGGCCAACCAGCAGATCGATCTGGCGGAGGGCTTGTCGCTGCGTTTCAGCAGTGATCGGACCAGCCCCATCCAGCACGCCGAACTGGCCCAAGTCCTCGCCTGGCGCAGCGGACGATTGGTGTTCTTCGACAAGCCCTTGTTTACGGTCATTGATGAGCTGCAACGCTGGCGCGAAGGCCGAATTTTCATCATGGACAAGCAACTCGCCAGCCGCCGGGTCAGTTTGATCCTCAATCTGAACAAGCCCGAGCAGATGCTCGACGCCATCACCAAAGCCCTGGCGGTCCGTGTGGATCGTTACACCGATCTGATCACCCTGATCTATCCCGCCTGATCCCGCAGAAAAATCTTTTACGCACTCTCAGGGAATTGCGTGCGCTCATGCGTCTTAGCCTGACTGATTGGTATTCGCATTTTCGCGCACTTCCTGGGGTACGACCGCAATGGCAAGGCAACTCAACCATGAAACCAGCATCGACAGCCGCTGGCAGCGCAACGCGCTGGGCACCGCATTGGCGTGCACACTGCTCGTCGGCGCACTTCAGGCTCATGGCGCGCAGGTCCATTCGGCGGCGACGTCCGTAGAGCGGCTGTCACTCAATATTTCCGCGCAACCCCTGCGTCAGGCCTTGCTGCAGTTCAGCCAGCAGTCCGGCCAGAACGTGCTGCTGGACGGCAACCTGGACAGCGCCCTGCGCAGCACCGCCGTACAAGGTCGCTACTCGTCGGAAGAGGCACTGGCGAAGTTGTTGCAGGGCAGTGGCTACACCTTCGCCCGAACCGATGCCATGACCGTTTACCTGGTCCCGGTGCAGAACACGCAGGCCAGCAGCGAAATCCTGCTGGCGCCCACGCAGATCCAGTATCAAACCTCCGGTGATGTCAGCCCAACCCGCGGTTACCGGGCAAACCCGGTGTCCAGCACCACTCGCCTGGGCCTGAGCGACAAGGAAACCCCGCAAGCGATCACCGTGATTACGCGCGAGCAGATGGACGATTTCCAGCTCAACAGCGTGAAGGATGCGCTGCGTAACGCACCGTCGGTGACCGTGGAACAGTTCGAAACCGATCGCACCGCCTTCACTTCACGTGGTTTCAAGATCGAAAACTTCGAGTTCGACGGCATGAGCCTGCCGTTCTCCGGCGGCGTATTGGTCGGCGATCAGGACATGACCGAGTTCGAGCAGGTCGACGTGCTGCACGGTGCCAACGGCTTGATGAGCGGCACCGGCGATCCGTCTGCCACGGTTAACCTGGTGCGCAAACGCCCCACGGACACGTTCCAGGCGCGGGTCGACAGCAGCGTGGGCTCGTGGGACAACCGCCGCTTGAGCTTTGACGTGTCGGGTCCACTCAGCCAAAGCGGAAACGTTCGCGGACGCTTCATCACCTCCCATGACAAAGGCAACTCCTACCTTGATCAGTACGGCCATGAGGTCAATGTCGCGGCAGGCCTGTTGGCTTTCGACCTGTCCGATGCCGACACCCTCACCGTAGGCTTCACCCAGCAGAACAGCTACTCTAATGGCAGCACCTGGGGCGCCTTGCCCATCGCCGACTACCAGGGCAACCGCATTCACTACAGCAGCCGCAGCTCCAGTGTCGGCCAGCCCTGGACTTACTGGGACGTGCACACCCAGCGCGCCTTCGCCGAGCTGACCCACGCGTTCGACAATGGCTGGACCAGCACCCTGACCCTGGCCGGAATGAAGCAGGATTCCGACACCAAGATGTTCTACGCCATCCCCGCCACCGCGGACCAGGTGTACGGCTACATCAACCGTACCACCAGCAAGGAAGAGCAAGTCACCGCCGAAGCGAAACTGTCCGGACCCTTCGCGCTGTTCGGCAGGGAACATGAACTGACCCTGGGCGCCAACTACGGCCGCACCCACCACGACGAGGTCGGCCATTACAAAGACGCATCCGGCAACCAAATGGTGAGCCTGGCCGACGCGCTGTCCGGCAACGTCGTGCAACCGCCGCTGAACTACACCGACGACCTCAATACCCAGCTGTTCACCGACCGACAAAAGAGCCTGTTCGCCGGCGCGCGCTTCAGCGTCATCGATGACCTGCACTGGATCGCCGGCGCACGCATGCTCAGCGCCGACGGCGATGGCGCCGGGTACGGATCGCCCCACGACACACGGGTGCACGGCAAAGTGACCCCGTACACCGGTCTGGTTTACGACCTCACCCCACAGTGGAGCCTGTACACCAGCTGGACGAAAATCTTCAAACCGCAATACCTACGCAGCACCAGCGGCGGCTTGATCCTTCCCCTCGAAGGCAAAAGCCTGGAAGTGGGTGTCAAAGGCCTCGTGCTCGATGAGCGACTCACCCTCACCGCTGCCGCGTTCAAAACCGATCAGCAAAACGTCGCCGAGCTCACCGGCGAAATCGTCGGTGGCCAGTACCTGTACCGCGGCACCAACGTCAAAAGCCATGGCTTCGAACTGGGCGCGTCGGGCGAAGCGCTACCCGGCCTGGACATAGCGGGCGGCTACACCTTCGTGCAGATCGAAGACGACAACGGCGACGACACCCGCAAGTACATCCCCACCCACACCCTGCGCGGCAGCCTGACCTATCGCCTGCCCGAGATGCCAAGCCTCAAGATAGGCACCCGTTTCCAATGGCAGAGTGCAACCGAGGTCGACACCAACAGCAACGTGCGCCAAGAGGCTTACGCGTTGGTGGACTTGATGGCCAGCTACGACATCGACGACAACTGGAGCACCTCGCTGAACCTCAACAACGTCACCGATCGCAAGTACTTGCTGTCGCTGTATCAGTCGTCCGGGTCGACCAACTACGGCGCGCCGCGCAATTTGACGGCTTCGGTGACGTGGAAGTATTGAGAGGGCTTGTTTCGGCCGGATGGGCACAGGTTAGCGTGAGCTGATAGTGAGTCGTCGATCATGAATGCTTGAAAAATATGCGGAGCTCAGTGCGGTCGGTCGAAAGTGAGGTAGCTTTCCTGAAGCACCCAACAAGATACTAGGGTGCGTCAGAAATTCTCGTCCACCGACTGAGTGAGCTTTCATGAATCGCCGCAATTTCATCCTGGGCGCCAGCTCTGCCATGCTGATGTTGAAACTGGCCGCCGCTCAGGCCAATGATCCACCGGCCAACAGCGAAACCGTCGAGCTGTGGAGCGGCGTACCGCCAGGCGGAGGCGGACCGTCGGGAGACAACTCGCTCACATCCCATGGCTCTCTGAGCAACGTCACCCGCCCATACCTGCAGATCTTCAAACCCGCCACACCCAATGGAAAAGCCGTGATCGTCGCTGCTGGCGGGGGCTATAAACGAATCGAACTGGGCATCGAGGGATGGCCCTTGGCGCAGTGGCTGACCGAGCGCGGTTATACCGCCTATGTGCTGGCCTACCGCTTGCCGAGCGAAGGCTGGAACGCCGGCAACATCGTCGCACTGCAAGATGCACAACGCGCGCTGCGCATCGTTCGCAGCCGGGAAAAGCATGTGACCCTGCTGGGTTTCTCAGCGGGTGGGCATCTGATGGGCATGACCGCAACGCTGGGTGATTCTCAGACGTATGCCGCGCAGGACAGCATCGATTCGATACCCGCCGTCGCTGAGGGGGCGGCGTTGATCTATCCACCCATTACGTTGGAGCGGCCTTATACATATACCTCGACTCACAAGGTATTGGTGGGGCCAGATGCTTCTGCGGCAGAAGAGGCTAAGTGGTCTGTGCAGAACCGCGTGACTGGCAGCACACCCCCTGAGTTCTTGGTGCAGGCGGAAGATGACTCGGTGGTTGATCCGCACAATACGCTGATCATGGCTGCGGCCTGTGAACAGCGTGGGGTGGCTGTGGAGATGCATCGGTATGCGACAGGTGGGCATGGGTTTGGGTTGGGGAGGAGGGGGACGGCGAGTGGGGAGTGGCCGGGGAGGTATGAGGCGTGGTTGGGGAGGTTGGGGGTGGGGTGACCTACAGTGATCAGGATGTGGCTGTAACTACGCTTTGTAGTGGTCTACTAACCCCGGACACTTTTTTAGGCGAAAAAGATCGCCACACAGAGGTTTTCGATGAGCAGACAACGACGTACCGTCACCCCCGAATTCAAGCGCGAAGCTGCCAGCTCGGTGCTCGACCAGGGCTACAGCCACGCTGATGCAGCCCAGTCGCTTGGATTGGTAGAGTCGACCTTGCGCCGGTGGGTCAACTAGCTCCAGCAGGAACGAGACGGTGCCACGCCGACCAGCAAAGCACTGACACCCGAGCAGCATAAAATCCAAGAGCTGGAAGCCCGAATCAACCGCTTGGAACGAGATAAATCGATTTTAAAAAAGGCCACCGTGCCCTTGATGGCCGAGGAACACAAGCGTTCGCGTTAATTGATCAAATGCGAGCTCAAGAGCCAATTCATATGTTGTGCTTGGTATTGTAAGTAAGGCGACCATGCTACTACGCGTACTGCAGGAAACGTCGGTATCCGAATGCCCAGCGGGTAGTTTGGCGCAGCCGCGTGAACGAGCTGTTTACGCAAAGCCGAAGCGCCGCGGGCTACTGGAGCATCATGTTGATGATGAAAGACGACGGCATGCAGATGGAGCGTTTCAGGGTACGCTAGTTGATGCGCGAGGTGAACCTGATCAGCAAATAGCCCGGTTAGCATGTCTATAAAAAGGCGACCGTGGAGCGATCTGATATTCCTAACGTGCTTGATCGAGAATTCACCGTCACATCCCCAAACAAGGTCTGGTGCAGCGACATTACGTACGTCTGGTCTGGAGGCCGATGGCACTATCTGGCGGCTGTGTTCGACCTTTGCGCCCGCCGTGTCGTGGGTTGGGCGTTCTCACCCAAGCCCGACGCCGAGTTGCTAATCAAGGCACTGGACATGGCTTACGAGCAGCGTGGCAGGCCGCAAAGCACATTGTTTCACAGCGACTAGGGCAGCCAATATGGCAGCCGAAGTTTCTGCCAAAGACTATGTCGATACCGCGTTACACGGAGCATGAGTCGGTGCGGTAACTGCCATGACAATGCGCTGATGGAACGGCTATTTCGCAGCCTAAAGACTGGATGGATACCGCCGGTGCGCTACATGAGCGCTGCGCTGGCGAACCAGGATATCTGTCGGTATCTGATGCAGCAGTACAACTGGCGGCGACCGCATCAGTTCAATGAAGGGTTAGCTCCTGCGGTCGCCGAGGAAAAACTTAACGCAGTGTCCCGGATCAGTTGACCACTTCACTCTCACCCTGTTGAAAGGTAAGACCATTACTTCAAATTACTTGAAAATTACTTTCATAACTGGGGTAGAACGCTTGTGTGGCAAGGCTTTCCGAGGAGTAGAACGAAAAATTACCTCGGTTACCTGTTTCCCATGGGTCACCATGAAACCAGGATCAGCCACGCTGGGAGGGGCTCATAGATGGCTGCACGCTTGCCCGGAGGACGGCAATGCCTGGGCGTCTGACTATGCTTCGCCGCATGCTTGTTACGTGCATTGTTACGTGCTGGACAAAAACAAAAGGCCTGCATCGCTGCAAGCCCTTGTTTTATATGGTGCCGGCACCAGGAATCGAACCCGGGACCTACTGATTACAAGTCAGTTGCTCTACCATCTGAGCTATACCGGCAAGTGAGGGCGCTGATTATAGCTATTCGATCGGCCGAGTAAACCCCCTGCGGCATAATTTCTTCGCCTTTAGCTCTTAACCCGTCAGCGCTTATGCACATTCAGCGTGCCAACCCCATGCACCACTCGCCGTTTGGGTCGGTTTGATGACATCGTTCGCAAGCTACTGTTTTCGCTGGCGAAACGGACATGAACAAAAAATGACTGATCATCAGTCTCGCGTTCAAACGCGGACTCGATGCGACGCGCAACATTTCTACCCACAGAGTTATCCACAGGTTGCGCACGCTTTATAGGCGGTTGGCGATGATCATCAGATTGCGTGGGGTCAGGGTTTCCGGGCAGAAGGTGCCGACCTGTGCTGTGTACCGGCGCTCTTGCAGGTACAGGGCGCGGTCGAGCACCAGCCACAGTTCCAGGGGCTTGCGAAACAGGCCGCGCAGCAGTTCCAGGTTGCGGACTTGGGCAAGTCGTTGCCAGCCGCGTGCTTCAAGCTCAACGAAGTCCACGCCATGCCCGATAGGTACGTTCTGCAGCGCTGCAAGGTCGCGGCAGTAATCGGCGAAGGGTTTGTCCAGCCAGGCGGCGGGCAGGGAGGGGCATGGCAGGTAGTGGTCGACGCCGCGTTGTTCGCGCTGCAGCAGGTCGAAGGCCAGGCGGCGGGCCATGGAATGGTCACGCTGTCGGCGCACGCGGGCACCGGCGGTGACGGTGGCTTCGAGGGGCAGGCCGAGGTCTTCGAGGGTCAGGGAGAGGGCGGAGGGTTCGGCGCACAGTTGGCGATAGGCGCCGTGGGTGCGGTTGTAGCAGCAGGGTGCGAAGGCCAGGTGTTGGCAGCCTGCCTGGGTGGCGCGGTGCATGAGCTGGACGTGCAGGTCGCCGCAGGCATGCAGGGCGACGGGTGTGCTGGAGGCTGGCAGGCGCAGATCGTCGGCCATGACGTCTTGCAGGTGGTGCTGTGCGGGCAAGGCGTGATGGGTGCTGAGCTGGGCGCCGCAGGTCACCAGTGCCGGGTCGTGTTCCAGGCAGGTGAGTTGCTGGCCGTCGCGCAGCAGTCGTCGGCCGAGGTGGCCTTTGCCGGCGCACCAGTCCAGCCAGTGGCTGGCGGACGCTGCGAACGGCAGGGCGGCAGCGAAGGCTTCGATCTGTTGCCATTTGCGGCCGGGTACATCGACGTTGAAACGATGGCGCGCAGTGGGCAAAAAACTGGTCGGCAGCGGGCCTACCGCTGCCAGCGCATGCGCCTGCTGGGCTAAGGCAGGAAAGGGCGCCGGAGCGTCCAGGTCCAACAACGAGTTATGCACAGCCTCGGCTTCGGCCAGGGTGCGGGCGCGCAGCCAGGTGGCGAGCTCGGGATGTTTCGCTTCCCAGGGTAAGGTCAATCGGGTGAAAGGCTTGGGCCGCCATAGGTCGACGTGGGCAGCCAGAAAGGCGTCCAGTGCGTGAAAGCGCTCACGCAGCTGGTCGCCTTGCAGTGTCAGCGGCCCTGGCACGCGTCCACGCGCAGCCAGCGTTCAAGCAGTTTGAAGCCCTGCACCAGCACGAACGACATGGCCAGGTAGAACATGCCGGCGGCGAAGAAGATTTCCACTGGCAGGTAGGTGCGGGCGATGATCGTGCGGGCCATGCCGGTGAGTTCCAGCAGGGTGACGGTGCTGGCCAGCGAGCTGGCCTTGAGCATCAGGATCACTTCATTGCTGTAGGCCGGCAGGCCGATGCGCGCGGCGCGCGGCAGCATGATGTGCAGCAGGGCTTTGCTGCGGGACATGCCGAGGGCGCGGGCGGCTTCGATTTCGCCCTTGGGTATGGCTTGCAGCGCCCCGCGCAGGATTTCTGCGATATAGGCAGCGGTGTGCAGGGTCATGGTCCCGGCGGCGCACCAGAACGGGCTGCGCAGGTACGGCCACAGGCTGCTCTCGCGCACCGCGTCGAACTGCGCCAGCCCGTAGTACACCAGAAACAGCTGCACCAGCAGCGGGGTGCCGCGAAAGAAGAAGATGTAGGCGTACGGCAGGCCGCTGATGTACCACTTCTTCGAGGTGCGGGCGATGCCCAGCGGGATGGCCAGGATAAGCCCGGCGAGTACCGCGATGGCCACCAGCTCAAGGGTCAGGGTGGCGCCTTGCATCAGGCGCGGCAGCCACTTGATGATCACTTCCCAGTTCATTGCGAAGCCCTCGCGAAGCCGCGCGAGGCGCGTTTCTCCATGAAGTGCAGGGCAACCATGGCGACCACGGTGAGGCTCAGGTACATCAGGGCGGCAACCATATAGAAGGTGAACGGTTGTTTGCTGACGGTGACGGCGTTCTGCGCGTTGCGCATGATCTCTTCCAGGCTGATGACGGATACCAGTGCGGTGTCCTTCATCAGAATCAGAAACAGATTACCCAGCCCCGGCAGGGCGATGCGCCACATCTGCGGCAGCACCAGGCGAATGAAGATGCGCGAGGTGCTCAGGCCCAGGGCCAGGCCGGCTTCGCGGTGGCCTTTGGGAATGGCCAGGATGGCGCCGCGGAACACCTCCGTGGCGTAGGCGCCGAAGCACAGGCCCAAGGCGATGACGCCGGCGGCGAAGGGGCTGAGTTCCAGGCTGCCGACACCCAGCGCCAGGCCGATGCTGCGCAGGCCGTTGACGGTGCCAAAGTAGATCAGCAGCACCCACAGCAGTTCAGGGATGCCGCGCACCAGCGTCGAGTAGAAACCGCCGAGCCATTGCAGGGGGCGGTTGCCGGAGGTTTTCGCCAAGGCACCGGCGAGGCCCAGCAGCAGCCCCAGACACAGAGCGCTGAGGGCCAGTTTGACGGTCATCAGCGCGCCTGCGGCAAGCGCAGGGCCGAAGCCATAGAGATCGATGTTCATGGGCAGGCTTGTTCAGGGGCGGGCATCGGCCGTGTAGGCCAACGCCCGCCGGGCTGTCAGAGGATGCTGAAAGGGAAGTACTTGTCGTTGATCTTCTTGTAGGTACCGTCGGCAATGATTTCCTGCAGCGCGGCATTCAGCTTGTCGCGCAGGGCATCGCCCTTGCGCACGGCGATGCCGATCTTGTCGCTTTGCTCGACCGCGTCGCCCTTGAATTCGAAATTCTTGCCGGCGTCGCTCTTGAGCCAATCGTAGCTGGCGTACTTGTCGGCCAGGATGGCGTCGAGGCGGCCGCTGCTCAGGTCGAGAAAGGCGTTTTCAGAGGTGTCGTACAGCTTGAGGTCGACATCCATGCCGTACTTGTCTTCCAGCCATGTGCCGGACAGGGTCGCGCGCTGGGCGCCGATGACTTTGCCCTTGAGGCTGTCGCCGTCGGTCTTGAAGTCATCGCCCTTCTTGGCAATGAACTGCAGCTTGTTGCTGTAGTAGGGGTTGGTGAAGTCGACCACTTCCGAGCGCTCGGGGGTGATCGACATCGACGACACGAGGAAGTCGAACTTCTGCGACTGCAGTGCGGGAATGATGCCGTCCCAGTCGGAGGTGACGATTTCGCACTCCACTTCCATCTTGGCGCACAGGGCCTTGCCGATGTCGACGTCGAAGCCCACGACCTGGCCGCTGGTGTCCTTGTTGTTGAACGGTGGGTAGGCCGCTTCCACGCCCATGCGCAGTTTGTCGGCAGCCATGGCCGCGCCGTTGACCAGCAGTGTGGCGGCAACCGCCAGGAAGATTTTCTTCATGCTCATATTGTTATTGCTCCGTTAGCGGTTGCTGGACATGAACTGCCTGCAGCGCGCCGACAAGGGGTTGTCGAATACTTGCTCGGGCGTACCCTGCTCTTCCACCAGACCTTGATGCAGAAACACCACCTCGCTGGAGACCTGCCGGGCAAAGCCCATCTCGTGTGTCACCAGCAGCATGGTACGGCCTTCTTCGGCCAGGTTGCGAATAACCGCGAGTACCTCCTGGACCATTTCCGGATCCAGCGCCGAGGTCGGTTCGTCGAACAGAATAACCTTGGGCTGCATGGCCAGGGTGCGGGCAATCGCTGCACGTTGTTGCTGGCCGCCGGAAAGCTCGTTCGGATAGGCGTGGCGCTTGTCGGCGATACCCACCTTGGCCAGCAGCGCCTCGGCCACTTCGATCGCTTCGGCGCGGCTTTGCCCCAGCACGCGGCGCGGTGCCTCGATGATGTTGTCGAGCACGCTCATGTGCGGCCACAGGTTGAAGTTCTGGAAGACGAAACCGATCTGGCTGCGCAGCCGGTTGATCTGGCGGCTGTCGGCGGCGATCAGCTCGCCGTTGCGGGCGGCCTTGAGCTTGAGCGCTTCACCGGCCACCAGGATCTCGCCCTGATGGGGGTTTTCCAGCAGGTTGATGCAGCGCAGCAGGGTCGACTTGCCGGAGCCGGACGAACCGAGGATGGAAATCACCGCGCCGTCGTTGGCGGCCAGCGATATGCCCTTGAGCACGTCCAGTGCACCGTAGCGCTTGTGCAGGTTACGGATTTCCAGAGCGGGCGTGGCCTGAGCCATGTGCGGTCCTCATATAGGCGGGTGCGGCCTGCCGTCACCGAAGTGAACAGCCAAGCGCAAAGCTAGCATAGCGCGGATGGCGAGGCTGGACTTGCAGCTTGTGTCCGATCTGCCTGGCGCGATGTGCGAAGGCACCGCAGCAGGAACGTCGGACGGGCAGGGCGCGATAAAAAAGGCGCGATGTTGCCAGTTTTGCCCAGTGGAGGAAAGCGCGAATGCGGCTTGAATGTGGCAACGCGATAAGAGGCAGGTCGCACGAAGTTGCACCTGAGCCACGCAGTGCCCATGCAAAAGTTGCGCCTTTAGGTTGCACTGTTTTTGTGCGAAGGTGTTACCGGCGTCGTTTTTTGGTGCGGCATATCGCCCCACGCTGAGTAGTTCGGTAATCCGTCTCGGCCCGCAAAGCAAATCTCAACAGATTCAATCTGTTGGCACGAATGGCGGAGAGGTCCGTTTCAGGGCGGCAGGATATACCTTGGTACAATTTGGCGCAATTTTTGCGTAAAAGATAAGGAACGGGGTGTAGCGGACTTTGCACAAGGCTCGCCATCACCGCCGGACAGAACGCTATTCTTCGCAAAGGTAGTTTTATGAGTACGCAGAATTCCACAGGTCTCGCTCAGGGACTCAAGCCGCGTCATGTAACTATGTTGTCGATCGCCGGTGTCATTGGTGCCGGCCTGTTCGTAGGTTCCGGGCACGCCATCGCCGCTGCCGGCCCTGCTGTGCTGCTGGCCTATGCTGCTGCCGGCAGCCTGGTGGTGCTGGTCATGCGCATGCTCGGTGAAATGGCCGTTGCCTCGCCGGACACTGGGTCGTTTTCCACCTACGCCGACCGTGCCATCGGTCACTGGGCCGGTTTTTCCATCGGCTGGTTGTACTGGTGGTTCTGGGTGCTGGTGATTCCGCTGGAAGCCAACGCTGCCGCCTCGATCCTGCATGCCTGGATTCCTGGCGTGTCGCATTGGGTGTTCGCATTGTTGATCACCCTGGTGCTAACGGTGACCAACCTGTTCAGCGTGAAGAACTACGGTGAATTCGAATTCTGGTTCGCGCTGATCAAGGTGCTGGCAATCATTGCCTTCATCGTCGTTGGCCTGGGCGCCGTGTTCGGCTTCATGCCCAACAGCCAGGTCAGCGGTGTCAGCCACCTCACTGACACCATGGGCTTCATGCCCAACGGGCTGGGTGCCGTCGTCGCCGCCATGCTGACCACCATGTTCTCGTTCATGGGTACCGAGATCGTCACCATTGCTGCCGCCGAATCGAAGAACCCAGGTCAGCAGATCTCCAAGGCCACCAACTCGGTGATCTGGCGGATCTTCCTGTTCTATCTGGTTTCGATCTTCCTGGTGGTGGCTCTGGTGCCGTGGAACGACCCGCGCCTGGCCGAGCTGGGCTCCTACCAGACCGTGCTCGAGCTGATCGGCATCCCCAACGCCAAGCTGATCGTCGACATCGTGGTATTGGTCGCTGTAACCAGCTGCCTGAACTCTGCGCTGTACACCGCGTCGCGCATGCTGTTCTCCCTCAGCAAGCGCGGCGACGCGCCTGCTGCCGCGCAGAAAACCTCGAAGTCGGGTACCCCGTCGGTGGCCGTGCTGATGTCCACCGCGGCCGCGTTCGTGGCAGTGATCGCCAACTACGTCGCCCCAGCGGCGGTGTTCGACTTCCTGCTTGCCACCTCTGGCGCCATCGCGCTGCTGGTGTACCTGGTGATCGCCGTGTCGCAACTGCGCATGCGCCGCAAGCGCGAGTTGGCCGGTGAGAAGATCGACTTCAAGATGTGGCTGTTCCCCGGCCTCACCTACCTGGTCATCCTGTTCATCGTTGCAGTACTGACCACCATGGCACTACGCGAAGACCACCGCGTGGAAATCCTCGCCACCGGTGGCCTGGCCATCGCGGTGGTCGTCGCCGGGCTGATCGTCTCCAGCCGCCGCAAGGCGGGTAACTCACGCGTGGCGCTCGGTCGCTGATCGCTTCGACCGCTTGAACGCAAAGGCCGCTGTCGGTGACGACAGCGGCCTTTGTTGTTTCTGCGGGCCTGTAAGCCAGTGCAAGCGTGCCTGGCTCGGCGCATCAGCCGCTCAAGTTATCCTGTTCCTTCGCTTCGGAATCGCTTGTCCGCGCCTTGGCAGGTGGCTTGAGGAACGCCTGCTTCCATTCCGGCCACTGCTCGACCTTCCGCCGGCACAATGCAAGGTGGTTGAGAAACGCCTGCCTCTTCGAGGTCATGGCTGGCTGCTCGCCCATTGACTGCAAGGCGGGCGAGAGGTGTTCGGACTTTTGATCGGCATGCATGCTGACTCCGTGTGCTTGCTCTTGATCCGTCCTTTGATCGTTGGGTGGCTCCCGGTGTTTATCGAGAGATAAGCGCGAAGCCTGAAAGATAGCCGATGAGCCTGTAGGGGGGCAGACGTGAATAGGTTCGAGAGGTAACAGCATGTGTGAGCATGGCAGGGGCACAAGGAAGCCACCCAGCCCCCAAATCCCGCCCAATAAAAAACCCCTGAATCTTTCAATTCAGAGGTTTCTCGGTATTAGTGGTGCCCAGAGACGGAATCGAACCGCCGACACGGGGATTTTCAATCCCCTGCTCTACCGACTGAGCTATCTGGGCAACGGGGCGCATTAAACTGGTTTTTCGACGGGTCGTCAAGCGTGATGTCGAAAAAAATTTTAATCATTACCGTCGCTTACGATTTTGCTGGGTTATTCGGCGGGTGGTACGTAGCCGTCAGCCTTGGCGTATTCCTCGCCGGACAGGTACTTGTCCATTTCGCCCTGGAGGAATTTGCGGTCTTCGGCGTTCATCATGTTCAGGCGACGCTCGTTGATCAGCAGCGTCTGGTGTTTCTGCCAGTCGCCCCAGGCTTGCTGGGAGACGTGGTTGTAGATGTCTTCGCCCTTGGCGCCGGGGTAGGGAGGGCGTTCCAGGCCAGGCAGTTCTTCTTTGTACTTGCGGCACAATACGGTGCGGGTCATTACAGATCTCCTGCGTTCAAGGCGTCGGCTGCGTGTTGCAGCAGCTTCTTCACCGGGGCTGCGAGGCCCAGGCGCGGCGGTGTGGCGAGGTTATACCAGAGCCAGTCGGCCTCGGCCACGTGGTGGGCGGTCTGTTCGACCTGCACCAGCCAGGGGTCGATGGCCAGCTGGAAGTGGCTGAAAGTGTGGGTCAGGGCTGGCAATTGACGGCGTGCGAGCATGTGCAGTGCGTGCTGGTCGGCAAGGTGATCGAGATCGCTCAGGTCGTCGAGCTGCGGAAGGCTCCACAGGCCGCCCCACAGGCCTGTCGAGGGCCTTCGGTAGAGCAGGATGGCGCCGTCGCGGTTGGCGAGCAGGGGCATCAGTGTTGCGCGTTGCGGGATGGTCTTGCGCGGCTTGGGTATCGGGTAGCGGATTTCCAGGCCGAGCATGTGCGCTTCACAGCTCTTTTCCAGCGGGCACAGCAGGCAGCTGGGCTTGCTGCGGGTGCACAGCGTGGCGCCCAGGTCCATCATTGCCTGGGTGTAGTGGTTCACCCGGGTCTGCGGGGTCAGGCGCTCGGCGGTGGCCCACAGCGCCTTGGCCACCTTGGGCTCGCCTGGGTAGCCTTCCTGCGCGGTGTAGCGGGCGAGCACGCGCTTGACGTTGCCGTCGAGGATCGGCGCGCGCAGGCCCATGCTTATGCTGGCGATGGCCCCGGCCGTGGACAGGCCGATGCCGGGCAGCTCGACCAGCTTCTCCACGTCGCGGGGAAACTCGCCGCCGTGCTCGCTCATCACGATTTTCGCGGTCTTCTGCAGGTTGCGCGCGCGGGTGTAATAGCCCAGTCCGGTCCACAGGTGCAGCACTTCGTCTTCCGGCGCCTCGGCCAGCGCCTGCACCGTGGGCAGCGCGGCCATGAAGCGGTCGAAGTAGTTCAGCACTGTGCTGACCTGGGTCTGCTGCAGCATGATTTCCGATACCCATACCCGGTATGGGTTGATGCCCTGCTGCCAGGGCAGATCATGCCGGCCATTGCGGTCGTACCATTCCAGCACGGCGCTGGAAAACTGCTCGGGGCTCATCGGTTGAACAGACCTCGCAATGCGTCTTTGAGTTTTGGATCGACCTTGTCGCCCAGTTTTTCTTCGAGCTTCTCGTCGATCTTGTCGCGAATACGGTCGCCGGCCAGCTTGGCGGCGACCTGGCCCAAGCCGTCACGGTCGATGCGGCAGGCCTTGGCGCCCATCTCCAGCGGGCCGCGGCAGCGCAGCGGCAGCTCGACGCCGACGAAGCGCTCGCCCACCTGGCAGGCCGGGTCGGCGCTGGTGCCTTGTTCGCCGTCGACCACCACACCAATGCGGTAGTCCATGCCCAGCACGCGCAGATCGACGTCGCCGTTGCCCTTCACGGTCAGGCCGGGGATGCGTACGAGCAGGTCCTGGTTGCTGGCCACACCGTTACGGAACACCAGGCTGCCCTTGAGCTCCTTGAACGGCGTGTCCTTGCCACGCGGTTCGCCGTTGAGCGTTTTGCGATTGAGCACCGAGATGCCGCGGCAGATCTGCTGCTCGAGGTTGGCGTTGACCAGCACGCCGTCGTTGAGGACGAAGCTGGCGGTACCGTTGAGCGATTCGACCAGGGCCTTCTGGCTGTTGCCTGAACCGCTGAGGTTGCTGTTGAGGTTCAGCAGGCCGCGCAGCGGTGGGTTGGCGTTCTGCGTCTTGATGAAGTTTTCCACCGGCACCTTGTCGATGCGTGTCTGCAACGCCAGCAGCGGCATGTCCGGGCGCACGTCGAGCGTGCCCTGGGTGTTGAAGCTGCCGTTGTAGAGGCCGCCGGCCAGGGTCTGCAGGGTCAGCATGCCGCCCTGGCCCTGCGCCTTGAGGGTGGCGTTGTGCACAGGCAGGCCCTTCAGGGTCAGTTGGCCAATGGTCAGGTCGGCCTGCACGTCCAGGGCGCGCAGACGCTCCACGGGCAGCAGGCGGTCATCGCTCCAGGCGCCGCGGGTCGGGGGCTCCGGCAGCGGTGATTCGCCCGAGGCGACTGCGGCCGCTTCGCTGTTCTGCACTTCGGCCTGGCGCGCCGCGCTGGCATTGGTGGCCTTTTCGGTCTTGGCCGGCAGGTAGCGATCGGCGTTGAAGGTGTCGCCCTTGAGCTGCAGGCGCAGGGCCTGGCGGGCAAAATCGTCCACGGCGATGCGGCCGGTGAAGGTGCTGTCGTCCAGTTTCAGCGTCAGGTCTTCCAGGCCAAGGCTGTCGCGGGTGCCCTGCAGGCGGCTGACCAGCTCGAACTTGCCGAGGCTGCCCGGTGCCATCGCCGGCAACGGTTGGCCGATGCCGTCGAAGAAGGCGCGCAGGTCGAACTCGGCAATCGACAGGCCGCCGGTGAGCTGAGGGTCGCTGTCCAGATTGCGCACGCGCAGTTCGCCCAGCGCGCGCAGCTGATTGGCGGCCAGCTTGAGGCCGGTCCATTCGGCGACGTTGGCGGACTGGTCGAGCAGCAACTGCCCCTGCGCGCTGAAGGTCACGGTCTTGCCCTGCAGCGGGTCGCCCGAGGCTTCACCGCTCAGGCGCATGTCTTCGAGCTGGTAGCGCTTGAGCACGCGGTCGAAGCGAAGCTCGCCGGCAAGCTCGGTGCGGGCCCGCACGACCGGCTGGTTGGTGCCCAGGAAAGCGGTCAGTTTCAGCGGAATGTCCGCGCCTTCGTGGACGGCGCCGGTGCTCAGCTGGATGCTTTCGGCGGTGTACATGCGGCCTGTGCGCACGTCGTTGTACTGCACGCGGGCGTTGTTCACGGTCAGGCTGTCGATGTCGAGCTTGACCGGGCGCGAGGGCGCCTGCGGTTTGCCCGGCTCGGTGACTGCCGGTGCGTTCGGGTCGGTGGCGTCGGCCGTTGTGGCGGGCAGCGGCTTGCCGATGTCTTCCCAGTTGCCGTGGCCGTTGGCATCACGTTCCAGGGACAGGTTCAGGCCTTCGACCCGTACGTCGCTCATCTGCACTTCCTTGCGCAGCAGCGGCAGCACGCGCACGGACAGCCCGAGCATCTGCAGATCGGCGAAGGGTGCCTTGGGGTTGGCAAGGGTGGCCACGCTGGCGTCGTGCAGTTCCAGGCCCAGCCATGGGAACAGGCTCCAGCCGATATCCCCGTTGAGGGTCAGCTCGACGTGAGCCTTGTCCCGTGCCAGTTGGCGAATCTCGTCCTTGTAGTCGTTGGGGTCGAACAGGTGGGTGAGGGCGAAGCCCAGGGCCACCAGAATCAACAACAGACCGAGAATGCACAGGCCGAGGATTTTGCCGAACGCTTTCATGGGCGAGTCCTTTAGTCCGAATTTTGGAAGTTAGCGGGAGAGTATAACGTTGTGCGACTGGCGATGTGGGCGGTCCGTCGGTGCCATTTCACTGGGCGCCGATGGCCGCTTCGTGAAGGTCGCCCAAGCGCTTTGGGCCGTGGTTTTCACCGCTCCATCGGGCGACTGCCGAGCCATGCAGGGGGATTTTGCCAACCACCTGGCAGTTCATCGCGATAAAGGGATAGCAGTTTGCTTCCATTGGTTACATCTAGTGGTAATCTCCGCCCCTTCAACTGTCCGCTGCGACTTTATGTCGCGATTTGCCAAGTGCTGCCGATAAAACAATCGATCGCCAACGCGCGTGAAGAATGTGGGCGCATTTGTGTGCAGACAGCTGAACTACAAAAATCAACGGGGGTTACAAAATGAGCAGTAGTCTTTCGGGCGGCGGCGTGGGTGCCCAGCCAGGATTCCTGTCCAAGGAGCGGATCATCGCCAAGCCTGGCTTCAACCGCTGGCTGGTTCCACCAGCTGCGTTGGCCATTCACTTGTGCATCGGCATGGCGTACGGTTTTTCGGTGTTCTGGCTGCCATTGTCCAAGGCGATCGGTATCACCGCGCCAGTGGCGTGCGCGCCCGACATGAGCTTCTTCAGCCAAGTGTTTTCATCGTCCTGTGATTGGTCGGTGTCGATGCTGAGCTGGATCTACACACTGTTCTTCATCTTCCTGGGCTGCTCGGCAGCCATCTGGGGTGGCTGGCTGGAACACGCCGGGCCGCGCAAGGCCGGTGTGGTTTCGGCACTGTGCTGGTGCGGTGGTCTGGTCATTTCCGCGTTGGGTATCTACACCCACCAGATCTGGCTGATGTGGCTGGGCTCGGGCGTGATCGGTGGTATCGGCCTGGGGCTGGGCTACATTTCCCCGGTATCGACCCTGATCAAATGGTTCCCGGACAAGCGCGGCATGGCTACCGGCATGGCGATCATGGGCTTCGGTGGCGGCGCCATGGTGGGCGCACCGCTGGCAGCGGTCCTGATGGGCCATTTCGCCTCGCCTACCAGCGTCGGCGTGTGGCAGAGCTTCCTGGTGATGGCGGCGATCTACTTCGTCTTCATGATCGGCGGCGCATTGTCCTACCGCGTACCGCCTACCGGTTGGAAGCCTGAAGGCTATGTCGCTCCGGCAAAGAAGGCCAAGGGCATGATCACCAACCGCCACGTGCACGTGAACGTGGCCTGGAAGACGCCTCAGTTCGCCCTGGTGTGGCTGGTACTGTGCCTCAACGTTTCCGCAGGTATCGGCATCCTCGGCATGGCTTCGCCGCTGCTGCAGGAAGTGTTCGGCGGCAAGCTGCTGGGCGTGGACCTGGCGTTCAACCAGCTGGACTCGGCGCAACTGGCGCAGATCGCCGCCATCGCGGCGGGCTTCACCGGCTTGCTCAGCCTGTTCAACATCGGTGGACGCTTCTTCTGGGCTTCGTTCTCCGACTACATCGGCCGCAAGGTGACCTACTTCGTGTTCTTCGCCCTGGGCGTGGCACTGTACGCCTCGGTACCGACCCTGGGTCATTCGGGCAGCATCGCGCTGTTCGTGGCAGCCTTCTGCATCGTGCTGTCGATGTACGGCGGCGGCTTCGCCACGGTTCCGGCCTACCTGGCCGACCTGTTCGGCACGCAGATGGTCGGCGCCATCCACGGTCGCCTGTTGACCGCCTGGGCCGTGGCCGGTGTGCTGGGTCCGGTGCTGGTGACCAACCTGCGTGACTACCAACTGGCGCAGGGCGTTCCGCGCGCGGCCGTGTACGACACCACGTTGTACATCCTCTCCGGTTTGCTGGTGCTGGGTTTCATCTGCAACGCGCTGGTGCGTCCGGTGGCCGACAAGTACTTCATGACCGATGCCGAGCTCAAGGCCGAGCAGGCGCTGGGCCATGACAAAGGTGCAGACGGCACGACCGTGCTGGAGTGGAAGGCCAATCCGGCTTCCAAGCCGCTGGCCATCGCTGCCTGGCTGGCCGTGGGCATTCCGTTGGCGTGGGGTGTGTGGGTGACCCTGCAGAAGACGGCGGTGCTGTTTCATTGATGTAGATGCTTGAATCGGCGGTGGCCCGTTCGCGGCCACTGACCGCTTCTACGACATCTCGTAGGAGCGGTCATCGGCCGCGAAAAGGCCACCGCAGATCATCCTTTCCCCCCTCTTCTGTTCCCGTTTCCCGCCTGCGTGCCTATAATGATCACCTTTTTCGCCCAACGATTTTGCGGAGCTGGTGATGGCCGAACGTATCGCGTTCGTCGAGCGCAACACTCTGGAAACCCAGATCAAAGCCTCGATCAACCTGGATGGCACCGGAAAGGCCCGATTCGATATCGGCGTTCCTTTTCTTGAGCACATGCTTGACCAGATCGCCCGGCACGGGCTGATCGACCTGGACATCGAGTGCAAGGGCGACCTGCACATCGACGACCACCACACCGTGGAGGACGTCGGCATCACCTTGGGCCAGGCATTCGCCAAGGCCATCGGCGACAAGAAAGGCATCTTTCGCTACGGCCACGCCTACGTCCCGCTGGACGAAGCGCTGTCGCGCGTGGTCATCGACTTCTCCGGCCGCCCTGGTCTGCAGATGCACGTGCCCTACACCCGCGCCACCGTCGGCGGCTTCGATGTCGACCTGTTCCAGGAGTTCTTCCAGGGCTTTGTCAACCACGCCAACGTCTCCCTGCACATCGACAACCTGCGTGGGCACAACACCCATCACCAGATCGAAACCGTGTTCAAGGCTTTCGGCCGCGCGCTGCGCATGGCCGTTGCGGTCGACGAACGCATGGCCGGGCAGATGCCGTCGACCAAGGGCGTGCTCTGATGCAGACCGTCGCGGTAATCGACTACGGCATGGGCAACCTGCACTCCGTGGCCAAGGCTCTGGAGCATGTCGGTGCCGGCAAGGTACTGATCACCAGTGACGCCAATGTCATTCGTGAAGCCGACCGCGTGGTCTTTCCCGGTGTCGGTGCCATTCGCGACTGCATGGCTGAAATCCGCCGCCTGGGCTTCGATGCGCTGGTGCGCGAAGTCAGTCAGGACCGGCCCTTCCTGGGTATCTGCGTCGGCATGCAGGCGTTGATGGAGCACAGCGAAGAGAACGCCGGCGTCGACTGCATCGGCGTGTTTCCCGGCAAGGTGCGCTTTTTCGGCAAGGACCTGCACGAAGGTGGCGAGCACCTGAAGGTCCCGCACATGGGCTGGAACGAAGTGCAGCAGGCGGTGGATCACCCGCTGTGGCACGACATTCCGGACCTGGCGCGTTTCTACTTCGTGCACAGCTATTACATCGAGGCCGGCAAGCCGGGCCAGGTGGTGGGGCGCGGCCATTACGGTCGCGACTTCGCCGCGGCACTGGCCGAAGGGTCACGCTTCGCCGTGCAGTTCCACCCCGAGAAGAGCCATACCCATGGCCTGCAGCTGCTGCAGAATTTCGCAGCCTGGGATGGACGCTGGTAATGGCCAAGGCCGGCAAGCCGCCCATTCTTACCCTGACGCCGGAGCAGGAGAGCGAAGCGGCCGAGAAGATCAAGCGGTTCATGCGTGACCGCTTCGATCTCGACCTGGGTTCGTTCGAGGCCCTCGAGGTGCTCGAGCTGTTCACCCGCGAAATGGCTCCACACTATTACAACAGGGCGATTTTCGATGTGCAGGCGCACCTCAGCGAGAGGTTCGAAAGCATCGAGAGCGACCTGTGGGCGCTCGAGAAGAACTGACTTCCGAGCATCGCCTTTCACCGACTTCGAAGGTTTTTGCAGATGCTGATTATCCCCGCTATCGATCTTAAAGACGGTGCCTGCGTGCGCCTGCGCCAGGGCCGCATGGAAGATTCCACGGTGTTTTCGGACGATCCGGTGAGCATGGCTGCCAAGTGGGTCGAGGGCGGCTGCCGTCGCCTGCACCTGGTCGATCTCAACGGTGCCTTCGAAGGCCAGCCGGTGAATGGCGATGTGGTCACTGCCATTGCCAAGCGCTATCCGCACCTGCCGATCCAGATCGGCGGCGGCATCCGCTCGCTGGAAACCATCGAGCACTACGTCAAGGCCGGCGTGAGCTACGTGATCATCGGCACCAAGGCGGTCAAGCAGCCCGAGTTCGTCGCCGAGGCTTGCCGTGCATTCCCCGGCAAGGTCATTGTCGGCCTGGACGCCAAGGATGGCTTCGTCGCCACCGACGGCTGGGCCGAAGTGAGCACGGTGCAGGTCATCGACCTGGCCAAGCGGTTCGAGGCCGATGGCGTGTCGGCGATCGTCTACACCGACATCGCCAAGGACGGCATGATGCAGGGCTGCAACGTGCCCTTCACCGCTGCTCTGGCGGCCGCGACCAAGATCCCGGTGATCGCCTCCGGCGGTATCCACAACTTGGGCGACATCCGTGCCCTGCTGGATGCCAAGGCGCCGGGCATCATCGGCGCCATCACTGGCCGCGCCATCTACGAAGGCACCCTGGACGTCGCCGAGGCCCAGGCATTCTGCGATTCGTACAACGCGTAACGGCTGGACGCGGCCCCCTGTAGCAGCGGCGCAAGCCGCGTCCGCCAGCACCTCGCTCCCCATCCAATCGGAGATTCCCCATGGCCCTGGCCAAACGCATCATCCCCTGCCTGGACGTGGACAACGGCCGAGTGGTCAAGGGCGTCAAGTTCGAGAACATCCGCGACGCCGGCGACCCGGTCGAGATCGCCCGGCGCTACGACGAGCAGGGTGCCGACGAGATCACCTTCCTCGACATCACCGCCAGTGTCGATGGCCGTGACACCACCCTGCACACCGTCGAGCGCATGGCCAGCCAGGTGTTCATCCCCCTGACCGTGGGCGGCGGCGTACGCACGGTGGCGGATATCCGCAACCTGCTCAATGCCGGTGCGGACAAGGTTTCGATCAACACGGCTGCGGTGTTCAACCCGGAGTTCGTCGGTGAGGCGGCTTCGCGCTTCGGCTCGCAGTGCATCGTGGTGGCCATCGATGCGAAGAAGGTCTCGGGGCCCGGCGAAGAGCCGCGCTGGGAGATCTTCACCCACGGTGGGCGCAAGCCTACCGGCCTGAACGCCGTGCAATGGGCGCAGAAGATGGAAGGCCTGGGCGCGGGTGAGATCCTGCTGACCAGCATGGACCAGGACGGCATGAAGAACGGCTTCGACCTGGGCGTGACCCGCGCCATCAGCGACGCACTGGGCATCCCGGTGATCGCTTCCGGCGGGGTGGGCAACCTGCAGCACCTGGCCGATGGCGTGATCCAGGGCGGCGCGAGCGCGGTGCTGGCCGCCAGTATCTTTCACTTCGGCGAGTACACCGTGCCCGAGGCCAAGGCGTTCATGGCCAAGCAAGGCATCGTGGTCCGCTGACCCTGCAGCAGCGGCGCAAGCCGCGTCAGGCGTCACCGCGTTGCGCCAGGTTCACCGCACGCACCGCCGACGCGGCTCGCGCCGCTGCTACAAGGAATCTGTCGTTGCGGTAACCGCGTCCGGCGTCCGGGTAATGACGATCGCCTTCACGGCAACCGCGTCCGGCGTCCGAGTAATGACGATCGCCGTTGCGGTAATCGCGTCCGGCGTCCGGGTAATGACGATCGCCTTCACGGCAACCGCGTCCGGCGTCCGGGTAATGATGGTCACCGTTTCGGCAACCGCGTCCGGCATCACCGCGACCCTGTAGCAGCGGCGCGAGCCGCGTCGGCGGGCAGCGCGGTGGGACGGCTGATCGCGTCGGCGTTTGACGCGGCTTGCGCCGCTGCTACAGGGGTAAGGAGTTTGTATGTACCATGGCGAACGAATGAACGCCTGGACCCATTTGGCAGGGGCTGTGCTGGCGGCGGTCGGTGCTGTCTGGCTGCTGCTGGTGGCAGCGTTTCAAGGTGATCCCTGGAAGATCGTCAGCGTGTGCATCTATGGCAGCACGCTGATCCTGCTCTACAGCGTTTCCACGATCTACCACAGCGTGCGCGGGCGCGGCAAAGCGCTCATGCAGAAGCTCGATCACCTGTCGATCTACCTGCTGATCGCCGGCAGCTACACGCCGTTCTGTCTGGTCACCCTGCGCGGGCCTTGGGGCTGGAGCCTGTTCGGTGTGGTCTGGGGGCTGGCGGTGCTGGGCATGTTGCAGGAGATCAAGCCACGCTCCGAGGCCCGCGTACTGTCCATCGTGATCTACGCGGTGATGGGCTGGATCGTGCTGGTCGCGATCGGGCCGCTGCTGCGCCTGCTGGGCCCCGCCGGATTCGCCTGGCTGGCCGCGGGCGGCGCGCTGTACACCGTGGGCATCATCTTCTTTGCACTGGACAAGCGCCTGCGCCATGCCCACGGGATCTGGCACCTGTTCGTGATCGCGGGCAGCGTGCTGCACTTCATCGCGATCTTTTTCTACGTCATCTGAACCCTAGAAATCACCCCATAGCTGCTGCGCCACCGCTAGGGCAACCACCGGCGCGGTTTCGGTGCGCAATACGCGCGGCCCGAGGCGGGCAGCGTGAAAGCCGCCAGCCTTGGCCTGCTCCACTTCGGCATCGCTCAAACCGCCTTCAGGGCCGATCAGGAACGCCAGGCTGGCAGGTTTTGCATGGCTGAGCAGCGGCTCTGCAACGGGATGCAGCACCAACTTGAGTTCGGCGTGGCTGGCGGCGACCCAATCGGCCAGCGCCTGCGGCGCATGAATGACCGGCACGCTGGAACGGCCGCACTGCTCGCACGCGCTGACCGCCACCTGGCGCCAGTGGGCCATGCGCTTGTCGGCGCGCTCGTCCTTGAGGCGCACCTCGCAGCGCTCGCTCACCAGGGGGGTGATTTCACTCACGCCCAGTTCGGTAGCTTTCTGGATCGCCCAGTCCATCCGTTCGCCACGGGACAGGCCCTGACCCAGATGGATGGCCAGCGGCGAATCGGGCTGGCCGGCAAACTGTTCGTCGAGGGTGACGCTGACGCGTTTCTTGCCCACTTCCAGCAAGGTGCCGAGGTATTCCTGACCGCTGCCGTCGAACAGCTGCACCTTGTCGCCGGCGGCCATGCGCAGCACGCGGCCGATGTAGTGGGCCTGGGCTTCGGGGAGTTCGTGTTCGCCCAGGGCGAGCGGGGCGTCGATGAAAAAGCGGGACAGTCGCATGGGGGTGTCTCTGGTGATTTTTTGGTGTTTATTCGGGCCTCTTCGCGGCCACTGGCCGCTCCTACGGTTGCAGGGTGTGCCCCTGTAGGAGCGGCCAGTGGCCGCGAAAGCGCTGGTACAGGCGACGCATTACTCAACCTGGATCGCGAAACCCGGGGTGGAAATCCTCGGCGACCTGCACGCTCACGCTGCTGCGCGTGGCGATATCGATCCCCTCGCTGGCCACCTCGGCCAGGAAGTCGATCTGCTCGGGCGTAATTACGTAGGGCGGCAGGAAATACACCACGCTGCCCAGCGGCCGCAGCAACGCGCCACGTTCGAGTGCATGGTTGAATACTTTCAATCCGCGCCGCTCCTGCCAGGGGTAGGCGGTCTTGCTGGCCTTGTCCTGGACCATTTCGATGGCCAGGACCATGCCGGTCTGGCGCACTTCGGCCACGTGGGCATGATCGACGAGGTGCGCCGTGGCGCTGGCCATGCGCTCGGCCAGGGCGCGGTTGTTCTCGATGACGTTGTCCTGCTCGAAGATGTCCAGCGTCGCCAGCGCCGCGGCACAGGCCAGCGGATTGCCGGTGTAGCTGTGCGAATGCAGGAAGGCGCGCAGGGTCGGGTAGTCGTCGTAGAAAGCGCTGTAGACGTCATCGGTGGTCACACAGGCGGCCAGCGGCAGATAGCCCCCGGTCAGCGCCTTGGACAGGCACAGGAAATCCGGACGGATGCCGGCCTGCTCGCAGGCGAACATCGTTCCGGTACGGCCAAAGCCCACCGCAATTTCGTCGTGGATCAGGTGCACGCCGTAGCGGTCGCACGCCTCGCGCAACAGCTTGAGGTACACCGGGTGATACATGCGCATGCCGCCAGCGCCCTGGATCAACGGTTCGATGATCACCGCAGCAATACTTTCATGGTGCTCGGCCAGGGTGTGTTCCATGGCCTGGAACAGCGTGCGCGAATGCGCCTCCCAACTCACCCCTTCGGGCCGCAGGTAGCAGTCCGGGCTCGGCACTTTCAGGGTGTCGAGCAGCAGCGGCTTGTAGGTTTCGGTGAACAGCGGCACGTCACCAACCGACATCGCCGCAATGGTTTCGCCGTGATAGCTGTTGGTCAGCGTGACGAAGCGCTGCTTGTTCGGCTGGCCGCGGTTGACCCAGTAGTGAAAGCTCATCTTCAGCGCGACTTCGATGCACGACGAGCCGTTGTCGGCGTAGAAGCAGCGGGTCAGCCCCTCGGGCGTCATCTTGACCAGCCGCTCTGACAGCTCGATCACCGGCTGATGACTGAAGCCGGCCAGGATCACGTGTTCCAGCTGGTCGACCTGATCCTTGATGCGCTGATTGATGCGCGGGTTGGCGTGCCCGAACACATTGACCCACCAGGAGCTGACCGCGTCCAGGTAACGCTTGCCCTCGAAGTCTTCAAGCCATACGCCTTCACCGCGCTTGATCGGGATCAGCGGCAGGCGCTCGTGGTCTTTCATCTGGGTACAGGGATGCCACAAGACCTCGAGGTCGCGCTTCATCCACTGATCGTTGAGTCCCATCTTTTTCTCCCGCGGCAACACGCTTGGCAAACAGTCGCGCAAGCCTATGCAATGAGGCCTCGGCTCACAACCCAAACATGCTCGATGGCGGCGCTGGCGGGCAGTATGGCGCTGGCGTATGCTGCGCGGCACTTTGCCATTGCCGGGGCATGATCCGGCCATATCGCTTGCTCTGCCGGAGTTCTCTGCATGTCTGCTGGTTGGTTGCGCGCTTGGGCGCTGATAGTGGTGGGGCTGTTCAGCGCGCAGGCGTTGGGCAATGACAAGGCACAGACGGCGATCGTCGTCGGCGGCGGTCTGGCGGGGCTCACAGCCGCCTACGAGCTGCAGGCCAAGGGCTGGCAGGTGACCTTGCTCGAGGCGCGCGCCAGCCTTGGCGGCCGCTCGGGCCTGGCCACCAGCGAGTGGATCGGCGGCAGCAAGATCCAGCCGGTGCTCAACGGCTATGTGAACACCTTCAAGCTGGCCACCCAGCCGGCGCCGGAATTCGTCCGCAACCCCGGCTACCTGATCGACGGCGAATACTTCACCGCCGCCGACCTGGCCACCAAGCAGCCGGCCACTGCCGAGGCGCTCAAGCGCTACGAGAAAACCCTGGATGACTTGGCCCGCTCGGTCAAGGACCCGGAAAACCCCGGCGCGACCAGCACGTTGTTCGCTCTGGACCAGATCAACGTGTCCAACTGGCTGGACCGCCTGCAACTGCCCGCCACGGCACGGCAGCTTATCAATCAGAAAATTCGTACGCGCTATGACGAACCATCGCGTCTGTCGCTGCTGTATTTCGCCCAGCAAAGCCGCGTCTACCAGGACATCGACGATCGCGATCTGCGCGCTTCACGCTTGATTGGCGGCAGCCCCGTGCTCGCTCAGGCCTTCGTCAAACAGATCAAGACCATCAAGACCGATTCGCCGGTCTCGGCCATCAGTCAGGACAAGGACGGCGTGACCGTCAAGGTCGGCGCGGTGGGTTACCAGGCCAGTTACGTGGTGCTGGCCGTACCCTTGCGTGCGCTGGGCAAGATCGCTTTCACGCCGGCGCTGGACAATCGTCAATTGGCCGCGATCAAAGGCACCAACTACGGTTGGCGCGACCAGTTGCTGCTCAAGTTCAAGACGCCGGTGTGGGACAGCAAGGCGCGCATGTCCGGCGAGATCTACAGCAACACCGGGCTGGGCATGTTGTGGATCGAGCCGGCATTGAAGGGCGGCGCCAACGTGGTGATCAACCTGTCCGGTGACAACGCTCGCCTGCTGCAGGCCTTTGGCGACAAGCAGATGGTCGACCAGGTGTTGATCCGCCTGCACGCGTTCTATCCTCAGGCACGCGGTGCCTTCACCGGCTATGAAATCCGTCGCTACAGTGTCGATCCTTCCTACGGTGGTGCCTACCTGGCCTACGGGCCGGGGCAGATCAGCAAGTTCTGGAAGGTCTGGGAAAAGCCGCAGCAGCGCATCGCTTTCGCCGGTGAGCACACTGATTCGCTGTACCCAGGCACGCTGGAAGGTGCCCTGCGCAGTGGCCAGCACGCCGCTGGCCAGGTTGTGGACCTGGCAGCGGGTAAATCCTTCGAGCCGGTCAAAGTGGTTCCGCCAGTGGCCGTGCCGGCGAAGGCCGTGGACAGCAAGCCTGGGTTCTTCTCCAAATGGTTTGGCGGGGGCGAGACGCCGGTGGCCAAGCCGGTCGAGCCTGCACCTGCACCTGCACCTGCACCTGCACCTGCACCTGCACCTGCACCTGCACCTGCGCCTGCACCAGTACCTGCGCCAGCACCAACGCCCGCCCCGGTGCCTGTGGTGGTACCCGCGCCCGCGCCGGCCAAGGCCGAGCCGGTGAAGAAGGCCGCACCGGTGAAAAAGGTCGACGCCAAGAAGCCGGAGACGAAGAAAGCCGAGGTGAAGAAGCCTGTGGCCAAGAAACCGGTCGAAACCAAGAAACCGGTCGAACCGAAAAACAAGGCAGAAGCGAAAAAGCCTGCGGTACAGCCGTAGGTTTCACACCCTCGCCGTCGCCTTTCCCACAGGGCGGCGGCGAGCCTTCAACGTGCTATAGCTACACCCTGGTCACCGATAGCACTGCGCTTAATACTGACTTAATCGACTTTATCGATATTTCAAAGCGAGATTTTCCGCTTTAATTCGATAGGTGAGTCAGTCATCTTGAGCGCAGTTCTTACAGGGTCCAGGCACATGCAGCTACGTAATTCCACTTCTCGCTATGGCTGGGTCAGCATCGTTCTGCACTGGGGCGTCGCGCTGACCGTGTTCGGGCTTTTCGCCCTGGGGCTGTGGATGGTTGGCCTGGGCTATTACGACCCATGGCGCAAGGCCGGCCCCGACCTGCACAAGAGCATCGGTCTGGTGCTGTTCTTCTTCATGTTGCTGCGCGTGGTCTGGCGCTTCATCAGCCCGCCGCCGCCCGCTACGCCCAATCAAGGCAAGCTCACCCGCACTGCGGCTCATCTGGGCCACCTGTTTCTCTATGTGGACCTGTTCCTGGTGATGAGCGCCGGTTACCTGATCTCGACGGCCGACGGCGTGGGGATTCCCGTGTTCGGACTGTTCGAGATTCCGGCATTGGTCAGTGGGTTGCCCGATCAGGCGGAAACCGCCGGTACCGTGCATTTCTACCTGGCCTGGGTATTGGTGATATTCGCCGTATTGCATGGCCTGGCCGCATTGAAACACCACTTCATCGATCGTGATGCAACCCTCATCCGTATGCTGGGTCGCAAAGTTTGACCGCCGTACCTATCAATTTTCCAGAGGAATGCTTTCTATGCTGAAAAAGACTCTTGCCGCACTCGCCATTGGCTCTGCCTTGTTCACCGCAGGTCAGGCCATGGCCGCCGACTACAAGATCGACAAGGAAGGCCAGCACGCTTTCGTCGACTTCAAGATCAGCCACCTGGGCTACAGCTTCATCACCGGTACCTTCAAGGACTTCGACGGCTCGTTCAGCTTCGATGCAGCCAAGCCTGAAGATTCGAAGATCGACGTGACCTTGAAGACCGCCAGCGTGTTCACCAACCACGCCGAACGCGACAAGCACATCAGCAGCAAGGACTTCCTGGACGTTGCCGCGTTTCCCGAGGCTACCTTCAAGTCCACCAGCGTCAAGCCGACCGGCAAAAGCGCCGATGGCAAGACCACTGCCGACGTGACCGGCGACCTGACCCTGCACGGCGTGACCAAGCCAGTCGTGATCAAGGCCACCTTCCTGGGTGAAGGCAAGGATCCATGGGGCGGCTACCGTGCCGGTTTCGAAGGCACCACGTCGATCAACCGCAAGGACTTCGCGCCCAAGTCGATGGACCTGGGTCCACAGTCGGACACCGTCGAGCTGTACTTCACGTTTGAAGGCGTGAAAGCGAAGTAAGTTATTCGCTGACACAAAAAAACGCCGCAGCCTTTGAGGGCTGCGGCGTTTTTTTGTGTCAGGCATGGGAGCCGTGCTGAAACCTTCGCGGGCAGAGCCCGCTCCCACAGGGCGGCGGGCCTGCCTACCTCATGCTCAGCCTTCGCGGTTACGCGTCAGCAGCGCAGGCTTTTCACCCCGTGGCCGGCTTGGCAATTGCTCCAGCTGCTCGGCAGTCGGGAAACGATCGATCTTCGATTCCTTGTGCACGATTACCGGTTGGCTCGGATTGCGCGAGTCAGCTACCACCGGTTCCTGGCGTGGTTGCTCGTCACGCGCCGGGCGGCGGTTGCGCGGATTGCTTTCGCGACGGGGCTGGCCGTCACGCGCGCCACCCCCGTTGCTGCGCGGGCCACGCTTGGCACCAGCGTTGTCACCGGTGCCAGCCGGACGCGCGGCGCCACCGCTGCGCGGCGCACCACCGGCAGGACGACCCTGGCGAGGCGCGGCTGCAGGCGCGGCAGCACCGGCCGGAGCCGAAGCGCCCGGACGACGACCGCGGCCCTGGTTCTTGCCCTGATAGGGGCTGACGTAATCCGCACGGTTGCCGAAGTTGTCCACTTCGTCATCGAGGAATTCGTCCGGCGCACGGTTGGCGGAAACAGTCGATTCTACGGCCGGGCGCGCAGCTTGGGGCTGGCGTGGCTTCTGGTCACGGGGTTGGCGTTCAGAACGCGCCCCGGCGGGCTTTTCCTTGCCTTTGTCCTTCCCTTTGTCCTTGCGTCCACCACCGGCATTGCTGCTGCCGTCGCCGCGTGGCGCGCGAGCGCCGCGGGCATTGTTGGCCTGAGGGCGTTCACGCACCTCGGGTTTTTCCGCTTCCACGGTGCTGGCATCGAACCCCATCAGATCACCGTCCGGGATCTTCTGCTTGGTCATGCGCTCGATGCTCTTGAGCAGCTTCTCTTCGTCCGGCGCGACCAGCGAGATCGCTTCGCCACTGCGGCCGGCACGGCCAGTACGGCCAATGCGGTGCACGTAGTCTTCGTCGACGTTGGGCAGCTCGAAGTTGACCACGTGGGGCAACTGGTCGATGTCCAGGCCACGGGCAGCGATGTCGGTGGCAACCATGATGCGTACGGCACCGGCCTTGAAGTCGGCCAGGGCCTTGGTGCGTGCGTTCTGGCTCTTGTTGCCGTGGATGGCCACAGCGCTCAGGCCATGCTTCTCCAGGTACTCGGCCAGGCGGTTGGCGCCGTGCTTGGTACGGGTGAACACCAGCACCTGCTCCCATGCGCCCTGAGTGATCAGGTGCGCCAGCAGCGAGCGCTTGTGGCTCGAGGCCAGGCGATAGACGCGCTGCTCGATGCGCTCGACCGTGGTATTGGGCGGCGTGACTTCGATGCGCTCGGGGTTGTGCAGCAGCTTGCCGGCGAGGTCGGTGATGTCCTTGGAGAACGTCGCCGAGAACAGCAGGTTCTGACGCTTGGACGGCAGGCGCGAGAGCACTTTCTTGACGTCGTGCACGAAGCCCATGTCGAGCATGCGGTCGGCTTCGTCGAGCACGAGGATTTCAACGTGGGACAGATCGACACTGCCCTGGCCACACAGGTCGAGCAGACGACCGGGGCAGGCCACCAGCACGTCGACACCGCGGGACATGGCCTGAACCTGCGGGTTCATGCCGACACCGCCGAAGATACAGGCGCTGACGAATTTCAGGTCGCGAGCGTAGGTCTTGAAGCTGTCGTGAACCTGGGCGGCGAGCTCGCGCGTCGGGGTCAGGACCAGCACGCGCGGTTGGCGCGGGCCATGACGTTGGGATTTGTCCGGGTGACCACCTGGGAACAGCCGTTCCAGAATCGGAAGGGCGAAACCGCCGGTCTTACCTGTACCTGTCTGAGCGGCAACCATCAGGTCGCGGCCTTGCAACACGGCGGGAATGGCCCGCTGTTGCACCGGTGTGGGCTGGGTGTAGCCCGCTGCCTCGATGGCGCGGACTAGAGCCTCGGAGAGACCGAGGGAAGCAAAGGACATGAGTAATCCTGTTCTAGTAGGGGCTTATGCCCGAGGGATAATCTTGCCTGGCGCGACGGGTGTGTGATGACACTGTCGCGTCCGGTCCTGCTGGGGTTGCAAAGGGGGCTTCACGAAGCGATGCGCGGGCGCAAGCCCAGCTGGCAGGTGCTTCGAGAGGCCTTGGCAAGGCCGAGCGGCCGGACGTAAGCCTGGCACAAGGGCCGAGTATAACAGAGCAATCACATTGCGCTGCTTTCACGCTGCCCAGCGGTGCTCGCGGGCGGTTGCCGCAGTATCTGCGGCGCAGCGGAAGGTAGCGTTTTACCACTCATTGGCGCGTCGGCATAGCGTGCCAGCAACTGCGCGTAGGCCGGCTCCTGTTTGAACCGGCGCAGTTCCGCGGCGAAGCGCTGCACCAGCAGGTCCATCCCGGCGCCGCGGCGTACCGCCAGAAACTGCGGATTGCTGCCGATCTCCATGGGCAGGCGACTGACCCGCTGCTCCATGCCCAGACGCTTGATAGTGTATTCGCCCACCCGGCGGTCGGTGATCAGCAGGTCGATGCGTGCCTTGGCCAGCTTGCCGAAGTTGGCTTCCTGGCTGGGTCCGCTCTCGCGGATCACGCCAGGCGCCTGGGCGAACTCGTCACCGTAGTCGTACCCCGCCGTTATGCCCACGGTCAGCCCCTTGAGGTCGGCCATGCTCTGCACGGGGTGAGGGCGATCGTTGGCCTGGTAGAACACCCATTCCACCTCCGACAGCGGCTCCCTGGGATAGAACAGGCTGGCATCGCGTTCGTTGGTCTGGAAAATATCGAGGATGCCGTCGGCCTGGCCTTGATCGAGCATGGCCAGGCAGCGTTTCCACGGCAGGAATTGCCACTGCACTTGAATGCCCAGGCGCTCGAAGATCAGCGCCGTGATGTCGTAGTCGATTCCCTGCGCCTTACCGTTTTCCTCGAAGGCGTAGGGCGCCCATGAATCGGTGACGATGCGCAGCGTTTCGCCGTGGGCCTGCAGGCACCAGCAAAGGAGAAGCGCAGAGGGCAACGAGCGGAGGATGGCAACCATGGGCCGGAGATTACGACGGCTGGCTCCGCTTGAAAAGGTCTGCGCCGGGCTTTCAGGACTTTTGCCGGCTCGTCAGGTGCTGATAGATGGAGCTGCGGCGGCGGCCCAGCAGTAAACGAACGCCGGGATGCCCCAGCCACTGTTCCAGTTGCCGCGGCTGCAGCGGCGTGTGCATGCGCCGCTCGACGTTGTCCTGAGCCTTTTCCCACCAGACGGGCGCGCAGGCCTGATCGAACTCGTTGGCATGGGGATAGCAGCCATACAGCACTTCGCGCACGAACTGCCGCTGATGACCGGGCAGCAGCAGGGTCACTGCCTTGAACAGCAGGCGTTGCGCAGCGGGCGGACGCGGCAACTGGGCGGTGACCTGCCGGGTATCGTCCAGCGCAGCAGGATCGAGCGGCACGTTTTGGTGCTTGCGCAGCCACGCCATGACCTTGGCCCGGAACAGCTGCTTGCGGCTCCAGTAGTGGTGGATCAGGTCGGGGCATTCACGCAGGGCGTAGTGCCGGTAGGCGGCGATGCCCAGGCAGAACTCCTCCAGGATGTACGCACCCTGCGCCCGCGGGTACAGGTCGTCCATCAGCTCGATCGAGCGCTCGAGCAGGCAGGCATCGTCGGCATGCAGGCCGATCACCCCGGAGTTGATCAGGGGCATCTGGTCATCGGCCAGGCCGCGCGCCTGCAGTTCTTCGCTCAATGCGCTGTACAGCACGCTTTCCCGGCAGTCGCCATAGCGGATACCGATTGCGTTGCACAGCAGGCTCCCCGGCGCGATACGCTCGAACAGCGCCAGCGGCGATTGATGGAAGAAGGTGTCGGTGTCGATCAGCAGAGCGACTTCGGATTCGCGCAGCACTTCGAGCAGCGCCATGTGCTTGATGCGGAAGTGGTAACCGTGCGGTTGCATCCACGCCTCACGGGTGGCCGCGTCGAAATTGCGCACGCGTACCGGCAGGTCGCCGTAGGGCGCGGGGTCGTCGGTGAACACCTGGATATCGATGCGGTGACCGGGCGTTTCCCGTAGACGCGCCAGGGCGCTGCAGATGCTGAAGACGGCTTCCCGGTGATAGGTGTCGGCACCGAACACGAGGTAGACCAGTTGCGGGCGAGAAGAGCGGGTTTGAGTGACCATGGACCTGATTTTGATGCTGATGAACGACGAAAAAAGGCCCCGGCAATGTGCCGAGGCCCTGTGGCCGCCTGAGAAGACTCAGCTGCTGAGTTTCAGATTGTTCCATACGGCCAGGCTGGGTTCTGCCTGGTTAAGGGTATAGAAATGCAGGCCCGGTGCGCCGCCCTGCAACAAACGCTCACACATCTGCGTGATCACTTGCTCGCCGAACGTCTGGATGCTTTTCACGTCATCGCCGTAGGCTTCCAGCTGCTTGCGCACCCAGCGCGGGATTTCTGCGCCGCAGGCGTCGGAGAAACGCGCCAGCTTGCTGTAGTTGGTGATCGGCATGATGCCGGGCACGATCGGAATGTTCACGCCCAGCTTCTGCACGCGCTCGACGAAGTAGAAGTAGCTGTCGGCGTTGAAGAAGTACTGAGTGATTGCGCTGCTGGCGCCGGCATTGGCCTTGCGTGCGAAGTTGACCAGGTCATCTTCGAAGTTGCGCGCCTGCGGATGCATCTCCGGGTAGGCCGCCACTTCGATGTGGAAGTGGTCGCCGGTTTCGGCGCGAATGAACTCGACCAGGTCGTTGGCATGGCGCAGCTCGCCGCTGGACATGCCCATGCCCGAAGGCAGGTCGCCGCGCAGGGCAACGATGCGCTTGATGCCGGCCGCTTTGTACTGGTCAAGCAGACCACGCAGGTCCTGCTTGCTGTCGCCCACGCACGACAGGTGCGGAGCGGCGGGAACATTGACTTCGTTTTCCAGCTGCAGAACGGTATTCAGCGTACGGTCGCGGGTCGAACCGCCGGCGCCGTAGGTGCAGGAAAAGAAATCGGGTTTGTAGGCAGCCAACTGGCGGGCAACGCCCATCAGCTTTTCATGCCCGGCATCGGTCTTGGTCGGAAAGAACTCGAAGCTTAAGGGACGATCTTGAGACATGGCAGTTTCTCGGTAAACCCATCGAGCGGGCCAGGGTTGACTGGCCCGCCGTATCAACGGTGCAGAAGCTTAGTAGCGATAGGCTTCTGGCTTGAACGGACCTTCGACGGTGACGCCAATGTAGTCGGCCTGCTGCTGGGTCAGCTGGGTGACCACGCCGCCGAAGCCGCGGACCATTTCCAGGGCCACTTCCTCGTCGAGTTTCTTCGGCAGCACTTCGACGGTCAGGCGCGCAGCCTTGCCGTTGGCGTCCAGGTCGGCGTATTTCTGCTCGAACAGGAAGATCTGCGCCAGCACCTGGTTGGCGAACGAGCCGTCCATGATGCGGCTTGGGTGACCAGTGGCATTGCCCAGGTTAACCAGACGGCCTTCGGCCAGCAGGATCAGGTAGTCGTCGTTCTGCGCGTCGAAGCTGCCGGCACCGGTGCGGTGAATCTTGTGTACCTGCGGCTTCACCTCTTCCCATGCCCAGTTCTTGCGCATGAAAGCGGTGTCGATTTCGTTGTCGAAGTGGCCGATGTTGCAGACCACGGCACGCTTCTTCAGCGCCTTGAGCATGTTGGCATCGCAGACGTTGACGTTACCGGTGGTGGTGACGATCAGGTCGATCTTGCCCAGCAGGGCCTTGTCGATGCTTGCTTCGGTGCCGTCGTTGATGCCGTCGATGAATGGCGAAACCAGCTCGTAGCCATCCATGCAGGCCTGCATGGCGCAGATCGGGTCGACTTCGGAAACCTTGACGATCATGCCTTCCTGACGCAGCGACTGGGCCGAGCCCTTGCCCACGTCACCGTAGCCGATCACCAGCGCCTGCTTGCCCGACAGCAGGTGGTCGGTGCCGCGCTTGATGGCGTCGTTGAGGCTGTGACGGCAGCCGTACTTGTTGTCGTTCTTGCTCTTGGTCACCGAGTCGTTGACGTTGATGGCCGGGATCTTCAGTTCGCCCTTGGCCAGCATGTCCAGCAGGCGGTGTACGCCGGTGGTGGTTTCTTCGGTCACGCCGTGGACCTTGTCCAGCATGGCCGGGTATTTCTTGTGCAGGATTTCGGTCAGGTCGCCGCCGTCGTCCAGGATCATGTTGGCATCCCATGGCTGGCCGTCCTTGAGGATGGTCTGCTCGATGCACCACTCGTATTCTTCCTCGGTTTCACCTTTCCAGGCGAACACCGGGATACCGGCGGCAGCGATGGCTGCAGCGGCCTGATCCTGGGTGGAGAAGATGTTGCACGAGGACCAGCGCACTTCGGCACCCAGGGCGACCAGGGTCTCGATCAGCACGGCGGTCTGGATGGTCATGTGGATGCAACCCAGGATCTTCGCGCCCTGGAGCGGCAGCTGGCCGGCATATTTGCGGCGCAGGCCCATCAGTGCGGGCATTTCCGACTCGGCAATGATGGTTTCGCGACGGCCCCAGGCAGCCAGGGAGATGTCGGCGACTTTGAAATCGGAAAAACCAGCAGGCGTAAGTACAGCGCTCATTAAGAGCCTCCATTCGTAAGGTTCGAATGGGCGCCGTTGTGTGCGTTTGGCGTCCCCAGGCAAAGCCTTTAGGGACAACGCCCCATCCGAGCCTGACAGGTCGAACCTGCTGCAGCGCCCCTCGGACGGGTGGCGGGAACGGCCGGGAGTGAAAAAGGCCGTTGGGTGAATCGGTGGCGATTATATAGCGATGTGCCCAGCTGCCAAAGTATTTCTGACGATCAGCGCCGGATCGATAATGGTATTCATAGGCAAAGCTCAATGGAGCCGGGCGCCGCGGTCTGCCATGATTCGAGCCACTTAGGTGAAGAACAGAGGAGCCAGCATGAATTTTCATACGCGCAAATGGGTAAAGCCCGAAGACCTCAACCCCAACGGCACCTTGTTCGGTGGCAGCCTGCTGCGCTGGATCGACGAGGAAGCGGCCATCTACGCCATCGTCCAGTTGGGCAACCAGCGCGTGGTGACCAAGTACATCTCCGAGATCAACTTCGTCAGCGCTTCGCGCCAAGGCGACATCATCGAGTTGGGTATCACCGCCACCGAGTTCGGGCGGACCTCCATCACCCTGACGTGCGAAGTGCGCAACAAGATCACCCGCAAGAGCATCCTGACGGTGGACAAACTGGTGTTCGTCAACCTCGGCGAAGATGGCCTGCCGGCACCCCACGGACGCAGCGAAATTCGCTACATCAAGGATCAGTTCGACACCGTCGGCTGAGTTCACGGGGATGACCCCCGGTCAGGGCCGAAGCCGCGTATTGCCTGGCTTCTGGCCGACCGGTGGCGTTGCTGGCGGGCGAGTATTTCTGTACTGTACATAAAAACAGTATCGGGAAATTTCATGCAATTGATCGATAAGCTCAGCATCCTCGCCGACGCCGCCAAGTACGATGCCTCGTGCGCCAGCAGCGGTGCGCCCAAGCGCAGCTCGGAAGGCAAGGGCGGGCTGGGCTCGACCAATGGCATGGGCATCTGCCACAGCTACACGCCGGACGGCCGCTGTGTATCGCTGCTCAAGATCCTGTTGACCAACTTCTGCCTGTTCGATTGCCAGTATTGCGTCAATCGCCGCTCCAGTGACGTGCCGCGGGCGCGCTTCACGCCCGAAGAAGTGGTGCGCCTGACGGTGGATTTCTATCGCCGCAACTGCATCAGCGGGCTGTTCCTGAGCTCCGGCATCATTCGCTCGGCCGACTACACCATGGAGCAGTTGATTCGCGTCGCACGCCTGTTGCGCGAGGAACATCAGTTTCGCGGTTACATCCACCTCAAGACCATCCCCGAAGCGGACCCGGCGCTGATCGCCGAAGCCGGTCGCTATGCCGATCGTTTGAGCGTCAACATCGAGCTGCCCACCGATGCCAGCCTGCAGACCCTGGCCCCGGAAAAAGACGTCGCTTCGATCAAGAAAGCCATGAGCACCATCTACACCGGTCAGCAGACCGTGCTCAACGAGCCGCGTGCGCCGCGTTTCACACCGGCCGGGCAGAGCACGCAGATGATCGTCGGTGCCGACCAGACCGATGACAGCACCATCCTGCACAGCGCCGAGTCGCTGTACGGCAACTTCGGCCTGAAGCGGGTCTACTATTCGGCGTTCAGCCCCATTCCCAACAGCCCAAAGAGCGTGCCGCTGGCAGCACCGCCGCTGATGCGCGAGCACCGCCTCTACCAGGCCGACTTCCTGTTGCGCAGCTATGGCTACAAGGCGGACGAATTGCTGTCCGGTCCGGGCGACCTGGCGCTGGACATCGACCCGAAACTGGCCTGGGCCCTGGAAAACCGAAGCGTTTTCCCGTTGGACCTGAACCGTGCCGAACCGGCGCTGATCGCGCGCATACCTGGTATTGGCCTGCGTACCACCAAGCGCCTGGTAGAGCTACGCCGGCAGCGACGGATTCGCTATGAAGACCTGACTCGCCTGCGCTGCGTGCTGGCCAAGGCCAAGCCGTTCTTCATCACCAGCGACTACCACCCACAGCAGGCCGAGATCTCCACCCTGTTGCTGCGCGACCAGCTGCGTGATCGCCCGCAACCCCAGCAGTTGGGGCTGTGGGGATGATATGCCTGGATTGCGACGACCTGTTCGCGACCTGGCGGCAGCAGGCGCGCTGGCTGCTCAGCCATCAGATCGATCCGAGTCATGTGGGCTGGAACACCGTGGCGGACCTGTTCGCCACGGACGAGCACTACCCGGCGGAAGTCGGGCCATTCCAGGCGCGCATTCCCCTAGCCCTCATCGAGCTTCTGGAAAGCGCAGCGCAGTACCGCGGCGAGCAACGCTGGAGCCTGTTGTACGAGGTGCTCTGGCGCGTCAGTCACGGCGATCGCACGGCCATGCTGGCGGGTGATCGCCTGGGCAGTGAACTGCACCGGCGCATCAAGCAGGTGCGACGCGAAAGCCACCATCTGCATGCCTTCCTGCGTTTCGTCGAGCTGCCGACGGCGGCCGAGGGGCCACCGGGCCCCGAGTACGTGGCCTGGCATGAACCGGCCCACGATATTCTGGCCATCGCCAGCGAGCATTTCATCGGCCGCATGGGGCGCAGTCGCTGGCTGATCGCAACGCCGCAGGACGGGGTCTATTACGACGGCGTGCAGTTGATCCACGAACGGCAGTGCCCGCTGGAATGGCAACAGCTGGCGCAGCAGGCGCACGACCCGCAAGGCGAGCTGTGGTTGACCTATTACAGCCACATCTTCAATCCTGCGCGCCTGAACCCCAAGGTCATGCAGGGCCACCTGCCCACCCGCTTCTGGAAGAACCTGCCAGAAGGGGCGTTGATTCCTGGCCTGATCAGCGATGCGCGCACCGGCAAGCAGCGCGATGGCCAGGCCAGCGACATCGGCAAGCGCCAGGGCAAACGCATCGGCCGTTCGGTTTAGCGCACAACTGGCTAGACCGATTGCAGGTGCACTTCGCCCAGTGCGCTGCCCAGTGGGCCGAAGCTGCGCTCGATCATTTCCCGACGGCCTGCGGCATCGACGATGACCACGGTGCTGGCCCGCGTCCCGTAGCTGGCTCCGGTAATGAATACGCTCGAGAGCAACCGCTCGGTGGCCAGGCCCACGCCGGTGTCGGGCAATGCATGCTCGGGCGCCTGGGCCGGGTCGGCCAGCATGTCCAGCAGCGCATGGGGCTGGCTGCCCAATGCTTCCAGCCCCTGACGGGCTTTCACCAGCTTGGGCCATGGCGTATCGAGCCCGGCATTGGACAACCCATAGGTGCCCGCCGACAGATAGTGCGGCGCGGCCGCGGCCGAGTGCAGGTAGCACAGGCGCTGGCCATCGCCGAGCAGCAGATTGAATCCGGCATATTCGTCCAGGCGGTCCATGACACGCTGCAGGTAATCGTCGATCGACTCCGTGCCGGTGAGAAACCCTGCGACCAGATCACCTCTGGAGCGTCGGGCGGGCGGCTGGCCAGGTCGGCGGATATTGGTCAGGGCGGCGATGCGTTGCTGCGGCCCGATGCCCAGCCAGGTACCGCCGGCTTCCAGATCCCGCCCGGCATGGACGCCGGGGTGTTCCCGCCACGCGGACAGGGGCGCCGTGGGCCGTGCATGGAATTCGTCACGGTTGCCCGCCAGCACCAGCGGGTGGGCATCACCGGGCTGCCAGGTGAAAACGATCAGGCACATACGTGGAAATCCTTGTAGTTTGGCTTCACTCTACCGATCCCCGGCGCGCCTATCCATCGCTGCAAGGTGGAGCGTGGGGCACCGGTTCCGGTACCATGCCGAACTGTTTACGGGGGCAACCATGGAATTCGCGCTGTATCTACTGCTCGGTGCCTGCGCTGGCGTGCTGGCCGGCCTGTTCGGCGTGGGCGGCGGTATCATCATCGTGCCAGTGCTGGTGTTCAGCTTCACCTTGCAGGGCTTCGATGCCTCGGTACTGACGCACCTGGCGGTGGGCACCTCGCTGGCCACTATCGTGTTCACCTCGATCAATGCCATTCGTGCCCACCACCGGATGAAAGCGGTGCAGTGGCCAGTGGTCGGCTGGATGACCCTGGGTATCGTGGTAGGCGCAGGCATCGGCGCGTTCACCGCGTCGCTGATCCAGGGCCCGCACCTGCAGAAAATCATCGGCGTGTTCGCCGTGCTGGTGTCCGTGCAGATGGCACTGGACTTCAAGCCCAAGGCCACCCGTCAGGTACCCGGCAAACTGGGTCTGGGCGTGGCCGGCACGGTGATCGGTTGGGCTTCGGCCATATTCGGTATCGGTGGCGGCTCGTTGACCGTGCCGTTCCTGACCTGGCGCAGCGTGTCCATGCAGCAGGCCGTCGCGACGTCCTCGGCGGTCGGCCTGCCGATCGCCCTGTTCAGCGCGACAAGTTTCATGGTGCTGGGCTGGCAAGAGCCGGGCCTGCCAGCGCATAGTTTCGGATTCGTCTACCTGCCGGCCTTGGCGGGCATCGCCATCACCAGCATGTTTTTCGCCAAATACGGGGCACGCCTGGCGCACAAGTTATCGCCACGTGTGCTCAAACGCCTGTTCGCCGCGCTGCTGTTCAGCGTCGGCATGAGTTTTTTGCTTAGCTGAGGAATCGCAATGCTGCCTTACCCGCAGATCGACCCGGTGGCCCTGGCCATCGGACCGCTGAAAATCCACTGGTACGGCTTGATGTACCTGGTGGGCATTGGTGGCGCCTGGTTGCTGGCTTCGCGCCGGCTCAACGGTTTCGACCCGACCTGGACCAAGGAAAAGCTCTCGGACCTGGTGTTCTGGTGCGCAATGGGGGTGATCGTCGGCGGCCGCCTCGGCTACGTGCTGTTCTACGACCTGGAGCAATACATCGCCAACCCTACTTTGATATTCGAGGTGTGGAAGGGCGGCATGTCGTTCCATGGCGGGCTGCTGGGCGTGATGCTGGCCGCGTGGTGGTTCGGCAGGAAGAACGACAAATCGTTCTTCCAACTGATGGACTTCATCGCGCCGCTGGTGCCGATAGGGCTGGGCGCCGGGCGTATCGGCAACTTCATCAACGCCGAGCTGTGGGGCAAGGCCACCGACGTACCATGGGCGATGATCTTTCCGCCTTTCAGCGATCCGGCGCAGTTGCCCCGTCACCCCTCGCAGCTCTATCAGTTTGCCCTGGAAGGGGTCGCGCTGTTCATCATCCTCTGGCTGTTCTCGCGCAAACCGCGGCCGACCATGGCGGTATCGGGCATGTTCGCGCTGTTCTACGGAATCTTCCGTTTCATCGTCGAATTCGTCCGGGTGCCCGATGCGCAGCTGGGCTACCTGGCGTGGGGCTGGCTGACCATGGGACAAGTGCTGTGTCTGCCGATGATCCTGGGCGGCCTGGGGTTGATCTGGTGGGCCTATCACCGCGTGCCGGCAGCTCCGCGCCCGGCCGTTTGATTCTTTTTGCCTGGGCGTGACTGCGGTTGCGCCCTGAACGATGCAGGTAAGTCATGAAGCAATATCTGGAACTGGTCGCCCACGTCATCAAGAACGGCACCTTGCAAAGCAACCGCACCGGCGTGCGCACCATCAGTTTCCCGGGTGCCATGCTGCGGTTCGATCTGCAGGAAGGCTTTCCAGCGATCACTACCCGGCGGCTGGCGTTCAAGTCGGCCATCGGCGAAATGGTCGGTTTTCTGCGCGGGGTCAACAATGCCGCCGAATTCCGCGCCCTTGGCTGCAAGGTCTGGGACCAGAACGCCAACGAGAACGCCCAATGGCTGGCCAACCCGTTCCGCCAGGGTGAAGACGACCTGGGCGAGATCTATGGCGTGCAGTGGCGCCAGTGGCCGGCCTACAAACGCATCGCCCTGAGCAACCCAGCGGCGATCGAACTGGCCACCAGCCAGGGATATCTGCAGATTGCCCAGGCCGAAGAAAACGGCGAAGGCTTTGTGGTGCTGTACAAGGCCATCGACCAGATTCGCCAATGCGTCGACACCATCATCAAGGACCCCGGCAGCCGGCGGATCCTGTTCCACGGCTGGAACTGCGCCCAGCTCGATGAAATGGCGCTGCCGCCTTGCCATTTGCTGTACCAGTTCCACCCCAACCCGGAAACCCGCGAGATCTCGTTGACGCTGTACATCCGCTCCAACGATCTGGGCCTGGGTACGCCGTTCAACCTCACCGAAGGCGCCGCGCTGCTGTCGCTGGTCGGGCGCCTGACGGGCTACACGCCGCGCTGGTTCACCTACTTCATCGGCGACGCCCATGTGTACGAGAACCATCTGGACATGCTCAACGAGCAGATGAAACGCGAGCCGCTACCGGCCCCCAAGCTGGTGATCTCCGACCGCGTGCCCGAGTTCGCCAAGACTGGCGTGTACCAACCGGAGTGGCTGGAGCTGATCGAACCCAGCGACTTTACCTTGGAAGGGTACGAACACCACGCACCACTGACTGCACCGATGGCGGTGTGATCGGTCTCCACTGAAGGCGAGAACCCCCCTGGAATCGGTCTGGCGGCGGGCAAGACTTGGCTGCAGGAGGCGTGACGTACCGCAGCAATTTCGGCGTTCGCGACAAGTCAGGTCCCAACCCTACCAATCGGCCGAATAGGCCAGGCTCAGCGTTCGCCCTTGCGCATTTGCATAAGGCGCGGTGGCATTGGCTTGGGTAAGCAGCGTCTGGTATTTCGTGTTAGTCGCGTTGTAAACGCCTGCTTCCAGACGGCCGACCGGGAGTGCAACGCCGCCTATCAGATCCATCGTCAGATAGCCCTTGGTTCTGCGACCGTTGTGGTCTCGCGCAGCGGCGCCATAGCTGCTGAGTCGCATGGCTTGGGCGCGCAGGTCGTAGGTGCTTGATTGATAGCTGACATACGCGGTGGTTTTGGGCGGTGCAATCCGGGTAGCGGGAAGGTCCAGCCACTTACCTCGCTGGTATGTCTCGCCTTTTGTCCAGGCGTAGGTGCCGCCCGCTCTCCATTGTTCGTTGAGTGAGTGGTCAACACTCATTTCAAAGCCTCGCACACGTTCACGTTGGTTGATCAGCCGCAGTACGCGTGCTTGGGCATCGTAGAACTGCGTAACATCCGATGTGTTCTGATAAGCGCTTACGCGGCCTTGCCAGTTGCTCCAATCACCTCGCCAGCCCAGCTCGTAGCTATCGACCTTTATGGCTTGGGCGTTGAGAGTTTGGATATCGAAGCTGCTGGTGACGTCCCGCATGAAACGCTGAATATCAGGCAAAGAGAATCCCTGACTGAAATTCGTAAAAACGTTCTGTTGATCAGTGAGCTGATACACCATACCCAGATTGTAGAGCGTGGCGTTGTAATCAAGCGTGTCCCCGGGGAGTACAGCGCGCTGGCCGGTTTGAACGATCTCGCCATAGGCAATGCTGTCCGCTATCTCGCTATTGATCCGCTCGTGTCTAACGCCCCCTCGAAGCGTCCAGTCGCCCCAATACCATGCGGGCTGGGCAAATAGCGCGCGTGTCTGAGTAGTCAAGTCAGGCCCCAATTCGTAACGAATTCCAGTTTTTCGATAGGTCAGCCCATCCACCAGGTAGTGGTCGCCACGTTGACGTGCGTGTTCGTTGCTATAGTCCGCACCCCACACAAGATCTCCGCTACTGGCGCCGATGCCGGGAAGCTCGGTTTCCACTGCCGCGCGAAGGCCGTATACATTCTGCGTGCTGGTGGTGCTGGCAACGCCGGCGTGTCCGCGTTTGCGGTCGGGGAAAAAACGCGCATCGGCCTTACGCCAATAGGTTTCGAGTTGCACTGTCTGGCCGTAAAAGTCCCCCTCTCTGTAGTTCAGATTGATCGCTTGATTATGCGTGTAAGGCTGTTCCTTCAGATACAGCCCCTTCACAGCTACTGGACGGGTCTTGTTTCGAGGGTCTTTGGTGTAGTCAGTGTCCTGACGGTCCTTATAGTCCTGCAGAGACAGGGTCAGATTACGGTCTTCCCCCAAAGCAAGTCCCCACCGGGTCTGCAGGTCATAGGTTTGAGTGTCCATGCTGCTACCCTGCGACGTGTCTTGAGGTATACGCGCGTGGCTTGCATCGTATTGATCGTTGCGCTGAATGAGATTGCCAGAGCCATACCAGTCCAGCGGACCGTGCCGGCCAGTTGCGCTCTGGAAGAATTCATAGGCGAGCCCTCCACGATGTAGGGTATCGGGAGATGTCAGTCCGATTTTACTGTGCAGCAATAAATCGGCATCAGAGTTGCGTTTGGTGATGATATTGATGATGCCACCTGACGCACCTGCGCCGTAGATACTGGTCGCTCCAGATATGACTTCGATACGCTCTATGCTGTTGGGAGCAATACTGTTCAGCTGTCGGAAATTGTCTCTAGTAGCATTCTGGGAAACCCCGTCAATCAAGACCAACATGTTCCTTCCCCGAAGCGTTTGGCCAAAATTGCTCATGCCACCGCTAGAAGGCGAAAGGCTGGGTACAAGCTGACCAAGCACATCCGAAAGGCGGCGACCGGTGCCTGCCTGTTGTCTGATCTGGTACTCATCGATCACTTGGATCGAGCCTGGAATCGAAGCGATGCTCGCCTGTGTTCTGGTGGCTGAGACCACACTGGCGTCAAGACTCAGGAAGGCCTCTTTTTCCATTTCACTGGCGCGCGAGTCCGTGCACAGAGTCAGTATCGTCAAAAGCCAGACAGGTCTAATCGTGTAGGGCATACAAAGTCCTTTTAGTTGGAAACTAGGAGATACTCCGTGGCGCGCCAGTCCTTTTGCGCATGAGCCGAATGGCTATGGCCGCTGCAACATAGGTTGCAGCCACGATCCAAAAACTTTGAGCGAGGGGCATCCATGCCAGCGTTGAAGCGCCCAAGGCGATGCCCAACAGCGACCCTGCCTTGGCTGCACTATTACCAAGCGCCATCACGAATCCACGCTGGGTTGAATCGATTGTCTGAGCAATAATTGCGTAAGTGACAGGCAGCAAAGCTCCTTGCCATACGCCCCAAACCAAACGTGTTATCAAGAAACTTAGCCAACCTTGTGCGAATATTGTTATTGCCATAGTAAGTGCACAGAGCCATGCGATACCTTCGATCAGCCTGAGCGTCTGGCTATGTGAATGATGATCAAACAGTTTCCCCCATAATGGCGCGGAGACTGCAAGGGTTGCTGCGCTTGCGGCATAAGTAATTCCAATAAGCCACCCAGGTGCATTCAGTACCTCCAGTACATAAAGTGAGTAGAAAGGCTGAGAGATTACTTTAGCCGCTTGCAAAAAAAACATGACTGATAACAACCCAGCAAGCCACTTTCTATCGAGCCTGATCACAGGCCCTCGTTGGCGGTACCTATAAGCCTGCGGGCGATGGTTGGTCAAGAACGCGCCGCCTATTGCACAGGCTAGGCAAACGTATGCAGCTACACTGCAAATGTGTTTGAAGTCATATTTGTCAATCAACCATCCGCCTACGACTGGACCAACCAAAGAACCGATTGCAGTTGCTGATTGAAGTAAAGCCAATGTTTTGGCTTTGTTAAACTCGTGACAACAACACAAAGCATAGGCCTGTGCGGCTACCAAGAACCCTGCAAGTCCGCCTTGGATGCTACGAGTTATGACCAAAGTTGTCGGGTCTGAGATAAATGCCACTGCGCCTTGGAATATGCTCAGCGCAAGAAGTGCGCGCAAGATCATCGCTTTGTGCCCGACCCGGTCTCCGTAGCGAGCCCATAGCGGGCTCAGCAGCATTGCCGCTACCAAGGGGCCTGCATATACTCCCATTGTGAAGAATGCCAAGTGTTCCTGAGATGCTGGACCTAGAAGAGCTTTTATATGCAAAGGCCAGAAAGGGCCACTCATTTCCAAAGCACCCATCGACAGTGCCTGGATCGCAACGAGGAGAAAAATCGCTTTATGGTCAGCGTGCATTGCTGTGCGTGCGCAGTGGATTGGGTATCCTTTCAACAATATCTTTCGAACTTTCTTCCAGCCGCATGCGCAGAAATGCTTTTGCAGGCCAGTCCTCAAAAAGGATAGCCTGGCGCTCTGCTTCCCAGCGTTGAGCGTCTACTTTTGACCTGAATTGGTAGAACACAGATTCTATTTCCTTAGTCAGGGCATTCCACAGCACAGCATGGGGAATACGCCACTGCCGTGCGCAGAGCAGAGAGAGTTCCCCAATGTGGCACATCAGGGTCGTGTGAATGAATTTGTCTCTCACATGGTTAGAATCATCGAACAGTGTCATGTGAGGGTCATGCAGTTGAATATTCAAAGCATGTTTATTGAATGCCTGACGATCTATTCGGATGTCACCAAAGTCGCGGATCAGGAGCTTGCTGGGCTGTTGGCCGGTGCCTAATATCACGAAGCTGTTCTGTTGGTGTGCCTCAAACGCGACACCGAAAATCAGATAGAATCCCAGAAGCCCAGGGAGTGCCATTGAAATGTATTCTTTGTAGAATTTCAAAGCGGCGTCAGGCTCATTGGAGTTGTAGCGTAACTCAATCCACTGTTCCAATAACGGCCTGCCAGACGCGTCCATTGCAAATAGGCTGCCCACCGGGATCGCCAGTTCGCCGTCATCAACCAGATCTGCAGGATTGTCTCTGAATATGGCTGCTATATGCCGCGCGCGATCGTCATCCGATTGTGCTGGTTCATATTGGATGCCCACGCGCTCTGGAATGATCTTCAGGTAGTGGATAAGGGTCGGCTCAATTTCGTGCATTTCTTGTAATAGTCTGCTTACTCGTGGTCCCATCCGTACAGAGCGGGGTGAGATTGTTCTCTGCACACTGGTCAGCCTTAGCGAGACTGGAAGTTTTACTAATGGGGCTTTCCTCCTGCCATCTGGTATTACGGTTCTGAATGACATCGTTGGATGGCCCGTAAACGCTGTCACATCGGTAATCACCAGCATATGCTGACGAATTTCATCAGGAAATAAATTCGGGAGTTCCGTAGTCGCTTGCCAGGGGTGAACCGGAATGGGCGTGTAATCATCGGGCTTTAGTTTAAGTTTTATAAGGGCTTGCTTCCACTCTTCAGCCGCTTTTGGAAAACGTTGTTGCCACCACTTTGTATGGCTCTCAACAGGATCCATTGACTCTATGTAACACACGTCAGTGCGCAACGCAGCCAGCATCACCGGAAGTCTAGCTTCGAACTCTGGGGAAAAGTCGATGATCTGAGAGATGTCCAAACCCAGCTTGGTTTTGTAATTTGGATGCCAAGGATGTCCGAGGGTACCCCATTGCTCCAGTAAGGCTGTAGGATTCGAGTTTTGAGGATTTGAGTGGAGCCAGTCCAGCGTGTTTCTATAGCCATCATGCTTGGCGATATTGCTAAGTTGTGATGCCCAACGGCGTTGGAATGCTATGCACAAAATATCATTCGCAAAGCTATCGTTGATTTCGGACTCAATACTTGCGAAGGTGCAGTTACTGTTATGCACCGTAAGATGATCGTATATTAGTTCCAGAAGGTCGGAGGGTAGTTCGACAGGTTTTACCACGCCTTGTACGTTTTCGACCGAAACCTTCCCTGTTATCGTCCAGCTCCCCATGGGCCCTGACTTGAGTGAGTCAAAGCGTATACGACCACGCCCTGAGATAGCCAAGCATGTGGTTCCATCCGCACAGGCACTAAGCGCTGAAGAATCCAGAAGTTTTTCCCGAAACATCGCCTGGATCAAGCGTTGGCAAGAATGTTCCAAGGCGATGGGCGCCGCATTTACTAGATCACTGAGACCTATACCTCGACGTTTAAAAGCTTCCGTATCTAAGGCTTTTATCCAGCGGGATAGAACGGCTTGTTGCGTTCCGATTCGAGCCGACGTCATGGGCACCCTCACATCCTTGAAATGAAGATGAAAGCGTATAGCGTAAAGCAACTCGATAAAACGTAATGATTCCTATTATCACGTAAGGCATTTCCGAAACCTATGCTTTAGGATGCCTTGCGCCATTTCCTTCACAAACGCAGGTTTTTCGTCGGATTAGGTGATGAATGGATAGAGTTGCGTGTCTTCGCAAGGGTCTTTACGGTTTTCAAGACGGGGCGGCGAGCTTTCTGGTCAGGTAACAACATCGAAGTCTGGCATATGCCAGCCCTACAGACTTTCCGACCTTACTCCTTCGACATTTTCATGAAGATATTCATCCCCCCAACGTCAGTCTCGATCTGCTCCCAGCCAAGCCGCCCGTAGTACGCCGACTTTTCCTCGACAGCACATAGATAGACCCGCTCGACACCCTCAGCTTTCGCTTTCTGCATTCCGGCTGTGAGTAATGCCGCCCCGACGCCCTCATTGCGGCTCTCGGCCTCCACCCACAGCGCCGCCAGCCAGGGCGAATACTGCACTCGTTCATCCATGTCCGAAACGATCAGCGATACCGTGCCCATGAACCGCTCACCTGCATGAGCGACCAAAGTGGTGGGAATGGGCTTGGAACGCAGGCTGTCTTCCAGAAGCGTCAGCACATCTTCCAAGGTTTGGCCGTCTTCCTTCCACCAGGCTTGCCACAGCCGCTCGCCCACGATGGCAAGAAAACCAGGTTCAGTGCGCAGATCTGATATTTGAAAGGGGGTTGCGGTGCGATTCATGACAGGTTCTTTTTGTTGGACATGTGCAACGAACCTATAGGCAGGCTTTGCAATAGCGAAACCAGGATTGTTTCAAAACCTTGCTCGCTGATTCAGTTAAGAGATCCGAAAGTCCGCATGCAGCTGTTGCCAATGTTGGCGCAGGATCGCTTGCTGGTTTGGCTTCATGACGCTGGCCGCTAGGGCCTCAGGCCACAGCGTTCGTGCTGCGTCCAGTGTTTCTCGTAGATGAACGAGCACGGGTCGCCAAGGTATTCCAGAGGTCTCGGCCCATCGTTTGAAGTGTTCGAGCGAGACGTCATACCAGGCTTTGGTATCGGCCATGTTCGACGCAAACTGGCTCTCGCCGGGAATAAATACCTTGGTCGCGACGATGTCGTAAGCCGGGGACAGTTCTGCGCTGAAAGTGTCCGGATAGATCAGGCTCCAGTTCTTCAGATGCGCATCGCCGTTGGCCAGGAGCACATTGACCAGCAAACGCACAGCCATTTGCGTGACATCCCGTTGGCCATGGCGGGTCTGGGTGTAGAGCAATTTGGCGATCTGTTCATAACGGCCGCTGCGGTATTTATCGTGTGCGTAGGCGTAAAGCACCTGGGCGAAGTCTTCTGAATGAACGCGCTGACCTCCAGCAAGCCGATCATAACGACGAATGCCATAGGCCCATTGCTCGTCGGGTAGGTTGATTGCGGGCAGGCTGTCGATCATGTCCATGCCGACCAGGCGTATTTCAGGAATGTCGACGCCTGCCAGTTGTGCCAGTTTCATGCAGGTGTATTCGTTGAGCGGCACGAATGGATGAACGGTGGAAGGCGTCTTGATGATCCAGTCTCCCGGCGCCGTGGGGTCTGCGGTTATGTAACGACCATCCCGGTCGTGCATGGAGAATTTCATCTGTACGCCGGCCAGCGAGAAATGCGAGCGATGGTCGGGTGTGTCGATGGATACTGGAGTGATCTTGCCGTGGTTGCCCAGCGCATAGGCGGGTATGTGTTCGGCAGATACGGGAGTGGCGACCAATGCACCCGGCAAGTCCTGACCGAGCCAGCTCAATAAGGGAAATTCGCTGTCTGGATGCACTTTCATGGCTTGCGCAACCAGGCCACGCAGCGCGCCTTCCGGAAGTAGATTGCTCAACACCGGGTGCAGCCGGTGATGGGTGATGTAGGGGTGTTTGTTTGCCAGTTGACGCCTGAATATGCCCGGATTGAGGTGAGATAAGGTCAGCGTGCGGCGGTGTGGATCATCGATGTAATCCGGCGCCAAGGTAAGTACATTCTTGCCATTCGAATGGCCGGTGACATAACCGACTAGTTGCGAATGCAGCGTCAGCTTCAAGGCCGCTACGGTTTCGGCACTCATGGCAGATCGTCCCAAGGGTTTTCCGGATAGTTATCCACAGGGCGATCGTCCTCGAAGTACACCGGTGCCCCTGCCAGGATCTTTTCGATCAGCTTGAGTTGATCCTTGGGTACCAGGACCATGCTGGCGTCCAGGCCTTCGGCAATTAGGTCGAGGGTGTTGAGGCGCGGGTTGCCGTCTTTTTCGATCTTTCCGTATTGCTGGCGGGTGAGGCCCGTGCGCAAGGGCATGTCCTGGATCTGAAGGCCCAGTTGTTGGCGGCGGTTGCGGATCTGTTGCAGAAGTGTGGTTAGCATGGGTTGAGTATGAGCTGTATATGGTTCATGTCAAATTTAATGAGTCATATACTATTCACACTGCACACAAGATTAGAATGGGAGCGTGTATCTGATGAGCCGCGACGTTTGTTTCGCGGCCGCAGACCGCTCCTACGAGGTTGTGTAATCTCTTGTGGGAGCGGGCTCTGCCCGCGAAGGCCGCGCCGCGGTATGGCTGACGAAACGCAGTGCTCTTTTCGCGGGCAGAGCCCGCTCCCACAGGCTGTGTTCAGTCGTTCAATGCCCGTGGCTGCGGCCTACATGGGAGTGTTCGGCATCGGGAACGGTGACGGCGCCGCTGATTTCCAGGCGCTGAAGGATTGCGCAGTGTTCTTCGGCAGTGCCCCCGTGGCATTTCTGGCGCAGGGCAACGAGTTGTTCCTGCAGCGCAACCAGGCCGTCTATGCGTGCCTTGACGTGATGAATGTGCTCGTCAATCAGGTCGTTGACGCTCTGGCATTGATCTTGAGGACTGTCGCGCAGGGTCAGGAGGTTGCGAATCTCATCCAAGGTCATGTCGAGGATGCGGCAATTGCGTATGAAGGTGAGTCGCTCGACATGGGCCTGGGTGTAGAGGCGGTAGTTGCCATCGCTGCGGGCCGGCAGGGGCAATAGGTGTTCGCGTTCGTAGTAGCGGATAGTTTCGACCTGGCAGTCGGTGATTTTCGCCAGTTCTCCGATTTTCATGCTGATGACCTGCAAATAGGTGCTTGACCCTATAGTGGCTACAGGGTGTTCACTTGGCAACCTGCACTTCAGGGAATTGCGACCAATGAGCCACCCCACCTCCGGCCATGCCCACGATCATAAGCACGAGCACGAGCACGAGCACGAGCACGAGCACAGCCCTGCACCCGCCAGCCATTGCTGCGCAGGCAAGGCAACGGCGCCCTCGACCGTCCAGCTCGCGCCCGGGGACAGCCAGGATGCTCGGCTGAGCCAGTTCCGCATCGAAGCCATGGACTGTCCGACCGAGCAGACGCTGATCCAGAACAAGCTGGCCAAGCTGGCCGGTGTGCAGCAGTTGGATTTCAATCTGATCAACCGCGTGCTTGGCGTGCGCCATTCGCTTCCCGATACCCAGGCGATCGAGAGCGCCATCAAATCGTTGGGCATGCATGCCGAACCCATCAACGGAGACGAGCCTGCCGCCAGTGCGCTGCCGACGCCGCGCAAGCCCTGGTGGCCGCTGGCGCTGTCAGGCGTGACGGCGGTCGCGGCCGAAGTGGTCCATTTCACCCAGGCGGCGCCGACTTGGGTCGTGGCATTGCTGGCGCTGGTATCGATCGCCAGTTGTGGCCTGACCACGTACAGCAAGGGCTGGATCGCGCTGAAGAACGGCAACCTCAATATCAACGCGTTGATGAGCATCGCGGTGACCGGTGCGGTGCTGATCGGCCAGTGGCCGGAAGCGGCGATGGTGATGTTCCTGTTCACCGTGGCCGAATTGATCGAGGCCAAGTCCCTGGATCGGGCCCGCAATGCGATTGGCGGTCTGATGCGCCTCACGCCGGACACGGCCACCGTGCGCCAGGCCGATGGCCAATGGCTGGAACAGGACGTCAAGACCGTCGCTCTGGAGGCCATCGTGCGCGTGCGTCCAGGGGAACGCATCGGTCTTGATGGTGAAGTGATTTCCGGTCAATCCAGCATCGATCAGGCGCCCATTACCGGCGAAAGCCTGCCGGTGGAGAAGGGCGTGGGCGACAAGGTGTTCGCCGGCACCATCAATCAGGCCGGCTCGCTGGAGTTTCAGGTCACTGCCGCGGCTGGCCAGTCGACACTGGCGCGTATCATCCATGCGGTCGAGCAGGCGCAGGGCGCGCGGGCACCCACTCAGCGCTTTGTGGATAACTTTTCACGGATCTATACGCCGGTGGTGTTTGCCCTGGCTCTTTTGATCGCTGTGGTACCGCCGCTGGTAGGTTTCGGCGCCTGGTTCGACTGGATCTACCGTGCGCTGGTACTGCTGGTGGTCGCCTGTCCCTGCGCGCTGGTCATTTCTACCCCGGTTACCATCGTCAGTGCGCTGGCTGCGGCTGCGCGCAAAGGCATCCTGGTCAAGGGGGGCGTGTACCTGGAAGGTGGTCACAAACTGGACTATCTGGCGCTGGACAAGACCGGCACGCTGACCCATGGCAAGCCGGTGCAGACCGATTACGCGCTGCTCGATTCCGCCTTCGAAGGCCGGGCCCAGGCGATTGCTCAGGCGTTGGCGGGACGTTCGGACCATCCTGTGTCGCGAGCGATTGCTGCTGACGCAAATGAGGCGGCCCTGGCCTTGGACAACTTTGAGGCCTTGCTTGGGCGAGGCATCAAGGGCCAGGTGGAAGGGCAGACCTATCACCTGGGCAACCATCGCTTGGTGGAAGAGCTGGGTCAGTGCTCCCCGGCGCTGGAAGCGCAACTCGATCAGCTGGAGCGCGAAGGTAAATCGGTCGTGGTATTGCTGGGCCCGCAGGGGCCGGTGGCGTTGTTCGCGGTGGCCGATACGGTGAAGCAGACCAGCCGCGAGGCCATTGCCCAGTTGCATGCCCTGGGCATCAAGACTGTGATGCTGACCGGGGACAACCCGCACACCGCCAAGGCGATTGCCGCTCAAGTGGGTATTGATCAGGCCATTGGCGATCTGTTGCCCGCCGACAAGCTCAAGGCCGTGGAGCAGCTGTACGCCCAAGGACATCGGGTCGGCATGGTCGGTGACGGCATCAACGATGCACCGGCGCTGGCGCGGGCCGAAATCGGTTTCGCCATGGCGGCAGCGGGCACCGATACCGCGATCGAAACCGCCGATGTCGCGTTGATGGACGATGATCTGCGCAAGATACCGGCGTTCATTCGGCTGTCGAGGCAGACCCGCGCCGTGTTACTGCAGAACATCGTACTGGCCCTGGCGATCAAGGCAGTGTTTCTGCTGATGACCGTGGCCGGTATGGCAACGCTGTGGATGGCAGTGTTTGCCGACATGGGCGTAAGCCTGTTGGTGGTGTTCAACGGGCTGCGGTTGCTGCGCAAGTGACGTTGCACCCGTGACTACGCGCCGCTCTTTTCGCGGCCACTGGCCGCTCCTACAAGGTTCGTGGCACTGCGGATCTCACCGTAGGAGCGGTCATCGGCAGCGAAAGGCCTCCCCCGATGCATCTGACATACCGCGGCGCTCTTTTCGCGGCCACTGGCCGCTCCTACAAGGTTCGTGGCACTGCGGATCTCAGCGTAGGAGCGGTCATCGGCCGCGAAAGGCTCACCCCGATGCATCTGACATACCGCGCCGCTCTTTTCGCGGCCACTGGCCGCTCCTACGGGGTTGTCAGAGCTGCCGGGCCAGCGCCTCGATCTGCTCTTCGCGCTCGCGTTGGCTCAGGTGCTTGTGACCGTTGAGCGAGGACCATTGCGGATAGGCGCGGGCCTTGTCCAGGGCTTCGGGCAGCTTGCCTTCGCGCCAGGTCTGCTCCTGTGGCGCCGCCACTTCGATGGTGCCCATGGCGGCATGGCCACGGGCATCGAGGGCTTTGACCAATTGCTGTTGGCGCAACGCCAGCAGCCGTAGCACATTGTCGTCCACGGTCAGTTCGCGCTCGCCCTTGAACTTGCCCAGCAAGCGCGCGCCATAGCCTCGTGCGGTTTGCAGCGCGCCGCCGGCAATGGCCCCAGCGATGGCCGCCATGCCCAAGGTCAAACCGCCCACCAGCAGGTCGACGCCCGCGCCAGCCGCTGCGCCGGCCGCAATGCCGCCGCCGACCTTCACCCCCAGCTGCTTGAGCGTATCGGGGTTGAACAGATCGTCTCCCCAGCGCCCATCCGACAGCGGCAGGTCGCCTGCCGAGGCATCCTGGCTGCGGAAGGCATACAGTTTCAGCAACGTTTCCACGCAGCGCTGCTCGCGTGTGCGCACCGCTTGGCGGAGGTCTTCGATGGCGCCCGCCGCGGCGTCACTGGTCACGCTGCGACGACAGGCGGCGCAGTCGATCAGCAGTTCGGCAATCAACCGCCGCGCGCTGCCCTGGCGCGCCAGCCGTTGTGCCTGTTGATCGTCGATCAGCCGCTGCAGGGCCGGACGGGAATGCTCCAGCAGCAACGCCAGGCTTTCATAAAGACGCCGTTCACCGTCTTCGGGCGGCGCCACGCTGTCGAAGCGCACCAAGGCATGCAAACCAAGGCGGGCCAGGGCCTCGCGCCAATCCCCCTCGCGCTGCAGGCTGCTGCTGACGAAATTGAGCACTGGCAGTAGCGGTTTCCCGCAGCTGGCCAGCACTTCCAGCTCATCCCGGTACTTGGCCAGCACCGGCTCGCGTGCGTCGATCACGTACAGGCCCGCATCGGAAGCCAATAACTGGCGCAGCACCTTGGCCTCCTGCTCGAAGCGTTGACGGGCTTCGCTGCCCTGCAGAAACCGCTCGACCCGCGCCGGACCGTCGAGACGCTCGCCGGGGCGATCCAGACGCTCCACGAATTCCAGCAGGGCAATGGCATCTTCCAACCCAGGGGTGTCGTAGAGCTCCAACAAGGCATCGCCATCCACTGAAAGACGTGCGCCTTCCACATGTCGTGTGGTGCTGGGCCGGTGAGACACTTCGCCAAAACCCACGTCGCGGGTAAGCGTACGCAGCAGCGAAGTCTTGCCGACGTTGGTATGGCCGACCACGGCCAGGGTCAGGGGCTTACTCATGGCCTGTCTCCAGCCAGCTCAACGGGGTCGATTCATCGACCGGCAGGCCCAGTGCATCCAGCCCCGCCTGCCAGTCTCCATGGCGTTGTGGGTCGAGGGCCTGGCCGGGTGGCGCGGGTAACAACCACACTCGGGTAACGGTGGCGCACCTGGCCAGTTCGGCAATCAGGCCGAGGCTGCCGCGATCCGGCGAGCGCCGCGGATCGCAGGCGATCACCAGCCGCGCGGGCGGAAAGCGGGTCATCTGTTCCAGCAGCCGGTGGCGCGACTCGCGGCTGTCGAGCACGCCGGCATCCTGAATGCCGGGTGCCAGGGCAGGCGGCCACGGATGCTGGCCGTCGAGTTCCAGTGCTACCAACACAGCGCCGCTGCTCGACTCGCTGGCTGCTTGAGTGGTGACATGCGGCAACGTGTCGGGCGCCTCATCGCGCACGCCCAAGCGTTCGCTGCTGGGCATCAGCCGTTCGCGCAACTGGCTGTAGCCGGGCAGGCTGGTATCCAGGGTCAAACCCGCGCGGCCTCGGCGCCAACGCCATTGGCAGAACGCGGCCAGCACCAGGCGCGGGCCGATACCGAACACCAGCAGCACGCCGACCAGCCAACCCGCCCAGGCCTGGCGTGCGCCTTCGATGTTGGTCGCCTGATCGCCACTGGCGCGGATCATGTCGATGTCCGGCACACTGAAACCCAGCAGCGCGGGCACGGCGCCCAACATCCGAGTCAGGTTGATGAAGGTGTCCGCGCTCAGAATGGTGGTCTCCCAGACGAAACCATAGCGCCGGGTCGCCAGCAGCAACAGCAGCACGGCCAGCGCACTCAGCAAGGCCAGCAGCCACAGCCCATGCACCAGTGTGCCCAAGGCCCAGCGGTTGAGTCGCCGCCGCTGCAGCAGCAATACCAGCGCCGGTGCCAGATGCACGGCTTGCGCATCACGCGCCAGTTTCTCGCTCAGCCACAACCACAGTCGGCCCAGCACCGCACCGTGTCCACCGGACGCGACCAGCCCCAGCAGCCAGCTCAGCAGCAAAATGAGGTTAAGCCCCAACAGGCTGCCCAGCGCCCAGAACACGTTGACGGGCTGCAGGCCATCGCCCAGCGCCGCGAATGCCAGGCCCGCGCCGCTGAACACGGCCAGCACGCCCAGCAGCAGCATCGCTAGTCGCGCACCCTGCAACCAGTGGCCCAGGGCCTGGCGCTGGCCATCACGTTCGGCCAGCAGCAGAGCACGGTGCTCGATGCGCGCGGCCAGGTCGCCGCCTTGCTGACGTGCGCGGCGGTTGGCTTCCAGGTCTTCCAGGGGGCCTGCCTGCTCTTCGCGCAGGCGGATGGCTTCACTGAGCCAGAGTCGATGCAATGCAGTGGGTGCGCTCACGCGTTTTTCCAGGCGGCCGATTCGTCGTGAGCATAACCCAAGGAGGCTCTGCTATTCTGCCGGCCATGAAGACATCTCTCCCTTTAAGCCTGATCGCGGCGCTCGCCGAGAACCGCGTGATCGGCATCGACAACAGCATGCCCTGGCACCTGCCGGGGGATTTCAAGTATTTCAAGGCAACCACCCTGGGCAAGCCCATCATCATGGGTCGTAAGACCTGGGACTCGCTCGGCCGACCACTGCCGGGGCGCCTGAACCTGGTGGTCAGCCGACAGCCGGACCTGCAACTGCCGGGTGCCGAAGTGTTCACTTCGCTGCAGGCGGCCATCGAGCGTGCCGAAGCCTGGGCTCGCGAACAGGGCGCCGAGGAAGTGATGCTCATTGGTGGCGCGCAGCTGTACGCGCTGGGCCTTGCTCAGGCGGATCGCCTGTACCTGACGCGGGTAGCCTTGCACCCGGAAGGGGACGCCTGGTTTCCCGAGTTCGACGAGAACCGATGGCAGAGGGTGTCGAGCGTGCCCAACGAAGCGGTCGACGACAAGCCGGCCTACACGCTCGAGGTATGGGCGCGCAGATGATCGGATGGCCTGTTCGCGCAGCCTGTTCGAGAGGGCGCCCGCGAACAGGCAGCAGCGGTTACGCCGAAGCCAGTTCCTTGTGCTCATCGGCTGCCAGCAAAGCCTGGTCGGTCTGACCCATCACTTGGCTGGTAATGGTGCCCGCCGCCATCGACCCGCTCACGTTCAGTGCCGTGCGGCCCATGTCGATCAGCGGCTCGACTGAAATCAGCAGCGCCACCAGGGTGACCGGCAAGCCCATTGCCGGCAGTACGATCAATGCAGCAAAGGTCGCGCCGCCGCCCACTCCTGCCACACCGGCCGAACTCAGGGTGACGATGCCCACCAACGTGGCGATCCACAGTGGATCGAGTGGGTTGATCCCAACCGTGGGTGCGACCATCACCGCCAGCATGGCTGGATACAGGCCAGCGCAGCCATTCTGGCCGATCGTCGCGCCAAAGGAGGCGGCGAAGCTGGCGATCGCTTGAGGTACGCCCAAGCGACGAGTCTGCGCTTCGATGCTCAGTGGAATGGTCGCCGCGCTCGAGCGGCTGGTGAAGGCAAAGGTCAGCACCGGCCACACCTTGCGGAAGAACCGCAGCGGATTGACCCCGGCCAGGCTCAGCAGCAGCCCGTGCACCGCGAACATCAATGCCAGGCCGATGTACGACACCACCACGAAACTGCCCAGCTTGACGATGTCCTGCACGTTGGAACTGGCGACCACCTTGGCCATCAGGGCCAGCACACCGTAGGGCGTCAGCTTCATCACCAGCCGCACCAGACGCATCACCCAGGCCTGCAGCACGTCGATCGCACCCAGCACTTTCGCCCCTTTGTCAGCATCGTCCTTGAACAGCTGCAAAGCCGCCATGCCCAGGAACGCGGCAAAGATCACCACGCTGATGATCGACGTGGGTTTGGCCCGTGCCAGGTCGGCGAAGGGGTTCTGTGGAATGAACGAGAGCAGCAGTTGCGGCACATTGAGGTCGGCCACCTTGCCCGCGTAGTCGCTCTGGATCGTCGCCAGACGTGCCGTTTCCTGAGTCCCGGCCACCAGGCCCTCAGCGGTCAGGCCGAACAGGTTGGTCAGGCCGATACCGATCAGTGCTGCGATTGCGGTGGTGAACAGCAGCGTGCCGATGGTCAGAAAGCTGATCTTGCCCAGCGAAGAGGCATTGTGCAGACGGGCTACCGCACTGAGGATGGACGCGAAGATCAGTGGCATGACGATCATCTGCAGCAGTTGCACATAGCCGTTGCCGACCAGTTCCAGCCAACTGATGGTGCTTTTGAGCACAGGGTGGCCGGCACCGTAGACGGTGTGCAGGCCGATACCGAACAGAACGCCCAGGGCAAGGCCCAGCAAGACCTTCTTGGCCAGGCTCCAGTCGGTGCGACGCGTTTGTGCCAGACCCAGCAGCAATGCCGCGAAGATCAGCAGGTTCAACAGCAGGGGCAGGTTCATGTCAGCTCCGAAAGATTGACGACCGCGGCTCTACGGACGCTGGTCAATCGCGAATGCTAACACCCTGAATCGAAAGGTAATTAATATCGGAATGGAAGATCGTTAGGCGTTTTTGGAATAAGCGTCTGGGCCTGCACGGCAAGAGGCCGGTCTTCACCAGAGGTTGCGTGAAGACCGGCCGCAGGGTCCTGCCAGCGAAGGGCGTCTTACAGCCCGTCGAGCATCGCCTTGTTGCGTACCGCGCCCTTGTCGGCGCTGGTGGCCAGCAGGGCATAGGCCTTGAGTGCGGTGGTCACCTTGCGTGGGCGCACCTCGACCGGCTTCCAGCCTTTCTTGTCCTGCTCGGCACGACGGGCAGCCAGTTCGGCATCGTCCACCAGCAGGTTGATCGAGCGGTTGGGAATGTCGATCAGCACCTTGTCGCCGTCCTGCACCAGGCCAATGGCACCACCTGCCGCCGCTTCAGGCGATGCATGGCCGATCGACAGACCGGACGTGCCGCCCGAGAAACGTCCGTCGGTGAGCAGCGCGCAGGCTTTGCCCAGGCCCTTGGACTTGAGGTACGACGTCGGGTAGAGCATCTCCTGCATGCCCGGCCCACCCTTGGGGCCTTCGTAGCGGATGATCACGATGTCACCGGCCTGCACTTCGTCGGCGAGGATGCCACGCACCGCGCTGTCCTGGCTTTCGAAGATCTTGGCGTTGCCCTCGAACACGTGGATGGACTCATCCACGCCGGCGGTCTTCACCACGCAGCCATCCATTGCGATGTTGCCGTAGAGCACGGCAAGGCCACCTTCCTGGGAGTAGGCGTGTTCGAAGCTGCGGATGCAGCCGTTTTCGCGGTCGTCGTCCAGGGTGTCCCAGCGGGTCGACTGGCTGAAGGCGGTTTGCGTCGGTATGCCACCGGGGCCGGCCTTGAAGAAGTGGTGCACCGCTTCGTCGGTGGTCTGGGTGATGTCCCACTTGGCGATGCCTTCGGCCATGCTGCGGCTGTGCACGGTCGGCAGGTCGGTGTGCAGCAGGCCGCCACGGGCCAGCGAGCCGAGGATGCTGAAGATGCCGCCAGCGCGGTGCACGTCTTCCATATGGTATTTCTGAATGTTCGGCGCGACCTTGCACAGCTGCGGCACGGTACGCGACAAGCGATCGATGTCGCGCAGGTCGAATTCGATCTCGGCTTCCTGGGCAGCGGCCAGCAGGTGCAGGATGGTGTTGGTCGAACCACCCATGGCGATGTCCAGCATCATGGCGTTTTCGAATGCCTTGAAGTTGGCGATATTGCGCGGCAGGACCGACTCGTCGTTCTCGCCGTAGTAGCGCTTGCACAGCTCGACGATGGTACGGCCCGCCTGCAGGAACAGCTGCTCGCGATCACTGTGGGTCGCCAGGGTGGAGCCGTTGCCCGGCAGGGCCAGGCCCAGGGCTTCGGTCAGGCAGTTCATCGAGTTGGCGGTGAACATGCCTGAACACGAACCGCAGGTCGGGCAGGCGCTGCGCTCGTATTCGGCGACCTTTTCATCCGAAGCGGTATCGTCGGCGGCAATCACCATGGCGTCGACCAGGTCCAGGCCGTGGCTGGCCAGCTTGGTCTTGCCGGCTTCCATTGGCCCGCCGGAAACGAAGATCACCGGAATGTTAAGGCGCAAGGCGGCCATCAGCATGCCAGGAGTGATCTTGTCGCAGTTGGAGATGCACACGATGGCATCGGCGCAGTGGGCGTTGACCATGTACTCGACCGAGTCGGCGATGATCTCGCGGCTGGGCAGGGAATACAGCATCCCGTCGTGACCCATGGCAATGCCGTCGTCCACGGCAATGGTGTTGAATTCCTTGGCCACGCCGCCGGCGCGCTCGATTTCGCGTGCAACCAGCTGACCGAGATCCTTGAGGTGCACATGCCCCGGCACGAACTGGGTGAACGAGTTGGCGATGGCAATGATCGGTTTCTTGAAATCGTCGTCCTTCATGCCAGTGGCACGCCACAGCGCGCGGGCACCGGCCATGTTGCGACCGTGGGTGGACGTTTTCGAGCGATAGTCAGGCATGGAACGACTCCGGGCGGCTAATCGGGTTGCAATGAGGGATTGAGCTTTTCCTGGTCCGCGGCACGCTCGGGCGGTGTGTTGCCGTGCTTGCGGATGAGGCCGGTAACGCTGCGGGATCGCCACGCGTTCGGCCGAGCTCATAAACCCGCCGGGGGATGATTGGCGATGAGTAGGACGATTCTACACCCATGGGGGAAGGATGGAACGTGGGGCAGGGCAAGTAATCGGCAGTAAGGCCTGACGCAGCCAGGCCCTCTTGATTCTCCGTAGGAGCGGTCTGTGGCCGCGAACCAGGCGCCGCGGTGCATCAGCCAGTGCACGTCGTCCTTTTCGCGGCCGATGACCGCTCCCACGGGCGACACAATTCTCTGTAGGAGCGGTCCGTGGCCGCGAACCAGGCGCCGCGGTACGTCAGCTATTAGGCAACAACCGGCACGTAATGCTCTTGATGTACCGCGTTTCCGGAATCGCTGGATGCACCGGATGGTCCGGGCCCTGGCCGCCGCGTTCCAGCAGCTGGATGTTGCGGTCCAGGTGGCGGGCGCTGGTCAGCAGGATGTTCTGCAGGTCGTCTTCGGGCAGGTGCATGGAGCACGACGCGCTGACCAGGATGCCGTCCTTGCTGAGCAGGCGCATGGCTTGCTCGTTGAGACGGCGGTAGGCGCCTTCGCCGTTCTTCAGGTCTTTCTTGCGCTTGATGAACGCGGGCGGGTCAGCCACGATCACGTCGAAGCGTTCTTCGGCGGCCTTCAGCTCTTTCAAGGCTTCGAACACATCGCCTTCCACACAGGTGACTTTTTCGGCGAAGCCATTGAGCGCGGCATTGCGCTCGACGCCGTCCAGGGCGAAGCCCGAAGCGTCGACGCAGAACACTTCGCTGGCGCCGAAGGCACCGGCCTGCACGCCCCAGCCGCCGATGTAGCTGAACAGGTCGAGCACACGCTTGCCCTTGACGTAGGGCGCCAGGCGCGCGCGGTTCATGCGGTGGTCGTAGAACCAGCCGGTCTTCTGGCCTTCCATCACCGGCGCTTCGAACTTCACGCCGTTCTCTTCCAGGGCGACCCATTCCGGCACCACGCCAAAGGCGCTTTCCACGTAGCGTTCCAAGCCTTCGGCATCACGCGCGGCCGAGTCGTTCTTGAACAGAATGCCGCTGGGTTTGATCACCTGGATCAAGGCGGCCATCACATCGGCCTTGTAGCGTTCCATGGTGGCCGAGGCCAGCTGCACCACCAGGATGTCGCCGAAGCGATCCACCACGAGACCCGGCAGCAGGTCGGAATCGCCGAATACCAGGCGATAGAACGGCTTGTCGAACAGGCGCTCGCGCAACGACAGACACACGTTGAGGCGGTGCACCAGCAGCGACTTGTCCAGGCTCAGCTTGACGTCGCGCGACAGCAAGCGAGCGCAGATCAGGTTGTTCGGGCTCATTGCAACCACGCCCAGGGGCTTGCCACCCGCCGCTTCGAGAATGGCCTGATCGCCCGCCTGGAACCCGTTCAGCGGAGTGGCGGCCACGTCGATCTCGTTGCTGTAGACCCACAGGTGGCCGGCGCGCAGGCGGCGGTCGGCGTTGGCTTTGAGGCGAAGGCTGGGCAGGGACATGAAGTCGCTCCGGAAAAAAGAGCGGGAGTATAACCTGCCGTCCCCGTCGCCGACGGCTCATTCGACAAATGACCCGGTGCGCACGGTGGGCGCTGCGGGGCTTAGCGGTTAGAATCTCAGGGTGTCCGAGGCGTCGAGCCTGGGCACGGTTGCCTATCGATCCGCGTTTCGCATCAGGGGCCCCATGCCTGAATTACCCGAAGTAGAAACCACTCGCCGGGGCATTGCCCCGCACCTGGAAGGGCAGCGCGTGAGCCGCGTGATCGTCCGCGACCGGCGCCTGCGCTGGCCGATTCCCGAAGATCTGGATGCGCGGTTGTCCGGGCAGCGGATCGTGGCCGTCGAGCGGCGGGCCAAGTACCTGTTGATCAACGCCGAAGTCGGCACCTTGATCAGCCACCTGGGCATGTCGGGCAACCTGCGCCTGGTCGAAGCCGGCCTGCCGGCGCTCAAGCACGAGCATGTCGACATCGAGCTGGAATCGGGCATGGCCTTGCGCTACACCGATCCGCGGCGTTTCGGCGCCATGTTCTGGAGCCTGGATGCGCTCAACCACACATTGCTCCAGGGTCTGGGCCCCGAACCGTTGACCGAGCTGTTCGACGGCGAACGGCTGTTTCAGCTGTCGCGTGGCCGCAGCATGGCGGTCAAGCCGTTCATCATGGACAACGCGGTGGTGGTCGGGGTGGGTAATATCTATGCGACCGAAGCGCTGTTCGCCGCCGGTATCGACCCGCGCCGCGCGGCAGGGGGCATATCGCGCGGCCGCTACCTGCGCCTGGCGGTCGAGATCAAGCGCATCCTGGCCTACGCGATCGAACGCGGTGGTACCACGTTGCGCGACTTCATCGGCGGGGATGGCCAGCCGGGCTACTTTCAGCAAGAATTGTTCGCCTATGGCCGCGGTGGGCAGCTGTGCAAGGTCTGCGGTACCACCCTGCGCGAGGTCAAGCTGGGCCAGCGTGCCAGCGTGTATTGCCCGCGCTGCCAGACATGATCCGGCTGCGCGCGGCCTGCACAATGGCGGGCAGCTGATATAGTTACTTGCATCCCTGATGACCCCATCGCAAATCGCAGTCGCCCCACGTGAGCAGAAGGATTGTGCCATGAACCTGTTTCGAACCCTGTCGCTGGCGCTGGTCGTCAGTTTCGGCCTGCACGTCGTGCCGGCCACTGCCGCCGATTCGAGCATGAGCACCAGCAGCGGTGACCCGACCTACCAGATCCAGAATCCGCCGGCCTATGCCATGATCGGCGATCTGCTGATCGCGCGGCCGCTGCTGGTGGCCGCCACTATCGTGGGCGCGGGGCTGTTCGTGATCGCATTGCCGTTCACCGCCGCCGGTGGCAACGTCGGCGCCAGCGGCAAGGCCTTGGTGGTCGATCCGGGCAGGGCCGCCTTCGTGCGTTGTCTGGGCTGCACGCAGAGCGGCTACGGCAACCGCGACTGAGCCTGTCGCTGGCGCATCTGCCAGCGCGCTGGAATCAATGCTTGCCGGTGATCTGCTTGTACTTGGCCATCAGCTGTTCCTGGGATTCAGGATGCGCTTCGTCCAGCGGTATGCAGTCCACCGGGCAGACCTGCTGGCACTGTGGCTCGTCGTAGTGGCCTACGCATTGGGTACACAGGTTGGGATCGATCACGTAGATCTCTTCCCCCTGGGAAATGGCAGCGTTCGGGCACTCGGGTTCGCAGACGTCGCAGTTGATGCAATCGTCGGTGATGATAAGGGACATGAAGACTCCGGCCCGAGACAACGGCCCAGGCATGTGAAAACCAATGGGCGCAATTGTGCCGCATTAGCGCCCGCAGTGCACGCGGGCGCAACCTTTGCCGGCTACTTGTTGCTGAAGCGCAGGGTGAGCGCCTCGGCCACGGCCGGGTGGACGAACTTGGTGATGTCTCCACCCAGGGCCGCAATTTCCCGCACCAGCGTCGACGAAATGAAGGAATAGCGTTCCGAAGGGGTAAGGAACAGGCTTTCCACGTCCGGGGCCAGTTGCCGATTCATGTTGGCCAGCTGGAACTCGTATTCGAAATCGGACACCGCCCGCAGGCCGCGCAGCAACACGTTGGCGTTCTGCTCCTTGGCAAAGTGCGCGAGCAGGGTCGAGAAGCCCACGACCTCGACGTTCGGCAGGTGCCGCGTCACTTCGCGGGCCAACTCCACCCGTTGCTCGAGGGCGAACAGGGGGTTTTTCTTGGGGCTCGCGGCGACCGCGATGATCACGTGATCGAACAGGCGCGAGGCGCGTTCGACCAGATCACCGTGACCCTTGGTGATCGGGTCGAAGGTACCTGGGTACAACACTCGGTTCATCACGGCGTCCTGGCGGGAATCTGTTGGGGAATGCGATGGTATCGCAGCCGGAGAGGTGGGCCAAGCCTGCATCCATGGCGCAATGCAAGCAGGATCGCCTGTGGCACGCTGTCGCGGTGGTCGACCGCTCGTTGTACGATGGCCGCCAGCCCCGACGCGCCGCGCGAACGGGTGTGCCGACTGCTACAGTGATTCATGCCGCGATCGATCTTGCCCGAGCTTTTCCAGCTGCGCGCAGGTCCATCATTCATCCCCGCCGGAGTCCTTCATGCCCCTCGCGCAACTGATCAGCCCGCAAGCGCTCGCCGAACATATCGATTCCCCCGGATGGGTCCTGCTCGACTGCCGCTACAGCCTGGAAGACGCCGATTACGGCCAGCGCAGCTATGCCGAGGGCCACATCGCCGGTGCCTGTTTCGCCGACCTGGGCCGTGACCTCAGCGCCCCGGCGGTCAGGGGCGTCACCGGGCGTCATCCGCTGCCCGAGCCTGGACAGTTGCAGGAACGGCTGCAGCGTTGGGGCATCGATGCAGACAGTCGGGTGGTTCTCTACGATGACGGGCCGGGTGCCTATGCGGCACGTGCGTGGTGGCTGCTGACCTGGCTGGGCAAGCGCGACGGCGTCTTCCTTCTCGACGGCGGGCTGGCGGCGTGGCATGCCGCCGGACTGCCTTTGAGTCTGGATGCGGCGTCCACCGATCCAGGCGATTTCATCGCGGCGCCCGACAACGAGCGTGTGGTCGATGCGGCCCAGCTGCAGGCGCGCCTGCAAGCGCCCGGGTTGACCTTGCTGGACGCACGCGCATTGCCCAGGTTTCTGGGCGAGGTCGAACCCATCGACCCTGTGGCGGGGCATATTCCCGGCGCACAGTGCGCAGCCTTTACCGAGAACCTGGGGCCCGATGGGCGCTTTCTCCCTGTGGAGCAGTTGCGTGAGCGGTTCGATGCTCAACTCAAGGGCCGTCCTGTGGAACAGGCCGTGGCCTACTGCGGCTCGGGCGTCACCGCCTGCCACAACCTGTTCGCCATGGCCCTGGCGGGCTACCCGTTGGCGACGCTGTATCCAGGCTCCTGGAGCGACTGGATCACCGACCCGCAGCGGCCCGTGCAGAAGGGGCCATGAACTCGATCCACTGGTTCAGCCATTGCGGTATGCGCCGCTCCAGATAATAGCCGGGGTTGCGCAGGCTGCCATCGACGAAGCCGACGTGCCCGCCCCGCGCATGCAGTTCGAACTCGATGCAGGGCGACATCTCCTCGGCGGTGGGCAGGCTGTGGGGAAACACGAACGGATCGTCCTTGGCCTGGATGATCAGCGTGGGTTTGGCGACGCCGCCCAGGTAGTACCGACTCGACGAGCGGCGATAGTAGTCCTGGGCATCCTTGAAACCGTGCAGCGGAGCCGTGACCTGCCCGTCGAAATCCCAGAAGGTCCTGATGCCCTGCAGCGAGCCCAGCGCTTCGAGCGCGGCCAGTCCCTCGTGCTGCCCCTCGTGCTGGAAGCGGCTGCGCTTGTCGGTCAGGTAGCCGAGCATGGCGCGCATGAAATGCGCCTGGTACACCCTGGAAAACCCCTGGGTCATGCGGTCGGCACACTGGTCCAGGCGAAACGGCACCGATACCGCCACCGCGGCCTGCAATGGGCTGTTCGCTCCGCTTTCACCCAGGTGCTTGAGCAGGATGTTGCCACCCAGTGAATAACCGACGGCGTAAAGCGGCGCCAGGGGTCGTTGCCTGCCCAGGTGGTCGAGTACGTGCAGCAAGTCTTCGCTGGCGCCGGAATGGTAGCTGCGCGCCAACAGGTTGGGCTCGCCGGAGCAGCCGCGCCAGTTGACGGCCACGCTTGCGCAACCGTGCAGCCCCAACTGCCGTTGGAGGCCGGCGACGTAGGGCGAGTTGGATGATCCGGTCAGGCCGTGCAATACCAGCACCAGTGGCGCATGGGGTGCGTGTGGGCCGTGCCAGTCGAGGTCGACGAAGTCGCCGTCCTCCAGCCACAGGCGTTCGCGCTCGCGCGCCAGTGCCGGTTGCTTGCGCCACAAAGGGCCCCACAGCGTCTGTAGATGCGGGTTGCCCAGCCCAAGGGCCGGGCGGAAGCTGGGGTGTGTTGCGTTCAACGTGGCTGCCTTGGCAAGCCTGTGTCAGCCACGCTGCCACAGGGAGTAGTAAACCTGTCCGGCTTTCTTCTCGCGGTGCAGGCGCCATGTTGCCGGCATCTGCAGCGCAGAGGGCGGTGCCTCGCTCTCCGTGTAGATCCAGGCTCGCGCGGCCAGCCAGCCTTTGTCTTCAAGCAGTGTGCAGGTGGCTGGCAGCAGGTTCTGGTGGAAAGGGGGGTCGAGGAACACCAGGTCGAATGCGCTTGGGGTCTGGGTTTCCAGGTACTTGAGCGCATCGCTTTGCAGCAACTGGCCCGTGGCGCAACCGAGCAGATCCAGATTGTGCCGAAGGCTGGAAATGGCACTGGCATTGGCATCCAGTGCCAGTGCCATGCTGGCGCCGCGCGACAGCGCTTCGAGGTACAGCGCGCCGCTGCCGGTGAAGGCATCCAGCACCCTGGCACCTTCGATGTGCGCTGCCAGCCAGTTGAACAGTGTTTCACGCACCCGGTCCGGGGTAGGGCGCAGACCGGGCGCTTCCGGGAAGCTCAGTTTGCGGCTGCGCCACTGGCCGCCAATGATGCGCAGGTGGCCTTGGCCACCATGGGGTTGCTTGGTTTTGACGCTGGCCATCAGTGCTCCGGTACGCCGAGCGGTTGCTCATTGGGTGTGTCCGTAGGGGCCGGCAACGGTTGCTGCGCAACCTTGGGGCCAGCCGTGACGATCACCAGTTTATCGGCATCCAGATGTTTGTTCATCGCAGCTTTCACCTGCTCCACGGTCAGCGCCTGGGATTGCTGCAGGAAGTCTTCCATCCAGGTCAGCGGCATGTCGTAGAAACCGGTGGCGCCCAGTTGCGCGACGATGCTCGCGTTGCTGGCATTGGATAGCGGGAAGCTGCCGGCTTGTTCGCGTTTGGCGTTGTCCAGCTCTTCCTGGGTGGGGCCGGTCTTGAGGTAATCGCGCAGGATGTCCTGCACCAGCTTCAAGGTGCCGTCGCCGAGCTCGGCACGGGTCTGCAGGTTGATCAGGAACGGACCGCGCACCTGCATCGGCGTGAAGCCCGAGTACACCCCATAGGTCAGCCCGCGTTTTTCCCGGACCTCGCTCATCAGGCGGGTACCGAAGGAACCGCCGCCCAGGATCTGGTTGCCCATGGACAGCGCGGCGAAATCCGGGTCCTTGCGGTCGATGCCCAGCTGCGCGATGAACATCTGCGTCTGCTTGGACGGGAAGTCGATATGGGTCACACCGGCTGCGGGCGCGGCTGGTTGCGCCGGCTTGGCCAGCGCAGGGCCCTTGGGCAGGGCGCTGGATACCTGTGCGGCGATCTGCTCGGCTTCGCCGCGCGACAGGTCGCCGACGATGGCGATCACCGCGTTGCCTGCAGCATAGGCACGTTGATGGAAGGCCCGCAGCTGCTCGATGCTCAGACGCGGCAGGCTCTTGGCGTCGCCCTCGCTGGGGTGTGCATACGGATGGCTGCCATACAGCTGCGTGAACAGCTCGTTGCTGGCCAGCTTGGCAGGGTTCTGCTTCTGGAATTCGAAGCTGGCGAGCAGTTGGTTCTTGATGCGTACCAGGGCGTCTGCCGGGAAGGTAGGTTTGCCGACGACCTCGGCGAACAGCTTGAGGGCAGGGGTGCGCTTGTCGGTATCGCTGAGGCTGCGTAACGACGCGACGGCCATGTCGCGATAGGCACCGTTGGAAAAGTCCGCGCCCAGGCCTTCGAAGCCTTGGGCGATGGCGCTGACGTCCTTGCCGGCCACGCCTTCGTTGAGCATGGCATTGGTCAGCACGGCGATGCCGGGATGGTTCTGATCCTGACTGCTGCCGGCGGCGAAGGTAAGCCGCAGGTCGAACATCGGCAGCTCATGGGCCTCGACGAACAGGACCTTGGCGCCTTCGGCGGTTTTCCAGCTTTGAATGTCGAGGCGGCGATGGCTGGGTGCGGTGTTGCCCTGCTCGCTCACCGATTGCAGGCCGCGCGCGGGTTGGCCAGCGCCGGTGGCGTCCGCAGCCTGGACGGCGAAAGTGGCCAGGCAGCCGACTAGCACCAGAAGGGTCGAGCCAGCCAGGAGGCGACGGGGGGTGGTGGGCTCACTCATGAGCGGCTTCCTCTGGCAGAACGTGGGCGATACTCAAGCGATCGCGGGTGAAATAGGTGCGTGCGGCGCTCTGGATGTCCTGCGGCGTCACGCTCTTGAGGTCTTCGAGTTCGCTGTCCATGAGTTTCCACGACAGCCCCACGATTTCGAGCATGCCGATGGTGGTGGCCTGGCTGCTGATGGAGTCGCGGCTGTAGACCAGGTCGGCGATGACCTGAGCGCGCACGCGCTCCAGCTCGTCGGCCGAGGGCGGCGTGGTCTTGAGCTCGTCGAGCAGTTTCCAGAGGCCTTTCTCGACATCGGCGAGGGTTTTTTTCTTCTGCGCATTGGGCGTCGCGGAAATGAAGAACAGACTGTCGCCGCGGGTGAAGGCATCGTACCGGGCGCCGCCGCTGGAGATCAGTTCCTCGCCGCGTTCGAGGCGTGTGGCCATGCGCGCGCTGTAGCCGCCGTCGAGCAGTGCGGAAATCAGCCGCAGGGCCTGGACATCGCGCGGCTTGTCGGCAGTGGCCAGGGCTGGGACGTTGAAGCCGTACAGCAGGCTCGGCAGTTGAGTGCGGACATGCAATGTGGCCAGGCGCTGGCCGGGGTTGGCCAGTTCCAGCGGGATCTTCGCCGGTGGGGTGGGGCGCCGGGCGATGTTGCCGAAGAAACGTTGGGCCAGGGCCTTGACCTCGTCTGGCTTGACGTCGCCCACCACCACCAGGGTGGCGTTGTTGGGCACGTACCAGGCCTGGTACCAATGGCGCAGCTCTTCGACCTTCATGCGTTCCAGGTCGGCCATCCAGCCGATGGTGGGCGTGTGGTAGCCACTGGCCGGGAAGGCCATGGCCTTGAAGATCTCGTACGCCTTGGCGCTGGGCTTGTCGTCGGTGCGCAGGCGGCGTTCTTCCTTGATGACTTCGATTTCCCGAGCGAATTCTTCGGCGGGCAGGCTGAGGCTGGCCATGCGGTCGGCTTCGAGGTCGAACGCCACGGCCAGGCGGTCCTTGGCCAGCACTTCGTAATAGGCGGTGTAGTCGTCGCTGGTGAAGGCGTTTTCTTCGGCGCCGAGGTCGCGCAGGATGCGCGAGCCTTCGCCGGGGCCCAGTTTGTCGGTGCCCTTGAACATCATGTGTTCAAGGGCGTGGGACAGGCCGGTCTGGCCGGGGGTTTCGTAGCTGGAGCCGACCTTGTACCAGATCTGGGAAACCACCACCGGGGCGCGGTGATCCTCGCGCACGACGACCTTGAGGCCGTTGTCCAGGGTGAATTCGTGCGTGGGCTGTGTATCGGCGGCAAAAGCCGCCAAAGGCAGGCTGAGCGTGCAGAGCAGCAGGCCTGCGGCGCGGCGGGCGAGGACATTCATGGGATTCAGAACCTTGAGAGCTGCCCGCGTGGCCTTAGCGTCTACGGGCGAGGAGGTGCTAGGATACTGATCCGGTTCGCTGGGGGCCATGCCTGGAAGGCATGAACCTGCCCGGGCAACTCGACAAAATGTTGCGCGTGAACGAGCCGGCGTAAAAGCAGTCTGTGTTGCGTCTTCGAATTTTTTCCGACTCGCCGCCTGGCGCGTCGCTACCTTGAGATAGCCGTCTTCCATGTTTGGTTCCAACGACGACAAAAAGACCCCGGCCCCGGCCGGTGAAAAGAAAGGCCTGTTCGGATGGCTGCGCAAGAAGCCGCAGACACCTGTCGCCGAACAGCCGCCAACCCCTGCCGCCCAGGATCTGCCTGCAGCAGCCGACGCCGCTGCCGAGGCGATCCCGCAGGCTTCCGTGGAAGCTGCAGTGGCGCTCGCACCGGAGCCGGTTCTGGCGCCGCAGGCCGAGCCCGCTGCCGCACCGCTCGAGCAGCCTGCCCCGCACGGCCTGGTGCTCCCGGTTCCCGAGGAGCCCGTGGCGCTGGTCGAGGACGATGCCCCGCAAACGCCGCCGGTCATTGCTCCGCGGCCGGAAGCGCCGGCCCCGGTGGTCGTCGAGCCTGCTCATGTTCCTGTTTCGCCACCAGCGCCTGCGGCGCCCAGCGCGCCAGCCCCCGTACCTGCGCCACCGTTGCCAGTGCAAATGCCCGTGGCAACCGTCGCTGCGCCCCGTGTCGAAGCGCCGACGCCTGCCGTTGCTGCCGCGCAACCTCCAGGGCAGACCAAGACCGGCTTCTTCGCCCGCCTCAAGCAGGGCCTGGCCAAGACCAGCGCCAGCCTTGGCGAAGGCATGGCCAGCCTGTTTCTGGGCAACAAGATCATTGACGACGACCTGCTCGAAGAGCTGGAAACCCGCCTGCTGACCGCCGACGTCGGCGTCGAGGCCACGTCGGTGATCATCCAGAGCCTGACCCGCAGGGTGGCACGCAAGGAACTGACCGATGCCGCCGCCTTGTACAAGGCTTTGCAAAGCGAGCTGACCGCCCTGCTGCGGCCGGTCGAGCAGCCGTTGGTGATCAAGGCCGAGCACCAGCCGTTCGTGATTCTGGTGGTGGGCGTCAACGGCGCCGGCAAGACCACCACCATCGGCAAGCTGGCCAAGAAGCTGCAGCTCGAAGGCAAGAAGGTCATGCTGGCGGCGGGTGACACTTTCCGTGCCGCAGCCGTCGAGCAGTTGCAGGTGTGGGGCGAGCGCAACAATATCCCGGTCATCGCCCAGCACACCGGTGCCGATTCCGCCTCGGTGATCTTCGACGCCGTGCAGGCCGCCAAGTCGCGCGGTATCGATGTGTTGATCGCCGACACTGCAGGTCGTCTGCACACCAAGGACAACCTGATGGAAGAGCTGAAGAAGGTCCGTCGGGTGATGGGCAAGCTTGACGAGCAGGCGCCGCACGAAGTGCTGCTGGTGCTCGATGCCGGTACCGGGCAGAACGCGATCAACCAGGCCAAGCAGTTCAACCAGACCGTGGCCTTGACCGGCCTGGCCCTGACCAAGCTCGACGGCACCGCCAAGGGCGGGGTGATCTTCGCGCTGGCCAAGCAGTTCGGCCTGCCCATTCGCTACATCGGCGTGGGCGAGGGCATCGATGACCTGCGTACCTTCGAGGCAGAACCCTTCGTCCAGGCCTTGTTCGCCGAGCGGGAGCCTTCATGATTCGATTCGAACAGGTTGCCAAGCGCTACCCCAACGGCCATGTCGGTCTGCATGAACTGAGCTTCCGGGTGCGGCGTGGCGAATTCCTGTTCGTTACCGGTCATTCGGGCGCGGGCAAAAGTACCTTGCTGCGCCTGCTGCTGGCGATGGAACGGCCCACCAGCGGCAAGCTGCTGCTGGCCGGCCAAGACCTGGGACAGATCACCAATGCGCAGATCCCGTTCCTGCGCCGCCAGATCGGCGTGGTGTTCCAGAATCACCAACTGCTGTTCGACCGTACGGTGTTCAACAACATCGCCTTGCCGCTGCAGATTCTCGGCTTGAGCAAGCCGGAAATCGCCAAGAAGGTCGATTCGGCGCTCGAGCGCGTGGCATTGGCGGACAAGGCCGACCTGTACCCCGGCGACTTGTCGACGGGCCAGCAACAGCGCGTGGGCATTGCCCGGGCCATCGTCCATCAGCCAGCCTTGCTGCTCGCCGATGAACCCACCGGCAACCTCGACCCGCGTCTGGCGGCCGAGATCATGGGGGTCTTCGAAGACATCAACCGGCTAGGCACCAGTGTGCTGATTGCCAGCCACGATCTGGCGCTGATCGCGCGCATGCGTCACCGCATGCTGACGCTGCAGCGCGGACGCCTGATCGGTGACGGAGAGGCAGGACAATGAGTGCGACACGCAGCCCCAAGGTCGCGGACCGGGTAGCGCCCAAGGGCGGCGAGCCCACACCGCAGAAGCCGAAGAAACGCCAGCGTGACGAAGACGACGGGCCGCCGTTCAGCAGCTTGCTGCGCGCCTGGGTCGAAAGCCATCGCGCCAGTTGGGTCGACAGCCTGCGCCGTCTGGGCAAGCAGCCGATCGGCAGCTTCTTTACCTGCCTGGTCATGGCCGTGGCCTTGAGCTTGCCCATGGGCCTGTCCCTGCTGCTCAAGAACGTCGAGCGGCTGGGCGGTTCGTGGCAGCGCGCGGCGCAAATTTCGCTGTACCTGGAACTCGATGCCGGCGAGCGCGAGGGCCAGGCCCTGGTGACGCAGATCAAGGGGCTGTCGGGCGTGGCGCAGGCCGAGTTCATCAGTCGCGAGCAGGCGCTGGGCGAGTTTCAGCAGCAGTCCGGGCTGGGCGAGGCGCTCAAGGAGCTGCCCGAGAACCCACTGCCCGGTGTAGTGGTGGTCACCCCGCTGGAAATCGACAAGGCCGCCCTGGAAACCCTGCGCCAGCAACTCGCCGAACTGCCCAAGGTGCAGCAGGCGCAGCTGGACCTGGTATGGGTGGAGCGCCTGGCGGCGATTCTCAAGCTGGGCGACCGGTTCGTGTTCGGCCTGACCCTGCTGCTGGTGTCGGCGTTGCTGCTGGTAATCGGCAACACCATTCGTCTGCACATCGAGAACCGGCGCATCGAAATCGAGGTCATCAAACTGGTAGGGGGCACGGACAGCTACGTGCGTCGACCTTTCCTGTACATGGGGGCGCTGTACGGCTTCGGTGCAGGCATTTTTGCCTGGGGCATCCTGGCCTTCGGCCTGGATTGGCTCAACGATGCGGTCACCGGGCTTTCCGGCCTGTACGGCAGCGACTTCGCCTTGGGTGGAGTTCCCGTCGCCGACGGCTTGTCGCTCTTGCTAGGCGCGGTATTGTTAGGGTATATCGGTGCGTGGATTGCGGTCTGGCGGCACCTGCGCGAACTGGCGCCGCGTTAGCCTCCAACAGATATGTGTGCTGTGTGAACGTGTATTCAAGTTAAATTTATTGTCATTGACCGTTAAAGCGTCATAGGGAACTTGTCCACTGGTTTCCGGTCAATTTTTCGCAGTGCCCACGGGCACGAGTCATGTGAGTCGGAGGTTTTTTCGTATGACCACTTCTTTGCAACCTGCTTATGCACTGGTGCCGGGTGCGAACCTGGAAGCCTATGTGCACACGGTGAACAGCATTCCCTTGCTGACACCCGAGCAGGAGCGTGAACTGGCCGAGAGTCTCTACTATGAGCAGGATCTTGGAGCGGCTCGGCAGATGGTGCTCGCTCACCTGCGTTTCGTCGTGCATATCGCGCGCAGCTATTCGGGCTACGGCCTGGCTCAAGCCGACCTTATCCAGGAAGGCAACGTCGGCCTGATGAAGGCCGTGAAGCGTTTCAACCCGGAAATGGGTGTGCGCCTGGTGTCGTTCGCCGTGCACTGGATCAAGGCTGAAATTCACGAGTTCATTCTGCGCAACTGGCGCATCGTCAAGGTGGCGACCACCAAGGCGCAGCGCAAGCTGTTCTTCAATCTGCGCAGCCAGAAGAAGCGTCTGGCCTGGCTGAACAACGAGGAAGTGCACCGCGTGGCCGAAAGCCTCGGTGTGGAGCCGCGTGAAGTCCGCGAGATGGAAAGCCGTCTGACCGGCCATGACATGGCCTTCGATCCGGCTGCCGAAGCAGACGACGACAGTGCGTTCCAGTCCCCGGCGAACTATCTGGAAGACCATCGCTACGACCCGGCGCGCCAACTCGAAGACGCCGACTGGAGCGACAACTCCAACACCAACCTGCACGAAGCCCTGCAGGTGCTGGACGATCGCAGCCGTGACATCCTCTACCAGCGCTGGCTGGCCGAGGAAAAGGCGACGCTGCACGAGTTGGCCGAGAAGTACAACGTGTCGGCCGAGCGCATTCGTCAGTTGGAAAAGAGTGCGATGAACAAGCTGAAGGTTTCGATCGCGGCTTGATGTGATGTGTCGAATTGAAAAGCCCCGACTGGTTCGGGGCTTTTTGTTGCCTGGCAGGAAGTCTTTGCTGGAGAGGGCTTGCCGCACTCTCACACAGACGTGGCCTAATCCGCCCAGGGCGCCGGTCGCGGCATGTTGAGGCGCAGAAGATAGTCATGCCCGCCCAGTTGGCCCATTTGCTGGCGGATCCAGCCCGCGCGGCGAGCCACGTAAGGGCTGGGCCGGCTGGCGCTCCAGTTGCGCGGGTTGGGCAGCACGGCGGCCAGCAGGCTGGCTTGCTGGCGGGACAGTTGAGCCGCGCCCACGCCGAAATGATGCCGCGCGGCCGCTTCGGCGCCGAACACGCCGTCATCCCATTCCGCACTGTTGAGGTAGACCTCGAGGATGCGCTGCTTGGACCAGAACATCTCGATCAGACCGGTGAACCACGCCTCCAGGCCTTTGCGCAACCAGCTGCGGCCCGACCATAGAAATACGTTCTTCGCCACCTGCTGGCTCAGAGTGCTGGCACCGCGCAGCGAGCCACCTTCTTCGTTGTGCGCAAACGCTGCACGGATGGCGGCGATGTCGAAGCCCCAATGCTCGGCGAAACGTTGATCTTCGCCGGCGATCACCGCCACCTTGAGATCGTCGGCAATGTTCGCCCAGGGTTGCCAATCGCGTTGCAGGTCGATCGGCTGGCCGTCGATCAAGGATTCGATCTTGCGTTCGGCCATCAGCATGGTGCCCGGCGGTGGAATGAAGCGAAAGATCACCACCACGGCCACGCTTGCGGCGACGAACCAGAGCAGGGTCTTGCACAGACGGCGGAAGAAGGATTGCAGCATGAAGGGCTTGGCCTGGCCGGGTGAGCGGGCCATTATACAGACCCTGCAGTGCAACACGGCTTTATGAGGACACACCTGGATGCTGCGTACGTTCATGATGCTGGCTGCGTTCTTCGGCTTTACCGGTGTAGCGCTCGGCGCCTTCGCCGCCCACGGTTTGAAGAACCGCCTGAGCGCCGAGTACCTGGCCATTTTCCAGACCGGCGTCAGCTATCAACTTATCCACACATTGGCGTTGTTCGGGGTCGCGCTGCTCAGCGTCCATGTGCCAGGGCGCCTGGTGGGCTGGGCGGGCGCGCTGTTCTGTCTGGGTATCGTGTTGTTCTCGGGCAGCCTGTATCTGTTGACCCTGACCGGCGTCAGCAAGCTGGGTATCGTGACCCCGTTCGGCGGCCTGGCCTTGCTCGCCGGTTGGCTGTGCCTGGGTATGGTCGCCTGGCGCCTGGGCTGATCGCGCGGGTGGTCGGCTTGGCCTTGGGAATCCTCGGCGATCGGGCTAGAATGGCGACCCCCAAAAAATGATGGCTGCCGACCGCATGCGCATTCAATTGAACGGCGACCCTTTCGAACTTCCCGACGGCGAAACCGTTGCCGGGCTGCTGGTCCGTCTCGAGCTGGTCGGCCGCCGCGTGGCCGTCGAGCTGAACCAGGACATCGTCCCGCGCAGCCAGCACGGTGACACCGTACTGGGCGAGGGCGACCAGATCGAAGTGGTTCACGCCATCGGCGGCGGCTGATCGAGTCGCCGGCACCTTCCACGTTCGTATCTTTACCTCAGCAGAGGAATTCCGATGAGCAATGCTCGCATTGACAAGCCATTCACCCTGGCCGGTCGCACCTTCGAGTCGCGCCTTCTGGTCGGCACAGGCAAGTACCGCGACCTCGAGCAGACGCGCCTGGCCATCGAAGCCTCGGGCGCCCAGATCGTCACGGTCGCCGTGCGCCGCACCAATATCGGCCAGAACCCCGGCGAGCCGAACCTGCTCGACGTGCTGCCGCCGGATCGCTACACCATTCTGCCCAACACCGCCGGTTGCTACGACGCCGTGGAGGCGGTGCGCACCTGTCGCCTGGCCCGCGAGCTGCTCGATGGCCACAACCTGGTCAAGCTGGAAGTGCTGGCCGACCAGAAGACCCTGTTTCCCAACGTGATCGAAACCCTCAAGGCCGCCGAAGTGCTGGTCAAGGACGGTTTCGACGTGATGGTCTACACCAGTGATGACCCGATCATCGCCCGCCAGTTGGCCGAGATCGGCTGCATCGCAGTCATGCCGCTGGCTGGCTTGATCGGCACTGGCCTGGGTATCTGCAACCCGTACAACCTGCAGATCATCCTGGAAGAGGCCAAGGTCCCGGTACTGGTCGATGCCGGCGTGGGTACCGCGTCCGACGCCACCATAGCCATGGAACTGGGCTGTGAAGCGGTGCTGATGAACTCGGCCATCGCCCACGCGCAGGATCCGATCATGATGGGCGCGGCCATGAAGCACGCCATCATTGCCGGGCGCATGGCCTATCTGGCCGGGCGCATGCCGAAAAAACTCTATGCCAGCGCCTCTTCGCCGCTGGATGGCCTGATCAAGTAAGAGCCCCCGATGACTGACTCGCAAGAAACGCCAACGTCCAACGAAGGCGAACCGCGCCAGCACCGCGCTATCAAGAGCTTCGTGATGCGCGCCGGACGCATGACCGAAGGTCAGCAGCGTGGCCTGGACCAGGGCAAGCCGCTGTTCGTGCTGCCACTGACCGATGAACCGGCCGACTTTGACCAGGTGTTCGGCCGCACTGCGCCGCGCACCCTGGAGATCGGCTTCGGCATGGGCCACTCGCTGCTCGAGATGGCAGCGGCCTCGCCGGAGCTGGATTTCATCGGTGTTGAAGTACACCGGCCTGGCGTTGGCGCGCTGCTCAACGGCGTCCTGACCCAGGGCCTGAAAAACCTGCGGGTCTACGACTGCGATGCCATCGAAGTGCTCAAGCAGTGCGTTGCCGACAACAGCCTGGATCGCCTGCTGCTGTTTTTTCCGGACCCCTGGCACAAGGCGCGCCACCACAAGCGGCGCATCGTCCAGCCGGCGTTCGCCGAACTGGTTCGCAGCAAGCTGAAAGTCGGTGGTGTGCTGCACATGGCGACCGATTGGGAACCCTATGCCGAGTACATGCTGGAAGTCATGAACGTTGCGCCCGGTTACCGCAACCAGGCGGCCGATGGCGGTTGCGTACCGCGTCCGGCCGAGCGGCCGGTGACCAAGTTCGAACGCCGCGGCGAGCGGCTGGGGCATGGGGTGTGGGATCTGAAGTTCGAGAAGGTCGATTGAGGCTCACGCATCATTTGCGATCAGCGACAATCCCCAGCAGCACCAACACCACCAACAGCACCGGCGCCAGGCTGTAGTTGTTGAACTGGCTCAACCCCTTCAGCACCCAGGGCGTGGCATAGATCAAGGCCGCGCCACTGCCGATCACGCACATCAAGGCGATCAGGGGCACTCGCAGCATGCCCGAGAGCGAGCCCAGGCGGCCCTCGGCCCACGCCTTCACATCGGCGCCGAACAGCACCAGCACACAGCCCACCAAGGCCAGGGAGATCTCCGAAAGGTTGCCTCGGCCCCAGCGGGACACGGTGGCGAGCAGATCGAGCACGAAATCCATCAGGACAATCCTTATACCAGGAAGTATTGCAGCAGGTCGTTGAGGAACAACTGCCCGCGGGCAGTGGCGACCAGACGCGTCGGTTCGACCTGTAAAAGGCCCTTTTGTTCGGCGCCGGCGCGTGCCGTCGCCAGTGACTGCAGGGACAGGCCGGTGCGTTGCGCGAACAGCCCGGCATCGACGCCCTGGGTGAGGCGCAGCGCGTTCATCAGGAACTCGAAGGGCAGCTCGTCTGCGGTCAAGGCCTTCTCGCCGGCCTTGAATGGCTTGGCGGGGTTCAGGTAATCCTTGGGCAGGCGGGTTTTCCAGGTACGCACGATGCGTCCATCAGGGTGGCTCAGCTTGCCGTGGGCACCGGCGCCGATGCCGATGAAGTCGCCGAAGCTCCAGTAGTTGAGGTTGTGCCGCGCTGCCTTGCCTGGCCTGGCATAGGCCGACACTTCGTACTGGCCGAAGCCATGCTCGGCCAGCAGGGCCTGACCGGCCTCCTGGATGTCCCAGAGAATATCGTCCTCGGGCAGCACGGGTGGCTGGTTCCAGAACACCGTGTTGGGTTCCAGGGTCAGCTGGTACCAGGACAGGTGCGTGGGCGCCAGGGCAATGGCCTGGCGCAGATCGTCCAGTGCCTCTTCCAGGGACTGATCGGGCAGGCCGTGCATCAGGTCCAGGTTGAAGTTGTCGAAACCGGCTCGGCGCGCCATTTCGGCAGCGCGCAAGGCTTCGTCACCGGTGTGGATGCGGCCCAGCGCCTCGAGCTTCTGCGGCTGGAAGCTCTGGATGCCGATGGACAGGCGGTTGATCCCCAGCTTGCGATAGGCGACGAACTTGTCCTGTTCGAAGGTCCCGGGGTTGGCCTCCAGGGTGATCTCGATGTCGGGCGCGAAGGCGATGCGTTGCTCGACGCCGGCCAGCAGTCTGCCCAGGGCGGCTGCGCTGAACAGGCTGGGCGTGCCGCCGCCGAAAAAGATCGAACTCAGCGGGCGTCCGTAGACCGCGCGCAAGTCCTGGTCCAGGTCGGCCAGCAGGGCATCGATGTATTCTTCTTCGGGCAGAACCGGGCTGGCAGTGTGGGAATTGAAGTCGCAGTACGGGCATTTGCGCACGCACCAGGGGATGTGGACGTACAGCGCCAGCGGTGGCAGCTGCACCAGCGCCTGGTCGGGACGCGGCGCCGGCGGATAAAGCAGTCGGTCGTTCATGCAAGGCTCAAGCGTTGGCGCAGCAAGGCCATGGCACGGGCGCGGTGGCTCAGTTGGTTCTTCTGTGTCGGGTCGAGTTCGGCGCTGGAACAATTGCGTTCGGGCACCCAGAACAACGGGTCGTAGCCGAATCCGTGAGCGCCGCTGGCGGCGTGCAGGATGCGACCGTGCCACAGCCCTTCGCAGAGGATCGGCAGCGGGTCGTCGGCGTGCCGCACCAGGGCCAGGACGCAGACGAACTGCGCGCCGCGCTGCTCGTCGGGCACGCCCTGCAAGGCGTCGAGCAGCTTGGCATTGTTGGCGGCATCGCCCTGGCCATCGGCATAGCGCGCCGAATAGATGCCCGGAGCACCGCCAAGAAAGTCCACGGCCAGGCCGGAGTCGTCGGCTAACGCAGGCAGGCCGGACAGGCGTGCGGCGTTGCGTGCCTTGAGGATGGCGTTCTCGACGAACGACAGCCCGGTTTCCTCGGGCTCGACCTGGCTGAATTCACCGACCGAACGAAGTTGCACCGCCCCGCCGAGCATGGCCTGCAGTTCCTTGAGCTTGCCGGCGTTATGGCTGGCGAGGACGAGTTGGGTGAAGTTGATCATGGTTGTGAATGGGTTCCGAAGGGTTCAAAGAGCCAGTTCATGCGGTCTGTCTGGTGAATCCAGTCGTCTGCTTCGCGGGCAGAGCCCGCGAATAAGAGGTCTACACCGCCACCCGATGCTCGCGCAGCCCGGGGCTGCTGACCCGGTAGATGCCGATCTCGCCCAGAAGGTTGGGCCAGATCTTGCTCGCCCACCCGTGGCGGTGCTGTTGATCCACTGCCAGGCGGTTGAGCACCTGCGCGCGACGCTCGCTGCACAGGGCCTCGAAGTCGGCAAAGGTGCAGAAGTGGATGTTCGGCGTGTTGTACCACGTATACGGCAGGAACTCGGATACCGGCATGTGGCCCTTGCTGGCCAGGTACCAACGGCAGCGCCAGTGGCCGAAATTGGGGAAGGTGATGATGCATTGGCGACCGACTCGCAGCATTTCGTCGAGAATACGGTCAGGGTATTCTACCGCCTGCAGCGCCTGGGTCATGACCACGATGTCGAAACTGTTGCTGGCGAAGTTGCCCAGGCCTTTGTCCAGGTCCTGCTCGATGACGTTGATGCCCTTGCGCACGCATTCGGTGATGTTGTCCGCATCGATTTCCAGGCCGTAGCCGGTGACTTGCTTGTGGTCGCGCAGCCAGGCGAGCAACTCGCCATTGCCACAGCCCAGGTCGAGCACGCGGCTGCCGGCAGGGATCCAGTCCTGGATGATTTCTAGGTCAGCTCTCATGGATGCCTCACAGTGCAATGCGGTTCATGTAGCTGCTGAACGCCTGCAGATACCGTGGAATGGGGATCAGGAAAGCGTCATGCCCCTGCGGCGCGTCGATTTCCAGGTAGCAGACGTCTTTCTTCGCGGCCATCAAGGCGTCGACCAACTCGCGCGAGCGCGCTGGCGAAAAACGCCAGTCGGTGGTGAACGACATCACGCAGAACTTGGCCTGCACATGGGCGAACGTGGCGGCCAGATCATCGTCGTGAGCTGCGGCGGGGTCGAAGTAGTCCAGCGCCTTGGTCATCAGCAGGTAGGTATTGGCGTCGAAGCGACCGGAGAATTCCTCGCCCTGATAACGCAGGTAGCTTTCCACCTGGAATTCCACGCTGTGGAAATCGTAGTTGAGCTTTTCGCTCTTCAGGCCACGGCCGAATTTCTCGCCCATCGAGTCATCCGACAGGTACGTGATGTGCCCGACCATGCGCGCCAGCATCAGGCCGCGTTTGGGAATCACCCCGCGGGCCTGGAAATCACCGCCATGGAACTCGGGGTCGGACAGGATGGCCTGGCGCGCCACCTCGTTGAAGGCGATATTCTGTGCGCTGAGCTTGGGCGCCGAAGCGATTGCCAGGCAGTGACGAACGCGCTCGGGGTAGGTGATGGTCCACTGCAAGGCCTGCATGCCGCCCAGGCTGCCTCCAACCACCGCCGCCCACTGGGTGATTCCCAGGGCGTCTGCCAGGCAGGCCTGGCTGTGAACCCAGTCTTCGACGGTCAATACCGGGAAATCGGCGCCGAACGGTTTGCCGGTGTCGGGATCGATGCTGCTGGGCCCGGTGGAACCGTTGCAGCCGCCCAGATTGTTCAGGCTGACCACGAAGAAGCGGTTGGTATCGATGGGCTTGCCGGGACCGATGCAGCTGTCCCACCAACCCGGCTTGCGGTCGTCGGCGGAGTGGTAGCCGGCGGCGTGGTGATGGCCCGACAGCGCGTGGCAGATCAGCACCGCGTTGCTGGCACTGGCGTTGAGCTGGCCGTAAGTCTCGTAGATCAGGTCGTAGGCGGGCAGCGAGCGTCCGCAGGCCAGGGCCAGGGGTTCGCTGAAGTGGGCAATTTGTGGAGCGACCAGACCGACGCAATCATCGGGAAAGACAGTGGACATCGACCCTGCTCACGCTTGAATGAGGCGTAAGTCTAAAGAGCGCGGGGCACAGGGGCAAGCAGCGCTTGGCGGGGTTCGAGGCACGCAGGCAGGGAGCGTTTGCCGCGTGCGTGAAAGCCCATCGGGACCTTCACGCAGGCGGCATGCGGCGGTCAGATCAGCAGGCGCAGGATCTGCGGCATGCCGGTACTCATGGCCAGGTTGTTGATGACCAGCATGTCCAGCAGCTTGAGTACCATGAAGGCCAGGATTGGCGAGATGTCCAGGCCACCCAGGTTGGGCAGGATGCGCCGGAACGGCGCCAGAGCCGGCTCGCAGATCTGGTTGACCAGCTCGGCACCCGGGTTGTGGCTCTGCGGCGCGACCCAGGAAAGGATCACGCTGATGATCATGGCGAAGAAGAAGATCTTCAGGAACAGCGCGGTCACCCCGATGATCGACCACACCAGCAACTGCAAGGGGTTGCCGGTGGTGCCGTAGGCGAGCAGCAAGGTCAGCGCCATGATGATCATCTGGATGACGATGGCCAGCAGCAGCGAGGACATGTCCAGCCCGAACAGGCTGGGGATGATCCGCCGCACCGGCTTTAGCAGCGGCTGCGTGGCGCGCACGATGAACTGGCACAGCGGATTGTAGAAGTCGGCACGCACCAGCTGCAGCACGAAGCGCAGCAGCATGATCAACAGATACAGGCTGCCCAGGGTTTGCACGACATAGATCGCCGCGGTATTGAGACCGTACATGAAAGCTCCTTGATGACCTGGTTATTGACCCAGCTGTTCGGCCAGCTCGGCCGAACGCCGGGCGGCGGCGTTCAGGGCGTTCTGCACCAGGGTTTCGAACCCTTCGGACTGGAATGACTTGATGGCCGCTTCGGTGGTACCGGCGGGTGAGGTGACGCGACGACGCAGTTCGGCAGCGTCGACGTCGCTGGCCACGGCCATGTGCGCGGCGCCCAGGGCGGTCTGCAGGGTCAGCCGGGCAGCCGTCTCGTGCGGCAGTCCGAGTTTTTCACCGGCGGCGGTCATGGCTTCTATCAACAGAAAGAAGTAGGCCGGGCCGCTGCCGGACACGGCGGTGACCGCATCCAGCTGCTGTTCTTCATCCAGCCAAAGGGCCAGGCCGACCGCGCCCAGCAAGTCTTCGGCCTGCTGGCGTTGTTCGGCATTGACGTCGGCGGTGGCGTACAGGCCGCTGGTGCCCTGGCGCAAAAGCGCGGGAGTGTTGGGCATGCAGCGCACGATCGGCTGTTGCTCGCCGAGCCACGCCTGCAGGCTCGCGCAGTTGATGCCCGCGGCGATCGAGACCACCAACTGACCGGGTGCCAGGCTCGGTGCCAGCGATTGGCACACGTCCTTCATGCCTTGCGGCTTCACGGCCAGCACCACCACGTCGACCCCCTCGATGGCCTCGGCGTTGTCGGCGAACACCTCGATGCCATGTTCGGCCGCTACCTTGTCACGCTGTTCGGCGCCGCGGTCGCTGGCGCGGATGTGGCTGGCTTCGACACCCTGCGCGCGCAGGCCGCCGATCAGGCTGGCGGCCATGTTGCCGGCGCCGATGAAGGCAATACGAGTGTTGCTCATGAAGGATCCTTGCTCAGAGGTGAGGAGGCCACAGCGGTGTGCGCCGGGGAGGTGTCTTGGCCGTAGTTGCGCGCGCCGAACAGCGCCGTGCCGATGCGCACCCACGTGGCGCCCTGGGCGATGGCTGCCTCCAGATCGTGGCTCATGCCCATGGACAAGGTGTCCAGCGGCATTGGCAGATCGTGCTGCAGCGCACGCACGCGGGCAAAGGCAGCGTTCTGCAGGGCGATGTCATCGGTGGGCTCCGGTATGGCCATGAGGCCACGCAGACGCAGGTTGGGCAGCGCGGCGATGGCGCTGGCCAGGGTGTCTACGTCGTCGGGATCGCAGCCGGACTTGCTGGCCTCGCCGCTGACATTGACCTGGATGCAGATGTTCAGGGGGCCAAGCGCGGCCGGGCGTTGTTCGCTGAGCCGTTGGGCGATCTTGAGGCGGTCCACGGAATGTACCCAGTCGAAGTGTTCGGCGATTGCGCGCGTCTTGTTCGATTGAATGGGGCCGATGAAGTGCCAGATCAAGGGCAGGTCGGCGAGTTCCAGCTGTTTGCCCAGGGCTTCCTGCAGATAGTTTTCGCCGAAGTCACGGATGCCGGCGGCGAATGCCTCGCGCATGGCGGCGGCAGGCTTGGTCTTGCTGACCGCGAGCAGGCCGACTTGGCCGGGCTCGCGTTGCGCCTGTCGGACAGCGGCTGCGATTCGGGCACTCACTTGCGAAATGTTGTCTGCTATCGTGGACATTGAATTCGTGCCGGCGGGTTTCAGGTCTGCGGCATTCTACCTGCTTGTCTGTATTTGGGGAGTCTCATGGACATTACCGAGCTGTTGGCCTTCAGTGCGAAACAAGGCGCATCCGACCTGCACCTGTCCGCAGGCCTGCCGCCGATGATTCGGGTGGATGGCGACGTGCGCCGTATCAACCTGCCGGCGCTGGACGACAAACAGGTCCAGGCGCTGATCTACGACATCATGAACGACAAGCAGCGCAAGGACTTCGAGGAGTTTCTGGAAACCGACTTTTCTTTCGAAGTGCCCGGTGTGGCGCGCTTTCGGGTCAACGCGTTCAACCAGAACCGCGGTGCCGGTGCAGTGTTTCGGACCATTCCGTCCAAGGTGCTGAGCATGGACGACCTGGGCATGGGAGATGTGTTTCGCAAGATTACCGAGGTGCCGCGCGGGCTGGTGCTGGTCACCGGGCCGACCGGGTCGGGCAAGTCGACTACCCTGGCGGCGATGATCGATTACCTCAACAGCAACAAGCACCATCACATCCTGACCGTGGAAGATCCGATCGAATTCGTCCACGAGTCGAAGAAGTGCCTGGTCAACCAGCGTGAAGTGCACCGCGACACCTTGGGGTTCTCCCACGCCTTGCGCTCGGCGTTGCGTGAGGACCCGGACGTGATCCTGGTGGGCGAAATGCGCGACCTGGAAACCATTCGGCTGGCGTTGACGGCGGCCGAGACCGGGCACCTGGTGTTCGGCACGCTGCATACCACGTCGGCGGCGAAGACCATCGACCGGGTGGTCGATGTGTTTCCGGCAGAGGAAAAGTCGATGGTGCGTTCAATGCTGTCCGAATCGCTGCAGGCAGTGATTTCCCAGACCTTGCTGAAGAAGATTGGCGGCGGGCGGGTGGCTGCGCACGAGATCATGATCGGCACCCCGGCGATTCGTAATCTCATCCGTGAAGACAAGGTCGCGCAGATGTACTCGTCGATCCAGACAGGTGGGTCGCTGGGCATGCAGACCTTGGACATGTGCCTGAAGAACCTGCTCGCCCAAGGCATCATCAGCCGCGACTCGGCGCGCGAAAAGGCCAAGTCCCCGGACAACTTCTGATCGGTGCATATCCCGCTGCACCGTGGCGTACGTTTCGCGGCCACTGGCCGCTCCTACAGAGAATGGCAGTCATCCGTAGGAGCGGCCAGTGGCCGCGAAGGGCGCACCGCGGTCGGGCTGATGCCCTGCGGTGAATGGGTTGCGGCCGATGACCGCTCCTACAGACAGTTGCGCTCATCCGTAGGAGCGGCCAGTGGCCGCGAAGGGCGCGCCGCGGAAAGAGGGATTAGCGCTGGACGATGCGCAGCGCGGGCTCTTTGGGCAGGACGCGCTTGGCGACGGCGTAGTGGGTGTTCCAGTACGGTTTCTTCAAGGTGTCGATGGTCACGGCCTTGCCACGACGCGGGGCATGGATAAAGCGGTCGTTGCCCAGGTAGATGGCGACGTGATTCACCTTGCGGCTCTTGATGTTGAAAAACACCAGGTCACCCGGCTTGAGGTCCTTGCGTTCAACCTTGACGCCGTGGCCCGCAGCCATGGCGTTGGACGTACGCGGCAGATCAACGGCTTTCACGTCGTTGAAGGCATACTTGACCAGGCCACTGCAGTCGAAACCCTTGCTCGGGCTGCTGCCGCCCCAGCGATAGGGGGTGCCAAGCACGTTGACCGCGCGGCTGAGCACATCGCTGCTCTGCTTGGACGAGGCGCTGCCGACCTTGACCGCGGTAACCTTGGCCAGGGCCTGGTTGTTGCTGGCGGGGCGGGTCACGACGATGCGTGGGGCGCGTTGCGATTGTTCGGTAGCGGACTGGGCGGTGTAGCCATTGAAGCCAGCGGGAAGTCGTTGCTCACGATTGGTGGCGTGGGCGGCCAGGGGCAATAATAGGCAGATGGTCAGCCATGTCTTGAAAAATGGACGCATTCGGCAGGGCTCATGTGGGTAGGCGCGCAACTTTATAACAGCTTTTTGTGTGGTTTTTAATCCGCTGGTCGAGGCACGCAGGTCGCAAATGGCACCAATCGGGCGCAGAATTGTCCTTTGTGCGGCACGCAACTCAGGTGCTGCAAGGGTTCAGCCGATGTCGGTCACAGAAATGCCATACGTCGGGACGGGGTAAAAAAGTCACAAATCCGTTCAAAAAATTTTTATATCAGAGGGCGCACATCAACAATGAACAGCTATCGGATCCACGATACCCACAGCAAAGTCATGGGCTACCTGTTGTGGATTTTGGGCTTTACCGGTGCTCATCGCTTCTACTACGGCAAGCCGGTGACCGGGACGATCTGGTTTTTCACCCTGGGGCTGTTCGGCATTGGCTGGCTCATCGACCTGTTCCTGATTCCGGCCATGGACCGGCACGCCGACATGCGCTTTCACAGCGGCCAGACCAACTACAACGTGGCCTGGGTACTGCTGACTTTTCTCGGTTTGTTCGGTGTGCACCGCATGTATATGGGCAAGTGGATCACCGGGGTGATCTACCTGCTGACTGGGGGGTTGTTCTTGGTGGGAGTGCTGTATGACTTCTGGACGCTGAATGATCAGGTGTCGATGAAGAACGCGCAGCGCGGGTAGGTCGTTCAGGCTGCAGCCCCGGCTGCGCTGTGTCAGGCAGACCGCAGCGAGGCCTTCGCGGCCGCTGACCGCTCCTACGGGGATGGTCGTTTGTGGGAGCGGGCTCTGCCCGCGAAGAAGTGGGTGCGGTGCATCAGGCAGACCACAGTGAGGCCTTCGCGGCCGCTGACCGCTCCTACAGGGATGGTGTCGTCTGTAGGAGCGGGGGGGATCAGCCAGTGAAGCTGATATGCCCATCCACCAAGGTGTAACGCACGGCGCCCGGCAACGTGTGACCGAGGAACGGGCAGTTGGCCCCCTTGGACAACCAGCGCTCGCCGGCCACCGTCGAGACGCCTTCATCGAACAGCACCAGATCCGCCGCCGCGCCCACCTGCAAGCGGCCTGCCGGCAAACGCATGGCCTCGGCCGGGCCCTGGCCCAGGCGCGCGAGCAAGGTCGGCAGGTCGAGCAAGCCGTCCTGCACCAGGGTCAGGGCCAACGGCAATAGCAGCTCGACACTGCTGATACCCGGCTCGGTCGCACCGAACGGGGCCAGTTTGGCATCACGGTCGTGGGGCTGGTGATGGCTGGCAATGGCCTGCACCACGCCCTTCTTCACCGCTGCACGCAAGCCTTCCCGATCCGCCGCCGAGCGCAGCGGCGGTTGCACGTGATACAGGCTGGAAAATCCGGTCAGCGCCTCGTCGGTCAGAATCAACTGGTACAGCGCCACGTCCGCCGTGACCGGCAGGCCGCGGGCCTGCGCCTGTTCGATCAGCTCGACGCCACGTGCGGTGGTCAATTGGCTGAAGTGCGCACGCACCCCGCTTTGTTCGACCAGCAGCAAGTCACGTGCAAGGGCGACGGTTTCAGCCGTTTCCGGAATGCCTGCCAGGCCAAGGAAGCTGGCCGTAGGGCCGTCGTGGGCGAGCCCGCCGGCGGACAGGTCGCGGTCCTGGGAATGGAAGATCACCGTCAGGTCGAACGTTGCGGCGTACTCAAGCGCACGACACAGCGTCCGGTGGTTGCCGAAGCTGTTCAGGCCGTTGCCGAAGGCAATGCAGCCGGCATCGCGCAAGGCGATCAGTTCCGCCAGTTGCTCGCCTTCCAGGCCCTTGCTCAACGCGCCGATCGGAAACACCTTGGCATGCCCAGCCTCGCGGGCGCGATCCAGGATCAGCTCGGCCACTGCCGAGGTATCGAGGATCGGCTTGGTCAGCGGCGGGCAGCACAGGCTGGTGACGCCACCGGCAGCTGCGGCACGGGTTTCACTGGCGATGGTGCCCTTGCGGCTGTAGCCGGGCTCGCGCAGCGACACGCTGAGGTCGACCAGGCCGGGCGCTGCCACCAGGCCGCTGGCGTCCAGGCGCTGGCTGGCGGTGAAATCGGCGGGCGCATCGCCGATGGCCACGATTCGCCCCTGGCTGATATGCAGGTCGCTGATCTGGTCCAGACCACTGGCGGGGTCGATCACCCGTGCACCGATAATACTGAGGCTCACTGGACGCTCTCCTGCTCGAATTGACGCTGGGCCGTCTGCCCGCTCATGGCCATCGACAACACCGCCATGCGGACTGCGATGCCGTAGGTGACCTGGTTGAGAATTACCGAATGGGGTCCGTCGGCGACGGCCGATTCGATCTCGACGCCACGGTTGATCGGCCCTGGGTGCATGACGATGGCATCGGGCTTGGCGCCAGCCAGGCGCGCGGTGGTCAAACCGTAGAGGCGATAGAACTCGCCTTCGCTGGGCAGCAGGCCACCGGTCATGCGTTCACGCTGCAGGCGCAGCATGATCACCACATCGACATCCTTGAGGCCCTGCTCCAGGTCGGTAAACACCTTGACGCCATACTGCTCGACGCCGATGGGCAGCAGCGTCTTCGGGCCGATCACGCGGATGTCCGGGCAGCCCAGGGTCTTGAGGGCGATCATGTTCGAGCGCGCTACCCGCGAGTGCAGGATGTCGCCGACGATCGCTACCGACAGGTTCTCGAAGCCGCCTTTGTGGCGGCGAATCGTGAGCATGTCGAGCATGCCCTGGGTCGGGTGGGCATGGCGGCCATCGCCACCGTTGATGATGGCCACTTCCGGGCTGACGTGCTCGGCGATGAAGTGCGCGGCCCCGGAGTCGGCGTGGCGCACGACGAACATGTCGGCGGCCATCGCTTCGAGGTTGCGCAGGGTGTCGAACAGGGTTTCACCCTTGCTGGTCGAGGAGGTCGACACGTTCAGGGTGATGACGTCGGCCGACAGGCGCTGGGCGGCGAGCTCGAAGGTGGTGCGCGTGCGCGTGGAGTTTTCGAAGAACACGTTGCACACGGTCTTGCCGCGCAGCAACGGGACTTTCTTGACCGCACGGGCGCCGACTTCAAGGAACGAATCAGCGGTATCGAGCACTTCGGTCAGTAGTTCGCGGGACAAGCCGTCGAGGGAAAGAAAATGGCGTAGCTGGCCCTGGTCATTGAGCTGCAGCGGGCGCTTGGCGTCGATAGGCGTCATGGCGGGGGCTCTTAAAGGCTGGAGGCGGAAACGAGGTCCTGGCGCTCGAGGGCGAGCGGGGACGGGCCGAGCAATTTTACCCGTTCATGGGCAGCCAGCGACAGGGTGGCACCGACGATGTCGGGGCGAATCGGCAGCTCGCCGGCGTCCAGGTCGAGCAGGCACACCAAGGTCACGCTGGCAGGGCGGCCGTAGTCGAACAGTTCATTGAGGGCGGCGCGGACGGTGCGGCCACTCATCAGCACGTCGTCGATCAGCACCAGATGCTGGCCCTCGATCTCGAAGGGCAGGGCCGAGGGGCGCACTTGCGGGTGCAGGCCGTTCTGGCTGAAGTCGTCGCGGTAGAACGACACGTCCAGGGTGCCCAGCGCAGCCTTGCTGTCCATGGCTTGCAGCAACGCCTGAGCGACCCAGACACCGCCGCTGTGAATGCCGATGTAGCGCGGCTCGGCAATGGAGCGCTTGGCCAGATGGGCCTTGAGGTCGACAGCCATCGCGCCGATCAGCTCGGCCGGGTTGGGAAGGCTCATGTGTGCTCCTGTGGTTGAGATCGTCCGAAGAGAGGGGTGCAACGTGGCGCGGCTTGCACCGCACCTGTAGCAGCGGCGCGAGCCGCGTCGGCGGTCGTGCGGTGTATCTGGAAGAATGCGTCGAGGCCGGACGGGCGGTGTATCTGGAAAAATGCGTCGGGGCCGGACGCGGCTTGCGCCGCTGCTACAGGGGGCTGGGGTGCGGCGGCTGTCATCTTCAGGCGTTGTCACCCAGCGCGTTGGCCTCCAGCCAGCCCTGCAACAGCAGCTTGGCAGCGATGGCGTCGACCGGGTTGTCGCGGTAGCTGCCGCGCTGCCCGCCACGGGCCATGCGCTCGCCCTTGGCCTCGAAGGTGGTCAGTCGTTCATCGTGGGTGTGCACCGGGATGTTGAAGCGGCCGTTCAGGCGGCGGGCGAACTTTTCTGCCCGCTCGCTCATTTCGCTGGGGCTGCCGTCCATGTTCAGCGGCAGGCCGACGACGATGGCGTCCGGCTGCCATTCCTTGATCAGCGCTTCGACGCGGGTCCAGTCGGGCACGCCGTTCTGGGCCTTGAGGGTACACAGTTCACGGGCCTGGCCGGTGATCACCTGGCCGACCGCGAAGCCGATCTGCTTGGTGCCGTAATCCACGCCGAGCAGCAGTCTGGGTGCGCTCATCAGGCGTGGCCCGCCTGGCTGGTCAGCAGGCTGAGGTTGATGCCCAGGCGTGCCGCCGCCGCGCCGAGGCGCTGGTCGCTGTCGGTATTGAACAGGATATCGGCATCGAAAGGGCAGGTCAGCCAGGCATTGTCGGCCAGTTCGGCTTCCAGCTGACCGGCTTCCCAGCCGGCGTAGCCCAAGGTGATCAGGCTTTGCTCGGGACCCGCGCCATCGGCGATGGCGAACAGGATGTCCTGGGAGGTGGACAGCGAGACCTCGCCCAGCTCGACCGTGGCCTGGAACACCGGGCCGCTGGGGTGCAGAACGAAGCCGCGGTCGGTCTGCACCGGCCCGCCGTTGTAGATGGGCACCTGCTGGCAGGAAGCCGGTGGTTCGGTGTCCGGCCGCAACTGCTCGAGTATGTCGGCCAGGTTCAGGTCCTGCAGGCGGTTGACCACCAGGCCCATCGCGCCATTGGGCGTGTGCTCGACGATGTAGGTCAAGGTATGGGCAAAATTGGGGTCCGCCATGTGCGGCATGGCGATCAGGAACTGGTTCCTGAGGTAGCTCGTTTCGACGTTTTTCATGACCTGTAGTGTGGCGTCGGCCTGCCAGCCTGACAAGCTTGCAGGCGCAGTTTCATGTGTCTCAATTGCTCTGCAGGCGATCGCCCTTGGCGAAGCGCCAGGTACGGATGATCTCCAGGCGGTCGACGTCGGCCAGATCGCCGGTGAAAGGCGCGAACGGCGCGGCCAGGCGCACGATGCGCTGGGCCGCCTGATCGAGCAGCGGCTGGCCGGACGATTCGAGCACCAACACCTCGTAGAGCGAGCCGTCGCTGTTGATCGACACCATCAGCCGCAGGCTGCCGTAGATCTGCTGGCGGCGTGCCTCGTCGGGGTAATTGAGGTTGCCGATGCGTTCGACTTTCTTGCGCCAGTCATCCTTGTACCAGGCACCCTTGTCGCGCATGGTCGAGGCCGCGCTCAAACGGTGGATGCGCGGACGCTTGGCGTAGGCCTGCTGCTCGTGGGACAGCTCGGCTTCCAGGCTGGCGATCTCGCTGGACAGCTGCGAGCTGTCGAATTCCGGGGTAACGGCCTTTGGCTTGGGGTCGGGCTTGACCGGTGGCGGTCGTGCCTCGGTCTTCACCGGCCGGGGGGCCGTGGTGGCGATGGCCTTCTTCAGCGGTGCAGGCTCGGGCTGGGTGACCGGCTTGGGCGCAGGCGGTGGCGTCACCTTGTTGATCTTGCTGTCCTGGAAGGGCGCGACTTCAGTGGTCTTGGGCACGGCCTTCTTGTCCAGGGTGCCGCTGCCTTGCTGGTTGTCCTGGGCAAGAAAATCCGCATCCTTGGGCGCGGTCTGGCTCTTGAGCGGTGCCAGGGTCACTTCCAGGGTCTTGCTGATCTGGGTAGGCGGCTGCGTGCCGAAGCCCACGCCGACGATCAGGGCGACGTGCAGCAGCGCGGCGAGGAACAGGGTAAAACCCAGCCGATCCGCAGGGCGGGCGCCGATGCGGGTCAGTTCAGCAGGGAGGTCGGCGGGCAGCGTCATGAAGAATCCGGCAGGCGTGCAACCCGGGCGGCGATGCGCGCCCGGCAACTGAAAGGGCGTGCATCATAACCCGGAGCAGGGGCGTAGGGTCAGCGTGCCTTGAGCTTGCGATCGATGGCGTCCATCAATTGGCCGCCGATGTCGGTGCCGAATGCGGCGTCGATTTCGCGGATGCAGGTCGGGCTGGTGACGTTGATCTCGGTGAGGTGCTCGCCGATCACGTCCAGGCCGACGAACAACAGGCCCCGGGCGCGCAGCGACGGGCCGACCTGTTCGGCGATCCAGCGGTCCTTGTCGCTCAGCGGACGCGCTTCGCCACGCCCCCCGGCTGCCAGGTTGCCGCGAGTCTCGCCGCTGGCGGGAATACGCGCCAGGCAGTAGGGCACCGGCTCGCCGTCGATCATCAGGATGCGTTTGTCGCCGTCCTTGATCGCCGGCAGGTAGCGCTGCGCCATGATCTGCTGGGTACCCATGGCCGTCAGCGTTTCGAGGATGACCGACAGGTTCGGATCGCCCACCCGATGGCGGAAGATCGAGGTGCCGCCCATGCCGTCCAGCGGCTTGAGAATGACGTCGCCATGTTCGGCGGCGAACTCGCGCAGGATGTCGGCCCGACGGCTGACCAGCGTGGGCGGGGTCAGTTGCGGGAACAGCGTGGCGAACATCTTTTCATTGCAGTCGCGCAGGCTCTGCGGCTTGTTCACCACCAGTACGCCCGCGGCCTCGGCCTGTTCGAGCAGGTAGGTGCTGTAGACGAATTCGAGGTCGAAGGGTGGGTCCTTGCGCATCAGGATGACGTCGAGATCGGCCAGCGGCGCGTCGAATTCCGACTCGAACTCGAACCAGTGCTGCGGGTCGGCGAAGACCTTGAGCGGACGCATCCGCGCGCGGGCCTGGCCCTGGCCTTGATACAGGTCCTGGATTTCCATGTGGAACAGCGACCAACCGCGTGCCTGGGCTGCCAGCAGCATGGCCAGCGAGCTGTCCTTCTTGTAGGAGATGTTGGCGATCGGGTCCATGACAATGCCGAGGCGAACGCTCATGGGGTAGCTCCTGTACGCGGGACGTGCCGCTTGCGAATGGGTCTTGGAAAGTGGCGTCAGGGTGGCGCCGCATGGCCCGCAGGTCAAGGGGCAGCGGCCGATGGAACGCTGTTGGAGAGTGTGCTAAAAAGGCTCGGACTTCTTTATTGCCCGCGAAGGCGCCCGTCGGGGCAAGCGCACATCAGAGCCTCCATGAAAACGTCCGAAGCCTTCAAGATCATGGTGATCGACGACTCCAAGACGATTCGTCGCAGCGCCGAACTGTTGCTCGAACAGGCAGGCTGCCAAGTGATCACCGCACTCGATGGCTTCGATGCCCTGGCCAAGATCGTCGACGAACGTCCCGATATCATCTTCATTGATGTCATGATGCCGCGCCTGGATGGCTACCAGACCTGCGCGCTGCTCAAGAGCAACAGCGCCTTCAGCGCCATTCCGGTGGTGATGTTGTCGTCGCGCGATGGCCTGTTCGACAAGGCTCGCGGCCGCAGTGTCGGCTCGGATCAATTTTTGACCAAGCCCTTCAGCAAGCAAGAACTGCTCGCCGCGATCCGCACCCATGTGCCGGGTTTCGCCGCGTAGCGAACGTTGTCCAGCCCTGGCGCGTGCCAGGGCCTTTACCGCATGGGGAACAGCATGGCTCGAATCCTGATCGTCGATGATTCGCAGACGGAAACCTACAAACTCACCGGCATGCTGGAACGGCACGGTCATGAAGTGCTCAAGGCCCAGAACGGTGCCGATGGTGTGGCCCTGGCCCGCCAGGAGAAGCCCGACGCCGTCCTCATGGACATCGTCATGCCCGGCTTGAACGGCTTCCAGGCGACCCGCCAGTTGCACAAGGACGAAGAGACCGCGCACATTCCGGTGATCATGATCACCACCAAGGATCAGGAAACCGACAAGGTCTGGGGCACTCGCCAGGGGGCCAAGGGCTACCTGACCAAGCCGGTGGACGAGGACACCTTGATCCAGACGTTGAACACCGTCCTGGCCGGTTGACCCACGCCGATGCTGGAGTCACGCACCGCCTTCGACCTGCTGCTCGACATCGACCAGCGTTGTCGCCTGCTGGCCGCCGAGCTGCCCTCGCAGGAACTGCGCCTGCAGACCTGGAGCGGCATCGGTTTTCGTCTGGCTGGGCACTGGTACGTCGCGCCCATGGGCGAGGTCGCCGAAGTGCTGCCCGAGCCACGCAGCACGCGGCTGCCGGGGGTCAGGCCCTGGGTCGTGGGCGTGTCGAACCTGCGCGGGCGGCTGTTGCCGGTCATCGACCTGGGCGGATTCTTCGGCCATGGCCTGTCGCCGCAGCGCAAACAGCACCGGGTGCTGGTGGTGGACCGAGCGGACATCTTCGTCGGCCTGCTGGTGGACGAGGTCGCAGGTCTGCAGCATTTCAGCTCGGCCAACCACCAGGCATCATTGCCCGAAATGGCGCTGGCTGCCGCCGCGCCGTTCCTGCAGGGCCACTTCCTGCGTGAACACCCCTGGTGCGTGTTCAGCCCGGCCCGGCTGGTACAGGCCCCCGCTTTCCTGGATGTAGCACTCTGAGCATGCCTATGCGTATCCGTACTTCCCCCAGCAGACTCGCCCTACACGGGCCCACATCATGACCAAGCGCTGGCCAGGCAACTCTCTGTTGGGCTCCCGAGCCGGCGCGCAGATCATCGGCCTGTTCGTGGCGTTGGTGATCTTCATCGTTCTGCTGTTCGCCAATTTCACCTACCTCAACACCCAATCCACCTACGACAAGCAGTACATCGGCCATGCCGGCGAATTGCGCGTGCTGTCGCAGCGCATCGCCAAGAACGCCACCGAAGCGGCGGCTGGCAAGGCTGCAGCGTTCAAGTTGCTGGCCGATGCGCGCAACGATTTCGAGCGCCGCTGGGGTTTTCTCAAGGAGGGCGACAGCGCCACCGGGCTGCCTGCGGCCCCCGCGGCGATGCGCGAACAGATGCGCCTGGTGCAGCGCGACTGGGACGAGTTGCGCCACAATTCCGATGCGATCCTGGCCAGCGAGCAGACGGTGCTGTCGCTGCACCAGGTGGCTGCGACCCTGGCCGAAACCGTGCCGCAACTGCAGGTCGAGTACGACAAGGTCGTCGACACGCTGCTGCGCGGTGCCGCGCCTGCCAGCCAGGTCGCCGTGGCCCAGCGACAGTCGTTGCTCGCCGAGCGCATTCTGGGCGCCGTCAACACGGTGCTGTCCGGCGACGAAAGCGCGGCCCAGGCTGCGGAGAGCTTCGGCCGCGACGCCAACCGTTTCGGCCAGGTGCTGGGCGGCATGCTCGACGGCGATGCGCTGATCCGGGTGACCCAGGTACAAGATCCGGAGGCACGCGCGCGCTTGCGCGAGATCGCCGAGCTGTTCCAGTTCGTCTCGGGCAGCGTCGACGAGATCCTGGAAACCTCGCCCGAACTGTTTCAGGTGCGGGCCTCGGCCAGCAATATCTTCAATCAGTCGCAGACCCTTCTGGAAGAAGCCTCGCGCCTGGCCAGCGGCTTCGAGAACCTGGCCAGCGGGCGTTCCGCTGGTACCGTCGGTGGCTATGTGCTGGGCCTGGCGGCGCTGGCTTCGATCATTCTGATCGCCCTGGTGATGGTGCGCGAAACCAAACGGCAACTACGCCAGACCGCAGAGAAAAGCGAGCGCAACCAGGCGGCGATCATGCGCCTGCTCGATGAGATCGGTGGGTTGGCCGATGGCGACCTGACCGTGACCGCCTCGGTGACCGAGGAATTCACCGGTGCCATCGCCGATTCGATCAATCATTCCATCGACCAGTTGCGCGATCTGGTGGCCACCATCAACCTCACCGCCGAAGAGGTCGCTACGGCCGTGCAGGACACCCAGGCCACTGCTCACCAGTTGGCGCGGGCCTCGGGGCATCAGGCGCAGCAGATCAGTGACGCATCGGTGGCGATCAGCGACATGGCCCAGTCGATCGACCGGGTGTCGACGAACGCCTGGGAGTCGGCCAAGGTTGCGGATCGTTCGGTGACCATCGCCAACAAGGGCAGCGAGGTGGTGAACAACACCATCCAGGGCATGGACAACATTCGCGAGCAGATCCAGGACACCGCCAAGCGCCTCAAGCGGCTGGGCGAATCGTCCCAGGAAATCGGCCACATCGTCAGCCTGATCGACGACATTGCCGACCAGACCAGCATCCTTGCCCTGAACGCGGCTATCCAGGCCTCCATGGCTGGCGAGGCCGGGCGTGGCTTTGCCGTGGTCGCCGACGAAGTGCAACGCCTGGCCGAGCGCTCGTCATCGGCTACCCGGCAGATCGAGACGCTGGTGCGGGCGATCCAGGCCGACACCAACGAGGCAGTGATCTCCATGGAACAGACCACGTTCGAAGTGGTGCGCGGTGCGCGCCTGGCTCACGACGCCGGGATCGCCCTGGAAGAGATCGAGGGCGTGTCGCAGGATCTGGCCGAGCTGATCCAGGTGATTTCCAGCGCTGCCCAGCAGCAGACCAGTTCGGCAGGACAGATCTCGCACACCATGTCGGTGATCCAGCAGATCACCGAGCAGACCTCTTCAGGCTCCAGTGCAACGGCTGAAAGCATCGGCAATCTGGCGCAGATGGCCAGCGAGATGCGCCGTTCGGTGTCCGGTTTCACCTTGCCGGCGCCCAGTGCCGATGCAACTGCGGAGTGATCATGGCTGAACGGCACGAATACGTACTTCCCGCGTTGTGCGAGGAGTTGCTCAAGGTCAAGGAGCAGCTGGACCTGTTCGTGCGCGGTGGTCGCGAGTACACCCAGGAGTTGAACGGCCTGACGGCATCGTTGCGACAGATTGCCGATGCCCTGGCTGTGCTCGGTTTCGGCCAGCCGCGCAAGGTCATCATCGACCAGTTGGCGGTGATCCAGAGCCTGGTGCAGGGGACCCGCGAGCCCAACGATGCCGTGTTGATGGACGTCGCCGGGGCATTGCTCTATGTCGAAGCCACGCTGGCGGGCATGGCGGGACCCAGCGATACGCCGGGGCGCGATGAGCAGCAGACGTCCAGCACCGACCTGGTGCAGATTCGCCAACTGGTGATGCGCGAAACCCGCTTCGGCCTGCAGGAGGCCAGGGACATACTGGCCGATTCCAGCGACGGCCGCTGGGACCGGCAACGGCTGCGCACCTTGGTGCCGCTGCTCACCCAGCTGCGCGGTGCGCTGGTCATGCTGCCGTTGCCCAGGGCCGCCGCGGTGCTGCAAGGCTGCAATGACGCCGTTCAAGCGCACCTGTTGGACGAGCCGACGGCATCGGTACCTGTGCCCCTGGAGCAGGTGACGGCTGCACTCGCGGCGGTCGAGCATTACCTGCAGCGCACCAGCGAAGCACCGCAGCTTGCCCATGAGAGCCTGCTGGCGGTGGCCGAGGCTGGCCTGGCAGCGGCTGCGCCAACAGACCCACACGGCGAGGCGCATGCCGCGACGGGCCCGGAGCCCGAACCCGTGGATACCCAATTGCTGGAGATCTTCCACAGCGAGGCCTTGAGCCACCTGAGCGCCGTGGAGCGATTTCTCGCCCTGGACGAGCAGGGCAACGACGTCGCCGTCACCGACGAATTGCAGCGTGCCCTGCACACGCTCAAGGGCAGCGCGCTGGTGGCCGGTGTCACGCCGCTGGCCGAACTGGCCACGGCCTTCGACGTCATGGCCCGCGAGCTGCGTGCCCACCGGCTGCCGTTCCAGGCCCGAACGCTGGGCCTGCTGGGCGATGCCCACTATCTGATGCGGCAGAAGCTGCTGCAATTGCCTGCGCAGCCGCTGACGCCCATTCCAGGTGCCGGCGAGCTGATCCGGCAGGTACAGGAACACACCACCGAACGCCTGCAGGGCGTACAGACGCTGGGCGATGCCCGGCAGGTCCAGGCGCCGCAACTGATCGAGCGGTTGCTCGACGAGGGCATGGATATCCTGCTCGATGCCGAGCGCTTGCTGCAGCGCTGGCAACAGACGCCGGCCAGCCGTGTGGAGTTGCCACGGCTGCTCGACCAGCTGACCCTGCTGGGCGAACAGGCGCAACTGACGGACGTGCAGGCGCTCGACGAGCTGTGCGAGGCGCTGCTCGATCTGTATGGCGCGGTCGAAGAAAGCAGCCTGAGTGTCAGCACGGATTTTTTCCAGCAGGCCGAACAGGCCCAGGAAGCCATGATCGGCATGCTCGATCAATTGGCGGCCGGGCAAGAGGTCAAGGCCCAGCCCACCCACGTGCGTGCCTTGCGGGCACTGTTGCAGGGTGCCCTGGCCCCGCACGCCATGGGTGTGGTGCAGCGCGAAGGCGGCGCGGTGATCGATCTTACCCTGCTTGGCAACGCCGCTGCGGCGGATGCCGAGGATGAAGGGTCATTCACCGAGGAATCCATCGAGCAGACCCAGCGGCGCTGGCTGAGCGAACCCGGCTACGAGGGGGCATCCCAGCCCCCGCCGCGTCCGGGTCCATCGGAGCCTGGAATCGAGCAGGTGGACGACGCCGACGGTGAATTGCTGGGTATCTTCATCGAAGAGGGATTGGACATCGTCGAGAGCGCAGGCGCGGCACTGGTGCGCTGGCAGGCCGAACCGGGCAACCATCTCGAAGCGGAAAACCTGCTGCGCGACCTGCACACGCTCAAGGGCGGCGCACGGATGGTGGAGATCGGTCCGCTGGGCGACCTGGCCCACGAGCTGGAATCGGTGTACGAACGCATTTCCCAGGGCCAGCTGCAGGCTTCCAGCCAACTGTTTGGCCTGCTCCACAAGGGTCACGACCGCCTGGCCCAGATGCTCGACGCGGTCCGCTCGCGGCAGGCGTTGCCAGCCGCCGGAAAGCTGATTGCCGCGATCGCCGAATTCGCCGCCGGCAGTGAGCCAGCCGGGCCCGCCGGGCCAGCTGCTTCGGCCAAGCCCGCCATTGCCGAACCGGTGGCCGCCGAACGCGGTCCCGTCGATGTGATCAAGGTCGGCGCCGAGCTGCTCGATGAATTGGGCAACCTGGCGGGGGAAACTGCAATCTTTCGCGGACGCATCGAGCAGCAGGTCAATGACGCCCAGGCGGCGCTGCAGGAAATGGAAACCACCATCGAGCGCATGCGCGATCAGCTGCGCCGCCTCGATACCGAAACTCAAGGCCGCATCCTCAGCCGTCAGCAGGTCGATGGGCAGGGTTACGAAGACTTCGACCCACTGGAAATGGACCGTCATTCACACCTGCAGCAGCTGTCGCGGGCCCTGTTCGAATCGGCCTCGGACCTGCTCGATCTGAAGGAAACCCTGGCCGGCCGCAACCTGGAAGCACAGACGTTGCTGCAGCAACAGGCGCGCGTCGACAGCCAATTGCAGGAGGGCTTGATGCGCACGCGCATGGTGCCGTTCGAGCGCCTGCTGCCGCGCCTGCAGCGTGTAGTGCGCCAGGTGGCCGAAGCGCTGGGCAAGGAGGTCGAGTTCGAAGTCAGCCAGGCCCAGGGCGAGATGGACCGCAGCGTGCTGGAACGCATGATCGCGCCGCTCGAACACATGCTGCGCAATGCCGTCGATCATGGCCTGGAGCCGATCGAGCAGCGCCTGGCTGCGGGCAAGCCGGCGGTGGGGCACATTCGTCTGGCCTTGCTGCACCAAGGCGGCGACATCGTCATCGAAATGAGTGACGACGGTGCCGGGGTGCCCCTGCAAGCGGTGCGCGCCAAGGCCATCAAGCGTGGTTTGCTGGATCCGCACAGCGACCTCAGCGACCACGACGTGCTGCAATTCATCCTCCAGCCTGGCTTCTCCACCGCCACCAAGGTGACGCAGATCTCCGGCCGTGGCCTGGGCATGGACGTGGTCCACGAAGAGGTCAAGCAGCTGGGCGGCGCCATGAGTATCGACTCGCGGCCGGGGCAAGGTGCGCGGTTCCAGATTCGCCTGCCGTTCACCGTGTCGGTCAACCGCGCCCTGATGGTGCAGTGTGGCGAAGAGCAGTATGCGATTCCCCTGAACAGCATCGAGGGGATCGTGCGGGTCATGCCAGGCGAGCTGCACGATGCCTATCAGTCTGCCCCACCGCGCTACGGCTACGCCGGGCGGGTGTATGACCTGCGCTACCTGGGCACCCTGCTGCATGGCCTCGCCGTCCCCTCGCTGACGGCGCAGAGCCAACCGTTGCCCGTGCTGCTGGTGCGCGCGTTCGATCAGCAGGTGGCGGTGCAGGTCGATGCCTTGGCCGGCTCCCGCGAAATCGTGGTGAAAAGCCTGGGAAGCCAGTTCGCGGCCGTGCCGGGCCTGGGCGGCGCGACCATCCTGGGCGATGGCAGCGTGGTGCTGATCCTCGACCTGCTGGCTCAGCTGCGGGCCCGTCAGGGTGTGGCCGTGGCTCGCGCCGGTTATCAGCACGGTGCGCAGGTACGGCGCCTGCAAGTCCTGGTGGTCGACGACTCGGTGACCGTGCGCAAGGTCACCAGTCGCTTGCTCGAGCGTCATGGCATGCAGGTGCTGACCGCCAAGGATGGGGTCGACGCCATGGCGCTGTTGCAGGAACACAGCCCCGATATTCTCCTGCTGGACATCGAGATGCCGCGCATGGACGGTTTCGAGGTCGCCCGGCGCATCCGCCAGCATCCCACGCTCAAGGACCTTCCCGTCATCATGATCACCTCACGTACGGGGCAAAAGCATCGCGAGCGGGCGATGGCCATTGGCGTCAACGAGTACCTGGGCAAGCCTTATCAGGAGAGCCAGTTGCTGGAATGCATCGAACGCTGGGGCCAGGTCCATGCTTGATCGGGCGATCGGCCGCCGCGACAGCCTTACCGCGCTGGTGCTGCCCCTGGCCGATCGAAGCCTGTTGCTGCCCAACGTGGCGGTGGCCGAGCTGATCGACTATCTGCCCGGTGAACCGGTGCTGGGCGCCGCGCGCTGGCACCTGGGAATGATCGAGTGGCGCAACCTGCGCCTGCCGCTGGTCAGCTTCGAAGCGGCCAGCGGCGGCGAAGCGGTGATCGGCGAGCGCGCCCGTATCGTCGTGCTCAATGCACTGGGTGAAACCTCGACGCGTTTCATTGCCGTACTGATCCAGCACGTGCCTCGCTCGTGCCGGGTCGACAGCCAGCTCAGCTACGTTGACGTGCCGCTCAAGCCGCTGGAAATGGCGGCGGTGCAGGTCGGCGAAACCGTAGCGCGGGTGCCGGACCTCACAGCCTTGGAAAATCTGCTGCACAGCGCGGTGTAGACACCTTGTCACGTAATCGTCGCAGGGCTTTACAGCCGTCGGCCTGACCGGCACTCTGACGTTGCCTTTGCTGCAGGGACCTCGTAATGCTCGACCGCACTTTTCTCGCCTTTGCCTTCTGTGCTGCGCTGCTCAGTGGCAGCCCCGTGCGCGCCGAGGTCCCGGCAGGCTATTCGATAGTCTTGCTGACCGAAAACTTTCCACCCTACAACATGGCCAGCAACGACAAGAACTTCGCCCAGGAAGAGAACATCCGCGGCATCGCAGCGGAACTCGTGCGCGAAATGTTCCGCCGGGCGGACATCCCCTACAGCATGACCCTGCGGTTTCCCTGGGACCGTATCTACAAGCTGGCCCTGAGCAATGCCGGCTATGGGGTGTTCGTCACCGCGCGCCTGCCCGAGCGCGAACAGGCCTTCAAATGGGTTGGCCCACTGGGTCCGGATGACTGGATCATGCTGGCCCGTGCGGACAGCCCGATCACCCTGCAAACCCTCGACCAGGCCCGGCCCTACCGGATCGGCGCCTACAAGGGCGATGCCATTGCGCAGAGCCTTGCCGAGCGTGACATGCGCCCGATCGTCGCCCTGCGCGACCAGGACAACGCACGCAAGTTGCTGGATGGCCAGATCGACCTGTGGGCCACGGGCGATCCGGCTGGCCGCTATCTGGCACGTCTGGAAGGGATCAACGGGCTCAAGACCGTGCTGCGCTTCAACAGCGCCGAGCTGTTTCTGGCGCTGAACAAGGACACACCGCAGGCGGTGGTCGAGCGTCTGCAACGATCACTCGATGAGATGCGCCGCGACGGCTTTGTCGATCGGGTATTTGCCGACTATCTATGAGACACGGCACTCCATGAAACAGGGCAATGGCGAATCAGTGGTAGATCCCGCCCTTGCCATGGGCGGCCGTGGCGCGGTTGCCGCGCTCGCCGATCATCTGCCGGACCGGTATCCACTCCACTCCCCTGGCCTTCAAGCGCGGTAGTTCGCGCTCCAGCACTTCCAGGGTCTGTGGATAGGGGTGGCCGATGATCACCACCGTGCCCTGCTTGTGCGCCAGGGCTATGGCCTTTTCCAGCTGGCCGGCGATGGCCTCGACAGTGCGCGTGTCATCCAGGAAGACGTCCCGGGAGAGGCTGGCCAGGCCGATGCCCTGGGCTTTGGCGGCGGCAACGGTGGCGGCGCTGGTGCGGCTGTCGACGAAGAACATGCCGTGCTGCTGCAGTTCGTTCATCAACAGGGCCATGGCCTCGGGCTGCGAGGTCATGCGGCTGCCTTCGTGGTTGTTCAAACCGGCGGCATACGGCACGGCGCGCAGCGCGGCCTGCAGGCGCGCGAGTAGCTCACTGGCAGGCATGTCGGGTCGCCAGGCGAACGGGCCGGTCGCAGGATCCATGGGCATGTGCACCATCACGGTCTTGCCGGCCTTGTGCGCTTGGCGGGCAAAGTCTGCGGCATGGGGGGTATCCGGCATGATTGCCAGCGTCACTGGGCCGGGCAGAGCCAGGGTGCGGCTGTCGCGAGCCGGGGACTGGCCCAGGTCATCGATGATCAGGCTCAGGTACGCCGGCCCGGCGAAGACCGGGCCGGCAGTCAGCAACAGTACGGCCACCAACAGGATGCGGCGCATGTCAGTTGCCGCGCGTCACGCTCAGGCCCTTGAGCAGGCTGAGCGCCTGGCTGATCTGGAAGTCGTCGTCCTGTGGCCGGGCCTTGCGGGCGCCGATCACCGGCTTGCCCGAAGGTCGATCGGCGCCGCCGTTGCCGTTGCCCAGGTGACCCTGCAGGTCGGCTTCCTTGAAACTTTCGGTGTCGGCATCGCGGGTGACTTTGCCCTGACGTACCTCGACATCCGGGATGATGCCCTGGGCCTGGATCGAGCGGCCATTGGGCGTGTAGTACAACGCCGTGGTGATCTTCAGGGCGCGATCGTTGTTGAGCGGCAGCACGGTCTGCACCGAGCCCTTGCCGAAGCTGTCGGTGCCCATGAGGATGCCGCGCTTGTGGTCCTGCAGTGCGCCGGCGACGATTTCTGCCGCCGAGGCGCTGCCGCCGTTGATCAGCACCACCAAAGGCACCCGTTCGCTGGCATCGGCAGGGTCTGCCGAGAAGCGCAGTTCCGAGTTGGCGATGCGGCCCTTGGTGTAGACGATCAAGCCCTTGGTGAGGAAGTGGTCGGCCACCTCCACGGCGCTTTGCAGTACGCCGCCGGGGTTGTTGCGCAGGTCCAGAATCAGGCCCTTGAGCTTGCCGTTGTTGTCCTTGCGCAGCTTTGCCAGGGCCTTGCCGACTTCTTCGCCGGTTTTCACCTGGAACTGGGTGATGCGCAAATAGCCATAACCGTTCTCCAGCAACTGCGCCTTGACGCTCTTGACCTGGATAGTGGCGCGGGCCAGGGTCACGTCGAACGGCGTACCGCCGTCGCGCACCAGGGTCAGGGTGATTTTCTCGCCGAGCTTGCCGCGCATCAGATCGACGGCCTCGGTCATGCTCAGGCCCTGGGTGGGCTGGTTGTTGATCTTGACGATCAGGTCGCCGGCTTCGATGCCGGCCTTGGAGGCTGGCGTGTCGTCGATGGGCGAAACCACCTTGATCATGCCGTTCTCGCTGCCCACCTCGATACCCAGGCCGCCGAACTCGCCACTGGTGCTTTCCTGCAGCTCCTGGAAGTCCTCGGGGCCCAGGTAGGCAGAGTGGGGGTCGAGGTTGCTGAGCATGCCCTTGATGGCATTCTCCAGCAGCGTCTTGTCATCCACAGGCTCGACATAGGCCGCCTTGATGCGGTCCATCACCTCGGCGAAGGTCCGCAGCTCGTCCAGCGGCAACGGTGCGGCGGCCGGAGCCGTGCCGACCGACCGGGCAGGCTGGGGAGCCAGATCGGCGGCGATCACTGCCGGGGCAGCACAGGCCACGGCGATCGTCAGGGCCAGCGAGGTAAGGCGGGACAGATGCGGCATGTCTAACAGACTCCTGATACGGGTTCGCGCCTTTGAGGGCTGCTTTTGAACGACTGCGCCAGTCAGCCTCGACACCATTGCGAGGGGTCGGTCGGCTTGCCTTGCTGGCGTATTGCAAAATACAGCGCTGGCGTGCTTTGCCCGCCGCTGGTACCTACGGTGGCGATGGCATCACCGGGCTTGACCACGTCACCGGCCGATTTGAGCAGGGTCTGGTTGTGCCCGTACAGGGTCAGGTAGCCATTGCCATGGTCGAGAATGACCAGAAGCCCGGCGCCGCGCAACCAGTCGGCGAATACCACTCGGCCACCGTGTACCGCATGCACCTGGCTACCGGCCGATGCGCTGATCATGACCCCGTCCCATTTGGTGCGGACATCGTCGCCGCGGGTTTCCCCGAAACGTGCCAACAGTCGACCATCGACAGGCCATGGAAGTTTTCCCCGCGCCGAAGCAAATGCACCACCGAAGCTTTCGCCGCTGCTCGACACCAGCGGGCCGCTCGGTGCGCGAGGGGCCTGTGGCGCGGGTGCTGGCGCTTCTCGAGTGGCGGCCGCCTGCGCTTCGCGCTGGCGACGTTTTTCAGCCTCCTGGGCGGCCAGCAGGGCCTTCTGCCGCGCTTCCTCGGCTTCGCGAGCCTGGCGTGCCAGGGTTTCTTCGATGGTCTTGAGCACCTTGGCCAGGTCTTCCTGGTCCTGCTGACGCGTCTGCAGCTTCTGGTCGCCTTGCTTGTACTGATCGTTGAGCTTGGCCAGGGCGACCTGACGCTCCTTGCGCACCTTGTCGAGGTCTTCGCGCTGGCTGTCCAGATTGCCTTGCTGCACCAGCAACTGCGCCTGCTGCAGATTGATGTCCTTTTCCACACCCGCCAGCTTGTGCAAGGTCTGGTTGAAGTTCTTCAACTGTTCCAGGCGCGCCTGGCTCAGATAATCGTAATAAGTCAGGGTGCGGGCGAACTTCTCCGGATTCTGCTGATTGAGCAGCAGTTTCAGGTATTCCTGGCGCCCGCTCTGATAGGCCGCGCGGGCCTGGATGGCAATGAGACGTTGCTGTTCGACCCGGGCGGCCTGGAGCTTGGCTTTCTCGCCTTGCAGACGCTCCAGTTCGCCCTCAGTCTTTTTTAGTTCTTTCTGCAGGGCCTCCACCTGCTTTTCCAGCTTGCCCATCTCGGTTTCGGTGGTGCGCAGCTCTTTCTGCACCCCGGAGCGTTCCGCCTGCAACTTGCCAAGGGTTTTCTGCAGCTCGGCGATGTCCTTGCGGGTGGCATCGATCTGCTGCTGGGTTTGCGCGCGCTCGTCGGCGAAGGCCGGGCCGAGCAGGCATGTCAGGGTCAGGAACATCAGGGCGCGGAGCATGGGTCAGCCTTGTACCAGGATCGAGGTGCCGGTCATCTCTTCGGGCTTGGGCAGGCCCATGAGCCAGAGCATGGTGGGCGCCACGTCGGCCAACACGCCGCCGGCGCGTACCTTGACGTCACGCTGGCCGACGTAGATGAACGGCACCGGCTCGGTGGTGTGCGCGGTATGCGCCTGGCCGGTGCAGACGTCCTCCATCTGCTCGCAGTTACCGTGGTCGGCGGTGATCAACGCTTCGCCGCCGACCTTGTCGAGTGCCGCAGCGATGCGACCCACGCACGTGTCCAGGCACTCGACCGCCTTGATCGCTGCAGCCATGATGCCGCTGTGGCCGACCATGTCGCCGTTGGCGTAGTTGACCACGATGACGTCATAGCGCTGCTGTTCGATGGCTTCGACGATGCGGTCGGTCACTTCCGGCGCGCTCATCTCGGGCTGCAGGTCGTAGGTCGCCACCTTGGGCGAGGGGACCAGGATGCGCTCTTCGCCAGGGAACTCTTCTTCACGGCCACCGGAGAAGAAGAACGTCACGTGGGCGTACTTTTCGGTTTCGGCGATGCGCAGCTGGGTCTTGCCGTTCTTGGCCAGGTATTCGCCCAGCACGTTGGTCAGGCCGGTGGCAGCAAAGGCCGCCGGTGCCGGGATCTTTGCCGAATACTGGGTCAGGCCCACGTAGCCGGCCAGTTTGGGCTGGCGATTGCGCGGGAAATCGTGGAAATCGTCTTCGACGAATACGCGGCTGAGCTCGCGCGCACGGTCGGCGCGGAAATTCATGAAGATCATGGCATCGCCATCTTCTACGCGAACCGGCTCGCCGACCGTGGTGGCCTTGACGAATTCGTCGCTCTCGCCGCGCTCGTAGGCGGCCTGCAGGCCTTGCACGGCAGTGGCCGCGTGGAATTCGGAGGCAGCATCGACGATCAGGTTGTAGGCCGCGCTGACGCGCTCCCAGCGGTTGTCGCGATCCATGGCGAAGTAGCGGCCGATCAGGCTGGCGGTGCGCCCACGGCCAAGGCGGGCGAACGTGGCATCCATCAGTTCCAGCGAGGCCTGGGCGCTCTTGGGCGGGGTGTCGCGGCCGTCGAGGAAGGCGTGCAGGTAGATCTTCTGAGCACCGCGCCCGGCGGCCAGTTCGGCCATGGCCACCAGGTGATCCTGGTGGCTGTGCACGCCACCGTCCGACAGCAGGCCCATGAAGTGCACCGCCTTGCCGGCGGCCACGGCCTTGTCCACGGCTGCACAGATAGTGGGGTTGGTGAAGAACTCGCCGTCGCGGATGGCCTTGGTCACGCGAGTGAAATCCTGGTACACCACACGCCCGGCCCCCAGGTTCATGTGGCCGACTTCCGAATTGCCCATCTGCCCGTCGGGCAGCCCGACATCCATGCCCGACCCCGAGATCAAGCCATTGGGCTGGCGTGCCATGAGGGCATCGAGCACCGGCTTGCGAGCCGAATAGACCGCGTTGTACTCGTGGTTTTCACTGTGACCGAAACCATCGAGGATGATCAGGACCAAGGGTTTGGGCGTGGCTGTCATGGATCCCACTCGCTATGTCAGAAGAGCATTCAGGAGAAGCCCGGCATTTTAGGGCATTGCGGGCCTGCGTGACGAATCATGGCGGTTTATTTCACCGCGGGTGCAAGAACAACAAGCACAGACCCGCAATCAGGCCGAGCGGTTCCGTCCGGCGGGCTTTGGCCGGACTTGGCGGCTGTGTATACTGGCCGACATTTTAACGCCTTGGAACCCGCTGATGGTCGCTCACCTGATTGAATTCGCCACAAATCACTATCTGCTCGTGACCGCGTTCGTGGTCCTGCTGGTCATGCTGATCATGCTGGAAATGAGCAAGGGCGCCAAAAGCCTCAGCCCCCGCGAGCTGACTGCGCTGGTCAACAGCGACCAAGGCGTGGTCGTGGATATCCGCAACAAGAAGGACTACGCCGCGGGCCACATCGTCGGCGCGCTGAGCATTCCCCAGGACAAGCTGGCCAGCCGCGTCGGCGAGCTGGAAAAATACAAGGGCAAGACCCTGATCGTGGTCGATGCCATCGGCCAGCACGCGGGCACTGCCTGCGCCGAGCTGGTCAAGGCCGGCCACACCGCCGCCAAGCTGGCCGGTGGCGTCTCGAGCTGGCGCGCCGACAACCTGCCTGTGGTGAAGTGACATGAAGCCGATCCTCGTCTACTCCAGCGACTATTGCCCCTACTGCTCGCGCGCCAAGTACTTGCTGGAAAGCAAGAAGGCGCCGTTCACCGAGATCAAGGTCGACGGCAAGCCCGAGCTGCGCCGGGAGATGGCCGCCAAGGCTGGCCGTACGTCGGTGCCCCAGATCTGGATCGGCGACTTGCACGTCGGCGGCTGCGACGATCTGTTCGCCCTCGAGCGCGCCGGCAAACTGGACGCGTTGCTGGGGGCCTGATTCGGTCCCCTTTACCCCCACACCTCTGAAGATCACAAGGATCAGCGATGACCGATCAAGCGAACAATGGCGCTGCCGCCGAAAACGAACCGCAGTTCTCGCTGCAGCGCATCTACGTGCGTGACCTGTCGTTCGAAGCCCCGAAAAGCCCGGCGATCTTCCGCCAGCAGTGGGAACCCAGCGTTTCCCTGGACCTGAACACCCGCCAGAAAGGCCTGGAAGGCGACTTCCACGAAGTCGTGCTGACCCTGTCGGTCACGGTCAAGAACGGCGAAGAAGTGGCGTTCATCGCCGAAGTGCAACAGGCCGGTATCTTCCTGATCAAGGGTCTGGACGAAGGCTCGATGAGCCACACCCTGGGTGCTTTCTGCCCCAACATCCTGTTCCCGTATGCCCGCGAGACCCTGGACAGCCTGGTAACCCGCGGTTCGTTCCCGGCGCTGATGCTCGCTCCGGTGAACTTCGACATGCTCTACGCGCAGGAACTGCAACGCATGCAGGAATCGGGCGAAGCCCCTCCGGCCCAGTAAGCATGGCCGTGCTGTGAACAAAAAGCGCCTTTCGGGGCGCTTTTTTGTGTGTGCGTGCTGCCTATTTCGCGAGCCCTCTGCCCGCGAAGAGGTCCTCAAGCCCTACTCAAACCCCAACTGTCGCCAGGCTTCATAGACAGCCACCGCCACCGTATTGGACAGATTCAAACTGCGACACCCCTCGCGCATCGGCAGGCGCAACTTGTGCTGGCCGTCCAGCGCGTCCAGCACCTCGGCCGGCAGCCCACGGCTTTCCGGACCGAACAGGAACGCATCGCCCTTCTCGAAGCTGGCATCATGAAACGGTCGCGAACCCTTGGTGGTGAACGCGAACACCCGTGGCTGCCCCAAACCTTCCAGGCAACTGGCCAGATCGGCATGGCGCTGCAGCGTGGCATATTCGTGATAATCCAGGCCGGCCCGACGCAAGCGCTTGTCGTCCAGCTCGAAGCCGATCGGTTCTATCAGGTGCAAGGCACAACCGCTGTTGGCACACAGCCTGATAATGTTGCCCGTATTGGGCGGAATCTCTGGTTGAAAAAGGATCACGTGAAACATGCGCGGCACCGAACTGAAGGACGGGCAGCATTCTACTCCTGATCCGAGCGAGCGTTCGCAACTGTGGCCACGGGTCTTGGGCTCGCTGGCAATCATTGGCTTGCTGGTCGGACTGATGATCGGTCGCCTGACCAATCCCGAGCCTGCCCGCTTGGACAACATCGAAGTGCACCGCGACCAGTTGGTGCTGTGGTTCAACGATGAGCCGCGGTTGCATGGCGAGGTGGTGGAAGGAACGGTGGCGATGCTGTTCGACGCCACCGGCGCTCCGGCCAGCGGGCGGTTGCTGGTGGACGGCAAGCCGGTGACCTGGCGCATTCAGCGCAGTGATCAGGGGTTGTTGTTGACGGTGGTGGCAGCGCGTCCGTTGCAGATGCAATGGCGCGCGGTGCAGCTCGATGGACGCTGGCAAACCACCGTCGAGCTGCGCGAGCAATAAAAGAGGGGACCCCAGCCTGCCTGTACCGGGGCCCCCCAAGCGGGGCTGAAACACCCGGCCTTGCAGCCGGGCGTTTCGATGTAAAGAAGGGGAGTCCCGGCCTGCCTGTACCAAGGTCCCCAAAACAGTTGTGCGGTATTCCAGCCTTGGCTGGAGTCGCGGTGTAAAGAGGGAATCCCCGGCCTGCCTGTACCGAGGTTCCCGAAACTGGGTAATGGTTAGTACATTGCAGCGTGCGTGCCAGTTTTGTTGCAGAAGCTTTCTGAACGCCAAAAACGTTTTGTCTTGGAATCTATCTGATTGGAATGTAAGGGAAAATTATTTTTATCGGATAACAGTCTTTTAGCTCATTGAAACGGACGAGGTTTTATCCGAGCAATAAGCGATGTTCGCTAGCGCATCGTGTGGGTGCACTGCACAAGGCGAATGCACGAAAGCGGAGAGTTTCTTCAAACCCCCTGTAGCAGCGGCGCAAGCCGCGTCGGCGGTACGTGCGGTGCATCAGACCCAGCGCGGTGAGGCCGGACGCGGCTTGCGCCGCTGCTACAGAGATCGGGTATGCCGTGGGGGTGTGTGCTGGGCATCTGACGTACCCCTGTAGAAGCGGCGCAAGCCGCGTCGGCGGTATGTGCGGTGCATCAGACCCAGCGCGGTGAGGGCGGACGCGGCTGGCGCCGCTGCTACAGGGATCGGGTATGCCGTGGGGGTGTGTGCTGGGCATCTGACGTACCCCTGTAGCAGCGGCGCAAGCCGCGTCGGCGGTATGTGCGGTGCATCAGACCCAGCGCGGTGAGGCCGAACGCGGCTGGCGCCGCTGCTACAGGGATCGCATATGCCGGTGACGGTGTGCGGGACCTCAGGCTTCTTCGACTTCGTCTTCGTCGGCGCCGTCGACCTTCATGCCCAGCTCCTTGATCTTGCGCGTCAGGGTATTGCGACCCCAGCCCAGCAGCACGGCCGCGTCACGACGACGCCCGGCGGTGTGCTTCAGGGCGGTCTCGATCATGATCCGCTCGAAGCTGGGCACGGCGCTGTCGAGCAGACTCGATTGCCCGCGTGCCAAGGCCTGGTCGGCCCATTGGCGCAACGCCTGCTCCCAGTTGGTCACCGGTGCCGCGTCCTGCGGCAGGCTCAGCAACTCGGGCGGCAAGTCGCCGGTGTGCACTTCGCGGCCCGAGGCCATCACCGTGATCCAGCGGCAGGTGTTCTCCAGCTGACGCACGTTGCCAGGCCACGGCAGGTTCTTCAGGTAGTCCTCGGTCTCGCTCTTGAGCAGCTTGGGCTCGACCGCCAGTTCCTGGGCCGCGCGGCTGAGAAAATGTCGCGCCAGGGTCGGGATGTCTTCGCGACGGTCCGACAGGCGCGGAATGTGGATGCGAATCACATTGAGGCGATGGAACAAGTCTTCGCGGAACTTGCCGGCGTGCACCAGGGTTTCCAGATTCTGGTGGGTGGCGGCAATGATGCGCACGTCGACCTTGACCGGTATGTGCCCACCGACGCGGTAGAACTCGCCATCGGCCAGCACGCGTAGCAGGCGCGTCTGGGTGTCGGCCGGCATGTCGCCGATTTCGTCGAGGAACAGTGTGCCGCCGTCGGCCTGTTCGAAGCGGCCTCGGCGCAGGTTGGCAGCGCCGGTGAAGGCGCCTTTTTCATGGCCGAACAGCTCCGACTCCATCAGGTCCTTGGGAATCGCCGCCATGTTCAGCGCAATGAACGGCGACGCGGCCCGCGGGCTGTGCCGATGCAGGGCGTGGGCGACCAGCTCCTTGCCGGTGCCCGACTCGCCATTGATCAACACGGTGATGTTGGAGTGGCTGAGGCGGCCGATGGCGCGGAAGACTTCCTGCATGGCCGGTGCTTCGCCGATGATCTCGGGCGTGCGGGTAAGAGCCGGTACTTCGGTCAGGCCTTGCTGTTCCTGGGCGTGCTGGTTGGCACGCTTGACCAGCGACACTGCCTCGTCGACGTCGAACGGCTTGGGCAAGTACTCGAACGCGCCGCCCTGGTAGGAGGCGACCGCGCTGTCCAGGTCCGAGTGCGCGGTCATGATGATCACCGGCAGGCGCGGATGCTGTTCGCGAATGCGCGCCAACAGGTCCAGGCCGCTGGCACCGGGCATGCGGATGTCGGAGATGATCACGTCGGGCTGCTGGCGTGCCAGTCGGCTCATGACACCATCGGCGCTGTCGAAGCTCTGGGTGGTCATGCCTTCTTGCTGCAGGGCCTTTTCCAGTACCCAGCGGATGGAACGGTCGTCATCGACGATCCAGACAGTTTCACTACGGCTCATGACGAAGCGGCTCCTTGTTCCAGCGGCAGGAAGATCGAAAAGGTGGTGTGGCCGGGGTGGCTTTCACACTCGATCAAGCCCTGGTGCTGACTGATGATGTTCTGGGTAATGGCCAACCCCAGGCCGGTACCGTCGGGACGGCCACTGACCATGGGGTAGAAGATGGTTTCCTGCAGTTGCGCAGGAATGCCCGGACCGTTGTCGGTGATCTCGATCTTGCTGACCAGGCGATGCCGCACATGGCCGATGGTGAACTGGCGCATGGCGCGGGTGCGCAGGCTGATGCGTCCCAGGCGTAGCTCGTTCTGGCCGCTGATCGCCTGCATGGCATTGCGCACGATATTGAGCACGGCCTGGATCATCTGCTCGCGGTCGATCAATACATCCGGAATGCTCGGGTCGTAGTCGCGCACCAGAGTGATGCAGCCTTGGCTTTCGGCCTCGACCAGGTTGGCCACGCGCTCCAGCACCTCGTGGATATTGGTCATGGCCAGCAAAGGCAGCTTGTTCGAACCGAGCATGCGGTCGACTAGATTACGCAGGCGGTCGGCTTCCTCGATGATGACGTTGGTGTAGTCCTTGAGGCTTTCCTCAGGCAGCTCGCGCGCCAGCAATTGAGCCGCGCCACGGATGCCACCCAGCGGATTCTTGATCTCGTGGGCCAGGCCGCGCACCAGCATCTTGGTGGTCTCCTGCTTGGACAGCTGGGCCTCTTCCTTGGTGATGCGCAGCAGACGATCGCGCGGATGCACTTCGAGCAGCAGCCAGGTGGCGCCGTTGCTGAGGATCGGCGTCACCGCGTAGTCGACCGTCAGCGTCTGCCCGGCCAGCGCGGTCAGCATCGCTTCGCGCTTGGTGAAGGGGTGAGCCTGTTCGACTGCCTGGCGCAGGGAGTTGAGGGCTTCGGTGGATTCGGTGAACAACTCGCTGATGAACTGACCATGGCTGCGTTGGCCACTGATCGCCAGCAGCATCTCAGCTGCGGGGTTCATGTACTCAAGGCGCAGGTCGGCATTGAGCAGAATGGTGGCAGTGGTGAGGTTGTCGAGTAACAGTCGGTGCAGGGCATCGCTGATGGTCATGGGGACAGGTGACCTCTTTTGGCACAGGGCGCCCGTGGCAGCGCCCGGGTTCGCGCGCGAAACAAACTCGCTGGTGCAGGGAAAATGCAAGAACCAAACCAAGGCTCCGAAAAGAAGCGCGGATCCTGCAAATGGGTACCATTAGTGCTTCGCAGCAGGGGATCTTCGGTCTGTGAAATGCCATGGCGACCCAAAATGGCACGGCATGCCTGGCAATGACCAGCATAGCGCACCAAAAAAGTGCGGGCAGGGATATATCGTTTTCGGCTGCCGCTGCTCAGTCGTCCTCCGGCTTGTCCTTGAGTGGACATTCCGGGCGTACACCGTAATCGGAACTTCGGCAGGGGTGAACCCGGCGTTTCTGGATCAGCGAGATACGCTGCAGGTGGACCGGCTGGGCTGGCGTGCGCTCGATCACATGGTCGTCCTGATCGATGATCTCGGCGGCCAGGGTATGGGTGCCGCGGTCGACGTTGCTCAGGGCGAACACCGGACTGCGCCCCGGCGCCTGCGCCACTTCGCCGTCGAGCAACAGGCGGTAGCGATGATTCGGCTGCAAGGCCGGCTCGCTGGTCAGGGTCACGATCAGTGAACCGTCTTCCTCGCGCACGGCGGTGTCCGGCAGGGGCCCGAGAATGCGCAGCATCTGATAACGCGTCGCCGCGGTTCTGTTCGGCACTGGCACCTTGCTGGTGCGCGGCGGCATCACGATAGCCGGGGCGGTGGGCGTGGCGCGTGCAGGCATCGGCACCCGTTCGGCGCCCTTGCGCGGCTGGTCGGTGAAAACCCGGTTGCCATTGGCGTCGACGTAGGTGTACACCGCGGCATGGGCCGACGCGGCGATCACTACCAGCCAGAGCAGCGTCCAGCGCATCACGGCAGGTGAACCCGCTGGACCGTGAAGGTGACGGTGGCGCTCTGCTGGATCACGGCTTCGCGGGCATCGAGGACCTGTACCGCCAGGCCATGTTCGCCGCGATCGACATTCACCAGTTGCAGGCGCGGCACGTTGCTTGGCTGACCATAGGGCTCGCCGTCGAGCACCAGGCGCAGGCGATCGCCCGAACGCAGGCGTGGCACGATCGCCACGCCCACATCGAAGGTGCCGTTGTTGGCCCGCAGCGCTTCGTCGGTTGGCAGCCCGGTCAGTTCCAGCTGGCTGTACTGGGTCTGCGGCACCGCGACGGTGGTGCTCGGCAGGGTGGTTGGCGCGGGCTTGCGCAGCGACTCGACGCTGTTGAGCGGCGGCAGCTCGACCGTTTGGCTGGCACGCCCCTGGGGCGGCTGGTTGCTGTAGGCCGTGTTGCCCTCGGCGTCGGTGTATTTGTAGATCTGCGCCACGGCGGGCAGCGCGCACAGCAGCAACAGGCAGGCTAGGGGTGAGCGCATGGAAACTTCTCTGAGTGGCGCTTGCATGGTGGCCAGCATAGAGCAATTGAGGGGGTGCGTGCAGCGTTGCCATGGTAGGCGCAGAACGAAAAAAGGCCACCCGAGGGTGGCCTTTCTGTCACATCACAGGGATCAGACGCTGTAGTACAGGTCGTATTCCAGTGGGTGTACGAAGGTGCGAACCTTGATTTCTTCTTCGCTCTTGAGGGCGATGAAGGCGTCGATGAAGTCATCGCTGAACACGCCGCCCTTGGTCAGGAACGCACGGCCCTTGTCCAGCTCTTCCAAGGCTTCCTTCAAGCTGCCGCAAACCTGCGGGATTTCCTTGGCCTCTTCGGGCGGCAGGTCGTACAGGTTCTTGTCGGCGGCATCGCCGGGGTGGATCTTGTTCTGGATGCCGTCCAGGCCAGCCATCAGCAAGGCCGCGAAAGCCAGGTACGGGTTGGCTGCCGGGTCCGGGAAGCGCGCTTCGATACGACGGCCTTTCGGGCTGTTGACGTAAGGAATACGGATGGAAGCCGAACGGTTGCGGGCCGAGTAGGCGAGCATGACCGGCGCTTCGAAACCTGGGACCAGACGCTTGTAAGAGTTGGTCGACGGGTTGGTGAAGCCGTTCAGCGCCTTGCCGTGCTTGATGATGCCGCCGATGAAGTACAGCGCGGTGTCGGACAGGCCGGCATAGCCTTCGCCAGCGAAGGTGTTCTTGCCATCCTTGGAGATCGACATGTGCACGTGCATGCCCGAGCCGTTGTCACCGTACAGTGGCTTGGGCATGAAGGTAGCGGTGCGGCCGTAGGCGTCGGCAACGTTGTGCACGACGTACTTCAGGGTCTGCACTTCGTCGGCCTTGGCGACCAGGGTGTTGAACTTGACGCCGATTTCGTTCTGGCCGGCAGTCGCCACTTCGTGGTGGTGAACTTCGACGACCTGACCCATCTCTTCCAGTGCGTTGCACATGGCGGTACGGATCTCGTGGTCATGGTCGACCGGTGGCACTGGGAAGTAACCGCCCTTGACGCCTGGACGGTGGCCTTTGTTGCCGCCTTCGACGTCCTGGTCGGTCATCCAGGAAGCCTGTTCCGAGAAGATCTTGAACATGGAGCCGGAAATGTCGGACTTGAACTTCACTTCGTCGAAGATGAAGAACTCAGGCTCCGGGCCGACGAACACGGTGTCGCCGATACCGGTCGACTTCAGGTATTCCTCGGCGCGATGGGCGATGGCGCGTGGGTCGCGATCGTAGCCCTGCATGGTGGACGGTTCGATGATGTCGCAGACCAGGATCAGGGTCGGCTCTTCGGTGAACGGGTCCAGAACGGCAGTGCTGTCGTCCGGAAGCAGGATCATGTCGGAGGCTTCGATGCCTTTCCAGCCTTCGATGGAGGAACCGTCGAACATCTTGCCGACTTCGAAGAAGTCGTCATCCAGGGCATCGCGCGCTGGCATGGTCACGTGCTGCTGCTTGCCTTTGGTATCAGTGAAGCGCAGATCAATCCACTTGACGTCATGATCTTTGATGAGTTGAACCGACTTCGACATGTTGTCCTCCGGGGTGGAATGGGGCCGATTGTGAAAGGGGGCCCCTAAGTATGTGTGATGCCGGGCCCGATAGTCGGCCAAGGCAACCTGCCTCACAAGGGAGCAATTTGCATGCCAGTGCCCTGTGATGGGCGCAACGCTGATTCTCACTATCCGCAGGTTCGAACCCATTCCCCTGTAGCAGCGGCGCAAGCCGCGTCACGCTTCGTCCCCGGCATTAATAGGTATGAGCGCGGGACGCGGCTTGCGCCGCTGCTACACGGGGTGGTGCTAAAGGGGGGTGCGCTGGTTTGGTGCGGGTCTGTTTTGGGTGGTCGATATTGGTGCGTTTGCCCGTTCGTACGATAACTGGTCAAACCTTGAGCAATTTCCGCTATAATCCGCGCCCCTCTTTTCAGGCTGGCATTTCGCGCGCTGTTTTCATGAAACTTATCGTAAAAGTCTTTCCAGAGATCACCATCAAGAGCCCGCCGGTGCGCAGGCGCTTCATCCGCCAGCTCGCCAAGAACATCCGCATGGTGCTCCGTGACCTGGACCCGCAGCTGATGGTCACTGGCGTGTGGGACAACCTTGAAGTCCAGACCAAGCTGACGGACGCCAAGGTGTTGCGCGAGATGACCGAACGCCTGAGCTGCACGCCAGGTATCGCGCATTTCCTGCAAGTGGACGAATACCCGCTGGGCGATATGGATGACATCGTGGCCAAGTGCAAGGCGCACTTCGGCCCGCTGCTGCCTGGAAAGATCTTTTCGGTACGCGCCAAGCGTGCCGGCAAGCATGCCTTCAGCTCGATGGATGTGGAACGCACCGTCGGCAGCCAATTGCGCCGCGAGTGTGGTGCTGCCGGCATCGACCTGAAAAAGCCCGACGTGGTGGTGCGCCTGGAAATCCGCGACCAGCGCCTGTTCGTCATCCATGACCAGCACGACGGCATGGGTGGCTACCCCTTGGGCGCGCTGGAACAGACGCTGGTGTTGATGTCGGGCGGTTTCGATTCCACCGTTGCCGCCTACCAGATCATGCGCCGTGGCCTGATGACCCACTTCTGCTTCTTCAACCTGGGCGGTCGCGCCCATGAGTTGGGGGTGATGGAAGTTGCCCACTTCCTCTGGAAGAAGTACGGCAGCTCTCAGCGCGTGCTGTTCATCAGCGTGCCGTTCGAAGAAGTGCTGGGCGAGATTCTCGGCAAGGTCGACAACAGCCACATGGGCGTGATCCTCAAGCGCATGATGCTGCGGGCCGCCACGCGCCTGGCCGACCAACTGAAGATTCCCGCGCTGGTCACGGGCGAAGCCATCTCGCAGGTGTCCAGCCAGACCCTGCCCAACCTGTCGGCGATCGACAGCGCGACCGACAAATTGGTACTGCGCCCGCTGCTGGCGAGCCACAAACAAGACATCATCGATCAAGCAGTTGAAATTGGGACTGCCGATTTTGCCAAACACATGCCAGAATATTGCGGCGTGATTTCGGTCAACCCGACCACCAGTGCAAAATTGCCGCGCGTCGTCCATGAAGAGAAGTCTTTCGACATGGCCGTTCTTGAGCGAGCGCTGGAACGCGCCAAGCTGGTGTCCATTGATGAAGTCATCGACCAGCTGGGCCGGGATATCGAGGTCGAAGAGGTCAGCGAGGCGCTGTCCGGACAAGTCGTCATCGATATCCGCCACCCCGATGCCCAGGAAGACCAGCCGCTGTCACTGGCCGGCATCGAGGTCAAGGCAATGCCTTTTTATGCCCTGAACAGCCGCTTCAAGGAACTGGATTTCACTCGCCAGTACTTGCTGTATTGCGACAGGGGCGTCATGAGCCGACTGCATGCTCACCATCTGTTGAGTGAGGGACATGCCAATGTGCGCGTTTATCGTCCGACATAGAGTCCCAGGGTTGAATGGTGGGAGTATCCGCCATCGCCCTCCCGACCCCCAGACAGCGTAGGAACTACTGCGCTAGGCAATGCTGCGTCAGAAACAGGCTCGGAATGCTCATTTACAACCAGTAAACTGTGCTTCCTCGCCTATTTCTTCCTTGCCTTGCCGTCGCTCGCTACGTTCCTACGCTGTCTGGCCCGGATAGCTTTTTGTTTAATATTCGCCACGTAGAATGCGCGGCAACCGAATCCTCTGATCGAGATACACAAGTGATCGAAAATCTACGCAACATCGCCATCATTGCTCACGTTGACCATGGCAAGACCACCCTGGTAGACAAACTCCTGCGTCAGTCCGGCACCCTGGAGCGCAACGAGCTCAACGACGAGCGCGTGATGGACTCCAACGACCAGGAAAAAGAGCGTGGCATCACCATCCTGGCCAAGAACACCGCCATCAACTGGAACGGCTACCACATCAACATCGTGGACACCCCGGGCCACGCCGACTTCGGTGGTGAAGTAGAGCGCGTGATGTCGATGGTCGACTCCGTGCTGCTGCTGGTCGACGCCCAGGACGGCCCTATGCCGCAAACCCGTTTCGTGACCAAGAAGGCGTTCGAAGCCGGTCTGCGTCCGATCGTCTGCATCAACAAGGTCGACCGTCCAGGCGCGCGTCCGGACTGGGTTCTGGACCAGATCTTCGACCTGTTCGACAACCTCGGTGCCACCGAAGAACAGCTGGACTTCAAAGTCGTCTACGCCTCGGCCCTGAACGGCATTGCCGGTCTGGAACACACCGACATGGCCGAAGACATGACCCCGCTGTACCAGTCGATCGTCGACAACGTACCGGCTCCGAAAGTCGACCGCGACGGCCCGTTCCAGATGCAGATCTCGGCACTGGACTACAACAGCTTCCTGGGCGTCATCGGTGTTGGCCGTATCGCTCGCGGCAGCGTCAAGCCGAACACCCCGGTGGTCGCCATCGGCGCCGACGGCAAGAAGCGCAACGGTCGTATCCTCAAGCTGATGGGTCACCACGGCCTGCACCGCATCGACGTCGAAGAAGCCTTCGCTGGCGACATCGTCTGCGTGAGCGGCATGGACTCGCTGTTCATCTCCGACACCCTGTGCCAGCCGGACAACGTCGAAGCGATGAAGCCGCTGACCGTCGACGAGCCAACCGTTTCCATGACCTTCCAGGTCAACGACTCGCCATTCTGCGGTAAAGAAGGCAAGTTCGTGACGTCCCGCAACATCAAGGAACGTCTGGACAAAGAGCTGCTGTACAACGTTGCTCTGCGCGTTGAAGAAGGCGACTCGGCCGACAAGTTCAAGGTCTCCGGCCGCGGCGAGCTGCACCTTTCGGTACTGATCGAAACCATGCGTCGCGAAGGCTTCGAAATGGGTGTCGGTCGTCCTGAGGTGATCATCCGCGTCATCGACGGCGAGAAGCAGGAACCGTTCGAAAACGTCACCATCGACACCCCTGAGGAATCCCAGGGCAAGGTCATGGAAGAGATGGGCCTGCGTAAAGGCGACCTGACCAACATGGTGCCGGATGGCAAGGGCCGTGTTCGTCTGGAATACAACATCCCTGCTCGCGGTCTGATCGGTTTCCGTAACCAGTTCCTGACCCTGACCAACGGTGCGGGCATCCTGACTTCGATCTTCGATCGCTACGCTCCGATGAAGTCGGGCCACATGTCCGGCCGCCAGAACGGCGTACTGGTTTCGGTCGAAACCGGCAAGGCACTGACCTACTCGCTGGAAACCCTGCAGGCGCGCGGCAAGCTGTTCGTCGAGCACGGCCAGGAGATCTACAACGGTCAGATCGTCGGCTTGAACAGCCGCGACACCGACATGGGCGTAAACCCTACCAAGGGCAAGAAGCTGGACAACATGCGTGCGTCGGGCAAAGACGAAACCATCGCTCTGGTTCCACCTGTTCGCTTCACCCTGGAACAGGCTCTGGAATTCATCCAGGACGACGAGCTGTGCGAAGTTACGCCGAAGTCGATCCGTCTGCGCAAGAAGATCCTGGACGAAGGCGAGCGTACCCGCGCTGCCAAGAAAGCCAAGAACTGATCCGTAGTTCCGGTTGATTGAAAAGGCCCCCGGCGCGAAAGCGTCCGGGGGTTTTTTTATGGCTGTGTGTTGGCAGGTCTGCCCGCGAAAGGGCCGGCCCTGGCACCCTGCATACCTTCCATCGCCCACTTCTCGAGTTTCCTCGGACCGAGCCGATAGCGCAGGCAATATCGATTCCCTCCGAAGGGGGCCCCGTGAGCCTGCTACCTACCAAGATCATGTCCCGCTTCAGCCTGGGCATCCTGTTCATCCTTCTGGTCACGACGGTGGCCATCTACGCGGTCATGGTACTCAGCGGCGAGCCCAAGCTGATCCAGTCCAACACCAAGAGCGCCGAGCAGTCGGCCACGGCCATCGCTCGGCAGCTGTCGATCCAGCTGGCCGAGGTCGAGGGGCGCGTCGCCGCGCTGGCGAGTTTGGGCGCGACGCTGCCGGCCGACGTTGAGCTGGTGAAGGGTGCATTGGCACCGATCATCGACTCACAGGGCGATGCCGCCATTGCCGGCGGTGGCCTGTGGCCCGAGCCCAATGCGTTCAGCGCAGGCGTGCCGCGGCGCAGTTTCTATTGGGCACGCAGTGGGCAGGGCCTGGGTTATTCCGAGGAATACAATGCCGGCGCCGTCGATGACTATCACGCCGCCGACTGGTACGTGCAGGGCAAGGCATCCGCGCCTGGCCGCTGCGCGTGGTCGGATGCCTACGAGGATCCGGTCAGCAAGATCCTGATGACCACCTGTACCGTGCCCTACAGTCGTGACGGACGTTTCGCCGGTGTGGCGACCATCGACCTGACACTCACGGGCTTGGCCAACTTCCTCAAGTCCAATGGGCAGGTCACCGGGGGTTATGCGTTCGCCATCGACCCATCAGGCAAGGTCCTGTATTTCCCGGCCGCCAACGACAAGCCGGCACCTGCCGACGAGGCGGCGATGCTCGCTGCCTACCCTTGGTTCAAGGGCGTTGCCGATTGGCGCAGCAGCGGCCAGCGCGAAGCGCAGACGTTTCATGTCGATCAGGACGCCCAGCTGGGTGGGGCGGGCTACATCAGTCTCACGCGGGTGCCGGCCAGTGGTTGGGTGGTGGGCCTGGCCACGCCGCAGGCACACATGACCGGCATTGCCAGCAAATTGACTGTGGATATCCTCACCACCTTGCTGCCGATCCTTGCATTGGTGTTCGGTCTGGCCTGGCTGGCCGGGCGCGCGGTGTTCAGTCAGATCAACGAAACCACGGCACAGATCGACAAGCTGGGCGAGCAGGGCGGTGGCGCCAGCGCCGAATTGGACGTGGCTCGAGCGGACGAGATCGGCCTGCTGCGCGGGGCGGTCAACCGTTACGCCGGCAACCTGCGCAGCATGCTCAAGGCCATCGCCGATGAGGCGCTGCGCCTGCAGAAACAGTCCGATGACGTTGCTCGGTTGTCGGTGATCATGGCCGAACGCGCCGAAACCCAGCGTCAGGACAACACCTTGCTGGCCACGGCGATTACCGAGATGTCGTCCAGTGCCCAGGAGGTTGCCTCCAACACCACCGAGTGTTCCGACACCGCGCAGCTGTCGCTGTCGACGGCGCGCCAGAGCCAGGGGCATGTTCAGCAGAACAGCCAGACGATCAATTCCTTGACCGGTGATATCGCCAGCGTGGCACAGGCGATCACCAGCCTGGGTCAGGACATAGAAAGTGTCAGTGGCGTGCTCGACGTGATCAAGTCGATTTCCGCGCAGACCAACCTGCTGGCACTCAATGCCGCGATCGAAGCCGCTCGCGCCGGTGAGCAGGGGCGAGGTTTTGCAGTGGTTGCCGACGAGGTGCGCACCCTGGCAGGACGGACCCAGGCTTCGGCCGACGAGATCCAGGAGATGATCGGCGAACTGCGCCAGGCGTCGGTGAAGGCGGTCAATACCATGGTCGCGGGCGAAGACCGCACGCGGACCGTGGCGCAGCAAGCTGACGTGTTGAGCGTGTCGCTGGGGAGCACGGTGGTCGGTTTTGACGACATCGTCCAGCGCACCCAGCAGATCGCTGTGGCCGCCCAGGAACAGAGCCATGTCACCCAGGAGATCAACGAACTGGCAGTGCGCATTCACGCAGCCAGCGAAGACGGCGCGCGCGATGCGTCGAGCCTCAGTGAATTGAGCCAGGGCATGCAGGCTCTGTCGACCCGTCTGGCAGGGCTGAGCCGACAGGGGTGACCGGCGGCAATTCGGCGGCGCTCCCTTCGCGGGCAGAGCCCGCTCCCACAGGGGGGAGGCGTGTGGCGATGTTCTGTAGGAGCGGTCATTGGCCGCGAAAGGGCGCTGCAGTGTGCCTGGCAGACCGTGGTATGGCCTTCGCGGGCAGAGCCCGCTCCCACAAGGCGCGCAGTGTTCGCAGGTAGGCCCCGCTCCCACAGGGGTAGCAGGGACGTTACTCAGCCTTGGCGCGATACTGGCTTGGGCTGGTAGGCACAGAAGCCTGGGCGAGGCCCGATCTTCGGATGATTGCGGCAGGTGTCCGGACGCTTTTCATAGATGGTGCACAGGCGGCTTTTCTTGTCCAGGTACAGGCAATCGTTGTTGCTCATGCGCGTCAGGGTGAAAATGCCCGACTTCTGGTTGAAGCGCTCGACGATGCCTTCCTTCTGCAAACGCTTGGCAACGTTCTTGGGGGGATCGCCTTTCTCGAACTCATCCACCACGCCGATACGGATCAGGTCCTTGATCTTCACTTCCACCGGCAGCGTGCAGCAGGTCGAGATACAGGCGCCGCACATCGGCGCGGAATATTTCTGCCAGGTGTCCAGGCGGTCCACTTCGGCGGCGGCAATCAAAGAGCTTTTCATTGTCAGGTCATCAGGTAACGTGGATCAGGGCGCGCGATCATACCGGCATTGGTGAAAAAGTGAACAACCATCTGCCTGAAACCCTGCTAATCGTGCAAAGTTACGAACCTGAGCTTTCAGCGTGTGTCGAAGCGTCTAGGCTCAGGTATTCCATCTAGAATCGTCAATTTCCCCGAGGACGCATTGCATGTCTCAGGAACCGCTTGTCCGTGACGCCGAGGTGGCCGATTTCCGCGCTGCTGTACTCGCCAAACTCACCTACGCGGTGGGCAAGGACCCCGATCACGCATTCGACCATGACTGGTTCGAGGCCATTGCCCTGGCGGCGCGCGACCACATGGTCGAGCACTGGATGGATCACACCCGGCAGATCTACCGCAAGGGTCAGAAACGGGTCTATTACCTTTCGCTGGAATTCCTCATCGGCCGGCTGCTCTACGACAGCCTGAGCAACCTCGGGCTGCTGGACATCGCCCGTGAAGCGTTGACCGACCTGGGCGTGGACCTGGAACGCATCCGTCTGCTCGAGCCCGATGCAGCGCTGGGCAATGGTGGCCTCGGCCGCCTGGCCGCCTGTTTCATGGAAAGCATGTCGACCCTGGGCGTCGCTGCCCACGGCTATGGCATCCGTTACGAGCACGGCCTGTTCCGCCAGGCCATCGTCGACGGCTGGCAGCAGGAGCAGACGGAAAACTGGCTGAATTTCGGCAACCCCTGGGAGTTCGAGCGTCCTGAAGTGATCTACCCGATCAGCTTCGGTGGCCATGTGGAAACCGTCACCGACAGCGAAGGCCAGCAAAAGCAGGTGTGGTGGCCCAGCGAGACCGTTCGTGCGGTGGCCTACGACACGCCAGTGGTCGGCTGGCGTGGCTCCAGTGTCAACACGCTGCGCCTGTGGCGTGCGCGGGCACTGGAAGAGCTGCACCTGGAGCGCTTCAACGCGGGCGACCACTTGGGCGCCGTGGCCGAAGTGGCACGCGCCGAGAGTATCTCGCGGGTCCTGTACCCCGCCGACAGCACCGAGGCGGGCCAGGAGTTGCGCCTGCGCCAGGAGTACTTCTTCGTTGCAGCCTCTCTGCAGGACCTGTTGCGTCGTCACCTCAATGGCAACGACAGCCTGCTCAACCTGTCCGACAAGGCCGCCATCCAGCTCAACGACACTCACCCCTCCATCGCCGTGGCGGAGCTGATGCGCCAGTTGGTGGACGAACATGGCCTGGCCTGGGACACGGCGTGGGAAATAACCGTCAACACCCTGGCCTACACCAACCACACACTGTTGCCCGAAGCGCTGGAAACCTGGCCCGTGGGCTTGATGGAACGCATGCTGCCGCGGCACATGCAGATCATCTACCTGATCAACGCCTATCACATCGATTCGCTGCGCGCCAAAGGCCAGGACGACGTCGATGTGCTGCGCGCGGTATCGCTGATCGAGGAAGACAACGGCCGTCGCGTGCGCATGGGCAACCTGGCGTTCCTCGGCTCGCACAGTGTCAACGGCGTGTCGGGCCTGCACACCCAGTTGATGCGCAGCACCGTGTTCTCCGAACTGCACAAGCTCTATCCCGACCGGATCAACAACAAGACCAACGGCATCACCTTCCGCCGCTGGCTGTACCAGTCCAACAGCGAGCTGACCGCCATGCTGGTCGACAAGCTCGGGCCGGAACTGCTCGACAATCCGGAAATGCTGCTGAAGAACCTCGAGCCTTTTGCCGACCAGCCCGAGTTCCGCAAGGCGTTCGCTGCGCAACGGCTTAACAGCAAGAAAGCACTCGCGCGCATCATTCATGAGCGCGTGGGGGTGGCGGTCAATCCCGAGGCCATGTTCGACGTTCAGGTCAAGCGCATCCACGAGTACAAGCGGCAATTGCTCAACCTGATGCACACCGTGGCGCTCTACCAGGCCATTCGCGCCGAGCCGGAGACGAACTGGGTGCCGCGGGTGAAGATCTTCGCCGGCAAGGCCGCGGCCAGTTATCACCAGGCCAAGCTGATCATCAAACTGGCCAACGACATCGCCCGCGTGGTCAACAACGACCCGACCGTGCGCGGCCTGCTCAAGGTGGTGTTCCTGCCCAACTACAACGTGAGCCTGGCGGAAAGCATCATTCCGGCAGCGGATCTATCCGAGCAGATTTCCACGGCCGGCTACGAAGCGTCGGGCACCAGCAACATGAAGTTCGGCCTCAATGGCGCCTTGACCATCGGTACGCTGGACGGTGCCAACGTCGAGATGTGCGAATTTCTGGGCAAGGAAAACATGTTCATCTTCGGCATGACCGCCGCTCAGGTGGAAGAACGCAAGCATGCCGGGGGCTACAGTGCCCATGGCGATGTCGCGGCTTCCCATCGGTTGAACGATGTACTGCAGGCCATCCGCGGCGGGGTGTTCTCGCCGGACGATCCATCGCGCTATGTCGGGTTGGTCGATTCGCTGACCAACTACGACCGCTTCCTGTTGTGCGCCGATTTCGACGCGTACTGGGATGCCCAGCGCAAGGTCGAGGACACCTGGCACGACGCCGACAAGTGGTGGCGCATGGCGGTATTGAACACGGCGCGCATGGGCTGGTTCTCTTCCGACCGAACCATCCGCGAGTATGCGCAGGATATCTGGCAGGCGTTGGAGTAGGGCCAGGATCGGCGGCGCTCTTTTCGCGGCCGAAGACCGCTCCTACGGATGTCTGTAGGAGCGGTCATCGGCCGCGAAGAACGCACCGCGGTGTATCAAATACAGCGCACCAGCCTTTTCGCGGCCACAGACCGCTCCTACGGATTTTTGTGTTCATCCGGTAGGAGCGGTCATCGGCCGCGAAGGGCTCGCCGCATACTCAGCGGCGAACTATATTCCCTGATAGCGATCTGATGGCTGCCGCGGCGTGGCTAGCACTCGCTAGGTTTGACCGCACCCGTGTAAACTGTGCGGGCTTTCCCCAACCCTTTTCTACTCCGGAGTCGTCCATGTCCCGCGTTACCCTGAGTCGCTACTTGATCGAGCAGACCCGCAGCAACAACACGCCGGCCGATCTGCGCTTCCTGATCGAAGTGGTGGCGCGCGCGTGCAAAGAGATCAGCCATGCGGTGTCCAAGGGCGCCCTGGGTGGCGTGCTTGGCAGCATGGGCACCGAAAACGTCCAAGGTGAAGTGCAGAAGAAGCTGGACGTGCTGTCCAACGACATCCTGCTCGAAGCCAACGAATGGGGCGGTCACCTGGCCGGCATGGCGTCCGAAGAAATGGACAACGCCTACCAGATTCCCGGCCAGTACCCCAAGGGTGCCTACCTGCTGGTATTCGACCCCCTCGACGGCTCTTCCAACATCGACGTCAACGTGTCGGTCGGCACCATCTTCTCGGTCCTGCGCTGCCCTACCGAGCACCTGAGCCAGAACGACAGCCTCAAGGAACAAGCCTTCCTGCAGCCAGGCACCGAGCAGGTTGCTGCCGGTTACGCCATCTATGGCCCGCAGACCATGCTCATCCTGACCCTGGGCAACGGCGTCAAGGGTTTCACCCTGGATCGCGAAATGGGCAGCTTCGTGTTGACCCACGAGAACATCCAGATTCCGGAAACCACCGCCGAGTTCGCCATCAACATGTCCAACAAGCGTCACTGGGAAGCCCCGGTGACCAAGTATGTGGACGAGCTGCTGGCCGGTGAAGAAGGCCCGTTGAAGAAGAACTACAACATGCGCTGGATCGCCTCGATGGTCGCCGACGTGCACCGTATCCTGACCCGCGGCGGCTTGTTCATGTACCCACGCGACAGCCGCGAGCCAGAGAAGCCAGGCAAGCTGCGCCTGATGTACGAAGCCAACCCGATGTCGTTCCTGGTGGAGCAGGCCGGTGGTGCTTCGACCGATGGCCGCCAGCGCATCATGGACATCAAGCCCGAGGGCCTGCACCAGCGTGTTGCCGTGTTCCTGGGTTCCAAGCAGGAAGTCGAGCGCGTCACCGGTTACCACACCGAGTAAACGCCGCAAGACCGCATTGAAGCCGGGCGCTGGTGCAGGGGTTGGCGGATTCGTCTGTAGCAGCGGCGCGAGCCGCGTCGGCGGTGCATGCGGTGTGGATGAATCACCGCTGTGCCCCTGACGCGGCTTGCGCCGCTGCTACAGGGGCCGCGTTGAAGACAGGCACTGGTGCATGGGGTGCCTCTGGCCCACCGCGGTAGGCGCACCGTTGCCAATTGGAACCCGCGCCGCTTCCGCTCTTCTAAGCAGCACATCCCCTGTGTCTGCCGTTCGAGGAGAGCCCCCCATGTCGTTGCGCACGTTTGCCTTGCTGCCTTTGTGCCTGTCGCTGTTGATCGCCGGTTGCAGCAATGCCCCCGACGCCAGCATGGCGCCACGTACCGTCGACAGCGTAGACCTGAAGCGCTACCAAGGCACTTGGTACGAAGTGGCCAGGTTGCCCATGTTCTTCCAGCGCAACTGCGCCCAATCCGAAGCCCATTACACCCTGCAGGCCGACGGCAACATCGGCGTGCTCAACCGCTGCCGCACCGAGGCTGGCAAGTGGCAGGAAGCCAACGGCACCGCTTCGCCGCAGGTCCCCGGCAAGACCGACAAGCTGTGGGTGGTGTTCGACAACTGGTTCTCCCGAATGGCCCCGGACCTGGCCAAGGGCGACTACTGGGTATTGGACGTGGACGACGGCTACCAGCACGCGCTGGTCGGCAGCCCGAACCGCAAGTACCTGTGGCTGCTGTCGCGCACGCCGCAGGTGTCCACGGCCGTGCGCGAGCGCATGCTGGCGAAAGCACGCCAGCAGGGCTATGACACCACGCGCCTGATCTGGCGCGCGGCGGATGCCGATATCGGCAAGTGATGGCGTAACCCCTCTCGCGCCCGGCCCGCGCAGAGTTGTCCTGCCCAGGCGCGAGTCGCGTTACAATGTCACTCGCTGTGCCCCACGAATCAATCCAAGGAATTCTTGTGCCGACTCCGCCCGTTGTCCCTGCGCTGGCTGCCCAGATGGGCGAAAGTCCGGCGCCCTTGTATGCCCGCGTCAAACAGATGATCGCGGTGCAGATCCTCAACGGTACCTGGCCACCGCACTACCGGGTGCCCTCGGAAAGCGAGTTGGTCAACCAGTTGGGCTTCAGCCGCATGACCATCAACCGCGCCTTGCGCGAGTTGACGGCCGAAGGCCTGTTGGTGCGCATGCAGGGCGTAGGGACGTTCGTGGCCGAGCCGAAAAGCCAGTCGGCGCTGTTCGAAGTGCACAACGTCGCCGACGAGATCGCCGCCCGCGGCCACCGCCACAGCAGCCGCCTGGTATTGCTGGAAGAAGAAGCGGCCGGCGCCGAGCGCGCCTTGACCTTGAACATGCGCGAAGGCCAGCGAGTATTTCATTCGATCATCGTCCACTACGAAAACGACATCCCGGTGCAGATCGAGGATCGCTACGTCAACGCCCAGATCGCTCCGCAATACCTGCAGCAGGACTTCGTCGAAGAGACGCCGTATGCCTACCTGACCCGTGTGGCACCGCTGACCGCCGGCGAGCACCTGGTGGAAGCCATGCTCGCCAACCCCAGCGAGTGCGAACTGCTGCAGATCGAGCGCGGCGAGCCCTGCCTGCTGATCCTGCGCCGCACCTGGTCGGGCAAGACGCCGGTCACGGCGGCGCGCTTGATCCACCCAGGTTCGCGTCATCGGCTGGAAGGACGCTTCACCAAATAGGCCTGCTGGCGACACAAATACGCCAATCTGCCACAGGTCGCGCAGAACAATGGCTCATCGCGCGGTCACAGCCATAGACCGCCGTGACCCATGGCCCATGTGGAGCAGGACCCGATGAAACTGAACAAGACCCTCCTGGCAACGACCCTTTCCCTGGGCTTGCTGGCCGCTGCCGGTAACAGCCAAGCCGCCGGGTGGTGCGAATCGGGCAAACCGGTGAAATTCGCCGGCCTGAACTGGGAGAGCGGCATGCTGCTCACCGACCTGCTGCAGTTCGTGCTGGAACACGGCTACGACTGCAAGACCGACAGCCTGCCGGGCAACTCCATCACCATGGAAAGTGCCTTGGGCAGCAACGACATCCAGGTATTCGCCGAGGAATGGGTCGGTCGCAGCGAGGTCTGGAACAAGGCCGAGCAGGCGGGCAAGGTGGTGGGTGTAGGCGCGCCGATCACCGGCGCCGTGGAAGGTTGGTACGTGCCGCGCTATGTGGTCGAAGGCGACGCCAAGCGCGGCCTCGACGCCAAAGCGCCCGACCTCAAAGCCATCGCCGACCTGGGCAAATACGCCCAGGTGTTCAAGGATCAGGAAGAACCGAACAAGGGTCGTTTCTACAATTGCCCGGCCGGCTGGACCTGCGAGCTGGAAAACAGCGAAATGCTCAAAAGCTACGGCCTGCTGGACAGCTACACCAATTTCCGCCCAGGCACAGGGCCCGCCCTCGATGCGGCGGTACTGTCGAGCTACAAGCGTGGCGAACCGATCCTGTTCTATTACTGGTCACCGACCCCTCTGCTGGGCCAGGTCGACGTCGTCAAGCTGGCGGAAAAACCCGGTGTGGACAAGACCATCAGCATCAAGGTCGGCCTGTCCAAGGCCTTTCACGACGGTGCGCCGGAATTGCTCGGCGTGTTCGAAAAGGTCAACCTGCCCATCGACCTGCTCAACCAGAATCTGGCGCGCATGAGTCGCGAGCGTATCGAGTCGCCCAAGCTGGCGCGCCTGTTCCTCAAGGAGCACCCGGACGTCTGGAAACCATGGGTCAGCGAAGCGGCCGCCACCAAGATCGAAGCAGCGCTTTGACCTGGTCTTTGGTATCGACAAAGCCCCCAGCATCGAGAGCGCCCCATGTTTCCTGAAAGCTTCACTTTTTCCATCGCCAACTGGGTCAATGACGGCGTCGATGCGCTGGTGACCCGCTATGGCGATGTCTTCCGGCAGATATCCGACACCCTGCTGTGGGCCATCGTCAACCTGGAAAGTCTGCTGCGCATGACGCCCTGGTGGCTGATGCTGGCAATCGTCGGCGGCATCGCCTGGCATGCATCGCGCAAGTGGCTGACCACTGCGGTCATCGTCGGCCTGTTGTTTCTGGTCGGCGCGGTGGGGCTGTGGGACAAGCTCATGCAGACCCTGGCATTGATGCTGGTTGCCACGCTGATTTCCGTCGTGATCGCCATTCCCCTGGGCATCCTTGCCGCACGCAGCGACCGTCTGCGCGCGGTGCTGATGCCGCTGCTCGACATCATGCAGACCATGCCCAGCTTCGTGTACCTGATCCCGGTACTGATGCTGTTTGGCCTGGGCAAGGTACCGGCCATCTTCGCCACCGTGATCTACGCGGCGCCGCCGCTGATACGCCTGACCGACCTGGGCATTCGCCAGGTCGATCGCGAGGTCATGGAAGCGATCAATGCCTTCGGTGCCAATCGCTGGCAGCAGCTGTTCGGTGTGCAATTGCCGTTGGCCCTGCCAAGCATCATGGCCGGCATCAACCAGACCACCATGATGGCGCTGTCGATGGTAGTGATTGCCTCGATGATCGGTGCTCGTGGCCTGGGCGAAGACGTACTGGTGGGCATCCAGACCCTGAACGTGGGCAAGGGGCTCGAGGCCGGGCTGGCAATCGTCATTCTGGCGGTCGTGATCGACCGCATCACCCAGGCCTATGGTCGTCCCCGTCACGAGGCAGGCCGATGAACGCGCCGAAGATCGAAGTGCGCAATGTCTACAAGGTGTTCGGCAAGCGCGAGAAAGAGGCGCTGGCGCTGAGCCAGCAAGGGCAGAGCAAGGAGCAGGTGCTGGCCGCCACCGGTTGCGTGGTCGGGGTCGACGACCTGTCGTTGTCGATCGCCGCAGGCGAGGTGTTCGTCATCATGGGGTTGTCCGGTTCGGGCAAATCCACCCTGGTGCGGCATTTCAACCGACTGGTAGATCCTTCCAGTGGCCAGATACTGGTGGATGGCGAGGATATCCTGCGCTACGGCATGCCGGCGCTACGCGAATTTCGCCGTCGCAAGATCAGCATGGTGTTCCAGAGCTTCGGCCTGCTGCCGCACAGAAGCGTGCTGGACAACGTCGCCTATGGCCTCAAGGTGCGAGGCGAGAGCAAGGCGCTGTGTGAGGAGCGCGCGCAGCACTGGGTCGAAGCGGTGGGCCTCAACGGCTACGAACGTGCCTACCCGCAGCAGCTCTCCGGCGGCATGCGCCAGCGCGTGGGCCTGGCGCGGGCGCTGGCGGCGGATACCGACATCATTCTCATGGACGAGGCGTTCAGTGCCCTGGACCCCTTGATCCGCGCCGAAATGCAGGACCAGCTGCTGGAGCTGCAGACCCGCCTGCACAAGACCATCGTGTTCATCACCCACGATCTGGACGAAGCGCTTCGCCTGGGCAACCGGATCGCCATTCTCAAGGACGGACGCCTGATCCAGGCCGGCACCGCCAGGGAAATCCTGCACAACCCGGCCGACGACTATGTGGACCGGTTCGTCCAGCGGCGCAGCGTTGCGATCTGAAGCTCCAAACGGCCTGTTATTCAGAAACGTCCGACAGACGTTTCTGAATAACAGGCCTTTCAGACTTTTCTGATTGTGGTCCCCCAATACCCTGCCTAGCGTGCAGGCATTCGCCTCGAACAAGGAATGCCTGCATGCCCGTCACCAAGCACTATCTCAGCCATGAAGCGATACACAAGGCGCTGCGCATTGCCGACCTGACCGAAGCCTGCGAGCCGCCCCATGCCGTGCGCCTGCTGGTCAAGGATCTGCTTGCCGGCCTGGTGCGACAAGGCTGGCCCTTGGCCGAGGTGCACAAGGGGCCGCGGATCATCTCTGCCGTGGAAAACTTCCAGCTGTGCGGCGACGATCCCCAGGTGATGGATGAGGTAGGCAACCACAGCTGCTGGGTGGATGACGAACTGCTGCTGCGCACCCAGACCAGCAGCGCGATCATCACCGGCCTGCAAGCAGCGGCGGCGCGTCGGGCACCGGGCGAAACCATCATGCTCGCCGCACCGGGCATCACTTTCCGTCGCGATATCCGTGATCGCTGGCATTGCGCCGAGCCGCACCAGATGGACATCTGGGTACTGGGCGACGCCGAACTGGGCAATCGTCAGGATCTGCTGCGTCTGGTCGGTGATGTGCTGGACATCGCCGTGCCGGGGCGAATGTGGGGGCACAGCTGCGGAGCCTGCGGTTTTACCCGCGATGGCCTCAACGTCAGTTTGGTGACCCGCCAGGCACCGGTGGACATCCTCGCCTGCGGCTGCATCTGCCCGGCGTTCCTGCAGCGTCTGGAGGTCGATCCCCAGGCCCATGGTGGTCTGGTTCTGCGCCTGGGGCTGGACCGCCTGGCCATGCTGCGCAAGGGCGTTCCGGACATCCGCCTGCTGCGCGACGGCCATCCCCAGGTGCAGGCGCAGATGGGCGACCTCAAGGCCTGGCAGCCCCTGTACCGCCAGCCGGCGATCAGCCGTGACCTGTCGCTGGCGGTGGCACCGGGGTTGGGGATCGAGGACATCACCGAGCAGGTCCTGCAGGTGGCCGGCTACCGCGCCAGCTGGATCGAGGAACTGCACATACGCGGCTGCTGGCCGTTCGAGGAATTGCCCGCGCTGACCATCAAGCGCCTGGGCATCGTTCGCGGCCAGCACAACCTGGTGCTGCAGGTGGTGCTGCGCGACCACGCCCAGTCCCTGACTGCGCAGCAGGCCGACGGCTTGTATCGCGATATCCGCACGGCTTTGCACCAGGGCGTGCCGGGTGGCGCCTATCTGGTAGGGGAGCGCTTGTGAAACCCTGCAGTGGAGACCCTGCAATGAATAGGGAGAATGCGCCGAGCGGTCATTCGGGTTTATGATGGCCAACGGCAGAGACCCAACATCCAACGGAGCGCACGATGCAAACCTTGTACCCGCAGATCAAACCCTACGCCAGGCATGATCTGGCCGTGGAAGAGCCGCACGTGCTGTATGTCGACGAAAGCGGCTCGCCCAAGGGCTTGCCGGTGCTGTTCATCCACGGCGGCCCGGGTTCCGGGTGCGACGCGCAGAGCCGTTGCTACTTCGATCCCAACGTCTATCGCATCGTGACCTTCGACCAGCGCGGCTGCGGCCGCTCCACGCCCCATGCCAGCATCGAGAACAACACCACCTGGCGGCTGGTGGCAGACATGGAGCGCATTCGCGAGCACCTTGGCATCGACAAGTGGGTGCTGTTCGGCGGTTCCTGGGGCTCCACGCTGGCCCTGGCCTATGCCCAGACCCATCCCGAGCGCGTCCACGGCCTGATCCTGCGCGGCATTTTCCTCTGCCGCCCGCAGGAAATCGAATGGTTCTACCAGGCCGGCGCCAGTCGCCTGTTCCCCGACTATTGGCAGGACTACATCGCGCCGATACCGCTGGATGAGCGCGGCAACCTGTTGCAGGCTTTCCACAAGCGTCTTACCGGCAACGACCAGATTGCCCAGATGCATGCGGCCAAGGCCTGGTCCACCTGGGAAGGGCGCACCGCGACCCTGCGGCCCAACCCGCTGGTGGTCGATCGTTTCTCCGAGCCGCAGCGTGCGCTGTCGATCGCGCGCATCGAAACCCATTACTTCGTCAACAATGCCTTCCTCGAACCCGACCAGCTGATCCGCGACATGCCGCGCATCGCCCACCTGCCGGCAGTCATCGTGCACGGCCGCTACGACGTGATCTGCCCGCTGGACAACGCCTGGGCGCTGCATCAGGCTTGGCCAAACAGCGAGCTGCAGGTCATTCGCGACGCGGGTCATGCCGCTTCGGAGCCGGGCATTACCGACGCCCTGGTGCGCGCCGCCGAGCAGATGGCGCGGCGTTTGCTGGACCTGCCCCTGGAAGAAGCGTGAAGGGGCTGCTGCAGCGGGTCAGCCAGGCCCGCGTCGAGGTGGCCGGGCAAACCATCGGGGCCATCGACCAGGGGCTGTTGGTGCTGGTAGCGGTCGAGCCGGACGACACCGCCGCCAGCGCCGACAAGCTCCTGCACAAGCTGCTCAACTATCGAGTGTTCAGCGACGAGCAAGGCAAGATGAACCTGTCGCTGAAGGATGTTGGCGGCGGCCTGTTGCTGGTGTCGCAATTCACCTTGGCGGCGGACACCCGCAGCGGCCTGCGCGCAGGCTTCTCCACTGCAGCCGTGCCGGCCTTGGCGCAGGCGCTTTTCGAGCACCTCGTGGACGCTGCAAAAAAAGCGCATCCACAGGTTCAGGTCGGGCAGTTCGGTGCCGATATGCAGGTAAGCCTGACCAACGATGGCCCCGTAACCTTTTTGTTACAAATTTAATGGCCTATTGCTGGCGAGTTTGCAGTCGTCGTCCGTTTCTCACAGCATAAATACTTGAGCTACCCTGATGCGTTGTGACGCGACGTACTAGATAATCGCGCGCCAGGGGGCCGCATTTCGCTACCCGGTATGTCCAGTTTGAAGCGTGTCCGGCTCCGCTTGGGGAATCATTGTGCCCTTTTGGAGTCGGAACAGTGCTCGCCAACCCGGCGCAAGACTGCTGGCCGTTGGTTTTTCGATATGTTTTCGGCGAGGGTTGCTCGTGATTGTTAGTCCTTTAAATGCTTCAAGAACACCCCGCACTCGGTTGCGCAATGCGATGCTGGCCGGGTCTGCACTGTTCTGCCTGTTCAGCGCCAGCCAACTCTGGGCCTTCAGCCTGGATGATGTTGCCGGACGCGCCAAGGAGCTCGCCGGTCAGAAATTCGAAACTCCGCGCAGCAATCTGCCCAAAGAGTTTCGCGACATGAAGTTTGCGGACTACCAGAAGATCCGTTTCCGCAACGAAAACGCCGAATGGGCCGACGCCAAGACCCCGTTCAAGCTGTCCTTCTATCATCAGGGCATGCACTTCGACACCCCGGTGAAGATCAACGAAGTCACCGCTACCACCGTCAACGAAATCAAGTACGACCCAGCGCGTTTCGATTTCGGCGACCTGCAGTTCGATCCCAAATCCACCGATCAGTTGGGCTACGCCGGTTTCCGCGTCTTGTTCCCGATCAACAAGGCGGACAAGCAGGACGAAATCATGACTATGCTGGGCGCGAGCTACTTCCGCGTCATCGGCAAAAATCAGGTCTACGGTCTGTCGGCCCGCGGCCTGGCCCTTGATACGGCATTGCCGTCGGGCGAAGAGTTCCCGCGGTTTCGCGAGTTCTGGGTCGAACGGCCGAACGAAGGCGACAAGCAGCTGGTGATCTTCGCCCTGCTCGATTCGCCACGCTCAACCGGTGCCTACAAATTGACCTTGCGTCCGGGCAAGGACACGACCGTCGACGTCGAGTCGCGGGTGTTCCTGCGTGACCGTGTCAGCCGCCTGGGCATTGCGCCGCTGACCAGCATGTTCCTGTTTGGCTCGAACCAGCCGTCCCGTGTGCAGAACTACCGTCACGAGTTGCACGACTCCACCGGCCTGTCCATCCATGCCGGCAACGGCGAGTGGCTGTGGCGCCCGCTGAACAATCCCAAGCACCTGGCCGTGAGCAGCTTCACCGTGGAGAACCCGCGTGGTTTCGGTCTGCTGCAGCGTGGCCGCGAGTTCTCCCGTTACGAAGACCTCGATGACCGCTATGACAAGCGTCCGAGCGCCTGGATCGAGCCCAAGGGCGATTGGGGCAAGGGTACCGTCGACCTGGTCGAAATTCCGACCGCCGACGAAACCAACGACAACATCGTGGCCTTCTGGAACCCGGAAAAGATCCCGGAGCCCGGTCAGGCGCTGGAGCACAACTACCGCCTGCACTGGACCACGGACGAAGACGAGTTTCACTCGCCCGACGTTGCCTGGGTCAATCAGACCCTGCGTTCGACCGGCGACGTGAAGCAGTCCAACCTGATCCGTCAGGCCGATGGCAGCATTGCCTTCCTGATCGACTACGAAGGTCCGGTGCTGGCCGCTTTGGCTGAAGACACCGCCGTTCGCAGTCAGGTCAGCGTCGATGACAACGCCGAGCTGGTCGAGAACAACGTCCGCTACAACCCGCTGACCAAAGGCTGGCGCCTGACCCTGCGGGTCAAGGTGAAGGATCCGAACAAGGCCGTGGAAATGCGTGCAGCGCTGGTCAAGGATCTGCCGGTGGAGCCTGTCAAGGCAGCCCAGCCGGTCGAAGACAAGGCTGCGCCCAAGCATGACAAGGCACACGGCAAGGCCGACAAGGCTGCCGAGGTTGCACAGGCTCCGGCACCCGCCGCGCCTGAAACCGCTCCTGTCACACCGACCGAACCGGTCAAGACCGAGCAGGTCCTGACTGAAACCTGGAGCTACCAGTTGCCCGCCGATGACTAATTCTCCAGCTCGGCCAGAATCGCTTGGCGAATATCTGGCTCATTTGCCCCTGGGGGACGCACAGCGCGCAGAACTTGCCGACTGCACGTCCTTCACCGAACTGCACGAGCGCCTGTCCGGGCGCCCGGCGCACGATGCCGTGCTTGGCGCACAGAACTCGGTCGAGCAGCGCCTGCGGCTGGACTCGGCTGCCGAGCTGGAAGAGGCCGAGATGCTTGGCGTCGACGCCAGCGGTCGCCTGCAGCTCAAGGCCACGCCACCGATCAACCGCACGCTGGTGATTCCCGAGCCGTGGCGCACCAACGTGCTGGTGCGGGTATGGCGCAAGCTGACCGGCAAGGCCAGCAAGCCCGAGCCCACCAGCGACAAGCGGGTGCTGCCGAAGGCACGCTGGCGCTGGGTCGGTTCGATGCGTCGCTACATTCTGCTGGTGCTGATGCTGGGCCAGACCATCGTCGCCGGCTGGTACATGAAAGGCATCATGCCGTACCAGGGCTGGGGCATGGTCGACCTCGACGAAGTGGTTCGTCAGCCGATCATGCAGACCGCTACTCAGGTTCTGCCGTACTTCCTGCAGACCAGCATCCTGATCCTTTTCGGTATCCTGTTCTGCTGGGTATCGGCGGGTTTCTGGACGGCGTTGATGGGCTTCCTCGAACTGCTTACCGGTCGCGACAAGTACCGCATCTCCGGTGCCAGCGCGGGCAACGAGCCGATCGAGGCAGGCGCGCGTACCGCGCTGGTCATGCCGATCTGCAACGAAGACGTGACACGCGTCTTCGCCGGTTTGCGCGCCACGTTCGAATCGGTCAAGGCGACTGGTGACCTGGATCGTTTCGACTTCTTCGTGCTCAGCGACACCAACGACCCCGATATCGCGGTTGCCGAGCAACAGGCGTGGTTGGAAGTGTGCCGCGAAGCCGGTGGTTTCGGGCATATCTTCTACCGTCGTCGCCGCCGTCGGGTCAAACGCAAGAGCGGCAACCTCGACGACTTCTGCCGTCGCTGGGGCAGCGAATACCGCTACATGGTGGTACTCGACGCCGACAGCGTAATGAGTGGCGAATGCCTGACCAGCCTGGTTCGCTTGATGGAAGCGACCCCAGATGCGGGCATCATCCAGACCGCGCCCAAGGCTTCGGGCATGGACACCCTGTACGCGCGCATGCAGCAGTTCGCTACCCGCGTGTACGGTCCGCTGTTCACCGCCGGCCTGCACTTCTGGCAGTTGGGCGAATCGCACTACTGGGGGCACAATGCGATCATTCGCATGAAGCCTTTCATCGAGCACTGCGCCCTGGCGCCGTTGCCGGGCAAGGGTGCGTTCGCCGGTGCGATTCTTTCCCACGACTTCGTCGAGGCGGCACTGATGCGCCGCGCCGGCTGGGGCGTGTGGATTGCCTATGATCTGCCGGGCAGCTACGAAGAACTGCCGCCCAACCTGCTCGACGAGCTCAAGCGCGATCGCCGCTGGTGCCACGGCAACCTGATGAACTTCCGGCTGTTCCTGGTCAAGGGCATGCACCCGGTTCACCGGGCGGTATTCCTCACCGGCGTGATGTCGTACTTGTCGGCACCGTTGTGGTTCTTCTTCCTGGTGCTGTCCACCGCGCTGCTGGCGGTGAACACGCTTATGGAGCCGACCTACTTCCTGGCGCCGCGGCAGCTGTACCCGCTGTGGCCGCAATGGCACCCGGACAAGGCGGTGGCGTTGTTCTCCACCACCATCGTGCTGCTGTTCCTGCCCAAGCTGCTGAGCATCATCCTGATCTGGGCCAAGGGCGCGAAAGAATACGGCGGCCGTTTCAAGGTCACCTTGTCAATGCTGCTGGAAATGCTCTTCTCGATGCTGCTGGCGCCGGTGCGCATGCTGTTCCATACCCGTTTCGTGCTCGCCGCGTTCCTGGGTTGGGCCGCGACCTGGAACTCGCCGCAGCGTGACGACGACTCCACGCCCTGGAGCGAGGCAATCAAGCGTCATGGCTCGCAGACGCTGCTGGGCGCGGCTTGGGCTGCCCTGGTGATCTGGCTGAACCCCAGCTTCCTGTGGTGGCTGACTCCGATCGTGGGTTCGCTGATGCTGTCGATCCCGGTGTCGGTGATCTCCAGCCGAACCAATCTGGGCATGCAGGCACGCGATGAGAAGTTGTTCCTGATTCCCGAGGAGTACGACACGCCACAGGAGCTGCTGTCCACCGATCGCTATACCCAGGCAAACCGTGATAACGCGCTCAAGGATGGTTTCGTGCGTGCCGTTGTCGATCCGCGCCAGAATGCCTTGGCCTACGGCCTGGGCACGGCGCGGCACGGCAAGGCTGCGCCGATCGAAAGCATGCGCGCGCAGTGGGTGCATCAGGCACTGGAGGGTGGCCCGCAGAAGCTCGACAACAGCACGCGCATGTCGCTGCTCAGTGATCCGGTAGCGATCTCGCGTCTGCACGAGCATGTCTGGGCTGACCAGAACGTTGCGTGGCTGGAAGCGTGGCGTCAGTCCAAGCAGGCGGAGCGGCAATCGCCGGCTGTGCCAACGCTGGACACCGCTGCAGCGGCAGGCTTGCAGAACGCCTGACCGTGTTGGCCTCATTCGCGGGCAGAGCCCGCTCCCACAAGTAGCAAAAGCACTCCTGTGGGAGCGGGCTCTGCCCGCGAATGCTGCACCTCGATATTCCTGCCATGCCCCCCAACAGTGCCACCTGGCACTCATTTCACCGCCAAACTTTGTTCAACCCCCCGTTTGAGTTAGGATCGCACCCCGAAATGGTGCGCCCAGGCTTGGCCGTGCCCGAAGTTGGCTAGGGGAATTGGTAATGAACAAGTATCTGTCGCGGCTGCTGCTCGGCGTCATGGCCATGGCGGTCGTGGGTTCGGCGCAAGCGGGCGCTATCGACGAAGCGGTCAAGCGCGGCACTTTGCGCGTGGGCATGGACCCGACCTACATGCCGTTCGAAATGACCAACAAGCGTGGCGAAATCATCGGTTTCGAAGTCGACCTGCTCAAGGCCATGGCCAAGTCCATGGGCGTCAAGCTGGAGCTGGTGTCGACCAGCCTGGATGGCATCATTCCAGCGCTGATGACCGACAAGTTCGACATGATCGGCAGCGGCTTGACCCTGACCCAGGAGCGCAACCTGCGCATCAACTTCAGCGACCCGTTCATCGTCGTCGGCCAGACCCTGCTGATTCGCAAGGAATTGGCCGACAAGGTCAAGACCTACAAGGACCTGAACTCGCCGGACTACCGCATCACCTCCAAGGTCGGTACGACCGGCGAGTTCGTGGCGCGCAAGTTGATCGCCAAGGCGCAGTACCACGGCTACGACAACGAGCCTGAGGCGGTACTCGACGTGGTCAACGGCAAGGCGGATGCGTTCATCTACGATTCGCCCTACAACGTGGTGGCGGTGGACAAGGTCGGTAACGGCAAGCTGGTCTACCTCGACGAGCCTTTCACTTACGAGCCCTTGGCGTTCGGCTTGAAGAAGGGCGACTACGACAGCCTCAACTTCATCAACAATTTCCTGCGCCAGGCCCGTGAAGACGGCAGCTACGATCGTATCCACAAGAAGTGGTTCGTGAGCAAGAACTGGCTCGACGAAATGCAATGACTGCGCCTCTGGCCAGACTCTCCCTGACGCGCAGGCCTGCCCTGCGCGGCGGTCTTCTAGCGGATTGAACCCCTGTGATCAAACACCACAAAGCTCAATGGCCCTGGCACGGGCTCACCGCGCTGGTGCTCATCGGCCTGGCTTTCAGCTTGTACGCTGCCACCTCGCGCATTTCCTATGAGTGGCATTGGAATCGAGTGCCGCAGTACTTCGTCTATCAGGCCGAGCTGCCGCAGCGCGCCGAGGGCTATGGCAGCGTCGAGCAGATCGTCCGGCAGGGCGGGCAGACACGGGTCACCCTGCGCGACGAAGACGGTGGCGAACAGGTGTTGCTGGCGGACAGTGGCAGTGTCGTGCTCGAAGAGGGCGATGACGTCTCCGAAGGCGACCAGATCGGCGTGACGCGCCACTGGACCGCCGGGCCGATCGCCTGGGGGCTGTGGACCACGCTGTGGCTGTCGCTGGTGTCCGGCGTGGCCGGCCTGCTGCTGGGCCTGGTCACCGGGCTGTGCCGGCTGTCGAGCAACCCCACCTTGCGCCATCTGTCGACGGTGTATGTCGAGCTGGTGCGGGGTACGCCGCTGCTGGTGCAGATTTTCATCTTCTATTTCTTCATCGGTACCGTGCTCAACCTTTCGCGCGAATTCGCCGGGGTGGCGGCGCTGGCGCTGTTCACCGGTGCCTACGTGGCCGAGATCGTACGCTCGGGCGTGCAGTCCATCGCCAAGGGGCAGGGCGAGGCTGCCCGCTCCCTGGGCCTGGATGCCGGACAGTCGATGCGTCACGTCATCCTGCCGCAGGCTTTCAAGCGTGTTCTGCCACCCCTGGCCGGGCAGTTCATCAGCCTGGTCAAGGACACGTCGCTGGTGTCGGTGATCGCCATTACCGAGCTGACCAAGAGCGGTCGCGAAGCCATCACCACGTCGTTCTCGACGTTCGAGATCTGGTTCTGCGTGGCGGCCCTGTACCTGGTCATCAATCTGCCGCTGTCGTATTTCGCCAGCCGGCTCGAGCGGAGGCTTGCGCAAAGTGATTGAAGTACGCGACCTGTTGAAGGTGTTCAATACCCGTGGCCAGGTGGTGCGCGCGGTCGATCAGGTGAGCACGCAGGTGGCCAAGGGCGAGGTGCTGGTGGTACTGGGCCCCTCGGGCTCGGGCAAGTCCACCTTCCTGCGTTGCCTCAATGGCCTTGAGGCGTTCGATGAAGGCTCGGTGAGCATCGATGGCCTGCGCCTCGACGATCCTAAAACCAACATCAATGCCTACCGGCGCGAAGTCGGCATGGTGTTCCAGCACTTCAACCTGTTTCCGCACATGACCGTGCTGGAAAACCTGTGCCTGGCGCAGAAAGTGGTGCGCAAGCGCGGCAAGGCCGAGCGCGAGGCCAAGGCACGCGCATTGCTGGCCAAGGTAGGCATCGGCGAGAAGGCTGATGCGTTTCCTTCACGGCTGTCCGGTGGCCAGCAGCAGCGCGTGGCCATTGCCCGGGCGCTGTGCATGGACCCTAAGGTCATGCTGTTCGACGAGCCGACATCGGCGCTCGATCCGGAGATGGTCGGTGAGGTGCTGGAAGTGATGAAGACCCTCGCCGAAGAAGGCATGACCATGGTGTGCGTCACCCATGAAATGGGCTTCGCCCGTGAAGTGGCGGACCGTGTGCTGTTCTTCGACCATGGCCGTTTGCTGGAAGACGCGCCCCCGGCCGAGTTCTTCGACGCACCCAAGGACCCAAGGGCACAGGCGTTTTTGCGGCAGGTGTTGTAGCCCGGGTTCCTGCGCCGATCCGCAGACCGCTTTCGCGGGCAGAGACCCGCTCCCACAAGATCGCTGCAGGCTCCTGTGGGAGCGGGGCTCTGCCCGCGAAGAGGCCATCAGGCTCACCCAACCAGGGTCAGACCTTGAACTGACCCACCAGCCCCTGCAGATGTGTGCCCAGACGCGCCAGCTCGATGCTCGACGCTGCCGTTTCCTCGCTCGCCGCCGATGTCTGCTCGGAAACGTCGCGCACGTTGAGCACGCTGCGGTTGATCTCTTCAGCCACCACACTCTGTTGCTCCGCCGCGGCGGCGATCTGCTGGTTCATCGCCTGGATCGTCGACACGGTACGGGTAATGTCGCTCAACGACTCACCGGCACGCCGGGCCAGTTGCACACTGCTGTCGGTCATCGCCCGGCTGCTGTCCAGTGCGCTGGAAACCTCATGGGTACCGGTCTGCAGCGAAGCGATCAATGACTGGATCTCTTCGGTCGATTGCTGAGTGCGTTGGGCCAGGCTGCGTACTTCATCGGCCACCACGGCAAAACCGCGACCTGCCTCGCCGGCACGGGCCGCCTCGATTGCCGCGTTCAGAGCCAACAGGTTGGTCTGCTGCGCCACCGACTTGATTACATCGAGCACGCCGCCGATCTTGCTGCTTTCCTGTTTCAACTGATTCATGGCCTCGCTGGAATGCAGCACCTCGGCTGCCAGTCGCTCGATCTGGCCCACGGCCTGGCTGACCACTCGATCACCTTCACGGGCCTGCTGATCGGCAGCCACGGCAGCTTCCGAGGCTTCCTCGGCGTTGCGCGCCACTTCCTGCACCGTCGCCGCCATTTCATTCATGGCCGTGGCTACCTGGTCGGTTTCGACTTTCTGCGCGTTGACCCCGGCGCTGGTCTGCTCGGTGACCGCGGAAAGCTCCTCGGCGGCACTGGCCAGCTGCGTGACGCCCTCGCTGATGCCACCCACCAGTTCCCGCAGGTTCAGGGTCATGCGCTGCAGGGCCAGCTGAACCTTGCCCAGTTCGTCACGTCGGGTGATGGCGGGCGACTGCCGGAGGTCGCCGGAAGCGACGCGCTCGACACTCGCCAGGGTCTGCCGCAACGGGCCGACGATCTGCGCGGTGATCGCCCATGCCGCAGCGATACCAAGCAGTGTGGCCAGGGCGGCTGCAGTGGCCAGCCACGCCTTGGCCTGGGCCGTGTCGGCATCGCGCTTGGCCGTCTGCGAGTCGCCCAGTCGGTCGCTCAGCCCGAGCAGGGTGGTGCCCAATGCCGTCATCTTGTCGATGCTCTGCAGTGTGGCCTGCTGGTTTTCGCTGAATTGCGCCACCGCCGCGCGATAGGCACGCAGGGACTCGTCGGCCTGCTGCAAGCGGCCGGTGAATTCGCCGGAAACGCTGGCCCCCGCAGCAGCGACCGAAGCGATCGCCTGGTCGATGGCCGCCAGCGCCGGCTGGCGTGCTTCGTCCTTGGCGCTATAGGTGTAGCCACGCACTTGAAAGCGCGCCTGCTGGATCAGCCGGCTGGTTTCCACCAGGGTGCTGTAGGCCGTCAGCTCGCCCTGGCTCAGCAGCGCTGCCTGCGCCTGATTGACTTCGGCCACGGCGCGGTCGGCGGTGCTGCCCAGTTGGCTGCGGGCTGCCTCGCGACCCTGGATCGACGCCAGCGATGCGGTGAATTCCCGGCGATAGGCTTGGGTGGTGGCTATTTCCTGCTCGACGAGCGCGATGTCTTCGGGCTGCACCAGAGTGTGCTGGGCGGCCGCAAGATCGGTGTCGAGCTGGTCGAGAAGACGGGTGACATTGTCGGCACCGGAACTGCCTTTCTGCAGTTCGAACGACTGAGCGGCAATGCGCAGGTCACGCATGCGGTCGTCGAGTATGGAAATGCTGGTGATCTTGTCGGCGCGCTCGATCAAGCGGGTCAGGCCAGACCAGCCCGTGGCGGCAATCAAAAGAGTAAGCAGTAGCACCACACCGAAACCAATCCCCAGTTTCAGGTTGACGCTCAGATTGCCCAGGTAGCGGGCAAAGGTGTTGGACATGATGAAGCTCCCTGACAGGCCGACAGCATGATTGTCGGCAGTTCAGGGGCATCGGCAGGTGTCGCCGAAACTCGATGGTGGCTAAGTGACGTGACCCACCGGGAATCGTCAAGCCTGGACGACGTGGGTCAGAACAGCCGCGCGAGCAGCACCGCCACGGCGGTTTCAACCCGCAGGATGCGTTCGCCCAGCTGCACTGGCTGCAAACCTGCAAGGCCCAGCAGGTCGACCTCGTAGGGAATCCAGCCACCTTCCGGACCAATGGCCAGGGTCACTGGCTGCTCCGGATGACGCGGGCAGGGCGGGTAGTCGCCAGGATGCCCGACCAGCCCCAGGGTGCCGGCGCTCACAGCAGGCAGGCGATCCTCGACGAAGGGCTTGAAACGCTTTTCGATCAGCACTTCGGGGAGCTGGGTATCGCGTGCCTGTTCCAGGCCCAGGATGAGCTGCTCGCGAATGGCAGCCGGCTCGAGAAAAGGGGTTTGCCAGAAACTTTTCTCGACCCGATAGCTGTTCACCAGGACCAGCTTGGCCACCCCCATGGTGGCAATGGTCTGGAACACTCGGCGAAGCATTTTCGGGCGGGGCAGCGCAAGCACCAGTGTCAGCGGCAGTTTCGCCGGTGGCGGTTGGTCGAGCACCACGGCGAGTTCGGCCTCGTGATCTTCCAACCTCGTGACCTGGGCACGCCCCATCAAGCCATCGACCTTGCCCACCCGCAGGCTGTCGCCCAGCTCGACACGGTGCACGGCCTGCATGTGGGTGAAGCGTCGATCACGCAGCACTACCTTGTCCGGCGCGGTGAAGTCGGCCGTTTCTAGCAGCAGCAGGTTCATGCCTGAGTCGCAGGCGGCTGGCCGTTGCGGTCATCGTCCTCGGTTGGTTCGTCACCGCGCTTGCGGATCAGGGCACCGAACAGGATGCCGATCTCGAACAGCAACCACATCGGCACGGCCAGCAGTGTCTGCGAGAAAATGTCCGGTGGGGTCAGAATCATGCCGACCACGAAGCAGCCGATGATCACGTACGGGCGGATCTTGCGCAGGTACTTGACGTCGACGACGCCGATCCACACCAGCAGTACCACGGCCACCGGAATCTCGAACGCCACGCCGAAAGCGAAGAACAGCGTCATGACGAAATCGAGGTAACTGGCGATGTCGGTGGCCATGGTCACGCCCACCGGCGTGGCACTGGCGAAGAACTTGAAGACCAGTGGAAACACCAGAAAGTAGGCGAAGGCCATCCCCGCATAGAACAGGAAGATGCTCGACACCAGCAATGGTATGGCAATGCGTTTTTCGTGCTTGTACAGGCCCGGTGCGATGAAGCCCCAGACCTGGTGCAGGATGATCGGCACGGCCAGGAACAGCGAGACCATCATGGTCAGCTTGAAAGGCGTGAGAAACGGCGAGGCCACATCAGTGGCGATCATCGTGGCCCCTTCGGGCAGGTACTCGCGCAGCGGCGCCGACACCAGGGTGTAGATCTGTTGGGCGAAGGAAAACAGCCCGGCGAAGACCAGGAAAATCACGGCAACGCAACGCAGCAGGCGCGTGCGCAATTCGGTCAAGTGCGAGACCAGCGGCATGGGCTGGTCGTTTTCCGGAATTTCGCTCATGGGGCCCGCGGTGGCTGTGTAGGTTCATTGGAGGATACGGGTATCGCAACAGCCTGAGCGCTGCTCGTGTCACGGTCAACCACAGCCGGTGTCTGCGTGGCAGTGGGCACCGTGGTAGGCGTGACGTCGGTGCTCACCGCATCACGATCAAGCACCGGTTGCGCCTGGGCGCCGGGTGGAATCGGATCGGCCAGCGGTGCGGGCGGCTCGCTCGGACGCGCGGCGCGCTGCGGATCGAGGATCTTGCGCGCCTGCTCCTCGAGCGAAAGCACGTGCTCGTTGTGCAGTTGGCGACGGATTTCGTCGGCGCCTATCTCGCGTTCCACTTCGGTCTTGATCGCGTTGAAGCTGCGTTTCAGGCGCCCGATCCACAACCCTGCGGTGCGCGCGGCACCGGGCAGTCGCTCAGGGCCCAGCACCAACAGGGCGATGAGGCCCACGAGCATGAGTTCGCTGAAGCTGATACCGAACATTGATCAGTCTTTCCTGATGGGTTCTTCGACTTTCTGATGCTGGCCGTCGAGGGTATGCGGCGGAGTCAGCGGCGAGCTGGCCTGCGGGTGGACCGGCTGTGTCGGCTGCTCGGCACCCGGTTTGTCGTCGTCGTTCATGGCTTTGCGAAAGCCCTTGATCGATTCACCGACGTCGGTGCCCAGGTTCTTGAGTTTCTTGGTGCCGAAGACCAGTACCACGACAATCAGGATGACGATCCAGTGTTTCCAATCAAACAGACCCATGATTCAACTCCTCCAAAAAGACATTTCAGGCTGACGGCAGGCGGGCGGCTTTCTCATCGTGACCGGACAGGCCGAATCGGCGATCCAGTTCATCGAGTACAGCCTGTGGGTGTTGGCCGAGTTGTGCAAGCATGACCAGGCTATGGAACCACAGATCGGCAGTTTCGTAGATGACATCGCTGCAGTCGCCGCTGTGGGCGGCATCCTTGGCGGCAATGATGGTCTCGATCGATTCTTCGCCGAGCTTTTCCAGAATCTTGTTCAATCCCTTGGCGTACAGGCTGGCGACATACGAGCTGTCGGCGCTGGCGCCCTTGCGTTCTTCGAGCACCGCAGCGACGCGGTCCAGAGTGTCATTCATGGCCATGGCCTGCGGAATAGATGGCAGCGGGATTTTTCAGGACCGGGTCGACGACGGTCCATTGGCCGTTCTCGAAGACCCTATAGAAGCAGCTTTGGCGGCCAGTGTGACAGGCGATGTCACCGACCTGCTCGACGCTGAGCACGACCACGTCGGCGTCGCAGTCCAGGCGCAGCTCGTGCAGTTTCTGCACGTGACCGGATTCCTCGCCCTTGCGCCACAGCTTGCCACGCGAACGGGACCAGTAGATCGCCCGGTTTTCGGCAGCGGTCAATGCCAGTGCCTCGCGGTTCATCCAGGCCATCATGAGGATGCGCCCGGTGTGGTGATCCTGGGCAATCGCCGGCACCAGGCCGTCGCGGTCCCATTTGATCTCGTCCAGCCAGTCTTTCATGTGCGACTCCGACAACAGAGAGGGCTAGTGTGCCAGCCGATGGCGCGACTGGCTATCGGCGCACGACCAGGTACAAGCCCGATGCCAGCATCAACCAGGCGGGCCATGCCTGGACGCTGTCCAGGGCTATGCCGGAGACGGCGGTGACCGTTCCACCCACCAGCAAGGCGCCGCCGAGCAGCCGCAGGGCCCAGCGATCGTGGCGTTGCTCCCAGGGCGGCGGTGGATCCTTGCGATGAGGCTGAGACATTCGTTCGAGCAGATCGCGGGTCATGTTGGCCAGGTGAGGTAATTGCTCGACCTGCGATTGAACATTCTGAAACAAAGATTTCGGGCTGACCCGCTGGCGCATCCAGCGTTCCAGGAACGGCTGGGCGGTGCTCCACAGGTCGAGGTCCGGGTACAGCTGTCGACCCAGGCCTTCGATGTTGAGCAGGGTTTTCTGCAGCAGCACCAGTTGCGGCTGGACTTCCATGTTGAAACGTCGTGCGGTCTGGAACAGGCGCATGAGCACCTGGCCGAAGGAGATGTCCTTCAGTGGCTTCTCGAAGATCGGCTCGCAGACGGTGCGGATCGCCGCTTCGAATTCGTTGAGCTTGGTCTCGGCCGGTACCCAGCCCGAATCGATGTGCAGCTGGGCCACGCGGCGGTAGTCGCGCTTGAAGAAGGCGAACAGGTTGCGCGCCAGGTAATCCTGATCTTCAGGGGTCAGGCTGCCGACGATGCCGCAGTCGATGGCGATATAGCGCGGGCTCCACGGTGCCACGGTGCTGACGAAGATGTTGCCGGGGTGCATGTCGGCATGGAAGAAACTGTCGCGAAACACTTGAGTGAAGAAAATCTCGACGCCGCGCTCGGCCAGTAGCTTCATGTCGGTGCGCTGGTCGGCCAGGGCGGCCATGTCGGTGACCTGCACGCCGTAGATGCGCTCCATCACCAAGACCTTCGGCCGGCACCAGTCCCAGTAGACCTGGGGCACGTAGAGCAGGTCGGAGTCTTCGAAATTGCGCCGCAGCTGGCTGGAGTTGGCCGCTTCGCGCAACAGGTCGAGTTCGTCGTAGATGGTACGTTCGTAGTCGGCGACCACGTCGACCGGGTGCAGCAGGCGCGCGTCGGCGGACAGCCGCTCGGCCTGGCGGGCGAGCAGGAACAGCCAGGCCAGATCCTGGCTGATGACCGACTTGAGCCCCGGGCGAACGACCTTGACCACCACCTCTTCACCGGTCTTGAGCCGAGCGGCGTGAACCTGGGCCACCGAGGCCGACGCCAATGGCTCGACGTCGAAGCGACTGAACACGTCGGTGATCTTCGCACCCAGTTGCTGCTCGATGAGGGCCATGGCCTGCTTGGGGTCGAACGGCGGCACCCGGTCCTGCAGCAGCATCAGCTCATCGGCGATGTCTTCGGGCAGCAGGTCGCGGCGGGTGGAAAGGATCTGCCCGAACTTGATGAAGATCGGCCCCAGGTCCTGCAAGGCCAGGCGCAGGCGCGCGCCACGGTTGAGTTCCTGGCGGCTGCGCGGCAGCCAGCGCCAAGGCATGGCGAAACGGGTGATTTTCAGCCACCACGGCAGTGGCAGGGCGAACATCAGGTCATCGAGGCGGTAACGAATGATGACGCGCTGGATGCGCAACAGACGGCGGACGGCAAGCAGCTTCATGCGTTATCGCTGGAATTGTGGGATCGGGCGAGGCGCTCAATACGCGCCTCGAGGCGTTCGACGTCGACTTTCAAAGCATCCAGCTCACTGAAACGGGCCTGGGCTTCCTGCTCGCCCACCAATGTACGCGCTTCCTCGGCCAGGTATTCACCCAGGTTCTGCGTCGCCGTGGCCAGACTCTGACGGGTCCAGCCCGTACGGCTGCGCAAATGCCCGGCCAACAAGGCGGTGGGCACCGGCCCCAGCCAGCGTGAGACTTCGTATTCCCAGTCCAGTTCAAGGTCCTGCAGCACCTTGACCAGGTCCAGCAGCGCGGTGCTGTCGCCGTCCAGATCGACCTGCGGGCTGTGCAGCACCGCGGTCTTGTCCTTGCGCAATACCAGCTGCACCAGGCTGGCAGCCGGCGCGCGCAACGTGCAGTCGGGCGGCGTGGCCCACTGCTGGGCCAGCATCAGGCCATTGGCACTGGGCAGTATGTACAGGTTAAAGGCGGGCTGGCGGCCCTGGATGGCAATCACCTTGCCGTGCAGGTGCGCCAGGCGCGGCAACGCCGTGGCGTCCAGGCGCAGCACACGGTTCAGACCGTGTTCGACACTGGCGATCAGGCCACCGAGCAGCATCAGGGCTTGATCCCGCGGTGCAGGGCAACGATGCCACTGGTCATGTTGTGATACGTGACGCGGTCGAAACCGGCCTGCACCATCATGGCCTTGAGGGTTTCCTGATCGGGATGCATGCGGATCGATTCGGCCAGGTAACGGTAGCTTTCCGAATCGTTGGTGATCAGCTTGCCGGCCAGCGGCATGAACGCGAATGAATAGGCGTCGTAGACCTTGGACATCAGCTTGTTGGTAGGCTTGGAAAACTCCAGCACCAGCAGGCGCCCGCCTGGCTTGAGCACGCGCAGCATGGAAGCGATGGCCGCTTCCTTGTGGGTGACGTTGCGCAGGCCGAAGGCGATGGTCACGCAATCGAAGTGATTGTCGGGGAACGGCAGCTTTTCCGCATCGGCCTGGACGAATTCGATGTTGCCGGCCACGCCGCGGTCGAGCAGCCGGTCGCGACCGACCTTGAGCATCGAGGCGTTGATGTCGGCGAGCACCACCTGGCCGGTAGGCCCTACCAGGTCGGAGAACTTGCGTGCCAGATCGCCCGTGCCGCCGGCGATGTCGAGCACCCGGTTACCCACGCGCACGCCCGAGAGCTCGATGGTGAAGCGCTTCCACAGCCGATGCATGCCGCCGGACAGCACGTCGTTCATCAAGTCGTACTTGGCCGCTACCGAGTGGAACACCTCGGCGACCTTTTCGGCCTTCTGGCTTTCCGGTACGTGCTTGTAGCCGAAGTGAGTGGTGGGTTCGGCATCGCCGCCTTTGCGCTGATCATTCATATCGCTGTCACCAGGAAAAATTACGCACCATTCTAAGCCGCACAAGGGCGCTTTGTCTTGGCACGATGGATTGCCGGGGCAACCGGGTTAAACTGTGCGCCATTGAACCCTTACCTGTTGGAATCCCCGATGACCCAGATCAACGTCGAACGCAAACACAATCTGGGCCGCGACGCGGCGCGGCAGAAAGCTGAAGTGGTGGTACAGAAGCTGATCGACCGCTATGACGTGCAGGCTACCTGGCAAGGCGACACGGTGGCGGTCAAGCGCAGCGGTGCACAGGGCACCGTGCAGATCGACGACGAAGCGATTCGAATCGATCTGAAGCTGGGCATGATGCTGGCGATGATGAGCGGCACCATCCAGAGCGAGATCGAAAAGGCCCTGGACAAGGCCCTGGCGGCTTAAAGCATCAACCTGACCACGGATTCGGCGGGGTCGCGGGATTTGCCGGCCGCGCGCAATTGTTCCAGGTAGTCGGCCCAGAGCTGCTCCTGGCGCAGCGCCAACTGGTACAGGTAGTCCCAGGTGAACAGGCCGCTGTCATGGCCGTCGTCGAAGGTCAGTTTCAAGGCGTACTGGCCTGCAGCTTCGACCTTGGCCAGGCCAACCCCCAGTTTGCCGACCTGCAGGATCGGCTTGCCGTGGCCCTGGACCTCGGCGGACGGCGAGTGCACGCGCAGGAACTCGGCGGGCAGGTGAAACACCTCGTCGGGGCCATAGGTCAGGCTCAAAGTCTTGGAGGCCTTGTGCAAATTGATGGCGCTGGGGATTCTGGTCATGGTGGGTCTCGAAGTCGCGCGGTGTCTGTTTCGCGGCCACGCACCGCTCCTGCGAACCCGGCCTGTGGGAACGATCATTGACGTCGCCCGCGAGCCGCGTTCCGTAGGCGCGGTCAGCGGCCGCAAAGGCCGCACCGCGCATGACAGGCCGTCTTACAGAATGTAGCGCGACAGGTCTTCGTTCTGCGCCAGCTCACCCAGGTGGCTGTTCACGTACTCGGCATCGATCTGGATCGGCGCCTCGCTGTGCGCAGCGGCCATGTCGCCGGCGCTGAACGAGACTTCCTCCAGCAACCGCTCGAGCAACGTGTGCAGGCGGCGCGCACCGATGTTCTCGGTCTTCTCGTTGACCTGCCAGGCGATCTCGGCCAAACGCTTGATGCCTTCGGGCACGAACTCGATGTTCAAGCCTTCGGTCTTCAGCAACTCGCGATACTGCTCGGTCAGCGAGGCATGTGGCTCGCTGAGGATGCGCTCGAAGTCCTGCGGGCTCAACGCCTTGAGTTCGACGCGAATCGGCAGGCGACCCTGCAGTTCGGGAACCAGATCGCTCGGCTTGCTCAGGTGGAACGCACCCGAAGCAATGAACAGGATGTGGTCGGTCTTGACCATGCCCAGCTTGGTGTTGACCGTGCAGCCTTCGATCAACGGCAGCAGGTCGCGTTGCACGCCTTCACGGGACACGTCGGCACCGCCCACATTGCCGCGCTTGGCCACCTTGTCGATTTCATCGATGAAGACGATACCGTGCTGCTCGACCGCTTCCAGTGCCTTGGCCTTGAGCTCTTCCTCGTTGACCAGGCGGCCGGCTTCTTCGTCGCGGACCATTTTCAGCGCGTCCTTGACCTTGAGCTTGCGGCTCTTCTTCTTGCCCTTGCCCATGTTGGCGAACAGGCTCTGCAGCTGGTTGGTCATTTCTTCCATGCCGGGAGGCGCGGAGATGTCCACGCCACCCATCTGCTCGGCCACCTCGATCTCGACTTCCTTGTCGTCCAGCTGGCCTTCGCGCAGGCGCTTGCGGAACAGCTGACGGGTGTTCGAATCGTTGCTCACCGGCTCTTCGTTGAAGCCTGCACGGGCGGCGGGCAACAGCGCATCGAGAATGCGCTCTTCGGCCGCATCCTCGGCGCGGTGGCGAACCTTGACCATTTCCTGCTCGCGCAGCAGCTTGATGGCCGCATCGGCCAGGTCGCGGATGATCGATTCGACATCGCGGCCTACATAGCCGACCTCGGTGAACTTGGTCGCTTCGACCTTGATGAACGGTGCATTGGCGAGCTTGGCCAGGCGCCGCGCGATTTCGGTCTTGCCGACGCCGGTAGGGCCGATCATCAGGATGTTCTTGGGCGTCACTTCGACGCGCAGTTCTTCGGGCAGCTGCATGCGCCGCCAGCGGTTGCGCAGGGCAATGGCGACAGCGCGCTTGGCATCGTCCTGGCCGATGATGTGGCGATTGAGTTCGTGGACGATTTCGCGGGGGGTCATGGACATGGTGTGTTCCGGACTCGGAGGTTCAGGCAGGGAGGGGTGAAGGCTTGCGACGCATTGCGTGCAGGCCTGGCCCCACAACCGTCTGATCACTCGGCGAGATCCTGCTCCTCGATGGTCATGTTGTGATTGGTGAACACGCAGATGTCGCCAGCGATGCCCAGGGCGGTCTCGACGATTTCCCGTGCGCCCAGCTCGGTCTTCTTCAGCAGCGCACTGGCCGCGGCCTGCGCGAACGCGCCGCCGGAGCCCATTGCGATCAGGCCGTCCTCGGGCTCGACCACGTCACCGTTGCCGGTGATGATCAAGGAAGCGTCCTTGTTGGCCACCGCCAGCATCGCCTCGAGACGGCTGAGCGAGCGGTCGGTGCGCCATTCCTTGGCCAGTTCCACGGCGGCACGGACCAGATGGCCCTGATGTTTCTCCAACTGGCCTTCGAAACGCTCGAAGAGCGTGAAGGCGTCGGCGGTGGCACCGGCAAAGCCGGCGATGACCTGGCCGTGGTACAGGCGACGGACTTTCTTGGCGTTGCCTTTCATCACGGTATTGCCGAGAGAAACCTGGCCGTCGCCGCCCATGACGACTTTGCCATGACGGCGGACTGAAACGATGGTGGTCAAGGGGAGAGTCTCCACGCAGCGGGGCGAAAATGCCCTGATGGAAACGAATATGGGGGTGGGTGAGGAGATTTCAACCTTTGTCGGTTGTGCGCGGTGGTGGGACAGCTTGCGGGTATCGGGAGGTCCGTGTCACGGCTTTCGCGGCCGCTGACCGCTCCTACGGTCTGCAGGAGCGGTCAGCGGCCGCGAAGGGCGCGCCGCGGTTTACTGTCGGATCTGCCTTTGCTGCAACAGCAGGTTACTAAAGCCACTGCCGGCCAGCTGTTTCTGCGCCACGGTCAGCTGCTCGCGGTTGCTGAACGGACCCACCAGCACCCGGTACCAGGTGTCTTCCTTGACCGTCCCGGATTCCACGTTCACCGACTGCCCCAGCAGGATGATCTGCGCCCGCACCCGGTCGGCGTCCGCCTGCTTGCGGAACGAACCGGCCTGCAGGTAGAACTGCGTGGTTGCGGCAGGCTTGATCACCGGCGGGGCCGGCGGCGGGGTCGCGCCACTGAGCGCGGCCTGAGCCCGGGCAGTGTCGATCTTGGCTGCCTCGGCCGGGGTTACCGGCGCCTGGGCCGGAATCGGTGGGGTTTTCTCGGGCACCGCTTCGGGTGGCACGATCACTTCGGATTCCGGCAGCAGCGTATAGAAGTCGTACTTGGGCTTGACCGGTGCCTGCGGGCTGGGCGGCGTCTTGTTCGCCTCGGCGATCTTTTCCGCTTTCAGTTGCTCGGCCTTGACGCGCTTGACGTCGCTGTTGCCCGGCTCGAGCTTCATGAGGAACACCACGAAGGCCCCCACGCTCAGGCCGATCGCCAGCCACAGCCAGCCTGGGATGGGCTTCTTCGCAGGTGCGGAATTGCGGCTGGCGCCGCGTTTGGGTGCGGGTTTTTTCTTGGCAGCCAACTTACATACGCTCCAGTGTTTCCAGGCCCAACAGAGCCAATCCTTGCTTGAGGGTGCGACCGGTCAGCGCCGCCAGGCGCAGGCGGCTGTTTTGCTGAGCGGGGTGTTCGGCCGCCAGAATCGGGCAGTTCTCGTAGAAGCTGGAGAACAGCCCGGCCACATCGTACAGGTAAGTGCACAGCACATGGGGCGTGCCTTTCTCGCCGACGTTGTTCAGTACTTCGGTGAACTGCGCCAGCTTGGCAGCCAGTTCCTTCTCGTGCTCGGCTTCCAGCACGATCTGCCCTTCGACGTCCGCGAAGTTCTTGCCCAGCTTGCGGAACACACCGGCCACGCGGGTATAGGCGTAGAGAAGGTAGGGCGCGGTGTTGCCTTCGAAATTGAGCATCAGGTCGAAGTTGAAGCTGTAGTCGCTGGTGCGGTGCTTGGACAGGTCGGCATATTTCACCGCCCCGATGCCCACGGCTCGGGCGATCACGCGCAGGTCGGCCTCGGCGGTCTCGGGGTTCTTTTCCTTGACCAGGGTGTAGGCGCGTTGCTCGGCTTCATCGAGCAGGTCGACCAGTTTCACGGTGCCACCGTCACGGGTCTTGAACGGACGTCCGTCGGCACCGTTCATGGTGCCGAAACCCATGTGCTCCGGCTGCATGCCGTTGGTGATGAAACCGGCACGGCGCGCGACCTCGAACACCTGCTGAAAGTGCAGGGCCTGGCGCTGGTCGACGAAGTACAGCGCGCGGTCGGCCTTGAGCACGTTGCTGCGATAGCGCACCGCTGCCAGGTCGGTGGTGGCGTACAGATAACCGCCACCGGCCTTCTGCACGATCACCGGCAGGGGCGTGCCTTCGGCCGTCTTGAATTCTTCGAGGAACACGCACTGCGCGCCGTTGCTTTCCACTAGCAGACCTTTGGCCTTCAGGTCGGCGACCACGTTGGCGAGGTCGTCGTTGTAGGCGCTTTCGCCCATCACGTCGGCCGGCGTCAGCTTGACGTTCAGGCGCTCGTAGGTGCTTTGGCAGTGCGACAGGGAAATTTCGTTGAAGCGTTTCCACAAGGCCAGGCATTCGGCATCGCCGGCCTGCAATTTGACCACCAGGCCGCGGGCACGCTCGGCGAACTCTGCGGATTCATCGAAGCGCTGCTTGGCCGCGCGGTAGAAATTCTCGAGGTCGGAGAGCTCGTCGCTGGTGGCGGGCTTTTCCTGCAGATAGGCCAGCAACATGCCGAACTGGGTGCCCCAGTCGCCGACATGGTTCTGGCGGATCACGGTATCGCCAAGAAACTCCAGCACATTGGCCACGCCGTCGCCAATGATGGTCGAACGCAGGTGGCCTACGTGCATTTCCTTGGCCAGGTTGGGTGCAGACAGATCGACCACCACACGCTGCGCGGGGCCGGCCTTGCGCACGCCGATGCGGGCATCGGCCAGGGCGGCGTCCAGGCGCGCGGCGAGAGCAGCACTGTTCTGGAAGAAATTGAGGAAGCCGGGGCCGGCGATTTCCACCTTGCTCACCTGCTCGTCGGTCGGCAGTGCGGCAATCAGCTTTTCTGCCAGGTCGCGCGGCTTCATGCCGGCAGGCTTGGCCAGCATCATGGCGATGTTGCTGGCGAAATCGCCGTTCTTCTTGTCGCGCGAGTTTTCCACCTGGATTGCCGGCGTCAGACCTTCTGGCAGCACACCTTCGGCGACAAGGTGGGTCAGGGCTTGTTGAATCAGCTGGCGAATGGTGTCTTTCATGGGGTTCTCGGTCGACCGCAGGTACGGCGGTGCTGGATGCACGGGTGGAAAAACTGGGTATTATCCGGTTGTTGGCCGGGGTTGCCAACCCGCAAATCCCCCGTGCAAACCGCCACCCCTGTAGCAGCGGCGCCAGCCGCGACGGCGGACGCCGCCGATCCCTGCCTCAGGTGCGTCTATCTCAATACAAATCCACCGGGTCCACATCCAGCGACCAACGCACCTGTCGCCCGCTCGGCAGTTGCTCCAGTTGCAGCATCCAGGCATTGAGCAGGCGGTGCAGTGGGGCGCGCAGCGTTGCCTGGACCAGCAACTGTGCGCGATAGCGTCCGGCGCGCCGTTCCATGGGTGCCGGGACCGGCCCCAGCAGCTCCAGGCCGCCCAGGGCCAGTTGCGCCACCAGCACTTCGGCCGCCGCACAGGCCTCATCCAGAAAGGCTTCGGCCTGGCCCGGCTTGTGCGCTTCGGCACGCAGCAGTGCCAGGTGCGCGAAGGGCGGCAGGCCTGCGCCCCGTCGCTCTGCCAGGGCCTGCTCGGCGAAAGCGAAGTAGCCCTGCTCGGTCAGTTGCACCAGCAGCGGGTGGTCGGCCAGGTGGGTCTGAATGATTACCTTGCCCGGTTCCTCCGCGCGACCGGCGCGGCCTGCCACCTGAACGATCAACTGTGCCATGCGCTCGCTGGCGCGGAAGTCGCCGGAGAACAGCCCGCCGTCGGCATCCAGAATCGACACCAGGGTGACCCGTGGAAAGTGATGCCCCTTGGCAAGCATCTGGGTGCCGACCAGGATGCACGGATGGCCTTTCTGGATGGTTGCGAACAGCTGGTTCATCGCGTCCTTGCGCGAGGTGCTGTCGCGGTCGACGCGCAGCACCGGGTAATCGGGAAAGAGGATCGCCAGGCGTTCCTCGGCGCGCTCGGTGCCGGCGCCGACCGGACGCAGGTCCACCGTGCCGCACTTGGGGCACTGGCGCGGCACGCGTTCGACATGCCCGCAATGATGGCAGCGCAACTCGCCCGAGCGTTGGTGGACCGTGGTACGGGCATCGCAGCGTGGGCACTCGGACAACCAGCCGCAGTCGTGGCACAGCAGGGTGGGCGCGAAGCCACGGCGATTGAGAAACACCAGCACCTGTTGGCCATTGGCCAGGGTCTGGCCGATGGCCTGCTGCATCGGTCCGCTGATGCCGCTGTCCAGCGGCCGGCTCTTTACATCCAGGCGCATGAACTTGGGTTGCTGGGCGCCACCGGCGCGATGGTCGATGCGCAGCAGGCCGTAGCGGCCGGTATGGGCGTTGTGCAGGCTCTCCAGGGAAGGCGTGGCCGAGCCCAGCACAATGGGAATGTTCTCTTGGCTGGCGCGCACCAGCGCCAGGTCGCGTGCGTGGTAACGCAGGCCTTCCTGCTGTTTATAGGAGCCGTCATGCTCTTCGTCGATGATGATCAGCCCAGGGTTCTTCATCGGCGTGAACAGCGCCGAGCGGGTGCCAATGATGATGTCGGCCTCGCCATCGCGTGCCGCCAGCCAGGCGTCGAGGCGGTCGCGGTCATTGACCGCCGAGTGCACCAGCGCGATGCGTGCGTTGAAGCGCTGCTCGAAGCGCGCCAGGGTTTGCGGGCCGAGGTTGATTTCCGGGATCAGCACCAACGCCTGTTTGCCGGCTTCCAGGCATTCGTGGATCAGTTGCAGGTACACCTCGGTCTTGCCGCTGCCGGTCACGCCCGCGAGGAGAAACGCATGGAAGCCGCCGAGGCTGGCGCGGATCGCCTCGAAAGCCGCGCGTTGCTCTTCGTTGAGCGGCAGTTCCGGTTGCGCCAGCCAGTGTTCGGCCCGCGGCCCGGGGCCGTGGCGGCGTACTTCCACGCTGACCAGTTGCTTGGCCAGCAGCAGGTCGAGGCTGTCCTTGTTCAGTTGCAGCTTGCTCAACAGCTGATGGGCGACGCCATGGGGGTGCTGGGCCAGGGTCTTGAGGGCATCGCGCTGCTTGGGTGCGCGAGCGATGCGCGGGTCGTCCAGGCGTGCATCGGCGGCGGCGTGCCAGAAGCGCTCCTGGCGCGCTTCGGCCGGTTCGCCCTGACGCAGCAGCACCGGCAGCGCCCAGCTGAGGGTGTCCCCCAAGCCGTGCTGGTAGTACTGCGAAGTCCACAGGCACAACTTGAACAGCGCAGGTGGCAGAGGGCTTACCGCATCGAGCAGGGCAATGGCGGGCTTGAGCTTGTCGGCCGGTACATCGCTGTGGCTGGCCACTTCGATCAGGATGCCGATCATTTCCCGCCGCCCGAATGGTACCCGCAGGCGCATGCCGGGCATGAACACGGTGTGCGCAGTGTTGGCGGGCGCCTTGTAGTCGAACAGGCGTCGCAGCGGCGAGGGCAGGGCGAGGCGCAGGATGACGTCGGGCACGCGGGAGTTCTCTTGAGTGGGAGCAACTGCAGTCGCAGGAGCGGTCATCGGCCGCGAGGGCTGCGCCGCGGTGTTACCGAAATGACGTGGTGCGCCATTCGCGGCCGGAGACCGCTCCTACGTGATTTACGGGTCGCGGCTGGTTGCCGCTCGCACGGGGTTCGAGGTGCGCAGACTAGCAGACGACGGCCGGTGCGAGCGACACCTTGCGTGTTCGCCCTGTTCTGTTAATATACGCGGCCTAATTACGTGCGGTACTCGACAATGGTGTCGGGTGGCGGCACGCAGCCTGAGGAAGTCACCATGAAAGCCGATATCCATCCAGTATACGAAGCCATCGACGCTACCTGCAGCTGCGGTAACGTCATCAAGACCCGTTCGACTCTGGCCAAGCCACTGAGCCTCGACGTCTGCTCCGAATGCCACCCGTTCTACACTGGCAAGCAGAAGACCCTGGACGTTGGCGGTCGTGTTGACCGTTTCAAGCAGCGTTTCGGCGGCTTCGGCGCCAAGAAAGCTTGATTGGTTTGCTCTCGCTGTTGAAGAAGGCGCCCCTTGCGGGCGCCTTTTTTGTGGGCGTTTTCTGGCTTGGCGCCGCTCAGGCCGAGGCCTTCTGCCCGGCTCCGAGCGGGCTGGGCACCGCCCAGGTCCGCCAGGTCATCGACGGCGATACCCTGCGCCTGCAGGATGGCCGCAGCGTCCGCCTGATCGGTATCAATGCGCCTGAGATCGGTCGCCAGGGGCGCGGCGACGAGCCCTACGCCGTGGCCGCGCGGCGCCGATTGCAGGCGCTGGTCGATGACAGCGACGGCCTGGTCGGCCTGCAGTTGGGCCGCGAGAGCCAGGATCGCTACCAGCGCACCCTGGCCCATGTCTATGGCCGCGGTGGGCTGAACTTCGAGGCGCAATTGCTGGCCGAAGGACTGGCCCTGCAGGTCGCTGTGGCGCCCAATGTCGAGCAGGTGGCCTGCCAGCAGCAGGCCGAGCACGCCGCTCGAAAGGCCGGGCTGGGGCTGTGGCGTCAATCGCCGGCCATCGTCGCCGCGCAGGTGGAGCGTGCCGGCTTCGCCCTGCTCGGCGGGCGGGTCAGCAAGGTCGAACGCAACCGCGCCGGGGCCTGGATCGAACTGGACGACTCGGTGGTCCTGCACGTCGCGCCCAAGGTGTTCGCGTTGTTCCCCGAAGGCTGGCTCGATGCCCTGAAAGGCCAAAAGGTCGAGGCCCGCGGCTGGGTGCTGGATCGCAATCGGCGCGGCAATCGGGCTGCCGGGCAGTTGCGCTGGATGTTGCCGGTGAGCACCCCGCAGATGGTGCAGATACAGCCGTGAACCGGCCAGAGGCGCCCGTGCATGGGCTGCCTCGCAGGCCCTCGACGGCCCTGTCGGTACCCGCCGAAAGTCGTAGGCCAGGGGCCTTGACGCATGTGACCGGGTAGTCTTGTCGGGTGTAGGCATCTTGCGTATCCTCGCGGGTCTCGTCAGACCAACGTAAAAGCGGAACGCCCCCAATGTCAGATTTGAAAACTGCCGCTCTCGAGTACCATGCCCATCCACGCCCAGGCAAACTGAGCGTCGAACTCACCAAGCCCACTGCAACCGCCCGCGACCTGTCGCTGGCCTACAGCCCCGGTGTAGCCGAGCCCGTTCGCGAAATCGGTCGCGATCCCGAGCTGGCCTACAAGTACACCGGCAAGGGTAACCTGGTAGCGGTCATCTCCGACGGCACCGCCATTTTGGGCCTGGGCAACCTCGGCCCGCTGGCTTCCAAGCCGGTCATGGAAGGCAAGGGCGTTCTGTTCAAGCGTTTCGCCGGCATCGACGTCTTCGACATCGAAGTCGACTCGGAAAGCCCGCAGGCCTTCATCGACACGGTCAAGCGTATCTCGATCACCTTCGGTGGCATCAACCTGGAAGACATCAAGGCGCCCGAGTGCTTTGAAATCGAACGTGCGCTGATCGAGCAGTGCGACATTCCGGTGTTCCACGATGACCAGCACGGTACCGCGATCGTCACCGCAGCCGGCATGATCAACGCCCTGGAAATCGCCGGCAAGACCCTGGAAGACGCCAGGATCGTCTGCCTGGGCGCGGGTGCCGCCGCCATCTCGTGCATGAAGCTGCTGGTCAGCATGGGCGCTCGCATCGAGAACATCTTCATGATCGACCGCACGGGCGTGATCCACGCCGGCCGCGACGACCTGAACCAGTACAAGGCGGTCTTCGCCCACACCACCGAGAAACGCACCCTGGCCGATGCCCTGCAGGGCGCCGATGTGTTCGTCGGTCTGTCGGGCCCCAACCTGCTGAGCGCCGAAGGCCTGAAGTCGATGGCCGCCAATCCGATCGTGTTCGCCTGCTCCAACCCCGATCCGGAGATCTCCCCGGAACTGGCGCACGCCACCCGCGACGACGTGATCATGGCCACCGGTCGTTCCGACTACCCGAACCAGGTCAACAACGTGCTGGGCTTCCCGTTCATCTTCCGTGGTGCCCTGGACGTTCGCGCCAAGCGCATCAACGAAGAAATGAAGATCGCCGCCGCCAACGCCCTGCGTGAACTGGCCAAGCTGCCGGTACCCCAGGAAGTCTGCGACGCTTACGGCGGTATCTCGCTGGAATTCGGTCGCGAGTACATCATTCCCAAGCCGATGGACCCACGCCTGATCACCCTGATCTCCGACGCCGTGGCCAAGGCTGCAATCGAGACCGGTGTGGCCACCCTGCCGTACCCCAAGCATTACCCGCTGCAGAGCGTGGATGACGTGTTCAACGGCTAAGCCTTTGGACGCGCCATGAAAAAGCCCCGGCTCGCGAGAGTCGGGGCTTTTTTTGTGGTGGCTGCGAAGGGATCGACGCGGTCTGGTATCAGAACAGGTCGATCGGCGCCGATTCGTCTGCCGGGAGCGGGCTGCCCGGTGCGCTGCCGCCACCGAACTCGCTGTTGGAAGGCGGTGTGTCTTCGCTCTTGAACAGCTCGAAGTAGGCGCCCGGCGTGCCCGGTGCGGCCGCGCGGCCGCTGATCGGGTCTACCCGCAGGCTGAGGATGCCGTCGGGCTCGGGCTGCACATGAGCCGGCTTGTCCTTGAGCGCGGCGGCCATGTAGGTCATCCAGATCGGCAGTGAAACGGTGCCGCCAAACTCGTGCCGGCCCAGGGTTTCAGGCTGGTCGAAGCCCGACCAGACAGTGGTCATGTAGTCGGCGTTGTAGCCCGAGAACCAGGCATCCTTCGAGTCGTTGGTAGTGCCCGTCTTGCCGGCCAGGTCGGTGCGACCCAGGGCCATGGCGCGGCGCCCGGTGCCCTTCTTGATGACGTCCTCGAGCATGCTGGTGAGGATGAACGCGGTGCGCCCGTCGATGATCCGCTCGGCAATCACCGGGGCCGGGGCGGCGCCTGGCGTCAAGGTGGCGTCCACCGCGATGGGGGCCGATACCGTGGTCGCGCTGGCCGGTGCCGCCTGGGGCGTGGCGGCGGCGATGTCGTCGGCCGGTACCGTCGGCGGATTGGCGCGGAACAGGGTCTCGCCGTTGCGGCTGTCGATACGTTCGATCAAGTACGGCGAAACCTTGTAGCCGCCATTGGCGAACACGCTCCAGCCCGTGGCGATTTCCATCGGTGTCAGGGTGGCGGTGCCCAGTGCCAGCGACAGGTTGCGGGGCAGGTCCTGCTTGTTGAAGCCGAACTTGCTGATGTAGTCGATGGTGCTGTCTACACCCAGGCTCTGCAGCACGCGGATCGAGACCAGGTTGCGCGACTTGTACAGTGCTTCACGCAGACGGATCGGGCCCAGAAAGGTATTGGTGTCGTTCTTGGGTCGCCAGACCTTGTCCACCGACTCGTCGACGAACACGATGGGGGCGTCGTTGACCAGGCTGGCGGGCGTGTAGCCCTTGTCCAGTGCCGCGCTATAGATGAACGGCTTGAAGCTGGAGCCCGGCTGCCGCTTGGCCTGCATCGCACGATTGTAGTTGCTCTGTTCGAACGAGAAACCACCGACCAAGGCACGGATGGCGCCGGTGCGCGGGTCCAGCGACACCAGCGCGCTCTGCACCGTCGGTACCTGGCTGAACTTCAAGGTGTCATCGTCTTGACGCTGTACGCGGATCAGATCGCCTACCTGCGCAACGTCCGACGGCTGCGCAGGCGTGCGCCCGACACTGTTGGTGTTCATGAAGGGGCGCGCCCATTTCATGCTGTCCCAGGCAATCGACTCCTGCTTGTCGTCGCGGGTGAGCACGACGATGCCCGTCTTGTCGACCTTGGTGACGATGGCAGGCTCCAGGCCGTTCAGCGGACGCTGGCGAGTCAGTTCCTGGGCCCACTCGCGCGGCGTCTTGCCGGGCAGGCGAGCTTCCGGACCGCGATAGCCATGGCGTTGATCGTAGGCGATCAGCCCGGAGCTGATGGCGTGGTTGGCGTCTTCCTGCAGATTGCTCGGCACCGTGGTGGTGACGTTGAAGCCCTGTGTATAGGCCTCGCTGCCGTAGCGACCGACCATTTCGGCACGGGCCATTTCGGCGATCCACGGCGCGCTGACTTCCGGCGTGGGCACGTGATAGCTGGCGTTGAGCGGCTCGCCGACGGCAGCGTTGTAGCTGGCTTCGTCGATCTTGCCCAGGCGGAACATGCGCCCCAGGATCCAGTCGCGACGCTCCTTGCTGCGTACCGGGTTGGCCAGCGGGTTGAAGCGCGAAGGCGCCTTGGGCAGGCCGGCGATCATCGCCATCTGCGCCAGGCTTACGTCGCGGATCGACTTGCCGTAATACACCTGTGCGGCGGCTTCGATCCCGTAGGCCCGGTTGCCCAGGTAGATCTTGTTCACGTACAGCTCGAGAATCTCATCCTTGGTAAGTTGGCGCTCGATTTGCAAGGCAAGGAGGATTTCAGTGATTTTGCGTGAAAAACTGCGTTCGGACGTCAAGAAATAGTTCTTGGCGACCTGCATGGTGATGGTACTGCCGCCGGTCTGGATATGACCGCTGCGCACCAGCTGCGAGGCGGCGCGCATGAGGCTGCTGGGGTCGACGCCGTAATGGTTTTCGAAATTGTCGTCTTCTGCGGACAACAGGGCTTGGATGAAATGTGGCGGAATCTCGGCGAACTTGATCGGCGAGCGGCGCATCTCGCCGAACTCGGCGATCAGTTTTCCGTCGCTGCTGAAGACCCGCAGGGGGATCTGCAGCTCGACGCTGCGCAGGGCGTCGACAGACGGCAAGCTGGGGCTGAGATACAGAAATGCCCCGCTGAGCACGAGCAACAGCCCGCAGACGACGGCGAGGAAAGACCACCAGAAAAACTTCAGCAGGCGTATCAAGGCTTTTGGATTTCCAGATAAAAGAATGGGTTAAGCGCAGCACGCGGTACGTGGAAAAAACGCTGGGCATTATAAGCATTTTTCGACCCGGAGCGTCATTTGCGCTTCTGTCAAGACTGCTATTAAATGCCTCGTACGACAAAGGGTCCGTAAGTCGCGGATAGTAATAGGGAATCGGTTGTGCGTGGACTCTTCAGCAAGAAAGCACATTCGCTATTGGGCATCGACATCAGCTCCACGTCGGTCAAATTGCTCGAGCTGAGCCGCACGGGCAACCGTTTCCGGGTCGAGTCGTATGCCGTGGAACCGTTGCCGGCCAATGCCGTGGTCGAGAAGAACATTGCCGAACTCGAAGGCGTCGGGCATGCCCTGAGCCGCGTGCTGGTCAAGGCGCGCACCGGTACCCGCATCGTCGCGGTGGCCGTGGCCGGTTCGGCGGTGATCACCAAGACCATCGAGATGGATGCCGGCCTGTCGGACGACGAGCTGGAAACCCAGCTCAAGGTCGAGGCCGACCAGTACATTCCCTACCCCCTCGAAGAAGTCGCCATCGACTTCGAAGTTCAGGGCTATTCGGCGCGCAACCCCGAGCGGGTCGAGGTATTGCTGGCTGCCTGCCGCAAGGAAAACGTCGAGGTCCGCGAGGCTGCCCTGGCCCTGGCCGGGCTGAGCGCCAAGGTGGTGGATGTCGAGGCGTATGCGCTGGAGCGTGCCTTTGGCCTGCTCACCGCGCAGCTGGCCGGTGGCAACCAGGCCCTGACCGTGGCCGTGGTGGACATCGGCGCGACCATGACCACCCTCAGCGTGCTGCACAACGGCCGCATCATCTATACCCGCGAGCAGTTGTTCGGGGGGCGCCAGCTGACCGAGGAAATCCAGCGTCGCTACGGCCTGTCCAACGAGGAAGCCGGCCTGGCCAAGAAGCAGGGCGGGCTGCCCGACGACTATGTGGCCGAAGTGCTGCAACCGTTCAAGGATGCCGTGGTACAGCAGGTGTCGCGCTCGCTGCAGTTTTTCTTTGCCGCCGGCCAGTTCAACGATGTCGACTACATCATGCTCGCCGGTGGCACCGCTTCGATTTCCGGCCTGGATCGGCTGATCCAGCAACGCCTGGGCACCCCGACCCTGGTGGCCAACCCGTTCGCCGATATGGCCCTGAGCAGCAAGGTCAACGCCGGTGCGCTGGCCAGCGATGCACCGGCCTTGATGATCGCCTGTGGCCTGGCGCTGAGGAGCTTCGACTAGATGGCAAGGATCAACCTGCTGCCGTGGCGCGAGCAGCTGCGAGAAGAGCGCAAGCGACAATTCCTGATTGCCATGGCCGGCGTGCTGGTCGGCGCCATCGCGGTCATTTTTCTGGCGGACCGATTCATCGGCAATGCCATCGACACCCAGACGGCGCGCAATGCCCACCTACAGTCCGAGATCGTCCTGCTCGATCAGCGCATCAAGTCGATCAGTGAGCTCAAGGCGCGGCGCAAGCAATTGCTCGAGCGCATGAAAACCATCCAGGACCTGCAGGGCAACCGCCCGATCATCGGGCGCATCTTCGACCAGATGGCGCGCACGCTGCCCGACGGCGTGTACTTCACCGACGTGAAAATGACCGACAAGAGCATTGCCATTGCCGGCGCCGCCGAGACCAACAACCGCGTGTCCGACCTGTTGCGCAACCTCGACGCTTCGCCCTGGCTGGAAGCGCCCGCCCTCAACGAAGTCAAGGCCAACACCAGTGCCGACGTCAACGGCGCCAACAGTTTCCAGCTGAACGTGCGCCAGACCGCTCCGGTCCAGGCCGAAGGGGACGACAAATGAACCCTTCGAGCTGGATGGACAGCCTGCGCAAGGTCGAGCTCAGCGAGCTTGACCTGAACAACATCGGTTCGTGGCCCACCGCGGTCAAGGTGATTGCCGGCGTGTTGCTGATGGCGCTCATTCTCGGCCTGGGCTACAACTTCCACATCTCGGACCTCGAAGCGCAATTGCAGCAGCAGGCCGATCAGGAAACTGCGCTCAAGGAGCAGTTCTCCACCAAGGCCTTCCAGGCGGCGAACCTGGAAACCTACACCGAACAGATGCAGGAAATGGAAACGTCGTTCGGCGCCATGTTGCGACAGTTGCCCAGCGACACCGAAGTGCCGGGCCTGCTCGAGGACATCACGCGCACCGGTCTGGGTTCGGGGTTGGAGTTCGAAGAAATAAAATTGTTGCCTGAGGTGACCCAGCAGTTTTATATCGAGCTGCCGATACAGATCAGCGTGACCGGTACCTACCACGACCTGGCCACCTTCGTCAGTGGCGTGGCCAGCCTGCCGCGGATCGTCACCCTGCACGACTTCGAAGTGAAACCCGTGGACCCGAAGGCCAGCAACAGCCAGCTGCGCATGAGTATCCTGGCCAAGACCTACCGCTACAACGATCAAGGCCTGCCTGGCGCGGACGCGGCACCGACACAGGGGCAAGCGAAATGAAAGCAGTATTCGTTGCAGGCCTGGCCGCGTGCATGCTGGTGCTGGCAGGTTGCGGTGGCAACGGCGATTTCGCCGACCTCGACGCATTCATGGCCGAGGTCAAGGCACGGCCCAAGGGCAAGATCGAACCGATACCGCGCTTTGCGCCCTATCAGGCGTTCAGCTACGAGGCCGCGTCGTTGCGCAGCCCGTTCCAGCCACCGATCAAGATCGAACTGGTGAACAGGCAGAAGGGCTCCCGGCTCATCAAGCCCGACACCACGCGGGTCAAGCAATTCCTGGAGGGTTTCAACATCGAGGATTTCGAAATGGTCGGCACCTTGGGCAATGCCGGTGGCCGCTTTGCCCTGATGCGCGGCGCCGGTGGCGTGCACCGCCTGAAGGTAGGCGATTACCTGGGTCGCAACGACGGGCGGATCATCGCCATCAGCGATGCCCAGGTCGATGTCGTTGAAATCGTTCCCGATGGGGATGGTGGTTGGTTGGAGCGGCCTCGCACCATCCCGCTCAAAGAGCGCTCGTAAAGGGCTTGGGTCAAGCATGTCTAGTGGAACTCGAAAATGAACAGGATTCTCTCAGCCTTCGGTATTTCGCTAGGGATAGCGATGCTTTCACCGATCGTCATGGCCGCGAACTTGAAGACGCTCGACGTTGCTTCCCTGCCCGGTGATCGCGTCGAGCTCAAGCTTTCGTTCGACGGCCCGGTCACGGCGCCACGCGGCTATACCACCGAGCAACCGGCCCGGATCGCCCTCGACCTGCCGGGTGTGACCAGTCAACTGGGCGCCCGCAGTCGCGACCTGGGCGTGGGCAATGCCCGCAGTGTGGTGGTGGTGGAGGCCACCGACCGCACGCGGATCATCGTCAACCTGACCAAGCTGGCGCCCTACAGCACCCGCGTGCAGGGCAACGACCTGTTCGTGCTGGTGGGCGAGGGTGCCGCGGCCCTGCAGGGCACGGCGATACCGGCTCCGACGGCAGCTCGGCCCGCCCCGCGACCCGCAGCCGTGCCTGCTCCTGCGCGGGCGGCGGTGCCCGCCGGCCGGGCCATTCGCAACGTCGATTTCCAGCGCGGCGAGCTGGGTGAGGGCAATGTCATCATCGACCTCAGCGACCCGACCATCAGCCCCGATATCCAGGAGCAGGGCGGCAAGATCCTGCTCACTTTCGCCAAGACCCAGCTGCCCGATCCGTTGCGGGTGCGTTTGGACGTGAAGGATTTCGCGACCCCGGTGCAGTTCGTCAACTCCTCGGTCGGCGCCACTGGCGCGACCGTGACCATCGAGCCCAGCGGCAGCTTCGACTACTCCTCGTACCAGACCGAAAACCGCCTGACCATCAGTGTGCGGCCGCTGACCAACGAGGACGTCGCGCGGCGCAATGTCGAGCGCAATGTCTATACCGGCGAGAAGCTCTCGCTGAATTTCCAGGACATCGACGTGCGTTCGGTGCTGCAGCTGATCGCCGATTTCACCAACCTCAACCTGGTGGCCAGTGACACGGTGCAGGGTGGCATCACCCTGCGCCTGCAGAACGTTCCCTGGGATCAGGCGCTGGACCTGGTGCTCAAAACCAAGGGCCTGGACAAACGCAAGGTCGGCAACGTGCTGCTGGTGGCCCCGGCCGACGAGATTGCCGCCCGCGAGCGCCAGGAGCTGGAGTCGCAGCGGCAGATCCAGGAGCTGGCGCCGCTGCGCCGCGAGTTGATGCAGGTCAACTATGCCAAGGCTGCCGACATCGCCAAGCTGTTCCAGTCGGTGACCCGTGGCGAGAACGTCGAGACCGAGCGTGGCTCGATCACCGTCGACGAACGCACCAACAACATCATTGCCTACCAGACCCAGGATCGCCTCGACGAACTGCGTCGCATCGTCACCCAGCTGGATATTCCGGTGCGTCAGGTGATGATCGAGGCGCGCATCGTCGAAGCCAACGTCGGCTACAACAAGGCGCTGGGCGTGCGTTGGGGCGGTTCGACCAACCTGAGGGGCAAGAACAACTGGACTGCCTACGGCCTGGACAACAATGGCGACGAAGCCGGCAACACCGGCGCCGACGTCGGCAGCAACACGCCCTTCATCGACCTGGGAGCTGCCGATGCAACCTCCGGCATCGGCCTGGGTTTCGTGACCAACAACGTTCTGCTGGACCTCGAACTCAGTGCCATGGAAAGCACCGGCAATGGCGAGATCGTCTCCCAGCCCAAGGTGGTGACCTCGGACAAGGAAACCGCGAAGATCCTCAAGGGCACCGAGGTGCCGTACCAGGAGGCCAGCTCCAGCGGCGCCACCACGGTGTCGTTCAAGGAGGCTTCGCTGTCACTCGAGGTGACGCCGCAGATCACCCCGGACAGCCGCATCATCATGGAAGTGAAGGTCACCAAGGATGAGCCCGACTACCTGAACGCGGTGCTGGGTGTACCGCCGATCAGCAAGAACGAGGTCAACGCCAAGGTGCTGGTCAACGACGGCGAGACCATCGTCATCGGTGGGGTTTTCTCCAACACGCAAAGTAAAACCGTGGACAAGGTGCCCTTTTTGGGCGACGTGCCGTATGTTGGGCGCCTTTTCCGTCGGGATGTCGTGTCGGAAGCCAAATCCGAGCTGCTGGTATTCTTGACACCGCGTATCATGAATAACCAGGCGATTGCTGTGAGTCGTTGATTCTGTGCGAAATTTGATACTTGTTGGGCCAATGGGTGCAGGCAAGAGCACCATTGGCCGTTTGCTGGCCAAAGAGCTTCGGTTGCCGTTCAAGGATTCCGACAAGGAAATCGAGACCCGTACCGGAGCGAATATCCCGTGGATCTTCGATCAGGAAGGCGAGGTCGGCTTTCGCGACCGCGAGCAGGCCATGCTGGCCGAACTGTGCGAGTTCGACGGCCTGGTGCTGGCTACCGGCGGTGGCGCGGTCATGCGTGATGAAAACCGCCAGGCATTGCACGCCGGCGGGCGCGTGGTCTACCTGCACGCCTCGGTCGAACAGCAAGTCGGTCGCACGGCACGCGATCGCAATCGGCCTCTATTGCGCACCGCCAACCCGGAGGCCACGCTGCGGGCCCTGCTGGCAATCCGCGATCCGCTGTACCGCGAGATCGCCGACCTGGTGGTGCAGACCGACGAGCGCCCACCGCGCATGGTGGTCCTCGATATCCTCGAACGCCTGCAACGCCTGCCGCCGCGCTGAAGGCGGCCGTACGCGCGGCCATCCGCTACCGGCGCAGGGCGCCGTTTGACGGCATTCGATTCACAGAACAATAGTGGGGACACATGCAGACACTCAAGGTTGACCTCGGCGAACGCAGCTATCCGATCTACATTGGCGAAGGGCTGCTAGATCAGGCTGGGCTGCTGGCCCCGCACATTGCCGGGCGAAAGGTGGCGGTCATCTCCAACGCCACGGTGGCGCCGCTCTACCTGGATCGCCTGACCCAGACCCTGGGCGCCTATTCGGTGGTGCCCGTGGTGCTTCCTGATGGCGAAGCGTTCAAGAACTGGGAAACCCTGCAGACCATTTTCGATGCCATGCTCACGGCACGGCTGGATCGGCGCGTTACGGTCATTGCCTTGGGCGGCGGTGTCATTGGTGACATGGCCGGGTTCGCTGCTGCCTGCTACCAGCGCGGTGTCGATTTCATCCAGGTGCCGACCACGCTGCTGTCCCAGGTCGACTCGTCGGTGGGCGGCAAGACCGGCATCAACCATCCGCTGGGCAAGAACATGGTCGGTGCGTTCTATCAGCCGCAGGCGGTGGTGATCGACACCACCACCCTGGCCACCTTGCCGCCGCGCGAGCTGTCGGCGGGGCTGGCGGAGGTGATCAAGTACGGATTCATCTGCGACGAACCGTTCCTGGGCTGGCTGGAAGATAACGTCGATGCCCTCCGGGCGCTCGATCAGGCGGCCCTCACGCTGGCCATTGCCCGTTCCTGCGAGGCCAAGGCACGAGTGGTGGGTGCGGACGAACGCGAGTCCGGTGTGCGCGCCACGCTGAACCTGGGGCATACTTTCGGCCACGCCATCGAGACCCATATGGGGTATGGTGTGTGGCTTCACGGTGAGGCCGTGGGGGCCGGTACGGTGATGGCGCTGGAGATGTCCATGCGCCTTGGCTGGATCACCCAGGCCGAGCGGGATCGCGGCATTCGTCTGCTGCAGCGCGCCGGCCTGCCGGTGGTGCCGCCGGCGGAAATGACGCCGACCGATTTCCTCGAGCACATGGCAATCGACAAGAAAGTGCTGGATGGCAGTCTGCGCCTGGTGCTGCTGCGCAGCATCGGCGAAGCAGTGATCACCGCCGACTACCCGCACGATGTGCTTCAGGCGACCCTGGAAGCGGATTACCGCGCCATCGTCGCCGGGCTGGAAGCCTAGTGGAGCCTGTTCCAGCAGGACGTGTTTCCAGCAACCCATCAACGATCCACCTTTGTTCTACGAGAGTTCGATGACAAGTCTGCATGCCGATGAGGCCTTTCTCGGCCACTACCAATTGGATCATGACCCCTTCGCCGCAAGGGTGCCTGGCTTCAAATTCTTCCCGGCCCAGCGCAAGCCGGTACTGGGCCAATTGCATCACCTGGCGCGCTATAGCCAGCTGTTGCTGGTGGTCACCGGCCCGCATGGCAGTGGCAAGACCCTGCTGCGCCAGGCTTTGGTCGCCAGTACCAACAAGCAGTCGGTGCAAAGCATCGTGGTGTCGGCGCGCGGGGCCGGCGATGCCGCCAGCGTGCTGACCCAGGTCGCCCAGTCGCTCAACCTCAATACTCTGGAAGTGCCGGCCCTGCTGGCGCAGATCGTCCAGCTGGGGCTGACCGGGCAGGAAGTCTACCTGCTGGTGGACGACGCGGAACAACTCGACGAATCCGCACTCGAAGCCCTGCTGGCGTTGGCGGCGGGCACCGCGGACGGGCGCCCACATGTGTTCCTGTTCGGCGAGCCTTCATTGATCGCGGGCCTGGAGCAGTTCAGCGCCGGGCAGGAATTGTTCCACGTGATCGAGCTGCAACCGTACAGCCTCGAGGAAACCCGCGAATACCTGGCCCTGCGTCTGGAGGGTGCCGGTAAGGGAATCCAGTTGCTCACCAATGATCAGATCGCCGACATTCACGAGAACTCGGATGGTTGGCCAGGAGCCATCAACCAGGTTGCTCGTGACGCACTGATCGAGGCCATGATCGCTAGCCGCTCGTCGGTGAAGCGTCCTGCTATGGGGTTTAAGATGCCTAAGAAACACGTATTGGCGATTTCCGCCGTTGTAGTCGTCGCTGTGGCTGCCGCCTGGCTGATCCCCAGCCGCGACGGCAAGGCACCGAGCACGACAGAACAGGCCCAGTTGCCAATGGGGCAGGGGCAGCCAAGTGCAGCTCAGTCCAACAATGGCAATCCATCGGTCGAATTCAATGGCAGTTCGCAGTCGTTGCCGATGAATGGACAGCAGCCGGTCATGCGTGGCCCGCTGGCCGAGTCCACCGGCATGGGCGACGGAGAAGAGACGGGCGACGCGGTGAATACGTCGCCGCAGCCGCCTACCGTGACCACCATCGCACCGCCAGCCGGTGTGCCTGCAGGTTCGCCTGCAGCGGTCGCGCCGAGCCCAGCGCCTGCGCGTCAGACAGCTCCGCCAGCAACCACCAAACCTGCGCCGACCACAGCCGTCAAGCCTGCGCCTGCGCCCACCGTGGCGGCCAAGCCAGCTCCGGCGGCCCCTGCAGCGGCCGGCAAAGCTGCCGCCGGCGGCAGTTGGTATGCCGGGCAGTCGCCAAGCAATTATGTGGTGCAGATTCTGGGGACCAGCAACGAAGGCGCTGCGCAGGCCTACGTCAAGGAGCAGGGTGGCGAGTTCCGCTACTTCAAGAAAACCCTGCAAGGCAAACCGCTCTACGTGATCACCTATGGCAGCTTCGCCAGCCGTGATGCCGCCGTTGCCGCCATCAAGAACTTGCCAGCCAAGGTCCAGGCTGGTAAACCTTGGCCACGCACTGTCGCCAGCGTCCAACAGGACCTCGCGACAGCTCGCTGATTGTCGGGCGGCACCCTATCCCCGCCGCCCCACCCTCCGGCGTCATCTGAATCCCGAGCCTGCCCCGCACTGCGAGGCAGGCTTCGCCGTCCCTGTTCCCTGGTTTGCTCTGAAAGGCTCAAGCACGGGCCCTGCAGGCATGCGGGCTTGCACTGTCAGGCTGCGGGATTCAGAATCCAGCTCAAGTCGCTATCACAATAGCCTGCTGGAAACGTTCACATTTGCGACAAATGAGTTATTGATTTCGTCGCTGAATTTGTGACCACCCGTAGCGCTGTGTACAATGACCTCCCTTTTGCCCCCGCAAAGCCGGCGAACGTTCGGCGCGTGTGGTAACTAGTTGAATCGAAAAGAAATTGCCTCGAACAAGAGGCAGCCTGGTGAGAATGTGTCTATGAAAACAGGTCTGTATCGTCCGGATGAATTCAAGGATAACTGCGGTTTTGGCCTGATTGCCCATATGTCGGGTGAGCCCAGCCATAACCTGTTGCAAACGGCCATCGAGGCCCTGACCTGCATGACCCACCGCGGTGGGATCAACGCCGATGGCAAGACCGGCGACGGGTGCGGCTTGCTGATCCAGAAGCCCGACCTGTTTCTGCGTGCCATCGCCCAACAGCACTTCGGCAACGAACTGCCCAAGCAATATGCCGTGGGCATGGTCTTCTTCAATCAAGACCCGGTACGCGCCCAAGCGGCCCGCGAAAACATGAACCGCGAAATCGAGGCTGCCGGCCTGCAGTTGGTCGGCTGGCGCGACGTACCGATCGACACCAGCGTGCTGGGCCGCCTGGCCCTTGAGCGCCTGCCAAAAATCCAGCAAGTGTTCGTCGGGGGCGAAGGCCTGAGCGATCAGCAGTTCGCGATCAAGTTGTTCAGTGCCCGCCGCCGGTCCTCCGTGGCCAATGCCGCCGACACCGATCACTACATCTGCAGTTTTTCGCACAAGACCATCATCTACAAAGGCCTGATGATGCCGGCCGATCTCACGGCCTTCTATCCAGACCTGTCCGACGAGCGTCTGCAGACCGCCATCTGCGTGTTCCACCAGCGCTTCTCCACCAATACCCTGCCGAAATGGCCGCTGGCCCAGCCATTCCGCTTTCTCGCCCACAACGGCGAGATCAACACCATCACCGGCAACCGCAACTGGGCGCTGGCCCGTCGCGCCAAGTTCGCCAACGATCTGATCCCGGATTTGGAAGAGCTCGGCCCGCTGGTCAACCGCGTGGGTTCCGACTCTTCGAGCATGGACAACATGCTCGAACTGATGGTCACCGGTGGTATCGATCTGTTCCGTGGCGTGCGCATGCTGATTCCGCCGGCCTGGCAGAACGTCGAGACCATGGACCCGGACCTGCGGGCGTTCTACGAATACAACTCGATGCACATGGAGCCCTGGGATGGGCCGGCCGGCGTGGTCATGACCGACGGCCGCCATGCCGTGTGCCTGCTCGACCGCAACGGCCTGCGTCCGGCGCGCTGGGTCACCACCAAGAATGGCTACATCACCCTGGCCTCGGAAATCGGCGTGTGGAACTACCAGCCCGAGGACGTCATCGCCAAGGGGCGTGTGGGTCCGGGCCAGATCCTGGCGGTCGATACCGAAACCGGCCAGGTGCTGCACACCGATGACATCGACAATCGCCTGAAGTCGCGCCACCCGTACAAGCAGTGGCTGCGCAAGAGCGCGCTGCGCATCCAGTCGACCATGGAAGACAACGACCACGGTTCGGCCTTCTACAGCAGCGACCAGCTCAAGCAGTACATGAAGATGTACCAGGTGACCTTCGAGGAGCGCGACCAGGTGTTGCGCCCACTGGGTGAACAAGGCCAGGAAGCCGTGGGTTCGATGGGCGACGACACGCCGATGGCCGTGCTGTCGCGTCGCGTGCGCACGCCTTATGACTATTTCCGCCAGCAGTTCGCGCAGGTGACCAACCCGCCGATCGACCCGCTGCGCGAAGCGATCGTGATGTCCCTGGAAATCTGCCTGGGTGCCGAGCGCAACATCTTCCAGGAGTCCCCGGAGCATGCTTCGCGGGTGATCCTCAGCTCGCCGGTCATCTCGCCCGCCAAGTGGCGCTCGTTGATGAACCTGGATCGGCCGGGCTTCGATCGCCAGGTCATCGAACTGAACTACGATGAAGCCATGGGCCTTGAAGCGGCCGTGCGCAACATCGCCGATCAGGCCGAGGAAGCGGTACGCGCCGGACGTACCTTGCTGGTGCTCAGTGACCGCAACATCGCTGCGGGCAAGCTGCCGGTGCATGCGTCGCTGGCCACCGGTGCGGTGCACCATCGCCTGACCGAGAAGGGCCTGCGCTGCGACAGCAACATCCTCGTGGAAACCGCCACCGCCCGCGATCCGCATCACTTCGCCGTGCTGATCGGCTTTGGCGCTTCGGCGGTCTATCCGTTCCTGGCCTATGAAGTGCTGGGCGACCTGATCCGTACCGGTGAAGTGTTGGGCGACCTCTACGAGGTGTTCAAGAACTACCGCAAGGGCATCACCAAGGGTTTGCTCAAGATTCTCTCGAAGATGGGCATCTCCACCGTGGCGTCGTACCGCGGCGCCCAGCTGTTCGAGGCCATCGGTCTGTCCGAGGAAGTCTGCGAGCTGAGCTTCCGTGGTGTGCCGAGCCGCATCAAGGGCGCGCGCTTCGTCGACCTGGAAGCCGAGCAGAAAGCCCTTGCCGCCGAGGCCTGGAGCCCGCGCAAGCCGATCCAGCAAGGCGGTCTGCTGAAGTTCGTGTACGGCGGCGAGTACCACGCCTACAACCCGGACGTGGTCAACACCCTGCAGGCCGCCGTGCAGCAGGGCGACTACAGCAAGTTCAAGGAATACACCGCGATCGTCGACAACCGTCCGGTGTCGATGATCCGCGACCTGCTCAAGGTCAAGACGCTCGACGAACCGCTGGGCATGGACCAGATCGAACCGCTGGAAGCGATTCTCAAGCGTTTCGACTCGGCGGGCATTTCCCTGGGTGCATTGTCGCCCGAAGCCCACGAAGCGCTGGCCGAGGCAATGAACCGCCTGGGTGCGCGTTCCAACTCCGGTGAAGGCGGCGAAGACCCTTCGCGCTACGGCACCGTACGCAGTTCGAAGATCAAGCAGATCGCAACCGGCCGCTTCGGTGTCACTCCCGAATACCTGGTCAACGCCGAAGTGCTGCAGATCAAGGTGGCCCAGGGCGCCAAGCCCGGCGAGGGCGGCCAGCTGCCCGGCGGCAAGGTCAACGGCCTGATCGCCAAGCTGCGCTATGCCGTGCCTGGCGTGACGCTGATCTCGCCGCCGCCGCACCACGACATCTACTCCATCGAGGACTTGTCGCAGCTGATCTTCGACCTCAAGCAGGTCAACCCGGCCGCGCTGGTGTCGGTCAAACTGGTGGCCGAGGCAGGTGTGGGCACTATCGCCGCCGGCGTGGCCAAGGCCTATGCCGACCTGATCACCATTTCCGGCTACGACGGTGGCACCGGTGCATCGCCGCTGAGCTCGATCAAGTATGCCGGTGCACCGTGGGAACTGGGCCTGGCCGAAACCCACCAGACCCTGCGCGGCAACGACCTGCGCGGCAAGGTGCGGGTACAGACCGACGGCGGCCTGAAGACCGGCCTGGACGTGATCAAGGCGGCGATCCTGGGTGCCGAGAGCTTCGGCTTCGGCACCGCGCCAATGATTGCCCTGGGCTGCAAATACCTGCGCATCTGCCACCTGAACAACTGCGCCACCGGCGTGGCCACGCAGAACGAGAAGCTGCGCAAGGATCACTACATCGGCACGGTCGACATGGTGATCAACTTCTTCACCTACGTGGCCGAGGAAACCCGTGAGTGGCTGGCCAAGCTGGGCGTACGCAGCCTGGGCGAGCTGATCGGGCGCACCGATCTGCTGGAAATGCTGCCGGGTGAAACCGCCAAGCAGCAGCACCTGGACCTGACCCCCTTGTTGGGCAGCGACCATATTCCAGCCGACAAGCCGCAGTTCTGCCAGGTGGAGCGCAACCCGCCGTTCGACAAGGGCCTGCTGGCCGAGAAGATGGTGGAAATGGCCTTGCCGGCGATTCAGGGCAAGACCGGTGGCGAATACGCGATGGACATCTGCAACTGCGACCGCTCCATCGGCGCGCGCATCTCCGGGGAAATCGCCAAGCTGCATGGCAACCAGGGCATGAACGCCAATCCGCTGACCTTCCGTTTCAAGGGCACTGCGGGCCAGAGCTTTGGCGTCTGGAATGCCGGTGGCTTGAACATGTACCTGGAGGGCGATGCCAACGACTACGTCGGCAAGGGCATGACCGCTGGCAAGCTGGTGATCGTGCCGCCCAAGGGCAGCCCGTTCAAGACCCAGGACAGTGCCATCATCGGCAATACCTGTCTGTACGGCGCCACCGGCGGCAAGCTGTTCGCCGCCGGTACCGCAGGCGAGCGTTTCGCGGTGCGCAACTCCGGTGCCCACACGGTCGTGGAAGGCACGGGCGATCACTGCTGCGAATACATGACCGGCGGTTTCGTCTGCGTGCTCGGCAAGACCGGCTACAACTTCGGTTCGGGCATGACCGGCGGTTTCGCCTACGTGCTCGACCAGGACAACAGCTTCGTCGACCGGGTCAACCACGAGCTGGTGGAAATCCAGCGCATCAGTGGCGAAGCCATGGAGGCCTACCGTACTCACCTGGAGCGCGTGCTGGCCGAATACGTCGCCGAAACCGACAGCGAATGGGGCCGCAACCTTTGGGAAAACCTGGACGACTATCTGCGTCGCTTCTGGTTGGTCAAGCCCAAGGCCGCCAACCTGAAATCGCTGCTGTCCAGCACCCGTGCCAACCCGCAGTGATATGCGCCTGAACAGTTTGATGAGGTTTTAACAATGGCTGAACGTCTGAGTAATGACTTCCAGTTCATCGAGGTCGGGCGCAAAGATCCGAAGAAGAAACTGTTGCGTCAACGCAAGAAAGAGTTCGTGGAGATCTACGAGCCCTTCAAACCCGCGCAGTCGGCCGACCAGGCCCACCGCTGCCTGGGCTGTGGCAACCCGTACTGCGAGTGGAAGTGCCCGGTGCACAACTTCATTCCCAACTGGTTGAAACTGGTGGCCGAGGGCAACATCCTCGCCGCCGCCGAGCTGTCGCACCAGACCAACACCCTGCCTGAAGTGTGCGGCCGGGTGTGCCCGCAGGATCGTCTGTGCGAGGGTGCCTGCACCCTCAATGACGGCTTCGGCGCGGTGACCATCGGTTCGGTGGAGAAGTACATCACCGACACCGCGTTCGCCATGGGCTGGCGCCCGGACATGTCCAAGGTCAAGCCGACCGGCAAGCGCGTCGCCATCATCGGCGCCGGCCCGGCCGGTCTGGGCTGCGCCGATGTGCTGGTGCGCGGTGGCGTGACTCCGGTGGTGTTCGACAAGAACCCGGAAATCGGCGGTCTGCTGACCTTCGGTATCCCCGAGTTCAAGCTGGAGAAGAGCGTGTTGAGCAATCGGCGCGAAGTCTTCACCGGCATGGGCATCGAGTTCCGCCTGAACACCGAGGTGGGCAAGGACATCAGCGTCGAGCAGTTGCTGGAAGAATACGATGCGGTGTTCATGGGCATGGGCACCTACACCTACATGAAGGGCGGCTTCCCCGGTGAAGACCTGCCTGGCGTGCACGATGCCCTGGATTTCCTGATCGCCAACGTCAACCGCAACCTGGGCTTCGAAAAGTCGCCGGAAGATTTCGTCGACATGAAGGGCAAGAAGGTCGTGGTGCTGGGCGGTGGCGATACGGCGATGGACTGCAACCGTACCTCCATTCGCCAGGGTGCCAAGGCGGTGACCTGTGCCTATCGGCGTGACGAGGCGAACATGCCGGGCTCGCGCAAAGAGGTGAAGAACGCCAAGGAAGAGGGGGTCAGATTCCTCTACAACCGCCAGCCGATCGCCATCGTCGGTGAAGACAAGGTCGAAGGGGTGAAGGTGGTCGAAACCCGTCTGGGCGAACCCGATGCCCGTGGCCGTCGCAGCCCCGAGCCGATTCCGGGTTCCGAGGAGATCATCCCGGCCGATGCCGTGGTCATCGCTTTCGGTTTCCGCCCAAGCCCGGCGGCGTGGTTCCAGGACCACAGCATCCAGACCGACAGCCAGGGCCGCGTGGTGGCGCCGGAGCAGGGTCGGTTCAAGCACCAGACCAGCAACCCGAAGATCTTCGCCGGCGGCGACATGGTCCGCGGTTCGGACCTGGTGGTGACCGCCATCTTCGAAGGCCGCAACGCTGCCGAAGGGATCCTGGATTACCTGGAAGTCTGAGTCAGGCTGGGCGGTGGTGACCTGTAGGAGCGGTCATCGGCCGCGAAAAGCGCACCGCGGGGGGTTCAGCCATGCCGCGGCGCACCCTTCGCGGCCGATGACCGCTCCTACGGTGGAACTGCGGTGGCATGAGCGAGATGTAGGAGCGGTCCGTGGCCGCGAACGGGACGACCCGGTGCTCAGGCGGCCATTACGGCCTGAATGTCGCGGGCCAGCTCGCGCACGCGGGCTTCCTCGGTGTCCCATGAGCACATGAAGCGAGCGCCGCCGCTGCCGATGAAGGTGTAGAAGCGCCAGCCCTTGGCGCGCAGGGCTTCCAGGGCCGGTTCCGGCATCTGCAGAAACACCCCGTTGGCCTCTACTGGAAACATCAACTCCACCCCCGGTATACCCTCGACCAACGCCTTGAGCAGTTGCGCGCAATGGTTGGCGTGTCCGGCATGCTTGAGCCAGGCATCGTTCTCCAGCAACCCCACCCAAGGCGCCGACAGGAAACGCATCTTCGACGCCAGCTGCCCCGCCTGCTTGCAGCGATAGTCGAAATCTTCGGCCAGCCGGTGGTTGAAGAACAGAATGGCCTCGCCCACGGCCATGCCGTTCTTGGTACCGCCGAAGCACAACACATCCACTCCCGCTTTCCACGTCAGCTCGGCCGGTGTACAGCCCAGAAACGCACAGGCGTTGGCAAAGCGCGCGCCGTCCATGTGCAGGTTCAGGTTCAGTTCCTTGCAGGTGGCGCTGATGGCCTTGAGTTCTTCGGGGCGGTACACGCTGCCCACTTCGGTGGCCTGGGTCAGGGTGACCACGCGAGGCTTGGGGTAGTGGATGTCCTGGCGCTTGAGCGCGACTTCGCGAATGGCCTGAGGGGTCAGCTTGCCCAGCTCGGTGCGCGCTGTCAGCAGTTTGGAACCGTTGGAGAAGAATTCCGGGGCACCGCACTCATCGGTTTCGACGTGCGCGGTTTCCGAGCAGATGACGCTGTGGTAGCTCTGGCACAGCGACGACAGGGCCAGGGAGTTGGCCGCAGTGCCGTTGAAGGCGAAAAACACTTCACAGTCGGTTTCGAACAGGCGGCGGAATTCATCGGCGGCGCGTGCGGTCCATTGATCGTCGCCATAGGCACGCTGATGGCCCTGGTTGGCCTGCTCCATGGCCGCCCAGGCCTCGGAGCAGATGCCCGAATAATTGTCGCTGGCGAACTGTTGGGTTTGGTCGTTCATGGGCGGGTCCTTGGTGTTAGGTATGCGGGCACTGTAAACCAACTGTGAAAGATGTGTCGTCTAGGCGGGCCTCTTCGCGGCCACTGGCCGCTCCTACGGGAAACGTGTCGTCCATGCGGACAGCTCCTGCGCTGTGTGAGGCTCGCGTGGGAGCGGTCTGTGGCCGCTACGAGGCCGGTATGACAACCCAAAAACTGGAGCTTTTTCTCGGATGACCCGAAATCATGCACTGGATCTGCTCAAATGGCTGGCCATGCTGTGCATGGTCCTCGACCACCTGCGCTATGTCGGCTGGTCGCTGGACTTCCTCTACGTGCCGGGCCGCCTGGCTTTCCCCTGGTTCTGCCTGGCGATTGCCGCCAACCTGACGCGCCGCCCTGAGGCTCCCCTGGGCGGCCGCTACCTGGCCTGGTTGCTGAGCTTCGCCGCGCTGTCGGAAATCCCCTACCGCCTGTTCGTCTACCCGGCCGACACTCTCAACGTGCTGCCCACCCTCGCTCTGGGCTTGATCGTGGCCAAGGCCTGGCAGCAACGTCGACAACCCGCCATGGCCGCACTTGGCTGCGCGGTGGGTGCCGTGGCGGCGTTGTTCGACCACCAGCTGATGTTCGGTCTGGCGGGCGTGCTGCTGCCATTGGGGTTTGTCCTGGCCTGGCAGCGCCCGCTGTACTGGGCGTTGCCCCTGGGCGTGCTGTGCCTGGCCGCCAACGCCTGGGCCAACCTGTTCGAATCCGCGCGGCACTTCTACTGGCCGGCAATCGGCGGCATCGTTGCCTGTCTGCTGGCACCAGGGCTGGGCCTGCTGGTGCTGCGCGTCGGGATACACCAGGCAGTTGCCCCCATGCGCCGTTGGGCGTACGCCATCTACCCCCTGCATTTCCTCGCCCTGCTGGGCCTGCGCCTGCTGTTGCGGGCACTCTGACGCTGGCCTGATCGCGCCATGTCGTAAACGAACCTCTGCAAGGCGCGCGCAGGCATTTGGTCGGATCGCGCCGGCCCTACCATCGCAATCAAGGGAGGCAGCCGTTGCCGGTCGCCTTCGTCCAACATGCCAGGCGCCACGCCGCCGCTGGGGAGACCGCGATGTTCAGCAAACAAGATCAGATCCAAGGTTATGACGACGTCCTGCTGGCTGCCATGAACGCCGAGGACCAGCGTCAGGAAGACCACATCGAACTGATCGCCTCGGAAAACTACACCAGCAAGCGCGTGATGGAAGCCCAGGGCAGCGGCCTCACCAACAAGTACGCCGAAGGCTATCCGGGCAAGCGCTACTACGGTGGCTGCGAGCACGTGGACAAGGTCGAGCAACTGGCCATCGATCGCGCCAAGCAACTGTTCGGTGCCGACTATGCCAACGTCCAGCCGCACTCGGGTTCCCAGGCCAACGCCGCGGTCTACCTGGCACTGTTGCAGGCCGGCGATACGGTCTTGGGCATGAGCCTGGCCCATGGCGGTCACCTGACCCACGGTGCCAAGGTCAGCTTCTCCGGCAAGCTCTACAACGCCGTGCAGTACGGCATCGACACCGACACCGGCCTGATCGACTACGACGAAGTCGAGCGCCTGGCGGTCGAGCACCAGCCGAAGATGATCATTGCCGGCTTTTCGGCCTACTCCAAGACCCTCGACTTCCCTCGCTTCCGTGAAATCGCCGACAAGGTCGGAGCCTACCTGTTCGTCGACATGGCCCACGTTGCCGGGCTGGTTGCCGCTGGCCTGTACCCCAACCCGATCCCGTTCGCCGACGTGGTCACCACCACCACCCACAAGACCCTGCGCGGTCCGCGCGGCGGACTGATCCTGGCCCGTGCCAACGAAGCCCTGGAAAAGAAATTCAACGCCGCGGTATTCCCCGGCGGCCAGGGCGGCCCGCTGATGCATGTGATCGCTGCCAAGGCGGTGTGCTTCAAGGAAGCGCTGGAGCCCGAGTTCAAGACCTACCAGCAGCAGGTCATCGACAACGCCCAGGCCATGGCCGGCGTGTTCATCGAGCGTGGCTTCGACGTGGTGTCCGGCGGTACCGACAACCACCTGTTCCTGGTCAGCCTGATTCGCCAGGGCCTCACCGGCAAAGACGCCGACGCCGCCCTGGGCCGTGCGCACATCACCGTGAACAAGAACGCCGTGCCGAATGACCCGCAGTCACCGTTCGTGACCTCGGGCCTGCGCATCGGTACCCCAGCGGTCACCAGCCGTGGTTTCAAAGTGGCCCAGTGCCTTGATCTGGCCGGCTGGATCTGCGACATCCTCGACAATTTGGGCGATGCCGACGTCGAGGCCAACGTGGCCCGTCACGTGACGGCCCTGTGCAGCGACTTCCCGGTCTACCGCTGAGAGTGGAGTGAACACCATGCAACGTTATTCTGGCTTTGGCCTTTTCAAGCACTCGCTCAGCCACCACGAAAACTGGCAGCGCATGTGGCGCACACCGACCCCCAAGAAGGTCTACGACGTCGTCATCGTCGGCGGCGGCGGGCACGGCCTGGCGACCGCCTATTACCTGGCCAAGGTCCACGGCATCACCAATGTGGCCGTGGTCGAGAAGGGCTGGCTGGGCGGCGGCAATACCGCGCGCAACACCACCATCGTGCGCTCCAACTACCTGTGGGATGAGTCGGCCCACCTGTACGAACATGCCATGAAACTGTGGGAAGGCTTGTCCCAGGACATCAACTACAACGTGATGTTTTCCCAGCGCGGCGTTTACAACCTGTGCCACACCCTGCAGGACATGCGCGACTCCGAACGCCGCGTCAGCGCCAACCGCCTCAACGGCGTGGACGGCGAGCTGTTGAACAACAAGCAGGTGGCCGAAGAGATCCCCTACCTGGACTGCACCAGGAACACCCGTTACCCGATCATCGGCGCTACCGTCCAGCGCCGTGGCGGCGTGGCCCGTCACGACGCTGTGGCCTGGGGCTATGCCCGTGCCGCCGATGCCTTGGGCGTGGACCTGATCCAGCAGACCGAAGTGACCGGCTTTCGCAAGGAAAGCGGCGTGTGCATCGGTGTCGAAACCAACAAGGGTTTCATCGGTGCCAAGCGCGTCGGTGTGGTTACCGCCGGCAACTCCGGGCACATGGCCAAGCTGGCCGGTTTCCGCCTGCCGGTCGAATCCCATCCGCTGCAGGCGCTGGTGTCCGAGCCGATCAAGCCCATCATCGACAGCGTGATCATGTCCAACGCCGTCCATGGTTACATCAGCCAGTCGGACAAGGGCGACCTGGTGATCGGTGCCGGTATCGATAGCTGGGTCGGCTACGGCCAGCGCGGTTCGTACCCGATCATCGAACACACCCTGCAGGCCATCGTCGAAATGTTTCCTGTGCTCTCGCGGGTGCGCATGAACCGCCAGTGGGGCGGCATCGTCGACACCACACCGGACGCCTGCCCGATCATCTCCAAGACCCCGGTGCCGAACATGTTCTTCAATTGCGGCTGGGGCACCGGTGGCTTCAAGGCCACGCCGGGCTCGGGCCATGTGTTCGCGGCCAGCCTGGCCACGGGCGAGATGCACCCGCTGGCCAAGCCGTTTTCCATCGAGCGCTTCCACAACGGCGCGTTGATCGACGAACACGGCGCCGCCGCCGTCGCCCACTGACAGGAGAAACCACCATGCTCAACATCTTCTGTCCACACTGTGGCGAGCTGCGCAGCGAAGAAGAATTCCACTGCTCGGGCCAGGCGCACATTGCCCGCCCGCTCGACCCGGGTGCGTGCACCGACGCGCAATGGGGCGAGTACATGTTCTTCCGCAACAACCCGCGCGGCCTGCAGCACGAGCTGTGGATCCATGCCGCCGGTTGCCGCCAGTATTTCAATGCGACCCGCAACACGGTGACCTACGAGATCCTGGAAACCTATCGCATCGGCAGCCAGCCGCAGTTCGTCGAAAAGACCATTGATGAGGCGCCGCAGATCGCCTCGGGAGACAAGCCATGAGCCAGGTCAATCGCCTCTCCACCGGCGGACGTCTGGAGCGCAGCAAGAAGCTGACCTTCACCTTCAATGGCACGACCTACATCGGCTATGAAGGCGACACCCTGGCCTCGGCCCTGCTGGCCAATGGCGTCGACGTGATCGGCCGCAGCTTCAAGTATTCGCGTCCGCGCGGCATCGTCGCAGCCGGTGCCGAGGAGCCCAACGCGGTGCTGCAGATCGGCGCCACCGAAGCCACCCAGATCCCCAACGTGCGGGCGACCCAGCAGGCGCTGTACCAGGGCCTGGTTGCCACCAGCACCAACGGCTGGCCGAACGTCAATACCGACATGATGGGTATCCTCGGCAAGGTCGGCGGCAAGCTGATGCCGCCGGGGTTCTACTACAAGACCTTCATGTACCCGCAGTCCTTCTGGATGACCTACGAGAAGTACATCCGCAAGGCTGCCGGCCTGGGTCGCTCGCCGACCGAGGTGGACCCGGATTCCTACGACTACATGAGCCGCACCTGCGACGTGCTGGTGGTCGGCGCCGGCCCTGCCGGCCTGGCCGCTGCCCTGGCCGCGGCGCGCAGTGGCGCCCGGGTGATCCTGGCCGACGAGCAGGAAGAGTTCGGCGGCTCGCTGCTCGACACCCGTGAAAGCCTCGATGGCAAGCCTGCCGGCGAATGGGTCGCCGCAGTGATCAGCGAGCTTGCAGGCATGCCTGAAGTGGTGCTGTTGCCCCGCGCCACGGTCAACGGCTACCACGACCATAATTTCCTGACCATTCACCAGCGCCTCACCGATCACCTTGGCGACCGTGCACCGATGGGCCAGGTCCGCCAACGCATGCACCGGGTTCGCGCCGGGCGCGTGGTGCTGGCAACCGGTACCCACGAGCGGCCACTGGTGTACGGCAACAACGACGTGCCGGGCAACATGCTGGCCGGCGCCATCTCCACCTATGTACGTCGCTACGGCGTGGCACCGGGCAAGAAACTGGTGCTGTCGACCAACAACGACCACGCCTACCGCGTAGCCCTGGACTGGCACGACGCCGGCCTCAAGGTGGTCGCCGTGGCCGATGCCCGCCACAACCCGCGCGGCGCGCTGGTCGAGGAAGCACGGGCCAAGGGTATTCGCATCCTCACCGCGAGCGCGGTGATCGAAGCTCGCGGCAGCAAGCATGTCACCGCTGCCCGCGTCGCTGCCATCGACGTCAAGGCGCACAGGGTAGTCAGCCCCGGCGAATGGCTCGATTGCGACCTGGTCGGCAGCTCGGGCGGTTACAGCCCGGTGGTGCACCTGGCCTCGCACCTGGGCGGCAAGCCCGTCTGGCGTGAAGACATCCTCGGCTTCGTGCCGGGCGAAGCACCGCAGAAACGCCTGTGCGTCGGCGGCGTGAACGGTGTGTATGCCTTGGCCGATGCCATGGCCGACGGTTTCGAAGGCGGTGCCCGAGCGGCCTCGGAAACAGGCTTCGGCGTCGTCGAAGGCACCTTGCCCAATGTCTTGACCCGCGTTGAAGAGCCGACCCTGGCGCTGTTCCAGGTGCCCCACGACAAGGACACGGCGCGCGCGCCGAAGCAATTCGTCGACCTGCAGAACGACGTCACTGCGGCCGCCATCGAACTGGCTACCCGCGAGGGTTTCGAGTCGGTCGAGCACGTCAAGCGCTACACCGCGCTGGGCTTCGGCACCGACCAGGGCAAGCTGGGCAACGTCAACGGCCTGGCTATCGCCGCCCGTTCGCTGAACGTCACCATTCCGGAAATGGGCACGACCATGTTCCGCCCCAATTACACGCCGATCACCTTCGGTGCGGTGGCCGGGCGTCACTGTGGCCACCTGTTCGAGCCGGTGCGTTTCACCGCGCTGCATGCCTGGCATGTGAAGAACGGTGCCGAGTTCGAAGACGTCGGCCAATGGAAGCGCCCCTGGTACTTCCCCAAGCGTGGCGAGGACATCCATGCTGCCGTCGCCCGCGAGTGCAAGGCGGTGCGCGACAGCGTCGGTCTGCTGGACGCCTCGACCCTGGGCAAGATCGACATCCAGGGCCCGGACGCCCGCGAATTCCTCAACCGCATCTACACCAACGCCTGGACCAAGCTGGACGTGGGCAAGGCACGCTACGGCCTGATGTGCAAGGAAGACGGGATGGTCTTCGACGACGGTGTCACCGCCTGTCTGGCCGACAACCACTTCCTGATGACCACCACCACCGGCGGTGCCGCGCGGGTCCTGCAATGGCTGGAAATCTACCAGCAGACCGAATGGCCAGACCTGAAGGTCTACTTCACTTCGGTCACCGACCATTGGGCGACCCTGACCCTGTCCGGCCCCAACAGCCGCAAGCTGCTCAGTGAAGTGACCGACATCGACCTGGACAAGGACGCTTTCGGCTTCATGACCTGGAAAGAAGGGCAGGTGGGGGGTGTGCCGGCGCGCGTGTTCCGCATCTCCTTCACCGGCGAGCTGTCGTACGAGGTCAACGTCCAGGCCGACTACGCCATGGGCGTGCTGGAGAAGATCATCGAGGCCGGCAAGCAGTACAACCTGACCCCCTACGGCACAGAAACCATGCACGTGCTGCGTGCCGAGAAGGGCTTCATCATCGTCGGCCAGGACACCGACGGGTCAATGACCCCCGACGACCTGAACATGGGCTGGTGTGTCGGGCGGACCAAGCCCTTCTCGTGGATCGGCTGGCGCGGCATGAACCGCGAAGACACCGTGCGCCACGAGCGCAAACAACTGGTCGGCCTCAAGCCGGTCGATCCGAACAAGTGGTTGCCCGAGGGTGCCCAGCTGGTGTTCGACCCCAAGCAGGCGATCCCCATGAGCATGGTCGGCCACGTAACGTCGAGCTATGCCAGCAACTCGCTGGGTTATTCGTTCGCGATGGGTGTGGTCAAGGGCGGTCTCAAGCGCATGGGCGAACGGGTGTTCTCGCCGCAGGCCGATGGCAGCGTGATCGAAGCTGAAATCGTCTCCTCGGTGTTCTTCGATCCGAAGGGCGAGCGGCAGAACATCTAGCACAGGGCGCCTGTAGGAGCGGCCAGTGGCCGCGAAAAGCCCGCCGCGGTGTGCCAAGGCAACTGCAGCAGGCCCTTCGCGGCCGATGACCGCTCCTACGGGAGCTCACCACCTTCTTGCAGGCTTCAACAGCATTCACTGACAGGTGCAGCAAAATGACCACAGTCAACGTATACCAGCAACGCCCCGCTTCGGGCGCCAAGGCCGAAGACCCGCTCCACCATGCCGACCTCGCCAGCCTGGTGGGCAAGGGTCGCCAGGGCGCCGGTGTGACCCTGCGCGAGAAAAAGCTGCTGGGTCACCTGACCCTGCGCGGCGACGGCCATGACCCGATCTTTGCCGGCGCCGTGCACAAGGCAACCGGCCTGGAATTGCCCGGCGCCTTGAGCCTGGTCAGCAGCGGCGACACGTCGCTGCAGTGGCTGGGCCCGGACGAGTGGCTGCTGATCGTTCCCGGTGGCGAGGAACTGGCCACCGAGCAACGCCTGCGCGAAGCGCTGGCCGGGTTGCATGTCGCGGTGGTCAACGTCAGCGGCGGCCAGTCGCTGATCGAACTGAGCGGGCCGAACGTGCGCGACGTGCTGATGAAGTCCACGAGCTACGATGTGCACCCGAACAATTTTCCGGTAGGCAAGGCGGTGGGTACGGTGTTCGCCAAGTCTCAGCTGGTGATCCGCCGCACCGAAGAGGACACCTGGGAGCTGTTGATCCGCCGCAGCTTCGCCGATTACTGGTGGCTGTGGTTGCAGGATGCCTCGGCCGAGTATGGGCTGAGCATCCAGGCCTGACAGTGCAGGGATTGCACAGCCCTGTGGGAGCGGTCATCGGCCGCTAACCAGGCGCCGCGGTGCATCGGACATACCACCGTGCGCCGTTCGCGGCCGATGACCGCTCCTACAGTTGTTTCGACCTCGACACCAAAGGACTACCCATGAGCCGCGCCCCTGACACCTGGATCCTCACCGCCGATTGCCCCAGCGTATTGGGCACGGTGGATGCGGTTACGCGCTACCTGTTCGAGCAGGGCTGCTATGTCACCGAGCACCACTCGTTCGATGATCGACTGTCGTCGCGCTTCTTCATCAGGGTCGAGTTTCGTCAGCCCGACGGCTTCGATGAAGTTGCCTTTCGCGAAGGCCTCGCCGAGCGCGGAGCCAGCTTCGGCATGATCTTCGAGTTGACCGCGCCGCAATACCGGCCCAAGGTGGTGATCATGGTTTCCAAGGCCGATCACTGCCTCAACGACTTGCTCTACCGCCAGCGCATCGGCCAGTTGCCGATGGACGTGGTCGCAGTGATCTCCAACCACCCGGACCTCGAGCCGCTGGCGCGCTGGCACGACATTCCCTATTACCATTTTCCGCTCGACCCCAAGGACAAACCCTCCCAGGAGCGCAAGGTGTTGCAGGTGATCGAGCAGGCCGGCGCCGAACTGGTTATCCTCGCCCGCTACATGCAGGTGTTGTCGCCAGAGCTGTGTCGGCGTCTGGACGGGTGGGCGATCAACATCCATCACTCGTTGCTGCCTGGTTTCAAGGGCGCCAAACCCTATCATCAGGCCTACAACAAAGGCGTCAAACTGGTCGGGGCAACCGCGCACTACATCAACAATGATCTGGACGAAGGTCCGATCATCACCCAGGGTGTAGAGGTGGTCGATCACAGTCACTACCCCGAAGACCTCATCGCCAAGGGCCGCGACATCGAATGCCTGACCCTGGCCCGAGCCATCGGCTACCACATCGAGCGCCGCGTGTTTCTTAACGCCAACCGCACGGTAGTGCTGTAGCAGCGGCGCGAGCCGCGTTCGGCCCTGATGTGATGTGTCAGATGTACCGCGCCGTCATTGACGCGGCTCGCGCCGCTGCTACGGACGACCGCGCATTCCTGTAGCAGCGGCGCGAGCCGCGTCGGGGCATCGCACGAGCAAACGCATGACCGCAGCACGCAAAACCCAAGCTCAAAAACAACAAACAGCGAGGTGAAAGCATGTCTGGTAATCGTGGAGTGGTGTATCTGGGCTCCGGCAAAGTCGAAGTGCAGAATATCGATTTCCCCAAATTGCAGGACCCCAGGGGCAAACGCATCGAGCATGGCGTGATCCTGCGCGTGGTCTCGACCAACATCTGCGGCTCCGATCAGCACATGGTCCGTGGCCGTACCACCGCTCAGGTCGGCCTGGTGCTGGGCCATGAGATCACCGGCGAGGTCATCGAAGCCGGCCGCGACGTGGAACATCTGAAAGTCGGCGATCTGGTTTCGGTACCGTTCAACGTCGCCTGCGGCCGCTGCCGCTCCTGCAAGGAGCAGAACACCGGCGTCTGCCTGACCGTCAACCCGGCGCGCCCCGGCGGCGCCTATGGTTACGTCGACATGGGCGACTGGGTCGGTGGCCAGGCCGAGTTCGTGCTGGTGCCCTATGCGGACTTCAACCTGCTGAAGCTGCCGGACCGCGATGCCGCCATGGAGAAGATCCGCGACCTGACGTGCCTCTCCGACATTCTGCCGACCGGCTATCACGGTGCCGTGACCGCAGGCGTTGGCCCTGGCAGTACCGTCTACGTGGCCGGTGCAGGCCCTGTCGGGCTCGCTGCCGCGGCTTCCGCGCGCCTGCTGGGTGCGGCAGTGGTGATCATCGGTGACGTCAACCCGGTACGTCTGGCGCATGCCAAGGCCCAGGGCTTCGAGATTGCCGACCTGTCCCAGGACACACCGTTGCACGAGCAGATCGCCGCCTTGCTGGGCGAGCCGGAAGTGGATTGCGCAGTCGATGCGGTAGGCTTCGAAGCACGCGGTCACGGTCACAGCGGGGCCAAGGCAGAAGCACCGGCCACCGTGCTCAACTCATTGATGGGCGTGGTACGTGTGGCGGGCAAGATCGGCATCCCCGGCCTGTACGTTACCGAAGATCCGGGCGCGGTGGACGCGGCGGCGAAGATGGGCAGCCTGAGCATTCGCTTCGGACTGGGTTGGGCCAAGTCGCACAGTTTCCATACCGGCCAGACGCCAGTGATGAAGTACAACAGGCAGCTTATGCAGGCCATCATGTGGGACCGCATCAAGATCGCCGATATCGTCGGCGTGGAAGTCATCTCGCTGGACGACGCCCCGCGCGGCTACGGCGAATTCGACGCGGGCGTACCGAAGAAATTCGTCATCGACCCGCACAAGCTGTTCAGCGCCGCCTGACCAGACCCGCTCCTGCAACGAGCATACAACTCCCCTGTAGGAGCGGCCATCGGCCGCGAAGAGGCCACCGCGGTGTATCTGCACGACCGCAGCGCGCCTTTCGCGGCCACGGGCCGCTCCTACGTGGCTTCATCTTTGCCATTACACAATTTTCACCCCCGAGGAACATAATGGACCGAACTGCCGTTTGACGACGGTCCGTCTATCTGTCCCCGAGGTTGCTGCACAATGAACATCACTCGCGCCATGGCCCTGGCTTCCCTGATGGCCGTTGCCACCAGTCCCGCCTTCGCCTTCAACCTGAACGACGCGGTCAATGCCGCCTCCACCCTGCAGAACGGCAAGCAAGGCAACAACGCTGCCGTTGCCGCAGCCCCGGAAGCCGCAGGCCTGCTGAACACCTTGGGTTCGACCCTGAACATCACTCCGACCCAGGCCATCGGCGGCACCGGCGCCATGCTGGGCCTGGCCAAGAATCAACTCAGCACCGCCGACTATTCGCAACTGAGCAAATCCGTTCCCGGCATCGACAAGCTTTCGGGCAACAACGCCTTGGGTGGATTGGGAGGCCTGAGCGGCCTGCTCGGCAAGTCCGACCAGAAAAACATCAGCGCACTGAACAACGCCCTTGGCGACGTGAAAACCACCAGCGACATGAACAGCGCCTTCAGCGCGCTGGGCATGAACAGCGGCATGGTCGGTCAGTTCGCGCCAGTCATTCTTCAGTACCTGGGCCAGCAGGGTGTCGGCGGCCCGTTGCTGCAAAGCCTGGGCAGCATCTGGGGCGCCACCGGCAGCTGATCAACGTCCCGATTCGGTGCGCAATGTGCCGATCAATTGGTCTTTCTCGGTCCATAGCTGGTTGACCCAGTTCTGGACCTTGAGCCGAAATACCGCATCGTTTTCATAATCGCCATCGATCAGGCCCGGATCGATGCTGCGCGACTTGATATCCACGATCACCTTGCGCACATCCCCGCACAACAGGTTCCAGAAGCCCGGGATACGCCCGTGTGGATACACCACCGTGACGTCCAGCAAGCGATCCAGTTGCGGCCCCATCGCGGCCAGTACGAAGGCCACGCCGCCGGCCTTGGGCTTGAGCAGATAGCGGAAAGGGGAGGCCTGCTGCTCGCGCTTGGCCTGGGTGAAGCGAGTCCCTTCCAGATAATTGACGATGGTCACCGGCTGACGCTTGTACAGCTCGCACGCCGCCTTGGTGATTTCCAGGTCCTGGCCCTTGAGGTGTGGGTGCTTGTCCAGAAACGCCTTGCTGTAGCGCTTCATGAACGGATAGTCCAGCGCCCACCAGGCCAGCCCCAGGAACGGTACCCAGATCAGCTCCTTCTTCAGAAAGAACTTGAAGAACGGCGCGCGACCGTTGAGTGCCTGGATCAACGCGGCAATGTCGATCCACGACTGGTGATTGCTTACCACCAGGTAGGACGTGCCCTTGCGCAAGTCGCGTGCTCCGCGAATATCCCACTCGGTACGGGTGCAGACCTTGAAGATCAGTTTGTCGATCTCCGACCAGGTCTCGGCAATCCACATGACCGCCGCCGAGGCATGGTCGCGCCAGCGACCACGCACCACCAGCTTGACCAAGGCGAACACCAGCAAGGGGCCGATCAACACCAGCGTATTGAGCAGCAGAAGGGCGGTCGCAAGACAGCCGGTGAGAAGGCGGCGCATAGGGCTACTCTGGCTTCATGAAGCAGGCAATGATAAGCACAAGCGCGGCTGTAACCAATTCTGCCCGAGGGTTTCGTCAACAAATGTTTCACTTTTATCTCGGTATGCTGCGCGCATTGCACACTGCCCCGAAGGAATCCCAGGTGAAGAACGTACTCGCCCTGTTGTCCATACTGGCCCTGCCCGCGCTGGCAGCAGAGCCGACCCTGTATGGTCGCTATGAATACATCAAACTGCCCGAAATTGGCGGGCAGACGCTCAAGGCCAAGATGGACACCGGCGCACTGACAGCGTCGCTGTCGGCCAAGGACATCCAGACGTTCACCCGCGACGGCGATGACTGGGTACGCTTTCGCCTGGCCACCAAGGACGCCGACAACAAGGTTTACGAGCACAAGATCTCGCGCATGAGCAAGATCAAGAACCGCGCCGAAGAAGACGACGATGGTGAAGGTACCGAAGTCTCGCAACGCCCCGTGGTCGACCTGGAGCTGTGCCTGGGCGACGTCAAGCGCACCGTCGAGGTCAACCTGGTAGACCGCAGCAGCTTCAACTACCCCCTGCTGATCGGCGCCAAGGGCCTGCGTGAATTCAAGGCCGCGGTAAACCCCGCCCGCCGCTTCGTCGCCGACAAGCCCGACTGCTGATTCTGCGTGTGGCAAGCTGGCAATGCGCCTGTCACGTATCCAACGTGCATTAATCAGGATCGTGAGGCCTACGAGGCGAACGGAAAATCTCTCATTTTCCCCCCTTGGATGCTGGTATATATTGTGGTGTATACCAGCACTGGGGGATGCACATGTCTCAGACAGCAAAAGTCTTCGTAAATGGTCGAAGCCAAGCCGTGCGCTTGCCTGCCGCTTTCCGATTCGACACCGATGAAGTCTTCATACGGCGCGATCCCGAGACCGGCGATGTTATTTTGTCCAGAAAGCCGGATTCATGGGATGAGTTTCTGGCACTTGTCGCGGAAGGTGGCGTTCCAGACGACTTCCTGAACGCCGACGATCGCACCCAGGCGGGTGGTGAAAACCGTGATCCACTTGACGGTATCCCTGAATGAAGCAGCTGATGCTGGACACCAATACAGTCAGCTACCTGCTCAAGGGGCATCCAGCGGTCATCAAGAACTTGAGCGCTGTGCCCATGGCATCGGTGTGCATTTCCTCCATCACCGAGGCAGAGTTGCTTTATGGCTTGGCCAAGCGACCGTCGGCGCAGCGATTGGCGGGACTTGTCAATGCGTTCTTGAAAACCGTCGATATCCTTCCCTGGGGCAGCCAGGCGGCCCAGGCCTATGGCTCGAGCCGAGCCGTAGGCGAGCGTCGCGGGCAATGTCTGGGCACATTGGACGGCCTTATCGCCGCCCATAGCCTTTCGCTCGGGATGACACTGGTCACCAGTGACAAGGCGTTTCGTTTTGTCGAGGGACTCGAGGTACAGGACTGGTGCGAGGTCGCGTGAGCACCCCGGCCTGTCAGGCTGACGGCACAGTCGAGCGCAGCGACTCGCGCTCACTCACCTCGGCATACCACCCTGCCAATTCCGGATAGCGCTGCCGCCAGCCAGACTCCGGCATGCGAAAATCAACATACCCCAGCGCACAGGCCACGCCGATCGCCGCGATATCGAACGCTGCGCTCAACTCCGCGACCGCCGTGGCCTCCAGATACGCCAGTCCCCGTTCGATCTTTTCCGCCTGATTATCCAGCCACAACGGCCAGTGCAGCTCAGGCGGCCGCAGGGCCTTCTCGTAGCGAATCAGCACGGCCGCGTCAAGCATCGCATCCGCCAATGACGCCACCGTCAACCGCCGCCAGCGCGGCGCCCCTTCCCGAGGGATCAGCGGGTTGCCCACATGCTGGTGATCCAGATACTCCAGGATCACCCGACTGTCATGCAGCGTAGTGCCGTCTTCGAGTACCAACGCCGGAATCTTCCCGGCCGGGTTGTCCTGGTTCACTGAAGCATCCGGGCTGACAGGGCTCAACGCCACCGTCTTCAGAGCGACCCGCTCCAACTGACCGGTCTCATGCAGCAGCACCATGACCTTGCGAGCAAAGGGGGAGGCGGGGTTGTGATAGAGCGTCATGGCGGGCATGAGGTGTTCTCCTTGGATAAGGAAACACCCTGTATCAGCTGTGAGATGGGGTCAAGTCGTCTCAGCTTGATCGTGATCCACGCTCTCCGACATTGGGTGCGTTGGCCAGGAATGCAGGTTCACAGCTCAACTTGTACACAGGGCTATCGCTCAGCGTTGTGTCACTTCCGCTATGCCTTCGAGCAGACCTGCCTTCTTTCTCAACAGATGCCATGGCCCATCGGCAATGATTCTGCCCTGCTGAATAACCAGAACCCGGTCGAAACGCGCCAATGCTTCGATATCGTGAGTAACGCAGATCAACCCTTTACCTTTGAATGCATGCATCAGGGTGTCCCACGTTGCCATGGCCAGCTCCTGATCGAGTGAAGCGGTTGGCTCGTCGAAAAGATTGAAGCGTCCAGGTCTGTTCAACAAGCGAAGCAGGCCAAGCCGCTTGGCCTGTCCACCGGAAAGGTTGGAAGCGTTGTCGTTGAGATTCAATTGGCTCAGGAGTGCGCTCAATGATAGTTGCCGGGCCTGCTTCAACAGTTCAGGTCCGGCGGCATGGCCATACATCACGCCCGATTCCAAATCGCCCGGCAGAAAGACCGGACTTTGCGGGCAGTAGCGCAGCGCGCGCAGCTGTGAGGCGCCGCAGATACGCTGAACGCAGATACCATTCAAAGAGAGATATTGTCGATACGCCGCATCCATACCCGCCAGCAACTCGAGCAATGTTGACTTGCCTGCACCACTGGGGCCCGTGATCGCCACGCTCTCATCGGACTTGAATCGCAGGGAAGCGTCGAGCGTCAGATGTCGGCCTGACACCTCGCATGCTGCCAACTCCAAGGAGTAGATGAGGGGTGTCCCAGGTTCCAGTGATCGGTCCGGTCCATCGAATCGCGGAAGGCTAAGGGTCTGCTGCAGTTTCACTCTGTCAGCCATGAACTGGTGGGCCGAACGATAGGCTTCGGCAATGCCCGATATGTTGGTGAGAAATCCACCCGCAATCGAGCATAGGGCAACCAACTCGCCGATGGTCAATGTCGGGTTTGTCATCCCCTGGTTTCGAACGCCCCACACCAGAAGTCCACAGGTGGCGAGCCCGATGAAGAGCATTTTCGCGGACCCCAGCGCTGCGGCAGAACTGGCGACGGTGGTAGCGCAACGCGCGTAGCGCTCGAATGCGAGGTTGAGCGGGGATAGCGTTTGTTCTGCCGCGCCTTCCAGCTTGATCGACCGTGCGGCGCGCAGCGTGCTGAACAGACGTTCAGAGACTTCGTCTTCGCTGTCGTTGACGTCGTTGATATGTCGAGTCCGCCACTGGATGATTCTGTGGCACACATATAAATAGATGCATGACGCCGTCAACAGCGCTGCAAAGAGTTGCGCGCCGCCAAAGTGCACAAACAGAACGCTGACGACAAGGATTTCGATGATCAGGGGCAGCCCAACGGTGACAAAGAAATTCAGTATCTGCTCATGAGCGGTAATGCCTCGATCCGTCGCTTTGATCAAATGGCCGATTCTCAGATTATTGAAGATGCTGAATTCTTTTCTGAATATCTCCGCCATCCAGCTGATGGATCGATCCTTGACCGTCTGCTGCACCAGTCGAGTCAGGACATACGTCTGGATGGGTGCAACCGCAGCTGTCACCAGTATGACCAACGCATAACCACCGAGCAGATAAGGTATCGCCAGGTTTTCACCGCTGTTGTCGAGTGACAGGTTGTCAATAATAGAACCCAGCAAGAGTGGAGGCGCAAACAGCGAAAGTTTGAGGATGAATATCGTGATCAAGGTAGCCCCGAACAGGGCTGGTCTTTGTGTTATTGCTTGCGCCAGGAAACGCCTCATATCGATGAGGTCTCATCGTAGGGTACGCACGTTCTCGAGCATCGCAGGATATGCTGCGGGGCGACAGCGGAGCCTGCTCTTATTAGGTTGAATCGGTCCATTCCCGGTATGTAAACCTGAGTGACAATACAGCCGTTATCAAATTTTTTCAGTACTCTGTATGAAGTGTTGTGGCCCGTCCTCTTTAAGCTGTTGACTATTAACTTGATTTGTTTTTCGATAGGAGGTGTTCGGCTGTCAATGCTCTTGTTCCATACGGCAAGATCGTCTTTCCGAAGCTCCGCGAGTTTTATAAGGTTTCGAAGGAGGGGGTGTGAGTCAAGTAGGTCATAGGTTATGCTGTCTAGTTTTTTTTCCGACTCATCATGCAGAGCAGTAATCTGAATAAGCTCGGTTATCGCTCTTGCAATTGCAGTAACTGGAGAGATGGAACATCCAGATCCAACGAGGCACAGGATAAACTGACTCTCGGATTCGTTTGGAAGCGCTGCTGAGAAAAATACTCCACTAGTCGATTCTACAAGCAGAATCTTCATCCAAGATATATCTATAGAAGCGTCACAAAGCTCTAAACAGACCAGACTCATCAGGGTGGGCGAAGGAGTATAGGTGTACTGCCTTAGAGACTGCTTGCACGCAGACATTAATAGGTACGATAAAGTGTGGCGTTCAACCACTTCATTCAGGCCGTGCAGAATTGCCTCATTGAAGCTACATCCAAATGCTGTGCCGGAATTGGTGGAGTAGCGCGCCAGGAAATTCGTATCAGGACAATTCATGGTCGTTTCAAGAAGTTTCCTGTTCGTTGATATCAGTGCTGCTGGCACTTGGACCTCCGAGCCTCCGCTGATGTCAGAAAATAGAAGGCATGGAAGAGATATATCTTTGTTAGGGAGATTGGCTATCACTTCATCCACAATGGTGAATTTCTGGAGCAGTATTTTACGACTTTCAATGCGAGTAGTCTGTTGATTGACATCACCGGTGGCATAGAGATGCTCGATACATTCGGCGAGAGCTCCAACACAACAGGATGGCCCTTTCCCCGCACCTTCTGAAAGTATTTTTCCAGCCTTGTCAGTTAATGCTGCAGTAGCTATCAAATCTGATGTCTTAGATAAGTTAAGTGTGTAGTTTAGGCCGAGCGAACTAATGGTGTCGGTGATCCTGGCCAATGCTTCGCTTGCAGTAAATTCGCGTTCAGACATGTTGAGTTCCTTTTCAATCATGAGGCCTGGGGGCGGGCCCTTCCCCCCAGGCGTTACGCTTCAGCGGCCGATCAATACTCGGATTTAGCGAAGAAACTCATCTCGCTCGCAAGGAAAGTGACCTTGTAGTCACTGAGGTTACGAAAAATTTCAAGAGTGTTTATTTCAGAGCGTTTGCTTCCCATTTTTAATATCTCCATTTGGATAGTGAAGCTGAACAGAGTATTTAGCCTCATCTCGCAAGATGTTTGCGAGGTGCATAGAGATATCATTGAGTTTGGTTTTGTACAACTCTTGCGTGCATCTCTATGTTCAAAAAAACTGTAGGAAATTTTACCAAAGGGTACCGGATTAATTGACTGCAAAGTAGGAAGCTGTTTTCAGTTGTTTGATGTAGAGCGGCTTGTTATGTAGGACTAGGTAATATCAAATACTAGGATCGCAAAGTTAAACAAAACATTACCGCCTAGTTAACCAGGGGTAACTTCCTTCCTCCCAGCTCAGCCCTTCCTCACCAACCCCCACACCCCCAGCACCGCAGGAACCCCCAACCCCACCCACGCCAGGGCATCCCACCCGCCATCCCCCAGCAGGGCAGCGAACAATCCGGTGGCGCCGAGCACGCCGACCAACAGCGGAATGCGGAACACCGGCCAGAACATCGACTTCTTCCTTTTCGTCACGCAGTGGCCTCTGCGCCAGAGGCCTTGGCGGCGCGGCGGCGGACCCACCACAGGTACACGCCACTGCCCAGCACGATGATGGTCAATACATCCAGCGCCGCCCACAGGATCTGCATCGGCATGCCGCCGTAATCGCCGAAGTGCAGCGGCTGCGACAGGCCCATGGCGTCCATGTACCAAGGCCGTTCGACCACGGCAGTGACGTCCAGCGTGGTGGCGTCGATCAGCACTGGCGTCAGCAGGTGCGAGGTCAGGTGGGTACCGCCTTGCATGAACACCGCGTAATGGTGTTCGCTGGAAAAGCGCGTCCCGGGGAAGGCGATGAAGTCGGGTGTCATGCCTGGCGCAGCGCCGTGGGCGATGTCCAACAGGCGGGTGGCGGGCGCCAGTTGTTTGAGCGGTGGCGCGTCGCGGTAGGGTTCGATCAAGGCGCTGAGGGTTTCTGCCCGCCAGGCACCGATCAGCAGGTCGGCGCAGGCGCTGATCACCCCCGTCACGCCCACCACCAGCGCCCAGGTCAAGGTGACCACGCCGATCAGGTTGTGCAGGTCGAGCCAGCGGGTGCGGGTCGATTTCTGATTGCGCACGGTGCCAAACGTGAGTTTGCGCATGAACGGCGCATACAGCACCACTCCGGAAACGATCGCCAGCACGAACAGCAGACCCATGAATGCCAGCAACAGCTTGCCGGGCAGGCCGGCATACATGTCCACATGCAAGCGCAGCATGACCATCATGAAGCCACCGTTGGCCGAGGGCGTTTCCACGGCTTCGCCGGTACGCGCATCGAGCATGAAGGTGTGCGACGAATTGGGCTCGGTGTCGGCGGTGGCAGCGGTAATCGCCAGCACGCCGTGGGGCTCGTCCTCGTCCCAGCCGAAGTATTGCACCACTTCACCCGCACGATGGGCCTGGGCGGCTTCCACCAGCTGTTGCAGATCCAGTTGCGGCGTGTTGGCAGGCATTTCGCGGAACTGTGGCGCATCGCCCAGCAGGTGTTCGATCTCGTGATGGAACACCAGGGGCAGGCCAGTGATGGCCAGCATCAGCAGGAAAAGGGTGCAGATCAGGCTGGTCCAGGTGTGGATGAAGGACCAGCGGCGGATGGTGGTGCTTTTCATTTCAGGGCCTGCAAAAAGAACCCAGCCGTCCACACAGGGATGGCTGGGTCATGGCGCGTTGAGTGCCAGGACGTTATCACCTGTAGTCGATACTGGCGACCGCTGTCGGGTAGCGGTCGGGTGCATACACGCCTTTGCGCTGGTCAGAACACCTGGTTCTGCTGCCTGCGCCGCCACTGGCTCACTTTCTCGGCCAGGACGCGGGGGCTATCCAGACCTTGGCGGCGCGCACGGCTGAACAGCAGCATGGCCAACTCTGCGGTGACCAGCGCATCGGCACTGGCGTGATGGCGCTCGCCGACCTGCAGGCCGAAATGCGTGGTCCAGTCGTCCAGTCCAGCTGCGCGCAGCAGCGCATCGGGGCAGAGCATCGGGGCCAGCTCGGCGACATCGATGAAGGGGTGTTGCAACGTGTAGCCCAGACTGTCCTTGAGCGCGCGGCCCAGCATGTGCTCGTCGAACGGTGCGTGGAACGCCAGCAGCGGGCTGTCGCCGACGAAGGTCATGAAATCGAGCAGGGCGTCTGCGGGCACCTGGCCGGCGGCGATCGCTTCCGGCCCCAGGCCATGGATCAACACACTGGCGCCCAGGCGAGGTTGCTCGCGCAGCAATGTGCGTTCGAACTGCTGGGAGAAGTCCACCGCGCCGTCTTCGATGACCACCGCGCCGATCGACAGCACCTGGTCCTTGTTCAGGTTCAAGCCACTGGTTTCCAGGTCCAGCACCACCCAGCGCTGTTCGCGCAGGCTGCAGTCAGCCAAAGGCTGCGGGCCTGGCAACCCTTGCAGGCGCTGCTGCAGCTCGACTGCCAGCGGGGTGGGGCGTGGCCGTCGCCACGGGAACAAATTCACAGTTGATACCTCAGGCTCAGGCTGGCCTGCAGACGTTGGGCCTGGCGCAGCGACTCGCGCAGGATGCGCCGGTCCAGGTGGTTGAGCTCGGCGGGGTCGATGCGATTGGAGTAGGGCAAGTGCTGCCGGGCCTGGGCCTGATGCTGCTGCATGCGCGTCTGCTGGATGAAATGGTACGCCTCTTCGTAGGCGGCGCCGTCCTGCGCGTCGATGACCTCCTTGGCCACCAGTTGGCGCAGGCGCTCCAGGGTATTGCCGGTGTCGATGCCGTTGGCCAGGGCCAGCAGGCGCGCGCCGTCAACGAAGGGCGTCAGGCCTTGCACCTTGAGGTCCAGGGTGGCTGCCTTGTCGCTGCCTTGACGGGTCAGCACGAAGTCGCGAAAGCGCCCCACCGGTGGGCGTTGGCGCAAGGCGTTCTGCGCCAGCATGCGCTGAAACAGGCGATTGTCGGCCACCTGCTCCAGCACGCTGCGGCGCAACTGCGCACACGCCGAATCATCGCCCCATACCGTGCGCAGGTCGAAGTAGATGCTCGAATTGAGCAGGTTCTCCGGGCTCGCTTCGCGAATGAAACCGGCGAAACGCCGTGCCCATTCCAGACGCGACAGGCACAGCTCGGGGTTGCTGGCCATGACGTTGCCCGAGCACAGGCTGAAGCCGCACTGCGCCAGGGCCAGGTTGATCTGGTGCGCCAGTGGCAGCAGCTTGCCGCGGATTTCGGCAGCGTGGGCAGCGTCGCGGGCTTCGAAGACGATGCCGTTGTCTTGATCGGTGTGCAGGGTCTGCTCGCGGCGGCCCTCGCTGCCGAAACACAGCCAACTGAAAGGCACGCCCGGATCACCGCGCTCTTCCAGCACCAGCTCGATCACCCGGCAGACGGTGTGATCGTTGAGCAAGGTAATGAGCTGGGTGATCTGCGTCGACGATGCGCCATGGGCCAGCATGCGCTCGACCAGAGCGCTGATCTCCCCACGCAAGGCAATCAGTTGTTCCAGGCGCGAGGCATGGCGAATGGTGCGTGCCAGGTGCACCAGATCCACCCGCTGCAGGGAAAACAGGTCGCGCTCGGACACCACGCCGCACAGGCGCTGGTCTTTCACCAAACAGACATGGGCGATGTGTCGTTCGGTCATGGCCACGGCAGCATCGAAGGCGCTGGCTTCGGGGCTGAGGTGGAAGGGCCGCGGGATCATGTAGCGCTCGATGCCCGCACCGAAATCGGTGGCCGCGTCGGCCACGGCCTGGCGCAGGTCGCGCAGGGTGAAAATGCCCTGGGGGGCCTTCAGGTCATCGACGATGACGATGCTGCCCACTTGCTGCTCGTGCATCAGCCGCACGGCGTCGCGCAGCGGCAGAGAGCCTGAGCAGGTCACCGGGTGGCGCATGGCGAGGTCCCCCAGTCGGGTGTTCAGCGAATACTGGGTGCCCAGGGTTTCCACGGCCTGGCGCTGCACTTGCTGGTTGACCTGGTCGAGCAGGCTGCTCACCCCGCGCAGGGCGAAGTCGCGGAACACCGTCGACAGCGCGAACAGCTTGATGAAGGCCGGCTTGTTCAATTGCAGGCAGAAGGTGTCTTCGGCTGCCAGATGCTCGGTGCGCGTGGCCCGTTCGCCGAGCAGGGCGGCCAGCGGAAAGCACTCGCCGGCAGTGATCTCGAACGTGGTTTCGGTGCCGCGACGCGCACTGTGCGGCCGCTCGCCCACCACCTGCCCCTGCTTGACGATATAGAAATGCTCGACAGCGCCATTGGCCGGTTTGATGATGCTTTCACCGCCGGCATAGAAGCGCAGCTGGCACTGCTCGACCAGGTACGCCAGGTGGGCGTTTTCCATCTGGTTGAACGGTGGGAAGCGTTGCAGGAACTGCACGGTGCCGTGGATGTTCTGCAGCACCGCGGTCTTGCCCGCCTGGGTGAAGGCGTCGGTTTTGCTCATGGCCATTACCGCTCGATAGGTCGAATCGGAAGTTGTTGTTATGGGAGATTTGTCTTTATCGTTCGGCCATGGTCGACTGCATGGGCGAAGGTGCCCATTGGACGTAAGTCTAAAAGGCGGGATCGAGCGCAATGGCCAGATGGATAGGTTCTGGATGACGGGAAGCGTATGTCCGATCACGAATTGTTGTTGAGCGATGCCGAGCGTGAAGCGCTCAGCGAACTGGGCCAGGTGCAGGCGCTGCCGCCGCAGCTGGTGCTGGTAGTGGATGATGACGACGACACGCGGGATGTCCTTGCGCAGATTCTGGCGCTGCATGGCATCGAGTGCCTGCAGGCCGACAGCGCCATGGGCGCAATGCTGCAGTTGCGCGCCAACAGGGGCATCGGGCTGTTGATCACCGACCTGCGCATGGGGCCCGAGTCGGGCCTGGACCTCATCCGTGAAGTCCGCGAGTCGGAGCGTGCGGCGCTGCCGATCATCATCATTTCAGGCGATGCCAGCGTGAAGGATGCGATTACTGCCATGCACCTGAGCGTGGTGGATTTTCTCCTCAAGCCGATCGACCTGGACTTGCTGGTAAGACTGGCGCGCGAAGAGCTCGGCTTGATCTGAAGCCTCTCCCAGGTTATCCAAGGTTATCCTGCGCCTGCCTGTGGATAACCTGTGTCGACCCCTCTGCAGGGCGCGTCCTGCAAGGCTTACAGGAAATCGTTCAAAAAACAGCCAGTTTACGGCATGTTGTGCACAATCCACGGGGACCAGGCTGTGGATAACCTCGGCGTAGATCGCTGTACATCAAGCTCGGCGCGGCCTGCAGCCAGTTGATCGTTTTCTGATCAGTCGCGTTTGCGTCGATTCCACCAGATATCCACACTGTAGATAGCCAGCCCCGCCCAGATGAAGATGAACGTCATCAAGGTCGCGGGAGCCAGGTGTTCGCCGAACACCTGAACGGCCAGCAGCAACACGAGCGTTGGCGCGATGTACTGCAAGAAGCCCAGCGTGGTATACGGCAAATGACGCGCCGCAGCGTTGAAGCACAGAAGCGGCACCAGTGTGATCGGCCCTGCAGCCATCAACCAGAGCGCATCGCTGGTGGTCCAGAAGGCCGGTTGGATACTGACGGCATCGCCGTGCCAAAGCAGCCAGCCTGCGGCCAGTGGTACCAGCAACCAGGTTTCGATCACCAGCCCCGGCAACGCCGCCACCGGTGCCCGCTTGCGGATCAGTCCGTAGAAACTGAACGTCAAGGCCAGTGCCAACGAGACCCATGGCAGGCTGCCCACCTGCCAGACCTGCTGCGCCACCCCCGTCGCCGCCAGTGCCACGGCGATCCATTGTAGCGGGCGCAGCCGCTCGCGCAGGATCAGCAGCCCGAGCAATACGTTGAGCAGGGGGTTGATGTAGTAGCCCAGGCTGGCCTCGAGCAGTCGACCATTGTTCACCGCCCACACATAGACCAGCCAGTTGGCGGCGATCAGGCAACCGCTGCCCACCAGTATCGCCAGGCGTACGGGGTTCTCGCGCAATTCGCGCAGCCAGCCGGGGTGTTTCCACACCAGCAGCAGCAACGACCCCAGCAGCGCCGACCAGAGCACCCGCTGGGCGATGATCTCCACGGCCGGGTAGTGCGCAAGGGTCTTGAAGTAGAGAGGGATGAACCCCCAACAGATGTAGGCGCTCAGGCCCAGGATGTACCCCCGACGGGGATTGGCGACTTGCATGGAGCTCCCTGCTGGCACGGTTTCGATATCGAATCGCTGGTCGGTAACTGTTACACATCAAACCACTGGAAACAAAAAGGCGAGCACTGCTTTCAGGCACAGCATCAGGCTAGAACAGCTTCAGCGGCTCTTCATTGAGTGCGGCCAGCTGCTCGCGCAGCGCCAGCACCTGGTCGCCCCAATACCGCTCGGTGCCGAACCAGGGAAAACTGCGCGGAAAGGCTGGATCTTCCCAGCGCCGCGCCAGCCAGGCGCTGTAGTGCATCAGGCGCAGCGCCCGCAGGGGTTCGATCAGCGCCAGCTCACGCGGATCGAAGTCGTGGAATTCGCGGTAGCCGTCCATCAGCTCGGACAACTGGCCGAGGCATTCCTGGCGGTCGCCGGCGAGCATCATCCACAGATCCTGAACCGCCGGGCCCATGCGGCAATCGTCGAGGTCGACGATATGAAACACTTCGTCGCGGCACATCATGTTGCCCGGGTGGCAGTCGCCGTGCATGCGGATGTTCTGGTGCGGTGTGGCCTTGTACACCTCTTCCACGCGCTTGAGCAGGTCTCGGGCGACCGACTCGTAGGCGGGCAGCAGGCTGCGCGGTACATGGTTGCCTTCGAGCAAGGTCTGCAGCGAATCGTGGCCGAAATTCTGCACCCCCAACGCTTCGCGGTGCTCGAACGGGCGTGTGGCGCCCACGGCATGCAGGCGGCCCAGCAGCTGGCCCAGGCGATAGAGCTGATCGAGATTGCCCGGCTCCGGCGCCCGGCCGCCGCGGCGAGGAAACAGGGTGAAGCGGAAACCGGCGTGCTCGAACAGCGTTTCGCCTTCATGCACCATGGGGGCGACCACGGGCACTTCGCAATCGGCCAGCTCGGCGGTGAAGGCGTGTTCTTCGAGGATGGCCGCGTTGGTCCAGCGATCGGGACGGTAGAACTTGGCAATCAGCGGTTGGCCATCTTCGATGCCCACCTGGTAGACGCGGTTCTCGTAGCTGTTGAGCGCCAGCACCCGGGCATCACTGAGAAAGCCGATGCTTTCCACGGCGTCGAGCACCAGGTCTGGGGTCAGTGTTTCAAAAGGGTGGGCCATGCGTACTCCTGCGCGCGGCAGGCTGCCGCGTCCGGCTCGCCATGGTAGCGCAGACGCGGCGGCAGCGGTGGCGCGTTACGCGCCGATCACCCCGTCATCCTCGCGGCTGATGGCAATCACCGAGGAGCGCGGCTTGCCGTTGGGCAGGTGCTCGGGGAAGGTCGAACCACCGTTTTCACCCGGATGCTGGATGCCGATGAACAGGGTGCGTTGATCGGGGGCGAAGCTGACGCCGGTGACTTCGCAGCCGACCGGGCCGACCATGAACCGGCGGATTTCGCCGCTGGCAGGGTCGGCGCAGAGCATCTGGTTGTTGCCCATGCCGGCGAAGTCGCCCACGTTGGTGGTATCGCCATCGGTCTGTACCCACAGTCGACCGGCATCGTCGAACGCCAGGCCATCGGGGCTGTTGAACATGTTCTGCGGATTGATGTTGGACGAGCCGCCCTTGGCCTGGCCAGGGTGCACGCTGGGGTTGCCGGCCACCAGGAACAGGTCCCACTCGAATTCCATGGCGCCGTGCTCGTCGTCGCTTTCGCGCCAGCGCAGGATCTGACCGTAGACGTTCTTCGCGCGCGGGTTGGGGCCGCCGACCGGTTGGCCGTCGTCACCGCGTTTGACGTTGTTGGTCAGGGTGCAATAGACCTGGCCATCTTTCGGGCTGACCACGATCCACTCGGGACGGTCCATGCGCGTAGCCTGCACGACGGTGGCAGCCAGCCGCGCGTGGATCAGTACCTCGGCCTGGCTGGCAAAGCCCTTGCTGGCATCCAGGTCGTGCTTGCCATGGGTCAGCTCCAGCCATTGGCCGCGGCCCTTGGGGTGGTCGGGGTTGCCGTCGCCGTCGTCGAAACGCGCAACGTACAGTGTGCCGTGGTCGAGCAGGTCACGATTGGCCTTGGGGTTGTGGTGGTCGATGCGATCGCGGCTGATGAATTTGTAGATGAATTCGCCGCGCTCGTCGTCGCCCATGTACACCACGGCATGCCCGTCGCGGGTTTCGGCCAGGGCTGCGTTCTCATGCTTGAAGCGACCCAGTGCGGTGCGCTTGACCGGCATGGCGGTGGGGTCGAACGGGTCCACTTCCACGACCCAGCCATGACGGTTGAGTTCGTTGGGGTTGCGCGCCATGTCGAAGCGCGGATCGTGGGGGTGCCAATTGATTTCCTTGCTGGCCGCGACCACGCCGTAGCGTTTCTGCGCCGGGGTGAACGCCAGCGTTGCGTCGGTGCTGCCGAAGCAGTCGGTGAAGTTTTCTTCGCACGTGAGGTAGGTGCCCCAGGGCGTCTTGCCATTGGCACAGTTCTGGAAAGTGCCATGCACCAGTTGCCCGGTGCTGTCGGCGGCGGTCTTGAGCAGAGCGTCGCCTGCGGCTGGCCCGCTGACGCGGATCGGCGTGTTGCCGTGAACGCGGCGGTTGTACTGCGAGCCCTGGACGAAGTGCCAGTGGCCGGCCTTGCGCTGGATCTCGATCACCGACAGGCCTTCGCAGGCCAGGGCCTTGCGCACCTCTTCAGCCGACTGCGGGCTGCCGCCGTGGGCATAGAGGTAGCGGTAGTTGGTGTATTCGTTGTTGATGGCCATCAACGCGCGATTGGCGTCGTTGGGGAAGGGGAACAGACTCATGCCATCGTTGTTGTCGCCGAACTGCACTTCCTGGGCTTCGGCGCTGCCGTTGCCACTGGGGTCGAACGCAGGGCCGCCGGCTTGCAGGGGTTGCCCCCAGCTGATCAGCACGCTGGCCCGATAGCCTGGCGGCAGGCTGATGGTGTCGCTGGTGGCAGCCGCAATGCCGGTGAAACCGAGCAGACCGCTGTTACCGGCGCTCACGGCGCTGGCCACGGCCGTGCGGGTCAGCAGGTTACCGCCCATGAACATTGCGGCACCGCACAATGCGCCAGCACCGATGAAGCGACGACGGCTCAGGCCGGTGATCTTTTCCAGGTCGGTGGCTTGATGTTCTTCTAATAGGCTCATGATCATCTCCCTTCAGGTCAGCGAGTACCTTAAGGAGGGATTATGACGAACAGGTTGCAGGCAGGGGGTGTGCCGATGCGTGCGTGCAGAAATGTTTCCGAATACAGCAATACGGGGGGAACCACGGTGCAAAGTCAGCATGAATGCGCACAAGAGAATTAGCTAACCAGATGGGCTAAGATACACTGTAGTCACCTGTACAAAGGAGTCGCCACCGATGGCCATTCACAATGTTCACGATGCCAAAAGCAATCTGTCCCGGCTACTGGATCAAGCTGCGGCCGGTGAAGTGGTCGTCATTGCCAAAGCCGGCAAGCCGGTTGCCCGGCTGGTGGCTTATGACACGCCACTAGCGGGTGAAGCAAAGCGTATCGGTTTCATGCTTGACCTGGAGGTACCCGAAGACTTTGATGAGCTGGACATTGAGGTCGCCAATCTCTTCGAGGGCAAGGTGTGAAGTTACTGCTCGACACGCATATCCTGATCTGGGTTGCCAAGGACAGCCCGATGCTTTCAGCAAGTGCTCGATCGTTGATCGGCAATATGGATCACGAGGTGTACTTCAGCGCAGCGAGCCTGTGGGAAGTGGCCATCAAGAACGGTCTGAGCCGCAGCGCCACGGTCATCGATACGGCGCGTCTGCGCCGGCAGCTATTGCTCAATGGCTACAGCGAGCTACCCATCACTGCAGCCCATGGCATGGCCGTGGAAAAACTGCCGCCCATTCATCGCGATCCGTTCGATCGCCTGCTATTCGCCCAGGCTACCCTCGAGAGCATGCAGTTACTGACGGCCGACGCATTGTTGAGCCAATACGGCGCACCCGCATTGCACGTTTGAATCGTCCTATCCAATAAGCTCCAGATGCAGATGCTCGGCAACGCTTTGGGCACTGGCGTCCTTCAGGTAGGGCACGCGACCCAGGCAGGGCGCTGGCAGGCGTTCGGCCAGGGTGGCGAGGTTATCTTCCAGGCGTGAGGTTTTCGGTTCGATGATGTTGGCCACCCAGCCGGCCAGCTGCAGGCCGTCGCGGGCGATCGCTTCCGCACTGAGCAGCGCATGGCTGATGGCACCCAGGCGCACGCCCACCACCAGAATCACCGGCAGTTTCAGGGCCATGGCGAGGTCCGAGAGGTTGGCCTGATCGGACAGCGGCACGCGCCAGCCGCCGGCGCCTTCGATCAGAGTGAAGTCTGCCTGCTGGGCCAGCACGTGGCGCATGGGCGCCAGCAACGAGCCAACCGTCAGCGCCACGCCAGCCTCGCGAGCGGCGATGTGTGGAGCGATCGCCGGTTCGAAGGCCACTGGATTGACCTGCGCATATTCCAGGCTGATAGAACTCTGCGCCATCAAGGCCAGCGCATCACTGTTGCGCAGGCCCTTGGGTGTGACATCGCAGCCCGAGGCAACGGGCTTGGCACCCAGCGTGCTGAGGCCCCTGAGCATAGCGGCGTGCAACAGGCCGGCCGCGATCGTGGTCTTGCCGATGTCCGTGTCGGTACCGGCGATGAAATAGGCGCTCATCGGGATTGTCCTTGCTCGACAGGTTTGCGCAACACAGCGTAGACCACCTGGTAGGTGGCGGGCAGCCCCAGCGGTGTGCGAAAGGTTTCATAGGCGTGCAGCAGGCCAAGCATGCGCGTGCGGCCAGTCAGGCCGTCGGGTCGGCCGGGGTTGAGATTGTGCGCGCCCAGCGCCTTGAGTTCATGGGTCAGGCCGCGCACGTCCGCGTAGTGCAGCACATGGGGCACGTTATCCAGGCTCAGTACCTCCAGACCGCTGTTGGCGCACAGGCGCTGGTAGTCGGCGAACTCACGGAAGCGGTTGACGTGCACCCGGCCATCCACTGCGCGCCAGCTCTGGCGCAGCTCGTGCAGCGTGCCCGCGCACAGGCTGGCAAAGGCCAGCACGCCGCCGGGCTGCAAGGCCCTGTAGGCCTCGGCGAGCACGGCGGCGAAATCGCTGCACCATTGCACTGCCAGGCTCGAATAGATCAGGCCACAGCAGCCACTGCGCAACGGCAGCTGCTCGGCATCCCCGGCCACATGCCAAGTGGCGCCGCCCTGGGCGCGCGCGTGGGTCAGCATGCCTTCGGCGATGTCCAGCGCCACGCCGCCGACGTCCGGAAAACTCTGGGCCAGGGCGCGGCTGAAATAGCCCGTACCGCTGCCCAGGTCCAGCCAGCGCGATGGCTGCAGATCGGTCGGCAGGCGTGCGAGCAGCGCATGGCCCACGTCGCGTTGCAACTGCGCGACGCTGTCGTAACTCGCCGCCGCCTTGGAAAAGGAAGCCGCCACCCGCCGCTTGTCCGGCAACGCAGACCCCGCCTCGGCCCCTGTAGCAGCGGCGCAAGCCGCGTCGTCTACCACCGCCAAACGTGCACCAAACGCAAAACCCTTGCCGTTATTCATCAAAACCTCGCTCACGCAGGAAGGCCTGAATTGCACCGGCGACCCTTTGCGAGTCCTCCAGCATGAACGCATGGCTGGTCTGCTCGACCAGGCCGATCTCCGCCTCTGGCAGCAGCTCCCGCAACGCGCTTACTGCACCAACAGGCACCAGCGAATCGTTCCCGGCAAACAGGTGCAGTTGCGGCCCGGCAAACGCCTGCAACGCGGCCCGGGTATCCAGCTCCGTCAGCACATGCAGGCCCTCCACCAACGTCTGTGTCGAAGTCGGCTCAGCAACCGCCAGTCGCCGAGAAAGCCCGCGCGGATCAGCAGCGCCTTGCGCACAGAGCGACGCGAAGCGCTTCAGCAGGTTTTTCGGATCCGCCTCGCAAGCGGCCAGAAACGCTTCGAACGTCTTAGCGGGCATTGCATCCGGCCAGTCGGCGCGGGCCATGAAACAGGGGTTGCTGGCCAGCGTCAGCAAGCCACGACAGCGCTCGCCACGGCGCGCCGCCAGTTCGGCAGCAAGCATGCCTCCCAGCGACCAGCCGCCCAGCCAGACACCATCCGGCAGGCGTTCGTCGAGCGCGTCGAGCCAGTCGGAAAGCTGGATGGAACCGGGCTCGGGCAAGACTTCGATCCGCGCCTGTACGGGTTCAGCGAGCCCTCGCAAGGCGGCGACCAGGGGATCCAAAGCACCGTTGCCCAGGCCCCAGCCAGGTAGCAGGATCAAGCGATCAAGCATGTTCAGCTCCCAGCAGCGGGTAGCACTCAGCCAGCGCATCGAGCAGTCGCTGCACCTGGGCACTGCTGTGAGCGGCCGAAAGCGTGACCCGCAATCGCGCACTGCCGACAGGCACCGTTGGCGGGCGAATGGCCGTCACCAGCACTCCGCGCTCGCGCAACAGCCGCGACAAATGCAGGGCTCGCCCGGCGTCGCCGATGAGAATGGGTTGAATGGGCGTGAAGCTGTCCATCAAGGTCAGGCCCAACCGGGCAGCGCCCTGTCTGAACTGCGCGATCAGGGTCGCCAGGTGCTCGCGCCGCCAGTGCTCGCTGCGCAGCAGCTGCAGGCTGCGCAGCGTGGCGCAGGCCAGCGCCGGTGGCTGGCTGGTGGTGTAGATGTAGGGCCGGGCGAACTGCACCAGCGTCTCGATCAGTTCCTCGCTGCCGGCTACGAAGGCGCCCGCAGTGCCGAAGCCCTTGCCCAGGGTCCCGACCAGCACCTGCACATCGTCCAACCCCAACCCGAAGTGTTCGACGATACCGCCACCGGTGGCGCCCAGGGCACCGAACCCGTGGGCATCGTCGACCATCAACCAGGCGCCCCTGGCCCGTGCGGCAGCCGCCAGTTGTGGCAGCTCCGCGAGGTCACCGTCCATGCTGAAGACGCCATCGGTCACTACCAGCGTATTGCCGGTGGCTTTGTCGAGGCGCGTTTCCAGGCTGGCGGCATCGTTGTGCAGGTAACGGCTGAAGCGCGCGCCGCTGAGCAGCCCGGCGTCCAGCAGCGAGGCGTGGTTGAGCCGGTCCTGCAGCACGGTATCGCCTTGCCCCACCAGGGCGGTGACCGCCCCCAGATTAGCCATGTAGCCGGTGGAAAACAGCAACGCCCGCGGACGCCCGGTCAATTCGGCCAAGGCCTCTTCCAGCGCGTGGTGAGGGCTGCTGTGACCGACCACCAGATGCGATGCTCCACCGCCCACGCCCCAGCGCTCGGCGCCCTCGCGCCAGGCCTTGATCACTTCGGGGTGGTTGGCCAGGCCCAGGTAGTCGTTGCTGCAGAAAGCCAGCAGCGGTTGGCCATCGACCACCACGCATGGCCCCTGCGGGCTTTGCAGCAATGGACGCTGACGATAGAGGTCGGCGGCGCGGCGCTCGGCCAGGCGCGCGCTGAGGTCGAAGGGCATGCAGGCCTCGAATGGCAGGGGGTGAACGCCGGCCGCTGGGGCCGGCGCAGGGTCAGGCGGACGCGGCGTCGTAGAACAGGTCGCTGCTCTTCTGCTCGACCAGGGCCTGTTCGATGGCCGCTTGATGGACCTCGTCGGCGTGTTCTTCACGAGCTTCGGGAGCGATCCCCAGGCGGGCGAACAACTGCATGTCCTTGTCTGCCTGCGGGTTGGCCGTGGTCAACAGCTTGTCGCCATAGAAGATCGAGTTGGCCCCGGCCAGGAAAGCCAGTGCCTGCATCTGTTCGTTCATCGCTTCGCGCCCGGCGGAAAGGCGCACATGGGACTGCGGCATGAGAATGCGCGCCACGGCCAGCATGCGGATGAAATCGAACGGGTCGATATCCTCGGCGTTTTCCAGCGGAGTACCGGCCACTTTCACCAGCATGTTGATCGGCACCGACTCGGGATGCTCGGGCAGGTTGGCCAACTGGATCAGCAGCCCGGCGCGGTCGTCCAGCGACTCGCCCATGCCCAGGATGCCGCCGGAGCAGATCTTCATGCCGGCGTCGCGCACGTGGGCCAGGGTCTGCAGGCGTTCGCTGTAGGTGCGGGTGGTGATGATGCTGGCGTAGAACTCCGGCGAGGTGTCCAGGTTGTGGTTGTAGTAGTCGAGGCCGGCCTGGGCCAGCGCCTTGGTCTGGTCCTCGTCCAGGCGCCCCAGGGTCATGCAGGTTTCCAGGCCCAGCGCCTTGACCCCGGCAACCATTTGCAACACGTACGGCATGTCTTTGGCCGAGGGGTGTTTCCAGGCCGCGCCCATGCAGAATCGCGTCGAACCGATGGCCTTGGCGCGGGCGGCTTCCTCGAGCACCTTCTGCACTTCCATCAGCTTTTCTTTTTCCAGCCCGGTGTTGTAGTGCCCCGATTGCGGGCAGTACTTGCAGTCCTCGGGGCAGGCGCCGGTCTTGATCGACAGCAGGGTCGAGACCTGGACCCGATTGGGGTCGAAATGCGCCCGGTGCACGCTTTGCGCCTGAAACAGCAGGTCGTTGAACGGCTGCACGAACAGCGCCTTGACCTCGGCCAGGGTCCAGTCGTGACGAACGGTTGCAGTTGTACTGGCGCTCATCGGCGATTCCTTGTTTATGCTTGGGCGCGCGCAGGGACGCTGGAATGTCCATGGGCGCAACGCGGCTATTGAGTCGAATGCGGGCATGATTAAGGAAGCTCCATGCACTGTCAACCTTCTGCGGCTATCAAGGTCTACAAGTGGCTAGAAACTGATCAGATTTGCCTGCTGTGCGACGAAGCGTCGGGCAATCCCTATGCCCTGTGCGAGGCCTGCGAATGCGACCTTCCCTGGCTGGAGGAGCAGTGCACGGTGTGCGCGTTGCCCCTGGCGATGAGTGGGTTCACCTGCGCGCCCTGTCGGCGCCGGCCACCCGCATTCGGCAAGGTGGAAACCCCCTGGCACTATGGTTTTCCCGTCGACAGCCTGATCACCCGCTTCAAGCACAACAGCCAGTGGCCCTACGGACGTTTGCTGGCCGAGTTGACCAGTCACTGGCTCGATCATCGTTTCAACGAAGGGTTGCCACGCCCGCAGTTGCTGATCCCGGTGCCCATGGGGCGCAAACGCCTGCGCAGACGCGGTTTCAACCAGGCTGAAATGCTCGCTCGGTGGTTGTCCGAGGCACTGCACATCGACTGCGATTCGACCCTGGTGCAACGACCGCGCGAGACCCAGGCGCAGCAGGAGCTGGGGGCCAAGGCGCGCCTGCACAACCTGGAACGAGCCTTTGCCTTGATGCCCGGTGCGGTGCTCGATGGAGTGCACGTCGCCTTGGTCGACGATGTGATGACCACCGGCGCCACCGCGCAGGCCCTGGCCACGCTGCTTCGCGAGGGCGGCGCCGCGCGGGTCGACGTCTACTGTCTGGCGCGCACGGCCAAGCCCGAGTAGCCTTGGGCCATGACCTTGCCTCCTTTGCTGGCCCAGTACATCGCACGTCGTCCGCAACGCATCGAACTGCTGCGTCATATCGCCGAGCAGGGTTCGATCACCCGTGCCGCCAAGGCGGCTGGCCTGAGCTACAAGGGCGCCTGGGACGCCATCGACGAACTCAACAACCTGGCCCAAACGCCGCTGGTCGAACGGGTCGTGGGCGGCAAGGGCGGTGGTGGCGCGTGCTTGTCCGCGGAAGGGCAGCGCATGCTGCGCCTCTACCAGAAGCTCCAGGCCTTGCAGGCGCAGGTGCTCGAAGCCGCCGAGGACGTCGGCGACCTCGACCTGCTGGGCCGACTCATGCTGCGTACCAGTGCCCGCAATCAACTGCACGGCCGCGTGACTGCCATCGACGCTCAAGGGCGCAACGACGAAATCACTCTGGACCTGGGCGAGGGGCTGAGCCTGCGCGCGCAGATCACCCATGACAGCACGCAAACCCTGACGCTGGTGCCCGGCGCTGGTGTGGTGGCCTTGATCAAGGCGGGTTGGTTGTGCGTGTTGCCACTGGATGCTCCCGCCATGCCTGGTCACAGCTGCCTGCAGGGTGTGCTGGAGCAGGTCCTGAAGGACGCTCGAGGGCCTTGCGAAATGCGTATCGGCCTGGCGAATGGGCAGACCCTGTGCGCACTTTCCGAGCACTGCTCGATCCGTGAGGGCGACTCGGTCAATGTGTGGCTCGATCCTGCCAACGTTCTACTCGGTACTCCGCTCTAACCCGCGCCATACCCGCCGAACCCTGTCGATCCCCCTTTTCAGCAAGCCAGCCCGCAGCCGCCACGGCACCGTGACGGCCGCCGGGCGGGTATTGACTTTGCGCAGGCGTAAACGTATGTTTCAAACAGCCGTTTGATAGCGACAACCTGTCGCAGGTCGAACCCATCGGAATTCATCAGCAGAGGTTTATCGCTATGCCTGAGTACAAGGCCCCCTTGCGTGATATTCGCTTCGTCCGCGACGAGTTGCTCGGCTACGAAGCGCACTATCAAAGCCTGCCCGGCTGCCAGGATGCGACCCCGGACATGGTCGATGCCATCCTCGAAGAAGGCGCCAAGTTCTGCGAACAGGTACTGGCTCCGCTGAACCGTGTGGGCGACATCGAAGGCTGCACCTGGAGCGAAGACGGCGTGAAGACGCCGACCGGCTTCAAGCAGGCCTACAAACAGTTCGTCGAAGGCGGCTGGCCAAGCCTGGCCCACGACGTCGAACACGGTGGCCAGGGCCTGCCCGAATCCCTCGGTCTGGCGGTGAGCGAGATGATCGGCAGCGCCAACTGGTCGTGGGGCATGTACCCCGGCCTGTCCCACGGCGCCATGAACACCATTTCCGCTCACGGCACGCCCGAGCAGCAAGAGGCTTACCTGACCAAGCTGGTGTCCGGCGAGTGGACCGGCACCATGTGCCTGACCGAACCACACTGCGGCACCGACCTGGGCATGCTGCGCACCAAGGCCGAACCCCAGGCAGACGGCAGCTATGCAATCAGCGGCACGAAGATCTTCATTTCTGCCGGCGAACACGACATGGCCGACAACATCGTGCACATCGTGCTGGCACGCCTGCCCGATGCACCGGCCGGCACCAAGGGCATCTCGCTGTTCATCGTGCCCAAGTTCCTGCCTGACAGCGATGGCGCGATCGGCGCGCGCAATGCGGTGAGCTGTGGCTCGCTGGAACACAAGATGGGCATTCACGGCAACGCCACCTGCGTGATGAACTTCGACAGCGCCACCGGCTACCTGATCGGCCCCGCCAACAAGGGCCTGAACTGCATGTTCACCTTCATGAACACGGCACGCCTGGGCACTGCCCTGCAGGGTCTGGCCCATGCCGAAGTCGCGTTCCAGGGTGGCCTGCGCTATGCCCGCGATCGCCTGCAGATGCGCTCGCTGACCGGCCCCAAGGCGCCCGACAAGGCTGCCGACCCGATCATCGTGCACCCGGACGTACGGCGCATGCTGTTGACCATCAAGGCCTTCGCCGAAGGCACGCGGGCCATGGTCTATTTCACCGCCAAGCTGGTGGACGTGCTCAAGTTCAGCCAGGACGAAGAAGAGCGCAAGCGCGCCGATGCCCTGCTGGCGTTCATGACGCCGATAGCCAAGGCGTTCATGACCGAAGTCGGTTTCGAGGCCGCCAACCACGGCGTGCAGATCTACGGTGGGCACGGTTTCATTGCCGAGTGGGGCATGGAGCAGAACGTGCGCGACAGCCGCATTTCCATGCTGTACGAAGGCACCACCGGCATCCAGGCACTCGACTTGCTGGGGCGCAAGGTGCTCATGACCCAGGGCGAGGCCCTCAAGGGCTTTACCCGGATCGTGCACAAGTTCTGCCAGGCCAACGAAGGCAACGAAGCCGTTGCCGAGTTCGTTACACCCCTGGCGCAGTTGAACAAGGAGTGGGGCGAGCTGACCATGAAGGTTGGCATGGCCGCCATGAAGGATCGCGAAGAAGTCGGCGCAGCCTCGGTCGATTACGTGATGTATTCGGGTTACGCCTGCCTGGCCTATTTCTGGGCCGACATGGCTCGTGTGGCAGCGCAGAAGCTGGCTGAAGGCACGGGCGATGCCGCGTTCTACACGGCCAAGCTGCAAACGGCGCGCTTCTACTTCCAGCGCATCCTGCCGCGCACCCGCACTCACGTTGCCGCCATGCTCTCGGGCGCGGCCAACCTGATGGACATGGACGAAGCGCACTTCGACCTGTCCTACTGACAGGTACGCCAACCAGCCGGGCGGCGCGCGTCTTGCCGAGCGCGCCACCCGGCTTTCGAACCTCAGCCCTCGAATTTCTGCGAGTCAGCCATGGCGGATTACAAAGCTCCCCTGCGCGATATGCGCTTTGTTCTGAACGAAGTATTCGACGTTGCCAGCCACTGGGCGCAGCTGCCGGGCCTGGCCGACAGCGTCGATGTCGACACCATGGAGGCCATTCTCGAGGAGGCCGGCAAGGTCACCGCCCAGGCCATCGCGCCCTTGAGCCGGGCGGCCGATGAAGAGGGCTGCCACTGGCGCGATACCGCGGTGACCACTCCGGCTGGGTTCATCCAGGCCTATCGGACCTACGCCGAGGGTGGCTGGGTCGGCGTGGGTGGCGAACCTGCCCACGGTGGCATGGGCATGCCCAAGGTGATTTCGGCGCAGGTCGAGGAAATGGTCAACTCGGCCAGCCTGGCGTTCGGCCTGTACCCGATGCTGACTGCCGGTGCCTGCCTGTCCATCAACGCCCATGCCAGTGAAGAGCTGAAACGCACCTACCTGCCCAAGATGTATGCCGGGACCTGGGCCGGCTCCATGTGCCTGACCGAAGCCCATGCGGGTACCGATCTGGGCCTGATCCGCACGCGTGCCGAACCGCAGGCAGACGGCAGCTACAAGGTCAGCGGGACGAAAATCTTCATCACCGGCGGCGAACACGACCTGACCGAGAACATCATTCATCTGGTGTTGGCCAAGCTTCCCGACGCACCGCCCGGCCCCAAGGGCATCTCGCTGCTGCTGGTGCCCAAGTTCATGGTCGATGCCGACGGTAACCTGGGCGCGCGCAACGCGGTGTCCTGCGGTTCCATCGAACACAAGATGGGCATCCAGGCGTCGGCCACCTGCGTGATGAACTTCGATGGCGCCACCGGTTACCTGGTCGGCGAGGCCAACAAGGGCCTGGCGGCCATGTTCACCATGATGAACTACGAGCGTCTGGGCGTAGGCATTCAGGGCCTGGCGTCGGCCGAGCGCTCCTATCAGAACGCTGTGGAGTACGCCCGTGACCGGCTGCAGAGCCGTTCGCCCACCGGGGCCATGCAGGCCGACAAGATGGCCGACCCGATCATCGTCCACCCGGACGTGCGGCGCATGCTGCTGACCATGAAAGCCTGCAATGAAGGCGGGCGGGCGTTCTCCACCTACGTGGCGCTGCAGTTGGACACCGCCAAGTACAGCGAAGAGCCGGCCACGCGCAAGCGCGCCGAAGACATGGTGGCTTTGCTGACTCCGGTGGCCAAGGCCTTCCTGACCGACCTGGGCCTGGAAACCACGGTGCATGGCCAGCAGGTATTCGGTGGCCACGGCTATATCCGCGAATGGGGCCAGGAGCAGTTGGTCCGCGATGTGCGCATTACCCAGATCTACGAGGGCACCAACGGCATCCAGGCACTGGACCTGATGGGCCGCAAGGTGGTGGGCAACGGTGGTGCGTTCTATCAGCTGTTTTCCGACGAAGTGCGTGCCTACGCCGCCCAGGCCGATGCCGCGTTGCAGGAGTTCGCCCAGCCGCTGATTCACGCGCTGGATCGCTTGGACGCCTTGACGGCAGGGGTTCTGGACCGCGCCGCGAACGATCCGGGCGAGATCGGCGCCGCATCGGTCGAGTACCTGCAGGCCTTTGGTTACACCGCCTACGCCTACATGTGGACGAGAATGGCGGCGGCCGCGCTGGGCAGGCAGGACGAGGCGTTTTATGCCAGCAAACTGGGCACGGCGCGCTTTTATTTCGCCCGGTTGTTGCCGCGGATCCACTCGCTGGCGGCTGCCGTCGATGCCGGCAGCGCGTCACTGTTTCTGTTGGATGAGGAGCAATTCTGACGATGTAAGCTTTGGCTTACATCACGTGGTGTCTTTGAGCTATATCCACGGATTGGATCCACAGTTAATCTTCACTCCAAGGACGTTGCGCAGGATGCGCCTAGATATAACAAGGACACGTAGGATTTCTGCCAGGATGGCGGACGGAAATGGATGTCATGGGAAACAGTCTGCAAAACCCCGCTTCGGCGGGGTTTTCTTTTTTCCGCTCCCGAATAATTTCCCCTGTAGCAGCGGCGCAAGCCGCGTCACCCACTGCGCGGTACACCTGACCCACTGCATCAAGGCCGGACGCGGCTCGCGCCGCTGCTACAGGAACGCGTGGGGCTCATTACGGGCTGCGCGACCCCTGTAGCAGCGGCGCACGCCGCGTCACTGGCGAAGCGATACACCTGACACTCCGCATCGACGTCGGACGCGGCTCGCGCCGCTGCTACAGGAACGCGTGGGGCTCATTATGGGCTGCGCGACCCGTGTAGCAGCGGCGCAAGCCGCGTCACTGGCGACGCGATACACCTGACACCCCGCTTCGACGCCGGACGCGGCTCGCGCCGCTGCTACAGGAACGCGTGGGGCTCATTACGGGCTGCGCGCGCCCTGTAGCAGCGGCGCAAGCCGCGTCACTGGCGACGCGATACACCTGACACCCCGCTTCGACGCCGGACGCGGCTCACACACCCCCTGTGGCAGCGGCGCGTCAGGTCATGGTTTCGCTGGCGGCTTGAGCAGCGCTTCGGCCGCTTTGGCCAGGTCTGGCGGGAGGAAATCCCGGTCCGGGTTGTAATCGGCCTTGAGGAATCGTGTCAGGTCCTGCAGGTCGCCGGGGCTCAGAATGCCCGCCGCCTGCTTGAGCCGCAGGTTGTCGAGAATGTAGTCATAGCGGGTGTTGTTGTAGTCGCGCACCGAGCTGTACAGCTGGCGCTGCGCATCGAGCACGTCGACGATGTTGCGCGTTCCCACCTGATAGCCGATTTCCGTGGCCAGCACCGAGCTCTGGTTGGAGATGATCGACTGCTTGCGCGCCTGCACCTGCTCGACATCGGTGTTCACCGCGCGGTGCAGGTTGCGGGTGTTCTCCACCACCTGTCGGCGCAGGCTTTCACGCTGCTGCTCACTTTGCGTGAGCCGCGCATAGGCCTCACGGACCTGCGAACTGGTCAAACCGCCGCTGTAGATCGGAATGTTCAACTGCACCCCGATGCTGCGCTGCGACACGTCGCTGCCATAGCTCACGCCCGGCAGATTGGAAGGATTGCTGAAACCCAGATTGTCGTTGTCACCCTTCTGGTATTGCGCCACCGCATCCACCGTGGGCGCATGCCCGGCCTTGCGCTGGCGCAAGGTCTGCTCGGCAGCTTCCACGGCGTAGTTGCTGGCCAGCAGATCGAGGTTCTGCCGGGAAGCGGTGTCGACCCACGCACTCGCGTCGTTGGGCATCGGCGCCAGCACCGGCAAGGTGTGAACGATACCCTGGATCGAATTGTATTCGCGGTTGGTCAGCGTGATCAGGGCCTGGAAGGCGTCGTCGACCTGACGTTGGGCGATGATTCGATTGGCCCGGGCGGTGTCGTAGCTGGCCTGGGATTGCAGGGTGTCGGTCTTGTCGGACAGACCGACGTTGAAACGCTCCTGCGACTGATCGAGCTGGCGCCGGAAAGCATTCTCTTCGGCACGCGCGGTGGCCAGATTGTCCTGCGCGCGCAGCACCGAGAAATAAGCCTGGGCGCTCTGCAGAATCAGGTTCTGCTCGGTGGCCGACAGCTGCACGGCCGCCTGCTCGTCGACCGCCTTGGCGGCCTTGAGCTGGAACCAGCGGTCGGCGCGGAACAGCGGCTGGCTCAACTGCGCCCGGTAGGAATTGCCGCTGCGGTTGTACACCGCCGACGGCTGGTCCAGCGCCGTGCGGGTATCGTTGATGTCATAGCCCGCCGACAGGTTGGGCAGCAAGCCGGCCCGCGCCTGCGGCACGATTTCGCTTTGCGCGGCGTAGTCGGCCCGCGACGCGGCCAGATCGGCGTTGTTCAGCACCGCTTCCTGATAGACGCTGACCAGGTCGGTCATGCTCGCCAGCGGTGCCTGCTGCGCCAGGACCATGCCTGGAATGGCACCGGACACGGCCAGGGCGAGGGCCGTTGCCGAGGGAAATCTACTGCGCAGCATGGGGCAATCCTTGGTCTGAAAGCTGGGTCTGGGCATCAGCTGTGAAAATAGGCGTGGGGCAGGGCGAGTGTAGAGCGCGACGCGCTGCACAACAATCCGGCGCAACGGCCAATATCAAGACCTGCAGGCGGAGTTGGCGTTCCGTGTGCGGGCCGTCTATGCTGTGCACGTTCTTGTCGGGGTGCCTTGCTATGAGGCTGAGATCGGATAATCCGGATCCCGTTGAACCTGATCAGGTTAACGCCTGCGTAGGGAACAAGATTTCTCGTCCTTTCGGCGAGTCCTCTTGTGCTTCGTCCGGGGTCTCGCGCATTTTCTGCACGGCACCTCGCGTACAAGCACAGCATCCGTTCACAGGGTGCATCCGTGCCTTTCAGGTTCGCTCCGACATTCCCGTGATGGATGCCGTCTGGAGAGCCTGTGATGAATACAAAAGCAAAAAACACCGTGCATTTGAGCGACTCGGCCCGGGTCGATTCGGGCTCCGTGCAGCCCTTCACCCGTTCGCGCAAGATCTACGTCCAGAGCTCGCGTGCGGACATCCGCGTGCCGATGCGCGAGATCAGCCTGGATGTCACGCCCACCGACTTCTCGACCGGCAGCGGCGCAGGTGAAATCAACCCGCCGGTGACCGTCTACGACACGTCTGGCCCGTACACCGACCCCAGCGTCGTCATCGACGTGCGCAAGGGCCTGGCCGACGTGCGCTCGGCGTGGATCGACGACCGCGGCGACACCGAGCGCCTGGCCGGCCTGAGCTCCAACTTCGGCCAGCAACGCCTGAGCGACGAGGAACTGACCAAACTGCGCTTCGCCCATGTGCGCAACCCGCGCCGCGCCAAGGCCGGCGCCAACGTCAGCCAGATGCACTATGCCCGCCAGGGCATCATTACCGCCGAAATGGAATACGTCGCCATCCGCGAGAACATGAAGCTGGCCGAGGCGCGCGCTGCCGGCCTGCTCAAGGACCAGCACAAGGGCCACAGCTTCGGCGCCAGTATTCCCCAGGAGATCACCGCCGAATTCGTCCGCGACGAGATCGCCCGCGGCCGCGCAATCATCCCGGCCAACATCAACCACACCGAACTCGAGCCGATGATCATCGGCCGCAACTTCCTGGTGAAGATCAACGGCAACATCGGCAACAGCGCGCTGGGTTCCTCCATCGAGGAAGAAGTGGCCAAGCTCACCTGGGGCATTCGCTGGGGCTCGGACACGGTGATGGACCTGTCCACCGGCAAGCACATCCACGAAACCCGCGAGTGGATCATCCGCAACTCGCCCGTGCCGATCGGCACCGTACCCATCTATCAGGCCCTGGAAAAGGTCGGCGGCGCGGCTGAGGACCTGACCTGGGAGCTGTTCCGCGACACCCTGATCGAACAGGCCGAGCAGGGCGTCGACTACTTCACCATCCATGCCGGTGTGCTGTTGCGCTATGTGCCGCTGACCGCCAAGCGGGTCACCGGCATCGTCAGTCGCGGCGGGTCGATCATGGCCAAGTGGTGCCTGGCGCATCACAAGGAAAACTTCCTGTACACGCACTTCGATGACATCTGCGAAATCATGAAAGCCTACGATGTCAGCTTTTCCCTGGGCGACGGCCTGCGTCCGGGGTCGATCGCCGACGCCAACGACGAAGCCCAGTTCGGCGAACTGGAAACCCTTGGCGAGCTGACCAAGATCGCCTGGAAGCACGACGTGCAGTGCATGATCGAAGGTCCGGGGCATGTGCCGATGCAACTGATCAAGGAGAACATGGACAAGCAGCTGGAGTGCTGCGACGAAGCGCCGTTCTACACCCTGGGCCCACTGACCACCGACATTGCGCCGGGTTACGACCACATCACCTCGGGCATCGGTGCCGCGATGATCGGCTGGTTCGGCTGCGCCATGCTCTGCTACGTGACGCCCAAGGAGCATCTTGGGTTGCCGAACAAGGATGACGTGAAGACCGGCATCATCACCTACAAGATCGCCGCCCACGCTGCCGACCTGGCCAAGGGACATCCGGGCGCGCAGATCCGCGACAACGCCTTGAGCAAGGCGCGCTTCGAGTTTCGCTGGGAAGACCAGTTCAACCTGGGGCTGGACCCGGACACCGCGCGCGCCTACCACGACGAAACCCTGCCCAAGGATTCGGCCAAGGTCGCACATTTCTGCTCGATGTGCGGGCCGAAGTTCTGCTCGATGAAAATCACCCAGGAAGTGCGCGAGTACGCGGCCAACCAGAAGATCGAAGCCGTCGATCTGAGCGTTGAAGAGGGCATGCGCGAACAGGCGCAGCGCTTCAAGCAGGAAGGCAGCCAGTTGTACCAAAAGGTCTAGTCAGTATCTTCGGTGGTGCGGTTTTCGCGGCCGCTGACCGCTCCTGCGATCCCTCCGTAGGAGCGGTCAGCGGCCGCGAACCGGCACCACCGATGCCCCAACAACCTTCGACCCATTTCCACTCGAGCCCAGCCATTGAAAACCTCCTATTCTCCCGATACTGCGGTGTCCGCCGCCCAGCGCGTGCTGGGCGGGCGCGACCTGTTCTCCCTGTGGTTTTCCCTGGGCGTGGGCCTCATGGTGCTCCAGACCGGCGCCCTGCTGGCGCCTGGCCTGGGCCTGGCCGGCGCACTGGCGGCGATCTTCCTGGGCACCCTGGTGGGTGTTTTGCTGCTCGCCTCGGTCGGCGTCATCGGCAGCGACACCGGCCTGTCCGCCATGGCCGCCCTGCGCCTGACCCTGGGCCGCGGCGCCGGCAGCGTTCCGGCCTTGCTCAACCTGTTGCAACTGATCGGCTGGGGATCGTTCGAGATCATCGTCATGCGCGATGCGGCGAGCCTGCTGGGCACGCGCGCGTTCGGTGAGGGCAGCCTGGGCAGCAACCCCTGGCTGTGGACCGTGTTTTTCGGCGGCCTGGCGACACTGCTGGCGGTCACCGGACCGCTGACCTTCGTGCGCAAGGTGCTGCGCAAGTGGGGCATCTGGCTGCTGTTGGCAGCGTGCCTGTGGCTGACCTGGAATCTGTTCGCCAAGGCCGACCTGACGACCCTGTGGAACACCGCTGGCGACGGTTCCATGGACCTGGCCACGGGCTTCGACATCGCCATCGCCATGCCCTTGTCGTGGCTGCCGCTGATTGCCGACTATTCGCGATTCGGCAAGCGCGCCAAAAGCGTGTTCGGCGGCACGGCCGTCGGGTTTTTCATAGGCAACTTCTGGTTGATGAGCCTGGGCGTCGCCTACACCCTGGCGTTCGCGCCCAGTGGCGAAGTCAATGCGCTGCTGCTGGCGTTGGCCGGGGCCGGCCTGGGTATACCGCTGTTGTTGATCCTGCTGGACGAGACGGAGAACGCCTTCGCCGATATCCATTCGGCGGCGGTATCGACCAGCTTGCTGTCAGGGCTCAAGGTCGAACACCTGGCCTTGGCAATCGGCATGATCTGCACGCTGATCGCCTGCCTGGCACCGCTGGCGCAGTACCAGAACTTCCTGCTGCTGATTGGCTCGGTGTTCGCGCCGCTGTTCGGCGTGGTGCTGATGGACCACTTCGTGCTGCGCAGGCGTTCGGCGCAGGTCGAACCGCGCGCCGTGCACTGGAGTGCGCTGCTGGCCTGGCTTGGCGGCGTATGCCTGTACCACGTGCTGGCCAATCTGTACCCGCAGATCGGCGCAACCCTGCCAGCGCTGCTGGTGGCCGGGTTGCTGTACTACCTGATCGAGCGAGTGCTCAACCGCGACCCGGGAACAGCTCGGGCTTGATCACGCCATTGAGGCGCGGGTAGGCGATCTTCACTTCCGGGTGGCCCATGGCGTAGGGGGCGATGCTGTACACATTGTACTTGAGCACCACGCCCCCATAGGTCAGGGCAATGTTCGGCGTTTGCTGGAAGGGCCACTGGCGAATGAACTCGGCGTCCTTGTCCAGTTTGCTGGCGACCAGCCAGCCGCGGTGGGCTTCTTCGGCGGCCTGCCAGAACGCACGCTCCTGGCCTGGGACCAGCATGTCCTGCAAGGTCAGCTCGCGGTGTTCGCGGCGCGACCAGTTGATGAAGCCGCGCCCGGGCATGCCATGGGCGCCGCCGGTCATGGCGTAGCTGGACAGCTCGACCACAACAATGCCGTCATGCTGTTCGCGTACCTTGGCTTGCAGGTAGCTGCTGTAACGTGGCTGGGCCTCGCGCATGAACTGCTCTTCGTAAGCCTTCAGGGTCGCGGGCACGCGGGCGTCGGGGGTATTGACGGTCATCTCGCGCAAGCGTTTGTCGATGGCTGCATCCAGGCCCGGCTCGTCGGGAAAGTGCACCACGTCGATGTTCACCAGCGGGCAATCCTGATTGTCGCAGCCAGGCTTGAGGTGCTCGAAAGCCTCGCGCTTGGTGTCCAGCGGCGCCCGGTAGTTGGGCTGGAAGAGGCTGGAGCAGGCACCCAGGGTCAGGGCGACGCAGGCCACGGAGGCGAACTTGAGAAACGACATGAGGGTCCTTGGCGGGTAATGGAATTATCGTGGTTGGACTGTCGGTCGAACCGTCGGTTCGCCAGTTGCGCAATCTTAATGCCTGCTCGCCCAACCGCCTATCCCGAGGCGCGCGGCTTCACCTCAAAGGGGCTGCAATACGGGCCCATCGCGGTTAGGATGGCCCCATGCTGCATGCACGAGTAAGAGGTTTTTCCATGCCAGATTCATCACGATCAATGCCTTCGGCGGTCGAAATCGACAAGCGCGAGCTCTGCTTCCAGGGCTTCTACAAACTGGACAAGCTGTTCCTGCGCCACGAGCTGTTCAACGGTGGCATGAGCAAGCAGATCAGCCGCGAATTGTTCGTGCGCCACGATGCCGTGTGTGTGTTGCCCTACGACGCCGCTCGCGACGAACTGGTGCTCATCGAGCAGTTCCGGGTCGGCGCGGTGGGCAAGGTCGACAACCCCTGGCTGATCGAAATGGTCGCCGGGCTGATCGACAAGGACGAGCGGCCCGAGGAAGTCGCGCACCGCGAGGCCGACGAGGAAGCGGGCCTGCAGATCGAAGCGTTGTGGCCGATCAGCAAGTACTTCCCGTCACCCGGCGGCAGCGACGAGTTCGTGCACCTTTACCTGGGCCGCTGCAGCAGCGAGGGCGCAGGTGGCCTGCATGGCCTGGAAGAAGAGGGCGAGGACATCCGCGTCAAGGTCTGGGCATTCGACGATGCCCTGCAGGCCGTGCGCGATGGTCGAATCATCAACGCGGCAGCGATCATCGCCATCCAATGGCTGGCCCTGAACCGCGACGAAGTCAGGGGGCTGTGGTCGTGAGCCCGTTGCGCGAGCGCTACCGCGTCGATCTGGTCGGCCTGCAGGCCGCCTGCGAAGCCAATTACGCGCGGCTCATGCGCCTGCTGCCGGACATGCGCAGCCAGCAGTTGTCACGCCGCATCGCCATGACCCAGGCCGACCAGATGCTCGGTGTGCTGACGCTGGAGGTGCTACTTGCCTGTCCGTACACCACCACCCTGCGCGTACGCCAGGAACACAGCCTGCCATGGCTGCCGGTGCCGCAGATGGAGGTGCAGGTGTACCACGACGCGCGCATGGCCGAAGTCGTCAGCGCCGAGCACGCCCGGCGTTTCCGCAGCGTCTATCCCTACCCCAACGCGGCCATGCACCAGCCTGACGAAAAGGCCCAGCTCAATCTGTTCCTGGGTGAGTGGCTGAGTCATTGCCTGGCCTGTGGCCACGAGTACGAAGCGGTACGCTGAACATCGGCCTGCACGAGCGCCGCAGGTCGCATTGCCCTTGTCATCCAGGCTGCGCATAATTTGCCGGTTCGCCCTTTTGCCTGGAGACGGTCTTGTCGAGCCTATCTGATCCTGCTGTCGATGCACCGGTAGTGCTCGTGCAGCTTTCCGACAGCCACCTGGTGGCCGCAGCCGACGGTGCCATGTTCGGCTTGAACACGCGACGGAGCCTGGCGCAGGTGGTTGCGCAGGTGCTCGAGGAGCAGCCGCGCATCGACCTGCTGGTCGCCACCGGTGACCTGTCTCAGGACGGCACGCTGGCGTCTTACCAGGCATTCGCGCAGGCCACCCAGGTCATTTGCGCACCCACGCGCTGGCTGCCTGGCAACCATGATGAGCCTGCGCTCATGCAGCAGGCCGCCCAAGGCACCCAGTGGCTGGAGCCTGTGGCGGACGTGGGCGCCTGGCGGGTGACGCTGCTCGATTCGACCATCGCCGGTTCGGCAGCCGGCCATCTGGCCGACGACCAGTTGCAGTTGCTCGAGCGGGCGCTTGCTGAAGCACCGCACAAGCATCATCTGGTGTGCCTGCACCACCATCCGGTCGCGATCGGCAGCCAATGGATAGAGCCCATCGGGCTGCGCAACGCCGGGGCCCTGTTCGAACTGCTCGCGCGTTTCCCGCAGGCGCGTGGTGTGCTCTGGGGGCATGTGCATCAGGAGATTGACCGGCACGCCCATGGCTTGCGCCTGCTGGCGTCGCCGTCCACGGGCATTCAGTTTCTGCCCGGCAGTGAGGATTTCGCCCTGGACAACCGCGCGCCGGGCTACCGCTGGCTGCGCCTGATGCCGGACGGGCAGATCGAGACCGGCGTGTCGCGGCTGGCGAACTTCACCTTCACCCCGGACCTGGACGCGGCGGGTTACTGATTCAGAGGCGGTAGTGCGGCCTTCGCGGCCAGAGCCCGCTCCCGCAGGGTTTCGCGCCAGGATTGCGGCTTGCCCATATACCGACGCAGCAACACCCCAACTGCACCCCCGACAAGGTAAACTGCGCGCCATCTCTATGCCCGGAGGCCCCCATGCCCGGTTCGATCCTCTACATTCACGGTCTGAACAGTTCGCCGGATTCGCAGAAAGCCCGCCAGCTGAGCGCGCTGATGCAACGCATCGGCCTGGCCGACCAGCTACGCGCGCCGGCGCTGCACCACCATCCGCGCCAGGCCATTGCCCAACTGGAAGCCGCGCTGGCGCAGCTCGACGCACCATTGCTGGTGGGAAGCTCCCTCGGCGGCTACTATGCGACGCACCTGGCAAAGCGCTTCGGCCTCAAGGCATTGTTGATCAATCCGGTGGTCAATCCCCACCACCTGTTCGATGGCTACCTGGGAATGCAGACCAACCACTATACGGGCGAACGCTGGCAGTTGACCCGCGACCACGTCACGGCCCTTGCCGAGCTGGAAGTGCCGGCGCCCACCGACCCCGAGCGGCTTCAGGTGTGGCTGCAGACCGGCGACGAAACCCTCGACTATCGCCAGGCTGCGGCCTTCTACCAAGCCTGCAGCGTACACATCGAAAACGGCGGCGACCACGGCTTCCAAGGCTTTGCGCAAAAGTTGCCAGCGCTGCTGGCATTCGCCGGCATCGACGCGGCGCGTTACCAGGCCGTCGATTTTGCCCAGCTTTGATTACTCTTTTCACGAACGACTGACGACGAGACCCCATGGCCAATCCCAGCGCTAGCTCCTATAACGCAGACGCCATCGAAGTCCTCTCGGGCCTCGACCCGGTGCGCAAGCGCCCGGGCATGTACACCGACACCAGTCGGCCCAACCACCTGGCCCAGGAAGTCATCGACAACAGTGTCGACGAAGCCCTGGCGGGCCATGCACGTTCCATCCAGGTCATCCTGCACGCCGATCACTCTCTTGAAGTGTCCGACGATGGCCGTGGCATGCCCGTGGACATCCACCCCGAGGAAGGCGTCAGCGGCGTCGAGCTGATCCTTACCAAGCTGCACGCGGGCGGCAAGTTTTCCAACAAGAACTACCAGTTTTCCGGCGGCCTGCACGGGGTGGGCATCTCGGTGGTCAACGCCTTGTCCAATCAGGTGCGGGTCAGGGTCAAGCGCGACGGCAACGAGTACCAGATGACCTTCGCCGATGGCTTCAAGGCCACCGATCTGGAAGTCATCGGCACCGTCGGCAAGCGCAACACCGGCACCAGCGTGTACTTCGCCCCGGACCCGAAATACTTCGATTCGCCGAAGTTTTCCGTCAGCCGCCTCAAGCATGTGCTCAAGGCCAAGGCGGTGTTGTGTCCCGGCCTGCTGGTCAGCTTCGAAGACAAGGGCAGCGGCGAGAAGGTCGAGTGGCATTATGAAGACGGTCTGCGTTCGTACCTGATCGATGCGGTCACCGAATTCGCTCGCCTGCCCGACGAGCCGTTCTGCGGCAGCCTGGCAGGCAACAAGGAAGCCGTGGACTGGGCACTGCTGTGGTTGCCCGAAGGCGGCGACAGCGTTCAGGAAAGCTACGTCAACCTGATCCCGACGGCTCAGGGCGGTACCCACGTCAACGGGCTGCGCCAGGGTCTGCTGGATGCGATGCGCGAGTTCTGCGAGTTCCGCAACCTGCTGCCACGCGGCTTGAAGCTGGCGCCCGAAGATATCTGGGAACGCATCGCCTTCGTGCTGTCGATGAAGATGCAGGATGCGCAGTTCTCCGGCCAGACCAAGGAGCGGCTGTCCTCGCGCGAGGCGGCTGCGTTCGTCTCCGGCGTGGTCAAGGACGCCTTCAGCCTGTGGCTCAACGCCCATCCCGAATTGGGCATGCAGTTGGCCGAACTGGCGATCAGCAACGCCGGGCGTCGCCTCAAGGCGAGCAAGAAGGTCGAGCGCAAGCGCATCACCCAGGGCCCCGCATTGCCTGGCAAGCTGGCTGACTGCGCCGGGCAGGACCCGGCCCGCTCCGAACTGTTCCTGGTCGAAGGGGACTCGGCCGGTGGCTCGGCCAAACAGGCGCGGGACAAGGAGTTCCAGGCGATCCTGCCGTTGCGCGGCAAGATCCTCAACACCTGGGAGGTGGACGGCAGCGAAGTACTCGCCAGCCAGGAAGTCCACAACATTGCCGTGGCCATCGGCGTCGATCCCGGTGCCGCCGATATCAGCCAGCTGCGCTACGGCAAGGTGTGCATTCTGGCCGACGCCGACTCCGACGGCCTGCACATCGCGACCCTTCTGTGCGCGCTGTTCGTCCAGCACTTCCGGCCTTTGGTGGACGCCGGTCACGTCTACGTCGCCATGCCGCCGCTGTACCGCATCGACCTGGGCAAGGAGATCTTCTACGCCCTGGACGAGGCCGAGCGCGACGGCATCCTCGACCGCCTGGTCGCCGAAAAGAAACGCGGCAAGCCGCAGGTCACGCGCTTCAAGGGCCTGGGCGAAATGAACCCGCCGCAACTGCGCGAAACCACCATGGACCCCAACACCCGCCGGCTGGTGCAACTGACCCTGGACGACTTCGCCGGCACCACCGAAATCATGGACATGCTGCTGGCCAAGAAACGTGCGGGCGACCGCAAGGCGTGGCTCGAGTCCAAGGGCAACCTGGCCGAGGTGCTGGCTTGATCGCAGCGCTGCTGACAGCCCTGTTCGCCCTGGCCCTGCCGACGCTGGCCGTGGCGTCGGGGCAACCACCCGTGCCCGAGCTGACCCTGGTCGGCGAGCACGCGGTGGACGGTATGCCCACCGGGAACCTGTCCGGCCTGGCGCTGTGCCGCAAGACCTTGTGGGCCGTTTCGGACCGGGAGGACGGTACGGTCTATCGGCTCGATACCTCGACTCCCAACTGGCAGGCCACGGCCGTAACCTTCAAGGCGCCGCCGGTACCGCCCAGCGGGCTGCCCGTTCGTCTGCGCATGAGCAGTTGGGCGGCGGCCTTCGTGCGTGGCGGCGACTTGGATTTCGAAGGCATCAGCTGCGATGCCCGAGGCAACCAATACCTGGTCAGTGAATCCCACGTCGCGGTGCTGCAGATTCCCGTGTCAGGCGAGCCGAAATGGTTGACCCTGGACCCGACCCTGGTCAGTCAGGCACGCGCCAGCCACCTGCTGTTGCATTTCAATGCCCTGTTCGAAGGGCTGACCGTCAATCTGGCGGGCGACCGCCTGTGGCTGGCTGCCGAACGTCAGCAGCGCGGCCTGCTGGCCGTTCGCAAGCGGCCATTGAGCTGGAGCTGTGAGGGGCGTTGCGTATTGCTTGCTGAAGGCGGTGCGGAAGCCCTGCCGGTGCAGATTCCCCGGGCCAGGCACATGCCGCGCGATTTTGCCGATCTGGCCTGGTTCGATGGCAAGCTGTTCACGCTGGAACGCAATGCCTATCGCATCTGTCGTCGCGACGCGGACACGGCTGCCGTGGAGCGATGCTGGTCGTTCGCCGCCGAGGCGCTGTTGCCGGCTCGCCGCTATGATGCTCCTTACGGTCTGACCGAAGCGCTGAGCGTCGATGCCGAGGGGGCATGGGTGGGCACCGACAATAACCAGTGGGCCCGCGCCGATGGCGAGCGGCGTCCGGTGGTCTGGCGCTTCGCGGCCCCCGCCGGCGGCTGGAGCGCCGCGCCATGAGCCAGGCCGCACCGGGCAGGCGTGTTGGCAAGGTGTTGATGCTGCTGGCCTGGGCCGCAGCGTTGTACCTGGCCACGCAGTTCTTCGGTGACTGGGAACAGCGTCGAGAAAATCCCAATGCGGTGCCGGTTTCCCAGCACGGCGACGGCTACGTGGAAGTGCAACTGGCCGGCAATGGCCAGGGGCACTTCGTCAGCGGCGGCTTCATCAATGGGCAGCCGGTGCAATTCATGCTCGACACCGGCGCCACCGATGTGGCCATGCCCGAAGCGGTCGCGCGCAAGCTCGATCTGGCCCGCGGTGCGCCGGTGCTGCTGACCACTGCCAATGGCAAGACCCAAGGCTATCGCACCGAGATCGCCACTCTGCAGCTGGGCGATATACGCCTGAGCAATGTCCGCGCCCTGGTGGTGCCGGGCTTCGACGGCGACCAGGTGCTGCTGGGCATGAGCGCCCTGAAACAACTTGAATTCACTCAGCGCGGCGGCAACTTGCTGCTGCGCCAGACCACGAAACGATGAGGCTTGCATGAGCGATTCCCTCGATCTCAGTCTTGACGGCGTAGAACGCCGGTCCCTGGCTGACTTCACCGAACAGGCCTACCTCAACTACTCCATGTACGTGATCATGGACCGCGCCTTGCCGCATATCGGTGATGGCCTCAAGCCGGTCCAGCGACGCATCGTCTATGCCATGAGCGAGTTGGGCCTGGACGCCGACGCCAAGCACAAGAAGTCCGCACGTACCGTGGGCGATGTACTCGGCAAGTTCCACCCCCACGGCGACTCGGCCTGCTACGAGGCCATGGTCCTGATGGCCCAGCCGTTCAGCTATCGCTACACGCTGGTCGATGGCCAGGGCAACTGGGGCGCACCGGACGATCCCAAGTCGTTCGCCGCGATGCGCTACACCGAGGCGCGTCTGTCGCGCTATTCCGAGGTGCTGCTCACCGAGCTGGGCCAGGGCACGGCAGACTGGGTGCCGAACTTCGACGGTACCCTCGACGAGCCGTCGGTGCTGCCGGCACGGCTGCCCAATATCCTGCTCAACGGCACCACCGGCATTGCCGTAGGCATGGCCACCGACGTTCCACCGCACAACCTGCGCGAAGTGGCCAGCGCCTGTGTGCGCCTGCTCGACGAGCCCAAGGCAACGATCGAGCAGCTCTGCGAACACATCCAGGGCCCCGACTACCCGACCGAAGCGGAAATCATCACCCCGCGTGCCGATCTGCTGAAAATCTACCAGACCGGTCGCGGCTCGGTGCGCATGCGCGCGGTGTATCGCCTGGAAGACGGCGACGTAGTCGTCACTGCCTTGCCGCACCAAGTGTCCGGCGCCAAAGTGCTGGAACAGATCGCGGCGCAGATGCAGGCCAAGAAGCTGCCGATGGTGGCCGATCTGCGTGACGAATCCGACCACGAGCACCCGTGTCGCATCGTCATCATTCCACGCTCCAATCGCGTCGAAGTCGACGACTTGATGCAGCATCTGTTCGCCACCACCGATCTGGAGTCGACCTACCGGGTCAACGTCAACATCATCGGTCTGGACGGTCGCCCGCAGTTGAAGAACCTGCGCACGTTGCTGGTCGAATGGCTGGAGTTCCGTGTCAACACCGTGCGCCGTCGCCTGCAGTTCCGCCTGGACAAGGTCGAACGTCGCCTGCACCTGTTGGACGGCTTGCTGATCGCCTTCCTCAACCTGGATGAAGTGATCCACATCATCCGCACCGAGGAGCATCCCAAGGCGCGCCTGATCGAACGCTTTGCCCTCACCGAGATCCAGGCCGACTACATTCTCGACACGCGCCTGCGTCAGCTCGCGCGCCTCGAGGAAATGAAGATCCGCGGCGAGCAGGAAGAACTGGCCAAGGAACGCGCCAAGCTGCAGGCGCTGCTGGGCAGCGAAAGCAAGCTGAAGAAGCTGGTGCGCGCCGAGCTGATCAAGGACGCCGAAACCTATGGCGACGAGCGTCGCTCGCCGATCGTTGCGCGCAGCGAAGCACGCGCGCTCTCGGAGAACGAGCTGATGCCGACCGAGCCGGTGACGGTGGTGCTGTCGGAAAAAGGCTGGGTGCGCTGTGGCAAAGGTCACGATATCGACGCCACGGGCCTCTCCTACAAGGCCGGTGACGGCTACAAGACCGCAGCCATCGGGCGTTCGAACCAGTTCGCGGTATTCATCGACTCGACCGGGCGCAGCTATTCGGTGGCCGCGCACACCCTGCCTTCGGCCCGTGGCCAGGGCGAGCCGCTGACCGGCCGCCTGACGCCGCCACCCGGCGCAAGCTTCGAGTGCGTGATGCTGCCCGACGACGACGCGTTGTACGTCATCGCGTCGGACGCCGGCTACGGCTTCGTGGTCAAGGGCGAAGACCTGCAGGCCAAGAACAAGGCTGGCAAGGCACTGCTCAGCCTGCCCAAAGGGGCCAAGGTGATCAACCCGCGTGCCGTACCCGATCGGGAACGGAACTGGCTGGCCGCGGTGACCACCGAGGGCCGCCTGCTGGTGTTCAAGATCAGCGACCTGCCGCAACTGGGCAAGGGCAAAGGCAACAAGATCATCGGCATTCCCGGTGATCGCGTGGCCAGTCGTGAAGAATTCGTCACTGACCTTGCGGTGGTCGCCGAAGGCTCGACGCTGGTGCTGCACGCGGGTAAACGCACGCTGTCGCTCAAACCCGATGACCTGGAGCACTACCGTGGCGAGCGTGGGCGGCGCGGCAACAAGCTGCCCCGCGGTTTCCAGCGTGTCGACGCCCTGGTCGTGGAAAACCTCTGATCGACGCCCGCGCCTGGACGGTGGCCGTGCTGCCGTTCGACGGACAAGCACTGGAGTCAGGGCGCGGATTCACGGATGATAGGCCCTTTCGCGGCGCTGCCAAGCGGCAGCGTCCAGACGACTCGGTCAAGTATTGCTGCGGTTGCCGTGTGGCAGCCGCCTGGATGAAATGATGAAACTGTTGCGCCTTCCCGTGATTTTATTGCTCAGCGGCGTGCTGGGACTGGCCGGATGCAGCACGCATCAACCGGTGGCCCTGTACCAGCTCGACAGCGGCAACCCCGGGCTGCCCAAGGAAAGTCGGGGTATGGCCGTGCTGCTGGGGCCAGTATCCGTGGCCGACTACCTGCAGCGCGAAACGCTGCTGCAGCGCCAGTCCGACGGCAGCCTGAGAGCGTCCACCGACGGTCGCTGGGCCGGCAGCCTTTCTGCCGACATCGACCAGTTGCTGTTGCGCCAGATGGCCTGGCGCCTGGACAGCCAGCGTGTGGTGTTGGCGCCTACGCCCGCCAACTTCACGCCTGACGCCCAGGTGCTGTTGTCGATCACTCGACTCGATTCAGGCAGCGGCCAGCCTGCCGTCCTGGATGCCCAGTGGCGTGTCCTCGACCGCCGTGGGCAAGTGCGTGACAACCGCATCGTCCATCTCGAGGAAAAGCATGACGGCGGCACCGCGGATCAAGTCCAGGCCCAGGGCGTACTGCTGCAGCGCCTGGCCGCGCAGCTGACTGCAGCGCTCAAGCCGTTGGCCAACCAGCCGGCGCTGGTCGAGGAGCGCAAGTCCGCGCCGGCGCAGGTGCGCCGCGAGCAGGAAAAGTCGCGGATTCCTCTGGCTACGCCCATCCGCACCGATCTGGAAGTGTTCCGCTTCTAGAACGGCGCCCACAAAAAAGCCCGCATTGCGGGCTTTTTTTATGGGCAAACGCTCAACCAATCAGCTGATTCGTGCCAGTTGGCGTTCCAGCAGGGACGGGTAGGGCTCCAGCAGACGCTCGACGCAGCAGGCCCCTTCGGGGCTGGCGATCGAGCGAATGCGCGCGCGTTGACGGATCAGCGGGTCTTCGCCGATCTCGCGCACGACCAGCAACAGGTTGCGGCTGTGCTGCGAAAGCGCCAGTGCATCCTGGGCCGATTCGGTCAGCAGCAGGTCGATGGAGTTCAAGCCGTGAACTTCGTCGCTGAGCACCAGACCCAACTGCAGTTGCAGGGTGATGCCGCTGTCGGCGACCTCGATCTGCAAGGCATGGCCCAGGGCACGCAACAGTTCGCCGCAGCAGATCGCGTTGGTCAGGTAGTCATCACCGCTGTGTTCACTGTGGAACAGCATCAGCGTGCTGCCGTCGTTGAGCATGTGCACTTCGCTCTCGTACAGCGAGGCGGCCTGTTGCAGGCAGTCGTGATAACGCTCCAGCAGCTCGGCCAGACGTGCCTTGGGCAGACGACGCAGTTGTTCCTGTGCACCCAGTTGCACGGCCAGCACGGCGCTGTCGGTGTGCACCCGAGCCACGGCAGTGGTCGGCTGCTTGATCACGGCCACCGGGGTTTCGCGCAGGTCGGCGAACGGGTCGTCACCGAAGTCTTCTTCGTCTTCGTCAGCCTGAATCTGGCGCATGACCGGTTTTACCGGCTTGGCTGCCACGGGCGGGAAGGGGCCCGGCTTGGCGGTTGCCGTGCGCACGGGTGGCGCTGCGTGCGGCACCTCGTCTTCGTCGGTGTCTTCGGGTTCGACCTCGGGCTCGCGCGGCTCTGGCGCCAGCTGTGCGTGCAGCTGCCGGGCCAGGTCGCCGATCTCGTCGGTGCGCTGGGTGGCCGGGGTGAACTCGTCGGGGTTGCGCAACCAGACCCGCAGTTGCAGCAGCGGCGTGGAGATGTAGCGACCCAGCCGCAGGCTCAAAGCCAGTGCCAGCACCAACAGGATACCGGCCAGAACGCCCATGCTTTGCAGGCTGATGGTCAACGGCTGCTGGAACTGGTTCATGTCCAGGCTGATGCGCAGTTGCCCGGCCAGCGCATCCTGGAAGTTGATCTTGGTTTCGTACAGCCCCTGGCTCTGCCCCAGCAGGCCGCTCTTGGGGCGCTGGCCGGCTTCGGCGAGAATGCGGTTGTCCGGGCTGAAGATCGCCGCGTGGGCGACCAGCGGGTTCTTCACCAAGTTGTTGAGCAGCACGTTGAGGCTGAGGATGTCGTTGGACACCAGCAGCTCGGTGGCGGACGTGGCCGTCTGCGTGGTCAGGCTCTGCCCCACCGCGTCGGCCTGCTCGTGCATGGCCTGCTTGAACTGCAGACCCATGACACAGGCGTAGATCACCAGGGCAATGGCAACCAGCACGATGTTGGTGAACGCGATGCGCAAAGCCAGGGGCACTCGACGGTGGCGCACGGCTCGGAAGATCAGCAGGAAGAAGTTGTCGGTTTTGACTGGCGTAGGCCGGTTCACTGAGCGCGGCTCTTTGTCCGTGAAGTTGGCGCGCAGTATAACGAGCACCCTCCGAGCGGCAAAGCGCTGCCTGTGCCCGATGGTCACTGAAAGTGGTTAGAATGCGTTTTTTTTCATGAAACGGGGTGCCTCTTGCGCGAAATCGTCCTGATCAACATCACCGCTCAGGAGCAGTCGGGCATCGCCGATGCCTTGCGCGCCGCCCTGGCCGCCGATACCACGTTCAGCGCCGCCCAGTCCGCCACGCAGGCTGAACATGTGGTCAGCGTGATGGGGCGCCAGGTCGGTCACCCCGCCTTGCAGCAGGTGGTCAGCCTGCTGAGCGAGCATGGCTTGGCGTTGGCGAGCATCGAACGCCTGTCTGCCGCCGTGGGCGGCAATGCCTGTTTCGAGCTGGGCCTGCTTGGCACGCTGGAGCAGCCTCTGCAATTGCGCGGGCAGGTGCTGGAACTGAGCGCTGCGCTGGGTCTGGACATCGTCTACCAGCCCGAGTCACCTCAGCGCCGACACCCACGCCTGGCGGTGTTCGACATGGATTCGACCCTGATCGAGGCCGAGGTGATCGACGAACTGGCCAAGGCGGCCGGCATCGGCGAACGCGTCGCGGCCATCACCGAGCAGGCCATGCGCGGCGAAATCGATTTTCGCGCCAGCTTCAAGGCGCGTCTGGCACTGCTCGATGGTCTCGACGTTGCGGTACTCGATGACATCGGTGCTCAACTGCGCCTGAGTGAAGGGGCCGAGCGCTTGTTCGCCGAACTCAACCGCATGGGCGTGAAGACGGCCATTCTGTCCGGTGGCTTCACATATTTCGCCAGGCAGTTGCAGGAGCGCCTGGGTATCACCCATGTGTTCGCCAACGAACTGCAGGTGGTCGACGGCAAATGCACCGGCGTGGCAGTCGAGCCGATCGTCGACGCCCAGCGCAAGGCCGACCTGCTGCAGCAGCTGGCTCGTGAACAAGGTGTGGAGTTGAGCGAGACCCTCGCCGTGGGCGATGGCGCCAACGACCTGGCCATGTTGGCGATTGCAGGCCTGGGCGTGGCGTTCCGTGCCAAACCGCTGGTGCGGCAGTCGGCGCGTCAGGCCATCAGCGTGCTGGGGCTGGACGCCGTGCTGTACCTGCTGGGCCGCCGCGACTGAACGCAGGCTGGCTCAGAGGTCTTTCCACAGCGAATCGAAGTCTTCTTCGGGCGCAGCATCGTCGGCACCGGCCGGCGCCGGTGTGGCCACCTCCAGCAGGTGGTATTCGAACTGGTTGAAGCTGCCGGTGCCGGTCATGCGCTGACCAAGCCCGGCCGGGCGTTCTTCACCTTGGGTGTTGATGATCACCTTGTTGCCTTCCAGGAACGGCATGCGTGGGGCCAGCAGGGAGGCGGGTATGTCGATGGCGCGGATTTCCGGCAGCAACAGGCCGCGCAGGAACTGGCTGTTCTGCTCGCTGACGCGCACCAGTTGCAGACCGCATGGCTGCGCGTGCGGTGCCACCAGCTCGATGCCCATCTGCGTGCCGCCACTGCGCACCTGACGGATCCAGCGCACCACCGCCACGCTCCAGCCCTGGGCCTGAGTGTCCTGGATGCCGATCATTTCTCCGGCCTGCAGCTGCGGCGGGACTTCCCTTGGCCATGCCAGGCAATAGCCACCGGGGCTGTGGTTGACGATCTGCAGAGCGTAGGTAGGGAAGTGCTGGTCATTGTTGGACGCGCTGGCGGCGCCGCTGCCTTCGCCGCTCGGCAGGTCGTACTGGATTTCTTCGTAGTCGCCGTGCCGATCGGTTTCGCTCGGCCTGCTCCAGGACTGGGTGGTGGCGCCTGGCACGAACTGTGCGCTCTGGGAAAGGGCCGGGCGCTTGAGGATCTCGCTGAAGGAACGCTCGCCGCCAATGTAGTAATGCAGCGCGCTCATGCCGATGCACACCGTCAGGTTGCCCTGGCCAGGGGTGCGGGTAAAGGTACGTTCCGCCACATCGCCCCAGGCGGCCGCCACGTGTTGCAGCAGATCGATGCTGAAATTGCTGGGAATCAGGCGCGACTGAGCACGCTGCTCGACCGGCATTTCCAGGTGCGTCTTGATCGCCTCGACCAGATCGGCGGGGTCAAGTCCGACCAGCAGTGGCAACTGGTCCTCTTCATACAGCGTCTTGTAGCGCGGCGGGCTGTCTTCGTCGGGCGCCATGGCGAACAGACTCGAAGCCAGGGTGGCAGGCTGCACACGCACCAGCAGGCTCCAGGCCTCGAGCACTTCGGCCAGACGCAGGATCGCCTGCTGGCGCATCTGGTTGCAGCGTGAACTGCCCAGCAACAAGGCGGCGGTGTAGCTTTGCTGCACGCTCAGGGTCGTGCCATGCGCGGCCAGCGGGTCATTGATCGGGACGTTCTGCAACTGATGCGCCAGGGCCGCCTGGTACAGCTGGTGCAGTTCCAGCCAGACCCCGTCGGGCACCGGACAGTACAGCAGGCTGGCACGCATCACTGGCCCATTCAGACAGTGCAGGGCGCGCTGCGCAGCGGTGGCCAGAAGGGCGGCGCGATCCTTGGAGGCACGGTCTTTCGCGTAGGTGGCGCTAATGCGCAGCACTATCTGCTTGTAGCCGATGGCCAGATGGTTCTGCAGGGCCTGGCACAGGTTGGCGACCTTGCGTGAGCGTTCGTCGAGAACGATAGACTGGTTCAGGAAGTGTCGTTCCAGATGCTTGCAGACGAAATACACCTCGGGCCGCAGCAGCTCAAGCAGTTGCAGGCGGTTTTCGCTGGGCGTGAGCAGCTGGTTGAGCTCGCCAAGGCCCTGGTACAGCAACCGGGCGGTTTCCCCCAGATTGGCCTTGGGCAGCTTGGCAATCCAGCGCTTGAGGTCGCGCGGGGTCGCTTCGCAGAAGGTCAGGCTCAACTGCGATGGCGTCGGTGCGCGCAACAACAGATGGGGGCGTGGCGACATCGGTCGTTTCCTGGTTCAACTCAGGTCGTCGCTCGAGGGCTTGAACGACGAGAAAAGACAGGCCATTCATTTGGCCGTATGCAAGGACTCTAACAGCATTGGATAAAGGTCGCAGCCTCGATGTCGCCGAGGCTGCGCCGCGCAGGCCGCAGGCGGTTCAGATCACGGTGGAAGCTGGCGCCGGCGCCACGTCGTCCGCACTGGCCGCCAGCCCGATGCCCTGGCCCATGTTCACCGGTGACAAGTTGGCCAGATGATGGGCCCATTTGACTTGCTCCGGGCCAAACAGCACGACCACGGTCGAGCCCAGCTTGAAGCGGCCCATCTCGGCACCCTTCTGCAGATGGATCGGCGCGCGAGCGGCTTCGTCGTAGCGAAAGGTCTTGAGTTCGCGCTTGGGCGGCGTCACCAGGCCCGCCCAGACGGTTTCAATCGAAGCGACGATCATCGCGCCCACCAGCACCATGGCCATCGGCCCGCGTTCGGTGTCGAAGATGCACACCACCCGCTCGTTGCGCGCGAACAGTTCAGGCACGTTCTCGGCGGTGGTCTGGTTGACCGAGAAGATGCGCCCCGGCACATAGATCATTTCGCGCAGGGTACCCGCCAGTGGCATGTGCACCCGATGGTAGTCGCGCGGTGACAGGTAGATGGTAGCGAACTTGCCACCCATGAAAGGAGCGGCGTTGTCTGGATCGCCGCCCAGCAGTTCGAGCACGCTGAAGCTGTGGCCCTTGGCCTGGAAGATGCGACCGTGTTCGATGGTGCCCAGCTGGCTGACGGCGCCGTCGGCCGGCGAGAGAATTGCACCGGGGGTCGGGTCCAGCGGACGCGCATCGGGCTTCAGGGCACGGGTGAAGAAGGCGTTGAAGTTCTCGTAGGCGCTCAGGTCTTCGACCTGGGCCAGCGACATGTCGACGTTGTAGCGCTCGGCGAACCAGCGGGTGAAGGCGTTCTTGAACCAGCGCGAGCGGCATTCGGCAACGCACCCGGCCAGGCGCGAGAGCAGGTGATGGGGCAGCAGGTACTGGCTGATGATGAACAGGCGATCTTTCATTGAGTGTCCTTAAACTTCGGTGGGGGTGTCGGGGTGGTTGCCCCATTCGCCCCAGGAACCGGCATAGCCCTTGACGCGTGGATAGCCCAGCGCCTTGGCCACGAGATAAGTGAAGCCAGAGCGGTGATGGGTCTGGCAGTGAGTGATGATTTCCTTGTCGGCGGTGATGCCCAGGCCGTCGAGCATCTGCGCGACGTCGCTGCGGATGCGCAGCTGGCGCGCCGGATCCATGGCGGCGGTCCACTCCAGGTTGATCGCACCGGGAATGTGCCCCGCCTTGGCTGCCAGCACTTTTTCGCCCGAGTATTCCAGCGGGCCGCGGGCATCCCAGATGGCCAGGTCGCTGGCGCCCAGGCGGCTTTGCAGGTACTCGCGGGTTGCGGTGGGCTCGTCGTGCAGGGTCAGCGACACCGGGCCGCCGGCGCTGGCTGGCGTGTCCTGGCTCAGCGGCAGGCCGGCGGCCTCCCAGGCCAGGATGCCGCCATCGAGGTAGTGATAGCGAGAATGGCCGATCACGTCGAGCAGCCAGATGAAGCGTCCGGCCCAACCGCCGCCCTCGTCGTCGTAGACCACGTAGGTCGCCTGCGGGTGGTGACCCAGCTCGCCGAACAGCTGCTCCAGTGACGCCAGCCCGGGCAACAGCCCCGGTGCAGGCGGCTGACCCAATTGGGTACGCTTGGGATCGACGAAACGCGCCCCGCGGATGTGCCCGGATGCGTAGCGCGCGTCGCTGGTCAGGTCGACCACGATCAGGTTGGCGGCATCGAGCCGAGTACTCAGCGCCTCGGGCTCGATCACCAGGGGCAGGCCAGCGAAGTCAGGCATGCGGGTCTCCAGATAAAACGGAACGACGATTGTAGCGCAAGCCTTACCGGCTGCGGTTGGTAAAGGTGTCCAGCGCGCGCTCGATGCACTGTGCGGTCTTGCCGAAGCCCTGCACACTGATCTCGGAAAACGGGCGCCCGCCCTGGTCGGCGACCAGCAGCGTGTGTACCCGGCCTTCGACGCCCAGCGAGCGCAGCAGCAGGTGTTCACCGCGGAACAGCGCGCGCAGGGTTGCCGGCAGCAGCGCCTGGAGTTGTGCACTGTTGGCGGTGTTCATGCGCAACTGGGTCGGTTGGGCGAGCAGCCGCTGCAACAGGCTGCTGTGCTCGATGCCCAGGCTCAGCGCGGCCGCCTCCTTGGGCAGCCCGGCGCTCTGGTGCACGAGCAGGCTGCCATGGCTGCGGTCGACCATCAGCAGCATGACGCGCTGCATGCCGCACGCCAGCAATGCATCGCGTGCACAGGTGGTCAGGTGCAAGGCATTGTTGAACGGCGTCGGCGTGGCCAGCAGCTGCGTGCACAGGTGCCGCCAGCCCGCCAGTGCCGCTTCGCTGGGTGCCGGCGCCGGTTCGCTGTCCTGCGTCGCGGGCGCGTGCTGCGGCGGCCACGGCAGGCTGCGCGCCGGGTGCCACAGGTCGGTAGCCCAGTGCACACGGGCGCTGTGCACCGCGTGTTGATGAACCTGTTGCTGCACCTGCTCCAGCGGCACTTGCAGGTACAGGCAACTCAGGTACTGCCAGCGCTGCAGGTGGGGGGTGAACCAGCCGTGCTGCGCCGCCAGGGCCAGACCATTGGCCATCAGGATGGTATTGGCCGGCTGGTTCAACCAGCGGCGCAGCGCCGGCTCGTCGTCCAGCTGCTGTTGCTGACGCAGGCGGTGCTGGTTATCGCGGGCGATGTGCAGCGCCTGCACCAGCGCCCGGCGTTCCCCCAGCAGCAGGCGATAGCCGTGCAGCACCCAGGCCGGCAAGCGCCATTTCTGCGCCAGTGCCTCGCAGAGCACCAGCAGCGGTACGCCGAACAGCGCCTGCTCGACCGTGGCCGCCGCTTCGCCCTCGGCAATGACCCGGCGCTCCCATTCATCGAGCAGTTCGGGGTAGGTTGCAGCCAGTGGCCAGAGCGGCGACAGGAACAACAGGCTGCCCCAGTGGATCTCCTGCCACAGCCGCGCCAGCCGTGCCGCGAACAGGCCATTGGCCTGCTGGCTGGCATGCTGGCTGATCATCTGCAACTGACGCAGGGTCAGCGGCATCTGCTGCGGGTCGAGCGCGGGCAGGCGCATCAGCAACTCTTCGGCACGCGACAGGCCCAGCCGGTTCAGGGCCACTTCGAGGCTTTCCGCCGGTTCCGCCAGGCTGTTGCTGGCATGCCGGTTGGCTTCGCGCATCACGCTGAGCACCAGCGCCGGGCTGTGCTGCATCAGGTCAGCGATGTCGCGCAGCGAGCGGCGTCGGTCCTTGATCGCCGCGCGAACCTTGTCGTGGTAGAGCCTGGGGATCGGCAGGCGCACGCCATCGAGCAATGCGAGCCAGGTGTCGAGGGTTTGAGGCTTGGCGTTGGACACTATGCTTATCCTGATGCATGCCTGAATGCAGGCCGACTACACGAACGGACCAAACTGGCTTTTGAAAACCGCTGCCTATAGTCTGGCGCAGTTCTGCCGATAAGGAGAACAACAGATTCAACATCACCTTTTTCGTCCATGAACCCGACTTCTGAAGTGTTTTTTATCCATGGCTAAAATTATCGGCATCATTGTCGTGTTCGCGAGCGTGCTCGGCGGATACGTTCTTTCCCATGGTCAGTTGGCTGCCCTGGTGCAGCCCTTCGAGGTGCTGATCATCGGTGGCGCCGCACTGGGCGCGTTCCTGCAGGCCAACCCCGGCAGCACCACCATGATCGTGCTGAAGAAGTCGCTGAAGATGTTCAAGTCGCGCTTCAGTCATGCCTTCTATCTGGAAGTGCTGAGCCTGCTGTTCGAGATCCTCAACAAGAGCCGTCGCGAGGGCATGATGTCCATCGAGGCCGACATCGAGGACGTCGCCGCCAGCCCGATCTTCGCCAAGTACCCAGCCCTCCTCAAGGACGAGCAGATGATGGCGTTCATCTGCGATTACCTGCGCATCATGTCTTCGGGCAACATGGCCCCACACGAACTCGAAGGCCTGTTCGACATGGAGCTGCTGAGCATGAAGGAAGAGCTCGAGCACCCGTCCCACGCCGTCACCGGCATCGCCGATGCGTTGCCCGGTTTCGGTATCGTTGCGGCGGTGCTGGGTATCGTCGTGACCATGGCCTCGCTGGGTGATGGCGACAAGGCAGCGATCGGCGGTCACGTCGGCGCCGCCCTGGTCGGTACGTTCCTGGGTATCCTGGCGGCCTATGGTTTCTTCGGGCCCTTGGCGACCTGCCTGGCCCATGATGCCAAGGAAGAACTGAACGTCTACGAGGCCATCAAGGCGTCGCTGGTGGCTTCGGCCTCGGGCATGCCGCCGTCGCTGGCCGTGGAGTTCGGGCGCAAGGTGCTGTACCCGGCGCACCGGCCCAGCTTCGCCGAACTCGAACAAGCCGTACGCGGTCGCTGAGTCATGGAAAACAACCAGCCCATCATCGTCAAGCGGGTCAAGCGCTTTGGCGGCGGCCATCATGGCGGCGCCTGGAAGATCGCATTCGCCGACTTCGCGACGGCGATGATGGCGTTCTTCCTGGTATTGTGGCTGTTGTCCGAAGCCACGCCTGAACAGAAGATCGCCATCGCTGGCTACTTCAAGGACCCGATCGGCTTCTCCGAAAGCGGCACGCCCTATGTCATCGACCTGGGCGGCTCGCCCCAGCTATCGCCCGAGAAGACCCTGAATCCGGACGTCGAGGTGTCGCCGCCCAAGCCCGAGACCTCGACCCAGGTCGCGGCCGAGCAGGCCGAGCAAGTGGCCCAGCAGGTTGAAAAGGAACGCCTCGAATTGTTGCTGCAGGAACTGCAGAACAAGGTCGACGAAAACCCCCAGCTGCAGAAATTCAAGGACCAGATCCTTTTCGAGATCACTCAGGACGGTTTGCGCATCCAGATAACCGACGCCGAGAATCGGCCGATGTTCGACCTGGGCAGTGCGCGGCTCAAACCCTATTTCGAGGACATCCTGCTGGCCATGGCGGACACCATCAAGGCGGTGCCGAACAAGATCAGCGTCAGCGGTCACACCGATGCCAAGCCCTACGCCGGCAGTGCGGCGGGCGGCTTCGGCAATTGGGAGCTGTCGTCCAACCGTGCCAATGCCGCGCGCCGCGCGCTGGTAGCCGGCAGCTACCCGGAAGACCAGATCGCCCGAGTGGTTGGCTATGGCTCGTCTTCGCTGTTCGACCGCAAGGATCCGCTGAACTCCATCAATCGCCGTATCGATATCGTGGTGCTGACCAAGAAGGCCCAGCGCGACATCGAAGGCGAGCAACCGGCCCTGGAAACGCCTGCACCCGGCGCGCCTCCAGCTGCCAGTCCTCCTGGCGCGTCGATCGGTGATCCCGATGCGCCGGTGCAGCCGCGCGAGCTGCGCCAGCGGCTGAACCTCTTCGAGGACGGCTCGACGAAGATGGTCGAGCCGGGCAAACCCGCGCCCTGATGGACTGCATCGCCTTCCCAGCCTTCCCAGCCTTGCCGCCGAGCTAGAATCCACGCCCGATGCGTTCGCGCAGGCCCCTGTGGATATCGCGCGCGCACAGCTGCAGCGGCGTCTCGCGCTGACTGGCCGGCATGCGCAGGGCCGCCTCGCGGTGGTAGGCCTCGATGACGAAGTCCAATTGCTGCGTGCGCGTCAGGGTCGGCCAATGGGCCAGGTATTCGGGCAGCGCCTGGTCACCCATTCGATACACGCAGATGCGTCGGTCCCACGAGGTCGCCTCGCCGATGGAGAAGGGTATCCACCAACGCCGCGCGCTGCTGTGGGACATCATCAGGATCACGTGGGTGCAGTCACGGATGTGCGCGGTGATCGTCTCGGTGACATGCAGGGTGGTCAGCGATTCGAAGTCCATCACGTCCATGCGCACCTCGATCCCGGCCCTGCGCAGTTGCTTGCGGACCCGCAGCGCGTGTGGATGATCGGCATGCTGGTAGCCGATGAACACGCTCATCGCCGACTCCCGCCAGCAGTCGGTCGAGCGAGGCGCAGGCAGGCAAGGGGCAGGTCGAGCATGGAAAACCTTCATCGTGAGTGTTGAAGGTTGAAAGATTGTTCAATGCCGTTTAAGCGGCAAGGTATGTCATTCAAAAGAGACATTCCTTACCTAGGAAAGTAACTTCTCCTACAGCCAATTCCTCTAGCTGGCACCTGTGCACAACCCTTGCGGCGCGCGCACCAGGGCGGACAGGGCATCGGCAATACGCTCCACCTCAGCCGCGCTCAGGGTCAAGGGCGGCAGCAGGCGCAGGGTGGTGCCACGGGTCACGTTGATCAGCAGGGCATGCTCTTGCGCCGCCCGCTGCATCAGTTCGCGACAGGGCCGGTCCAGTTCCACGCCGATCATCAGGCCCACGCCGCGCACAGCCTTGACTCCGGGCAAGATGCCCACTTCGCTGCGCAAGCATTCGAGCAGCGCCTGCCCCTGGCGCGCGGCGTTGTCCAGCAGCCCCTCGCGCTCGATGATGTCCAGCACCGTACAGCCAACCCGGCAGGCCAGCGGGTTGCCGCCGAACGTGCTGCCATGGCTGCCGGGCGTGAACAGGCGGCCTACTGCCGCGCTGGCCAGGCAGGCGCCGATCGGAATGCCGTTGCCCAGGGCCTTCGCCAGCGTGAGCACATCTGGCTGGATGCCCGCATGCTGGTAGGCGAACCACTGGCCGGTGCGACCGATGCCACTCTGGATCTCATCGAGCATCAGCAACCAGCCATGGTTGTCGCAGTGCTCACGCAGGGCGCGTAGGTAGGCGGCAGAGGCGACATGCACACCGCTTTCGCCCTGAATCGGTTCGAGCAGCACTGCCGCAATGCGCTGTCCGAACGCCTGGGTGACGCTGGCCAGCGCGTCGAGGTCGGCGAAGGGGATCTTCACGCAATCGCCCGGCAGTTGGCCCAGTCCGGCGCTCAGGTGCGCGCCGTCGCTGGCTGCCAGGGTGGCCAGAGTGCGCCCGTGAAAGGCGTTGTTCATGACCACCACCAAAGGCCGGGCGATGCCGCGGGCATGGCCATGCAGGCGGGCCAGCTTCAATGCGGTCTCGTTTGCCTCGGCCCCCGAATTGTTGAAAAACGCCAGGGCCAGGCCGGATTTTTCAGCCAGCTTCGCGCCCAATCGTTGCTGCCAGTCGATGGCATACAGGTTGGACGTGTGCAGCAACAACCCGGCTTGTTCGGCAATGGCGGCTACCACGTCGGGATGGCTATGGCCCACGTTGGTCACCGCCACGCCGGCCAGTGCATCCAGGTATTCGCGGCCGCTGTCGTCCCACAGGCGGGTGCCGAGGCCGCGGGTGAACGTCAGGGGCAGGGGTTGATAGGTCGGCATCAAGTGGTTGGCGCTCATCGCGAATCGCTCGGGAGGAAATGAATCTGCAGTATTCCCTTCAAGCTCAGATGGATAAACGCCGCTAGACTGGATGCACTTTTCACTTGGAGTTGATAATGGATCTGTTCCAAGCCATGCAGGTGTACGTGAAAGTCGTGGAACTAGGCACCATGACGGCAGCCGCCAACGCCTGCGACCTGTCCACGACCATGGTCAGCAACCATCTGCAGGCATTGGAGCGGCGTCTGGGCGTTACCCTGTTGCTGCGCACCACGCGCCGTCAGCAGGTGACCGACGCGGGCCAGGCCTACTACCAGCGCTGCCTGGAGGTGCTGGGGCTGGTCGCCGATTCCGAGCGCTGGGCCGAACACACCCAAGGCACCCCGCAGGGCCTGTTACGGATCACCGCGCCGCCCACCTTCGGCGCCGAGTGCCTGGCGCCGGCACTGGCGGGGTTTCTTCAGCGTTATCCACAGATCAGCGTCAGCCTCAGCCTCGGTGATCAGGTACAGGACATGCTCGACGGCCGGTACGACGCCGCCCTGCGCCTGGGTAATCTGGAGCCCTCGACCTTGATTGCACGTCCCCTGGACGACTATCGGCTGAGCATCTGTGCGTCTCCGGACTACCTGCGTCGCCATGGCACGCCTGGCCACCCCGAAGAGCTGGCTGCGCACGAGTGCCTGCAGTTCATGTACAACCCAGGCGATGAGTGGCGCGGCACGCAAAAGCGGTGGTCCATGCAGGGGCCCAGTGGCTCGATCGGCGTCGATGTTCGAGGGCGTCTGGTCACCAACAGCAGCGCCGGGCTGCGTCAGGCCGCCCTGGCGGGCATGGGCCTGGTGATGCTTCCCGACGTGCTGGTGCGTGGCGATCTCGAGGAAGGCAAGCTGGTCCAGGTACTGGCTCGATACGCGTTGCCCGGCAGACCCATGCACCTGCTTTATCCACAGGCGCGATACCGTTCGCCGAAGCTGCGCGCATTCGTGGACTACATCGTCCAGACCCTGGGGCCGCAGCCGGCCCGAGGATCAGCAGGTGCCCTGAATCAGTAGGTGTCCTGGGTCAGGCTGGCGATGATCGAGCGGTAGCTGTTCATGCGCTGCTGCTGCACACGGCCATCGTCCAGTGCTGCGAGCAAGGCGCAGCCGGGTTCGCGGTCATGCTTGCAGTCGCGGAAGCGACAGGTGCCGAGCAGGTCGGCGAACTCGATGAAGCCGGCTTCGACGTCGGCGCGGCTGACATGGCCCAGGCCGAACTCGCGGATACCGGGGGAGTCGATCAGCTCACCGCCGCCGGGGAAGTGGAACAACCGTGCGGTGGTGGTGGTGTGCGTGCCCTGGCCGGACCATTCCGACAGCGCACCCACACGGGCCTGCACTTCAGGCAGCAGGCTGTTGACCAGCGATGACTTGCCTACGCCGGACTGGCCGACGAATACGCTGATGTGACCATCCAGGCGTGCCTGCAACTGCTGCATGCCATCGCCCTGATGAGCCGAGACCTCGAGCAGTGGGTAACCCAGCTGGCGATACACCGCCAGCAGCGCGTTGAGCGCCGGCGCGTTCTGCTCGTCGATCAGGTCGGCTTTGTTCAGCAGCAGCAGGGGATGGATGCCCGCGTGTTCGGCGGCTACCAGGTAGCGGTCGATCAGGTTGGCATGGGGCTCGGGCATGGGCGCGAACACGATGACGATCAGGTCGACGTTGGCAGCGACCGGCTTGAGCTGCCCGCGGCTGTCGGGGCGGCACAGCTCGGTGCTGCGCGGCAGTTGGGCAACGATGACACCGATGCCCTGATTGCCCGCGCGCCAGACCACCTTGTCGCCGGTGACCAGCGCCGGCAGGTTGGCCCGCAGATAGCAGCGGCAGACCTGGCCGGCGTGCTCGCCTTCCAGTGCCTCGACTTCCACCTGAACACCGAAGTGCGCGATCACCAGCCCCGTCTGCTCGGGGCCCAGGTCACCGCCTTCCAGCGTCTCCAGGGCCTGGGACTCGCGCTTGGCGGCGCGGGCAGCGCGCTCGCCCTGGATTTTTTCGATGCGCCAGTTCTGGCGGCGGTTCAGTTGGCGTTTGGCCATGTGTGTTCCGTGTAAATGAATGCAGGTGTTGACGAAGGCGGGATACTAGCACGGCCGGCTAGGCTAAACTGCGCAGCTACGCCGAGGAGACTTTCATGCAGAACCCACAGAACCTGATCTGGATCGACCTGGAAATGACCGGCCTGGACCCGGATCACGATGTCATCATCGAAATGGCCGCCATCGTCACCGACAGCGACCTCAATACCCTGGCCGAAGGGCCGGTTATCGCCATCCACCAGAGCGACGAGATCCTCGCCGGCATGGACGAGTGGAACACCCGTCAGCACGGCGGCTCCGGCCTGACCCAGCGGGTGCGCGAGAGCACCGTCAGCATGGCCGATGCGCAGGCGCAGACCATTGCCTTCCTCGAGCAATGGGTGCCCAAGGGCAAGTCGCCGATCTGCGGCAACAGCATCTGCCAGGATCGCCGCTTCCTCTACCGCCACATGCGCGAACTGGAAAACTACTTCCACTACCGCAACCTCGACGTTTCGACCCTCAAGGAGCTGGCCGCGCGCTGGGCCCCGGAGGTCAAGGACAGCTTCCAGAAGGGCAGCACCCACCTGGCCCTGGACGACATCCGCGAATCCATCGCCGAGCTGCAACACTACCGCAAGCATTTCATCAAGTTCTGAAGCCCGGAAACCTCTGCTGCGGGAGCGAAGCGGGCGGCGATCCCTCTGCCCGCGAAGAGGCCCTCAAGCCTACCTCTCTCAATACACCCGACGCCGCGGTGCCTGCATGGCACTGGCAATGTCGCCGGCCAACCGCGCGATATCGGCATGAGCCAGGTTGCCGACACTGACACGCACCGCCTGCCCGCTCTGCAACCGAAACGGGCTCCCTGCCTGGACCGCCCAACCCGCGGCGGCCAAGGCCTGCACCGTCGAGGTTTCATCCGCAACCGGCAGCCACAGGTGCAGGCCTTCACCCGAACTGGACGGCCTCACACCGTTGAGTTCGAGCGCCTCGACCAGCGAGCGTCGTCGGCTTCGATAGGCTGCCCCGACTTCCGCCAAACGATTCCCGTGCAGCATCGCGCTCCACAGATGAGCGGTCAGCCGTTGCAGCAGCAGACTGACCCAGCGCGGGCCTACCCGCTGCTGGCGTTGCATCTCGGCGTGCAGGGACGCGCTGGCGCCGGCAATCGACACCCGCAGATCGGGGCCCAGAAACTTGCTGGTCGACAGCACGTAGACCCATTGCTGTGGCAGCGGCTGCAAATCAATGGTCGGGGCCTGGCTCAGCGGCCCCCAATGATCGTCGATCACCAGCAGGGTCTGCACCGGGTCCTGCATGGCCTGCGACCACTGCCGCCACCGCTGGGCGTCGAACGAACAGCCGGTCGGGTTCTGCGCGCGAGGCGTCAATACCACGGCCGCCGCACCGCGCAGCACCTCGGGCGCCGGTGGCAGCGCGCCATGGTCGTCCATCGCCAGGGTCACCGGCTTGAGCTGCAGCCCGGCGAGTAGATCGCGCAACGGTGGCCAGCACGGGTCTTCGATCAGCACCGTGGCGCCGGGTCGGCAGCGCGCCCGCAGTGCTCGCTCCACAGCGTCCAGCGCCCCGCAATACACGCCCACGTGCTCGCTGGGCAATCGCTGGCTCACGAGCCAGTCGCGTGCCAGGCCGGATAGCTGTGGATCATCGCCGAACTGGTCGAAACCATTCTGCTTGAAGTTGCGCAGCAGCCAGTCGTGATCAGCGGCTGGCAACAGCGCGGCATCCAGATTGCCGCTGGCCATGTCGTCGAGGCCCTGGGGAATAACGAAGCCGTGTTCGGCGACCTGCGACCCAGGTGCATTGACGCGCGTGCCGCGGCGCCCGTCGGTGATCAACAGGCCGCTGTCGCGCAGCCTTCCATAGGCCGCCGCGACGGTATTGGGGCTGACCTCGAGCTGCATGGCCAGGTTGCGGACCGAAGGCAGCGAAGCGTTTTGAAGCAAATCACCCTGGCGGATCTGCCGCTCGATGGCGTCGGCGATCTCGACGGCAGTGGACGCATTCGTCAATAATGTATTCATACATTCATATTATTGTATTGGTACAAAAATGAAAAGAGCATTGGTCCTGCGTCACCTCGCGTTCGAAGACCTGGGTTGCCTGGCTGCGGTGCTGGAAGCCGAAGGCTATGCAATCGAAACGATAGAGGCGCCTCTGCACCCGCTGGCGTCGCTCGATGTGAACTCGGCAGACCTGCTGATCATCCTTGGCGGGCCCATTGGCGCTTTCGATGAAGGGCTGTACCCATTCCTGCTGGACGAACTCCAGCTCATCCGCCAACGCCTGGACAACGGTAAACCCTTGTTGGGCATCTGCCTGGGCGCTCAGCTGATCGCTCGCGCCTTGGGCGCCGACGTTGCCGCCATGGGCCATAAGGAAATCGGCTTCGGCCCCGTCACGCTGACCGCAGCCGGAAGCACCTCGGTACTGGCGCCCCTGGCGAGCGGAATACCCGTATTGCACTGGCACGGCGATCAGTTCGACATTCCAGCGCAGGCCACGCTGCTCGCCAGCACCGAGGACTGCCCTCATCAGGCATTCAGCGTGGGCGATCAGGTGCTCGCGCTGCAATTTCATCTCGAGGTGGCACCGCAGGCACTCGAAGCATGGCTGGTCGGCCACGCCAACGAACTGCATCAACAGCGAATCGACCCCCGCGAACTGCGCGCCCAGGCTCAGGCCCTGGGTTCTGCAGGCGTACAAGCAGCCAGCACGATCCTGATCGACTGGCTGGCGCGCCTGCGATGAGTGGGGCGCGGTCCGTCATCGAGTTGCGGCACGTGCTCGCGGGCAAGTCTCGCCGTTTTACGCGCCCAGGCAGTTTCACCGGTATCGACAAGGAGTCGGTGTGCGGACCGGTTGAAGTGGGAACGCTGGGAATAACAGGCGATGAGCAGGGGGACCGCCGCATCCATGGAGGCCCCGACAAAGCCCTTCACCACTACCCGTTCGAGCACTATCAGGAGTGGACACAGCTCATCGGCGAGCATCCACGCCTTGCACGGCCAGGCGCATTCGGTGAGAACCTGTCGACTGTCGGTCTCGACGAAAACACCGTTTGCCTGGGTGACATCTTTCGCTGCGGCGACGTGCTCCTCGAAGTCAGCCAGACCCGCCAGCCTTGCTGGAAGCTCAGCGACCGCTTCGAGGTGAGCGATATGGCCTTGCGCATGCAGGCCAGTGCAATGACCGGCTGGTATTACCGGGTCCTCGAGGGCGGTGTCCTGCGAGCAGGCGACGCAATGGTGCTCGAGGACCGCCCCATCCCTCGATGGCCGTTGCGCAGAGTCATCGCGCTCTTGTACGAACGGCCGCTGGACCTCGATGAGTTGAGCCAACTTGCGCAACTGCCGCTCGTACCATCCTGGCGCTCACTCGTGGAGCGGCGCCTGACAACGGGCCAGATCGAGAACTGGGCCAGCCGAGTGCTGGGTCCCCTTTCAGGAGAGTAGAAACCATGCAGCACTTTCGCGTCATCGTTCAATTGCACCGGGCGTACTGGTGCCAGTTCGATATAGAGCATGCCGCTGCCGAGCATGCATTGGCGGATGTGGTCCGCCGCTTCCCCGAAGGCGAGGGCTACACCCTCGACATACAACGCAAAACGGGTGAGCGCCGGTTGTTGGAATCCACGCCTGACGGGATTCGGTTGCTGTATGCGCAGGGCATGTTTGCAAAGACTTGAATGCCATCAATGGCGCAATTGGTTGAACATTACAGGTAAAGAGGTACACAGCACGTGAATATGGAAGTTGGTCCGGAAAGCCATGATGGCGTCAGGAACATGCTGGAGAAGTTGTCTTCTTTGTGGAACGTACGGGCAGCAGTCAATAATGATGCGACCCCGTATAGCGAATTGCTCTTCGAACACGGCAGGTTGGACTTTAGCGAGTCGCTGGTTCCGTTTCGAAGTCATCCAGCCTGGCAGGCAGCTACGGCTGAAATGAAATCCAGATGTCTGTCCTATGGCTGGATTATCTATAACCTCAAAACCATTTATATCGAATGCGACATTGTGACACCTGCCTGCGAGGACATCATCAAAAGGCCACCTGTTGAGTCTCGCAACCGCGACATCCTGCAGCGAGTGATGTCTGAGGCGCTGCTTGACGAAGCGCTCCATACCAAAATGTCAGTTACGGCATGCAATTACATCTATCTGAACCGCAAGCTGCCCTACCTCGATTTCAGCGACTTCAATCTCATCCGCTGGCGGGACCAGATATTGTCCACATGTAAGGCTGAGTGGCAGCGGCGGCTCACTCGATTCGGTATTGCCTGTGCCAGTGAAACCTTGATCACTGACTACCTGAAAACCTTGTCCGAGGATGACTCCATCCAGCAGGTGTGCCATGAGGTGACTCGTACTCACGCAGTGGATGAGTGGAGCCATTCAAGTGTTTTCAGTTTTGTAGCGTGCGATATCGTCCACACGCTAAGTGTTGGCGAACGAACGTACTTGCAGGCTGTGATTGCCAGGACGGTAGAGATGTTTGCCGATAACGAACTGGGTGCGTGGGCTCGGGCGCTTTCTCTAGCGGGATTCCAGGGGTATGAGGCAATGCTTCTGGAGTGTTCTCGATCAAGCGAAGTAGAGGTCTACACCGAGTCGGTTTTCAGTCTCCTTGCACGTATAGGTCTGGAATAGATGGTGCTTTCGGCCAAGAATAATTCATCTGCAGTAGAGCCAGTTGGGCCAGGTTTTCTACGGTGTGATGTGGCATGCGACGTTGCCGAGAACGCGAGGAGATTTGTCTTCACGGTGCTCGATGAACAGCGTGAAGAAGAATATGTCCCAGGCCGTTACCTGATACTTGAATACGCAGGTGCTACCGGTCAAGTTCGCACGGCCTGCTATTCGATAGTGGCCTGCCCCACGCGCTGGCAGGTTGAGATCATCGTCCAGCGCGTGCCTTCCAAAGGGTTGTCAGAGACGATGTTCAATCATCTGATGGTCGGCGCCCTGGTGCGCTGTGTGGGCGTTGCAGGAGATATCACGGCGCAACAACTTTCTGGTTTGGATAGCGTGGCGCTGTTGGCTGGTGGTATCGGGTTTGCCTTGCCTTGGGCATTGATACGCGAATTCAGGCAATGGGCACGGCAAGGCCGCCGAGTGCCACGGATCACATTGCTGTTGTGCACGCCCTCTCTGGAAGCCGTGCCATGCTTCGCCGAGTTGATGACCCTGGAGCTTGCCGAACGCTGGTTCACTTTGCGCATCCATGTCACCCGGCAGTCGTTGTACCAAGACAACGGCTGCTTGTGGAGGGGGCGTCCAAACCAGGGGGTACTGGACGCCCTGGAGGCGTCGCAAGGCATCGTAATCTGCGGAAGCCAGGCATTCGCTGTAGAAATACACCGGGCCATGCAGGTTCGGCATGGTGGGGCCCAGTACTTTATCGAAGCATTCAGCTCGGCCGATTCGCCGTTGCCCGCCAAGCAGGCCGACACTGGAACGGTGCGTTTGAAGATCCCCGCGTCGGGGGTCGAGTTCGAAGCGGTTCATTCGCTGACCCTGCTTGCGCAGTTGGAATCCCAGGGCCTGAAAGTGCGCAGTCAGTGTCGTGCTGGAATTTGTGGTGCGTGCAAGATCAAAGTCCTGAAAGGGGAATGTCGCAGCGAGGCCGATTTTGCACTGAGCGTACAGGAGCGCGCGGCTGGGTACGCATTGGCGTGTTGCAGCTATCCTGTGGGCGATGAACTCACGCTGTGTCTCCGGACCTCGTGAAGCGGACAACGCCAGTGCGTGCCCGGTATCATGAGCGATCATCGCGGCGCCCATGTTGCAGTCGATACCGCGCCCATCACACTGCTCGTCTTTTGGCTCCAGGTTCCCATGCTGCTGACCCTCTACCTCATCGCCATCACCGCTGAAGCCATGACCGGTGCCTTGTCCGCAGGGCGGCGCGGTATGGACTGGTTCGGCGTGGTGCTGATTGCCTGTGTGACTGCATTGGGCGGTGGGTCGATGCGCGACGTGTTGCTCGGCAACTATCCGCTGACGTGGGTCAAACACCCGGAATACCTGGTACTGACCAGCGTGGCGGCGCTGGTGACGATTTTCATCGCGCCACTCATGCGCCGCCTGCGTTCGCTGTTTCTGGTGCTCGATGCGCTGGGGCTGGTGGCGTTTACCCTGATCGGTACCATGACCGCGCTGGAGCTGGGCCACGATTATCTGGTGGCTTCCATCAGCGGCATGATCACCGGGGTCTTCGGCGGCATCCTGCGCGATATCCTCTGCAACGACATTCCCCTGGTGTTCCGCCGCGAGCTGTATGCCAGCGTCTCATTCGCTGCGGCGTGGTGCTTTCTGGGTTGCACCTACCTGGAGCTGGTGCCGATTCAGGCGCTGTCCATCACCCTGTTCGGCGGTTTTCTGCTGCGCCTGTTGGCTATCCGTTTCCACTGGGAAATGCCCAAGTTCGTCTACGACGATCGTTGAGCGTGGGCCGCCAGGGCCCATTCGACGTGTTCACGGACCAGTTCGCTGGGGTGTTCGCGGCGTGCCTTCAAGGCTTCGAGCACCGGGATGCTCGACGGTGCGTTGCCCAGCCCAACCGCCAGGTTGCGCAGAAAGCGCTCGTAACCGGCGCGGCGCAGGGGCGAGCCTTCGGTGCTGCTCAGAAACCGGTCTTCATCCCACAAAAACAGCTGCGCCAGTTCGGCATTGTCCAGTTGATGCCGCGGCTGGAAATCGCCTTCGCCCGAAGGGCGGGCGAAGCGGTTCCATGGGCAAACGATCTGGCAGTCGTCGCAACCGAACACACGGTTGCCGATCAGCGGACGCAGCTCGGTGGGAATGGGGCCCTTGAGCTCGATGGTCAGATAGGAAATGCAGCGACGAGCATCCAGCACGTAGGGCCCGACGAAGGCGGCGGTAGGGCAGATGTCCAGGCAGGCCGTGCAGCGCCCGCAGTGCTCGCTGGCGTGGGGCTCGTCGACCGGCAACGGCAGATCGACGAACAGTTCGGCGAGGAAGAAGTAGCTGCCGGCCTTGCGGTTGAGTACCAGGGTGTTCTTGCCGATCCAGCCCAGCCCCGCTTCCTGGGCAATGGCTTTTTCCAGCACCGGCGCGCTGTCGACGAAGGCGCGGAAGCCGAACGGGCCGATGTCCTGCTGGATGCGTTCGGCCAGGTGCTGCACGCGTTTGCGGATCAGCTTGTGGTAGTCGCGGCCCAAGGCATAGCGCGACACATAGGCTTTTTCAGGCTGCGCCAGGCGTTGCGCCATCTGGGTGTCGCCGGGCAGGTAGTCCATGCGCAGCGAAACGACCCGCAGGGTGCCTGGCACCAGTTGCTCGGGGTGTGAGCGCTTGCTGCCATGGGCAGCCATGTAGTCCATTTCGCCGTGATAGCCAGAATCGAGCCAGCGCTGCAGGTGCTGTTCATGCTCGCCCAGGTCCAGGCCTGCGATGCCGACTTGCTGGAAACCCAGTTCGCGTCCCCATTGCTTGATGGAGAGCGCCAGGGCGGGAAGGTCGATGGTGGGAGCAGACATGCGAGCGAGGAAACCTGTGCGGAGGTGGGTATAATTCTGCCAGACATCGACAGTAAAGGTTCAAGCATGCCGCCAGACACGCAAATTCCCGACGCGGGGCAGCGCCAGCCTTCGGCCGCTGTGCAGCTCGACCCCACCACCTTGCCGGTTCTGGCCGCGCGGCCGATGGATGCGCACAAGGGCATGTACGGCCGTGTACTGGTGATCGGTGGCGACCATGGCACCGGCGGTGCGGCCTTGCTCAGCGCGCAAAGTGCCCTGCGCAGCGGGGCCGGCATGGTAACGCTCGCTACCCGCGGCGAGCACGTGGCGCCGGCGCTGGCGCGCATGCCGGAAGTGATGGTTGCCGATATCGCTTCGGCCAACCAGTTGCTGGCGCTGGCCGAAGCGGCCACGGTGCTGGTGGTCGGGCCCGGGCTGGGGCAGGCCAGCTGGGGCCGAAGCTTGCTGTCGGTGGCGGCCAGCCAGGACAAGCCACAGGTGTGGGACGCCGATGCACTGAATCAGTTGGCGCAGGGCGCCGTCGCGCTGCCGGCCGATGCCGTGCTGACCCCGCACCCAGGGGAAGCGGCCAGGCTGCTGGGTATTTCCACCGCGCAGGTGCAGGCCGATCGCCCCGCGGCGGCCCTGCGCCTGGCGCGTCAGTATTCGGCAGTGTGCGTGCTCAAAGGGGCGGGCAGCCTGATCGCTGCGCCCGATGGGCGCCTGGCGATCTGCGATCAGGGTCATCCCGCCATGGCCACCGGAGGCCTGGGCGACGTGCTCGCCGGGCTGGTCGGCGCCCTGCGTGCCCAAAGCCTGGATGGCTTCGATGCGGCCTGCCTGGGTGTGTGGCTGCATGCCGGCGCCGGAGAGCGGCTGGGCAAGCTCGGTCGTGGTCTGGCGGCCAGCGACCTGATACCTGCCATTCGTCAGTTGCTCGAGGAGCATTATCCGTGTCTGAAGTAGAAATCTACCTGGAAGGCGAGGCTGCCATGCTTGCATTCGGTGCGCGCATGGCAGAGGTGACCCATGGCCACGGATTGATCTTCCTGGAGGGTGATCTGGGCGCCGGCAAGACCACCTTTTCCCGAGGCCTGATCCGCGGCCTGGGCCACGTCGGAGCGGTCAAGAGCCCGACCTTCACTCTGGTCGAACCCTACGAGATCGGCCCTATAAAAGCCTTTCACTTCGACCTCTATCGTCTTGTTGATCCAGAGGAATTGGAGTATTTGGGCATCCGCGACTACTTTGAAGAGGACGCCTTGTGCCTGATCGAGTGGCCCCAACAAGGCGCAGGCTTTTTGCCAAAGCCGGACCTGACCATTACCATAAGCCCGCAAGCGGCCGGAAGGCTGTTGAAGTTATCGCCACAGGGCCCGCGCGGTGTGTCCTGGTGTGCCGCTGTGGCACAGAAATCCAAATAAATTGATGGGGTTAGGTATGCGCATTCGCGCGCTGGTCGCGGTCGTTGGTCTGATGTTGACGGGTTTTGTCGTCAATGCCGTGGCCGCTACACAAGTCAAGAGCGTGCGCTTGTGGCGAGCGCCGGATAACACCCGGCTGGTCTTCGACCTCACCGGTCCCGTCCAGCACAGCGTGTTCACGCTGTCGTCGCCCGATCGACTGGTCATCGACATCAACGGCGCCACTGCGGCCGGTCCGTTGAGCGTGGCGCCTGGCGACTCGCCCGTCACCAGCGTGCGCTCGGCACAGCGTACCCCCACCGATCTGCGCGTGGTGGTGGACCTGAAAAAGGCCATCACCCCGAAAAGCTTCACGCTTGCGCCCAACCAGCAATATGGCAACCGCCTGGTGGTTGACCTGTTCGACTCCGCGGCCGATGCCGAGCCCAAGCCACCCCAGCCGGCCGTGGCCATCACGCCGGCGGTGCCGGTGACGCCGACGCGTCCGGCCATCAAGCTGACCCCGGTGCCCAACGGCAAGCGCGATATCGTCATTGCCATCGATGCCGGCCACGGCGGCGAAGACCCAGGCGCCTCGGGGCCGCGCGGGCAGCACGAAAAAGACGTGGTGTTGCAGATTGCCAAGGAATTGCAACGCCAGATCAACGCCGAACAAGGTTTTCGCGCCGAGCTGACGCGCACCGGCGACTACTTCATTCCGCTGCGCGGGCGTACCGAAATCGCCCGCAAGAAGGGCGCTGACCTGTTCGTGTCCATTCACGCCGATGCCGCGCCCTCCTCGGCGGCTTTCGGCGCCTCGGTATTCGCCCTGTCCGAGCGCGGCGCCACGTCGGAAACCGCACGCTGGCTGGCCGATACCGAGAACCGTTCGGACTTGATCGGTGGCGCCGGTAACGTCAGCCTGGATGACAAGGACCGCATGCTCGCCGGCGTGTTGCTGGATCTGTCGATGACCGCTTCGCTGACTTCCAGCCTCAATGTGGGCCAGAAAGTGTTGAGCAACATTGGCCAGGTGACACCGCTGCACAAGCGTCGGGTCGAGCAGGCCGGGTTCATGGTGTTGAAATCGCCGGACATCCCTTCGATCCTCGTGGAAACCGGGTTCATCTCCAACTCCAACGAAGCCAACAAACTGCAAAGCTCGGGTCACCAGCAGGCGCTGGCGCGCTCCATCCGTACCGGCGTGAAGCAGTTCTTCCAGCAGAACCCGCCGCCAGGTACCTACATGGCCTGGTTGCGCGACACCGGCAAGATTGCCCGCGGCCCCAGCACTCACGTGGTGCGTCCCGGCGAAACCCTGGCCATGCTGGCGGCGCGCTACGACCTGGGCATCGCCACCTTGCGCAGCGCCAATGACTTGAAAACCGATGAATTGAAGATAGGTCAGGAAGTCACCATTCCCAGTACTGCCCTGGCGTCCCAGTAATGGTTGAATCGGCGCGTATCGAGCTGCTCAGTCCGCGGCTCGCCAACCAGATCGCGGCTGGCGAGGTGGTCGAACGACCGGCTTCGGTGATCAAGGAGCTGCTGGAAAACAGCCTGGACTCCGGCGCCCGGCGCATCGACATCGAGGTCGAGCAGGGTGGCGTCAAGCTGCTGCGCGTGCGCGACGACGGCAGCGGCATCTCGGCCGACGACCTGCCGCTGGCCCTGGCGCGCCATGCCACCAGCAAGATCCGCGACCTGCAGGACCTCGAGCGCGTCATGAGCCTGGGGTTTCGCGGCGAAGCGCTGGCCTCGATCAGTTCGGTGGCGCGGCTCACCCTGACCTCGCGCACCGCGGCGGCCGATCAGGCCTGGCAGGTAGAAACCGAAGGCCGCGACATGGACGCCCGCGTGCAGCCTGCGGCGCACCCTGTGGGCACCTCGGTGGAGGTGCGCGACCTGTTCTTCAATACGCCGGCGCGGCGCAAGTTTCTCAAGACCGAAAAAACCGAGTTCGACCACCTGCAGGAAGTCATCAAGCGCCTGGCGCTGGCGCGCTTTGACGTAGGCTTCCACCTGCGGCACAACGGCAAGAGCATCCTCGGCTTGCATGAGGCCCATGATGAAACTGCTCGTGCACGGCGGGTCGCTGCGGTCTGCGGGCCGGCGTTCCTTGAACAGGCGATGCCTATAGAAGTCGAGCGCAACGGCCTGCGGCTGTGGGGCTGGGTTGGCTTGCCGACGTTCTCGCGCAGCCAGGCCGACCTTCAATACTTCTTCGTCAACGGCCGAGCGGTGCGCGACAAGCTGGTGGCCCACGCGGTACGCCAGGCTTATCGCGACGTGCTGTTCAACGGCCGTCATCCGACCTTCGTCCTGTTTCTGGAAGTGGACCCAGCGGTGGTCGACGTCAACGTGCACCCGACCAAGCATGAAGTGCGCTTTCGCGACGGGCGCATGGTGCACGACTTTCTTTACGGCACACTGCACCGGGCGCTGGCCGATGTTCGCCCGGAAGACCAGTTGGCGAGCGCGCCGGCGCAGGCCCAGCCGTTGCGGCCGAGCGGGGTCCAGGCAGGCGAGTTCGGCCCTCAGGGTGAAATGGGCCTGGCGGCCAACCTGCTGCACTCACCGATGGCCCAGCCGCAGTCAAGTGGGGGTTCCAGCGGCGGTTATTCATACACGCCACGGCCGACCGCTGCCCTGCCGGTGGCCGAGGCGCAGAGCGCCTACCGGGAGTTCTTCGCACCGCTGCCTACCGCCGGCAGCAGCACCGCGCCGATTCCCAGTCTGCCACCAAGCCAGGGCGACATCCCCCCGCTGGGCTACGCGCTGGCACAGCTCAAGGGTATCTATATCCTGGCCGAAAACGCCCAGGGGCTGGTTCTGGTGGACATGCATGCGGCGCACGAGCGCATCATGTACGAGCGCCTGAAGATCGCCATGGCCAGCGAAGGTCTGAGCGGGCAGCCCTTGCTGGTGCCCGAATCGCTGGCCATGAGCCAACGCGAGGCGGACTGTGCCGAGGAGCACGCGGCGTGGTTCCAGCGGCTGGGCTTCGAGCTGCAGCGGCTGGGCCCGGAAACCCTGGCCATACGCCAGATTCCAGCCCTGCTCAAGCAGGCCGAGGCCAATCGCCTGGTCGGCGATGTCCTGGCCGACCTGATGGAGTACGGTACCAGCGACCGTATCCAGGCCCACTTGAACGAATTGCTGGGCACCATGGCCTGCCACGGTGCCATTCGTGCCAACCGGCGCCTGGCCATTCCGGAAATGAACGGCCTGCTGCGCGATATGGAAAACACCGAGCGCAGTGGCCAGTGCAACCATGGTCGACCGACCTGGACCCAGATGGGACTGGACGACCTGGACAAACTCTTCCTGCGCGGGCGTTGAACATGAGTGGCCTACCTCCGGCGATCTTCCTCATGGGGCCCACGGCCGCGGGCAAGACCGACCTGGCCATCGAGCTGAGCAAGGTGCTGCCGTGCGAGCTGATCAGCGTCGACTCGGCCCTGGTCTACCGCGGCATGGACATCGGCACCGCCAAGCCGTCGCGGGCGGTGCTCGATGCCCATCCGCACGCACTGATCGATATCCTCGATCCGGCGCAAAGCTACAGCGCCGCCGACTTTCGCCGCGATGCCTTGCAGGCCATGGCGCAGATCACCGCGCGGGGCAACATCCCGCTGCTGGTTGGCGGCACCATGCTGTATTTCAAGGCTTTGCTCGAGGGGTTGGCGGACATGCCGGGCGCCGATGCCCAGGTGCGCGCCGATCTCGAGGCGCAGGCCGCGCTGCACGGCTGGCAGGCACTGCATGACCAGCTTGCGGCGGTCGATCCGGTTTCTGCCGCGCGCATTCATCCCAACGATCCGCAACGGCTGATCCGAGCGTTGGAGGTCTACCGCGTGAGTGGTTCGAGCATGACCGAGCTGCGCGCGCGACAATCTGCGCAAAGTACCGAGGCAGGCGCATTGGCAAGCGGGCAATTGCCCTATACTGTGGCCCACTTGGCAATCGCACCCGCCGATCGCTCGGTGCTGCATGAGCGAATTGCTGTGCGTTTCGGACAAATGCTGGAACAAGGCTTCGTCGACGAGGTCACTGCCTTGCGTGCTCGAAGTGACTTGCATGCTGGGCTTGCGTCTATACGAGCGGTGGGCTATCGGCAAGTCTGGGATCATCTGGATGGCCAGCTGACCGAGGTGCAGATGCGCGAACGCGGCATCATCGCCACGCGCCAATTGGCCAAGCGACAGTTTACCTGGTTGCGCAGTTGGGCCGATCTGCACTGGCTCGACAGCCTGGCCATCGACAATCTGCCTCGCACCTTGAAATACCTGGGTTCGGCCTCCATATTGAGCTGAGTCCCGCAATTGCCGTCTATCCTTGGGTCTGACGGTCAGAGCCTTCATCTTTTCAAAGCTTTTCCACTATTGATCCTTAAAGGAGTGCGGCACATGTCAAAAGGGCATTCGCTACAAGACCCTTACTTGAACACCTTGCGTAAAGAGAAGGTCGGCGTCTCGATCTATCTGGTGAACGGTATCAAGTTGCAGGGCCAGATCGAATCGTTCGACCAGTTCGTCATTTTGCTGAAGAACACGGTCAGCCAGATGGTCTACAAACACGCTATTTCCACGGTTGTACCGGTGCGTCCGATTCGTCTGCCAAGTGCGACCGAATCCGAGCAGGGCGACACCGACCCAGGTAACGCTTGATAGGAGTCTGCCTTGTTCTTTGAGCGCCACGGTGGTGGTGAGCGAGCGATCCTCGTTCATCTGGATGGTCAGGACCCTGAGGCGCGCGAAGACCCGCAGGAGTTTCAGGAGCTGGCCATCTCGGCCGGCGCCGAAACTGTCGCATTCGTCAATGTCGCCCGTCATCGGCCCAGTGCCAAATTTCTGATCGGCAGCGGCAAGGTCGAGGAGCTGCGTGACCAGGTCAAGGCCGAGCACGCAGATCTGGTGATCTTCAATCACACCCTCACACCCAGCCAGGAGCGCAACCTCGAGAAAGTCTTCGAGTGCCGCGTGCTGGACCGTACCGGTCTGATCCTGGATATCTTCGCGCAACGCGCCCGTACCCATGAAGGCAAGCTGCAGGTCGAACTGGCCCAGCTCGAGCACATGAGCACGCGGCTGGTTCGCGGCTGGACTCACCTCGAGCGCCAAGGCGGTGGTATCGGCCTGCGCGGCCCTGGTGAAACCCAGCTGGAAACCGACCGGCGTCTGCTGCGGGTACGCCTGCGGCAGATCAAGCAGCGCCTGGAAAAGGTTCGCAGCCAGCGCGAGCAGGCACGTCGCGGCCGCCGGCGAGCCGACATTCCGTCGGTGTCCCTAGTGGGCTACACCAACGCCGGCAAGTCGACCTTGTTCAACGCCGTCACGCAGTCCGAGGTGTACGCGGCCGACCAACTGTTCGCCACGCTCGACCCGACCTTGCGCCGACTCGAGTTGAACGACCTGGGGCCGGTAATCCTGGCCGACACGGTGGGTTTCATTCGTCACCTGCCGCACAAGCTGGTCGAAGCGTTTCGCGCCACCCTCGAGGAATCGAGCAACTCCGACCTGCTGCTGCACGTGATCGATGCCCATGAGCCCGAGCGCATGGCGCAGATCGAACAGGTCATGGCCGTGCTCACCGAGATCGGCGCGCAAGGCTTGCCGATCCTCGAGGTGTATAACAAACTCGACCTGCTCGAGAACGTCGAGCCGCAGATACAGCGCGATGCCGACGGCAAACCGGTCAGGGTATGGGTGTCGGCGCGCGACGGGCGCGGCCTTGAGCTGGTCAAGCAGGCGGTTGCCGAGCTGCTCGGCGAAGACCTGTTCGTCGGCACGCTGCAGCTGGGCCAGACACTGGGCCGCCTGCGCGCCCAGCTGTTTTCGCTGGGCGCGGTGCAAAGCGAAGCGCATGATGAGCAAGGTGGCAGTCTGCTGGCAATACGCCTGCCGCGTGCGGAGCTCAATCGCCTGGTCAGTCGCGAAGGCATGGAGCCCGCTGAATTCATCGAGCAACACACTTTGCAATAAAAGCCTCGTGTGGCAGCTGTGCTGTCATGTCGGGCATTCTGTAGCATTGGTCGGCGCGCCGTGGGTGCGTCTTTGCTTTATCAGATGGAGAGCGCTATGGCTTGGAATGAGCCGGGTGGCAACTCGAACAATCAAGATCCTTGGGGTGGTAAACGCCGTGGAGGCGACCGCAAGGGGCCACCGGATCTCGACGAGGCCTTCCGCAAGCTGCAGGACAGCCTGAACGGGTTGTTCGGCGGTGGAAAGAAACGCACAGGTGGCGGTGGCGACGGTGGAGGCACGTCCAAGGGCGGTGGTCTCGGCCTGTTGGGCATCGGCCTTGCCGTGCTTGGCGCGATCTGGCTGTACAGCGCGGTGTATGTGGTCGACGAGCAGGAGCAGGCCGTGGTGCTGCGCTTCGGCAAGTACTACGAAACGGTGGGTCCGGGCCTGAACATCTATTTCCCGCCGATCGACCGCAAGTACCTGGAAAACGTCACGCGCGAGCGTTCGTATACCAAGCAGGGGCAGATGCTCACCGAAGACGAGAACATCGTCGAAGTGCCGCTGACCGTGCAGTACAAGATCACCAACCTGCAGGACTTCGTCCTGCGCGTCGACCAGCCCGAAATCAGCCTGCAGCATGCTACCGACAGTGCGCTGCGCCACGTGGTGGGTTCCACCGCCATGGACCAGGTGCTGACCGAAGGCCGCGAGCAGATGGCCGGCGAGATCAAGGAGCGCCTGCAGCGTTTCCTCGACACCTACCAGACCGGTATCACTGTGACTCAGGTCAACGTGCAGAGCGCGGCAGCCCCGCGTGAAGTGCAGGAAGCCTTCGACGACGTGATCCGCGCCCGGGAAGACGAGCAGCGCTCGCGTAACCAGGCCGAAGGCTATGCCAATGGCGTGATACCCGAGGCTCGCGGTCAGGCCCAGCGCATCATCGAAGATGCCAACGGCTACCGCGACGAAGTCGTATCGCGCGCCAAGGGTGAGGCCGACCGCTTCACCAAGCTGGTCACCGAGTACCGCAAGGCTCCCGACGTAACCCGTCAGCGCCTGTACCTGGAAACCATGCAGGACGTGTACAGCAACACCAGCAAGGTGCTGGTGGCCAGCAAGGAAGGTCAGAACAACCTGATCTACCTGCCGCTGGACAAGATGGTCGGTGGCGACCGCAACAACAGCAGCACGCCTGCCGCCAGCACGCCGGCTTCGGCCAGCGACGCCGCCGGCGCACGCGCTGCGGCCGACCTGCAGCAGCAACAGCGTGAAATGCGTTCAAGGGAGAGTCGCTGATGGGCAATAAATCTGTGATCGCCCTTGTCGTCACCGTCGTTCTGGCGGTGGCAGCATGGAACTGCTTCTACATCGTTGCGCAAACCGAACGTGCGGTCCTCCTGCAATTCGGCCGCGTGGTTCAGGCCGATGTCCAGCCTGGCCTGCATGTGAAGCTCCCGTACGTCAACCAGGTGCGCAAGTTCGATGCGCGGCTTATGACCCTCGACGCCCCGACCCAGCGGTTCCTGACCCTGGAGAAGAAAGCGGTGATGGTCGATGCCTATGCCAAATGGCGTGTGAAGGATGCCGAGCGCTACTACACCGCTACTTCCGGCATGAAGCAGATCGCCGACGAGCGTCTGTCGCGACGTCTCGAATCGGGTCTGCGTGACCAGTTCGGCAAGCGCACCCTGCATGAAGTGGTGTCGGGCGAGCGTGACGCGTTGATGTCCGACATCACTACGTCGCTCAACCGCATGGCAGACAAGGAGCTGGGTATCGAGGTCATCGACGTGCGCGTCAAAGCCATCGACCTGCCCAAGGAAGTCAACCGCAGCGTGTTCGAGCGCATGAGCACCGAGCGTGAGCGCGAGGCGCGCGAGCACCGTGCCAAGGGTAACGAGTTGGCGGAAGGCATCCGTGCCGACGCCGATCGCCAGCGTCGTGTGCTGTTGGCCGAAGCCTATCGTGAGTCCGAGGAAGCGCGTGGTGACGGCGATGCGCAGGCAGCGTCCATCTACGCCCAGGCCTACGGTCAGGATCAGGAATTCTATTCCTTCTTCCGCAGCCTGCAGGCATACCGCCAGAGCTTCGCCAACAAGAGCGACGTGATGGTGCTGGACTCCAAGAGCGATTTCTTCCGCTTCATGGAGAAGTACAAGCCCTGATCGGCTTTCCCCGTCGAGCGGTTTAACCGTTCGGCGGGGTGAACGATCGGCGAAACGTGTGTATGATGCGGCAGCCGGGAAATTCCCGGCTTTTTTGCGTCTGCAAGTTAGATTGGCCGATTCATAGGCCCGGTTCATGAGGACATTGCCCCGCGACCTGCTTGCGGTGGGCGATTTCTGCTTCACTCAAGGCTAGCCCGACGGCAGGCCGCCCGGATCATAGGGGAAAGGCGTAATGGCAACGGTAGACCGCTGGCTGCTGCCAGATGGCATCGAAGAAGTACTGCCGCCCGAGGCTGCGCGCATCGAAGTCGCGCGGCGTCAGGTGTTGGACCTGTTCCAGAGCTGGGGTTACGAGTTCGTCGTAACGCCGCACATCGAATACCTCGAGTCGCTGCTGACCGGTGCCGGGCAGGACCTGGACCTGCGCACCTTCAAGGTGATCGACCCGCAATCGGGTCGGCAGATGGGCTTCCGTGCCGACATCACGCCGCAGGTGGCGCGCATCGATGCGCACACCTTGCGCCGTGAAGGGCCGAACCGCCTGTGCTATGCCGGCAGTGTGCTGCATGCACAGCCGCGGGCACTGTCCAGTTCGCGCAGCCCGATCCAGCTGGGCGCCGAGCTGTATGGCGATGCCAGTCCGAGCAGCGACGTGGAAGTCATCAGCCTGATGCTGACCATGCTGGAAATGGCCGATGTGCCAGACGTGCACATGGATCTGGGGCACGTCGGTATCTACCGCGGCCTGGCCCGCGCGGCCGGGTTGTCGGGCGATGTCGAGCAGCAGTTGTTCGATGCCCTGCAGCGTAAGGCCATCGACGAAGTGATCGTCCTCACCGAAGGGCTGCAAGCGGACATCGCCGAGATGCTGCGTGCCCTGGTTGGCCTGTGTGGCGGTCGCGAAGTGCTGGCTCAGGCCAAGGTACGCCTGGCCAACGCACCGGCGCCGGTGATGACCGCACTGGACGACCTGCTGGCGATTGCCGAGCGGCTGTCGTTGCGTTTTCCACAATTGCCGCTGTACTTCGACTTGGGCGAGTTGCGCGGTTATCACTATCACACCGGCGTGGTGTTCGCCGTGTTCGTTCCAGGCATGGGCCAGTCCATCGCCCAGGGCGGCCGCTACGACGACATTGGTGCGGACTTCGGCCGTGCCCGCCCGGCAACCGGTTTCTCCACGGACCTCAAGTCCCTGGTGACGCTGGGTCGGGCCCGGATCGAACTGCCCGTCGGTGGCGTCTGGATGCCTGACAGCACCGATGCGGCCTTGTGGCAGGCAGTCTGCCAACTGCGCCGCGAGGGTCGCCGCGTGGTCCAGGCATTGCCGGGACAGACGATCGAGGCTGCCGGCGAGGCAGATTGCGATTGTCAATTGATTCAGCAGAACGGGCAATGGCAAGTGCTGCCACTGGCCTCTTGAGTTTTCCTGCCGGCCGCTGCCGGCACCAAGTTTGCGCGAATGAGGACAAGTGTTATGGGTAAGAATGTCGTAGTCCTGGGCACCCAATGGGGTGATGAGGGCAAAGGCAAGATCGTTGATCTGCTGACCGAACATGCTGCCGCGGTGGTGCGCTATCAAGGCGGCCACAACGCCGGCCACACGCTGGTCATCGACGGCGAGAAAACCGTCCTGCACCTGATCCCTTCGGGCGTGCTGCGCGAGGGCGTCCAGTGCCTGATCGGCAACGGTGTGGTAGTTGCACCCGACGCTCTGATGCGCGAGATCACCAAGCTCGAGGACAAAGGCGTACCGGTGCGCGAGCGCTTGCGTATCAGCCCGTCCTGCCCGCTGATCCTGTCTTTCCACGTGGCGCTGGATCAAGCCCGTGAAAAGGCCCGTGGCGAGCTCAAGATCGGCACCACCGGTCGCGGCATCGGCCCGGCGTATGAAGACAAGGTTGCTCGTCGCGGCCTGCGTGTGGGCGACCTGCTCAACATGCCGCGCTTCGAAGACAAGCTGCGTGAACTGGTGGATTACCACAACTTCATGTTGGTTGGTTACTACAAAGAGCCTGCCATCGAGTTTGAAAAGACTCTGGCCGAGTGCAAGGAATACGCAGAGCTGCTCAAGCCGCTGATGCTCGACGTGACTGCCGAACTGCACGACCTGCGTCGTGCCGGCAAAGACATCATGTTCGAAGGTGCCCAAGGTTCGTTGCTCGACATCGACCACGGTACCTACCCGTACGTGACCAGTTCCAACACCACCGCGGGCGGCGTTGCGACCGGCTCCGGCGTTGGTCCCATGTTCCTGGACTACATCCTGGGCATCACCAAGGCGTACACCACCCGTGTAGGTTCGGGTCCGTTCCCCACCGAGCTGTTCGACGAAGTCGGTGCGCACCTGGCCAAGCAAGGCCACGAGTTTGGCGCGACCACCGGCCGGGCTCGTCGTTGTGGCTGGTTCGACGCCGTCATCCTGCGTCGCGCTATCGATGTGAACAGCATCTCGGGCATCTGCCTGACCAAGCTGGACGTACTCGATGGTCTGGAAACCATCAATATCTGCATCGGCTATAAAGATGCGGAGGGCAAAGACGTTGCCCCCACTGACGCTGACAGCTACGCGGGCCTGCAGCCCGTGTACGAAGAAGTGCCGGGTTGGAGCGAGTCGACCGTGGGTGCCAAAACCCTGGAAGAGCTGCCCGCCAACGCTCGTGCCTATATCAAGCGTGTCGAGGAGCTGATCGGCGCACCGATCGACATCATCTCGACCGGGCCGGACCGCAACGAAACCATCGTGCTGCGTCATCCGTTCGGCTGACAGCGGTTCGCGCAACACAGCACAGGGCCCTTCGGGGCCCTTTGTCGTTCAAGCAACAGGCAAACCTTCTCGGCACGGCCTTTGCTGTGTGAGTCCTCAATCAGGCGCCATCATCAGAATGGCGTCAATAAAAAGGGGATTCACATGTCCGCTGTCCTTTCTCTTCTGCGCAGCCGTTTGCTGCGTCCGGTCTTCATCGCCTTGGGCATCGCTCTTTTGGTGCAGGTGCTGGCCGCCATTGCGCTGACCCGAAGCACGGTCACCGCGCTTGAATCGGACCTGGACCGTCGCATGGCTCAGGATAGTCAACGGCTGACGGGCGAGCTGCAAAGCGCGAGCGCGGAAGTGTCTTCCGGCCTCGAGAGTCTTTCGGGCAATACTCGCCAGCGCCTGAGTGCCGGTTTGTCGGCGCGTTTGAGCGGCGAGCAGGCGCAGATCCGCGCCACGCTGGACAAGGACCTGCAGGAATCGGCCACCGACATGGCCGAATTGCTGGCCTCGGTCGCGCCGCGGGCAATGTGGGATAACGATGTACCGACGCTTTCCGAGTTCGCCCGCCGTGCCCAGCGCAACCCCAACGTGCTGTTCGTGATCTACAACGACGCCCAGGGCGAGCACTTGACCCGTTACTTGAACCGCGACAACCCCATCAACCAGGCGCTGTTGGCCAAGGGCGCCGGTGAGCGAGCCTTGGACAAGGTGCTCGATGCGGCCAAGACAGACCCGGCGGTGATCTATGTCGAGGCCTCGATCAACCCCAATGGCGCAGAGATCGGCCGGGTACTGATGGCTGTCTCGCGCACCGGTGTAGAGGCCGAGGTGGCCGAACTGGACAAGCGCTTCGCGGCATTGATTGCCAGTGCGGGGCAGTTGGTGGGCGAGAGCCTGCAAGGCGCCTCGGCCGAAAGTGCCAAGGCGCTGCAGGCGCGTCTGCAGTCGGCGGAATCGGCGGCGGCGACCATGCAGGCCAATACCCACAACACGGTGCAGGCCGCTGCGGCGCAGTTGCGCTGGCGCATCGGGCTGTGTCTGGCCCTGGTCGGCATGGTCATGCTGGTGGTGCTGGCCGCGGTACTGGGGCGGCGCGTGGTGCATCGTCTGCGTCTGCTGGTCGGTGCGCTGGATGATCTGGCCGCAGGCGAGGGTGATCTGACCAAACGCGTCGCTATCCACAGCCGTGACGAGATCGGCGACATGGCGGCGGCGGTCAATCGTTTCGTCGACAAGCTGCAGCCTATCGTTCGCGAGGCGGGTGAGGTGGCGCACAAGACCGGTATCGAGATCGGCAGCATGGCCCAACGCAACGCTGGTGCCGATGATGCCGCTCGACTGCAGCGCGATGAAGTGGCGCAGAGCCTGCACGACCTGTCGCAGATGGCCGATGAGGCTCAGGCCGAGAGCCAGGCGATGCAGTCGGCCTTGCAGCAGGTGGCGCAGATTCGCAAGGCCACCGACGACAATACCCGTGCCTCGCAACAGGTCGGAGGGTTGATCGAGGCGTTGGCCGGCCAGGTGCAGAGCGGCTCAAAGGTGATCGAGCGCCTGGCCGAGCAGAGCCAGCAGATCGAGGTGGTGTTGACGGTGATCCACGGGATCGCCGAGCAGACCAATCTGCTGGCGCTCAATGCCGCCATCGAGGCGGCGCGGGCTGGTGAGACCGGGCGCGGTTTCGCCGTGGTCGCCGACGAGGTGCGCGCGCTGGCAAGCAAGACGCAGAGTTCGACCGGCGATATCCAGGCCCACATCGGCGCTTTGCAGGCCGGGGCGCGGGAAGCGGTGGCGGCTATCGGTCAGGCCGGACGGCAGGCGGACGAAGGCTTGGCAGTGCTGCGCGACAGTGCGCGGCTGCAGCAGGCCGTTCAGGCTTCGGTGGAACAGGTGCACTCGGCGATCGGCCTGGCAACCCAGGCGGCCGAACAGCAGGCGCGAGGCGCGCAGGCGGTGAAGGGCAGGGTGCAGGTGATTCACGCCCAGGCAGAAAAAGCAGCGTTCGCGGTACAGCAGACCACGGCCAGCAGCCGAGAGCTGGACAAGCTCGCTGCCCAGCTCAAAGCCAGCCTGGGCCAGTTCCGCGCCTGAAGCCGCGCTTCGGTCTGC
>NZ_JACMYH010000005.1 GCF_014235765.1 Pseudomonas baltica
AATAGACGGCAGGCCCGCTGAGCGACGTTTGTAAGCGATATCTGCGGCCGTATTAACCATCTTCGTCTCCTGCTCGCTCAGGCTGCTGACAAAGCCGCTGGGTAGGTACCGTGATTGGTTCATCCCTTCCTCCAGACATCCAAATGATCTGCCCAATCCTGCATCATCAGGCGGCGCTCGTCGAAGTACGTCGCATGATTATAGGCTCGACGGACGTTATTCTGATCCGCGTGAGCAAGCTGAGCTTCGATGGCGTCTGGGCGGTATCCGAGCTCGTTCAATCGAGTGCTACCAGTAGTTCGTGTGCCGTGGGGGCTGTATTTACCGCTCCACCCTATAACTTTCAAAGCTTGGCGCATCGATGCAACTGCCATCGGCATCTGTCTGTTGTCTCGGCCAGGGAATAGATGGTGCCGGGTGCCAGTGATGGTGTGGAGCCCCTTGAGCATCTGGATTGCCTGGCGGGGGAGGGGAACTACGTGCTCCTTGCGCGCCTTCATTCTTCGCGAAGGTATTCGCCAAATCGCTGCTTCAAGATCAAATTCCTCCCATTCGGCTTCGGCTACCTCGCTCGGTCGGCCTAGCGTCCACCACATCAGCTGGATGCAATAATTGAGCTGGAAGCTGCAACGGTGGTTGTCGAAATCACGTAATAGCTTGCCGATCTGATCCGTGGTTAGGGCAGTCTTATGCTGCGTTTTGTTGGTGGGCAGTGCTTTACGAACTGGCCAGACTGGATCGCTATCGGCTCGGAGCGTGGCGACGGCATACTCAAACACCGCAGACATGGTGCGACGAGCCTCTGCTGCTACGCTCGGAGCGCCGCGCTTGAATGTGGACTGGAGGATGCTGAGTATCTGAGCTGAGGTAACCTCGCGAACAGGAAGTTTTCCTATGTTGGGAAACACCACTCGCTCCAACATATCGAGGCGTCGATTTTTGGTGATGTCTTCCCAGTCTTTGGTCTGTAACCACTCTTTGGCTATGACATCAAATGTATTGGTCGCCTCGTTTGCTTGCCTAACCCGGTCTAGCTGCCTTTGCTGGGCTGGATTCACGCCCTCCTTGACCAGCTTACGTGCCGCTTCGCTTCGTTCTCGTGCTTCTGACAGTTTCACGGCCGGGTATTCGCCGAGTCCGATCATGCTGGACTTGCCATTCAGCGCGAAGCGATACCGCCATGCTTTCACGCCTGTAGGTTTGACCTCCAAGTACAGACCACGTTGGTCATTGAGCCGATATAGCTTTTCCTTCGGCTTGGCGCTGCGGCAGTGGGCATCGGTTAGCAATCTCAAGTCTCCGTGTGCTGTAAACCCACTGTACTCACCACTCTAGCGCTTAGCAAATTCACGTACTCAAAAACCTACTCACCTCTTGGATGAAAGCGGCAGAAACAAGATGCGACTTTCTGAAACAGAAAAACCGCGCAAAGGCGCGGTTTTAATGGGTTTTGGTCAGTTTCACAGTGTTTCAAAAAACACCGTGAAACTTAATATTCCGATCAGACGTTGAAGCGGAAGTGCATCACATCACCGTCCTTGACGATGTATTCTTTGCCTTCCAGGCGCCATTTGCCCGCTTCCTTGGTACCGGCTTCGCCGTTGTACTGGATGAAGTCGTTGTAGGCGATGACTTCGGCGCGAATGAAGCCTTTTTCGAAGTCGGTGTGGATCACACCGGCGGCCTGTGGCGCGGTGGCGCCGATCTTCACGGTCCAGGCGCGGACTTCCTCGACGCCGGCGGTGAAGTAGGTCTGCAGGTTGAGCAGTTCGTAGCCGGCGCGGATCACGCGGTTCAGGCCGGGCTCTTCCAGGCCCAGGGCCTCGAGGAACATGTCCTTCTCTTCGCCGTCGTCGAGCTCGGCGATCTCGGCTTCGATCTTGTTGCACACCGGCACCACGATCGCGCCTTCTTCTTCGGCAATCACCCGTACCACGTCCAGCAGCGGGTTGTTCTCGAAGCCGTCTTCCGCAACGTTGGCGATGTACATGACCGGCTTGGTGGTCAACAGATGGAAGCCGCGCACGACCGCCTTCTCGTCGTTGCCCATGGTGCGCATCAGGCTGCGGGCCGGTTTGCCCAGGGTGAAGTGGGCAATCAACTGCTCCAGCAGGCCCTTTTGCACCACCGCGTCCTTGTCGCCGCCCTTGGCGTTGCGCGCAACCTTCTGCAGTTGCTTCTCGCAGCTGTCGAGGTCGGCGAAAATCAGCTCAAGATCGATGATCTCGATGTCGCGCTTGGGGTCGACGCTGTTGGAAACGTGGATCACGTTCTCGTCTTCGAAGCAGCGCACCACGTGGGCGATGGCGTCGGTTTCGCGGATGTTGGCGAGGAACTTGTTGCCCAGCCCTTCACCTTTCGAAGCGCCGGCCACCAGGCCCGCGATGTCGACGAACTCCATGGTGGTGGGCAGCACGCGCTTGGGATTGACGATGGCAGCCAGTGCTTCCAGGCGCGCATCGGGCATCGGCACGATGCCGCTGTTGGGCTCGATGGTGCAGAACGGAAAGTTCTCGGCCGCGATCCCGGATTTGGTCAAGGCGTTGAACAGGGTGGACTTGCCGACGTTGGGCAGGCCGACGATGCCGCAGTTGAATCCCATGGTGAATCCCTCTTCGAAGAGTCAGGCCTTTTGGCTGTGCAGGTTTTTCATCGCGCGATTCCACTCGCCGGCGAAGATATCCGGCAGCACACCGAGGGCAAAATCGATACTGGCATCCAGCTTTTCCTGTTCGGCGCGCGGGGCGCGGCCAAGAACGAAATTGGACACCAACTTGCTGTCACCCGGGTGGCCGATGCCAAGCCGCAGACGGTGAAAGCCATTGTCATTGCCGAGCTGCGCGATGATGTCGCGCAGGCCGTTGTGCCCGCCGTGCCCGCCGCCCAGTTTGAGCTTGGCGACGCCGGGGGGCAGGTCGAGTTCGTCGTGGGCCACCAGGATCGCTTGCGGCGGTATGCGAAAGAAATTCGCCATCGCTGCGACGGATTGACCGCTGCGGTTCATGTAGGTGGTGGGGATCAACAGACGAACGTCATGGCCCTGATGGCTGAAACGCGCCGTCAGGCCGAAATACTTGCGATCGGCTACCAGGTTCACACGGTGTGCCTGGGCGATGCGCTCAACGAAAAGAGCCCCTGCGTTATGCCGGGTCTGTTCGTATTCGGGGCCGGGGTTACCCAGGCCAACGATCAGTTGTATGGCGGTCACGGCAGGGGCTCTTCCTTGTCGAGTCGTGGACGCCACCCGAGGGTGTCATCCACAGCTCGGCGTGCGAGTAAGATTACTCGGCAGCGCCTTCTTCGGTTTCTTCGTCGGCAACGATACGCGGAGCGTGGACGTTGGCAACTGCCAGGTCGGTACCATGAGCCAGTGCGACGAACTCGACGCCTTGCGGAGCCTTGAGGTCGGACAGGTGGATGATGGTGCCGATTTCAGCGTCAGCCATGTCGACTTCGATGAACTCGGGCAGGTCTTTCGGCAGGCAGGTGACTTCCAGCTCGGTCTCGGTGTGCGAGATCTCGCCGCCTTTCTTGACAGCCGGTTCCTGGTTCATGAAGTGCAGAGGCACGATGGCGGTCAGTTTCTGGCCGGCGATCACGCGTACGAAGTCAGCGTGCAGGACGTGACCCTTGGCTGGGTGACGCTGCAGTGCCTTGATCAGGACGTTCTGCTTGGTGCCACCAACGTTCAGTTCGATCACGTGGCTGAAGGCAGCCTCGTTTTCGAGCAGCTTGGCAACTTCCTTGGCCAGCATGCTGATCGACTCAGGGGCTTTTTCGCCACCGTAGACAACAGCTGGTACCAGGCTGGCGAGACGACGCAGGCGGCGGCTCGCACCTTTCCCCAGGTCGGAACGCGCTTCGGCATTCAAAGTGAAATCGTTCATGTGTTTCTCCAAAATAACCACGTTCGCCCAGCGTTTGCGACCAGCGCCAAGGCGATACGGGCAAAAAAGCCCCGGCCCGACAGAGTGTCGGGCCGGGGCGCTTTTCGTCAGAACGGTGCTCGCGAAGGGCAGAGCCCTCAGCGGAACATCGCGCTGATCGATTCTTCGTTGCTGATGCGACGCATCGCTTCGGCAACAACCGGGGCGATATCCAGTTGACGGATACGCCCGCAGGCTTGTGCGGCTGCGGAGAGCGGGATGGTGTTGGTCACCACCAGCTCGTCCAGCACGGATTTCTCGATGTTCTCGATCGCACGCCCCGACAGGACCGGGTGGGTGCAATAGGCGAACACCTTGGCCGCGCCATGTTCTTTCAAGGCCTTGGCCGCGTGGCACAGAGTGCCGGCGGTATCGACCATGTCGTCGACCAGGATGCAGGTACGGCCTTCGACATCACCGATGATGTGCATCACTTCGGAGTGGTTGGCCTTCTCGCGACGCTTGTCGATGATGCCCAGGTCGACGCCCAGCGACTTGGCCACGGCGCGTGCACGCACCACGCCGCCAATGTCGGGGGAAACGATCATGAGGTTCTCGAAGCGCTGGTCTTCGATATCGTCCACCAGAACCGGAGAACCGTAGATGTTATCGACCGGGATATCGAAGAAGCCTTGAATCTGGTCGGCGTGAAGGTCGACGGTGAGGACACGGTCGATGCCCACGACGGTCAGCATGTCGGCGACGACCTTGGCGCTGATTGCCACACGGGCAGAGCGCGGACGGCGGTCTTGACGAGCGTAACCGAAGTAGGGGATCACGGCGGTGATTCGCGAAGCCGAGGAGCGGCGGAAGGCATCGGCCATCAGCACCAGTTCCATCAGGTTGTCGTTGGTAGGCGCACATGTAGGCTGGATAATGAAGACGTCTTTACCGCGAACGTTTTCATTGATCTCGGTGCTGATTTCACCATCGGAAAACTTGCTGACGGAGACATCACCGAGAGGGATATGCAGCTGACGCACAACGCGTCGAGCCAGATCGGGGTTTGAGTTCCCCGCAAAGACCATCATCTTGGACACGCGCAGTACCTGCCGGCTGAGGGTATACCTGGATGAGTATAGGAAAATGGCAGGGGCGGCTGGATTCGAACCAACGCATGGCAGGATCAAAACCTGCTGCCTTACCGCTTGGCGACGCCCCTGTAGCTTGAAACTTCCGAGTGCCCAGCACTCGTTTCCTGTTACAGACTCTCTGTTACAGACTCTGCAGCTTGCGATGCAACATCGAAACGTTGCTTCCCTTGGCCACGAACCCTGTAAGGGTGTCTGCAAGAAGGTGCGAAACTCTATCAGCTTCCGCTTTGCTTGGGAAGGCCCCAAACACACAACTTCCAGTGCCTGTTAGCCGAGCTTCAGTGAATTTGCCAAGCAAATTCAGTGCGTTACGTACATCAGGGTAACGACGCTCTACTACTGGCTGGCAGTCATTACGACTGTTTCCCTCAAGAACGGGGCGCACTTTAATGGGCGCCGAGTCACGTGTCAACAACGGATCCGAAAAAATTTCCGCTGTACTTACAGAGACTTGCGGTACAAGCACGAGATACCAGGGCTGTGGCAGTTCGACCGGGGTCAGTTTCTCGCCCACGCCTTCGGCGAACGCCGCATGGCCGCGCACGAACACCGGCACATCGGCGCCCAGGGAAAGCCCCAGCTGCGCGAGCTGATCTTCACTGCAGCCGGTCTGCCAGAGGTGGTTCAGGGCGAGCAGGGTGGTGGCGGCATCGGAGCTGCCACCGCCGATACCACCGCCCATGGGCAGTACCTTGCGCAACCAGATATCGGCGCCCAGCGCCGTACCGGTCAGTGCCTGCAGCTGCCGCGCGGCCTTGACGATAAGGTTGCTGTCGTGGGGCACGTCGGCTATCTGGGTGTGCAGGCACACCACGCCGTCGTCGCGCAGGGCGAAATCCAGCTCATCACCGTGGTCGAGAAACTGGAACAGCGTCTGCAGCTCGTGATAGCCATCCGCGCGCCGGCCGAGGATGTGCAGCATCAGGTTGAGCTTGGCCGGCGCGGGCAGGGTCAGTACGGGGTTCATGGAAGTGCCTGCGCTCATGTCACTGCCCCAGCCGGCGCGGCTGCCAATCCTTGACCACCAGGGTCACGTCCAGGTCCTGGCCATGCAGCTTGATCCGCTCGGGCAGCCAGTAGCCATTCTGTTCGGTGTAGCTCAGGTATTCGACTTTCCAGCCGTCCTGGGAAAGTCCCGCGAGGCGGCTGTCGCCATCCAGGGTCAGTTGGCTCTTGCTGTCGGGGGCCGGCAGGCCGCGGACCCACCAGGACAGATGCGAAACCGGCAGTTTCCAGCCCAGTTGCTGTTCCAGCAGTTCTTCGGGGGTCGTGGCCTGATAGCGGCCCTGATTGGCCACCTCCAGGCTGACATCGCCCGGGCGTCCGGTCAGGCGCGCCGCACCGCGCCCCAGAGGGCCGGACAGGCGGATGTCGTAGTAATCCTGACGCTGCAGCCAGTACAGGGTGCCGGAACCGGAGTCCTTGGGCGCACGGATGCCGATCTTGCCGTTGATCTCCCAACCGTCGAGCTGGGTGAGTTGCTGTTTGTGCACTTGCCACTGTTGCGGGTTGCCCTGACCCTGCAGGGCTTCGTGGGAGCCCATGCCGGCGCAGCCGGTGAGCACGGCGATGAAAGTGGCAACCAGCAGGTGACGCATCATGTAGGAGGTAGGACGCAAAGACATGGATTAAAGATTCTCTGAACCGGTCAGGCGCAGGATGGTGCTGCGCAGGACAGGGCTGTCGGGTTGTTCTTGCAGGGCCTTGCCCCAGATTTTGCGCGCCTCGCGCTGCTTGCCGCTGGCCCACAGCACTTCGCCCAGGTGGGCGGCCACTTCGTGGTCGGGAAAGCGTTCCAGCGCGTCGCGCAGATAGCGCTCGGCGGCGTCGAGGTTGCCCAGTCGGTAATTGACCCACCCCAGGCTGTCCAGCACGGCTGGATCTTCGGGGTTGATCTGGTGGGCCCGCTCGATCAGGGTGCGGGCCTCCTCGAAGCGAGTGGTGCGGTCGGACAGCGTGTAGCCCAGGGCATTGAGCGCCATGGCATTGTCCGGCTCGCGCGCCAGAATGGCCCGCAGGTCCTTTTCCATCTGTACCAGGTCGTTACGCTTTTCAGCCAGCATCGACCGTGTGTACAGCAGGTTCAGGTCGTCCGGATTCTGTTTGATGGCGTTCTGCAGCACCAGCCAGGCGGCTTGGGTCTTGTCGTTGTTGGCCAGGGTTTCGGCTTCGATCAGGTACAGCTGGATTGCGTAGTCGGGCTGGGCATCGCGTGCCTCGGCCAGGCGCCGTGAAGCCTCGTCGGCGCGGCCGTTGGCGATCAGGATATCGGCTTGACGCAGCTGGGCGGGCAGGTAGTCGGTACCGACATCCACCTGGGCGTACTCATCGAGCGCTGTCTGTGGATCGCCGCGTTCTTCGGCGATGCGGCCCAGGTTCAGGTGTGCGGAGTCGACGTGACTGCCGCGCTCCACCAGTTGCTGGAGGTAATTGTAGGCTTCGTCCCAGGCCTTGCCTTCGAGGCACACCAGGGCCAGCGAATAGCGCAGTTCGTCGTCGTCCGGGTATTGCTGAACGAGAATCGCGAACTGCAGCTTGGCGTCGTCCATGCGGTTCTGTTCGACCAGCATGCGCGCGTAGGTCAGGCGCAGACGCTTGTCGTCGGGGATTTTCTTGAGGTTTTTTTCCAGCAGTGGCATGGCTTCGCTGCCGCGATCCAGCGCGGCGAGCAGACGGGCGCGCAGCAGGATGGGGGCGATTTCACCTTCCTGGGGTGGATTGCCTTCCAGCAACGCCAGGGCGCCTTCGGTATTGCCATCCTGTTGCATCAGCAAGGCCTTGCCGAAGATCAGCTGGCCGTTGCCGGGGTACTTGCCCAGCAGGCGATCGAAACTTTGCAGCAAGCCGCGCCGGGTACTTTCGTCGGTGTCGGCCGCCGACAGCGCAAGAAAGTCGAAATGGGTGTCACCCTGGCCCTGCAGGACCTTCTCCATGTACACCAGCGACTCGTCGTACTTGCCATTGCGCGCCAACTGAATGGCAGCAGCACGCTGCGCGTCGAGGTCGGTGGGGGCGTTTTTCGCCCACAACTGCGCGGTCTCCAGCGCTGGCTGATCGGCGCCCAGGTATTCGGCGATGCGGAAAGCGCGTTCGGAAATGCCCGGATCCTGCGTCTTGCGGGCCTGGGTCACGTAGTTGCCCAAGGCAAGATCGAAGCGATCACGCTGCCCGGCCAACTCTGCACTGAGCAGGCTGAACACGGTTTCCTCGCTGAACGAGCCGTAGACCTTGGGCGTCTCGTCCGGCGCAGGCGCCGGCTGCGCCACGGGAACCGGAGTCGCCTGCTCTTTGGGTGGCCATGACTGGCAGCCCTGCAGCAAGGCGAAGGCGAGGAGCAACGTGGAGGTTCTATTCATAGAGGGGATTTTGGCGGCTTACCTGCGGTCGGATCATCATGACACAAGCCACAGGTCAAACCCATAACTCGAGGTTGCCTATTAGGACAATAGATAGCGGTGGTTGTTCTGGGCCGGACGAAGTAGGACAATTACCGGCTTCTCGACATCATCAGCGACCTTGAATGGCCTTTCTCGCCCTCGGTATCAACCATAAGACTGCTTCGGTAGACGTGCGCGAGCGCGTGGCGTTTACCCCGGAGCAGCTGGTAGAGGCCCTGCAGCAGCTTTGCCGGCTGACCGACAGCCGTGAGGCCGCGATCCTCTCGACCTGCAACCGCAGCGAGCTGTACATCGAACAGGATCACCTGGCTGCCGATGCCGTGCTGCGCTGGCTGGCCGATTACCACCGTTTGAGTGTGGAAGAGCTGCGCGCGAGCGCTTATGTGCACGAAGAAGATGCGGCTGTTCGTCACATGATGCGCGTGGCGTCCGGGCTCGATTCGCTGGTGCTGGGCGAGCCGCAGATTCTCGGGCAGATGAAATCCGCCTACGCCGTGGCCCGCGAGGCCGGCACCATCGGGCCGCTGCTGGGGCGTCTGTTCCAGGCGACCTTCAGCGCTGCCAAGCAGGTGCGCACCGACACCGCAATCGGCGAGAACCCGGTTTCGGTGGCGTTTGCCGCCGTCAGCCTGGCCAAGCAGATCTTCAGCGACCTGGCGCGCAGCCAGGCCTTGCTGATCGGCGCCGGCGAAACCATCACCCTGGTCGCACGTCACCTGCACGAGCAGGGGGTCAAGCGCATCGTGGTGGCCAACCGCACCCTGGAGCGCGCCAGCACCCTGGCTGCGCAGTTCGGCGCCCATGCCGTGCTGCTTTCCGATATTCCCCAGGAGCTGGTCAACAGCGACATCGTCATCAGCTCCACCGCCAGCCAGTTGCCGATCCTGGGCAAGGGCGCGGTCGAGAGCGCGCTGAAACTGCGCAAGCACAAGCCCATCTTCATGGTCGATATTGCCGTGCCGCGCGACATCGAACCCGAGGTCGGCGAGCTGGACGACGTCTACCTGTATACCGTCGACGATCTGCACGAAGTGGTTGCCGAGAACCTGAAAACCCGCCAGGGTGCCGCCCAGGCCGCCGAAGAACTGGTAAGCGTGGGTGCCGACGATTTCATGCTGCGCCTGCGCGAGCTTGCGGCGGTGGACGTGCTTAAGGCCTACCGCCAGCAGGGCGAGCGCCTGCGCGACGAGGAGCTGCAGAAGGCCATGCGCCTGCTGGCCAACGGCGGCAACGCCGAAGAGGTGCTTGCGCAACTGGCCCGGGGCCTGACCAACAAGTTGCTGCACGCACCCAGCGTGCACATGAAAAAGCTCTCCGCCGAAGGCCGCGTCGATGCGCTGGCCATGGCCCAGGAACTCTTTGCCCTCGATGAGGGCTCAACGGATAAACCGCCGCAATGAAAGCGTCACTGCTCAACAAGCTGGACACGCTCCAGGACCGATTCGAGGAACTGACCGCCTTGCTGGGCGACGCTGAAGTCATTTCCGAGCAAACCCGCTTCCGCGCCTATTCCAGGGAATACGCCGAAGTCGAGCCCGTGGTGCTGGGTTACCAGCAATGGGCCAAGGTGCAGGCTGACCTGGAGGGCGCGCAGGCGTTGCTCAAGGACAACGACCCGGACATGCGCGAGATGGCTGCCGAGGAAGTGCGCGAAGCCCGCGAGCAGTTGGTGCAACTGGAGGGCGCGCTGCAGCGCATGCTGCTGCCCAAGGACCCCAACGACGGTCGCAACGTTTTCCTCGAGATCCGCGCCGGTACCGGCGGCGATGAAGCGGCGATCTTTTCCGGCGATCTGTTCCGCATGTATTCGCGCTATGCGGAACGCCGTGGCTGGCGCCTGGAAATTCTTTCCGAAAACGAAGGCGAGCATGGCGGCTACAAGGAAGTCATCGCCCGCGTCGAAGGCGACAGCGTCTACGGCAAGCTCAAGTTCGAGTCCGGCGCGCACCGTGTCCAGCGCGTGCCGGAAACCGAATCCCAGGGCCGCATCCACACCTCGGCCTGCACGGTGGCCGTATTGCCTGAACCGGACGAGCAGGTGGCCATCGAGATCAACCCGGCCGATCTGCGCGTGGACACCTACCGGTCCTCCGGTGCCGGTGGCCAGCACGTCAACAAGACCGACTCGGCGATCCGCATCACTCACCTGCCGACCGGCATCGTGGTGGAATGCCAGGAAGAACGCTCGCAGCACAAGAACCGCGCCCGTGCCATGAGCTGGCTGTCGGCCAAGCTCAACGACATGCAGAGCAGCGCGGCGGCCAATGCCATCGCCAGCGAGCGCAAGCTGCTGGTGGGGTCGGGCGACCGTTCCGAGCGCATCCGCACCTACAATTTTCCGCAGGGCCGGGTAACCGACCATCGTGTCAACCTGACCTTGTACTGTCTGGATGAAGTGCTGGCCGGCGGCGTCGATGCAGTGATAGAGCCGCTTCTGGCTGAATATCAGGCCGATCAGTTGGCCGCGTTGGGTGAATAGAACATGACCATCATTGCCAGTCTGTTGCGCGCTGTCGAACTGCCCGATTCCCCGACCGCACGCCTGGATATCGAGCTGTTGCTGGCCGCGGCACTGGGCAAGTCGCGCAGCTACCTGCACACCTGGCCCGAGCGCATCGTGCCCAGCGAAGCTGCCAACGCCTTCGCCGCCTTCATAAAGCGTCGCCAGGCGGGCGAGCCGGTTGCCTATATCCTGGGCCAGCAAGGGTTCTGGAAGCTCGACCTGGAAGTGGCCTCGCACACATTGATTCCGCGTCCCGAAACCGAGCTGCTGGTAGAGGCTGCGCTGCAATTGCTGCCGACCAGCTCGGCGCGAGTACTGGATCTGGGCACGGGTACGGGAGCGATTGCCTTGGCCCTGGCCGGCGAATGCAGTGCCTGGCAAGTCACCGCAGTCGACCGCGTCGCCGAAGCGGTGGCCCTGGCCGAGCGCAACCGGGTGCGCCTGAACCTGGGCAATGCCCGGGTGCTCGAGAGCCACTGGTTCAGCGCCCTGCAGGGCGAGCGTTTCGACCTGATCGTCAGCAACCCGCCGTACATCGCCAGTGCCGACCCTCATCTGCGTGCCGGCGACGTGCGCTTCGAGCCCGCCAGTGCATTGGTGGCCGGCGAAGACGGCCTAGACGACCTGCGCCTGATCATCGGCCAGGCACCTGCACACCTGCATCCGGGCGGCTGGCTGCTGCTCGAACACGGCTACGACCAGGCGCCAGTGGTGCGTGAGCTGCTGGCTCAGCATGATTTCGAGCAGATCGAAAGCCGCATCGATCTCGGCGGTCACGAGCGCATCACGCTGGGGCGGTTGCTGTGCTGACCGATCAGGAGCTGCTGCGCTACAGCCGGCAGGTGCTGCTGTCGCAGGTCGACATCCAGGGCCAGCTGAGGCTCAAGGGCAGCCGGGCACTGATCGTCGGCTTGGGTGGGTTGGGCTCGCCGGTGGCGCTGTACCTGGCTGCTGCGGGCGTCGGCGAGCTGCATCTGGCAGACTTCGATACGGTCGATGTGACCAACCTGCAGCGCCAGGTGCTGCACGACAGCACCTCGGTGGGTATCAGCAAGGTCGATTCGGCCATTGCCCGGCTGGGTGCGATCAACCCCGAAATCGCCCTGGTGGCGCACCGCGCCGCGCTGGATGAAGACTCGCTCAGTGCAGCGGTTGCTGCCGTCGACCTGGTGCTCGACTGTTCCGACAACTTCGCCACGCGCCATGCGGTGAATGCCGCCTGCTTTGCCGCCGGCAAACCGCTGGTCAGTGGTGCCGCGATCCGCCTGGAAGGGCAGTTGTCGGTGTTCGACCCACGGCGTCCGGAAAGCCCCTGCTATCACTGCCTGTACGGCGAGGGCAGTGATGCCGAGCTGACTTGCAGCGAAGCCGGCGTGGTGGGTCCGCTGGTGGGGCTGGTAGGCAGCCTGCAGGCGCTGGAGGCGTTGAAGCTGCTGGCGCAGTTCGGCGATGTGCTGGTCGGTCGGCTGCTGTTGATCGACGCACTGGGCACCCATTTCCGCGAAATGCGGGTCAAGCGCGATCCCAAGTGCCCGGTCTGTAGCATGCGGCATGTCTGAAGCGCCTGTCGGCGTGTTCGATTCCGGCGTCGGCGGCTTGTCGGTGCTTGGCGAAATCGAACGGCTGCTGCCTCGCGAGTCCCTGCTGTACGTGGCCGACACCGGCCACATTCCCTATGGCGAAAAATCCAGCGAATTCATCCGTGAGCGTTGTGCCACGGTTGCGCATTTTTTTCACGGCCAGGGCGCCAAGGCATTGGTGCTGGCCTGCAACACGGCCACGGTCGCTGCAGTGGCGGATCTGCGTCGAGGCTATCCCGACTGGCCCATCGTTGGCATGGAGCCAGCGGTCAAACCTGCCGCGGCAGCGACCCGCAGTGGTGTCGTCGGTGTGCTGGCCACCACCGGCACCCTGCGCAGCGCCAAATTCGTGGCACTGCTCGATCGTTTTGCCAACGAAGTGCAGGTCATCACCCAGCCGTGTCCCGGACTGGTCGAACTGATCGAAACCGGCGATCTGGACAGTCCGGCGCTGCGTCTGTTGCTGCAGGGGTACGTGCAACCGTTACTGGACGCTGGCTGCGATACCCTGATTCTGGGCTGCACGCACTATCCGTTCCTCAAGCCCCTGTTGGCCACCATGGTCCCGGCCAACGTGGCGCTGGTCGATACCGGCGCCGCAGTAGCGCGTCAGCTACAGCGATTGCTGAGTGCCGGAAACCAGCTGGCTGATGGGCCGGCGCGGCCCGCGCAGTTCTGGACCAGCGGATCGGTAGATATTTTTCGAAATGTCCTACCGAAGCTGTGGAATTTTTCTGACAATGTGCAAGTATTCACGTTGTAAAAAAAATGTGAAAAAAACGGGGTGTAACACTGAACTTACGTTCCAACTCCGATTCCATAGCATGTCCATTTTTTCGACAAAAATTCTTACAACTGCATTCGGTAGGATGTTTCTCATGAAGAGACTGTTCAGTTTGGCTGCGCTTGCGGCTTTGATGTTGGGGCAATCGGTGACCGCGAACGCGGCCGACCTATCGTTTTCCGCGGGCGAAACGGGCGAATCGTCCCAGGTCTATCGCATTGGCTTGCAATCCAACTGGGACAAGAGCTGGTTCCAGACCGACATCGGTCGCCTGACCGGCTACTGGGATGCCGGCTATACCTACTGGGATGGCAAGGACTTCAAGGACAACCACAGCCTGTCGTTCGCGCCAGTATTCGTCTACGAATTCGGCGGCGGTTCGATCAAGCCCTACATCGAGGCCGGCATCGGTGTCGCCGCCTTCGCGCACACGCAGATCGAAGGCAACAAGCTGGGTTCCTCGTTCAACTTCGAAGACCGTATCGGCTTCGGTCTGCGCTTCGGTGGCGGTCATGAGCTGGGTGTGAGAGCGATCCACTACTCCAACGCCGGCATCAAAGAGCCAAACGATGGTATCGAAGCCTACACCCTGAACTACCGCATGCCGCTGTAAGCTGTCCCTCGGCCAGCATTGGCCGTCGCGCGGGCAGGTTTCCCTGCCCGCGATTGCTTCAATCCTTCTTTCCTATTTGGCTTTGCGTGGCAGGTTCTTGAATGCCGCCAAGGCGCGTGCGCGTCCTTCCTTCAGATCCACGATCGGCCGGGGATAGTCGCTCTGCTTGAGTGCGTCACCTGACGGCGCATGGACCTGCTTGCGATCCAACCCTTCCAGTTCGGGCAACCATTGCTTGAGAAACACGCCTTGCTCGTCGAAACGCTGCGACTGGCTTACCGGGTTGAAGATCCGGAAATAGGGCACCGAATCGGTACCCGTGGATGCACTCCACTGCCAGCCGCCGTTGTTGGAACACAGGTCGCCGTCGATCAGATGCTGCATGAAGAAACGCTCGCCCTCGCGCCAGTCGATCAGCAGGTTCTTGCTCAGGAACATGGCGGTAACCATGCGCAGGCGGTTATGCATCCAACCGGTGGACACCAGTTGACGCATGGCTGCATCGACGATGGGGATGCCGGTGCGTCCTTCTTTCCACGCCTGCAACTCGCTGGGCGCCTTGCGCCAGGGCAGGGCGGCGTATTCCTCGCGAAACGGCCGGTGCATCGAGACGCGCGGATAGCCCACCATGATATGCCGGTAGAACTCGCGCCAGATCAACTCGCCGATCCAGGTCACGGCGCCGACGTTGCCGCTCTCGAACTCACCGCGATTGCTGTTGAGCGCCGCATGCAGGCACTGGCGTGGAGAAACCACGCCGGAAGTCAGGTAGGCGGAGATCTGGCTGGTCCCAGGGTGGGCGGGTAGATCGCGCTCGACCTTGTAGTCTTCGATCGGTTGGTCGGTGAAGGTGTCCAGGCGCTTGTGCGCCTCTTCCTCACCGGCCGGCCAGAGCTTGATGAGCGCCTTGTCGGGGACGGCGAAGCCCTTCACCTGATCGGGCACTGTGTCGGCGGCAATGTGCACCGGTTTCTGCGCGTGGGGCTTTTTCACCAGCGCCGGGACGGACTGGTGCAGGCGTTCGTAACAGACCTTGCGGAACTGGCTGAAGACCTGGAAATAAGTGCCGCCTTTGGTCAGTACGCTGCCGGGCTTGAACAGCGCCTGATCCAGATAACGATGCAGGGGAATGTCCACCTTGGCCAGGGCCGCTCCTACTGCCTCGTCGCGGCGGTTCTCGTTGACACCGAACTCGTCGTTGCAATGCACGGCCTCGATCTTGTGCTCGGCGCAGAGCGCGCTGATGACCTTCGGTGCCTTGTCCCAGGTATCGGCTTCACGCAGCAACAGGGGGATGTGCAGGGACTTGAGGCTGGCGCTCAGTTCCTTGAGATTGCGCAGCCAGAAGTCGACCTTGTTCGGTGAGTCGTCGTGCTCCAGCCATTGCTTGGGGCTCAGCAGGAACACGGCCAGGGTCGGGCCCTGCTCGCAGGCGGCCGCCAGGGCGGGGTTGTCGTGCACTCGCAGGTCGCTGCGCAGCCAGATCAATTGCATGAAAGCCTCGTCATTCGAATTCAGGGTTGCCGGTCGGCCAACACGCCAGACGCCTGCAGCAACTGCTGGGCGTGCAACGGATCGGTCGCCAGGTGCAGATCGGCAATGGGGGAAGGGCCGTCGCCTGCGGCGGCGCGGTGAATGAGCACGGCCGAGCCCACCAGCCATTTGGGGCACGTGCAACCGACCAGCAGCCGCCTCAGCGTCGCGAGGTTGAGGGCCTTGTCGGCGTACAGCACCAGAGCGCGTGCCTCAAGCTTGTCGCAGGCCAGGGCTAGCTCACCCGCCGGCAGCGGCGCGTCGAACACCTGCACCGGGCAATCGCTGCTGCTGATTAGCCAGGCGCCGAGCCACAGATAAGGGTCCGGAGTGACGTCGGCCTGATTGACCAACACCACGGGCGCGCCGTTCAGCTGGCGATTGTTGTGATAGAGGCGCGCACCCAGTTTGCTGCGCAGCCAGCCATGGAAGAACACACGTTGCATCTGCGCCCCGAACTGGCCGGCCCAGCGCTGCTCCAGATCGGTCAGCAGCGGCAGCAGCAAGTGCTCGCACAGGGTGGCGGGTGGATACAGGGCCATCGCTTGATTGAACAGATCATCCAGTTGACGCTCGGCCGTGTCGGCGATGGCCTGGATCAATGTCTGGCGCAGCTGCTGCCAATCGCTCTGGACTTGCGGCCGGGCATCGCGAGGAGCGTCGAGCAGTTGCTTCACCTGGCTGACGGCCACGCCCCGGTTGAGCCAGGTCAGCACGTGCTGGATCCGTGCGATCTGCGCGGCGTCGTACAGGCGATGGCCCTTGGCGGTGCGATGAGGCACGATCAGGCCGTAGCGCCGCTCCCAGGCCCGCAGGGTGACCGGGTGCACGCCGGTTTGCCGGGTGACTTCGCGGATCGGCAGCCAGTCGGTGCCATTGGCGTCAGATGGCATTGCGCAAGCTCAGGTTTTCCGGGTGCGGCTGAAGGTAGGTCTGCTGGGCGATGTACGGGTCCGGATGGATGCGGAACAGGTGCTTGAGCAGCGTCATCGGCACCACCAGCGGAACAATGCCCTCGCGGTACTGATTGATCAGTTGTTGCAGTTCTTGCTTGTCCTGCGCATCGATGTCGCGCTTGAGGTAGCCGCTGATGTGCTGCAGCACATTGCTGTGGGTGCCGCGAGTGGCGCAGCGCTTGAGCGCCTGCATCAGCTCACTGAAATACTGCGGGCCGATCTGCGCGGCATCGCCGCGGCCCATGCTGCCCAGCAGCTTGCCCAGAACCTTGTACTGCAGCGGGTTGTTGGCCATCAGCTGGTATTTGAAGCGCGAGTGGAATTCGGTCAGGGCGCGGCGCGTCAAGCCGTCCGCCAGCAGCGCTTGCCACTGGGCATAGGCGCCGACGCGCACGAGGAAGTTTTCCCGCAGCACCGGATCGCACAGGCGACCTTCCTCTTCCACTGGCAGATCGGGGTGGCGCGCACAGAACGCCTGGGCATAGATGCCTCGGCCACCTTCGCGCTGGGGAGCGCCGTTGTCTCGATAGATCTTCACCCGCTCCAGGCCACAGGACGGCGACTTCTGCATGAAGATGTAGCCACAGAGATCGGTCAGCTCGCCGGCCATCCGTTCGCCGTAGGCGGCCAGAGGCGCGGTGACGTTGATGTCGGGGTGTACGGTACCCACGGCCTGGGTGTGATCCTTGTCGCCGACCAGGCGAATCGGCTCGCGTGGCGTACCCAGGCCGATGGCGACCTCGGGGCAGACCGGGACGAACTCGAAATGCTCGACCAGGATCCGACTGCACCAGCGCGATTCCTTGTGCCCGGCGTTGTAGCGCACGGGTGCGCCGAGCAGGCAGGCGCTGATTCCGATCTTGGGTTTGCTGACGCTGGGCTCTTGCATGACGGACCTCTTCTGAAACCTGTACATACTGACAACGCTGTACAGCATAGTTTCATCTTAGGTCCGTATTTGTACAGGTCAAATGCTTTGTACAGAAATACAGCTCTTGGCAGGGTGTCACTGCCAGCCCATTTTCCAGTTCTGCATATCCTGCAAAGCCTGCCAGGGCATGCGCTCGGCACGGTGTGTGAGAACCGCCTGCAACTCGACCTCCAGCACGACGCCTTCGTCATCGCAGAACACTTCGCTGACCAGGAAATGCTTTTCCCGGTTCAGCGGACGCACGGCGGTCCACTTCGACAGCAACAACTTGCGCGGATTGAGCCGATGCCGGGCATTCATTGCAGGTGCTCGAGCAGGCGCCGCGCGGCTTCCTGGCCACTGAGCCAGGCGCCTTCGACGCGGCCTGACAGGCACCAGTCGCCGCACACGTACAGGCCCAGGTCGGGGTCGGCCAGCGCACCCCATTCATGGGGCTGAGCCGGGCGCGCGTAGAGCCAGCGATGGGCGATGCTGAAGCTTGGCGCAGGCATCGGGCAGTTCACCAGCTCGGCGAAGGCGCCATGCAGCTGTTCGATCACCGCCTCGCGGGACAGGTCGATGTGCTGCTTGCTCCACGCGCTGGTGGCGTGCAGTACCCAGGTGTCGCTGCTGTCGTCACGGCCGGGCTTGCTGCCGCTTCGCGCCAGCCAGTCCAACGCACTGTCCTGCACGAAGCAGCCCTGCATCGGCGTGTCCAGCGGCGTAGCGAAACTCAGCGCCACCGACCAGGTAGGGTCCATCTTGACCCCGGCCACCTGCGTGGCGAGCTTGGGCGCACTGGCCAGCAGCGCCGTGGCCTGGGGCGCCGGCACAGCGAGCACGACGTGGCTGAAGGGTCCATGGCTGGTGCCCTCTGCATCCAGCAGCTCCCAGAATTCCTCGCCCTTGAACACCTCGGCGATGCGGCAGGAAAAAGCGGCAGGCAGGTCGACGGCCATGGTCTTGGCAATGGCGCTCATGCGTGGTGCGCCGACCCAGCGTACCTGCTCGTCCGGCGACGGGCTGAGGCGACCCTGCTTGGCGTTGTACAGCGATGGCGACCACGGCTGCACGCAACCTTCGGCCTGCCATTGCTGGACCTGCGCCACGAAGCGCCGGTCGCGGGCCGTGAAATACTGCGCGCCCAGATCGATGGAACCGACCTCGCTGCGTTTGCTGGACATGCGGCCGCCCACACCGCGCGCCTTGTCGAACAACTGCACGGCATGGCCAGCCTTGTGCAACGCCTGGGCAGCGGAGAGGCCGGCCATGCCGGTACCGATGATTGCAATGGATACGGTCGCTGCAGGTCCAGTCGTCGTAGATGAAGTCGGCGTAGGTAAACTCGGCGTAGGTAAACTCATAGTGCCCTCGTAACAGCTTCGTAAGCGCTATGCGCACGTGTGTTCGGAAAAACAAACCTGTACAAAAGACTTAATAAGTATAAGTTAACGGGATCCTTTTTGCTCAGGTGTCCTATGGTTCATGAGAGAGGCACGCGGATGGAAAGTGCCTGTCTCATGAAAATAGACTAGCGCTGCAGACGCAACGCCACATTGGAGAAACCTTATGCACATATTGCTGACCGGCGGCACCGGGCTCATCGGCCGCAAGCTTTGCCAGCACTGGGTAGGGCAGGGGCATCGGCTGACGGTGCTCAGTCGCCAGCCGGGACAGGTCAAGCAGCTGTGCGGAGCCAGCGTGCGTGGCGTGGCGCAGCTCGAGGAAATCGGCGACGAAACCGTGGATGCAGTGGTCAATCTGGCCGGCGCGCCGATTGCCGACCGTCCGTGGACGGCGCGGCGCCGGGCGTTGCTGTGGAGCAGTCGGATCACCCTCACCGAGCGCCTTCTGGCATGGCTGGAAAGCCGTGCGCAGCGGCCCGAAGTGTTGATTTCCGGCTCGGCGGTAGGCTGGTATGGCGATGGTGGCGAACGTGAATTGAACGAGACTTCGCAGCCGGTCAAGGAGGACTTCGCCAGTCACTTGTGCATTGCCTGGGAAGAGACGGCCCTGCGCGCCGAAGCGTTGGGCGTGCGGGTGGTGCTGGTACGCACCGGGCTGGTGCTGGCAAGTCAGGGCGGCTTTCTCAAGCGCCTTGTGCTGCCGTTCAAGCTGGGGCTGGGAGGCCCGATCGGCAGTGGCCGGCAATGGATGCCGTGGGTTCATATCGACGATCAAATCGCCTTGATTGATTTTCTCTTGCACCAGACCCAGTGCCGCGGTCCCTATAATGCCTGCGCGCCGGAGCCGGTGCGCAACCGTGAATTCGCACGACAACTGGGACGTGCCCTGCATCGCCCGGCTTTCCTGCCGCTGCCGTCGCTGTTGCTCAAGGCGGGGCTCGGCGAGCTGTCAGGGCTGTTGCTCGGTGGCCAGCGCGCACGCCCGGTGGCGCTGCAGGCCGCAGGTTTCAATTTCCGCTACAGCGAACTATCCGCCGCCCTGACCGAACTGTCGCGGCGCCTCTGAGCTCTAAACGACGAACCTGAAATAGGACGCTGCATGACCGATCACGCCCTGCTGCTGGTCAACCTGGGGTCGCCCGCATCGACCCAGGTGGCCGATGTACGTAGCTATCTCAACCAGTTCCTGATGGACCCTTATGTCATCGACGTGCCGTGGCCGCTGCGGCGTCTGATCGTGTCGCTGATTCTGGTCAAGCGCCCCGTGCAATCGGCACACGCCTATGCCTCGATCTGGTGGGAGGACGGCTCGCCGCTGGTGGTCCTGACCCGGCGCCTGCAGGCGGTCATGGCCGAGCAGTGGCGCCATGGTCCGGTGGAAGTCGCCATGCGTTATGGCGAGCCTTCGCTGGATACGGCGCTCGCGCGCCTGGCCGAGCAGGGGGTGCAGAAAGTCACCCTGGCTCCGCTTTATCCTCAGTTCGCCCAGAGCACCGTGACCACGGTGATCGAGCAGGCACGCAAAGTGGTGCGCGAGCGCAAGCTGGCCATGCAATTCAGCGTGCTGCAGCCCTTCTATGACCAGCCGGAATACGTGGATGCCTTGGTGGCCAGTGCCAAGCCCTACCTGGCGCAACCCCATGACCACCTGTTGATGAGCTTCCACGGACTGCCCGAACGGCACCTGACCAAGATCGACCCTACCGGCGGCCACTGTCTGCGTTCCGCCGACTGCTGCCAGAATGCCCCGCCTGAAGTGCTTGCCGTCTGCTATCGCGCGCAGTGCCTGCGTACGGCCAGTGCCTTCGCCGAGCGCATGGGCCTTGCCGACGGTAGCTGGTCGGTGTCCTTCCAGTCGCGACTGGGCCGGGCCAAGTGGATCGAGCCCTACACCGAGGCGCGTCTGGATGAACTGGCCAAACAAGGGGTGAAGAAGTTGCTGGTGATGTGCCCGGCGTTCGTCGCCGATTGCATCGAGACCCTGGAGGAGATCGGCGACCGTGGGCGCGAGCAGTTCTGCGAGGCGGGGGGCGAGGAGTTGGTGCTGGTGCCGTGCCTGAATGATCACCCGCAATGGGGTGAAGCGTTGAATACCCTGTGCGAGCGGGCACCCTTGATGCTTTGACGCTGAATCTGCCAGCAGGGAGCGCCGCCATGGCGCTCCCTGACGGCTTCAGGCCTGCGAGTCCTTTTTCCAGTCACCATGCCCCGGCAGCAACAGGTTCAGGGCAATCGCCACCACGGCGCACAGGGCAATGCCCTTGAGGCCGAAGTCATCGGGCCCGGTTCCGGTGCCGACCAGCACCCCGCCGATACCGAACACCAGGGTTACCGAGACGATCACCAGGTTGCGCGCCTCGGCCATGTCGACCTTGTGACGAATCATCGTGTTCAGGCCCACCGCTGCGATGGAACCGAACAGCAGGCACAGGATGCCGCCCATCACCGGTACCGGAATGCTCTGCAGCAGCGCGCCGAACTTGCCGACGAACGCCAGGCTGATCGCGAAGATCGACGCCCAGGTCATGATCTTGGGGTTGTAGTTCTTGGTCAGCATGACCGCGCCGGTCACTTCCGCATAAGTGGTATTGGGCGGTCCGCCGAACAGGCCGGCGGCAGTGGTGGCAATGCCATCGCCCAGCAGGGTGCGGTGCAGGCCGGGTTTCTTCAGGTAGTCACGACCGGTCACGCTGCCCACGGCGATCACGCCACCAATGTGCTCGATGGCCGGTGCCAGCGCCACGGGCACAATGAACAGGATGGCCTGCCAGTTGAACGCCGGCGCCGTGAAGTGTGGCAGGGCCAGCCAGGAAGCTGCGGCGATCTTGGCCGTGTCCACCACACCGAAGACGAATGCCATGGCGAAGCCCACCAGTACCCCGGCGATGATCGGCACCAGGCGAAAGATGCCCTTGCCGAACACGGCGACGACGATGGTGGTGAGCAGCGCCGGCATGGAGATCCACATGGCTGTGGCGTAGGGGATCAGTTCGGTGCCATCGCCGGCCTTGCCCATCGCCATGTTGGCGGCGATCGGCGCCATCGCCAGGCCGATGGAGATCACGACCGGGCCGATTACCACGGGCGGCAGCAGGCGATCGATGAAGCCGGTGCCCTTGATCTTCACTGCAAGCCCAAGGAAGGTGTAGACGAATCCGGCCGCCATGATCCCGCCCATCGTCTCGGCCAGGCCGAACTGGCCCTTGGCGAGAATGATCGGTGTGATGAAAGCAAAGCTCGATGCCAGGAATACCGGCACCTGACGACCCGTCACCAGTTGGAACAGCAACGTGCCCAGGCCCGCAGTGAACAGCGCCACGTTCGGGTCCAGGCCAGTGATCAGCGGCATCAGTACCAGCGCGCCGAACGCCACGAAGAGCATTTGCGCGCCTGACAGCACCTGCCGCCAGAGCGGATCGTTGAACTCGTCCTGCATGGGTCAGGCGTCCTTCTGCTTGGTGCCGAAGATCTTGTCACCGGCATCGCCCAGCCCGGGGATGATGTAGCCATGCTCGTTCAGGCGCTCGTCGATCGAGGCGGTGTAGATCTGCACGTCGGGATGTGCCTTTTCCACGGCGGCAATGCCCTCGGGGGCAGCCACCAGCACCATGGCGCGGATTTCCTTGCAGCCGGCCTTCTTCAACAGGTCGATGGTGGCAACCATGGAACTGCCGGTGGCCAGCATCGGGTCGATGATCATCGCCAGGCGCTCGTCGATTTCATCGACCAGCTTTTCCAGGTAGGTGTGCGCCTGCAACGTATCTTCGTTGCGCGCAACGCCGACGGCGCTGACCTTGGCACCCGGGATCAGGCTGAGCACGCCGTCGAGCATGCCGATGCCGGCGCGCAGGATGGGCACCACGGTGATTTTCTTGCCCGCGATCTTTTCGACCACCACCGGGCCGGCCCAGCCTGCAATTTCGTAGTTTTCCAGGGGCAGATCCTTGGTGGCCTCGTAGGTGAGCAGGGCTCCCACTTCCTGGGCGAGCTCGCGGAAGTTCTTGGTGCTGATGTCGGCACGGCGCATGAGGCCGAGCTTGTGGCGGATCAGCGGGTGGCGGATCTCACGGATAGGCATGGGGAAAGGCTCCGAACGGGCAAAAAAACGGCGGTAGATTAATCTATTGTATCGGGCTGTCCTATAGACATACTGCACGTTAGTGCATGAAAGCCTGGATTGTGCTTGATTCATGCCAGGTGTGTGCGTACCTTTGCCCGCTTTTCTTCCACCGCCCCCCTTGGAGAGCGTCATGTCCGCTGATCTCGAGCACATCCGTCAAGTCATGCGAGAGGCCGACTGCCTGTACACAGAAGCCCAGGTCGAGGCTGCCATCGCCAAGGTCGGCGCGCAGATCAACGCTGAACTGGCTGACCGCAACCCCGTGGTGTTCTGCGTGATGAACGGCGGGCTGATCTTCTCCGGCAAGCTGCTGACCCATCTGGATTTCCCACTGGAGGCGTCGTACCTGCACGCCACCCGCTATCGCAACGAAACCCGCGGCGGCGATCTGTTCTGGAAGGCCAAGCCGGAAATCTCTTTCATCGACCGCGACGTGCTGATCATCGATGACATCCTGGACGAGGGCCACACGCTCAGCGCCATCATCGATTTCTGCAAGCACGCCGGCGCCCGCGCCGTGCACACCGCCGTGCTGATCGACAAGGACCACGACCGCAAGGCCAGTCCCGACCTCAAGGCCGACTTCGTGGGTCTGCCGTGCATCGACCGTTATATCTTCGGTTACGGCATGGACTACAAGGGCTACTGGCGCAACGCTGCGGGTATCTTCGCCGTCAAGGGGATGTAAGGCCTCCCTCCCGAGACCGACCCCGGGTTTATTGCATTCCTCCAGACCCATGGCACGCACCGCCGACGCGGCTCGCGCCGCTGCTACAGGGATTGCGGGCGCTGTCGGACGTGGCTTGCGCCGCTGCTACAGGGGTCGCGGGCGCTGTCGGACGCGGCTTGCGCCGCTGCTACAGGGATTGCGGGCGCTGTCGGACGCGGCTTGCGCCGCTGCTACAGGGGTTGCGGGCGCTGCCGGACGCGGCTTGCGCCGCTGCTACAGGGATTGCGGGCGCTGTCGGACGCGGCTTGCGCCGCTGCTACAGGGATTGCGTCGTTCTTGTAGCAGCGGCGCGAGCCGCGTCCGGCCTCGCTGCAGACCCGCCCTCCTTACAACATGCTAAAGTCCGCGGCTCTTCCACAAGGAGCCGCCCATGCGCCTGACCGTTGCCGCCATTGCTTTGCTGACCTGTCTGCCGCTGGCCGCAGCGCCTGTGCATGGACTCGTACATGAACAGTTCCTGCCGCCCGATGAGCAGTCCCTGCGCGAAGGCGATCCGCAGCAGCAACTGGTGCAGGTGACCAGCTACTCGGTGGTCATGGGCAATCAGCGCCTTTCCAACCAGCAGCCCATACCGGTGACCGCGCCCATGCTGTTGCGCTTGAAGGGCAAGGCATTGAGCAAGGACGCGAAACTGGCCGAAGTGCTGATCACCTTCGATGGCGAGAGCAAAAGCCTGAAGCGGCCAGCCTTCGATGCGGCCACTGGCACCTTGGCCCTGACCTATCCGCTGAGCCAGTACCGGATCCTGCTCGACCTGCTGCGAAACGACACCGTCTACGTGCAGTTCCTCAGCTACCCCAATGGGCATGTCTGGGCCGATCTGCACACCGGCAGCCTACGCGCGCGTTGAGCCCATCGCCAAGCCGAGGGTAAACTGCCTGCCCCGTGAATGACCGTGATAGCGAGTTGGAGTCGGTAATGCGTAAAGACAAGAAGCAATTGATTGGCGACGAGATCGGCGATGAGCAGATCAAGCTGTTCCTGAATTTCGAGCCGGTCGATGCCACCTCGCCGTCGCTGCACAAGCTGATCAAGGCGTACCGTGGCCTGCGCGTCGATGATTTCGCACGCTTTCTGGTGTTCTTCAAGGAAGCCGGTTACGAGCTCGACGGCAAGGACGAGCACGGCAACGATTTCATCACCTTGATTCGCAACCAGCGCAACGCCCAGGAATACATCGACCTGATCCAGCGAGCCTGAAACGACCCCTGTAGCAGCGGCGCAAGCCGCGTCGGCGGCACGCGCGGTTGTCTGTAGAAACGCGGTGAGCCCGGACGCGGCTTGCACCGCTGCTACAAGGGCGGTGTGCACGGACGCGGCTTGCACCGCTGCTACAAAGGCGGTGTGCACGGACGCGGCTTGCACCGCTGCTACAAGGGCGGTGCCACCGGACGCGGCTTGCACTGCTGCTACGGGAGCGATGCAATTCCCTGTAGCAGCGGCGCGAGCCGCGTCGGCGGTACATGCGGTGTATCAGGCGTAATGCTGCACGCCGTCCGCTTTTTCCGCGAGCTCGAGCGCCACGTCGCTGTCATGGCTGACGCGACGGTAGGTTTCGGCATCGTTCGCCAGCACCTGTTCACGTGCAGGGAAGATCTCCGACAGCTTGGTCGCCCACGCCTGTGATCGGGTCTGCTCGGGGAAGCAGCGTTCCAGCAGGTCGAGCATGATCGACACGGTCACCGAGGCACCTGGTGATGCACCGAGCAAGGCCGCCAGCGAACCGTCGGCGGCAGACACCAACTCGGTGCCGAATTGCAGCACGCCGCCTTTCTTCGGATCCTTCTTGATGATCTGCACGCGCTGGCCAGCCACCTCCAGGCGCCAATCCTCGGCCCGGGCCTGCGGGTAGAAGCGCCGCAGCGAATCCAGGCGCTGCTCCATGGACTGACGCACTTCGCTCATCAGGTACTTGGTCAGGTCCATGTTGTCGCGGGCCACGGCCAGCATCGGGCCGATATTCGCCGCGCGCACCGACAGCGGCAGGTCGAGGAACGAGCCATGCTTGAGGAACTTGGTAGTAAAGCCGGCGTAAGGGCCGAACAGCAGCGACTTGTTGCCATCGACCACGCGAGTGTCCAGGTGGGGCACGGACATGGGCGGTGAGCCCACCGCCGCCTGGCTGTAGACCTTGGCCTGGTGCTGCTTGACCACTTCGGGATTGTCGCAGCGCAGCCACTGGCCGCTGACCGGGAAACCACCGAAGCCCTTGCCTTCTTCGATCCCGGACATCTGCAGCAGTGGCAAAGCAGCACCGCCTGCGCCGAGGAATACGAATTTGGCGTCGATCTCGCGGGTATTGCCGGTGTTGACGTCCTTGACGCTGACCGTCCAGCCAGTGCCCTTGCGCGCCAGGCCGGTGACCTTCTTGCAGTACTTCACCTGCGCGCCGGGTGCGCTGGCCAGATGAGCCAGCAGTTTGTTGGTCAAGGCGCCGAAGTTGACGTCGGTACCGCCCATCACACGGGTGGCACTGATGTGCTGGTCGGCGGGACGCCCCGGCATCATCAGCGGCATCCACTCGGCCATCTTTGCCTTGTCTTCGGTGTATTCCATGTCGGCGAAGGCATGGTGGGCCTTGAGCATTTCATAGCGCTTCCTGAGGAAGGCCACACCCTTGTCACCCTCGACATAGCTCAGGTGCGGGACCGGGCTTATGAACGAACGTGCCGAGCCGAAGCTGCTCTTCCTGCTCAGGTAGGCCCAGAACTGCTTCGAGACCTCGAACTGAGTGTTGATCTGTACGGCTTTCTTGATGTCGATGGAGCCATCGGCGGCCTGCGGCGTGTAGTTGAGCTCACACAGGCCGGCATGGCCGGTCCCGGCGTTGTTCCACGGATTGGAGCTCTCCGCGGCACCGGAGTCCATGAGCTCGACGACTTCCAGCTTCAATGCCGGGTCGAGTTCCTTGAGCAGTACGGCCAAGGTGGCACTCATGATGCCGGCCCCTACCAATACCACGTCGACTGCTTCGTTTTGCGCCATTTAACGCGTCTCCAAAATCTTCAGCACCCATTGACAGCATGGGACCCCGGTACGTCTGTGCAGGCCTGGGTCGCCATGTCCGAATCTTCGCAACTGCATCGCTGAAATGGCCTGTGCCGACAAGTCTGCCGGGCATTGCCCATGAACTCACGTTCGGCCCGCCAACGCCATAGGACCATGGTTGATACGTGCGTTCAGCGAACTGGAGCCATCATGCGAAGCGTTCGATCCTTTCTCGTTGGGCTGTTCGGGACGCAGATAGTGCTGGTACAGATCCAAGACTTTTCATTTGCTCGCCACACTCTTGTGAAGTTGTGAAACCCGTTTATTTCACGCTCTTTTGGAGTCGTGAACCTCAAGAAGGCTGCTTGGAGGATCGGCAGCGGCAGGGTGGCACGAGCGAATGGAAACGCCAGCGCGTGACCTGCGTGGGCGGCTCTCTGTGGGCGGTGCGGAGGCCAAGACGAGTGTGTTGGCAGTGCTGCGAGGCCCGATCAGGAGACGTCCTTATAATCGGGGGAAGATTATAGCGATGAAACGCGGCGAGTTGATCGTTATTTACAGGCTTTTGGTGACCGGCCGGTCAGGCGTGCACGGCCCGAATCCCGCCAGCCCCCGTGGCACGGGAGCTGACGCGGGCATGGGCAGGCAATGGCTGGCCCAGCCATTGTGGGCGAATATCGCCAACCTCGACCCAACCCTCGCCGACGGGCGCCTGCTGGCACTGCTTGAAGGCGCGGCACAGGCCCTGCTGGTCGAGCGCGACGTAGCAACGGTAGGGCTGGCTGGCGCTGAACAGAGACTTGAGAAAACCCATGAGCGATTCTCCGTGCGGTGGCGTGCGGTGGACTGTAGACGCGATACTGCCCGCCGACGGTGACAGGCTGATGACACGGACCGCACCGCACTGGCCTGCACGCGTTTCATGGCTGGTCCATTGCCCGCAGGCCCCGCTATACTCGCGGCTTATCCACTGCCCGTTGCCGGAGAGATGCGCATGTTGCACCGCCTGTTGTTCGCTATGATCGCTGTGACCAGTCTGACGTTGGTCGGTTGTGCCAACAGCCCGCAACAACTCAGCCCTCAGCCGCGCCTGACCTCGCAGTTCGCCGCCGTTGGCCAGGGCCAGGCAGTGGCCGTGCGTGTGGTCGACGGTCGACCTTCGCCGACCCTGGGCACCCGTGGCGGCCTGTATCCGGAAACCAGCGCGGTCAGCGTTGCCGCCAACGACGTGCTGCCCAAGCTGCAGGCCCAGGCCGAAGCGGCCGTGCGCCTGCTCGGCTTCACGCCCACCGGCAACAACGGCAGCGCACCCACGTTGACCATCACCCTGGCCGAGCTCAAGTACCAGTCGCCCAAGGACAAGATGTACGTCACCGAGGCCAACATCGGCGCCACGTTCAAGGCCGACGTGACCAACGGTGGCCGCCACTACAGCGGCCGCTATGGCGCTTCCTTGAACCAGCGTTTCGGCATGGCGCCGAACCAGGAAACCAACACCAAGCTGGTCAGCGATGTGCTGAGCGATGCGCTGACGCGCGTGTTCAAGGACGCCACCATCGGCCAGACCCTGTCCCAGAGCAATTTCTGACAGCCTCTGCCAGCCATGAAAAAGCCCGCGATGTTCGCGGGCTTTTTCATGGGCCGGATTCGACTGCGTGCAGGCTTCAGGCCGCCTGCATGTGAAAGTCGAGCACGCTGATGCCCGTGCCCAGGTCCAGATCGGGCCAGTCACCGTGCTGATGACCGCCCAAAGCGCAATACACCAGCCACTGTCGGTCCTGGACATTGAACGCCAGCGCGTCGATCAGGGCTTCCTGCTCGTCGCTGGCGGTAATGTGGTAGAGGCGATCCTGGTTCAGGGCGTGCAGCATGACGGGCATCCGAAGCGTGTTGGGTGAGGGTGCAACACGATGCCTGTTTTGTATGAAGGGCTAATGACGGTGCCATGACGGCCGCATTACATCCTGCACGCTGGCTGACCCTAGAGCGGCAGCCCTGCCTTGACGCGATACTGGTTGCGCACCGGCGTGGCGTATTGCACCACCAGGAACGGTCGTTGTTCCACCGGGCACTCGCGCAGCCGTCGCAGCCATTCGGCACGCGCCTTTTCCAGCTCGGCGGCCGGAAATACATCGGCTGCGACAGGCACCTGCAGTTCGGGATCAGCATCCGCCCACTGCGCGTAGGCCAGGTAGTGCACCGGGAACAGGCGATAGCCGCCCAGGATCTGCCGATCGATCTCCATGGCCAGCTGCTTGGTGTCTTCGAACGACTCGGTGATGGGCGAGGCAAAGTTGATGTGCACGCGGCCCTTGTAGCCGGTAATGCCCTGGGCAATGCTGACGTCGTCTTCGCCAGGTGCCTTGTTGTAGGCGCCCTTGGTTGCACGGATGTACAGCTCGCGCGCCTTGGCCTGATCGCAGGGGTCGTATTCGTAGCTGATCGACACCGGCGTCAGGTTCAGCGCCTTGATGGTTTCGCCGAAAGGCTCATCCTTGCGGCTCATGTGAAACATCTTGAGGATCGCCGAGTCGGTGCGGTCGTCGCCGTCCTTGGCGCGGCCTTCGGCCTGGGCAATCCAGATCGAGGCGCAGTCGTGGCGGATCGAGTGGTTGATGTAGGCCGAGAGCAGCTGGTAGGACGCCAGCTTTTCACGCCGCCCAACCAGCGAGCGATGAACGATGAAGCTTTTGTTCAGGCGCATCAGGTCGCTGACGAAAGGCTTCTGCAGCAGATTGTCGCCGATGGCAATGCGCGGCGTCGGCAGGCCTGCGTGGTACACGGCGTAGTTGACGAACGCCGGGTCCATGACGATATCGCGATGGTTGGCCAGAAACAGGTACGCACTGCCGGACTTGAACTGCTCGACACCGGTGTAGGTCACACCGTCGGTGGCGCGGTCGATGGTGTGGTCGACGTAGAATTCGACCTTGTCCTGCAGAGTAGCGACGTTGTTGACATCCTTGAACTCGCGGCGCAGGCGCCGTGCGATCAACGGCTTGAGCAACCAGCCAAAGGTCTTGGCCTGACGCGGGAAGCGGAAGTGGGTGAGGATATCCAGAAATGCCGGGTCGCTGAGCAGCCGTGCCAGAACGGCAGGTACTTCGGCGTCGTCGTACGGTCGGATGGCATCGAATTCGCCCATCATGCTCTCTTGTTGGAAACGGCTAAGGTAAAGGTACAGGCGCAAGGTTGTGGGCAAAGGGTAGGGGCCCATGTAGCCAACGGCCTGCAAACAGAGTGGCGATTATACGCACAAGTGAGCCGTGGAGGCCGCGATGCTGGAAACCCAAGATTACGATTGCCCCTATTGCGGAGAGCCGGCCGAAGCGGTGCTCGACCTGTCGGGTGGTGATCAGCACTATATAGAAGACTGCCCGGTGTGCTGCCGCCCCATCGTGTTCGCGTTGCACACCGACGGCGAGCAATGGTCGCTGCACGTGCGCAGCGAGAACGAGTGATGCAGCGCATCTACGAGCCTGCGAGCCTGCTCGAAGCGCAGATGCTTTTGGGCATGCTGGAGAACGAAGGAGTGGGTGTGCATCTGGCTGGCCGGGATCTGGTTGGCGGCATGGGCGACCTGCCCGCGATGGGCCTGCTGGGTTTGCTGGTGGCCGACGAGCAGGCCGATTACGCACGGCAGTTGATCGGTGAGTACAATGCCGCGCTGCCCATGTCGGGCGACGAGCCCGACAGTTTCCCCGGGGTTCTGCTGTGCTAACCCCTCAAGAGTTTTTGCCTGATGTGTGGACGTTTTGCCTTGTTTCGCTGGTCACCCGGTTTCGCCGCACAGGAGGGCTTTCCCGAAGGCCAGCAGGCGCAGTGGAATATTTCCCCGGGTGATTCGGTGCTGATCCAGCGTCGGGAGGGAGAACGCTCGACCCTGGCCAAGGCTCGTTGGGGGCTGACCCCGCCGTGGCTGACCGATCTGTCGCGAACCCCCGCCCATGCACGGGCCGAGACGGTGGCCGAGCAGCCGATGTTTCGCGAGGCCTTGCGTCTGCGGCGTTGCCTGATTCCGGCCAACGGCTTCTACGAGTGGCGGGGCAATGTGCGCAAGCGGCCTTTCTGGCTGACGCCAGGGGAGGGTTCATCATTGTTTTTCGCGGGTATCTGGGAAGCCTATCCGGTGCAGGAGCAAGTCTGGTTGAGCACTGCAGTGGTGACTCAGCCGGCCATGAGCCAGCGCCGGCCGTTGATCCTCGATGCCGCCGGGCAGGCAGCCTGGCTGGACCCGGAAACCCCCTTGGCTGCCCTGCAGTCGTTGCTCGCCGCACCTCAGGCCGCCCTGCGCGAGCGTCCGCTGGCCAATCTGGTCAACGACCCCAAGCTCAATGCCCCGGAGTGCCTGACCCCGGCGTGAGTCTTTGCACAGACCGCGTCGCCTGTTCGCGGCCACGGACCGCTCCTACGGGCGCGCGCGGGGTACAACTGTACCGACCGCGTCGCCTGTTCGCGGCCACGGACCGCTCCTACGGGCGTGCGCGGGGTACAACTGTACCGACCGCGTCGCCTGTTCGCGGCCACGGACCGTTCCTACGGGCGCGCGGGGTGCAACTGTACCGACCGCGTCGCCTGTTCGCGGCCACGAACCGCTCCTACGGGTTCGCGCGGTGCAACTGTAGGAGCGGTCATCGGCCGCGAAACAGGCACCGCGGTGCATCGGCCGGACTGCTTGCGCAGGTGTCGTGTCCGATACTCACCGTGTAGGATACCCGCCAGGTTTCCCAGGAGAGTCCCAATGGGCAAGTTCTTCATTCCGGCCACCTTGGCCGTCAGCCTTCTGCTGGCCGGTTGTCAGGCCGTCAACACCACCAGCTCCGGCGCCGTGGGTGTCGATCGCAAGCAATACATGTTCAGCATGTTGTCCACCGATGAAGTGAACAAGATGTACGCCCAGTCCTACCAGCAGACCTTGACCGAGGCCAGTGGCAAGGGCGTGCTCGACAAGACCAGCGCCGAAGCCAAGCGCGTCCAGGCGATCGCCGATCGGCTGATCGCCCAGGCGCCCAAGCTGCGCCCGGATTCGGCACAGTGGCAATGGGAAGTGAACCTGATCAAGAGCGACGAGCTCAACGCCAACTGCGGTCCCGGCGGCAAGATCATTTTCTACACCGGCCTGATCGACAAACTGAAACTCACCGACGACGAGATCGCCGCCGTGATGGGCCATGAAATCGCGCATGCCTTGCGTGAGCACGGCCGCGAGTCGATGTCCAAGGCCTACGGCATCCAGATGGCCCGCAACGGGGCAGGGGCGCTGCTGGGGCTGGGCGAAGACAGCCTGAAGCTGGCCGATACCGTGGTCAACTACAGCCTGACCTTGCCCAACAGCCGCGGCAACGAGAACGAAGCCGACCTGTTCGGGCTGGAGCTGGCGGCGCGTGCAGGGTACGACCCCAATGCCGCCATCACCCTGTGGAACAAGATGACGGCGGCAGCAGGCAGCAATTCGCCACCGGAATTCATGAGCACACACCCGGCTTCAGCCAGCCGGATATCGTCACTGCAGGCGGCCATTCCCAAAGTCATGCCGCTGTACGAGCAGGCGAAGAAATCCTGATGGATCGCGGCGCCTGATTCGCGGGCAGAGACCCGCTCCCACAGGGGACTTCCCATACAAGAATCCCCTGTAGGAGCGGTCAGCGGCCGTGAAAGCCGCGCCGCCGCTCCGAGCACCTTACACCCAGCCGCTGACCTTCATCGCCTGATACACCGCAACGAACGCCAGAATGAAAAACGCCCCCGAGGCCAGCCGGCGGATCAGCGTCAGCGGCAGCTTGTCGGCGGCAAAATTGCCCGCCAGTACCACCGGTACATTGGCAATCAACATGCCCAGCGTGGTGCCGATGATGACCATCAGCAAGTGCGGGTACTGCGCAGCCAGCATCACCGTCGCGACCTGGGTCTTGTCGCCGATCTCGGCAATGAAAAACGCGATCAGCGTGGTCATGAACGGCCCGTAGCGCCGCGCGGTGTTGGCTTCGTCGTCGTCGATCTTGTCCGGTATCAGGGTCCACAGAGCGGTCGCGGCGAAGCTTGCCGCCAGGATCCAGTGCAGGGCGGCGTCGGAGAAGAAGCCGCTGAACCAGGCGCCTACTGCACCTGCCGCCGCATGGTTGGCCAGGGTTGCGGCGACGATGCCGGCGATGATCGGCCAGGGCTTGCGAAAGCGTGCCGCAAGGATCAACGCGAGCAACTGGGTCTTGTCGCCAATTTCGGCCAAGGCCACCAGCCCGGTAGGGACAAGCAGGGATTCCAACATCAGGAGCGTTCCTATGGGGGCGGGTCGACACGGCTATGACACGAACAGCCTCCCCGCCCCGGGTAAGGTGTGCGTGTCATAGGTCTTGTCAAACCCGGGCCGTCTGTGCGGCCGCTGGGTCGCACGCGCCATGGCCTGAGGGCCAAGTATGTTGACGCGTGCCATGCGAGCTGGCGCTCGCGGGAGACTACTCCCCTAGGACGGTGCGGATTCTGCCTAGGCAATCACGATAGGGCAAGCGAAGATTTGGCTATTTGATGGCACGATAGACCTTGAAGCCGCGCCCCTCGGACAGCGTCTGGCAGCGCCCGAAAGCGCCCTCGATCAGCGGTTGATAACGCAGGAAACTATTGGCAACCAAGCGAAGTTCGCCGCCTTTTTTCAGATGTTGGCTGGATTTTTCCAGCAGATTCTCTGCGGCGTGGTAGCTGGTGTGCACCCCGGCATGGAACGGCGGATTGCTGATGATGGCATCCAGATGCAGCGGCGCGGCGTCGATACCGTCACCGGTAATGACATCGGCATCCAGCCCGTTGGCCGCCAGGGTCAGACGGCTGCTGGCGGTGGCGAAGGCATCGACATCGAGCAAGGTCAGCTGGTTGTCCGGGTAGCGCCGCTTGAGACTGGCGCCGACCACGCCGGCGCCGCAGCCGAAGTCCAGCAGATGGCCGCGAGGAAGGCCACCGATGTGATCGAGCAGCAGTTCGGTACCACGGTCCAGCCGACCATGGCTGAATACCCCCGGCAGGCTGATCACGGTCAACGGCTCACCGGCGATCTCCAGCTCATAGCGCTGCGCCAGGCTTTCCAGGTCCACGGCCGCTGGTGCCTGGTCGACAGTCACCTGCCACAGCTGGCAATGCCGTGCGCTGTCCAGCTTGCGCGGTTTGCCGAAGGCATGCAGCAACTTCGCCGCGCCCTCGATGCCGCCACGCTTCTCGCCCACCAGGTACAGCTCACGCCCCTGCAACCGAGCGGCCAGGGCATTGAGCAGGTAGCTGGTCAGGTCGCGGGACTTGGGCAGGAACAACACCGCGCCATCGAACGGCGTCTCGGGGACGTTGACGCCGAAATGGCTGCGACCCTCGAAGCGCGCGTCCAGCGCTGCCTGGTCGCCGGCATGCCAGCACCAGCCGGCGGCGTTCGGCAACTGGCCGAAGAGGTCGTCGGCAGGCAGCCCGGCCAGCAGCAGTTGCCCTTGAAACAAGTTGGCCTGACGAAGCAGCACTTCACTGCGCGGGTCCATGGGAGGGCTCCTGGCAAAAGCGCGGATTCTAGCAGACCAGGGCCGGTTTCAGACGCTGCGGATGGGCTGGCCAGCGAAGAAGGCCGTGGCATTTTCCGCCAGTTGGCCAATGATGCGCTGGCGCGCCTCGACACTGCCCCAGGCACTGTGCGGGGTAATGATCAGGCGTGGGATATCGTCGGCCAACAGGGGGTTGCCGTCTACCGGTGGCTCGACGCTGAGCACGTCGGTGGCCGCACCGCCCAGGTGGCCACGACGCAAGGCATCGGCCAGGGCCTGCTCGTCGATGATGCCGCCGCGCGCGGTGTTGACCACGAAGGCGCTGGGCTTGAGCAGCGCCAGCTCGGGTGCGCCGATCATGTGTCGGGTGTGCTCGTTGAGCGGGCAGTGCAGGGTCAGCGCGTCGATCTGCGGCAGCAGTTCATGCAGCGGCAGGCGATCTGCGCGTGCCGGGCGGCCGGGAATCTGCCCCGACAGCACGCGCATGCCGAAGGCTTCGGCCAGCCTGGCAACCGCGCCGCCCAGCTCGCCATGGCCCAGCAGGCCGAGGGTCTTGCCCTCCAGTTCGACGATGGGGAAATCCAGCAGGCAGAACTGCTTGGCTTGCTGCCATTTGCCGGCCGCGATGGCGCGCTGATAGTCGGGCAGTCGGGTCGCCAGGGCGAGCAACAGCATCAAGGTGTGCTGGGCCACCGATGGGGTGCCGTAGCCCTGACAGTTGCACACGGTGATACCCAGCTTGCGCGCGGCCGCAAGGTCGACGTTGTTGGTGCCCGTGGCCGACACCAGTACCAGCTTGAGGTCCGGGCAGGCCTGCAGGGTCGCGGCATTCAGGGCGATCTTGTTGCTGATGACCACGTTCAGGCCGCGCAGGCGCTCGGGCAGTTGCGCAGGCGTCGTGCTGGGGTAGAACTGCAGGTCTTCGAAGCAGGCCTTGAGCGCGGCAGGGTCCAGGTCACCCAGGTCCAGGGAGCTGTAGTCGAGGAAGGCGGCACGGGTAGCGGGCATGGGTGAACCTCTTGAAGGGGATGTGGATGTTCTACCATAGCTGCTGGATGAAAATCTTGTGGCCCTGGCCTGCTGACCTGAGGTAGCGTCCGGGGCTGTTTTTTGCAATCACCGTGTTTGCATCTGCCGCGCCTGGAGCCTGCCGTCATGTACTGGACCGAATTTCTCACCGTTGCCTTCATCCACTTGCTGGCGGTGGCCAGCCCGGGTCCGGATTTTGCGGTGGTGGTGCGCGAAAGCGTCAGCCACGGACGCCGGGCCGGTCTGTGGACCGCGCTGGGGGTGGGCACGGCGATCTTCGTCCACGTGGGCTATTCACTGCTGGGGATCGGCCTGATCGTGTCCCAGTCCATCGTGCTGTTCAATGTGCTGAAGTGGGCCGCTGCGGCGTACCTGCTCTACATCGGTTTCAAGGCCCTGCGCGCCAAGCCGGCCGCGGTCGACGTGCAGGCCAGCAGCGCGGCGCCGGTCCAGCGCACGCCCAAGGGCGCGTATGTGGCCGGGTTCATGACCAATGGCCTGAACCCCAAGGCCACCTTGTTCTTTCTTTCCCTGTTTACCGTGGTCATCAGTCCGCACACGCCGCTGCCGGTGCAGGCCGGTTACGGCGTGTACCTGGCGCTGGCCACGGCGCTGTGGTTCTGCCTGGTCGCCATGCTGTTCAGCCAGCGCCGGGTGCGCGAAGGCTTCGCGCGCATGGGCCATTGGTTCGACCGCGCCATGGGCGTGGTGCTGGTGGCGCTGGGGGTGAAGATCGCCCTCAGTGAAATACGCTGAAACCTGCCGCGCGCTGGCGTCGGATAGCGCTTCTGGCTGGCTATAATGGCGGCGCAGTGCCCCTTGCCAGCACCCTAACGAACAGAGAACAGCGGAACATGGATCAGCGTCGATGAACTCAGTACACCTGTCCTGTCGCCGGGCCAGATTACCCCTGGCAGTTGGTCTGGCGACGCTTGCCGGGCCGGCGCTTGCCGTCAGCTTCAACATCGGCGAAATCGAGGGGCAGTTCGATACCGCGCTGTCGGTCGGCGCCAGCTGGTCCACGGCCGGGGCGAACCGCAACCTGATCGGCGCCAACAATGGTGGCTCGGGCCTGTCGCAGACAGCCGACGACGGTCGCTTGAACTTCAAAAAGGGCGAAACCTTTTCAAAGGTCTTCAAAGGGCTGCACGACCTGGAACTGAAATACGGCGACAGCGGCGTGTTCATTCGCGGCAAGTACTGGTACGACTTCGAACTCAAGGACGAAGGCCGTCCCTTCAAGGACATCAGCGACGTCCATCGCAAGGAGGCCGCGCAGTCCTCCGGCGCGCAGCTTCTCGACGCGTTCGTCTACCACAACTACGCCATCGCCGATCAGCCAGGCGGCGTTCGTCTGGGCAAGCAGGTGGTCAGTTGGGGCGAGAGCACCTTCATCCAGAATGGCATCAACGCCCTCAACCCGATCGACGTCTCGGCCTTGCGCCGACCCGGTGCCGAGATCAAGGAAGGGCTGGTCCCGGTCAATCTGTTCTACGTCTCGCAGAGCCTGACCGACAACCTCTCGGCCGAGGCCTTCTACCAGCTCGAATGGGACCAGACGGTGGCTGACAACTGCGGCACGTTCTTCGCCCGGGCAGACGTTGCCGCCGATGGCTGCAGCGACAATCTGCGCCTGCTGAGCAAGCGCTCGGGCCTGCCTGCCGCTGATCTTCCAGCGCTTGCCGCTGCCGGTGTGAATGTCAACGAGGAGGGGGTGCTGGTGCGCCGCGGTGCGGACCGCGATGCGCGCGACAGTGGCCAGTTCGGCGTGGCGCTGCACTACAACTACGACCCCCTGGACACCGAGTTCGGTGCCTACTTGATGAATTACCACAGCCGCCTGCCGCTGTTCAACGCCACCGGCGCATCGACCGCGACCTATGCGTCAGCGTCGCGCGCCGGGGCCTTGGCGCCGTTGCTGGTGGCCGGCAATTCCAGCTACTTCTACGACTACCCCGAAGACATTCGTCTTTACGGGCTGAGCTTTTCCACCACGCTGCCTACCGGCACTGCCTGGAGTGGCGAAGTCAGCTACCGGCCCAATGCACCGGTGCAGCTCAACACCACCGACATTCTCTATGCCGGTGCGCGCCCGCTGGGCGGCACCTACAGCAATGCGTCGCTGCTCGACGGCACGCCCGGCCAGGACTTGAAGGGCTACCGCCGCAAGGAAATCACCCAGCTGCAGACCACCCTGACGCATTTCTTCGATCAGGTCATGGGCGCAGATCGGTTGACCGTGGTGGGCGAGGTAGGCGTTACCCATGTCGGTGGCCTGGAGAGCAGTTCGCGCAGGCGCTACGGTCGCGACGCGGTGCATGGTCCCGGTGCGTTGCCCGCCACCAATGGCCTGGACACCTGCGCAACCCTGCTCAACAGCGCTACCCTGGCCGCTGCGGGTCCAGGTGCCTCGACCAGCAATCGTTCGCGCAACTGCACCGACGGCGGTTTTACCACCAGCACCGCATGGGGCTATCGTGCCCGCGCCATCTGGGACTACAACAGCGTGCTCGCCGGGATCAACCTGCGCCCCAGCGTGGCGTGGTCGCACGATGTGTCCGGCTATTCGCCGAGCCCCGGCGGCAACTTCGAGGAAGGTCGCAAGGCGGTCAGCCTCGGGCTCGATGCCGAGTACCAGAACACCTACACGGCGAGCCTGTCGTACACCAACTTCTTCGACGGCAAGTACACCACGGTGGATGACCGCGACTTCCTCGAACTCAGCTTCGGCGTGCATTTTTAAGCGGCTCTTTGCAAGCTGCAGGCGTCGAGCCTGGTCGGCCCGGTGTGGGGAATCTTTCCCGGGGTTTGCCGTCCAAAGCAGTCATAGGTCCATGACCCGCCGTATTTTGTTTTGCAGATTTCCGCCTTCTTGTAGTAGGAGTTGCCCATGTTTACCTCGCGTCGCTTGATCACTGCCGCCGCTGCCATCGCCCTGTTGTCCGGGTGCGCGTCGCAGAATCCGTATGAAAACCAGGGCCAGGCCCAGGGTTCGTCGGGCATCAGCAAGACCGCCAAGTATGGCGGGCTGGGTGCACTGGCCGGTGCCGTGGCCGGTGCCGCCATCGACCACAACAACCGCGGCAAGGGTGCCTTGATCGGCGCTGCCGTGGCGGGTGCCGCTTCGGCAGGCTATGGCTACTACGCCGACCGCCAGGAAGCCGCGCTGCGTGAAAGCATGGCCAACACCGGGGTCGAAGTGCAGCGCCAGGGCGATCAGATCAAACTGATCATGCCGGGCAACATCACCTTCGCCACCGACTCGTCGAACATCTCCAGCAGCTTCTACTCGCCATTGAACAACCTGGGCAATTCGTTCAAGCAGTTCAACGAGAACAACATCGAGATCGTCGGCTACACCGACAGCACCGGCAGCCGCCAGCACAACATGGACCTGTCGCTGCAACGCGCCCAGGCGGTCAGCAACTACCTGACCTCCCAGGGTGTCGATGGCTCGCGCCTGTCGGTCCGCGGCGCAGGTCCCGACCAGCCGATCGCCAGCAATGCCGACGCCAACGGCCGCGCCCAGAACCGCCGTGTCGAAGTCAACCTCAAGCCGATTCCAGGCCAGCAATACCCGCAGCAGTAATCACTGCTTCGGCCATGAAAAATCCCGCTCTGACAGCGGGATTTTTCATGGGTGATCAGTGTGTCTCGAGTCGCTCGAGCGTCGCGTCCTTCTGCGTCCACAGCGCGTTGACCCATGCCTGGAAGCGAGCCCGGTACTCGTCGTCCTGATCGTAGCTGTGGCCGATGAATTGCGCCGGAATCGGCAGCTCTTCGAACAGCACATGAATCTCGCCCACCCGACCGCACAGCAGATCCCAGAACCCGGGGGCGCCCTTGGGATAGAACACCGTCACGTCGACCATCGACTGCAGTTGCTCGCCCATGGCATCGAGCACGAAAGCAATGCCACCGGCCTTGGGCTTGAGCAGGTGGCGAAACGGTGATGCCTGGGCCGCGTGCTTGGCCGGGGTGAAGCGCGTGCCTTCGGCGAAGTTGAAGATGGCGGTCGGCTTGCCGCGAAACTTGGCGCAGGCGCGCCGCGTGGTGAGCAGGTCTTCGCCTTTCTTTTCCGGGTGCCTGGCCAGGTAGGCCTTGGAGTAGCGTTTCATGAACGGGAAGCCGAGCGCCCACCAGGCCAGGCCAATGACCGGCACCCAGATGAGCTCGCGCTTGAGGAAGAACTTCAGCGGGCGAATGCGCCGGTTCAGCACGTATTGCAGCACGAGGATATCGACCCAACTCTGGTGGTTGCTGGTCACCAGGTAGGAGTGCTGGTAGTCCAGGCCCTGCAAGCCCTCGACTTTCCAGCCGATACCGCCGAGCAGGTTCATCCAGGCCTTGTTGTTGCTGATCCAGGCTTCGTGGATGTGGCGCATCAGTTCGTCGGTCACACGCTGCGCCGCCGCGAACGGCAGGCACAGCTTGATCAGGCTGACGATGAACAGCGGCGTGCAGCAAACGAGGGTGTTCAGCGCTAGCAGCAGCGCGGCGCACAGGCCGGTAAGCGTTTTCAAGAGAAGGGTCCTAGAGGTCGATGGTGCGGTTGGCCTGGATGGCAGTCAGGGCAATGGTGTAGACGATGTCATCGACTTGAGCGCCACGCGGCAGGTCGTTGACCGGTTTGCGCAGTCCTTGCAGCATCGGCCCCAGGCTCACGCAATCGGCGCTGCGCTGGACCGCCTTGTACGTGGTGTTGCCGGTGTTCAGGTCGGGAAACACGAACACCGTCGCGCGGCCGGCGACCCGGCTGTCCGGGGCCAGTTGGCGCGCCACGTTTTCATTGGCGGCCGCGTCGTATTGCAGCGGGCCGTCGATCAGCAGGTCGCGCTGGATCTCCTGGGCCAACTGGGTGGCCTCACGCACCTTCTCGACTTCTTCGCCACTGGCCGAGTTGCCACTCGAATAGCTGATCATCGCCACTCGCGCGGCAATGCCGAAGGCTTCGGCGGAGTCGGCGCTCTGCAGGGCGATCTCTGCCAGTTCCGCAGCGCTGGGGTGCGGGTTCATCACGCAGTCGCCATACACCAGCACCTGATCGGGGAACAGCATGAAGAACACCGAGGACACCAGGCTGCAGCCGGGCGCGGTCTTGATCAACTGCAGGGCCGGGCGGATGGTGTTGGCGGTGGAGTGGACGATGCCCGACACCAGACCATCCACTTCATCCAGGGCCAGCATCATGGTGCCGATCACCACGTTGTCTTCCAGCTGCTGCTCGGCCATGGGCGCGTTCAGGCTTTTGCTCTTGCGCAGGGCAACCATCGGCTCCACATAGCGACCGCGGATGAGGTCGGGGTCGAGTATCTCGAGCCCTTCGGGCAGCGCGATGCCGTGGGCGCTGGCGACCGCCTGCACCTCGTCTGGCTTGGCCAGCAGCACGCAGCGTGCAATGCCGCGCGTCTGGCAGATGGCGGCCGCCTGGATGGTCAGGGGGTCGTGACCTTCGGGCAGCACGATGCGCTTGTCGGCCTGTTGCGCGCGTTGGATCAGCTGATAGCGGAATACCGCCGGTGACAGGCGCAGTTCGCGCGGGGTACCACAGCGCTGGTGCAACCATTGGGCATCCAGATGGCCAGCGACGAAATCGGTGATGATCTCCGCGCGCTCGCGGTCATCAATGGGGATTTCCTTGTTCAGCTGGTTCAGGCGCGTGGCGGTGTCATAGGATCCCGTGCTCACCGACAGCACCGGCAGGCCGGCCTGCAAGGCGCCCCGACACAGCTCGAGAATGCGCGGGTCGGGCAGGGTGTCGCTGGTCAGCAGCAGCCCGGCCAGGGGCATGCCGTTCATGGCGGCCAGGCTCACTGCCAGAATGATGTCGTCACGGTCGCCTGGGGTGACCACCAGAACCCCCGGTTTGAGCAGCTGCACGGTATTGAGCACCGTGCGCGCGCAGATGATGATCTTGTTCATGCGCCGCTGCTCGTAGTCACCGGCGTTGATCACCTGGGCGCCGAGCAGCTCGGCCACGTCGCGCGTGCGCGGGGCGTTGAGGTCGGCCTGATAGGGAATGCAGCCGAGCAGGCGAAAATCGCCGCCACGCAGCAGGGGCGAGTGTTCCTTGAGACGGGCGGCGAAGACGTCCATGCCTTCATCGGTGCGGACCTTGTTGAGGATGACGCCCAGCACCTTGGGATCACGCGGGCCCCCGAACAGTTGCGCCTGCAACTCGACCCGGCCGGAAAGCTCGGCGAGCACTTCGTTCTCGGCACTCGACACCAGAATCACGTCGGCATCCAGGCTTTTCGCCAGATGCTGGTTGACCCTGGCCGCATAACTGGCGTGGCGCGTGGGCACCATGCCTTCGACGATGACCACATCGTTGCCGACGCAGGCCTGCTGGTACAGCGTCAGGATCTCTTCGAGCAACTCGTCGAGCTGACCGTCGCCGAGCATGCGTTCCACATGGGCCAGGCCCAGGGGCTTGGGAGGTTGCAGGCCATGGGTACGGGCGACCAGTTCGGTCGAGCGTTCGGGGCCCTGATCGCCGGGATGTGGCTGGGCAATGGGCTTGAGAAAGCCGACTTTCAGGCCGGCGCGCTCCAGGGTGCGCACCAGCCCCAGGCTGATGGAGGTCAGGCCGACGCCAAAATCGGTCGGCGCGATGAAAAATGTTTGCATGCGAGCTTCTCGGGTGAGCTTCGGGCTGCACGCTACAAGCATCACGCCACGGCCCGCAAGTAGAAACGAATCGCGCCGCGGGCAGTCATAACCTCAAGATGCGTGCAGAAGGCCCAATGGCCGCGCGCATCGTGTCCGGTCGACCACTGGCCGAGTGGGTTCGCTTTCACGCCATCCCTTGGTTACACTTGGTCGTTCTACATTCTTATGCAAAAGGTCTTACCTCATGCTGATCGCCGCCAACAAGGCTGTCTCCATCGAATACACCCTGACCAACGACGCCGGTGAGGTTATCGACAGCTCCGCCGGCGGCGCGCCGCTGGTCTATCTGCAGGGCGCTGGTAACATCATCCCCGGCCTGGAAAAGGCGCTGGACGGCAAGCAGGTCGGCGACGACCTGGACGTCGCCATCGAGCCTGAAGATGCCTATGGCGAGTACGCGGCCGAGCTGGTCAGCACCTTGTCGCGCAGCATGTTCGAAGGCGTCGACGAGCTGGAAGTGGGCATGCAGTTCCACGCGTCCGCGCCTGATGGCCAGATGCAGATCGTGACCATCCGCGATCTGGATGGCGACGACGTCACCGTCGACGGCAACCACCCGTTGGCCGGTCAGCGTCTGCACTTCAAGGTCAAGGTCGTCGACATCCGCGACGCCAGCCAGGAAGAAATTGCCCACGGCCACGTGCATGGCGAGGGTGGTCATCACCACTGATCTGGGCAAGGCGCTCTTGCGAGCGGCCAGGCGCAGATGCAACAAGGGGCACGTCAACGACGTGCCCCTTTTTTTGCCCCGCCACATCGCTACCCCTGTAGGAGCGGTCAGCGGCCGCGAAGGGGCGCTGCGGTGTTGGCCAGGGCCACCGGAGACGTCACGTAGCACGCACCGCTCAGCTGCTTCTCGAACTGCTCGACGATGGCCGCCCAGCCCTGACGGCTGGCATGTCGGCGCGCATTGAGGCGGACCCGCCGCAAGTTCTCTTCATTTTCCAGCAACCAGCCCGCCGCCTCGAGAAACGCCGCCTCGTCGCCCGGCATGGCCAGGGCGCCACTGTGCCCGTGGCGAATGTGCTGCGCGGCGGCGGCCTCATCGTAGGCCACCACGGCCAGCCCTGATGCCTGTGCTTCCAGAACCACGTTGCCGAAGGTTTCAGTGAGGCTGGGAAACACGAAGATATCGCCGCTGGCGTAGTGTTCAGCCAGCACCTCGCCGCGCAATGCCCCGCAGAATATCGCTTCGGGCATTTTTTGCTGAAGGCTGCTTCGCCGCCCCCCGTCACCCACCACGATCAACTTCATCACGCGCTGTGGATACTGCGCCTGCAGGTGGCTGAAGGTGCGCGCGAGCAGGTCCAGATTCTTCTCTCGCGCCAGGCGTCCGACATGGATCACCGCCAGGTCGCCCTCCGCCAGTCCCCAACTCTGGCGCAACGTCAGGCTGCGCCGCGCAGGATGAAACAGCTGACCATCGACGCCGCGCGCCAGCAGATGCAAGCGCTCGAAGCCGCGTCGTTGCAATTCCAGGCGTTGGCCGTGGCTGGGCACCAGGGTCATGTGCGTACGGTTGTGAAACCAGCGCAGATAATGCGTCACCACACGCGTCAACAGCCCCAACCCACTTTGTGCTGCGTATTGCTGGAAGTTGGTATGAAAGCCGCTGACCACCACGATACCCAGCAGCCGTGCCGCGCGCAGTGCGCTCAAGCCCAGTGGACCCGGTGTGGCGACATACACCACATCGGGCCGCCTCGAGCGCCAGTGCCGCACCAGCCGTCGCCCGGACGACTCGCCCCACTGCAGCCCCGGATAGCCGGGTATCGGCCAGCCGCGACACAACATCACATCGTCGCCGAGGCCTCTGTCCTGTGCCTGTCGCGGACGCACCACATCCACACGGTGCCCGCGGCTGCGCAACCCTTCGCACAGATACTCGAGCGTACTGGCGACCCCGTTTATCTCGGGGGCGAAGGTTTCGGTAACCAGGGTGATATGCAGAGAGGGAGCTGTCATCAGCTTAGTTTCGAAGCGTTGTGTTGCGCGAGTGTGGCGCTTTCATGAGGTTTTTATGACTTCAAGTTTCCAGTCGAACAGTATTTCGCGTAATTCCTGCCACGGATGTTGTGGCTCGCAACTGTCATTAGCGCATTTCGCCATGTGATTCGAATTGAAAGGCTGAGAAGAGGTTGAATACGTTTGCAATCCGCCGCACTCGACGCAAAAGATTTCACGTTCCATGATATGCCAGGAAACATGCCAGTGCTTCAGTCGTTTATCAGCGGAAAAAGTCGGAATCATCACAGCCTCGCGATGGTTGCAATTGCGACGTGGGAGCAAGCGTACAGTATCTTGATAGAGTTTCATGACGAAGCGACCGAGCCTACACATGAGCGGGAATCTTCAGATCATTTTTCTCGCCCATGGCTCTGCCCACCCAGCCTCCGATCAATCCGCCCATGATCGGCGCGAGCCAGAACATCCAAAGCGCTGCTGCCGCGGCTCTCGCTCCAGCAACCTGAGCCAGTACGTAGGGCAATACTTCACTGGAAGAGATCCTGCCACCGGCCCACAGTCCAACGGTGACGGCAGGGTTGAAGTGCCCCCCCGAGATAGGCCCTACCGCATACGCCATGGTGAGCACGGTCAAACCGAACGCCAGCGATACACCCGCGAATCCAATACCCAGTTCCGGGAATTTGGCGGCGAATATGGCACTTCCACACCCCCCGAACACAAGCCAGAATGTGCCCAGGAACTCAGCTGCCAGTTTCCGATTCATATTGATGATGCTCCAGTAGTTCAAGGTGATAGTTGCAAATCAACCTGACTACTGGAATGCACAGGTTACATCTTGAAGGCGCGATGTAAGGCAGTGGGATGTTACCGTTGCCAACCGCTGTGCGCGGCGTGGCTGGAAAGAACTGAAGAAACGTGTCAGGCGTTTGTCAATGACGCAAACGTTTCTGGGTAGAGGTAGAATAGTCGATTATGAACTGGCCGTAATCATTAACGACCAGTGGTTATCGCCAAAGACTTATTGTCGCTCGCGCACCCAGAACAATGTCGCGCCTGCCACCGCTGCAGGCATCATCAAAACGTTTACTCCCGGGATCAGCAGTGCCAGGTAAACGATGCCGCCGAAACTGAGGCTGCGCCAGCGCTTCTGCCGCAGCCAAGCGAGCATGTCCTGCCAACTCATCTTGTGGTTGTCGGCGGGGTAGTCGATATATTGAATAGCCATCATCCAGACCCCGAACAGTAACCACAGAGGGGCGGCGATGATATTGAGCATCGGGATGAACGACAGCACGAACAGCGCCAGTGCGCGCGGCAGGAAATAGCCGAGCTTGCGCGCTTCGCGGGCCAGCGTGCGCGGGATCATTTCGAACAGTTCGGTCCAGCGGAAGGCGGGGAAATCGTCCTTGCCCCGCGCAACTACCTCGACCTTCTCGGAGAGAAACCCGTTGAAAGGGGCAGCGATGATGTTGGCCAGCATGGTGAAGCTGAAGAACACCATGAAGGCTACGAGCACCGCAAACAGCGGCCAGAGTATGAAGCTGAGGAAACCCAGCCAGTTGGGCAGGCTTTGGATCAAGTGGTCGACCCACCCGCTGAACAGGTGGCCGGCGAAGTAGATCAGGCCAACGAACAGCACCAGGTTGATGCTCAGTGGCAACAGTACAAACAGCCGCAGCCCGGGAGACAAGACCATTTTCAGGCCCTCGCGCAGGTATTGCGGGCCGGACAGTGCAGGGACAGGCATGGACAACTCCGAGACAGGGGAAACGTGCTGACAGTACCGGCTTTGCCGACGCTCGGGAACCACGGCAATGACCGGTAACAACCTTGCGTGCTCTGCACGAATGGCCCGTTCGCGTATAGACGAGGGCTATGGGTTGGATTGCCAAAGGGTATTTCCCTAATCGGGCCCACCTCGTTAAGCTTGGACACATCGAATTTCAACCCTTTCCCATCTTCGCTTCCAAGGAGTTCTTCATGAGCATTCTGGTCAACCGCCAAGCCCCTGACTTCGACGCCGCTGCCGTACTGGGCGACGGCTCGATCGTCGACAGCTTCAAGTTGTCGTCCCTGCGTGGCAAGTATGTGGTGCTGTTCTTCTGGCCATTGGATTTCACTTTCGTGTGCCCGTCGGAAATCATCGCCCACAACAACCGCATCGCCAAGTTCCGCGAGCTGGGTGTCGAAGTGGTCGGGGTGTCCATCGATTCGCAGTTCACTCACCACGCCTGGCGCAGCACGCCGGTGGAGAAGGGCGGTATCGGTGAGGTCGAATTCACCATGGTCGCCGACGTCAAGCACGAGATCGTCCGCGCCTACGGCGTCGAGCACGAAGATGGCGTGGCTCTGCGTGCCTCTTTCCTGATCGACCAGCAAGGTGTCGTGCAGCACCAGGTGGTGAACAACCTGCCGCTGGGTCGCGATGTCGACGACATGGTACGACTGGTCGAAGCGCTGCAGTTCACCGAACAGCATGGTGAAGTCTGCCCGGCCGGCTGGCGTCCGGGCCAGAAAGGCATGAAGGCCGATGCTCAGGGCGTCGCCGACTACCTGGCTGGAAATGCCAAGAGCCTGTAAGCGCTGACCCTGCCTGGATTTCACGGGCAAGTTTCTGGGCTGGCGGCGTTGAACCTTCCCCAAGGTGCCTTGCCAGTCCTTTTTATTCCAGCCGCACCGGATCGGCGCCAACGTCCGGCAGTCAGGAGTTAGTCATGTCTCAAACCCGTCATTCCCGCGTGATCATCCTGGGCTCCGGCCCTGCCGGTTACAGCGCTGCCGTGTACGCTGCGCGCGCCAACCTCAAGCCGCTGCTGATTACCGGCATGCAGGCAGGCGGTCAGTTGACCACCACTACCGAAGTCGACAACTGGCCGGGCGACCCCCATGGCCTGACCGGCCCGGCCCTGATGGAGCGCATGCGCGAGCACGCCGAGCGCTTTGAAACCGAAATCGTCTTCGACCACATCAATGCCGTTGACCTTGCTGCCCAGCCGTTCACCTTGACGGGTGACAGCGCAACCTACACCTGCGACGCGCTGATCATCGCCACCGGCGCCAGCGCGCGGTACCTGGGCTTGCCGTCGGAAGAGGCGTTCATGGGCAAGGGCGTTTCGGCCTGTGCCACGTGCGATGGCTTCTTCTATCGCAACCGTGAAGTCGCGGTAGTGGGCGGTGGCAACACGGCGGTCGAAGAGGCGCTGTACCTGGCCAACATCGCCAGCAAGGTGACCCTGGTCCATCGTCGCGATACCTTTCGCGCCGAGAAGATCCTGATCGACAAGCTGCACGCTCGCGTGGCCGAAGGCAAGATCGAACTCAAGCTCAATGCCACGCTGGAAGAGGTGCTGGGCGACAACATGGGCGTGACCGGTGCGCGCTTGCGCAACAACGATGGCATTGCCGAAGAGCTGAAGGTCGATGGCGTGTTCATCGCGATCGGTCACACGCCGAACACTTCGTTGTTCGACGGGCAATTGGCTCTGAAGGACGGCTACATGGTGGTTCAGGGCGGGCGTGAAGGCAACGCCACCGCGACCAGCGTCGAGGGCGTATTCGCTGCCGGCGACGTGGCTGACCACGTGTACCGCCAGGCAATTACCTCGGCCGGTGCCGGCTGCATGGCAGCGCTGGATGTAGAGCGTTATCTGGATGGGCTGGCCAACGCTTCGTTCTGATCCAGAACCGCAGCGCGGCTTTCGCGGGTAGAACCCGCTCCCACCGGGGGCAGTGTCCCTCACTGGCCATGCAAGACCTGGTGGGCCAGGGGCAGTGCCCTTCACGGGTCATGCAGTTCCTTGTGGGAGCGGGTTCTACCCGCGAAGAGGCCCCAAAGCCGGGCACAAAAAAACCGACCCCTGCAGGTCGGTTTTTTCATGCCTGCCCGTTAGCCCCGCCGGGTCAGCGGCAGTTCGGAAAACTTCACCCCTGCCAACCCATGCGCCATCAGGTTGCGGATATTACCGTGATCACTGCCCTCGGGCGTCGCCACCACCGAACGGTAGTGTTCGCCAAACGCCAGCAGTGCCTCTTCATCGCTCAAGCCTTCCAGCAGTGCCAGGCCCAGGGTCTTGCAGGACCCTTCGTTCTGCCCGGCAGCATTGTCCAGAGCGCCGTTGCTGAATGCCTGTGGCTCATAGGCATAGTGCTCGGCGACGAAGGCCAGCGTCGCGGCGAACTGATGTTCACCGCTGGCCAGGCTGGTGCGCAGCGAATTCACATCACGCATTGGGCGTCCCCTTGGCGAAGGCCGCCTGCTGCTCGGCGCTGGCTTCCTGCTGGTATTGCGCCTTCCACTGCGCATAAGGCATGCCGTAGACGACTTCTCGCGCCTCATCGAGGCTGACCTCGACCTGCTGCTCGTCGGCGGCCGCCTTGTACCACTTGGACAGGCAATTGCGGCAGAAGCCTGCCAGGTTCATCAAGTCGATGTTCTGCACGTCCTTGCGTTCGTCCAGGTGCTTGACCAGGCGGCGGAAAGCCGCTGCTTCCAATTCCAGGCGTTGTTGTTCGTTCATGTCGCTCTCCTGCTGGGCGGCAACCGGTCAGCGGCTGCCGGCGAGGGTGATCGAAACCGATTCGGCGAAGCGCAGCGCATGGGGCTTGTCGACTTCCACTTCGGCATAGCGCACGGCGGTGTTCTGCATGACCAGATCGAGAATCTCCTGGGTCAGGCGTTCGAGCAGGGCAAACCGGTTGCCCTCCACATGCTGGATCACCGCCTTGGTGATGGTGCGGTAGTTCAGGGCATGCTCGATATCGTTGTCGCGCACCGCTTCGAGCGCCGGATACAGGACGGTGAGGTTGATCAACACATCCTGCTTGTTGACGATTTCGTCTTCGTTGATACCGATGAAGGTGCGCAAGCGCAGGTCCTTGACCCGGATGCGTGCCATTCCTGGCTGCAGTGGTGCCATCGTTGTGTGCTCCGCAGAATGTTCGGGGCCAGCGTCGTGCCGAACCGACGCAGGCATGCCTATTTTACGTGTCTGCCGCCGTTGACGGTCAAGGTCGTGCCCGTCACGTAGGGGTTTTCCAACAGGTAGCGCAGGCTCTGGTAGATGACCTCGGCACCCGGCTCGATGCCCAGCGCCGACTTGGCCAGCGATTTGTAGCGATAGTCGGCATCGTCATCCGGGTTGAACAGAATCAGCGCCGGGGCAATCCCGTTCACTTTGATCGCGGGCGCGAACCGCGCCGCGAACGACAGCGTGAGGTTGTCCAGTCCCGCCTTGCTCGCGCAATAGGCCATGTGCTTGGCGCTGCCCTTGCGCGTCACGTCATCGCTGATGTGCACGATGTCGGCAGGTTTCGACGCGCGCAGCAGGTCGGCGCAGTGCAAGTTGATCAGATAGGGCGCCAGCATGTGCACATTGACCATCTGCTGGAACGCGGCGGCTTCGTCTGCGGCGCTGTCCGCGATCCAGGCCGAGGCATTGTGCACGATGGCGCGCAGCTGGGTGGTCTGCGCCTTGAGTGCGTCGATGAAGGCCAGGATGCCGGCTTCGCTGGCGAAGTCGGCATGGATGGTCACCGCGCCCATCTCGCGCAGGTGCGCAACGGTTTCGCGCTCCTGGCGATAGCTGATGATGACCGGTTGGCCTTCGCCCAGCAGGCGTTCGGCACAATGCAGGCCGATGCGCTGGCTGGCGCCGGTAATGAGGATCGGGTGAGGCATGGGGCGAGCTCTTCGTCGGCAGGTTGCTGCGCCGATTTATATCACAAAGCGCAGCAGGTCCGGCCGTTCACGCCACCTTGGCCTTGGGCAGCGGCGCCCGGCTCGGCGTGGCGTGCAACCAGCCGCGCAACAGGCGCGTCGACAGCGGAATGAAAAAGAACACCATGAGCGGGGTCAGGGCCAGGGTACTGAGCATGACTCTGGGCACCAGGCTGATCTCGTTCAGCACGTGACCGAACAGGAAGTTGAAGATCAACGACACCGGAAAGAACGCCAGCCAGATGGCCACCGCCTGTTTCCAGCGCGGCGGGCGCTGCAGGCCACTGTCACCGAACCAGCCTTCGGTGCCGCTGACCCGGTGCACGTGTGGCTGGGCGAACAGTTCACTGCCACGGCCAAGCCAGGAGCGACGGGAGGCAGAATGCTCCCATGCATGCAGCGTGGTTTCATCGGCAAAACGGAAGATGATCTGGAATTCGTCATCGCCCGGCGCGGGCGCCAGAACGCCTGAACCCAGGTAACCTGGAAAATCGGTCGCCAGTTGTTCGCCCTCATGCAGCCAGGCGATCAGGTCCTGATATTTGCCATCGGCCACGCGGCGCGCAACCATCAGGGTAACGGGGGAGGTAGACATCGTGTATCTCCAGGCAGTCTGGCGCTCCGGGTAGGAGCCTCCATCGAATGCAGCGCCGGGGTGGTGGCGTGCATCTGAAATCAAGCAAGTATTATTCCCGAAAACCGCTGCGTGCACATCTACCGTCGGTTGGATCATCCACAAACCCCAAGCCTCTGCCAGCGGTTACACTGTGCGTTCCTGTTCCTGGCGGCGGTTGACTAGCAATGAGCGAATCCGGCACCCGATTGCCCGGCGTGCAAGACCACGCGCTGGACGAGCTGTACCCCATTCGCGAGGTGGCCCGGTTGACCGGTATCAACCCGGTCACGCTGCGTGCGTGGGAGCGCCGCTATGGTCTGGTGCAGCCTACCCGCACCGAAAGTGGGCACCGCTTGTACTCCCTGGCCGATATCGAAGAGGTGCGCAGTATCCTGGGCTGGATAGAGCGGGGCGTGGCGGTGAGCAAGGTGGGCAAGATCCTGGCGCGCACCCAGCAGGCCAGAACCGCTCTGCCCGGACCCTGCGACGAGCACGGTGAATGGCAGCAGTGGCAGGAGCGGATTCGCCAGTGCGTACGTGAGTTTGCCGAAGCTCGGCTCGATCAGGTCTACGGCCAGGTGTTTTCCAGCTATCCGCTGGCCGTGGTATTCGAACAGGTGCTGATGCCGGTCTGGCAGGAGCTGCTGGTGCATCAGGGCCACTTTGGCCAGGCCAGCGAATGGTTGTTCCTCGACACCTTCCTGCGTGCCCGCACGCTGCAACGGCTGCGCCTAGCTTCCGATCAGGGCCAGGACAGCCGGGTATTGCTGGTGGCCATACCAGAGCAGTGTCGGGAACTCGAGCTTCAGGTCACAGGCCTGCTGCTGGGCGGACCGCAAGTCGAAGTGCAACTGCTCGGTCTGGGCCAGCCGCTCGAAGAGCTGAGCCTGGTCTGTGAAAAGCTCGCGCCCCAGGCAGTGGTGCTGTTCTCCAATCGCCCAGCGCCACCGGCACTGCCACGGCAGCTGGCCAGACTGAACAACGCCCTGAGCTGCCCGTTGCTGTTGGCCGGAGAGCTGTCCGAAATCATGCAGGACAGCCTGCGATCCACTGAGATCGCCTGCCTGGGCAGCGATGGCCGTTTGATGCAACGGCGTTTGCAGCAGTACCTGGCCGGGCATCTGGACAGCTGATTCGGCGCATTCAGGTGTGCAGTTGCGGATGCACCAGTTGGTGGTGCATCAGAATGAACTGGCGCAAGGACTCTATCGCCTTGGCGTTGTTCTGGCTGAGCCGGTAGGCAAACAAGCCGTGCTCGGCCTCGCGAATCATCGAACCGCGCAACGGGATCGGTGCGCACCCTTCGGGGGTGAACCACAGCTGGAATTGCGAGGGGGCCTGTGCCCCATTGCGGACCTCGAGCAAGGCGCCCTTGAAGGAAATGTCACGGACCCAGAAGTCGCTGTCACGCCCTTCGCCGTCGCGCAGCACGATCGGCTGCGCGAGGCTCAGCCGCCACGGGCGCAACATCGGTCCGTCCTCATAGATGCTGGGTGCCCCCAGCTCCAGGTGCGCCGCCTGGAACTCGTCTTCCACGACCTGCAGCGGAAAGCTGATCTGCTGGTTTTCCAGGTGTGCTTCGATGGTGACCTGTTCGTGGGATGCCAGGCGCATCAGCAGATCGCGAACCTGCGGTCCACCCTTGATGGAAAGGTTGAGCAGGGTATCGCGAACATTGAGCTGCGGGTTGGCCTGCATCGCCCGCAGAAACTCCAGTTCGTCCTGGGTCAGCAACACATCAGGCGGCATGGCGTGCACTCGCGGCAAAGGGTGACTCGAAGCAACATTGGAAAACGCCCATGGCGGTCATACCGCACCGGGCGGGGCAGGGGTTTCGAGTTCGACGATGCGCTGTTGCAGCGCCGCCACCTGCTGCTCGAGCGCGACGATGCGCTGCTGCGCTTCGACCTCGCTGCTGACATCCTTCTGGATGCCGATGTAGTACATCAGTTGATCGCTGTCGTTGTGTACCGGGGTGATCGACAGCTCATTCCAGAAGAAACTGCCGTCCTTGCGGTGGTTGCGCAGCACCTCACGGCACGCCAATCCCTGGTCGATCGCCTCGCGCACGCGCTGGCGCGCAGGCTGGTCGCGGTCGTCACCCTGCAGCAGGCGGCAGTCCTGGTAGAGCATTTCCAGTGACGTATAGCCGGTCATGCGCTCGAACGCCGGATTGACGTAGATGAGGATGTTGTCCTCGCCTTCCTGTTCGGCGACGACGATGCCGTCGTTGGACGCATCGATCACCAGTTGCAGCAGCTTCGCATTGATCATGTCAGGGTTCCCTAGCGTGCAGCGTAGTCTAATTCATACGGGCTGCGGGAGGGATCCCAGTACGTCAGATCCTGTCTTTCAATGCGCGGTCGGGCTGGTAAGATCAGCGCTTTCAACGGTCCGAGACAGTCATCATGAAAGTTGCCATCCTCAGCGGTTCGGTCTATGGCGCGGCCGAGGAAGTCGCCCGGCATGCCGAGCAGCTGCTAAAGCGACAGGATATCCAGGCCTGGCACAACCCGCGAGCCACTCTGCAGGACGTGCTGGCATTCGCGCCCGAGGCTGTTTTGGCGGTGACCTCGACCACCGGCATGGGCGAACTGCCGGACAACATCATGGCGCTGTACGCTCAGCTTCGCGATGAACTGCCGGCGGCGCTGCGTGGCCTGCCCGGTGGTGTGATCGCGCTGGGTGACTCCAGCTACGACACCTATTGCGGCGGCGGCGAACAGTTGCGCGAGTTGTTTGCAGAGCTGGGCGTGCACGAGGTTCAGGACATGCTGCGCCTGGACGCCAGCGAAAGCGTCACCCCGGAAACCGACGCAGAGCCCTGGCTGGCCGAGTTCGTGCAAGCGCTGCAGGCCTGACGATCAGGCCTGCTCGGCGGGGTCGGCCGTCGCCGTGAGCAACTCGTTCAGGGCATCGGGCTGACTCTTGAATGCCTTGGCGAAGATGTCGCGGTTTTTCGCCATGTAGATACCGGCGTCTTCGACCTGTTTGTCATCGAGTGACGGCACGGCTTTTTTCAGTACGTCTGCCAGCAACTCAGCCAGCTCGAGCATTTTGTCGTGACGATCGGCTTCAGCTTTGTCCATAAACAGGCGCTCCAGATCTCGGCTGCTGCGGTATACCACTTCGACGGCCATTGACCACCTCATTTGCCTAGGGAATGGTTTCAGTACAACTACTGTTCGTTTATACAGTGCCAAGCATAAGGCAAATCGGCAGGCTTGAACAGAGGTGCCGACGAGGGGCCCTGCGACAGTCTGGCTGCTTCTCACCCGCCATGCCTGGCCCTTATGCTGCATGCCCTGAACGAGCATAGGCGTTCAGGCGCATCTCACCATCGGTTGGCAAAAGGAATACAGGCAATGAAATGGGCCGAAAAACTTCGCGGGAGTCTGCACGCCCAGGCCGATTCGCTGGGCAATCTGTGCGTCGAGGCGTTCCACTATCTGGCGCTGTTCGGCATTGGCGCCATCACCGCCTGGGCGGCTGTCAGCGCTTTTCTGGGAATGGTAGAGAAGGGCAGCGTGAGCGTGGACGACATTCTGCTGCTGTTCATCTATCTGGAGCTGGGGGCGATGGTGGGGATCTACTTCAAGACCAACCACATGCCCATCCGCTTCCTGCTGTACGTGGCAATCACCGCCCTGACTCGCCTGCTGATCGGCGATGTCTCGCACCACAATGCACCGGATCTGGGCATCATCTACCTGTGCGGTGGCATCCTGCTCCTGGCTTTCGCCATTCTGGTGGTGCGCTATGGGTCTTCGCGCTATCCATCGGTAAAGGAGAAGTCCGACAGCTGAGCCGCACGGCGGCTCATTGCAGGCTGGCGGCGACCGGCGAGGTGTGCGCGGCGTTGGCGCGAAGGACTGGCTTGCTGCCCAGCTTCTCGATGTTGCCGGCATCGGTCATCGCCGCCAGGATCTGCATGGCGCTGCCACCTTGCTCGATGGCCATGCCGAACTGGATGCTTTCGATCAGCCGGCGCATGCGCTTGGGGTCGTTGCGCTGTTCGGCGGTGATCACGCGCTTGGCGGCAACGCCGCGCTCGTTGGACAGGGTCAGCATGATGCTGCCATCCAGACGCTGAATGCTCAGGTTGACGCGGTACTCGGGTTGGAACGCATCGCTCAGGGCTTGGAATGGATTATCCATCATGTACTACCTGCAATAGTCGAACTTCGTTAATGGACTAGGCGATTAGTTACTGGTTCAAGACCGCCGGTCGGCGCCGCGTTTCATCTTTTGCTATATGTAACTGCGCCTTACTTCCCCACAATCGATGTAGCAATCGCCGTGCCCAGACGGAAAGGCTTGTTCGCAGGCAATAAAAAAGGCGAGCTCGAGGCTCGCCTTCTTGCACGTTGCAGCGCTCAGGACTTGCTGTTGAGCACCTGTTCGTTTTCCAGAAACTCTTCTTCGAGCAAGGCTTCGTTCGGACCATCGGGAATGGTTTGCTGGTTGGCTGCACGCTTGTTGCGCAGCCTGCCGAACATGTGCTCCAAAGCGTGGCTGAGCTTCTCGGCGGCGCCATCGACCGCCAGGTCCAAGGTTTCTGCCTTGTGCGTCACGGAAATGGGCTGGTGACCTTTTGGACGCGCTTCCATCTGGCAGCGCATGTCGTCGGGCCCGGATTTCTGGCCGTTTTCGTCGGCGAGATGAACCTCGATACGGGTGAGATCCTCCTGATAATGCTCGACTGCGTTTTCCACTACGGTGCGTACCCACTCCTGCAGGCGGGCATCGCCTTGAATATGGTTATCGCTATTGACCTGGATCTGCATAGTTCATCCCTTATTCGGCTTGCTAGCTAGAGATTCGATGACACTGATATTCATCGCCTCTTGAAGTACAAGGTCAGGGAGTTGAAGAAACAATTCAACCCCCTGACGAAGATAAATATTCAGTAACTTTTTCGAACTTTTTCTGAAATAAGTGCGAAACCCGAAACTCTGCGTGGTGCAATCCTGGCCTCCGACCCGCTGCCACAGGGGTTCAACGGCAGCAGGCGCACGCTGCCAGCGTCAGAAGGCGACGGAGGTTTGCACGTAGACGGTGCGCGGCTCGCCCACGTACTTGCCCTTGTTGTTGTCGTCGAAGGAACGGGTGTAATACTGGTGATTGAAAATGTTCTTCACGCCCACCGCGACGTTCAAGTCGGACAATTGCGGGCCGAAGTCGTAGCCGGCGCGGCTGCTGAAGAGCATGTAGCCTGGGATGCGCCCGGTGCTGCCATCGGCGCTTTCGGCCTGGGTGTTGGCGTTGTCGGCGAACTGGCTGCTCTGGTAGCTGCTGTCCAGGTCGAGCTTCCACGGGCCCTGGGTGTACCCAACGCCCAGGGTGCCCTTGTGGCGTGACGAGAATGGCACGCGGTTGCCCTTGTTCGGGCCGTCTTCGCGGATGGTGGCATCGACGAACGCGTAGCTGGCGTGAACGTCGAAACCGGCCAGGGCCGGGCTCAAACCGTCCAGTGCGTAGTTGATGCTGGTCTCGATACCCTGATGGCGAGTCTCGCCGCGAGCGATCACCGTGTCGTTGGTCTGGTTGCTGTCGTACTGGTTGTCGAAGTTGATCAGGAACGCACCGATTTCCGCGCGCAGATTGCCGTTGTCGTAACGCGTCCCCAGCTCCCAGGTCCGGGCCTTTTCCGGCTTCACTTCGCCGCCGGTCACACGGTTGGGCATCTGGCTGTACTGCACACTGCCGAACGAGCCTTCGGTGTTGGCGTACAGGTTCCAGTTCTCGTTGACGTGATAGAGCACGTTCAGGGCCGGCAAGGCGGTGGTGTAGTCGCCCTGGTATTTGACGTTGGTGAGGTTGTTGGTCTGCTGCGAGTCGATCATCTCGTAGCGGATGCCGGGCGTGAACGTCCAGCGGCCGATATCGATGCGGTCGTCGACATAGAAGGCGTGGGCCTGGGTGCCGCCGCGGGTATCCCGGTCGTTGCGGCTGTCGGTGCTGGGCAACTGCTGGTTGGCACTGATCGGCGTGCGGTAGCGCAGCTCATGGCCCGCCTCGCTGATGTAGCGGTAGCCCACGCTCATTTCGTGCTGTGTCTGGCCCAGATCGAAGCCTTGGGAGAAGCGCGTCTCTACACCGCGTACCCAGTACTCGCGGGGCGACAGTGAGAGAAAGTTGCCCTGGTCCAGGTAGCCGCTGCGCAGGGTCTTGGTGAAGAAGGTGTTGGCGGTGAATTCGCGGCGATCTTCCTGGTAGCGGTAGCCGAAGTTGACCATGGTGCGGCGCCCCCAGAACTTGTCGTAGCGGCGGGTCGACTGATAGGGGTCGGCCTTGTAGTCGGCTGCGCTGAGGCCACCGGGCATGTCGGCCTCGCCTTCGTAGTACTGCGCCTGGGCATTGAGGCTGTTGGCTTCGTCGATCTGGTATTTGCCCTTGAGAATCAGGTCGTCGATCTGGGTATCGCTGTGCTCGCGCCAGTCGCCGCCGCGCACGCCGGAGTAGAGCAGGGCGCCGCCCAGGCCGTTGTCGGCAGTACCGCCCGCCAGCAGGTTGCCGGTGGTCTTGAAGCCGTCCTGGCTCGACGAAGGGCTGGCCTGGGTCTGCAAGCCGCCCTTGATGGTAGGTGCATCGGGAATCGCGCGGGTCACGAAGTTGACGATGCCGCCGACGTTCTGCGGGCCGTAGCGCACCGCGCCGCCGCCGCGCACCACGTCCACGGCGTCCATGTTGCCCATGCTGACCGGGGCGAACGACAACTGCGGCTGGCCATAGGGCGCGAACGGCACCGGGATGCCGTCCATCAGCACCGTGGAGCGGGTCGCCAAGCGTGGGTTGAGCCCACGGATGCCGAAGTTCATCGCCATGTCATGGCTGCCCGTGCCGTTGTTCTGTGGTGCATTGACACCCGGAATGCGGTTGAGGACATCGCGCGCGCTGGTGGCGCCAGTGCGTTCGAAGTCTTCGCGGCGCACCACGTCCCGGGCACCGGCGTGCTCGAACACGTTGGTCTGTTCGGCGGCGCCGAGCCAGTCGCCCACGACACTGGACGCACCCAGTTCGACCGCAGCACCGGCGCTGCCAGGCTGGGCCACAGGTGTGGCTTCCAGGCTGTAGGCGCCATCGCCCAACGGCTGCGCGTGCAAGCCGGTACCTTCAAGCAGTACCGCCAGTGCCTGTTCGACGCTGTAGCTGCCTTGCAGGCCACGGCTGGGCTGGTCTGCCAGGGTCGTCGAGCCGAATGAAATCAGTACACCTGCCTCGCGGCCGAACTGATTGACCGCGCTTTCGACCGACGCGGGCGCGATGTGGTACTCGCGGGTAGAGCCCTCGGCGGCCATGGCGTGCGGCAGTTGAGCCACGCTCACGGCAGTGCCGAGCAACAGACAGCGCAGGGCGCGGGCGAGTGGGGTGGGCAGGTTGGACATTCGGCGTTTCCAGGCAGGATGTAGTGGGAGTTACCCTGTCTGTCACGCGAGCAAGGCAAAACGGCTCACCGAGGGTGTAAATAAATGCTCGCCGCCAAACCTGGCATGGCTAGACCCGGGATTGCACCGTGACCCAATAGCGGGTGAAGCGCCGGACTTTCACTGGCAGCGCCGCCTCCAGTGAATCGAGAATTTTCTCGGTATCGCCCAGGGGGAAACTGCCGGAGAGCAACAGATTGGCAGCGCGGGCGTCGCAGTCCAGCTGGCCGCGGCGATAACGGCCTACCTCGGCCAGGAAGTCGCCCAGGCGCATGCGCGCGGCGATCAGCATGCCGTCGACCCAGGCGCCACTGTTGGCGTCCAGTGGTCGCGCCGGATTGAAGCGCTGGCGTTCGAACTCGAGCTGCTGGCCTTCGGCCAGGCGCCGTGGCTCATCGTGCAGCCCGGCGGCCTCGAGGGTGACGGCGCCCTGCAGTGCCTGCACCTGGGTGCTGCCCGGCAGTTGGCGAACATTGACCTGCCCCCGGCCAGCGGTGATCAGCCCTTGGTCGGTGCCGATGAGCAGGGGCCGCGCATCGGCACCCGCCGTGAGCATGATCTCGCCTTCGAGCAAGTGGATCAGGCGCCGACCCGCATCGAAGCGCACGTCCACGGCGCTGGTGGTGTTGAGGTGGATCCGGCTGCCGTCGTCCAGTTGCAATTGGCGGCGCTGGCCCAGCGGGCTGCGGTAGTCGGCCACCAGCGGCGGCAGCCAGTGCTGTTGTCGCAGGGCCAGGGTGGTTGCACCGGCCATTCCCAACAGCAACAGCGCCTTGAGGGCGCGTCGGCGGCCGGGCGAGTGGGGTGCGCCCACGGTAGCCTGCGCCAGGGAAGCGGGCAGGCCGGCGAACTGCTGATTGACCTTCTGGATGTGATCCCAGGCGCGACGGTGCTCGCCGTCGGCGTGCAGCCAGCGCTGCCATGCCTGCTGCTGGCGCGGATCGAGCGGGCCTTGTTGCAGTTCAAGCAGCCACTGCACGGCCTCTTCGGCCACGTGCGGAGAAAAACTGCGGGCTTCGTTCACAGCGCGAAGTAGCAGCGCAGGGCTGCCTTGTGCAGATGGCGATTTACCGTAGCCAGGGATATACCGAGTTCACTGGCGATTTCGCGGTAGCCCAGGCCATCGACCTGTGCCATCAGGAACGCACGCTTGACCGTGACCGGCAGACCTTCGAGTACCGCGTCCAGCTCGAGCAGGGTCTGCAGGATGATCGCCCGGTGTTCTTCGCAGGGTGCAAGGGGCTCGGGCATCTGGCTCAAGGCCTCCAGATACGCGCGCTCCAGATCCTGGCGACGGTAGTGGTTGAACAGCACGCGCTTGGCCACCGTGGTGAGAAACGCCCGCGGTTCACGGATGGGCGTGACCTCGCGCGCGGTCAACAGGCGCATGAAGGTGTCCTGGGCGAGGTCGGCAGCGTTGTCCGGGCAGCCCAGACGGCTGCGCAGCCACTCGGTCAGCCAGCGGCGATGGACGAGGTAGAGGCCCTCGACCGAATGCGAGGCAGGGGAAGTCACAGGGCTCACCGCGAACACTCCGGCGCCATGGGGTGCGCAGCAGAATAAGAATTGTTCGTATCTTACGGATGAGCCGCCGTTTGGGCAAGGTCGACAGCCGTCCCAGCGTCGGCAAAAAGTGTTGCAGCACAAGATAAACGTCAACGGTCTTTGCGCATGAGAATATTTATCATTATTATCAGCACGATTCAGTGCCGCGTTCGTACGTTTGAAGGTCTTTCATGAGAAGCAGAATCGGCGGGGTACCTGCCTCGTATCGTTGGGCAGTGGCCTCTCGCATCGTCGCGGCCGTATTTGGCGGCTACGTGCTGGCGGCACTTGCAAGCGTATGCATCGCCTGGCTGCTGCCCATGGCACGCGGCGAGGCCGTGGTCAGCGCCATGATGCTGTCGTTCCTCGTGTATCTGGTGGCCGTGCTCTGGTGTTTCGCCTCGCACAGCGCCGGTCGAGCCTGGCTGGGCCTGGCCATTCCGGGACTGATACTGGCCGCGATGGCGGGTCTTCTGCACTGGCAGCACCTGCCGTGAGAGAAGGCTTCCGCCAGGCGATGGCGTGGTTGCATACCTGGGCGGGGCTGGTGTTCGGCTGGTTGCTGTTCGCCATCTTCCTCACCGGAACATTGTCCTATTTCAAGGACGAGATCAGCCATTGGGCACAGCCCGAAGTGCCGGTGCGCGTGCTCGACGCTCGGGCCAGCCTGACGCAGGCGCAGAGCTACCTGCAGGCCAATGCCGGGCAATCGTCGCGCTGGTTCATCAGCCTGCCGGACGCGCGCGAGCCAGCGCTTTCGGTCATGTGGCAGGACCCGAACAAAAGCGGGCGCGGCAGCTTCACCCGGCAGACCCTGGACCCGCAGACCGGGCAGCGAATCGAGGCGCGCGACAGCCGCGGCGGCGACTTCTTCTATCGCTTCCACTACCAGCTGCAAATGGGCTACCCCTGGGGCCGCTGGCTGAGTAGCCTGGCGGCGATGGTCATGCTGGTGACGCTGGTCACCGGCATCATCACCCACAAGAAGATCTTCAAGGAATTCTTCACCTTCCGCCCCGGCAAGGGCGCGCGTTCCTGGCTCGATGGACACAACGCGATCGGCGTGCTGGTGCTGCCTTTTCACCTGATGATCACCTACAGCAGCCTGGTGATTTTCATGACCATGCTCATGCCGGCGAGCATCAACAGCCGCTACGATGGCGATACCCAGGCGTTCTTCAGCGAGATCTATCCGGGCAACCAGCGTTTGGTCGCCGCCGGGCAGCCTGCGCCGCTGGTGAATCTGGGAGGGCTGTACGACCGTGCGCTGCAGCAATGGCCCGGAGGCAGCATCGGCCGGGTGTCGGTGCAGATGCCGGGCGATGCCAACGCTCAGGTGCAGTTCAGCCGCCATGACGGCGATAGCGTGAGCCGCGACCTAGGCGCAGCCATCACCTTCGCCGGTACCACGGGCGCGGTGCTCGAGCAGCCGCGCGAAAGCTCCACGCCAATAGCCATCGCGGGCACGTTCTATGGGTTGCACATGGGGCTGTTCGCCGGGCCCGTGCTGCGCTGGCTGTATTTCTTCTGCGGCCTGGGCAGCACCTTGCTGATCGGTACGGGCCTGGTCATGTGGCTGGGCAAACGTCAGCTCAAGCATGCCCGCAGCGGTGTGCGGCCCTTCGAGCTGCGTCTGGTGGAAGTGTTGAACGTGGCCGGCATGGCCGGGCTGGTACTGGCGGTGGCAGGCTTCATGTGGGCCAACCGGCTGCTGCCGGCGACCTATCCGGAGCGTGCCGGCATCGAGGTCGACAGCTTCTTCGTGGTTTGGCTATTGAGCATCGTGCATGCCGCTGTGCGCAGTGGCAGCAAGGCCTGGATCGAGCAATTGGGTCTGGCGGCGATTGCCCTGGCGAGTGTGCCGTTACTGAGCCTGCTCACCACCAACCATGGCCTGCCGGCGTCCATCGCCGCCGGCGACTGGGTATTGGCAGGCGTCGATCTCAGCGCCCTGGGCTGCGGCCTGGTGCTGGCGTGGGTGGTCATGAAGATACGTCGCCGCGCTGTGCTGGCGGCATTGCCGGTGGCGCGGACGGTGCGTGCGCGTCCTACCATGCCTGGCGAGGTGCACTGATGTTGGCTGCAGGTTTGCTCAGTTATGCCGGCTTCAGTGCCCTGTGCCTGGCCATGGAACGTCATCATCAGGAAATGCTCGGGCATCGACCCAGTCCTTCGCGCAAGGTGCAATTGCGCATGGCAGGCTGGGCTTTGCTGGCCTTGTCGCTGTGGGTCTCGGTGCTCAGCGCTGGCTGGGCCATGGGGCTGGTGCGCTGGACCGCAGTGTTGATGGGCAGCGCGGTATTCCTGGTGTGGCTGTTGCCGTACCGACCACGCTGGGCCCTGGCATTGGCCGCAGTCGGCCTGCTGCTGGGGCCGTTGGCGGCAGTGGCACACTGGTAGCGCGAGCTGCTCGCCAGTCTGCCGTCAGGTGCCAGCCAGGCGATATTCGCCTGGGGATACCGCACTTGCCTGGCGAAACCGATTGCTGAAGTGACTGGCGCTGGCGAAGCCGCATGCCAGCCCCACCTCGCCCAAGGGCAGGTGCGTCTGGCGCAACAGCGTGCGGGCGCGGGCGATCCGTCGAGCCAGCACGTATTGATGCGGCGGCAAGCCAAAGCTGGTGCGAAACATCCGTGCGAAGTGGTACTCCGACAAGCTGCACAAGGCTGCCAGTTGGCCGAGGCTCAGAGGTTCGGCCAACTGCGACTCGATGAAGTCGCGAAGCAGGCGCCGCTGATGAGCTGCAAGCCCACCTTTGAGGCGTAGCTGCGGACGCGCGACCGCTTGGCTGAGCAGGGCGTGAGCAAGCATCTCGTGGGCCAGGCTGCTGGTCAGCACGCGCTCCCCCGGTTCGTTCCAGTTCAACGTGATCAGACGAGCGAAGCGCCGCGCCTGTGCCGGGTCTTCGAGGAAGGTATTCTCGCGCAACTGCATTTCCCGGGGCTCACGGTCCAGCAGCGTCACGCAGCCCAGCGCAAACTGCTCGGCGCTGAAATAGAGATGAGCCAGGCGGATGTCACCGTTGATGACCCACGCCGACTCATGCCCGGCCGGCAGGATGCACTGCTTGCCGGGCGCGCCTTTCTCCCAAGGGCGATCGCGGCGAAAGGTGCCCGTGCCGCCGCCGATGTAGCACGACAGAGTGTGATGGGTCGGCGCCTGATACTCCTGGGCATCGTGGTGATTGCTCCACAACGCCGCCACCATCGAGTCGCCCAGTTCGGCGCTGTGCTCGAGGCGCGCGTGGCGCGAGTTGTGCAGCGCCTGAAACACTTGCAGGTCCAGCAAAGCAGTCATGGTCGATACCTCCGTGGCCATGGTACTGCGTCGCGGGAAAGCTGCCAGTGCAGCGGCAGAAAAAGCGCAAGTTTGTGCAAGCCGGGATCGGCCGCTGCTCGGACAATGGGCCCCTGACCCCGGAGGGCCTTGCCATGAACCTATCGTTGTATCTGCTGACCGTACTGATCTGGGGAACGACCTGGATCGCCCTCAAGCTGCAACTGGGCGTGGTCGAGATTCCCGTGTCCATCGTCTACCGGTTCGGCCTCGCCGCGCTGGTGCTGTTCGTGATCCTGCTGGCCACCCGGCGACTGCAGGCCATGGGTCGGCGTGGTCACTTCATCTGCCTGGCCCAGGGGCTGTGCCTGTTCTGCGTGAATTTCATGTGTTTTCTCACCGCCAGCCAGTGGCTGCCGACCGGGCTGATCGCGGTGGTGTTCTCCACGGCGACCTTGTGGAATGCACTCAACGCGCGGATCTTTCTGGGGCAACGGATCACCGCCAGCGTGATCGGTGCAGGTGGTCTTGGCCTGCTTGGCCTGGGCCTGCTGTTCTGGCCGGAGCTGGCCGGCCATGATGCCAGCCCGCAGACCCTGCTCGGCCTGGGCCTGGCGCTGCTGGGCACCTTGTGTTTCTCGGCGGGCAACATGCTCTCCAGCGTGCAGCAGAAAGCCGGGTTGAGGCCGCTGACCACCAATGCCTGGGGCATGTTGTACGGAGCGCTGCTGCTGGGCGGCTATTGCCTGCTGCGCGGCACGCCGTTCACCATCGACTGGAGCATGCGCTACGTCGGCTCGCTGCTGTACCTGGTGATACCCGGCTCGGTGATCGGCTTTACCGCCTACCTGACCCTGGTGGGTCGCATGGGCCCCGAGCGCGCCGCTTACTGCACGGTGCTGTTCCCGGTGGTGGCGTTGAACGTCTCGGCCTATGCCGAAGGGTACCAATGGACCGCACCGGCCCTGGGCGGGCTGGTACTGGTGATGCTTGGCAACGTGCTGGTGTTTCGCAAGGGCGCCAGGCCGGCGACGCCCCCGTCGACTGGGTCGCTGGGGGCGCAGCCGGTGCCGGGCAGCGCGGCGCTGGTTCGCCCTAGCCCTTGAACGCCTGCGGGTTGACCAGATCCTGAGGGCGTTTGCCGAGCAGCGCCGCCGTCAGGTTGTCGATGGCGCGATAAGCCATGGCATCACGGGTCTGCGCCGTGGCCGAGCCGATATGCGGCAGCGTCACGACGTTGCCCAGCTGGAACAATGGCGATTCGGCCAGCGGTTCCTTCTCGTAGACATCCAGGCCGGCGCCGCGCAAGGTGCCGTCGCGCAGCGCCTGCACCAGCGCCGCTTCATCGACCACCGGCCCGCGCGAGATATTGACCAGAATGGCGCTCTTCTTCATTTGCGCCAGCTCGGCGGTGCCGATCATGTGCCGCGTCTTGTCGCTGAGCGGCACTACCAGGCAGACGAAATCCGCCTCCGCCAGCAGTTGCTCGAGGCTGCGAAACTGCGCACCCAGTTCCTGCTCCAGTTCAGGCTTGCGGCTGTTGCCGCTGTACAGGATGGGCATGTCGAAGCCCAGCCGTCCGCGGCGTGCCACTGCCGCGCCGATATTGCCCAGGCCGACGATGCCCAGCGTCTTGCCGTACACATCGGTGCCGAACTGGTCGGGGCCGACGCTGGCTTTCCAGTTGCCGGCCTTGGTCCAGGCGTCCAGTTCGGCCACGCGCCGGGCGCTGCTCATGATCAGGGCGAAGGCCAGGTCGGCGGTGCTTTGGGTCAGTACGTCAGGGGTGTTGGTGAGCATGATGCCGCGCTCGTCGAAATAGCTGACGTCGTAGTTGTCGTAGCCCACCGACACGCTGGAAACCACCTCCAGGTTGGCGGCGTCGGCCAGTTGCTTGCGGCCCAATGGCCGGCCGGCGCCGATCAGGCCGTGGGCCTTGGGCAGCGCCTCGTTGAACTGCGCGGCGATGTCACCCGCCTTCGGGTTGGGCACGATGACGTCGAAATGCGCTTCGAGCCGCTCGACCATGGCAGGAGTGATACGGCTGAACGCGAGGACGGTTTTTTTCATTGGGCGTGTGCTCGTCGGGAGGTAATGAGAGCACGCTAACATTCCCGATCGAGCAGAAACAATCCCGGTTCAGTTGGCGATCTGCAGGTCGAAGGTCTGCAGGTCGGCGTCGTGCGCCGCCAGAATGTCGGGCAGCGAACCGCGCAGGTATTCCACCCAGGTCTTGATCTTCGCATCCAGGTACTGACGGGACGGATAGATGGCGTACAGGTTCAACTCCTGCAGGCGGTACTCGGGCAGCATGCGTACCAGCGTGCCGTTGCGCAGGCCGTCGATGGCCGCGTAGATGGGCAGCACGCCCACGCCCATGCCACTGCTGATGGCGGTCTTCATCGCATCGGCGGAATTGACCTGGAACGGTGCGTTGCTGATGTTGACCATTTCCTGACCATCGGGGCCCTGAAACAGCCATTTTTCCAGTTGCACCACCGGGCTGACCAGGCGCAGGCAGGCATGGTCGCGCAGATCGCCGGGCGTGCGCGCCGAGCCATGAGCCTTCACGTATTCGGGGGAGGCGCAGACGATGCTGTAGGTGATGCCCAGGCGTTGCGAGACGAAGCCCGAATCGGGCAGCTCGCTGGCCAGGACGATGGACACGTCATAGCCTTCGTCGAGCAGGTCCGGGACCCGGTTGGCCAGGGTCAGGTCGAAGGTCACGTCCGGATGGGTACGCCGGTAGCGCGCGATGGCGTCGATCACGAAGTGCTGGCCGATGCCGGTCATGGTGTGCACCTTCAACTGCCCCGAAGGCCGCGCATGGGCGTCGCTGGCCTCGGCCTCGGCTTCCGCCACATAGGTGAGGATCTGCTCGCAGCGCACCAGGTAGCGTTTGCCGGCCTCGGTCAGGGCAATGCGTCGGGTCGTGCGGTTGAGCAGCCGCGTCTGCAGGTGGGCTTCGAGGTTGGACACCGCGCGCGAGACGTTGGCGGTGGTAGTGTCCAGTTGCGCGGCGGCGGCGGTGAAACTGCCGGCTTCGGCCACACAGGTGAACGCACGCATGTTTTGCAAGGTGTCCATGATTCGGTCTCTGGTTCGACGGACAAATTGTCGCATGAAGCAACAATTATACAGAAGGATTATCACCGGTTCGGTAACAAAGATTCGCAGTAATTCCAGCTTATCGCCGCTGTGCACCCGCTCTAGAATGCCGGCCCAGACCCCTCCGCACGCCTACCCCCTTTCCGGAAATCGCCGCAGTGCCGCGCCGCCTCATCGACGAGTTGAAAACCCTCAGTATCTGGATCTTGACCCTGGCCTTGACCGGCTGTATCGGCACTGCCGGCATCGCTCCTGAGAGCGAAGCCTTGTCGGCCGATGCGCTGGCCACCGACGCTGCCATTCAAACCGCCGTCCAGGATGCTCGCTGGCCTGAGGGCCAATGGTGGCAAGCGTATGGCGACAAGCAGCTCGATGCCTGGGTGAGCCTGGCCTTGCTCGGCAGCCCGAGCATGGCCATGGCGGCCGCCCGCGTGCGCCAGGCCAAGGCCATGGCGGGGCTGGCGGAGTCCGCCGAATCCCTGCACATCGACGCCAGCGCTCATTTGCATCGCCACGCCTGGCCTGCCGACCCCTTCTATGGTCCCGGCGACCTGTCGCGCCAGACCACGTGGGACAATGACGCCGGTCTGGGCTTCACCTATGCGCTGGACCTGTGGGGCCGTGAGCGCAATGCCAGCGAGCGCGCCGTCGACCTTGCACACATGAGCGTCGCTCAGGCGCGGCAGGCCCGGTTGGAGCTTGCGAGCAACGTGGTGCAGGCGTACATCCAGCTCTCATTGCACTATGCCCAGCGCGACATCGTGCACAGCACACTGACCCAGCAAGAGCAGATCCTGGCGCTGGCGCAGCGGCGTCTGCGCGGCGGCATCGGCACCCATCTGGAAGTCAGCCAGGCCGAGACCCTGCTGCCGGAAACCCATCGGCAAATCGACGCCCTGGATGAGCAGATTGCTCTGGCCCAGAACCAACTGGCCGCACTGGCGGGCAAAGGGCCGGGGCAGGGCAGCCAACTCATGCGTCCAGGCCTGTCTCTGCAAGCGCCGCTTGGGTTGCCCTCGGTGCTGCCCGCGCAGTTGCTGGGGCAGCGCCCGGATGTGGTCGCCAGCCGCTGGGCGGTGGCGGCGAACGCACGGGGTATCGACGTGGCCCATGCCGGCTTCTATCCCAATGTCGATCTGGTCGGCAGCCTGAGCTATTTGGCCACTGGCGGCGGCATGCTGGAGTTCCTCGCCGGCCGCAAGCTGAGCTACAACGCCGGCCCCGCATTGAGCCTGCCGATCTTCGATGGCGGTCGGCTGCGTGCCCAGTTGGCCGATGCATCGGCCGGCTACGACCTGGCGGTGGCACGCTACAACCAGACGCTGGTGGAGGCGCTCAAGCAGATCTCCGACCAGCTGATTCGGCGCGCCTCCATGGACAAGCAACAGGCCTTCGCCGAGCAATCGGTGGCTTCGGCGCGCAAGAGCTACGACATTGCCCTGATCGCCTACCAGCGCGGTCTGACCGGCTACCTGGAAGTGCTCAATGCACAGACCCTGCTGTTGCGCCAGCAGCAGATCGAGCAACAGGTGCAGGCTGCGCGGCTGGCGGTGCATGCGCAGTTGGTCACGGCCCTGGGCGGTGGTCTGGGGGCGGGCAGCGATACCCCTGCCGCGCAGCGTCTGCAGGTTCCCAAGCCACTGGTGGTGATCGGTAGATGACCACTTGGCTGGGCAGCCTGCCCTGGCGCCGGGGTTTCTTCGACTGGGCACGCAGCGATGGCGTCACCTGGATCTACATCTTCAAGGTGCTGCTGGCCGCATTCACCACGCTGTGGCTGGCCATGCGCCTGGAGCTGCCACAACCGCGTACCGCGATGATCACTGTGTTCATCGTCATGCAGTTGCAAAGCGGCCACGTCTTCGCGAAAAGTTTCTATCGTCTGCTGGGCACCCTGGCGGGATCGGCGGTGACGGTGGTGTTGATCGCCCTGTTCGCGCAGAACACCGAGCTGTTCCTGTGCGGCCTGGCGCTGTGGGTCGGCCTCTGCTCGACCGGTGCCATGCGCTGCCGCAACTTCCGCGCCTACGGCTTCGTCTTGGCCGGCTATACCGCGGCCATGGTCGGTCTGCCGGCCCTGGCCCATCCGGACGGCGCCTTCATGGCGGCGGTCTGGCGCGTGCTGGAGATTGCCCTGGGCATTCTCGTCGCGACGGCGGTCAGCGCGGCCATTCTTCCGCAGTCGGCCTCCGCTTCGATGCGCAACGCCTTGTATCAGCGCTTTGGCGTGTTCGCCCGGTTCGCCGCCGATGGCCTGCGCGGTGACAGCGCACGGGAACAGTTCGAAGCCGACAACGTGCGCTTCATCGCCGAAGCGGTGGGCCTGGAGAGCCTGCGCAGTGTGACGGCCTTCGAAGACCCGCACATGCGCCGACGCAATGGTCGGGTCAGCCGACTGAACAGTGAATTCATGGCGGTGACGACCCGCTTCAATGCGCTGCACCAATCACTCGAGCGTATCCGCGCGCGCGGTCATCGCCAGGTGGTAACCGCCATCGAACCGGCCTTGCAGGCATTGACGCACGTGCTGGACGACTTCGCCGGGCAGGCCTTGACCGATGCCGATGCCGCACGTTTGGCCCGGCGCATGGTGCAGTACAAGGACGCGCTGCCAGCACAGGTGCGCAGCTTGCGTGACAGCTTCGAGCAGAGTGGTCCGGAAGATGACGACCTGCTGGACTTTCACACCGCTTCGGAGTTGCTCTATCGCTTCGTCGAAGAACTGCACGGCTATGCCCAGACGCATGCCTCGCTGGCCGAGCATCGGCATGCCCGCGAGCGCTGGGACGAGCCGTACCGGGCGCAGACCAACTGGCTGGCCAGCGCCGCCGCCGGTATTCGCGGCGCGCTGGTGTTGCTGCTGCTGGGCGGCTATTGGATAGCGACGGCCTGGCCCAGCGGCGCGACCATGACCCTGGTGGCTGCAGCCACCGTGGGCCTGTCGGCGGCGTCACCGAACCCGCGGCGGATGTCGTTCCAGATGGCCTGCGGCACCTTGCTGGGGGCGCTGGTCGGCTTCTACACGACCTTTTTCGTGCTGCCGTGGATCGACGGCTTCGCGCTACTGTGCCTGACCCTCGCGCCGGTGCTGACGCTGGGCGCCTTCCTTGCCTCTCGACCTCGCTTCGTTGGCTATGGACTGGGCCTGCTGATCTTCTTTTCCATGGGCTCGGTGCCCGGCAACCTCACCCAGTACGATCCGTATGCGTTCATCAACGACTACATTGGCATGGTCCTGGGGATGCTGTTCTGCGCTGCCGCTGGCGCGGTCATCCTGCCGCCCAACAGTCGCTGGATGTGGCAGCGCCTGGAGCAGGACCTGCGCGCCCTGGTGGTGTTCGCCATCAGCGGCAAGCCGCGCGGCCTGGGCTCGGCCTTCGAGAGCCGGACCCGCGACCTGCTGCATCAGGCCTATGGCCTGGCGGCCGGGCAGCCACAGGTGCAGCGCAACCTGCTGCGCTGGATGTTCGTGGTGATGGAGGTGGGGCACGCCATCATCGAGCTGCGCCGCGAGCAGGAGCGCTTGCCGGTGCACCCGGCCTATGCCCCGTGGCAGCCGTGGCGCCAGTCGATCCGGGTGCTGGGGCGTGCGCTGATTCGCCTGTTCATCCAGCCCCAGTCGGGCAACCTCCAGCGCGCGTTGGCGGCCGTGGAGCAGGCCATTCACCTGGTCAGGAACACCGACGAGCCCTTCGCCCGACATTTCGATACCTCGGCGCTGCGCCGGGTGCAGAGTTACCTGCACTTCATCCGCAGTTCGTTGCTGGACCCGCAATCACCCCTTGCCGAACTGGCCGCGCCTGGAGCCGAGCATGCCGCGTGAGATCGCCTTCCATGGTCTGTACATGCCGACCATGACCCTGTTGTTCGTGCTCGCCGCCGGGTTGGCCTGGGCCTTCGACCGGCTGTTCGCCAGCCTCGATGTGTACCGATTCTTCTGGCACCCGGCGCTGTTGCGCCTGAGCCTGTTCGTCTGTCTGTTCGGCGCCATGGCGCTGACTGTCTACCGGTGAGAACCTGCGCAATGAAAAAGTTTTTCAGCCTGTTGGCGACCCTGCTGGTGCTGGCACTGGCGATTTTCATCGGTCGCCAGTTGTGGGTGCACTACATGCAAACACCCTGGACCCGCGACGGACGCGTGCGCGCGGACATCGTCAACGTCGCCGCCGATGTGTCGGGCTACGTCACGGCGGTGCCGGTGCGCGACAACCAGCGTGTGCGCAAGGGCGACGTGCTGCTGCAGATCGATCCGGCGCACTACCGCCTGGCGGTCAAGCAGGCGCAGGCGCTGGTGGCGTCGCGCAAGGCCGCTTGGGACATGCGCAAGGTCAATGCCAGCCGTCGTGCCGATCTCGATGAACTGGTGATCTCCAGGGAAAGTCGCGAGGACGCCAGCAACGTCGCCGCCTCGGCGCTGGCCGACTATCAACAGGCCGAAGCGCGCCTCGAGGCCGCGCAGCTGGACCTGGACCGCACCCGTGTGTTGGCCACGGTGGATGGCTACGTCACCAACCTCAACGTGCATGTCGGTGACTACGCGCGGGTGGGTGAGGCCAAGCTGGCCGTGGTCGATGAACATTCGTTCTGGGTCTACGGCTATTTCGAAGAAACCAAGCTGCCCCATGTGCATGTCGGCGACGCGGCGCAGTTGCAGATGATGAGCGGCGAGACCCTCAAGGGCCATGTGGACAGCATCTCGCGCGGCATCTATGACCGCGACAACCCGCAAAGCCGCGAGCTGACCGCCGACGTCAATCCGACCTTCAACTGGGTTCGCCTGGCGCAGCGAGTGCCGGTGCGCATCCAGCTGGACGAGGTGCCCGAAGGCATGCTGCTGGCAGCCGGCACGACCTGCACGGTGATCGTCACGCCCGCACTGCGGTGATCACTGCGCAAGCGTTCGCCATTGCCGATGCTTATTGGGAAAAACTGCCCTGCAAGCGTTCGGCGCGGAATTCCAGGGTCTGCGGGCGATAGCCGGGGCGCAGTGGCGGCAGTGGCAGGCAGTCCTGCCAGTCGGCACCGGCCTGCAGTTCACCAGGGCCGCGGTAGCGAGGTGCGGTGTAGAGGTTTTCGGCCAGGTTGGCGGTCTGGCCGGGCGCGTAGGCAGCTATCTGCCACTGCAGTTCCTGCATCGGTACGTTGTTGCCGTTGTTCAGGTTCAGGCGCAGCGGACGGTCGCCCGGACAGCCCTGCGGATCGTAGGTGATGCGCATCTCCAGGCGTGCCAGGCGGTGGGCTTCGCGGGTGTCGCTCCAGATGACCCACAGCGAGAGCAACGCCAGGCTGAACAGGGCAGCACCGGAGATCGGCAGCGCCTTGGACGGGTAGCGGACCAGCAAGACGATCCAGGTGATGACCAGAAAGATGCCGATTAACATGACTGCCAGCCTTGGTTGGGAAGAGAGGGGTATCGTACAGAACGTTGGCGTGTCAGTGGCAGGCGCACCCACGCCAGGTCAATCATCCGGGTGATCGCGCAGAAACACCAGGTGGTCGGGCCGTGACTGCTCGGCGCTGTAGCGATAGCCCTGGCGGTCGAAGTCCTTGAGCTGCAGGGGGTCGTGGAGTTTTTCGTCGATCACGAAACGCGCCATCATGCCGCGGGCTTTCTTGGCATAGAAGCTGATGATCTTGTACTGGCCATTCTTCAGGTCCTTGAAGTCGGCAGTGATCAGGCGCGCCTGCAAAGCCTTGCGCTTGACCGCCGAGAAATACTCGTTCGACGCCAGGTTGAACAGCACGTCGTCGCCTTGTTCGGCCAAGGCCTGGTTGAGCCATTGGCTGATGCGCTCGCCCCAGAACGCATAGAGGTCCTTGCCGCGCGCGTTGACCAGCTTGGTGCCCATCTCCAGTCGGTACGGTTGCATCAGGTCCAGTGGCCGCAGCAGGCCATAGAGGCCCGACAGCATGCGCAGATGTTTCTGCGCGTAGTCGAAACCCGCTTTGTCCAAGGTGGTCGCGTCCAGTCCGGTGTAGACGTCGCCCTTGAAGGCGAGCAACGCCTGCTTGGCGTTGGCTGGCGTGAAGTCGGGTGTCCAGCTGCCGAAGCGTGCCGCGTTGAGGCCGGCCAGCTTGTCGGAGAGATGCATGAGCTCGGCGATCTGCGCGGGGCTGAGCTCGCGCAGTTGTTTGATCAGCACCTGGGAATGGTCGAGAAATTCAGGCTGGGTGTGGCGCTGGATGACCGGCGGGGTATCGAAGTCGAGGGTCTTGGCGGGGGATATCACCATCAGCATGCAGAGGTTCTCCTGTGAGCGTGGGCAAATTCTGGAGCAGTGCCCGGAGCGCGTCCACCATTAAGCGTGGGGGCATCCAGATGGACCGCAGCGACCCCGGACGCGGCTCGCGCCGCTGCTACAGGAGATCGCTTGTGCCGTTGGTACGGCGTTCCTCTGTAGCAGCGGCGCAAGCCGCGTCCGGCCACACCGCGAACCCTCTGGCACACCACCCACCCCCAACCGTATTGACGCCATCGATCCCACTCCCCCACAGTGCCCGGAAAAAGGAAATCCGCGCATGGACTACGCACTCATCGACTGGAGCATCATGCTTCTGGCAATCGCCGCCGCCTACATCGTCTTCGGCATTGCCGGCTTCGGCACGGCACTGGTTGCAGGCCCGGTACTCATCCACTTCATGCCGCTGGCCACGCTCATCCCGCTGTTGGTCGTACTCGATTTCATCGCTGCCTTCGGCAATCTGCTTCCTGCCCGGCAATCGGTGGTGGGCGTGGAGCTCAGGCGGTTGCTACCGTTCATGGCGCTGGGCTGCTCCCTGGGCGTAGTCTTTCTGCTCAACCTGAAATCCGACCTGCTGTTGCTGCTGATGGGCCTGTTCATCACCGGCTACGCCCTGTACATGCTGCTGACCACGGCGCGACCCGCACGGTTGTCGCCCTGGTGGGCCGTACCGATGGGCACCATCGGCGGGCTGTTCGGGGCCTTGTTCGGCAGCGGCGGGTTTCTCTATGCGATCTACCTGGGCGCGCGGCTGGACGACAAACAGCAGGTGCGCGCCACGCAAAGCGCGCTGATCAGTTGCAGCACCATCGTGCGCCTGACCCTGTTCATCATTGCCGGGGTCTACGCCGACACCCAGCTGCTGCTGACTGCCCTCTGCCTGCTTCCGGCCATGGCAGCAGGCCTGCTGATCGGACGACGATTGACCCTGCGCATGTCCCGCGAAGCGTTCGTGCGGCTGGTGACCTGGCTGGTGCTGGCCAGCGGCCTGGCGTTGCTGTACCGCTATTTCAACCCTTGACCTGCACGCGCAGGGGACTATCCTGCCGCTTTTGCGTACTGTCGGGCCCTTGCATGAACACTCAGAACATTCTCGTTCCGCGCCTCTCCACCCTGCCGGTGCACGAGCCGCGTGCGCGGGCAATCCTGCGCTGGCTGGTACGCAAGGACATCGTCGAAGAACAGCTGAGCACCTGTGGCCGCAGCGGCAACCGCATGGCCTACGCCATCGGCCCGGGCGCGCGCCAGGTCGTCGAAAACCCTGAGGTGCTGCCCTACGGACAAACGGTCAACGGGCTGGAAGTGGTCACCGATCGCTGCATTTTCACGCCCGTGGACGGTTTTCTGCACGAGGCCGGCTGCCCCGAATGCCGTCAGGAAGTGGGTGAAGCGCTGTTCGACAGCCTCGAGGAATGGATGCCCGGCCTGACCGACAACTTCACTTGCCCGCTGTGCGGCCATGAAGATGACATCAATGGTTTTCTGTTCCTGCAGCCCTGCGCCTTCTCCAATCTGGGTTTCATCTTCAATAATTGGGGCCAGACCCCCTTCAAGGCGGAGTTCATCGCCGAATTCGCCGATTGGCTCGACCAGCCGATTGCGCAGGTGCTGGTAAAGTTCCAGGACAATTGACCGCCAGGCCATCTTTGCCTTTCTTGTAGGGGCATGTGTGGGTATAATGGCGCGCTTCCATTTTCCCGCTCGGGAGCCCCCGCATGCTGCGTATCAGCCAAGAAGCCCTGACCTTCGACGACATTCTTCTAGTGCCCGGTTATTCCGAAGTACTGCCCAATGAAGTCAGCCTCAAGACCCGTTTGACCCGCGGCATCGAGTTGAACATCCCGCTGATCTCCGCGGCGATGGACACCGTGACCGAAGCCCGCCTCGCCATTGCCATGGCTCAGGAAGGCGGCATCGGGATCATCCACAAGAACATGACCATCGAGCAGCAGGCTGCCGAAGTGCGCAAGGTCAAGAAGTTCGAGGCCGGCGTGGTCAAGGACCCGATCACCATCGAAGCTGATGCCACCGTTCGCGACCTGTTCGAACTGACCTCGCTGCACAACATCTCCGGCGTGCCGGTGCTGCACGACGGCAACCTGGTGGGCATCGTCACCTCGCGCGACGTGCGCTTCGAAAACCGCCTGGAAATCCCCGTCCGCGAAGTGATGACGCCCAAAGAGCGTCTGGTCACCGTCCGCGAAGGGGCCGACAAGGACCTGGTCCGCGACCTGCTGCACAAGCACCGCATCGAAAAGGTCCTGATCGTCGACGCCGAGTTCCATCTCAAGGGCATGATGACCGTCAAGGACATCGAGAAGGCCAAGGCCTACCCGCTGGCGAGCAAGGATGACCAAGGTCGTCTGCGCGTCGGCGCGGCCGTCGGTACCGGCAAGGACACCGGCGAGCGCGTCAGCGCCCTGGTCGCCGCCGGCGTCGACGTGGTCGTGGTCGATACTGCCCACGGTCACTCCAAAGGCGTGATCGACCGTGTGCGCTGGGTCAAGCAGAACTTCCCCGACGTGCAGGTCATCGGCGGCAACATCGCCACTGGCGAAGCCGCCAAGGCCCTGGCCGAAGCGGGCGCCGATGCCGTCAAGGTCGGTATCGGCCCGGGCTCCATCTGCACCACCCGTATCGTTGCCGGTGTCGGCGTGCCGCAGATCAGCGCCATCGCCAACGTCGCCGCAGCCCTGGAAGGCACCGGCGTGCCGTTGATCGCCGACGGCGGCATCCGCTTCTCCGGTGACCTGTCCAAGGCCATCGTCGCTGGCGCCTACTGCGTGATGATGGGCTCGATGTTCGCCGGTACCGAAGAGGCGCCAGGCGAAATCGAACTGTTCCAGGGTCGCTCCTACAAGGCCTACCGCGGCATGGGCTCGCTGGGCGCCATGTCCCAGGCCCAGGGCTCTTCGGACCGCTACTTCCAGGATTCCTCGGCCGGTGCCGAGAAGCTCGTGCCTGAGGGTATCGAAGGCCGCGTTGCCTACAAGGGCGGCCTGTCGGCGATCATCCATCAGTTGATGGGTGGCCTGCGTTCTTCCATGGGTTACACCGGCAGCGCCGACATCCAGGAAATGCGCACCAAGCCCGAGTTCGTCCGCATCACCGGCGCCGGCATGGCTGAATCCCACGTCCACGACGTGCAGATCACCAAGGAAGCGCCCAACTACCGCGTGGGCTGACCCCGGTAGTCCGCCTGCCGCCCGGTGCACACCCGGCGGCAGACGGAAATTCAATCCAGCGGGGCTGTTCACTACAGCCCCGTGTTGTTTCCGAATACATCTGACGAGAATGAGTCATGGCCCTCGACATTCACGCCCACCGTATCCTGATCCTCGATTTCGGTTCCCAGTACACCCAGCTGATCGCCCGCCGCGTGCGCGAAATCGGCGTGTACTGCGAGCTGCACCCGTTCGACATGGACGATGAAGCGATTCGCCAATTCGCCCCGCGCGGCGTCATCCTCGCCGGCGGGCCCGAGTCGGTCCACGAAGCCGACAGCCCGCGCTGCCCGCAGGCGGTGTTCGACCTGGGCGTGCCGGTATTCGGCATCTGCTACGGCATGCAGACCATGGCCGAGCAGTTGGGCGGCAAGGTGGCCGGTTCCGATATGCGCGAGTTCGGCTACGCGCGCGTCGACGTGGTCGGCAAGAGCCGCATCCTGGAAGGCATCGAAGACCACATCGACGCCGATGGCGTGTTCGGCCTGGACGTGTGGATGAGCCACGGCGACAAGGTCACCGAGATTCCCCAGGGCTTCAATGTGCTGGCCAGCACCCCGAGCTGCCCGATCGCCGGCATGTTCGACGACGACCGCCACTACTACGGCGTGCAGTTCCACCCGGAAGTGACCCACACCAAGCAGGGCGAGCGCATTCTTTCGCGCTTCATCATCGACATCTGCGGCTGCGAGGCACTGTGGACCCCGTCGAAGATCGCCGAAGACGCCATCGCCCAGGTCCGCGCCCAGGTGGGTACCGACAACGTGCTGCTGGGCCTGTCCGGCGGCGTCGACTCCTCGGTGGTCGCGGCCCTGCTGCACAAGGCCATCGGCGATCAGCTGACCTGCGTGTTCGTCGACAACGGCCTGCTGCGCCTGCACGAAGGCGAGCAGGTCATGGCCATGTTCGCCGAGAACATGGGCGTCAAGGTGATCCGCGCCAACGCCGAAGACCAGTTCCTCGACAACCTGGCCGGCGAAGCCGACCCGGAGAAGAAGCGCAAGATCATCGGCCGCACCTTCATCGACGTGTTCGACGCCGAATCGTGCAAGCTGGACAACATCAAGTACCTGGCCCAAGGCACCATCTACCCTGACGTGATCGAGTCGGCCGGTGCCAAGAGCGGCAAGGCCCACGTGATAAAGTCCCACCACAACGTCGGCGGCCTGCCCGAGGAGATGAACCTCAAGCTGGTCGAGCCACTGCGTGAGCTGTTCAAGGACGAAGTCCGCCGTCTGGGCCTGGAACTGGGCCTGCCGTACGACATGGTCTACCGCCATCCATTCCCCGGCCCAGGCCTGGGCGTGCGCATCCTGGGTGAAGTGAAGAAGGAATACGCCGACCTGCTGCGTCGCGCCGACCACATCTTCATCGAAGAACTGCGCAAGGCCGACTGGTACCACAAGGTCAGCCAGGCGTTCGTGGTGTTCCAGCCGGTCAAATCGGTCGGCGTCGTCGGCGACGGCCGTCGCTACGCCTGGGTCGTCGCCCTGCGCGCCGTGGAAACCATCGACTTCATGACCGCTCGTTGGGCGCACCTGCCGTACGAGCTGCTGGAAACGGTGAGCGGCCGCATCATCAACGAGATCGAAGGGATTTCGCGGGTGACCTACGACGTGTCGAGCAAGCCGCCGGCTACGATTGAGTGGGAGTAAGGCTGGATCATAACTATTTGATTTTATTTAAAAAAATAAAATTGAATGGTTATGTTTGATACGTCATCAATGGCGTTTTTAATGGCGCACATCGTACGTATGTGAGGGAGCTACATCGATACCATGTCATGGATAAGGAATGCCGACATGGTATCGACAACGCTTAGTCGCGCAGGTGTCAGCAATAAGTATTTACCAGTCTCCACTATGGTGTTGGCGTGTGTTTTGGAGAGCTTCACGCGCAGATTTCGAGCTAGAAGTTATCAAGCGCGTTGCACATCAAGCACCTTCTGATAGCTGTCGCCCATATTTACCCCAGGCTCGCCGGTGATCGCGGCCGAAGAGGCACAACCGCCCAGCGCTGTTGCCTTCAGGGCCAACGCGGCGCCACACAGTCCGTTCTTCTATAGATTGTTCATTTCGTGTGTCTTTTGGGTGATGGATTAGCGACGGCCTTCGCACACCGGCGACTCGCCAATGCGGCCTAGCTTGCACAGGTCGAGATTATCCCTGCGCTTGAACCCTGCCTCCTTCATACAGTAGCGAGGAAAAATACTGTGTAGGCGGTTTACCCAGGGCTTTCTTGAACATCGTGATGAAGGCATTAACAGAGTCATATCCCAGAATGCCCGCCACACGCTGCACGGATACCCCCTCCGCCAAATGGCTCAGTGCGATCATCAAATGCAACTGTTGGCGCCAGCGTCCGAAGCTCAGCCCGGTCGCACTTTCTACAAGCCTGGCCAGCGTTCGTTCGCTGGTTGCAAGTCGAGTAGCCCACTCGCGCAAAGTGGTTCTGTCTCCAGGGTCTGCAAAGAGCGTATCCGCGATTTGTTTGATCTTGGGGTGGGCTGATATCGGCAAATGCAGCTCTTTCAGTGGGGCATCGGAAAGCTGCTCAAGCAGCACCGCAACCAGCCGCGCTGTCTTGCCCTCGGAATGGTAAGCAGGTTCCTGTTCAGCGAGATGCAGGATCATCTCCCGAACAAGGGGCGTAATGGCAACCGTGCAGCATTCTTCAGGCATGGCTGCCGCACCGGGCTCAACGAACAGAAAGCAGGTCCGGGCGTTTTCGGTCACTCGGCAACTGTGCGGCGTGCCGCCCGGGATCCATACGGCGTGCTGGGGAGGGACAAGCCATAGTGCATTTTGCACCTCACAGCTCACTGCGCCATGCAAAGACAGGATCAGCTGGCCTTTGCGATGATCATGCGGGCGGGCACCCGAATCATTGAGGTCAGGCGCAACATTGAGGGCAATCGCTGCCTGGGCGAAAAGGTCTGAATCAAAATCTTCCGGCGAGGAAACGACATTTTTTGAGCTTGGCATAATTTAGGTATCAGGTGTCTTGATATCTATATTAGACAGTTCTGAAGTTCTCTACAGTTGTCTTCTTTTAAGAGGACAGATAAAGAATATGTCAGATACAAAAAACAAGTGGCATGCCATCGCGCTCGTCGCAGGCATTCTGCTTATCGCCGTGAACCTGCGCGTTCCCTTTACCAGCATCGCGCCCGTCTTGCCGCTGATCCAGAATGCTTTTGGCTTGAGCGCCTCAGCTCTAGGCCTGCTTACTTCACTGCCATTACTTGCCTTTGCCGCCTTCTCCCCGCTCAGCGCATCGGTCGCCCGCAGGTTCGGCATCGAGCGCACGCTTTTCGGTGCACTGTTGGTCATTTCAGCGGGCATACTGCTCCGCTCCGCAGGCAGCGCGTGGGCGTTGTACGCCGGTACGATATTGATAGGCACTGGGATCGCCCTGGCCAACGTGCTGCTGCCCGGCCTGATCAAACGCGACTTCTCGACAAAAATGGCGTCCATGACCGGCGCTTATTCCATCACGATGGGCGCAGCGGGCGCTGTCGGTTCAGCCGTAATAGTTCCGCTGACCCAATCATGGGGATGGCCGATTGCCCTGAGTTTGTTGGTCGCAGCCCCATTGTTGGCGCTGGTGGTGTGGCTGCCGCAGTTGAAAAAACACGAACACGTAAATCTGTCCGGTCCGAAACAAGCGCCAACCGTGGCCGTCTGGCGTTCGCCGCTGGCATGGCAGGTCACACTGTTCATGGGGCTGAACGCGATGCCTTTTTATGTCGCCGTCGGCTGGCTGCCGACCATTCTGATGGACCATGGCATATCCCCGGAGCAAGCAGGCACGGTACACGGCACGCTTCAACTGACCACGGCCATTCCCGGCTTGATTCTGGCGGCCACGCTTCGCCGTCTCAAAGACCAGAAACTGGCAGCCGCTACCGTCAGCCTGTTAACCGCCTCATCCCTGATCGGGCTCATTTACGCGCCAGACTACGCCATGTTGTGGGCCGCGTTCCTGGGCTTCGGCTCTGGTGCCAGCATGATGCTCGGCCTGACCTTCATCGGCTTGCGCACAAAGAATGCCGGTGACACGGCGGCACTTTCAGGAATGGTGCAGTGCGTCGGCTACCTGATGGCAGCCGCAGGCCCCTTGCTGCTGGGCCAACTGCACGACTGGACCGGTGGCTGGACAGCACCGCTGCTGATCACAGCCGCAATCTCCGTAGCCGGCGCATTCACTGGCATGCTGGCCGGGCGCAACGTTCAACTTGAACATGCTGAATCATCGTCGCGAACAAGCCCGGCAATCCAGTCAGCGAATGCACTCACGGCTGGCGAAAGAAAGCGCTGATGAGGGTATAGCAGGTGCACAGGAACCGATGCAGGCTGCCAGTCAGCAAGCACTTCGACCAGCCGCCCTTCTCGCAGATGCTCGCTGACCACGTTCTCGGCGAGCTGCACCAACCCAAAACCTTCAAGGCACATTTTGATGTAGAGCCCAGTCTCGTTGACGGCCGCTGTGCCGTTGACCGGGACTGAGACCTTTTCAGTGCCACGGGCAAAGCGCATTTCACCTGCTTGCCTTGCGCGGCCTGAGAAGTAATGAATGGATCGATGGTGAGACAAATCTTGCGGGGTTTGCGGAGTACCGTTCTCTTCGAGATAGGCGGCAGACGCACAGGTCACCCAGCGAAACCGTCCGAGTGGGCGCGCAACGAGCGTTGAGTCATCGAGCTCGCCTGTACGAATGACGCAATCGACACCCTCCTGAATCAGATCAACCTGCCGGTCATTGACGCCTATCATCAGATAGATATCCGGGTAGCGCCGGTAAAAGTCTTGCAGATTTGGCATGACGATGAAGTGTGCAATGCCACCCGACATATCGACACGCAAACGCCCCTGTGGCCGTTTTACGGAATCCGTCAGGCTGTTCTCTGTGTGTTCGATCAGCTCCAATATTTCCCTGCATTGCGCCAGATATTGAGCGCCCTCAGGCGTCAGGCTGACTCGCCGCGTTGTTCTGTTCAGCAGGCGCACCTGCAAGTACTTCTCAAGATTTTTAACGCTGCTGGTAACTGTCGAGGCCGGCAGAGAGAGCGTCTGCGCCGCCTGGATAAAGCTTCCTGCTTCAGCCACACGGACGAAAACCTGCATCGCTTGAATACGGTCCATGACTGTTAGCAGCCTCAAAGCAGTGATCGGGAAAGGTCTTATTATTCGTAGAAATTGGATAATTAAAACAGTTTTACCACCTTTTTCCCGCAGTATCGCCTTGCGTACATTACTTCCGACGAAATTTGAAGAGGTGTACAGAAAATGGCTGAATATAACCGCAGCATCGTGCAAGGCCCAGCCGCTCCGGCCGGCCGCACACTTATCCGTGGCGCCACTGTGCTGAGCATGGATGGCGATATCGGCAATCTGGCGCGCGGCGATATCCTTATCGAAGGCAGCACCATCACGGCCATTGGTGAAAACCTCGAGGCAGGCGATGCTGTTGTTATCGAAGCATCCGGCATGATCGCCATGCCGGGCATGGTCGATACGCACCGTCACTCCTGGGAAGGGCAACTGCGTCGAATCAATCCAAATGCCGAAACCCTTGAAGACTACTGCAACGCCACGCACTTCTCGTTCGCTAAATACTATCGCCCGGCTGACATGTATATCGGCAACCTGCTGACTGCATTGGGCTGCATCGATGCCGGCATCACCACCGTGGTCGATAACTCGCACAACAGCCGTACCGGCGCGCATTCCGACGCCGCAGTCGAGGCATTGCTCGATGCTGGTATCCGCTCTGTACACGCGTCCGGTGCGCCAATTTCCGGCGAGTGGGACAAAGCCCACTGGCCCGGCAACCTGGAGCGCCTGCAGGAAAAATACGTCAAGAACGGCGACAACCCACTGCTCTCGCTGGCGGTGATGGCGCAGCTGGAGCTTGAGCTGTGGGCTGAAGCCCGGCGTCTGGGGCTGCCGATCATTACCGAATTTTTCGGTGGGGACATGGCAGCTGAGCTGGAGGGTTTGCATCGCGAGGGTCTGCTGCGCCCCGATAACATCTTCAACCACTGCACCTCGCTGCCGGACGCCGGCTGGAAAATCCTTCGCGAGGCTGGCGTGCGGGTCAACGTATGCCCGCGTTCAGATGCCCACTACGGCATTGAAGATGGAATGTTCGCCATGCAGTCGGCCCAGCGTCACGGCATCAGTCCGGGGCTGAGTGTCGATAACGAAACCTCCTACAGCGGTGACATGTTCATGGAGATGCGGGTGGCGTTCTACCTGCAGCGCGTCATGGGCATGCACCAGCAGCGCTGCTGCGGCGCAGAACATCATCCGGTGACCCAACCTGCTCATGGCCTACTGAAAGCCGCCACTCTCGACGGCGCTACCTGTGCCGGATTGCAGGACAAAGTCGGCAGCCTGGCCCCCGGCAAACAGGCCGACCTGATCCTTATAAACGCGCAGGACATCAACCTTTACCCGTCAGGCAACGCATTCGGCACCGTTGTACACGCGGCCGAACGCAGTAATGTCGATACCGTCATTATTGGCGGGCGCATCGTCAAGCAGAGCGGCAAGGTGCTGGGCGTGGACAGCGAAAGGCTGCGTGCGGCGATCGACGAATCCCGTGAGCATCTGTTTGCTGCTGCAGGCTATCAGCCGGATATGTTTGCCGAGAAATTCCTGCCGCTTGAGTCAGCCAAGTAAGGAGGCGTGAGATGAACGCAGCCTACTACCTGCTGGCCGTCTGCGCAGGGCTTGGCATCACCCTGCAGACCACGCTGAATGGCCAACTCGCTAAAGGCGTGGGTGGAGATTCGGTCGCGGCGGCGCTGTTCTCTTTTACTGCCGGTGCGTTATGCCTGAGTATCTTTTCATTGATGCGCGGCGGGATAGTGGTCTCACTGGCGGCTATACCTGCCCAGCCCTGGTGGAGCCTGCTGGGCGGTCTGCTGGGTGCCGGCGCGTTGCTTAGTTATGTGGTGCTTGCGCCAAAAATCGGTCTGTCAGCCCTGCTGGGCCTCGCTATCGCCGGGCAGATTATTTCGTCACTGGTTATCGATCACTTCGGCTTGATGGGGGCATTGGAAAGGCCGGTGTCTCTCGTCAAGTTGGCCGGGGCAATGGTGATGCTCGCAGGCCTGGCCATCGCTCTGTTCGGTGACAGGTGGTTAGCGCTTTTCTCCAACTGACTGCCTTGTTTATCCCATCCTGTTTCGTAGGACGCAACCATGTTTAAAGCCCTAACCGACACCACCAGTCTTCTTGGCGAGTGCCCTGTTTGGTGTGAAAGAACCGAACGCCTGTTCTGGACCGATATCCCCGGCTGCGAGTTGTGTGCTCTGTACACCGAAAACGGCGAAGTGCAGCGTTGGTCCCTGCCAGAGCCGCTAGGGTCATTTGCCCTCACGGCAGACGAAGACATATTGCTGATGGGACTGGCATCCTGCTTGGGCTACTACAACCTGAGCTCCGGTCGTTTCAGCAAAGTCACAGCCACCCCTGGCGTGGCAGGAACCCGGATCAATGATGGCCGCTGCGACCGTATGGGAAACTTCGTATTCAGCACGATGGACACCGGCGAGCCGGTGCAAACCATAGGCAGATTTCACCGGCTCAATGCCGCGACGCTCGAGACAGAAACGCTGGACCTTCCCGAAGTGGCGATCCCGAACAGTATCTGTTTTAGCCCGGACGGTTTCACCATGTATTACGCGGACTCCCTGCAAGGATGCATTTTCTGCTGCGATTACCCATCGCTAGAAAACCAGCGTGTATTCACTACAGTCAACGGTCAGGGTGCTCCAGACGGTTCTTGTATTGATGCGCATGGTTTTCTCTGGAGTGCGGAATGGGGCGGTAGCAGAGTCGTGCGTTACGCGACAGACGGCAAAGTTGACAGCGTGATCGGCTCCCCGTGTATTCAGACCACTTGCCCGGTCTTAGCGGGACCTGGTTATGAAACGCTTTACTGCACCAGCGCAAGGATAGGGCTGGATAAGCCGGCAGATTTCGATGGCACGCTGATAAAAGCCGAAGCGATTGTCGCTGGGGGACTGCCAGAAGAACGATTTACAGGGCTACTGAACTGATTGGCTAGTTCTAATCTGTCGCATCGTTCTGAATGCCCCCAATCAGGTAGAGGTGTCTGTGACCGGTTATGACTGTTCTCTGTCAGCCGTGACAAGCAGTGCCGGCCAGAAGCGGGTGGATTCAGGCTATTCTTGAGGCTCAGGGCATCTACAAAACAGGGGCGATTGATGAAGGACCGTAGTCACGATGAGGCAATGGCAGAGCTTTTCCGGGCTGATCCGGCGTACGCGGCTGAGCTGCTGGCCGAGCTTGTTCGTGATGGTGATGCGGAAGAGTTAGTCATCCTATGGCGGCAGCTATCGGCAATCGTTGGCACGATAGAGGCTAATCCGGCTTCTTGAACGTTTTACTTGGTATGGCATTTTTCATGGTTTTTAATTTTTCATATTTCTGAGTTCTCTGTTTTATAAGGCTTTTTTTGGTTAATTGATAATAGAGTGGGAGTGATGGGGTGGCCGGTATCTTCCGGCACTCGTTGGTAAGAAATGCCCTGGAGCCCGCGTAATTGCGGGCTTTTTGGTTTTTGGGTTCAGAGTTTTTCAGCTCTTTCTATGCTGCAGCTGAGAGTGGTCTGTTCGGGAGATACCACCGCAAACCTCGATTCCAGCGGGATCATCAGACGAACGAAATGCCATCAGTTGTCCCGTTGCTTGCAGATTGCTAAAGTGCAAGCAATCGCAGCAGCTAAGGGGTATGAAAGATGCCATCTGTTACCGTTCGAAATGTTTCCGATGAGGTGCACCGTGCTATCCGTGTCCGGGCTGCTCAACATGGCCGCAGCATCGAAGCCGAGATGCGCGACATTCTAGAGTCTGCGGTGAGGCCGGAAGGTCGGGTCAAGCTAGGCTCTCTGCTGGCCCAGACCGGCCGCAAGGTCAAGCTGACGGATGAGGAGTTCGCTGCCTTCGAAAGCGCGCGCGATAAAGCCCCCGCCCGCGCAGCGAGCTTTGAATGATCCTGCTCGATACCAATGTGATTTCCGAGCCTCTACGCCATTCGCCCGCGGCGTGCGTCATTCAATGGATCGACGAGCAGGCATTGGAAACGCTTTACCTGTCCGCCATGACCGTGGCTGAGCTACGTGCAGGTATAGCGTTGATGCCGGTTGGGCGACGCCGTTCGACGCTGCACGAAAGTCTCGAAAAGCAGGTGCTGCCCATGTTCGTTGGGCGCGTTTTGCCTTTTGATCTGGCCTGCACGCAGGCTTACGCCGAGGTGCTGGCCAAGGCGCGCAAGGCCGGTAGTGGGATCGAGGCTGCCGATGCCTGCATCGCTGCGGTCGCTCTTGCCAATGGATTCATTGTCGCCACTCGCGATACTCACCCGTTCCGGGCTGCAGGTCTGGCGGTCATCAATCCTTGGGAGCTATAGAGCAAGCCTTGCTGCGAAGCCACGAAATGACAGGAAAAACGTAGGGCGCCGTGGTCGATGACCAATCAGCTCACTTCAACACATGCCCCGCAATCAGCCGCGAAATCTCCACCATCGACGTCTTCCCCGAGAACTCGAAGCGCACCTTCCCCAGCGCCGAAAAATACACCTCCAGCTCCGAATCCAGATCGAACGTGCCCGACGTTTCGATCGAGTACGCCACGATGTTCTTGTAGGGCAGGGAGGTGAAGTCCTTCTTGCTGCCGGTCAAGCCCTGCACGTTCACCGCGATGATCCGTTTGTTGGTGAACACCACGCCGTCGCGCATCGACTTGTAGGCGTCGACCACCTGCTCGTCATCCAGCAGCAGGGCGGTGACGCGTTCGGCGTATTCGGCGTTTTGCTTGAGTTTGAAGAAGCCTTTGTTGTTGAAGTCGATCATGGCCTGGAGTCCTTTATATAGGGGTGGCCAGAGTTTACCTTGATGACGGTGGCAGCAAGTGTGTCGGGTCGTAGTGAGGTGCCTGAATGGTGAGGCCAAATATGTAGGCCAGGAGGGTCCAGGGCACTTGCCACACTCGCAGTTCCTTCAGAAACCGATCCCTTTGATATGACTGATGTACTTCCCAATACGCAATTAGGCGATGTGCTCGCAGGCATCGCACGGCAGGTCACACAACAAGTGCCGGATCTGCACCAAATGGCTGTCGCCACCGCCACCCAACTGCTCGCGTCCATGGCCATCGACACCCACCCCGACGCCTTTTACTGGCATCGCTTCGACAATGCGCAGTCCAGCCATCGCTCATTCAGTGGCTACGCGCACATGGGCCCGCCCAGTGAAACGATGACGTTTACCGAACTGGTGATGCGGCGGTTTCGCGCGAGCGACCAGGATAATGCCGACTTGCTGCATGTCATGGGTGGGTTCTACACGGGCGATGCGCGGGCAGGCTGGTTCGATGAGCGCAACGAGGTAAGACTGGCGCCCGACAAGGTGCTCAACGCGTTATGGCACATCGATTTCGCGGCGGCCTATCGCCAGGCGCTGGCGACGTTCTGGACCGACAATGGGCCAGGGGTGCAGACGCTGATCCGCATCAACTGCCTGCGCGCCGCCGTGGATGCAGCTCAGGCCGGGGCCATGATGCGCCAACAGGTGCAATGTGTGTTCGACGGTCTGGGTTGCGAGTACGCCATGGCACCGACCTTGGCCGACTTGACCGGTAGCCATCCGCCGAGCCACGGCGTTACGGTCAGCACGCTGCAGATTGCCGGCCACGGGTTCGCCAGTGTGTTGTGTTTCAAGGCCAGCGGGGGCGAGTGTCTGTTGTACCTGGCCGGTCGCGACAAGGCGTTTGAAGTGTTCGCCGATGTGAAAGCGGCGCAGGCATGGTTGCACCAGCAGCTGCAGGACGTGCAGCGCCGGGAGCGCTTGCTCGACCACGGCAGGCTGCTGGAGCCGGCGGCTGCATTGGCGCGTGCGCGCAGCCTGGCGCTGCTGGCGAAGAAGCCGCTGGCGCTGTTCGCAGCAAAGGTGTCTTGGCCATCCATCGCAGCCGATGCGGCCCACTGGCTGCAAGGGCAAACCCGCGAGCAGATGCTGGCCGAGGCCAACCTGCAGTTGCACAGCAACAGCGAGTTGCGCCAGCAGTTGTGGATCGGTTATCTGGGTGCAGGCGTGCACTTGTTCGGCGCGGCAGCCATGGTCAGCTGGCCGATCGCATTGATCGTGGTGGTGGCGAGCGCCGGAAAATTCGCCCTCAATGTGGAACGTGCGGTGAATGCGGGCGCCGCCACGGACCGTCGCGCCGCCTTGTATGCATCGATATTCAGCGGTATCGAGTTGCTGCTGAACATGACCCTGCTGATTCCCCAGCGAGCCCCGCAGAGCGCCGAACTGCAGCCACTGCAGTCGCGACCTCAGGTGTCCGCGCTGACGCCTTTGCTGCCCAGTGCCGAAGGGCTGCTGGCAGTCGAGGGGGAGCAGATGATCCGCTTGCACGGCGATCTGTATCGCGTGCGCTACGACCCCAGCCTGCGTTACTGGTTGATCGTCGATCCGCAGCGCCCCTATGCCTTCACCGGTAATTACCCGGTGCGTTTCAACGACCAATTGCAATGGGAACTGATGCCGACCGGTTGCCTGCGGGGCGGTGGCGGCTGCCTGAGCGTGTCACGGCAAATGGAACTTGAACCGCCACCGGTGAGCTACGTGCAGTTCGAGGTTTCGGCCACTCGCTACGAAGTACCGCTGGTGGCTCGCGCTGCCACCGGCGAGCTGTTGGGCGACCAGTTTCGCAAGATGCTCTCCGGTGAATACTTCGACCCCTACACGCCGCTCAATCCGGTGCTCGACAGCCTCAACAAGCTGCGTGTTCAACTGATCGAGGACGCCAACGCATTCATCGCCGAGTGGCGCTCGCCCGGCAGATCGCCGTTGCCTGTGCCCGATGCTTCGCTGCCGCCCTATACCGCCGTGCGCCGACTGTTGGACGAATCCGGGGCACTGGTCATCGGTGAGTCTCATCAGGCTATCGCCAGCAAGCGTTTCCTGATCGAGAACATGCGGGCGCTGGCCGGCGACGGTGTCGACACGCTGTACATGGAGCACTTGATGACCGATCTGCATCAGGCCGATCTGAACCAGGTGGCCAGTGATGGCCGGCTGCCCAGTGGGCTGCAGGACTATCTGCGCGATCAGGATCTTGGCCATCGTACCGATCCGGCTCGACAGTACAACTTCACCACGCTGGTGCAGGCTGCGCGGCGCGAGGGTATCCAGGTGCGCGCCCTGGATTGCGCGGCCAGCTATCGACTCGATGGTATGGACGACCTCTACGGCGCCGGCCAGACGCTGCGCCAGCGGGTGTTCAGCTACCACGCCAGTCGCGTCATTGCAGCACGCACCGCATTGCCCGGCCGGGGCAAATGGATCGCCCTGGTCGGTGACACTCACGCGTCCACCTACAAGGGTGTTCCAGGTCTGGCGCAACTGCACGACGTGACAGCACTGCGCATCGTCGATGCCGGTGCCGGCCAGCAGACCAACATCACCCTGGACCCCGGCGAGTACTACCTGCCGTCGATGGGCCGCGGCGACGGGGTGGTCAAAGCGGACTGGCGCTTGGCGCTGACCGTACGCGAAGCGCCGTTCACCTACCTGGATCCGTCCCTGGCCCCATCCGGCGTGATCAGGCCATGACGTACAGGGCCAGACATCATGTGCCCCTGTAGCAGCGGCGCAAGCCGCGTCGGCGGTGCATGCGATCTGTCCGACACCCAACCGCGCGGCGGCGCAAGTCTTAATCTTTCTCAATTGCAGGTGTATGGTGTCGGCCTTTCACGTTCATCACGCAGGTGCCCATAGCCATGTCTTTCACTCGTCGACGATTCCTCGGTGGCCTGGCGGGCGTTGTCGCGGTCGGCGTGGGTGCCGGGGGCGCTGCCCGTTATTGGTTGGGTACGCCTGTGGACCAGGCCGGCGTGGACTATCAGCTGATTGCCGCGCCGCTGGATGTCGAGTTGGTGGCAGGTCATCAGACCCCGGCCTGGGCGTTCGGTGGTTCGGCACCCGGGCGTGAGCTGCGGGTGCGCCAGGGCGAATGGCTGCGGGTGCGTTTCATCAACCAGCTGCCGGTGGAAACCACCATCCACTGGCATGGCATTCGCCTGCCGCTGGACATGGACGGCGTGCCCTACGTGTCGCAGTTGCCGGTCAAGCCCGGTGAATACTTCGACTACCGGTTTCGTGTGCCGGACGCCGGCAGCTACTGGTATCACCCGCACGTGGCCAGCAGCGAGGAACTGGGCCGCGGCCTGGTCGGGCCGTTGATCGTCGAGGAGCGCGACCCCACCGGCTTCGCGCACGAAGCGGTGCTCAACCTGAAGAACTGGCACGTGGACGAGGAGGGCGCGTTCCTGCCGTTCAGCATCCCCCGCGAAGCGGCGCGCAACGGCACCCTGGGCCGGCTGTCGACGATCAACGGGGTACATCGGGCGACGGTCGATCTGCCGGCGGGTCAAGTCGTCAGGGTGCGCATTCTCAACCTGGACAACACAGCCACCTATCGCCTGAACTTCCGTGGCAATGCCGACATGCGCCTGTATGCACTGGACGGCAACCCCATCGAACCGCGCGCGTTCGGCAAGGATTACTGGATGGGCCCCGGCATGCGGGTTTGCCTTGCAGTCAAGATGCCACCTGCCGGTGAAGAGATCGCCATACGTGACGGTCCGGTTCGCCTGGGCACGCTGCGCTCGGTGCAGGCCGCAGCGGCGCCGAGCGATTGGCCGCCGGCGTTACCGCCCAATCCGATCGCCGAGCCGGACCTGGCCAATGCCGAGAAGCTCAATTTCAACTTCGAATGGGTCGGCGAGGTGTCGGATACGACCGAGGGCAAGCCGCCCAGCCTGTGGCAGATCAACGGCATCGCCTGGGACATCACCGACAAGACCTGCGCCGACCGCCCCATCGCCAAGCTGCAGTTGGGCAAGAGCTACGTGCTGGAGTTGAAGAACATGACTCAGTACCAGCATCCTATCCACCTGCACGGCATGAGTTTCAAGGTGATTGCCTCCAACAGGCGCAAGATCATTCCTTATTTCACCGATACGTTCTTGCTGGGAAAGAACGAGCGTGCCCAGGTGGCGCTGGTGGCGGATAATCCTGGTATCTGGATGTTCCATTGCCATGTGATCGATCACATGGAAACCGGACTCATGGCGGCAATAGAGGTTTCCTGAACGTTGAAACAACCCAAGATCATTGATCGCAGCCGCGATCGGTTTTTCATGGCCCAGGCGCTAGAGCTGGCCGCCCAGGGTGCGGCGCTGGGCGAAGTGCCTGTGGGCGCAGTCGTGGTGCAGGACGGCGAGATCGTCGGCCGCGGCTTCAACTGCCCCATCAGTGGCAGCGACCCCAGTGCCCATGCCGAGATGGTGGCCATCCGCAACGCCGCGCAGTCCGTGCACAACTATCGCCTGCCGGGCAGCACCTTGTACGTCACCCTGGAGCCTTGCAGCATGTGCGCCGGGCTGATCGTCCATGCGCGCATCGCCCGGGTGGTGTTCGGCGCGCTCGAACCCAAGGCGGGCGTGGTGCAGAGTCAGGGGCAGTTTTTCAGCCAAGGCTTCCTGAACCATCGGTTGATGGTGGAGGGTGGCGTGTTGGCTGAAGAGTGCGGGGCGATATTGAGCGAATTTTTCAGGGCGCGTCGGGCGAAGGGCTGAGATTGAAGGAGGGAGTGCTGCCGAGGGCCTTTTCGCGGGCAGAGCCCGCTCCCACAGGATCACTCGGGTGCTCTTAGAGCGGCGGCGTCTGCTGTGTGGGCTTTGACTGGTCCACACCAGGCACGTGCAGGTTGCCATCGGCGACCTGGCTGCCTTCGAGCTGTGGCTGGGTCACCCAGGTGAGGATGTCGTAGTAGCGGCGGATGTTGGCCACGAAGTGCACTGGCTCGCCGCCGCGGGCATAGCCGTAGCGGGTCTTGCTGTACCACTTCTTCTGCGCCAGGCGCGGCAGCATCTTCTTCACATCCAGCCACTTGTTCGGATTCAGCCCTTCACCTTCTGCCAGCTTGCGCGCGTCGTCGAGGTGGCCACTGCCCACGTTGTAGGCCGCCAGGGCGAACCAGGTCCGGTCGGGTTCCTGAATGCCGGCGTCGAGCTGATCCTTGACGTAGGCGAAGTACTTGGCGCCGCCATTGATGCTCTGCTTGGGGTCCAGGCGGTTGCTCACGCCCATGGCCTGGGCAGTGTTCTGGGTCAACATCATCAGGCCCCGCACCCCGGTCTTGGAGGTCACGCTGGCCTGCCACATGGACTCTTGATAACCGATGGCGGCCAGCAGCCGCCAGTCGACCTTCTCCTGCTTGGCCGAGGCCTGGAAGGTTTTCTCGAACTTGGGCAGGCGCTGCTGCAGGTGCTGGGCGAAGGTGTAGGCGCCGACGTAGCCGAGCACATCGACATGGCCGTAATAGCGGTCCTTGAGGCGCTGCAGGGTGCCGTTGCCCTTGACCTTGTCGATGAAGCCGTTGACCTCGTTCAGCAGGCTGTTGTCTTCGCCCCCGGCAACGGCCCAGCGCTGGTCGCGGCCATCGCCCAGGTCGAAGGCGACCCGCACGTTGGGGAAGTACACCTGGTTCATGGCCACTTCGTTGGAATCGACCAGAGTCAGGTCGATCTGCCCCTCGTCGACCATGCGCAGCAGATCCACCACCTCCACCGCGTCGGACTCTTCGTACTCGAGCGCCGGGTACTGCAGCTTCAATTTGGCCAGTTGCTCGGCGTGGCTGCTGCCCTTGAGCACCATGATCTTCTTGCCCACCAGCTCGGCGGCATCGGTGGGGCGGTTCTGGCCGTTGCGATAGATGACCTGCGGCGTGACTTCCAGATAGGGGTGCGAGAAGCGCGCCTGTTGTTCCCGCGCCTCGCTGGTGACCAGCCCCGCAGCCGCCAGCACCGGGCCCTGGGGCTGGCTCAGGCCGGCGAAGATATCGTCGAGGTTGTCGGCGGTTTCGATCTGGAGTTTCACGCCCAGGTCATCGGCGAAGCGCTTGACCAGCTCGTACTCGAAGCCGGTTTCGCCATTGCGATCCTGGAAATAGGTGGCCGGGCTGTTGCGGGTTATGACGCGCAGCACGCCGTCCTCCTTGATCCGTTCGAGTGTGCTGGGTTTATCAACGCAGCCACTGAGCAGCAGGAGAAGTCCGGTTGCGAAGAGCCATTTGGCGCAGCGCGAGCGTAAGACGGTCTGGGTGAGCATGGGTGCAGTATACGCAAACGGTCGCTCGAGCCATATCTCGACAGCAGGCGAAGGAGTCTGGTAGAGCGAAGCGCAACCTCTTACTGGCCCCCAGCTAGGGATCTGACGAACGATCGCGCTGTTTTTCCATCCGTCGGGTGCCTAGGTGAACGGTTTAGGCTAGAATGCACGGCCTCCAAGCACACCCCCTTTCGAGGCTGTCCCGACGATGTTGATCCTGCGCGGCGCTCCTGCCCTTTCTGCCTTTCGCCACGGTAAATTACTCGAGCAACTGAGCCAGAAGGTCCCCGCTGTTACTGGCCTGTATGCTGAATTCGCCCACTTCGCCGAAGTCGAAGGCGAGCTGGCCAGCGACGACCGGCAAGTCCTTGCCCGTCTGCTCAAGTACGGTCCCAGCGTTCCCGTTCAGGAGCCCACCGGGCGGCTGTTCCTGGTGCTGCCGCGCTTCGGTACGATTTCGCCGTGGTCGAGCAAGGCCAGCGACATCGCGCACAACTGCGGCCTGACCCAGGTTCAGCGTCTAGAGCGCGGCATTGCCTTTTATGTGTCTGGTGATTTCAGCGAAGCCGAAGCCGAGCTGATCGGTGCCGTCCTGCACGATCGCATGACCCAGGTGGTGCTGGCCCGTCTGGAAGACGCCGCCGGCTTGTTCCGTCACGCCGAACCCAAGCCACTCACCGCGGTGGATATCCTGGGTGGCGGTCGTGTCGCGCTGGAACGGGCCAACGTCGAGCTGGGCCTGGCCCTGGCCGAAGACGAAATCGACTACCTGGTCAGCAGCTTCCAGGGGCTGGCGCGCAATCCGCACGACATCGAGCTGATGATGTTCGCCCAGGCCAACTCCGAGCACTGCCGCCACAAGATCTTCAACGCCAGTTGGGACATCGACGGTCAGAGCCAGGAAAAAAGCCTGTTCGGCATGATCAAGAACACCTATCAGATGCACAGCGAAGGCGTGCTGTCAGCCTACAAGGACAACGCTTCGGTCATCGTCGGCAGCGTCGCCGGGCGTTTCTTTCCGAACCCTGAAACCCGCCAGTACGGCGCGGTGCAGGAGCCGGTGCACATCCTGATGAAGGTGGAAACCCATAACCACCCGACGGCGATCGCGCCCTTTCCGGGCGCCTCCACCGGCTCCGGCGGCGAGATCCGCGATGAAGGCGCGACCGGCCGCGGCGCCAAGCCCAAGGCTGGCCTGACCGGTTTCACCGTGTCCAACCTGAACATTCCCGGTTTCGAACAGCCGTGGGAAAAACCCTACGGCAAGCCCGAGCGCATCGTCACCGCGCTGGACATCATGATCGACGGCCCGCTGGGCGGCGCGGCGTTCAACAATGAATTCGGTCGCCCGGCCCTGACCGGCTATTTCCGCACGTTCGAGCAGCGCATCGACACCCCCCACGGTGAAGAAGTGCGCGGCTACCACAAACCGATCATGCTCGCAGGCGGGATGGGCAACATCCGCGCCGAGCATGTGCAGAAAGGCGAGATCACCGTCGGTTCCAAACTGATCGTGCTCGGTGGTCCGGCCATGCTCATCGGCCTGGGCGGCGGCGCTGCTTCCTCCATGGCCACCGGCACCAGTTCGGCGGACCTGGACTTCGCTTCGGTACAGCGCGAAAACCCGGAGATGGAGCGTCGCTGCCAGGAAGTCATCGACCGTTGCTGGCAGCTGGGCGACAGGAATCCCATCAGCTTCATCCACGACGTAGGCGCGGGCGGCCTGTCCAACGCATTCCCCGAACTGGTCAACGACGGTGGCCGTGGCGGCCGCTTCGAGCTGCGCAACGTGCCCAACGACGAGCCTGGCATGGCCCCGCTGGAAATCTGGAGCAATGAATCCCAGGAACGCTACGTGCTGGCCGTGGACGCCGCCGACTTCGAGCGTTTCCAGGCCATCTGCGAGCGCGAGCGCTGCCCGTTCGCCGTCGTCGGCGAGGCCACTGCCGAGCCGCAATTGACCGTCACCGACAGCCACTTCGGCAACAACCCGGTCGACATGCCGCTCGAAGTGCTGCTGGGCAAGGCGCCGCGCATGCACCGCAGTGCCGTGCGCGAGCAGGAGCTAGGCGATGACTTCGATCCGGCCCAGCTGGACCTGGCCGACTGCATCGAACGCGTCCTGCATCACCCTGCGGTGGCCAGCAAGAGTTTTCTGATCACCATCGGCGACCGCACCATCACCGGCCTGGTGGCACGCGACCAGATGGTCGGCCCGTGGCAGGTACCGGTGGCCGATGTCGCTGTCACCGCCACCAGCTTCGACGTCTACAGCGGCGAGGCCATGGCCATGGGCGAACGCACGCCGCTGGCGCTGCTCGACGCCCCGGCTTCGGCACGCATGGCGGTCGGTGAAACCCTGACCAACATCGCCGCGTCCAGCATCGCGAAAATCTCCGACATCAAGCTGTCCGCCAACTGGATGTCCGCTGCTGGCCATCCGGGCGAAGACGCGCGTCTGTACGATGCCGTGCAAGCGGTCGGCATGCAGCTGTGCCCCGAGCTGGGCATCACCATTCCGGTCGGCAAGGACTCCATGTCCATGAAGACCCAGTGGAGCGAAGAGGGCACCGACAAGAGCGTGACCTCGCCGATGTCGCTGATCATCACCGGCTTCGCGCCCGTGGTCGACATTCGCAAGACCCTGACTCCGCAACTGCGCATGGACAAGGGTGAAACCGACCTGATCCTCATCGACCTGGGGCGTGGCCAGAACCGCATGGGCGCCTCGATCCTGGCCCAGGCACACGGCAAGTTGGCCAGCCGCGCGCCGGACGTTGACGATGCCGAGGACCTCAAGGCGTTCTTCGCTGTGATCCAGGGCCTCAACGCCGACGGCCACTTGCTGGCCTACCATGACCGTTCCGACGGTGGCCTGCTGGCCAGCACGGTGGAAATGGCCTTCGCCGGTCACTGCGGTCTCAACCTGCAACTGGCCACCGTGGCGCACAGCCGCGAGGAAATCGCGGCTGTGCTGTTCAACGAGGAACTGGGCGCGGTCATCCAGGTGCGTCAGGACGCTACGCCGATGATCCTCGCGCAGTTCAGCGCCGCTGGCCTGGGCAACGACTGCGTGGCGGTGGTCGGCCAGCCGATCAACAACGGCGCGGTGAACATTCGCTACCACGACGACGTGCTGTTCAGCGGTGAACGCCGCTTGTTGCAACGCCAGTGGGCCGAGACCAGCTACCAGATCCAGCGTCTGCGTGACAACGCTGCCGGTGCCGATCAGGAGTTCGACGCGCTGCTCGAAGAAGACAATCCAGGGCTGAGCTTCAACCTCAGCTTCGACGTCAACGAAGACATCGCCGCCCCGTACATCAAGAAAAACGTACGCCCACAGGTGGCCGTGCTGCGCGAGCAGGGCGTCAACGGCCAGGTCGAAATGGCTGCGGCCTTCGACCGCGCCGGCTTCAACGCCATCGACGTGCACATGAGCGACATCCTTGCCGGACGTGTCGACCTGAACGAGTTCAAGGGACTGGTCGCCTGTGGCGGTTTCTCCTACGGCGACGTCCTGGGTGCCGGTGAAGGCTGGGCCAAGTCGGCACTGTTCAACGCCCGTGCCCGTGATGCGTTCCAGCAGTACTTCGAGCGCAGCGACAGCTTCACCCTCGGCGTGTGCAACGGCTGCCAGATGATGTCCAATCTGCACGAGTTGATTCCAGGCAGCGAGTTCTGGCCGCACTTCGTGCGCAACCGGTCCGAGCAGTTCGAGGCGCGGGTTGCCATGGTCCAGGTGCAGGAGTCCAACTCGATCTTCCTGCAGGGCATGGCCGGTTCGCGCATGCCGATCGCCATCGCCCACGGTGAAGGTCATGCCGAATTCGCCACCGCGGACGCCTTGGTGCAAGCCGATGTGTCGGGCTGCGTGGCGCTGCGCTTCGTCGACAACCACGGCAAGGTCACCGAGCAGTACCCGGCCAACCCGAACGGCTCGCCGCGCGGGATCACCGGATTGACCAGCCGCGACGGCCGCGTGACCATCATGATGCCGCACCCGGAGCGGGTATTCCGCGCTGTGCAGAACTCCTGGAAGCCTGAGGAGTGGAACGAGGACGGCGCCTGGATGCGCATGTTCCGCAATGCCCGCGTGTGGGTGAACTGACAGGTCGGTGAACCAGCAGATGTTCAAACTGGCCTTCTTCGTTCCCGACAGCCATGTCGAAGCCGTCAAGAGTGCCGTATTCGCCGCCGGTGGCGGTCGCATCGGTGCTTACGACAACTGCGCATGGCAGGTGTTGGGGCACGGTCAGTTTCGGCCATGTGATGGCAGCCAGCCATTTCTGGGTCAGGCCGATACACTGGAAAAGGTCGAAGAGTGGAAGGTCGAGCTGGTAGTGGCCGATTCACTCATTGAACCGGTGGTCCAGGCATTGCGCCTGGCCCACCCGTATGAAACCCCTGCCTTCGAAGTGTGGCGACTGCACGATCTGTGAGTCGCCACGTTCCCCTCAGCGGATGCGTACCTGCTCATATAACCGCTTGACCGCCTCCAGGCCTGTGTTGCCCGTGGCTAGCTTGTGGCTGGTCTGCAGTTCATGGGCGCCTGCTGCCATTGCGTGAGTCGTGCCTCGTGCAACTTTGAGGCTCATGGGCTCGCTGCTGAACATTCCGGATTGTTCGCTCACGCCCGTTTTGTCGGTGCGGGTGAACTCGAAATTGGCCTGTTCGACTTCGCCTTTGCCAGCGTTTGGCTGCTGCGCCAGAGCTTCCTTGACCGGCGAATTCCACTTGCCGCCCAGCGCTGCCACTTCATTGAGCATTGTGCCTGGAGCCGTACCTTCGGCCAGCACGACACGCCCCTCGACACCGAGGATTTGCGTGCTGTCGGCGCGATGAGTGATCGCCAGCTTGCCCTTGACGTTGCCGCTCAGGTTGTCGGCCTGCAGACGTGCGCCATCCAGACGTGCATCCATCTGGCTATCGAGCCTGAGCGTCGCAGCTCGCAGTTGCGCATTGTGCTGTGTCTGCTGCTGCTCGTTGCGGTAGCTGAGGCCAAGAGCCGGCTTGAGCGGATCACTGGCATCGGCGCTCAGTTGCTTGCGGTCCGATTGACGCTGGTCGCTGGCGCTTTCCAGATAGACACCGCCTGCGGTGGCCGCCAGCTTCATGCTGGCTGCGTCGGCCTGGACACCCTGCAGGTGCAGGGCGCGAGCCTTGCGGGCGCCGGCCTGCAGCGCCATGTCGCCCTTTACCTGCCACTGATTGCCTTGCTGATGTTGCGTGCTTTCGTCTCGTTGACCGAAGCTATGCAGACCTTCGGCTCTCCTGGATTCACCGCCACCCTTGAGGGTTGTCTTGTCCACGGCCGCGAGGCTGGTGAGGGTGCCTCCCGCCGTCACCTTCAGACTGCCAGCGGGCTTGTCCAGCGTGCCTATGTCCACACCGTTGAGCTGCACATCGCCGCTGGCGCGCAGGATCACGTCGCCTGGCGCATCGATCCGCGCCTTGCTCGCCGTGCGTTGCTGGTAAGCGCCGTCCTTGCCCATGCGGTCGAGGGTGGCGTGGGCCGGGTTGAACGCCAGGTTGGCACCGGCGTCGATCTGCACCGCGCCTTGCGAGGTGCCGATGCGGGTGCCTTCGTAGCGTCCACTGCCGGTCAGGCGGATGTCGATACCTTCGGCAGCGCTCAGGCTGCCGGCCTTGGCTGTGCTGGTGGTTGCCGCGCCCGCCTGGACCTTGTGCATGGCCGCTTTCATCTCATGGCTGTCGGCATGGATGGCGATCTTGCCCAGGGTGCTGGTGTACTCGGTGCCGGTATCAGCCAGTTTGCCGCTGATATCCAGCGATACCGTGCCGCCCTGCAGGCGACTTGAGCCGGTATTGACCATGGATGCCGCGTTGACCTTCAACAGGCCGCCGCTGTTGATCTCCGCACCCTGGCTGCGCACACCGTCGGCGAGCAGGCGCACATCGGCTTCGCTGGCCAGGCGTGCCGTGCCCAGGTTGAGCTGACGGCCGGCTGCCAGGTGGATCTCGCCCGCTCCGCCGTGCAGTTCGGTGGGGGTCTGTGGCTTGCCGGCGCGCGCAGGTGCATGCAGCGTGAGGTCGCCGGCCGATTCGATACGGATGCCTTGACCGGCCGTGAGTCGAGCGCCTGGCATCTTGATACCCGCGCCTTCCTCACTGCTGACGATGCGGATGCGCTTGTCTGTGGCCATCGCGCCGAGCAGGTTGGCATCGATGAGTTTGGTCGTGCGCGTGCTGCCGATCACACCATTGCTGGCGTAGTCGACGACATTGCTGCCCAGCACCAGGTCGATATCGGCGCCTGCGGCCATTGGCCCGCTGCTGACGATACTGGGTGCTATCAGCGCCAGGCTGCCGGCCGGGTTGCTGACACCGCCGCTGTCGACACGCAGCAACTGGTCGGTGGCCTGCGTATCGAACGTTGTCAGCCGACCGTCCTGGACAGTGGCCGCGCCGACCACGAAGGTGGCTCGTGGCGCGTTGACCAGGCTGGCGCCGTTCAGCGTGATGCCATTCGGGTTGGCCAGGACATAGTCTGCCGCCGCGCCGAAAACCACTTGCGGGCCGTTGATGTTGGAACGGTCGTGGCCGACCACCTCGTTGAGGATGGTGCTGGCGGCCATGCCGCCCAGTTGTGGATTGGCCTTCAGCTCGCCGGCCATTTCACTCTTTCCTGCCACCAGGCTGTTGTTGAGCACGACGCCCTGGGTACCGACGTTGTATTCGCTGTAGACGTTGTGCGAAAGGCCGTTGGCATTGGGCGCAACGATGTCGATGACCGGTACTTTGTACTGGCCGTTGATGATTGGCGCCGTTTCGCCACCCGCAAACGCGGTCAGGCCATCGGCCCAGGCAGGGGAGCAGGGCACCAGCAGCGCGCTGGCGATGGCCAGCGGCAGCGAGCGCAGGGTCAGGTGGCGCAATTGTTCCATGGTATGAGGCATCGAGGTCTTTCCTTAGGTCGAGGATTGGCTGTGCATCGACCTGGGGGCCGATGCACGAGAGCTACCTTAGGAAGGGTGGGTCGGACGCGATAGCGGCAGCGCGCGCGGCCCATCGTAGGATGCGGCCCAAACGGATGTCGGGCCGGCGGAGAGTCATGCTCAGAGCGCGAGTTTTTCCACGCCTCCTGTCAGATACTGAGTGCGGTTGTGCCCGCCTGCGCGGAACAGTCCGGTATCGATCATCACCTCTTCGGGCTTGTCCTTCTGCAGATGGCTGTACAGGTCCTTGATCGCACCCAGTGACGGCGTCAGCGCCAGCAGGGAGACCGTTACCAGTCGGTCGCGCGCAGTCAGGTCACTGGTCTGCATCGAGTTCGGGTCCGGGTGCAGCGCAGTGCCGCTGGTCTGCAATTGTGCGCCGACCAACTGGGTTGTCCCCAGGACCTCCAGGCCCAGGGTGTCGCGGCCATTGAGTACGGTACTCTGGGTCACGGTATCGCGCAGTTCGCGACGCATGTCGAAGCCCAGCTTGGCCGAGATATCGGTGGAGTAGGCCGCATTCAACTGGTCCAGGCGCTGCTTGCCCTTGCTTCCCCACTCGCCTGCCAGCTTTGCCAGGCTGCCGATCGCGCCCCACGGATCGCCACCCTTGCCGACTTCGGCCTCGGCATTGACCTTGGTCGCGTCAACGTTGTCCCTGACGCTGACTGCCCGCAGGCTGCCCACCGAACCGCTTATCATGTCGGCATGCACTTGCGCACCGGCCAGCAGCAGCTCGCCCGGGCTGTTGTATTCCACTGTGCCCGCGGTGAGCCTGGCGTTGGCATAGGTGTCGCTCTTGAGCTTGTCGTAGTCGAGCTTGAACTGAACGTTGAACTCATCGAGTGCGTAGGACTGCTTCGCGCCGCCTGAATGGCCACCGAGGCTGAAGGTGGCGGAAATCAGCTTGTTGTCGCGATCGCTGGTCGACCGCGCGGCGATCACGGCGATCCCCCCCTTGCGTGCGTCCAGCTTGATCCGGTCGGCCGTGGCGTGCAGGCCTTCGAGCAGTATCGCTGCCGCATGGTCACTGCCTGCCGTGACCGCCATGTCGTTGAGCACATGCCACTGTGCGCCGCGACGCAGTGCCGAATCCTCCGCAGTCTGACCGAATTCGAAGCCTGCGCTGCCTGCCACCGGCAAGCCGCCTGCCGATGGCCTGGCGCTGACCTTGAGCGAACCGCTGCCGCCATAGACATTGCCTTGGGCCCTGGCAGTGTCGATGCCGGCCAGTGCCACGACACTCTGGCCAGCGTCGATCGACAGGCTGCCCACCGGCGTCTGTTGCGAGCCGATGGCAGTGCCCTGCAGCATCACGTTGCCTTGCGCGCTCAATGTAACGGCGCCGGGGGTGTCCAGCCTGGCGCCGACGGCGAAGGTCTGGGTACTGTCGAGTACGGTGTATTGCCCGCTGCCGCCGATGGCGCCACCCTGAACCACAGGGGCTGGTGCGACCACCCCATTGAGCTGCGCTGCGCCGCGCCCGCGCGTGCCATCGTCATGCTTGACGATACTGTTGCCGGCTTGGAGGAACTGCAGGTTACCGCCGCTGTGGATCTGGATTGGCCCCTGCACACTGCTCATGACCGTGCCTTCATACAGGCCATCGGTGCCCAGCTGGATACGGATACCGTTGTTGCCGAGCAGACTGCCGACTACTGCCGTATCCACCGTCTTGTATTGTGCGCTGCTGTGACCGCGGGCTGCGGCGCCCATGGCCCAGTCGGAGCCGGTCGAGGTTTCCAGCCTGGCAATGGCATCCACCCCCAACGCGTCGATTGCGCTACGCACGCTGTTTCTGGCAGCGTCCATGACATGCCTGTCCGCGCTCAGCGCGATGGCGCCGATCGTGCTTTCGTACTGGGTACCGATATCGTGCAGCTTGCCGGTCACAGCGATATCGAGCTCACCCCCCTTGAACTGCGACACCCGGGCAATGTGCGTCAGCGACTGGGTATTGCGGTCCAGGTAGTCACCCTTGAGATTGATGCCCACGCTCCACGGCAGCAGGCCATCCTCCAGGCCACTGGCATACAGGCTGGTCTGGTCGACCCCGCTCCACAGCTTCTGTACCTGACGGGTAATGGCGCCGTAGTCCAGCGAGCTGCCCGCACTGAGCTTGATCTTGTTGTAGTCCAGGGCGGTCTTGGTGCTGTCGGTAACGGCCTGATTGTGGACACGGTCGGCGCGCACCTTCAACAACTGGCCTGCTTCCACCTGCGCTGCCTGGGTGGTCAGTGCCTTCGCGGTCAGGCGTACGTCGTTGCCGGCCTTGATCGAGCTGCGCGTGTGTACGTTCTCGCTGCGGCCGTCGGTGTCGGTCTGCAAGGCGAAAGCGGCGCCGGTACCGAAACGGTCAACGCCCGCAGTGATCTCGTAACCCACCGATCTTCCGGTTTCCTGGTTGCGGAAACTGCGTTGCGCCTCGGTGGCCAGAATGCGCATGTCATCGGCATCGAGCAGCACGTTCTGTTCGGCTTGTACCGACGAGCCGACGATGGCCAGGTCCTGCCCGGCCTCGAGTGCGACGTTACCGCCCTTGAGCTGGCTGGCTTGATGCGTGTTCAGCCGGGCGGTGTCCAGCGTCCACTGTTGGCGCATCCCGGCACCGGCGTCCCACTGCCCGGCAGATCCCTGTGCGTCGCCTGGCTGGCCGGAGCCTGGCGTGGTCTGTTCGCCGAAAACGGTCAGTTTCCAGTCCTTGCCCTTGAGGGTGGATTCGCTGCTCTGCTGGCCGGCAGCGACCATCAGGTTGCGCTCGGCCTTGACCGTCAGATCGCCAGCGGTGGCAAGGCTCGAGCCCACGATCAGGGTGTCGCGCTTGCCGTCCAGAAGCAGGGCGCCGCTGGCGCTGAGGGAACTGCCTTGATAGGTACTTTGCCTGCGGTCGTAGCGGCGGTCGGACGCGCTGAACAGCGCGGTGTCCTGGCGCGCATTCTCGATACGCTGGTGGGCTTGGGCACCTTGTACCCTGAGGTCTTGCGCAAGGCTTCGCAGGTCAATGTCCCGGGCCTCCAGCTGCGCGGCTATCAGGTCCACGCGATCGGCCTGGGCGGCGAGCTTGCCATTGCCTGCGGCAAGCCGGCTGCCGCGGTGGTCCAGGGTCTGCTCGCGGTCGTGCAGTTCGGTCGCCGAACGGCGGACGATCACGTGGCCCTCGCGACTGTCCTGCGCAACCGAGCCATGCAGAACGACGGTACCGATCTCCACCGCTTCGGTTGCTGCGAGGTTGAGGTCGCTGCGACTGTTCAAGTCGCTGCCCATGACTGTTATTGCCCGTCCCGTGAGGCTGATCGATTGGCCGTCGATCAGCGTCGACGCTGCGCTCTGAGTGGTCTGGGTGGCCGTGCTGTCCAGGCGTTGAGCGCCCTGGCGTCGGTTGCTGACGGTGACGCGGTCAAGCTTGCGGTCGACGTTGGCGGTCAGCTCCAGCGTATTGCCCGCGCCAATGTCTACGTCGCCGAGGCTGTTGACGTGGGTGGCGGCGAGCCTGGCATCGTTGCCCGCAGTCAGGGTCACGGACTGCGTGGCGTTCAGCGCATTCGCCAGATGCTCGGTATGCGTCAGCTCGACGGTGGTAGTGGTCGCACCTGCAGGCAGGATGTACCAGTCGTTCTCCACACCGCTCCTGCGGCTGGATTCGACGGTGCGGGTCAACGTATCCAGGTTCAGATCGGCACCGGCGTCGGCGCTGATCGACGCGCCACTGATCGCCACCGACTTGATGTTCAGGTTCGCTGCCGAGCTCAGCCGCACATCGCCAGCGCCGGCGTCGAGTACACCCTGCGTGGCCAAGCCATCGCGCTTGGCGGTGCTGATCATGTTCAGTGCGCCCTGCGAAGCGATCTCGATGCCTTCACACGCTGCGGTCCGACTGATGCCCATGTTGATGCCGGCACCTTCGCGGGTGCTCAGAATATTGATGCGATTGGCGTGCATGGCGCCCATCAGGCGCGCGTCGGTACTGAACGCGTTCTGCTGGACGTGGCTGACCTTCAGATCGCTGGCATCGACCTTGTGTGTGCCCAACAGAATGTCGAGCTTCTGCGCTGCGCTGATCGGCCCGCGCTGGTCGATCGTGGGGGAGATCAAAGCCAGCGAACCGCCGTTCACGGTCACCCCGCGGGTGTCTACCTTCAGCGCGGTGCGTGGGTCGATACCACCGTCGGTATTGAGCCCGGTGATCCTGCCGTTCTCGATCTGCGGCCGGCCGACCAGAAAGGTCGCCTGTTTGTCCATTTGCAGGTTGATCCGTGCGCCATTGAGCAAAATCCCGTTGGGGTTGCTCAGTACATAGTCGGCCGCTTGGCCGAAGATCACTTGTTCACCGTTGATGTCGGAGCGGCGTCGGCCGATCACTTCGTTGAGAATGGTGCTTGCCGCCTGGCCCTTGAACTGGCCGTTCGCCCGCACATTCAAGAATTCGCCGGCGACGTGCGCACGGCCGGCCTGCAGGCTGTTGTTCAGTACCACGCCGGGGACACCGACGTTGTATTGCTCGTAGCGGTTGTGCGAAAGACCGGCGGCATTGGGCGCCACGATGTCGACGATCGGGGCGGCACCGGCATTGGTCATGACGATCGGTTTGGCACCCGGCTCGAAGGCCGGCTGGATGACGTCGGCGCTGGCCATGTAAGGCGCCAGTACGACACCGGCGATTGCCAGGCGCAAGGCGTCGCGCTGAACACAACGTGATGGTTTGGTCATGGGGATATCTACCTGTTTTTCAGAAGACTTGCGAAAGCCCGAAGGTCCAGAAACCTGGTTCCGGCGAAGCGCTGGCACGCCGATGCAGGCCGCGCTGATAATCCAGAGTGATCTGGCCGTCTGCCCAGCTCAGGGTGGCCCCGGCGCTCAAGCCGATGGCGTGCTGGGTCTCGACCTGGTTGTACGTGTGCCGGCCCCAGCCAGAGTCCAGCCCCGCTTGGGGGGTCAGGTACAGGCCTTGGGCGAGTAGCTGCGAAGTGCTCAGGGTGTTGCGCAACGTGGCCCCCTTGGAGACCGGCTGGCTGTCCAGGCGATAGCCGCGCACGCTGGCGCTGCCGGCCAGGCGCATCTGCTCCAGGCTCGGTAGCGGGTCTGGGCTGTACTGCATGTCCAGTTCGCTGCTCCACGCCCAACGTCGATCGAGCAGATCGAACAGCGATCGGCGAGTGACGGTACCTCGGTATTTTTCGAAGTGCGGTTGCGGCGCGTCATGCCGCAGGGGTGTGCGATCGCCCCCCAGCCAACCCTGCCCGCGGGAGTAGCCGAGGGCGCCACTCCACACCGAATCACCCAGGTGAGTCAGGTTGAGCCCGACGCTGGCGACGCTCAGCGTGGTGCGACCGTTGCGTACGGTAGTGCCGTCGAACAGCAGATCGGTACGGGTCTGGTCCAGGCGCAGGTGCCCATTGAGCAGGGTCGTCTGGTTGCGCCACAGGCTGCGATCCAGCTTCAGGCCATAGCTGTCCAGGCTCTGCGCCACCTCATGGCGGTTGGGCAGCGGTGCGCGGGATTCGAAACGACTCGCCGAAGCGTTCAGGGTCCAGCGCCCGTAGGGTATTTCGTAGAACATCCCGCCTTGGCGACTGCGGCCCGATCCACCGTCCAGGCTGTTGGCATAGCTGGCAGCCAGCGAATCATTGAGACGAAACGGGTTGTCCAGGCTCAGGCTCAGCTGTGCCTGGTGGCGCCCCGATGCATCGCTGCCACGGTTGTTCAGTCCGGTGCCCAGGGTCCAGGATTTGTGCGTGCCCTGTGGGCGCAGAACGATTCGCGTACCCCCCACCTGCTCGCCGGGAGCGATGTCCAGGATCAGGTCGACGGAGCGCAGCCGGTTGAGCTGGTCCAGGCCACTTTCCACATCGGTGAGCTTGAGCGGGCGACCGATCATCCCAGGGAAAGCGCTGCCCAGCGCCAGGTCGTCACTGCCGTCGGCGATTTCAATGGATTCGATGAAGCCTTCGAGCATGGCGATGACCAGCTCGCCATCTGCTGCGGGCATGCGAACGATATAGGGCCTGGCGGCGATATAGCCGGCCTTCACGTAGGCACCGGTCAAGGCCAGCAGCATCTGGTTGATGTCATCGACGCCGCTGCATGGCGCCACCCATGGCTGCAGGACACCTTGCAGCGCAGCGGTGTCCAGCAGCTGGTTGTCCTGCACGCGCACCGCGGACACCGGCCAGCACTCGCCATCACCTTGCTCGACCCGCTGCGGTGCGCGGCTGGCTGGCTCCGCCGCGTCTTCACGAAGGGTTTCCAGCCGTTGCGCCTGTTCGGCAGCGGCGCGCTCGTGGCGCTGGGTATCGAACTGACGCAGGATCTGGTCATTCAGCGGTTGCGCGCCGGTTTCGCCCAGCGCCATGGCGGGTGCGAAAAGCAGTGCGGATAACAGCCGGTCCTTGCGGAAAATCGTCATTGCAGCCCAGCCCCAATCGTCGACCAATCAATAGGCGGCCACTTTAAGAGGGGGGACTTCCCAGGGAACGGGCAGGGGAGAGGGGTTGTTGGTAGGAAGAATCTGACAGACAGTAGGAAAGGGCGGATTCGAAAAAGGAACCAGTTGTAGGATGGTTCCTATGACAGCTGAAGGAAGGTCAAGGCTGGGTCGGTAAAGAGAACGCCGTGCTCACGGCCGGATCTCGATCATCGTGCCGTCCTTGACCAGGCTCCACACCTCCCGCATGTCGTCGTTCTTCATGGCGATACAGCCATCGGTCCAGTCCAGGGTGGCGAAGTACCATTCCGGGTACTCCTCGTCGATCGGCGTGCCGTGGATCATGATCATGCTGCCCGGTGGAACGCCCTCGCGGCGGGCGCGGGCCGAGTCGCTGATGTTGGGATAGGAAACGTGCATCGCCAGGTTGAAGCGATCGCTGACCTTGCGCCAGTCGAGCCAGTAGAAGCCCTCGGGCGTGCGCTTGTCGCCCTCGCGCGCCTTCGCGCCCTGGGGTTGCTTGCCCAGCGAGATGCGGTAACTCTTGAGCGGCTCGCCACCGCTGATCAACTGCAACTGGCGACTGGTCTTGAGCACCAGCACCTTGTCGATCGGGTCCACGCCCAGGCGCTTGCTCGATTGCACCGCAGGGGCGATCTGGTCGACCGGCTTGCGTTCAACGGTAACGGTGAAGGCAGCCTGGGCGCTCACGGCGAAGCACAGGCAGAACAGGGCGGTCAGGCAACGCATCTATGGGATATTCCTGCAATGGAAACGCGCCGCTGGCGCCGGTGCGATGGGTCAGGCCTGTGGCCAGCGCGCGAGCAGCGGCCCCAGGCACTCGTTGCGAACCGGGTAGCTGTGCTCCAGCCGGTCGGCGAAAAAGTATTCTAAGGTACGGCCGACGGTGGGGAAAGCCAGCTCCGCCCAAGGGATCTGATTTTGCGCGAACAAGCCCACTTCCAGGCTTTCCTCGCCCACGGCAAACGAAGGCTCGGACATTTCGGCTCGGTAGAACACCTGCACCTGGCTGATGTGCGGCAGATCGAACACGGTGTACAACGCAAGGTTGGTCACCTGTGCGCAGGCTTCTTCGACGGTTTCCCGGCTGGCAGCCTGTTGCAGCGTTTCGCCGTTTTCCATGAAGCCTGCCGGCAGGGTCCAGAAACCACGGCGCGGCTCGATGGCCCGGCGGCACAGCAAGACCTGGTCCTGCCACACGGCGATGCAGCCCGCGACCACTTTGGGATTCTGGTAATGGACGAGGTGGCAATGCCCGCAGACGAATCGGGGGCGAGTATCGCCGGTAGGGATGCGCAGGGTTACCGGGTTGCCGCAATGGCTGCAGAAATTCATGCTCAGATCCTTGATGGCTGCCGCTATCTTGGCCGTAGTGCCGAGGTGCCGCAAGCCTGCGGCACGGCAAATCGAGCTTGGGCTGCCAGCGGCTTTTGGTGCATCATGCCAGCAGGCCACGGATCGAGAAACGCCATGCTGGACGAGCTACTTCGCCGAGTGAGCAACCATACGCCACGCACACTGGAAACCGACAGCCGTTTTCCCGAAGCGGCCGTGTTGCTGCCCATCACCCGCAGCGACGAGCCCGAGCTGGTGCTGACACTGCGCGCCTCGGGGCTCTCGACCCATGGTGGCGAAGTGGCTTTCCCCGGCGGACGCCGCGACCCGCAAGACCCTGACCTGATATTCACCGCCCTGCGCGAAGCCGAAGAGGAAATCGGCCTGCCGCCCGGGCTGGTGGAAATCATCGGTCCGCTCAGCCCGCTGGTGTCCAAGCACGGGCTCAAGGTCACGCCATTCGTGGGCATCATTCCCGACTATGTCGAATACCGACCCAACGATGCCGAAATCGCCGCGGTGTTTTCCGTGCCGCTGGAGTTCTTTCGGCAGGACCCGCGCGAGCACACCCACCGCATCGATTACCAGGGCCGCAGCTGGTACGTGCCCAGCTATCGCTTCGGCGAGTACAAGATATGGGGATTGTCGGCGATCATGATCGTCGAACTCGTCAACCTGATGTATGACGCCCGGATCAGCCTGCATCGGCCTCCCGAGCATTACACCGCCATCTGACCGTCATCTGAACGTAGTGCGGCGGGGCGCCGTGCCGACCATTGCCGCGTCGAGGAGATCACATGAAATACCGTCTGGGCGACTCGCGCGTCGAAACCCATCCCGACAGCTGGGTCGCACCCAATGCCACCCTCATCGGCAAGGTGCGCCTGCAGGCCGGGGCCAGCGTGTGGTTCGGCGCCGTGCTGCGCGGCGACAACGAGCTGATCGACATCGGCGAGCACAGCAACGTGCAGGACGGCACCGTGATGCATACCGATGCCGGCGTGCCGCTGACCATCGGTCGCGGCGTGACCATTGGCCACAATGCCATGCTGCATGGCTGCACTGTGGACGACTTCAGCCTGATCGGGATCAACGCCGTCATTCTCAACGGCGCCAGGATCGGCAAGCACTGCATCATCGGCGCCAACTCGCTGATTGCCGAGGGTAAGGAAATTCCCGATGGATCGCTGGTCATGGGCTCGCCGGGCAAGGTCGTGCGCGAGCTGAGCGAAGCCCAGAAGCGCATGCTCGAAGCCAGCGCCGCGCACTATGTGCACAATGCCCAGCGCTATGCTCGCGAACTGATCGAGCAGGACTCGTGAATTCTCCGCCCAAGCCGGTCAAGTCTCCGTGCATCAGTGTCTGCGCCCTGGATGAGCAGGATGTGTGCACGGGCTGCCAGCGCACCGCCGCGGAAATTACCCAGTGGGGGCGCATGAGCGACGACCAGCGCCGCGCCGTGCTGCGCCTCGCCCACGAGCGAGCCGTGGCTCAGGGCCTGGTATTTGCGGGCGGCTGATCCAGCCCTTGCCTGTGGGCGGCGAGACTGGCGCACGCAAAGCCGTGTTGAGTTAAAATGCCCGCCCCTGTCGGGTTGGCCTGCGTGCTGCCCCTCGATCCAGACGATTCCCTGAGGACCTGAAATGACCCGTATCGGAACCCCCCTGTCGCCGACCGCGACCCGCGTACTGCTGTGCGGCTGCGGCGAGCTGGGCAAGGAAGTGGTGATCGAGCTGCAACGCCTGGGCGTCGAAGTCATCGCCGTAGACCGTTACGCCGATGCGCCGGCCATGCAAGTGGCCCATCGCAGCCATGTCATCAACATGCTCGATGGCGCCGCCTTGCGGTCGGTCATCGAAGCGGAAAAACCGCACTACATCGTGCCCGAGATCGAGGCCATCGCCACCGCCACGCTGGTGGAGCTGGAGTCCGAAGGCTTCACCGTGGTGCCGACTGCGCGCGCAGCCCAACTGACCATGAACCGCGAGGGCATTCGCCGCCTGGCCGCCGAAGAGCTGGACCTGCCGACCTCGCCGTACCATTTTGCCGACACCTTCGAAGACTACGCGCGGGCCGTGCAGGACCTGGGTTTCCCGTGCGTGGTCAAGCCGGTCATGAGCTCTTCGGGCAAGGGCCAGAGCCTGCTGCGCTCGGCGGCCGATGTGCAGGAAGCGTGGGACTATGCCCAGGAGGGCGGGCGCGCCGGCAAGGGCCGTGTGATCATCGAAGGTTTCATCGACTTCGACTACGAGATCACCTTGCTGACCGTCCGCCACGTTGGCGGGACGACGTTCTGCGCACCGGTTGGCCACCGGCAGGAGAAGGGCGACTATCAAGAGTCCTGGCAGCCCCAGGCGATGAGCCCGGTGGCCCTGGCCGAGTCGGAGCGGGTGGCGCGTGCAGTGACCGAAGCCCTGGGTGGGCGCGGCCTGTTCGGCGTCGAACTGTTCATCAAGGGTGATCAGGTGTGGTTCAGCGAGGTCTCGCCGCGTCCGCACGATACCGGCCTGGTCACCCTGATTTCCCAGGATCTGTCCCAGTTCGCCTTGCACGCACGCGCCATTCTCGGGTTGCCGATCCCGCTGGTCCGGCAGTTCGGGCCATCCGCCTCGGCGGTGATCCTGGTCGAAGGCAACTCTCGCCAGACCGCCTTCGACAACCTCGGCGCGGCACTGGCCGAACCGGATACGGCGCTGCGTCTGTTCGGCAAGCCCGAGGTCAATGGGCAACGGCGCATGGGCGTGGCCCTGGCCCGCGACGAATCGATCGAGGCAGCCCGGGCCAAGGCCACGCGCGCCTCGCAAGCGGTCAAGGTCGAACTGTAAGGTCTGAGTCGACCGGTGCCTGGCGAGCGGCGGCGCCGGTTTTGCGAGGGCGCGACACCGCCGTCACGCTGCTGGCAGGCTGCTCGCGTGCCATATAAGCACCCGTGACGCGCGGTTTTCCTCGGTCTCGAGAATTTCCATGCGATAGCGTCCGATCTTCAGGCACACCGCGCTGGCTGGAATGCTTTCCAGCGCCTCGGTGACCAGGCCGTTCAAGGTCTTGGGGCCATCGCTGGGCAGGTGCCAGCCCAGGCTCTTGTTGATGTCGCGAATGGAGGCCTGGCCTTCGACCACGAAGCGGCCATCCAGCTGCGGATGGATATGCGGATTGGCCAGCGCATCGTCATCTTCGAACTCGCCGACGATCTCTTCCAGAATGTCTTCCAGGGTGACGATGCCCTGCACCTCGCCGTATTCGTCGACGACGATGCCCAATCGGCGTTGCTGCTTGTGGAAATTCAGCAGCTGCATCTGCAGGGGCGTGCTTTCGGGCACGAAGTAAGCCTCATAGCAGGCGGCCAGCAAGGCCTCGATGGTGAGTTCGCGGTGCGGCAGCAGGTGGCTGATCTGGCGGGTATTGAGCACCCGTTCGACATGGTTGATGTCGTTGTGGAAGACCGGCAGGCGGGTATGGCGGCTGATCATCAGCTGGTCGATGATCTCGTCCAGCGAATCTTCCAGATTGATGCCGTCGATTTCGTTGCGCGGCACCAGGATGTCGTTGACGGTGATCTTGTCCAACGCATGGATGCTGTTGGCCAGGTGCGGTTTGTTGCTGCGCGCTTCGGCGGCCAGTTCGTCCAGCACACTGCGCGGTATGGCAGGCTCCTGCTGGGCGCCTTTGCCGGGTTCCTTGCGGGCGAACGGCACGACCAGCAGCCGCGCGGCGCCGTCCAGTAGCCATGCCAGCGGCCAGACCAGCTTGAGTGGCGGCGCCAGCAACGCATTGGCCATGCCGATGAACGGCCGCGGGTAGCGCTGGGCAAGGCGGCGTGGCAGGTAGTCGGCCAGCACCAGCAGGGCGAGCGTGGTGCCCAGGCCACCGAGCCAGGCGCCATGGGCGCCGCGCAGATAGATGCCAAGCGTTACCCCCAGGGTCACCGCCATGGCACGGGCCAGGGTATTGAGCAGCACTAGGCTGGGCAGCGGCGCCTGCAGCGCCGGTCGATCGCCATTGCGCCCGGTAGGGCGCTGTGCGGCCAGCGTGTGCAGCGCGGCTTCCACTGCGCAAAGCAGCGCGGCGAGGAGAATTGCCAGCGCCAGCGCGCCGAGCATCGGCCCTAGGGGCAGAGTGTCCATGGGTGACCTGTCAGATGTGCAGAATGTATTCGCGAACCAGCTTGCTGCCGAAATAGGCCAGCATCAGCAGGCAGAAGCCGGCCAGCGTCCAGCGAATGGCCTTGTGCCCGCGCCAGCCCAGGCGATTGCGTCCCCACAGCAGCACGCTGAAAACGATCCAGGCCAGGCAGGCGAGCAGGGTCTTGTGCACCAGGTGTTGCGCGAACAGGTTCTCGACGAACACCCAGCCTGAAATCAGTGACAGCGACAGCAGTGCCCAGCCGGCCCAGATGAAACCGAACAGCAGGCTTTCCATGGTCTGCAGCGGCGGGAAATTCTTGATCAGCCCTGCCGGATGCTTGTGCTTGAGCTGGTGGTCCTGCAGCAACAGCAGCAACGACTGGAACACGGCGATGGTGAACATGCCATAGGCCAAGATGGACAGCAGGATGTGCGTGAGAATGCCTGGCTCTTCGTGGATCAGCGGTGCAGTCCCGCCGGGCGCGAACTGGGCGATCAGGATGGTCGCCAGGCCCAGGGGAAACAGCAGCACCAGCAGGTTTTCCACGGGTATCTGGCTGGTGGCCAGCAGGGTCAGGGCGATCACCGCCACGGCGATCAGGCTGGCCGCGCTGAAGAAGTCCAGGCTCAGCCCCAGGGGGGTGAGCAACTGCGAGAACAACGCGCAGCCGTGGGCAATCACGGCCAGGAAGCCGAACAGGTAGAGCACGCGCTTGTCAGCCTTGCCGCCTTGGCCGATACGGGTTGCCTGATAGGCAGTCGCAGCGGCGTACAGGCAGGCGGCGGCGAGGGTGGGGATTAGACTGGGTGACAAGGGGAGCATAGGTCCTGTGGAGCACAAGCCGGAAAGTGCCTGAGTTTGGCATCAAATGCCCGCCGACGAAAGACTGCATACCGCGCAGTGTCCGTGGCACCCACTCTTGGTTATAATCGCCGGCCTGCTCTTGCCGCCACAACCTCGGCTCAACCAGAGCCAGAAAGGATCGCGACATGTTTGAAAACCTTACAGACCGCCTCTCGCAGACGCTTCGCCACGTTACCGGCAAAGCCAAGCTGACCGAGGACAACATCAAAGACACCCTGCGCGAAGTGCGCATGGCGCTGCTCGAAGCCGACGTCGCCTTGCCGGTGGTGAAGGACTTCGTCAACAAGGTCAAGGAGCGTGCGGTCGGCACCGAGGTTTCGCGCAGCCTGACCCCAGGCCAGGCGTTCGTGAAGATCGTCCAGGCCGAGCTCGTCGAGATGATGGGCGCGGCCAACGAGGAGCTGAGCCTGGCGGTGACCCCGCCGGCGGTCATCCTCATGGCCGGCCTGCAGGGTGCGGGCAAGACCACCACCGCCGGCAAGCTGGCGCGCTACCTCAAGGAGCGCAAGAAGAAGACGGTGATGGTGGTGTCGGCAGACGTCTACCGCCCGGCAGCCATCAAGCAGCTGGAAACCCTGGCCAACGATATCGGCGTGACCTTCTTCCCGTCGGACATCAGCCAGAAGCCCGTGGACATCGCCAACGCCGCGATCCGCGAGGCCAAGCTCAAGTTCATCGACGTGGTCATCCTCGACACCGCCGGGCGCCTGCACATCGACGCCGAGATGATGGGCGAGATCCAACAGCTGCACGCGGCGGTCAAGCCTGCCGAAACCCTGTTCGTGGTCGACGCCATGACCGGCCAGGACGCAGCCAACACGGCCAAGGCCTTCGGTGATGCGTTACCGCTCACCGGTGTGATCCTGACCAAGGTCGACGGCGACGCTCGCGGCGGTGCCGCACTGTCGGTGCGTGCCATCACCGGCAAGCCGATCAAGTTCATCGGCATGGGCGAGAAGAGCGAAGCGCTCGAGCCGTTCCACCCCGACCGCATCGCCTCGCGCATCCTGGGCATGGGCGACGTGCTCAGCCTGATCGAGCAGGCCGAGCAGTCGCTGGACAAGGACAAGGCCGACAAGCTGGCCAAGAAGCTGAAGAAGGGCAAGGGCTTCGACCTCGAAGACTTCCGCGACCAGCTCGTACAGATGAAGACCATGGGCGGCCTGGGCGGCCTGATGGACAAGCTGCCGAGCATCGGCGGTGTGAACCTCTCGCAGATGGGCAACGCTCAGAACGTTGCCGAGAAGCAGTTCAAGCAGATGGAAGCCATCATCAACTCCATGACCCCGGCCGAGCGCCGCGACCCTGACGTGATCAGCGGCTCGCGCAAGCGTCGCATCGCCATGGGCTCGGGTACCCAGGTGCAGGACATCGGTCGCTTGATCAAGCAGCACAAGCAGATGCAGAAGATGATGAAGAAGTTCTCGACCAAGGGCGGCATGGCCAAGATGATGCGCGGTATGGGCGGCATGCTGCCCGGCGGCGGTGGCGGCATGCCCAAGATGTAACCCATTGCGTCGGCACGAGAACCCCGTGGGAGCCCGCTCCTACAAACACATCCCTCTTGCCGATGAATACCCTGGCCATGTGGCCAAACTCCGTTGCTTGCAACGGCTCATAGGCAAATCCTCGCTGCAAGCCTCGACCTATCGGAAAAAGGCATTTGCAAATGTCCGTGTATTCCTTGAGAATATGCGGCCTTTCGGGCACCCGTGTGCCCGCTGTGCATTATGATTTGCAGCACCGACTACAGGAACGATGTTCAATGCTAACCATCCGTCTTGCCCGTGGCGGCTCCAAAAAGCGCCCGTTTTACCAACTGACCGTAACCGACTCGCGCAACCCGCGTGACGGTTCCCACAAAGAGCACGTGGGTTTCTTTAACCCTGTTGCCCGTGGTCAGGAAATCCGTCTGTCCGTGAACCAAGAGCGCGTCAACCACTGGTTGAGCGTTGGTGCACAGCCTTCTGAGCGCGTTGCTCAGTTGCTGAAGGAAAATGCCAAGGCCGCGGCCTGAGCAATATGAACGCGACGCCAGATTCCGCTGATGACTTGATCGTCGTCGGCAAGATTTTCTCGGTACACGGCGTTCGCGGCGAGGTGAAGGTCTTTTCCTTTACCGATCCGATTGAAAACCTGCTGCAGTACACCTCCTGGACGCTCCGGCGCGAAGGCGTGACCAGGCAGGTAGAGCTGGTCAGCGGCCGATCCACGCAAAAGGATCTGGTTGCCAAGTTGAAAGGCCTGGACGATCGCGACGAAGCACGTCTTCTGTCCGGTTACGAGATTTGCATCTCGCGCAGCCTTTTGCCCGACCTGGCCGAAGATGACTACTACTGGTATCAGCTTCAGGGCCTGAAAGTCATCGACCTGCAAGAGCAATTGCTCGGCACCGTCGATCACCTGTTGGAGACCGGCGCCAACGATGTAATGGTGGTGAAGCCCTGCGCGGGCAGCCTGGATGATCGTGAACGCCTGTTGCCCTATACGGCGCAATGCGTGTTGAAGGTCGACCTGGCCGCTGGCGAGATGAGGGTGGATTGGGACGCGGACTTCTAGGCGATGGCAACCTTTCGCGTGGAAGTGATCACCCTGTTCCCCGAGATGTTCTCGGCCATCAGCGAGTACGGCATTACCAGCCGCGCGGTGAAACAGGGGTTGTTGCAATTGACCTGCTGGAATCCGCGGGACTACACCACGGACCGTCACCACACAGTGGATGACCGGCCCTTCGGCGGTGGTCCGGGAATGGTGATGAAGATCAAGCCCCTGGAAGACGCTCTGGTTCAGGCCAAGGCTGCGGCAGGGGAAGCGGCGAAGGTGATCTACCTTTCGCCCCAGGGCCGGCCGCTGGTACAGGGTGCGGTGAAACAACTGGCGACGTCCGAATCCTTGATTCTGATCGCCGGGCGGTACGAAGGCATCGACGAGCGTTTCATTGAAGCTCATGTCGATGAAGAGTGGTCTGTTGGCGACTATGTGCTGTCGGGCGGTGAATTGCCTGCCATGGTCCTGATCGATGCGGTTACACGGCTGCTGCCCGGAGCTTTGGGGCATGCGGACTCCGCGGAGGAAGATTCCTTCACCGACGGTCTGCTGGATTGCCCGCACTACACCCGACCGGAGGTGTATGCGGATCAGCGTGTTCCCGACATATTGCTTAGCGGCAATCATGCACACATCCGGCGCTGGCGTTTGCAGCAGTCCCTTGGGCGGACCTACGAACGACGTGCCGATCTTCTGGAAAGACGCTCGCTTTCTGGAGAAGAGAACAAGCTGCTGGCGGAGTACCTCCGCGAGCGGGACGATAGTTAACGTATCGATGGTAAGTCAGACGATTTACCTTAGGAGCACAGCATGACCAACAAAATCATCCTTGCACTCGAAGCAGAGCAGATGACCAAAGAAATCCCTCCCTTTGCCCCGGGCGACACCATTGTCGTTCAGGTGAAAGTGAAGGAAGGCGATCGCTCGCGCCTGCAGGCGTTCGAAGGCGTTGTTATCGCCAAGCGCAACCGCGGCGTGAACAGTGCTTTCACCGTTCGTAAAATCTCCAACGGTGTAGGTGTAGAGCGTACTTTCCAGACCTACAGCCCGCAGATCGACAGCATGGCCGTGAAACGTCGTGGTGACGTGCGCAAAGCCAAGCTGTACTACCTGCGCGACCTGTCTGGTAAAGCAGCACGTATCAAGGAAAAACTGTCCTGAGTACAGTTTGTTTCTGATGCAGGAAAAGGCAGCCTTCGGGCTGCCTTTTTTGTGGGCGAAAGTGTGTAGGCGAGCGTGAACGGGTGGGTAAGGTTCATGTGGGAGGGGGGCGGGCGGCGAGCCCTCTGCCCGCGAAGGCGTCGCCCTGACGCTGCGCCCTGTTATCATCCCCGCACCCCCACAGCCCTGCGATTGCGATGCCTGCCCTCGACCACCCCCTGATCGACCAATTTCTCGATGCCTTGTGGCTGGAAAAAGGCCTATCGGAAAACAGCCGCAACAGTTACCGCAGCGACCTTGCATTGTTCAATGGTTGGTTGCACGAGCGCGGCATCGCGCTGGAGGCGGCGGGCCGCGATGTACTGCTCGATCACCTGGCCTGGCGGGTCGAGCAGGGTTACAAGGCGCGCTCCACGGCACGCCTGCTGTCGGGCGCGCGCGGCTTCTATCGCTACCTGCTGCGCGAAAAGCTGATCGGTGCCGACCCGACGCTGCAGATCGACATGCCGCAACTGGGCAAACCGTTGCCGAAATCGTTGTCCGAAGCCGACGTCGAAGCGTTATTGCAGGCGCCCGATCTGAGCGAGCCGATCGGCCAGCGGGATCGCGCCATGCTCGAGGTGCTGTATGCCTGCGGCCTGCGCGTGACCGAGTTGATCAGCCTGACCCTGGACCAGGTCAATCTGCGCCAGGGTGTATTGCGCGTGGTGGGCAAGGGCAACAAGGAGCGCCTGGTGCCGATGGGTGAGGAAGCGGTGGTCTGGGTCGAGCGGTACCTGCGCGACGGACGTCACGAACTGCTCGGCGGCAGGCCCAGCGACGTGGTCTTCCCCAGCCAGCGCGGCGAGCAGATGACGCGACAGACCTTCTGGCATCGGATCAAGCATCAGGCCCAGGTCGCCGGCATCGCCAAGTCGCTGTCGCCGCACACGCTGCGCCACGCCTTCGCGACGCATCTGCTCAATCACGGTGCGGATCTGCGCGTGGTGCAGATGCTGCTCGGCCACAGCGATCTGTCGACCACGCAGATCTACACCCACGTGGCACGCGCGCGTCTGCAGGAGCTTCATGCCAGGCATCATCCGCGCGGATGAAACAACGTGCTCCAAGGCTGTGTCGAGGGTTGTCCAGAGTCGGTCTTGGCCAATGAATGTGGTAGGCTTGCCCGGTTTATGCAGCGGGCTGTGACGAGCTGATCGTCCACCGCCCCTCAAGTCCGTCGCTCCAGGAGTTCCCATGCGCGTGACCCGCCTTTTCGCCGCCGCAGCCCTTGCGCTGGCCAGCACCTTTGCCGTTGCCGACCCGGCTGCGGAACAAGCGATTCGCAAGACCCTGCAGACCCTGCAACTGGAAGTGCCGATCGAAAGCGTCGCCGCCAGTCCGCTCAACGGCTTGTACGAGGTCAAGCTCAAGGGCGGTCGCGTGCTTTACGCCAGCGCCGACGGTCAGTTCGTCATGCAGGGCTACCTGTTCCAGATCCAGGACGGCAAGCCGGTCAACCTCACCGAGAAAACCGAGCGACTGGCCATTGCCAAGACCGTCAACGCGATCCCGGTAGCCGATACCGTTGTGTACCCCGCGGTGGGCGAAACCAAGTCGCACATCACGGTCTTCACCGATACCACCTGTCCGTACTGCCACAAGCTGCACGCCGAAGTCCCCGAGCTGAACCGCATGGGTGTCGAGGTCCGCTACGTGGCGTTCCCGCGCCAGGGCTTGAAGTCGGCCGGTGACGAACAGCTGCAGGCTGTCTGGTGCTCCAAGGACCGCAAGGCAGCGATGGACAAGATGGTATCGGGCGACACCATCAAGGCGCCTTCATGCGCCAACCCGGTGGCCAGGCAGTTCGAGCTGGGCCAGTCGATCGGCGTCACCGGCACGCCAGCCATCGTGCTGGAGAACGGTCAGGTCATTCCGGGTTACCAGCCGGCCGCCAACGTCGCCAAGCTGGCCCTCGACGCGAAAGGCTGAGTGGCACTCGCACGTCATCAATAGCCGAAGGCTCACGGCCTGCGGCCAGTATCACGACCGTCATCGAGGCGGTCGTTTCATGGGGAGTTCAGAGTGAAACCGGTCAAAGTAGGCATCTGTGGGTTAGGTACCGTCGGTGGCGGCACCTTCAACGTACTTCAGCGCAACGCCGAGGAGATTGCCCGCCGTGCCGGGCGCGGTATTGAAGTGGCGCAGATTGCGATGCGCTCGCAGAACCCCAATTGCCAGATCGCCGGTACCCCCATTACCAACGATGTCTTCGCCGTGGCCTGCAACCCGGATATCGATGTCGTCATCGAACTGATCGGTGGCTACGGCATCGCGCGCGAGCTGGTACTCAAGGCCATCGAAAACGGCAAGCACGTGGTCACCGCCAACAAGGCGCTGATTGCAGTGCACGGCAACGAGATCTTCGCCAAGGCACGCGAGAAGGGCGTGATCGTTGCGTTCGAAGCCGCCGTGGCGGGTGGCATCCCGGTGATCAAGGCCATTCGCGAAGGCCTGTCGGCCAACCGCATCAACTGGGTCGCGGGCATCATCAACGGTACTGGCAACTTCATCCTGACCGAAATGCGCGAGAAGGGTCGTACCTTCGAGGACGTCCTGGCCGAAGCGCAGGCCCTGGGTTATGCCGAGGCCGACCCCACCTTCGACGTCGAAGGTATCGACGCGGCGCACAAATTGACCATCCTGGCGTCCATCGCCTTCGGCATTCCGCTGCAGTTCGACAAGGCCTACACCGAAGGCATCACCCGCCTGACCACGGCCGACGTCAACTACGCCGAAGCCCTGGGCTACCGCATCAAGCATCTGGGTGTGGCGCGCAGCACCGAGCGTGGTATCGAGCTGCGGGTGCACCCGACGCTGATCCCGGCCGACCGTCTGATCGCCAACGTCAATGGCGTGATGAACGCAGTGATGGTGAACGGCGACGCGGCCGGTTCAACCCTGTTCTACGGTGCCGGTGCGGGCATGGAGCCGACTGCCTCGAGCGTGGTCGCCGACCTGGTCGACGTGGTCCGCGCCATGACCTCGGACCCGGAGAATCGCGTGCCTCACCTGGCCTTCCAGCCGGATTCGCTTTCCGCTCACCCGATCCTGCCCATCGAGGCCTGCGAAAGCGCCTACTACCTGCGCATTCAGGCCAAGGATCATCCGGGCGTGCTGGCGCAGGTGGCGAGCATCCTCTCCGAGCGTGGCATCAACATCGAGTCGATCATGCAGAAAGAGGTCGAGGAACACGATGGCCTGGTGCCGATGATCCTGCTGACCCACCGCGTCGTCGAACAGCACATCAATGATGCCATCAAGGCGCTGGAAGCCTTGCAGGGCGTGGTTGGCCCGGTCGTGCGCATCCGTGTCGAGCACTTGAACTAAGCGGCAGCTGCCAGAGGAATTCGCAATGCGTTATATCAGTACTCGCGGTCAGGCCCCGGCCCTGAACTTCGAAGAGGTTCTGCTCGCCGGTCTGGCCAGTGACGGTGGCCTCTATGTCCCGGAAAACCTGCCGCGCTTCACCCAGGAAGAAATCGCCTCGTGGGCGGGGCTGCCTTATCACGAGCTGGCATTTCGGGTCATGCGCCCGTTCGTCACCGGCAGCATTCCGGATGCCGATTTCAAGAAGATTCTCGAAGAAACCTACGCGGTATTCGCCCATGCATCCGTCGCACCTTTGCGCCAGCTGGGTGGTAACGAGTGGGTGATGGAGCTGTTCCACGGGCCAACGCTGGCGTTCAAGGACTTTGCCCTGCAGCTGCTGGGGCGGCTGCTCGACTACGTACTGGCCAAACGCAGCCAGCGTGTGGTGATCGTCGGCGCCACCAGTGGCGATACCGGTTCGGCCGCAATCGAAGGCTGCAAGCACTGCGAGAACGTCGATATTTTCATCCTGCATCCGCATGAGCGCGTGTCTGCGGTTCAGCGTCGGCAAATGACCACGATTACCGGCGACAACGTGCACAACATCGCCATCGAAGGCAATTTCGACGACTGCCAGGAAATGGTCAAGAACAGCTTCGCCGACCAGAGTTTCCTCAAGGGCACGCCGTTGGTTGCAGTGAACTCGATCAACTGGGCGCGGATCATGGCCCAGATCGTCTACTACTTCCACGCGGCCCTGCAACTGGGCGGCCCGGCACGTTCGGTGGCGTTCTCGGTGCCCACCGGCAACTTTGGCGATATCTTCGCCGGCTATCTGGCGCGCAACATGGGCCTGCCGATCAACCAGTTGGTGGTGGCCACCAACCGCAACGACATCCTCCACCGCTTCATGAGCGGCAATCAGTACGTCAAGCAAACCCTGCACGCGACGTTGTCGCCGTCGATGGACATCATGGTGTCGTCGAACTTCGAACGCCTGCTGTTCGACCTGCACGGTCGCAACGGCGCGGCCATTGCAGGCCTGATGGACAACTTCCGCCAGGGCGGCGGTTTCAGCGTCGATGAGGAACGCTGGACCGAGGCGCGCAAGCTGTTCGACTCGCTGGCGGTCTCCGACGAGCAAACCTGCGAGACCATCGCCCAGGTGTTCGCCGAGTGCGGCGAGGTCCTCGATCCACACACGGCCATTGGCGTACGCGCGGCGCGCGAGTGTCGTCGCAGCCTCGACACGCCAATGGTGGTGCTGGGAACGGCGCACCCGGTCAAGTTCCCCGAAGCCGTGCAAAAGGCCGGCGTAGGCAAGGCCCTGGAGTTGCCTGCGCACCTGGTCGATCTGTTCGAGCGCGAAGAGAAGTGCACCGTGTTGCCCAACGACCTGTCGGCCGTACAAGCCTTCGTCAGCCAACATGGCAATCGCGGCAAACCGCTGTGATGGCATGCAGCCTCGCGTCTGACGCGATCTGAAACACATAAAGCCCGCCCGATGCGGGCTTTATGCTTTTTACAGTGCCAAGCTTATGCAACTTTTTCCTGGGCCCCTTTGGCCCGCAGGCAAGGATGCATGGCATGAAACCCACACTGACCTCGTTTCTCACGCTCGCAGGGGTGACGGCGTGGATGGCGGGGTTGTTCATGGCGGTTGCCATCCTTTCGCCCGGCCTGGCGTTCGCTGCCCAAAGCCTGCCCTTCGCCTTGGTTGCACCGTTCGCGCAGCTTTCTCCACTGCCTCTTTCCAGCACCGAACAGCAGTGGCTGCAACGCCACGGCACGCTCAGGGTGGGTGTTTCCCTGGCCGATCACGAACCCATCGACATCACCAGCGATCGCAACCGCTATCAAGGTGTGAGTGCCGACTACCTGAGCCTGATCGGCAGCCGCCTGGGGGTCGATCTGCGGGTGTCGGGGTTTGCCCAGCGCAGCGAGGCGGTGCAGGCGCTCAAGGATGGCGAAATCGATCTGCTGACCAGCGCCAATGCCTTCGAACAGGCCATCGATGGCCTGGCCTTTTCCAAGGAGTACATGCCTGACCGCGGCGTCATCGTACGGCGCGCGGGCAGCAAGCACAGCAGCGGCCTGGCCGGGGAGAAGGTCGCGCTGGTGGATGGCTATGCCGACGATGCCACGGTGCAACGCGTGTATCCCGACAGCCGCATCGTGGTCGCACCCAGCCTGAGCAGTGGCTTGCAGGCGCTGCACCAGGGCGATGTCGACGCCATGATCAGCAACGAGGTGATCGTGCGCGCCTACAACGCACTGCGACCCTACCTGGCTCTGGATATCGTCGGCCCCAGCGGTCTGCCACCCGTGGGTTACACCATCGCCAGTCGCCAGGCCGATCCGATATTGGGGCAGATGGTCGAGCGGGCCCTGGCCAGCCTCGACGATGGTTTGCGCCGCGAGATCCTGACCCGCTGGACCACCGGGCTGGGGTCGGAAATCGGCCACCATCGGGTACCGCTGGAGCCTGCCGAACAAGCCTGGATCGCCCGGCACCGCCAGGTGCGTGTGGTCGCGACGCAGTATCCTCCCTACCTGTACCGGGACCGCCAGGGAAACTGGGTAGGGCTCAACAGTGAAGTGCTGGCAACGCTGTCGCACATGACGGGACTGCAGTTCGTCTACCTGCCTTCCAACTCGATGGCCCAGAGCCTGGAAATGCTGAAGCTTGGCAAGGCCGATATGAATACCACTCTCTCGGAAACGCCGGACCGCAAGGCCTTCCTGAGTTTCAGCCACTCGTTCGGTGGCCAGGGCTGGGTGTTCATCGTGCGCGCCGAGGACCTGCCCATCGGTCATCTGGACGAGCTGGCCGGCAAGGTCCTGGCGATTCCGGCCGAGCACGCCCTGGAAAGCGCGATCCGCAGCCAGTACCCGCACATCAAGCTGCGCCTGGTCAGCACCTACGACAAGGCACGCGAGATGGTGGCGAGCGGCGAAGCGGATGCCACCATCGACAGTGAAGTCGGCGCCTATCGTGCGGTCGGCCGTTATCCGCCCGGCGTGCTCAAGGTCGGACGCAACGTCGCCGGCGAATGGTCGCCCGACCGTTTTGCCATTCGTGCCTCGGAACCCGAGCTCACGTCCATCATCAACAAGGCGCTGGAGGCCTATCCGGTCGCGGAACTGCGTGCAGCGCGCCTGAAGTGGCTGGGTGCGGTAGTGCCTCCAGAGCCCATGTGGCAACGCATTGCCACCTGGGTCTATTGGCTGCTGGCAGCAGCGCTGGTGCTGGGCGCGGTGTCGCTGTTGTGGAGTGGTCGACTCAAGGCGCAGATTCGTCAGCGGCTCAAGGCCGAGCAGGCACTCAACGATCAGCTGGCATTCCAGCACGCGCTGCTCGATGGCATTCCCGGGCCCATCTATGTCCGCGACCTGCAGGCGCGGCTGTTGTCCTGCAACAAGAGTTACGAGCAGAGCTTTGCCACCCGTCTGCAGGACATCAAGGGTCGTACATTGCTGGAAGTCGCCGTGGTCAATGCCGACGAAGCGCAGCAGATGCACCGTGACTACCTCAGGCTGCTGGACGATCAGCAGCCGGTGTCGACCGATCGGCAGATCCAGATGCGCGGCCGCAAGGTTCACGCCTGGCAATGGATCGTGCCGTTCTATAACGCCGAGGGGCAGTTGCAGGGCCTGCTCGGTGGTTGGATCGACATTTCCGAACGCAAGCGCCTGGAAGACCAACTGGTCGAAGCGCGGCACATTGCCGAACAGGCCAACCAGGCCAAAAGCGCTTTTCTGGCGACCATGAGCCATGAGATCCGTACGCCCATGGCAGCCATCATCGGTCTGCTCGAGCTCGAGCGTGAACGCCGCAAGCGTGACGACCAGCCAGTGTCGCAGGCGCTGGAAGTGGCCTGGCGTTCGGCGCGGGACCTCATCGCCCTGATCGGCGACAGCCTGGACCTGGCGAAGATCGAATCGGGCAGCATGTTGCTGGCCGAGCAGCTAACCGAAGTGAGGCCGTTCTTCGAGGGCATGCTCAGCCTGTTCTCGGCCCAGGCTCAGCGCAAAGGCGTAGCGCTGCACCTCGATATTGCGCCGGGCGTGGCCAGCGCGTTCTGGTTCGATCCGCTGCGATTGCGGCAAGTGGTGCACAACCTGCTCGGCAACGCCTTGAAGTTCACCCGCCAGGGCAGCGTCAACCTGGCGGTCGCGGCGCAGCCACTCAGTTCAGGCCAGTGGCACATGACCATTACCGTCAGCGACACAGGTGCGGGCATCACGCCCGCTCAACAGGCCAGACTGTTCAGGCCGTTCGTCCAGGGTAACGTGGATGTGCAACAGGAATCGGTCGGCACCGGCCTGGGCCTGAGCATCTGCAAGCAGCTGGTCCAACTGATGGGTGGCACGATCAGCCTGCACAGCACCGAAGGCGAGGGGACACGGGTGGAAGTGCAGATCGAGGTGCGGCATCAGGCTGAACAGGACGCGATGCCGACCGTGCACGCTCGGCCCGACAGCGCCGCACTGGACATACTGGTCGTGGACGATCTGTCGGCTAACCGGATGGTACTGACCCAGCAGTTGCAGTTCCTCGGGCACCGGGTGCAGGACGCCAGCGACGGTGTGAGTGCGCTGGCGGCCTGGCAGGCCGGGCATTTCGATCTGGTGCTGACCGACTGCAATATGCCGGGCATGAACGGCCATGCCTTGTGCAAAGCCATCCGCCTGCAGGAGGCCGCGTCCGCCGCGCCTCCGGTCAGGCTCATCGGTTGCACCGCCAATGCCATGCAGGACGAGCGGTTGCGCTGCGCCGAAGCGGGCATGGACGAACTGCTGGTCAAGCCGATAGCGTTGGACAAGCTGGCGCAGATCATCGCCGACATGCAGCAAGGCCCGGCATTCTCCATGCAGACGCTGCATCACCTGACCCAGGCGGATAACGCGGTCATCAAGCGAATGCTCGATGAGCTCTCGCGCAACCTTGAGGCTGAAAGCCAGACGTTGGCGGAAAGCGTCGAGACGCTCGATCGTGTGCGGCTGCACGAAGTGCTTCATCGGCTCCACGGCATCGCTTGTTTGATCGATGCCGCACCTCTGGCACGCGTGCTGGCCAAGGTGAACGCATGCTGCCGGTCGGGCAGCGATGAACAGTTGACCGTTCACGCTGCCGAGCTGAATCGCGAGATCGCCAGGCTGGCGACGGCGATAGCACGCTGCTAGGAAAATTCTCGGAAACTTTCGGACTTGTCCTATCCCAAGCGTGCCGCTTGCCCTTTAGAGTGCCCGTCAATGCGCAGCTCGATGCGCTCACTCGAGGTTTCATTCATGCGTTCGCTCAGAGTTCTGGTGCTTGAAGACATTCCGTACCAGCTGATCGCCATGCATCAGGTGCTCAATGCGTGTGGCGTGTTCGATGTCCTGACCGCGCAAAGTTTCAACGCGGCATGCCTCTCGCTGGAGAAGCGCCAGGGCGTTGACATTGTCATCTGCGAAATGACCGTGGCCGGCCTGGACATGGGCGAGCTGATCGGCCATCTGGCCGCAACCGGGTTGGCACGGGCGCTGGTCATCTACAGCAATGGGTCACAGCCGGTGGAACCGTTCACGGCATTGGCGCGGCAGCATCGGCTACCGCTGCTGGGCGTACTGCACACACCGGTGTCGGCCGCAGCAGTGCATGGCCTGTTGCAGGATTACCAGCGAAGCATGAGCGCACGGGCCTTGTTGCCCCTGCCGGAAGTGCACGAAATCAGTCACTTCGAGGGCGCCTGGTCATTGCCTTTGGGTCGTTAGAACGGCCCGCCTACCCTGCGCACACCTGCCGCGGCCAGGTTCATTTCAGCCCGTGAGCCTGCAGGTAGATATACAGCGCAGCATCGTTGCCGATGCCCAGCTTGCGCATGGCGCTCACTTTCTGTGCACTGATAGTCTGCTTGCTGCGGTTGAGCTGCGCGGCGATTTCGTTGACCGAGAGCCCCTGCGCCAGCAGTCGCGTTATCTCGAGCTCGCGAGGCGACAGGTCGACATGGCCGGTGATCCGTCTTGCGGGGGTATCGCTGGGCAGTGCCAGGATGCTCTTCACCGATTGCGCCACGTAGGGTTTGTTGCGCTTGAGGCTGGCAATCGCCGTGGGCAGCTCGTTCACCAGGCTCGCCTTGCCCAGCAAACCAGCTACCCCCAGGTTGAGGATCGAACGCAACAGACCCGGATTGGTCAGCATGGTCACCACCAGCACGGGCAGCTTTGGCCAATGCCGGCGAACGTAGGCGATCAGCCGCAGGCCATCGCCCTGTTCCGTGGAGGGCATCATGAAGTCGGTGATCAACAGGCCACATTCGGTTTCGCCCAGGCAGCGTGTCAGCTCCTCCGGCGAGGAGGCTTCGGCCACCACGCGCAAACCGGGGTCTCGTTCCAGTACGGCGCGCAGGCCAACGCGAAAGATCGGATGGTCATCGGCCAGCACGATCCGCAGCGGGGCGATCAGTGGGTCGGTCAAGGCAGGCTCCGGTGACGGGCAAATCAGGCGATGAATTCTGGCACACCTGTGGTCCATTCCTGATCTGTTTTGTAGTCCATTTCTAAGCATGCAGGCGCCAAATCTAATAATCAGAAATGTCCTACATTCGCGCTGTCATATTCTATCGGCAACCTCGGTAATAGTCTGACACGGCTTGCTCAGAACTTTTTTCGCAGGGCAGGGGTCAGTGTCATGCACCTTAAGAATTCGAACAGACGAGTGGTGATGCGATGAAGAATATCAGCCTGTTGCTCAATGAAGCCCTGACGCCGTATCGCGTGACGCTCGAAGGGCAGGATAGCCTTGGCAATTGCCAGGTAGTGGTGATGAGCGCGGCTGGGAGCGTGGTGACCAAGCGTTTGGTCAACCGCAGTCAGTTCGAGGATCTACGTTCGTTTACCGACGTGGTCGATGGTCTGCACCGCGATCTTCTGGTGGCAGAAGGGCGGCTGGAGCCGTCGATGATCGCGGCGCTGCGCAACGTTTCGCAAAATGCCGCTTTCAGCCACGCGCTGGTCTGACATTCATTGATGGCCGCCTGTGTAATTCTCACTCAGCGCTGGCTGCTCATGGCCTCTTTGCGCTGGGCATCGAACAGCGCGGCGGTTTCCCGCAAGTACGCCGGCCGTTCGGCGGGCGCCAGCCATTGGGCGTAGAAATCTGCCAACTGACCGTTCCTGAGTTCCAGCAACACCGAATTCAGTGCTGTCAGTACGCGCCGGCTTGCAGGGCTGTCGGAGCAGCCGACATGAATGAACTGCGAGCGCGCTGAGCCCTCGATGGGGACTTGCACCAACTGTTCCGGATCCAGACCTTCCTGACGTGCCTGGTAGCGCGCTTCGTGCCAGTAGCCGAGCAGCGCCTTGATCCGGCCGAGTCTTTCCATGCGCAGCAGGCTGCCCATGGCGTCGTTGCCATGATGGGCCAGAAGCTGATAGCTGTCGGTGTCGGCGAGAATCCGGTCCACCACAGGGCCATAGCTGCGCTCGGCAATGATGCCCAGGGCCAGGGTTCTGCTGCTTAGAAGCGCGCCCAGGTCGACCTTGCCGTCTTGCATGAACTCGGCAATCAGCGGCAGGTCGCCGCGCTGCATGATCAGCACATTGCTCAGCACATTCATGCTGGGCACGGAATAAAGAATGCTGCGCGCCCGCTGTGCGGTCCAGAGCAGCGCAGGGTCGCAGTTGAGGCCGGGTTCGCCAAGCATCTGCGAGGCACGCGCCCGATTGACCCTGAGGACATTGTGGTCGTACTCGGGCAAGGCTGCGCGCAACAACGGCAGGGCCAGGTCGACGGCGCCCAGATTACGCGCCGGGCCGCTGGCGATGGTCAGCGGCGCCAGGTCGCGTAGCAGCCATGTAATGGTCTCGCGACCATGGGCGAGCGGTGAAGTGAGCAGGCACGAGCACACCGCCAGTGCCAGGAGAAGGCTGCTGGGCGGCAGAGTTCTGGAACACGAGTCCATGGCATTCCTTGCGCGGGGTGTGGGGCGTGGGTGTCCGTTTTTGAAACACTGCGCCATCTTTACCACACCCGGACCCATGATCAAAACGTGCCGCAGGGTCGCACTGTCCCGTGGTGGTCGTTGATCGGGCACGCATCGGGTAGACTGTCGGCCTTTTCCTGTCCCCAAGAAGCCTGCCTAATGGCCCAGCCGTCGACCACCTACAAATTCGAACTCAACCTCACCGATCTTGACCGCAGCGTTTACCAGACCGTCAAGCAGACCATCGCGCGTCACCCCTCGGAAACCGAAGAGCGGATGACCGTGCGCTTGCTTGCCTACGCGCTGTGGTACAACGAGCAGGTGTCTTTCGGCCGTGGTCTGTCGGATGTCGACGAGGCTGCCTTGTGGGAAAAGAGCCTGGATGGCCGGATCCTGCATTGGATCGAAGTTGGCCTGCCCGATGCCGATCGCCTGACCTGGTGTTCGCGGCGTACCGAACGCACCAGCCTGTTGGCCTACGGCAGTTTGCGCGTATGGCAGACCAAGGTGGTCGATGCGGTGAAGAACCTGAAAAACGTCAACATCGCCGCGGTGCCCCAGGAGGTGCTCGAGACCCTGGCCAAGGACATGCCGCGGGTCATCAAATGGGACGTCATGATCAGCGAGGGCACGGTGTTCGTCACCGATGACCGCGGTCAGCACGAAGTCCAGCTCGAGTGGCTGCTGGGCGAGCGCTAGGCCGCCCAGGTTTCAACCTTCTTCCTTTGTCTTGCAGTGAGAACCGCCCCAGGCCCCATGCGCATCGAACCCCGTCAGCTGCCCCAGACCCTGCCTTTCCTCGGCGACATGCCGCCCTTGCTGAATCGTCTTTATGCGGCGCGTGGCGTGTCGAGCGCAGAGGAGCTGGACAAGAGCCTGGCGCGCCTGATTCCCTTTCAGCGGCTCAAGGGCATCGAGGCCGCCGTCGAGCTGCTGGTGACGGCGATCGACCTGCGCCAGCGCATCCTGATCGTCGGTGATTTCGATGCCGACGGTGCCACGGCCAGCGCGGTCGGTGTGCTCGGCCTGCGCCTGCTGGGCGCCGCTCACGTCGACTACCTGGTGCCCAATCGCTTCGAGTACGGCTATGGCCTGACCCCGGAAATCGTCGCAGTCGCCCTGCAGCGCGAGCCGCAATTGCTGGTTACGGTCGACAACGGCATTTCCAGCGTCGAAGGTGTGGCTGCGGCCAAGGCTGCCGGGCTGCAGGTGCTGGTCACCGACCACCACTTGCCGGGGCACGAGTTGCCGGCTGCAGATGCCATCGTCAACCCCAACCAGCCAGGCTGCGAGTTCCCCAGCAAGAATCTGGCGGGCGTCGGGGTGATTTTCTACGTGCTGATGGCACTGCGGGCGCGGCTGCGCCAGCTGGGCCGCTATGCACAGGTGCCGCAGCCCAATATCGGCGAGCTGCTGGACCTGGTGGCACTGGGCAGCGTGGCGGACGTCGTGCCGCTGGACGCCAACAACCGCATCTTGGTGCACCAGGGCCTGGAGCGCATTCGTGCGGGCCGTGCGCGACCAGGCATCACGGCAATCCTTGAAGTGGCACGCCGTGAGCATGCGCGTATCACCTCGACCGACCTGGGGTTCATTCTCGGGCCGCGACTCAACGCAGCCGGCCGCCTGGACGATATGAGCCTGGGCATCGAGTGCCTGCTGAGCACCGATCTGCCCAGCGCCCAGACCATCGCGGCGCAGCTCGATGGCTTGAATCAGGACCGCAAGTCGATCGAGCAAGGCATGCAGCGCGAGGCCCTGGCTCAGCTCAAGGACCTGGCGCTGGAGTCGATGCCGTTTGGCCTGTGCCTGTTCGATGCGCAATGGCATCAGGGTGTGATCGGCATCCTCGCTTCGCGTCTCAAGGAGCGCTACCACCGTCCAACGATTGCCTTCGCCGACGCCGGTGACGGGCTGCTCAAAGGCTCGGCACGCTCGGTCCAGGGCTTCCATATCCGTGACGCGCTGGATGCGGTGGCGGCCAGGCATCCGCAATTGATCAGCAAGTTCGGTGGGCATGCGATGGCCGCCGGGCTGACCCTGCCGCAGGAGAATTTCCCGGCGTTCTGCGAGGCATTCGACGCGCAGGTGCGCACCCAGCTGTGCGAGGAAGACCTGACCGGACGCCTGCTGTCGGACGGTACCCTGGGCGTCGAGGAATTCCATCTGGAGCTGGCGCGCGCCCTGCGCAATGCCGGCCCGTGGGGGCAACATTTCCCGGAGCCGATGTTCCATGGGGTGTTCCAGTTGGTGGAGCAGCGGGTGGTTGGCGAGCGACACCTGAAGGTGACGCTCAAGACCGAGTGCGGCAGCGTCAGCCTGGACGGCATCGCGTTCGGCGTCGACCGCGAGGTGTGGCCCGATCCATCGGTACGCTGGGTGCAGTTGGCCTACAAGCTGGATCTCAACGAGTTCCGCGGGCGGGAAACGGTGCAGTTGCTGATTACCCACATCGAGCCGCGCTGAGCCGTACGACCCTGCTCGGCCGCGGAACCACGCTCGCGGCTCGGTTGTCGACTAGTCTTCGAGAACGAGACAGGTACGTCCGCAGTCGTGTTCGAGCGGATGCTTCTCGTCCCATCTGAAACTGCCAACCGAGGTGCCCGATGAGCATGTTGCTCGAACCCTATACCCTGCGCCAGTTGACCCTGCGCAACCGCATCGCCGTATCGCCGATGTGCCAGTACTCCAGTGTCGATGGCCTTGCCAACGACTGGCACCTGGTGCATCTGGGCAGTCGCGCCAGTGGCGGTGCCGGTCTGGTCTTCACCGAGGCCACTGCAGTGACGGCAGAGGGTCGCATCACGCCTGAAGACCTGGGCCTGTGGAACGACGAGCAGATCGAACCGCTGCAGCGCATCACCCGCTTCATTACCTCGCAAGGCGCGGTGCCGGCCATCCAACTGGCCCACGCCGGGCGCAAGGCCAGCACTTGGCGGCCTTGGCTGGGCAAGCATGGCAGCGTGCCTGTCAATGAAGGCGGCTGGGTGCCGGTGGGCCCGTCGCGTATCGCCTTCGACCCGCAGCACACCGCGCCGACCGCACTGGATGAAGCAGCGATCAAGGACATCGTCCAGGCGTTCGTCGACGCGACCCGTCGCGCGCTGACCGCCAACTTCAAGGTAGTCGAGGTGCATGCGGCGCACGGCTATCTGCTGCACCAGTTCCTGTCGCCGATCAGTAACCAGCGTCAGGACAGTTACGGCGGCAGCTTTGAAAATCGCATCCGTCTGACTCTGGAAGTCACCCAGGCGATTCGCGACATCTGGCCTGAAGAATTGCCCGTGTTCGTGCGTGTGTCGGCCACCGACTGGGTCGAAGACGGCTGGAACCCGGACGAGACCGTCGAGCTGGCCAAGCGCCTGAAAGCGCTGGGCGTGGATCTGATCGACGTGTCGTCGGGCGGTACCTCGGCCAATGCCGAGATCCCGACCGGGCCTGGTTATCAGACGCGCTTTGCCGAGCGAGTCCGCAAAGAGGCGGATCTTGCCACGGGCACCGTCGGGATGATCACCGACCCGGCGCAGGCCGAACACATCCTGCGCACTGGCCAGGCTGACGTCATCCTGCTGGCGCGTGAGCTGTTGCGTGATCCGTACTGGCCGCTGCACGCCGACGAAGACCTGGGCGGTCGTCTGGCCACATGGCCAGCCCAGTACCAGCGCGCCACCCACCGCGACCAGCCGATTGTGGAATCGGACCTTCGCGACTGAGTGGCGCTGCGGCGTTTCGGTGATGTCATCCTCGCCCGCAGAAAGGGCGGGCGAGGATGCTGGCTGAGGTCAGCGCATCACACGTACTTGCGTTTCTCCGCCGCGGGCGGCAGGTACTGATAAAGCCAGGTTTCGCTGAGGGTGCGCCCCTGGGTCTTGATGAACAGACGCATGTCCACCGGATCGACGCTGTCGCTGGTCGGGTACCAGTCGAACAGCACGCGGAAGCCCTTGATGTCGGGCAGCTCGAGTACCTGAACGTCCTGCACCTTGCCACCCGAAGCCGTGATGATGGGCTCGATCGGCGTTTTCAGCGATTCGAGCCCGCCGCCGGCGAAGTCCACGGCAAAACGCCGCGCCCAGACATTCGGATAGTGTTCACCCGGTGCCCAGCCTTCGGTGAAACCGCCCATCCCCGAGCGCGTCGCCGCGACGCGGGCCAGCGGTGTACCGATCGGCGCCAGGGCGCTCCAGTACAGTTTGTAACCGAAATTCAGGACCTCGCCGGCCTTGACCGGTGACTTGGGTGTCCAGAAGGCAACGATGTTGTCCATGGTTTCACCGGTGGTCGGCAGTTCCACCAGGTCGATGGAGCCTTCGCCCCAGGCGGTGGTGGGCTCGACCCACAGGCTGGGGCGCTTGTGGTACCAGTCGACCGTGTCTTGGTAGTTGCTGAAGTCGTGGTCGGTCTGGATCAGGCCGAAGCCTTTTGGATCGACATCGGCGAAGGCGTTGAAGCGCACCCGGTCCGGGTTGTTCAACGGCCGGCAGATCCATTCGCCGTTGCCGCGCCACATGGCCAGCCGGTCGGAGTCGTGGATTTGCGGGTGGATGGTGTCGCACATGCGCCGCTCGTGGTTGCCGCAGCTGAACATGCTGGTCATCGGCGCCACGCCCAGTTGCTCGATGTCCTGGCGCGCATGGATGTGCGCGTCGATGTCCATCACCACGCGCTCGGCCTGGCAGTCAATGTCGAAACGGTAGGCGCCGGTGGCACTGGGCGAGTCGAGCAGGGCGTAGACCACGAAGCGGGTACTGTCCTTGCCAGGCGTCTCGAACCAGAACTTGGTGAAATCGGGGAATTCTTCCTGCTTCTTGGCATAGGTGTCGATGGCCAGGCCGCGCGCAGACAGACCGTACTGCCCGGTGGCATCGACGGCGCGGAAGTAGCTGGCGCCGAGGAAGGACACCACGTCATGGCGGTCGAGCTTGGGTGCCTTGAACAGCTTGAAGCCGGCAAAGCCCAGGTCGCCCTTGAGCTGCGAGGTATCCACCGTGGTGTTCTTGTAGTCGAACAGCGGCGGATGGAAATGCACTTCACGCGCTTGTTTGCGCCCGGCGTCGACGCTGTACATGCGCACCGGCGTGCGGAAGCCCATGCCCACATGGAAGAACTGCACGTCCAGTTGGCCCTTGAGGTCATTCCACAACGAATGATTGGCGTCGTAGGCAATCGCATTGAATTGCTGCGGGGTCATGTTTGCAAGGGTCGGCGGCAAGGTCTGCTTGTTGCTGACATAAGCCTGCGCGGCGAGACTCTTGGCCTGGGCCTTGAGCATGTCGAAAGTGAACGGTTCGGCTTCGCCGTCGGCGGTGGCGGCCAGGGCCTGGGCAGCGAACAATCCGGTGCCGGACAGTCCGGTATAGGCCGCGAGGGCCATCGACGCTTTCAGAAGGTGCCTGCGGTGCATAGATAACCTGTTCTGAATCAACCTCGGTCGCTCCAAGCGACCGGCGAGGCTCAAGTAGGAAGGTTTGGGCCTGCCTTGTCCAAACGCAGAGAACTGTACACAGATACCGTAATGACCGATGTGTTCGCAAACTCCTGTAAAAATTTTTTCCCGTGCACTTTGTATCGACAGCGAGATCGGTGGTCGAGGCGCAGTGTTGAGAGCAAGCATTTGCGCAACATCCCGAAGCAAATCACCGTTCGAGCCAGGCAACGGAATGCCCTTACTCTCGTCAAACGTATCTCCCATTGACGAGACCAAAAAATGAACACGCGTGGCTTGCTCGACCAGTTGTTCAAATCCGGCCAGGAACTGCTCAAGAACAAGGGCGGCGGTTCTTCCCCCCTGGGTGGTGCCGGTAGCACCGGTGGTGTTGCCGGCGCGCTCGGCGGCCTGCTCTCGGGCAAGGGCGGTGCGGGCGGCGCGCTGGGTGGCCTGCTGTCCGGCGGCAAGGGCGCACTGACCGGCGGCGCCATGGGCTTGCTGCTCGGCAACAAGAGCGCACGCAAGTACGGTGGCAAGGCCTTGGCCTACGGTGGGTTGGCGGCACTGGGCGTGATTGCCTACAAGGCCTACGGCAATTGGCAGGCCCAGCAGCAGAACGCCCCTAGAGGCGAACCGCAGACGGTCGACCGAGTGCCACCCCAGCAGGTAGAGGAACACAGCCAGGCTATCCTCAAGGCGCTGGTAGCAGCAGCCAAGTCCGATGGCCATGTGGATGATCGCGAGCGCGAGCTCATCGAAGGCGAATTCACCCGCCTGGATTCGGACAACGAACTGCAGCAGTGGCTGCACGCCGAACTGAACAAGCCGCTGGACCCGGCAGACGTGGCGCGGGCAGCCAAGACTCCGGAGATCGCTGCCGAAATGTACATTGCCAGCGTCATGATGGTGGATCAGGAACACTTCATGGAGCGCGCCTATCTGGACGAGCTGGCCAAGCAGTTGGCCCTCGACCCTGCGCTCAAGCTCGAACTGGAGAAGCAGGTGCGTCAGGCCGAGGTCGAAGCCGTCTGACCCCGGACGTCAGGTCCGAAGGCTGACGCCGCCACTCATCTGCCGGAACTTACGTTGGTCGGCAATAGTGGCGCATTGATCTGCCAGTAACTGGCAATACCCTCGCGGATGAAGGAAAGTCAGGTACCAGCGCGAAATCGTCTGAGGTAGGGCTATACTCAGGCGATTTTTCGTTTGTAGCTGCAGGAATTTTCGAGGGTTGACTGTGAAGAACTGGTCCTTGCGCCACCGCATTCTGGCGAGTTTCGCCGTTGTCATTGCAATCATGCTGTTGATGGTCGTGGTCTCCTATTCACGTCTGCAGACCATCGAGACGAACGAAACCAAGGTACGCACCGACAGCGTTCCGGGCGTGGTCTTCAGTTCCATGATCCGCAGCGCCTGGGTAGACAGCTACGTGTACACCCAACAACTGGTGGGCTTGAGCTATCAGCGCGAGCTGCTCACGGCCGACGTGGACCAGTACAAGAGCTTCGCCGAGCGCCTGACCCAGCAGATGGCCAACTACCGCAGCACCGTCCAGGACAGCGACGACCAGGCGGCCTTCGAAGAATTCGCGCGGATGCGCGTGACCTATGAAAAGACCTTGGCCGATGTGCTGGAGGCCTATCGACTGCGCAAGTTCAGCGAAGCCCAGCAGATGGCCATCGACGACCTCACGCCCGCCTGGGTGGCAGGTCGCAAGCAGCTCAATACCTTGATCGACCGTAATCGTGAAGCGGCCGAGAAGGCCACCAGCGCCATTGACGCTTCGGTCGCGGCGGCCAAGGTCAGCCTGGTGATTTCCCTGTTGGTGGCAATCATCGTTGCCGGTATCTGCGGGCTCTGGCTGCTGCGCACCATCATGGCGCCCATGCAGAAGATCGTGCGGATTCTCGAAGTGATGCGCACCGGGGACCTGAGCACGCGCCTGAGCCTTGCGCGCAAGGACGAGTTCAACGAGGTCGAACTGGGCTTCAACGACATGATGACCGAGCTCACCGCGCTGGTCGCCCAGGCGCAACGCTCCTCGGTGCAGGTCACCACCTCGGTGACCGAAATCGCGGCCACCTCTAAGCAGCAACAGGCCACGGCGACCGAGACTGCCGCGACCACCACCGAGATCGGCGCGACCTCCCGGGAAATCGCTGCCACGTCCCGTGATCTGGTGCGAACCATGGGTGAAGTCACCTCGGCGGCCGATCAGGCTTCCTCCCTGGCCGGCTTCGGGCAGCAGGGTCTGGCGCGCATGGAAGAAACCATGCACCAGGTGATGGGTGCCGCCGAATTGGTCAACGCCAAGCTGGCAATCCTCAACGAGAAGGCCGGCAACATCAATCAGGTAGTCGTGACCATCGTCAAGGTCGCCGACCAGACCAACCTGCTGTCGCTCAACGCGGCCATCGAAGCCGAGAAGGCCGGTGAATATGGTCGCGGTTTCGCCGTGGTCGCCACCGAAGTGCGCCGCCTCGCCGACCAGACCGCCGTGGCCACCTACGACATCGAGCAGATGGTGCGAGAGATCCAGTCGGCAGTGTCGGCCGGCGTCATGGGCATGGACAAGTTCTCCGAGGAAGTGCGCCGCGGCATGTTCGAAGTGCAGCAGGTCGGCGATCAGCTGTCGCAGATCATTGGCCAGGTCCAGGCCTTGGCGCCGCGCGTGCTCATGGTCAACGAAGGCATGCAGGCCCAGGCGACCGGTGCCGAACAGATCAACCACGCCCTGTCGCAGTTGGGCGATGCCAGCAGCCAGACGGTCGAATCCTTGCGTCAGGCCAGCTTTGCCATCGACGAGCTCAGCCAGGTCGCTACCGGCCTGCGCGGCGGCGTCTCGCGCTTCAAAGTCTGATGAACGCATTGCCGGTCACATCGCGCAGCAAGTTGTTCCTGTTGTTTCGCATTGCGCAGGAACGCTTCGCCCTGGATGCGCTGGAAGTCGCAGAGGTGCTGCCGCTGCTGCCGCTCAAGCCGGTCGCGCATGCCCCGGCCTGGGTGGCCGGTGTGTTCGCCCATCGTGGCCGGGTGGTGCCGGTGCTGGACGTCAGCGCGCTGAGCTTCGGCGTGGCTGCCGTGCGGCGCACCAGCACGCGTCTGGTGCTGGTGCATTATCCGCACGAGCAGGCCGGCCCCGAGGCGCGCCTGGGGCTGATCGTCGAACACGCCAGCGAAACCCTTCGCTGTGACCCCAACGGTTTCAAACCCATGGGAGTGCATAACCGTGCCACGCCCTATCTGGGGCCGGTGCTCGAAGACAGCCAGGGGCTGTTGCAGTGGTTGCGGGTACAGGATCTGCTCGAACCGTCGGTGCGCGACTTGCTTTTCGCACCGCAGTTGGCGGCCTCCGTATTGGGTGAAACAGGGTGATGGGTGATGCATCGTGATGGGTGAAGAGCAGCGCTTCGTACGTTTTCTGCGTGAGCGCATCGGCCTGGACGTGGCCTCGGTAGGCCCGGCGCTGATCGAGCGCGCGGTCGCGCAGCGCAGCCAGGCTGCGCATGTCCGCGACCTGGATGCCTACTGGAAGCTGCTGCAGGGTTCGGCGGCGGAACAGCAGGCGCTGATCGAGGCGGTGATCGTCCCGGAAACCTGGTTCATGCGTTATCCCGAGTCCTTTGCCGCGCTGTGCAAGGTCGCCAAGGCGCGGCTCGCCGAACGGCCTGGCGTGGCGCTGCGCATCCTCAGCCTGCCGTGTTCCACTGGCGAGGAGCCGTACTCGATCGCCATGGCCTTGCTCGACGCCGGGCTGGCGCCGCAGCAATTCAGTGTGGACGGCGTGGACATCAGCCCCCTGTCGGTGGCCCGGGCAACGCGAGGGATCTATGGCCGCAATTCGTTTCGCGGCGCACCACTGACCTTTCGCGACCGCCATTTCGTGCCTGCGGACGAGGGGTATCTGCTCGACGCTCAGGTTCGGGCCCAGGTTCGCTTGCAGGTCGGTAACATTCTCGATCCGTTGCTGCTGGGCGGTGAACTGCCCTATGACTTCGTGTTCTGCCGCAACCTGCTCATCTATTTCGACCTGCCGACCCAGCAGCAGGTGTTCGAAGTGCTGAAGAAATTCACCCGTGAAGACGGCGCGTTGTTCATCGGTCCTGCCGAAGGCAGCCTGCTGGCACGGTTGGGCATGCGCCCGATCGGTATTGCCCAGTCCTTCGCGTTCGTCCGCGATCGCCACGTCGCACCAACGCCCACGCCGCTGCCCCCGGCAACGGCGCGCCTGCAGATGCCGATCAAGTTGTTGCCCGAGCCGGGCAGGTTGCCCGTGCGAACGCGAACCCGTGCGCTGCCGGTGGCGAATGCCGCCGAGGCAGTGGCAAGCGATGGCGCCGGTCTGCTCGCGCAAATCGCCCGCTTGGCCAACGAAGGCAAGAGTGCCGAGGCGCAGGCCGCGTGCGACGCGTTCCTGCGCAGCCACGGTCCAGATCCCCAGGTGTTCTACTGGCTGGGCCTGCTCAGTGATGTCGGCGGCCAGGTGCTGCAGGCGCAGGGTTATTACCGCAAGGCGCTGTACCTCGACCCGCAGCACGCCGAGGCCCTGGCCCACCTGGCCATGCTGCTCACCGCCCAGGGCGACATTGCCGGGGCGCGGCGACTGCAGGAGCGCGCCGCACGCAACGACCGCCCGCATGTCCAGGAGCATAAGCGATGACCGCCCTGGACCTGATCGACAGCGACGCCCAGCAGATCGACGACTGCTGGAACCGTATTGGCATTCATGGCGACAAATCCTGCCCGCTGCTCGCCGAGCATATCCACTGCCGCAATTGCGCGGTGTATGCCTCGGCGGCCGTGCGCCTGCTGGACCGTTACGCGCTGGACCGCCAGCACGCGCCGATGCACTACAGCGAAACCCTGGGCCGGGTCGAAAGCAGGTCGCTGGTGCTGTTTCGCCTGGGCGATGAGTGGCTGGCGCTGGCCACCCGCTGCCTGGTCGAAGTGGCCCCGGTGCAGGCAGTGCATTCGCTGCCGCACCAGCGTTCGCGCGCCTTGCGCGGGGTCGCCAACGTGCGCGGCGCACTGGTGCCATGCCTGGCGTTGGAGGAACTGCTGGGCATCGACACCCAGCACGTCGCACCGGCCGCTTCGGCGCGGGTCATGCCGCGCATGCTGATCATCGCCATAGACGGCGGCTCGGTGGTGGTACCGGTGGAGGAGGTGGATGGCATTCATCGGATCGACCTGGTCGAGCTCGAACAGGCGTCTACCGCCACCACCCAGGCGGGCGCCCGTTTCACTCAAGGGGTTCTGCCGTTTCGCCAGCGCAGTGTGCGCCTGCTCGATGACAAGGCGCTGCTGATCGCCATGAACCGGAGCCTGACATGACCCCGGAACAGATGCGCGACGCCTCGTTGCTGGAGCTGTTCAGCCTGGAAGCCGAGGCCCAGACCCAGGTGCTCAATGCCGGGCTGCTGGCCCTGGAACGCAATCCGACCCAGGCCGATCAACTGGAAGCGTGCATGCGCGCGGCCCACTCGCTCAAGGGTGCGGCCCGCATCGTCGGCCTGGATGCCGGGGTGCGTGTGGCTCACGTGATGGAAGACTGCCTGGTCGCGGCGCAGGAGCGGCGTGTCTACCTGATGCCCGAACACATCGATGCGCTGCTGTTGGGCACCGACCTGCTGATGCGCGTCGGCACGCCCGGCCCTGGCGCACCGGGTACCCTCGATATCGATGCCTACGAGGCGCAGATGGCCGCGGTGATGGACCCGTTGGCGGCCGCGGCGGCGCAGGTACAGGTCAGCGTGCCCGTATCGGCCGTCCCGCTCGCGCCTGCCGAGCCGCCCATCGAGGTCGCGCCCGAGCCGCCTCGGGACATCGATCCATCGCAAGCGATGCCCGGCCAGGACGACTCGGCCGCCGAACTACCTGCCAGCCGGGCGCGCCGGGTCAGCGATACCGGCGAGCGCGTGCTGCGGGTCACGGCGGAGCGCCTGAACAGCCTGCTGGACCTGTCGAGCAAGTCGCTGGTCGAAACCCAGCGCCTCAAGCCCTATCTGCTGACCATGCAGCGCCTCAAGCGCATGCAGGCGCAAAGCATCCGCGCGCTTGGCGGGCTTGGCGAACAATTGCAGCTCGAGGGTCACAGCGCAGAGGTACGCGACGCCCTGGCGCAGGCGCAGTCGCTGCTGGATCAGACCCAGCAGATGCTGCTGCAGCAGACCGCCGAACTGGACGATTTCGGCTGGCAGGCCAGCCAGCGCGCGCAGTTGCTGTACGACACGGCGCTGGCCTGCCGCATGCGCCCATTCGCCGACATGCTCGGTGGTCAGGAACGCATGGTCCGCGACCTCGGTCGTTCATTGGGCAAGCAGGTGCGCCTGGATATCGAAGGCGAGAAGACCCAGGTCGATCGCGACGTGCTGGAAAAGCTCGAAGCGCCCCTGACCCACTTGCTGCGCAACGCCGTCGACCACGGCATCGAAACCGCCGAGCAGCGATTGCTGGCCGGCAAGCCCGCCGAAGGTCGCGTGGTGCTGCGCGCTTCGCACCAGGCGGGCTTGCTGGTGGTGGAACTGAGCGACGACGGGGCGGGTGTCGACCTTGCCGCGCTGCGGCGCAGTATCGTCCAGCGCGGTTTGTCGGCCGCCGATACGGTGGAGCAGCTCAGTGAAGAAGAGCTGCTGAGCTTTCTGTTCCTGCCCGGCTTCAGCATGCGCGACACGGTAACCGAGGTCTCGGGCCGCGGCGTTGGCCTGGATGCGGTATTGCACCTGATTCGCCAGCTGCGCGGCTCGGTCGAACTGATTCAAGTGCCAGGGCAGGGCAGTCGCTTCCATATCGAGGTGCCGCTGACCCTGTCGGTGGTGCGCAGCCTGGCAGTGGAAGTGGGGGGCGAGGCCTATGCGTTTCCGCTGGCCCACATCGAACACACCATGGACCTGCCGGCCGAAGACATCATCCAGCTCGAGGGGCGCCAGCACTTCTGGTTCCAGAACCGCCATGTGGGGCTGGTTGCGGCCAGCCAGCTGCTGCAGAGGCCGGCCAGCCAGGGCGACGAAGCGAGCCTCAAGGTGGTGGTGATTCGCGACCGTGAAGCGATCTACGGCGTGGCCGTGGAACGCTTCATCGGCGAGCGCACGCTGGTGGTGCTGCCGCTGGACGCCCGCTTGGGCAAGGTCCAGGATATTTCCGCCGGTGCCTTGCTCGACAATGGTTCGGTGGTGCTGATCATCGACGTCGAAGACATGTTCCGCTCGGTGGAAAAGCTGCTCAATACCGGCCGCCTGGAGCGTATCGACAAGCGCAGCCAACAGGCCGAATCGGCTCGCAAGCGGGTACTGGTGGTGGATGATTCGCTCACCGTCCGCGAGCTGCAGCGCAAGCTGCTCAGCCATCGTGGCTATGACGTTGCGGTGGCCGTCGACGGCATGGATGGCTGGAACGCGTTGCGCAGCGAGGACTTCGACCTGCTGATCACCGACATCGACATGCCGCGCATGGACGGTATTGAATTGGTGACTCTGCTGCGCCGCGACACCCGCCTGCAATCGCTGCCGGTCATGGTGGTGTCCTACAAGGACCGGGAAGAGGACCGCCGCCGCGGCCTCGACGCCGGGGCCGATTATTATCTGGCCAAGGCCAGTTTTCACGACGATGCCTTGCTCGATGCGGTGGTTGAATTGATCGGAGGAGCGCGGGGATGAGGATCGCCATCGTCAATGACATGCCCATGGCCGTGGAGGCGCTGCGTCGCGCGATCGCCTTCGAACCGTCCCATGACGTGGTATGGGTGGCCGCCAACGGTCGTGAGGCGGTCGAGCGCTGTCAGGCCGTGACTCCGGACCTGATCCTCATGGACCTGATCATGCCGGTCATGGACGGCGTGGAAGCCACCCGGCAGATCATGGCCAATACGCCCTGCGCCATCGTCATCGTCACCGTCGACCGCCAGCAGAACGTCCACCGCGTATTCGAGGCCATGGGCCATGGCGCCCTGGATGTGGTCGACACCCCTACACTGGGGGTGGGCGACGCTCGCGAAGCTGCAGCGCCGCTGCTGCGCAAGATCTTCAATATCGGCTGGCTGGTGGGCCAGCGCAGCCCGGCGGTGCGCAGCGAGTTGCCGCTGCCGCGCTCGGGCGGCGTGCGGCAGAAACTGGTGGCCATCGGTTCGTCGGCCGGCGGCCCGGCCGCGCTGGAAATCCTGCTCAAGGGGCTGCCACGCGATTACCCGGCGGCGATCGTGCTGGTCCAGCACGTGGACCAGGTGTTCGCCGCCGGAATGGCCGAGTGGCTGAGCAGCGCAGCCGGCTTGCCGGTGCGTCTGGCCCGCGACGGAGAAACGCCGTTGGCTGGCACTGTGCTACTGGCAGGCACCAATCATCATATTCGTCTGCTGAAAAATGGTACCTTAACCTACACGGCAGAACCGGTGGACGAGATCTACCGGCCCTCCATAGATGTTTTTTTCCGAAGCGTGGCGCAATTCTGGAATGGCGATGCAGTGGGCGTACTGCTCACCGGCATGGGCCGCGACGGCGCACAGGGCTTGAAGTCGATGCGTCAGCGCGGCTTCCTGACCATCGCGCAGGACCAGCAGAGCAGCGCTGTCTACGGAATGCCCAAAGCGGCGGCGGCCATTGACGCAGCTGTTGAAATTCGTCCGCTGGAGCGGATCGCACCCCGACTGATGGACGTATTTTCACGATGAACTCGAGCCACCGCGTAGGCAGTATCCAGGTGACAACGCATGATTGATCTTCAGATCGAAGCCTTCAGGTCCAACGACAACAACAAGTCGATGGTACTTCTGGTGGACGACCAGGCCATGATTGGTGAAGCCATCCGTCGCAGTCTCAGCGACGAGGCCAACATCGACTTCCACTTTTGCGCCGATCCGCAGCAGGCCATCAACCAGGCCATGCGAATCAAGCCGACGGTGATCCTCCAGGACTTGATCATGCCGGGGCTCGACGGCCTGTCGCTGGTGCGTGACTATCGCAACCATCCGGCCACCCAGGACATCCCGATCATCGTGCTGTCGACCAAGGAAGACCCGCTGATCAAGAGCGCTGCCTTCGCCGCCGGTGCCAACGATTACCTGGTCAAGCTGCCCGACACCATCGAGCTGGTGGCGCGCATACGCTACCACTCCAAGTCGTACCTGACGCTGCTGCAGCGCGACGAAGCCTACCGTGCGCTGCGCGTGAGCCAGCAGCAGCTGCTCGACACCAACCTGGTGCTGCAGCGGCTGATGAACTCCGATGGCCTGACCGCGCTGTCCAATCGTCGTCATTTCGACGAGTACCTGGAACTGGAATGGCGTCGCGCGATGCGTGACAAGACCCAGCTGTCGCTGTTGATGATCGACGTCGACTATTTCAAGTCCTATAACGACAACTTCGGCCACCTGGCAGGCGACGAAGCCTTGCGCCGCGTCGCCGACGCCATTCGCCATTCCAGCAACCGCTCCAGCGACCTGCCGGCGCGTTATGGCGGCGAAGAGTTCGCCCTGGTGCTGCCGGGTACCTCGCCTGGCGGCGCGCGGCTGGTTGCCGAGAAGCTGCGGCAGACCATTGCCGCCCTGAACATCCCCCACATCGCGCCCCAGGCCGATGCCTGCCTGACGGTGAGCATCGGCCTGTCGACCATGACTCCGCAGCAGGGCAGTCATTGCCGCGAGCTGATCCTGGCCGCCGACAAGGGCCTGTATACGGCCAAGCATGCCGGGCGCAATCAGGTAGTGGTCGGGGATCAGGGCTAGGCCGCCCGATCTTCCAAAAAAAAAGCCCGTCCCCTGCTCGGCGGGCTGCTGTCATTGGCCGGCTGCGGTATACTCTCCGGCTTTTGACACGTTACGCACGAGAGCTGCCCGCCATGGAAATCAACCCGATCCTTAACAGCATCAAGGACCTGTCCGAGCGCTCCGAAACCATTCGGGGGTATCTTTGACTACGATCAAAAGCATGAGCGTCTGACCGAAGTCAATCGCGAGCTTGAAGATCCCGCTGTCTGGAACAACCCTGCCTACGCCCAGGAACTGGGCCGCGAGCGTTCGCTGCTGGCGCAGATCGTCGACACCCTCGATGAAATGAACGCCGGCCTCGGCGATGCCCGCGACCTGCTGCAAATGGCGGCCGAAGAAGAAGACCAGAGCGCCGTCGACGACGTCTCCGCCGAAGTCGAGCGCCTGCGTGCCCAGCTCGAGAAGCTGGAATTCCGCCGCATGTTCAGCGGCGAGATGGACGCCAACAACGCCTACCTGGACATCCAGGCCGGTTCCGGCGGCACCGAAGCCCAGGACTGGGCCAACATCCTGCTGCGCATGTACCTGCGCTGGGCCGACAAGCGCGGTTTCGACACCACCATCATGGAGCTGTCGGCCGGTGAAGTCGCCGGTATCAAGGGCGCCACCCTGCACATCAAGGGCGAGTACGCCTTTGGCTGGCTGCGCACCGAAATCGGTGTCCACCGCCTGGTGCGCAAAAGCCCGTTCGACTCCGGCAACCGTCGCCACACCTCGTTCTCGGCCGTGTTCGTCTCGCCGGAAATCGATGACAACATCGAAATCGACATCAACCCGGCCGACCTGCGCATCGACACCTACCGCTCCTCCGGTGCCGGCGGCCAGCACGTCAACACCACCGACTCGGCGGTGCGTATCACCCACGTGCCGACCAACACCGTGGTCAGCTGCCAGAACGAACGTTCGCAGCATGCCAACAAAGACACGGCGATGAAGATGTTGCGTGCGCGTCTGTACGAACAGGAAGTACAGAAGCGCAATGCCGCCTCGCAGGCGATGGAAGACAGCAAGTCGGACATCGGCTGGGGTCACCAGATTCGCTCTTATGTGCTCGACGCTTCGCGGATCAAGGATCTGCGTACCAACATCGAACGCAGCGACTGCGACAAGGTGCTCGACGGCGACATCGACGAATACCTCGAAGCCAGCTTGAAACAAGGGCTGTAACACCGCCTGGCAGGCTGGCGCAGCCATTGCGTCGGCCTGCCACGGCTGGCCTGCCCGCGATCCCGGCGCCGTAGTCGGGAGCAACGAACCCGTGATGGAAAATCCAAGACATGAGCGACCAACAACCCGACCCGCAAGACCTGCAACAGGAAGAGAACAGCCTGATCGCCCTGCGCAAGGAAAAGCTTGCTGCCGTGCGTGCCCAGGGCCAGGCCTTCCCCAACGATTTTCGTCGCGACAACTATGCAGGCGACTTGCAGAAGCAGTACGCCGACAAGACCAAGGAAGCGCTCGCCGAAGCGGCGATTCCGGTCAAGGTCGCCGGTCGCATCATGCTCAACCGTGGCTCGTTCATGGTGATCCAGGACATGACCGGGCGCATTCAGGTCTACGTCAATCGCAAGACCCTGCCCGAAGAAACCCTGGCTCAGGTGAAAACCTGGGACATGGGCGACATCATCGCGGCTGAAGGCACCCTGGCCCGTTCCGGCAAGGGCGACCTGTACGTCGAAATGACCAGCGTACGCCTGCTGACCAAGTCGCTGCGCCCGCTGCCCGACAAGCACCATGGCCTGGTCGATACCGAGCAGCGCTACCGTCAGCGCTATGTCGACCTGATCGTCAACGAGGAGGTGCGCGACACCTTCCGTGTGCGCTCCCAGGTCATCGCCCACATTCGCAGCTTCCTGGCCAAGCGCGACTTCCTCGAAGTCGAAACGCCGATGCTGCAGACCATTCCCGGCGGCGCTGCGGCCAAGCCGTTCGAAACCCACCACAATGCCCTGGACATGGAAATGTTCCTGCGCATCGCCCCGGAGCTGTACCTCAAGCGCCTGGTGGTCGGTGGCTTCGAAAAGGTCTTCGAGATCAATCGCAACTTCCGTAACGAAGGCGTTTCGACCCGGCACAACCCCGAGTTCACCATGCTCGAGTTCTACCAGGCCTACGCCGACTACGAAGACAACATGGATCTCACCGAAGAGCTGTTCCGTGAGCTGGCCCAGTTGGTACTGGGCAGCACCGACGTGCCCTACGGCGACAAGGTGTTCCATTTCGGCGAGCCGTTCGTACGCCTGTCGGTGTTCGACTCGATCCTCAAGTACAACCCCGAGCTGACGGCAGACGACCTCAACGATGTCGACAAGGCGCGTGCCATTGCCAAGAAGGCCGGCGCCAAGGTGCTGGGGTTCGAAGGCCTGGGCAAGCTGCAGGTGATGATTTTCGAAGAACTGGTCGAGCACAAGCTCGAGCAGCCGCACTTCATCACCCAGTATCCGTTCGAGGTGTCGCCACTGGCGCGCCGCAACGACGACAACCCCAACGTCACCGATCGCTTCGAGTTGTTCATCGGTGGCCGCGAGATCGCCAACGCCTATTCCGAGCTCAATGACGCCGAGGACCAGGCCGCACGCTTCATGGCCCAGGTGGCGGACAAGGATGCCGGCGACGACGAAGCCATGCACTACGACGCCGATTTCGTTCGGGCGCTCGAATACGGCATGCCGCCGACGGCCGGCGAGGGTATCGGTATCGATCGCCTGGTCATGCTGCTGACCGATTCGCCTTCGATCCGCGATGTGATCCTGTTCCCGCACATGCGACCACAAGCCTGACGGTCGTTGATCAGCCGCCCCATGGGGCGGCTTTTTTATGAGCGCAGATCAGCGGTGTCATTGCCGGCCCCGACGCGGCTTGCGCCGCTGCTACAGGGATTGCGATCTCACGCCGTCGTTACAGGCGATTACGCTATCGTGTAGCAGCGGCGCAAGCCGCGTCGGCACCCACTCCCACTCCCACTCACTCAAAGGATACGAGCAGTGATCCCAGCCACACCCAGACAGGGAGCCGCCAGCGTTGCCTCGACGCTCGCCCGCAACGTCCAGTATCAAGGCCGCAAGGCCAGCCGACAGGGCAGCGAACTGCGCCGCCAGGAAATCCTCGACGCAGCCATGCGCATCGTCGTGCGCGATGGGGTGCGGGGTGTGCGCCATCGCGCCGTGGCCACCGAAGCCGGGGTGCCGCTGTCGGCTACTACCTACTACTTCAAGGACATCGATGACCTGCTCAACGATGCCTTCGCCCAGTACGTCGAGCGCAGCGCCGTGTTCATGGCCAAGCTGTGGAGCAACACCGAAGAGCTGCTGCGCGCCCTGATCGCCCGCGGCGACGGCAGCCCCCAGGCCCGCGCTGCCCTGGCCGACGAAATCGCCCGCCTGACCGCCGACTACGTCATGCATCAGCTGCAGACCCGTCGCGACCAATTGATTGCCGAGCAGGCTTTCCGCCAGGAAGCGTTGCTCAACCCGCGCCTGGCCGAACTGGTGCTGGCGCATCAGGACATTCTGCTGCAGGGCGGGCGGCAGATGCTCGAGGTGCTTGGCTCGCGCGAACCGTCGCAGGACGCACAGGTGTTGACGGCGATTATCGGCCGGATGGAATATCAGGGTCTGCTGGCCAGTGCCCCTGCCGATGCCGACCGTGAAATGCTCGGCATCCTTACCCGTTTCATGCAGTGGGTACTGAGCTGAGCCCCATGCAGTGAGAGGTCCGCTGCCGGCGGGCCGAGCCAGAACGAGGAGCAGTACGGTGGACGAGTATCAGCAGACGATTCGAGACCTGTCCGACCGCATCGTGCACGCGCAGACGCCGATCCGCGTGCTTGATGCGGTGAAATGGGACGACTCCATTCGTCACGGCTTTCTGCAGGCGGGCGGCAAGCAGATGCCTGCGGTCGACCGCGACTATTACCAGAACCGCGCACTGGGCTTCGACTCCAGTGCGGTCAAACTGGAATTCCAGAACATCGAGCGCGACATCACCCGTCAGCTCGGCCAGTTCAACCCGGTCGGGCAGATCATGCGGCGCATGTGCAAGGAGTACCGCATGGTGGTGCGCATGCTCGAGGCGCGTGGCACCGAGGACTTCGGCCTGATCTCGCAGGAGCTGTACGGCGCCGCGTCGGATGCGTTTCATGCCGGCGATCCGACCCTGGCCGACCTCGGCCTGATGCTCTCCGATTACCTGAACAACATTGCCGGGCGTGGCGATCTCAAGGACGAAGCCAAGACCCTGACCGCCAAGGATGCAGTGAACATGCTGCAAGGACGCCTGAACCGTGTGTTCGGCGAAACCGAGGGCACCATCCGCGTGTTCGAATCCGATGGCATCGTCGCCGATGCTGCCGCAGGCGCGGACTACATCAAGATCCGCAGCGATGCCATGTTCAACGAGCGCGATGTGCGCGCCCTCGAGGTGCACGAGGGCCTGGTCCATGTTGCCACCACCCTCAATGGCCAGAACCAGCCGATCTGCACCTTCCTGTCCAAGGGTCCGCCGTCGTCCACCGTGACCCAGGAAGGCTTGGCGATCCTGATGGAAGTGATCGCCTTCGCTTCCTACCCCAGCCGCCTGCGCAAGCTGACCAATCGCACGCGCGCGATCCACATGGTCGAGGAGGGCGCCGACTTCCTGCAGGTGTTCGAATTCTTTCGCGAAGAAGGCTTCGAGATGCCCGAGGCCTACGGCAACGCCAGCCGCGTGTTCCGCGGCTCGACTCCGACCGGGCTGCCGTTCACCAAGGATTTGTCGTACCTCAAAGGCTTCATCATGGTCTACAACTACATTCAGCTGGCCGTGCGCAAGGGCAAGCTGGAACAGGTGCCGCTGCTGTTCTGTGGCAAGACCACCCTGGAGGACATGCGCACGTTGCGCCAGTTGGTCGACGAAGGATTGGTGACGCCGCCCAAGTACCTGCCCGAACAGTTCCGTGACATGAACGCACTGTCCGCCTGGATGTGCTTCTCGAACTTCCTCAATCACCTGAGCCTGGACCGAATTGAAGCCGACTACTCGAACATCCTCTGACCTGCCGACGCAGCTGCATCGCCCCCCTGTAGCAGCGGCGCGAGCCGCGTCCGGGCGTTGCACATGAAGGCCTGCCTATCGCGACGCTCGCCGACATTGCTGCATCGCCCCCCTGTAGCAGCGGCGCGAGCCGCGTCCGGGCGTTGCACATGAAGGCCTGCCTATCGCGACGCCTGCCAGCGCTGCTGCTACTGACCGCACTACTGACTGGCTGCAGCTCATTATTGTTCTACCCCGAGCGGGGGTTGCCGTTCACCCCGGAAAAAGCCGGGCTGGGCTTCGAGGACGTCAACCTCACGGCCGCCGACGGTACCCGATTGCACGGTTGGTGGCTGCTTGCCAAGCCCGGTGTCGAGGTCAAGGGCACGGTGCTGCACCTACACGGCAACGGCGGCAACCTCGCCTGGCACCTGGGCGGCAGCTGGTGGTTGCCCGAGCAGGGCTATCAGGTGCTGATGCTCGACTACCGTGGCTACGGCATTTCCGAGGGGTCGCCCAGCCTGCCGGCGATCTACCAGGACATCGACGCCGCATTCGCCTGGCTGGCGAGCAAGCCGGAGGTGCAGGCCAAGCCGTTGGTCCTGCTGGGGCAAAGCCTGGGCGGCGCAATGGCCGTACACTACCTGGCCGAACACCCCAAGCAACGCCAGCGCCTGCAGGCGCTGGTGCTCGATGGCGTCCCTGCCAGTTACCGCGCCGTTGGCCAGTACGCACTGAGCACGTCGTGGCTGACCTGGCCACTGCAGGTGCCGCTGTCCTGGCTGGTGCCCGACAGCGACAGCGCGATCCGCTCCATCGCCCAGCTCGAGGGCACACCGGCGCTGCTCTTCCAGAGCATGGACGACTCTATCGTGCCGTTGGCCAACGGTATCGCGCTGTACCAGCAGGCACCGCTGCCGCGAGTCCTGCAACTGACCCGTGGGGGACACGTGCAGACGTTCGCCGACCCTACCTGGCGCCAGGTCATGCTGCGCTACCTGGACGACCCGCAGCATTTCAATGGCCTGCGCCGTCTGGGCGAGATTCCCAACTACCCAGCGCCCGCTGCGGACAAATGAAAACGCCCCGGTGATCACTCACCGGGGCGTTCGATTACAGCGCGAGGATCAACGCATCGACGAGCGTGGAGCCACTGGCTGGTTGTCGTTGGAAATGGTCACTTCCACGCGACGGTTCTGGGCGCGGCCCGAGTTGCTGGTGTTGTCGGCAACCGGGTATTCCTTGCCATAGCCCTGAGCGACGACGCGCGAAGGCTCGACGCCAGCACGAACCAGTGCGGCCATTACCGAAGTAGCGCGACGCTCGGACAGGCTCTGGTTGTAGGCAGCCGAACCGGTGCTGTCGGTGTAGCCTTCGACGATGACCTTGCGATCGGGGTTTTCCTGAAGGAACTGGGCCAGCTTGGCCACGTTGACGAACGCGGACGATTTCAGCTCGGCCTTGTTCAGGTCGAACAGCACGTCACCGAAGGTCACCAGGGTACCGCGGTCAGTCTGCTTGGCGTTCAGGCTTTCCTGAAGCTTCTTGATCTGAGCGTCGCGGGCATCCAGGCGAGCCTGAGCGCGCTGGGCAGCTGCGCCTTTGAGGTTTTCCTCGGCGCTGCGCAGGGCGATGGTCTGCTTGGCCACTTCAACGCGCTGGTTGGTCAGGTAGGCCAGTTGGTCGACTTTCTTCGCGTCGGCGTCGTCGCGGAAGGCTTTGTCAGCCTTGTCCAGCCACTCCGACGCGTCCTTGGTTTCCAGAGCCGCCAGTTGCACCGACTTGGGGTTGGTCTGCAGGGAGGAGAAATTGGTCCGCGCCTGTTCCAGGTTAGGGTTCGGCGGAGTGGAGCAAGCTGCCAGGCCAACGCTGAGAGCCAACAGAGCAGGAACCATCAATTGTTTACGCATAATCTTCATCCTTTATTCGAGTTCAAGTCGCGATGGGCAGCTTACTGAACGCTGCGCTCGGCTTCTTCGCGCAGGTCCTGTACACCCTGCTTGGAGTCTTGCACGGCCTTGGCGGCTTTGCCGGCCTGGGCCTTGCGCTCGGCCAGACGTGCGTCCCACTCGGCCTGTTCGGCCAGCATCTTGGCTTTCTCGTAGTTCTTGTCATGCATGGCGATTTCCGCCTGCTTGAACTTGTCCTGCGCCGCTTTCATTTCGACGGCAGCGTATTCGGTACCGCCAGCGCTAACGGCGCTGTTCACGGCCGACTGGGTCACAGCGTACTGTTCGGTCGGTGGCTTGCCAGCGCAGCCAGCCAGAACGAAGGTAGTGCCCAGCGCCAGGGCAGCCAGCTTCAGCCCGCGCAGAGGGGTGGACGAGGTTTTGGTAGTACGGGTATTCATGGCTTTCAACTCCATTGGATAGCTCCTGAAAAACATCAAAATCCATGACAGTCGAACGTTTCGCGCGCCTGGGTCAAGCCCGGCGACTCACTGACGCCGCTGGCTGTAATGGTTAAACGTTGGGACACAAGAGAATTTTGAATAGTTCAGAAATTTGTCCGAATGGGTGGTTTTTTTCTGACGCCGTGGGTTTGGCGCCATGAAAAAGCCCGTGATACGGATGTCGACTACATACCGTGTCGACAGCTGCCTTGAACTCGACTAGGACTCGGCGCTCAGTTGGGTAGCAAAGCTCTCGACCGCGCCCAGCACGCGCTTCGCACCGTCCTGAATTTCGGTAATCACCGTGCCTGCCTGGTTCGCCAGTTGCAGGCCAGACTCGGCTTTGTGTTTGCCGGCGCCGATGGTGGCTACTGCACCGGTGGCCAGTTTCTGGTTCTGCTGCACCACGCTCTCGATCTCTGCAGTGGCTTGGGTCGTACGCGATGCCAGCTGCCGGACTTCATCGGCGACGACTGCAAAACCGCGACCCTGTTCACCGGCTCGCGCAGCTTCGATAGCGGCATTCAACGCCAGCAGATTGGTTTGCGCGGCGATTCCGCTGATCGTCTTGATGATGTTGGAAATGACCTGGCTCTGCTCGTCCAGCGCTTCGATGCCTTCGGCGGCGCTTTGCATGTGATGAGCCAGATCTTTCATCACTTCGACCGTCTCACGCACGACTTGCGCCCCGCGCAGTGCAGTTTCATCCGTGCGCACCGACGTGTCGTACGCCACCGTGGCGGCTTCGGCGATGGCTATTTCACGCTCTACCATCTCGGTAATGACGGTAGCGACCTTCACCACCTTGTAGACTTTGGCATTGCCATCGCGGACCGGGTTGTAGGACGCTTCGAGCCACACATCCCGGCCCTTGCTGTCGATGCGTTTGAAGCGCTGGGCAACGAACTCCCCCCGGCGCAGCCGATCCCAGAACGCCTGGTACTCGCTGGAGTCGGCGATGTCGCTGCTGCAGAACAGCCGGTGGTGCTTGCCCTTTACCTGCTCCAGGCGATAGCCCATCGCCTGCAGAAACAGGTCGTTGGCGGTGAGCACGTGCCCGCTGAGGTCGAACTCGATCACCGCAGTAGAGCGCAACAGTGCCTGGATGAAGTTCTCGTGGGCGCGAGAGGTTTCGATGGTATTGGTCAGGTCGCTTGCGTAGCAGGAGAATTTGAGCAACGTGCCGTCGGTGGCGCGTACAGGGTGCATGATGACGCGCAGCCAGGTTTCGCCGCCGTCCTTGCGCAATAGCCGCCAGGCGCCACAGAAATGTTCGCCCTGCCGGATCGCGGTCCGCACCCGCGCATAGTGCGGGTCGCTGCGCACCTGTTCGGCAACGAGGCTTTCCAGCGGTTTGCCCGCCAGCTCGTCATTGCGGTATTGCAGCACTTCCTCGAAGTTGGCGTTCACGCCGAGAATGCACCCGCGAGGGTCGAGCCTCAGGTGGATGGTTTCTTCGTCCAGGCCCTGACGGATCTGCCTGACCATTGCCACTTCCTCACGCAAGGCGGCCATTTCGTTTTTCATGCGTTTGAAAGAGAACATGTCGCAGGCCTCGGGTAGGGGAAGGGCACCTAGATTATCGACCGCGCAGAACCATACTTAAGGCCAAGGCTCGCGAGCCTACCGCGCGTTCGTCGCTATGAAACGCCCGGGCATGAAAAACCCGGCGCGCAGGCCGGGCTTTCCGAGGCATCGTGGATCAATGCAGCGAAGCGCGGCTCCTGACCGGCTGGTTGTCGTTGGAAATGGTCACCTCTACCCGGCGATTCTGTGTCCGACCCGAAGCGTCGCCGTTGCTGGCAACCGGGTAGGCCATACCCAGCCCCTGAGCCACGATACGTTCGGCACCCACGCCCGTACGCACCAGCTGCACCATGACGGCATTGGCGCGTCGCTGTGAAAGGGCCTGGTTGAAGGAAGCCGAACCCGTGCTGTCGGTATGCCCTTCGACGATGACCTTGCGGTCCGGGTTGTCGCGCAGGAACTGCGCCAGGCGGCCTATGTTGTCGTAGGCATTGGCGCGCAGCTCGGCTTGGCCCACTTCGAACAGTACGTCGCCGAAGGTCACCAGGCTGCCGCGCTCAGTCTGTGCCACGGCCATCACTTCGGCTGCGGGCTGCTTGGCATTGAGGCTTTCCTGCAGTTTCTTGATCTGCGCATCGCGAGCTTCCAGGCGGGCCTGCGCACGTAGCGCGGCGACACCCTGGATCGCGTGCTCGGCCGTGCGCAGTTCGATGGTGTGCTTGGCGACTTCGACACGCTGATTGCTCAGGTAGGCCAGATGACCCACGTGCTCATCGGCCTCGTTGGTGCGAGCGGCCGCTTCGGCGCGCTCCAGCCAGTCGGCGGCGTCCTTGGTCTCCAGGGCGGCCAACTGTACCGACTTGGGGTTGCCCTGCAGGCCGGCGAAGTTGGCCTGGGCCTGCACCAGTTGCGGGTTGGGGGTCTTGGAGCAGGCAGCCAGCAGTACGACCAGCGCCGACAGGGCGGGCAACTTGAATGTGTTGTTCACGGTATTTTCCTGAATCTTGAAAGAAGAACGCGAAGGCCAGGCTCAAGAAGCAGCGCGCAGGCCTTCCTCGCGCAGGTCCTGAACGCCCTGGCGGGCATCGTCGACGGCGCGGCGAGCCTTGGCGGCCTGAGCCTTGCGCTCGGCCACACGGGCATCCCACTCAGCCTGCTCGGCGAGGCGCCGGGCTTCATCGTGGTGCTTGCGGTGCAGGGCGATTTCAGCGTTCTTGAGTTTGTCCTGGGCGGACTTCATTTCGATGGCGGCGAACTCGGTACCACCGGCGCTCACCGCCGCATTGACGGCCGACCGGCTCAGCGCATATTGCTCGACCGGTGCGTTGCTGGCACAGCCTGTCAGCACGACACCGGCAGCAAGGCACACAAGGGCTGTTTTCAGAGGGCCGAAAGACGACCGGACGCTGGATGTATTCACGCGATAGTGCTCCATTGGACAGCGATTGATTGCTTCGTCCGCTATCCGCGGCACGCCGAATCGGGCTTGCCGCCGCGATGCGCAGCGGACGGATCGATGGCCATTTCCTGGCTCTTTTTTCCGAGTCTACAATCGCTATGGAACACTATCCTATTGATTTATATGGTTTTATGCGTAGGGGCTGGCTTTTTTTTCTGGCTATTTGACCAAGCGTTTTATAAGTGTAGGAATCTTCCTGAAGTTGCCAGTCCATGTTCAGTTCGCGGTGTCGTCCGCATCGTTTTTCAAGCGCCTAAGGTGTTCGCGCGACAGCGCCAGGAAACGCGGTGTTGCGCCGATGTCTTCGTACATGGGGTCGCCTTCTTCATCGGTAGCGATGACCTTGGTCCCCTTGACGTAGGGAAAGCTGCCTTCGAGCTCTTCGAGTGCCGCACCGATCAGCTCGCCCAACAGTTCCTGAGCGTGATGCTTGGGGTACATCTGGGTCAGCGCCGCCAGGCGTGCGGCCGACTCCATGTCCAGATGTATGTTGATACCCGTGTCGGTCAGTCGGCCCTTGGCGTTCTGTTCCCAATGCTCGGCCAGTTCATGAATCTTCATAAATACCTCTTGCCCAGGTTGTTCACGCCCCCGTCCACCACGCTTGTCAGCCTCGGCTCGGCTGGGGCACTCTTTACTGTACAGCCGTCGTTGCATGGCAGTAGTTGTTGCGTACCAGTAGTTTGTAGAGCCATTTTTCCCGTGCTTGTTCAGTGGCCATGGCGATCGAATCACCGGTCGCGCCGCGCGGGCTGGAAGGGCACACCGTTTCCAAGCAATGGAGAAAATGCCGATGTCCGATATCGATCTGCGCCTGCGCGAAGACGTGCACCTGCTGGGTGAATTGCTGGGCAATACCATCCGCGAGCAGTACGGCGACGCCTTTCTGGAAAAGATCGAGCGCATACGGCGTGGCGCCAAGGCAGACCGTCGGGCTGATCCGGCCGGTGATGCGGTCAGCGCCGAACTGCGCTCCAGCCTGGACGACCTCGGTGAGCAAGAGCTGCTACCCGTGGCCCGCGCCTTCAATCAATTCCTCAACCTGGCCAACATCTGCGAGCAATACCAACTGATCCGCCGTCGCGACGAGGGCCAGCCCGAACCTTTCGAAAACCTTGCTCTGGGTGAGCTGCTGGGGCGGTTGAAAAGCGCCGGGCACAGCCCTGAAGCCTTGGCGCAGCAGTTGCTGGCGCTGGATATCGAGCTGGTGTTGACCGCGCACCCCACCGAAGTGGCTCGCCGCACGCTGATCCAAAAGTACGACGCCATCGCTGCGCAGTTGGCCTTGCATGACCACCGCGATCTCACCACCGCCGAGCGCAACGCGGTGCGCGAGCGCCTGCAGCGGTTGATCGCCGAGGCCTGGCACACCGAGGAAATCCGTCGTACCCGACCCACGCCTGTGGATGAGGCCAAGTGGGGTTTCGCGGTCATCGAAAATTCGCTGTGGCAGGCGGTGCCCACCCACCTGCGCAAGGTCGACGCGGCATTGCAGGCTGCTACCGGCCAACGCCTGCCGTTGGGCGCTGCACCCATACGCTTCGCTTCGTGGATGGGCGGCGACCGCGACGGCAATCCGAACGTGACAGCCAAGGTTACTCGCGAAGTGCTGCTGCTGGCGCGCTGGATGGCGGCGGATCTGTTTCTGCGCGATGTCGACCAATTGGCCGCCGATCTGTCCATGCAGCAGGCCAGTGCGCCGCTCATGGCCCAGGCGTCCGACAGCCGCGAACCCTATCGCGCCGTGCTCAAGCAACTGCGCGAACGCCTGCGGGCCACGCGCAACTGGGCCCATGCCTCGCTGCCGGGCGATCAGCCCGGCGATGACCAGGTGCTGCAGGACAATCGCGAGCTGATCGAGCCGTTGCAGTTGTGCTTCGATTCACTGCACGCCTGCGGCATGGGCGTGATCGCCGATGGACCGCTGCTGGACTGCCTGCGCCGCGCCGTGACCTTCGGCCTGTTCCTGGTGCGCCTCGACGTGCGTCAGGATTCGACCCGCCATCGCGCAGCGTTGAGCGAGATCACCGAGTACCTGGGGTTGGGTCGCTATGCCGACTGGGACGAAGAGGCGCGGGTCGAATTCCTCGTGCGCGAGCTCGCCAATCGCCGGCCCTTGCTGCCGACCTGCTTCGAACCCAGCGAAGACACCGCCGAAGTGCTGGCTACCTGCCGCGAGGTAGCGGCCGCGCCGGCTGCGTCGCTGGGCTCCTACGTGATCTCCATGGCGGGCGCCGCCTCTGACGTGCTGGCGGTGCAGCTTCTGCTCAAGGAGTCCGGGCTGCGTCGATCGATGCGCGTGGTGCCGCTGTTCGAAACCCTGGCCGACCTCGACAATGCCGGCCCGGTGCTCGAGCGCCTGCTGCAGCTGCCCGACTACCGCAGCTCGCTGCAGGGTCCGCAGGAGGTGATGATCGGCTACTCCGATTCGGCCAAGGATGCCGGGACCACCGCGGCCGCGTGGGCGCAGTACCGGGCCCAGGAAACCCTGGTGAACATTTGCCAGGCGCACGGCGTCGAGCTGTTGCTGTTCCATGGTCGCGGCGGCACCGTCGGCCGCGGCGGCGGTCCGGCCCATGCGGCCATTCTGTCGCAGCCACCAGGCTCGGTGGCGGGGCGCTTCCGCACCACCGAGCAGGGCGAAATGATCCGCTTCAAGTTCGGCCTGCCGGACATCGCCGAGCAAAATCTCAACCTGTATGTCGCCGCCGTGCTGGAAGCCACCGTGCTGCCGCCGCCGCTGCCCGAGCCTGCCTGGCGCACCGTGATGGACGAGTTGGCGGAGCAGGGCGTCAAGGCCTATCGGCAGGTGGTGCGCGAGAACCCGCACTTCGTCGAGTACTTCCGCCAGGCCACGCCCGAACAGGAGCTCGGTCGTTTGCCACTGGGCAGCCGTCCGGCCAAGCGCCGGCAGGGCGGCATCGAAAGCCTGCGCGCCATTCCGTGGATCTTCGGCTGGACCCAGACGCGGCTGATGCTGCCCGCCTGGCTGGGCTGGGAGGCGGCCCTGGGCGCAGCGCTGGCGCGTGGCCAGGCTGCACAACTGGCTTCGATGCGCGCCCACTGGCCGTTCTTCCGCACGCGCATCGACATGCTCGAGATGGTGCTGGCCAAGGCCGATGCCGAGATTGCGGCGCTGTATGACGTGCGGCTGGTCGAACCCGAGCTGCAGCCATTGGGCGCGCAACTGCGCGACCTATTGTCGCAGTGTTGCGCGGCCGTGCTGGGCCTGACCGGGCAGACTCACCTGCTTGCGCACAGCCCGACGACCCTGGAGTTCTTCAGCCTGCGCAACACCTACCTGGATCCGTTGCATCAGTTGCAGGCCGAACTGCTGAAACGCTCGCGCGCCCGCGAAGCGGCGCTGGACAGCCCTCTGGAACAGGCCCTGCTGGTCACCGTGGCAGGCATCGCCGCCGGGTTGCGCAATACTGGTTGAGACTGGTGGTCGATCGGTGCAGCCGGGCAGCTGTCAGCTCGGGTGCAACCGATTGGCGGTGATACCCGGTACAACCCCTGCAGGATGCCGTCCTCGGGGGCAGGTGCCTGCGACTTTCGGTGGCTTGTGTGCCCCGTGCCCGCTGTGTATCTTGATCAGCCTTTGGCCATCTTGCGGCCATCATTTTTCTTGGGAAGGGCTTCTGCCGTCAGCGCGGCGGAAGCAGATTCGACGACTATCTATAAAAATCGAGAGGAGCACATCGATGCGCGTGATTCTGCTGGGAGCTCCCGGGGCCGGTAAAGGTACTCAGGCAAAATTCATCACCGAAAAATTCGGTATCCCGCAAATTTCCACGGGCGACATGCTCCGTGCTGCCGTCAAGGCCGGTAGCGAACTGGGCGTGCTGGCCAAGAGCGTCATGGACAGCGGTGGCCTGGTGTCCGACGACCTGATCATTGCCCTGGTCAAGGAGCGCATTGCCCAGCCCGACTGTGCCAACGGCTTCCTCTTCGATGGCTTCCCGCGCACCATTCCGCAGGCCGAAGCGCTGGTCACCAATGGTGTGGAGCTCGATCACGTTCTGGAAATCGCCGTCGACGACGAAGAGATCGTTCAGCGTATCGCCGGCCGTCGGGTCCATGAGGCATCGGGCCGGGTCTATCACACCGTCTACAATCCACCGCGCGAAGCGGGCAAGGATGACGTGACCGGTGAGGCGTTGGTGCAGCGCAAGGACGACACCGAGGAAACCGTGCGTCATCGCCTCTCGGTCTACCACTCGCAGACCAAGCCCTTGGTGGCCTTCTACAACGAACTGGCGGCTGCCCATGGCAAGCCCAAGTGCAGCCACGTCGAAGGCGTCGGTTCGGTCGCCGACATCACCGCCAAGGTGCTTGCCGCACTGAGCTGAGTGCTGGCATCCAGACGCCTGGCATCCACACACTGGGTGTCGGCCACTGCCTTGCCATGAACGGCCCGCTTGCGGGCCGTAGTTGTCTATAATCGCCTATTCCCCCTTGCTTGGACCCTTTCGATGACCACCCTGCTGGCCCTGGACACTGCCACTGAAGCCTGTTCCGTTGCTTTGCTGCACGATGGCAAGGTGTCGAGCCACTATGAAGTGATCCCGCGCCTTCACGCGCAGAAGCTGCTGCCGATGATCAAGACCTTGCTGGCCGACGCGGGGGTAGCGCTGACGACCGTCGATGCAATTGCCTTCGGACGCGGCCCGGGCGCGTTCACCGGGGTGCGCATCGCGGTAGGGGTGGTCCAGGGCCTGGCGTTCGGTCTGGATCGTCCCGTGTTGCCAGTGTCCAACCTGGCCCTGCTGGCCCAGCGCGCTTGGCGCGAGCATGGCGTCGGCCAGGTAGCGGCCGCGATCGACGCGCGCATGGACGAGGTGTACTGGGGTTGCTATCAAGAGCGCGCCGGGGAAATGCGCCTGCAGGGCGAGGAAGGCGTATTCGCGCCCGAACGCGCCCAGCTACCGGCTCAGGCTTCTGGCGAATGGTTCGGCGCGGGCACCGGCTGGACCTATGCCGAGCGGATCGCTGTGGCCACTGTGGGGCGTGACGCCAATCTGCTGCCCCACGCACAGGACCTGCTCGAACTTGCGCGGTTTGCCTGGGCGCGTGGCGAAGGCTTGCCCGCCGATGGTGCCCAACCGGTGTATCTGCGTGACAACGTTGCCACACCGAAAAAGCCGCCGTTGTAGTACGCTTCGTCGGCGTTCAAGCCTGTAGTGCGCATTTCATCGGCATAATCTGCCCTTGAGATAAAACTTTGCCGCAATGTGTGGTCTAGTGATCACTTGGGTCGCTGCACAATGCTGACGCGGCGGCGGCTTCTTTCGACGATCGAGTGAATCTGATGCGTATCGATGGTGTTTCCTCCCAGCCTTATCCAATCAAGCGCAAGCCGCTTGCGGACAAGGCGCGGGTGCAGGAAACCGCCGACGATATCGAAGGCGAGTTCGAGGTTCCTGCGCAACCTACGCCCCAGCGCTCCCGCGCGCGTGGCACCAGCGTGCCGGCCCGCCAGCAGGATATGATCTTTCCCCGCTCGATGAGCCGGCGTGCGGCCGACGCGCTGGGCATGTACCTGAGCACCCAGGGTTTCGTCGAATGGGACAATGAAGTCCTGGGCCTGGATGTGCATATCTGACTGTGCCCAGCCTGCCCTATTTCATCGGCTGTCCGTCGTGGAGCGAAAACGCCTGGCGCGGGGATTTCTATCCGCAAGACGCGCGTCCGCCGGATTTCCTGGCTCTCTATGCCCAGCAGTTCAACGCTGTGGAAGGCAACACCACGTTCTACGCACGGCCGGCGCCCAATACCGTGGAACGCTGGGCTGCAAGCATGCCGTCCGATTTTCGCTTCACGGCCAAACTGCCGCGCGACATCAGCCATGGTGGCGATCTGCGCGAGCAACTGGGAGTGGCTGAGGATTTTTGTCGGCTGCTTGCGCCGCTCGGCGATCGGGTGGCGCCCTTGTGGTTGCAGCTGCCTGCATCGTTCGCGCCCTGGCGGCTGCCGGAATTGATCGGCTTCATCGACGTCCTGCAGCGGCCCATCGCTGTGGAGGTACGCCACGGCGCATTCTTCGCCCGCGGTGACGAGGAACGACTGCTCAACAATCTGCTGCGCGAACGCAATGTCGAACGCATCTGTCTGGATCCGCGTGCGCTGTTCAGTTGTGTTTCCGACGCGCCCGCCGTGCTCCATGCCCAGTCCAAGAAGCCGCGGGTGCCACCCCGCCCAGCGGCGTTCAGCCACAGCCCGCAGGTGCGTTTCATCGGCCACCCGCAGCTGCAGGCGAATGAGCCTTTTCTGACCCCCTGGGTGGAGAAGATTGCCGCCTGGATCGAAGAGGGCCGCACCCCCTACATTTTCCTGCACACGGCCGACAACTTGCTCGCGCCCGCCCTGGCCCGGCGTTTCCACGAGCGTTTGATGGAACGTTTGCCAGGCTTGCCGGCCTTAATGGAACTGCCTCGGGAGCCACAGACGGCGCAACTCGGCCTGCTCTGACGCGGTTTTTCCGCAGGTACCGTTCAGCCACGCCAAGCAGGAGCCTGTGTGCCGAGATTGCTGATCATTCTGCTGCTCCTGGCCGCCGCGCCCGTTGCCGTGTGGCGAGGCTGGGTCGAGGTGCCCGATCGCTGGAATCCCTGGGCGCCGCTGGATATCGCCGAACCGGTGAATTTCCTTACCCGCTACAAGCTCGGCAAATTACAGAATGATCCACAGCTGTGTGTGCAGGCTCTGGCAACTTCCACCGTGCGCTATAGCGTTCAGGCCGACAGCCCGGCCGATGCCAAGTGCCCGTTGGTGAACGTGTTGCGCGTGCAGGGCAGCGAGGTCAGGTTGAGCAGCAGTTTCCTCGCCACCTGCCCAGTGGTGGTGGCGTTCGCCATGTTCGAGCGCCAGGCCCTGCAGCCGGCAGCGCAGGCGACGTTCGGTCAGGCAGTAACGCAGGTGGATCACCTGGGCAGTTTTGCCTGCCGCAATGTCTATGGTCGCAGTGAAGGACGTCTGAGCCAGCACGCCAGCGCCAACGCGCTGGACATCGCCGGGTTTCGTCTGGCCGACGGACGTCGTATCAACGTGCTCAAGGATTGGCCTGGCGACAGCGCCAACGCGCGCTTCCTGCGGCAGGTACGCGACGGCGCCTGCAAGCATTTCAATACCGTGCTGGGCCCCGAGTACAACGCCGCCCACCGCAACCATTTTCACCTCGACATGGGCCGCTGGAGCGTGTGTCGCTGATTCATTTCCGGCCACCGCGGTGAACCCGGACGCGGCTTGCGCCGCTGCTACAGGGCCTGGGTTGGCTGAACGCCGGACGCGGCTTGCGCCGCTGCTACAGGGCCTGTGTTGGCTGAACGCCGGACGCGGCTTGCGCGGCTGCTACAGGGCATGGGCTGGCTGAACGCCGGACGCGGCTTGCGCTGCTGCTACAGGGCATTGGCTGGCTGAACGCCGGACGCGTCTTGCGCGGCTGCTACAGGGCATGGGCTGGCTGAACGCCGGACGCGGCTTGCGCTGCTGCTACAGGGCATTGGCTGGCTGAACGCCGGACGCGGCTTGCGCGGCTGCTACAGGGCATGGGCTGGCTGAACGCCGGACGCGGCTTGCGCCGCTGCCATATGGCTGCCGGTGCGGGCCTCTGTAGCAGCGGCGCGAGCCGCGTCGGCGGTGCACGCGAGGTATCTGGATGGATGCGATCGGCGCTCAGGCAGCCAGACGGATGTTGTTCAACACGGCGGGGCGCATCCAGCTCAGGTCCAGGTCCAACGCATGGCATTGCTCACTGATAGTTTCCTGCGCCAGCGGTACCGGCGTCTGCGCCAACTGCCAGTCGAGCTCGGCAATCGGCAGGCGCATTGCCCGAGGCAGAGGCGCGGGGGCAGGTTGCGTGCTCTGGCCACCCTGGTTCAGCACCAGTGGACGAACCCAGCGGCTGTCGAACGCCAACTGCGCCTGTTGGGCCATCACGTCTTGCTCGGGCAGCGGCGCCGAGGGTTTGTCCAGCAACGTCAGCTCCAGTTCGGCCTTTGGCAGAAACAGCGGCTCGGGAGGCTTCACTTCGGTGTCGCGAACATCGCACAGGCGCTGCAGAAGAATGTGCGCCAGGATCTCGCTGCCGGCGCTGGTCTCGGCCGCCGCTGCATTGTCCGCCGCTGCACGAGCCTGCCCTGGCAGCTGTCCGTCGCAGTGCTCGGTCAATGCCTGGGCAAAGAAGTCCTGCCACAGCGCACTTGCAGCACCCAGGGTCTGGATGTTGTGCTGGCTGAAGTCGCCGATGGGCGAAATGTAACCTGGCGCTGTGGAATTGATGACGGACATGGCACTCGGCACGCTTGGGCTCTGGCAAAATGCCTGGCAAAGTTCTTATCGGCGGCGTGCGCCGATCTTTTAGCCTTTCGATACAGGAATCTTCAGTGGAGCAGCAAGCCGGTGGTCGCATCCAGGTTCAGGCGCAGAACGACGCCTGCGAACCGCAAGCCGAACGATGGGCGCAACGTCTGCATCTGCCTCGCCAGTTGCCCGACGCCGATTTCGTGCTGCAGGTCGACGAAACCGGCCTGCAGTTGCAACAACTGGGCGCGGACGCGCCGGGGCCCGTGCGTGTGGATTTCGTCGAGGGCGCCGTCGCTCACCGACGACTGTACGGCGGTGGCAGCGGTCAGATGATCGCCAAGGCCGTTGGCGTGCAGCCTGGCGTGCGCCCGCGGGTACTGGATGCCACGGCCGGCTTGGGCAAGGACGCGTTCGTGTTGGCCAGCCTGGGCTGCGAGATGAGCCTGGTAGAGCGTCAGCCGATCATCGCCGCGCTGCTCGAGGACGGACTGGCCCGTGCCCAGGGTGACCTGGAGGTAGGCGCCATCGTTGCACGCATGCATCTGCTTCAGGGCAACTCGATCGAGGTCATGCAGCAGTGGCAGGGCGAAGCGCCCCAGGTGATCTACCTGGATCCGATGTTTCCCCATCGCGAAAAAAGTGCGTTGGTGAAGAAGGAAATGCGCCTGTTCCGGCCGCTGGTGGGCGATGACATGGACGCGCCGGCCCTGCTGGCCGCCGCCCTGGCCCTGGCCAGCCACCGGGTAGTGGTCAAACGACCGCGCAAGGCGCCGTGCATTGAGGGCTGCAAACCGAGCCATGCGCTGGAAGGCAAGTCCAGCCGCTACGATATCTATCCGAAGAAAGCGCTGAAGCCGACGTGATGAATGGACGCAGGTTGTAGGCCAGGACGACCCCCGGCGCCCGGGGGTACGTAGGATCGGTCCTGATTTTTTCCCAGCCGGTTTTAGCCCGATGCGCTCAAATAGAATCAAGTCTCATTTGTAGTGAGGCTGTATACATGTACCGTTCTACAGGAGTTTGCACATTGCCCCGCCGTTCGGCGCTGGGCCTGGCGTTGATCGGTTGCGCCGCAGGTGCCAATGCCCACGAAGGGCCCGAATCGCTGGTGCTCGACAAGCTGAGCGTGATCGGCAAGCAGGCCGCGCCACCCTACCAGGTCGAGCGTTCGGCTTCCGCCAAGTACGCCGTGCCACTGCTTGACGTGCCGCAAACGGTTACCGTTGTCCCGCGCCAGATCATGCGCGAGCAGAATGCCCTGAGCCTGCGCCGGGCACTGTCCAACGTCTCCGGCATCTCCTTCAATGCGGGCGAGGGCGGCGGCGGGTCGGGAGACAGCATCAACATCCGCGGTTTCAGCGCCAATGCCAACCTGCAGATCGACGGCCTGCGCGACTCTGCGCAGACCAGCCGCAGCGACCTGTTCAACCTGGAGCAGGTCGAGGTCATCAAGGGGCCCAGTTCGGTGTTCGGTGGCGCGAGCGCCACCGGCGGCTCCATCAACCTGATCACCAAGCTGCCGGTTGCCGACAGCTTCACCGAGCTGGGCGCCGGCGTTGGTACCGATCGCTATCGCCGCCTGACCCTGGACACCAATCAGCAGTTGCACGACCTGGGTGACGGCACCCTGTTTCGTCTCAATCTGATGGCTCACGAGAACCACGTGCCGGGGCGCGATCGCATCGAACAGCAGCGCTGGGGCCTGGCGCCGTCGCTGATGTTCGGGCACGGCAGCGACACGCGCCTGACCCTCAGCTATTTCCACCAGAGCGATGACAACCTGCCCGACTACGGCGTGCCTGCACGCGATGGCAAGCGCTTGCCGGGCGTCAAGACCAGTCACTACTACGGCTGGCGCAACCTGGACCAGGACCGCACCGACACCGACAGCCTGACGGTCAAGTACGAGCACGACCTGAACCCGGACTGGAGCGTGCAGAACCTTGCCCGGCTCAGCCAGGTTGACCGCGATGCCACCGTGTCCGCTTCCCATGTCAGGCTGGCCAAGCTTCCGGCGCTACGCTACCTGCCGGCAGGGCCGCAAGCCTATCGGCGCGACGTGCAGACCCGCCTGGCGATGAACCAGACCAGCCTGACCGGTCATTTCGATACCTTCGGCCTGGGCCATACCCTGGTGGTCGGCGCGGAACTGTCGCGCGAAACCTACGACCGCAAGGCCTCGGGCTATGCCGTGGAGTCCTTCTACCCAGCCAACGGCTACGATCTGGCCAACCCGCCGGGTTACTGGAGCGGGCCGAAGGTCAAATCGCCTACCAGCGTGGCGCACAACAGCATGGAAGATCGCGCCCTGTACGTGTTCGATACCCTGGCCCTGGACGAGCAGTGGGACCTCAGCCTGGGCCTGCGCTACGACCACATGCGGGCCCAGGCCAGTAATCGCTCGGCCAGCGGCGTTCGGACCCAGGCCGGCTCAACCGACGGCGTGTTCAGCCAACGTGCCGGCCTGGTCTACAAGCCCGCCGAGAACGGCCGCTTCTACGTCGCCTACGGCACCTCGTTCAACCCTTCGGCCGAGAACCTGCTGACCTACGGCGGTGGTCTTTCCGACAGCACCCAGAGCCTGGAACCCGAGAAGGGCAAGACTTGGGAACTGGGTACCAAGTGGCAATTGCTCGATGAGCGGCTGCAGCTGGAAGGCGCGCTGTTCCGGGTGGTCAAGGACAACGTGCGCGAGCGCTTGAGCGACGGCAGCAACTTGCTTGCCGGCAAGCAGCGCGTGCAGGGGTTGGAATTGGCAGCCACGGGCGCATTGAGCGAGAAGTGGCACGTGTTCGCCAACTACACCCTGCAAAGCAGCGAGACACTGAAGTCGGTGGCCAATCCCGAACGCATAGGTCAGGCACTGAAAAACACGGCGCCCCGATCTTTCAATCTATGGACCGCCTACCAGCTTCCCAGCGACATTACCCTGGCCTACGGCATCCGCCACGTCGGCAAACGCAACCTGACGTCCCAGGATCAAATCAAGCTCGATGCCTACTGGGTACACGACGCGATGCTGGGCTACCGGGCATCCGACAACCTCGAGCTGCAGCTGAACCTGAGCAACCTGACCGACACGAAGTACGTCGAGCGGGTGCGCACGGTCATCGGCAGCGATACCCGTTCTTCGGCCGTGGAGTTCGGTGATGGTCGTGCGGCGGTATTGAGCAGCGTCTATCGGTTCTGAACACCGCCGTAGCCCTGGCTACCGCGAAGCGGCATCCATGCGGATACGCAGCGGCTGCTCATCCTTGCCATCCAGCGTCACGCCGTGATGCTGGGTGCTGACGAACAGCAGGTGCCCGTCGGCTTCAACGCGGGCACTCACCGAATAGCGATGCCCCGGCTTGACCTGGGCCGGGTCGTATTCAAGTTTGAACGGCAGCGGCACCTGGCCAGTGATCGGGCCACTCTGCCGGGCCAGGGCCACCGCAGGGGCGTCAGCCAGGGATACGTCCTGCAGGCTCACGGTCAATACGGCCGAAGGCGGCAAGGCGATGCGCTGCAGATAGAACGCCTCCCCCTCGAGCGTGGCCTTGGGTGCGGGCTGCATGCTGCTGCAGGCGCCGATGAGGGCGCTGAATACGATCAGTGAAAGGCGCTTCATGGTTATCTCCATTTACAAATTCGGCCGTCAGGCAAAAGCATAGGCAAAGACCGTCGTCGATCACAGCCCATCGGCGGCCTCATCGCTGCGGTGCAGCGCAACCTGGCGGATCGACAGGCGTATTTCAGCGGGCAATACCCGTTTGGCAGCGCCTTCGGCCAGCTCATCGAGCATGGGGTGGTGGCTCAACTTGCCTTGGGCATCGCGGCGCAGTACCCCTTGATCGAGAAGGGTCTGAATGAAGTGACGGAACAGGCTCTTGTCGAAGAACTCCGGGGCGTTCAGGCCATGCAGGATCGACAGGCGCTGGGCCATGGTGGTGCACAGGTTTTCCAGTTCTTCGGCGCTGAGGGTGTTCTGCCCGGCATTGAGCAACAGGGCGATGGCCATGTAGAAACGCTGCAGGGTCTGCGCGATGGCACGCGACAACAAGGTCAGCAGCACGAATTGCCGCGAACTCGGCGCGGGGCGCAGGTACACACCGTTTTCCAGGCGCAGCAGGCCTTGTTCGACCAGCGCTTGCAGCCACTGGTCAATCACCTCGTCGAGCTGCCCGGCGTTCCAGCGGATGAACAGTTCGGCCTGCAGATAGGGGTACAGCGCATGGGCGTAGCGCAGGATCTGCTCGCGGGTCATGCGCGAAGTGCTCTGGAAGAAGCTGGCAAGCAGCGCGGGCAGGGCGAAGATGTGCAACACGTTATTGCGGTAATAGGTCATCAGCACCGCGTGCTGTTCGTCCAGATACAGGATTTTGCCCAGGGCATCGCTCTGTTCGGACAGCAGCTGCATGCCCTGGACATGAGCGATCAGGCTGCGGGCATCGCCAGTGGGAACGGTGGTATGAGGCGAGTAGGGCACCTGGCGCAGCAGGGTCAGGTACAGGTCGAGTACCCGTTCCATTGCCCGTTCGTCCAGAGCCAGCTTGCTGGTCGACAGCAGTGCCAGTGCCACCAGGTTTACCGGGTTGATGGCTGCGGCCTCGTTCATGTGGCGAGCCACGCGGATACTCAGGCGGTGCGTGGTTTCGTTCAGCCAGTCGGGCTTGAACTGCGGCGCCAGGTCTTGCTCGCGCCAGCCAGGCTGCTGTTCATCGAGAAAAGCCTGCAGCTTGATCGGCTCGCCGAAGTTGACCGCCACTTGGCCAAAGCGCTGCTTGAGTGCGCCGATGACCTTGAAGACGTCCAGAATCGACTCTTTCTTCTTCGCCGCGCCGCGCAGCTCGCCCAGGTAGGTACGGCCTTCCAGCACGCGTTCGTAGCCGATGTACACCGGTACGAAGACGATGGGCGTACGCGAGGAGCGCAGATAGCTACGCAGGGTGATGGCCAGCATGCCTGTCTTGGGTTGCAGCATGCGTCCGGTGCGCGAGCGCCCGCCTTCGACGAAGTACTCCACCGGAAAACCCTTGGTGAACAGGGTGTGCAGGTATTCGTTGAACACGGCGCTGTACAGCGGATTGCCCTTGAAAGTGCGGCGCATGAAAAACGCCCCGCCTCGGCGCAGCAGGCTGCCGATCACAGGCATATTGAGGTTGATGCCGGCAGCAACATGGGGTGGCGTCAGGCCGTTCTTGAACAGCAGGTAAGACAGCAGCAGGTAGTCGATGTGGCTGCGATGGCATGGCACATAGATGATCTCGTTGCCACGGGCAACGTCCTTCACACCGTCGATGTTGTTGACCTTGATGCCGTCGTAGATCTTGTTCCAGAACCAGCTGAGCACCACTTCCATGAAGCGGATGGCGGTGTAGGTGTAGTCCGAGGCGATTTCGTTGCCGTAGTGCAACGCTCGGGCCTCGGCCTTTTCCAGGGTGATGTGCTCGCGTTCGGCTTCTTCGGCAATGGCCTGGCGCACCAGTGGGTCGCGCACCAGACCCTTGACCAGATGGCGGCGGTGGGAAATGTCGGGGCCGATGACTGCCGTCTTCAGGTTGCGAAAATGCACACGCAGGATGCGCTGGGCCATGCGCACCGTTCGCTCGTGACCCTTGTTCTGCTGCACCAGCTCGGCCAGGTGGATTGGCTCGGAAAACTGTACGCGGGTCTTGCGTCCCAGGATCAGAATGCTGACCAGCTTGCGCAAGCGCCCGGTAACCGCCCAGCTGTCGGCGAACAGCAGCTTCCAGGGGCTGGATTCGCTCGCTGGCGACTGGCCCCAGAACACGCTTACCGGAATGATCTGCGCATCTTCGCCGGCGTTCTGTGCCAGTGCCGTGACCAGCCGCGCCAGGGTGGGCGGGGCGCCGCGCTTGTCTTGCCGGCCCAGCCAGTCAGGGTCCGGGGTCAGGTAGAACACCGCCGTGGGCTCCATGAGATCGCCGATGGCCACGGGCAGCACCGGGCGTGGCAGGCCGGCTTTGCTGCATTCGCGGTCGACCACGGCAAGGTCGGCCAGCGAAGGTGATTGCAAGGCGTACAGCACGGGCCTGCTGCGATCCAGGTTCAAGGTGAACGAGGACTGGTTGATGGTTTCAGACCGAACCCACAGGTACAACAAGCGGCGCAAGGTGCCGAACACGAGGCGGTGCAGAGGTGAGCGGGTCATAGGCCAGGGCTTGGGGGGAAAACGCTATTTTACCGGCTTTTGCCGAGGTAAGTGATGCAGGGTGTCGGCGAATATCTTCGCGCGGCTACGGGCTCTTTCGCGGCCACTGGCCGCTCCTGCAGGGGTTTTGCATGGCCTGCCCGCAGCGGTCCCGAATGGTTCCGCAGGAGCGGCCACTGGCCGCGAACCGTCGCGCTGCGGTGTATCAACTGGTACGCCAGGTAATTTCCTCTTCGCCATCGTCGCTGATACGGATCCAGCGGTCGGCATTCTCTTCGCCTTCTTCTTCCACCCAGCTGCCAGGCGCACAGCGCACCTCTACATTCAGGGCCTTGAAAGCTGCACGGGCGCAGGCCACGTCGTCGTCCCACGGCGTGGCGTCGCTCTCCAGGTACAGGCTGTTCCACTTGCCGACCGCTTTGGGCAGCCAGGTGACCGGCACGTCGCCCGCCTGGCACTTCCAGGTCTGGCCTTTCTGCTGCCAGTCGCTGCAGGGGCCCAGGGCCTGGCCGAGCCATGCGGCGATGGCCTTGTGATCGACGTCGGCGTCCTTGAGGTAAATCTCGATATCGGGTTGGCGCATGGGTAGGCTCGCTCAGTCTTGACGCACAAAGTAATCGTAGCGCATGGATACCGTGACCACGAACGGCCGCGGCTGTTCGATCACCGCGGTCCGTCGCTCGGCGCTGGCGCGCCAGCCATGCGGCGTCATCGCCAGCAGGTTGGCGCGCGATTGCGCGTCGATCAGCTTGAGCTTGAAGGTCAGGGTTTCATGGTGGGCATGCTGCATGCCCTCGGGCACCTGCAACAGGTGTTTGTCGTCGACGTAGTCGCGCACCTCGTCATACAGCTGTTCGCGCAGCTCCATCAGGTGGCCGCTGGTGGGTCCCACACGCATCAGGCCACCCCCCGGCGCCAGCAGGCGCTTGGCTTCGTCCCAGTCCAGCGGGCTGAAGACGCTGGTCAGGAACTGGCAGCTGGCATCGGCAAGCGGTACACGCGCCATGCTGGCCACCAGCCAATGCACCGACGGCGCTCGCTTGCAGGCGCGTTTGACCGCCTCGCGGGAGATGTCCAGGGCATACCCGTCGGCGCGCGGCAGCGCCTGGGCGATCTGTTCGGTGTAGTACCCTTCGCCACAGCCGATGTCCAGCCAGCGCCGAGGCCAGCGCTCGGCTGCAAGCTCGGCCAGGCGCTGGGCCACCGGCGCATAGTGGCCTTCGTTGAGGAAGTCCCGGCGAGCCTCGACCATGGCCTGGTTGTCGCCGGGGTCGCGGCTGTTCTTGTGCTGCACCGGCAGCAGATTCAGGTAGCCCTGGCGCGCGCGGTCGAAACGGTGACCGCTGGGGCAGACCATGCCGTTGTCGGCGTTGGCCAGCATGGCAGTGCAGAGGGGGCAGGTGAGCATCAGGCGAGTAACTCGACGAGGGTCTGGTAGTAGATTTCGGTCAGCACATCGAGGTCGCTGGCCAGGATTCGTTCGTTGACCTGGTGGATCGTGGCGTTGACCGGGCCCAACTCGACCACCTGGGTGCCGAGGGTGGCGATGAAGCGCCCGTCGGAGGTGCCGCCGCTGGTGGAGGCCTGGGTGTCGCGCCCAGTGACGTTCTTGATGCTCGCGGCCACCGCGTCCAGCAGCGCACCGGGCTCGGTCAGGAACGGCAGGCCGGACAGCGCCCAGTCCACGTGCCAGTCCAGGCCATGCTTGTCGAGAATCGCGGCCACGCGCTGCTGCAGGCCTTCGACCGTGGACTCGGTGGAGAAACGGAAGTTGAACACCGCCGTCAGTTCACCGGGAATGACGTTGGTGGCGCCCGTGCCGCTGTTGAGGTTGGACACCTGGAAACTGGTTGGCGGGAAGAAGGCGTTGCCGTCGTCCCAGTGCTCGGCGGCGAGCTCGGCCAGGGCTGGGGCGACCAGGTGGATCGGGTTGCGGGCCAGGTGCGGATACGCCACATGGCCCTGCACGCCGCGCACGGTCAGAGTCGCACCGAGCGAGCCGCGTCGGCCGTTCTTGACTACGTCGCCGACCAGGGTGGTGCTCGACGGCTCGCCGACGATGCACCAGTCCAGGCGCTCGTTGCGTGCAGCCAGGCGCTCGACCACCGCTTTGGTGCCGTGATGGGCCGGGCCTTCTTCGTCGCTGGTGATCAGGAAGGCCACCGAGCCCCTGTGGTTGGGATGGTCGCCGACGAAGCGCTCGGCGGCCACCAGCATGGCCGCCAGGCTGCCCTTCATGTCGGCCGCGCCGCGCCCGTGGAGTATGCCCTGCTCGTCGATCACCGCCTCGAATGGGGCGATCTGCCAGGCCTGGGTGGGGCCGGTGGGCACCACGTCGGTATGCCCGGCGAAGCACAGCACCGGACCGTCCTGGGTACCGTGGGTGGCCCAGAAGTTATCCACCTCTTCGATGCGCATCGGCTCCAGCGCGAAGCCAGCCTGCCCCAGGCGTTGCATCATCAGCTTTTGGCAATCGGCGTCCAGAGGCGTGACCGAAGGGCGGCGGATCAGGTCGCAGGCAAGCTGCAGCGTGGGCGAAAGGTCGGCGGCGGCCGTCATGAAAACTCCAAAAGCAGGGGCGGCAAAGGGGCGACAGTCTAAAGCAAAAACCGGGGCGCGGCGGCAAGAAGAGCTCGAAGCGATCCGGGAACGATCGCGCTTTGCTTGGGAAATTTCCTCTGGCGTGGACGACAGCCGGTGGTCTAGGGTTTCAGTGAAGCCGGTCGTTCGCCGGTTCCTTCACCTGCCAGCGAGGATACGAGTCATGCGCAACTTACGTTCTGCATGGGCCGCCAGCCTGGCGCTTGCCGTTGCCATGCCAGCGTTGTCGGCGTCGACGGTAGATGTGCAAGTGACCGGTACACTGGTCCCCAGCGCGTGCACGCCAAGCATCAGTACTGGCAGCCTGCATTTCGGCACCCTCAGCACTGCCGACCTCGATGATGATCGGCACACACCGCTCCTCGAACATGCACCCACGCTGACAGTGCGCTGTGGTTCACCTTCCCTCTATGCACTGCGCCTGATCGACAATCGCGCAGGCTCCGCCTACCCGTCCGGGCTTGCCGGTGGGCTGGGCATGGGCCATACCGCGGCCGGTGAAGCTCTTGGTGCGTATCACCTGGACATCGTGCCCGCGCGATCCACTATCGACGCTCGTCCTGTGTTTCTCACCCTGGGTGATCACAACGGCAGCCGCTGGAGCACATCCACCGCTCAGCCGCATGCCTTGCCTGCCCACGGCGCGTTGCTGGGGCTGGTGGATCGGGCAGGCGTCGACACCGGCGCGGTGGCGGTGAAAGTGGCTCAATTGGGACTTCGCGCTCACGGTATGATCGCGCCGGCGCGAGGCCTGACATTGGTCGATGCCGTGCCGCTGGACGGCCATGTCACCGTGGAAGTCGTGTACCTCTGACCCCCAAGACGGACTCCTGGCGTAATCCTACGTCCGAGGTCATTAATCCTCACGGCATGTGCGTAGAACTGCTCATTTGTTGCTTTGGTTGTCTTGGTCAGAATCCTTCGAACCCACCGGGCGCTCTTGCCCAGTGAAGAAAAGGATTTTGCATGCACTCTTTAAACCGTCTTGCCTTCGGCCTCATCATGATGAGCGTACTCACACCGGTCTTGGCCGCCTCTTCGGTGGATATCACCGTCAAGGGCTCGATCATTCCGGGCGGCTGTACGCCGACGCTGAGCAGTGCCGAGTTCGATCACGGCAAAATCAGCGCCCGCGACCTCAACGCGACCACGCCTACGTCCTTCGCCACACGCGCCAAGGACGCTACGCTGACTATCACCTGTGAAGCGGCCATGCTTTACGGCGTTCGATCCATTGACAATCGTGCAAGCTCGGCGTTGACGGACACTCATCGTACCTATCACGGTTTGGGCCACACTGCAGCGGGTGAAAAAATCGGTGCGCATCTGTTACGCATCGTGCCCGCACGGTCACGAATCGACGAAAAATCCGCTTTTCTGACCGTGGGTACAGGGGACGCGAAGCGCTGGTCGTCGTCTGAAAGCGAGCCGCGCAGCGTACGCGCCGATGGGTTGCTGGTCGGCTTCACCGACACTCAGGGAAGAACCAGCGGGCCGATCCCCATCAAGAACGCTGTGCTGGGGCTGAGCTCCTCGATTGTGATCGCGCCGACTCAGGGTCTGACCCTTACCGAGGAGGTCCCGCTGGACGGCGCCGCTACCCTGGAGCTGGTCTACCTTTGAACCCGCCAAACCCTTTGAACCCGCCCACCTTCGGCTCGGCTAGAGGTAAATGATTTCCAGCGTAGCCGAGCCATCAATGGGGGTTTCCTGACGCAGGTCCAGCAGGCGTGCAGGCGCCAGATGCAGGTCGATGGTCAGCGGTATCGACAGGCCCTGCCAGGCCCCGGGCAATGAGCCGGGGCTGTGCACCCGTTTGAACGCACTGAGTCGGCCATCATGCTGCAGCAGCATATCCGGAGCCTGGTGCCATACCTGTGCAGCGCAGTCCCCCGACAGTGCTGAGGACGTTGTACCGTCGCGCCCGGTTCCCGCGCCCAGGCGCACGGTAAACCCGCCCAGTGGCAAGCCAGTGTGGCCCCGACCGATTCCGAACAGCGCAGGCAACGGCGCAGGCAACCGTGCGGCGACCGTGCCGGCGCGGTTGTCCACCGCGCGCAGGGCAAAACGAGTCGCCGCATCGCAATCCACCTGCAACGCGGTTTGCCGACTGAACGAGGTAATGGTTTCGCGATTCAGTTGTCCCTGGCTGATGCGGCCGAAGTCGACCCGGCCGCCGTCGCTCAGGGCAGGCCTGCAGGCGGCCGGTGCGAATCCGGTTCGCAAGTGCACTTCGCGGTGCTGCCCGGCGATCTCGAAGGCTCCGTGGGCCTGCCACGTGTGTGCGTCTTTCGAGTCACGTACGGATACGTCGAGCGTGGCGCTGATTTCCACCTGTGCCGTGAGCTGCCTGCCGCGTACGACGCTGCCGGCGCGTACCGGCTGCAGGGCTCGATCATCTTTCAATACACCAACCCAAGTGCCGCTGGAAAGGCTCTGCGCAGTGTTTAGCTGCGCCCACTGCACAGGCTGGCCATCGACCGATGCCTGCAGCACGCTCAGTTGGTAGACGCCCAAGCGACCCAGCATGAAGCCCTGCGTGGAGGTCTCGGCGGCCCGGTAAACGAGCGTGAGGTTCTGTTCGGCTTCACACACCAGGTTCAGGTTCAGGTGCCTGATCGGCAATGCCAGCCGACCCGCTGCAGGCTGCAGAGTGGTGCGGTTGTACTGCCCGAAATCGACATCGCCGGGCCCAACTGACAGGTTGCAGCCTTGTGCCCACGTGTAGGTCGGTACGGTCAGGGTCATCATCAACAGAGCGGCGGACCATCGATAGCTGTTCATACTGTGGCCTTCACTGGGCTGGACACTGTGCCGTCGCCGTTTCGAAATACGCCTGGGCATCGGCGCGTGCTGCCAGCTCGAAGTCCAACTCGCATGGTTGATCATCCTCGGTGCGGCTCCATAGCCGGGGGTGGCTGTAGACATTGGGCACGAACACCGCGCCATCTTGCTGAACCAGTGTCACCAGTTGACCCTGATCGTCGGTTACCCCGGCGCCGCGTTTCAGCCGTCGACCTGAGGTATCGCGTACCTGCAAAAGCACGCGTCGTGTCACCGTCACCGGGAAACTGACCCGCGGGACCGCGCCGCGTGCGGCCTGGATCGTCGCTGCGCCCTGCTGCACGTCGACGTTGCGCGGCAGCGATGCCGTGGCCACCTGTACATTGCTGCGACCGAACGGCGCCAATTGCGGCAGGACTGCCTGCCCCTGCCGGTCGGTCCACACCGTGCCGCCGGGGGTGTCGATCTGCACGCCGGCCACATCGCCGAGCTTCAGCAGGCCGAAGGTGTCTTGCAGCGGGTAGGGCGAAAGGGTGACGCCTTGGTCGTGCAGCATGACTGCGCCCCGCGCCGCAGCGCTGTAGCCTTGGTTGCCACGGCCATAGCCGGCGTAGCCGAAGTCCAGCTGGGCCGCCCGCGTCAACGGCGAGACGCCGCCGTTGTAGGTCAGCTCGCCATCGCGACTGGCACGTTCGGCGGCCACCCGGTACTGGACGTGCTCGCTCAGGCGGCCCTGCATGCCGCTGCCCAGACGCATGCCGCGGCTATCCTGGCGCGCCGTGGACCGCCAGTTCAAGCCATCGCGCAAGGGCAGGCTGGCGCTCAGGTACAGCGCGTTGCCCAGCCCGCCGCTGTTGGTGATTTGCCATTGCCCGGTGGCGGTGAGCGACACGTGGCCCACCCGCTTGCCCCAGTCAAGCTGCGCCCGTCCGGATTGCCTGCCGTCGAAAGCGGTGCTGCTGGACCAGGTGCCGCCCAGGTTGCCCAGCCAGGGATGAGTCCATGCCAGGCCCAGGGCATACTGATGGTGTAGCCGGCGGGTCCAGTCGACGGGCTGTTTCCAGCTGCTGTCGATCAGCCCGCGGTAGCCGTCACTCTGGCGGCTGGCGCTGAGCATGGCCGACCAGTTCTGGCTGAGCTGCTGATCCAGGCTCAAGCTACCCAGCCATCCGCTACTGCTCGGCTCACGGGCCCGGGCAAGCTGCACCAGGGCCTGCAGGCGCGAGCCGTCCCAGGGTTGCAGATTCAACCCGGCGCCACCGGCGCTGTAGTCCTGGGCAAGCAGGGTGCCGCTGCTGACACTGGTCGAAGGCGCCAGTGGATAGCTGGCGCTGGCGCTCAACACCCAAGGTTGCTCGACATCGCGGCCACTGTCCCTGAGCTGGCCGATGCCCAGCGCAAACCCACGGGCAGGCAAGTCCAGGCCCAGCGTGGCGGCCAGTACGGTAAAGGTACGGCGCTCGCCGCCGGCCTCGATCACCGTGACGTCCACGTCCCTGCGTCGATCCAGTTGCGCGATGTGGGTCAGTTCGAAAGGTCCGGCGGGCACCACTGTCGAGTAGATCAGCACCCCGCCTTGCCGCACATCGACCCGTGCCTGAGTGGCGGCGATACCCTGAACACGAGCCCCGCCATTGCCTTCGCTCAAGGCCGGTTCGCTCAGCCACTGGACACCTGTGACCTGCGCGCCGGCCATCACGGCGTTGCTCAGGTTGATCTGGCCCAATTGCAGCATGGCCTGTTGGTCGCCGAAGGTACGCTGGGCGTAGGCCTCCAGGTGCTGCCAGCTGGCCGCGCCCTGCACCGAGCTGTAGAACTGGCGACTGCGCAGCACCCAGTCGCCCGCATTGATGCCCGCTTCGGTATTGGCAGACAGAAACCGGCTGCGCTGGCCATCGAATTCGTTATACAGACCTTGCGCATCGTAGTTGAGCAGGCCGGCGATGCCGCCACGGGTGAACGCCGAGAGGTCTGCCGGCGCGATGCGCAAGGCATGTGCAGGCACCAGCAGTTTCACTTCGCCGGTTTGCGGCAGCGCCTCGATCAGGGTTTCGGGAAATTGCCGGACGAAGTCGGAACAGCTTTGCGCCGTGCCGAGCAATTCGCCCGCCGCCCGCACGGGTTGGTCGATGCACAGGACGCCGGCGCCGTCGAATCGGGCGTTGACAATGCCTTTGGATTGACCGTTGACCGACAGGCGAACGGCATGCAGGCCTTCGGTGAAGCGCGCCGTCTGCCCGAGATAGATCGCCAGGCTGGGATCGATGCCGCGCAGGCGCAGGGTCTCGTCGTCGAACGTGCTCGCCACCGCCCACTCCGTGCACAAGGCCAGGCTCAAGGCCGGCCAGGCATGGCTGGGCTGCGTTGCCATCAAGGCAAGGCTCTGTGCAGGGTTGTTCGCTGGGGGGCTACGGCAAACCCGTAGACGGTGGCGGGGCTGAAAACAACCTCACTGTCTGCGGCCGCCGAGGGATGGCTCGCGAGCACCAGCCGGTCACCGGGCAACAGGTAGCTGCGCGGCAATTGCCAGGGCGTCTGGCTGGGCAGGCTGTGCAGCTCCTGGGCCATGCGCACGACATAGGGAGAGGGATTGCTGACCACCATGTGCCCATCGTGCAGGGACCAGCGCAGGCCTTTCCAGGGTTCGGCGTTTCTTGCCAGGCCTTTGGGGTGAAGGATCACCGGCAGGTTCTGCCGTACGTTCACCGACACTCGCGCCTCTCCCGGTTTGCCGGGTTGGCCGGCCTGGGCCAGGCCTTCGAAGATGACCCTTTTCAGGCGCTGGGTGGTCAGCGGCTCTGGATTCGACAGAATGAAGCGCACCAGCTGTGACTCGCCGGCTTCGACCCTCGACAGTGGAGGGGTAACGAACAGCAGCGATGCGCTGTCCTCGGGGATGTGTTCGAGCGTGACGTGCAGCAGGGCCGGACTCGGGTCGCTGTTGGTGACCTTGATGGCGGCTTCGGCTTGCCCTTCGTAGACGATGACTACCGAAGTTTCCGGGATCATGCCGTCGGCGTGAAGGCCGGGGCTGCAGGTCAGTACGGTGGTCACGCCCAGATACAGGGACAGGAGCGGGAAGGGGCGGCGGCGGTTCATTGGGTTCTCCAGGCAGGATGCGCAATGGGAGCTGCAGCCACGCCTTCCCTGGCGTTGTGGCACCGGGAAGATGTTGTGGGAATGTCGGGCTGCGACGGGGCAGCGGTATCGTAAAAGCAATTCGTCCCTTCGCAGCTCGGACCCTTCTGCAAAGGGGAGGTGAAAGGGTTGCAGGCTTCGTAGGACAGATGGGAGTGCATCTGGCGGACCGTGCTGCGCCCTTCGCGGCCACGGACCGCTCCTACGGCGGAGCGAGGGGCGGCGCATGTAATCGTAGGAGCGGTTATCAGCCGCGAAGCAGACGCCGCGGCGCATCTGGCGGACCGCGGTGCGCCCTTCGCGGCCACGGACCGCTCCTGCGGCGCAGTGGGTTCAGATTTTCTGGGCGATCCAGATGGTATGGCGGGTGCCCTTGTTACCGTGGGCGAAAACCTGCACTTCTTCGGCCTTGAAGCCGGCCTTGCGCAGTTTGTCGCTGAACTGGCGGTCGGCGCTTGCCGACCACACGGCGAGAACACCCTTGGACCTCAAGGCTTTCGCGCAGGCCGCCAGGCCACCGCTCGAATACAGCCAGCTATTGGCCTTCTGGGTCAGGCCTTCGGGGCCATTGTCCACATCCAGCATGATCGCGTCGAAACCGGCCGGCTCGGCCTGCAGCACCTTGGCCACGTCTTCCAGGCGGATGACGGTGCGCGGATCGGCCAGGGGGTTGCCGGCTTTTTCGCCCAACGGCCCGCGGTTCCATTCGACCACGCCCGGGACCAGTTCGGCGACCACCACCTCGGCGGTCTTGCCCAGGTGCTTGAGCGCCGAAGCCAGGGTGAAACCCATGCCCAACCCGCCGATCAGCACCCGCGAGTTCGGTCGCCCGGCCACCTTGCGGCAGGGGATCTCGGCCAGGGCGTCTTCGGAACCGTGCATGCGGGTGTTCATCAGTTGCCCGCCGTCACCGCCCTGGATCTTGATGACGAAGTCTTCGCCGTACTCGAACAGGCAGAGCGCACCGCCGTTGTCGGGGATCGGTGTGGTGTCGAGCAGTACGAAGCGTTTCATCGGTCAATCTCGGAAGGAGGACAAGGTAGTGCCATGGTAGTAGCCTGTGTCATCGGAACAGGCAGTCAGGCCTTGGGGGTGTTCAATGAAGTTGCGCAGTGTATCGGTCTTTGCATGTGTTGCCCTGTGTGCCGGTGTCGCATCGGCCTCGTCGCTGCCCCCGGGGTCGCCGGGTACACCCACGCCAACCCCCTATCCACAGGTTACCGTGCCGTCGACCCATGGCGGCGAGGGCATGAGCAATTCGCCGCCGCTGCTGCCGCCCATACCGTTGCCTGCGCCACCCAAGGCCGAGAACGTCCCCGAACCGGAGCGTCAGGACACGCCGCCAACCCCGGTCAAGCCTAAATCCCCCGGCGGTTGATCGCGTTTTCCCTGGCATACCGCATTCTCCGCCGACGCGGCTCGCGCCGCTGCTACAGGGGGATACAGGCCACCTGCAACGCCACGGCCCTTGTAGCAGCGGCGCAAGCCGCGTCCGCGTTCACCGCGTCCCTTCAGGCCCACCGCATCCGATGCGCCGCGAACCCTGTAGCAGCGGCGCAAGCCGCGTCCGGGCTCACCGCGTTCCTTCAGGCACGCCACATCAAGATTGTTTGGGTGTGCCCAGGGCCTTGAGCACGAACGCATATTCCAGGGCCACATCGCGCAGGCCCTGGTAACGGCCGCTCATGCCGCCGTGACCGGCACCCAGTTCGGTCTTCAGCAGCAGCAGGTTGTCGTCGGTCTTGCACGCGCGCAGGCGCGCTACCCACTTGGCGGCTTCCCAATACTGCACACGGCTGTCGTTGTAGCCGGCGACCACCAGCAGGTGCGGATACGCCTGCGCGGTGACGTTCTCGTACGGCGCGTAAGCCTTGATGCGCGCATGCACCTCGGGGTCCTGAGGGTTGCCCCACTCGTCATATTCGGTCACGGTCAGCGGCAGGTCGGGGTCCAGCATGGTGTTGAGCACATCGACGAACGGCACCTCCGCTACCGCCGCCTGGAACAGCTCCGGACGCTGGTTCAACACTGCGCCGATCAACAAACCGCCCGCGCTGCCGCCACTGATGACCAGCTGCTCGGCGCGCGTCAGCCCTTGCTCGATCAAGTATTCGGCACAGGCGATGAAATCGCTGAAGGTATTGCCTTTGTGTTCCTGCTTGCCAGCCCGATACCACGCCTCGCCCAACTCGCCGCCGCCGCGCACATGGGCGATGGCAAAGGCAATGCCGCGGTCCAGCAAACTCAACCGCGCATGGGAAAACCACGGATCCAGGCTCTCGCCGTAAGCGCCGTAGCCGTACAGGTACAGCGGCGTGGCCTGGTCGGCGAAGGCCTTCTTCACCACCCGGCTGATCGGCACCTGGGTACCGTCTGCGGCGGTGGCCCAGAGGCGCTGGCTGACATAGTCGTCGGCGTCGAACCGACCCAGCACCGGGGTCTGCTTGAGCACCACCTGGGCGCCGTCGCTCAGGTTCAGTTGGCGAACCTGGCCAGGCCGGTTCAAGGCTTCGTAGCGCAAGCGAATCTGCTCGCTGGCAAACTCCAGGCTGTCAGAGACATACAGGCTGTATGCGGCATCCGGCAGTTGCACCGGGTAGGGCGCCAGGCCCTGGGCATGGACTTCGATGATCGGCAGGCCGCGCGCGCGCAGGCTCAAGGTGAAGGCAGCGGCATTGAGGGTCACCCCTTCGAGCATCACATCGTCACGGTGTGGGATCAGCGTTCGCCACTGCTCGCGAGTCGGCGCCGCGCCCGTGTCGGCGGCCTGGTACAAGGCGAAGTTGATGCCCGACTGGTTGCTGCGGATGAACCAGGTCCAGGCACCGTCGAGTTGGCCGTGATCCGGATAGTACTCATGGTCCTCGACCCTTGGCGCCAAGCAGGTGAAATCCCCTGCAGGCTGGTCGGCATCCAGCACCCAGGCTTCGCTGGTGGTCTTGCTGTTGAGCAGCAGGATCAGCTGGCGCTCCGAACTGGAACGGTAGCAGTGCAGGAAGAAGCGCCCGTCGTTCTCCTCGAATACCTGCTCGGCGCCGTCGCTGCCCAAGGTGTGGCGGTGCAGCCGGTGAGGGCGGTGGGTTTCGTCCAGTTCACCGAAGAACAGGGTCTGGCTGTCATTGGCCCAGGTCATGCTGCCGTCGCAATCCTCGAAAGGCAGCTCGACCACCGCATCGTTGCCCAGCTCCTTGACGAACAGGCGGTAGATCTCGTCGCCACTGGTGTCCAGGCTGTAGGCCAGGCGCTGGTGGTCAGGGCTGATGTTGAACGCGCCCATCGACAGGAAGCCACCGTTGGCCAGCACGTTAGGGTCCAGCAGCAACTGCTCTGAGTGCTCCTCGACCTGGGTCGAGCCGTCGTCCGGGCGTGCGCAGCGATAGTGCCGCGGGTACTCGTCGCCGGCCGTGGTGCGGGTGTAGTACAACCACGGCCCCCACGGCGAGGCGAGGGACAGGTCGGTTTCGCGGATGCGCCCCTTTATTTCCTCGAACAATTGCTCGCGCAGCTCGGCCTGGTCGGCCAGTTGTGCATCCTGCCAGGCGTTCTCGGCCTTGAGGTAGTCGAGCACGTCGGCGCGGTCGCGCACCTGCAGCCAGGCGTAGGGGTCGTCACCGGGGGCGACATGTGCGATGGGGGCGACGATAGGCTGGGACATGAGCGGCTCTCTTGGTGCGGGTGCTGGCGGTGCATGCCCCGGGGCACGACAACAGCAGCGCCGGGCAGGCGAAAAGCCGTTATCATAAGCGCCTATTTGCCTGCCATGCCACGGACACCATGACCGAGAACGACTATTTCCTCGCCTGGGGTATCTACGCCTTCGCCGCCCTGGGCTGCATTCTGGTGTGGTTTCGTATCACCCGCTGGATGTGGCGCTACCTGCGCGAGCCCTTGCGCCTGCTCGGCGTGGTGCTGCTGCTGACGCCCACCGTGGTCGACCCGGCCCGCGACCTGCTGGCCCCGGCCGTGGCGATCAGCGCCCTGGAGCTGTTGTTCAAGATGGGCGGCAGTGCCTGGGGCGCGATTTCCGACCTGACCATGGCCGCAGTGATTGCCTTGGGCGTTTACGTGATTTTCGCTCTGGTGCGCCTGCCGTTCCTGCGCAAGGCCCAGGCCCGGCGCCTGGCGCAGGCTGAAGCAGACGCCGCACGGCACGATGGCGATGCCGCCGCGGCTGCGCGGCCCATCGAGCCGCGCGAAGAACGTCCGGTGCCCACGCCGCCACGGGACAACCTGCGGGTCGAACCGCGCATCTGAATCCACGTTCCATCGTCTCGAGTACCGTGCATGTGTGAACTTCTGGGCATGAGTGCCAACGTACCGACCGATATCGTTTTCAGCTTCACCGGCCTGATGCAGCGCGGCGGCCGCACCGGTCCGCACCGCGACGGCTGGGGCATCGCTTTCTATGAAGGCCGTGGCCTGCGCCTGTTCCAGGACCCAACCGCGAGCAGCGAGTCGGAAGTGGCGCAGCTGGTGCAGCGCTATCCGATCAAGAGCGAAGTGGTCATCGGCCACATTCGCCAGGCCAACGTCGGCAAGGTCTGCCTGGCCAATACCCATCCCTTCGTGCGTGAGCTGTGGGGACGCAACTGGTGCTTCGCCCACAATGGCCAACTGGCCGAGTTCAACCCGCGCGCCGATTTTTACCGCCCCGTGGGTGATACCGACAGCGAAGCGGCGTTCTGCGACCTGCTCAACCGCGTCCGCGAATGCTTTCCCGAGCCGGTCGAGTTCGAGCGACTGTTGCCCATCCTCGTGCAGGCCTGCGAGCAGTACCGTGGCCAGGGTGTGTTCAATTGCCTGCTCAGTGACGGCGACTGGCTGTTCTGCTTCTGCTCGACAAAGTTGGTGCACATTACCCGGCGGGCACCTTTCGGTCCGGCCCGGCTCAAAGACGTGGACGTGATCGTGGATTTCCAGGCCGAGACCACGCCCGACGATGTGGTCACGGTGATCGCCACCGAGCCGCTGACCGAGAACGAAACCTGGAACCGCTACGCGCCCGGCAACTGGGGCCTGTGGCGCCAGGGCGAATGCGTGGCCACCGGGCAGGCGCAGCCTGCCTGATACCCCACCGTGGCGCTGCCACCTTTGACTGAGAGGACGTTCATGCTGCGAAGCTACCTGCGACTTGTGCTGTTTGCCGTCGGCTTGCTGGTGGGTGTGCAAGTACCCGGCGTGATCAACGACTACAGCCAGCGGGTCGAGGCCCATCGGCTCGAAGCGCAGCAGAGCCTGCGTGGTTTCAGCGAGACCGCGCAGCGCTTCTTCAATGGCGACCTGCAGGCGCTGGTGGCGCACTACCGTGCCAGTGAAGACCCGGTGTTCCGCAGCGACGCCGCCAGCATCGGCGCGCTGCTGGCCCGCAACCAGTTGCTGGAACGCGAGTGGCAAGCGCTGCAAGGGCCCTGGTATGCGAAAGCCTGGCATGTGGTGGCCCAGGCCGATCCGCAATTGCGTCAGGAAACCTTGAATGGCTACAGCTATCAGGTGCTGCTGGCGCCTGAGGCAATTGCCTGGGGCATCGCCTGTGCCCTGGTGCTGGCCTGGGTGGTGGAATGCATCATCCTGTTCATCGGCTGGACCCTGTGGTTCGGCCGCCGCCGTGCCAAACCCGTGGCCGAGCCCCTGGTACGCCGCGAACGCTAGAGCGTGCTCCTACCTTCACCGTAGGAGCGGTCAGCGGCCGCGAACGACCTCACGCAACACCTCTCACTTGGCCAGGTAGCGCATCCCGTCTTCCAGGCCACTCAGGGTCAGCGGGTACATTCGCTGCTCCACCAGATCGCGAATGATGTGCGTCGACGCCGTGTACCCCCAGGTGTTCTCGGGGTAGGGATTGATCCAGATCAATTTGCGGTAGGTCTGCATGAAACGCTGCAACCAGACCAACCCCGCTTCTTCGTTCCAATGCTCGACGCTACCGCCCGGATGGGTGATCTCGTAGGGAGCCATGGCGGCGTCGCCGATAAACACCACCTTGTAGTCGGGGCCGTACTTGTGCAGCAGGTCGTGGGTGCTGATGCGCTCGGCGTTGCGACGCTGGTTGTCCTTCCAGACCGTCTCGTAGACACAGTTGTGGAAGTAGAAATACTCGAGGTGCTTGAGCTCGGTACGGCAGGCCGAGAACAACTCTTCGCAGACCTTGACGTGGGCGTCCATCGAACCGCCGATATCGAACAGCAGCAACAGCTTCACGTTGTTGCGCCGCTCGGGACGCAACTGGATGTTGAGCAGCCCGCCATCGCGTGCGGTGTGGTCGATGGTGCCGTCGATGTCCAGCTCTTCGGCCGCCCCTTGCCGGGCAAACTGGCGCAATCGACGCAGTGCCACCTTGATGTTGCGCGTACCCAGTTCCACGCTGTCATCCAGGTTGCGGTACTCGCGCTGATCCCAGACCTTCACCGCCTTGCCCTGGCGCTCGCCGGCATCGCCCACGCGAATGCCTTCGGGGTGATAGCCACCCGAGCCGAACGGACTGGTGCCGCCGGTGCCGATCCACTTGCTGCCGCCGGCATGCCGGCCTTTCTGTTCCTCCAGGCGCTGCTTGAAGGCCTCGATCAGCTTGTCCAGCCCGCCCAGGGACTGGATCTGCGCACGTTCCTCGGCGCTCAACGAGCGCTCGAACTCCTTGCGCAGCCATTCTTCCGGGATCAGTGCTTCGAGGTGTTGATCGAGGTGCTGCAGGCCATTGAAATAGGCTGAAAACGCCCGGTCGAATTTGTCGAAGTGACGTTCGTCCTTGACCAGTATCGCCCGCGCCAGAAAGTAGAATTCGTCCATGTCGGCGAACGTCACGCGATGTTCCAGGGCATTGATCAGGTCGAGCAGCTCACGCACCGACACCGGCACTTTGGCCGCGCGCATTTCATTGAATAGGTTGAGCAGCATGGCGCACGCCCTCGCAGTCGAAAAAGGAGGATCAGCGGTTGCCGCGTCGGCTCATGAACGCCAGGCGTTCGAGCAATTGCACGTCCTGTTCGTTCTTGACCAGTGCACCGGCCAGCGGTGGGATGGCCTTGGTCGGATCACGTTCGCGCAGCACGGCTTCGCCGATGTTGTCGGCCATCAGCAGTTTGAGCCAGTCGACCAGCTCGGAGGTGGAGGGCTTCTTTTTCAGGCCGGGCACCTTGCGCACGTCGAAGAACACGTCCAGGGCTTCGGCCACCAGGGTTTTCCTTATGTCGGGGTAGTGTACGTCGACGATGCGTTGCAGGGTCGTGCGGTCGGGAAAGGCGATGTAGTGGAAGAAGCAGCGACGCAGGAATGCGTCGGGCAGCTCCTTTTCGTTGTTGGAGGTAATGATGATGATCGGGCGGTGACGGGCCTTGATGGTTTCGTTGGTCTCATAGACATAGAACTCCATCTTGTCGAGTTCCTGCAGCAGGTCGTTGGGGAACTCGATGTCGGCCTTGTCGATTTCATCGATCAGCAGGATGACCCGCTCGTCCGCCTCGAACGCCTCCCACAGCTTGCCTTTCTTCAGGTAGTTGCGCACATCGTGGACCTTGTCCACGCCCAGTTGCGAGTCGCGCAGGCGGCTGACCGCATCGTACTCGTACAGCCCCTGGTGGGCTTTGGTGGTGGACTTGATGTGCCAGGTGATCAGGCGCGCGCCGAAGGACTCGGCCAGTTGTTCGGCCAGCATGGTTTTGCCAGTGCCTGGCTCGCCCTTGACCAGCAGGGGTCGTTGCAGGGTGATCGCGGCATTGACCGCCAGCTTGAGGTCGTCGGTGGCGACATAGGCGGGAGTGCCTTCGAACTTCATGGGGCTGTCCTCGGTGATCAAAAGTGGTGGCCGACTATATAGCGCAACGAGCTGCTTGTGGTGTGCCAGAAGGCTTGGCGCAACCCCCGTAGGAGCGGTCAGTGGCCGCGAACGGTGCCACGCGGTGCGCCAGATACACTGCAGCGCCTGGTTCGCGGCCAAAGACCGCTCCTACGAGAAAACCCAAGGAGAGCGGCTGGCCCTCTGCCCGCGAAGGGGCCAGGCCTGTCAGTCACCTCATTGCTGCTTCGGCGGCGCCTGTTCGTAGCGTGCATTGAAAGCCTGCACGAACCCGTTGCGCAAGATCTGCCAGAACGCCTGCAACGGGCTGATGTCCTGACGATGCACATTGCCGCTGAGTTCGACCCGGGTCGCGAACTGGTTCTGCGACTGGTTTTTCAATACCGTCTCGGTCCCGCCCACCACGGCCTCCCAGATGGAACGCAAGATGCCCTTGTCCTTGTTCTCGACGTCCTGTTGCCAGTTGAACACGTCGACATTGTGCAACAGCGGTTTGATGTAACCGCTCAAACGGGCGTTGTCGGCGTCGGCCTCGATCACGATGTCGCCACTGCCGGCGTTGAAATCGAACTTGCCATAGGCACCCGAGAAATCGTTGAGCCGACGCAACTCGATGCCGGTGGCGCGCAAGCGGAATTCGAAGTCTTCGAAGTTGCTGAACGGATCGAACGTGGCGGTGCTTTCAATGGGGGCCTGGCCGAACAGCTTGGCGTGGCCTTCGAAACGCGCATCGCGCTTGCCTTCGAGGTCCTCGACATTGGTCAGGTTGTACAGGCTGGCGTTGACCTGGGTGGCGCTGAGGTTGACCTGGGGTTTGGACGAGAAATTGCGGAAGCTGATCTTGCCATCGTTGACCCGCACTTCGTTCAAGGTGATCGGCAGCAGCTTGTTCATCTGGTCGCGCCAGTCGGTGCCGGCACCGGTCTGGGTGGCCTGCTTGTTGGTACCACCGTCGACGAAGTTGAGCTCGGGGTGCAGGAACTCCACATGTGCGACCACAGCATGCTTGTTCCACAGGGCGTGCCAGCTCACCGCGATATCGATCACCGGCGCATCGAGCAGCGGCACGGGCACTTTGCCGGAGGTCTTGACGATCTGCAGGCCGTTGATCTGATAGGCGCCGCGCCACCAGGCCAGGTCGACGTCGCTGACGCGGCCCTTGTAGTCACCCATGTCGGCCAGCTTGTCGTTCAAGTAGTCGCGCACCAGATAGGGCAGGGCGATGTGCAGCCCCAGCACCAATACGACCAGGCCGGTCACGGTCCATAGCGGCCAGCTGTAACGACGTTTCATGGCAGACTCTCCAGAAAGATAGTTAGCGATTGACTGTCCACAGTCTCATCCGTTCGCTGGACTCGCCCCCATCGCGGGCTTAACCTTGGATTTTTCCTGCTGCAGCACAAGGACCCTTACGCCATGAGCCGCATTTACGCCGACAACGCCCATTCCATTGGCAACACGCCGTTGGTGCAGATCAACCGCATCGGTCCGCGCGGGGTGACCCTGCTGGCCAAGATCGAGGGGCGCAACCCCGGCTACTCGGTCAAGTGCCGCATTGGCGCGAGCATGATCTGGGACGCTGAAAGCTCGGGCAAGCTCAAGCCGGGCATGACCATCGTCGAGCCGACGTCGGGCAATACCGGCATCGGCCTGGCATTCGTGGCCGCTGCGCGCGGCTACAAGCTCATGCTGACCATGCCCGCGTCCATGAGCCTGGAGCGCCGCAAGGTGCTCAAGGCGCTGGGTGCCGAACTGGTGCTGACCGAGCCGGCCAGGGGCATGAAGGGCGCCATCGAAAAGGCAGGGGAGATCGTCGCCAGTGATCCCGAGCTGTATTTCATGCCCCAGCAGTTCGACAACCCGGCCAATCCGGCCATTCATGAAAAGACCACTGGGCCGGAGATCTGGAACGACACCGACGGCGCCGTTGATGTGCTGGTGGCAGGTGTGGGTACCGGCGGTACCATTACCGGTATCTCGCGCTACATCAAGCACGTCCAGGGCAAGTCGATTCTCAGCGTCGCGGTCGAACCACTGGGTTCGCCCATCATCACCCAGGCCATGGCTGGCCAGGAAATCAGCCCGGCACCCCACAAGATTCAGGGCATCGGCGCCGGCTTCATCCCGAAGAACCTCGACCTGTCGCTGGTGGATCGGGTCGAGCTGGTCAGTGACGACGAAGCCAAGGCCATGGCGCGGCGCCTGATGCAGGAGGAGGGCATCCTCTGCGGTATTTCCTGTGGCGCAGCCATGGCGGCCGCGGCCAAGCTGGCGGAAAAGCCGGAAATGCAGGGCAAGACCATCGTGGTGATCCTGCCCGATTCGGGCGAGCGTTACCTGTCGAGCATGCTGTTCAGCGACCTGTTCACCGAAACCGAACTGCAGGCTTGATCGCTGTTGTGTGACGGCTGACGCCTTCGCGGCCGATGACCGCTCCTACGGCCATACACCACCCCCCGTAGGAGCGGCCCGCGGCCGCGAAAGCCACGCCGCGGTATATCTGACACACCGCGCTGGCCTTTTCGCGGCCAATGACCGCTCCTACGGGTATACGCCACCTCCGTAGGAGCGGCCCACAGCCGCGAAAGCCACGCCGCGGTATATCTGACACACCGCGCTGGCCTATTCGCGGCCGATGACCGCTCCTACGGGTATACACCACCTCCGTAGGAGCGGCCCGCGGCCGCGAAAGCCGCGCCGCGGTATATCTGACACACCGCGCTGGCCTTTTCGCGGCCAATGACCGCTCCTACGGGTATACGCCACCCCCGTAGGAGCGGCCCGCGGCCGCGAAAGCCTCGCCGCGGTATATCTGACACACCGCGCTGGCCTATTCGCGGCCGATGACCGCTCCTACGGGTATACGCCACCTCCGTAGGAGCGGCCCGCGGCCGCGAAAGCCGCGCCGCGGTATGCCTGGCACACCGCAAGCCCGTCCATGTGCCGACCGCTGCCCGACGCCTTTCATTTCCAGTCGGGCCACCAGGGTTTATCATGGCGCACTGCCCACTCGAGGATCCGCTCCATGACCCTTTCCTTCGCCGCCAAGGCTGCCGTGTTGCTGCTGTTCATCGGCAGTACGCTCTACGTGCACCTGCGGGGCAAGGCGCGTCTGCCGGTGTTGCGCCAGTTCGTCAACCACTCGGCCCTGTTCGCTCCCTACAACGCCTTGATGTACCTGTTCTCCAGCGTGCCGTCCAAACCCTACCTGGACCGCAGCAAATTCCCGGAGCTGGATGTGCTCAAGGACAACTGGCAGGTCATCCGCGACGAGGCCATGCACCTGTTCGACGAGGGCTATATCCGCGCCGCCGAAAAGAACAACGATGCCGGTTTCGGCTCGTTCTTCAAGAAAGGCTGGAAGCGTTTCTACCTCAAGTGGTACGACAAATCCCTGCCGTCGGCCGACGCGCTGTGCCCGCGCACCGTCGAACTGGTCAACAGCATCCCCAACGTCAAGGGCGCAATGTTCGCGCTATTGCCGGGCGGCAGCCACCTCAACCCGCATCGCGACCCGTTTGCCGGATCGCTGCGCTACCACCTGGGCCTGTCGACGCCAAACTCCGATGCCTGCCGCATTTTCGTGGACGGTGAGGAATACGCCTGGCGCGATGGCGACGACGTGATGTTCGACGAAACCTACGTGCATTGGGTGAAGAACGAGACCGAGCACACCCGGGTCATCTTGTTCTGCGACATCGAACGCCCGCTGAGCAACCGCTTCATGGCGAGCCTGAACAAGCGCGTCAGTGCCTTTCTGGGGCGTGCCACCGCACCGCAGAATCTGGACGACGAACGCGTGGGCGGCATCAACCAGGCCTATGCCTGGAGCAAGACCTTCAGCGATCGCTTCAGTGGCAAGGTCAAGCAGTTCAAGCGCGCCAATCCCAAGGCCTACCGAGTGCTGCGCCCGGTGCTGGCAGTGGTCGTGCTGACGGCGCTGGGTTACTGGCTGTTCGGCTGACCGCTCGGGCAGCCCGTACACCGCAAATCTGGACCCTGTCACACCTTGTCCAACCTTCGTGCCTGAGGATGCATACGATTCGCTTTTACAACAGAATCGTAGGGAAGTTCCATGCATCCTCCACTTTCCTTGCGGCCCTTGGCCGCAATGATCGCCCTGGCCACTGCCGGGCTGGCGCAAGCCGAACCGATCGAACTGGCCGCACCGACCGTCCTCGACGAGGTCGTGGTCACGGCGTCGGGCTTCGAGCAAAGCGTGGAGGATGCCCCGGCCTCCGTCACCATCATCACCGGCGATGAGCTGCGCAAAAAATCCTACAACGACCTCGGTGACGCCGTACGCAACATCGAGGGGGTCGTCGTCAACGGCAGCGCCAACGAAACCGATATCTCCATCCGCGGCATGCCACCGGACTACACCCTGATTCTGGTCGACGGCAAACGCCAGAGCAGCCGTGAAACCCGGGTCAACGGCAACCGTGGCTACGAGCAGAGCTTCGTCCCACCGGCCGAAGCCATCGAGCGGATCGAAGTGGTCCGCGGACCGATGTCTTCGCTGTACGGCTCGGACGCCATCGGTGGCGTGATCAACATCATCACCCGCAAGGTCTCCACCCAGTGGGGCGGCTCGGTTTCCTACGATTACGCCGCGCGTCAGCACAGCGACCAGGGCAATTCGCGGCAGACCCAGTTCTACCTAAACGGCCCATTGGTGGAGAAATACCTGGGGGTGCAGGTCTGGGGCCGTTACCTCGACCGCCAGGCCGATGACGACGTGGAACTCACCAACGGTTTCACCAAGGCCGACCACAAGGACCTCACCGCACGCCTGGCCTTCACGCCCACCGAGGATCACGACATCCTCCTGGAAGGCGGCGCCACGCGCCTGAAGAACGGCGACGGTACCAGCGTCAACTGGGCCACCCGCGAGCAGGAAAACAACCGCGATCATTATTCCATCTCGCATCAGGGTCGCTGGGGCTGGGCCACCTCGGACGTGTCCCTGGCTTACGAGAAAGCCAGCCGCGAAGGCAAGGCGGCGGCCAACCAGCCGGAGATCCTCGGACGCAAGCCGGTGGTGGAAAACACCGTGCTCGATGCCAAACTGGTCATCCCCACGGCCTACAACATCACCACGACCGGGTTGCAATGGAACCGCGCCAAGCTGACCGACTGGAACCAAGGCTTGATGGACGGCCACGACTATGAATTTTCGGTGACCCAGAAAGCGCTGTTCGCCGAGAACGAATGGTCGGTGACCGACGATTTCGCCCTGACCACCGGTGCCCGGGTGGACGAGCACGAGCAATACGGCACCCACGTCAGCCCACGGATCTACGGAGTATGGCGCGCCACCCCGGACTGGACTTTCAAGGGCGGCGTGGCGCGCGGCTTCAAGGCTCCGGAGATTCGCGCAGTAGTGCCCGGCTACGCCACCATTCGCCGCAACACCTACGTCAATCTCGGCAACCCGGACCTCAAGCCGGAAACCAGCACCAACTACGAGCTGTCGGCGCTGTGGTCCAATCGCAACGACCTTTCGGCCGGGGCCACGGTGTTCCACAACGTCTTCAAGGACAAACTGTCCACGGAAAACACCGCGCGGCGCTGGAACGGCTACATCGTCCAGGACCGCATCAACGTCGACGAAGCGACGATCACCGGTGCCGAGGTCAACGGACGCTGGGACATCACCCGCGCGGTGGCGCTGAAGGGCAACTACACCTACACCGACTCGGAGCAGAAAAGCGGCAGCAATGCCGGCGCACCGCTGTCGCTGACACCCGAGCACAAGGCCAATATCAGCGCCGACTGGACCTTGTCTGACCGCGCCCAGGCCTGGGCCTCGGTCAACTACTATGGCCAGGAATACGGCACCACCTTGAGCGGCGAACCGGCGCCGGCCTATACCACCGCCGACGTCGGCGGCTCGTACGAGCTGACCCGCGACATCACTCTCAAGGCCGCGGTGTACAACGTCGCCGACAAGCGCCTGGACGACGACACCTACGGCACGGTCAATTACGGCCGTACCTTCTGGATGGGTACCACGCTGCGCTTCTGATACCCGCCGACGTTCAGCCTGGCAGGCGCACCAGGGCTGCCAGCCCCGGTGCGCGGTTTTCCAGCAGCAGTTCGCCGCCGTGGGCCTGTACGCAGGCGCGGGCAATCGCCAGGCCCAGGCCCAACCCGCCTCCCTGGCTGGGGTCGGCCCCGCCCTTGCCCAGTTGCACGAACGGCTCGAACACCTGTTGCAACCAGCCAGCGTCGATGCCCGGGCCGTGGTCGCGGATCTCGATGCACAGCCCACCGGAATCTTCGCGGTACAGGCGCAATCGCGCATCGCCGCCATGGCGCAAGGCGTTGTCGATCAGGTTGGTCAGGGCGCGCTTGAGCGCCAGTGGTCGGCAGCGACACGTCACGGGGGGCGAGCCTGCCCACTCGACGGGCGTGCCCAGGGTCTGGTAGCGCCGCGCCAGGTCTTCCAGCAAATCACTCAGCGACACCTCGGTAGTCGCTTCCTGCACCGCATCGCCGCGCACGAAATTCAGGGTTTCGCTGACCATTGCCCGCAACTCGTCGAGGCTATCGAGCATGTCCCCGCGCAGGGTCGGGTCCTCCAGCAGCTCGACCTGCAGGCGCAACTCGGTGATGGGTGTGTTGAGGTCGTGGCTGAGGGCGGCCAGCATGCGCGTGCGGCCTTCGACATGCCGGGCGATCCGCGCCTGCATCACATTGAACGCCAGCGTCAGTTCCCGGGCTTCGCGCGGGCCGGACAGCAGCAGCGGCGCGATCCATTCGCCACGGCTGACCCGTTCGGTGGCCAGGGCCAGGCGCTTCACGGGCGCGACCACCCGGCGCATGAAGAAAGCCACGATCAACAATACCGGAATGGTGCTGACCGGCACGCTGTAGGCCAGCAGTCGGCCCCATTCATAGGCACCGGCCGGTGCCTGCTCGGCATTGAGCTGTGCACCGTTGGGCAGGCTTATCGAGCTGCGCAGGCGCAGCGCTTCCCAACCGGCGCGCTTGAACAGGTGCTCACGGGCCGGGCCGCCATTGCGTCGCTCCAGTTGCAGGACGACCACGGTGTCGTGCTGCAACCCCAGCCGCTGGCGCACGGCCGTGGCCAGGCGCTGTTCTTCGCTGTGCATGACGAACGGCTGGACTTCGGCGTCGGGGGCGATCCAGAAACGTGTATCGGCAGTGGTCATGGCCTCGAGCAGGTGCTGCGCAGCGGCCGGGGGCAGATCGCGGGCGGCATGGTAGGCGCTGGCCAGCCGCTCGACCACCAGCGTGCGCGACAGCGGGTGCACCAGCGAGCCGGTGCGTTGCAGCAGCAGCACGGCAATCAGGTTGGACGCCAGCAGTGCCAGCAGCAGCAGGACCGCCAGTTGGCGAGCCATGGTCTGGGGCCATGCTTTGCGCAGGCGCTTCATCCGGGCTGTTGGGCGACGTTGGCCGCCAGGCGATAGCCGCCACCCCACACCGTTTGCAGCAACAGGGGCTGCAGGGCGCTGTCGTCCAGCTTGCGACGCAGGCGGCTGATCTGCCGGTCGATGGCGCGATCGAACAGATCGCTGCCGGGCCGCGAGGTCAGTTCGATCAAGCGTTCGCGACCCAGCACGGTATTGGGATGATCCAGGAAGACTTCCAGCAAACGGCCTTCCACGGTGCTCAAGCGTACCTGGCTTCGATCTCGGCGGGTCAGCGTGTTACAGCCGCTGCGAAAGCTCAGGTCGGCGAACTGGTAGCAGCGCAAGGGCGCTGGCAGGGCTGGCGGCACGGCCGTCACCGTTGTGCCCAAGGTGCCACGCCGGCGCAGCACGCTGTGGATGCGCGCCACCAGTTCACGCGGCTCGAAGGGTTTGACCACGTAGTCGTCGGCTCCGGCATCCAGGCCCTGAACGCGGTCGGCGCAGGCATCGCGCGCGGTCAACAGGATGACCGCCGCCGTGGACTTGTGCGCCAGCGTGCGACACAGCTCGAACCCATCGCCGTCGGGCAGCATCACATCGAGGATCAGTACGTCGAACACGTCCTGCTTGAGCAGCGCCCACATGCCAGCTGCGTCTTCGGTGGTGCGCACGTCGAAACCGAAGCGGCGCAGGTAGATGGCCAGCGGCTCGCGGATCTTGCGGTGGTCATCGACCACCAGCAAACGAGGAGAGGGAGGATTCATGATGATTGCGTTCGCGGATGATTCTCATTCGGAACGTGATACTACAGCAAGCGGGAAACCGCCGCAGCAGTGCCGGGACAGGCTGGCGACAACCTTCCCATCCCGGCCGATGTCACGCCTGGGCGTGCTTGAATGCCAGGCGGAACCGGTGCAGCAACGGCTCGGTGTAGCCACTGGGCTGCTCGCAACCCTGGAACACCAGCGCACTGGCCGCCGTGAAGGCCACCGAGCTCTGGAAGTCGGTCGCCATGGGGCGGTACGACGGGTCTCCGGCATTCTGCTGGTCGACCACCTTTGCCATGCGCTCCAGGGTTTCGACGATCTGCTCGCGGCTGACCACGCCGTGGAGCAACCAGTTAGCCAGGTGCTGGCTGGAAATGCGCAAGGTCGCGCGGTCTTCCATCAGCCCGACGTCGTGGATGTCCGGCACCTTGGAGCAACCGATGCCCTGTTCGACCCAACGCACCACATAGCCCAGCAAGCCTTGGGCATTGTTGTCCAGTTCCTGACGGATCTCGTCCGCACTCCATTGCGCATTGGCTACCACTGGGATGGTCAGCAGGTTGTCCAGCAGGGCATCGTGCTCGCCTGCTGCGTCGATCTGCTCCAGGGTCTGCTGCACCTCACTGACGTTCACCTGGTGATAGTGCAGGGCGTGCAACGTGGCCGCAGTGGGCGAGGGCACCCAGGCGGTGTTCGCGCCGGCCTTGGGGTGGCCGATCTTCTGCACCAGCATGTCGGCCATCAGGTCGGGCATCGCCCACATGCCCTTGCCGATCTGAGCCTTGCCGCGCAAGCCGCAGGCCAGTCCGGTGAGCATGTTGTTGCGCTCGTACGCGGCAATCCAGGCACTGCCCTTCATGTCACCCTTGCGCATCATCGGCCCAGCCTGCATGGCGCTGTGGATCTCGTCGCCGGTGCGGTCGAGGAAGCCGGTGTTGATGAACGCCACGCGGGTCGAGGCTGCGCCAATGCAGGCCTTGAGGTTCACCGAGGTGCGGCGTTCCTCGTCCATGATGCCGATCTTCAGGGTATTGCGCGAAAGCTGGAGCAGGTCTTCGATGGCAGCGAACAGCTTGTCCGCGAAGGCCACCTCGGCCGGGCCGTGCATCTTCGGCTTGACGATATAAAGGCTGCCGGTGCGCGAGTTGCCCTTGCGCTCCAGGTCGTAGCGTCCGATCAGGCTGGTGATCACGCCGTCCAGGATACCCTCGGGGATCTCCCGGCCTTCATCGTCGAGAATCGCCGGATTGGTCATCAGGTGCCCGACGTTGCGGATCAACAACAGCGAACGGCCGTGCAGGGTCAACTCGCCGCCTGCCGGCGTGTGGTACTGACGGTCCGGATTGAGCCGGCGGGTGATGCGCTGGCCGCCTTTTTCCAGCTCCTCGGTCAGATCGCCGCGCATCAGGCCCAGCCAGTTGCGATAGATCGCCACCTTGTCGCTGGCATCCACCGCCGCCACCGAGTCCTCGCAGTCGATGATGGTCGAAAGGGCCGCTTCGAGCAGCAGGTCCTTCACGCCTGCCGCGTCGGTACGTCCGATCGGTGAGGTCGGGTCGATCTGGATTTCGATGTGCAGGCCATGATGCTTGAGCAGCACGGCAACCGGTTGCTGCGCATCGCCCTGGAAGCCGACGAACTGGCTCGGCTCGGCCAGCGCGCTGACGCTGCCGTCGGCCAGGCTCACCTGCAACTGGCCACCCTCGATCCGGTAGCCGTTGGCGTCGCGGTGCGATCCGTTGGCCAGCGGGGTGCTCTGGTCGAGCAAGGCGCGGGCGAAGGCAATCACGCGGTCGCCGCGAACCTGGTTGTAGCCTTGGCCTTTGCTTGCGCCATCGCTTTCCGGGATGGCGTCGGTGCCATACAGCGCGTCGTACAGCGAGCCCCAGCGGGCATTGGCCGCGTTCAGGGCGTAGCGGGCATTGGTCGACGGCACCACCAGTTGCGGGCCGGCCACCCGGGCGATCTCGTCATCGACATCGCAGGTGCTGATCTCGACGCGGTCGGGCTGTGGCAGCAGGTAGCCGATGGACTGCAGGAAGCTGCGGTAGGCAGCCGGGTCCTGGATCGGTCCGGGGTGGGCGCGGTGCCAGTTGTCCAGTTCGGTCTGCAAGCGATCGCGCTCGGCCAGCAGCAGGCGGTTCTGCGGCGCGAATTCATGGACCAAGGCGTCGAAGCCGGTCCAGAACGCTTCGGATTCCAGCCCGCTGCCAGGCAATACTTCGTTCTCGATGAAATCGTACAGGGTGGCGTCGACCTGCAGACGCTGGGCTCTCATGCGGTGCTTCATTGCAGTCTCCTCGAATACGGGGGCGGTAATTCAGACCAGGGCAGCGGCGCCGGCCTTGGCGACCTGCGCATCCTCACCGGGCTTGACCCCGGATACGCCGACCGCGCCGATGACCTGGCCTTCGTGGATCAGTGGCACGGCACCTTCGAGGCAGGTCATGAGGTTACCCGACAGGAACGCGGTACGTCCGTTATTGACCATCTCTTCGAACACCACCGATTCCTTGCGCCCCAGGGCCGAGGTGCGCGCCTTGCCCGGCGCGATGTAGGCCGTGCTGGCCGCGGCGCCGTCCAGGCGTTCGAACGCCAGCAGATGGCCACCGTCGTCGACCACGGCAATGCCCACTGCCCAGTTGTTCTTCTGCGCTTCGGCGCGTGCTGCGGCGAGGATGCGGGTGACGTCTTCGTGGCCAAGAATCGCTTTGCTTTGCATGGGCTTCTCCAGTTCTATTGTCGAGAGGTTCAAAGTGCAGTGCATTCAAAAATATGGGGTCAGTCGGCCATGGCCTGTTCGACCAGTTCGATCCAGTGCCGTACCGGGGTGCGCGCGGCCCCGTCCAGATGGTTCTGGCAACCGATGTTGGCAGTGGCGATCACCTGGGGTGCGCCGCTTTCCAGGGCATTGAGGCGATTGTCGCGCAATTGCCGCGACAACACCGGCTGAGTCACCGAGTAGGTACCCGCGGACCCGCAGCACAGGTGCCCGTCCGGTACGTCGGTCAAATGAAAACCCAGCCGACGCAGCAGATGTTCGGTCACGCCACCCAGCTTCTGCGCATGTTGCAATGTACACGGGCAGTGAAAGGCCAGGCGCAGGTCGGTATGAACGGCCAGTTGCTCCACCGGCTCGTCGCGCAACACTTCGACCAGGTCCTTGGCCAGGCGGCTGACCGTCTGGGCCTTCGCTGCGTAGGCCGGATCCTGTTCCAGCAGGTGGCCATAATCCTTGATGAAAGCACCACAGCCACTGGCTGTCTGCACGATGGCTTCGGCGCCTGCTTCGATTGCAGGCCACCAGGCGTCGATGTTGTGTCGGGCGCGCTGCAGGCCACGGGCCTGGTCGTCCAGATGGTAATCCACCGCGCCGCAGCAAGCGGCCTGGCGAACCGCCGTGACGCTGATGCCCAGGCGGTCCAGCACTCGCGCGGCGGCGGCATTGGTGTTGGGCGACAGCCCGGGCTGCACACAGCCTTCGAGCAGCAGCACCCTGCGCGCGTGCCGCGTGGCAGGCCGCGGCACGGCAGCATGCACCTGACGCGGCAGCTTGTCCTTTAGGCGTTGCGGCAGCAGTGGACGAAAGGTCTGGCCGAGCTGGATCAGCGCCTTGAAAGCGGTCGGGTGCGGGGCCAGCGCGCGCAGACCGCCGCGCAGCCAGCGTTGCTCGACCGGCCGCGGCACCGCCTGATCCACCACAGCACGGCCAATGTCCAGCAGGTTGTGGTAGTCCACCCCCGAAGGGCAGGTGGTCTCGCAGTTGCGGCAGCTCAGGCAGCGATCGAGGTGCTGCTGCGTGTGCGCCGTCACCTCGTGGCCTTCGAGCACCTGCTTGATCAGGTAGATGCGCCCGCGCGGGCCGTCCAGTTCGTCGCCCAGCAGTTGATAGGTGGGGCAAGTGGCATTGCAGAAGCCGCAGTGCACACAGCTGCGCAGAATACGCTCGGCTTCCTCGGCACGCGGCAGCAGGCGGGCCTGATCACTCAATTGGGTCTGCATGGGTTCACGGCTCCTGGTTCACAGCTGCGCGTAGAGGCGGCCGGGGTTGAAGATGCCCTGTGGGTCCAACTGCGTCTTGAGCTGGCGGTGGTAGCGCAGCAGCAGCTCGGGCAAGGGTTGAAACGGCTCGGGGGTGACGCCTGTGGTGTAGCAGGTGGCATGCCCGCCGACTGCCTCGACCACCTGGCGAATCGACGCGGCGCTGGCGTTGGATTTCAGCCAGCGCTGGGCACCGCCCCAGTCGATCAGTTGTTCGCCCGGTAGCTGCAAGGCAGCGGTGTTGTTGGGCAGCGACAATCGCCAGAGCGCTTCGGGCTGCGCGAAGAAGGGCAGCCGATGCTCATTCAAGTCATCCCAGAACGCCGAGTCGATGGGCTCGCCGCCGATGCGCTGGTGGGCTGCAGCCACCGAGCCTTCGCCGCCCTCCAGGCGCAGATAGAGAACGCCATCGCTGTGGCAGGCGGCACTGATCGGCATCGGCTGCTGGCCCCATTCGGCGAGCTTGAGCAAGGCGCGCTCGGCTTCGCAGGTCAACTTGATGCTGAAGCAGGCGCGTGGCTTGGGCAGCACCTTGAGCGACACCTCGGTCAGCACGCCCAGCGTGCCGAAACTGCCGGTCAGCAACCGGGACAGGTCGTAGCCGGCGACGTTCTTCATCACCTCGCCGCCGAAGCGCAGGTGCTTGCCCAACCCGGTGATGACCCGCGTGCCCAGTACATAATCGCGGGCGGAACCGGCCCAGGGACGACGTGGCCCCGACAGTCCGGCCGCAACCGTGCCGCCCAGGGTGGCCTGCTCGCCATAGGCCGGTGGCTCGAAAGGCAACATCTGCCCGGCCTGCTCAACGGCGGCGCGCAGGGCCTGCAAGGGCGTGCCGGCCCGTGCGGTGATCACCAGTTCCGTAGGGTCGTAGCTGACGATGCCGCAGTGCGCGCGCGTATCGAGACGCTCGCCGGCACCGATGCAGCCCAGGAAGGCCTTGCTGTTGCCGCCCTGGATGCACAAGGGGCGGTCGTCGGCCAGCGCCTGCCGAACCTGATCCAGCAGTTGCCCGCTGGCGTCCAAATCGCTGCCGGTCATCAGAAGCGCTCCAGTTCAGGGAATGGCAGTTGCCCATGGTGGATATGCATGCCGCCGAATTCGGCACAGCGCTGCAGGGTCGGAATGTTCTTGCCGGGATTGAGCAGCCGATCGGGGTCGAACGCGGCTTTTACCGCATGGAACAGCGTCAGCTCGTCACTGTTGAACTGGGCGCACATCTGATTGATCTTCTCCCGCCCCACACCGTGTTCGCCGGTGATGCTGCCGCCGACCGCCACGCACAGCTCCAGGATTTGCCCGCCGAGCGCTTCGGCGCGTTCGAGCTCACCGGCCTGGTTGGCATCGAACAGAATCAGCGGGTGCATGTTGCCGTCCCCGGCATGAAACACGTTGGCCACGCGCAGGCTGTATTGTTCGGAAAGCTCGGCGATGCCCTTGAGCACGCCCGGCAGGGCGCGACGCGGAATGGTGCCGTCCATGCAGTAGTAGTCAGGCGAGAGTCGGCCCACGGCAGGAAACGCATTCTTGCGCCCGGCCCAGAAACGCAGGCGTTCGGCCTCGTCGCGGGCCTGGCGGACCTCGGTCGCGCCGGCCTCCGTCAGCACCTGGTAGACGCGCTGGCAGTCGTCGTGCACATCGGCTTCCACACCATCGAGCTCGCACAGCAGGATCGCTTCGGCGTCCACCGGGTAGCCGGCATGGATGAAGTCTTCGGCGGCGCGAATGGCCAGGTTGTCCATCATTTCCAGGCCGCCGGGAATGATCCCTGCGGCAATGATATCGGCCACGGCGGCGCCGGCTTTTTCCACCGAGTCGAAGCTGGCCAGCAGCACCTTGGCCACCTGCGGCTTGGGCAGCAGCTTGACGGTCACCTCGGTGATGATGCCCAGCATGCCTTCGGACCCGGTGAACAGCGCCAGCAGATCGAAACCGGGCGAGTCGAGGGCATCGCTGCCCAGGGTCAGGCGTTCACCCTCGATGGTCAGCATCTGCACCTTGAGCAGGTTGTGCACGGTCAAACCGTACTTCAGGCAGTGCACGCCGCCAGCGTTTTCCGCAACGTTGCCGCCAATCGAGCACGCGATCTGTGACGAAGGGTCGGGGGCGTAGTACAGGCCGAAGGGCGCCGCCGCCTGGGAGATCGCCAGGTTGCGCACGCCAGGCTGCACGCGCGCCCAGCGCCCAGCGGGGTCGATCTCGAGAATCTGCTTGAAGCGCGCCATCACCAGCAGCACGCCCTGTTCGAGCGGCAGGGCACCCCCCGACAGTCCGGTACCTGCCCCGCGTGCGACGACGGGCACCTTTTGCGCGTGGCACAACCTGAGCAGAGCCTCAACCTGCTCGATACGCTCGGGCAACACCACCAGCAGCGGTACGGTGCGATAGGCACTGAGCCCGTCGCACTCGTAGGGGCGCAGGTCTTCGGCGCGATGCAGTACGGTAAGGTCGGGGATGCGGGAGTGCAGTGCCTGCACCAGCGCGGCCTTGTCGACCTTGGGCAGGACGCCGTCGATGCGTTCGTCGTAGAGAATGTTCATGGGCGCAGGCCACCGGCTTGTCGTTCTTATGCGCTCAACAGTGGTCGCAAACACCAGGCCTGTCTACGGGCTGAACCACTGGTAGGACCAGTTCTTTTGGTCGGGGGGCTTCTATCGAAGCCTCTACTGGCTTATTTTTGGAGGGTCGTCGAACGTTCGACGACAGTCTCGGCCGATGGTCCTACCAGCAGGCATGGCATGCACAACAAACCTCAAGTCGCCGATGTAGTGTGCGAGCGCATCGAGCGGCTCATCGTCGATGGCATTCTCAAGACCGGCCAACCGCTGCCGTCGGAACGGCGTCTGGTGGAAAAGCTCGGTGTGTCGCGCAACGCGCTGCGCGAGGGCCTCAAGCTGTTGCGCGCCCGTGGCATCATCGCCACCGAGCAGGGCCGCGGTTCGTTCGTCGCGTCGCTGTCGCCTGCCAACGATGCCACGCCCCTGATGCACCTGTTCAGTTCCCAGCCGCGCACGCTCTATGACCTGTTCGAAGTGCGTTCGCTGCTCGAAGGCGAGTCGGCACGGCTGGCCGCACTGCGCGGTACTCAGGCTGATTTCGTGTTGATCGAGCGCAGTTACCAGGCGCTGCTGGCGGCCCATGACCAGCCGCTGGACGCCACCCGGCATGCGCACCTGGACCACGCTTTTCACCTGGCCATCTGCGATGCCTCGCACAATCCGGTGCTGGTACAGACCCTGCGCTCGTTGACCGACCTGCTGCTCAACTCGGTGTTTGCCTGCGTGAACAACCTGTACCACCGCCAGCCGCAGAAACAACAGATCGACAAGCAACACGCCAGGCTTTACACCGCAGTGATCAACCGCCAGCCCGAACAGGCACGCAAGGCAGCCGTGGCGCATATCGAGAGCATCTGCGCCAACCTGCGGGAAATCGAAGGGGAAGAGCAGCGTCTGGTACGTGCCACGCTGCGTCTAGAAGGCTGGGCCTGAAGCAGCGGATCAGGCGTTCTTCAGGCACTTGAGGTTGGCGAAGTCTTCGCGCAGTTCACCCAGCTTGCGCTCGATACGCTCGCGTTGTTCAGGCGTACTGTCGGCCGCAAGGCCGCTCATCAGGTCGATGGCTGCCTGCTCGGTACGGGCATAGGCCAGCTGGTATTGCGGGGTCCACACCGCTTCGCGCTGTTGCAGCAATTGCGCGATCCGCGCAGGGAATTCCGCCGACTGGCGCTGCTGCAAGGCGGCCATGAACTGCGCCTGCCAGTGCTCGCGGTTGTCGATCCATTCACGATTCTGTTCGCCCAGGCTCTGCGACCAAGCCTGCACGCGCTGCTGCTGCGTATCGGTGAGCTTGCCGAACCAAGGTGTCAGACGCTTGCTCATGCGCTTGGCGCGTTCGTCGATCTGTGCCTGCAGTGGCGGCTCCACGTATTCTTTGCGGCGCTTGACCAGATCCTCGTTGAGCGCCTGCTGCAGGGCGCGAACCTGATTGTCGTCCAGGCCCTGCAGCAACTCGACCGCCGAGGGCGTAACCTGCACCGCAATGGCCGAGATCGCCTGTTTGGCCTCGGCGGTGCGTTCGCGCAGCGCCGGCGCAGTCACTTGCTGCTCGGCGACCATGCGCTGGACCTTGTCCAGCCACTGCAGGTTGTCGGCCAGTTGCGTGGTGCAGTGCCAGCGCAGATGCTCCTTGAGGCGTTCGTCGAACCAGTTCTTCTGTTCGCGATTCATGTCCAGGTAGTCGTTCATCGACCAGGGAATGATCACGTCCAGATTGCGATAGGCCAGGTCCACTCGCGTGCAGCCACTGAACACCAGGCACAGGCCCATGAGCAGCACACAATGCGACAAGCGACGAAACAGAGGATTCATGGCAGCGGTCCGTGCGATGGCGTTGTTGTGGTTATAGAGCCATGCCGGTGCGTGCGGTTCAGAAAAACGCGTGTTGGGCCTTGAGCATGAACATGCTGTCGCACTGGCCATTCTGGCCTGAATAGGCAGCGCAATTGGCGCCACTCAGGTCCGAGCCACTGTAGATGAAATCCAGGTCGAAGCTGCCGATCGGCCGTGACATCTGCAGCGACCAGTCGTTGAATGCCCGCACTTCCTGCCCCTCGCCAATGGTGAACGGGGTGGTGAGCTGATGGTTGCTGACCTTCATGGTAAAGCCCACATCCAACAGGGGCAGGCCGCCCAGGTCAGCGAACAGCGTGCTGTTCTGGCCGTCGGGGGTATTGTTGAACGCGGCGCCGAAGCGCCGATCCAGAACACGCAGGCCGGCGTAGAACGCATGCGTCGAAGGGGCATCCAGCTCGGGGTAGCTGTACTGGATCACGCCCACTTCATAGCCCAGCGAATTATCGAACGGATGCTTGTAGCCCATATAGGAATCCACCTCCAGATTGCTGGAGGAGGTGAGGCCCATGTTGGGCGACCATTGGCCGAAATACAGACCGCTGTCGTGGGTCAGGTCCAGCCCGCCATGGAAGGAACTGCCGGCGCTTGGCTGCACCAGGCCCACGGCCATGCTGCGCGACGGTGTAGTGCCGAGCTTGAGGTTGAAATCGCCGATGTCACGTTGAATGACCTGGGCGCATAGGGAAGGGGGGACCACGAGTCCGGCTATCAATAACCAGCTGGGTCTGAGCATACCTACCTCCAGTAAGCCTGGACGGCCCGATCTAGAAGGGTGCAAGCATACCGCTCATGGGCGGCGTCACGCTGCCATTCGTCGATTCAGGGGGGATGAGGGTGATGCGAGGAGTTACATGACGCTGAAGTTTTGCCCGGCGCCACGGCCGGGCCGCAAACTTACTTCTTGCCCAGGCTGATGTGCTTGGACGGGGTGAAGGTCTGGCCGCTCACGCCCTTGGCAATCTGCTGGATCTCGCCACCGGACTTGAGAAACGCAGCAATCTGTTCGTTGATCGACTCGCTGGTTTCTACGGCTGGAGCGGGTTTGACTTTGCTGTTGGATGCTTTAACGCGCATGGCTGCCATTAACCTGTCAAAAATTAATATGGCCAGGCATTGTACATGATTTATCCCCTCTCGGCTGGGCTATATGGACCAGCGGTGGCAGTGGGATCCCCTGTGATCAAGGTTTTGTCTAGCAAGGTTCCGGCGTACCAATACCTGTCGCGCAAGGCGCCTTGCGCAGCGAACCGAAGGGTTCTCGGGTAGAATGCCGAGCCAGGTGACGAGGAAAATTCGAAATGGCTTTAGTCGGGCGCTACAACGCATTGCAAGTGGTAAAACACACAGACTTCGGGCTGTATCTGGATGGCGGCGCAGACGGCGAGATCCTGCTGCCCAATCGCTACATCCCTAAAGATACGCCCAGCGAAGACGAAGACTGGCTGAACGTCTTCGTGTATCTGGACAGCGAAGACAAACTGCTGGCCACCACTGAAAAGCCCAAGGTTCAGGTGGGTGAGTTCGCCAGCCTCAAGGTCGTCGAGATCAACAGCATTGGCGTCTTCCTCGACTGGGGGCTGCCCAAGGACCTGCTGCTGCCGTTCTCCGAAGAAAAACGCCAGATGAAAGCGGGCGAGTACTGCGTGGTACACGTGTACCTGGACAAACGTACGCGCCGCATTACGGCCACCGCCCGCCTGGATCGCTACCTCGACAAGCTGCCGCCGGCCTATCAGGTAGGCCAGGAAGTCGATCTGCTGGTGGCCGAAGAAACCGACATGGGCTTCAAAGCCATCATCAACAACGCCCACTGGGGCTTGATCCACAAGAACGAAGTGTTCAAGTTCCTGCGCTCCGGCAAGCAGGAGAAGGGCTACATCAAGGAGCTGCGCAGCGACGGCAAGATTGCCCTGAGCCTGCAGCCCATCGGCGCGCAGCTCACCAGCAGCCTCAATGCCCAGATCCTCGACAAGCTGCGCGCCAACCAGGGCACCCTGGCGGTCAGCGACAAGAGCGATCCGCAGGTGATCAGCGACCTGTTCGGTGTCAGCAAGGGCAACTTCAAGAAAGCCATCGGCGCCCTGTACAAGGACGGCCAGATCGTCATCCACGCCGACCGCATCGAACTGGTCTGAAGCCCGTCACGCAGGCCGCTTTCAGGCCTGCAGGAACGGCGCGAAGCCGACGCCGCTGCCGGTGGGGCGCACATCCTTGAGGAACGAATCCTTGTCGGCGCTCAGCTCGAGGCTGACCGTCGACTTGCGTTTGCCGGCGTTGCGCACCACCAGCCCTTCCATGTGTTCACGTAAAAACGCCGTCGTCACTTTCAGGTGCAGTAGCTGATCACTGGAAGGGGTGTGCAGCAGCAGGTGAATCCATTCGTACTGGCCGATCTGCAGGCGTGCCACAGGGATGTCGAACCACCAGATGTTGCGTTTGGCGTCCAGCACGGTGAAATGGCAGTTGTTGACGCCGAGCACCGCGCCACCCAGTTCCTTGTTGCGACGGGCGATGGCTTGGGGTTTGTCGAGTTTCATGAAAATTCCTACAGGTATGACGCTTCGGCGCACTGGCCGAATCCGACCGGCATTCTGCGGGCAAATCGGCCGAACATAAAGCGCTGGCAAAACCCATGTGCCTGCTGCACGACCACGGCGTCTTTTGCCACGCAAAATAATTTGAAACTCTGGATGGCCGGTGCCGGTCAATTCTTGTGTCGAGACAAGACATTCCTAAATGACCAGGAGACATACCATGAGCGGCACTTCAGACAAGATCAAAGGCATGGCCAACGAAGCAGTCGGCAACGTCAAGCAAGGCGTGGGCAAAGTCACCGGTAACGAAGAACTGCAGGTCAAAGGTGCAGTGCAAGAAAAGAAAGGCGAAGCCCAGCAAGTAGAAGGCGAAGTCAAGAACACTGTGAAAGACGCTGTAAAAAAACCCTGAGGCAGCGTGTTTCCTGCCTGAGTGAAGTTCGCCAACGGTCATCAAACGATGGCCGTTGTGCTATTGGGCAGACACGGACGTACATACTCTGATTGTCGTTTTTCCTGCAGCTTTACGGTAGAAAGCGTGCCGCTACAAGCCTGCCGCGGCTGCCTGACTCAGTTGGGCTGCGCATCCACTCAGGCAGGGTATTCGAAAGTCGAGTGGCGCAAGGAGACGCTATGCTATTTCCCCACATGAACAACCTGCCTTTCATGAAGGTCATGGTTCGCACGGTCAAGGAATTCGTCGACGACGAAATGCCTACTTATGCTTCGGCATTGGCCTACCAGATGTTGTTCTCGCTATTCCCTTTTCTGCTTTTCCTGATTGCCTTGATCGGCTTCCTGCATCTGCCGGATTTCTTCTCGTGGATGCGTCTGCAATCCGAGTTGGTGCTGCCGCCACAGGCGTTGGAACAAGTCAATCCGGTGATCGACCAGTTGCAGCAGTCCAAAGGTGGTTTGCTCTCCATCGGTATCGTGGTTGCGCTGTGGACTGCCTCGGCAGGCGTGCGACTGACCATGAGTGCAATGAACGCTGCCTATGATGTAGTCGAAGAGCGTCCGGCCTGGAAGCGCATTCCCCTGTCGATTCTGTACACCATCGGCCTTGCAGGCATGCTGTTGTGCGTAGCGGCGTTGATGGTCACCGGTCCCCAGGTCATGCAGTGGCTGGCCGGGCAGATCGGCATGGAAGATTTCATCGTCACGCTGTGGACCATCCTGCGCTGGCCACTGATCGTCATCCTGCTGATGATCGCCGTTGCGGTGATCTACTACGTCATGCCTGACGTGAAGCAGGAATTCCGCTTTATCACGCCTGGCTCGATGCTCGCCGTGGTGGTGTGGATCGTCGCGTCGCTGGGCTTTGCCTACTACGTGAAGACGTTCGCCGACTACAACGCCATGTACGGCAGCATTGGCGCGATCATCGTGTTGCTGCTGTATTTCTACATCTCTTCTGCGGTGCTGTTGCTCGGTGCCGAGATGAATGCGGTGATCGAGCACATGTCGGCCGAGGGCAAGGACAAGGGTGCCAAAGACCCTGAAGATACCACCCCCGCTGTGGACCAGACCGGGACCGTGCCCACGGGCGAGAAGGACCTGCGTGCAAGTCCTGCCACGCCGTCATCGGTTGCAGCGCGCCCGCAGCCTTGAGCCGAGGCTATGCAGATCAAGCGGCAGTCGGACGCACCAGGGCCAGCAAGTTCTTGCTGGCTCGGTAGCGCTGCAGGCGCTGGGTCAGCTCGGCAGGCAGAGTGGTTGCATCCTCGAAGCCGGCGCTCAGGTAGAAACCACGCAACGGCGGTTCGCAAAACAACCATACCGGCCCGCCCAGCGTAGCCTGGGCGGTGCTGAGCAAGCGTCGGCCCAAGCCCTTGTTGCGCTGATCGACAGCCACGTGCAGGCCAGTCAACCAGTGCCCGCCGGCCACCGGCAGGAAGTTCGAACCTGCAACGATTCCGTCGCTCCGTGCTACCCACCAGCGGGCGTTGCCCACGCTGCGCATCCGACTGTTCTGCGACTTGTAGAACTTGTCCAGCAGCGGTCGCGCACAGGTCGGTAGTTCGATGAATTCCACGTAAATGTGTCCTGTTATTGCCAAAGCGCCAGGTTTGCCCAATGGCGGGAGAAATTGCTTCGTGACCGCACCGGCGCTGTAGTAAGGTCCGGGCCTCTTTTTATGACGGAGATGCGCTGTGCAGCAGCCGATTCGCAAATTACTCTATCTGGCTGGCCTGATCAGCCCGCTATGGCTGGCCGCCAGCCTCATCGTGACCGGCAGCTTGTACGCTGGGTACAGCCACATCGATCAGGCGATGGGTCTGTTGGGCGCCATCGATGCACCCACCCACGCCCTCTGGGCCTGGCTCGGTCATTACCCGCTGGGCCTGTTGTCGATAGCGTTCGGTATTGGCCTGTACGCGGGCCATGCTCATCTGCATCTTGCGCGGCTGAGCGCCTCGCTGATCATCGTGCACGGTGTGGCGAGCCTGGCCGCTGGGTATTTCACCTGCGACGCCGGCTGTTCCCTGCAATACCCTTCGACACAGCAGAACCTGCATACCATCGCCAGCGTGATCATGTCGGCAAGCCTGTTGCTCGCCAGTGCGCTGTGGATTGTCGTGGCACGCCGCGAGGGCCGCAAGGGCTTGGTCTGGTTGTCCCTGATCTGTAGCCTGTTTGCGCTGGGGTGCCTGCCGTGGATGGCAGCAGCGATGGACGTTGGCCGTGGCTTCGGCCTGTTCCAGCGGGTCAACTACTTCGCTTCACTGGTGTGGGTCGCCGGGCTGGCGTGGGCATTGCTCAAGGCCGAGCGCAACGAATACGCCTGAAGCGTCAGGTCATCAAGGTGATCCAGATCGCCGCGCCGCCGATCACGGTCACCATGCTGCCCAGGCCAAGCACGCCCGTCACGTCAGCCGGGAAGCGAGCGCGGCTGATCCCTTCCACCCTGCAGCGGTATCGGCGCCGTTGGCTCAGCCAGATCAGCAGCGCTCCCAGCAAAGTGAATGCGATCAGGCCGCCGGCGAAGCGCCCGTGGTAGGGCATCCAGCGCAGAAAGAACAGACTCGCCACCAGCATCGCCAGCAGGGTCCGCCCCCACGCCAGCAACGTCCGTTCAGGCTGCAGGCCTTCGTCCTGATGTCCCGCTTGCAGCAGGCTCATCGCAATACGACGAAGGCTATCAGCGCTGCCGTGACCAACGCACCGCCGATGGACAGCAGCGGCACCAGCAACGGAATGGGCAAAGGCTGCTTGTGACGCATCGCTCGCTCCACGTTCAGCCAGCGCAGGCTCGCACTGGCACTGAGCAGCATGCCCAGCAGCAGCAGGATGACCGCCAGGCTCTTGCGAAACTCGGGTGCGAACACGTCTGCGGTGAATGCTTCGACAGCGATGCCGCCAGCCATCAAGGCCAGGGCTGTACGAATCCAGGCGAGAAACGTGCGTTCGTTGGCCAACGTGAAACGTGGGTCGGGCTCGCTGCCGCCCGTGAGCAGCTTCAGCTGTCGCGCGCTGCGTTGGCCATGAGTGGGGGGGATCCCGGGGTCAGGTCTCGCCATGTGGGTGCCAGGCAGGGTGTGGAGGTAGGGCGATGCTACCATCGCCAGCCGTCTTGCCGGCCACTTTCCGCGTAGCAGGCCCAGGCCTCAGTCGCGGTCGGTGTTCACGGGCAGGTGGAAGCTGAACTGCGTACCATCTTCATCGCTCGACGCGACTTCCAGTCGACCGGCGTGGGCCAGGGCGATCTGATAGGCAATGTACAAACCCAGTCCAAGGCCTCCGCGGGGGCTGCGCACACTGGGCCGGGCAAAGGGTTTGAACAACTGCGAGCGCACGTTTTCAGCGATCGCCGGCCCCTGGTTATGCACCGACAGGGTGAATGCCTGATTGGACAGTCGGCCGCACACGCGCACCTCGCTGTCCGGAGCACCGTGGATGATCGCGTTGGACACCAGGTTGGAAAGCAGTTGGCCAATACGCTCCTTGTCGCACAGCACGCCTTGCAGATCATCGACATCCATCGTGATGACCCGGTCGGGGTGAATGCGCTGCAGCTCGGAGACCACGTGCTCCAGGCTCCGCGTCAGGTCGGCGTCGGGCTGCAGGTCCACCACGATGCCGGCACCGAGTCGTCCACGGGCAAAATCCAGCACATCTTCGATCAGCTGCGAGGCGCGACGTGCACTGGTCTGGATATGCTTGACGATACCCAGGCTGCGCTCATCGGTGACGCGTCGCTGCAACAGCTCCGAGCCGGCGTTGATGGCAAACAGCGGATTGCGCAAGTCATGGCCGAGCACCGCAATGAACTGATCACGCAGATCGGCCATTTCACGCTCTTCCAGCAACGCGGTAGCCGTGCGCTGGTGCTGTTCTTCATTCTCCATCTGCAGCGACAGCAAACGCGAGAACGATTCCATCATGGGTTCGATGGTGCTGCCTTTGAGGCAGGTAGGCCGTGGATCGAGCGCACAGATGGTGCCGAAAAAGCTGCCATCGGCGCGGAATATAGGCGTCGATATATAGCTTTCGAACTTGTAGATGCGCGGAGCGTGATGGTTGCAGTACACCTCGTCTTCGCTGACCTTGTCGATAATGACGGTCTGCTGACTGACGCGTATCTCGTGACACAGGGTAGTGGTCACGTCCAGTTCGTCGCCGACACCCAAGCCAAAGCCGATGCTGTCGAGCACCGCGCACGTGGTCCACGAATCTTCGGTAACTCTGGCTACCGCTGCAAAACGCATCCCGGTGGTTTCGCAGATGACCTGCAGGATTGCCGGGACCGCGTCGATACGCGCGAGGGTGGCTATGTCGGCTGCTGCAGTCGTGCCCATGGAGTGTCCACTGTGGTTGCGCATGCCGGAACCATTGGCTGGTCGTGTCCGGACGGTGCACCGATTCTAGCGATGCCGCTCGAGCCTGTAAAAAAATCTTGAGTCCGCACGGCTTATATCAGTTGTAATCACGTGCCTGCGGTACCTCACGAACCCTGCGCGAGGCGCTCTGCTGCTTGAGCAATGGCTCCAGCGCCAGGTGATCCAGAGCGGTGCTCAAATGATCGCCTTGTACCTCTGCGCATCCTTCTTGCTGCAGGCAGAGTAGCCGTTGCGCGGTATCGACACCGGCGCCGATCACACGAACACCCATGGCTTTGCCCAGGTCGATCATGCCGCGCACCATGGCGCGGTCATTCGGGTTGTCGCTCATGCCGGCCACGAAACGTCGTTCGATCTTCAACCCATCGAAGGGATACAGACGCAGGTATCCCAGGGAGCAGTAGCCACTGCCGAACTCATCGAGAATCAGCCCGGTACCCAGTTCCTTCAGTGCGGTCAGTGCACCTACGGCACCGTCGGCACAGCCCAGCATGGCCTGCTCGGCAACCTGCACCTGCAGACGGCTGGCAGGCAAGCGGGCTTCTGCCAGCGCGTCCCGAACATCGCGAGAAACATCGCCGCGGCTGAAATGCGCCGGTGCCAGGCTCAGCGACACGGCAATCGACTGTGGCCAATGGCGCGCTGCCTTGCAGGCCTCGCCCAACATCCAGCGGCCGATCGCTACGATCAAGTCGCTGCGCTCGGCCAAAGGCAGGAAAACGTCCGAGGTGAGCAAGCCTTCGACCGGGTGCTGCCAGCGCAGCAGTGCCTCGACGGCGACCACTCGGTCGGCCTCGGCGCTATACCTGGGCTGAAACTGCAGCAGCAGTTGTTCATGGCGTATGGCTGATGCCAGATCGTTTTCCAGTTGCCTGAGCTGGTTCTGCCGATCCAGGGCGGGCGCAAAATGCTGCCAGCTTCCGACGCCCCGAGCCTTGGCCTGACGCAAGGCAACGTCCGCGCAGCGAATCCACTCGTTGGCATCGCCACGTGCGGGCTGGTCATGGACCACACCGATGTTCACACCCACCTGTAGCTGTTTGATGCCATGCACGATCGGACGCTGGATGTTGTTGATCAGGCGCTGGCAGAAATGCTCGATCTCGATCATCTCGTCGATGCTGGCCAGTACCAGCATGAACTGTCCGGCGTGCAGCCGTGTCACCAGATCATTGCTGCGCGTGCTGTCGCGCAGGCGGCTGGCAACCGTGCGCAGAACACATTCGCGCGCGAGCTGGTCCAGGGCCTCTTGCAGTTCGTCGAATCCTTCCAGATCCAGCAACAGCAAGGTCAATGGCAACGGACGCAGGCGGTCGGCCAGGGTCTGGTCGAGGAACCGTGTCAGGGCATGCTCATCCCCCAGGCCTGTCACGGCATCGTGGGTCGAGCGGTGGGCCAACTGAGCCTGGGCGCTGACCTGGTCAGTGATGTCGACCAGCGTGCCGCGATAACCGACCACGCGCGATTCAAGCACGATGGGCCGCGCGGCGATGCGGCTGTGGCGCATCTGCCCGGCGCTGTCGCGGTAGCTGCAACGCAACTGACCAGCCCCTGCTGCCGTGGTGGTGTTTCCCAACTGTTGCAGCCATTGGCCCGGAGGGAGGGTATCGCACTGCAGCAGCAGTTCAATGGGCTGGCCCAGCCAGGCATCATCAGCAAACCCGGTGGAGTCGGTGAATTCCGAGGACAGATAACTGACCCGCAGGAACTCGTCGGTCTCCCATATCCAGTCCGAACTGGCGCTGGTCAGGTCACGCAGGCGCTCTTCGCTCGATTGCAGGGCCCGATGCTCGTTCTGCAACCGCGCATGGTCCTGGTCGATGTCGCGCAAGCTGCGCAACGTCCTCAGCAACAGCACGCCGGAGACGCCCAATACGACCAGTAGCAGTACGGCAATCGTCGGCAGCGACATGCTCCAGAGCGGTTCGCCACCCGGTGGTGGCGTCTGCACGGGGAGTCCCGCGCCGGCATCTTCGAGGGAGATCAGCGGCCGGCCACTGTTATCAGCCAGATCGCGTTCGCCGCTCACGCTGTCCGCAGCGACCGTTTCTGCCGATGGGTTGCCGGCGCGATCCACCGAGCCGGGAACGCCGAGCACGGCGCCGCCGGCAATCACCACGCTGGCAAGGATGGGCAGCACGAACGCCAGCACCAGAAGCCGTGCGCGGCGTGAATAGCGGGAAGGGTTGGCGGCATCAACAACATTCATGAGCAGCGGTCCTTGCGAACAGACGTTTCTTGAGCTCATCTGGACGGTTGCGGCCGCGACATGGTTCCCGATGGGCGACCAAGCGCCGGATGCAGGCACTGTCCCGGCGCTCCGGGCCGAGCACGGGCTTCTCACGCCAGGCCGAAAGCGTATGCTGTAACACGCATCTTCCAGCCAGAGGGCTGCATGAATATTCCACTGCTTTTCGGAGTGCTTGCGCTTATGACGTCGTTTTCACCTAACGCCGAAGAACTGCCAACCTCGTTGCGCGAGGACGGCCAGTATCGCAATCAGGTGGTCCTGCCCAAGGACGGCTTCATGAAGAAGCTGCGCATCGGCATCAAGTACCTGCTGTTGAGCAAGCCGCCAGGCACCCGTCCGCAGGCCGCATTGCCGGTCGAACGCCTGTCTCGCCAGCAACTGCTGGCGGCGCCGGACCACAGCCTGTGGCGGTTGGGGCACTCGACCGTGCTGCTGAAGATGAATGGCCAGTTCCTGGTGACCGACCCGGTCTTTTCCGAGCGCGCCTCGCCTGTGCAGTGGGCAGGCCCATTGCGCTTCCATCAGCCACCGATCAGCATCGCCGACCTGCCGCCGATCAAGGCCGTCATCCTCTCCCACGACCACTACGACCATCTGGACGAGCAGGCGATCAAGGCGCTGGCAGACAAGACCGAATACTTCCTGACCACCCTGGGCGTGGGCGACCGCCTGCTCGACTGGGGCGTGCCCGCCAGCAAGGTGCGTCAGCTGGACTGGTGGCAGGAAACCGAAGTGGGCGGGTTGCGTCTGGTGGCGACCCCATCGCAGCATTTCTCCGGGCGCAGCCTGTTCGACAGCAACAGCACGCTATGGGCATCGTGGGTGATCATCGACAAGGACTTCCGGCTGTTCTTCAGCGGCGATACCGGTTACTTCCCGGGCTTCAAGCAGATCGGCGAACGGTTCGGGCCCTTCGACCTTACCCTGATGGAAACCGGTGCCTACAACGTCGCCTGGCCGAACGTGCACATGCAGCCCGAAGAATCCCTGCAGGCGCACCTGGACCTGCGCGGCAAGACGCTGCTGCCGATCCACAATGGGACCTTCGACCTTTCCATACACGATTGGCACGAACCTTTCGATCGCATCAGCGCACTTGCGCAGGCCAAGAGCGTGCCGTTGAGCACGCCGCGCATGGGGGAGCGGGTCGACATGCGCAATCCCCAGGCCGGTGTGCACTGGTGGGAGCAGGTCGATTCACCGGCCCCCGTGGCTACACCGTGATTCAGCCCGGGCTCAGGCGTCGGCGTTGGGTTCCTTGCGCGCCTTGCCCTGCCCATCGTCCTTGGGCGGCAGGCTACTTTCGCTTCTGATCTGGGCATGGCTGATCAAGGCGAAAATGAAGCTGCCGCCAATGATGTTGCCGGCCAGCGTCGGTGCGGCAAAGTCGAGCCAGAAGGCTTTCCAGTCCAGCTCGCCGGCCCATACCAGGTAGGAAACCTCCGCCGAACCCACGACGATGTGGGTGAAATCGCCCAATGCCATCAGGTAGGTAACCAGGATGATGATCCACATCTTGGCGCTTTCCTGCGAAGGAATCATCCAGACCATGGTGGCGATCATCCAGCCCGAAATGATGCCTTTGGAAAACATCTGCGACAGGTCGTTTTCCATCACCTTGCGGCCGATGTCGAGAAAGGCGACATCGGTCTTGGCATCGAAGATCGGTAAATGAAGCATGACGTAGGACACCAGCAAGGTCCCCGCCAGGTTACCCGCCAGGACCACGCCCCATAGTTTGAACAGCCGGCCGAAGTTGCTCAGGCTCGGCTTGCTCATGATCGGCAATACGGCCGTCAGGGTGTTTTCGGTGAACAGTTGCTGGCGCGCCAGGATCACTGCAAGAAAACCGGCCGAGTAGCCCAGGCTGGCAATGACCTTGCTGGTTTCGCCATCGGGCAGGCGTGAATTGAACAGACCCATGGCCATCAGCGACAGGCCCATGGTCAGTCCGGCGGCCAGGGCCGACCACCACAGGGCGGCTACCGTACGTTCGAGTTCGTGGTCGCCCTGTATACGAATGGTTTCATGCAGCACCGCCGCACGGGGCGGTTGATTCTCATGGACCTCGGCTTTTTCGTCGGCCGACAGGCCAGGGGTCTTGCCGTCTTCTTCAGAGGCATCAAGGCTGGGTTCGTGCTTTTCCATGGAGGTTCCTGCGAATGCGCTGGCGCGCGTGCCCGGTGCACGGCTGCCACAGCACAGACCTTCAGGGCGCTGAATAAGTTGCGTCACCCCACGCTTTGCGTCCACTACAGACCGAACACCTCACGCAGCGCCTCGGCGTAGGCCTGGCTACCCAACGTCATGCTGTTGTTGTGCGTGCCACCTGGTACCAGCAGCAAGCGTTTGGGTTGGGCAGCGGCATCGAACAGTTCCCGGCTGAAACGCGGCGGTACATAGCGGTCGTCCAGGCCATGAACGATAAGCACCGGAATCCCGATGTCACCGATCTTGTCGATGGAGTCGAATTTCTCCGACATGATCCAGCGCACGGGCAGCGACGTATTGGCCACGGCCGCTGCGGCAGCGGCCAGATCGGTGAAGGTGGACTCCACGATCAGCCCGGCCGCCTTGGGCTCGTCACCCTCGGCCAGATGCTCGGCCAGATCCACGGCGATCGCACCGCCCAGCGAATGACCATAGATGAATCGGCGCTCGGCGTTGGGCTGAAACTGCACCAGCCGTGCCCAGGCAGCCTGGGCGTCCTGGTACACGGTGCGCTCCGACGGCAACTCGCCGGGGCTTTCGCCGAAACCGCGGTAGTCGATGGCCAGCACCGAGAAGCCCAGCTCGCGCAGCTGACTGATGCGCCGCACTTGTGCCGTCAGGTTCCAGCGGGTGCCATGCAGATACAGCACCGCCGGCGCATCGGCGCGCGGCGCCGGCCACCACCAGGCGTGCAGGTACTGGGTGCTGCTCAAGGCTTTCTCGACCGGAATCTGCAGCTCGGTCACCCCGGACGGCAGTCCCGAGTACCAGCTCGCCGTGCCTGGTTCGATGTTGAACAGCAATTGCCGCTCCTTATAGGCCAGTTGCGAGCAGCCATACGGCAAGCCGACACCTATCGCCAGAGCTAGCAACAGAAAGGGAAGCCAGCGCCGACGACGGGGCGCGGTGGTAGGTGTTGCCATGCATGCACACTCCAGACGGGTCTCTTCACTGGACCGGAACGCACTGCAGGCTGTTCATTGCAAATTGATTTCAAGCGGTGTCAAGTACCGTTCGGGGCGGTTGTCCGGTGCGCATTGCGCATGCTCTATTGCCATCGCCGAGCCGATATTCTACTGTCCGCCGACTACCGATGTTTGCGCTACCATTGCGGGCAGCGTTTCGACACAAGAGGGCGACACATGAAAATCGTGATGGTGGGAGAGGCCGCGACACACCGCGAGATGCTTGCCGCAGGCCTGGACTGCCCGGCGCAGTTCGTTGCGCTGCCCCGTGAGGCCCATGAATCGGCTGCTTGGGACGCGCAGATCGAAGGCGCCGACGTGCTGGTCTCGATGCGCTTCCAGCGCAGTGGCGCCGCACCGGCGTTCCGCCTGTTGCAGGTACCCGGCGCCGGCCTGGATGGCATCGACTTCGCAGCGCTGCCGGTCGGTGCCACTGTCTGCAATGTGTTCGAACATGAAATCCCCATGGCTGAATACGCCCTGGCTTGCATGCTCGAACACCAGATCGAGCTGGCGGATCTTCGTGCGCGCTTCAGTACCGAACACTGGACGGGTGCCTACCTGAAGCGTCAGCCGCGCGGCGAGCTGTTCGGCAAGACGGTCGTCATCGTCGGCTTCGGCCGGATCGGCCAGGCTGTTGCCACCCGTGCCCAAGCTTTCGGCCTGCGCATCATCGCCATTTCCGCTCGCGCCGAAGGCGGACGGGTCGACGGCCCTATGGATGAGGCGTACACACCCGGCGAACTCGACCAGGCGCTCTCGCGTGCCGATTTCGTCATCCTCACCTGCCCGTTGAACGAGCGCACCCGCGGCTCGTTCGGCGCTACGCAGTTTGCCGCAATGCGCCAGGATGCCGTCCTGATCAACATCGCCCGCGCCGCCGTGGTCGACCCCCACGCGCTCTACCATGCCCTGCGCGACAACCTCATCGCCAAGGCCTACCTGGACGTGTGGTACCGCTACCCCCGCGGCGACACCGACCCGGTCGCGCCAGCCGAATACCGCTTCGAAGACCTCCCCAACGCCTACTGCACCCCCCACGCTTCAGGCTGGACCCACGGCCTGTTCGAACGCCGCTACGCCTTCATAGCCGCCAACATCAATCGCCTGCACCAGGGCTTACCCCTCCAGAACGTCGTTACAAACCCCCGTCCCGTCTAACACCCGACGCGGCGACACACCCGGCCCCCTGTAGCAGCGGCGCGAGCCGCGTCCGGCCACACCGCAACTTCCCTGAACCACCGCACCTGCTTCCCACATACGCCCCAAATCCTTCCTACACCGCAGCCCCCCAATCCCTCTGCCTGGACGCACCACGGCTTCGCACACTGACGCCTCTTCAATCCGACCGACAAGGACTGTCATTCATGACCATCGGCTCATCCCACAACCATCCCGCCGACATCGCAGCCGCCGTGCAAAACCCCGCCAGCCTGCCGTGGGCCGCCCGCTTTCCCAACCCTCCGGATCTATGCTTCGACTACCGCCGCCTGCTCGAACAAACCGGGGGCATCGCTCACGCAGGTAACGCACAACACCGCATCTGCATCATTGGCGCGGGCGTCGCAGGGTTGGTGGCAGCTCGCGAACTGCTGCGCTGTGGCTTCGAACGCATCACCTTGATCGAGCAGTCGCGCCGCCTCGGCGGACGTCACCTCACCGTGCAGGTCGACAGCCCTCAATCCACGCCCTCAACGCCTTTCGAAATGGGCGCCATGCGCATGCCCTTTTTCAATCGCACCGGCGAGGCGCCTGTAGACGGCCGCTCATTGATGGCCTACTACGCAGGCCTGTACGATCTCAAGACCTCAGACTTCCCGAATCCCGGCACGCCCTTCGTACACTCCACCGGCATCTATCTGCGCGAAGGTCGCCTGGCAGGGGGAACCGAACCCCAACTGCTGATCTGGAACAATCCCGACGGCAGCACACCGCCACCTACCGCCGTGCTGCAAGCCGTCCACCAGAAATGGAAGCTGTTCGCCGAGCGAATGGCGATGCAGGTCGCCGCCGTGTTCGGCAGTCAACAGTGGCCCGCCTTGTGGTCTGCGATTGTCACGCGCTACCAACATGTAGCGTTCCGCGAGCTGGTTCGCGCTCCTTGCGTACCCACTTGGGATCCCAGCCGGCCGGGCGACTTCGGTGGTCTGGGCATGTCGGCCGCAGAATCGTCGATCTTCTACGCCATCGGCATAGGCGATGGCAGTTGGGGCGCTTTCTACGACGTGTGCAGCCTTTATCCACTGCGCACCGCGATATTCGGCTTCAGCAGCCATTTGCAATTGGTACACGGCCGTGTCGATGGCCAAGGTATGCCGCTACCTGCCCCGTTCCTCACCGAGCACGCCGTGACTGACTCCAAAGGTGTGGCGTTCGCCACACCTCGCTACCTGGGTCTGGCTGCATTGGATGAGTGTCTGATGTTCATGCCGCTGGGGGAGGGGGCTCGCTCGCCTTACGAACGATTGCGCGAGCAGCCTGCTGGCCTGATCACCGACAGCCCGGTGAACAGCCTCACGCGACTGGCCGACGGCAGCATAGAAGTGGGTTACCGCTGGCACCAAAGCGACGCGCTGGCCAGCCGGCAGGTGAAACAGAGCTTCGACTCGGTGATCGTCACGGTGCCCTCCTGGATCCTCGAAACGCGAATCCAGGTGGCTGGTTTCACCTCGGCCATGCTGCCTCAGGCCACCATCGATGCCTACAAGACCGCGCACTGGGAAACCAGCTGCAAAGTCTACGCGCCGCTGAAGAAAACCTTTCTCTCGGCCAGGCGTGACATACCGCAGATACTCGTCACCGACAGTTTCGTGCACGACGTCTATGCCTACCGCTACAACGACAACTATGCCTATGACTGCATCCTGCTCAGCTACACCTGGGAGGACGATGCGACCAAGCTGGCGGCGTTCAGCGACGCCGAGCTGGTCGACAACTGTGTGCGCGAGCTGGACCGCATCTTGATGCGCTGCAGCAACGTCGGCACGCGCATTTCCCCATTCATCGACACGGCCAACGCACGCGTGCAGCGCTGGGTCACGGACCGCAATGCGCTGGGCTGCGCCAAGCTTTACCGGGCAGGCGCGTATCAGGATGCGGTCGGGCTCATGAGCTACAACCGCGATTACAGCCGCCTATCCGGGCTGTACCTCGCAGGTGAATCGTTTTCCGTCGACGCCGGCTGGACCGAACCGGCCATGCGCGGCGCCGTGGACGCGGTGATCAACCTCTGCGCCAACCAGGGCGCAGTGTTCAACGGCGGGTTCGACCTGTCTCATTACCCTCGGTATGGCACCGAGTCCTGAACGACTTTGTACCCTCTTGTCCTACCTGCCGGATTAATCCTACAGATGCTTGGGAAGCGTCCGGTTCTATGATCTTAACGAATGCGTTTCTATGCGGAGGCAATCCAAAAACAACAAGAAGGTGCCTCCATGTCCTCTGTTTCCGCTATCAGCCCCGTGCGGGTCGCTGTCGTTCAGTTCGATCCACAATGCGGTCTCGAGCATCGCTCGTTCAACCTCTCCCATAGCCTTCACCTGGCCCAGCGCGCGGTCGCGGGAGGCGCCCAACTGATCGTGCTGCCGGAGCTGGCCAACACCGGCTACGCCTACCGCAACCGCGAAGAAGCGTTCGCGTTGGCCGAGGCCGTGCCCGACGGCCCCAGCGCGCAGGCCTGGATCGAGTTCGCGCGCGAACATAAGGTCTATCTCGCCGCCGGCCTGGCGGAGCGCGACGGGCACAAGCTTTACGACTGCGCAATGCTGGTGGGGCCCGACGGCTTCATAGGCAAGTACCGCAAGGCTCATCTGTGGAATCTCGAAAAGCTCTGGTTCAGTCCCGGCGACCTCGGTTTTCCAGTGTTCGAAACGCCCATCGGGCGCATCGGGCTGATGATCTGCTGGGACGTCTGGTTTCCGGAAGTGCCACGCCTGCTGAGCCTGCAGGGTGCCGACATCATCTGCAGCCTGAACAACTGGGTCTGGACGCCGCCGCCGCTGTTCGACGAAACCGGCAAATGCATGGCGTCTTACCTGACCATCACTGCAGCGCACGTCAACAACACGTTCATCGCTGCAGCCAATCGCATCGGTACCGATCGCGGCGATCGCTTCCTGGGCTGCTCATTGATCGCCGGTACCAACGGTTGGCCGCTCAGCGAGGTGGCCGGAGCCGAAGAGGAAACCATCCTCTATGCCGACGTCGACCTTGTGTCGGCACGTAGCGCGCCGATCTGGAACAGCCTCAACGATCTGCCGCGCGACCGTCGGGTCGACCTCTATGGCTCGATGCTGGGCTATGACCGTCACGCCGCGCTGCCGCGCTGAGGAGGGCTGGCCATGCAATCCTCTCTGCAAGACACACCAACCCGCGCATCCAGCGGGACTTTAACTGGCCTGTTGATGCTGTCGCTGGCCATTACCCTGACCGTCATCAGCGGCAAGCTGCTGGCCATCGACGCACTGTGGCCCAGCTATGGCGACATGATGGCTAACTTGCACCACCCAGCAGCCTGGTGGCGCTGGGTGGTGGGTGATATCAGCGAAGTCGCGTTCTACAAGCATGAGTTTGCCTCCATCGGCCTGCTGGCAGGTGCGGGACTGGGCTGGTGGGCCAATCACACCGGCAAGCGCTGGCAAGGCTTCGCGATCTGCTACGGCACCGGGCTCTGGCCATGGGTGGTGACCAGCTCGCTGCTCGGCCTGGGTCTGGGCAATCTGCTCTGGGGATGGACACTTTCGGCCGATACCTGGCAGCCGACTTTCGTCGCGTTCGTGTCCATGCCGGCGGCCACGGTGCTGCTGTTCGGGCGTGGCTGGCGCGTGGCGCTTACCGGGGCCGTGATGGGCGCCGTGCTGATCACCCCGGCCTGCCTGCTGATCGTCAAGTACGTGTGTACCCCGCTGGCATTGCCAGTGGTGATCGGCAATGTTACCGGCATGGCAGTGGGCAGCGTAATCGGCTTCCTGCTGTGCAAGCGCTTCCCGGTTCTGGTCAGGCCTGACGCGGCGCCTGCGCAAGCGCCACCGGTGGTGGCTTCTCCGGCCAACTACGGCCTGCGCTGGACCTTGCGCCGTATCCTTGCGGATTTCTCCGAGGCCCCGTTCTTCGGCAACGAATGGGCCAGCCTGGGGTTGGTGCTGGGGGCGCTGCTGGCGCTGATGCTCAATCCGGCCAGTCCGTTCTACGGTTCCGGTTGGCTGTTGCAGCTGTTGGCGGCGCAAACCCTGGCCTCGGCGCTGGGTGTGCTGATCTGGCGCCGTCAATGGATTGCTCGCGGCTGGTATCCGACCTACATTCCCGTCGTCTCGGTAGCCCCCGCCGCGATTCTGGTCCATGGTGGCAGCCTGCCGGTGATCATCCTCAGTGCCGCATTGGGCGCACTGCTGGCGCCGCCCCTGGCCGTCGCCATCAGCCAGCGGCTGCCGTCCTATATGCATGGCTACATCGGCAACGTGCTGTCCATGGCAATCAGCACCGTGCTCATCCTTCCGCTGATCGGTCTGATCATCGGCAGCCCAAACCTCTGACGGAGTACCGCCCATGGCTCTACCCAGACTATCCGTAGGTGCCCTGGGCGGCACCATCAGCATGCAGGCCCAGGCCACTGGGGCAGGTGTTCAACCCAGTTTGAGCGGGCAGGGCATGGTGGACCTGCTGCCCGAGTTGACGTCGCTGGCCGAGGTTCAGGTGCACACACTGAATCTGCTGCCCAGCGCCTCCTTGAGTTTCCAGGCCTTGCTCGAGGCCCTGGAGTGGGCCCGTAGCTGCATCGCGGCTGGAGCCGTCGGGGTGGTCTTGAGCCAAGGCACCGATACCCTGGAAGAAGCCGCTTTTTTCCTCGACCTGCTGTGGGATCTCGATGAGCCTCTGGTGCTGACAGGCGCCATGCGTGCGGCATCGCATTGCGGTGCCGATGGCCCGGCTAACCTGCTGGCTGCAAGTCAGGTGGCGCTGGCCGAACATAGTCGCAGGCGTGGCGTGTTGGTAGTGATCAACGATCAGGTGCACGCGGCGTCCCGGGTGCGCAAGGTCGCGGCATTGGCCATGGATGCCTTCGCCTCGGCACCCTACGGGCCGATCGGCCTGATGATCGAAGGTCGGGTGCACTACGCCGCTGCGCCTGCGGCGCGCTGCTGCCTGCCGAATCCCGCCCGAACCGATCACACCGTGTTGCTGCTGGAGGCCACCCTGGATGCAGACACCCTGCTGCTCGACAGGGTCGTCGACGCCGGGTATCGGGGCGTGGTCATTGCCGGTTTCGGCGCCGGGCATGTATCGCAGCGCTGGGCCGCCAGCCTGCACGTCATTGCCCGGCATATGCCGGTCATAGTGGCCACTCGCACGGGCAGTGGGCCAACGGCCAGCGGTAGTTACGGCTTCGCGGGAGGCGAGCTGGACCTGCAGGCGAAGGGCGCCGTGATGGGTAGATTTCTCTGCCCGCGCAAGTGTCGGATCCTGCTCTGGATGCTGGTCGGTAGCGGCCAAGAGCACGACATCAAGCGTTACCTGAGCCAATTGGACAACTGATCGGCAGCAGATCCGGGGACATCGTCCACGCTGGCGGCTACAATGCGGGCATTCTTTTTGATGACCCGACCGAGCAGACCATGGCCTACAACATCAGCAATGACGCGCTGACCGACGCACAACTGGATTACGTGGAAGACGTACTGGGGCAATACGCCAGCGAGAAATCGGTCGGCAGCATCTCCGAGCTCGATGGCTTTTTCACAGCCATCGTTTCGTGCCCTCAGGCAATCGCTTTCGACGACTGGTACGCGGCGCTGTGGGGTGGGCCTGATCACTTGCCGGTCTTCAAGGACGACAAGCAGTTCGAGAAATTCTTCGACCTCCTCATCCAGCACATGAATCAGTTGGCCATGTTGCTGGAGGAAGACTTCGAAAACTTCGCGCCAATCTTCAATCTGTTCGACGACGAAGACGTCGTCAGTGTCGAGGACTGGTGCTATGGCTATGAGCGTGGGGTCGTGGTGGGTGGCAGCTGGCTCGACATGCCTGATCAGGAACAGGACCTGCTGGCGTTGATCACGCTGCACACCCAAGGTGTCGACCTCTTGAAACATGACGCATCAGGCGAGCAACTGGACGCCGAGGAGGCCATGGAGATGATCCAGATGGCCGCCATTCGTCTGCACCAGTACTGGTTCGAGCGTCGTCCGGGCAAGACGCCCATCACCGGCGAAACCAAGACGGGCCGCAACGATCCCTGCCCCTGCGGCAGCGGCAAGAAATTCAAGCAATGCTGTCTGCATTGACCTGCGCATCGAGTGCGTCCGTTGCAAGTGAGTGATTTTTTTACGATTGGCGGCAAATTGCCGTTGACAGTGGCGCCTCAATCCGTAAAATTGCGCGCCACAGCAGGCACGTAGCTCAGTTGGTTAGAGCACCACCTTGACATGGTGGGGGTCGTTGGTTCGAGTCCAATCGCGCCTACCAAACAAAATCCGCTCTGCTGGGCGGTGCAGAAGGGCGATCCGGAAGGGTCGCCCTTTTTCGTTCATGCGCAATATGCTTGCACATGCTTGCCGCCTTGGCTCGCCGCGCGCATTATCGCCAATCAATTCCTCAACCTGGCCCTTTGCATGTCCCACAGCCCGGCCCCATCGCCTATCGACGAGTCCGAACGCCTGGCTGCGCTCGAACATCTGGGTGTGCTCGACAGTGTCCCGGAGCCGGGCTTCGACGATATCGTCCAGTTGGCAACTCAGCTCTGCGGGACACCCATCGGCCTGGTTTCTCTGGTGGACCGCGAGCGTCAATGGTTCAAGGCGTGTGTCGGGCTCGACGTTTCCGAGACCCATCGCGACCTGGCGTTCTGCGCCCATGCCATCCTCGCGCCCGATACCGTGATGATCGTCCAGGACACTCATCTTGACCTGCGCTTCAAGGGCAGTCCGCTCGTGTTGGGCCCTCCCTATATTCGCTTCTATGCGGGCGCGCCGATCATCTCGCGCCAGGGCTTGGCACTGGGCACGGTGTGCGTCATCGACACCGTGCCGCGCACGCTGGATGCGGCGCAGTGCAGCGCTCTGCAGGCTCTGGCACGGCAAACGGCTGCGCAATTGGAGTTGCGCCTGCTCAACGCCGAGCGCGAGCAACAGACCCTTGCCTTGTCCCGGCAGCTCGACAACGTGCTGGGCGAGCACCAGCAAACCCTACAGACCCTGCGCCACGCCCAACGGGTTTCCTCGCTGGGCCAACTGACCGCGGGTATCGCCCACGATTTCAACAACCTGTTGCAGGCCGTCAGTGCCAGCTTGCAGATGACTCGCCTCAAGGCACGCAAGCCCCTGGAAGTCGAACGCCTCACCGAAATCGGCCTGCAGGCGGTACGGCAGGGCGCGCAATTGATTCATCACCTGCTCGCCTTCGCCCGTCGCGAGGAGCCCAGCGTGCAGGCGGTCGTACTCGACGAGCGGATCGAGCACAACAGTGACCTGTTCGGTCGCGCGCTCGGTACGGCGACGAAGGTGCAGCTGGATCTGCAAGCGCCAGCGCAGGCGGTGATGTGCGACGCCCATCAATTGGATGCTGCGTTGCTCAACCTGCTGGTCAATGCGCGCGATGCGCTGCGCGGTGCCGGGCAGATCCGCGTGGCCACCTGTGAACGTGTCGTCTGCGGCGACGCCCAACTGGCCGACGGCACCTACCTTTGCCTGAGCGTTGCCGACGATGGGCCGGGCATCCCGGAAGACGTACTGGTACAGGTCTTCGAACCGTTCTATACCACCAAGACTGCCGGGCAGGGCACCGGGTTGGGGTTGTCGCAGGTGTACGGTTTCGCGTCGAGCGCAGAGGGTATCGCACGTATCGAGAGCCGGCTGGGCGAGGGCACAACCGTTACCCTCTGGCTACGACGCGTAGCAGCGGTATAGCGAATCACTTACACGCTGTGGCTCCAATCGCCTCTATTGCGATCACCTTCATCCCAGTAATCTAGCCTCACTAACTGAGACGAAGGATGCGACTCAGGGTCAGGGACGACCGGCCATTGCAAGGAAGCTGCTGACAGGATGTTGGAATGGCTAGACAAAAAACCCGCTTCGGCGGGTTTTTTGTTGGACGCTGTTTTGTCCTGCGCACAGCAAACCCCCTGCCACAGCCGGGCAGGGTGGGCCGATTCCGTTACTTGCCAGTCACGATACGCTTGACCATGGCCGCATGACCCGTCTGGTCGCTGGCGCGCGAAATGACTTGGACAACCGACATGGTCGGTCCCGAGCCGGCCACGAAGGTGGTCGTCATGGTTGCGCCGCCGCCCATGGTCGCGGTGCTGTCGATTTGCTCCACGCCCAGCTTTCGCAAGGTGATACGTTTTTCCGCAGTCTTCTTGAAGTCAGGCAACGCAGTCGCCTGTTGCTTGATGAAACCTGCCGTCGCGCCCGTCAGGAACTCATCATCGTTGTCGGCGGCATGCCCACCCTTGGGAATGGGCAGTTCAGTGGTCACCACCACGCGTCTTTCGCTTTCATTCATGTACATCATGCCCTTGGCACCTGCAGCTTCGCTTTTCGGATCGGCAGGTGGCAGCGGGTTGGCGGTGTACCCCGCAGGCAGGGTGAACATCAACTTGCCGTCGAGCGTCTTGACGGTCTGCGCTTTCGGGGCGCTCGGTGCTGGCTTGGCAGCCCAGGCCACGTTGACCAGGCCCAGCGTGAAAGCGAGAAACAGGCAAGTGCGGCGCATCGACGAAACTCCAATAAGGTCAGGACTCGGATCCTACTCCAGACCCATGGGCTTGAGAACGTGCGTGAACCCCCTACTTATCCAGTCTCTGGTCCAGTGCCTGGACCAGCTCATGGGCGAACCTGACCCGCGCTTCGTTCGGATAGTTCTTGTTCGCCAGCACCACAACGCCGATCCCTCGTGATGGGACAAACGCCACATACCCGCCAAATCCATTGGTCGACCCGGTTTTGTTGACCCATACCTTGTCCAGATGCCGCAGCGGGCTTGTGGGTTGGGTAGTCAGGGCTACTGCATTGGAGTTGCCTTGCACCAGGGTGTCGAGCGCTACGGGATAGGCGTATTGCTCCCAGATTAGGGCTTGCGTCATGCCACCTACCCTGAAGTAGCCCCGTTGCGTGGCATCCAATGCCTCACGCAGCTTCGCAGGCAAGGCCACCGCGCCCATCTGTGCCTGAACATAATGAAGCATGTCCCGCGCACTGGACTTGAAGCCATAGGCTTCCTCGGCCAGTACCGCCGGGTTCAGCCGCACCAGCTTGTCGTTCTTGTCGTAGCCCTGCGCATACAACGGCAACTGCGCAGTCGGGACATCCAGGTAAGTGTGGGCAAGGCCCAGGCCTGGGAGCAGCCTGTCGTGCATGGCCTGGCCGAACGACATTTTCATGCTCGTGGCCGCGATCATCCCGAGCAACCCAATGCTGGGGTTCGCATAGCTGCGCTGGGTGCCTGGTGCATAGGTGGGCTGCCAGTCGCGAAAGTACGTCATCAGTTGTGCAGCGTTCTGGATGTCGTCCGGCAACTGCAGAGGAAATCCGCCGGCGCTGTGGGTGCCCAGGTCGGCGAGTGACGCCTGGTCCAGCGGTGTGCCGCGCAATGTGGGCAGATACTGGCCGGGATGATCGCTCAGAGACAGCTGCCTATTGGCTTGCGCATAGGTAGCGAGGGTGGCGGTGAAGGTCTTGCTGATCGAGCCAAGCTCGAACAGTGTGTCTGCGGTAACAGGTGCCTTCGTTTCGCGCGACGCCAGCCCATAGGTGAAGAACAGCTGCTGGCGACCGTCAGTGATAGCGATCGCCATGCCTGGAATGTTGTATTGCGCCATCAACGATGCGGCCCGGGCCTTCACGAGGCTTTCGACTGCAGGCTCCTCGGCATGGGCGCTATCGCCCGCCCATACGGTAGTGAATGCCAGAAAACCCGCAATGACCATGGCTGTGCCGGACCTGCGCATGAGTGACTCCTCTTCCATTTTTATTGGCAGTGATCACTCTGCATTATCCCGGCATCTCTCTTTGTTGTGTCAGCCGTTATGATGAGCATCTGTAACAACACTCCGAGGAAACATGAAATCAGTAACCTGCGCGCTTTTCACGCTACTGGTCGCGGTGCACGCCAACGCCATGGCCGCGGGAGACGCCGTAGCCGGCCAGGCGACATTCGACAAGAATTGCGGTGGTTGCCACAAGGTAGGCCGCGGTGCCCAGGCCGCATTCGGCCCGCAGCTCAATGGCGTGATCGGCCGTGCGGCGGGAAGCACCAGTGACTACAGCTATTCAGCAGAGATGAAGAACTCGGGCATCGTCTGGACCACCGAGAAGATCGCCGCCTTCGTCGAGGCACCCAGCGATGTGGTGCCTGGTACCAAGATGCGCCTGTGGTGGTTCGGCAACGATCAAAAGATGGCCGACCTTCTCGAGTACCTCAAAAGCAACCCTTAAGGCAGGTACGATACGGTGGAGGCGGCGCGGCCCAGGTCACAAGGCAGCATCCTACAACAGCGTCGGAAACGACCTCTTTGATTGGCGGATGTGGCTTCGTATTCTCCAAACCCTTTGATGAGGGCATTGGATGTCGAAGGTGATACTGGCAGTAGCGATGTGTCTGGCGGGTTGCGCATCGAGCGGGGTCTATCTGGCCGACCCCATGAACCCACCCGATCCCTGGCGAAAGGGACCAGCTTCGCACCGTGAACTGCCCATCGGCGATCCCAAGCGGCAGCACGTATGCCAAGTCGAACCGAATCGGTTTGAATGCGCGCCCCTTGGTTCCTGACGTCAAACGAACGATGTCGTGAAAAGTTTTGCGAACAGGTGTTGACTCACCGGCAAAATCTAGTAATATTCGCCTCCCGCTGACGAGCAATCGAAAGCGCAAGCGGTTGAAGTTGTTAGAGATTAACTAAATACTTCA
>NZ_JACMYH010000006.1 GCF_014235765.1 Pseudomonas baltica
GTCAGACCTCTAGCGGCCACGTCGTGCTGCGTTCGTTCTTTCATTGCATCGGTGTAGCACATGATGCCAAGGAGTCCTGTAATCGGTAGGTGACGGTGAATCAGCGCTTCGGCCTGGTAACGCTCCATCTTTCTAGGGTCGTCAGGGTCGCGCTTGAAATCGCGCCTTTGAAGAATAGGCCAGTCGATCTCGCCTAGGCTTGCCAGATCACTGTAATAGTTTGTCCAGTCCGGGTAGGCATGGGCGTTTGTGAAGACGAAAGGTAGGCCAAGCTGTTCGACGCGGTACAGGCTGGAGACCAGAATTACGATCTCGTCGTTGCCGCGCTGTTGAACACTCCACCCAGAGTGAATGTTTTTCATCATCACAGAGAAGGGGGTGAAATAGAAGGGTACGTAGTCGGCCAGAAAACCTTTCGGCGTGATGGGCACACGGCGGGATCGGCGTTTATCGATCAGGTCAGGGTTGCCAATGTCCACATGATGCTGCGACTGCACGTCCGAACTGGCGCAATGCAGACCGTTGTCCAGAATCCAAGGCAGGTTATCGCGGTGAACGATACGCCAGATCAATGCCTTCTCAGGATTCAGATTGCTATAAATCATTCAAGAAAAATCTCTGATTTACCCCAATCCGTACAGTAACACCTGCCCCACGTTTTTGTTTTGCAGAGTGCCCTGGCGTAGGCACTAGAAACAAAATCGTGAAGATTCGGCCAGCATAGCCAACGTTGATGGGATGGCATTCTGCTGGTCAGGTGTTTTGACGATATGGGCGATGGCGGCCTTTATAGTTATGACGTTCTGGTTGATAGCTTCGACGGGTTCGATCGCTTGGGCGGCGAAGTGAGACGTCGAGATGAAAACACTGCATTTGGCAAGCCGCCCGGAGCGCAACGCTCGCAATTTGCGTCTCGGGATTGAAACCGATGTTCGTGGCCATGCAGGGTGTGGAAGCGTGGCGTGATGGCCCTCACTGGGACACGGGCTTTTCTCGGGGCATTAAAAAGCCGGCTTATGGCCGGCTTCTCGTCGACGATCTTGCCTTACTTTTGGTAAGCCGCAACCGCCTGCAACTGATGACCAGCCTGGGCTGGTGAGGGCCAAAGAATACGCAGGGCCGCTCGCCTGTGCAAATCTCTTTTCGCCCGATACCTTTGCAGCGCCCATGAAAAACCCCGGCCATGGCCGGGGTTTTTCGTACAGCGACGGCTCAGCCCTTGAACGCGGCGACCGACTTGGTGATTTCGGCGCGGGCGGCGTCTGCGTTGCCCCAGCCTTCGATCTTCACCCATTTGCCTTTTTCGAGATCCTTGTAGTTCTCGAAGAAGTGCTTGATCTGTTCCAGCAGCAGCGGCGGCAGATCGGTGTATTCCTTGACGTCGACATACAGCTGCGACAGCTTGTCGTGCGGTACGGCGATGACTTTGGCGTCGCCGCCGCCGTCGTCGGTCATGTGCAGGATGCCGACCGGACGGGCGCGGATGACCGCACCGGGCGTGACCGGGTAAGGCGTGACGACCAGCACGTCGAGGGGGTCGCCGTCGTCGGCCAGGGTGTTGGGGATAAAGCCATAGTTGGCCGGGTAGAACATCGGCGTGGCCATGAAACGGTCGACGAACAGCGTGTCGCTGTCCTTGTCGATTTCGTATTTGATCGGCGCGTGGTTGGCCGGAATCTCGATGGCGACGTAGATGTCGTTCGGCAGGTCTTTGCCAGCCGGAATCTTGCTGTAGCTCATTGGGCGTTGCCCCCGTGGTTTGGGCCAGTCTGAAGGCCATGCAGGCCGAAAATGTGGGCGCGATTATAGGCACATTGCAGGGGCGCATGCCATACGCGCCATGGGCCGCATGACATCATGCGGCGCCCGCCGACGCGGCTTGCGCCGCTGCTACAGGGAATGGTTTTGCCATCAAGCACGGCGTTGGGGAATGGGATTGGATGTCGACGGCCGACGCGGCGTGGATGAACGTGGTCCCTGTAGCAGCGGCGCAAGCCGCGTCACGGCGTTACGCAGGTCGGGGGAGGGCCGAGAGCCGCTCGAGCGGATCCTGGCGGTAGAACAGGCGCAACTGCTCGTAGACCTGTGGGTAGGCCTGGTGCAGCAAATCCGGCGCGGTGAAGAAATACTCGCTGGTGACGGCGAAGAATTCCGCCGGATTTTCCGCGGCATAGGGGTCGATGGCGGTTTGCGCATCAGGATTGGCATCGAGCTGGCGATCGAGGTCGTCGTAGGCGTCCTGCATGGTGCGGGCCCAGTCGCTCACGCGCATGTCGCCATGTAGTGGCGGCAGCCCATTGGCGTCGCCATTGAGCATGTCGAGCTTGTGCGCCAGTTCGTGGATGACCAGGTTGTAGCCGTCCCAGCCGCCGCTGGCTGCCACACCGGACCAGGCGAGAATCACCGGCCCCTGCTGCCAGGCCTCGCCGCTGTGTTCACCGTCCCATTGATGCTCCACGCCGCTGGGGTCGCGGTAGCGCTGCGGGCTGACGAAATCGTCGGCGTACAAGACGATCTCGTGGAAACCCTGGTACCAGTCCAGATCGCCCAGCTGCAGCAACGGCAGTTGCGCCTGCGCCGCCAGGTGCAGGCGCGCCCGGTCGTCGAGTTCGACGCCGGGCAGGCTGGTCAAGGTCTTGGCCTGCAGGAACAGCACGCAGGCCTCGCGCAGGCGGAGGTCCTGCTGCGCATCGAGGCCGTCGAGTATCGGCAGGTCGGCACGCACCGCCTGCCACAGCGATTCAGCGATACGGTGGCGGTTCAGGGTCCGCTGTCGCCGCCAGGCCTTGTACGACCACATGGGCTCAGCGCGTCGGTGCGGTGCGGGCCGTGCGGCTGCGCAGCAAGCCGACGATCATCGGCAGCAGCGAAATCAGAATGATCGCGACGATCAGCAGGGTCAGGTTCTGCTTGATGAACGGCATGTTGCCGAAGAAGTAACCCAGGGTCACCAGACCACCGACCCACAACACCGTGCCCAGCACACTGAAGCCCAGGAAACGCGGGTAGTGCATCTTGCCGACACCGGCTACGAACGGGGCGAAGGTGCGCAGGATCGGCAGGAATCGCGCCAGGGTTACCGTCTTGCCGCCGTGGCGGGCATAGAAGGCGTGAGTCTGGTCCAGGTAATCGCGGCGGAAAATCTTCGAGTCCGGGTTGCTGAACAGCTTGTCACCCACGGTACGCCCGACGATGTAGTTGGTGCTGTCGCCAAGGATGGCGGCGGTCATCAACAGGCCAGCGAGCAGGAACGGGTCCATACCACCACCAGCGGCCACCGCGCCGGCGATGAACAGCAGCGAGTCACCGGGCAGGAAGGGCATCACCACCAGGCCGGTTTCGCAGAAGATCACCAGGAACAGGATCGCGTAGACCCAAGTGCCGTACTGGGTCACCAGCATGTTGAGGTACACATCCAGGTGCAGGATGAGGTCGATGAAGCTGAATTCCATGGGAGGTACCTGTGCGGATCCGGTCGTGAAGAATCCGCGCAGTATACCGATGGGTGAGGCAGGTTTGTTGGGCAGGCTCGTCACGCCGGGCAAACCGACGAACGGTCGCGCGCCGGGCGTGCGCAACATCCCGTGTTCGCAGCGGCAGGCGACGGACGCCGGAGCGTCCCTGCGCCGCCGTTTGGATCAGAAAAAGCCTAGTGGGTTGATGTCGTAGCTGACCAGCAGGTTCTTGGTCTGCTGGTAGTGGTCGAGCATCATCTTGTGCGTCTCGCGGCCCACACCGGATTTCTTGTAGCCACCAAACGCGGCGTGCGCCGGGTACAGGTGGTAGCAATTGGTCCAGACACGCCCGGCCTTGATGCCGCGGCCCATGCGCCAGGCACGGTTGATGTCGCGGGTCCAGACGCCGGCGCCCAGGCCGAACTCAGTGTCATTGGCGATGGCCAGCGCTTCGGCTTCGTCCTTGAAGGTGGTGATGCTGACCACTGGGCCGAAGATTTCTTCCTGGAAGACACGCATCTTGTTGGTGCCCTTGAGCAGGGTCGGCTGGATGTAATAGCCGGTCGACAGGGCACCTTCGAGTTTCTGCACCTGGCCACCGGTCAGCAGCTCGGCGCCTTCGCTCTTGGCGATTTCCAGGTAGGACAGAATCTTGTCGAACTGTTGCTCCGACGCCTGGGCGCCGACCATGGTGTCGGTGTCCAGCGGGTCGCCGCGCTTGATCTGCTCGACTTTCTTCATGACTTCTTTCATGAAGGCCGGGTAGATGGATTCCTGCACCAGCGCGCGGGAAGGGCAGGTGCACACTTCGCCCTGGTTGAAAAAGGCCAGCACCAACCCTTCGGCGGCCTTTTCGATGAAGGTCTGCTCGGCCTGCATGATGTCTTCGAAAAAGATGTTCGGCGATTTGCCGCCCAGTTCCACGGTTGAGGGAATGATGTTTTCGGCGGCGCACTTCATGATGTGCGAGCCCACTGGCGTCGAACCGGTGAAGGCGATCTTGGCGATGCGCTTGCTGGTGGCCAGGGCCTCGCCTGCCTCCTTGCCGAATCCCTGGACCACGTTGAGCACGCCCGGCGGCAGCAGGTCACCGATCAGCTCCATCAGCACGGTGATGCCCAGGGGCGTCTGTTCGGCCGGCTTGAGCACCACGCAGTTGCCTGCGGCCAGGGCCGGGGCGAGCTTCCAGGCCGCCATCAGGATCGGGAAGTTCCACGGGATGATCTGCCCGACCACGCCCAGCGGTTCGTGGATATGGTAGGCCACGGTGTTGCCGTCGATCTCGGCAGCGCTGCCTTCCTGGGCACGCAGACAGCCGGCGAAGTAGCGGAAGTGATCGGCCGCCAGCGGGATGTCGGCGTTCAGGGTTTCACGGATGGCCTTGCCGTTGTCCCAGGTTTCGGTGATGGCCAGGGTTTCCAGGTTTTGTTCGATACGGTCGGCGATCTTCAGCAGGACCAGCGAGCGGGCCTGCACCGAGGTCGCGCCCCAGGCATCGGCGGCGGCGTGGGCGGCGTCCAGCGCCTTGTCTATATCCTTGGCGTTGGAGCGGGGGAATTCGGCGATGGGCTGGCCGTTCACCGGCGAGGTGGTGGTGAAGTAGTTGCCGTCCACCGGCGCGACGAATTCACCGCCGATATAGTTGCCGTATTTGGTCTTGAATTCGACCTTGGCGCCTTCGGTGCCCGGGTGTGCGTAACGCATGGGGTGTCTCCTGCTGTTGTGGTTCTGTGGAGGACGCGCCGTGGCGCCCGGTAAGCGTAGAACAAAGGCGAGCACGGCGCCTTGAAACACCTGTAAACAGCAGGCCGAAGAGGAAGGATCACCAATCAAAGGATGCGATTTTTCCTACCCTACGCTACCCTGCCCCGACGTTTTACGAGGCCAATCATGCACATTCACATTCTCGGTATCTGCGGCACCTTCATGGGCTCCCTGGCAGTGCTCGCCAAGGAACTGGGGCACCGTGTCACCGGTTCGGACGCCAATGTCTATCCGCCCATGAGTACCCAGCTGCAGGCTCAGGGCATCGAGCTGACCCAGGGTTACGACGCCGCCCAGCTGGAACCTGCGCCCGACCTGGTGGTGATCGGCAATGCCCTGTCGCGCGGCAACCCGGCGGTCGAGTATGTACTGAACAAGGGTTTGCCCTACGTGTCCGGCCCGCAGTGGCTGGCCGATCATGTGCTGCAGGGGCGCTGGGTGCTGGCCGTGGCCGGTACCCACGGCAAGACCACCACCAGCAGCATGCTGGCCTGGGTGCTGGAGCATGCGGGCATGGCGCCCGGCTTCCTGATCGGCGGTGTGCCGCAGAATTTCGCGGTTTCGGCGCGCCTGGGGCAGACGCCGTTCTTCGTGGTCGAGGCAGACGAGTACGACAGTGCGTTCTTCGACAAGCGTTCCAAGTTCGTCCACTACCGTCCGCGCACGGCGATTCTCAACAATCTGGAATTCGATCACGCCGACATCTTCCCTGACCTGGCCGCCATCGAGCGCCAGTTCCACCACCTGATTCGAACCGTGCCCAGCGAGGGCCTGGTGATCCACCCCACCACCGAGCCGGCACTGGGCCGAGTGATCGAAATGGGTTGCTGGACACCGGTACAGACCACGGGGGAGAACGGCCAGTGGCAGGCAAACCTGCTCAGTGCGGATGGGTCGCGCTTCGAGGTTTCCTTCGAAGGTGTCGTGCAGGGCGCCGTGGAGTGGCCGCTGACCGGCCAGCATAACGTGGCCAACGCCTTGGCAACGCTGGCTGCTGCCCGCCACGTGGGCGTGGTCGCGCCGTTGGGTATCGAGGCGCTGTGCGCGTTCAAGAGCGTCAAGCGGCGCATGGAGTGGGTGGCCGAAGTGCAGGGCGTTACCCTCTATGACGACTTCGCCCACCACCCCACGGCTATCGCCACTACCCTGGACGGCTTGCGCAAGCGCATTGGCGATGCAGCGTTGATCGCCGTGATCGAGCCGCGCTCCAACTCCATGAAGCTGGGCGCGCACCGCGACGGTCTGCCCGAAAGTGTCCGCGATGCCGATCAGGTCATCTGGTATGCGCCGCCCAACCTGGGCTGGGATCTGGCCGCCACGGCTGCCCAGTGCCCGGTTCCGGCCATCGTCGCCGATTCGCTGGAAGCCATCATCGAGCGGGTCAAGAGCCAGGCACGGCCAGGCACCCACGTGGTGATCATGAGCAACGGCGGTTTCGGCGGCCTGCATCTGAAACTGGCGGAGGCCCTCAAGTGAGCGGCCCGCAGCGGATCACCCTGGCCATGACCGGCGCGTCGGGCGCGCAGTACGGCTTGCGCCTGCTCGACTGCCTGGTGCGCGAAGACCGCGAGGTGCATTTCCTCATCTCCAAGGCCGCGCAACTGGTGCTGGCCACGGAAACCGACGTCAGCTTGCCGGCCAAGCCCCAGGCCATGCAGGCCTTTCTCAACGAGTACACCGGGGCGTCCGCCGGACAGATCCGCGTGTATGGCAAGGAAGACTGGATGTCGCCGGTGGCATCGGGCTCCGGCGCGCCCAGCGCCATGGTGGTGGTGCCGTGCTCGACCGGCACCCTGTCGGCCATCGCCAGCGGCGCCTGCAACAACCTCATCGAGCGCGCTGCCGATGTAACGCTCAAGGAGCGTCGGCAGTTGATCCTGGTGCCGCGGGAGGCACCGTTCTCGACCATTCATCTGGAGAACATGCTCAAGCTGTCGCAGATGGGCGCGGTGATCCTGCCGGCAGCGCCGGGCTTCTATCACCAGCCGCAGACCATCGACGACCTGATCGACTTCGTCGTCGCGCGGGTGCTCAACCTGCTGGATATTCCTCAGGACATGCTGCCGCGCTGGGGTGAGCACCACCACGGCAGCGACGACTGACGCGCCGGCTGCGGGCTATTTGCCCAGGCGCCGCAGCTCGTCCGATTCCACCACGCGCACGCCGTCCTGCTCTTCGAGCGCCAGGCGCCACAGGGCGCGCGCCAGTTGCAGCGCTTCGATGCCGTGGTACTTGCCCGGAATCAGCTTCGACAGAGGTCCGGCAATGCGCTCGGCCAGGCGTGCTTCGACGCGGTCGCCGATCAGCACCGACGGCCGGGCGATGGTCAGTTGCGGCCAGCCCTGGGCACGCAGCGCCTGCTCGGTCTCACCCTTGACGCGGTTGTAGAACACCGAGGATTGCGGGTCGGCATCGATGGCGCTGATCAGCAGGAAGTGGCGTGCGCCCAGTTCGCGGGCGCGCTGCGCATAGGCGACGATGAGCTGGTGGTCGACTTCGCGAAACGCCTCCTGCGAACCGGCCTGCTTGATGGTCGTGCCCAGGCACGAGAAAGCGATGTCCACCGGGCCCTGCAGATCCGCCAGCAAGGCCAGCAGTGGCCCCACCGGGTTGTCCAGGTGCGCGTGCTCGGCCAGAGGGCGCCGGGTGGGGGCCAGGACCCGTTGCACGGTCGGCTCGGCGAGCAGGCGGTCGAGCAAATGCTCGCCGGTCAGGCCGGTGGCGCCGGCCAGAAGGATGTGCTGCGGCGTCAAGTACATGCAATGTCTCCCTTGATACAGGCAGCGTGAAGCAGATGCCCTATTGCTTGTTGTCAGGCGCGGCGGCGTCGAGCAGCGCCCGCTTGGCCTGTTGTTGGCGCAATCGCTGCCAATGCGCGAGGACCCCTTTGGGCGCCCAGATCTGCGGCTGCGAGGCTTCGTAATTATCGGCGATCTCCCGTTCGGCAACGTGCCGGCTGGCAAGTTCGAAAGCCTGCTGCAGGTCGTCCGTCTGGTTGAAGGCCTGGGCGAACAAGGCGTCGCCGAAATAGGTGAAGTCGGCTTCTTCGGAGCAGCCGAAAGACACCCGGTCGGCCCGCGAAGCGGTCATGATCAGGGTTTTCTCGTCCCTGAGCGCGGGGATGAATCCGCCCGAATAGCAAGCCGAGATGACCACCACCTTGTCGCGGCCCTTGAGCGGCGCCAGCACTGCGGCGAGTTCATCGGCCGGCAGGTCGCCCAACTGCAGGCGTGGCTGATCGAGCACCAGTTCATGTTCGCTGGTGCCGTGACTGGTCAGGTAGATGAACACCAGGTCTTCCGGGCCGCTGCGCGCGGCCAGCGTCTGCACGCTGCGGCTGAGGGTCTCGCGGCTGGCCATCAGCCGATCGGCCAGATGATCGCGGTGGTTGGCCAGGGTGATCTGTCCGACCGCGCCAAAACGACTGGCCAGCATGCCGGAGACGTAATCGGCTTCGCGCATGAACACGCTTTGCTTGCCGTCGCCGGCCAGCGCCAGGCTGTAAAGCTCGATCGCTGCAGTGGACTGCGGGATTGCCGCGAGCGCTTGTTCCAGCAGTTGCCCCTGATTGAGCAGCCCCAGTTCCAGCGGATCGGGCAACAGATGACCTTGCGCATCACGGATACGCTGGCCATTGAGCCAATAGCCGACCTGGCTGCTGCCGTCCTTCAGGGTCAGGCTGCCCTGGCCCTGGTAGGTGTCGTTCTCGAAGGTGCCGCTGTAGATGCTGCCGTCGGCCAGCGCCAGCCAGCCCTTGCCACTGAAGCGCCAATCGGCGAACTCGCCCTTGTAGTGGCTGCCGTCGCTGGCGAACATCTCGCCCTTGCCGCTGAGCACGCCTTCCTTGAACGTGCCGATCCACACATCGCCTGCGGCGTTTTCGTAGCGGCCGCGACCATGCAGATGGTTGAGGTGGAAGTTGCCGATGTACTGATCGCCGTCGGCATTGCTGAACGTGCCGTGCCCTTCGAGCAGGCCATTGACGAAGGTGCCGCTGAACTGGTTGCCTGCGGCATCGCTGCGGGTGCCTTCGCCATTGGGCTTGCCGTGGGCGAACCAGCCCTGGTACTGGCTGCCGTCGTCGAGTTCGATGTGCCCGGCGCCCGAATACTGGTCTTCCTTGAACCCGCCGCGGTACGCCACGCCGGCTTCCTTGAAGGTCCCTTCGCCCTGGCGCCGACCCTTGACGAAGCCGCCGGTGTAGGTGGTGCCGCGAGCGATCAGGGTGCCTTGGCCATGGAACAGGCCATGATCGAAGCCGCCGGTGTAGACCTCGCCGTTGCGCCCATGCCACTGGCCCTGACCCTGCCACTGGCCGTCCTTGAACTGCCCGGCGTAGCCGCTGCCATTGGGATAGTCGACACGCCCCTGACCCTGCAACAGCCCATTGACCACCTCCCCGCGGTAACGACCGCCATCGGGCAGTCGCGCGTCGGGCGGCGACAGTGGCTCGCCATCTCCGCAAGCGGCGATCAACAACGAAAGGGCGAGGGGGGCGAGAGGGCGCATGACGGGGTCCGGGCGATTGAGGCGCCGAGTATGCCGCAGATGCCAGGGTGCACAACAGATGCAGGGCGCTTTTAAGGCCAGAGCCGGATGACTGTCGGATGGGTGTACCGTTACCGGGTCCGATCATGGGGGGTGCGCCATCTTGCATCACCCTGGGGCATGCCTTGGGGGCTTATAATGCCTGGCTTGCGAAGGAGACCTGCAATGTTGCTACGCGGTTTGACCTGGCTGGTCCTGTTCCAGCTGCTGGGCACTGCCCTCAATCATCTGTTGCTACCCGTGTTGCCCGGTCCGATCATCGGCCTGGTGCTGCTGCTCATCTACCTCATGGTACGTGGCGAGGTCGGCGAGCCCCTGGGCCTGGCGGCCAACAGCCTGCTGCGCTACCTGCCGCTGCTGCTGGTGCCACCTGCGGTGGGCGTGATGGTCTATGCCCAGCAGATCGCCGATGACTTCTGGGCCATCGTCGGCTCGCTGGTGATTTCCGTCACGGTCTCTACCGTGTTCGTTGGTTGGTTGATGCAGCGGTTGATTCGCAGGCGTCGGCATGATCACCCGGTGCAACCATGATGCTGGACTGGCAAGGCACCCTGCAGGCGGTCATCCACCATCCGCTGTTCGGCATCGGCATCACCCTGGGCGCCTACCAGTTGGTGCTCGCCGGCTACGAAAAAACCCGCTGGGTCTTCCTGCAACCGGTGCTGCTGTCCATGTTGCTGCTGGTGGCGGTGCTGGTAGGCTGCGGGATCAGCTACGCCGAATACCGCAAGAGCACCGAGATTCTCGGCATCCTGCTCGGCCCGGCGACCGTGGCCCTGGCGGTGCCGCTGTTTCTCAACCTGCGGCGCATTCGCCAACTGCTTTGGCCGACCCTGATTACCCTAGGCCTGGGCGGCTTGTTCGCGACCGTGCTGTGCCTGCTGCTGGGTTGGGGTTTGGGCGCCGACCACATGATTCTGATGACCATGGCGCCCAAGTCGGTCACCTCGCCGATCGCCATGCTGGTGGCGGAGCAGATCGGCGGCGTCGCGGCGCTGGCGGCCGTGTTCGTGCTGATCACCGGCGTCATCGGCGGAATCTTCGGCCCCGGCCTGCTGTCTTTGCTGGGCATCGACCACCCGGCGGCGCGGGGCATGGCATTGGGCCTCAACGCGCATGCCGTGGGCACTTCGCTGGCGTTGCAGGAAAGTGAAGAAACCGGCGCCTTCGCGGCGCTGGCCATGAGTCTGATGGGTGTCGGTACCGCCGTTTTTCTGCCCCTGGCCATCAGCGTATTCGCGTGAGGACACAAGCCATGACATTGCCACTCTTTCCCCTCAATACCGTGCTGTTCCCCGGTTGCGTGCTGGATCTGCAGATATTCGAAGCGCGCTATCTGGACATGATCGGGCGTTGCATGAAGCAGGGCGCCGGCTTTGGCGTGGTCGGCATCATGGCAGGGCGCGAAGTGGGCCAGGCACCCAGCGAACACGCCGCAGTCGGCTGCGAAGCGCTGATCACCGATTTCCAGCAGCAAGACAACGGTCTGCTGGGTATCCGCGTGCAGGGCGCTCGGCGTTTCCGTGTCGAGGCCACCCATGTGCAACGCGATCAATTGCTGACGGCAGACGTGCACTGGCTGGAAGAGCAGGCGGACCGACCGCTGGCCGATGCGCATGCCGACCTGCAGGCACTGTTGCTGGCCTTGGCCGAGCACCCGATGGTGGCGGCGCTGGGCATGACCGCCGGCGCTCAGGGCCAGCAGTCGCTGGGCAACCAGTTGGCCTATCTGCTGCCGTTCACCGAGCAGGAGAAAGAACAGCTGCTCGCCGAAAGCGACCCAGGCCTGCGCCTGGTGGCGATCCAGGCCCTGCTCGACAGCCTGCAGGGCGACGCCCTGGTCTGAGACGGACAGGCCTGGGACGAACAGGCCCAGCGCGCCGGGTGCGCCTGGTTACATGTAGCGATACCCTTCGAGTGCCGACGGCAGCCCGTGCACCGCAAAAAAGCCCAGCAGCAACGCGCACGCCGGTACCACCAGCCACCAGACACGCAACGGCATCGCCGGCAGCGGCTGGCGATATTCCACGGCCGCCAGGCACGAAGCGCAGACGAAGCAGGCCAGCATGCTGCCGGCAATGATGTCGGTCGGCCAATGCGCGCCCAGGTACACCCGCGACAACGCAATCGACAGCGCCGGAATGCTTGCCAGGATGACCCACACCAGGCGCATGCGCGGTGTCTGCCGACGCCCGGCGAGTATGGCCAGGCTCAGAAAGAAGGCAAAGGCTGCCGAGCTATGCCCGCTGGGCATGCTGAACGTGGTCAGCGGTTCGAGCAGCACGTCGGGCCGCTGCCGGGCGACCAGGTGTTTCAACGAGCCGTTGAGCAGCGCCGTGATCAGCATGGTCGCGCAGGCGAACAGCGCCTGACGCCATTGCCGGGTGATCAGCAGCAGCGCGGTGAGCAGTCCGGCCACCATGAACTGGGTGCGGAAATCACCGATGCGCGTGACCAGCACCACGAAGGTTTCCGCCGCCTCACTGCGATGCTCCTGGACCAGCGCCTTGAGGCCGTTGTCCAGCGCGCTCAGGTGCGGGAAGCCGAAGAACAGGGCAATTAGCATGATCAGCGAGGCGAGGGCAATGAGCAGCGTGCCGCGTCTGCGATCGCGCCAGGTGGCATGCAAGCTGAGCCCCATCAGCAGGGCGATGCAGGCTGCAACGATACCGGCCTGTGGCCAGAAGTCCTCGGGCAGCGGCAGGCGGAAAGCGGCGCCCGTCGCCCAGCCCGGCAGCAGATAGGCCACCGACCAACCGGCGGCCGCCACCAGGCTGACCAGGATGAAGCGCGGCAACGGCATTTCCAGCATGCCGGCGACCATGGGCAGCATCGGCCGCAGCGGGCCGATGAAGCGCCCGATCAGAAGGCTCGCCACGCCATAGCGATGGAAGTAGCCTTCTGCGGTTTCCAGCCATTGCGGGTGCGTGCGCAGCAGCGGCAGGCCACGGATGCTCTGTTGAAACCGTCGACCCAGGGCGTACGAGATGGCGTCGCCGAGAAGGCCGCCGGCATAGCCCAGCATCAGTGTCTCACTGAGCGACAACGCACCGTTGCCGGCCAGTACGGCCACAGCGAACAACACCACGGTGCCGGGTACGACGATGCCGGCGATCGCCAGGCATTCGATGCAGGCGATGGCGAAGATTGCCACCCCCAGCCACTGTGGATGCAGCGTCAGCCAGCCTGTCAGACTGTCCAGCCATTCGCCCATGAGTCAGGTTCCTTGAAAGATCGAAAAGTAGTCGCGGCCTTCTTGCTGGCCGCGACGCAGGGGGTTGCGTGTGCAGAAACGGGCGTAGCCGGCATCCACGAAGCGGTACGGCAGGTGTTCGTCGCGACCCAGGGGAATACCCAGGCGGGTGGTCTGCAGGATGTGCGGGACATCGGCGCCGACGTCGTCGACGAATAGCTGTTCAGTGTCGAAGCGCTGGGCGTCCCACACCGGTACCTTCAGCCCCAGGGCCTTGCACAGCAGGGTCTGCCCGGCGCACAGGCGCTGGGCCGGGCGCGGCAGGCCGCTGGCGTCGGGGTTGTTGAGCTGCATCCGGGCGAAGGCATCGTCGCCGGTGTGCGCGTCGAGCCAGGGGTAGGCGGACTTGATCAGCACCGCGTTGCCCGGACCTTGCGCGCTGAAGTTCAGCGAGTCGCCGCCACGGGCGTAGTACATATAGATGTGCCCGCCTTCGAGGAACAGCGCGCGGCGTTTGTGGGTATAACCCAGCGATGCATGGCTGCCGCGATCCGTGACGTAATACGCCTCGGTTTCGATGATGCGCGCCGACAACCAGTACGGACCCTGACGGTGGCGGATCACCTTGCCCAGCAATGCACGGGCGAGGGATTGCGCGTCGGTGTCGAAAAAGGCATCGGGCAACGGGTTGAACATAACGGGGTCCATTCGGTGTCGCGGTGGATGATAGCAATTGCACATCGGTGAGGCCCGCGGACATATGTTTAAAGAGGTGTTTTCGACCATCCGCCCGTCACCGCTGTTAGTGGGCGTACGTGACAGCTATAATCAGCCGCTTTCCTCTTTGCCAAGACCACAGAGACCATGACCGAGTCCGTTCTTGACTACATGACCCGCCTGGGTCGCGCTGCCCGTGAAGCCTCGCGGGTCATTGGCCGTGCCAGCACCGCGCAGAAGAATCGCGCCCTGCAGGCGGCGGCCAGTGCCTTGGACAGCGCCCGTGCCGAACTGGTTGCCGCCAACGAGCAGGATTTGGCAGCCGGTCGCGCCAATGGCCTGGACGCGGCCATGCTCGAGCGCCTGGCGCTGACCCCTGCGCGCATCGACGGCATGATCGTCGGCCTGCGCCAGGTGGCCAGCCTGCCGGATCCGGTCGGGGCGATCCGCGACATGAGCTACCGGCCCTCGGGCATCCAGGTCGGCAAGATGCGCGTGCCGCTGGGCGTGGTCGGCATCATCTACGAGTCGCGGCCCAACGTGACCATAGACGCGGCCAGCCTGTGCCTGAAGTCGGGTAACGCCACCATTTTGCGTGGCGGCTCCGAGGCCATCCACTCCAATCGTGCCATCGCCACCTGCATCCAGCGCGGCCTCGCCGAAGCCGGCCTGCCCGCCGCCGTGGTACAGGTCGTGGACACCACCGACCGCGCCGCGGTCGGCGCGCTGATCAGCATGCCCGAGTACGTCGATATCATCGTGCCAAGGGGCGGGCGAGGGCTGATCGAGCGGGTCAGTCGTGATGCCAAGGTGCCGGTGATCAAGCACCTGGACGGCATCTGCCACGTGTTCGTCGACGCTGGCGCCGACCTGGCCAAGGCGCAACGCATCGCTTTCAACGCCAAGACCTATCGCTACGGCATCTGCGGCGCCATGGAAACGCTGCTGGTCGACCAGTCGGTGGCGGCGAGTTTCCTGCCGCCGATGGCGGCGCAGTTCCGCGAGAAAGGCGTCGAGCTGCGCGGTTGCCCGCGCACCCGCGACCTGATCGAAGCCGTACCGGCCAGCGAAGAAGACTGGAACACCGAGTACCTGGCCGCCATCCTGTCCATTCGGGTGGTCGACGGCCTGGACGAGGCCATCGAACACATCAACCAGCATGGCTCCCATCACACCGATGCGATCGTCACCGAGCAGCAGGGCCATGCCCGTCGATTCGTTGCCGAAGTCGACTCCGCGTCCGTGATGGTCAACGCGCCGACCTGTTTCGCCGATGGTTTCGAATATGGCCTGGGTGCCGAGATCGGCATTTCCACCGACAAGATCCACGCCCGCGGCCCGGTGGGCCTCGAAGGCCTGACCTGCGAGAAATACGTGGTGATCGGCGATGGCCAGTTACGCGGCCAGGAGCCGGTCTGAGTTGACCGCACCGAACCGGCCCGGTCCCTACGCTGTACAATCGCGCACTGCACGTCGAATCGGCGTGCTGGGCGGTACCTTCGACCCGGTACACATCGGTCATCTGCGCGGCGCCGTGGAAGTGGTCGAGGCCCTGGGCCTGGACGATCTGCGATTGGTGCCCAGCGCCCGGCCGCCGCATCGCGACCAGCCGCAGGTATCGGCCGAGCAGCGTCTGGCCATGGTGCGGGCCGCAGTAGAGGGGCTGGCGCCCCTGACCGTGGATGACCGTGAACTGGCGCGCGACAAACCGTCGTACACCCTCGACACGCTGGTGTCGATGCGTGCCGAGCTCGACCCGCAGGACCAGTTGCTCCTGCTGCTGGGGTGGGATGCCTTTTGTGGCTTGCCCTCCTGGTACCGCTGGGAAGAACTGCTGCAACACTGCCACATCGTCGTGTTGCAGCGACCTGATGCGGACACCGAGCTGCCGGATGCCTTGCGCAACCTGGTGGCGGCGCGTTCCATCAGCGACCCGCAAGCCCTCAAGGGGGCCTGCGGGCAGATTACTTTCGTCTGGCAGGCACCGCTCGCGGTGTCGGCCACCCAGATCCGTCAACTGCTGGCCAGCGGCAAGTCGGTACGTTTCCTGGTGCCCGACGCAGTATTGGCCTACATCGAGGCGCACGGGCTGTACCGTGCGTCCAATTGAACTGAACGAGTTTTTTTATGAGCAATAAGCAAGCAATCCCCGCTGAAGAAATCGTCGAGCTGACCCAGCTCGCCCTCGAAGACGTCAAGGCTCAGGACATCCTGGTCATCGACGTGCGTGACAAGAACAGCATCACCGACTTCATGGTGATCGCCACCGGTACCTCCAACCGCCAGATCAGCGCCATGCGCGAAAAGGTGCGCGAGCTGGTCAAAGCCAAGGGCGTCAAGCCGCTGGGCGAAGAAGGCGCGGGCGACAGCGACTGGGTGCTGCTGGACCTGGACACCGTCGTGGTGCACATGATGACCGCTGCCGCGCGCCAGTTCTACGACCTGGAACGCCTGTGGCAGGGTGCCGAGCAGAGCCGTGCCGCCAGCGCCGCGCACCACACCCCTGGCAACCAGGCTCTTAACGACCAAGAGTAGCCTGGGCCATGCGTCTGCGTCTGATCGCGGTGGGTTCGCGCATGTCCAAGTGGGTGGAAGAAGGCTGGCATGAATATGCCAAGCGTCTGCCCGCCGAGCTGGCACTGGACCTGGTCGAAATCCCGCTCAATACCCGCGGCAAGAATGCCGACGTGGCCCGCTTTATCCGCCAGGAAGGCGAAGCGATGCTGGCCAAGGTCGGTCCGGGGGAGCGCATCGTTACCCTGGAAGTGCACGGCAAGCCCTGGAGCACCGAGCAGTTGGCGGTGGAACTGGATCGCTGGCGCCTGGACTCGCGCACGGTGAACTTCATGGTCGGTGGCCCCGAGGGGCTGGCGCCGGAAGTCTGCGCCCGTGCCGAGCAGCGCTGGTCGCTGTCGCCGCTGACCTTGCCTCACCCGCTGGTACGGATACTTATCGGTGAACAGCTGTATCGCGCCTGGACCGTGCTGTCCGGGCACCCTTATCACAAATAGGCCGTAAACCAGCCGATGTCCCAGCCGATTCGCCTCAAGGACCATGAGAAAGACGCGCGCACCGTGCGCAGCCGCGTCGTGGTCGGTGCAGCGGCCATCCTGGTTCTCATCTGCGTGCTGATCGCGCGCCTGTATTTCCTGCAGGTGATCCAGTACGAATATCACTCCACGCTTTCGGAGAACAATCGGGTGCATGTGCAGCCGATACCCCCCACCCGTGGGCTGATCTTCGACCGCAACGGCGTGGTCGTGGCCGACAACCGCCCCAGCTTCAGCCTGAGCATGACCCGCGAACGCTCCGGTGACTGGCGTCAGGTACTCGATACCATTGTCGAGGTGCTGGAGCTCAGCGACGAAGACCGGCAGCTGTTCGAGCGTCGCATGAAGCAGGGCCGCCGGCCGTTCGAACCGGTACCGATCCTCTTCGAACTCAACGAAGAGCAGATCGCCCGGGTCGCGGTGAACCAGTTTCGCCTGCCGGGTGTGGAGGTGGTCGCGCAGTTGGTACGGCATTACCCGCAGGGGGCGCATTTCGCGCACTCGGTGGGCTATGTCGGGCGCATCAACGAGAAGGAGCTCAAGACCCTGGATCCGGTGGACTACAGCGGCACGCACCATATCGGCAAGACCGGCATCGAGCGCTTCTACGAGCCGGAACTGCACGGCACGGTGGGCTACGAGGAAGTCGAGACCAACGCTCGCGGTCGCGTGCTGCGGGTGCTCAAGCGCACCGATCCGAAACCGGGCAAGGACATCGTCCTGAGCCTGGACATCAAGTTGCAGGAAGCCGCCGAAGAGGCGCTGGGCGGCCGTCGCGGCGCGATCGTGGCGATGGACCCGCGCACCGGGGAGGTGCTGGCAATGGTCAGCCAGCCCAGCTTCGACCCCAACCTGTTCGTCACCGGCATCGGTTTCCAGGCCTATGCCGACCTGCGCGATTCCATCGACCGGCCGCTGTTCAACCGTGTGTTGCGCGGCCTGTATCCGCCCGGCTCGACGATCAAGCCTGCGGTGGCGATCGCCGGGCTGGACTCAGGCGTGATCAATGCCGGGTCGCGGGTGTTCGACCCAGGCTTCTATCAACTGCCCAACTACGACCATAAATACCGCAACTGGAACCGCACAGGCGATGGCTGGGTAGACCTGGACACCGCCATCATGCGTTCCAACGACACCTATTTCTATGACCTGGCGCACAAGCTGGGCATCGACAAGCTGGACAACTACATGGGCCAGTTCGGCATCGGCCAGAAGGTTTCGCTGGACATGTTCGAAGAGTCGCCGGGCCTGATGCCCTCGCGCGAATGGAAACGCAAGACCCGCCGGCAAGCCTGGTTCCCCGGCGAAACGCTCATTCTGGGCATTGGTCAGGGCTACATGCAGGCCACGCCGCTGCAACTGGCCCAGGCCACCGCCCTGGTCGCCAACAAGGGCAAGTGGAACCGCCCGCGGCTGGCGCGCACCATCGAAGGCGTGCCGCCGGTGGACGAGAATCCGGTGCCCGACATCGTGCTGCGCAATCCGTCCGACTGGGCCAAGGTCACCCACGGCATGGAGCAGGTCATGCAGGGTGCCCGCGGTACCGCGCGCAAGGCTGCCATCGGTGCCAAGTACCGAATCGCCGGCAAGTCCGGTACGGCCCAGGTCGTCGCCATTCGCCAAGGCGAGAAGTACGACCGCAGCAAGGTCCAGGAGCGCCATCGCGACCATGCCTTGTTCGTCGGCTTCGCGCCCGCGGACAACCCGCGCATCGTGGTCTCGGTCATGGTCGAGAACGGCGAGTCCGGCTCGGGCGTGGCGGCGCCGGTGGTGCGCCAGATCATGGACGCCTGGCTGCTCGGCCCCGACGGCCAGTTGAAACCCGAATACGCCAGCGCCACGGGCGCGGAGATCACCGCCCTTGAAGAGTAATTTCGACCGCATCCTCTCCAGTGAGGATGTGATGCGTCGCCGCGCAACATTTTTGCAGCGCATTCACATCGACGGCCCGTTGCTGATCCTGCTGCTGACCCTGGCGGCGGGCAGCCTGTTCGTCCTCTATTCGGCCAGCGGCAAGAACTGGGACCTGCTGATCAAGCAGGCCACGTCCTTCGGCCTGGGCCTGGTGTCGATGTTCGTCATCGCCCAGCTCGAACCGCGTTTCATGGCGCGCTGGGTGCCCCTGGCCTACGTGACCGGGGTGATACTGCTGGTGGTAGTGGACGTCATGGGCCACAACGCCATGGGCGCCACGCGCTGGATCAACATCCCCGGGGTCATCCGCTTCCAGCCCTCGGAGTTCATGAAGATCATCATGCCGGCGACCATCGCCTGGTACCTGGCCAAGCGGACCCTGCCGCCGACCCTCAAGCACGTGGTGGTGAGCCTGGCCCTGATAGGCATTCCCTTTGCGCTGATCGTGCGCCAGCCAGACCTCGGCACGTCACTGCTGATCCTGGCTTCCGGCTCCTTCGTGCTGTTCATGGCCGGGCTGCGCTGGCGCTGGATCGCCAGCGTGCTGGCAGCGGCGGTGCCGGTGGCGGTCGGCATGTGGTTCTTCATCATGCACGACTACCAGAAGCAGCGGATCCTGACCTTTCTCGACCCGGAGAGCGACCCGCTGGGTACCGGCTGGAACATCATCCAGTCCAAGGCGGCGATCGGTTCGGGTGGCGTGTTCGGCAAGGGCTGGCTGCTGGGCACCCAGTCGCACCTGGACTTCCTCCCCGAAAGCCACACCGACTTCATCATCGCGGTGCTCGGCGAGGAGTTCGGCCTGGTCGGTATCTGCGCGCTGCTGTTGATCTATCTGCTGCTGATCGGCCGTGGGCTGGTGATCACCGCGCAGGCCCAGACCCTGTACGGAAAGTTGCTCGCCGGCAGCTTGACCATGACTTTTTTTGTTTACGTTTTCGTCAATATCGGTATGGTCAGTGGCCTGCTGCCGGTGGTGGGGGTGCCGTTGCCTTTCATTAGCTACGGCGGAACTTCGCTGGTGACCCTGCTGTCAGCGTTTGGCGTTTTGATGTCGATCCACACCCATCGCAAGTGGATCGCACAGGTTTGAATAAGGTGAGCAATTGCATGCAAGTAATGCGTAGCTGGGCAGCTCGGAACGTTCCCTGGATCGGCCTGATGGGCCTGTTGGGGTCGGCACAGCATGCCAGCGCCGGCGACTACGGTGGCTCGCCCCAGGTGACCCAGTTCATTGGTGAAATGACCCGCGACTATGGCTTCGCCAGCGAGCAGTTGAACGAAGTGTTCAGGGAAGTCGAGCGCAAGCAGTCGATTCTGGACGCGATCTCGCGTCCCGCCGAACGGGTCAAGCCGTGGAGCGAGTATCGGCCGATGTTCATCACCGATGCGCGCATCGCCCGCGGCGTGGATTTCTGGCGCCAGCACGAAGCGGTGCTGGCCCGTGCGGAACGCGAATACGGCGTACCGGCGCAGGTCATCGTCGCGATCATCGGTGTCGAAACCTTCTTTGGTCGCAACACCGGCAATTTCCGGGTGATCGACGCGTTGTCTACCTTGAGCTTCGATTACCCGCCACGCGCGGCATTCTTCCGCAAGGAGCTGCGCGAGTTCTTCCTGCTGGCCCGCGACGAACAGCTCGACCCACTGACCCTCAAGGGTTCGTACGCCGGCGCCATGGGCCTGCCGCAGTTCATGCCCAGCAGCTTCCGCGCCTACGCGGTGGATTTCGACGGCGACGGTCACATCAACATCTGGACCAACCCCGATGACGCCATCGGCAGTGTTGCCAGCTATTTCAAGGAGCATGGCTGGGTGGCCGGTCAACCGGTGGTCAGCCGTGCCGGCGTTTCCGGCCCGCAGGTCGACGACGGCTTGAGCCCGGGCATCGACCCGGTCAAGAATGTCGGGCAGTTGCGGGCGCTGGGCTGGTCGAGTCATGATGCGCTACGCGATGACCTGCCGGTGACCGCCTTTCGCCTGCAGGGCGCCGAGGGCCCGGAATATTGGCTGGGCCTGAAGAATTTCTATGCAATCACTCGCTATAACCGCAGTGTGATGTACGCCATGGCTGTGCACCAACTGTCGGAATCGCTGGTTCAAGCACGGGGCGTCAAGTAATGCGGGCAATGCCGATACATACATCCTCCGCCATCGCGGCCTGCGCGGCCTTGGGCCTGCTGCTCGCCAGTTGCTCATCGACGCCGCCGCCGTCGCGTACCGTGAAGCAGTCCGGCCCGACCGTCAAAGCCATGCCTGGGCTGAACATCAACCGGGCACACAAGGACGGCGCGCCGTGGTGGGACGTCGACGTGTCGAAGATTCCCGACGCCGTGCCCACCCTGCACACCGGACCGTACAAGGCCAATCCCTACACGGTATTGGGCAAGACCTACTTTCCGATTGCCGAGTCGCGTCAGTATCAGGCGACCGGCACGGCGTCATGGTACGGCACCAAGTTCCATGGCCAGAACACCGCCAACGGTGAGGTCTACGACCTGTATGGCATGAGCGCGGCGCACAAGACCCTGCCGCTGCCCAGCTATGTACGCGTGACCAACCTGGACAACAGCCGCAGCGTGGTGCTGCGGGTCAATGATCGCGGGCCGTTCTACTCCGACCGCATCATCGACCTGTCCTATGCCGCGGCGAAAAAGCTGGGCTACGCCGAAACGGGTACGGCGCGGGTACGTGTCGAAGGTATCGACCCGCAGGAATGGTGGGCGCAGCGCGGCCGTCCGGCGCCACTGGTGCTCAACCAGGGCCCGGTGGTGGCGCAGGCCCGGCCCAACATCACGCCGTCGGCTGGTACGGTCGAGCAATACACGCCGCCGCCGCAGCAACACGCGGTCGCCACGCTGCCGGTGCAGATGGACGCAAAAAAAAACGGTTCTGCACAAGCGTCTGGCCTGTATCTCCAGGTGGGAGCGTTCGCCAACCCCGACGCTGCGGAGCTGCTGCGTTCCAAGCTGAGCTCGATGGTGAGCGCGCCGGCTTTCACCAGCCAGATCGCCGTCAACCAGCAGACGTTCTATCGGGTACGCCTGGGACCGATCAATTCCCAGGGTGAAGCCCAGCAGATTCAGGACAACGTGCGCATGGCCAATCTTGGCGTGCCCAAATTGGTGACACTGGATTGAACCGCGCCGCCTGCGGGCGGCGCTGCAATGAGCGCCCGGCAACGGGCGTGCGACACCGGGCCGCCGCCCACAACAAGACTGCCCGCAAGGGCATGTGCCCATCAGCAATTTCGAGAGACGGATGAACATCACCACACTTGCCAAACGCCTGTGCCTGCTTGTACCGCTGATCATCGCCCCTGCCGCTTGGGCGGCAGATCAGATGATGCCAGCGCCGCCGCAACTGGCTGCCAAATCCTACGTGCTGATGGAAGCTTCCAGCGGTAACGTGCTGGTTGAAAACAACGGCGACCAGCGTCTGCCGCCAGCCAGCCTGACCAAACTGATGACCGCGTACATCGCGACCCTGGAAATCCGTCGTGGCCAGATCGGCGAGAACGACCCGGTCACCGTCAGCGAAAACGCCTGGCGCACCGGCGGTTCGCGGATGTTCATCAAGGTCGGTACCCAGGTATCGGTCAGCGACCTGCTGCACGGCATCATCATCCAGTCGGGCAACGACGCTTCGGTGGCGCTCGCCGAGCACATCGCCGGCAGCGAAGACGCCTTCGCCGACATGATGAACACCACGGCTGGCAAGCTGGGCATGACCAACAGCCACTTCATGAACCCGACCGGCCTGCCGAACCCCGAGCATTACTCCACGGCCCACGACATGGCGGTACTGGCCCGTGCCATCATTCACGAAGACCCGGCTCACTATGCGATCTACTCGCAGAAGGAGTTCTTCTGGAACAACATCAAGCAGCCCAACCGCAACCTGCTGCTGTGGCGCGACAAGACCGTCGACGGCCTGAAGACCGGCCATACCGAAGAAGCCGGCTACTGCATGGTGTCCTCGGCCGTACGTGACGGCATGCGCCTGATCGCCGTGGTCTTCGGCACCAACAGCGAGCAGGCCCGCGCTGCCGAAACCCAGAAGCTGCTGACCTACGGCTTCCGCTTCTATGAAACCCAGACCTTCTACCAGAAGGGCACCGAGCTGGCCAAGGCACCGGTGTGGAAAGGCGACATCCGCGAAATCAAGGCCGGCCTGGCCGAAGACCTGACCATGACCCTGCCCAAGGGCCAGTTGAAGAACCTGGCTGCGAGCATGACCATGAATCCACAGCTGACCGCGCCTATCGCCAAGGGCGACGTGATCGGCAAGGTCGAAGTGAAGAACGGTGACAAGATCGTTCAGACCACCGACCTGATCGCGCTGGACGATGTACAGGAAGGTGGTATTTTCCGCCGCGTATGGGATAGCGTTCGTCTATTCTTCTACGGCTTGTTCAACTGATATCGCGACCGCGCGCCCTCGCCTTTGCAACAGGCGAGGGCGTTGTCGTTTTCACGGTTTACCCGAGGCCGTCATCGCCATGACCGATACCGAAGTAAAAGAGCCGAAAATCGAATTTCCCTGCGCCGACTACCCGATCAAGATCATCGGCGATACCGGTGTGGGCTTTCGCGACACGGTGGTGCAGATCGTCGAAAAGCACGCAGCCGTCAATCACGACAAGAATGCCGAGCGCCAGAGCAGCAACGGTAACTACACCACGTTGCAGCTGCATATCCTGGCCACCGGCCAGGAGCAGCTCTACAACATCAACAGTGAGCTGCGCGCCACCGGCATCGTCAAAATGGTGCTGTGATGCCGCAATGCCTGGGGTTTCGCGAACTCGGCCCGTTGCCTTACGAGCCGGTATGGCACGCGATGCAGCGGTTCACCGACCAGCGCGATTCAGAGACTGCCGATGAGGTCTGGCTGGTCCAGCACCCGGCCGTGTTCACCCAGGGCCAGGCCGGCAAGGCCGAGCATCTGCTGGTGCCCGGCGAGATCCCGGTGGTGCAGGTCGACCGCGGCGGCCAGGTGACCTACCACGGTCCCGGGCAGTTGGTCGTGTACCTGTTGCTGGACGTGCGCCGGCTGGGCTACGGGGTGCGAGAGCTGGTCACTCGCATGGAGCACACCCTGATCGATCTGCTGGCCTCCTACCGCGTGCAGGCTGCCGCCCGTGCGGATGCACCCGGGGTGTACGTGGAAGGGGCGAAGATCGCGTCGCTGGGCTTGCGTATCCGCCGCGGTTGTTCGTTCCATGGGCTGGCGTTGAACGTCGACATGGACCTTGCGCCGTTCCGGCGGATAAATCCATGTGGATATGCCGGCCTGCCGATGACGCAGATGTGCGATCATGTCGCACCCCTTGAATTTGCCGAGGTCAGTGCAAGGCTGCGAGCGCAGCTGGTCAAGCACCTCGACTATGTTGAGCAGACGACCCTTACGGGCGGAATCGACTGATATGACTACCGCGACAGAAGCTGTGCAAACGCTGATCCCCCTGCAGAACCTCGCCGAGGGTGCGCCCAAGGCCAATGCGCCACGGCCCAGGGTCGAGGCGGGCGTCAAGCTGCGCGGTGCCGAAAAGGTCGCGCGCATCCCGGTAAAGATCATCCCCACCGAAGAGCTGCCGAAGAAGCCCGACTGGATCCGGGTACGCATCCCGGTGTCTCCCGAGGTCGACCGGATCAAGCAACTGCTGCGCAAGCACAAGCTGCACAGTGTCTGCGAAGAAGCCTCCTGCCCCAACCTGGGTGAATGCTTCTCCGGTGGTACCGCGACTTTCATGATCATGGGTGACATCTGCACCCGCCGATGCCCGTTCTGCGACGTCGGCCATGGTCGCCCCAAGGCACTGGATGCCGACGAGCCGATGAACCTGGCCGTGGCCATCGCCGACCTGCGCCTCAAGTACGTGGTGATCACCTCGGTGGACCGTGACGACCTGCGCGACGGCGGTGCCCAGCACTTCGCCGACTGCCTGCGGGAAATCCGCAAGCTGTCGCCGGGCGTGCAGCTGGAAACCCTGGTCCCCGACTACCGTGGGCGCATGGACGTGGCCCTGGCCATTACCGCGCAGGAGCCGCCGGATGTGTTCAACCACAACCTGGAAACCGTGCCGCGCCTGTACAAGGCTGCGCGCCCTGGTTCTGACTACCAGTGGTCGCTGACCCTGCTGCAGAAGTTCAAGGAGCTGGTGCCTCACGTGCCGACCAAGTCGGGCCTGATGCTGGGTCTGGGCGAGACCGACGAGGAAGTGATCGAGGTGATGCAGCGCATGCGCGAGCACAACATCGACATGCTGACCCTGGGCCAGTACCTCCAGCCTTCGCGCAGTCACCTGCCGGTACAGCGCTTCGTGCATCCGGACATCTTTGCCTGGTTCGCCGAAGAGGGCCACAAGATGGGCTTCAAGAACGTCGCCTCCGGGCCGTTGGTGCGTTCCTCGTACCACGCCGATCAGCAGGCGCACGAAGCCAAGATCAAGCTTTGATCGACTAGATCATGTGGGCGCGGGGCGAGTGGCGAGCCATCTGCCCGTGAAGCGCGTCCACGCGCTGCATAGCCTGAGGGCAGGGCGCGCCGCTCGTTCCTGCCTGGATTGAGAATTTCGACCATGCGATTACCCCCACGCCTGCCCGACCACGGCACGATCGCCTTGATCGCGCCCGCCGGTCCCATCGAGCTGGACGTAGAGGCAGCCTGTGCCTGGGGCCGCGCGCGTGGCTATACGCTGCGCATCTACCCCGGTGTCGCGCTGGCTCAGGGTTACCTGGCCGGCAGCGATGAAGCCCGTGTGCAAGACCTTCACGACGCTTTCGCCGACCCCGAGGTAGACGCCGTTCTTTGCCTGCGCGGTGGCTATGGCACCCCCCGCCTGCTAGACAAGATCGACTTCGCGCTGCTGGCGCGACACCCCAAGCCATTGGTTGGCTACAGCGATATCACCGCGCTGCATCTGGCCATCGCTCGCCACGCCCGGTTCGTCACCTTCCATGGGCCACTGTTCAAGGCCGATCTGCTGACGCAGAAGCGAGCGCCTACCGAATCTTCGCTGTGGCAGGCGCTGCGTGGCGAGATCGGCGCAGGTGACCTGCTGCGTCATCCGCCCGAGTGGCCGTTGACCACGGTAGTGCCGGGGCAGGCCCAGGGTTGCTTGATGGGCGGTAACCTGGCCATGATCAGTGCCACGCTCGGCACGCCGTACGAGCTTCCCGGTGATGGCATCGTGCTGTTCATCGAAGACGTCAACGAGCCCTTGTACCGCGTGGATCGCTTTCTGACTCACCTGCGTCTGGCAGGCAAGCTGAAGGGCGTGCAGGGCGTGATCGTTGGAGACTTCGCCGGAATCGCTGTCGAGCAGATGACCCCGTTGCTGCTCGAGACGTTCCAGGCCGAGGGTATCCCGGTCCTGGCTGGCTGGCGCAGTGGCCACTGCGACCCGAACCTGACCTTGCCGTTTGGCGTGCAGGTCAGGCTGGATGCCACTGCGCAGCAGGTCTGGCTGGAGCAGGATGTGGTGGCCTAGGCGAGGCCTGGGCCACCCGTGCAGGTCAGCGCGCTCACTGTTGCGTACGCAGCGCCTCGAGCAGCTTGTGGGTCGGGTACCCGTCGGCTGGCCAGCCCATGGCTTGCTGGGCACTGCGGATGGCCTTGCGGGTATTGGCACCGATGATGCCGTCCGCAGCGCCAGCATCGTGGTTGCGTGCGCTCAACAGGCTCTGCAGCTCGATGCGTTCGGTGCGCGTAAGTGGCATGTCATCCTTGGGCCAGGTGCCTTGGATGTAGCCCGACCCCTGCAGGCGCTGCGCCAGGAGGCTTACGCCCAACGCGTAGGACGAGGAATTGTTGTACTTGAGGATCGCGCGGAAATTGTCGAAGACCAGGAAGGCCGGGCCCCGGTAGCCCGCCGGCAGAAGCAGCGCTGCTGCGGCATTTTCGCTGCCCGCCGGGACTGTGCCGCCGGGCATCGCCGCAACGCCCAGGCGCTGCCATTCGCTGACCGGCCTGCGGCTGTTGCCGTCGGCCAGGGCGTAGTCGAAGCCCTCGGGCAGGCGCACTTCCAGCCCCCACGTCTGGCCGCTCTGCCAGCCCGAACTCTGCAGGTAGTGGGCGGTGGAGGCGAGGGCATCGGCGGCGCTGTTCCAGATGTCGCGCCGGCCATCGCCGTCGAAGTCCACGGCATGGGAATTGTAGGTGGTGGGAATAAACTGCGTCTGGCCCATGGCACCGGCCCACGAACCCAGCATGCGGTCGGGCTGGATGTCGCCGTTCTGCAGGATCTGCAACGCCGCCAGCAGCTGGCTCTGGGCGAATTCGGGGCGACGGCCTTCGTAGGCCAGGGTCGCCAATGAGCGGATTACCGATTTGTCACCCTGGATCTGGCCGAAGCTGCTTTCCATGCCCCATACGGCAACCAGTACCTGGCGTTCGACGCCGTAGCGCTGTTCGATGCTCGAGAGCACGTCGGCGTACTGCTCGAGCATGGCCTGACCACGGCGCAGGCGGGTCGGGGAGATCGCCCCGTCGAGGTATTCCCATACCGGGCGGCTGAATTCGGGCTGGCTGCGATCGGCCTTGATCACGCTCATGTCCGGTGTGACGCCCTCGAAGGCGCGGTCGAACAGCTGCGCGTCGACGCCGCTGCGCAGGGCTTGCTGACGAAAGCCCTGCTGCCATTCGGCGAATGTCTGGGTGGGCAGCACCGGAGTGTCGACGCTGCTCGGCGCGGGCGCCATGGGTACCGGCAACGCAGGCTGGACGATGTGGGCGGGCAGGGTATCGGCGACGGTGGGTTTTTCCGCGCAGGCAACCAGCAAGGCCAGGCAGGTAGTCACGGCGAACTGGCGCATGGGCCAGCCTGAGGTACGACGAGAAGACATTCACAAGTCCAGGGCTTTCGGGGCAGAGGCAAACCTTAACATGCCAGCCGAATCAGTAGCATGGGTTTAGCCTTGTCAGCGATCACCCCGACAGACCGCAGTGCAGCTTTCGCGGCCACGGACCGCTCCTACGGGGATCACGGTCACCCTGTAGGAGCGGTCATCGGCCGCGAAGGGTTCGGCGCGGTTGACCAGCCATACCGCCCGCCGCTTTCGCAGACACACCGCAGGTCACCTGTGGGAGCGGGCGCTGCTATTCTGCGGGCAGGCTCAGCCGTTGGCCGGCCATCAGCAACGACAACCGCGACAGGCCTATCCATACCGACCCAGGCGCCTGGCCCTTGATCTGCGCGTCGATGCGCTGCGCATCCTGCAGCAGCTGTGCCCAGCGCAGCGCCGAATGCCGCTGCAGAGCCTTGCTCATCAATGGCTTGCGCTTGTCCCACACTGGCGGACGGGCCTGGCTGAAGGCCTTGTCCAACGGTACGCCCTGGCTGTACTGCTGCGACAGGCTGGCCAGCAAGCGCAGCTCACGGGCCAGCGCCCAGAGAATGACGGGTGGCTCGACACCCTCGCCACGCAGCCCTTCGAGCATGCGCAAGGCGTGTTCGGCCTGGCCGTTGAGGATCGCGTCGATAAGGCCGAACACGTCGAATCGGGCGCTGTCGGCAACCGCCGATTGCACCGTCTCCAGGGTAATCTGATTGCCCTCGGCGAGCAGCTTGAGTTTCTCGATTTCCTGCGCCGCCGCCAACAGGTTGCCTTCCACCCGAGCGGCGATCAGCTCGACCGCATCCGGTTGCGCAGCCAGCCCAGCCTGGGCCAGGCGCTGGCGGATCCACTGCGGCAACTGCTGCGCATCGACCGGCCAGATCTGCACGAACTGGGTCTGCGCGCCCTCCACCAGCGCCTTGCCCCACTTGGTTTTCTGCGCACTGCCGTCCAGTTTGGGCAGGCTGATCAACAGCACGGTATCTTCGGCAGGCCGCGAGCAATACTCGATCAGCGCTGCAGCGCCCTTGTCGCCTGGCTTGCCCGACGGCAGGCGCAGTTCCAGCAGGCGTCGCTCGGCGAACAGCGACAGGCTGGCGCCGGCCTGCAGCAGCGTGCCCCAATCGAAATTGTTGTCGGCGCTGAACACCTGGCGCTCGTCGAAGCCCTGCTGGCGCGCCGCCGCGCGAATGGCGTCGGCCGCCTCCTGACAGAGCAGCGGATCGTCGCCACTCACCACGTAGACGGGCGCGAGCGGCCCTTGCAGGTGCTTGCCGAGTTGGGCGGGGCTGATCTTCATGGACGCATCGACAGGATTCAAATCTTCACGGGGGCAATGACAGCGAAAAGGGCGCCTGAGCGCCCTTGTCTGCCTTACTGGTTGGGAATCTGGATCGGCGACTGCTGTGGCGTCGAATCCATCACGCGCTGAGCTTCGGCAGCAGCGTCGGCTTCAGCCTTGGCACGGGCGTTGGCGTCCACCTGGAGCTTTTCCAGCTGTGCAGGGGTGATCTGCTGCAGACGCAGCATCATGCGCTGCACCAGTTCGTTGCGCATTTCACGGCGCACCTGGCTCGCCTCCTGATCGGAGCCGGTCAGGTTGTTGCCGTCGTGAACGTAAACCTTCTGCACTTCGAGCTTGTCGTTGAGCAGCGTCAGGTTGTTCTGCCCGCGGATCTCGTACTGCAGCGTGTTGCTCAACTCGTACTCGGACGAGCGCGCCGAACCGCTGTAGCTGGCCGTGCGCTGGTCGCCACGCTCGTCCACCAGGTCCAGGGTGTATGGAGCGCCGCTGGCCACGTTGACGCCGCTGCCCTGCAGCGCCTTGCGCAGTTGCACCACGGTCTGGCCGTAGGCGTCGCGGGCAGTGAGGTTGAGTTCCTTGATGGCCAGCTGGTTGGTGCCGGTACCCCGGAGCTGGAAACCACAGGCGCTCAGCAGGACAGCCAGGCCCATAACCAGCAGATTGCGTTTGATCATCTTGTTGCTCCCTTGAAACCTTGTTGGCTGTGGCGTGCTTGACGGGCGCCCGATGAAACGGGCGCCGGTCGATCAGCTGGCGACGATGTTGACCAGTTTACCCGGTACGACGATGACCTTGCGGATGGTCAGGCCGTCGGTGAAACGCAGCACGTTCTCGTTGACCCGTGCGGCGGCTTCGATCTCTTCGCGGCTGGCGCTGGCAGGCATGTCGATCTGCCCACGCAGCTTGCCGTTGACCTGGATGACCAGCTGCAGGCTGTCCTGCACCAGCGCCGATTCGTCCAGCGTCGGCCAGTTGGCGTCGATCACGGCGTCTGTGTGGCCCAGTTGCTGCCACAGCTCATGGCTGATGTGCGGAGTGATCGGCGCCAGCAGCAAGGTCACGGCTTCCAGGCCCTCGTGCAGCAAGGCACGGTCCTGGTCGGTGGCCTGCGGGGCTTTTTCCAGCACGTTCATCAGGGTCATCACCTGGGCGATGGCCGTGTTGAACTTGTGGTTCTGGCCCACGTCCTGGCTGGCCTGCTTGATCGCCAGGTGAATGGCGCGGCGAATGGCCTTCTGCTCGTCATCGAGCGCGGCGACGTCGAGGGGCGCGTGCGAACCCTGGCCAACATGGGCCTGGGCCAGACGCCAGACGCGCTTGAGGAAGCGGTGCGAGCCTTCCACGCCGGAGTCGGACCATTCCAGGCTCATGTCGGGTGGCGAGGCGAACATCATGAACAGGCGGCAGGTGTCGGCGCCGTACTGGTCGATCATCGATTGCGGGTCGACGCCGTTGTTCTTCGACTTGGCCATCTTCTCGGTGCCGCCGATTTCCACCGGCAGGCCGTCGCTGATGAGCTTGGCCGAGATGATCTTGGCCTTGGCATCGCGTACCAATTCGACGTCGGCCGGGTTGAACCAGGTCTTGCTGCCGTTGGCTTCGAGACGGTAGTAGGTTTCGGCGATGACCATGCCCTGAGTGAGCAGGTTCTTGAACGGCTCGTTGGAGCTGACCAGGCCTTCGTCGCGCATCAGCTTGTGGAAGAAGCGTGCGTACAGCAGGTGCAGGATCGCGTGCTCGATACCGCCGATGTACTGGTCCACGGGCAGCCAATGGTTCGCCGCTGCGGGGTCGACCATGCCGCCTTCATAATGCGGCGATGCGTAGCGGGCGAAGTACCAGGACGATTCCACGAAGGTGTCCATGGTGTCGGTTTCGCGCTTGGCCGGCGCGCCGCATTTTGGACAGCTGCACTCGTAGAACTGGGGCATGCGCGCCAACGGCGAACCGGCGCCATCGGGGACGACGTCTTCGGGCAACACGACCGGCAGTTGATCTTCCGGGACCGGCACGTCGCCGCAGGCGTCGCAGTGCACGATCGGAATCGGGCAGCCCCAGTAGCGCTGGCGGCTGATGCCCCAGTCGCGCAGGCGGAACTGGGTACGCGACTTGCCCAGGTCCTTCTTGATCAAGGCCACTTCGATGGCATCGAAAGCGCCTTCGAAATCGAGCCCGTCGAAGTCGCCGGAGTTGATCAGCGGACCGTGCTCGTTGTAGGCAGCCAGCCACGGCGCAGGCGTCAGGTCGCCTGCGCTGGTGCGCACCACCGGCTTGATCGGCAGGTCGTACTTCAAGGCGAACTCGAAGTCGCGCTCGTCGTGGGCCGGCACGGCCATGACCGCGCCGTCGCCGTAGTGCATCAGTACGTAGTTGGCGACCCAGACTGGCAGCTTCTCGCCACTGAGCGGGTGCTCGACGAACAGCGTGGTCGGCATCCCGCGTTTTTCCTGGGTGGCCACGTCGGCCTCGGCCACGCTGCCGCTCTTGCACTCGTCGATGAACGCCTGCAGCGCAGAATCGGAGCGTGCTGCCAGGGTGGCCAGGGGGTGCTCCGCAGCGACGGCCACGTAGGTGGCGCCCATCAGCGTGTCGGGACGGGTGGTGAAAACCTTCAGCGTGCCGGCTTCGCCAATGGAGGCCTGGTGGTAAGGGAACTGGACTTCCATGCCCTTGGACTTGCCGATCCAGTTGCGCTGCATGGTCTTGACCTGTTCCGGCCAGCCCGGCAGTTCGTCGAGGCTTTCCAGCAGCTCATCGGCGTATGCAGTGATCTTGAAGTAGTACATCGGTATTTCGCGCTTCTCGATCAGCGCGCCCGAACGCCAGCCACGACCGTCGATGACCTGCTCGTTGGCCAGTACCGTCTGGTCGACCGGGTCCCAGTTCACGGTGCCGTTCTTGCGGTAGATCACGCCTTTTTCGAACAGGCGGGTGAACAGCCACTGCTCCCAGCGATAGTAGTCGGGCTTGCAGGTGGTGACTTCGCGCGACCAGTCGATGGCCAGGCCCAGGCTCTTGAGCTGGGTCTTCATGTAGGCGATGTTTTCGTAGGTCCACTTGGCCGGCGCGACGTTGTTCTTCATGGCCGCGTTTTCCGCCGGCATGCCGAACGCATCCCAGCCCATCGGCTGCAGGACGTTCTTGCCCTGCATGCGCTGGTAGCGCGCGATCACGTCGCCGATGGTGTAGTTGCGCACGTGCCCCATGTGCAGTTTGCCGCTGGGGTAGGGGAACATCGACAGGCAGTAGTACGTGTCCTTGCCTGGCTGTTCACTCACTTCAAAAGACTTCTTCGCATCCCAGAAAGACTGGGCGGCGGCTTCGATTTCGCGGGGCTGATAGAGTTCGTGCATGGCTACTTTGCGCTGAGAAATGGGTGACCTTATCCGGCAGCTGCTAAATAGGCTGAGCCTGTTGGCAAGGTACGATGATATTAAACGCCGTAGCATACATGACCCCCCTCTATCGAGGGAAACCTTGATTGCAGCTGCCGGGAAGTGGCAGGCACTTGACGCATTCCGTTGGTCGCTGCAACCGGCTGATTTTCCAGCCAGCGCTAAGCTGATGAAGCAAAGAACGTTTTTTCTCAAGTGAGGTGAGCGAATGCTGGAGCCGCCTATCAAAGCCACGCAGCCCGATGTCTACGAGCGACTCATCGACCGCTTGGGGCTAGCCCTGGATGTGGCCCGCACTGCGGTGCGCCTGCGCGATGAAAAACCTGCGGAACTGGAGTTGCGCGGTTTGAGCCGGGCCGAATACGAACTGATCGATGCCTACCTGCAAGCCTGTGGCGAACGCGTCTGCGTCGAGCCCCAGGCTCCGGCTCCGGCCCCGGTCGCGCCTGCGCTGAAGCCGTCGGCGAAAGTGTACTGGCTGCACGAGCACGATCGGCGCCGTTCGCCAATCGGCAAGCACGGTCACGGGTATTCGGGAAAGTCGTGACGGCAGTTGTTCGTCATCGTGGCAACCCTTAGGCTTCGGGCATCTTCTGGAGATGCCCGATGTTTTCCCGCTTTGTGCTCAAACAGCTGTTATTGCCCCCCGGTATCTTTCTCGTCCTATTGTTGGCCGGCTGGTGGCTGCGCCGTCGTTGGCCGCGCCTGGCCGGGGCCTGTTTCGTGGTCGGGCTGGGCGGGCTGTGGTTGATGAGCCTGCCGGTGGTGGTGCAGGGTGCGGCCGGCTGGCTGGAAGACCAGCCGGCACTGCCTGTGCAAGCGTGGAGCAGCCTGGCGCAGCGTGCCGACGCCATCGTCATTCTCGGCGCCGGTCGCGAGCGCGGCGACCCGGCCTGGGACGGCATCGACCAGCCCACCGGCGTCGCGCTCGAGCGGGTTCGCTATGCGGCGCGGCTGGCCAAGGCATCCGGGTTGCCGGTGCTGACGTCCGGAGGCTTGCACTTCGGCTCGCCGCCCAGCGAAGCGTGGATCATGGCGCAGTCGTTGCGCGACGATTTCGGCACTTCCGCGCGCTGGATGGAAGAGCGCAGCCGCACGACCTGGGAGAACGCCCGGTTCAGCGCCGAACTGCTTGCCCAGCATGGCATCAAGCGTGTGGTGGTGGTGACCCAGGCCTGGCACATGCAGCGCTCGCGCTGGAGCTTCGAGCAGAACGGGTTGGAAGTGGTGCCGGCACCGGTGGGGTTCCTGGGCGCCGACAATGCAAGGCCGCTGGGAGGCTGGCTGCCTGAGAGCAAAGCCATCTGGCAGAACGGCCAGCTGCTCAACGAGGCGGTGGGGTTGGTTGGGTACAAGATGTTTTATCGGTGATCTTGAGGGCCTCTTCGCGGGCAGAGGGCTCGCCGCCCGCCCCGCGCCCACAAAGAACGGGCTACAACACGAACCGGTGGGAGCGGCCTCTGCCCGCGAAGAGGCCAGCACAAACGCCATCAAACCCTGCCAGCAGCCCTTCTACGCAGCAACGCCCAACCCAGCAGCAATACGCACACTACTGTCATCGGCCACGAGCGCAGCAATAGATAAGGCGTCAAACCCTGCATGGGCGTCACCTCCCCATACAGCACCGCCTCTTCGAACTGCGGCACCTGAGTGGTGATGCTGCCGAACGGATCGATCAGCGCCGTGACCCCATTGTTGGTAGCGCGAATCATCCAGCGCCCGGCCTCCAGCGCGCGCATCTGCGCCATCTGCAGGTGTTGCAGCGGACCTATCGAGGTGCCGAACCAGGTGTCGTTGCTGATCGTCAGCAGCAGGTCGCTGCGCGCAGCCATGCTCGCCGCCAATTCCGGATACACCACTTCGTAGCAGATGAACGGCGCGATCCGATACCCCTTGGCCTGCAGCAACGGCTGGTCGGCCGGGCCGCGGGCGAAGTCGGACATGGGCAGGTCGAAAAACGCGATCAGGCCGCGCAGCAGATCCTGCAAGGGCACGTATTCACCGAAGGGTACGAGCTTCTGCTTGCGATACAGGCCTTCGCCTTCACCCACCACGGTGATGCCGTTATAGAACCGGCGCTGCCCGTCCTCGACCTGGCGAATGGGGACGCCGGTGATCAACGCCGAATGACGGTCGCTGGCAAACCGGCCCATCACGGCCAGATAGCCCTGGGCCGAGTCCATGAGCACCGGCACCGCCGTTTCCGGCCAGACGATGATATCCGCCGGCTTGGAGGCGAATGTCTTGTCGCGGTACAGCTGCAGTTGATGGTCGACCGCTTCGGGGTTCCATTTGATGCTCTGGGCAATGTTGCCCTGCACTGCGGCCACCGTGAGTGGCTCGCCCGCGGGTGCCGTCCACCCGTGCCCCTTGAATGCCAGGCCCAACAGCCAGGGCGCCAGCAGCAGGATCACGCCTGCGGCCAACAACGGCTTGCGCTCGCGCAGGCGCGACAGGTTGCACAACAGCGCTGCGCTCAGGGCCAGGGCAAAGGACACCAGCCACATGCCGCCCATGGGTGCAAGGCCGGCGAGCGGGCCGTGCAGCTGGCTGTAGCCACTGTAGAGCCAGGGAAAACCGGTCAGAAACCAGCCGCGGAACGCTTCCTGGCCCAGCCACAAGGCAGCGAAGGCAAGCGCGTCGGCCAATGGCGCATCGGTGCGCCGGAACCAACGCGCCCAGGCCCAGGCGGGCAGGGCGAAGAACAGTGCCACGGCGGCGACGAAGCCGAGCATCAGCAGCGCCGCCAGCACCACCGACGCACCGCCGTAGGTGTGGATGCTGACGTAGATCCAGCTGGTGCCGGCACCGAACAGGCCGAAGCCATAGCACCAGCCACGGCCCAGCGCCTGGCGTGGTTTCAACTCGCGCAGACCAAGGTAGAACAGGGCCAGCGAAAGCAGGGCCAGCGGCCAGATATCGAATGGGGCCAGGAACAGCGGGGTCAACCCGCCGGCCGCCATGGCCAGCAGGTTACCGGGCCAGCCGGGGCGGGTGATCCAGCGCATTATTTTCCTTAACGAGGAGTCTGGGCAGAGGCCTCAGCGAGCGATTGGCGTAAGGCGCAGCAAATGGATGCGGCGGCTGTCGGCATTGAGGATGCGAAAGCGATAGGCACCGATCTCGGTCGTCTCGTTGCGCTTGGGCAGATGGCCGAAGGCACTCATCACCAGGCCGCCGACGGTGTCGAATTCGTCGTCTGAGAACTGGCTTTCGAAGAACTCGTTGAAGTTCTCGATCGGCGTCAGCGCCTTGATCAGGAAGTCACCGCTGGGCAGCGGCTTGATGTAGCTGTCTTCCTCGACGTCGTGCTCGTCCTCGATGTCGCCGACGATCTGTTCCAGCACGTCCTCGATGGTCACCAGGCCCGCCACACCGCCGTATTCGTCGATGACGATGGCCATGTGATTGTGGTTGGCGCGGAACTCGCGCAGCAGCACGTTCAGGCGCTTGGACTCGGGCACGAAGGTGGCCGGACGCAGCAGGTCCTTGATATTGAAGTTCGCGTGGTCGTTCTGCAGGATCAGCGGCAGCAAGTCCTTGGCCAGCAGCACGCCGATCACGTCGTCGTGATTCTCGCCGACCACCGGGTAGCGCGAGTGCGCAGCGTCGATGACCGCGGGCAGGAATTCCTGCAGCGTCTGGGTGGACTTGATGCTGATCAGCTGCGAGCGCGGCACCATGATGTCGCGCACTTGCAGGTCGGCGACCTGGATGGCGCCTTCCACGATGGTCAATGCTTCGCTGTCCAGGAGCTTGTTCTGGTGCGCTTCGCGCAGCAGTTCCAGCAGTTCCTGGCGGTTCTTGGGCTCATGGGCAAAAGCCTGGGTCAGTTTACCCAACCATGACTTCTGCCCGTTGCTCGATCGATCTTCGCTCATAGCCCTTTACTCGTGATCCTTGCCAATTGCTTTGGTGGGGGTGTCGTCGACGTGTTCGTCGGCGGCATAGGGGTCCGGATGACCCAATTGTGCAAGCAACTCTCGTTCCAGTGCTTCCATTTCCTCGGCCTCATCGTCGTCGATGTGGTCGTAGCCCAGCAGGTGCAGGCAGCCGTGCATCACCAGATGCGCCCAGTGGGCGTCCAGGGCCTTGCCCTGTTCGGCGGCTTCGCGTTCCACCACCGGCACACAGATGACCAGGTCGCCCAGCAACGGGATGTCGAGCATCTCGTCCGGCACGTCCGCAGGGAATGAAAGCACGTTGGTTGCGTAATCTTTGTGACGATAGGTCAGATTCAGCTCGCGGCCTTCGGTTTCATCGACCAAGCGAATGGTCATCTCCGAATCGGCGCTGCGCTGGCGCAACGCCAGCTCGCACCAGCGGCGGAACTCGGCGTCGCTCGGGCCAGGCGCGGTGCTGGCCCGTTGCAGGTCAAGCTCAAGCATCGCGGCGTTTGTCCCCGGCCTCGTTGACGGTGGCGGGCTGGGCGTCGAAGCGCTCGTAGGCCTCGACGATGCGCTGCACCAGCGGGTGACGGACGACGTCCTTGGGCTTGAAGTGGGTGAAGCTGATGCCCGGTACGTCCTTGAGCACTTCGATGACCTGGCTCAGGCCCGACTTGGTGCCCTTGGGCAGGTCGACCTGGGTGATGTCACCGGTGATCACCGCCGTCGAGCCGAAACCGATCCGGGTCAGGAACATTTTCATCTGTTCCACGGTGGTGTTCTGGCTTTCATCGAGGATGATGAAGCTGTTGTTCAAGGTGCGTCCGCGCATGTAGGCCAGCGGCGCGATCTCGATGACCTGTTTCTCGATCAGCTTGGCGACGTGTTCGAAGCCGAGCATTTCGTAGAGCGCATCGTAGAGCGGGCGCAGGTAGGGATCGATCTTCTGCGCCAGGTCACCGGGCAGGAAGCCGAGCTTTTCGCCCGCTTCCACGGCAGGGCGCACCAGAAGAATGCGTCGGACCTGCTCGCGCTCGAGCGCATCGACGGCGGCGGCCACGGCCAGGTACGTCTTGCCGGTACCTGCCGGGCCGATCCCGAAGTTGATGTCGTTGCTCAGGATTTCCTTGACGTAGCGCTGCTGGTTCAAGCCGCGCGGCTTGATCATGCCCTTGCGGGTACGCAGCGCGACCGGGACTTCTCCGGACGCTGGATCGTCGAGTTCCTGGACCGCCGACTCCTGCAGGAACAGGTGGACCGTATCGGGGGACAGCTCGGTGGCCTTGGTTTCCCGGTACAGGCGGCGCAGCAGGTTTTCTGCTGAGCGCGTGTGTCGGGCGTCGCCGATCAGTTCGAACTGATTGCCACGGTTGCGGATTTCGATTTCCAGGCGCTGTTCGATCAAGCGCAGATGCTCGTCGAATTGCCCGCACAGGTTGGCGAAGCGGCGAGCCTCGAAAGGCTCGAGCAGGAAGCGATGTGGTTCGATAGGTGCGTTCAAGGTCGTATTCGGCCGCCCGACGGCAATTGAAATGAGTCCAAGGATAACCCCTGTCAGGGGCGGGGCGAAAGGGGTGGGCGGCGAATGGCCTTGGCCAGCGCCTGGCTGGCTGCCGGCGGTGCGACTTTCGCGGCCACTGACCGCTCCTACAAGGATCGCGGTCACCCTGTAGGAGCGGTCATCGGCCGCGAAGGGTTCGGCGCGTTGAACCTGACACACCGCGGTGCGGCTTTCGCGGCCACGGACCGCTCCTACAAGGATCGCGGTCACCCTGTAGGAGCGGTCACCGGCCGCGAAGGGTTCTGCGCGGTGAACCTGACATACCGCGGTGCCCCTTTCGCGGCCACGGACCGCTCCCACAAGGATCGCGGTCACCCTGTAGGAGCGGTCATCGGCCGCGAACGTCGCGCCGCGGTGTGGTTCTGTCAGGCCAGCAGTTCGCCGCGCAGCGAGTGGGGGCGGGCCTCGGCGATGTGGATGTCGACGAACTGGCCGATCAGCCGTGCATCCGAGCAGGTGAAATTGACGATACGGTTGTTCTCGGTACGCCCCTGCAACTGGCCGGGATCCTTGCGCGAATAATCGGTGACCAGAATGCGCTGGGTAGTGCCCACCATCTGACGACTGATCTCGAAGCCCTGCTGGTTCAGCCGATGCTGCAGCGCATCCAGGCGCTGTTTCTTCACCGGCTCGGGCGTGTCGTCGGCCAGATCCGCCGCCGGCGTACCAGGCCGCTGGCTATAGATGAAGGAGTACGAGAAATCCATGCCCACATCGGTAACCAGTTTCAGGGTCTGCTCGAAGTCTTTCTCGGTTTCGCCGGGGAAACCGATGATGAAGTCCGAGCTGATGCAGATGTCCGGTACCGCCGCCTTGAGCTTGCGCAGCTTGGATTTGTATTCCAGCACCGTGTGGCCGCGTTTCATGGCCGCCAGCACGCGGTCCGAGCCCGATTGCACCGGCAGGTGCAGGTGCTTCACCAACTGCGGCACTTCGGCATGGGCCAGGATCAGGCTGTCGGAAAACTCCAGTGGGTGCGAGGTGGTGTAGCGGATGCGCTCGATCCCGTCGATCTGTGCCACCACCCGGATCAGCTCGGCCAGGTCGGCCAGGCGACCGTCGTCGGTCTGGCCGCGGTAGCCGTTGACGTTCTGCCCCAGCAGGGTGACTTCGCGCACGCCGTTGTCGGCCAGGTGCATGACCTCGGCCAGGACATCGTCGAACGGTCGGCTGACTTCTTCGCCGCGGGTGTAGGGCACCACGCAGAACGTGCAGTATTTGCTGCAGCCTTCCATCACCGAGACGTAGGCGGTCGGGCCGTCGATGCGCGGTTCGGGCAAGTGGTCGAACTTCTCGATCTCGGGGAAGGAGATGTCCACCTGCGGCAGGCGGGTGATGCGCGCCGCGTCGATCATCTCGGGCAGGCGATGCAGGGTCTGCGGGCCGAACACCACATCGACGTAGGGCGCGCGATCGCGGATGGCTGCGCCTTCCTGGCTGGCCACGCAGCCGCCGACCGCAATGACCATGTCCGGCTTGGCCAGCTTCAGTTCGCGCCAGCGGCCCAGTTGCGAATAGACGCGGTCCTGGGCGCGCTCGCGGATCGAGCAGGTATTGAGCAGGATCACGTCGGCGTCTTCTGCGCGTGCCGTGACTTCCAGGGCTTGATGTTCACCCAGCAGGTCGACCATGCGCGAGCTGTCGTACTCGTTCATCTGGCAACCGTGGGTTTCGATATAAAGCTTCTTGGCCATGGGGTGATCATCAAGTGGTTCAAAGAACCGCGCATTATAGTGCCCGTGGTCGGTGGTTCCTAGCATTGCCTGTCGGGCGGCTATGCTATAGTTTTCGCCCTCTTTCAAGCTCACGACCTTATATCTGCCGACGATGACCAAACGCGAAGCTCCAATCTACAAAGTGATTTTCCTCAACCAGGGCCAGGTATTCGAGATGTACGCCAAGCAGATCTACCAGAGTGATCTGTGGGGGTTTCTGGAGGTCGAGGAATTCGTCTTTGGCGAGCGCACCACCGTGGTCGTCGACCCCAGCGAAGAAAAGCTCAAGGCTCAGTTCGAAGGCGTGACGCGCAGCTTCGTGCCCATGCACTCGATCGTGCGGATTGATGAGGTCGAGCGTTTGGGCACGCCGAAGATCAGCGAGGCACGCATGACCGGCAATGTCATGCCATTCCCGATGCCGATGCCCGACAAGTAGTCATCAGTCGGGCCGCTGCCAGGCTCAGGGCAGCGGGGCGAAAGGCGAGCGGCTGCCTTCGGCCGTCTGCAATTCGAGCAGGTACTTGCGGAAAATCTGCCCCAGCACCTGAGTGGCCACTTCGAGGTCTTCGCGGCGCATCTGCCCGGACACCTCGTCGGCGACGTCCAGTGCATCCTCGGCGCCATTGACCGCCGCCATCTTCAGCACGATATAGGCCTGGATGTTGTTGGCCGCCACGCCTTCGCCCTTGAAGAACATCGTGCCCAGGTGATACTGGGCCTCGGCATGGCCTTGCAGGGAGGCTTGTTCGAAGTAGCTGAGGGCCTGGTTCAAGTCGCGTTCGGTTCGAGTACCGTCGTAATAGAACTGACCGAGTTCGAATTGCGCCTGGGCGTCGCCGTCCTTTGCAGCCTGTTGACACGCAGTCAGCGCCGCGGGCAATGCCTGGGCAGAGGTATTGAGGGTGCAGCGACCCACCGCCGGAATCAACAACGAATTGCCGCCTGCGGTAGCCATTAGCGGCTGAAGAAGCAACAGGCAGCCCAATGCAAGGGCGCGGCCGGTGCGGTTCATGGGGATCGACTTACCTCTGCGGAATGCGGGCGGACCCGACGTCGAAACGTGGCGGGTGCTGCATTATGAAATAAGCGGGGGGGCTGTTACAAAGTCTTTACTCGTTTTTCTGCGATATCGCCCAGATGGCACTGTTTCACGGGGTGCCAGCCGCAGCAGCGGTCCGTGGCCGTAGACAATCCAGCACGCTGTGTCAGGCGCACCGTGTTGCCTTCTTCGCGGCCGCTGACCGCTCCTACGGATTTAGATGCAACCTTCTGCGTAGGAGCAGTCCGTGGCCGCGAACGATGCGCTGCGGTCGGCCAGGCATACCGCAGCGTCCTTTTCGCGGCCGCTGACCGCTCCTACGGGAGTGAAGGTGGTTATTTCAGCGCAGCAAACGCTTTTTCGGCAGCATCCAGGGTGATCGCCAGCTCGGCATCGCCGTGGGCGATGGACGTGAAGCCTGCCTCGAATGCACTTGGCGCCAGGTACACGCCGCCGTCGAGCATCAGGTGGAAGAAGCGCTTGAAGCGATCGGCGTCGCTGGTCATGACGTCTTCGAAGGTGACGATGTCATCGGCGCCGCTGAAGTACAGGCCGAACATGCCCCCGGCCTGAGTGGTGACGAACGGGATGCCCGCGGCGTCGGCACGCTGCTGCAGGCCGTCGAGCAGGCGTGCGGTGTAGTCGCTCAGCTCGTCATGGAAACCGGGGCGGCTGATCAGCTTCAGGGTGGTCAGGCCAGCGGCCATGGCCAGCGGGTTGCCCGACAACGTGCCGGCCTGATAGACCGGACCCAGCGGCGCAATGTGCGACATGATCTCGCGCTTGCCGCCGAAACAGCCGACGGGCATGCCACCACCGATGATCTTGCCGAAGGTGCTCAGGTCCGGCGTCACGCCATAGTAGGCCTGGGCACCACCGAGGGCCACGCGGAAACCGGTCATGACTTCGTCGAAGATCAGCACCACACCGTACTGGTCGCAGAGGCGACGCAGGCCTTCCAGAAAACCGGGCGCTGGCGGTACGCAGTTCATGTTGCCCGCCACCGGTTCGACGATGATGCACGCCACTTCATCGGCGACTTCGGCGAGCATCTGCTCTACTGCGGCAATGTCGTTGAACGGCAGGGTCAGGGTGTGTTTGGCGAACGCCGCCGGCACGCCGGGCGAGCTGGGCACGCCAAGGGTGAGGGCGCCGGAACCGGCCTTGACCAGCAGGCTGTCGGAATGACCGTGGTAGCAACCCTCGAACTTGATGATGCTGTCGCGCCCGGTGAAACCACGGGCCAGGCGAATGGCGCTCATGGTTGCCTCGGTCCCCGAGCTGACCATGCGCACCATTTCCATGGACGGCACGATCGCGCAGACCAGGTCTGCCATCTGCGTTTCCATTTCGGTGGGGGCGCCGTACGACAGACCATGTTCAAGCTGCCTGCGCACCGCATCGAGCACGTCCGGATGGCTGTGGCCGAGAATCATCGGACCCCATGAACCCACGTAGTCGACGTAGCGCTTGTCGTCTTCGTCGGTGACATAGGCGCCGGCGGCGTGCTTGAAGAACAGCGGCGTGCCGCCCACGCTCTTGAAGGCGCGCACGGGCGAGTTGACGCCCCCGGGGATGTGCTTCTGGGCGTTGGCGAACAAGGTTTCGGAACGGGACATAGATAAGCTCTCTTGCATCAGGCAGTTTCGAACAACGCGTTCAGCGCGCGGGCGCGGCGGGTGACTTCCTGGGCCGTGTCGGCGCCGAACAGCGCATGCACCACGGCCAGCAGGTTGGCACCCTGGGCCACCAGCGGGGCGGCGTTGTCCAGGGTGATGCCGCCAATGACGGCAATCGGCAATTTCAATTCGGCACGCGCCTGCGCCAACAGTTCCAGGCTGGCAGGCGATGCGTCGGGCTTGGTCTGGGAGGCGAAGAAGCGTCCGAAGGCCACGTAGCTGGCCCCTTCGCGGGCGGCCTGGTGGGCCAGGTCGAGACGGTTGTGGCACGTGCTGCCGATGATCGCCTTGCGGCCAAGCAAGGCGCGTGCAGGCGTCAGCGGGCCATCGGTCTGCCCCAGGTGCACGCCGACGTTGAGCCGCGCGGCCAGTTCGGCGTCGTCGTTGATGATCAGGTGCGCCTTGTAGCGCTCGCACAGCTGGCGCAATTTCTCGGCTTCGCGCAGGCGTCGGGCGTCGTCGTTGCTCTTGTCACGGTATTGCAGCAAGGTAATGCCGCCGTCCAGTGCAGCCTCGACGTACTTGAGGAACTTGCCGGCCAACAGCTGGCTGTCGGTGATGGCATAGACGCCACGTAGGTTCATCGCTCGGTCCTGAGGCAGGGGGCAGGGGTTCGGCTCAAGAGCAGAAATCCAGGGGCAGGCGGCGCGGCACGAATTGCCCGTGGCCCAACTGCTCGGCGTCGCGCAGGGTGCGCCAGGTGTAGTCGAGCGCCGACTGCACCGCGCTTTCCAGGCCTTCACCCAACGCCAGGCGGCCGGCCAGGGCGCTGGCCAGAGTGCAGCCGGAGCCATGGTAGCTGCCAGGCAGGCGCTGGCAGGTAAACGTGCGGCGACTGCCGTCGCGGCTGTACAGACGGTTGTGCACTTCGTGCTCGTCGCCATGGCCGCCGGTGATCAACAGGTGCTTGCAGAACCGCAGCAGCTTCTGTGCGCATTCATCGGCGCTGCCGTCGGGCAGGTCGGCGAGAATGCGCGCTTCGGGCAGGTTCGGCGTCGCGATGGTCGCCAGCGGCAGCAGCTGTTCGCGCATCGCGTAGCCGACCTCGTCCTTGCCCAGGCTACCGCCACCACCGGCACGCAATACCGGGTCACAGACCATCGGCAGATGGGGGTGGGCGGACAACAGCTCGACCACGGTTGCGACCATGTCCACCGAACCGAGCATGCCCAGCTTGACCGCCGCCACCGGCGAGTCGCTGAGCACGGCATTGGCCTGGGCCAGGATCCACTCGCGGTCGAGCACGCGGAAATCGCTGACATTGACCGTGTTCTGCACGGTCAGCGCCGTGATCGTCGGCGCGGCATGGCAGCCCTGCGCGAGCAAGGCTTCGATATCTGCCTGCAGGCCGGCGCCGCCACTGGGGTCGTGGCCGGAGAGACAGAGGACAACGGGGCGGGAACTATAGATATTCATGGTGCGCGAGCTTATCACGGCGCACGCCGTTGTAGCAGGGCCGCAAGCGGCGGTGCGCGTGTCTGACGGTCTGCGTTGGCGACCGGCGTTCGCGCTTTTCAGGGGGGCTATGTATCATATTGACACTACGCTGCAACACTCCCGAAGGCACCATGCGCTATTTGCTTATCTTGATAATGGCCTGGCTGCCCATGCTGGCAGGTGCGGTCGACTTCGACGAGACCACCCGCAGCCTCGCGCTGGGGCGCACGATGCAGGTCTACGAGGATGTGTCGGGCGCCGCCACCATCGAGCAGATCACCACCGGCCTGGCCCCCGCTTTTCGTCAGCACCACAGCGACGTGCTCAATGCCGGCTACTCGCGATCCGTGTATTGGCTGCGCATCGATCTGCGCTATGTACCGCGCGCCGACGGATCGCCGCACAGCTGGCTGCTGGAACTGGCCTATCCGCCCATGGACCACCTGGAACTGTTCTTGCCCGATGCCGCCGGGCAGTACCGCTCGGTGCAGCGAACCGGCGATGCCTTGCCGTATGCCAGCCGCCAGATCAAGCAGAACAACTACTTGTTCGAACTGCCATTCCAGCCAGGCGAAGCGAAGACCGTGTATCTGCGCCTGCACAGCCAGGGCTCGGTGCAGGCGCCGGTCAGCCTGTGGTCGGCCAACGCGTACCTCGAGGCCCAACCTTCAAGGCTGTACGTGCTCGGGCTGATCTACGGCGTGCTGCTGGGCATGCTGGTGTACAACCTGTTCATCTTCCTCAGCGTGCGTGATCGCAGCTACCTGTACTACATTGTCTATATCGCGTCGTTCGGCCTGTATCAGGTGTCAGTGAACGGTGCCGGGGTCGAGTATTTCTGGCCCGACAACCCATGGTGGGCCAACGCGGCCACGCCGTTCTTCATTGGCGCGGCCGGCTTCTTCGGTTGCCAGTTCTCGCGCAGCTTCCTGCAGACGGCGCGGCACAGCCGCTGGATGGACCGACTACTGCTCGGCCTGATGGTCTACGGCGCCGTAGTCATGGTGCTGTCGCTGTCGACCAGCTACGCCCTGGCATTGCGCCTGGCCACGTTGCTGGCGCTGTGTTTCACCGTGGTGATCTTCTCCGCCGGCATCCTCGCCTGGTTGCGTGGCATGCGCTTGGCGCGTTACTTCATCATTGCCTGGAGCGCGTTCCTGCTGGGCGGCATCGTCAATACCCTGATGGTGCTGGGCTATCTGCCCAATGTGTTCATCACCATGTACGCCAGCCAGATCGGTTCGGCGCTGGAGGTCGGCCTGCTGTCGCTGGCCCTCGCCGACCGGATCAATGTGCTGCGCGATCAGCAGGCGCAGACCCTCAAGCAAGCCGGGCTGAAGCTTGAGCAGGCGAATCAGGAACTGGCTGCGAGCAACCGCCTCAAGGACGAATTCCTGGCCACTGTCACCCATGAGCTGCGCACCCCGATGAATGGCGTGATCGGCTCGCTGGAACTGATGCAGACCGTGCCCATGGGGCCGGAGCTGGCGCAGTACCAGCACACCGCTGCAGGTTCGGCGCGGCACATGATGCGCATGGTCGATGACATCCTGATCCTCACCGAGCTGCAAGCCGGGCGGCTCTATCCGCGCAACGAACCGTTCAGCCTGCAGGCGCTGCTGGACAGCATGCAGATGCAGTTCAGCCGTCAGGCCCAGAGCAAGGGGCTGGCGTTCACCGTGGAGCGCGTAGCCGGTCTACCCGACCGCCTGCAGGGCGATTCGCAGAAACTTGCCCTGTGCCTGGGCTGCCTGATCGACAACGGCATCAAGTTCACCCGCGAAGGCAGTGTCAATGTGCGCGTCAGTGGCGGCGAGCCAGTGAGTGATCACCTGCAGATAACCTTCACGGTCAGCGACAGCGGCATCGGTTTCAGTCATCGCGACGAAGAGACCCTCTACCAACGCTTCTACCAGCTGGACGGCTCGGTGACCCGCGAGTACGGCGGATTGGGTATAGGCCTGGCGATCTGTCGGCAGCTGGCCGAGCTGGTAGGCGGGCAGCTTCATCATCAGTCCGAGCCCGGACGCGGCAGCTGTTTCGAACTGAGCGTGCGCCTGGGGGTTGTCGAAGCGCATCCGGGCCGTGCCTTGAGCACCCGCGCCGGTGCCCTTGGCGCGCAGCGCGCCGCCCATGAATGCACGGTATTGCTGGTGGACGCCAACAGCGTCGACCAGTTGGTGGTGCGGGCCATGCTGCTCAAGCTCGGCTACCGCGTGCGCACGGCCGAGGACGGCGCCGGTGCGCTGGCCCTGCTGGCTCGCGAGCGTTTCGATGCCGTGCTCATCGAGCACAGCCCGCCCGCAGAGAGCGCTCTGCACACCACCCGCGAACTGCGCAGCGTGCCGGGGTGCGAGCGATTGCCGGTGCTGGCGATCACCGAACCCGGCCAGGCCCGGCGCGAGGCGTCCCTGGCTGCCGGGGTATCGATCTGCGTGGTGCGCCCGGTGCGCTTCGAAGAGCTTCAGGCGGTTTTGCACGGTTGCATCCTCAGTCGTCCCAAGCCGGTGTCGCCGCTGATTGCAGATGCGCCCCCCGGCGCTGCCCCGGCGTAACCAAGGCCGTCGCACCGGGGGTGCCTTTCGTCGGCATTGCAGGCAAGATGCAAGCCTGCCAGATCAGCCAGGACATGCCCCATGAGTAATGCTCCAGACTTCGTAGTTGTGGAAACTGCCGAACAAGCCGTGGATCGGTTGGCAGAACTGCACGAACGGGCCACTCGCGCCTTGAGCCAGGCGCTCAAGCGCTACCTCAAGGATCGCAGCGAGCCGGATGCGGCCGAGCGCGATCTGTTTCGCTACCCTGAACTGCGCCTGACCTACGCCTATGGCGGCGAACTGCCTGCCATCACCCGAGCCTACGCCAAGGTCAACCTGCCTGGCGTGTACTCGGTGACCGTGACCCAGCCGGCCGCCTTCCGCGGTTATCTGCTGGACCAGTTGCGGCCGCTGATGCGCGACTTCGCGGTCACCATCGAAGTCGGCGTCAGCGAGCAGAACATTCCCTATCCCTATGTCGTCGACCAGGGCGACGAGCTGGCCGGCAGCGGTGTGACCGCGGCCGCTCTGGCGCGGGTGTTCCCCAGTACCGACCTGTCTGCCGCCACCGACGGCATCGCCGACGGCCTGTACGACTGGGCCACGGCTGATCCGCTGCCGTTGGCGCTGTTCGACGCCGCGCGGGTGGATTTCTCCCTGCGTCGCCTGATCCACTACACCGGCAGCGACTGGAAGCACGTGCAGCCGTGGATCCTGTTGACCAACTACCACCGCTACGTCGACCAGTTCGTCACCCACGGCCTGGAACAGCTGTGCAACGACCCGCGCTTCGTGCGCTTGGTGATGCCCGGCAATGTGATCATCGAAAAGAGCATGGACAACGGTGAGGCCCAGGCGCTGGTGGCCAGCGTGGTATGGCACCGCTATCAGATGCCGGCGTATCACCTGATTGCCGAGGACGGCGACGGCGTGACCCTGGTGAACATCGGCGTCGGCCCTTCGAACGCCAAGAACATCACCGACCACCTGGCCGTGCTGCGTCCGCATTGCTGGCTGATGATCGGCCACTGCGGTGGCCTGCGACAGTCGCAGACCATCGGCGACTATGTGCTGGCCCACGCCTACATGCGCCAGGACGGTATTCTCGATCGGGTCCTGCCACCGAACATTCCCATTCCGGCCCTGGCCGAAGTGCAGCTGGCATTGCAGGAAGCGGCGGCGCAGGTCACCGGCGAGCGTGGCGACGACCTCAAGAAGCGCCTGCGCACCGGCACCGTGCTGACCTACGATGACCGCAACTGGGAACTGCGCTGGGCCCAGGAGCGACCGCTGATCAACCTGTCGCGCGCCGTTGCGGTGGACATGGAAAGCGGCACCATTGCCGCCCAGGGTTACCGCCTGCGGGTGCCGTACGGCACTCTGCTGTGCGTGTCGGACAAGCCTTTGCACAGTGAGATCAAACTGCCGGGCTCGGCTAACGCGTTCTACAACCGCGCGGTCAGCCAGCATCTCAACATCGGCATCACGGCCTTGAACCTGCTGCGCAACCAGCTCAACTCGCTGCACTCGCGCAAGCTGCGCAGCTTCGACGAGCCGCCGTTCCGCTGACAGGTTTGCCGTGGCTGGCAAGGGCCTCTAGCATGAGCGCCCTTGCCAGCCCGAAAGCCGCTTCGTCATGCCTCTTCCTCCTCGCTCCAACAAACGTCCACCCACCAGCGGCCGCCGTGTGGCCAAAGCCCCGCCGGCCCAGCCGCGGCTGCTGCTGTTCAACAAACCGTTCGATGTGCTGACCCAGTTCAGCGACGGTGAAGGGCGGGCGACGCTGAAGGATTTCATCGACATTGCCGGGGTCTATCCGGCCGGTCGCCTGGACCGTGACAGCGAGGGGCTGCTGTTGCTGACCAACGACGGCCAGTTGCAGGCGCGCATTGCCGACCCGAAGCACAAGCTGGCCAAGACCTATTGGGTGCAGGTGGAAGGCGTACCCGACGAAGAGCAGTTGCAGCGTCTGCGCACCGGGGTCGAGCTCAACGATGGCATGACCCTGCCGGCGCAAGCGCGGCTGCTGGACGAGCCGGACCTGTGGCCGCGCGATCCGCCCGTGCGCTTTCGCAAGAGCATACCGACCCATTGGCTGGAGCTGGTGATCAAGGAGGGGCGCAACCGTCAGGTGCGGCGCATGACGGCGGCGGTGGGCCTGCCGACCCTGCGCCTGGTGCGGGTGCGCATCGGCGACTGGAGCCTCGAGGGCCTGGGGCAGGGCGAGTGGCGCGAGGTGCCGGCCAGTCTCTAGCCGGCCTGTCCCCCTGTGGGAGGGGTTCTGCCCGCGAAGGTGTCTCAGGGCTGTAGCCGGCCTGCACCCCTGTGGGAGGGGTTCTACCCGCGAAGGTGTTTCAGGTCTGTAGCCGGCCTGCACCCCTGTGGGAGCGGGTTCTACCCGCGAAGGTGTTTCAGGTCTGTGCCGGCCTGCACCCCTGTGGGAGCGGGTTCTACCCGCGAAGGAGCTTCAAGTCTGGCTCAGGCCTGAAGCTCAGCGTAGATGGGTCAACGGCAGTTCAGTGCTGGCCATGACCTGGTTGAGAACGAAGCTGGAACGCACGCTGGTGACGCCCTCGATCCGCGTCAGGTGGCCCAGCAGCAGCTTCTGGTAGTGGTCCATGTCCGGCACCACCACCTTGAGCTGGTAGTCGGCATCCATTCCGGTCACCAGGCTGCATTCGAGTACCTGAGGCAGGCCGCGAATCGCCGCTTCGAAGGTTTCGAAGCGTTCCGGCGTATGCCGGTCCATGCCGATCAGCACGTAGGCCGTCAGGCTCAACCCCAGCTTCTTGCGGTCCAGCAGGGCGACCTGACGAGAAATGTAGCCGTCGTCTTCGAGCTGCTTGACGCGCCGTGAGCAGGGCGACGGAGAGAGACCGATGCGTTCGGCCAGTTCCTGGTTGGAAATGCGCGCGTCACGCTGCAGTTCCGCCAGAATGCTCAGGTCATAGCGATCAAGCTTGCTCATCAAATCTGCCTTCGTGTTTTGCGTTGCGGCAAATTATCTATCCGAAGGCAAAAATTGCGCAAGTGCTGTGTAAATCAGCAATGTTCGCAATCGGCTGCTGCGCCCGTGGCGCTATTGTTATTCACAGAATCACTGCCCGGACACACGTCCACTGCGATCCGCTGAATCAAGCGAATTGCGGCCACCGCCCCCACCGGGGTCGCGCTGGCCCCCGAGCTGCATGCGGCCCAGAAGGCAGCGTGAGGTGAGCCGACGTCACAAGCGTCGAGCAAGGACACAGTTTCGCGAGAGGAGGCCTATGGGTCTCCTCTTTTTTCGTCTGCGAAATGTATGCGACCGGTGCCTGGCGTGCGGTCATGAACGCGCGGTACGTGCCGATATCCTTTGCAGGCACCTGACGGGATCTTCACAGAACCGCGTTGGGGTTTGTCAGTCTGATACTGGGTCGCCCCCTTTTTCTACGAGGAACAGCATGAACTTGCCCCTATGGCGTATGGCCGGTGTCGCTGTGCTCTGCCTGGCTGTGGGCGCGCCTGCGTATGCGGAAGGCCCGCAAGACCAGTTGCGCGGCAGTTCCAACGGTGGCCAGCGTGGGCAGGGAGGGGGTAATGCCGGGCCTGGGCAGCCGCAAGGCGGTGGGCAGTACCGTCCGCCGCCGGGTGGCAATCAGGGTCAGTGGCAGGGGCGACCGCCGCAAGGCAATCAGGGCAATCAGGGCCAGTGGCAGGGACGACCCGGTGGCGGCAGCCAGAACCAGTGGCAAGGCAACCGGCCGGAGCAGGGTCGCCCAGAACAAGGTCACCCGGATCAGGGTCGCCCGGATCAGGGTCGTCCCGAAGGTGGCCAGCAGGACAATCGGCCGCCGATCATCGGCAAGCCCGATGCAGTGCGCCAGACCCAGGCGCCGCTGCGCGGCAGTTATCCAGACCTGCGGCGCGACAACGACAGGCGCTGGGAGGGCGGTCGAGACCGTTGGCCCGGCGAGCACGGTGGCGGCTGGGGCCCCGGCCCGCAGTACCGTCCGGGGCAGGTGATTGATCGCTTCCCCGGCCAGAATTATCGCGTGCCGTATCGGGGGCAGGATTATTACTACTCGGGTGGGTACTGGTATCGACCGCAGGGTCCGCGGTACGTGGTGATCGAGCCGCCGCGCGGCGTTCGGGTACGCGTCTTGCCCGACTACGCCCAGCGCATGTGGATCGGCAGTTCCGTGTTCTTTGTCGCGGCCGGCACTTACTATCAATGGGCCGACAATACCCAGGAATACGTGGTGGTGAATCCGCCAGTGAATGCCAGTATCCCGCAGCCAGCCCCGACTTTGACCAACTATGACGTCGCAGCCTATCCGGCCCAGGGTCAGAGTCCGCAGCAGATCGCCCAGGATCAATACGAGTGCAAGCGCTGGGCTGTCGAACAAAGCCGCTTCGACCCAGCCAGTGCTACCTATGCGCCGTCGCCGGAAGTGGTCAGCGTGTACCGGCAGAGCCTGGCCAATTGCTTCGCGTCACGTGGGTACACGGTGAATTGATAGGCCTTGCACCTTTGTCAAGGATACCGCGTTCTACCTGACACACCTCCTTCGCCGCCGGCGCGGCTTGCGCCGCTGCTACGGGGACTGCGTTTTGGCTGACATACCGCATTGGCCGCCGACGCGGCTTGCGCCGCTGCTACAGGTATCGCGTTCTGTCGGCACGCGCATGCGTTTACGTGGTGCCGAGATCCCCTGTAGCAGCGGCGCGAGCCGCGTCCGGGGACACTGCGGTTTTGCAGGCTGACCGCGCTTCTCTCAAATGGGGTCTGCGTGAACCAGCACTTCGGCACGTGGATACCGGCTTTCAATGGCAACTTCCACGCTCTCGCAGATGCCATGGGCCTCGGCCAGCGACAGCTGCCCCGGCAACTCGAGATGCAACTGCACGAACCAATGATTGCCCGACATGCGCGTGCGCAGGTCATGGGCGCCAAGCACGCCCGGCACATCGCACGCCAGCGCCAGCATCTGTTCACTGACATCCACTGGCAACTCCTTGTCCATCAGAATCGCCGTGCTTTCGCGAGCGATCTGCACCGCGCTCCACAAGATGTACAGCGCAATGCCCAAACCAAAGAAAGCATCCAGCTGCGGCCAACCGTAGCTGGCCAGGACCAGCGCTACCAAAATGCTGCCATTGAGCAGCAGGTCGGAACGGTAGTGCAGCGAGTCCGCCCGCACGGCGGTCGAACCGGTTTCGCGAACGACCTTGTATTGCAGGGCCAGCAGCGCCACGGTCAGCGCCAGCGAAAGAATCATCACCGCGATGCCGACCCCGGCCGCGCCCAGCGGCTGCGGGTCCTGCAGCTGTTTCCATGCCTGGTACCCGATCAGCACCGCGCTCGAACCGATGAACAACGCCTGGGCCATCCCCGCCAGAGCCTCGGCCTTGCCGTGTCCATACCGATGATCGTCATCGGCCGGACGCAGCGCATAGTGCACCGCCAGCAGGTTGAGAAACGACGCCGCGCCATCCAGCACCGAATCGGTGAGCCCCGCCAGCAGACTCACCGAACCACTGAGCCACCAGGCAACGGCCTTGGCCACGATGAGAATGCTGGCGACCGCCAGTGACGCCCTTGTCGCCAGTCGCAGCAGGCGTGCGTGTTCCTTGCTGGTTGCCATTACAAATCCCTAGATGACCGGCTTCAAGCCATACATGGCCAGCTGTTCGACGCTGCCGGTGTGCTGGATCAGGCGCGGATCGTCGAGCGGCAGACTGCGGCCCAGCTCGGTTTCCAGGATGGCCTGCAGCTTCAGGTTGTCGACCTTGCCGTCGCGACCAATCGCATGTTGCAGCTTTTCCGGCGCTACCTGCGCGGTCTTGCCGTCGTTGAGGTAGATCGCGCCGGTGGCGAAGTCCACACCGAAGGCAATCAGCCCCGGCAGCACATAGAAGAGGATGCCGATGGCGTCCAGCGCGGCCACCACAGGGTCGATACGCCCTTCGATCTGCCCGCGCCGATCCGGCCAGAACAGGGTGCCGCAGGCGGTCAGTTGGGTCACCAGGGCAGCGACAACGGCGCCGCCGATCAAACGTGAAGGAATACGCATGGCAATCTCCGCAGAATAGGCCGCAACGATACAAGCAAATGGTCAAGCCGAGTAGATGGACCTTGTCACCTGAGGGTCGGTTCGCTGACCTTGGCGTGCTATCCATACGTGCTCGGCGCCTGCACCTCGGAGCGGCGTTATACTTCGCGCCCGACCTGGAGCCTTCATGATCTCGCTACCCATCGACGCCGTCCTGCCTGCCCTGCGCCAAGCCCTGGCCGAGCGCCATGAAGCGGTGCTCGAAGCCCCGCCCGGCGCGGGCAAGACCACTCGCGTGCCTTTGGCGCTGCTGCACGAGCCTTGGCTGGCCGGGCAGACCATTCTCATGCTCGAACCGCGGCGCCTGGCCGCGCGGGCGGCGGCGGAGCGGCTGGCCAGTGAGTTGGGCGAACAGGTCGGCGAGACGGTCGGCTACCGCATTCGGCTGGACAGCAAGGTAGGTCCGAACACCCGTATCGAGGTCGTGACCGAGGGTATTCTTACCCGGCGCTTGCAGGATGATCCGGCGCTCGAAGGGGTGGGGCTGGTGATCTTCGACGAGTACCACGAACGCAGTCTGGATGCCGACCTCGCGCTGGCCTTGAGCCTCAATGGCCGGGAGCTACTACGCGACGAGCCGCCGCTGAAGATCCTGCTGATGTCCGCCACCCTGGAAGGCGAGCGCCTGTCGGCATTGCTCGACGATGCCCCGGTATTGCGCAGCGAGGGCCGCATGTACCCGGTGGATGTGCGCTGGGGGCGGCCTTGGCAGCCGGGTGAGTTCATCGAGCCACGAGTGGTGCAGACCTGCCTCGATGCCCTCGATGAACAGACTGGCAGCCTGCTGGTGTTCCTGCCGGGCCAGGCCGAGATCCGCCGCGTGCATCAGCAGTTGGCCGAAGCTCTGGCTGGCAATGTGAATGTGCTGCTGTGCCCGCTGCATGGCGAGCTGGATCTCAATGCCCAGCGCGCCGCCATCGAGCCTGCGCCCGCCGGCAAGCGCAAGGTCGTGCTGGCGACCAACATTGCCGAAACCAGCCTGACCATCGACGGTGTGCGCGTAGTCATCGACGCCGGCCTGGCGAGGGTGCCGCGTTTCGACCCCGGCAGCGGCATGACCCGCCTGGACACCCAGCGCATCTCCCGCGCCAGCGCCACCCAGCGGGCCGGACGGGCAGGGCGTCTGGAGCCGGGCGTGTGTTATCGGTTGTGGTCCGAAGACCAGCACGCCCAGTTGGCGGCCTACGGCAGCCCGGAAATCCTCCAGGCCGACCTTGCCGGCCTGGCCCTGCAACTGTCACGCTGGGGTGTCGAGCCGGCTCAATTGACCTGGCTGGACCAGCCGCCCAGCGCGGCGTATGCGCAGGCGCAGGACCTGTTGCTGCGCCTCGGCGCGCGCCTGCCCGACGGCCGTCTCAGCCCCCATGGCCAAGCCATGGCGCAACTGCCGGCGCACCCGCGCATCGCGCATCTGCTGTTGCGCGGCCACGCTTTGGGCCTCGGCGACATGGCCTGCGATGTCGCAGCATTGTTAGGTGAACGCGACATTTTGCGCGGTGCCGGTGCCGACCTGCACAGCCGCATTGTGTTGCTGTCCGGCGAGCAGAAGGCCCAGCGCCAGAGCCACGGCGCCGTGCAACGCATACGGCAGTTGTCCCGGCAGTACCGGGGCTACTTGCGTGGCAGGCCGGCGACGCCGGTCGAGAACCCTGCGCACCCGCGCTGGCTGGGCTGCCTGCTGGCCCTGGCCTACCCGGATCGCGTGGCGCAGCAGCGTCGCGAAGGCGGCGCCGAGTATCGCCTCGCCAACGGCCGCGCTGCCTTGTTCGGCGAGGTGGACGGCTTGATGAAACAAGCCTGGATCGTCATCGCCGACCTGGGCAGCCGCCAGGGACAGCGCGAAGAACGTATCTACCTGGCTGCCGAGTTCGATCCCGCGTTGTTCGATACGGTGCTGGCCGAACAGGTCAGCCGCGTCGATCACCTGGAATGGGACGAACGTGAAGGTGTGTTGCGCGCCGAACGCCAGCGCAAGGTCGGTGAACTGATCCTCAGCCGCGAACCCCTGCCTGGGCTGGACGCCGACGCGCGCGCCACCGCGCTGCTTGGGCTGGTGCGGCGCAAGGGCTTGGAGCTGCTGCCCTGGACCCCGGAACTGCGCCAGTGGCAGGCGCGGGTCGCGCTGCTGCGCGCGCTGGACACCCAGAACCCTTGGCCGGACGTCAGCGACGCGGCGTTGTTGCAGCAGCTGGAACACTGGCTGCAGCCCTACCTGGGCAAGGTCACACGCCTCAGCCATTTCGGCCAGCTCGACCTGTCTTCCATCCTGCGCAACAGCTTGCCCTGGCCGCTGCCACAGAAACTCGACGAGCTGGCGCCAACCCACATCGCCGTGCCATCGGGGTCGTCGGTGCGCCTGGACTACAGCGAGCAACCGCCAATTCTGGCGGTGCGTTTGCAGGAGCTGTTCGGCCTGGCTGAAACCCCGCGCATCGCCGGTGGGCGGCAGGTGGTGAAACTGCACCTGCTGTCTCCGGCGCGGCGGCCGGTGCAGGTGACCCAGGACCTGGCGAGTTTCTGGGCCAACACCTACGAGGAAGTGAAAAAGGATTTGAAGGGGCGGTATCCAAAGCATTATTGGCCGGATAACCCCCTGGTGGCCGAACCGACCGCCCGCATCAAACCCCGCAAGTAAATCCCACCTACCACAGCGCAATGTCATACGTCAGGTACAGCCGATTGCTGTCGCGCCCGCGCGCGGTGTCGGAGCGATAGACATAGTTGCGCAGCTTCACCCCCAGGCCCTTCAAGGTGCCGGCCGGTACCACGTAGGCCAGTTCGATGTCGCGCTCCCACTCGTTCACGCCGGCAGGGCCCGACTTGCCGTCCGAGCCGCTGATGTAGCGGGTCATGAAGCTCAGGCCGGGCATCCCAAGCTGCTTGAAGTCGTACCCGTAACTGGCGAGCCAGGTCTTTTCATCTTCTTCGATGAATTTGCCGATGCCGACGTTGCTGAACGAGTACACGGTAGCACCGTTGATGTAGGGCAAGCCGCCGTCGCCGTGCAGCTGCTGGTAGCCGGCGGCAACGGTGTGGCCCGCAATCGCGAAGCTCAGCTGACCGGTGAGCATGCCGTTGTCGATCTGTCCGGAATAGTGGTTGCCTTCGTCCCGGCTGAGGAAATACCGCAGGTCGCTGGTCAATGTGCCGGTGCCCAGCGGCAGGGTGTGCAGCAGGCCGAAGAAGTCCTGGCTGTAGAAGTCATCGAGCTGGCCGCGAAAGTAGCTGAGTCGCAGCTGCTTGTTCACCGTGTAGTCGGCGCCGGCATAGGTGAAGTCGCCACCTTCTCTGCCGGAATAGCCGTCGGGGATGATCGAACGGCTGTCGGTGGAGTCACGCAGCTTGAACTGATCGAGTTGGCCGGCGGTGAGCAGCCAGCCCTCGAAGTCCTTGCTGACGAGTTGAGTGCCTTGATAGGTCTGCGGCACCAGGCGTGCATCGTTGTAGACCAGTACCGGGGTCTTGGGCAGCAGGGTGCCATGCTTGACCACGGTTTGCGCGACGCGGGCCTTGGCGGTGAGGCCAAGGCTGGTCGACTCGTCGGCGGCGCGGCCATCGCTGTGCACGGGCAGCAGCCCTGTACCGCTGCGGCCGCGACCGGAGTCGAGCTTGACGCCCAGCAGGCCCAGGGCATCGAAGCCCACGCCGACGGTGCCTGGGGTATAGCCGGATTGGAAGTCCAGCAGCACGCCCTGCGCCCATTCGGTTCGCTCGCTTTTGGCAGTGGCGGCGGCGCGTGCGCTCAGGCCGTTTTCATCGCGAAAGTTTTCGTTGAAGTACACGTTGCGAAGTTGCAGTTTCAAGGTGCTGTCTTCGATAAAACCTTGGGCCAGGGCCGAGCCTTGGAGCAATACGCTCAGGCACGGCAAGGCGAACCCGCCGATCAGGGTTGTACGCATCAGATGGACTCTCTTCTTGTTATGAATAGCGGGGGATCAGGTTCACGCGAACAAGGTGATTGCACCTGTCAGCAGTGCCAGGGCGGTCACTACCAGGGAGGTCAGCACCGCCCATTTGACGGTTGCCTTCTGAAAGTCGCCGATGTCGCGGTCGACCATGCCGACCAGCAATAACGTCGACGCCACCAGCGGGCTCATCAGGTGCACCGGTTGGCCAAGGATGGAAGCTCGGGCGATTTCCACGGGGGAGATGCCATAGGCTGCCGCCGCATTGGCCAAAATCGGCACCACACCGAAGTAATAGGCGTCGTTGGACAGCACGAAGGTCAACGGCATGCTGGTGACCGCAACCACCAGCGGAAACAGGTGACCCCAGGACGGCGGAATCATGTCGACCAGCGACTGTGCCAGGGCGTCGACCATCTTGGTGCCGCTGAAGATGCCCGCGAATACGCCCGCCGCGAAGACCAGCAGCACCACCGTCATGGCGTTGCCGGAATGGGCGAGGATGCGTTCTTTCTGGATGTCGAGTTGCGGGTAGTTGATCATCAGTGCCAGCACGAAGCCGATCAGAAACAGTACCGCCGAGTGAGCCAGGCCCATGACCAGCGCCACCATGACGCCGATCACCAGCAACAGGTTGATCCAGACCAGCTTGGGCCGCTTGTACGGTTGATCGCCAAGGATCGCCTCGATATAGCACTCGCCGCCGCCGCTTCGCAGCTGCACGCTGCCGATGCGCTTGCGCTCGGCCCTGCCCAGCAGGTACGCCGTGAACACCACCCAGGCGGCGCCCCCGGCCATGGTCGGCAGCAACGGAATGAAATACTCGCTCGCGTCGATGCCCAGCACGGCGATGGCTCGGGTGGCAGGGCCACCCCAGGGCGACATGCCGCTCATGATGCCCAGCGCCAGCATCGCCACGGTGGCCAGGACCATCGGGTTCATGCCGATGCGCTTGTACAGGGGCAACATGGCCGCGCAGGTGATCATGTAGGTGGTGGTGCCATCGCCATCCAGTGCAACGGTCAGCGACAACAGCGCGGTACCGATGGCGATCTTCACCGGGTCGCCATTGACCTTCTTGAGGATCTTGCGAATCAGCGGGTCGAACAGGCCGGAGTCGATCATCAGGCCGAAGAACAGGATGGCGAACAGCAGCAGCGCGGCAGACGGCGCGACCACTTTCAGGCCATCGAGGATCATCTTGCCGGTGGATCCGCCGAACCCGCCAATGACGGCGAACACGATCGGCACCACGGTCAGTGCAACGATGGGCGACAAGCGTTTGGACATGATCAGGTAGGTGAACACGATCACCATGGCTAAGCCTAACAGCGCCAGCATATGAGTTATCTCTTGTAGTTATTTGAGGAGTTGCGCTGATGCAGAAGCAGGTCGATCAGGGTGAAGCGGGTATTGCCTCAACCGGCCAGCCGGTGAGCATTGGGAACATGGACACTGCCTGAGAACAGCCTGCGCGCGGTTCTGACCACCGACGCCCGGACGATGCTGGCATTGTGCCCGACGTAGGACAGGCCGACTTCGATGGCGCCACTGGGGTGTTCGAGCTTCACGGTGGTCAAACGCTTCTCATGGCGCTGGCCGAGCATGCGTTCCAGCACCGTGCCGTCGGTGACACAGGCGGTCGCCAAGCCGATCGAACCGGTAATGGCCAGTGCCGTGTGGCAATTGTGCGGCATGAAGTAGCGCACCTGCAGCGTACCGCCGGCCTGGGCCGGGGCAACCAGAACAGGCTTGGGAATGACTTTGTCGGTGACGTCACCCAGCCCCATCAGTTGCCCGGCGCGCAGGCGAAGGGTTTCCAGTTTGTGCAGGAAGTCCTTGTCGGCGTCGAGTTCAGCCGGGCTTTCGCTGCCGGTCTTGCCCAACTGAGCCGCTTCGACCAGCATCATCGGCATGGCCATGTCGATACAGGTGACGGGCACGTCGCCCAGCCAGTCCACCGTGGCACCGGTGGGAAACAGCTTGCCGGTCTTGCTGCCGGCGGCATCGAGAAAGGTCAGCCCCACCGGGGCGGCCGTACCGGGTACACCGTCGATCGCGGTATCGCCTTCGTAGGTGACCTTGCCGTCGGGCGTGCACACATCGGCGCAGACGAACGTACCGGTATTGAGGTTGCGAATGCGTACCTGGGTCACGCCCGACTGCGCCTGGACCAGGCCTTGGTCGATAGCGAACGGGCCGACTGCGCAGAGCATGTTGCCGCAGTTGGGCGCGGTGTCCACGCGTCGTTGCGAAACCATCACCTGGACGAACAGGTAGTCCACGTCTGCGTCCGGGTGATCGGAGCGCGACACGATGGCCACCTTGCTGGTCTGCGGGCTGCCGCCACCAATGCCATCGATCTCGAGCTCATGCCCCGAGCCCATCGCGTCCAGCAGCATCTCGTCGCGCTCGTCGGATCTGACCGGTAAATCGGACGCCAGAAACACTGGCCCTTTGGAGGTCCCGCCACGCATCAGTACGCAAGGAATCAGTTGCATAAGTCACGACTCTGGTAATCAATGGACGTCATTGATGTATTGGAGTGAAGATTTACACAGCTTGTTTTGGTAGATCCAATGCAAAGATCGTAGCGATTATTCCATCAAACGAAATAAACAAGCGGCTGGAGCGTTCCGGCAGGGGAGAGCGAAATTCATGCAATATGAGCTGGTCGACATACGATCATTCGTGAAAATCGCCGAAGTGGGCAGCTTTCACGAGGCGGCGGATCAGCTGCACATTTCTCAGCCGGCACTGACCCGGCGTATCAAGAAGCTTGAAGAAGGTCTGGGCACATCACTGCTCGACCGGACCACTCGCCGAGTCAGCCTGACCAGCGTCGGTCGCGATTTCCTGCCCAAGGCGAGACGCCTGCTCGACGACTTCGAAGACTCCATTCTCAATATCAAGGAGCTGGCGGAACGGCAGGTGGGTCAGGTGACCCTGGCGTGCATTCCTACCGCGGCGTTCTATTTCCTGCCTTCGGTCATCCGTATCTACAATCAGCAATACCCGCAGATTCGCATCAGGCTTCTCGACCTGAGTGCCAACGAGGGTCTGGAAGCGGTGTTGCGCGGTGAAGCGGATTTCGGTATCAACATGATGAGCGGCCAGCATCCGGACATCGAGTTCCATGCCCTGGTCAAGGAGCCGTTCGTGCTGGCTTGCCGGCGCGACCATGAACTTGCGAGCCGCAAGTCGGTGAAGTGGACCGAGCTGGCCGGCCATCAACTGATCGGGGTGGGAAGGCTGAGCGGCAATCGCATGCTGCTCGACAACGCCCTGGCAGGCTTGCCCTGGCGCTTGAAGTGGTTCTACGAGGTGCAGCACCTGTCCACGTCACTGGGGCTGGTCGAGGCCGGGCTGGGTATTTCGGTGATGCCCAGCCTGGCCATGCCGGTTGGGGAGCATCCCACCCTGGTGAGCGTACCGCTGATCGAGCCGGTCGTGGACCGAACCCTGGGCCTGGTCACGCGACGGGGCAGCTCGCTGTCGCCCGCCGCCGAGAAGTTCGTCGCGATCTTGCTGGAGCAGTGGCCGCAATAAACACCTCGGCATGGGCAGCCCCGACAGAGCTAGAACTGGTACTTCACCAACAAACTCGCGGTGTCTTGGTCGGTAGTGAAAGAGCCGTCATCCTTGATGCCGTACTTGTCGGACCAATAGTCATATTCGACGCCGACGTACAAGTGCTTAGCTTCATAGCCCAGGCTTTTACCCAAGTCATACTTGATCTGCGGGTTGAAATGCAGGTTGGCGTGGTAGTCGGACTGGTTGTTGCCATGGCCGCTCTTGTTGTTCACCACCCAGTCGATGAAGCCATCGATCAACAGGTTCGAGTTGCCCAGCGGCAGGGTGTAGGACCAGGCCGGAGTGATCTGCCAGGCGCCTGAAGGGACGCGGTTGCCATCGGGTTTGCGGTAGTAGAAGTTCAACTGGAAATAGTCGAAGCCGGGAATGGCCAGATCGAAGCCCGGACCTATCAGGTAAGCGTCTACGTCGTCATCGCCGAACTCGTAGGTGGTGGCCAGCAGTATGTCTTTCACCGGCCCGAACGACAGGTCCTGCCCCAGCAGCTTGCCGGCGCTGAAGCGCGGGCTGAACTCGCCATACAAACTGTAATTGCCGTTGCCGGACCGGGCGCCGTTGTACCAACTGTTGTCGACGAAGGCGAACAGATCGCCCCACGTCCATGCGCTGGCATGTTCCAGTGTAATGGTTTGCTGGATGGCCGGATCGACGTTGTAATTCTTGCCATACAAATACGACACACTTTCGCCATGCCACAACAGTGGTCCTTGCGCATGAACGCTGCCTGCTCCCAGCAGACCCAACATGCACAGTGATGCTCCCCAAGCGTTTTTCATGTTTTACCCATCAATCAATGTTTTATTCAGAGCGCACCGGTATTGGTTGGACACATGTCCAGGACCGGGCGCCGTATTGGTGGGCAGACCACGCAGTTCGATAGCTGAACCTGCACAACGCGCAGGGGTGTAGCGCAATGGCGTCTTGAAAACCGAAACCGGTTGTACGACGCTTCTTGTTCAATCGCGGTCAATCGCGAAGGGTCCCCAGGCCTGGCGCACGGGGACCATTTCCAGGCGGTTGATATTGATGTGGGCGGGCAGTGTGGCGACGTGGAAAATCTGCTCGGCGATATCGTCCGCCGTCAGTGGGGTCGTGCCTTGATACACCTGGCCTGCAGCCTTCTCGTCGCCCTGGGTGCGCACCAGGGTGAATTCGGTTTCGGCGATGCCGGGGGCCACGTCGGTGACGCGTACGCCCGTGCTGAGCAAATCGCAGCGCAGGTTATAGGAAAACTGTTTGACGAAGGCCTTGCTCGCGCCATACACGTGACTGCCGGGATAGGGGCATGCACCGGCGATCGAGCCAATGTTGATGATGCTGGCGCCGGCGCCGGTTTCCAACAGCGCCGGCAGGACCGCATGGGTGACATTGACCAGGCCGGTGACGTTGGTGTCGATCATGGTGTGCCAGTCGTCGAGGCTGGCCTGCTGCGCCGGCACGGGCGCCAGGGCCAGGCCGGCGTTGTTGATCAGCGCCGTCACGCGCTGGAAAGCCTCGGGCAAGCCGGTGACCACTGCGGCGACGGCCGCGGCATCGCGCACATCCATGGCGGCGACATGCACCGGCACGCGCGCACCCAGTTCGTCCTGCAGGGCATGCAGGCGCTCCAGGCGCCGCCCGGTGAGAATCAGCGACCAACCCGCCCGGGCAAAACGACGGGCCGTTGCCCGGCCGAAACCGGACGTCGCGCCGGTGATGAAAACAGTACCGCTCATGTTGAAACCTCGACAGGTGAAAATCGGTCAACGTCGCTCTTCGCGAACATAGGGCTCACCCAGCGCGCCGGGCTGGCCGGCGCCCGCACGCTTGCTGGCGGCAACCCAGACCATGACCGCCAGGGTCACGGCATAGGGCGTCATCAGCATGAAATATTGCGGCAGTTGCACCCCGGCGGCGGCCAGTTGCGGAATCAATGCCTCGATGCTGCCGAACAGCAGAGCACCGGCGAAGGCGCGCCAGGGCGACCAGCGGGCGAAGATCACCAGCGCAATGGCGATCCAGCCACGACCGCCGGTCATGTCGGCGATCCACATCTTGGTACTGAGCACGGCGATGAACCCACCGGCCAACCCCATCAGCGCACTGCCGGCCAGAATCGCGGCCAGTCGATAGCGCAGCACTGGCAGGCCCGCGGCATCGGCAGCCTGGGGGTTTTCGCCAACGGCCCGCAGCTTCAGCCCTGTGCGCGTTCGATTCAGAAACCAGACCACCGCGACAAAGATCAGCACGGTGAGGAACACCATCGGGTTCTGCCTGAACAGGCCGCCGACCACCGGTAGCTCGCTCAATGGCCAGAGCTCCACGGCCTGCAAACCGCTGACCGGGCGATTAGTCCAGCCCAGCAGGGTGCCGAGCAGCCCGGTCAAGCCCTGGCAGAAAAACACCAGGGCCAGGCCGGCGATCACCTGGTTGATGCGCAGCACCAGCACCATCAGCGCGAACAGCAGCGAGACCGCACTGGCGGCAAGCATGGCGGCGAGCATCGACAGCCCCGGCAGGCCGAGCGTCAACTGCATGCCGATGCCTGCCAGGGCGCCGACCAGCATCATGCCTTCGGCACCCAGGGCCAGCACGCCTGCGCGCTCGATGATGATCAAGCCCAGCGCCGCGAGGGCGAAGGGCACGGCAAATTCCGGAACGCTGCCCAGCCAGTAAGTCACCAGATCCATCACTGTTCTCCTGCCTGGATGCGCCGCAAACGGTGGCGTATGAAGAAGTCCGACGAGGCCACGCAGATCACCAGGATGGCCTGAATCAGCTGCACCATCGAAAAGGGCACCTGGTAGAACACCTGCAGGTTGCGCCCGGCGACGAACAGCATCGCCACCAGAAGCGCGACCACGGCGGCCGCGAACGGGTTGTTGCGGGCCAGGAACGCAATGAGGATTCCGGAGAAGCCGTAGCCCTGGTAGAACGACTGGGTCAGCCGACCTTCCTGGCCCGCGCTGACGATGAAGCCTGCCACCCCGGCCAGAGCGCCGGAGAGCAACACGGTGCCGAGGATCATCCGCCGTACGGGGACGCCGACCGCACTGGCGACCTTGGGGTTGGCATCGACGAAGCGCAGGTACAGTCCGGCGCGCGATACGCTGATGAACCACACGGCCAGGGCCATGATGACCAGGGCGATGACGATCGCCACGTTGTAGCCGGCGAACAGGTCCGGCAGGCGTTCGAACGGCTGGAAGGCCGGTGAGTAGGGGAAGTTGTCCCGCGGGTCTTTCCAACTGCCGTAGAGCAGGTGCAGCAGAAAGTTGGCGGCGATGTAGTTGAGCATCAGGGTCGAAATCACTTCGTTGACTTTCAGGCGCAACTTCAGCAGAACCGGAGCCAGGGTCCAGAGCATCGCGCAGGCGATGGCAGAAGCCATCATCAACGGCAGGCGCAATGCTTCGGGGCCGATCTGGAAGATCGAGACGGCCGCCGCGCCGATGCCACCCCAGATCATCTGGCCTTCCAGGCCCAGGTTCCAGAACCTGGCGCGGAACGCCAGGCAGCCAGCCATGCCGACCAGGATCATCGGCGCCGCCTGGAACAGCACGGCCTTGAAGTTGCCGGCATCGAGCAGCGTCTGCCCGACGAACTCTTCCAGCAGTTGATCGGCCGGCACGCCCGCTGCCACCAGAATGGCTGTGCTCAAAGCCAGGCCGACGATCACCGCGAGGCCGATCACCAGGGCTTGGCCGCTCCAGCCCATCTGCTGGCGCAGCTCCAGAGTGTAGCGTCTGCCGAGCAAGGGTTGGCGTGGCACCTTGGCCAGCGGTTGGGAGAGTTCAGTCATGGCTTACCATCGCTTTGCCAATGGCCTGGCGGTCTGCCGGGCAGTCGAATTCGGCGACGATGCGGCCGCCATTCATCACACCGATGCGATCGGCCAAGGCCATGACCTCGTCAAGGTCTTCGCTGATCACCAGCACGGCGGCCCCGGCGTCACGCGCGGCGCGCAGGCGTGCGTGCACCGCCTGGCTCGCGCGCACGTCCAGGCCACGGCTGGGGCTATGCACCAGGATCAGCCGCGGATCACGGCTGAACTCGCGTGCGATCACCAGCTTCTGGGCGTTGCCGCCCGACAGCAGCGCCGCTTTCTGCTGCAGCGAGCGCACACCCTGCACATCGAAATCGGCCACGGCCTGGGCGGCATCTTCCAGCAGGCGTTGGCCGCGCAAGCGCAGGAAGGAGCCGTAGCGCCCATCGTGCAATTGGCCGATGGCGAAGTTTTCCGCTACCGAGAGCGAGCCGGCCAGCGCGGCGCCGTATCGATCGGCAGGGATGGCGGCGATGCGCAGGGCCCGGCGCTGTGCCGCGCTGGCGTTGCGCAGGTCGCCGAAGGGCTGCAGATGGATATCCCCTTCGGTGGGCTGTTCAAGGCCCATCAGGGCATTGGCCAATTCGCCCTGGCCGTTGCCACCGACGCCGGCAATGCCGTAGATCTGCCCGGCGCAGAGCGTCATGTCGACACCCCGCAGCGCGCCGGTGCCGGCCACGCTGGTGAGGTTCCTGACCCGCAGCAACGGCTCGCCAGGCGTTGCCGGCAACACCGCGCCGCGGGGCGCCGACTCGCCCACCGTCAGGCGCACCAGTTCTTCGATGCTGACGCCCTGCGGGTCCAGGGTCTTTATCGTGCGGCCGCCACGCATGACCGTGACCCGGTCGGCATAGCGTTTGACATCGGCCATTTTGTGAGTGACCAGCACTACGGCGGCGCCCTGGCGGGCAAAGGACTGCACGGTGCTCAACAAACGCTCGGCTTCCTGGTCGGTAAGCACGGCGGTCGGCTCATCGAGAATCAGGATCCGCGCGCCCGCCAGCAGCACCTTGAGAATTTCCACGCGCTGCTGCTCGGCCACCGACAGGGTTTCCACCACCTGGCGCGGATCGAGGACGAAGCCCAGTTCCTCGGCCTTGCTGGCGATGGTCTGTTCCAGCGCTGCAAGCCGCTTGCGATAGCTGCCTTCACCCGGTTGCTCGGGCAGGGCCAGCAGGATGTTCTGCGCCACGGTGAAGGGGCGCACCAGTTTGAAGTGCTGGTGAACCATGCCGATGCGGTGCCGGCTGGCATCCTTCGGGCTGTTGAGCCGCACGCTGTTATCGTCGATCAGCACGCTGCCGGTTTCCGGTGCGTACAGGCCTGCGGCAATGTTCATCAGGGACGACTTGCCGGCGCCGTTCTCGCCGAGCAGGGCATGCACCTCGCCCCAGCGTGCGCTGAAGTCGGCTTCGCTCAGCGCCTTGAAACCGTCGAACGACTTGCTGATACCGGTGAGTTGAAGCGCGTTGGCCTGGCTCATTTCTGCGTCTTCACGCCTTCGACGAACCAGTCCATTTTCCACAGGTCCGGATCGCTCATGACCTGGTCGGGAGCAAGCCGCTGTTGGCCATCGCGGTCGGCCATGGGGCCTTTGTAGAGGGTTTTTGTGCCTGCCAGCAGTTCTGCCCGGGCCGCTTCGATCTTCGCCCGATTCTCGGGGCTGATCGCGGCGTCCTTGGTCAGGCTGATATCGGTGCCGCCCTGCTGCATCGACAGCAACGCGCCGTTGGCCTCGGGTACCCAGTTGCCCGCCATGATTTTCTTGATTTCAGGCGTAAGGAAGCGATCCCACACCCACATCGACGAGCACACCGTGGCTTTGGGCGCGAACTCGCTCAGATCCCGATGATGACCGGTGCCATGAATACCGCGCTCTTGTGCCACGATCTGCGGAGTAGGGCTGTCGACATGCTGGCCGATCACGTCGATGCCGTTGTCGATCAGCGCCATGGTCGCGGCGCGCTCCTTCACCGGGTCGTTCCACGCACCGGTGTAGATGACGGTGACCGTGGCGGCGGGATTGATTTGCTGAGCGCCCAGTTCGTACGCGTTGATGGTCCAGTTGACCTGGCCGAAGGGGTTGGCAGCAACGAAGCCCAGCTTGCCTGACTTCGACGCCGCCCCAGCCGCCATGCCGCACAGGTACTGGCTTTCGTAGGTGCGGCCGTAGAAGGATTCGAGATTGGCGGCGTTGGTGGTACCCGAACCGTTGAGGAAGGCTACCTCGGGGTATTTCTTCGCCAGCGCCAGGAAGGTGTCGGAGTAGCCGAATGCGGTGCCGATGATGATGTTGGCGCCGCGCGCGATCAGCCGGTCGACCACCGGGGTGACGGCCGCAGCGTTTTCAGGGACGCTTTCGACGTACTGGATTTTCTGATCCAGGCTTTTTTCCAGCTTGAGGCGAGCTTCGTCGAAAGCCTGGGTCCAGCCACCGTCGTTGCGTGGGCTGATGTAGACCATGGCGATCTTGGCCGGGCCCTTGAGGGTAAGGCCCTCGGCGTATGCCGCACTCCCTGTCCCGTAGGCCGAAGCGGCGAGCAGCATTCCTGGCAGCAGTGTCTTGAGCATGAGGCGCCTTCCTGAAATATGAGCGTGGGGCAGCAGGGCGCTGCCAGGGCCAGAAATCTGCCCTTGGCCGCCCGAAGCTCGAAAGCAGCATCCGTGCCATATCAGAAAAGCGCTTTGGTAACAGTGAGTTGAGTTATTGCTCTGGCTTAATTCAGATCATTTGGTCCGAAGTAGAGCACTTGGTTTGTGCGCCCGGCACGATTACGGGGCGCTCAGTTCGCCCTGGGTCGCACGCCATCGAGTATCAACCCGCGCAACCCCACCAGGACCTCTTCGAAGAACACCGGATCGTGCAGGGTCTTGCCGGTCACGGCCTCCACCTGGGTGCGGAAGTCGGCGTAGTGCTGGGTGGTTGCCCACAGCGAAAAGATGAAGTGGTGCGGGTTGACCGGCGCCAGTTGGCCCGTCGCGATCCAGTGCTCGATCACCGCAACCTTGGTGTCGACGGTTTCGCGCAAGGGCTGCTGCAGTTCACTGAGCATCAGCGGGGCGCCCTGCATGATCTCCATGCAGAACAGGCGCGATTCCGCTGCGTGATCCCGGGACAGTTCGAGCTTGGCTTTTATATAGGCACCGATGGCCTCTACCGGGTTCTTGTCGGCAGTGAAGTACTGCAGGGGGCTCAGCCAGACCTCCAGCAACTGCCTGAGCACGCTCAGGTAAAGGTCGTCCTTGCTGGAAAAGTAGTACAGCAGATTGGTCTTGGACACGTCGGCCCGGGTGGCTACCTGATCAAGACTGCTGCCGTGCAGGCCATAGCGCGAGAACACATCCAGTGCGGCGCCCAGTATGGCGGTGCGCTTGCTTTCCATCAGTTGCAGCCGGCGCTTGAGTGCCGCTGCGCTGGGCTCTCGGGTCGCCTTGACCACAGGCTTGGGCTTGACGTTGCGCGCGCGCTTGGCACGGGGCTCGTTGGCGGGTGGCTGTTCTTTCACGCGACTGGAACCTGCAGCTGGATGTAGGCGGCCATGATAACGGGCGAATGTCTGCCGACGATACAGGCAGGGCAGCGGCGTGCATCGTTTTGCACCGGCAGCCGGAAAAGCGCACAAACCAAGTGCTCTACTTCGGACCAATTGGTCCACCAATACGCCTGTTTAATTCATAAGTTTATGAAAAGCATAGCTTAATCAAACCTGGCCCGATCCCTGCTAAGTACCCTTTCATGCGCAACCTGTCCGGTGCGTAACGCTCATTACTCAGAGAGGGACCCACATGGATATCGGTGTTTTCACTCCTATTGGCAACAACGGCTGGCTGATTTCCGAAAACGCGCCGCAGTACCTGCCCACCTTCGAATTGAACAAGCAGATCGTGCAGAAGGCCGAGCACTATGGCTTCGACTTTGCGCTGTCGATGATCAAACTGCGCGGCTTCGGCGGCAAGACCGAGTTCTGGGAACACAACATGGAATCCTTCACGCTGATGGCCGGGCTTGCCGCCGTCACCAGCAAGATCCAGTTGTTCGCCACGGTCGCCACGCTGACCATCCCGCCTGCCATCACCGCACGCATGGCGGCGACCATCGATTCGATTTCCAACGGCCGCTTCGGGGTCAACCTGGTGACCGGCTGGCAGAAACCGGAGTACGAGCAGATGGGCCTGTGGCCCGGCGACGAGTTCTTCGGTACCCGCTACCAGTACCTGGGCGAATACGCGCAGGTACTGCGCGATCTGTGGAGTACCGGGCGCAGCGACTTCAAGGGTGAACATTTCACCATGCAGGACTGCCGTGTCAGCCCGCGCCCACAGGCCGACATGAAGCTCATCTGCGCCGGCCAGAGCGAGGCGGGCATGGCCTTCTCGGCGCAATACGCCGACTACAACTTCTGCTTCGGCAAAGGTGTGAACACCCCGACCGCGTTCGCGCCCACGGCCCAGGCGTTGCTCGAAGCCAACAAGAAGACCGGCCGCCACGTGACCTCCTGCGTGCTGTTCATGATCATCGCTGCCGACAGCGACGAGGCAGCACGTGCGCGCTGGGAGCACATCAAGGCCGGCGCCGACCAGGAAGCCATTGCCTGGCTGGGCGAGAAGGGCTCGGCAGACAAAAGTGCCAGCTCCAACCTGCGGCAGATGGCCGACCCCACCTCGGCGGTCAACATCAACATGGGCACCCTGGTCGGCTCGTGGGCCAATGTGGCGCGCATGCTCGACGAAGTCGCCAGCGTGCCGGGCACCCAGGGCGTGATGCTGACGTTCGACGATTTCGTGCAAGGCATCGAAGACTTCGGGCAAAAGATACAGCCGCTGATGAGCAGCCGTCGCCACGTGCTGCGCACCTTGGAGGCCGTGTGATGAATACGCCCGTGAACGTTTCCGGCGTGTCCCTGCCGCTGGACCCGCACCCCGCCCGTGAACTGCCCGCCCGCCCCGAAGCGCTGCGCATGAAAGCCAGCGAAACCGCGCTGGTGGTGGTCGACATGCAGAACGCCTACGCCACGCTGGGTGGCTACCTGGACCTGGCCGGCTTCGATGTGTCGAGCACGGGGCCGGTGATCGCCGCCATTCAGCGATCCATTTCGGCAGCCCGCGCCGCTGGCATCCCGGTGATTTTCTTCCAGAACGGCTGGGACCCGGCCTACGTCGAGGCCGGCGGGCCCGGCTCGCCCAACTGGCACAAGTCCAATGCGCTGAAAACCATGCGCAAGCGCCCCGAACTGCAAGGGCAGCTGCTGGCCAAGGGCGGTTGGGACTATGCCCTGGTCGACGAGCTCAAGCCCCAGCCGGGCGACATCGTGGTTGCGAAGACCCGCTACAGCGGCTTCTTCAACTCCACCTTCGACAGCACGCTGCGCGCGCGCGGCATCCGCAACCTGGTGTTCACCGGCATTGCCACCAACGTGTGCGTCGAGTCGACCCTGCGCGACGGCTTCCATCTGGAGTACTTCGGCGTGGTGCTGGCCGATGCCACCCATCAGGCGGGCCCCGCATTCGCTCAGCAAGCCGCGTTGTTCAACATCGAAACCTTCTTCGGCTGGGTCTCCAGCGTCGATGACTTCTGCACCACCTTCGCCCCTGTCGGGCAACCCTCCTGAGGACGCACAGATGACCAAGCAATCGATTATCCCTGCAGGCACCGGCAAGCCCCTGGCGCCGTTCGTTCCGGGTTCGCTGGCCGATGGCGTGCTGTACGTCTCGGGCACCCTGCCGTTCGACAAAGACAACAACGTGGTGCACGTCGGTGACGCGGCAGCGCAGACCCGTCACGTGCTGGAGACCATCAAGGGTGTGGTGGAAACGGCTGGCGGTACCCTGGATGACGTGACCTTCAACATGATCATGATCCGCGACTGGGCCGACTACCCCAAGGTCAACGAGGTGTACGCCGAGTACTTCGCCGGCGAGAAGCCTGCGCGCTATTGCATCCAGTGCGGTCTGGTCAAACCCGACGCGCTGATCGAAATCGCCAGCATCGCTCACGTTGGCTGACGCTCAACCCGGAGGTTTCCATGCACCACTCCATTCAAGGTCGCCAGGACCCCAGCGCGCCTACTTTGCTGCTCAGTTCCGGTCTCGGCGGCTCGGCCGGGTTCTGGGCCGGTGATCTGGCGCTGCTCGGCGAGCATTTCCGGGTCGTGACCTACGATCACGCCGGCACCGGGCGCAGCCCTGCGCAACTGCCCGAAGGCTACTGCATCGCGCACATGGCCGAAGAGCTGCTGGCACTGCTCGATGAACTCGACATCGAACAGTGCCATTTCATGGGCCATGCCCTGGGTGGACTGGTTGGGCTGGAACTGGCAGCGATGTGCCCGGAGCGGTTGAGCAGCCTGGTGCTGATCAACGCCTGGAGCAGCCCCAATCCGCACAGCGCCCGTTGTTTTGCGGTACGCAAGAACCTGCTGCGTCACAGCGGCTCGCAGGCTTACGTACAAGCGCAGGCGTTGTTTCTGTATCCCGCCGACTGGATCGCCAGCAACGGCGCGCGTCTGGCCGAAGACGAGGCCCATGCTCTGGCCCACTTTCCCAGCCATGACAACCTGCTGCGGCGGATCAACGCGCTGGAAACCTTCGACATCGAATCGCGGCTGCAAGGCATTCACACGCCCACGCTGCTGATCGCCAACAGGGACGACATGCTGGTGCCGTGGCAGCGTTCCCGGCACCTGGCCGATCGGCTGCCCAATGCCACGCTGGTGGTACTCGAATACGGCGGGCACGCGTCAAGCGTCAGCGACCCGCAACCCTTCCATCATGCTGTGCTGGACTACTTTCAAGGACTTTCACTATGACCGTGCCTCATTCGCTTCCCGTCGAGCGTCAAGCCTTCCGTGACGCCATGGCCGGCCTGGCCGCCGCCGTGAACGTCATCACCACCGACGGCCCCCATGGGCGCGCGGGTTTCACTGCCACGGCGGTGTGCAGCGTGACCGACCAGCCGCCGACGCTGCTGGTGTGCATCAATCGCACTGCATCGGTGTACGAGTCGTTCACAGGCAACGGCACGGTATGCGTCAACACCCTGGGCAATGGCCAGCAAGCCTTGTCCAATGCCTTTGGCGGCAAGACGCCCCAAGCGCAGCGCTTCGAGGGCGGCTGCTGGAGCCAGGGGGTCACCGGTGCGCCGATACTGGAAGGTGCCAAGCTGTCTTTCGACTGCAAGATCACCAGCAGTACCAGCGTCGGTACCCACGACATTCTGGTGTGCGAAGTACTGGATATCCGCCAGCAAAACGAAGCCGATGTGCTGGTCTACTTCGCTCGGCGTTACCACGAGCTGGCCGGCACCCAGGCCAGCGCCTGAACGCAGTGGTCAGTCAGGCTTGCTCATCAACATGAACAGGCGAAACAACACCACGCTGGGCAGCAGTTGCAGGAAGCTGTTGACGCTGTCCACCAGCAGCCGTACCAGCGTGGGCTGGGTGTCGGTCCAGGCCATGGCGCTCAGGCCGTCGAGCAGCCACAGCGGGATCATGATCGCCAGCAGGGTGAACAGGATCGGCCAGAACTTGCCCTTGGTCATGTCGAAGCTTTCGCGCATGGCCTGCAAGGGGGTGATGTTGCGCAGCACCAGCAGGTATTCCGAGAACGACAGCTTGATCATCAGGTACAGGCCCGGCAGCACGAACAGCCACATGCCGAACATGATCAGCAGTGTGCTGAGGGCAGCCATCAGGGCGAAGCGTGGCCACAGGTGCAAGGCCTTGCCCAGCAGGTGCCGCCCCTGCGGCTCGTAGCCGTCGGTACGGGCGTCGAGAAACAGGATCAGTGCGGCGGTGTACAACGGGTAGAACAGCAAGCCCACGGCCACGTCGTACATGACCGTGGCGTCGGGGCCACTGGCGCGTGCCACCAGTTCGCGCGCCAGGGCTTCGCAGACCACCAGCGGCAGGCACAGGCGCAGAATCGCCCACAGGTTGATGCGGAAGAAATAGAACGAGTCGCGCAATACTATCAGCGGGTTCATGGGGCCGGGTCACAGGTCAAAAAGCAGGTCGACACTTTAGCCGATGGTGGCGCTTTTCAACACCCGGCCCGCAGGCTGCGAACGGCGGCAACGGGGGAGGGTGAACAAAGTTTAATCGCGGCCGGTCATTGAAAGGCGGGGCGCCAGCCCCATCATTGAAGCAGAACCGACGCACTGTGCGCCGGCTGTACCCATTTTGTGGGCAATCGAGCGAGGTCGCCATGAACACTGATGAACAAAGCTTGATCGACGGTCTGTTCACCCGCCTCCAGCAGGCCGAAAAAGATGGCAGTGCGCGTGATGCGCAGGCTGACGAACGCATCAAGGGGCATGTGGCCGCCCAGCCGGCCGCGCCTTATTACATGGCGCAGGCGATCCTGGTCCAGGAAGCGGCGATCAAGCGCCTGAGCGAGCAGAACCAGCAGCTGCAGACCGAATTGCAACAGGCGCGCAGCCAATCGGCAGCACCGGCACAGCAGGGCGGTGGTGGTTTCCTGTCGAGCATTTTCGGCGGCGGCACTCGCGATGCACAGCAGCCTGCGCGGGCAGTGCAGCCGCAGGGCAATGGCTGGCGCGAGCCGGCCCGCCAGGCGCCGGCGTACCAGCCACCGCCACAGCAGAACTACGCCGCCCCAGGTGCTCAGGCGCCGGCCGCAGGTGGCGGTTTCATGCGCGGCGCCCTGCAGACGGCCGCGGGTGTGGCCGGTGGTGTGATGCTGGCGCAGGGCATCAGCAGTCTGTTTCATCACGACAATCCGCAGGAGGTCGTCGAGGTGATCAAGGAAGAGCCCGCCCAGGCCAGCGACGGCGGTGGCTGGAACGAAAGCGGCGATGCCCAACAGGTCAGCAATGACAGCTGGAATGAACAGGGTGGTTTGGCGGATGCCGGTTATGACAGCGGCGATGACGGCGGCTTCATGTCCGAGGATGATGACTTCGTGTAAAGGCCGAGGGCCTCTTCGCGGGCAGAGGGCTCGTCGACCTGCCTTTACATTGTTCGGTGGACCTCATGGCCTCTTCGCGGGCAGAGACCCGCTCCCACAGGGTTGCGTGCGATCCTGTGGGAGCGGGGCTCTGCCCGCGAAGAGGCCGGCACAGTCACCCCCATCCTTGCCCCAACACTGGCATACTGGCTATCCAGAAGCTCAGGCGCCCAGCGCGACGAGGAAGTGCGGTGAAGAAGATCGCGGTGTTCGCCGATGTACAGAACCTTTACTACACCGTGCGCCAGGCCTACGGCTGCCATTTCAACTATGCCGCGCTGTGGGCCGACATCGGCCAGCGTGGGCAGATCGTCGAAGCCTATGCCTACGCCATCGACCGTGGCGACAGCAAGCAGCAGCAATTCCAGCAGATCCTGCGCAACCTCGGCTTCACGGTCAAACTCAAGCCCTATATCCAGCGCAGCGATGGCTCGGCCAAGGGCGACTGGGACGTGGGCATCACCATTGATATCATGGACGCCGCCGATCACGTCGACGAAATCGTGCTTGCTTCGGGCGACGGCGACTTCGACCTGCTGCTCGACCGCATTATCGGCAAGCACGGGGTCGAGGCCGTGGCCTATGGGGTTCCGGGCCTGACCGCCAACTCACTGATCCGCGCCGCCACCCGCTACGTGCCAATCGAAGGCGCGTTGCTGCTGAAGAACTGAGGTTTCACCGCTTTGGAACGCATTGCTGTCATCGACTTCGAAACCACTGGCATCTCGCCGAACATGGGCTGCCGCGCCACGGAAATTGCCGTGGTCATGCTCGAGCGCGGCGAAATCGTCGGGCGCTACCAGAGCCTGATGAACGCCGGCCTGCCCGTGCCTGGCTTCGTTGCCAGCCTCACCGGCATCACCACGGCCATGGTGCGCAAGGCACCACCGGCCGCCGAGGTCATGGCCGAAGTGGCCGAGTTCGTCGGCAGCACGCCGTTGCTTGCGCACAATGCTTCCTTCGACCAGAAGTTCTGGGACCACGAGCTGAGCCTGCTGCGCCGGGCACGGGTGCAGAGTTTCGCCTGCTCGATGTTGATGGCCCGGCGCCTGTTCCCTGGCGCGCCGAATCACAAGCTGGGCACCTTGACCCAGTGGGCGAAACTGCCACACACCGGCCAGGCTCACCGGGCCATGGCCGACGCCGAGATGGCCGCCAACCTGACCCAGCACCTGGCGCTGGAACTGCGCGAACGCCACGGGCTGGCCGAGGTGTCCCATGGGTTGTTCTGCACGCTGCAGAAAGTGCCGATGGCGAAGATGCGCGAGGTGTTGCAGAAGTATCGGATGGGCTAGGGCTGGAGGGCCTCTTCGCGGGTAGAGGGGAGTGCCGCCCGCGCCGTTCCCATCAGGAAAGAATAAAAACACGCCATGGATGACCTTTGAAATGCCTGCCAAGTCCCGCTTCCCCCTGCTGCTTATCGGCGCTTTTCTGGCCCTGTACTTCGTCTGGGGCTCGACGTACCTGTTCATCCGTATCGGCGTCGAGTCCTGGCCACCGTTGCTGATGGCCGGGGTGCGCTTTCTCATCGCCGGAACCCTGCTGTACAGCTTCCTGCGCCTGCGCGGGGCGCCCAACCCCAGCTGGCCGCAATGGCGCGCAGCCGGGTGCGTGGGCATCCTGCTGCTCAGTTGCGGCAATGGTGGGGTCACGGTCGCCGAGCACGCCGGGGTGTCCTCCGGCGTGGCGGCGCTGGCCGTGGCCACCGTGCCGCTGTTCACCCTGTTCTTCGGCCTGTTTCGCGGCCAGCGCAATACTCGTCTGGAGTGGGCCGGCATCGTCCTCGGGCTGATCGGCATCGGTCTGCTCAACCTGGGCTCCAACCTGCAGGCCAGCCCGCTGGGCGCCGCCTTGCTGATTTTCGCAGCGGCCGCCTGGGCCTTTGGCTCGGTATGGAGCCGCAGCCTGCCATTACCCCAGGGCGCCATGGCAGCAGCGGCGGAAATGCTCATCGGCGGCGCGGTGCTGCTGCTCGGCAGCCTGATTTCCGGCGAGCGCCTACAGCAATGGCCGACCGCCGCCGGCTGGGGCGCGCTGGCCTACCTGGTGTTCTTCGGTTCGATCGTGGCCTTCAGTGCCTATATGTACCTGCTCAAGAACGTGCGCCCGGCGGCCGCCACCAGTTATGCCTACGTCAACCCGGCAGTGGCCGTGCTGCTGGGCATTCTCTTCGCCGGCGAGCACATCGGCGTCGAGGAGTGCGTGGCGATGGCGGTGATCATCGGTGCGGTGGTGTTGATCGGGGTGCCGCAATGGCGCAAGGCGAAAGCGCTGCCGACAGGGTAAACTGCCGGCCATTGCGAAACATCTTCTGACGGTAGACCCATGACATTCGCCACCCTTGGCCTGATCGAACCCCTGCAGCGCGCCCTTGAAACGCTTGGCTACCAGACGCCGACCCCGGTGCAGACCCAAGCCATTCCGGCAGTGCTGGCCGGCCGCGACCTGATGGCTGCGGCCCAGACCGGCACCGGCAAGACCGCCGGTTTCGCCCTGCCATTGCTGCAGTTGCTGGCCATGGAAGGGCCCAAGGTGGCAAGCAATTCGGTGCGCGCGTTGGTGCTGTGCCCCACGCGCGAGCTGGCCGAGCAGGTCCACGCCAATATCGTCGAGTATGGCGAGCACCTGCCGTTGAGCACTTATGCCGTGTACGGCGGGGTCAGCATCAATCCGCAGATGATGAAGCTGCGCAAGGGCGTCGACCTGCTGGTGGCGACGCCTGGGCGTCTGCTCGATCTGTATCGGCAGAACGCGGTGAAGTTTTCCCAGCTGCAGACCCTGGTGCTGGATGAAGCGGATCGCATGCTCGACCTGGGCTTTTCCGAGGAGCTGCGCGACATCTATGCGGCCTTGCCGAAGAAGCGTCAGACCTTGCTGTTCTCGGCGACCTTTTCCGATGCCATTCGCTTGCTCGCCGGGCAGATGCTCAACGACCCGCTGAGCATCGAAGTCAGCCCGCGCAACGTGGCGGCCAGCTCGGTGCAGCAGTGGATCGTGCCGGTGGACAAGAAGCGCAAGGCCGAGCTGTTCTGCCATCTGTTGAAGAAGCAGCGCTGGAAACAGGTGCTGGTGTTCGCCAAGACCCGTAACGGCGTCGACGCATTGGTCGAGAAGCTGCAAGGTCTGGGTGTCAACGCTGATGGCATCCACGGCGACAAGCCCCAGGCCACGCGCCAGCGCGCGCTGGATCGCTTCAAGGCCTCGGAGGTGCAGATCCTGGTGGCCACCGATGTTGCCGCGCGCGGCCTGGACATCGAAGACCTGCCGTTGGTGGTCAACTTCGACCTGCCCATCGTCGCCGAAGACTACATTCACCGCATCGGTCGCACCGGTCGCGCCGGGGCCACCGGTGAGGCTATCTCGCTGGTCTGCGCCGACGAAGTGCAGTTGCTGTCGGCCATCGAAACGCTCACCCGGCAGACGCTGAAGCGCGTCGACGAGCCTGACTTCGTGCCCGACCACCGCGTGCCGGACACCGATGCCAGCGGCCAGGTGGTGAAGAAACCGAAAAAGCCGAAGAAGCCCAAGGTCAGTGGCAGCAAGAAGAACCTGGGCAAGTGGGTCGACAGCGGTGATTCACCGGTGGATGCGGTGCCGGTGGTCAAGCCAGTGCGCAAGGTCCCGGTGTTCAATACCGGGCCGCGCAAGCGCAAGCCTTGAGGTGTGTGGGGGCCTCTAGGCCCTCTGCCCGCGAAGAGGCCCTAGAGGCAAACATCACCCCCGAGCCAGCCACTCCAGCACGCCATCCGCCGCGCGCCGGCCGCTGGCGAAACAGGCTGTCAGCAGATAGCCGCCGGTAGGCGCTTCCCAGTCCAGCATTTCACCCGCGCAGAAGGTGCCTGGCACAGCGTTGAGCATCAGGTGCCGATCCAGCCCTTGCAAGTCCACACCGCCCGCCGTGCTGATGGCCTCGTCCAGCGGCCGCGCGCGCACCAGCGTCAGCGGCAGGGCCTTGATCGCCAAGGTCAGCGCATCGAGGTCGGCAAAGGCTTGCGCATCGGTCAGCTCCCGCAGAAGGCCGGCCTTCACCCCTTCCAGGCCCAGTTGCCCCTGCAGGTGCCGGGCCATGCTTTTAGACCCCCGCGGCTTGTGCAACGCGGCCCGAACCTTATCCACAGGACGATCCGGCAGCAGGTCCAGATGCAGGGTCGCTTTGCCTGTGCGGTTGATCGCCTCGCGAATCCCGGCTGACAGTGCATACACCAAACTGCCTTCCACCCCCGTTTCGGTCAGCACGAATTCACCCCTGCGCGATGGCTCGCCAGCCAGCCCGAGGGCAACGTTCTTCAGCGGTGCGCCGGCGAACTTCTCCCGCAGCAGCGCGCTCCAGCCCGGCACTTCGAAGCCGCAGTTGGAGGGTTGCAGCGGCTTGATCGGTACACCGCGATCATGCAACCACGGCACCCAGGCGCCGTCGGAACCCAGCCGCGCCCAGCTAGCGCCACCCAACGCCAACACCGTGGCATGCGCAGGTATGGCCAACTCGCCTTGTGGATTGGCGATGCGCAAGCTGCCGCCGGCGTTCCAGCCCAGCCAGCGGTGGCGGGTGTGGATAACCACGCCGGACTCGCGCAGGCGCTTGAGCCAGGCCCGCAGCAACGGTGCGGCCTTCATGTCGGCGGGGAACACCCGCCCGGAGGTGCCGACGAAGGTGTCGATACCCAGGCCATGAATCCATTCGCGCAGCCGTTGCCCATCGAATGGGTCCAGCCATGCTCGAACGTCCTGCGCACGTTCCGCATACCGCGAAACGAAAGCCGGGTAGGGCTCGGAATGGGTGATGTTCATGCCGCCGACGCCTGCCAGGAGGAATTTGCGGCCCACCGAGGGCATGCCGTCGTAGACGTCGACGGCCACGCCGGCAAGGCTCAGCACTTCGGCGGCCATCAGGCCCGCCGGGCCGCCGCCGATCACGGCGACGCGAGGGGAAGAAGAGTGCATGTAAGCGGATCGACAGGGAAAGAACGAGAATTCTACACGGCTCGTTCCGCTCCTGTATCCACAGGCGATGTTGATCAATATTTGATCGGCTTCCTGAAAGCCCCACAGCGCAAGGCCTGCAGCCTGTTTTGCGCAGGTTATCCACATGCGGTTGCACAGCGGATGTGGGTAACTCGCGCTTGCGCGTGCAAAACCGCTCGACATCACTGATCAAAAAATGACCGCTTCGCCCATACCCCCGCCTGTACGGCACGCCAGGCGCTTATGCGCAGATTATCCACAGGCAGTTGCACAGCGATTGTGCGTAACTTATCCACCGCTGCGCCGGTGTGCATAACTCATACGGTCAGGAAGAACACCATCAACAAGGGCCCGACCACCGTCAGCAGAAAACCGCTGACCAGGGCCACCGGGAGCAATTCGGGCGGACACTTCTGCTTGATGATCGGCAAGGTCGAATCCAGGGAAGTGGCACCGCCTGCAGCGATGCATTGCAGCGGACGCCGCGCGCCCAGGCTGTAGAGCAGACCGATGGCGAGGATCTCGCGGAACAGATCGGTCAGCAGGGCCATGGCGCCGAAGGCTTCACCGGCATGGTGGCCCACCAGCACGCCGGACAGGGTGAACCAGCCAAAGCCACTGGACAGCGCCATGGAAATGGCCAGTGGCTGGCCTGTGGCCCACGCCGCGAGCAGGCCGCCCAGCAGCGAGCCGATCACCACCATCGCGGGAATCTTCAGCGTGCGCAGCGAATACCACGACGGGTCGGGCCGGACTCCGTAGAGGTCCAGCCCAACCAGCACGATCAGTACATAGAGGAAGTAGCTGGTCGAAGGCCAGGCGAAACCCGAGCCGTCGGCCGCGCCCCACAGGTGATACATACCGACGCCCAGCGCCAGGGCGAGCAGCGCGATCAGACACTCCTTGAGCGGTGGGACAATGCCCGCCAGCCCCTGACGCGCCGACGCTGGGTGGGCCACTGCAGCAGCGGTGCCCCACGACAGCATCAACCAGGGCACGGCGGTGGTGAGCAGGGCGAAGACCAGCGCGGTGAGCGCCGATTCGCGTGCCGAGTTCAAGGCGCCCAAGACATTGCCGAATTCGTAGCCGATCGAAAACAGCAGCAGCCAGATGAATGGGGTGATCAGCTTCACCAGCCGCTTGCGCAGTTCGGGGCTGATGAAAATTGCCAGCAGCCAGCCGCCGGCCAGCGCCAGCAGAATGGGCAGGAGTGAAGCGACGATCGAAAGCATTGTTGCAGGCCTTGTGCAAAATCCATGGAGTGGTGCGGGTGACGAAGGCCGGCATTATTCCAGATGCGCAGCGCGTTCGGCTGGGCTTTTTCCAGGTAACGGCACCTGGGCCATGACCCGGTGCCGCCTGCTGCCATGGGTCAGTCGTCGGCCTGGATACGACCGATCACGGCGCCTGCCTCGAAGTAGTCACCGGCCTGCTGGCCGATGCTTACGCGGCCTGCACACGGGGCCAGTACCGAGCTTTCCATCTTCATCGCTTCGACCACTGCCACTACCTGGCCGCTGGACACCGTCGCGCCGTCATCCACTACCCAGGTGTGCAGGTTACCCGCCACCGGGGTGAGCAAGGCGTGGGGATCCAGGTCTGCAGCGGCCGTTGCGTGCGGTGGGGCCGCGGCCGGCGCATTCAGGCTCATGCCACGCAACAGCGCGCTTGGCAGGCCGAGGGCGTGGCGCTTGCCATCGATCTCGACGAAGGTGCGCAGAATGTCCGTGTCGGCCACGGGTGCGGCCCGCGGCGCAAGGCTGATGGTCTCGGCGAAGTCGGTTTCGATCCAGCGCGTGTGCACGGTAAAACCGTCGCTGCCGGTGAAGTCCGGGTGATCCATCACGGCGCGGTGGAACGGCAGCACCGAGGCGATCCCCTCGATGCGGAACTCGGCCAGGGCGCGCCGGGCGCGGGCAATCGCCTGCTCACGGGTGGCGCCGGTGACGATCAGCTTGGCCATCATCGAATCGAAATGGCTGGGCACGCTCGACCCGCTGGTCACACCGCTGTCCAGGCGCACGCCTGGGCCGAACGGCGGCATGAACTCGTCGATCTGGCCGGGAGTGGGCAGAAAGCCCTTGCCCGGATCCTCGGCATTGATGCGAAATTCGAAACTGTGACCGCGCGGCGCCGGGGTTTCATCGAACGACAGCGGCAAGCCGTCGGCGATGCGCAGTTGCTCGATCACCAGGTCCACGCCGGTGGTCTCTTCGGTGACCGGGTGTTCGACCTGCAGGCGCGTGTTGACCTCCAGGAACGACAGGGTGCCATCCTGGCTGAGCAGGAATTCGACCGTGCCGGCGCCGACATAACCGGCCTTGACGCAGATGTCGCGGGCCGATTGATGAATACGCTCGCGCTGCTGTTCGGTGATGAACGGCGCGGGCGCTTCTTCCACCAGCTTCTGGTTGCGGCGCTGCAGGGAGCAGTCGCGCGTGCCCACCACCACCACCTGGCCATGCTTGTCGGCCAGTATCTGCGCTTCGATGTGCCGGGGCCGGTCGAGAAACTGTTCCACGTAGCATTCGCCACGGCCGAAGGCGGCCTCTGCCTCGCGCACCGCCGAGGCGAACAGCTCAGCCACCTCGTCGAGGCGCCAGGCGACCTTCATGCCGCGTCCGCCACCCCCGAATGCGGCCTTGATGGCGATGGGCAGGCCGTGCTGTTCGGCAAAGGCCAGCACCTCGTCGGCGCTTGCCACCGGCCCCGGCGTACCGGCAACCAGAGGCGCGCCCACGGCCTGGGCGATCTTGCGCGCCTCTACCTTGTCGCCGAGCACGTCGATGGTTTCGGGATTGGGGCCGACCCAGATCAGCCCCGCGTCGATGACCGCGCGGGCGAAATCGGCCCGTTCCGAGAGAAAGCCATAGCCCGGATGCACGGCATCGGCGCCACTGCGCCGGGCCACGTCCAGGAGTTTCTGGATGTTGAGATAGGTCTCGGCGGGCCGCTGGCCATCGAGCCCGTAGGCTTCATCGGCGTGACGCACGTGCAGCGCGTCGATATCGGCATCGGCGTACACCGCCACGCATTGCACGCCATGGTCGCGGCAGGCACGGGCGATGCGCACGGCGATCTCGCCGCGGTTGGCAATCAGGAGTTTTTTCATGGAAGTCTTTCCACATCGGCAGGGGAAGAAGGGGCGGGCGCGGTGGGCTGGATGTCTTCGAAGGCGGCCACCGGGTTGAAGCGGATCCGTGCATTGACCGGTATCTGCCCTGCCAGGTCGAGGTGGTAGCTGGCGACCACGGCGATGACCGGGTAGCCGCCGGTCAGCGGGTGGTCGGCCAGGAACAATACGGGCTGGCCGCTGGCCGGCACCTGGATCGCGCCCACGGCGGTGCCTTCGCTGGGCAGCTCCTGGGGGTTGCTGCGCGTAAGCGGCGTTTCACCGGCCAGGCGGATGCCGACGCGGTTGGATTGCGGGGTGACCTGCCAGTGCTGGCTGCTCAAGCGCTCGATGGCATCGGCGGTGAACCAGTCGCTGCGCGGCCCCATCAGCACATCCAGGGTGACGATGTCGGCCGTCTTGGGCAGGGCGAACGCCGGGGCTTCGCTCAGCGACACGCTGGTGCCGCCCGTAGGCGGGGTGAACCCCAACTGGTCTCCCGCAGCCAGGGCGGGCGGGCCGACCTGGGCCAGGGTGTCGGTCGACAGGCTGCCGAGCACCGGCGCCACGTCGAAGCCGCCGCGGATCGCCAGGTAGCTGCGCAGCCCGGCGCCGGGCGTACCCAAGGTGACCGTGTCACCCGGTACCAGTTCGATGGGTCGATAGTTGTCCACAGGCCATTGCAGGCCACTGGCGCTGGTCAGGGTAACCGGGGTTTGCGCGCCGGTGACGGCGATCACGGCGTGGCCGTGGCAGACGAAGCGCAGGCCGCCGAGCACGGTTTCCACGCAGGCCATGTCCGAGCGGTTGCCGACGGCGCGGTTGGCGGCCCGCAACGCGCCCAGGTCCAGCGCACCGGAGCGGGACACGCCCTGGCCGGTCTGACCAATGCGGCCGGTGTCCTGCAGCACACTGTGCAGGCCGGGGCTGAGAATCTGCAGGTACGCGCCGCTCGGTGGCAGGGCCGCAGCGGGCTGGCTGGGCACGGGCAAGCCACCTACAGGCAGCGGCCCGGCATCGATGAAACGTACCTTGTAGCCGGGGCGCAACAGAGCCGGTTCAGTGCGCTCCAGGTCCCACATCTGCAAGGGCGTGACGCCGATGATCTGCCAGCCACCGGGGCTGGCCTTGGGGTAGATACCACTGAATTCGCCGGCCAGCGCCACGGCACCGGCCGGAATGCGCGTGCGCGGCGTCTGCCGGCGCGGCACCTGGAACCCGGCGCCGCCGGTCAGGTAGCCGAAGCCTGGCGCAAAGCCGCAGAACGCCACGCTGTAGTCCTCGGCGGTATGGCGGCGGATCACTTCGTCGCGGCTGATCTGCAGCAGCGCGGCGACCTCGTCGAGGTCTTCGCCGTTGTAGTGCACGGGAATTTCCACCCGGCGCTGCTCGGCGGCCCGGCGTTGGCCCAGGTCCTGACGGGCGACGTGGTCGACCAGCGCCTGGCGGGTAATGGCGCTGGGGCGGAACTGGATCAGCAGCGTCCGCGCGGCCGGGATGATCTCTTCCACCCCCGCCAGCGGCTCGGCGCTCAAGGCGTCGAACAGGGCCAGGGTCTGCTCCAGGTCGCTCAGCTCGACCAGCAGGGTGTCCAGGTTGACCGGTAGAAAACGCACGGCAATCTCCTAGACGTGGTACGTGCTGTCAGGCACGTCGGTGATGAACATATGGCCCGGCGAATGGGTGATGGCGAACGGCACGCCCGACGCCATGACCGCCGCCTGGGGCGTGACGCCACAGGCCCAGAACACCGGCACTTCGCCCGGTTCGATGCGCACGGCTTCGCCGAAGTCGGGATGGGCCAGGTCGGCGATGCCCAGCAGCGCCGGGTCGCCCACGTGCACCGGCGCGCCATGCACCGAGGGATAGCGGGCGGTGATGGTGCAGGCTTCGGCCACGCGGTCGGCGCGGATAGGGCGCATGGACACCACCATGTCACCGCGCAGCCGCCCGGCCGGGCGGCAGGCACGGTTGCTCAGGTACATCGGCACATTGCTGCCGTCGGCGATGTGCCGGACTTCGATACCGGCTTCCTGCAGCGCGGTTTCGAAGGTAAAGCTGCAGCCAATGAGAAAGGTCACCATGTCGTCGTGCTCGGCCCAGGCGGGGCGGGCGTCGCTGATCTCTTCGGCCAACTGGCCGTTGCGCCAGACCCGGTACAGCGGCAGATCGGTGCGCAGGTCGGCGCCTTCTGCCAGTACGGTGTGCGGGCTGCCCGCATCGGTGACGTCGAGGATGGGGCAGGCTTTCGGATTGCGCTGCGCGTACAGCAGGAAGTCATAGGCCCAGTCGCGGGGCAGGGCGATCAGGTTGGCCTGGGTCATGCCCGGCGCGATCCCGGCAGAAGGTGCAACCAGACCACCACGGTAGCCCGCGCGCGCTGCGCGGGCGGCGTCGACAGCGCGCCGGGCGGCGAGCTTCAGGGCGCTCACGGTCGGTCTCCGGCAAACGCTTGCAGGCGCATGTTCGCCTGCTCCATTACCCGGCGCAGCTCACGGGCCATGGCCACGGCGGCCGGGCTGTCGCCGTGCACGCAGATCGAGTCGGCCTGGATGCGCGTGATGCTGCCGTCGATCGCTTCCAGGGTGCCGTCTTCGACCAGGCGCAGCATGCGCTGGGCGATGAGTTGCGGATCGTGCAGCACCGCGCCCGGCTCGCGCCGTGAAACCAGCGTGCCCTCTGGGGTGTAGGCGCGGTCGGCGAAGGCCTCGGCAATGCAGGTCAGGCCTTGCTCACGTGCCAGTTCGATCAGGCTCGAGCCGGCCAGAGCCACCAGCACCAGGCGCGAGTCGACGGCGCGGATCGCGGCGATCACCGCCAGCGCCTGACGGCGGTCGTGGGCGATGGTGTTGTACAAAGCGCCATGGGGCTTCACGTAGCTGACGCGGGTGCCGGCGGCCTGGGCCAGGCCCTGCAGGGCACCGATCTGGTAGATCACGTCGGCGGTCAGCTCGTCGCTGGCCACATCCATGTTGCGGCGGCCGAAGCCGACCTTGTCCGGGTAGGACACATGGGCGCCAATGCTGACCTGCCGGGCCGCGGCAGCCTTGAGAGTGCGCAGGATGCCGGCCGGATCGCCGGCGTGGAAGCCGCAGGCAACGTTGGCGCTGGTGACGATGTCGAGCATGGCATCGTCGTCGCCCATGCTCCAGGCGCCGAAGCTTTCACCCAGGTCGCTGTTGATATCGATGCTTGGCATTGCAGAGATTCCTTGTAATTGTTCTGGCTCATACGACCTTGAGGAAGGCAAAGATCGGCCCGACCGATTTGATCGCCATGTACCAGGTCAGCAGGCACGTCAGCAGGCCCAGCACCAGCAGCCAGCGAGGGTAATGGTAGCCGCCCATCAGGTCGGACCGGCGCCAGCCCACGTAGATGAAGATGCTCAAACCGATGGGCAGGATCAAGCCATTGAAACCACCCGCGAAGAGCAGCAGCGCGGCAGGCGCCGTGCCCATCAGGACATAGATCAGCAGCGACACGGCAATGAACACGGTGGTGGCACGGTTGCGTGCCTTTTCGCTGATAGTGGGCGAAAAAACAGTGATGAACGAGATGGAGGTATAGGCCGCACCGATCACACTGGTAATGGCGGCCGCCCAGAGAATCAGGCCGAAGATGCGCAGGCCGAACTCGCCTGCGGTGGCCTGGAAGGCCTGCGCCGCTGGATTTGCGCCCTGACCCGAAATGTCGATGACCACGCCACTGGCTACCACGCCAAGAATGGCGAGGAACAGGATGTAGCGCATGAGGCCGGTGACCAGGATGCCGCTCAAAGCCGCCTTGTTCACCGCCTGTAGATTCTCGATCCCGGTGGTGCCGCGATCGAGCAGGCGATGGGCGCCGGCGTAGGTGATGTATCCCCCCACCGTGCCACCGACGATGGTGGTGATGATGGCGAAATCCACGGTTTCCGGCAGGATGGTTTGGTACAACGCCTGACCCAGCGGCGGGTTGGAAGCGAAGGCGACGAACAGCGTCATGCCAATCATCACCAGGCCCAGCACCACAATCATTCTGTCCACGGCCAGGCCTGCACGGCGAGACAGGAAAATTCCGATGGCCATCAGCGCACTCAAGGCGCCCCCCCATTTCGGATCCAGCCCCATCAGTGCATTCAGGCCCAGGCCTGCACCGGCAATGTTGCCGACGTTGAACACCACACCGCCGAAGATGACCAGTACGGCCAGCAAGTAGCCGCTGCCTGGAATCGCCTTGTTGGCGATGTCGGCCGCCCGCATGCGGGTCAGCGTGACGATGCGCCAGATGTTCAACTGGACCACGAAGTCGATGAGAATCGACGCCAGGATGCCGAACGCGAACGCCGCGCCCATTTTTGCCGTGAACGTGGCGGTCTGAGTGATGAAGCCCGGGCCGATGGCCGAGGTCGCCATCATGAAGATCGCGGCGATCAGGGAAGAGCGACGCGCCTTGGTGAAATCCTTGGCGGTCTGTGTCGCGGCTGTCTGTGTCACGGCATCGTTCCTGCGATGGGAGATGACAGGGACAGAGCAATGAACATGCCAGAGCCTGTCGATCCGGCGGAAGGTGTTGATCTGTATGCTTTGGATTGTTCAACAATACGTTTTGAAGTAACCCACAATGTGCACCAGTTTGTAACGCTTGCAAGGAGCGCTGTTACTTAATGATGCACAGAAGTGCCATTCGCCTTGCCTGAGATCTGGCAGTGGGTGAACATCGAATCGACTTTTCCGACCCTGGACCGTACATGAACGACCTCTCACTTTCTGCGCCTCGTTCCCTGGGTGAATCCATTACCCAGGAGATTCGCCGGATGCTGGTGGAAGGTGAACTGGTCCCTGGCCAGCGCCTTTCCGAGGCTGCCCTGGCGGAAACCCTGCAGATCTCGCGCAACACCCTGCGCGAGGCCTTCAGGGGCCTGACCCGTGAAGGCTTGCTCAAACACGAGCCAAACCGCGGCGTGACCGTGGCGGTGCCCGACATGGCGTCGATCATCGACATCTACCGGGTACGCCGCTTCATCGAGTGCCAGGCCCTTGCCCAAGGCTATCCGCTGCACCCAGGCACCGTGCGCATGCGCGAAGCGGTTGCCATGGGCAAGCAGGCGGGCGAGGCCAAGGACTGGAAGGCCGTGGGCACGGCCAACATGATGTTCCACCAGGCGGTCGTCGAATTGGCCGACAGCCCGCGCCTGGAGGCGTTCTATGCGCAGATATCGGCGCAATTGCGGCTGGCCTTCGGCTTGCTCGACGATCCGCGCTTCCTGCACATGCCCTACCTGGACATGAACGGTTGCATTCTGCATTGCCTGGAAGAGGGGCGTGCGCAAGAGGCCACGCAGTTGCTCGAGGCCTATCTGGTGCGTTCGGAGCGTACGGTGCTGGCCGCCTGGGAGCGCAGTACTCGGCGCTAGCCCGCCAGGCCGAGCGAAACGCGTCCGGTCGAAATGGCTGCTCGACATGCCTGCATGCGCCGTTGGTCTTGCCGTGAAAACTCCCTTGCCACCTCGCGTTCGAAATGAGCGGGAAGGTGCTTGCCAGGCCGAATCGGGTCGGGGCGGGCGGGTATCGACAAGGAATCAGCAATGAGCGGGATCCTCCAACTTGAAAGTGCGCGACTGATCTTGCGTCAGTGGCGTGACAGCGATCTGCCCGCGTTTGCCGACATGTGCGCCGATCCGCGGGTCATGCGTTATTTTCCCGAAACCTTGGGACGGCTGCAGAGCGCAGCGGTCATCGGTCGTGTGCGCGGTCACTTTGCCGAATTGGGCTATGGCCTGTGGGCGCTGGAGCGCAAGGACAGTGGGCAGTTCATCGGCTTCGCCGGGCTGGGCCAGGTAGGTTTCGATGCGCCTTTTGCCCCGGCTACCGAGATTGGCTGGCGTCTGGCCTATGAGCATTGGGGGTTGGGTTTCGCCAGTGAAGCGGCCTGGACCTGCCTGGCTTGCGCCTTCGATCGCTTGGGGCTGGATGAGGTGGTGGCGTTCACGGCGGTGGCCAATGTGTCGTCGGAAAAGGTGATGCAATCGATCGGCATGTTGCGCGACCACGAGGGCGACTTCGACCACCCGAACCTGCCCGGGCATGAATTGCAGCGGCACATGCTTTACCGCATCACCCAGGATCAGTGGCAGCACACCCGCTAGCGCCCCCGCGGGAGCGGGCTGTGGCTGCGAAAGCCGCGCTGGGCTATATCAGCGACACCGCGCCGTCTTTTTCGCGGCCGATGACCGCTCCTGCAGGTGTTCGCAGCACAGGTGTCCGCTATCATTGCGCCCATTTGGTTCTGCCTATGTGGGTGTTGCCTATGCCGAGGAGTTTTGAATGAGCCATGTGTTGGACGATCTGGTCGAGCTGCTGAGCCTGGAACCCATAGAAGAAAACCTGTTCCGCGGCCGCAGCCAGGACCTGGGCTTTCGCCAGCTGTTCGGTGGCCAGGTGCTGGGCCAGTCGTTGTCGGCCGCCAGCCAGACGGTGGAGCCCGATCGCCACGTGCATTCGCTGCATGGCTACTTCCTGCGCCCCGGCGACGCCCAGCTGCCGGTGGTGTACATGGTCGACCGAGTGCGTGACGGCGGCAGTTTCAGCACGCGCCGGGTGACCGCCGTGCAGAAGGGCCAGCCGATCTTTACCGGCACCACCTCGTTCCAGTACGACGAAGAAGGCTTTGCCCACCAGAGGGTGATGCCCGAGGTGGTCGGCCCGGAAAACCTGCCCACCGAGCTTGAGCTGATGCAGCAGGTGGCCCATCTGATCCCTGCGCACATGCGCGACAAACTGCTGTGCGGCAAACCCATCGAGATGCGCCCGGTGGCCGAGCGCGACCCGTACAACCCCACGCCGACCGACCCGATCAAATACATCTGGTTTCGCGCCGACGGCGCACTCGCCCAGACCCCGGCCTTGCACAAGTACGTCATGGCCTATGCCTCGGACTTCAACCTGTTGACCACCTCGCTGCTGCCTCACGGCAAGTCGGTGTGGCACCGTGACATGCAGATCGCCAGCCTCGATCACTCGCTGTGGTTCCACGGCAACCTGGTCGCCGACGACTGGCTGTTGTATGCCCTGGACAGCCCCTGGGCGGGCAACGCACGTGGCTTCGCCCGTGGCAGCGTGTACAACCGCGCCGGCCAGTTGGTGGCCTCTTCGGCCCAGGAAGGTCTGATCCGCCATCGGCAGGACTGGTCATGAGCCTGGCGCGGGTTCGCCATTGGGTGTTCGACCTGGACGGCACGCTGACGGTGGCCGTGCACGACTTCGCCGCCATCCGCCGTCATCTGGAAATTCCGCAGGAGGCCGACATCCTTGACCACCTGGCCACCTTGCCGGCCGAAGAATCACATGCCAAGCATGCCTGGTTGCTGGAACACGAGCGTGCATTGGCCGTAGCGTCGACGGCAGCACCGGGCGCGGTGGAACTGGTCCGCGAACTGGCCGAGCGTGGCCATCGCCTGGGCATCCTCACGCGCAACGCGCGCGAACTGGCACACATCAGCCTGCAGGCGATCGGCATCGCCGACTGCTTTCAGGCCGACGATGTGCTGGGCCGCGACGAAGCTGTGCACAAGCCCGACCCGGCCGGGCTATTGCACCTGGCCGACGCCTGGGGCGTACGCCAGCCGGAGATGGTCATGGTGGGGGATCATCGAATGGACCTGCTGGCAGGTCGGGCGGCGGGCACCGCCACGGTGCTGGTGAATCAGCCAGAAAACCTCTGGCCGGAGCTGGCGGACTGGCATGCGCTGGACTGCAAACACCTGCGCGAACTGATCTGAACCCGCCACCACCTGCTGGGCAGGTGGTGGTGGGCAAACCATTCAGAGGCTCTTGGCCGCAAACGTATCGCACTGGGCAATCTGGCCTTGGGCGAAGCCGGCCTTGAACCAGCGTACGCGCTGTGCCGAAGTGCCGTGAGTGAACGAATCGGGCACTACACGGCCCTGGCCCTGCTGCTGCAGACGATCGTCGCCGATGGCATTGGCGGCGTTCAAGGCTTCTTCGATGTCACCCGGCTCCAGCCAGTTCAAGCGCTTCTGCCCATTGAACGCCCAGACCCCGGCGAAGCAATCGGCCTGCAGTTCCTGACGCACCAGCAAGCCATTGGCACCTTCCATGCGCTGGCCACCCTGACGCGCTTTCTGCACCTGATCCGACACACCCAGCAAGGTCTGCACGTGGTGACCCACCTCGTGAGCGATCACGTAGGCCTGGGCGAAATCACCGGCGGCGCCGAAACGCTGGGACATTTCGCGGAAGAACGCCATGTCCAGATACACCTGCTGGTCGGCCGGGCAATAGAACGGTCCGCTGGCTGCCGTCGCGTGGCCACAGGCCGACTGCACCTGGCCGCTGAACAGCACCAGCTTGGGTTCCTTGTAGGTCTGGCCGCCTTGCTGGAAGATCTGCTTCCAGGTGTCCTCGGTATCGCCCAGTACCGTGCTGACGAATTCGGCCTGCTCGTCGTTGGCCGGTGGCGCCTTGCGCTGGCTGGTGTCGACCGGCGCGGCCTGCTGACCCTGGCCGGTCAGTTCACCGAGGATCTGCATGGGGTCCTGCCCGGTCAGCAGGCCGAAGCCGACGATCAGCACCACGGCGGTCAGGCTCAAGCCCTTGCCGCCCATGCGCATCCCGCCGCCGCCACTGCCGCCACCATCACCGCGGGCATCCACGACGTTATCGCTGCGTCGGCCTTTCTTCCATAACATGGCAAATCCTCACTCGATTCATGCATAACCATTCGGGTATGCCTGTGACCGTGTTTTTCAATATTCGTTGTCGGCCATTTCCTTGAGACTAGTACGAAGCCTGAAAACAGGTCCTCTATAAATCGAATAACAGGAGAACGGCATGTCTTCCCAAGACAGCAGTCGCTTCATCATCCGTGATCGCAACTGGCACCCCAAGGCGCTGACGCCGGACTACAAGACCTCGACCATGCGCTCGCCGCGCCAGGCCTTGGTGAGCATTCCGCAGTCGGCCAGTGAAAGCACCGGCCCCAATTTCGCCCACCTCAAGTTCGGCGAGTTCGACAACGACCTGCTGCTCAACTACAACCATGGTGGCTTGCCGATCGGTGAGCGGATCATTCTGGCCGGGCGCGTCTGCGACCAGTTCGGTCAGCCTGTGGCCAACACCCTGGTGGAAATGTGGCAGGCCAACGCCGGTGGCCGCTACCGGCACAAGAACGACCGCTACCTGGCGCCCCTGGACCCCAACTTCGGCGGTGTCGGCCGCACGTTGACCGACAGCGAGGGCTACTACAGTTTCCGTACCATCAAGCCGGGCCCGTACCCATGGCGCAACGGGCCGAACGACTGGCGCCCGGCCCACGTGCATTTCTCGGTGAGCGGCCCGTCGATCGCCACCAAGTTGATCACCCAGCTGTATTTCGAAGGCGACCCGTTGATCCCGATGTGCCCCATCGTCAAGTCGATCAACGACCCCGAGGCGGTGCAGAGCCTGATCGCCAGGCTGGACATGGCCAACGCCAATCCCATGGATTGCCTGGCCTACCGTTTCGACATCGTGCTGCGCGGTCAGCGCAAGACTCACTTCGAAAACCGTTGAGGGGAATCGACATGCCTATCGAACTGCTTAAAGAAACCCCGTCACAAACGGCTGGCCCCTACGTTCACATCGGCCTGGCCCTGGCGGCCGCCGGCATCGAGCCGCGCGAGCATGAAATCTGGAACCAGATGGCCAAGCCCGAAGCGCCGGGTGAGCACATCCTGCTGCTGGGCAATGTCTACGACGGCAATGGCCATCTGGTGCGCGACTCGTTCCTGGAACTGTGGCAGGCCGATGATCAGGGCCACTACCACATCGATTTCGACCAGGAACAACCCTTCAACAGCTTTGGCCGTACCGCCACCACGTTCGATGCCGGCGAATGGACCGTGCAGACGATCAAGCCGGGCGTGGTGAACAACGCCGCGGGCGTACCCATGGCGCCGCACATCAACATCAGTCTGTTCGCCCGCGGGGTGAACATTCACCTGCACACGCGGCTGTATTTCAGCGATGAGGCCGAGGCCAATGGCAAGGATCCGGTGTTGAATCTGATCGAACAACCCGCGCGTCGGGAAACCCTGATTGCAACGCGCTGCGAGGTGGACGGCAAGCTGGCCTACCGCTTCGACATGCGTATCCAAGGGGAAGGGGAGACGGTGTTTTTCGATTTCTGATCAGATATTGCGGTGCCTTGATTCGCGGGCAGAGCCCGCTCCCACAGGTCTCCCATGTGACCACTGGGCAATCTGTGGGAGCGGGCTCTGCCCGCGAATGGGAGCACCGCGATTCAAAGCCCTGCCTCAATCCCACTTCGGCGCAAAATCCGGGCTGACCAACCGCTGATCCTTGGGCAACGCCGCAATGATCCGACGATCTTCATCGTCCAACTGCACCTTCAACGCATCCAGGTTGCTTTGCTGGTTGGCCTTGCTGGCCGCTTTCGGGATCGCGGCGACATTGTCCTGATCCAGCAGCCACTTGAGTGCCACCTGAGTCGGTAGCACGCCATGCTTTTCGGCAATCGCCTGCAGCTCGGGAATCTGCGACACCTGGTTGCGCACCAACGGGCTGTAGGCGGTCAGCGCCATGTCATGTTTGCGGGCGTAGTCGAGCAGGGCGTTCTGGCCCAGGGTCACATGGTATTCAACCTGGATCGCCGCCAACGGTGCGTTCAAATCCTCCATGACATGGCGCAGCAGCGGCAGGGGAAAGTTCGCCACGCCGATGTTCAGCGCACGGCCGTCCTGCTTGAACGACACCAGGGTGTCGATGGCCGCTTTCACATCCCAGCCCTCCTGGCCAGGCCAGTGGATCAGGAACAGGTCGATGTAGTCGCTTTGCAGGGCGTTCAGGGTGTTCTGGAACGATTCGCGCATGGCGTCGGGCGCCAGCTTGTCCCACCAGACCTTGCTGGTGACATGAATGTCGCCGCGTGGCACGCCGGACTCGGTCAAGGCACGGCCCACCGCGGCCTCGTTGTTGTAGCCAGCAGCCGTGTCGATATGGCGGTAACCCAGGTCCAGGGCTTGAATCACGGCTGTGGTGCATTCGTCGCCGAGCATTGGCCACGTGCCAAGGCCCAGTTTCGGCATCTTCAGGTGCTGCGCGTTGGTGATGAGTTGCATGTCGGTCTCCTGTTCCGCTGGCGGTCATTCGTGATGGGTGGCCCCGGCCATGTGCCGGGCGGCGATATAGCCGAAGGTGGCGGCAGGGCCCAGGTTGATGCCCCCGGCCGGGTAGTGGCCGCCCATGATGCTGGCCATGTCGCTGCCCGCGGCGTACAGCCCGGCAATCGGCAGGCCTTGCTTGTCGAGCACCTGCGCCTGTGCGTTGGTCTTGAGCCCGGCGAAGGTGCCGAAGCTGCCCGCTTCAACCTTGACCGCATAGAAAGGCCCCTGTTCGATCGGCGCCACGCACGGGTTGGGCCGGTGCAGGGCATCGCCCTGCTTGCGATTGTAGGCGCTGCCGCCGCGGCCGAACTGCGGATCTCGGCCTAGGTGCGCGTGCTCGTTGAAGTGGTCTACGGTAGATCGCAGCCCGTTCGGGTCGATGCCGCATAGAGCGGCCAGCGCCTCCAGCGTGTCGCCTACCTTGAGATAGCCGCTGTCGATGTGCGGCTTGAGCGGTAGCGGAAACGGCCGTGAGATGCCCAGCCCGTAGCGGCGCTGGAAGGTGTGACTGCAGATCAGCCATGAGGCAACTTCCTCGCCGGGGGCATGGGCTATCATGGCTTTCACGTAGTCATAGTAGCCGTCGGCTTCGTTGACGAAACGCTTGCCGTTGGCCAGCACGGCAATGATGCCCGGCTTCGCGCGCTCGATGATGTGCGGGAAGTGGCCGATGCTGCCGTCGGCGTAGGGCACTCGGGACACCGGGCACCAGGCTGCGGCCGAGGCCAATCCGGTGGCCACCTCGCCACCGGCGGTCTCGCCCAGGCGCAGGCCATCGCCGTTTACGCCCAGCGGCGGCAGAGCCAGGTGTTCGTGGCCGCTGGGCGTTCGCGGGAACAGTGCCCGGCGTCGGTCGATATCATGAGCGAAGCCACCGGTGGCCAGCATCACGGCCTTGCGCGCCTTGATCACCACTTCGCCCTCGGCAGTCTCGATCACGGCGCCGCAGACGCGTGAGCCTTCCTTCGACAGGCGCCGGACAGGCGCGGACTCCCACAGCAGCACGCCCAGGTCATCGGCCGATTTGGCCAGGCGAGCGACCAGTGCCACCCCGTTGCACAGCTGCATGGCGCGGCCGTGTCGGGCCAGGTCCAGCATATGTCGAGCCACGCGCCGGCTCACGTGCAGCAGCGAGCGCCACGAGCGGGTCAGGGTCAGAAAGGCGGTCAGGTCGGCGCCGGCCATGATCGGCATGCCTAGGAAGGAGGTTTCGCGCATCGTTCTGCGCAGTCGCTTGAGCAGCTTCTTGTCGAGCTGGCGTGCGTCATAGGGGGCCGCGATCACCGAACGGCCACCGGTGCCGGCACCCGGTGTATCGCCGTGGATATCGGCGATGGCATTGCCATCGGCGAACTGCAGGCTGGTGTGTTTCTCGAAAAACGCCACCATGTGCGGGGCCGCCTCGAGAAAGGCATCGATGCGTGCCGGATCGAAGTGCTCACCCAACTCATGTTGCAGGTAGGTGCGCGGCAACGCCGGATCTTCGTCAATGCCGGCGCGGCGCGCCAGCGGATTGCGTGGTACCCACATCCAGCCGCCGGACCAGGCAGTTGCGCCGCCAAAGGTGCTGTCCTTTTCGACCACGATCACACGCAGCCCGTGGTAGGCGGCGGTCACTGCGGTGGCCAGGCCAGCAGCGCCGGAGCCGATGACCAGCACGTCGCAGTCCACGCTCTTCGTTTCGCTGTCAGGCCCCTGCATTGGATGAATCTCCGAGATATACACGTCCGATGAATTGTAATTTTATGGAATCGAGTTCCACATTCTATGGATTGCCGCCCGAATCGCCAAGTGTAGAATCAGCGGAATTTTTCATCGCGTTCCAACTTCACGAGAGCCTCACCATGGCCGGCAGTCAGATCGAACGGGCGTTCAGCGTGCTTGAAAGCCTTGCCAACGAACCACGCGGCCAAGCCTTGCAAGCCCTTGCCGAACAGCTGGGAATGCCCAAAAGCGCGGCTCACCGCATGCTCACCGAGTTGGCCCGACTGGGCTATGTACGGCAGAGCGCGGAAACCCTGCGCTATCACTTGTCGACCAAGTTGGTGGCGCTGGGTTTTCAATACCTGTCCGGCAGTGGCGCCGATATCGTCCAGCCGATTCTCGATCGCCTGGCCCAGGCAACCGGTGAGCTGGTCCGGCTGGGCGTGGTCGAGGGCGACCGTCAGACGTGGATCGCCAAATCCCAGGGCGCTCGTTCCGGCCTGCGCTACGACCCGGAAATGGGGCGTGATGCGCCTTTGTTCTATACCGCTTCAGGGCATGCCTGGCTGGCTTCGCTCAGTGATGCCAAGGCACTGGCGTTGGTGGAGCAGCAGGGGATTACCGCTGGTGAAGACTTCGGGCCCAATGCGCCGCGTTCCAATGCCGATCTGCTGGAACGTCTGCGCCTGGCCCGCGAGGCCGGCTATGCCTGGGTCGTCGAGAGTTCGGCATTGGGCACCTCGGCGCTGGCGGCGGTGATACGGCATCCGCGGGACGGCCATGTGGTGGGCGTACTGAGTGTGGCCGGGCCCAGCGCGCGACTGTCCGAGACACGCATGCACGAATTGGCCAATGGGCTGTTGGCTGCGGTACAGGAGCTGTCTCAGGTCAGCCTGGCGTCGGAGCTGTTCAGCTGAGCGCTGGAACCAGCGGTGTGGTCTTGGTCCACCGATTCCTCGCCAATCCGTTATCCATGACTTGAAATATTCCGGAACTCGGTTCTAAATAAGCGCAGAGAATAAAAACAAAGGATTTCATCGTGACCGTCCCTCTGCGAATTGCCCTGATCGGTGCCGGCACCATGGGCCGACAGCATTACCAGCACCTGCGAGAAATAGACTCAGCACAACTTTGCGCCATCGCCGACCCCGGCCCTCACGCTGAGGCCTTTGCCGCGCAATGTGCGGTGCCGCATTTCACCGATCATCGACAGATGCTGGCGCAGGTAGCGCCTGCAGCTGTCATCGTTGCCAACCCGAATGCTCAGCATGTGCGCACGGCACTCGATTGCCTGGCAGCCGGTGTGCCCGTGCTGCTGGAAAAACCGGTGGGGGTCGATCTGGACGAAGTGGCCGCGCTGGTGGCTGCCAGCGCCGCCAGCGGCGTACCGGTCCTGGTCGGTCATCACCGGCGGCACAACCCGATGATCAGCCGGGCCCGGCAAGTCGTGCAAAGCGGCGTGCTCGGCCGCCTGACCACGGTGACGGCGTTGTGGCAGCTGCAGAAACCCGACAGTTATTTCGACATTGCCTGGCGCCGCGAACCAGGGGCCGGAATGCTGCTGACCAACCTGATTCATGACCTCGATCTGCTGCGCTACCTGTGCGGCGAAGTCCGCCAGGTGCAGGCCTTCGGCAGCAATGGCATTCGCGGCTTCGGCAACCACGACAGTCTGGCGGTGTTGCTGCAGTTCGAAAACGGCGCGCTGGGCACCTTGACCGGGTCCGACGGTGTGGCTGCGCCCTGGAGCTGGGAGCTCGGCTCGGGCGAGAACCCGGTCTATCCACGCCAGGCCGATCAGCCGTGCTACCTGCTGGCTGGCACTGCCGGTGCGCTGAGCGTGCCGCAACTCAGGCGCTGGCATTACGCTGAACCGGGTGCGGGTTGGCATGAGCCGTTGCTGCAGGTGCAGGAAACCTTTGATTCCGCAGAGGCGCTGCGCGTGCAGCTGGAGCATTTCGTCGAGGTCGCGCATGGGCGCGCCGAGCCACTGGTGAGCGCAGCGGATGCCGCGCGCACCCTGGCGTTGGTCGACGCCATCGGCGAAGCGATGCGTAGCGGATGCGCCTGTGCGCCACGCGCCTTGGGCTAGCTCGGTTGCTTGGCTGACATCCTCGTGCCCTGGCCACCGTCATCCCTTTCACGCCCCAAGGAGCCGCCCATGACTCACCGCATCCTGTCCCTGGCCGCATTGACGGTGCTCGAGCTGTCGCCCCCCGAGATGGTCGAAGTCGCTGCCCGCGCCGGATACAGCCACGTCGGCCTGCGTACCGAGCCGGCTACCGCCGAAGAGCACCATTATCCTTTGCTGCGCGACAAGGCATTGCAACGCCAGACTGCCGCACGGTTGCGTGACACCGGCATCAAGGTGCTGGACATCGAAATCCTGCGGCTCAAGCCGTTTACCCGCGTGGCGGAGTTCGAAGCTCACCTGGCCTTGGGCGCCGAGTTCGGCGCGAGCGAATTGCTGGTGGCGGGTAATGATCCAGACGTGCAAAGAGCCAGCGACAACTTGGCCCAGCTGTGCGACCTGGCGCGGCCCTATGGCATCCATCCGCACCTGGAATTCATGCCTTGGACCGACTGCCCGGACCTGGCCAGCGCGATGGTCATGCTCGACAAGGCCGGTCGCGACAATGCCTGCATCCTGGTCGATGCCTTTCATTTCGACCGCTCCAACTCGCGACTCGAAGACCTGCGCAGCCTGCCAGCGCACCGCTTGCGTTATGCCCAGCTGTGCGACGTGGCGGGCCCGCGTCCCGATGACATGGCGGAGATACTGCGCCAGGCGCGCCAGGAACGACGTTTTCCCGGAGACGGAGATTGCGACCTGGTCGGCCTGCTGCGGGCACTGCCTGACGATGTGCCATTGAGCCTGGAGATACCCACGGCGCGCTTGCTGGAACAGGGTGTGAGCGCTTATGAAAGAGCGCGGACGGCCCTCGAGAAAACCCAGGTGTTATTGGCTGGGATCTAGGGTGGGGTCACCGGCCTCTGTGGGAGCGGGCTCTGCCCGCGAAGAGCTCCACCGCAAATCCGCGCCTGGCTCAACCCCCCTGCGGCACCTTGCGCGGTGCCATCAGGTACAGCCACACCAGGGCAATGAAATACATCGCCGGAATGATCGTGAACAACACCGTGTAGTTGTTGTTGGTCACCGTCAGGATGTAGCCCACCACCTGGGTCATGAACATCCCGCCCACCGCCGCGCACATGCCGCCGAAGCCGAACACCGTGCTCATCATGTGCTTGGGCGTGTAGTCCATCACCACGCTCCAGATGTTGGCCGTCCACGCCTGGTGCGCGGCAATGGCCAGCGAAATCGCCGCCACCGCCACCCACAGGTTGGCCGCGCCAGCGGCGAACACCACGCTGATGATCGCTAGAGCAAACACCAGCATCGACAAGAGCCGCGCTTTCACCGGCTGCATGCCGCGGCCGATCAGGAACGACGACAGCACGCCGCCGCCCACGCTGCCGACGTCGGCACTCAGGTAGATGATGATCAGCGGAATGCCCATCTGGGTGACGTTGATGCCCAACTGGTATTGCTGATTGAGGAACGGCGGCAGCCAGTACAGGTAGAACCAGAACACCGGGGCCGTCATCATGAACGCCCCGGCGAAGGCCCAGGTGCCGCGCATGGTCATGATCTTCCAGAACGGCACGCCCGCTTGTTCGGGCGCTTCCTGATCCTGGATGTATTCCAGTTCGCTGGCCTTGACCCGGGGGTGCTGGTCCGGGTCGAAGTACTTCAGGCCCCAGAACACCGCCCAGGCCAGACCCAGCAGGGCGATGGTGAGAAACGCCGCCTGCCAGCCCCAGACGCTGAGGATCAGCGGCAGCATCATCGGCGTCAGCAGGGCGCCCACGTTGGTGCCGGCATTGAAGATGCCCGTGGCCACCGCGCGCTCCCTGGCCGGGAACCACAGCCGGGTGGTCTTCACGCAGGCCGGATAGTTGGCCGCCTCGGTGAGCCCGAGAACGAACCGGCAGACCATGAAGCCCACCGCCGAAGTCGCCAGGCCATGGGCGCCGGTGGCCAGGCTCCAGAGCAGCACCGCGCAGAAGAACACGCGCTTGACGCCGATCCTGTCGATCAACCGGCCCTGCAGCAGGAAGCCGATGGCGTAGCCCACCTGAAACCAGAAATTGATGTTGGCGTAGTCCATCGCCGTCCAGTTCATTTCCTTGGCCAGGATCGGCTGCATCACGCCCAGCGCGGCGCGGTCGATGTAGTTCAGGGTGGTCGCGAAGAACACCAGGGCGAGCATGCCCCAGCGAGTCTTGCCGACCGCGGCGCCGGCTTTGACCATGTCCCGGAAACCGACTTTGGCATCGGGCGCCTGTTGGGCGCGGGGCAGGGCGGAGCTGTGGGGTTGTGTCATGGTTGGGGCCTTCCGTACAGGCGCGGTGGGCAGGAGCCACCGCCGAACTTCGACTGAGCGCGGCGCAGTCCGATACAGCGGCGTGCACGGTATCAGAGACGTCGCCGTCAGGGGTGCGCTCGGTGGGGTCAGACAGGTGCGTCCTGGTAGTCTTCGACGCAACCGGGGGCGGGTACGGACACGGCGCAGGAGCAGATAGGGGTGTGCATGAGCGATTACCTGGGTTCTTGAAATTCTTATGGGGTGTTGACCGGCGGTGCTGACGGTCCGCGCTCGGTCGATTGGCAAAATGTGCATCGACCAGCTTCACTGTCGGGAACGATGGTGGGCACACGGCCCCGGCGAATCAATCGACCCATGCGGTAATTGGTCGATAATCGCACGCAAAACTAACTGGTTGGTACGTGCTCGGGTAGAGTAGCAGGCTGATACAACCACTTCTTTCATCACGGTTTTGCCTGCTTGCAAGGGCACGGCAGAACTGCAGAAAAAGGCTCGTTTCGAGGCCTCCCCGTAAGCCCTCGAGCAGTCATTGGAGCGTGCCATGCAGCGTTCGATCGCCACTGTGTCCCTGAGCGGTACCCTGCCGGAAAAACTCGAAGCCATTGCCGCCGCCGGTTTCGATGGTGTGGAAATCTTCGAAAACGACCTGCTGTACTACGACGGCAGCCCCCGGGAAGTTCGGCAGATGTGCGCCGACCTGGGCATCGCCATCACCCTGTTCCAGCCGTTCCGTGACTTCGAAGGTGGCAACCGTTCGCGCATGGCGCGCAACTTCGACCGCGCCGAGCACAAGTTCGACTTGATGCAGGAACTGGGTACCGACCTGGTGCTGGTATGCAGCAATACCGCTGCCGACTCCCTAGGCGAACAGCAGATTCTCGTCGACGACCTGCGCCAATTGGCCGAACGCGCCGACAAGCGTGGCCTGCGCATCGGCTACGAAGCCCTGGCCTGGGGCCGCCACGTCAACACCTACCAGCAGGTCTGGGACATCGTTCGCCAGGCCGACCACAAGGCACTGGGCGTGTTGCTCGACAGCTTTCACACGCTGTCGCTCAAGGGCGATCCGCGAGCGATCGCCGACATTCCCGGTGACAAGATCTTCTTCGTGCAGATGGCCGATGCGCCCATTCTGGCCATGGACGTGCTGGAGTGGAGCCGACATTTCCGCTGCTTCCCCGGGCAGGGCGAGTTCGACCTGCCGGGCTTTCTCGCGCCGATCATCAAGACCGGCTACACCGGGCCGTTGTCCCTGGAAATCTTCAACGACGGTTTCCGTGCCGCACCGCCTCGGGCCAACGCGGCCGACGGTTTGCGCTCGCTGCTGTACCTCGAGGAAAAGACCCGCAAGCTGCTGGAACAGGAGGCTACGCCGGTGCCCAACCTGGATATTCTCTTCGCGCCCCCGGCTGCGGATGAATACCAGGGCATCGAGTTTCTCGAGTTCGCCGTGGACGAAAGCCTGGGCGCCAAGCTCAGCCACTGGCTGCAGCAACTGGGCTTCGCCAAGGCCGGTCAACACCGTTCCAAGAACGTCAGCCTGCTGCGCCAAGGCGATATCAACCTGATCCTCAACGCCGAACCGTACTCCTTCGCCCACAACTTCTTCGAATCCCACGGCCCCTCACTGTGTGCCACGGCGTTGCGGGTCAAGGACAGCGCCAAGGCGCTGGAGCGCGCCGTGGCCTACAAGGCCCAGCCTTTCCGCGGTCTGGTCGGCCCCAACGAGCGCCAGCTGGCCGCCGTGCGGGCCCTGGATGGCAGCCTGATCTACCTGGTGGACGACGCCAGCGACGGGCCGACCATCTACGAGTCCGATTTCAGCCTCAGTGCACCCGCGGCGACACCCGGCATGCTCAAGTCCATCGACCACATGGCCATGGCCATACCGCCGGACACCCTCGACAGCTGGGTGCTGTTCTACAAGACCGTGCTGGACTTCAAGGCCGACGACGAGGTGGTGCTGCCCGACCCCTACGGCCTGGTGAAAAGCCGTGCGGTGCGCAGCCAGTGCAGCTCGATCCGCCTGCCGCTGAACATCTCGGAGAACCGCAACACGGCGATCTCCCATGCGCTGTCGACTTATCGCGGCTCGGGCGTGCATCACATCGCCTTCGATTGCGACGACATATTCGCGGCCGTGAGCAAGGCCAAGGAGGCGGGGGTGGCACTGCTGGACATCCCGCTCAACTATTACGACGATCTGGGCGCGCGGTTCGATTTCGACGACGAATTCCTCAGCGAGCTGGCGTACTACAACGTGCTGTACGACCGTGACGCCAACGGTGGCGAGCTGTTCCACGTGTACACGGAGCCGTTCGAGGAGCGTTTCTTCTTCGAGGTGCTGCAGCGTCGTGGTGGTTATGCCGGCTATGGCGCGGCCAACGTCGCCGTGCGGCTGTCGGCCATGGCCAAGGCGCGCGCCGGTGGCATCCGTCACGCCAAGCTGTGAAGGCCTGCCCGCAGCGCAGGTGTGCTGCGGGCTTTCCATGGGCGCGCGGCGCGCCGCATAATGGCCCCTGACCAACGACGGCCGTGAGCCCAGCATGACTACGATCTCAGAGGCGGACGCGCAATCGACCGACGTTCCTCGCAAGCCCCGCAAGAACAACCCCGAGAAGACCCGCGAGAACATCCTGCAGGCCGCTATCACCGAATTCGTCGAGCAGGGCCTGGCGGGCGCGCGCGTGGATGCCATCGCCGAGCGTACGCACACCTCCAAGCGCATGATCTATTACTATTTCAGCAGCAAGGAGCAGCTGTATCTGGAGGTGCTGGAAAAGCTCTACGGCGATATTCGCGGTACCGAAGCCAAGCTGCATCTGGACGAGCTGACGCCGGTGGAAGGCATCCGGCGGTTGGTGGAGTTCAGCTTCGATCACCATGATCGCAACGAGGATTTCGTGCGTATCGTGTGCAACGAAAACATGCATAAGGGCGAGTACGTCAAGAAGTCCACGAGCATTCGCGAGTTGAACAAGACCGTGCTGCTGGCGTTGGCCGACCTGCTGCGGCGCGGTACCGAGCAGGGCGTGTTTCGTCCGGGCCTGGATGCCATGGACGTGCATTTGCTGATCAGCTCGTTCTGCTTCTACCGAGTGTCCAACAAGCACACCTTCGGCGAGTTGTTCCAGGTCGATTTCAACGAAGCCACGTTGAAGCTGCACCACCGCGAAATGCTCTGCGAATCGCTCCTGCGCTTCATCCAGGCCCCGTAGCCGCATTCCGCCTGACACACCACCTTGGCCGCCGACGCGGCTCGCGCCGCTGCTACAGACCACGCTCCCCTGTAGCAGCGGCGCAAGCCGCGTCCGGCCGCACCGCGTTGCGCCTGACACACCGCACCCACCGCCGACGCGGCTCGCGCCGCTGCTACAGACACCGCGATCCCCTGCAGCAGCGGCGCAAGCCGCGTTGTGCCTGACCCACCACCTTGGCCGCCGACACGGGTCGTGATCGGGGTCCTGGCTTATCCGTTCATTTCGGCGAAATGCGCCATCATGCGTTCGGCATCGGCTTGCCGGCCGCTGAACAGCTCGAAGGCCTTCACTGCCTGGAACACCGCCATGGTGCCACCGTCCAGCGTACGGCAACCCAGCGCGCGAGCTTCACGCAGCAGTTCGGTCTCGAGCGGAAAATAGACGATTTCGGCCACCCACAGCCCCGGGTGCAAGGCCGCCTTGGGCACAGGCATTCCCGGCAGCTTGGCCATGCCCATCGGCGTGGTATTGACCAGGCCGTCGGCCTCGGACAAGGCCGCCAGCAGGTCACTGCCCACCCGCGCCGGCTGCCCCGGGAAATGCTGATTGAGGTTGTCCGCCAAAGCCTGCGCCCGTGCCGGCTCGACATCGAAAATGCTCAGTTGCCCCACACCCTCGAGTAGCAACGCATGGGCCACCGCCGCACCGGCGCCACCGGCGCCCATCTGCACCACGCGGTCGCGCTTGGCACCCTGCATGCCGCGGCGAAAACCTTCGGCGAAACCCAGGCAGTCGGTGTTGTGGCCCACCCGTTTGCCATCCTTGAGCACCACGGTATTCACCGCGCCGATCCCGGCCGCTTCCGGCGACAGCTCATCGAGCAGGGGAATGATCGCCTGCTTGGCAGGGAAGGTGATGTTCAAACCGGTAAAGCTCATGCGCTGAGCGGCAGTGAGCAGTTCTTCGAGGGCGCCGTTGTCGAGCTTCAGCGCATCCAGATCGATCAATCGGTAGACATAACCCAAGCCTTGCGCGGCGCCTTCGCGCTCGTGCATGGCCGGGGTACGGGACTGCTGGATACCGGCGCCGATCAGGCCTGCCAGGACGTTATTGCCGCTCATCGGGTGACTCCATTGTTATTGTTTGTTTAATGGAGATAAATTGTACGAACTAGTTACTTACGTCAAATGGTTTTCGCCGATGGCGCACGGCGCGCCTCAACGGCGCACCAACAGGACCCCCGATTCCATGTGGTGGGTATACGGAAACTGGTCGAACAGCGCGCACTTGGCCACTTTGTGGGTGTCATGCAGCTGCTGGATGTTGGCCGCCAGGGTTTCCGGATTGCAGGAGATGTACAGGATGTTGTCGAAGCGCCGGGTCAGCTCGCAGGTGTCCGCATCCATGCCGGCCCGTGGTGGGTCGACGAATACGCTGCCGAAGTCATAGGCCTTGAGATCGATGCCCTGCAAGCGGCGGAACGGCCGCACCTCGTTCAGCGCCTCGGTCAGCTCTTCGGCCGACAGACGCACCAGCGTCACGTTATCGACCCCGTTGTCGTCGAGGTTGTGCAGGGCAGCGGCAACCGACGTCTTGCTGATCTCCGTGGCCAGGACCTTGCGTACTCGTGTGGCCAGCGGCAGGGTGAAATTGCCGTTGCCGCAATACAGCTCCAGCAGATCATCGTCACGCGGGCCCAACGCCTCGTACGCCCAGTTGAGCATCTTCTGGTTGACCGTGCCGTTGGGCTGGGTGAACGCGCCCTCGGGCTGGCGATAGCGGAAGGTACGACCAGCGACTTCGAGCGCCTCGACTGCATAGTCGCGGCCGATGACCACACGCTTGCCCTTGGAACGACCGATGAGGCTCACGCCCAGATCGCTCGCCAACTGCTCGGCCGCGCGCTGCCAGTGCTCGTCCAGCGGGCGGTGGTAACACAGGGTGACCATGGCGTCGCCGTCCAGGGTGGTCAGGAACTCCACCTGGAACAGCTTGTAGCTCAGCGCTGCATCGTTCTGCCAGGCAGCTTTGAGGCGCGGCATCAGCTCGTTGATGCGGATGCTGGCAATCGGGAAGCTGTCGATCAGGATCGGTACATGCTTCTCGCCGGGAGCGAACATCGCATAGTGCCGCTGGCCATCCTCGCGCCACAGGCGAAATTCCGCACGCAGCCGGTAGTGCTCGCGCGGCGAATCGAAGACAGCCGGTTCCGGGGCGTCGAATGGCGCCAGCAGCGCGCGCAGGCGCGCCACTTTTTCATCCAGTTGCTGGGTGTAGGAGGAGGGGTCGAGAACAGCACTCATGGATACCAGCCCAGTTTCACAACGAACAGAATGGAAAGGATCACCAGGGCCGAATTCAAGTCGCGGGTACGGCCCGCCAGCAGCTTGATCAAGGTCCAGGCGATGAAGCCGAAGGCGATGCCGTTGGCGATCGAATAGGTCAGTGGCATGGCCAAAGCGGTGACCACCACCGGTGCGGCTTCGGTGATGTCGTCCCAGTCGATCTCAGCCAGCCCCGAGGCCATCAATACCGCCACGAAGAACAGCGCCGGTGCCGTTGCATAGGCCGGTACGCTGCCGGCCAGCGGAGCGAAGAACAGCGCCAGCAAAAACAGCACCGCAACCACGATGGCGGTCAGCCCGGTGCGGCCACCGGCACTCACACCTGCGGCCGACTCGATGTAGCTGGTCGTGGTGGAGGTGCCCAGCAGCGAGCCGGCCATGGCCGCCGTGCTGTCGGCGATCAACGCGCGGCCCATCTTCGGCATGTGGCCGTCCTTGCCCATCAGGCCGGCGCGCTTGGCGACGCCGATCAAGGTCCCGGAGTTGTCGAACAGGTCCACGAAAAGGAAGGCGAAGATCACGCTCAGCAGGCCGATGTCCAGGGCCCCGGCGATGTCCAGCTGCATGAACGTCGGCGCCAGCGAAGGCGGCATCGACACCAGCCCGTTGAACGGGCTGAAGCCCAGCAGAATAGAGGCGGTGGTCACCACCAGAATGCCGATCAGCACCGCCCCGCGAACCTTGCGCGCCTCCAGGGCGACGATCAGGAAGAAGCCGAGGATCGCCAGCACCGCGCCAGGCTTGGTCAGGTCGCCCATGCCCACCACCGTGGCCGGATTGCCGACCACGATGCCAGCGCCCTGCAGGGCGATCAGCGCCAGGAACAGGCCAATGCCGGCGGCGATGGCCGAGCGCAGCGGCAGGGGAATGCTGTTGACGATCCATTCGCGGATGCGAAAGATCGACAGCAGGAAAAAGCACACGGCCGAGATGAACACCGCACCCAGCGCCACTTGCCAGGTGTGGCCCATGTGCAGGACCACGGTGTAGGTGAAGAAGGCGTTCAGGCCCATGCCGGGCGCCAGGGCGATCGGGTAGTTGGCGATCAGGCCCATGATCGTCGAGCCGATGGCGGCAGCCAGGCAGGTCGCGACGAAGACCGCGCCCTTGTCCATGCCGGTTTCACCCAGGATGCTGGGGTTGACGAACAGGATGTAGGCCATCGCCAGGAAGGTCGTCACCCCGGCGAGTATTTCCGTGCGCACGTTGGTGTTGTGCGCCTTGAGTTGAAACAGCCTTTCCAGCATGCCTGCTCCCTGTGGCGCTTTTTGCGCCGTTGCCGTTGTTGTCGAGTGTTGTAGTGTCGACCCTGATAGCAAAGCACATCCGGGCGGTAAAAAAAGCCGCGCATCATACCAGCAGCACCGCATGGAAACACTCATCAGCTCGTCTGAACGAATGGCGACCGCTCAAAGTCGTACCTGCAAACGACGCGACAAGAAAAATGTCGCGCAGCAAGCTGAATTACCGTGAGGTCGACCCGATGAACACGCTTTCTACAAGCGCTGGTGCGCAGCCGTACGCCAGCCACAGCATTTCCCTGCAACTCAATGGCCAATCACGTCAACTCGACGTGCTGCCCTGGACCACGCTGCTGGACCTGTTGCGCGAACAACTCGACCTGGTCGGCAGCAAGAAAGGCTGCGACCACGGCCAGTGCGGTGCCTGCACCGTGCTGCTCAATGGCAAACGCGTCAATGCCTGCCTGACCCTGGCCGTGATGTGCGATGGCGCCGAATTGACCACCATCGAAGGGCTGGCGCAGGGTGACCAACTGCATCCGGTCCAGGCGGCGTTCATCAAGCACGACGCTTTCCAGTGCGGTTACTGCACGCCGGGGCAGATCTGCTCCGCCGTCGGCCTGATCAACGAAGGTCGCGCCGAATCCAGCGCCGACATCAAGGAATTGATGAGCGGCAACCTGTGCCGCTGCGGTGCCTACAGCAACATTCGCGCGGCCATCGAAGAAGTGGTCGAAGTGCAGGGGGGTGAGCGCTCATGAATCCGTTTACCTACGCCAAGCCTGCAGGCGTCGATGAAGCCGTACGCCTGGCCGGCCCGCACTCGCGCTTCATCGCCGGCGGCACCAACCTGCTCGACCTGATGAAAGAAAACGTCCTGCAGCCCGAGCAGCTCATCGACATCACCGGTCTGCCTCTGCGCGAAGTCGAGGAGACCGCCGACGGCGGCGTGCGCATCGGCGCAATGGTGAGCAATGCCGACCTGGCCTGGCATCCGTTGATCGAACAGCGTTACCCATTGCTCAGCCAGGCGATTCTGGCGGGCGCATCGCCGCAGCTGCGCAACATGGCCAGCACCGGTGGCAACCTGCTGCAACGCACGCGTTGCTACTACTTCTATGATTCGAAGATGCCGTGCAACAAGCGCGAGCCTGGCACCGGCTGCCCGGCCAAGGACGGCCTGAATCGCATTCACGCCATTCTTGGCGCCAGCGAGCAATGCGTGGCCACCCATCCTTCGGATATGTGTGTGGCCTTGGCGGCCCTGGCTGCCGTGGTTCATGTGCAAGGCCCGAACGGCGCACGCACCATCGAGTTCGCCGACTTTCATCGCCTGCCTGCCGACGCCCCCGAGCGCGACAACCAATTGGCCGATGATGAGCTGATCACCGCAGTGGAACTGCCTGCCGCCGGCTTCACCGCCCACAGCCAGTACCTGAAGATTCGCGATCGGGCGTCCTATGCCTTCGCACTGGTTTCGGTTGCGGCCGCTTTGGAACTCGACGGCGAGACCATCCGCGACGCCCGCCTGGCGCTGGGCGGGGTGGCTCACAAGCCATGGCGCGATGAGGCGGTGGAACGCCTGCTGATCGGCCAGCCCGCCACTGCCGAAACCTTCGGCAAAGCCGCCGACCTGTTGCTGCAGGACGCTCGCGGCCTGCAACACAACACCTTCAAGATCAAGCTGGCCCGCCGCGCGATAGTCCGTGCCCTGAGCGATGCCGCAAAAGGGGAGATGCAGCCATGAGCACACTCGGCCAACCCATGGACCGCGTCGACGGTCTGCTCAAAGTAACGGGTCAAGCGCGCTATGCCGGCGAGTTCCCGGAAGACGGCCTGCTGTTCGGCAGCGTTGTCTCCAGCACCATCGCCAACGGCCGCGTGGTTTCCATCGACGCTTCCAGGGCGCTGGCGCTGCCCGGTGTGGTGGCCGTGATCGACCACAGCAACCGGCCGAAGCTGGCCAGCTACGACGAAAAATACGAAGACGACGACTCCGCCGATGGCTCGCCGTTTCGCCCGCTGTACAACGACAATGTGTTGTACAGCGGCCAGCCACTGGCCCTGGTCGTCGCTGAAAACCTGGAGCTTGCCCGCCATGCAGGCTCGCTGGTGCACATCAAGTACGCCCAGGAATCCCACCAGACCGACCTGCGCGCCCAGCTGTCCGCCGCCAAGCCGGCACCCGCCGAGCTGCCCGAGCCACGTGGCGATTTCGCCGGGCAATTCGCAGCTGCGCCGATCACCGTCGACGCGACCTACGACACACCGGTCGAGCACCACAACCCGATGGAGCCGCACGCCAGCACCGCGCTCTACCAGGCCGATGGCAGCCTGGTCATCCACGACAAGACCCAGAGCACGCAGAACTGTCAGACCTACCTGTCCAACGTGTTCGGCCTGGACAAGAAAAAGATCCGCGTCATGGCCGCCTTCGTCGGCGGCGCCTTTGGTTCCGGCCTGCGTCCGCAGTATCAGCTGCCCTTGGCCGTCATGGCGGCCCTGCACCTCAAGCGTTCGGTGCGCGTGACCCTGACCCGCCAGCAGATGTTCACCTTCGGTTACCGCCCACGCACCGTGCAGCAACTGCAGCTGGCCTGTAGCGCCGACGGCAAGCTGCAGGCGGTCGGTCACACTGCGACCGGGCAGACCTCACGCTTCGAAGACTTCTCGGAGCACGTCGTGGAATGGAGCGGCATGCTCTACCACTGTGACAACGTCAAGTTGACCTACAACCTGGTGCCGTTGGACGTGTTCACGCCGCTGGACATGCGGGCACCGGGTGCAGCCCTGGGCATGATCGGCCTGGAGTGCGCGATGGACGAGCTGGCAGTGGCGGCCAGGATCGACCCGGTCCAGCTGCGCCTGGTCAACTTCTCCGACACCAACCAGAACGAAGGCAAGCCGTATTCCAGCAAAGAGCTCAAGGCCTGCTATCAGCAGGGTGCCGAACGCTTCGGCTGGAGCCAGCGCAAGGTCGAGCCGCGCAGCATGCGCCGCGATAACCAACTGGTAGGCATGGGCATGGCCGGTGGGGTCTGGGAAGCCATGCAGATGCCGGCCAGCGCCAAGGCCAGGCTGGACAAGCAAGGCAAGCTGGTGGTGAGCAGTGCGACCACTGACATCGGCACTGGTACCTATACCGTGATGACCCAGATTGCCGCTGCGGCGGCCGGCGTCGCCGCGCAGGACGTGGAGTTCAAGCTGGGCGACTCGTCGCTGCCTACGGCGCCGCTGCAGGGCGGCTCGTTCACCGTGTCTTCGGTGGGTACGGCCGTGCAGCAGGCCTGCGAAGCGCTCAAGGCCAAGCTCATCCATGCCGCCAGCCAGGTGCAGCCGGCGTTTGCCGACGCCGATCCTGCGCAGGTGTTCGTCGAGGGCGGCGAACTGCGTTGCCCTGGCCACCATTTGTCGCTGGCAAACCTGGCCAGCATCGACGGCTCGGACACTTTCGAAGCGCAGGTCGACGCCAAGCCGGACAAGAAGCGCGAAGGCTATGCCACGGCCACCCATTCGGCGGTGTTCGTTGAAGTGGAGGTCGACGAAGACCTGGGCACCATCCGCGTGACCCGTGTGGTCAGCGCCGTGGCCGCTGGGCGCGTGGTCAATCCGAAGATGGCCCGCAGCCAGATTCTCGGTGGCGTGGTCTGGGGCCTGGGCATGGCGCTGCAGGAAGAAACCCAGACCGACCATAACCTGGGCCGGTTCATGAACCACAGCCTGGCCGAGTATCACATTCCAGTGAACGCGGACATCAACGATATCGAGGTGATCTTCGTCGACGAGCCCGACGACATCGTCAACGCCCTGGGTTCCAAAGGCGTCGGCGAAATCGGTATCGTCGGGGTTGCCGCTGCAGTGGCCAACGCCATCTACCACGCTACCGGCAAGCGTGTTCGCGAGTTTCCGATCACGCTGGACAAGGTGATGTAACGCATCTGGTGTCTTGGTAGGACAGTGCACTCCTCAAGAGCCGTTTAGGTTTTTTGGGGAGTGTTCTTGCAGGTGCAAGCCAAGTACGCAAACCAGAAGAATCTTTCGATCGCGACTGCGTATCCGCGTTGATCAGTGCAGGCTCCGTCGCCCGCCTACCCATAATCATGGGCATCAGCTATCTGAGCAAACCCGCAGGAAGAAGGAATATTTCACTATCTCTCCAGCGGATTTTGCGCGCTAAGTATGTATCGACGCGGTTTTTTTCAGAATGTTCTTACAGCTTGTTGCGAATAGTCTTTGGTCGGGCTGCTATCTTGCAATGTTTTTTAACTTTCCAGATTATGGCGCGCCTTGACGTCGGTAGGGTTAAGTCGACTACAGTACCGTCGCGCTGCAGTCAGGCGCATCATTGTTAACGCTCAATTTCTGCAAGATGCGCAACGGACATTACTTGCCAGGAGGCAACCGATGAATGTATCGAAAGTCGATTTTACTCGAGTTGTAAATCCGTTGGTTAAAGAGTCAAAGCCAGCATCGGACACAACGGAAAGTTTCAAGCAGATACTGAACCTATCATCGGAAACGCCACCTTCTCGGCACGATAACGTAACGCTTTCTCCAGCTGCCGTGAGTCTGGCTGACAAAGAACGGGAAATCGAGCGAGTGCGGGCGCAGGGGCGGGAATTGAGTGAGTGCGGGGTGAGTCGCGCAGAGTTGGCGATATGCCAAGTGCCGAGTTGGATGATTGGCTTTGCCAATTCCATTGTTGAAGTCGTGGGTTCACAAACTATCGAAACCCGTCTGACCCACAACGTTTCAGACGGTCAGATGCAAGAGTTCCGCGAGCGCCTGCAGGCCGTACAGCAAACGGTATCGGAGGGTCATGGTTTGTGGGGGGTCGATGATTTGGAACATTACGTGATCATGAATACCACGCCGGGCATTGAAGCTACCCTGCATCGAGAGATGAACGAGGCAATCCGTTCGGACGCCCGACTTGTGGCACTTATCGCTGAAATAGGCTTTTACATGACGGACATTGAATCGCCTGACGTATAAGTCCCGATTTTTTAATAAAGGAGTACAGAAATTTGTCCATGCAATGGAAAGCCCTTTCGATAGGCGTAATGTTGGTCGCGGCGTCAGTGGGCAGTTATGCTGCGGTTCCCATGGTTGAAGCACTGCGCGGCGCGGGTATGGAAGTGCGCACACTTGACGATGGACAAATGGCGCTAATAAAAGGTACGGCCCGCATCACTGGATACGCCCGACCCAGTGTCACCCAAGGTATCAAAACTCATCAGGTCACATGGAAAAAGCGCGGTAGTCAGTCTGATTATCGAGCCTATCAATATCAAGGATTCGCTTATAGCCCGCATGAATATAAGTGGTATCGAGATGGCGGGACGCTGGAGCTTGTTGCAGGCGATGTCTGGCTGGCCGATTCAACTAGCCGTATGAACGCCTGGAATCGTGCCAATGCCCGCGAAATCGAGCATCACTACCAGGCTCTGGATCGCGAGACCAAGGCGCCGCGCAACTATGGCTTCCGCGCCAGTCAATGGTCACGGCCCATCTCCACATTCCGCTGGTGACCCATAAGCGCAGCCTTGATACGTGCTGCGCCTACTTTTTTCGATAACCGCAAGGACGCCAATGTCTATCCCGTCTTCACTCACGCACTTTGCCGCGAGTGTCAGCATTCTGTTATCTACCGCTCCTGTTGCAATGGCTGATACTGTCCACCTGAAGAATGGCGACAGCCTCTCAGGCAGGTTGATCAGCTATGAGGGCGACGTCTGCGTTTTCAGCGCTTCCTACGGCACGGGGTTGAATATTCCGGGTCCGGACATTGCGTCATTGCAAACCGACCATGATTATGAAGTGCGATTCAAGAATGGCGAACTAGCCTCGGGGCGCTTGATGAGTAATGGCGCAACGTTGACCTTGCTCACATCCACGACCTTCGGTGAGGTCGAGGTCAGGATGACCGAAATACAAGCACTGACTCGCAGCTTCGTCGAAGAGCGGAATCCCGAAGCCGAGGATGTTCCCGCCGAATACGGCGAACGTACCGAACAACCGCCGCTGGATTTCCTGGTGGGCTCTACGGTATTGCTCGGGCCGGGTGAGTATGAGTTCGATATGGGGCTTGTTTACAAGCAAAGCCGCCGGCAACACAATCTGTTTGACGTTGGCTATTTCCAGAAATCCTCCTACAGTGCACGCGTCATCCAGTTCGAACCTACGCTTCGCGCAGGGCTTTTCGACCGGTTGGAAGGGCATCTTGCAGTGCCCTTCACTTATACGAGCGTCGAAGATGTCTCTTCCAATGAGTATGTAAGTACCACCGGCGCGTGGGACCTCGCGGACATAGGCTTTGGAGTCCAGTATCAGTGGCTGGACGAAACCTCCGCACATCCAGCTCTCTCGTTCACGTTCGACATCGGCGCCCCCACCGGCCGAAAACGCTACAACGACGCAGCCAACAGATGGAAGGACCCGTTGAACAACGGCTCGGGACACTGGAACGTAGCGCCAGGCATTGCGTGGGTGCGCAGCACAGACCCTGCCATTTTGTTTGGCGGTCTCAGCTATCAGCACTTCTTTAAGAGCACCATAGACGGCTATGCCGTGAAGCCGGGCTGGGCGTTGCGGAGTTACTTGGGTGCAGGTTTTGCACTGAATGAGAAGCTGTCCATAGGGGCGAGATTCTCATATAGCTACAGCGCCAACTTGAAGGCAGATAGACAAATCATCAAAGGTACTGATATCGATCCGGCGGACCTTGCCTTCAACCTGTCCTACCGGCTTCGTGACGATTGGGTGGTCTCTCCTCAAATCATGCTTGGGCTAAATGACGATGCAGGGCCGGCTTCCATGTCATTGAACCTCAAGCGCCAGTTCAATTGATGCGTCATCTAGCGGTTGGCCTGGCGTTCATGTTTGGGTTGACCATCATGGCGAACGCTTCGCCATTCCAGGCTCCCAGATCCTTTGTCGCATTGCGCATGGCTAACATCGATCGCCAAACGCTGGATTACTCCTGTGGTGCTGCGTCATTGACCATTCTGCTCAACTTGTATTTCGGCGAGACCCTGAGTGAGCAGGACGTACTCGCCGACATGGTTGCCAGGCTTACCAATGAGAAGGCTATGGAGCGAACCACTCAAGGATTTTCCTTGCTTGACCTCAAAACCACCGCCCAGCGTTTAGGCTATCTGGCCGAAGGTGTGATGTTGCCTCGTCAGGCATTGGCCTTGCTGAAAGGTCCGGTGATCATCCTGCTCAGGCAAAAAACGCTGAATCATTTTGTCGTGCTCAAAGGTATAAGCAATGGTAGTGCTTTGGTGGCAGATCCCGCACGGGGACATATCCGTATGCCCCTGTTTGAACTGTTCGAACAATGGCAGGGTGAAACGCTTGCACTGGGCCGAGACCATTTCGGACTGCCATCGGAGCATGGGTTAAGGCTGCCATCGCGTCGCTTGATTGCATCCGAGCGGGAAACTGTTCGGACAATGCAACGAACCCCAGTGCAATGATGCCGTACGACTACCTTGCGCCTAGGTATCAGATCCACCAAAGCCGTACAGATAGCCTTTCCAAACCCCATACCAGAGGAAAGTAAACCGGGTGCGACATCTGGTCGTGCGGCACTAAACCACACAGGCCAAGGCTGCAAACAAGGCTACTCTTTGAAGGTGTCTTCATCCATGTCAACGCCTCGTCTGGCGCGGCATGGCGGCCAAACGGCCACAATCCCTGCGACGTGGACTCCACTAGAACGAAGTCATCAGACCGCGCTCCCCTCGCAGGGGCCGCTGGCATGGGCCGCCCGCCTGCGCCGGTTCACCTGATAGAGGAAGCCCCATGTTCGGTTTAGAGGCAATCGATCTCGCCCGAATGCAGTTTGCGTTTACGGTCTCGTTCCACATTCTGTTTCCCGCCATCACCATCGGTCTGGCCAGCTACCTGGCTGTGCTCGAAGGCATGTGGCTGAAAACCCGTGACGACACCTACCGCGATCTGTATCACTTCTGGTCGAAGATATTCGCAGTCAACTTCGGCATGGGCGTCGTGTCCGGTCTGGTGATGGCCTACCAATTCGGCACCAACTGGAGCCGCTTCTCCGACTTCGCCGGTGCCGTCACCGGGCCGTTACTGACCTACGAAGTGCTCACTGCGTTCTTCCTGGAAGCGGGCTTCCTGGGTGTCATGCTGTTCGGCTGGAACCGCGTGGGCCGTGGCCTGCACTTCTTCTCGACGATAATGGTGGCAATCGGCACGCTGATTTCCACGTTCTGGATTCTTGCGTCCAACAGCTGGATGCAGACCCCCCAGGGCCATGCGATCATCGACGGCCGGGTGATCCCGGTCGACTGGTTCGCAGTCATCTTCAACCCCTCGTTCCCGTATCGCCTGGTGCACATGTCCATTGCCGCGTTCGTGGCCACGGCGTTCTTCGTCGGCGCCTCGGCGGCCTGGCACCTGCTGCGCGGTCGCAACACCCCGGCCATCCGCCGGATGTTCTCCATGGCCATGTGGATGGCGCTGATCGTGGCGCCGGTGCAGGCCTTCGTGGGTGACATGCACGGCTTGAACACGCTCGAGCACCAGCCGGCCAAGATCGCCGCGATCGAAGGCCACTGGGAAAACAAGGGTGACGAGGCAACGCCGCTGATCCTGTTCGGCTGGCCCGACATGGAAGCGGAGAAGACCCGTTTCGCCGTCGAGATTCCGTACCTGGGCAGCCTGATCCTGACCCACAGCCTGGACAAGCAGGTACCCGCGCTCAAGTCGTTTGCCAAGGAAGACCGTCCCAACTCGACCATCATCTTCTGGTCGTTCCGCGTCATGGCCGGACTGGGCATGCTGATGATCTTCGTCGGTCTGTGGAGCGTGTGGCTGCGCAAGAAAGATGCGCTGTTCACCTGCCGCCCGTTCCTCTACCTCACCCTGTGGATGGGGCCATCGGGCCTGATCGCGATACTGGCGGGCTGGTTCACCACCGAGATCGGCCGTCAGCCGTGGGTGGTCTACGGCCTGATGCGCACTGCCGACGCATCCTCCAACCACAGCATCGGCCAGATGACCTTCACCCTGGTGATGTTCGTCGTGGTGTATTTCGCGCTGTTCGGCGTGGGCCTGGGCTACATGATGCGCCTGGTGCGCAAGGGTCCGAAGGCGCACGAAGACAAGATCAACACCGGTGGCCCTGGTACCCAGCGCACGCCTGCACGTCCTCTTTCGGCTGCCCATGAAGGCACCGAAGAAGGCCACACCGACACCTTGAGCAAGGGGCACTAAGCATGGGTATCGACCTTCCGTTCATCTGGGCCGTGATCATCATCTTCGGCATCATGATGTACGTGATCATGGACGGCTTCGATCTGGGCATCGGCATCCTGTTCCCCTTCATGCAGGACGAAGGTGACCGCGATGTCATGATGAATACCGTGGCGCCGGTCTGGGACGGCAACGAAACCTGGCTGGTCCTGGGCGGTGCGGCGTTGTTCGGCGCCTTCCCGCTGGCCTACTCGGTGGTGTTGTCGGCGCTGTACCTGCCGCTGATCCTGATGCTGATGGGCCTGATCTTTCGTGGCGTGGCGTTCGAGTTCCGCTTCAAGGCCACTGCGGCCAAGCGCCATGTCTGGGACAAGGCGTTCATTGGCGGCTCGCTGGCGGCCACGTTCTTCCAGGGCGTGGCACTGGGTGCGTACATCGACGGCATTGCCGTGGTCGACCGCAACTATGCCGGTGGTGGCTTCGACTGGTTGACGCCGTTCAGCCTGTTCTGCGGGTTGGCACTGATCGTTGCCTACGCGTTGCTCGGTTGCACCTGGTTGATCATGAAAACCGAAGGCAGCCTGCAGCAGGCCATGCACAAACTGGCGCCGCCGCTGACCTACGGGCTGCTGATCGTGACCGGTATCGTCAGCATCTGGACGCCGCTGGCCCATGACGACATCGCCACGCGCTGGTTCAGCACGCCGAACCTGTTCTACTTCCTGCCCGTGCCGATTCTGGTGCTGGCCACGGTCGTCGGCCTGCTGCGCTCGGTGAAACGCAACGCGCACTACACGCCGTTCCTGCTGACCCTGCTGCTGGTGTTCCTGGGCTACAGCGGGCTGGGCATCAGCCTGTGGCCGAACATCATTCCGCCGTCGATCTCGATCTGGGACGCGTCGTCGCCGCCTCAGAGCCAGGGGTTCATCCTGGTGGGCACGCTGTTCATCATTCCGATCATCCTGGTTTACACCTTCTGGAGCTACTACGTGTTCCGCGGCAAGGTTACCCACGAAGACGGCTACCACTAGTCCAACCGCCGCTGCCCAGGCCAAGGCCTGGGTCGGGCAGGAGTAGAAGCATGAGCGAGAAACCGATCGTTACGCACAGCGAAGAGAAAAAGCCCTTGTGGAAACGCCTGGGCTGGCTGGTGGTGATCTATGCCGGCAGCGTCGTCGCGCTGGGCTTGTTTGCCATGTTGATCCGCCTGTTCATGACGGCGGCGGGGATGAAATCCCATTGAATCCCATCAGTGCTGCCCTGGCAGTGCTCATTTTACAGCCCTCCTTGCGGAGGGCTTTTTTTTGCCTGAGGGCAACTGCGCGCCTGGCCAGTGCGCTTACTTGCGGGCGCGCAGCACCACGAACTTGGGCGTGGACGCCACCTGTTCTACGGCCCGGAACAGCCGCGCCAACTTGCTGTGATAGCCCAGGTGGCGGTTGCCGACGATGTACAGGTCGCCCCCGGCAACCAAGGCTTCGCGCGCTTGCTGGAACATCCGCCACGCCAGGAAATCGCCCACCACTTGCTGCTGGTGGAACGGCGGGTTGCACAACACCACGTCCAGCGACTGCGGCGCCTGGCCAGCAAGTCCGTCACCGGCACGGACCTCGACCTCACGGGCACCCAGGGCTGCTTGCCAGTTCTCCCGCGCCGATTGCACGGCCATGAACGATTCATCGACCAGCGTGTAGTGCGCCTCCGGGTTGGCCAGGGCGCTGGCGATGGCCAGCACGCCGTTGCCGCAGCCCAGGTCGGCCACCCGCGCCGAGCCCAGGTTGCGCGGCAGGTGGGGGAGGAATGCGCGAGTGCCGATGTCCAGGCCCTCGCGGCAGAACACGTTGGCGTGGTTGAGCAGCGTCAGCGCAGGTTCGTCCAGCGCATAGCGGGTAGGGTAGGGCGATGCTTGTGCGGGTTTGTCTTCATGGGCGGCGATCAACAGCCTGGCCTTCTTGAGGGCCAGTGAGGGTCGCATCGTGCCGATGTATTTTTCCAGCAGCTCGCCGGCGGCGTGAGGCAGGTGCTTGACCATGCCGGCGGCCACCACCTCGGCGCCAGGCTTCAGGTGGCCGTGCAGGCGGATGAGTTGTTCTTCGAGCAGCGCGAGGGTCTTGGGCACGCGCACCAGCACACGGTCGAACGGACCTTGCACATCGGTGCTGGCCGGGATGAGCTCGACGCTGTCGAATGGCAGGCCGTTGCGCGTGAGGTTCTTTTCCAGCCCTAGCGCGCCCAGAAACGAATCGCCGCTGCTGACCACCTGCACGACGCTCTGCAGACTGATGGCCAGAGCACCGAAGCTGTCGTTGAGAATCAGCACGCGGGCCTGGGCTGGCAGCGCGTGCTCGGCCATGTAGGCCAGCAAATACTCGTCCGCCGCATCGAACGCCTGCAACGGTTCGTTGGGTTGATCGGGCTGGCGGATCAGATCGAGTTCAGCGAAAGGCGAGGTCAGTACAGGCATGGCGAAGGGCACGAAAGCGGCAATAAAGCCGCGATTCTACCCGATCGCACGCGGAGCCTGTAGAAGCGGTCATCGGCCGCGGAAGCCGCGCCGCAGCCATACCTGCGCAAGCAGGTTTCACCCTGCAACTGCACCCTGTGGGAGCGGGTTCTACCCGCGAAGGACTCACCGCGCAACATCAGACTCACTGCGGTACGACCTCCGCGGGCAGATGGCTCTCCGGTCGCCACACAAACCAGCGGTGTTTATCTTCAGCGGTTTGCGGGAAAATGCCGGCACTTGAACAACGGAGCGCCTCATGACCGCCAGCGCAGAAAAATTCACTCGCCAGACCCTCATCGAGGTCCAGCCGCTGACCCCCAGCCTGTTCACCCTGCGCACAACCCGCGATGCCGGTTTCCGCTTCGTCGCCGGTCAGTTCGCTCGTCTGGGTGTGACCAAGGCCGACGGCACCGTGGTGTGGCGCGCCTATTCGATGGTGTCGTCGCCCCACGACGAGTTTCTCGAGTTCTTCTCCATCGTCGTACCGGGTGGCGAGTTCACCAGCGAATTGAGCCGGCTCCGCGCAGGGGACGAACTGCTGGTGGAAAAGATGGCCACCGGGTTCCTTACCCTGGACCGCTTCGTCGACGGTCGCGACCTGTGGATGCTGGCAACCGGCACCGGCGTGGCGCCCTTCGTTTCGATCCTGCAGGATTTTCCCGTGTGGGAAAAATTCGAGCGGATCAAGCTGGTGTACAGCGCCAGACAGGGCCAGGAGCTGGCCTATCGTGAGCTGATCGCCGGGCTTGAACAGCGCGACTATTTGGCCGAGTTCGCCGGCAAGCTGCAATTTATCCCGATCGTGACCCGGGAAAGGGTGCCTGGCACCTTGCACGGGCGCATTACCGACCTGATTCAAAGCGGCGAACTGGAAAGGGCCGCAGGGCTGGAACTGACCCCCGAGCATTCACGGGTGATGATCTGCGGCAACCCGCAGATGATCGACGACACCCGGCAACTGCTCAAAGGCCGCGCCATGAACCTCAGCCTCAGCCGCCGTCCCGGCCAGGTCGCGGTCGAAAACTACTGGTAGCAATCGCCCCACCACCTGACCCACCGCATCAACGCTTCGCGGCCGATGACCGCCCCTGCAGCAGCTTTCATCCGTAGGAGCGGTCATCGGCCGCGAAGGGCTCACCGCGTTGTACCTGGCTCACCGCATCAACCTTTCGCGGCCACAGACCGCTCCTACAGTGGATCAGTGCCCACCCCGGCCCACCCGTAGGAGCGGTCATCGGCCGCGAACGGCGCACCGCGGTATCAGATCTGCGGCCCGGGCGTCGGCGCAGTGGTGACCACGGTGCCCTTGCCGTTCTGCTCCTTGAGCAGGTCACGGATTTCGCCCAGCAGCAGTTCTTCCTTGGTAGGCGCAGCCGGCGCTGCTGGCTTCTTTTCTTCCTGGTGGCGCAGGCGGTTGATGGCCTTCACGCCCATGAAGATGGCGAACGCCACAATGATGAAGTCGATGACCGTCTGGATGAACTTGCCATAGGCCAGCACCACCGCTGGCGCATCGCCAACCGCGGCGCGCAGGGTAATGGCCAGGTCGCTGAAATCCACGCCCCCGATCAGCAACCCAAGCGGCGGCATGATCACATCGCCAACGAAGGATGAAACGATCTTGCCGAACGCTGCACCGATGATAATACCAACGGCCATGTCGACTACATTGCCTTTGACCGCAAAGGCCTTGAATTCACTTAGCACGCTCATGAGGTTATTCCTTATTACAGATGAGGTTGGTCAACGCATTCCAAATCAGCGAGATGCTTCATTTTCCATGCCTGCTGCAAGGGACCCAACTGCGCCCTAGAAGTTTTGTCAAAGTACAGACTAGACGCTTTTCAGCGCTGCAAGGGCTTGATTTGCCCACTATTCCAGCGCGCTCGATTATCATGAACGCACTTTTCGAACAGGAATTTTCATGGCCAAGGCAAAGCGCATGTACGGCTGCACCGAGTGCGGTGCCACGTTTCCCAAATGGGCAGGCCAGTGCGGCGAGTGCGGTGCCTGGAACACCCTGGTGGAGACCGTCATCGAAAGCGGCGCTGCCGCACCGCCCAGTGGCCGCACCGGCTGGACAGGGCAGCAGGCCCAACTCAAGACCCTGGCCGAAGTCAGCATCGAAGAGATCCCGCGCTTTTCGACTGCATCGGCCGAGCTGGACCGCGTGCTCGGCGGCGGCCTGGTCGACGGCTCGGTGGTGCTGATCGGCGGCGACCCCGGCATCGGCAAATCCACCATCCTGCTGCAGACCCTGTGCAACATCGCCATGCGCATGCCCGCGCTGTACGTCACCGGCGAAGAATCGCAGCAACAGGTGGCCATGCGCGCGCGACGCCTGGGCCTGCCCCAGGACAAACTCAAGGTCATGACCGAGACCTGCATCGAAACCATCATCGCCACCGCCAAGGTCGAGCAGCCCAAGGTCATGGTGATCGACTCGATCCAGACCATCTTCACCGAAAACCTGCAGTCCGCGCCCGGCGGCGTGTCGCAGGTGCGCGAAAGCGCCGCGCTGCTGGTGCGTTACGCCAAACAGAGTGGCACGGCCATCTTTCTGGTTGGCCACGTGACCAAGGAAGGCGCCCTGGCCGGCCCCCGCGTGCTCGAGCACATGGTCGATACCGTGCTGTACTTCGAAGGCGAATCCGATGGCCGCCTGCGCTTGTTGCGGGCCGTGAAGAACCGCTTCGGCGCGATCAACGAGCTGGGCGTGTTCGGCATGACCGACAAGGGCCTGAAAGAAGTCTCCAACCCGTCGGCGATCTTTCTCACTCGTGCCCAGGAAGAAGTCCCCGGCAGTGTGGTCATGGCCACGTGGGAAGGTACCCGGCCCATGCTGGTGGAAGTGCAGGCGCTGGTCGACGACAGCCACCTGTCCAACCCGCGCCGGGTCACCCTGGGCCTGGACCAGAACCGCCTGGCCATGCTGTTGGCAGTACTGCATCGACACGGCGGCATCCCCACCCATGATCAGGACGTGTTCCTCAACGTGGTCGGCGGCGTGAAAGTGCTGGAAACCGCTTCCGACCTGGCGTTGCTCGCGGCGATCATGTCCAGCCTGCGCAACCGTCCGCTGCCGCACGACTTGCTGGTGTTCGGCGAAGTCGGCCTGTCCGGCGAGGTGCGTCCGGTTCCCAGTGGTCAGGAACGGCTCAAGGAAGCGGCCAAGCATGGCTTCAAGCGCGCCATCGTGCCCAAGGCCAATGCGCCCAAGGAAGCGCCGCCAGGCTTGCAGGTCATTGCCGTGACGCGTCTGGAACAAGCGCTGGATGCCTTGTTCGAGTAGCACGAACGCCGCAGTAGGCTAAGGTTGTTGGGTGTCAGGACTTGCCCTATCGGCGTAGACGCTCCCGCTGTTCCATGGTGGGAGCGGGTCTCTGCCCGCGAAGAGGCCAATCCTGCCTACAAAAACCACACCCGCCCGAGGCTCCCGACCTATGCCCGTTCGACCTTCACGCGTCACCGCAATCGCTGCAGCCTGCCTGTTCTCGCTGTCGACGCAGGCCGCCGAACTGCCTGCCGCCGATCTCTACAAACAGGCCCAGGCCGAACAACCCAGCTACCTGGAAACGGTCAAGGAGCTGGTCTCGGTAGACACCGGCACCGGCCAGGAAAAAGGCCTGGCCACGGTCAGCGCGCTGCTGGTCAAGCGCCTCAAGGAGCTGGGTGCCACGGTCCAGACCAACCCGGCCACGCCGTCGGTGGGCGACAACATCGTCGGCACCTTCAAGGGCAGCGGCAGCAAGAACTTCCTGCTCATGGTCCACTACGACACGGTCTTCCTGCCCGGCACTGCGGCCAAGCGTCCGTTCCGCACCGACGAAGCACGCGCCTATGGCCCTGGCGTGGCCGATGCCAAGGGCGGCGTGGCGATGATCCTGCACGCGTTGAAATTGCTCAAGGCCCAAGGCTTCGACGGCTACGGCACGCTTACTGTGCTGTTCAACCCGGACGAGGAAATGGGCTCGGCCGGCTCGAAGAAAATCATCGCCGAACTGGCTGCCCAGAACGACTACGTCTTTTCCTACGAGCCGCCGAACAAGGACGCAGTGACCACTGCCACCAACGGTATCAACGGCTTGGTCCTGGAAGTCAAAGGGCGCTCGTCCCACGCCGGCTCCGCGCCCGAAGAGGGCCGCAACGCGCTCACCGAGCTGGCCCACCAGTTGGTCCAGCTCAAGGACCTGGGCGATCCCGACAAGGGCACCACCGTGAACTGGACCATGGCCAAGGCAGGCGAGAAGCGCAACATCATCCCGGCCCTTGCAACAGCTGAAGCCGACATGCGCTACTCGGACATCGAGGAAACCGACCGCGTGCTTGCGCAAGGCCAGCGTCTGATCCGCAAGCAATTGATCGACGACACTCAAGTCAGCCTGCGCCTGGAGAAGGGCCGCCCACCGCTGGCCAAGAACAGTGGTTCTGAACAACTGGCCGGCGTGGCGCAGAAAGCCTATGCCGCCATCGACAAATCCATCGAGCCGATCGCCATGCGCTTCGGTACCGATGCCGGCTATGCCTACGTGCCCGGCAGCGACAAGCCAGCAGTGCTGGAAACCATGGGAGTGGTTGGGGCGGGGTTGCATGCCGACGACGAATACATCGAACTGGACAGCATCGCGCCGCGGCTGTATCTGACCTTGTCGATGATTCGCACGCTGTCGGTACCTTGATCCGGCGCAGTGCCGGCGCCCGGCATAGGCGCCGGCACTGTCACGCCAACTTGCTCAACCCCCGGCACGCCCCGTACTCTGAGGTCCTCTCACCGACCATGGAGCGCGCCCTATGAATACTGCAGTGCCGGGCATGGGCCCCGTCAAGGCTGTCATCTTCGACATGGATGGCTTGCTGCTGAACACCGAAGGCATCTACACCGAAGTCACGCAGATGATTGCCGAGCGTTACGGCAAGGTCTTCGACTGGAGTATCAAGCAGAACACCATCGGCCTGGGTGCCACTGACCTGTCGACCTATATCGTCGAGACATTGGGCCTGCCGCTGACGCCCGCTGAATTCATCGAAGCACGCGCGCCGCTGATGGCCGAGCGCTTTCCCCACGCGCAGGCCATGGCCGGGGCCGAGGCGCTGGTGCGGCATTTGAAGGCGCACAACATTCCGATCGCCGTAGGTACCAGTTCGTCTCGCGGGCACTTTGCGATGAAAACCACCCTGCATCAGGAGTGGTTTGCGCTGTTCGACACGGTTGTCACTGCCGATGACCCTGAGGTGGGTGCGGCCAAGCCTGCGCCGGATATTTTCCTGGTCGCGGCCAGGCGTCTGGGGGTGGAGCCCAAGGATTGTCTGGTGTTCGAGGATTCGCCCTTCGGCGTCACCGCCGCCAAGGCTGCCGGCATGTTCGCCGTGGCCGTGCCGGATGCCGCCATGGCGCCAGAACGCTATCACCACGCCGACGATCGCCTGCAAAGCCTGCTCGGCTTCGACCCCGCCCAGTGGGGGCTGCCGGCCCACTTGGTGTAGCAATACTCGCCGTAGGCGCGGTCATCGGCCGCGAAGGTCTCGCCGCCGTCCTCAAACCTCCAACAAAGCCCCCAGCTCCCGCTCCAGCTCCTCGGGGTCGCCCAGGTTGAGTTCGATCAAGCGACGCAGATGGCTGATCGACTCCAGACCAATATGGGTGCACACGAAACCCAGCTGCCCATGATCGTCATGGGCCAGCTTGACCTCCATCACCACATCTTCCTGCGGCCCCAGCTTCACATCCACATTGAAGGGTTGGCTGGCATCACCCAGCCAGGGCGACGGCTTTTCGATCAACAGCCCCTTCAATGACAGATCGAGCAGCTTCACCGGCCAGCGCTCGGTGCCTTGGCGCAGTTCGGTCTTGGCATCGAAGGCGATGCGCTTGAAGCGCCGGCGTTCGGTATGGGTTTGCGTCATGATCGGGTTCTCCAGTTTTGCTGGACTATAGCGCAGTGACTCAAAGCCAGCGGCGAACCCGTCGACAATACTGGCGATAAGTCTCGCCAAACAGCCCTTCCAGCTGGATTTCGTCAGGCCTGATCACCAGCCAGTTCATCAGGTACAACAACACCGGCAGCAACAGCCATGGCCACAGGCTGCCCATCAGCAACGACAGCGCGACATAGGCAAGGGTGTCACCCAGATTGATCGGGTTGCGCGACAGCGCGAACGGGCCGTCGCGCAGTAACTCGTGGGGGGCGTCGAAATTGCTGGTTGCCGTGTGTTGGCGCTTGAAACGCAGCATGGCCCAGAAGGAGAGGCTCTGGCCGAGGATGATCAAGGCCGCCGCCGTGGCGGCGGTCCAGCTGTTGACCGGCAACGCAATGGGCAGCGCATAGCTCAGGGCCATGGCCACCGCGATGAACGCCAGATACAGCAACGGTGGCGGCAGAACGGCTTGGGCAGGTGGCTTGGGCATGGGTCAACTCGCTTTGGACACCTTAAGTGCGACCCACACCGGCTGCAGGTGTTCCGATTCGTCCCTGCCTCACGCGCCGCACCGCTCTAGACCAACGTGGGGATGGCCATCGAGCAAAAAATCGCTAGACTCGATAAGGCTGACACTCATCCACTGAGCTGGAAACAATAATATGAAGAATAATAGCAGTGCGTTCCGCCACGTTCCGTGGCTGATCGTGGCGATCATTGGTGCCTGTGCCCTGGGCGTCGTTGCACTTCGCCGCGGTGAAGCAATCAATGCGTTATGGATCGTCGTCGCGGCAGTGGCCATCTACCTGGTCGCCTACCGCTACTACAGCCTGTTCATCGCCAACCACGTCATGCAGCTGGACTCGCGCCGGGCCACGCCCGCGGTGCTCAACAACGACGGTCTGGACTACGTACCGACCAACAAGCACATTCTCTTCGGCCACCACTTCGCAGCCATTGCCGGTGCTGGCCCTCTGGTCGGGCCGGTGCTGGCCGCGCAGATGGGCTATCTGCCCGGCACGCTGTGGCTGATTGCAGGCGTGGTCCTGGCCGGCGCCGTGCAGGATTTCATGGTGCTGTTCCTGTCCACCCGCCGCAACGGCCGCTCGCTGGGCGACATGGTGCGCGAGGAAATGGGCCGCATCCCCGGCACCATCGCCCTGTTCGGTTGCTTCCTGATCATGATCATCATCCTCGCGGTGCTGGCGCTGATCGTGGTCAAGGCACTTGCCGAAAGCCCGTGGGGCATCTTCACGGTCATGGCCACTATCCCGATCGCCATGTTCATGGGCGTGTACATGCGCTACATCCGCCCGGGCCGCATCGGTGAAATCTCCATCATCGGCGTGTTTCTGCTGTTGCTCTCGATCTGGCTGGGGGGCCAGGTGGCGGCCGACCCGGTCTGGGCCAAGGCCTTCACCTTCTCCGGCATTCAGATCACCTGGATGCTGGTGGGCTATGGCTTCGTCGCAGCCGTGCTGCCCGTGTGGCTGATCCTGGCACCGCGCGACTACCTGTCGACCTTCCTCAAGATCGGTACCATCATCGCCCTGGCCATCGGTATTCTGGTGACCATGCCGGAACTGAAGATGCCTGCGCTGACCCAGTTCACCGACGGCACCGGCCCGGTATGGAAGGGCGGTCTGTTCCCGTTCCTGTTCATCACCATCGCCTGCGGCGCGGTGTCCGGTTTCCATGCGCTGATCTCCTCGGGCACCACGCCCAAGCTGCTGGACAACGAAACCAACGCCCGCTACATCGGCTACGGTGCCATGTTGATGGAATCGTTCGTGGCGATCATGGCCATGGTCGCCGCCTCGGTCATCGAACCGGGCGTGTACTTCGCCATGAACAGCCCGGCCGCAGTGGTCGGTACCGATGTGGTCGCAGTGGCAACGGCGGTCAGCAGCTGGGGCTTTGCCATTACCCCGGAAGCGCTGCAGGCGGTGGCACATGACATCGGCGAAACCACCATCCTGGCGCGTGCCGGCGGTGCACCGACCCTGGCCGTGGGTATCGCGCAGATCCTGCACTCGGTGCTGCCGGGTGAAAACACCATGGCTTTCTGGTACCACTTCGCAATCCTGTTCGAGGCGTTGTTCATCCTGACCGCAGTGGACGCCGGTACCCGCGCCGGACGCTTCATGCTGCAAGACCTGCTCGGCTCGTTCGTCCCGGCGCTCAAACGCACCGAGTCGTGGACCGCCAACGTCATCGCCACCGCCGGTTGCGTGACCCTGTGGGGCTGGTTGCTGTACCAGGGCGTGATCGATCCGCTGGGTGGCATCAATACCCTGTGGCCGCTGTTCGGCATCTCCAACCAGATGCTGGCCGGTATTGCCCTCATGCTCGCGACCGTCGTGCTGATCAAGATGAAGCGTCAGCGTTACATCTGGGTCACCATGCTGCCGGCTGTGTGGCTGCTGATCTGCACCACCACTGCAGGCTTCATCAAGCTGTTCGACGCCAACCCCGCAGTTGGCTTCCTGGCGCTGGCCAAGAAGTACAGCGACGCGTTGGCCCAGGGCCAGGTCATTGCACCGGCCAAGAGCGTCGAGCAGATGCAGCACGTGATCTTCAATGCCTACACCAACGCAACCTTGACCGTACTGTTCCTGCTGGTGGTCTTCAGCATCCTGTTCTTCGCCTTGAAGGTCGGCGTCGCCGCCTGGGGCAAGAAGGAACGTACCGACAAGGAAGCACCGTTCCAGCCGTTCCCCAATGCGTGATGATCGAGGGCTGCCGCCATGTTCAATGACTTGAGCAAGTTGGGAAAATACCTGGGCCAGGCGGCACGTCTGATGGTGGGCATGCCGGACTACGACAACTATGTCGAACACATGCAGACCAAGCACCCGGACAAGCCGATGATGGATTACCAGGCGTTCTTCCGCGAACGCCAGGAGGCCAGGTACGGCGGCAAGGGTGGGCCCAAGTGTTGTTGAGGCATGCCATCTCGTAGAGATGTGTCGTGAGTGACGGCCCTTTCGCGGCCACTGGCCGCTCCTACAAGTGATCGATTATCCCTGTAGGAGCGGTCAGTGGCCGCGAAGAGGCCATTTGCATTTAAATGATTCCGGAGCCAACAAACTTGTCCGAAGCCGCACCCCCGATTCCCGTCACCATCCTCAGCGGCTTTCTCGGCGCCGGCAAGACCACCTTGCTGCGCCACATGCTCAAGGCCGAACATGGCTTGAAGATCGCCGTGATCGAGAACGAATTCAGCGACGCCGGCATCGACACCCAGCTGCTGGGCGACGAGCCGGTGCAAATCATGACGCTGGCCAACGGCTGCGTCTGCTGCACCATCCACACCGACCTGACCAAGGCGCTGTACCTGTTGCTCGAACGCCTGGACAGTGGCGAGATCGCCTTCGATCGACTGGTCATCGAGTGCACTGGCCTGGCCGACCCAGCGCCCGTCGCGCAGACCTTTTTCATCGATGAAGAGCTGCGCGAGCGCTACATCCTGGATGGCATCCTGACCTTGGTCGACGCTGCCCATGCCGGCATTCATCTGGCCCAGACCATCGCCCAGGCGCAGGTCGGGTTCGCCGATCGCCTGTTGATCAGCAAGACCGATCTGGTGCCAGCAACGGTGCTGGAAGAACTGAGCGAGCGCCTGACCCGCATCAACCGTCGGGCCCCGATCCGAGTGGTCGAACATGGGCGTATCGACCTGGCAGAATTGCTCGATGTGCGCGGCTTCAATCTCAATGCAGGGCTGGCGTTGCGCCCGGTCAACCAGGGGCCCAGCGTCGACCGCATCGCCAGCCTGGTGCTGCGCACCGACAAGCCGCTGGACATCGATCGGCTCAGTACTTTCATGAATGAACTGCTTGAAGAGCACGGCAAGCAACTGCTGCGCTACAAGGGCGTTTTGAATATCGCTGGGGAAGATCGACGCCTGGTGTTCCAAGGCGTGCTGAAACTCTACGGGTTCGATTGGGACACCGAATGGGCCGAGGGGGAGGTACGCGAAAGCGTGATGGTGTTCATCGCCGATGATCTACCCGAAGCCAAGATCCGCGCCGGATTCGAAACCCTCTAAAGCCTGTGCCGGCCTTATCGCGGGCAGAGCCCGCTCCCACAGGGATCTCCAGCACGACAACGATCCCTGTGGGGGCGGGCTCTGCCCGCGATAGGGCCGCCCCTGATACATAAAAAAGCCCGACTCAATGAGCCGGGCTTTTTCATATCAAGGCACAGCTATCAGTCGGCATACACCGGCAGCTTCGCGCAGATGGCCTTGACCTTTTCGCGCACGGCATCGATCACCGCGTCGTTGTTCAGGTCGGCCAGAATGTCGCAGATCCAGCCGGCCAGCTCCTGGCACTCGGCTTCCTTGAAACCGCGAGTGGTCACTGCAGGCGTACCGAAGCGCAGGCCCGAGGTGACGAACGGAGAACGTGGGTCATTCGGCACCGAGTTCTTGTTGACGGTGATGAATGCCTTGCCCAGCGCGGCATCGGCGTCTTTGCCGGAAATGTCCTGCTTGATCAGCGACAGCAGGAACAGATGGTTCTCGGTACCACCGGACACTACGTCGAAACCACGGTCGATGAACACCTTGGCCATGGCCTTGGCGTTCTTCACGACCTGTTGCTGGTAGGTCTTGAATTCAGGCTGCAGCGCTTCCTTGAAACACACGGCCTTGGCAGCGATGACGTGCTCCAGCGGGCCGCCCTGGGCGCCCGGGAAGACTGCCGAGTTGAGCTTCTTCTCGATCTCGGCGTTGCCACGCGCCAGGATCAAACCGCCACGCGGACCGCGCAGGGTCTTGTGGGTGGTGGTGGTGACCACGTCGGCGAACGGCACCGGGTTCGGGTACACGCCAGCGGCAACCAGGCCTGCCACGTGGGCCATATCGACGAACAGATAGGCACCGACCTTGTCGGCGATCTCACGGAAGCGTGGGAAGTCGAGGATCTGCGAGTAGGCGGAGAAACCGGCCACGATCATCTTCGGCTTGTGCTCGACGGCCAGGCGCTCGACTTCGTCGTAGTCGATCAGGCCTTGGGCATCGATACCGTACTGGACGGCGTTGTACAGCTTGCCCGACGAAGAAACGCTGGCGCCGTGGGTCAGATGACCGCCGTGGGCCAGGCTCATGCCCAGGATGGTATCGCCCGCCTGCAGCAGGGCCAGGTACACCGCGCTGTTGGCCTGGGAGCCGGCATGCGGCTGGACGTTGGCGTAGTCGGCGCCGAACAGTTCCTTGGCGCGATCGATGGCCAGCTGCTCGACCACGTCGACGTACTCGCAGCCACCGTAGTAACGCTTGCCTGGATAGCCTTCGGCGTACTTGTTGGTCAGCACCGAGCCCTGGGCTTCCATGACAGCGGGGCTGGTGTAGTTTTCCGAGGCGATCAGCTCGATGTGCTCTTCCTGACGCAGGGCTTCTTGCTCCATGGCGGCAAAGAGATCGGCATCGTACTTGGCGAGTGTCTGGCTACGGCTGAACATGGCGGTCCTCAAGGATCGGGATGTTGGGAAAGGCGAGCATTCTACCCCATAGGCTTTTATCTGGCATATGAAAGGCAGTCACTGCGTGAACAAGCGGGCCTCATGTCCACCGGCACCCCGGCACCCCGGCACCCCGGCACCCCGTAGGAGCGGTCATTGGCCGCGAAAGCCACGCCGCGGTTCCACTGATCTACCGCAGGGCGCCCTTCGCGGCCACTGACCGCTCCCACAAGCGAGGGTCACTGAAACAGGAACAGCGCGTCGTTACTGAACTGCGACTCGAAGCGATGAGCCTGCATCGGCCGGCCGAACAGGTAGCCCTGAACCTCGTCGCAGCCATGCTCGCGCAGAAACTCCAACTGCTCGTGGGTTTCCACGCCTTCGGCGATCACCGACAGATTGAGGCTGTGCGCCATGGCAATGATGGCCCGGGCGATCTGCGCATCCTGCTCGCCGGAGGGCAGACCATCGACGAAGGTGCGGTCGATCTTCAGCACGTCGATGGGGAATTGCTTGAGGTAGTTGAGCGACGAGTAGCCAGTACCGAAATCGTCGATGGCGATGCTCAGGCCGAGGTTCTTCAAGATATCGAGGATCACCATGGCTTCGTTGACCTCGCGCATCAGGATGCTCTCGGTCAGTTCGAGCTCCAGGCACGCCGGTGGCAGGCCGATACGTTCCAGCATTCGGGCAATCCGATTGCCCAGCTGGCCGTCGGCGAACTGCCGCGCGGAGATGTTCACCGACACCTTGGGCACCCGCACCTTGGCCAGATGCCAGGCCTTGAGCTGACGACACGCCTCGGCCAGCACCCAATCGCCTACGTCCACCACCAGGCCGAGCTCCTCGAGCACCGGAATGAACTCGCCAGGCGGCACCAGGCCGCGCCGTGGATGGTTCCAGCGCAACAGCGCCTCGGCACCGGTCAGCCGCTTGCCGTCGCCGCTGAACTGCGGCTGGTAGTACAGCACGAATTCTTCTTGCTCCAGGGCATGGCGCAAGTCGCTTTCCAGCTCCAGACGCTCCAGCGCCGTAGCGTTCATGTCGGCCTGATAGAACTGGAAATTGTTCTTGCCGCGCTCCTTGGCGTGGTACATCGCGGTGTCGGCGTTCTTCATCAATTGGCTGAGTTCGCCGCCATCCTGAGGGCTCAAGGCAATGCCCACGCTCGCCGTGACGAAGAACTCGCGGCCTTCGAGCACGAACGGTTTGACCAGGCTGCCGAGAATCTGCTCCGCCACATGGATGGCCTGGTTCAAGGCCAGCTCACGGGTCGCGCGGGGTTGCAGCAGCAGGGTGAATTCGTCGCCGCCCATGCGCGCCACGGTGTCATCGTCGTCGACGCAACCCAGCAGGCGCGTGGCCATGTCCTTGAGCATGCGGTCGCCGGCGGCGTGGCCGAGCGAATCGTTGATCGGCTTGAAGCGGTCAAGGTCGAGGAACATCAGCACCACCCACGACTGCTGGCGTTCGGCCTGTTGCAGGGCGTTGTACAGGCGGTCCTGAAACAGCGTGCGGTTGGGCAGGTGGGTCAGGGCATCGTAGTAGGCCAGGCGATGAATACGCTGTTCGCTGGCCTTGCGCTCGCTGATGTCGCTGAAGAAGCACACGTAGCTGGCCAGATCGCCTTCGTCATCGAGTACCGCGGTGATGCCGACCCAGGCCGGGTAGTGCTCGCCATTGCGCCGCTTGAGCCAGACCTCGCCTTCCCAGGTGCCGCGCAGTTGCAGTTGCTTGAGCACATAGCGCAGGTGGGCTTCCTGCTGGTCATCCACGGTCAGCATGTTGGGCAGTTGGTCCAGCACCTGGGTTACCGCATAACCGCTGACGCGGCTGAAGGCTTCGTTGGCCTGGACGATATAGCCCGCCGGGTCGGTGATGAGAATCGCCGACGTCGAATGTTCGAACACCGTGGCAGCCATGCGCAGGTCCTTCTCCGCGCGGCGCTGCTGGCTGATGTCGCGACCCACGCCCAGCATGCCTTCCAGAGCCCCTTGCGCATCCCAGATCAACACCAGACGCAGCTCGATGGGAATCTTGCGGCCATCGTTGCGCATGCAGTCGAACATGAAGACCTGGGTCTTGAGATCGCTGCGCAGGGCAGCCAGCTCGGCCGGCACATGCAACGCCCGACGGACCTGCGTCAGCAGCGCATTGATCCCCGTCATCTGTGCGGGATTGGCCAGCATGCCCTGCCAACCGTGCTCCAACACCCAGTCTGCCTCGTAGCCCAGCACGCTCTGCACCGAAGGGCTGACGTAGTTCAGTTCCAAACGGTTGTTGGTCGAGAAGATCACGTCGCTGATGCTCTCGGCGAGCATGCGGTGGCGCTTTTCGCTCTGGCGCAGCGATTCGCTCGCCGTCCTGTGGCTGGTGATGTCGGTGATGCTGAGAATCACCGCGCGGTAGTCCTCGGCATGCTCGGGAAAGCGCACGGTCAGCCACAGGTACTGATCCTGGCCTTGCTGGTTGACCAGGCGGATTTCCAGTTCCAATTGCTGTTGGCGCTCCAGCAGCGCAGCGATCAGACGGTGGCCGATGCCGGTGGCCGAGCCGCCTTCGATGAGCTTGCGCCACGCCTGTTCGCCGGTGTCCACCTGCAGCACCCGCAAGGCAACCTGGTTCACTTCGGTGATGCGCAGTGCCTGCAGCAGGTCGAGGCGCTTGGTCGGGTTGTCCTGCAGCCACTGTGCAGAGTCGGTGTGCCCGTTGAGCCCGACCCGCTCGAAGAACGCCAGGACGCCCGACAGGTCGAGCACGCACAGCGCCACTCCGGCGCCTTCGAAGATGTCCTGATAGCGGCGACGCTCTTCGTTGAGCTCGCGCTGGCGGCGGCGCATGCCCAGCAGCGCGAGCAATGGCACCAGCGACACCAGAAGGCCCAGCAGGCATTTGCCCACCAGCGGCGGCAAGAGCGCCAGGCGCGCCTGTCTGGCGTCGAACAGGCTGCGCAGTTGCCAGTCGCTATGGCTCAGCGGGGTTACCAGTACACTCTGCTCAAGCTCGGTGGCGCTCAGTTCCGAGGCAGTGAGTGGGGCTCGGCCGGCGCGGCCGATGATGTGCTTGTTCGCGTGATTTTCCAGGACCCAGCTGGGGTTCTCCTCGCGCTCGACCTGGTGGATGAGGCGGCTGATGACGATCGGGCTCATGCGCAGCAGCCAATAGCCATTGGTGTTTTCGCCGGGCTGGCGGATCAGCAGATAGACCAGGTCTGCGGCTGTGTTGTTGGTGTAGTAGTGGCTGTCGCCATCCAGGCGACCTGTCAGCAGGGCAATGAACGGCGCGTCAGTGGCGTCCGGTAGGGTGTCGGCGATGACTCGGGCATCGCCGCTGAGCCAGGCCAGGCTTTGCAGTTCCGGCACCGAGCGGCGGACGCGAGTGAGCGTTTCGGCCCGTTCCCGCGCGCTGGGGAAGGGTTGAGTCGTGAGCAACTGGTTCAGCGCGATCTGCGCATTGAGCGCCATGTTCAGATTGACGTGATCGGCCAGGTCCGCGCTGTAGTCGATGCTGTGCTGGCGCTGGTCGGCCTGGGTGCGCTGGAACTGGTCGAGCAGCTGCCAGAACAACAGCATCAGCAACATCAAAACCACGAATGCCAGCGCGCCTTTCAACGAACCGTGCAGCGGCGTACCTGACCCTTGGACAGGCGGGCGCAAGGAGGACGGCTGATTGAAATTGGTCAAACTGAAATCCTGCGATATGACAGTCGGGGGCAGGCATAGGCGCGGGCCCCACCAGAGGGCACGTGAATCATGCGTGTTACACCTCGCACTATAAGCGCTAGCGCCCAAGGCCGGCTAGCGCAGCGTAAAACCACCGTGCTGCGCCTGACACGCCGCACCCACCGCCGACGCGGCTCGCGCCGCTGCTACAGCGCTCGTGTCGCTTCCGGACGTTCGTTCACACCGCGATCCGCCTGGCGCACCGCGTTTACCGCCGACGCGGCTCGCGCTGCTGCTACAGCGCTCGTGTCGCTTCCGGACGTTCGTTCACACCGCGATCCGCCTGGCGCACCGCGTTTACCGCCGACGCGGCTCGCGCCGCTGCTACAGGCGCCGCAATCCCGTAGCAGCGGTGCAAGCCGCGTCGGGCCCACCGCGATCCGCCTGGCACACCGCGTCACCGGACGCGCCCTGGTTTGCCCTGACTCCCGCATTCCGGTAGCTTTGAACACCTTGCGGGGGCCCAAGCTTCCATCCTCTATCTCGCACCTTCTTTATCCAGGTTCATTCCATGGCTCAATACGTCTACACCATGCATCGGCTGAGCAAAGTCGTTCCGCCGAAGCGGGAAATCCTCAAGAACATTTCGCTGTCCTTTTTCCCCGGCGCCAAGATCGGCGTGCTCGGCCTGAACGGCTCGGGCAAATCCACCTTGCTGAAGATCATGGCTGGTGTCGACAAGGAATTCGACGGCGAAGCCCGCCCGATGCCCGAGCTCAACGTTGGCTACCTGCCTCAGGAACCACAGCTCGACCCGACCAAGACCGTGCGCGAAGTGGTCGAGGAAGCGGTCAGCGTGATCAAGGACGCCCAGGCCCGCCTGGACGAGGTCTATGCCGCCTATGCCGAACCGGACGCCGACTTCGACAAGCTGGCCGCCGAACAGGCCAAGCTCGAGTCCATCCTCCAGGCCAGCGACGGCCACAACCTGGAACGGCAACTGGAGGTCGCTGCCGACGCTCTGCGCCTGCCGGCCTGGGATGCCAAGATCGAGCACCTGTCCGGTGGTGAGAAACGCCGCGTGGCCCTGTGCCGCCTGCTGCTTTCGGCCCCCGACATGCTGCTGCTCGACGAACCGACCAACCACCTGGATGCCGACTCCGTCGCCTGGCTGGAGCACTTCCTGCACGACTTCCCCGGCACCGTGGTCGCGATCACCCACGACCGTTACTTCCTCGACAACGTCGCCGGCTGGATCCTGGAGCTCGACCGCGGCGCCGGCATTCCGTACGAGGGCAACTACTCTGGTTGGCTCGAAGCCAAGTCCGATCGCCTGGCGGCCGAATCCAAGCAGCAGTCGGCCCACGAAAAGGCCATGAAAGAAGAACTGGAGTGGGTGCGCAAAGGCGCCAAGGCCCGCCAGTCGAAATCCAAGGCCCGCCTGCAGCGCTTCGAGGAAATGCAGTCGCAGGAATTCCAGAAGCGTTCGGAAACCAACGAAATCTACATTCCGGCCGGTCCGCGCCTGGGTGACAAGGTCATCGAATTCAAGAACGTCACCAAGGGCTACGGCGACCGCGTGCTGATCGACAACCTGTCGTTCGCCATGCCCAAAGGCGCCATCGTCGGCGTGATTGGCGGCAACGGTGCCGGTAAATCCACCCTGTTCCGCATGCTCATGGGCAAGGAACAGCCGGATTCGGGCAGCATCGAAGTGGGCGAAACCGTCCAGCTGGCGTGCGTGGATCAAAGCCGCGACGACCTGGACGGCAGCAAGACCGTGTTCCAGCAGGTCTCCGACGGTTCGGACAATATCCGCATCGGCAACTACGAAATTCCGTCACGCACCTACGTGGGCCGCTTCAACTTCAAGGGCGGCGACCAGCAGAAGTTCGTCAAGGACCTCTCTGGTGGTGAACGCGGTCGCCTGCACCTGGCGCTGACGCTGAAGGAGGGCGGTAACGTCCTGCTGCTCGACGAACCGTCCAACGACCTCGACGTGGAAACCCTGCGTTCGCTCGAAGAAGCCCTGCTCGACTTCCCCGGCGCGGCCATCGTGATCTCTCACGATCGCTGGTTCCTCGACCGCGTGGCCACGCACATCTTGGCCTACGAGGACGACTCCCAGGCCGTGTTCTTCGAAGGCAACTACACCGAGTACGAAGCCGATCGCAAGAAACGCCTGGGTGAAGCGGCTGCCCAGCCGCACCGGGTCCGCCACAAGAAACTGGCGTGAATGAAAAATGGGGCCCTCTTTGCAGGGCCCCATTTTTTTGCTTGGTGAATGGATATCGGCTGGCCAACAGAGCCGGCGTATCACTCAGGGGCCTGTCTGGATGCCCGTGACTTCCACGGTCAGGTCACCCGCAGGCCGACGCCATACGCGTTCTTCACCGACTTCTGCGCCCAGCAGTGCGCGACCCAGCGGCGACGCCCAGTTGATCAAGCCAACACCGGCGTCTGCCTGGTCTTCGCCGACCAGACACACGCGCTGCTCGGCGCCCTGGTCATCGGCAAAAGTCACCCAGCTGCCGATCTGCACCTTGGCGGTGGACGTGACCGGTGCCACCACTTGGGCATGTTGCAGGCGGTGCTGGTAGTAGCGCATGTCCCGGCTCAGGTCGGCGACACGCTGACGGTCGGCGCGCTCACCCATTGCCATCTGCTCGGCCTGCAGTATCTGCACTTCAGCGACCCGCGCTTGCAACTGAGCCAGGCCACTGGCGGTCACGTAGTTGGGCTGCGTACTGATCAGTCGCTCCACGGGTTGGCTCGCCTGTTCGGCGGCCTGGTCTTCATTCACGAATGCGCGGCTCATGGTCTTCCTCCCTTGAGGGGCGGTACAACTCGCCCAGCTTGCTGTAGGGGAGCCGAGATGTGCCAACCGAGAGGCTGTACGAGGATCGCGGTCAAGCCCTACTCCTACAAGAACGGATGCTTGTAGAAGATTGGGCCGCAAAACCGCATCAGAGTTGCATAAGCCGTATTCAACCGGTTCAGCTGAATCGAGCGGGGCCGCGAGATCGCTGAAGATTGCAGCTGCGTTCATAACCGATCAGTAGTGGTACCACTTCACCTCGAGCATGACTTCGTTGCGCGGCGAGCTCAAATGGCTGAACTCGCGCTGGGCGCTCAGGCGCAACCCCAAGTTGCGGGAAACTTCCCACTGCTGATTCAGACTCAGGCTGCGGCGCACTTCGCCATTGGTGAAGTAGTCACCCTTGCCCTCCAGGCTGAAATTACCCAAGGCGTTCTTCCACAGCACACCGCTGTTGAAACCCGCCGCCGGTGTGACGAACTGGGCAAAGTCATTGTTGTGTTCCACCCGCGCCGTGCCAAGGGCAAAGCCCAGCAGGTGCTCGCTCAGCTGCCATGTACCGCCGGCACCGCCGTTGACGTGGGACACCAGATTCTCGTCGCCATGCTTGCCCAGCACCCGTTCCAGGCCGCCGGTCACCTGCCAGGACAGGGGCTGCAACAGCTCGTTGCGCGGCGTCAGCGAGCGGATCGTTGCCAGGTCCAACTGCTGCAATTGCCAGTCATTGCCTTCGTACTGACGCACTTTCAAGCCCAGGATCTCGATCTGCGCGCCCAGCGGAAAGCCCTCGGCGTTGTCATTGAGGTCGTGATAGGCCATGCGCAGCCCGTACTCGGCAAACGCGGTATCACCGCGGGTACCCACCCCCGCGCTCCAGGTGCGTGACTGATGGCCATCCTCGGGCAAGCCCGGCCGGTCGATATCCAGCGGTGGCGGGGGATTGCGATTGATCGCGCGCAGCAACTGGAAACTGCGCTGGGTCCTTGCCGGATCGCGCTCTTGGCCGGTGGCCCGATAGCGCTCGAGGCGAAACGCGGCATCCTGGATCAGCGCCTGCCGTTCCTTGCCCAGCGCCTGAAAACCTTCACTGTCGATCTGCGCCGTGTCGGCAGCGATCCGCTGTACCCACTGCTGCTCGCTGCTGTCCAGCGGCTTGGCGCGTTCGAGCAACTCGCGCTCGCGAGATGCGCGATAGTCGATCTTCTCGACCAGCCCGGCAGCCTTCACCGCCTTCACCGTGTCGGTGGGAATGGCGGTCAGGGGGAATTGTGAGGTCAGGTCCAGGCCTGGCCTGGCCACCTGAAGCAGTTCGAGCAGACGATACGAGCAGTTTTCATCGAAGAAGAAATAGTCGAACTGCACCTGCTTGAGTTCCCACACATGCTCGACCATGCGCCCGGTTTCTTCCGGCGTGAGGTTGAGCCGGTACTCCCACAGGTCGCGGTTTTCCAGGCTGCGGTATTCGGAAAGCTTTTCCTGGTAGGGCACCAGGGCGAACAAGCCAGGATAGCCGCCTGCCAGGCCCTTCCAGGCGTAGAGAATGCTGTTGTCACCGCCTTCGACATAGGCGCCGAAGTTGATCGCATAGCTGAGCAGCGCAGTGTTGTTGCTTTGCACATCGGCCTGATCGATGCGCAGCAAGGTATGCCCGAACATCGACGAGGGGCTGTTGAGGTACGCCGCCGGGAATATCAGCACGGCGCTGTGGGGCGCCACGTCCGAGAACCACTTGCGGAACTCGGCGCACTCCACGGTCGGCAGGTCGTTCAGCCCGAGCTGCTCGCGCAACCAGCGGGTACGCGCTGGAAACACGCACTGCGCATGCCGGTCGCCGGTACCTGCGGGTGCATAGATAGCCTTCAGCGTGGCCTGCAGCTCGGCATCCGGATGGTGCGCGCCATCATCGGCCAGGAAGAATTTGCGGTCATCGACATAGCTGCGCCAGCCGCCGAGCTTGCCACGCTCGTAGTGGCCGACGGAAATCCAGTACGGATCGTTGGCCAACTGTTGCAGACGCTGAGCGTCGAGGTGCGGAGCGGCATGCAGCGGGGCGCACACACAGAGCGCCAGGAAGGCAAGGCGTTTGAGCATTGTCGGCAACTAGTTCGGCGAAATCGGAAAGGGGGGATGCCCGCTCCGAAAGGAGCGGGCGGGTCGAGCTTAAGCCTGGGTGGCGTATTTGGCCAGACGTGGATCGTTTTTCAGGACCGCGATGGTGTTGCTGTGTACGTCTTCAGCGGTGCTGTCGGCGCTGCTGAAGATCTGCTGGAAGTGCTCGTGGGTAACCGACTGGAAGTAGGCACGGTCTTCGGGAGCGACGCCCAGAACCACGGCATAGGTGGTCAGTGCTTCGCCTTGGCCCTTGGCCATGTCTTCGGACAGCTCGTCCATCATGCCATTCATGGCAATCCAGGATTTACCGCCATAGGTCAGTGCAGCGTTGGTGGAGCAGCCGTTGGTGCCCGAGGTCATGCCGAAGGTGGCGTTGCCCGAAGTGCCGTTGGTGGTGGAAGCCAGGAAGTGCGCCGGAGTGCCGCGCTGGCCTTCGAACAACATGTTGCCCCAACCGCAATCCGGACCGCCTGGCGCTTGTGCCATGGCATTGATCGAGACGGCGGCGAACAGAGTACCCAGCAGAATCCGTTTCATAGCGTTGTTCTCTTTTTTGATGTGCTTACCGAGGGTCTAAGTGCCTGGGGATCCAGGACGGGCCGGTTATTTGGCCAGCCGCGTAACTTGGAGTTTAGGCAAGCGTTGCAGTTCCGCACGAAATGAGTAACTTGCAGCCGTGAGCGTCCAGCCCCGCTGCAGCTTGCACCGCCGCCACAGAAGCGCCCAGAATGACCGCATCTGCCCCGCCGAAGTAAGGATGCCCGATGCCCGATTCCGTAGCTGCCAGCCTGCGTCTTGCACCCGAGGCACTGACCCGCCCGTTTTCCGCTGAACAGTTCAACTTCACCACCACCAACGACCTGGAACCCTTCCGCGGCGTCCTGGGCCAGGAGCGCGCCGTCGAGGCCTTGCAGTTCGGCGTCGCCATGCCACGCCCCGGCTACAACGTGTTCGTCATGGGCGAGCCTGGCACCGGCCGCTTCTCGTTCGTCAAACGCTACCTGAAAGCCGAGGGCAAGCGCCTGCAGACCCCGGCCGACTGGGTCTATGTGAACAACTTCGATGAGCCGCGCGAACCCCGCGCCCTCGAGCTGCCGCCCGGCAGTGCAGGTGCCTTCATCGGCGACATCGGGGGGCTCATCGACAATCTGCTGGCGACGTTTCCAGCGGTGTTCGAGCATCCGTCCTACCAGCAGCGCAAGAGCGCCATCGACCGCGCCTTCAACCAGCGCTACGACCGCGCACTGGATGTGATCGAAAAACTCTCGCTGGAAAAAGACATCGCGTTGTACCGCGACAGCAGCAACATCGCCTTCACCCCGATGCTCGACGGCAAGGCCCTGGACGAAGCCGAGTTCGCCCAGTTGCCCGAAGTCGACCGCGAGCGCTTCCATACCGATATCTCCAATCTGGAAGAGCGCCTCAACGAGGAGCTGGCCAGCCTGCCGCAGTGGAAACGCGAGTCGAGCAACCAGTTGCGTCACCTCAACGAAGAAACCATCACCCTGGCCCTGCAGCCATTGCTCGCGCCGCTGTCGGAAAAATACGCCGAGAACGCCGCGGTGTGCGGTTACCTGCAGGCCATTCAGGTCAATCTGCTCAAGACCGTGGTCGAGCAGCTGGTCGATGACAGCAAGGCCGATGCCCAGGCCCGCAAGCTGCTGGAAGAGCAGTACAGCCCCAGCCTGGTGGTCGGCCATCACCAGAGCGGTGGCGCGCCGGTGGTGTTCGAACCACACCCGACCTACGACAACCTGTTCGGCCGGATCGAATACAGCACCGATCAGGGCGCGCTCTACACCACCTACAAGCAGTTGCGCCCCGGCGCCCTGCACCGGGCCAACGGTGGCTTCCTGATTCTGGAAGCCGAGAAGATGCTGGGCGAGCCCTTCGTCTGGGACGCGCTCAAGCGCGCCTTGCAATCGCGCAAGCTGAAGATGGAATCGCCACTGGGCGAGTTCGGTCGGTTGGCCACTGTCACGCTCACGCCACAGATGATTCCGCTGCAGGTCAAGGTCATCATCATCGGCGCTCGCCAGCTGTACTACGCGTTGCAGGATCACGATCCCGACTTCCAGGAGATGTTCCGCGTCCTGGTGGACTTCGACGAAGACATCCCAATGGTCGACGAGAGCCTGGAGCAGTTCGCCCAACTGCTGAAGACGCGCACCTCGGAGGAGGGCATGGCGCCGTTGACCGGTGACGCCGTCGCGCGCCTGGCCACCTACAGTGCGCGTCTGGCGGAAAACCAGGGGCGGCTGTCGGCCCGTATCGGCGACTTGTTCCAGCTGGTCAGCGAGGCGGACTTCATCCGCCACCTGGCCAACGAAGAACGTACCGACGCCGGCCACATCGAGCGTGCGCTCAAGGCCAAGGCCACGCGCACCGGCCGGGTTTCGGCGCGCATCCTCGACGACATGCTGGCGGGCATCATCCTGATCGACACCAGCGGCGCCGCGGTCGGCAAGTGCAACGGCCTGACGGTGCTGGAAGTGGGCGACTCGGCGTTCGGTGTGCCGGCGCGCATCTCGGCCACGGTGTATCCGGGCGGCAGCGGCATCGTCGACATCGAGCGCGAGGTCAACCTGGGTCAGCCGATCCACTCCAAGGGGGTGATGATTCTCACCGGCTACCTGGGCAGTCGCTATGCACAGGAATTTCCCCTGGCCATTTCCGCCAGCATCGCCCTGGAGCAATCCTACGGATACGTGGATGGCGACAGCGCGTCGCTGGGCGAGGCCTGCACCTTGATCTCGGCGCTATCGAAAATGCCGCTCAAACAGTGCTTCGCGATCACCGGTTCCATCAACCAGTTCGGCGAAGTCCAGGCGGTGGGCGGGGTCAACGAGAAGATCGAGGGTTTCTTCCGCCTGTGCGAGGCCCGCGGCCTGACTGGCGAACAGGGCGCGATCATTCCGCAGGCCAACGTCGCCACCTTGATGCTCGACGAAAAGGTCCTGCAGGCGGTCCGCGACGGCAAGTTCCATGTCTATGCGGTGCGCCAGGCGGACGAGGCATTGAGCCTGCTGGCCGGTGAGCCAGCCGGTGAACCCGACGAGAACGGCGCGTTTCCCGAGGGCAGCATCAATGCCCGCGTGGTTGAGCGGCTGCGGGTCATCGCGGAAATGATCAGCGAGGAAGACCTCAAGGAAGCCGAGAAAGAACACGCGCTGGAAGAATTGGTCGAGGTCCGGCCAACGGTGTAGGTCTCCGAGGGGCCACCCAGCACGGGTCGGCCCCTCTGCGCCATCGTGCAGGCGTCACCCGGCCAGGGTGCGCCGTCAATTTGTGGAAAACTGACATCTGCAGGCGGCAGGCGGCTGCGACACACCGTCGCACGTCGTGCTTTGCCATGGCCGTGGCTATAATCGTCGCCAATTTCCACCACCCTGTGAGCCTCAATGGAACGCTTCATCGAAAAAACCATGTACGCCTCGCGCTGGTTGCTGGCGCCGATCTACGTTGGACTGTCCTTGGGTCTGCTGGCGCTGGCGCTGAAATTCTTCCAGGAAATCTTTCACGTCCTGCCCAACATCTTCGCCATGGCCGAATCGGAAGTGATTCTGGTGCTGCTTTCGCTCATCGACATGGCGCTGGTTGGCGGCCTTCTGGTGATGGTGATGATTTCCGGCTATGAAAACTTCGTGTCTCAGCTGGACATCGAAGAAGGCGTCGAGAAGCTCAGCTGGCTGGGCAAGATGGACTCGTCTTCGCTGAAGATGAAAGTCGCCGCTTCGATCGTGGCCATTTCGTCCATCCATTTGCTGCGCGTGTTCATGGATGCCAAGAACATCGAGCCGCAGTACCTGATGTGGTACGTGATCATCCATATGACCTTCGTCATTTCGGCGTTTGCCATGGGCTACCTGGACAAGCTGACCAAGCACTGATTGCACCTGTAGCACGGGCGCATACGGCCCGGCCTGCTGAAGTGCGGGCCTGCAGTGTGCTAGTCTGCTGGCCCTTTTATCCGGGCGCGCCCTTCATCCCCGCATGAAGATTGCGGCGCGGCCCCGCAGCGGAGCAGTGTTATGTCCGAAGTACAATTGTCGACCGACGAAACCCGCGTCAGCTATGGCATTGGCCGTCAACTGGGCGGCCAACTGCGCGACAACCCACCACCTGGTGTCAGCCTGGAAGCCATCCTGGTCGGCCTGACCGATGCGTTCCGTGGCCATGAAAGCCGTGTGAGCGAAGAAGAGCTGAACGCCAGCTTCAAGGTGATCCGCGACATCATGCAGGCCGAGCAGCAGGCGAAGGCCGAAGCTGCGGCTGGCGAAGGCAAGGCGTACCTGGCCGAAAATGCCAAGCGTGCCGAAATCACCACCACCGCCAGCGGCTTGCAGTACGAAGTGTTGAGCACAGGCGAAGGCAGCAAGCCGGCCGGTGACAGCACCGTGCGCGTTCACTACCACGGCACCCTGACCGATGGCACCGTGTTCGACAGCTCCTACAACCGTGGCGAGCCGGCCGAATTTCCGGTCAACGGTGTGATCGCTGGCTGGACCGAAGCCCTGCAACTGATGCCTGCCGGCAGCAAGTGGCGTGTCCATGTACCGAGCGAACTGGCCTACGGCGCCCAGGGCGTCGGCAGCATCCCGCCGCACAGCGTGCTGGTGTTCGACGTCGAGCTGCTCGAAGTCCTGTAACCCGCCAGTGGAAACGCGGTTCCTGTAGCAGCGGCGCAAGCCGCGTCCGGCCTCACCGCGTGCGTCCAGAAACACCGCACCCACCGCCGACGCGGCTCGCGCCGCTGCTACAGGTGCCCGGCGTGCACTGCTGACGCGGCTTGCGCCGCTGCTACAGGTGCCCGCATCTACCGCCGACGTGGCTTGCGCGCCTGCTACAGGTGCATCGCATCTACCGCCGACGCGGCTTGCGCCGCTGCTACAGGTGCACCGCATCTACCGCCGACGCGGCTTGCGCCGCTGCTACAGGTGCACCGCATCTACCGCCGACGCGGCTTGCGCCGCTGCTACAGGTGCACCGCATCTACCGCCAACGCGGCTTGCGCCGCTGCTACAGGTGCATCGCATCTACCGTCGACGCGGCTTTGCGCGGCTGCCACAGACGCCGTAATCCTGTAGCAGCGGCGCAAGCCGCGTCCGGCTTCAGCGCGGTGTATCAGTGCAACTCCCCCATTGGCCGCAGTGCCCGTGCGTAGCAGAACAAAAACAGGTTGCGCACCACTTCCTTGAGCACTCCAGGTTCGCTCGAACTCAGGCCATGCAGGTCGAGGTCGCCCTGGTCGCGTAGCTCATCCAGAGCATCCTCGCCAAGCACCGCACAGACTTCACCCGTCTCGCGATGCAGGATGCGCAGGTAGGGGTGTGGGCGGTCGAGCCAGGCGTCGATCAGATAGGTCATGGCAATTCTCCTTGAGGGCATTCAATGAGAATAATTCTTATTAATATAATAGCAAGCGACTATTTGCCTTCCGCAGGCATTGCACCCTTGGAAGTCAGGCCGGGCGCCTCGCGACGGCCCGGACCGCTGGTCGGGCGACGCCTCAGACCTTGCGCACGAACTCGGACTTGAGCTTCATCGCGCCAATGCCGTCGATCTTGCAGTCGATGTCATGGTCGCCATCGCACAGGCGGATGTTCTTGACCTTGGTGCCGACCTTGACCACCAGCGAAGAGCCTTTGACCTTGAGGTCCTTGATCACGGTAACGGTGTCGCCGTCGGCCAGGGCATTGCCCACCGAGTCCTTGATCGTCAAAGCATCGCCGTCGGCACTCTCGTAGCTCGTGGCCGACCACTCATGGCTGCATTCGGGGCAGATCAGCTGAGTGCCGTCTTCGTAGGTGTATTCGCTGTTGCATTTGGGGCAGGGCGGCAGCGTGCTCACGAGATTCCTCGGGGGTAGGGAATAAAGGCGCGCAGTATATAGGGTTTTTGCCGCAAGAGCCCATCAGCGCCAGCTGCCATGCAAGGCGCGCCTTTATGGGGAGTATGGTTCTTGCCTGGGAGCAGGGCTGCTGTGGAAGTGGGCGCTGCCCGCGAGAGCTCACCGCTCACTCACCGTAGAATCAGACACGTGTGGGAGCGGGCGCTGCCCGCGAGAGCCTACCGCTAACCCACCGTAGAATCGGACACTTGTGGGAGCGGGCTCTGCCCGCGAATGGCCCACCACCGAATCAGTGCGTACGCGCCACCGCAAATTCACTCAGCTCGACCAGGGCATCCCGGTATTGGCTGGCAGGCAGCGCCTCCAGCTGAGCAATGGCCTTGGCCACATAATCGCGTGCCAGCTGCGCGGTGTAATCCAGCGCGCCACAATCCTCGACCGCAGTGCGGATGCGTTCCAGATCCTCGATCCCGCCCTTCTGGATCGCCTGGCGGACCAGCGCTGCCTGCTCGGCGGTGCCTTCACGCATGGTATAGATCAGTGGCAAGGTCGGCTTGCCCTCGGCCAGATCGTCGCCCACGTTCTTGCCGAGGGTTTCGGCGTCGCCTCGATAATCGAGCAGATCGTCGACCAGCTGGAAAGCGACGCCCAAATGATCACCGAACGTGCGCAGCGCTTCACACTGTTCGGGGCTGGCACCGGTGAGCGCCGCGGCGCTGTGTGCCGACGCCTCGAAGAGCATCGCTGTCTTGCCGCGGATCACTTCCATGTAGATTTCTTCGGTGGTGCTGGCGTCCCGCACCTTGGACAGCTGCAGCACTTCGCCCTCGGCAATGATGCGCGTGGCGTGCGACAGAATCTTCATCACCGACATCGAGCCCAGCTCGACCATCATTTCGAACGAGCGTGAATAGAGGAAGTCGCCCACCAGCACGCTTGGCGCGTTGCCCCACTTGGCATTGGCGGTGGACCGACCACGGCGCATGCCGGACATGTCGACCACGTCGTCATGCAGCAGGGTCGAGGTGTGCAACAGCTCGATGGTGGCTGCCAGCAGACGCAGGTCGTCGCTTTGATGGCCCAATGCTTTGCCGGCGAGGAGCACCAGCAGCGGCCGCAGGCGCTTGCCCCCAGAGGAGGTGATGTAGTCGCTGATCGTCGATACCAACGGCACGCGCGAGGTCAGCTGCTGCTTGATGATCCCGTCGACGGCGCTGAAATCGTCCGCCACCGCGCGGTAGAAAGCTTGGGGTTGCATCAGCGAGAGTCGCTCCAGAAGGGTTGCGCGGCATGCTAGGACGCGGGTCGGGGTGTGTCAAGGCGCGTCCATGGCCCTGCGCGCCCGTGTGCAGGGCCGGCACGGCCCGGTATGGCCCGTGAAAGGCGTTCTGCCAGGTCCGCCAAGCCGATGAGGCGACTGGCGGCCTCTTGTCAGAGGTTCGCCGCTTGCGTACAATCGCGCACCCTGAACTTCCTGGGCAGCACCTGCCTTACGCAATTGCATTTGGGGCGTTCCAACCCATGCAGCCATGCCAGCCGACACTCTACTTATAAAGAGCTGGGTGAGCAGGATTATCGGAGAAATACCATGTCGTACGCAGTAATCGTTACCGGTGGCAAGCAATACAAGGTCGCCCCAGGTGAATACCTGAAGATCGAGAAACTGGAAATCGCCACCGGCGAATCCGTTACCTTTGATCGCGTTCTGTTGGTCGCCAATGGCGACGACGTGAACATCGGCGCTCCAGTGGTTGCCGGCGCTACCGTTGTGGCTGAAGTGATTTCCCAAGGTCGTCACGATAAGGTCCGCATCATCAAGTTCCGTCGTCGTAAGCACCACATGAAGCGCATGGGCCACCGCCAGTGGTACACCGAGATCAAAATCACCGGTATTCAGGCTTAATTTCAGCCTAATTCCTCACTAGGAGAATTGACTCATGGCACACAAAAAAGCTGGTGGTAGTACCCGTAACGGTCGCGACTCAGAAGCCAAACGCCTTGGCGTGAAGATGTATGGCGGCCAGGCTATCATCCCAGGCAACATCATCGTGCGTCAGCGCGGCACCCAGTTCCACGCTGGCTACGGCGTTGGCATGGGCAAGGATCACACCCTGTTCGCGAAAGTCGCAGGCGTGATCAAGTTCGAAGTAAAGGGCGCCTTCGGTCGTCGTTACGTGAGCGTTGTCGCAGCTTAATCGCGACGTCGCTGGAGAAGCCCTGTCTTGCGACGGGGCTTTTTCGTTTTTGGAGTGAGTCTCTTGCAAAGGTTTGCATGGGCTGTCGGTACGAGAGTCATTGACGGGTTTGCCGCGCTCATTTTCGCAAGAGCCTTACGTTTCAGTTTCATTAGCTCGTCCCTGCGGCGAGAGGCGTATTTTTCATGAAGTTTGTAGATGAAGTATCCATCCGCGTGAAAGCGGGTGACGGTGGCAACGGCTGCATGAGCTTTCGCCGCGAAAAATTCATTGAGAATGGCGGCCCCAACGGCGGCGACGGTGGCGATGGCGGCTCGATCTACATGATCGCCGACGAAAACCTCAACACCCTGGTGGACTACCGCTATACCCGGCACTTCGATGCCGAGCGCGGCGCCAACGGCGGCAGCACCGACTGCACCGGCAAGAAAGGTGAAGACATGGAGCTGCGCGTACCGGTAGGTACCACGGTGATCGATGCTTCCACGCAGGAAGTGATCGGTGACCTGGTCAAGGCCGGTCAGCGCCTGCTCGTCGCACACGGCGGCTGGCACGGTCTGGGCAACACCCGCTTCAAGTCCAGTACCAACCGCGCGCCGCGCCAGACCAGTCCGGGCAAGCCGGGTGAGCAGCGTGACCTCAAGCTGGAAATGAAAGTGCTGGCCGATGTTGGCTTGCTGGGCCTGCCCAATGCTGGCAAGAGCACCTTCATCCGCTCGGTCTCCGCGGCCAAGCCCAAGGTGGCGGACTACCCGTTCACCACATTGGTGCCGAACCTGGGTGTGGTCAGTGTCGATCGCTGGAAGAGCTTCGTGGTAGCCGACATTCCCGGTCTGATCGAAGGCGCTTCCCATGGCGCCGGCCTGGGCATTCGTTTCCTCAAGCACCTGGCGCGTACGCGCGTGCTGCTGCACCTGGTCGACATGGCGCCGCTGGATGAAACCAGTGCTGCCGATGCCGCCGAAGTGATCGTCAACGAACTGGTCAAGTTCAGTCCGTCGCTGGCCGAGCGCGAGCGCTGGCTGGTGCTCAACAAGTGCGACCAGATTCTGGAAGAAGAGCACGAAGAGCGGGTCAAGGAAATCGTCGACCGCCTGGAGTGGGAAGGTCCGGTCTACGTGATCTCGGCCATCGCCAAGGAAGGTACCGAGCGCCTGAGTCGCGACATCATGCGCTACCTTGAAGACCGTGCCGATCGCCTGGCCCGTGACCCGGCCTATGCCGATGAGCTGGCCGAGCTCGACCAGCGCATCGAAGACGAGGCTCGCGCGCAGCTGCAGGCCCTGGATGATCAGCGCGCACTGCGCCGTAGCGGCGTGAAGAGCGTCCACGACATCGGCGATGACGACGATTGGGAAGAAGAAGACGCCGAAGACGGCCCGGAAATCATCTACGTCCGCGACTAGTGCGTATGGGCGCAGGTCCGCCTCCTGTAGGAGCGGCCCGCGGCCGCGAAGGGCGCACCGCGGTGTGCTTGGCACTCCACGGTGTCTTCTTCGCAGCCGATGACCGCTCCCACAGTGATCTCCAGTGTTAAACTAAGCGCCGCTCACCATGAGCGGCGTTTTTGTTTTTCTACCGGGCAAAGGTTGGCAGATGATGCGGAGCAAGGTGACGGGTGCGCAGCGTTGGGTCGTGAAGATCGGCAGTGCGCTGCTGACCGCGGACGGCAAGGGTCTGGATCGCGCGGCGATGAGTGTCTGGGTCGAGCAGATGGTTGCTTTGCACAATGCCGGGGTCGAGCTGGTGCTGGTCTCTTCGGGGGCTGTAGCGGCCGGCATGAGTCGTCTTGGATGGGTCAAGCGCCCCAGTGGCATGCACGAGCTGCAGGCTGCCGCCGCCATCGGCCAGATGGGGCTGGTACAGGCCTGGGAGTCTAGCTTTGCCGAGCATGGCCGGCACACCGCGCAGATCCTGCTGACCCACGACGATCTCTCCGATCGCAAGCGCTACCTCAATGCGCGCAGTACCCTGCGGACCCTGGTCGAGCTGGGCGTGGTGCCGGTCATCAATGAAAACGATACCGTGGTCACCGACGAAATCCGCTTCGGCGACAACGACACCCTGGCGGCCTTGGTGGCCAACCTGGTGGAGGCGGACCTGCTGGTGATCCTCACCGATCGCGACGGCATGTTCGATGCCGATCCGCGCACCAACCCCGATGCACAATTGATCTTCGAAGCGCGTGCCGACGACCCATCGCTGGATGCGGTTGCCGGCGGTACCGGCGGCGCGCTGGGGCGTGGCGGCATGCAGACCAAGCTGCGCGCCGCACGCCTGGCGGCTCGCTCCGGGGCGCATACGGTGATCGTCGGTGGCCGTATCGAGCGCGTGCTCGATCGGCTCAAGGCCGGCGAGCGCCTGGGTACGCTGCTGTCGCCCGAGCGTGAAATGCTCGCCGCGCGCAAGCAATGGCTGGCCGGACACTTGCAGACCCGCGGCACCCTGGTACTCGACGAAGGGGCCGTGCAAGCCCTGACCGGTGGCCACAAGAGCCTGCTGCCGGTGGGCGTGAAAGTGGTTCAGGGCAGTTTTCGGCGGGGTGAAATGGTGGTGTGCGTGGCGCCCGATGGTCGCGAGATCGCACGCGGCCTGGCCAACTACAGTGCGCTGGAAGCCCAGAAAATCATTGGTCAGTCGTCGGACGTTATCGAGCGCTTGCTGGGCTATATGGCCGAGCCCGAGCTGGTGCACCGCGACAACCTGATCCTCGTTTGATCCCTACAGGAACGTTTCGATGAAAGTGCTCAAAGCCCTCGCGGCTGCCATGTTGTGCCTGCCGATGCTGGCGAGTGCCGAGGAAATCGGCCAGGTGTCCACGGTGTTCAAGGTTGTCGGCCCCAACGATCGCATCGTCGTCGAGGCGTTCGATGATCCCAAGGTGCCTGGCGTGACCTGTTATCTGTCGCGCGCCAAGACGGGCGGAGTGAAGGGTGGCCTGGGCCTGGCCGAAGACCGTGCGGAAGCATCCATCGCTTGCCGCCAGGTCGGGCCGATCCAGCTGCCGGGCAACTTGAAGGAGGGCGAGGAAGTATTCAAGGAGCGCACCTCGCTGGTGTTCAAGACCATGCAGGTGGTCCGTTTCCACGACAAAAAGCGCAACGCCCTGGTGTATCTGGTCTACAGCGACCGCATGATCGAAGGCAGCCCGCAAAACGCCGTGACCGCCATCCCCATCCGCCCCTGGACCGAATAACCGCGTTGCACCCTTCGCGGCCGATGACCGCTCCTACGGAAGAAATGCATAGCCCACCGTAGGAGCGGTCATCGGCCGCGAAAACGGCGCCGCGGTGTGTCAGGTAAGCCGCGTCGCACCCTTCGCGGCCACGGACCGCTCCTACGGAAGACATGCATGGCCCACCGTAGGAGCGGTCATCGGCCGCGAAAAAGGCACTGCGGTGTGTCAGGTAAGCCGCGTTGCACCCTTTGCGGCCGATGACCGCTCCTACGGAAGAAATGCATAGCCCACCGTAGGAGCGGTCATCGGCCGCGAAAACGGCGCCTCGATACCGGCACATTCACACAGGCACAAAAAAGCCGACCCTGGGGTCGGCTTTTTCTACATCGTACAGCTGATCAGGCAGCAGCAGCCTGGTTCAGTGCTTTGATGTGGCCGTTCAGACGGCCCTTGTGGCGAGCAGCCTTGTTCTTGTGGATGATGCCTTTATCGGCCATACGGTCGATAACTGGCACGGCCAGAACGTAAGCAGCTTGTGCTTTTTCTGCGTCTTTTGCGTCGATGGCTTTGACTACATTCTTGATGTAGGTGCGAACCATGGAACGCAGGCTGGCGTTGTGGCTGCGACGCTTCTCAGCCTGTTTTGCACGTTTTTTGGCGGAAGGTGAGTTGGCCACCGTCGAGCTCCTCGAAAGACTTTTTGAAATAGCAAACAAATAAGGCCGCGAATCATGCCCATCAACGAGTTGGTTGTCAAGGGTACGTGAGACGATCCGCTAAGTGGTTGGTCGGGTGTCGAAGTGATTCACTTCTGGCCCGCGACCTGTACACTCGCGAAGTTCTGGCTCTGCCTGCTGATGCGGCGCGGAGTATCGCACACCTGGGCCGGATATGGGCCTGCTCTTCGTCAACGGGCATGAAAAACTTTCGATGAACCTACTTAAATCCCTGGCCGCGGTCAGCTCCATCACCATGGTTTCGCGGGTGTTGGGCTTCGTCCGCGACACCATCATTGCGCGCATTTTCGGCGCCGGCATGGCCACCGATGCCTTCTTCATCGCTTTCAAGCTGCCCAACCTGCTGCGCCGGATCTTCGCCGAAGGCGCCTTCTCCCAGGCGTTCGTGCCCATTCTCGCCGAGTACAAGAGCCAGCAGGGCGAGGAGGCCACGCGTACCTTCATTGCCTACGTCGCCGGCCTGCTGACCCTCGCACTGGCGCTGGTGACGGTGGCCGGGATACTCGCTGCGCCGTGGGTGATCTGGGCAACCGCTCCGGGTTTTGCCGATACCCCGGAGAAATTCGCGCTCACCAGCGATCTGTTGCGGGTGACCTTTCCTTATATATTGCTGATTTCGCTGTCGTCCTTCGTCGGTGCCATCCTCAACACCTACAACCGCTTCTCGGTTCCAGCTTTCACGCCCACGCTGCTGAACGTGTCGATGATCCTGTTTGCCCTGTTCCTCACGCCCTATTTCGATCCGCCGGTCATGGCGCTCGGCTGGGCCGTGCTGGTGGGTGGGTTGGCGCAATTGCTCTATCAACTGCCGCATCTGAAAAAGCTCGGCCTGCTGGTGCTGCCACGCCTGAGCCTGCGCGATACCGGTGCCCTGCGGGTGATGAAGCAGATGCTGCCGGCAATCCTCGGCGTATCGGTGAGCCAGATTTCGCTGATCATCAATACCGTGTTCGCCTCGTTCCTGGTGGCCGGCTCGGTGTCCTGGATGTACTACGCCGACCGCCTGATGGAGCTGCCGTCGGGGGTATTGGGCGTAGCCTTGGGCACGATCCTCCTGCCGACCCTGGCCAAGACCTACGCCAACAGGGACCGCCATGAATACTCGCGCATCCTCGACTGGGGGCTGCGCCTGTGTTTCGTGCTGGTCCTGCCGTGCGCGGTGGCCCTGGCGTTGCTCGCCGAGCCCTTGACCGTGGCGTTGTTCCAGTACGGCAAGTTCACCGCGCTGGATGCGGCCATGACCCAGCGCGCGCTGATCGCCTATTCCATCGGCCTGCTGGGGATCATTCTGATCAAGGTGCTGGCGCCCGGGTTCTACGCCCAGCAGAACATTCGCACGCCGGTGAAGATCGCCATCTTCACTCTGGTGGCGACACAGGTTTTCAACCTGATGTTCATCAGCCATCTGCAGCACGCAGGCCTGGCGCTGGCCATCAGCCTGGGCGCCTGCCTGAACGCCGGGTTGCTGTACTGGAAGCTGCGTCAGCAGGACCTGTTCCAGCCGCAGCCGGGCTGGACCGCCTTTCTGTGCAAATTGGGCGTGGCCGTGCTGGCCATGGCCGCTGCCTTGCTGGTGCTGCTGCAGTACATGCCGGCCTGGGCCGACGGGCAGATGCTCGAGCGCTTCCTGCGCCTGGGGCTTTTGGTGTTGACAGGCGTGCTAGTGTATTTCGGAATGTTGTTGGCCATGGGCTTCCGCCTCAAGGACTTCGCTCGCCGCGGGCTGGCGTGATCCTCGAGCGCACTGGCTGCCCTTGGCCGCGAGCGGTTTTATGCGTCAGCGAACATCCATGCACGCTGTTGCCTGTCGTCGACGCGTGGGTATGGTTATAATCGACCACTTTATGAGCAAGAAGCGCGTTATGCAGCTGGTTCGAGGCCTTCACAATCTGCGGCCCCAGCATCGGGGCTGCGCCGCCACCATTGGCAATTTCGACGGTGTCCATCGTGGCCACCAGGCTATTTTGGCCCGGCTGCGCGAGCGTGCCCGCGAGTTGGGCGTGCCCAGTTGTGTGGTCATCTTCGAGCCCCAGCCGCGCGAATACTTCAGCCCGCAGACCGCGCCGGCACGTCTGGCCCGGCTGCGCGACAAAGTGCAGCTGCTGGCTGCGGAACAGGTCGATCTGGTGCTGTGCCTGGCTTTCAACAAGCGCCTGAGCCAGCTCAGTGCATCGGAGTTCGTCGACACCATCCTGATCGACGGCCTGGGCGTGAAACATCTGGAGGTTGGTGACGACTTCCGCTTCGGCTGCGACCGGGCAGGGGACTTCGATTTCCTGACCCAGGCCGGCAGCCTCCAGGGCTTTACCGTCGAGTCGGCGCAGACCGTCGAAATGGACGGCGTCCGCGTCAGCAGCACCCAGGTCCGCAAGGCTCTGGCTGCGGCCGACTTCGAACGTGCCGGGCAGTTGCTCGGCCGGCCCTTCTGCATCGAAGGAAGGGTCCTGCATGGGCAGAAGCTGGCCCGCCAACTGGGCTGGCCCACTGCCAATGTGCAACTCAAGCGCCGTCGTGCGCCGCTCACCGGGGTATACCTGGTAAGTGTCGACATCGACGGCAAGACCTGGCCAGGAGTCGCCAACATAGGCGTGCGGCCAACCGTTGCAGGTGATGGCAGTGCCCACCTGGAAGTGCATTTGCTGGACTTTGCCGGTGACCTCTATGGCCGGCATTTAACGGTGGCGTTCCACCACAAGCTGCGTGATGAGCAGCGTTTCGCCTCGCTTGAGGCGCTGAAGTCGGCGATCGATGCGGATGTCGCCGCCGCGCGTGCCCACTGGGCCAAGCCAACCGCTTAAATTGAAGAGCCTGAAATGACCGACTACAAAGCCACGCTAAACCTTCCGGACACCGCCTTCCCAATGAAGGCCGGCCTGCCCCAGCGCGAGCCGCAAACTCTGCAGCGCTGGGACAGCATTGGCCTGTACCAGAAGCTTCGCGAGATTGGCAAGGACCGTCCCAAGTTCGTCCTGCACGACGGCCCGCCCTATGCCAACGGCAATATCCACATCGGTCACGCGGTCAACAAGATCCTCAAGGACATGATCACCCGTTCCAAGACTCTGGCCGGCTTCGATGCGCCGTACGTGCCGGGATGGGACTGTCATGGCCTGCCGATCGAGCACAAGGTCGAAGTCACCCACGGCAAGAACCTGGGCGGCGACAAGACCCGCGAACTGTGCCGCGCCTATGCCACCGAGCAGATCGAAGGGCAGAAGGCCGAGTTCATCCGTTTGGGCGTGCTGGGCGACTGGGCCAACCCGTACAAGACCATGAGCTTCCCCAACGAGGCCGGCGAGATCCGTGCCCTGGCCGAAATGGTCCGCAACGGCTTCGTGTTCAAGGGCCTCAAGCCGGTGAACTGGTGCTTCGATTGCGGCTCGGCCCTGGCCGAGGCCGAGGTCGAGTACGCCGACAAGAAGTCGCCGACCATCGACGTCGCTTTCCCGATCGCCGACCAGCAGGCCCTGGCCGACGCCTTCGGCCTGCCCGGCCTGGAGAAGCCGGCCAGCATCGTGATCTGGACCACCACCCCGTGGACCATCCCGGCCAACCAGGCGCTCAACGTCCATCCAGAATTCACCTACGCCCTGGTCGACGTCGGTGATCGCCTGCTGGTGCTCGCCGAAGAACTGGTCGAGAGCTGCCTGGCGCGCTACAGCCTGCAAGGTACGGTGCTCGCCACTACCGTGGGTGCCAAGCTCGAGCTGATCAACTTCCGACATCCGTTCTATGACCGCCTGTCGCCGGTGTACCTGGCCGACTACGTCGAACTGGGCGCGGGCACCGGTGTGGTTCACTGCTCGCCTGCCTATGGCGTGGACGACTTCAACATCTGCAAGCAGTACGGCCTGACCAACGACGACATCATCGGCCCGGTGCAGAGCAATGGCGTGTATGTCGAATCGCTGCCGTTCTTCGGCGGCCAGTTCATCTTCAAGGCCAACCCGAACATCGTCGACAAGCTGACCGAAGTCGGTGCGTTGATGCACACCGAAGTGGTCAGTCACAGCTACATGCATTGCTGGCGGCACAAGACCCCGCTGATCTACCGCGCCACCGCGCAGTGGTTCGTCGGCATGGACAAGCCTCCCGTCGAAGGCGATACCCTGCGCGAGCGCGCGGTGAAAGCCATCGAGGAAACCAAGTTCGTCCCGGCCTGGGGCCAGGCACGCCTGCACTCGATGATCGCCAACCGTCCCGACTGGTGCATCTCGCGCCAGCGCAACTGGGGCGTGCCGATTCCGTTCTTCCTCGACAAGGCCACCGGTGAACTGCACCCGCGTACCGTCGAGCTGATGGAAGAGGTGGCCAAGCGCGTCGAAGTCGAAGGCATCGAAGCCTGGTTCAAGATGGACGTCGCCGAGCTGCTGGGCGATGACGCCGCCAACTACGACAAGATCAGCGACACGCTGGACGTCTGGTTCGACTCGGGCACCACCCACTGGCACGTGCTGCGCGGCTCGCACCCGATGGGCCACGAAAGCGGCCCGCGTGCCGACCTGTACCTGGAAGGTTCGGACCAGCACCGCGGCTGGTTCCACTCTTCGCTGCTGACCGGCTGCGCCATCGACAACCATGCGCCGTATCGCGAGCTGCTGACCCACGGTTTCACCGTGGACGAAAACGGCCGCAAGATGTCCAAGTCGCTGGGCAACGTCATCGCCCCGCAGAAGGTCAACGACACCTTGGGTGCCGACATCATGCGGCTGTGGGTTTCGGCCACCGACTATTCGGGCGAAATGGCCGTGTCGGACACCATCCTGCAACGCAGTGCCGACGCTTACCGTCGCATCCGCAACACGGCGCGCTTCCTGCTCTCCAACCTCAGCGGCTTCAACCCGGCCACCGACCTGCTGCCGGCCGATCAGATGATCGCCCTGGACCGCTGGGCCGTCGACCGGGCGCTGCTGCTGCAACGCGAGCTGGAAGAGCACTACGGCGAATATCGCTTCTGGAACGTCTACTCCAAGGTGCACAACTTCTGCGTGCAGGAGCTGGGCGGCTTCTATCTGGACATCATCAAGGATCGCCAGTACACCACCGGGGCCAACAGCGTTGCCCGGCGTTCGTGCCAGACCGCGCTGTACCACATCAGCGAGGCGCTGGTGCGTTGGATCGCGCCGATCCTGGCGTTCACCGCCGACGAGCTGTGGCAGTACCTGCCGGGCGAGCGCAACGAGTCGGTGATGCTCAACACCTGGTACCAGGGCCTGAGCGAGTTGCCCGAGGGCTTCGAGCTGGATCGCGCCTACTGGGAACGCGTGATGGCGGTGAAGACCGCAGTCAACAAGGAAATGGAAAACCTGCGCGCCGCCAAGGCCATCGGCGGCAACCTGCAGGCCGAAGTGACCCTGTACAGCGAAGACGCCTTGAACACCGACCTGGCCAAGCTTGGCAACGAGCTGCGCTTCGTGCTGATCACCTCGGGTGCCACCTTGGCACCATTCGCCCAGGCTCCGGCCGATGCGGTGGTCACCGAGGTCGCCGGACTGAAGCTCAAGGTGGTCAAGTCTAGTGGCGTGAAGTGCGCGCGTTGCTGGCACTTCCGTGACGACGTAGGCGTGGACCCCGAGCATCCGGAAATCTGTGGGCGCTGCGTCGACAACATCAGCGGTGACGGCGAGGTGCGCCACTATGCCTGATTCGTCGGCGTCCTTCGGTCGCTACGGCCACTTGAAGTGGCTGTGGCTCAGCGTGTTGGTGATGGTGCTGGACCAGGCCACCAAGTTCTATTTCGACGGCACCCTGCAGATGTACGAGCAGATCGTGGTCATTCCCGACCTGCTCAGCTGGACCCTGGCCTACAACACCGGCGCCGCCTTCAGCTTCCTGGCCGACAGTGGCGGCTGGCAGCGCTGGCTGTTCACCCTGATCGCCGTGGTGGTCAGCGTGGTGCTGGTGGTCTGGCTCAAGCGCCTGGGGCGCAGCGACACCTGGCTGGCGATAGCGCTGGCCCTGGTGCTGGGCGGCGCGGTCGGCAACCTGTTCGACCGTGTCGTGCTCGGCCATGTGGTCGACTTCATTCTGGTGCATTGGCAGGATCGCTGGCGGTTCCCGGCGTTCAACCTGGCCGACAGCGCCATCACCGTCGGTGCGATCATGCTGGCGTTGGATATGTTCAAGAGCAAGAAAACCGGAGAAGCGGTGAATGACTGAGCAGCGCATCAGGGAAAACACTGAAGTGACCTTGCACTTCGCCCTGCACCTGGAAAACGGCGACACCGTCGACAGCACGTTCGACAAGTCGCCAGCGACCTTCAAGGTCGGCGATGGCAACCTGTTGCCGGGTTTCGAAGCCGCCTTGTTCGGCTTCAAGGCCGGCGACCGACGGACCGTGAAGGTGCTGCCGGAAAACGCTTTCGGCCAGCCCAATCCGCAGAACGTGCAAGTCATGCCGGCCTCGCAGTTCGCGAACATGGAGCTGTCCGAAGGGTTGCTGGTGATCTTCAACGACGCGGCCAACACCGAGCTTCCGGGCGTGGTGAAAGCATTCGACGACAACGAAGTGACGGTAGACTTCAACCACCCGTTGGCAGGCAAGACCCTGACCTTCGAGGTGGAAATTCTTTCGGTCACCGCCCTTTAAGGGCACCGAGGCAAGCATGCAAATCAAACTCGCCAATCCCCGTGGCTTCTGCGCGGGTGTGGACCGAGCGATCGAGATCGTCAACCGCGCCCTGGAAGTCTTCGGCGCACCGATCTATGTCCGCCACGAAGTGGTGCACAACAAGTTCGTGGTCGAAGACCTGCGCAATCGTGGCGCCATCTTCGTCGACGAACTCGACCAGGTGCCTGACGACGTCATCGTCATCTTCAGTGCCCACGGCGTTTCCCAGGCCGTGCGCCAGGAAGCGGCCGGGCGCGGCCTGAAGGTGTTCGATGCAACCTGCCCGCTGGTCACCAAGGTGCACATCGAAGTGGCTCGCTACAGCCGCGACGGCCGCGAGTGCATTCTCATCGGCCACGCCGGGCATCCGGAAGTCGAAGGCACCATGGGGCAGTACGATGCCAGCAACGGCGGCGCCATCTACCTCGTCGAAGACGAGAAAGACGTTGCCAACCTGAACGTGATCAACCCTGAAAACCTTGCCTTCGTGACCCAGACGACCTTGTCGATGGACGACACCAGCCGGGTCATCGACGCGTTGCGCGCGCGCTTCCCCGCCATTGGCGGGCCGCGCAAGGACGACATCTGCTACGCCACGCAAAACCGCCAGGACGCCGTCAAGATCCTGGCCGACGAGTGCGACGTGGTACTGGTAGTGGGCAGCCCGAACAGCTCCAACTCCAACCGGCTGCGCGAGCTGGCCGAGCGCATGGCCACCCCGGCGTACCTGATCGACGGCGCGCAGGACATGCAGCAAGGCTGGTTCGACGGCGTGCAGCGTATCGGCATTACCGCTGGTGCCTCGGCGCCCGAGGTGCTGGTGCGCGGTGTCATCGAGCAACTGCACGCCTGGGGTGCGACCGGTGCCGACGAGTTGATCGGCCGGCCGGAGAACATCACGTTCTCGATGCCCAAGGAATTGCGGGTGAAGACGATCGGTTAGCGCGGTTTGCCGCACCAGTCGGCAGACTGCGGATCTGGAAGATCAGTGATTCGGACCCTGCCGACCCAGTCGATCACGACACGCCAGCGTAACCGTGCGCGCTTCGGATCGCAAAAAAACAGAGACCCGGCATTTGACTCCCCTTTGACGCCGGCAGGTGCACCGAAACTATCGAAGCGCACCTCGTGGCGTACCCATTTATTGCCGATGACAGGCACCTTGCCATCGAGGATATGGGTATTGAGGTGCGTACCTCTGGCGGTGCTCAGACCTCGAATATCCAGCAGTGTGACCCAGCCCCAACCCCAGCCCCGGTGGAACCCCCTTACCACCACAGGCGTCTGCCGAAGGATCGCTTCCGACCGGGCCATGCGCAATGTAAAAGCAAGTTCCTGCGCCACCACTTTTCGCCGCTGCTCCTGCAGAAACTCATGCAGGGCTGGCATGGCAATCGCAGCCAGTATCGCGACCACTGCCAGCACCACCACCAGCTCCACCAACGTAACTCCTTTACTGTACATGCCAACCCTCCTTGGGTTTCCCTGCAATAGGCGCTGATCCCTCTAGAACAACCGTATATCCTGTGCGCGCACCGAACCGCGCGAGCGCTGGTTTATAGTCAATGCTCTTGGGGGAGGCGTCCAATGCGGCATGGTTACAAGGGGTTTACGCTGGTCGAGCTGATGGTGACCATCGCAGTGCTGGCCATACTGGTGACCATAGGAATCCCGTCGTTCGTCGGCCTGATCAACAACACCAAGGCCGACACCGAGTCGACGGATTTGTACCGCGCCCTCAACTATGCGCGCCTCGAAGCGATAAACCGGGGAGCGAGCATACGTGTCACGCCCTCGGTCGCGAACGACTGGACCAGCCGCCTCGATATTCAAGTCGTCAATGCTGGCGTCGTGACCAACCCGGTGTTACGCGTGATTGCAGACATGTCTGCGTCAGCTGTGGTGAAACCCAACAACATTGCCAACATCGAGTACAACAATTTGGGCGCACTGGCCAATCCCGTCACGGCAGTCGCGTTTTCCTACACGCAGGGTACCTACACCAAGGCCATCGGTGTGTGCCTCAACGGGCGCGTGATACTGGGGGGCACCTGTCCATGAGCATGCGCAGGGGGCAAACAGGGGTCAGCCTGATCGAGGTCCTGGTTTCGCTGCTGATCATGGGGATCGGCCTGCTCGGGGCAGCAGCGTTGCAGCTCAACGCTTTGAAGTTCACCGACAGCTCGGCGCTCACCAGCCAGGCCAGTTTCATTGCCTATGACATGATGGACCGCATTCGTGCCAATCCCGACGCCAACTACGTGCTGGCCAATCTCGATGCAGCACCCGCGGGCAACGCAAGCGACGTCCGAGCCCAGGATCTCGCCGACTTCGCCGCCAATGCCAAGGCCATCGGCGGAGTCAGTGCGGGCAGCAGCATCGCCGTGAACAACCGCGTCGTTACTATCACTCTGCAGTGGAGTGACGCGCGTGCGACCAACGCCGCCAACGTTTCCAATGTGCAGAGCGTCGGCGATGGCCTGCAGAGTTTCACGCTGACCAGTCGCGTGGCCATCGACAAGGGGATCAAATGAGACGCTCATCCCGAGGCATTGGCCTGATCGAGCTGATGGTCGCCATGACCCTGGGCCTGGTCATCGTGTTGGGCGTCACGCAAATATTTCTCACGGCGAAGAATACTTACCAGAGCCAGAACGCTGCGGCGGGCATTCAGGAAGATGGACGCTTTCTGATGAGCAAGATGGCCCAGGAAATTCGCATGACAGGGTTTTTTGGCTGCCAAGCCAATCCGCTCGACAGCACGCTTACCAAAGACTTCACCGCCGCGTACGCCTCGCCGATCACTATTACCCGCGGCACTAACAACAGCGTGATTCTCACGTTGATCACTGCCGACGTGGGCAATAACGGCGCCAATGCCGACTGGAACATTCTTACTGACTGCCGCAGTTTTTCAACAGCCTACTTACCGGCAGCCATGCCTGCCGCACTGGCTGGTCAGCAGGTCATTCCGATACGTCGGGTCGTCTATACCTTTGCCAATAATCAAGTGTTGGCGGGTAGTTTAGCCAACAGCCAAAGCCCGTTGATCAGCAACGTGCTGGCTTTTGACGTGACTTTCGGCGTGGCCTCATCCGCGGCTAACATCAATGCCAGCAGCTACGTTGCCACGCCTACCAACTTCGACTTGATCCGCAGCGTGCGCATCAGTTTGCAGCTCGCCGACCAGGCGGCTGCACCCAACACCCGCGCGCAAACCCGGACTTTCAACACCGTGATTGCCTTGCGCAATCGGCTGCTGTGATGAGGCCTCAATGAGTATGCACACCCATTACAGCGCAACGAGCACGCAACGTGGGATGACGTTGATAGTGTGCCTGGTCTTTCTGCTGTTGCTGACTTTGATCGGCGTGTCGTCGATGCAGAACGCGACATTGCAGGAAAAGATGGCAGGCAGCGTGACCCTGCGCAACGGCTCGTTCCAGATAGCCGAAGCCATGCTGCGCATTGGCGAAAATACAGTGAAGCCAGAAGCCTACACCCTGGCTTTCTGCAACACCGCAGTCACCTGTGCCCCGCCGACCAACGCCAATACCATTGGCACCAGCAACTATATTGCCGCCAATGGTGTGGTCTGGGTGCAGTCCGGGTCTGGCTATTACGCCATTCAGAAAGTGGGTGCCACCAACAACCCGTCGATTCTTGCAAGTGGTTCGCCAATCAACACCACCAAAAAATTCTATGAGCTGTATCGCATTACCGGGGTAGGCATCCAGGGTACTTCGCGAACGGTGCTGGAGAGTGTCTATGCCAAGCAGCAGTAGAATGCGCGGCGTGATTAAGTTCTGTTCCGGGATACTTGCTGGATTGTACGTCAGTGCTCCGCTGTATGCCTTCGCACCAGCGGACTCTCCGTTGCTCAGCTCGGGGTCGGTCACGCCCAATGTGATGTTGCTGGTGGATGACTCCGGTAGTATGAATAACCTGATCCGCACAGCCGACTTCAATCAGGCTACCAGTCGTCCAACGATCTATAACTGCTACTACGCCACGTTCTGCGACCGATTCAGTGTCACAAACATCGACATGGACAGTGAAAATCTGTTCTACAGCAGTTTCAACCGGGGTGGATGCTCATTCGGTTATTCGGGATTCACGCGAGGTACCAACACGGTGTATTGCCTGCGCCTCCCGGATCCGGTGGGCAACGGCAGCACCCGCTATTCATCACGGTACATCTCTTACCTGATCGACCGGCTGCCGAGCGGCAGCACCAGCCGTGACTACATTGCCGACACAACGGTGCCCGGAGACTATCGGATCAACGTTGCACGAGACGCGGCGACCGCGCTGGTCAACGCCAATCGCAACCTGCGTATCGGTCTGGCCACCTTTAACCCGCCGGCTCCCGGCAACCCAGGCCCGGGTGGCAATATTCCCCGCGCGATTGCCGACTTGAGCGCCAACAGTTCTACCACCACAGCCCAAGCGAACAGCAACTACAACGCATTGATCAATGCCATCGGCGACCTGGGGGCCATCGCCAACACACCGTTGGCGGAAGCCTACTACGAGGTGACGCGTTATTTCAGGGGGATGGCGCCTTACTACAACAGCACGCCCAATACCTATACCAGCCCTATCCAGTACCGCTGCCAAAAGAACTACGGGGTAGTGATCACTGACGGCCTGCCTACGTATGACCGCACTTTCCCCACCAATGACCCACTCGGGGGATCAAGGCTGCCAAACTGGGACGGTGACAGCAGCAATGATGGCGATAACCTGACTGGTGACGGTGAGGGTGACACGTTGTACCTGGATGACATCGCCAAGTTTGCCAATGATATTGACATGCGGTCGGGCGGGACAGATACCGCCGGCAAGAGCTGGGATGCTGCGGATTTTCCCAAGCAGAACATGTCCACTTACACAGTAGGTTTCGCTGCCGACAATCAGATGCTGAAAGATGCGGCTGAAAAGACCGGTTATGGCCAGGGCAAATACTATCAAGCCACCGATGCCGCCGGCTTGAGCGCCGCCTTGACCGCTGCGCTTAACGATATTGCTTCCAAGGCTGGTTCAGGCGGGGGCGGTTCGGTGAACTCGGTCAATCTCACAGCGTCTTCGCAGTACTATCAAACATTCTACGACCCGACCGACTGGCGCGGTACGGTACGCGCCTATAACCTGGACAGTTCAGGCAATCCCGGCGCCACGGCGGTATGGAGCACGGATGACAAGGTTAAGTCGGCCGGGAATACGATTTTTCAGTCGTGGAACATACTCACCAGCCAGCCCATCGCACTATCATTGCTGAATTTCTCTCCTGCCCAGATCGCTACCCTGGCCGTGGGTGCATCGAGCCTCAACACTCTCCTCAATCCAGTTACCGCCAATGACCTGATCGAGTGGACGAAAGGCACCAACAAGACCGGGCTGAAGACGCGCTCGGTATTGCTGGGCGACATCATCAACTCACCCTTGGTGTATGCCTCGCCCACTGCCATTACCACTACCGACACGACAGGCGATTTCAGCTATACCACGTACCTTGGGACCAAGGCTGCGAGCATGAACCCCGCTCTGGTTGTCAACAGCAATGATGGGATGACCAACGTTTTGAATACCGATGGCACAAGGCGCTATGCCTATCTGCCATCTACTACGTTGGCCAATTTGAACGCAGTAGCCAACCCCAACTATATCAATGGTGTTGGCCATAAGTTCTTGAATGACGGTCAGTTGACTGTCGCAGACGCTCAAATCAACAACGGCTGGAAAACGCTGGCTTTGGGCGGTGTGGGGGCTGGCGGCAGGGCTTATTATGCGTTGCAGCTGTTTGAAGCCGGTGGTAGCAATACCACTCGTGCCCTTTGGGAAATCAACAGTAACACCACCGGCTACAGCAACATGGGCTATGCCTATGGCAAGCCGGAAGTGGCCCGATTGAAAGACGGTACCTGGGCAGCATTCATCTCGAACGGTTACGGCAGTACGACGGGGCGCGCGTCGCTGTTTGTGATCAATCTGGCTACCGGCGCGTTGATCAAGGAGATCCAGACCCCGATAGTTACAACAGGCGAAACCGACAACGGTCTGTCCTCGGTAGCGCTGGACATAAACAGCCAAGGCGTTATTCAGTACGCCTATGGTGGCGATCTGAAAGGGCGCATGTGGAAATTTGATTTCACCAGTACCACGAATGGCGTGGTCGGGTTCGCCAATACGCCACTGTTCACAGCTTCGGGTGGCGCGACCCAAGCTATCACCGCACAGCCAACCATAGGCAATTACACTCTGGGCCGGCAGATCATCTTCTTTGGTACAGGCAAGCTCAACGAGGTGGCGGACAAAACTACAACTACGACCCAGTCTTTCTACGCCATCGTCGACGCCAATGGTTCGACCGCGAACTACACCGAGTCGGTGCTGCAACGCCAGACCATCACCAATATCACCGGCACCAAGGTCTACACCAGCCAGAATGAGGTGGATTACAACACCCGCAAGGGTTGGTACATGCCGCTGACCTACGGCACCACATCGACAGGGGAGCGGGTGCTTTATCCACCCTTGTTGATCGACGGTAACATTTTTTTCACTACCGCTATTCTTGACGTTTCGGACCCATGTTCGAGCGCTGGGTCAAGTAAGCTGATGGAAGTGAACGCCGAAAATGGCAAGATGATCACGAATTTCAACATCCTGAACGGTACTGAGGCAACTGCGGGAATGATCGTATCGGGAGGTTTGATCAATACCGCATCAATGATCTCTTATGTCGATTCCAACGGGAATGACATGGTTGCTATTCAACTGCCTAGCACGGGTGACTCTACGACAGGCAGTGGCGGCGGGTCTCCTAAACAACAGGTGGTTTCCCCGAACCGCCGTATCATGTGGCAACAACGACAATGAGTGTCCGTATGAGCAGGCAACAAGGCTTCACCCTTATCGAGTTGATGATCGTGGTCGCCATCGTCGGCATCCTTGCCGCCATCGCCTACCCCAGCTACACCGAGTACGTGAAGCGCACGCATCGGGTGGAGATCGGCCAGGTGCTGGCCGAAGGTGCGCAGAATTTCGAGAGGGGGTTCACACGGACCGGCAGCTACGCCAACGTGCCCGACGTGGCGGGCAATGCCTGGTACAACATCGTGACGGCAAAGGACGCCACGACGTTCAGCCTGACGGCCGCGCCGAAGCCCGGCAGCATGATGGTCGGTGACAAGTGCGGCAGTTTCGTCATCAATCAAACCGGCGCGCGGACCAACACCGGCATGGCTGCCGGCAACACCTCAGCCACCTGCTGGGGCCGCTGAGCCTTCTTTGGAATCGTTTCATGTCTGACCATGTGTTGGTTGTCGGCGGCGGTGTGATGGGCCTGCTGACGGCCTACAACCTTGCTGCCCATGCGGGTCGCATTACCCTGATCGACCGCAGTGCGGTCGGCCAGGAGTCTTCCTGGGCCGGCGGTGGCATCGTTTCACCGCTGTATCCCTGGCGCTACAGCCCGGCGGTTACGGCGTTGGCGCATTGGTCGCAGGATTTCTATCCGCGCCTGGGGCAGCGCCTGGCCGTCGATACGGGCATCGATCCGCAGGTGTACACCACCGGTTTGTACTGGCTGGACCTGGACGATGAAGCCGAGGCGCTTGCCTGGGCACGGGCCAATGGTCGGCCACTGGCGGCGGTGGATATTTCAGCCACCTACGAGGCAGTGCCGGTGCTGGGGCCCGGGTTCGGGCGCGCGATCCATATGGCCGATGTCGCCAATGTGCGCAATCCACGCTTGATCAAGGCTTTGAAAGCGGCCTTGTCAGCGATGCCCAACGTGACGGTGCGCGAGCAGTGTGAAGTGCAGGGTTTTTTGCTCGATGGCCAGCGGGTGGTCGGCGTGCATTCAGCGCAGGGGGAGGTGCTGGCCGACGAGGTGGTGCTGACCGCGGGTGCCTGGAGCGGTGAGTTGTTGCAGACCCTGGGCATCGACTTGCCGGTGGAGCCGGTGAAGGGGCAGATGATCCTGTTCAAATGCGCAGCCGATTTTTTGCCGAGCATGGTGCTGGCCAAGGGGCGCTATGCCATTCCCCGCCGCGATGGGCATGTATTGATCGGCAGCACGCTGGAGCATGCGGGCTTCGACAAGACGCCAACGGTAGAGGCGCTGAACAGCTTGAAGGCCTCGGCGGTCGATCTGCTGCCGGCCCTGGCCGAAGCCACGCCGGTGCAGCAGTGGGCTGGGTTGCGTCCGGGGTCGCCGGATGGGATACCGTTCATTGGTGCGCTGCCGCGGCATCCGGGTTTGTGGTTGAACTGCGGGCATTACCGCAATGGGTTGGTGCTGGCGCCAGCGTCGTGTCGCCTGCTGGCCGACCTGCTGCTGGGTCGCGAAGCCGTGATCGATCCAGCCCCTTACGCGCCGCAAAACCGCATCCCCCTGTAGCAGCGGCGCGAGCCGCGTCCGGCCGCACCGCGTTCATTCAGGCATACCGCATACACCGCCGACGCGGCTTGCGCCGCTGCTACAGAGATCGCGTTGTCCTGTAGCAGCGGCGCGAGCCGCGTCCGGCCCCACCGCGTTCATTAGGCGCACCACACAAACCCTGTAGCAGCGGCGCGAGCCGCGTCCGGGTTTGACGCGGTGGCAGGGAATCAATCCAGGCCCAGCTTTTTCAGGCGGTAGCGCATCGAGCGGAACGACATGTTCAGCCGCTGCGCTGCTGCCGTGCGGTTCCAGCGGGTTTCTTCCAGCGCTTGCAGGATGAGCTTGCGCTCGACGCTTTCCAGGTAGTCTTCCAGGTTGTCGACCTGGGCCAGGCTAGGTTCGCCGGACTCCACGCTGACTGCCGTTTCGCTCAGGCGCAGGTCGCTCGCCTCGATGCGATCGTCTTCGCACAGGGTGTAGGCCCGTTCGAGCATGTTTTCCAGTTCGCGCACGTTGCCGGGAAAGCGGTAGCCCTTGAGGGTTTCCAGTGCCGCTGGGGTCAACTGCGCGGGCGGCAGGCCACTGCCCTGCGCCAGGCGTGCCAGCACGCTGGCAGCCAGCAGCGGAATGTCTTCACGGCGCTCGCGCAGGCAGGGCACCCGAAGCTCGATCACGTTGAGTCGGTAGTAAAGGTCCTGGCGAAAACGCTGCGCCGCCACCTCGGCTGCGAGGTCCTTGTGGGTCGCGCTCAGAATACGCACATCGACCACGTTTTCGGTCTGCCCGCCCACGGCGCGCACGGCCTTTTCCTGGATGGCGCGCAGCAGCTTTACCTGCATGGTCAACGGCAGGTCGGCCACTTCGTCGAGAAACAGCGTGCCGCCATTGGCCGCCTGAAACAGCCCCGGCTTGTCTTCGGTGGCACCGGTGAAGCTACCTTTGCGATGGCCGAAGAATTCGCTCTCCATCAGCTCGGCGGGGATGGCCCCACAGTTGACCGGAATGAACGGCCGATCCGCCCGCGGGCCCTGTTCGTGAATCAGCCGGGCGACCAACTCCTTGCCGCTGCCCGACTCACCGCTGATGTAGACCGGCGCCTGACTGCGCGCCAGCCGGCCAATCTGCTTGCGCAGCCCCAGCATGGGTGGCGAATCGCCGAGCAGGCGTTGGTCGATGCTCGGTTCCTTGCCGACCGGGGCGGGCGCCGGCATGCGCAGCGCGGTGCCGACCAGCTCGCGCAGGCGCGGCAGGTCGACCGGCTTGGTGAGGAAATCGAAGGCGCCGGCCTTGAGCGCATTGATGGCGGTGTCCAGGCTGCCGAACGCGGTGATCATCGCCACCGGCACATGCGGGTAGCGCTGCTGGATGAACTGAACCAGCTCAAGACCGGTGCCGTCGGGCAGGCGCATGTCGGTCAGGCACAGGTCGAACGGTTCGCGCCCCAGCCATTCGCGGGCCTCGTTGACGTCGCGTGCGCTGCGGGTTTCCAGTTTCATGCGGCCGAGGGTGATCTCCAACAGTTCGCGGATGTCCGGCTCGTCATCCACGATCAGAATTTTTTGCCTGGCGCTCATAGTCATCCCTGTTTGCGCGGGTGGGCGAAGGTAATGCGCATGCAGCTGCCCCCTTTTTCACGTGCTCTGTAGTCTAGGTGGGCCTGGTTGCTTTCGCACAGCTCGCGGGAAATATACAGGCCCAGCCCGGTGCCGTTGCTTTCGGTGGTGAAGAAAGGCTCGAACATGTGCTGCAACTGATCGGCGGCAAAGCCCGGCCCATCGTCCAGCACCTCAAGGATCGGCAGGCCATCGGTCGGCTCCACGAAAAGATTCAACCAGACCTGCGCGCGACCCTGTTGCTGGGCGCTGTAGCGCATACCGTTTTCGACCAGATTGTTCAGCACCTGAGTCAGCTGGTTGGCATCCATGCGGGTTTCCAGGGTGCCGTCGCTGACGTACATGTGCAGTTGCTGGCCCGGGCGCGCGGTGGTGCGAAAGTCACTGACGAAGTTTTCCAGCCACGCCTTGAGGTCCAGCGGATGCGGTGCGCTGGGGCGCCGGCGCGACAGCTGCAGCACGTTCTCGATGATCAGGTTCATGCGCTTGCATTGATCCTGGATGATCTGCGTCAGACGCCGGTCGGCTACCGGCAGGTCTTCGGATTCCTGCAGCAGTTGCCCGGCATGGCTGATGGCGCCCAGCGGGTTGCGGATCTCGTGGGCGATGCTGGCCGTGAGGCGGCCGAGCGCGGCCAGCTTGAGTTGCTGGGCCTGCTGCGCGATCTGCGACAGGTCTTCGAGAAACACCAGGGTCTGCTGCTGTTCACCGCCGCGACGCAGGGCAATGAAGCTGGCCTGGATCGACGGCCCGGTAGGGGAGAACTTGAGGCTTTTCACGCGCAGGGCAGGGTTGGTCTGCCACTGCAGCAACCGTTCGATCAGGTCGGGTGAGTGGACGGCGATCAGCTCACCATTGAGTGTCATGCGGCCAAAAAGCCCCAAGGCGCCCTGGTTGGCCAGTTGCACCCGCAGTTCGGTGTCCAGCACCAGGATGCCGGTGCGCATGCGCTGCAGAATCAGCGCGTTCAGGGCTTCCAGGCTGGTGACGTCACTGGCGCGCTGCTCGGCCAGGTTCTCACTGGTGCGCAACAGGCGACTGAGGCCTTGAACCACGAACCACACGGCGAAGCAGAGCACACCCAGGGTGCTGGCCTGCAGGTAGTCGTTGGCGGCAGTGGGGCGCGAGATGCTCAGGTAGAACGTCAGGTAGATGATGCCGATGGTGGCCAGCGCGGCGATCAACAGGCCCAGGCGGTTGCGTAGCAGCAGATTGCCCATGGCCACCGAGGCGATCATCAGGTTGCCGATACCGCTGGGTGTACCGCCGCCGGCGTAGAACAGGCCCGCGAGCATGATCACGTCGGCAGTGGCCAGGCTGAACACCGGCAACACCCGACGCGGGTTGCCCATCAGCACCACGACGAGGATGTTGAGGATCAGGTACAGCCAGCTGCCGGCGCGAAACAGTTCGCCATCGGCCACTTCCAGCAGGCGGTTGTCCATGTTGCTGGAAATCAGCAGGACCAGCGACAGGCCGATGGTCAAGCGGTAGAGGTGGTACAGGCGCAGCATCCGCTGCGCCTGGGCGCCGCCGAGAAACTGCGCTTCAGCGGGCACCGTTGCCGGGCCCTTGCTCCAGGTGCGGTTTGCTGCAATACCAGTGGCTGTCGCGGCGCAGCGCGCTGTCTTCTGGCAGATGCACACCGCACTGGGCGCATCGAACCATGCTCAGCGATGCCGGCTTGTCATCCTGGCGAGGCGCGCGCGCCGGGTTCTTGAATTTGCGCCACAGCCAAATGGCGGCGAACACGACGGCGATCCAGAAAATCAGGCGAATCATGGGATGGTCAGCTTTGCCAGGGAAGATGGCGCAGTGTAGGAGCGCACCCGATGCGGAGCAAGCGGCGAAAAAAAAGGGGCCGTCAGGCCCCTTTTTTCAATGCAACCCAGCTTCAGTCGAACAGACCGAAGGTGGCGTAGCTGAACCATGAACGGCTCTTGCCTTCTTCGGCGTTTGGCTGCTGCTGGTCGGCGGTGCCGCCGTCTTCAGGTGGCAGCAGTTCTTTCGGAATGGCGTCGCGCGCTTCCTGATACTGACGCTGCACATCCTGGTTGGCGCGGGTTTCGCCCGGCGGCAGCGGGTCGGTGTTGTTGCCGATCCAGCCCAGGGTAGCCTTGGAGATCCACGAGCGGTTGTCCGCTTCGTCCTGCTGGGGCACGAACTTGCCGTCTTCCAGGCTCGGGTGATCCGGGTAGTTGGTTTTCAGGGTGTCGAGGCTGGTCGCGGCCAGGTCATCCAGGTGCAGACGCATGTAGGCTTCGGTCATCACCGCCAGGCCGTCGCCGACGGACGGCGTTTCCTGGAAGTTTTCCACCACGTAGCGGCCACGGTTGGCAGCAGCGACGTAGGCCTGACGGGTCAGGTAGTAGTCGGCCACGTGGATCTCGTAGGACGCCAGCAGGTTGCGCAGGTAGATCATGCGCTGCTTGGCATCGGGCGCGTAGCGGCTGTTGGGGTAGCGGCTGGTGAGCTGGGCGAACTCGTTGTAGGAGTCGCGGGCAGCACCCGGGTCACGCTTGGTCATGTCCAGCGGCAGGAAGCGCGCCACCAGGCCACGGTCCTGGTCGAACGAGGTCAGGCCCTTGAGGTAATAGGCATAGTCGACGTTCGGGTGCTGCGGGTGCAGGCGAATGAAACGCTCGGCAGCCGACTTCGCCGCTTCCGGCTCGGAGTTCTTGTAGTTGGCGTAGATCAGCTCGAGCTGCGCCTGGTCGGCATAGCGGCCGAACGGATAACGCGACTCCAGCGCCTTGAGCTTGGCCGTGGCACTGGTGTAGCTATTGTTGTCCAGGTCGGCCTGCGCCTGCTGGTACAGCTCGACTTCGCTGAGGTTTTCATCGACCACTTCCTTGGTCGAAGAACAGGCCGCGGTGAATCCGAGGATGGCGATCAGCAGCAGGTGTTTCACTTGCATGGCGGCTAGCGTCCCTATAAACGGCCGCTGTCTCGGGCGTGGCCGTCCTGTTATGATGAGCACCCCGTGGAACCACCGGGGCAAAAGACGCCGTATTTAACCACAAGCGTGCAGCCGAAACCAAAGGCTGTGCCGCCGCCTAGTCCGAGCATGTCCGAGATCATACAACTTCGCGCAGAGGTACCGTCCGATTTGGGCGGACAACGCCTCGACCAAGTCGCCGCCCAATTATTCGCTGAGCACTCGCGCTCGCGCCTTTCCGCCTGGATAAAAGAGGGCCGCCTGACCGTGGACGGGGGCGTTCTGCGCCCGCGCGATACCGTGCATGGCGGTGCCCTGCTCGAGCTCAATGCCGAACAGGAAGCCCAAGGTGAATGGGTGGCCCAGGACATCGATCTGGACATCGTCTACGAAGACGACCAGATCCTTGTCATCAACAAGCCGGCCGGCCTGGTGGTCCATCCGGCCGCAGGCCACGCCGACGGCACGCTGCTCAACGCACTGCTGCACCATGTGCCGGACATCATCAACGTGCCGCGTGCCGGCATCGTCCACCGCCTGGACAAGGACACCACCGGTCTGATGGTGGTGGCCAAGACCATTCAGGCGCAGACGCAGCTGGTGACCCAACTGCAGAGCCGCTCGGTCAGCCGCATCTATGAATGCATCGTGATCGGCGTGGTTACCGCAGGCGGCAAGATCAACGCGCCGATCGGTCGGCACGGCCAGCAGCGCCAGCGCATGGCGGTGATGGAGGGCGGCAAGCAAGCCGTCAGCCATTATCGCGTGCTCGAGCGTTTCCGCTCCCACACCCATGTGCGGGTCAAGCTGGAAACCGGTCGGACCCACCAGATCCGCGTGCACATGTCGCACATCAACTTCCCGTTGGTGGGCGATCCGGCCTACGGCGGCCGCTTCCGCATTCCCCCTGCGGCCAGCGCCACCATGGTCGACGCGCTGAAAACCTTCCCGCGCCAGGCCCTGCATGCGCGCTTCCTCGAGCTGGATCATCCGACGACCGGTGAGCGCATGGGCTGGGAATCGCCCTTGCCCGACGACTTCGTCTGGCTGCTGTCGCTGCTCAAGCAGGATCGTGAGGCCTTCATCGGGTGACCACGTTCGCGCAGGGCCTGCTGTTTCCCGACTGGCCGGCTCCGGCGTCGGTGAGGGCCTGCGTGACCACCCGTGAAGGCGGCGTCAGCCCGGCGCCGTATGCCAGTTTGAACCTGGGCGCGCATGTGGGCGACGATCCACAGTGCGTGGTGCAGAACCGCCTGCGTCTGACTGCCCACTTCGGCATCCTGCCGGCCTGGCTGAACCAGGTGCATGGGATCCGTGTGGTCGAGGCCGACCCGAGCCGCGTGCTCGAGGCGGATGCGAGCTGGACCGCCACCCCCGGCATTGCCTGCACCGCCATGACTGCCGATTGCCTGCCTGCGTTGTTCTGCAATCGGGCAGGTACCCGCGTGGCAGCGGCCCACGCCGGGTGGCGCGGGTTGGCGGCCGGGGTGCTGGAAGCCACTGTCGATGGTTTCCAGGAACCGCCCGGGCAACTGATGGCCTGGCTGGGGCCAGCCATCGGTCCGCGTCGGTTCGAAGTCGGCGCCGAGGTGCGTGAGGCGTTCATGGCGACCCACCCGCAAGCGGCAGATGCGTTCGTGCCGGGTGCCTCGCCTGGCAAGTTCCTGGCTGATATCTACGCCTTGGCGCGCATTCGCCTGGCGGCGGCAGGGGTGACAGCGGTGTATGGCGGGGGCATGTGTACCGTGGAAGATGAGCGGTTCTTTTCCTATCGCCGCGCGTCGGTGACGGGGCGGTTCGCTTCGTTGGTGTGGCTGGAGTCGTAGTTTTGTAGCTTCGCGGCGGATGGCCTCTTCGCGGGCAGAGCCCCGCTCCCACAAAGGGCCCCTGACTGACACAACCTATCTAGATCTGCAACCCCCGTCCTTGAATCTTCACCAACACCCCCCATCTAACTGTCATCCCCGGCAGGTTTTCTTCATCAGGTGTGTCCATCGCTCCGGCCTGCCCCTTTTCAGGAAGGTGACTCATGCGTATAGACCGTTTGACCAGCAAGCTTCAACTCGCGTTATCCGACGCACAATCCCTGGCCGTTGGCATGGACCATCCGGCCATCGAACCGGCGCATCTGATGCAGGCGCAGCTCGACCAGCAGGGCGGTTCGATCCGTCCGTTGCTCATGCAGGTGGGCTTCGACGTCAACAGCCTGCGCAAGGCGCTGAGCAAAGAGCTCGACCAGCTGCCGAAAATCCAGAACCCGACTGGCGACGTCAACATGTCCCAGGACCTGGCGCGCCTGCTCAACCAGGCCGACCGGCTGGCGCAGCAGAAGGGCGATCAGTTCATCTCCAGCGAACTGGTATTGCTGGCGGCCATGGACGACAACAGCAAGCTGGGCAAGCTGCTGTTGGGCCAGGGCGTCAGCAAGAAGGCGCTGGAAAATGCTATCAGCAACCTGCGCGGTGGCGAGGCGGTCAACGACCCCAACGCCGAGGAGTCGCGCAAGGCCCTGGAAAAATACACCGTCGACCTGACCAAGCGCGCCGAGGAAGGCAAGCTCGACCCGGTGATCGGCCGTGACGACGAGATCCGTCGGACCATCCAGGTGCTGCAGCGCCGCACCAAGAACAACCCGGTACTGATCGGTGAGCCCGGTGTGGGCAAGACTGCCATCGCCGAAGGCCTGGCCCAGCGCATCATCAATGGCGAAGTCCCCGATGGCTTGCGCGGCAAGCGCCTGCTCAGCCTGGACATGGGCGCGCTGATCGCCGGCGCCAAGTTTCGCGGCGAGTTCGAGGAGCGCCTGAAGTCGCTGCTCAATGAGCTGTCCAAGCAGGAAGGGCAGATCATTCTGTTCATCGACGAACTGCACACCATGGTCGGCGCCGGCAAAGGCGAAGGCTCGATGGATGCGGGCAATATGCTCAAGCCGGCACTGGCCCGTGGCGAGCTGCACTGCGTAGGTGCCACCACGCTCAACGAATACCGCCAGTACATCGAGAAGGATGCCGCCCTGGAGCGGCGCTTCCAGAAGGTGCTGGTCGAGGAGCCGAGCGAGGAAGACACCATCGCCATCCTGCGTGGCCTCAAGGAGCGCTACGAGGTTCACCACAAGGTGGCCATCACTGACGGCGCGATCATCGCGGCAGCCAAGCTCAGCCATCGCTATATCACTGACCGCCAGTTGCCCGACAAGGCCATCGACCTGATCGACGAGGCGGCCAGCCGCATCCGCATGGAGATCGACTCCAAGCCCGAAGTGCTCGACCGCCTGGAGCGCCGTCTGATCCAGCTCAAGGTCGAGTCCCAGGCCTTGAAGAAAGAAGATGACGAGGCCGCGATCAAGCGTCTGGAAAAGCTGACCGAGGAAATCAACAGGTTGGAGCGCGAATACGCCGACCTGGAAGAGATCTGGACCTCGGAAAAGGCCGAAGTGCAGGGGTCGGCACAGATTCAGCAGAAGATCGAACAATCGCGGCAAGAACTGGAAGCAGCGCGTCGGCGCGGCGATTTGAGCCGTATGGCCGAGTTGCAGTACGGGGTCATCCCCGATCTGGAACGCAGCCTGCAGATGGTCGACCAACACGGCAAAAGCGAGAACCAGTTGCTGCGCAGCAAGGTGACCGAGGAAGAAATCGCCGAGGTGGTTTCCAAGTGGACGGGGATTCCCGTGTCGAAGATGCTCGAAGGCGAGCGCGACAAGCTGCTGAAGATGGAAAGCCTGCTGCACCAACGCGTGATCGGCCAGGAAGAGGCCGTGGTGGCGGTGTCCAACGCAGTGCGGCGCTCGCGTGCCGGATTGTCCGATCCCAACCGGCCCAGCGGCTCGTTCATGTTCCTCGGCCCGACCGGTGTGGGCAAGACCGAACTGTGCAAGGCGCTGGCCGAGTTTCTCTTCGATACCGAAGAGGCGATGGTGCGCATCGACATGTCCGAGTTCATGGAGAAGCATTCTGTCGCTCGCCTGATCGGTGCGCCACCCGGCTACGTTGGCTATGAAGAGGGCGGCTACCTGACCGAAGCGGTGCGTCGCAAACCGTACTCGGTGTTGCTGCTCGATGAAGTCGAAAAGGCCCACCCGGACGTGTTCAACGTGCTGTTGCAAGTATTGGAAGATGGCCGTCTGACCGACAGCCACGGGCGTACCGTGGACTTCCGCAACACCGTGATCGTCATGACCTCGAACCTGGGGTCGGCGCGTATCCAGGAGCTGGTCGGCGACCGCGAGGCGCAGCGCGCGGCGGTCATGGATGCGGTCACCAGCCATTTCCGGCCCGAGTTCGTCAATCGGATCGACGAGGTGGTGATTTTCGAGCCGCTGGCACGCGACCAGATCGCCGGGATCACGCAGATCCAGCTGGCCCGCTTGCGCAGCCGTCTGGCCGAGCGCGATCTGAGCCTGGAGCTGAGCGACGAGGCGCTGGATAAGCTGATCGCGGTAGGCTACGACCCGGTGTATGGCGCGCGTCCGTTGAAGCGTGCGATCCAGCGCTGGATCGAGAACCCGCTGGCACAGCTGATTCTCTCGGGCAAATTCCTGCCAGGGACATCGGTGCAGGCGTCGGTGGTCGATGACGAGATTGTGTTTGCTTGAGTGATGAGTGGCAGTGAGGGCCTCTTCGCGGGCAGAGCCCGCTCCCGCTCCTGCGGGCGCTCAAGTCATTGTGGGAGCGGGCTCTGCCCGCGAAGAGGCCCCCACCGACCCACCCCATTGATTTGCCGTTGCATTTTCGTTTCAAGGCTTGTAAAGTGCGCCCCGCTGTACGTCATCCCGCAGAGCCACTGGCTTCACCGGTTCTGAAAAAAAGTTGCAAATCAGTGTCTTGAAAGCAATTTAAAGGGTTGACAGAGGTTTTGAAAATTGTAGAATAGCGCGCCTCAGAGACATGAACGCAGCGATGCGAACGGGTCGAAGAGTTCAAGGCGGTAGTGATACAGGCTTGAAGCTGCAGCGGTTGTAGATGTACTGAAATTGATAGTTCCGTGATAGCTCAGTCGGTAGAGCAAATGACTGTTAATCATTGGGTCCCAGGTTCGAGTCCTGGTCACGGAGCCAAATTTCATATCGGGGTATAGCGCAGTCCGGTAGCGCGCCTGCTTTGGGAGCAGGATGTCAGGAGTTCGAATCCCCTTACCCCGACCATATTTGGGTCGTTAGCTCAGTTGGTAGAGCAGTTGGCTTTTAACCAATTGGTCGTAGGTTCGAATCCCACACGACCCACCATTTTTGATTCCGGTTCGCTGGATCGAATCTTAAAAAGCCCCACCGATTAACACCGGTGGGCAGCAGAAAAGGCGCCTTCCGGGGTGCCTTTTTTGTACCGGGGTATAGCGCAGTCCGGTAGCGCGCCTGCTTTGGGAGCAGGATGTCAGGAGTTCGAATCCCCTTACCCCGACCATATTCATGAAAAAAGGCGCCTGTCATGGGCGCCTTTTTTTTGCCTTCCATTCCGCCCCTGTAGCAGCGGCGCAAGCCGCGTCCGGCCTCACCGCGGTGTACCAGGCACACCGCATCGCCAATGACGCGGCTCGCGCCGCTGCTACAGGGATTGCAGGCAACGATGGGTCAATGCAGCTTCAGTCGCGGCTCGGTGCCGCGGCCGATGCGGCTGCCTAGCATCAGCATGCCGGTGCGGAACAGGCCATACAGCGCCGCTTGGTGCATCCGGTACAGCGACACGTAGAACATCCGCGCCAGCCAGCCTTCGAGCATGACGCTGCCGGTCAGGTTGCCCATCAGGTTGCCCACCGCCGAGAAGTGCGAGAGGGAAATCAGCGAGCCGTAATCCTTGTAGGTGTATTCCGGCAGCGCCTTGCCTTCGATGCGCAGCTTCAGCGACTTGGCCAGCAACGAGGCCTGCTGGTGGGCTGCCTGCGCGCGCGGTGGCACGTTGCGGTCGGTGCCCGGCTGCGGGCAGGCCGCACAGTCACCGAAGGCAAAGATGTCATCGTCACGGGTAGACTGCAGGGTAGGGCGTACCACCAACTGATTGATGCGGTTGGTTTCCAGACCATCGATCTCCTTGAGGAAGCCAGGCGCACGAATACCGGCTGCCCACACCTTCAAGCTGGCGGGGATCACCTGCCCGCTGCTGGTCAGCAGGCTTTCGGCAGTCACCTCGCTCACCGCGGCATTGGTCAGGACCGTCACGCCCAGCTTTTCCAAGGTCTGATGCACCGGCTGGCCGATGCGCTCGGGCAGCGCCGGCAGCACCCGTGGGCCGGCTTCGATCAAGGTGATGCGCATGTTCTCCGGCGCGATGCGGCCCAAGCCGTAAGCCGCCAGTTCTTTTGCCGCGTTGTGCAACTCGGCTGCCAGCTCGACACCGGTAGCACCGGCGCCAACGATAGCGACGCTGATCTGCGCGCGACTCTCGTCGTGCCCGGCATGGGCGCGCAGGTAGTGATTGAGCAGTTGCTGGTGGAAACGCTCGGCCTGCTTGCGGGTATCGAGGAACAGGCAGTGCTCCGCCGCCCCCTGGGTGCCGAAGTCGTTGGTGGTGCTGCCTACCGCAATCACCAGGGTGTCATAGCCGATGCTGCGCGCCGGGACCAGCTCCAGGCCGGTTTCCGGATCGAGGGTGGCGCTCAATTGGATCTGCTTGGCCGCGCGGTCCAGGCCGCTCATGCGGCCAAGCTGAAACTCGAAATGATTCCACTTGGCCTGCGCCACGTAGTTGAGCTCGTCTTCAGACGAATTCAGGGAGCCGGCGGCCACTTCATGCAGCAGTGGCTTCCAGATATGGGTCAGGTTGGCGTCCACCAGCGTGACGCTGGCCGTACCGCGCTTGCCCAGGGTCTTGCCCAGGCTGGTGGCCAGTTCCAGGCCGCCGGCGCCGCCGCCGACAATAACGATGCGATGTGTCATGGAAAGCTCTCATAAGGTTAACGAATTCGGGTGTCTGCGAGGGGGGGGCGAGCGCAAGGCAGCTCAGAGCTCCACACCTTCGAACAGATGGATCGACAAGCCCTGCTACGGCTGTCCCCCGGGCAAGGAGCAGGTGCTCGACTTGCAACCGAGGCGCGCACGAGTGACCGCCGATCAATGGGCGAGTGTCACGTGGCAGGGCAGGCGACCCTGAACAGGTAGACGTTTCAGACGCTGGCAAGGCTACAGGGTTCCTGACAGGCGGTGCGGGTGAGAGCGCTTTGTATCATCCGCACGGCCCCTGCGCCATGACTGGTAAAAGGGTGGGTTCACAAACTGATGCCCACATCGAAAACGATGCTGCGGCCCAGGTTGTTGCGCAGGAAATCCGGCGCATCCGGGTGGGCGAACAAGACCCGAGCAAAAGTGGGCCCGACCAGCGACAGCGAGCGCCAGCCTTGGCGAAGAAACTCGGTAGGCGGCGGAAAATGGCTGTTCAAGTCCAGGGTTTCGCGCTTGAGGCTGGCGAAGGCAATGATGTCCAGCTCACCGAGGTCCAGCCCTCGTTCGCGGTAGTTGTGGGCTTTCTTGCGCAAGGTCGGCGCCAGCCGCTGCAGCAGCTCGGGTGCGCGGATGCGTTTGGGGCGTGCCTCGCGCCGGACCAGTTGGCTGAGGGAGAAAGCGCTGCGGCGGCGCTGCAACTCCTCGCGCCATTCATCGTTGAGCCGGCGCCCTTCGTCGAGCACGAAGAACACTTCGAAACTGGCTTCACGGAACAGCACGTCCGGCGGCTCCTGGCCGGCGGGGGTGAATTCATCGTCACGGTAGGCGATGTTCAGGCCCTGCAACAGGCGCTCGCACACCCAACGCTCGCGCTCCCACTTGCGCGCATTGGAGAGGAAGGCATTGGCCTGTTCGGCCTGGCTGGTGAGCAAACGCAGGTAGTCGGAGTCATCCATGGCCCTAGCTTAGCCCGCCTGTGCGACGAAAAGAATAACGCTCGACGCTTCAAAATCGCTCGGCGATGGGTAAGGATGGGATTTTCCCAGGAGCTGCACCATGCCCAGCATCAAGATCACCTCCGGCGGCTACGAATTCTTGGCCGAAACCCATCCCGATGCGCCGCAGACGGTGGATGCGTTTCTCAAGCTGCTGCCGTATCGGCAGAAGATCATCCATGTGCGCTGGAGTGGCGAGGCGTGCTGGGTGCCACTGGGTGAATTCCAGTTGCTGCGCGGTAACGAGCCGGTCGGGTTCGAGAACCACACCAGCCACCCGTCGGTGGGTGACGTGTTGTTTTATCCCGGGCCGTACAGCGAGACGGAAATTCTGCTGGCCTACGGGTCGTGCTGCTTCGCCAGCAAGATGGGCCAGTTGGCCGGCAACCATTTCCTTACCGTGGTGCAGGGCAAGGAAAACCTCCGCGCCCTGGGCGTGAAGACCTTGTGGGAAGGTGCGCAAGAGGTGTTGTTCGAATTGGCGTGATCGCCCTGTAGATACCCTGTAGGAGCGGTCCGTGGCCGCGAACCAGACACTGCGGTATCCCAGACGATCCGCAGAGGCCTCTTCGCGGCCGATGACCGCTCCTACGGGTACCCGATATCCACTGTAGGAGCGGTCCGTGGCCGCGAACCAGGCACAGGTGCAAGCACTATCGCCTGGTGCCCGACCGCCTCAATGCCCGCGCGGTGGCAGGTCCTCGCTGAACAGGTCGTCCTCGGCATCCGGGCTCACCGGAATCTTGTGCTCCTCGGACGCCCAGGCCCCCAGGTCAATCAATTTGCAACGATCGGAACAGAACGGCCTGTTCGCATTCGCTGCCGTCCATTCCACTGGCGCCCCGCAAGTCGGGCAATCAACGGTCAAGGGTTGGCTCATTCTCGGCCTCCACGCAAAGTCAGATAAAAAGCATGCAGCCGCTCGACTTCCGAGTGCAGCCAGGCCAAGTCGCGGTCGTTGACCAGCACATCGTCCGCCAGCGCCAGCCGCTGCTCGCGGCTCGCCTGGGCTTTCAGAATCGCCTGGACCTGCTCGGGCGTGGTGTGATCGCGCAGCAAGGTCCGCGCAACCCGCACCGCTTCCGGCGCATCCACAACCAGCAAGCGCTGCGTGGTCCGGTACTGTCCCGACTCGACCATCAGCGGCGACACGAACACCGCATAGGGCGACGTCGCCGAAGCCAGCGACCGGGCGATTTCCTCGGCAATCAACGGATGCAGCAAAGCCTCGACCCAGCGCCGCTCCTGCGCATCCTCGAAGATCACCTTGCGCAACGCCCCACGGTCGAGGCTGCCGTCGGCCTGCAACAGCGCCGCACCATAGCGCTGCACCAGCGCCGCCAGCGCTGGCCGCCCCGGCTCCACCACCCAGCGCGAGGCCTGGTCGGCATCCACCACGTGCACGCCCAACTCGGCAAAGCGCTGTGCCGCCGCGCTCTTGCCACTGGCGATGCCACCGGTGAGACCCAGCACCCAAGGTTTATCCACAGCTGTTGTCATCGGAACCCGGCAAACTGCATGTATGAAGTGGTTATTTGATCACCCCACAGCAATGCAATCCACCCCGCAATGGCCAGATAAGGCCCAAACGGGATCGGCGTACTGGTTTGTGCGTTGCGCATCCGCAGCATCAACACACCCAGCACCGCCCCCACCAGGGACGACAACAGAATGGTCAGCGGCAATATCTGCCAGCCACCCCAGGCCCCGAGCATGGCCAGCAACTTGAAATCGCCGTAGCCCATGCCTTCCTTGCCGGTGATCAGCTTGAACACCCAATACACCAGCCACAGGCTCAGATAACCCGCCACCGCGCCCCACAGCGCGTCGTAGAGATTGGTAAACAACCCCTGGCCATTGACGATCAACCCCAGCCACAGCAACGGCAGCACCAGCACATCCGGCAGCAATTGGTGATCGGCATCGATCAGACTCATCGCCAGCAAGCCCCAGGTCAGCAGCAGAAACGCACCGGCCTGCCAGCTCAACCCGAAGTGATACACCACAAAGGCACTCAAGATGCCCGTGGCCACTTCCACCAGCGGATAACGCAGGCTGATCTTCGCCCGACAACTGGCACACTTGCCCCGCAGCATCAGGTAGCTCACCACCGGAATGTTCTCCCAGGCGCGGATCTTGTGGGCACAGTGCGGGCATTCGGAGTGGGGCAGCAGCAGGTTGTACGCCGCGCCTTTTGGCTCAGGCGGCAGACCGAGCATTTCGCGGGACTGCGTGGTCCAGTCACGGTCGAGCATGATGGGCAGGCGGTGGATGAGGACGTTGAGGAAGCTGCCGATGATGAGGCCCAGGAGGAGGGCGCAGAACATCAGGGCCAGCGGGCTGGCCAGGAATTCAAGTAGGAGCATGTTAGACGACGGAGCCGAGTTGGAAGATGGGAAGGTACATCGCAATAACCAGGCCACCGACCACCACGCCCAGCACAGCCATGATCATCGGCTCCATGAGGCTGGTGAGGCTGTCGACCATGTTGTCGACCTCGGCTTCGTAGATGGTTGCTACGCGGTCGAGCATGTCGTCTAGGGCGCCGGATTCTTCGCCGATGGCGGTCATTTGGATGGCGAGGGTGGGGAAAACACCGGTCGAGCGCATGGAAAAATTCAGCTGCATACCGGTAGAAACATCAGCTTTGATCCGATTTACGGCGTTCTTGAACACAACGTTGCCGGTGGCGCCTGAAACAGAATCCAATGCATCGACCAGCGGCACGCCTGCGGCGAACGTCGTGGAAAGTGTGCGCGCGTAACGCGCCACCGCTGACTTGTACAGAATAGCGCCCACGATAGGGACTTTTAGCAACCAGCGATCCACCGTATCGCGCAGCTTCTGGCTGCGCTTCATTGCGTGCTTGAAACCAAAGAACAAACCCACGAAGCCTGCGAGTAGCAGCAAGTACCATTCCTGTACTACGTCAGACAATCCCATGACCATCAGGGTGAACGCTGGCAGCTCCGCACCGAAGCCTTCGAAGATGGACTTGAACTGCGGCACAACTTTGATCAACAGAATCCCGGAAACGATGATGGCAACAACGACCACCGCTATGGGGTAGGTCATCGCCTTCTTGATCTTGGCTTTCAGCTGCTCGGTTTTTTCTTTGTAGGTGGCTACGCGGTCGAGCAAGGTTTCCAAGGCACCGGCCTGCTCACCCGCGTCCACCAGGTTGCAGTAGAGATCGTCGAAGTATTCCGGCTTCTTGCGCAGCGACGAAGCAAAGCTGTTGCCTGCAGCAACTTCCTGTTTGACCTCGTCCACGAGCTTGCGCATGTTGGGGTTGTCGACGCCTTCGGAAATGATGTCGAACGACTGCAGCAAGGGCACCCCGGCACGCATCATGGTCGACATCTGCCGAGTAAACAGGGCAATGTCCATAGGCTTGATACGCTTGCCCTTCCCGAACAGCGAAGTACCCTTCTTCTTGACCTTGCCCGGGTTGATCCCCTGCTTGCGCAACTGCGCCTTGATCAACGCCGGATTGTGGCCGCTCAGCTCCCCAGACATCTTGGTGCCTTTGCGGTCTATCCCTTCCCAGGCATAGACGTTGACCTTTGCTTTGACCGCCATTGCTTAATCCTTGGTGACTCGGTTGACTTCGGCAAGGCTGGTAACCCCTTGCATAACCTTGACCAGACCTGACGCTCGCAAATCGCTGAAACCTTCCTTGCGCATCTGTGCCGCAATTTCGATAGCGTTGTTGGCTTCCATGATCATCCGCTGCAACTCCTTGGTGACTTTCACTACCTCGTAGATGCCCTGCCGGCCGCGATAGCCGCCGTTGCACTGTTCGCACCCCACAGGCTCGTAGATCTTGAAGGTCCCCGCCAACTCAGGCGCGAAACCTTCTTCAATCTGCACGTCACGGGGAATGTCCGCCTCTTTGCGGCAATGCGGGCACAGCTTCCTTGCCAGCCGCTGCGCAATGATCAGGCTCACCGACGTTGCAATATTGAAGCCAGCCACGCCCATGTTCTGCAAACGAGTCAGCGTTTCAGCGGCGCTGTTGGTGTGCAGCGTGGAAAGCACGAGGTGACCGGTCTGCGCGGCTTTGATGGCGATCTCGGCGGTTTCCAGGTCGCGGATCTCACCGACCATGATGACGTCAGGATCCTGACGCAGGAAGGAACGCAGGGCCTGGGCGAAGTCGAGCCCTTGCCTGTTGTTGACGTTGACCTGATTGATACCCTCCATGTTGATTTCAACCGGGTCTTCGGCTGTGGAGATGTTGATGTCCACCGTATTCAAGATGTTGATGCCGGTGTAGAGCGACACGGTCTTGCCCGAGCCTGTGGGGCCGGTGACCAGAATCATCCCCTGTGGTTGCTTCAAGGCCTGGAGGTAGAGCTCTTTCTGATGCGGTTCATAACCCAGCGCATCGATACCCATCTGCGCGCTCGACGGGTCAAGAATACGCATCACGATCTTCTCGCCCCACAACGTGGGAAGGGTGTTCACCCGGAAGTCGATGGCCTTGTTCTTCGAGATGCGCATCTTGATCCGGCCGTCCTGCGGCTTGCGCCGCTCGGAGATATCGAGACTGGCCATGACCTTGAGGCGCGCCGCAATGCGGCCTGCTAGGTTAATCGGCGGACGAGCGATTTCGCGCAACATGCCGTCAGTCCGGAACCGGACGCGATAGGCTTTTTCATAGGGTTCAAAGTGCAGGTCGGATGAGCCGCCGCGGATAGCATCGAGCAGCATTTTGTTGACGAAACGCACGACGGGAGCGTCGTCGGCGTCTTGTCCTGCAATGGAGTCGTTCCTGTTGTCATCGACGGTTTCAACGTCAAGGCCGTCCAGGTCTACATCGCTCAGCTCCTCAAGACCAGTGGTGCCGCTCTCGAAAAACTTCTCGATGGCCTCGGTCAGCTTGTCATCTTCGACAAGAATTGCCTCGGTCGTCAGGCCAGTGTTGAACTGGATGTCAGTAATAGCTTGATGGTTAGTGGGATCCGAGATGCCTACGAATAATTTGTTGCCGCGTCGCCAGAGAGGGAGGGCATGGTGTTGTCGAACCAGCTTCTCGCTGACCAGACCTCGAGGCTGACCTTCTCGATCAACCGCTGCCAAGTCGAGAAATGAGATGCCAAATTGATCGGCAGCAATTTCGGCAATATCGCGGCTTTTTGCGAGCTTATTCTGCACCAGGTAGTGAACAAGCGGAACACGGGTGCGTTGAGCTTGCTGATAGGCCTGCTGCGCAGCCTTGTCGGTCAGGAGTTCAGCGACGACCAATTGCTTGGCCAAGCCGGTGAGGGCGATATCATTCATGTGGGCACCGAGTACGGACAGTCCGTGTTTTATAGCGTAGTCGAGGGGTGGTGCCAAATGGATCAACACATGTGATCTGCAGGCTAGGGGCTGTATGTACGAGGTATATCAGCAGCGACTTGTGCAGTCGATTTCCAACGTGGCATAGGTCATGCTGTCGTCAAAAGTGCCTACAATATGCACTCATACCCCGAATTCTGGGAACAACAAATCTAGTTTACTTTGGAAGCGTAAATGAACCTACGTCAGCGGGGTTTCACTTTGCTGGAACTGATGATCGTCGTGGCAATCGTCGGTATCCTTGCGAGCATCGCCTTACCCGCCTATCAAGCGTACGTCAAACGCGCCGCTTATTCGGAAATTGTGAACGCGATGGATCCGATGAAGACGGCGATCAGCGTTTGCTATCAGACAACTGGGGCGTTGTCAGATTGCGATTCGATGGCGAAGATAGGAATGCAAGCGCCTAGCAAAACTACGGGAGCATTGGCTTCCATAACCATTTCCCCAAAAACGGCTGTGATCGCAGCCACGCCTAATGCATATAGAGGTGTTTCCGCGACCGACACCTGTACTCTTGAGCCAGCGGCGGAAGAAGGGGGGTTGGGCTGGACGTTTAGTGGACCATGCGTGAGCAACGGCTACATAAAGCGCTAGTAGTCGGACCGCATCCGAGTGACAAAAAATGACAGATTCTGCGCATTAATATGCCTGTGCCACCTGTTTTTGGCGCATTGTTGGGCGCAGCTCTGTAAGTACAATGTTGGCACGGACAATGCTTTAAGCAAGATAGGCAGCAGCGTTGAGCTCATCATGACTCGCTTGGCAGATTGTTCGCCGTGGTATTCACGATAATTGAAGGGGTTGAACATGAATAATGCGCAGAAAGGTTTTACTTTGATCGAGCTTATGATCGTCGTAGCGATCATCGGCATTCTTGCAGCTATAGCATTGCCAGCATATCAAAACTACACCAAGCGGGCTGCGTACTCCGAAATCATTACAAATATGGATGCAGTGAAGGGTGCGATAGCCGCTTGCTACAATGAGACGTCTGCTTTTGCATCTTGTGATACCTCTGCTAAGCTGGGCATCACTATCCCGACCGGTAAAACAACAGGCGCGCTTAACAAGATTGAAGTCGCAGATACTGGTGTCATGACCGCGACTCCAAATAAATTCAAAGGTATTTTGGATACTGAGACCTGTGTCCTGACACCCAAAGCTGAAAGCGGAGTTTTGACTTGGACCTACAGCGGTGGCTGTGTGACAAGTAACTACGTTAAAGGCTAATATCTGGGTGAGCCCGGAGCAATATTGATCTGGGCTCACATTATTGAAGATATCCTAGCCGGTGTAGCTCAGTCGGTAGAGCAGCGCACTCGTAACGCGAAGGTCGTAGGTTCGATTCCTATCTCCGGCACCATCCCAACCCAGCATCATCCTCTAAACATCGTCAATTTCAGTTCTGGAAGTGATGATGCCGCAACCCAGCATACGGAAATCACCATGGTTCTCACAGGATTCAGCCGCCTCGCAGCGGCTTTTGTGTTTCTGGCGGCACTGCCCGCCTGCTCCACTCACAAGGATTTCTACGCCACCGGAGGCAGCCGTGCGGATGGCGTTATCGACGTTGCCTATGATTTCAATTATCTGGAAACGCCGGTTGTCGATCTGAAGCAGGCGTACACTATCGCCCGGTCCAAATGCTCCCTATGGGGCTACGTAGACGCAGAGCCTTTTGGCGGAGCCACCCAGGAATGCACTGCCAGACGCGGTTTTGGTGATTGTTCGGCGTGGCGGGTCTCAAAAAAATATCAGTGCTTGGGTAATCTGGGCAGCGTATCTGCGCCACTTAATTACCTAGGCTCAGCGCAGCCTCCAGTTCAGGTGCCTGCCCGACAGGCAGTTGCGTCTCCCCAACCAGCACCGACAGCAACGCCCGCCCCATTGTCGTCCGCTGAGTACAAAGATCGGCAGATCGATTTGCTGATGCAGCAGAACTTGCCTTACGACGAGTATCAAAAGAGATATCAGGCAATCATGGCGCAGTAGTGAATCGGGAGCAGGGCATAAAGCTTTCCAGTTCGGTTCCTTACATGGATAGCCCACACGACATGCCCAGGAGCCCCCCATGTTCAGCCACATCCAAATCGGCGCCCGCGACCTGGCAAAAATGGTCGCCTTCTACGACCACATCTTCCAAGCCCTCGGCCTTATCCGCATGCCGGAAGAAAACGACGGGGGCCCAGCCGGCGCTGGTTGGCAACGGCCCGATAAGCCCTGGCCCCAGGTCTACGTCCAGCTCCCGTTCAACGGCCTCCCGGCCACTTGGGGCAACGGCATGCAGGTCAGCTTTGCGGCGCAGTCGCAGCAGCAGGTGCGGGACGCGTGGCAGGCAGCGTTGGACAACGGTGGCAGCGACGAGGGGGCGCCGGGTTTGCGGCCGCAGTATTCACAGGACTACTACGGCGCCTATTGCCGGGACCCTGAAGGCAACAAGTTATGTTTCGTTCACGCATCGGATATGGCCAGTTCAGCTTAACTCCGACGCAAGTTGGCCAGGCGCGCAACCCCAGCCGTCAGCAGTACCGCCAGCACCACGCCTGTCGCCACGGCGGGCAGTATGCCCAGTTGCACTACCATCTCCTGCAAGCTGAGGTAGAAGCCGATCACGCCGACGGCGCCAATCGCGTTGCCTCTGACAATCGCCGCGAGCTCCTGGCGTCCGCCCTGCACATGCGCAAAAACCGCCAGCGGCCAGGCGATGATCGGAATGGGCGCCAGGTAGCCGCTGACCACGGGGCCCAACCACTGCGCCCCTGCGGTGATCAGTAGCAGCAGCAGGGTAGCGGTCAACATCCGCATGGGAATGATCCAGTGGGGTAACGCAACCGGGCGCGCCAGGGGTTTGCCATCGTTCGACGTCACCCGAATCAGCGCGACCACCAGGCACAGGGTAATGGCGATGGAGGCAATGGGTGACCCCAGCCGGTTCATCAGTAGCGCCGTGGCAACGTAGAACACCACGGCGGCCAGGCATCCGAGCACCACTGAAATGCGGCGAGTCACCGCAAGATAGAACAGGTAGGTCGCCTGAATAGCCGCCACGCCCGCCAATGCACCGGGCACTGCCATCGCCACGAACCCCGGGCCTTGTTCGAGGCTGAGAAACAGCATTACCACGGCGGAGGTCACCGGAAGCCCGGACAGCAGCCCGCCAACGTGTGTGCCCCAGCGTTTGGCAGCGATGGAGATGAACAACATGAGCAGCGGCGTGATGAGCAGCTTGAGGTAGAAAACAGTCATGTACGTGCGTCTTTGTTTTTAGTCCATACGTTGTACATGATTCGACGTTGGGCTTTTATTCAATCGGCACCGGGAATGGCGATTGTTTGCCTCGACCTGTATCGTTTTCGTCCTGTATGCCGACAGCTTATAAGCCCGCCCCTGACTCTGGGCAAGGATGCCAACCGTGAAATACTTCTTCATCATTCTGGCCAGCTACGCTTCGGTCTATCTGTGTGTGTCGCCTTTGCTCGATGCGCGGGTGCAGGACGTCATCGAAGGCCTTGAGATGCGCCGCCGGGCGGCGGATATCGAGGCCTATATCGAACACGTGATCCAGGCGCTGAATCGCAGCAAGCTCGAGTACGCCCTGTTCGGCGGCACGCTGATTGCGGCATTGGTCAGCGCCGGTGTGTGGTTGCTGGGCGATTAGGCGGGGCCGTTGAACGAGGTGTGCAGGTCGGCAACGTCCTGCACCCCTTGCTCGGTCACTCGGGCTGCTTGTCCTGTTCGCTGAATTCCACTGCCAGGGCAGCGGCTTCCACGTCACTGGTGCGTATGTGCAACTGTCCTTCGCTGTCCTGAACCTGAAACACCGGGCTCATGTCGTGTGTCCGGTACTGCTCGGGGATGTCATTGCCTTCGAGTTTCTTGACTGAGATGGCCATGGTTTTTCCTCCCAAAGAAGCTGTGACCGGCGCCCTCGGCCAAGGTGCAGTCCGAAGCGTTGCACAGGAACTTACCTTGCCTGCAATGCCTCGAATCTCTACCTATCATCAGAGGCTTCCTACCATGACCACACGCGATGAAATCCAGCCAAAAGCCCCGACCCTCGATGCCAGCGGCAAGCCGGTGAACGTGGTCGAGCGCGATATCGAAAATGAAACGCCTGCCACCGAAGGCGTCGACAAGGTCATCACGCCCACCTCCATCAAGGAGAAAGAGCAGGATGCCGAGACCTTGCAGCGCAAGACCGCCGAGATCGAACGCAAGATCGCCGACGGTCGTTGATGTCGTGAAAAAGGAGAAAAGTGCAGCTAACCGTCCGTTCACATCCGTTTCACGCGGCATTTACATTCTTGGGCGTAATGTTGACCTTGCTCCTTCTTCAAGCCCGCTTTCCTCCCCGTCGGCGGGCTTTTCTTTGTCTGCGATTTGGCGTTTCGCCCAGCCAGGCCTGCTAACCTCACCTATTCAAGCGTCGAACCGAACCAGGTTTCGGCGCGTTGCAGTGGCCATGACCACTGCCTTCCAAGGAGCTTGACCCCACCATGACCATTTCCCTGCGCACACGGTTGTTGACCGTGTTGATGTTCGCCACGCTGCTCAGTGGCTGCGGCGTCAATAACATTCCGCAATATGACGAACAGGTAAAATCGGCCTGGGCTCAGGTGGAGAACCAGTACCAGCGTCGTGCCGACCTGATCCCCAATCTGGTGGAAACGGTGAAGGGCTACGCCAAGCAGGAGCAGGACACCCTGACTCGAGTGATCGAGGCGCGCGCCAAGGCCACGTCGATCCAGGTCGATGCCAACACGCTGGACGATCCGGCCAAGCTGCAGCAGTTCGATCAGGCCCAGCAGCAACTCAGCGGTGCCTTGAGCCGTTTGATGGTGACGGTCGAGCGTTATCCTGACCTGAAGTCGAACCAGAACTTCCTGGCGCTGCAGTCGCAGCTCGAAGGCACGGAAAACCGCATCGCGGTAGCGCGTCGCGACTTCATTGCCTCGGTTGAGAAGTACAACACCGAGATCCGTACCTTCCCCGGCAAGCTGTGGCAGATGACCATGTACCGTGACCAGAAGGTTCGCGAGAACTTCAAGGCCACGGCACCCAATGCCGAGCAAGCGCCGAGCGTGAAGTTCCAATGAAGCCATGGCGGTGCCTGCCGCTGTTGATGCTGCTGTGGGCTGCCACGGCCGGGGCGCTGGAGTTTCCAGCGCTTAGCGGTCGGGTGGTGGACCAGGCGGGCCTGCTCGACGGGCAGACCCGCAGCCAGCTCAGCCAGATGCTCGAGGCACACGAGCAGGCGACCTCCGAGCAGGTCGTGGTGGTGACCGTGCCGGACCTGCAGGGCACGGACATCGCCGATTACGGCTACCAGCTCGGGCGTGCCTGGGGCATTGGCCAGAAAGGCAAGGACAATGGCGCCTTGTTGATCGTCGCCAAGGCCGAGCGCAAGGTGCGCATCGAGGTCGGTTATGGCCTGGAAGGGCAACTGACCGATGCGCAGTCCTCCATCATCATCAATAACGTGATCGTGCCGTCGTTTCGCCAAGGCGATTTCGCCGGCGGCATTCGTGCGGGTGCAGCGGCCATGTTGCAGGTGCTGGGGGGCGATCCCCTGGCCGAGCCGCAGCGCAGCGATGCGCAGGACCAGGGCCGGGATCAGCAGCGTCTGCCCTGGCCGGCCTTCCTGATACTGATCATCATCGTGATAGTAATGATTCGCGGCGGTGGCGGAGGGGGTCGCGGTGGCCGAGGCGGCGGTGGTCGTTCGGTACTCACGGGTGCGGTGCTGGGCGGCCTGCTCGGCGGCGGAGGCCGTGGTGGCGGTGGTTTCGGCGGCGGCGGCGGTGGTTTTGGTGGCGGTGGCGGCGGCTTCGGCGGCGGGGGTGCATCGGGTGGCTGGTAAATCGAGCGGGTACGCAGCATGACATTACTGGACGAAAGCGCGCAGAAGCGCGTGGCCACGGCGATTGCCGAGGCAGAACTGCACACCGACGCCGAGCTGGTCACGGTGCTTGCACCCCACTCGGACGACTACACCTACATTCCGTTGTTGTGGGCGGGGTTGATCGCGTTGCTGGTGCCGGGTCTGATCAACTATTACCCCGGTTGGCTGAACGCTCATCAGTTGCTGCTGGCGCAATGGGCAACCTTCATCGTGCTGGGGCTGCTGTTTCGCATTCCGGCCCTGACCACGGCGTTGGTACCGCGCCGAGTGCGGCATTGGCGAGCGGCGAACATGGCGCGCCGGCAGTTTCTGGAGCGCAAATTGCATCACACTCAGGGCGGAACGGGGATGCTGATCTTCGTTTCGGAGGCAGAACGGTACGTGGAAATTCTGGTGGACGAGGGGATTTCCAGTCGCGTCGGGGATGACACCTGGAACGCGATCGTCGAAGCGTTCACTGCGCGGGTCAAGCGCGGTGAAACGATGGAGGGTTTCGTCGGCTGTATCCAAGCGTGTGGCGAGGTGTTGCGTGAGCACGTGCCGGTCACCCATCCTCGTAACGAGCTACCGGATCGGTTGGTCGTACTGGGCTGACCGTTCGGCCAATCAGACGGATCTAGCGAGGCTATGAGCTGTCGAAGTGGCAATGCGCTATCATTCGTTCTTTGCCCACGGAGCCTCGCTATGAGCCCGATCATTTTTCCTCAGCCATTCAAGGCGGTGGGGTGTTCCGACTGTCGAAACCTGGATGCGCTGGGTTTCGACTTCACCATGGCGTTCCAGCCGATTCTCGACGTGCGCAGTGGCAAGCCCTGGGCGTACGAGGCGCTGGTGCGCGGCATCAACGGCGAGTCCGCGTTCAGCATCCTGAGTATGGTGAACGATGGCAATCGCTACCGCTTCGACCAGGCTTGCCGGGTCAAGGCCATCGAACTGGCAACGCGGTGGGGTTTGCTCGACTTGCCCGACTGCCTGCTGAGCATCAATTTCCTGCCCAAGGCCGTCTACCGCGCCGAAACGTGCATTCGCGCAACGCTCGAGGCTGCCCGCGAATTCGGTTTTCCGCTTAATCGGCTGATGTTCGAAGTCACCGAAGGTGAGCGTGTGGATGATCCGGCGCATCTGCAGTCGATTTTCGCCGAATACGAGAAGCAGGGCTTCACTACGGCAATCGACGATTTCGGTTCGGGGTATTCGGGTTTGAACATGCTGGCGACATTCCAGCCCAACGTGCTGAAAATTGACATGGCGCTGACTCGCGCGCTGGATCAAGACGCCGTGCGGCAAGCCATCGTGGCGGGGATCGTGCTGGTGGCCGGCAAGCTGAACATCACAGTGGTGGCCGAGGGCGTCGAAACCGTCGGTGAAAGCACGGCCTTGCAATCATTGGGTATCGATCTGCAGCAAGGCTACCTGTTCGCCCGTCCCGCCATCGGCGAGTTGCCGCTCAAGCGTTGAGACGTTTGTCAGGGCAGATTGACCTGCGACTGAGATCGTAACTAAGCAAGGTTAGGGCAAGTGTTCACTTGCCCCTGTGTTGCATCAATCTTCGAGAATGAACGCGAACTTGTCGTCGATCAGCATCTTCAGGTAGTCGTCGAAGCTGTCGGCGATGACCACGTATTCGTCCGGGTCGTGGACGAAGCGGATCACCTGGCCTTCGGTGCCTTTGCCGGTCGGGTTGAAGTCGACGAACAGCGTGGACGTGCCGCCGTTGTTCATGCAGTGCGAGAAGCACAGGCGCTCGCCCAGGCTGACGTCGGCGTCGATGCGTCGATCGACCATTTCCGGGTTTTCCAGAAAGAAGTCGTCGTAGATGTCGGCGATGCTTTTGTCGTTGGCGGCGCGGTCTTCGAGGATCTGCTCGACCGAGCGCAGGTAGTACGGGTATTCGGCGATGTCCGAGCCCAGGATGAGCACCGAGACTTCACCTTTTTCGTACTTCTGCCAGTGCGTGCCGTTCACCTTGGCAAGCAGTTGCAGCAGGCTGTCCGGGCAGTCCGGGTAGACCTCTTTGAGAGCGTCCAGTTGGGTGGGCGAGGCGCCGGTGGCGAACGCGAGTTCGTCAAGGCTGGCGGCGGGCAGGGCGGCTTTGAGGCCTGAGTGGAACTGTTCGACGATGCTCAAGGCTGCTTCCTTACACGGGTTTTGTTTGAGCACCTTTGGGCGATTCGTGGCGGTGAGTCAAGGGAATTTACTGTTTGGGGGGTATGTGGGGGGCTGGGAGGAGGGTGGAAGGCCAATGGCCTCTTCGCGGGCAGAGCCCGCTCCCACAGAGCTCTGCTATCACAGAGGCCTGCGGGGTATCAGCGCCAGCGAACGGTGTAGTGGGCGGGCACGTCGCTCATCTGCGGCTGGAAATGGGTGTTGGAGATCACGTGGGTCTGTACCTCTCCGGCGGCGTCATGCAATTCGATGCGGTCGCCTGCGCCGGCATTGAGCGTTACTTCGTAGATCAACGCCTTGTTGGGCTCCAGGGACGAGTCGAAGGGGCCGAAGCGGGTGCCGTCGATGCGAATGATGTAGACCTGGTGAGCGCCTTGGGTGGATGTGCTGGTCACTGCGAAAACTCCATACCTTTGCTGGTCGATATCTATGTGGGCTGTCACAGGCTCAGGCGCATGGACAGGTCTACCGCTTTTACATCCTTGGTCAGGCTGCCGATCGAGATGTAGTCCACCCCTGTTTCGGCAATGCTGACCAGGGTCGAATCGTTGATGCCGCCACTGGCTTCGAGTTTGGCCTGGCCAGCATTGATGCTCACGGCTTCGCGCATGTCGGCGAGGCTGAGCTCGTCGAGCATGACGATGTCGGCACCCGCTGCCAGGGCTTCGCGCAACTCCTCCAGGCTTTCGACTTCGATTTCCACCGGCTTGCCCGGCGCGATGCGCTGCGCCGCCGCTACTGCCTGAGCCACGCCACCGCAGGCGGCGATGTGGTTTTCCTTGATTAGGAAGGCATCGTACAGGCCGATGCGGTGGTTATGGCAGCCACCGCAGGTTACCGCGTACTTTTGCGCCAGGCGCAGGCCCGGCACGGTCTTGCGCGTGTCCAGCAGCTTGACCTGGGTATGGCCGACACGCTCGGCGAAATAACGCGCGCGGGTGGCCACGGCCGACAGCAGTTGCAGAAAATTCAGCGCGCTGCGCTCACCGGTCAGCAGCGAGCGTGCCGGGCCTTCGAGGTGAAACAAGGGCTGGTTGGGCTGGGCCTGCTGCCCATCCACTACCTGCCAATGCACCGCCACGCGCGGGTCGAGCTGGCGAAACACGGCATCGACCCAGGCGCTGCCGGCAACGGTGCAGGCATCGCGGGTGATGATGCTGGCCTTGGCCAGGCGCTCGGCCGGGATCAGTTGCGCAGTGATATCGCCGCTGCCCACGTCTTCGAACAACGCACGGCGCACGTTGGCTTCGATTTCAGCGGTCAGATCGGCAAGACGAAGATTGGACATGACGCGCTCCATCGGCAAAGTGGGCGGATTATAGGATACTGCAGTGCTTGGAGCGAAGCCCTGTAGTCCGCGCCTTCACGCGGTGTAAAAAGCTGTGCATTTGGTCGGCTGCTGTGAGCTTTCGTACATATTTACGGTCAATCTCCTACTTAGCCCCGTGTTCGCTGAACTGCTTGCCACCTTGGTAGTCAGAGATCACTGTCGGTGAGGTCAGGTAAATGACGTCACGTGGTTGACAGGGATGTCGACGCTCTATTTCTCTTGGTGGGGGTCTTGATGGCGAACGATGGGAAAGTGGTTTCACTGAACAAGGCTGCCGCCGATCACGCGAGCCAGCCTGCCAGTGTGCGCCTGCCTGTCGTCCTGTTGCAGGTGCGCGACAAAGCCGCGCTGCAGCTCAAGCAGGCCCTGCAGGTGTTGTTCGATAACGCCGACGATACCCTGTTCGAAATGGCCGACCGGGCGTTGAACAACGTCGATCAGAATACCTTTTTCGAAGCCATGCGCGACCTGCGCCTCAAGCGCAAGAGCATCGAGCGCGGCTTCCTCGAAAAATTCTACGAAAGCTTCGTGCGCGTCGGTCAGTACGACACGGTCGAGGCCAGCGCGCCGCCGCCGCTGAGCTACGACAAGCTGGCGCTGGTACCCAACGATGAGTTGGAACGCACGGTGGCACTGGATGCGATGGTGGCCAAGGTCCTCAGCCGTGACAGTTTTGCTCTGGGCCAACTGACGACCCGCTTGAATGTACTGCTGACCCGCCGCCTGGACGATTCCACCAATCCGCTCGGGCCGGTCATGCTGTGCGACTATTTTCTCCAGGCCGGGCGCAGCCTGGGTGTGGAGATCAAGGTCAAGCTGATCATCCTCAAGCTGTTCGAGAAATACGTTCTTACCGATACCGATCAGCTGTACGCCGAGGCCAATCAACTGCTCATCGCGGCCGGCATCCTGCCCGAGCTCAAGGCCGCGCCTGCGCGTCGCGCCGCCGACCGCTCCAGCGACCGCCCGCGCCCCGCTGCCACCGAGCCGGAAACACGCGCCGAGGTGCCGAGCAAGTCCGCTCAGCGTGATGAGAATGTGCAGGAAGCGTTTGGCGCCCTGCAGGACTTGCTGCACGACCTGCGCGGCAGCATGGCGCCGAAGATGGAGCCGCCGAGCGAGGCCATGCCGATCTCGACCAGCGATCTGCTGCGCCTGCTGTCCCACTTGCAGCAGTACGTGCCCCAGCAGCCGCCGCAGAACGACTACGACCTGCGCCAGCAGCTGGAACAACTGCTGACCCGCGTCAGCGTCAAGAGCGGCAAGTTTCGGGTAGTCGGGGTGATGGACGAAGACGTCATCAACCTGATTGCCATGCTGTTCGAATTCATCCTCGACGATCGCAACCTGCCCGACTCGCTGAAGGCCCTGATCGCACGCCTGCAGATTCCCATGCTCAAGGTCGCGGTACTGGACAAAAGCTTTTTCAGCCGGGGTGCGCACCCGGCGCGGCGGCTGCTCAACGAAATCGCCTCGGCGGCGATGGGCTGGGGCAGCCGCGACGATTATCAGCGCGATGCGCTGTACCTGCGCATCGACCAGATCGTCCAGCGCCTGCTCAACGATTTCGTCGACGACACCTCGTTGTTTTCCGAGCTGCTGGTCGACTTCCTTGCGTTCAGCAATGACGAGCGTCGTCGCAGCGAGTTGCTCGAACAGCGTACCCGCGATGCCGAAGAGGGCCGCGCCCGTGCGGATCTGGCGCGGCATCTGGTCGAGAAAGAACTCAACAGCCGCTTGCTGGGGCGCAAGCTGCCGCAGGTGGTGGTCAATGTGCTGCAGGACGCCTGGAGCCGCGTGTTGCTGCTGGTGTGCCTGAAACACGGGGCCAATTCGTCCGAGTGGCAGGCGGCCCTGTCTACGGTCGACGACTTGATCTGGAGCGTCGAGCCCCACGACGACCCGGAAATGCGCATGCGTCTGCTGGAGCTGGTGCCGGGCTTGCTCAAGTCCCTTCGCGATGGTCTTACCAGCACCGCGTTCGATCCGTTCGCCACCAGTGAATTCTTCAGTCAGCTGGAGGTGCTGCATGTGCAGGCGTTCCAACGTGATCTGGCGAATGTCGAGGGGGTGATGCCTGGTGAGGAATCGCTGGTGCAGGTGGTCGAAGAGATCGTGCTGGCGTCCCCGGGCGAAGCCGCCGACAGCGAGGCCCAAGTACGCCTGGCCGACGATGATCCAGGCCTGCTGCAGGTCGACAAGCTGCGTGTCGGCAGCTGGGTGGAATTGCAGGAGAACGATGAGTTCAAGCTGCGCTGCAAGCTGACCGCGATCATCGAGACCTCGGGCAAATACGTGTTCGTCAACCGCACCGGCATGAAGGTGCTGGAGAAGACCCGCATGGGCCTGGCGATCGAGTTCCGCCGCGGCACCGTGCGGGTGCTCGACGACACCTTGTTGTTCGATCGAGCCCTGGATTCGGTGGTCACCAACCTGCGCAAGCTCAAGGCACACTGATGAGCCCGGCCACGCGCAGGCTGCCTTCCTGCGCGTGAGGGTTCATACTGGAGCGCCTTGATTGTCGGCAGGACTCCAGATGCGGTTGACCTCATGCGCTTGAACGGCCCTACGGGATGGTGCGACGGCGTTCGCCATTGCCCCTCGCCCAATTTCAACGAGCGTCCCGACGGCGAAGTCTCGCTGTTGGTCATCCATAACATCAGCTTGCCTCCCGCGCAATTTGCTACGGGCAAGGTGCATGAGTTTTTCCAGAACTGCCTGGATCACACCGAACATCCCTATTTCGAAGGGATCTCCCATCTGCGCGTGTCCGCGCACTTTCTGATCGAGCGTGACGGTGCGGTGACGCAATTCGTCTCCTGTCTGGATCGCGCCTGGCACGCCGGGGTGTCGTTGTTCGATGGCCGCGAAAACTGTAATGATTTTTCTGTAGGCATCGAACTGGAAGGCACTGATGATCAAGCCTTCGCCGATGCCCAGTACGCAGCGCTCGTGACCTTGACTCGGCTGTTGCTCGAGCGCTTTGCGGCGCTGAGCGTGGAGCGCATCTGCGGCCACAGCGACATTGCCCCGGGCCGCAAGACCGACCCCGGCCCCTGTTTCGACTGGGTACGTTACCGTGCCGCATTGCTGAATGAAGAGGATGCACGATGATTTTTCTGGTGCTGCTGCTGGTCCTGCTGGCCGAGAAGTTTTCCGGGCTGCGCCAGCGCGTGCAACGTGACGGTTTTTTCCTGGGTGAACTGCATCGGCTCGAAGCCCGGCCGGGGCTGGCGCGCGAGCCGTGGCTGGTGCTGGGCATCGGCGTGGCGCTGCCAGCGCTGCTGCTGGCGTTCGTGCTGTATGCACTGCAGCCGGTGGCGTATGGCTTGCTGGCGCTGCCGGTGCATTTGCTGGTGCTGATCTACAGCCTGGGCCGCGGTGACATCACGGTTGGCCTGGGGCCGTTTCGCGATGCCTGGCGTCGTGAAGACACCCAGGCGGCGGTGCATGTGGCCGAACGCGACATGGGCGTCCTCGCCGACAACGGCGGCAGCCTGCTGCAAAGGGTGCAGGGGCACCTGTTGTGGGAAGCCTATCAAAGCTTTTTCGCGGTGATTTTCTGGTACGCCGCCTTGGGCCCGGTGGCGGCGTTGGTCTATCGGCTGGTGGCCCTGGTGGCCGAGCAGTCTCGGCATCCGGCGATAGCCCTGCGGGCGCAGCAGCTGCGTCATGCTCTGGACTGGCTGCCGGTACGTTTGCTTGCGGCCAGCTTTGCGCTGGTGGGCAACTTCGTGGCGGTCAGCCGGGTGATGCTGCACGAGGTGCTCAGCTGGGAAATTACCGCAGCGGCGCTGATCGATCGCGTCGGGCGAGTGGCCGGTGATGTTCCGGCGCCAGTGGTAGGGCAGGTAGGAGTGGAGACGTTGGACAGCCTGTGGCAGATGGTCGTGCGCGCAGGGGTGTTGTGGTATGCGGTTTTGGCGGTGTGTTCGGTGTTGGCGTGATGTTGCAGGGTTGATGGTGTTCGCCGAAGCGGGACGGCGGGTTGGAAGGCGTGCCGCAATGTCCTGTAGCAGCGGCGCGAGCCGCGTCCGGGTTCAATGCGCATCCGCCCAACCGAACAACGCACTGGCATTCTGGGTGCTCGCAGCGGCGAGGGTCGTGGCATCGGTGCCCATGATGCGCGCCAGTGCCTCGGCGATGTCCGGCAGATGCTCCGGGCTGTTGCGTACACCCGGATACATCGCAGGCGCCATGTCCGGCGAATCGGTTTCCAGAACGATGGCCTCCAGCGGCAAACGCGGCAGTACCTTGTGCATGCGCAGCGCCTGCGGCCAGGTCGGCGCGCCACCCAGGCCCAGCTTGAAGCCCAGCTTCAAATACTCCCGTGCCTCTTCCCAGCTTCCGGCGAATGCATGAATGACCCCTGCGCGGGGCAGCTTGAAGCGCTTCAAGGTCGCGATCACTGCCGCATGGCTGTGCCGCACGTGCAGCAACACCGGTAGCTCGAACGCCACGGCCAGGTCCAACTGCGCTTCGAACAACGCCTGCTGCCGATCGCGATCCAGGTCCTTGAGGTAGTAATCCAGGCCGAACTCGCCGATTGCACACAGCTTCGGGTGTCCGTGCAAACGCTCAAGCCATTCGCGCAAGGCAGTCACATGCTCGGGCCGGTGCTCTTCGAGAAACACGGGGTGCAGGCCCAAGGCCGCATACACCCGCTTATCCGCCACCGCCAGGTCCCACACCCGCTGCCAGTTGGCTTGATGCACACCCAGCACCACCACCCGCTCCACACCACGCGCTGCGGCGGTGTCCAGCACGCGTGCGCGATCGGCATCGAAGTCGGGAAAATCCAGGTGAGTATGGGTGTCGATCAAGCGCACCATCAGGCCTCGTGAATCCTCTGTTTGAAGGTTCGGGCCAAGGCATTCACGCCGGGCTCGTAGTGCTTTTGTTCCACAGCGGCCAGTGCCAGTTCCAGCGCCTTGCTGGCGATCATGTTGTGCTGTTGGGCCATGGCGTTGACCGGCAGCGGCAGGAAGTCCAGCAACTGGGTGTCGCCGAACGTGCCCAGGTGCATTGCCTGGGAATCCAGCGGCCGCTCCTGCAGCACATCGAACACGCCCTGCAGCAGCACGTAGGAGGTGGTCACCAGCGCGTCGGGAAGGTGGCCGAGCTTGTCGAGCAAGGCCTGCATGGAATGCTGGCCACCTTCGCGACTGAAGTACTCGCTGTGCTCGACCAGCACCGTGCCATCGAAATCGGCAAGCGCAGTATTGAAGCCCTCGGTTCGCGCCTGGCTGATGCTCAGTTCCGGCCGTGCGCCGATCAAGGCGATATGTCGAGGCTTGGGCAGCAGCAGGCTCTGGGTCAATTGCAGGCTGGCGTTGCGGTCATCGCTGATCACCGAGCAGAACTGCGCCGGGTCCATCATCCGGTCGATGGCGATCACGGGTGTGCCCTTGGCCTGCAATTCACGGTAGCTGTCGTCGCTGGCCGGCAGGCAACTGGCAACGAACAGCGCGTCGCAACGTCGGGCACGAAACAGCTGCAGCAGTTGCAGCTCGCTGGCCGCATCGTCGTCGGAGCTGGCGATCAGCAGCTGGTAACCATGGGCGCGGGCACCTTGTTCGAGCAGCTTGGCGATGCGCGCGTAGCTGGGGTTTTCCAGGTCCGGCAGGATGAAGCCCAGCGTACGCGTGTGCCGACTGCGCAGCCCGGCTGCCTGGGGGTTGGGGGTGAAGCCCTGTTCCTGGACGATGGCCTCGACGCGCGCCACCGTCGCCTTGCTGATGCGCTGTTGAGCGGCCTTGCCATTGATGACGTAACTGGCAGTGGTGACCGAGACGCCAGCCAGGCGAGCAATATCGCTGAGTTTCAACCGTTGATTCCTTAGTGTCGTCGCGCCCATGCCGAGGCATTGAAGCGCGCTCATTCATCGTTTGTCGGACGGCGCCAGGCTAAGTTCAGGCAACGTAACCGACAGGTTGGACTTCAATCATCGAAGATTATCGAGTAACGTGCGCTGCATTCTAGATTAAACGTTTCAGCCTGCGTGTTTCCTGCCGTAAAACATCTCTTGTCGAGGTCTCAACCTTACCCTCGGCAACGCAGGCCGGACCTATCGGAAGTACAGAGCGCGCACCTCGATGCTCTATGCTCACACTTCACAACAATACCTCAGCGCGCTGCCGCCGCTGTAAAGGAGAGAGGCAATGCTGGAGCTCACTATAGAGCAGATATCCATGGGCCAGAGCGCCGTGGATAAACCCGCCGCCCTGCAATTGCTCGCCGACAAGCTGGTTGCCGATGGCCTGGTGGCCGAAGGTTACCTGGCCGGCCTGCAAGCGCGTGAAGCTCAAGGCTCGACCTTTCTGGGCCAAGGCATCGCCATTCCCCACGGCACGCCCGATACCCGTGACCTGGTGTTCACCACCGGCGTGCGCCTGCTGCAATTTCCCGAAGGCGTGGATTGGGGTGACGGCCAGAAGGTCTACCTGGCCATCGGCATCGCCGCCAAGTCCGACGAACACCTGCGCCTGCTGCAACTGCTGACCCGCGCGCTGGGTGAAACCGACCTGGGTGAAGCGCTGCGCCAGGCCACCGATGCACCCGCGTTGCTGAAGCTGCTGCAAGGGGCGCCGCAGGAATTGGCGCTGGATGCGCAGATGATCGGCTTGAGCGTGATGGCCGAAGACTTCGAGGAACTGGTCTGGCGTGGTGCGCGTCTGCTGCGTCAGGCCGACTGCGTCAGCAATGGTTTTGCCGCGCTGCTTCAGCAGGTCGAAGCCCTGCCGCTGGGCGATGGCTTGTGGTGGCTGCACAGCGAGCAGACCGTGAAGCGTCCGGGCCTGGCCTTCGTGACCCCCGACAAACCCCTGCGCTACCTGGGCCAGCCGCTGACCGGGCTGTTCTGCCTGGCCAGCCTGGGCGAAGCTCACCAGGCCTTGCTCGAACGCCTGTGCGCGTTGCTCATCGAAGGCCGCGGTAACGAATTGGGTGCTGCCACCAGCACCCGCGCCGTGCTCGAAGCGCTGGGCGGCGAGCTGCCTGCCGATTGGCCCAGCGCACGCATCGTGCTGGCCAACGCACATGGCCTGCACGCGCGGCCGGCGAAGATTCTGGCGCAGCTGGCCAAGAGCTTCGAAGGCGAGATTCGCTTGCGGGTGGTCGAATCCGGCGGTCTCGCGGTGTCTGCCAAGAGCCTGAGCAAGTTGCTCAGCCTGGGTGCGCAGCGCGGTCAGACCCTGGAACTGGTCGCCGAGCCGACCATTGCCGGCGACGCCTTGCCGACGTTGCTGACGGCCATCGAGGAGGGCCTGGGCGAGGAAGTGGAACCGCTGCCAAGCGTCACCGAGGCTGCGCCTGCGCAGCCCGCTGTGACCAAGGCGGTCAAGCTCAAGCCACAGGCGCCAGGCGCGGGCGCGCAGGTCCAGGGTGTCGCCGCGGCCCCTGGGATCGCCATGGGCCCGGCGCACATCCAAGTGCTGCACGATTTCGACTTTCCCCAGCGTGGCGAGTCCGTGGCGCTGGAGCGTGAACGCTTGCAGGCCGCCATCGGCCAGGTCCGGCAGGACATCGACGGGTTGATCCAGCGCGCCCAGGCACAAGCCATCCGCGAGATTTTCGTCACTCACCAGGAAATGCTCGACGACCCGGCCCTGACCGATGAAGTCGCTGCCCGCCTGCAGCAGGGCGAAAGCGCTGCCGCGGCCTGGAACACGGTGATCGAAGCGGCCGCGGTGCAGCAGGAGTCGCTGCAGGATGCCCTGCTGGCGGAGCGCGCAGCCGATCTGCGCGACATCGGCCGTCGCGTGCTGGCGCAGCTGTGCGGCGTGCCTACCCTGGAAGAACCCAAGCAGGCCTATATTCTGGTGATGGACGAGGTCGGCCCATCCGACGTCGCCCGTCTGGACCCGGCGCGCGTGGCCGGGATTCTGACCGCCCGCGGTGGCGCCACTGCGCACAGCGCCATCGTGGCGCGTGCCCTCGGCATTCCTGCCGTGGTGGGCGCAGGCGAGGCGGTGTTGCAGATTGCCGCCGGCACCGCATTGTTGATCGACGGCCAGCGCGGCCTGCTGACCGTGGCCCCGGCGCCCGAGGTGCTGGAACAGGCGCTGGCCGACCGTGACCGTCGCGAGCAGCGCCTGCAGGCGGCAGCCGAGCGACGCATGGAAAGCGCCGTGACCCTGGACGGGCACGCGGTGGAAGTGTTCGCCAACATCGGCGAAAGCGCCGGTGTCGCCAAGGCCGTGGAGCAGGGCGCCGAAGGCGTTGGCTTGCTGCGCACCGAGCTGATTTTCATGGCCCATTCGCAAGCCCCGGACGAGGCGGTGCAGGAAGCCGAGTACCGCCGCGTGCTCGATGGCCTGCAAGGTCGGCCGTTGGTGGTGCGCACGCTCGATGTGGGCGGCGACAAGCCCTTGCCGTACTGGCCGATCGACAAGGAAGAGAACCCGTTTCTGGGGGTGCGCGGCATTCGCCTGACCCTGCAGCGTCCCGACGTGATGGAAGGCCAGCTGCGCGCACTGCTGCGCGCTGCCGACAACCGTCCGTTGCGGATCATGTTTCCCATGGTCGGCAGCCTCGAAGAGTGGCGCCAGGCCAAGGACATGACCGAGCGCGTGCGTCGCGAGATTCCGGTCAAGGACCTGCAGCTGGGCATCATGATCGAGGTGCCGTCGGCGGCATTGCTGGCCCCGGTGTTGGCCCGCGAGGTCGACTTCTTCAGCATTGGCACCAACGACCTGACCCAGTACACGCTGGCCATCGACCGTGGTCACCCGACCCTCTCGGCCCAGGCCGATGGCCTGCACCCCGCGGTGCTGCAACTGATCGACATCACCGTGCGCGCGGCACACGACTACGGCAAGTGGGTCGGCGTGTGCGGCGAACTGGCGGCTGATCCACTGGCGGTGCCGTTGCTGGTCGGCCTGGGCGTGGATGAATTGAGTGTCTCGGCGCGCAGCATCGCCGAGGTCAAGGCGGGGGTGCGCGAGCTGACGCTCAGCCACGCGCAACAATTGGCCCGGCATGCGCTCGGGCTGGGCACCGCTGCGCAGGTACGTGCCCTGGTGGAGAAATCTTGATGGCACGCATCCTGACCCTGACGCTCAATCCGGCGTTGGACCTGACCGTGGAAATCGACGGGCTGGAACTGGGCGAAGTCAATCGCAGCAATGCCTTGCACCGGCACGCCGCCGGCAAGGGCCTCAACGTTGCCCAGGTGTTGGCCGACCTCGGCCATCAGGTGACCGTGAGCGGCTTTCTGGGCGAGGCCAACCCGCAACCGTTCGAGGCCTTGTTCGCTCAACGCGGTTTCACCGATGCGTTCATTCGCGTACCGGGCGAAACGCGCAGCAACATCAAGCTGGCCGAACGCAATGGCCGGGTCACCGACCTCAATGGTCCGGGCCCGGTGGTCGACGACCAGGCTCAGGCCGCTCTGCTGGCACGCCTGCACGACATTGCACCGGGTCACGACGCCGTCGTGGTGGCCGGCAGCCTGCCGCGTGGGGTGAGCCCTGAATGGTTTCAGGCACTGCTCGAACAGCTCGCGCACATGGGCTTGAAGGTGGCACTCGATACCAGCGGGGCTGCCTTGCGTGCGGGCTTGAAGACGCGTCCGTGGCTGATCAAGCCCAACACCCACGAGCTGACCGAGGTGGTCGGCAGTTCCGTGGAAACGCCGGTCGAGCAAGCGGCAGCGGCGCAGCGCCTGTTGGCCGACGGCGTCGCCAATGTGGTGATCTCGCAGGGTGAACGCGGCGTCAATTGGTTCGCGGCCGACCTCGCCTTGCAGGCCTTGCCGCCCACCGTCGAAGTCGCCAGCACCGTAGGTGCCGGAGACTCGCTGCTGGCCGGGCTGGTGCACGGTCTGCTCAGCGAGCAGGCGCCGGAACACAGCCTGCGCACGGCCACGGCGATCGCCGCCATGGCGGTGACGCAGATCGGCTTCGGAATCAGTGATGCCGCGCACCTGGCGCGGCTTGAAAGCGGCGTCAGCGTACGTCCGCTGACAGAACAATAAGAGGGTTGAAGATGAAACTAGCTATTGTCACCGCGTGCCCCAGCGGGCGGGTGTCCAGCGTCTTGAGCGCACGTCTGCTCGACGCTGCGGCCCGTCGCCAGGGCTGGACCACCTTCGTTGAAGTGTTCGACCCGCAACACCCGGAACTGCGCCTGAGCGCAGCCGATATCGAGAACGCGGATTGGGTGCTGGTGGTCAACACCGGCGCCATGGACCTGAGCCGTTTCGTCGGCAAGCGTCTGTTCCAGAGCAGCCCGGCCCATGCCCTGCAGGATGTTGACGGCTTCCTGCGCCAGGCCGCCGATCAGGCCAAGCCCTATGCCGCCGCTCCGGCAGCTGCCGCGGCAGCGTCGCGTGCGCCACGGCTGGTGGCGGTCACCGCATGCCCGACCGGGGTGGCGCACACGTTCATGGCCGCCGAGGCTTTGCAGCAAGGCGCCAAGCAGTTGGGTTATGAGCTGCAGGTCGAAACCCAGGGTTCGGTGGGCGCGCGCAATCCGTTGAGCGTGCAGGCCATCGACGAAGCCGACGTGGTGCTGCTGGCCGCCGACATCGAAGTGGCTACCGAGCGTTTTGCCGGCAAGAAGATCTATCGCTGCGGTACCGGTATCGCCTTGAAACAGGCCCAGGCCACGCTGAACAAGGCCTTGGCCGAAGGTGAAGTGGAGTCCACCGGCAGCGCTGCCGGTGCGCCCAAGAAGCAGGAAAAGACCGGCGTCTACAAGCACCTGTTGACCGGTGTGTCGTTCATGCTGCCGATGGTGGTGGCGGGCGGTTTGCTGATCGCGCTGTCGTTCGTGTTCGGTATCGAGGCGTTCAAGGAGCCGGGCACCTTGCCAGCGGCGTTGATGCAGATCGGTGGCGAGGCGGCATTCAAGCTGATGGTGCCGTTGCTGGCGGGCTACATCGCTTACTCCATCGCTGACCGTCCGGGACTTGCGCCGGGCATGATCGGTGGTTTGCTGGCGAGCACCCTGGGTGCGGGCTTCATTGGCGGTATCGCGGCCGGTTTCATTGCCGGTTACGCCGCCAAGGCGATCAACCGCTATGCGCGCCTGCCGGCGAGCCTGGAAGCGCTCAAGCCGATCCTGATCATTCCGCTGCTGGCCAGCCTGTTCACCGGCCTGGTGATGATCTACGTAGTGGGCAAACCGGTGGCCGGCATGCTCGCTGGGCTGACCACCTTCCTCGACAGCATGGGTACTACCAATGCGTTGCTGCTGGGCGTGCTGCTGGGGGCGATGATGTGCGTCGACCTGGGCGGGCCGATCAACAAGGCGGCGTACGCGTTTTCGGTGGGGCTGCTGGCCTCGCAGAGCTACGCGCCGATGGCCGCGACCATGGCGGCCGGCATGGTGCCGCCGATTGGCTTGGGCCTGGCCACCTTCCTGGCTCGACGCAAGTTTGCCCAGACCGAGCGTGAGGCTGGCAAAGCGGCATTGGTGCTGGGGCTGTGCTTCATTTCCGAAGGCGCCATACCGTTCGCTGCCAAGGATCCGCTGCGGGTGATCCCGGCGAGCCTGGTCGGTGGCGCGTTGACCGGCGCATTGTCGATGTACTTCGGCTGCAAGCTGATGGCGCCGCACGGTGGGCTGTTCGTGTTGTTGATTCCCAACGCGATCAACCATGCCTTGCTGTATCTGCTGGCTATCGTTGCCGGTGCCTTGCTGACCGCGGTGGTGTACGCAGTGATCAAGAAGCCGGAAGTCCAGGAAATTGCCGTAGAACCGGTCAAGGCCTGATCCCGTAGCAGCGGCGCAAGCCGCGTCCGGTTTCATCGCGGTAAGGCTGATACACCGCATGTACCGCCGACGCGGCTTGCGCCGCTGCTACAGAGGGGGCGATCAGCCTGGATGGGGTGGCACACCGCACGCCGCGTGCGGTTTCATCGCGGTGAGGCTGACACACCGTAACCCCTGTAGCAGCGGCGCGAGCCGCGTCGGCGGTACACGCGATGGTTCAATAGACGTCGCGTCGGTAGCGGCCGGTTTCGATCAGGTCGTCCAGGCGTTCCCGGCCCAGCAATTGGGCCAGCACTTCATCCACCCCGCTGGCCATGCCCTGCAGGCTGCCGCAGACATAGATCACCGCGCCATCCTCCACCCACTGCAGCAACACCTCACCGGCCTCGCGCAACCGATCCTGCACGTACACCTTGTGCGCCTGATCACGCGAGAACGCCAGATCCAGCCGCGCCAGATCACCACTGGCCAGCCACCCCAGCAACTCATCTGCGCACAGGAAATCATGGGTTCGGTTACGTTCGCCGAACAGTAACCAATTGCGCCGCTGGCCTTGTTCGATGCGGCCCTTGAGCAAGCTGCGCAAGCCAGCCAGACCGGTGCCGTTGCCCAGCAGAATCACCGGCACCGGCTCCTGCGGCAGATGAAAGCCGGCGTTGCGCCGCAAGCGCAGGCTGACCGCGCCGTGCGCCTGGGCGTGTTCGGTCAGCCATCCCGACCCCAGCCCCAGGCTGCCGTCGGCGTGGCGCTCCTGGCGCACGATCAATTCCAGCCGGCCGTCGCTGGGCAGCGAAGCAATGGAATACTCACGTGCAGCGATGGGTATCAGCGCATCCACCAGCGCCTGGGCATGCAAACCTACCAGGTGCCCGCGACTGGCCGGCAGTTGCCGACTGGCCAGCGCCTGACCAAGCGGCTCCTGCAAGCCATCGACCTCAACCAGCGCAGACGCCTGCAGCCCCAGCCCGGACAAACACTGGTCGATGGCCGCGCAGCTGTTGCGTGGCAGCAGGTCGACCAGATCGCCAGCCTGCCAGTGGGCCTCGCCATCATTGTGCAAGGCAATGCGATAGACCGCTGCGCCTTCACTCCCCGGATTCAGCAGATGGCGTTCGAGCAAGGTCCACGGGCTGAACACCGGTGCCTGCCACACGGTTTGGGCGACGCCTCCGGTCAGCCCGCTCAATTGCTGCTGCCAGTGCTGCAAGGCTGCCGGGTCGGCGTTGTCGACCTCGATCGAGTCAAACAGCGGCTGTGCGCCACGCTCATCGAGCCATTGGTCCAGACGATGAGCGAAGCCGCAGAACTGCTGGTATTGCCGGTCACCCAGCGCCAGCACTGCGTAGCGCAAGCCGGGCAGGGCACAGGCACTGCCCAGCACCTTGCGCTCGAAGCCGCGCGCGGTGTCGGGTGCCTCGCCGTCGCCGAACGTGCTGACCACGAACAACGCCTTGTCGGCCTGCCGCAGCTGCGCTTCATCCACCTCGCCCAAGGCGCGGACACGCACGTTCTGACCGGCCGACTGCAGTTGCCCGGCGGTTTGCCACGCCAGTTGCTCGGCGAAACCGCTCTGGCTGGCGAACCCGATCAACCAACCGGCCGATGTCTCGTCCTGCTGGTGCAAGGCGCCGCGGGCCAGGCGTACCTGGCGCTTCTTGCGACGCCGATCCAGGTACAGCAGCCAGCCCGTGATGAGGAACAACGGCATCGTCAGGCTCGCCAGCATCATCAGGATACGACCGACCAGGCCGAAATAACTGCCCACATGCAGGGCGTAGATGCTGGTCAGCAGTTGCGCTTTCAGCGACTTGTCTTCATAGCGCTGGATGTCCTTGACCTGACCGGTGGCCGGGTCGAGGCTGAGCAGGCCGAAGGCCCGGTCATGGGGCGAATCCGTACGCAGGTAGAACACCGTGGCCGGCAGGCCGACATTGCCCGGAACACGCATATTGACCACGCTCAGTCGTGGACCGACCGCGCCCTGGATGCTGGCCCACAGCGCGTCGTAATCCACCGTGGGCGCCACATCGGCAGAAGACGCGGCGCGCCGCTCCATGCGCTGGGCGGCAGGGTTGTCGGAGAGCATTCTGTTCACCGCGTTGCCGAACCACTGGTAAGACCAGGTCAGGCCGGTCAAGGCCGCCAGTAGATAGAACAGCAGGCACCAGGTGCCGAACACCGCATGCAGGTCCCAATTGAAGGCGCGACCCTTCTTGGCCCAGTCCAGGGTCAGCCAGGTGCGCCAGTGCAGCGCCTTGCGCGGCCAGCGCAGATACAGGCCGGAAAGACAGAAGAACACCAGCATCAAGGTACAGGCGGCGGTGATCTGCCGGCCCGTCGCGCCCATGGCCAGAAAACGATGCAGGTCCAGCATCAAGTCGAAGAAGCCTTCGCCCACCACCTCGCCCTGAAACTCCCCGGTGTACGGATCGAAATAGGCCGAAGGCCCTCGACGTTGCCCTGGCGGCGGGGTGAACGACACCCGTGCGGCGCTGCCGTCGACCAGGTCCACACGCAATGCGGCAACCTTGCTGCCCTGCCGCTGCTCGAGGATTTCCACCAGCTGCGCGGCAGGAAGGATGCCGCCATCGCGAATCTGCACGTTCAGGGTCTGCGGATTGAGCGCGCGCAGGATTTCATCCTCGAACGAGTAGCTGGCCCCGGTGATGCCCATCAGGGCCAGCACCAGGCCGCCGGTGATGCCGAAAAACCAGTGCAACTGGAAGAGGACGTTCTTGAACACGAATCACCTTGAGCGGGCCGATCGAAAGGAGGGCAGGCGGCATTATGCAGCACTGGCTGAGAATCAGTCTCAGGCGCACCGATTCTGATCATTGCCGTTGCGACGTGAAACGCCCCGCGTCGTCGAAACGGGCGGGGCGCAGCAACCGACGCGCAGTGGCTAGAAGTGGAAGTTGGTGCTCAACAGCGCCGTGCGTCCCGCCGCCTGGTTGGCGAAGTGGGTGCTGAAAGCTTTGTCGTAGTAGGTCTTGTCGGCCAGGTTCTGCACGTTCAGCTGCACGTCGAAATGCTTGCTGATCTTGTAGCTGGCCATGGCATCCAGGCGCACGTAGCTGTCGACCATGGTGGTGTTGGCGACATTGCCGAACACGTCGTCGACATAGAAGGCGCCGCCGCCGATGGTCAGTTTGGGCGTCAGGTTATAGGTGGTCCACAGGCTGGCGCTGTTGTTCGGCGTGTTGGGCATCTGGTTGCCGTCGTTGGCCGCGCCCAGCGGGCCGTTGTCGACCACGCGCGCCTGCAGGTAGCTGTAGCCGGCGAACACCTGCCATTGCTCGGTAAGCTTGCCGGACGCCGACAGCTCCAGGCCATCGACTCGGGTCTTGCCGGCATTCTCGTAGGCAAAGGTGCTGGTCTGCACGCGGGTGTTTTCTTTCTCGGTGCGGAACAGTGCGGCGGTCAGCGACAGACGCTGGTCGAGCAGGTCCCACTTGGTGCCGACTTCGTAGTTGGTGGTTTCTTCGGGCTCCAGGTCACTGCTCAGCAGGTTGCCTGCGCGATCCGGTGCTCCGCCCAGCGGGTTGCCTTCCATGCCTTCGCCCACCAGCGAACCGGGTGGGGTGGCCGAGGTGGCGTAGGAAACATACACGCTGCCGTTCTCGGCAGGCTTCCACACCAGCCCCAGTTGGCCGGTAACGAACTCGCTGGTGTCCTTGCCCTTGGCCGTGGTGGCACCGGCGGCGGTGAAGGTGCGGTAGTCGGTTTCGAAGTGGTCGTAGCGCAGGCCGGCGTTCACCTGCCACTGCGGGCTCAGCTCCAACGTGTCGAACACGTAGATCGCCCGCGTCTTGCTGGATGTGTCGGTGCCGGCGTAGTTGCGCGCAATGGCGCCGCTCCACGGGTCGTCCGGATTGGGGTTGGCCAGCGACGTGCAGTTGTAGCCGCTGGAAACGATGCTGCCCGGTGTGCAGTTGGTGCTGGCGCCGGCGGTGCGCGGCGTGGTGTCGGTGTTGACGGTGTAGGAACTGCGGTCACTGTCTTCGCGGCTGAATTCGATGCCGGTGGAGAAGCTGTTCTTCAACCCGCCGACGTAGAAGTCACCGAACAGATCGGTCTGGTTGGTGGTGGTCGCGGTGTTGCCGACGCGGCTGTTGGCGCGGCGCCAGACACTGCCGTTGTTGACGTTGCGCTGGCTGTCGTCGGGTTGGGTGAGGATGTAGTCCTGCATGGTGTTGCCATGGCGCAGGGTGTTCTTCACGGTCAACGCGTCGGTCAGGTCGTGCTCGATGGCGAAGGTGGCGATGTCGCTGCGGGTCTTGCGGAAGTCACGGTCGCTCAGGCCATAGAAGTTGCTGCGGCTGCCACCGTCCTCAGGCTTGTCCGGATTGGCCGAGGTGCGGCCCGCGTTGCCCGCCGCCGGAATGCTGTAGGGAATGCCCGAGTCGGGCAGGTCGTCGCTTTCCAGGTGGTAATAGTCGAGGAAGACCCGCGTCTCGGTGCCCAGGCCGAAGGCCAGCGACGGCGCAATGCCCCAACGGTCGTAGTCGACCTGGTCGCGGCCGGCCACGTTGCTTTGGTGGCTCATCAGGTTGAGTCGCCCGGCGGCGCTGTCGGTGAATTGGTAGTTGCCATCCAGGGTATAGCGCTGGGTCTGGTCCGAGCCCCAGGTGAAACCGCCATCCAGTGAGTCGCCCAGGTGCGCTTTCTTGCTCACCAGGTTGATGGTGCCGCCCGCAGCGCCTCGGCCGCCGATGGCCGAGTTGGGGCCCTTGCTGACTTCTATGGATTCCACGGCGAAGATTTCCCGGCTTTGCGCGCCGGCATCGCGTACGCCGTCCAGGTAAGTATCGCCCTGTGCATCGAAACCGCGGATGAAGGGTCGGTCGCCCTGCGGGTTACCGCCTTCGCCGGCACCGAAGGTGATGCCCGGTACCGTGCGCAACGCGTCCTGCAGGTTGAGTGCGCCGGTGTCCTTGATCACCTGTTGCGGCACCACCGTCACCGAGCGCGGGGTATCGACCAGCGGCGCGGTGTATTTGGCGGACGAGGCGCGCTCGACCTGGTAGGACGTCGGCTCCTGCGCGTCGCCGGTGATGCTGGTGGCACCGAGCGATACCGAGGCGCCCTTGGCCTCGCTGGCCGGCGCGGCCTGTGCCGTTGGCGCGGCGCAGGTAGCGCCCAGGGCCATGCCGATGGCAGAGGCCAGCAGCCGTGGCGATGAGACTGGAATGAAGTGGTGTTGGCGCGTCATGGTGGAAACCTTCCCCAAGGTTATGAGGCCGCGGAGCATAATGTAACTGCATATATGTATCAATTGCGAAATATTGCTATTCGAGATCGTTTTACATTCTTTACAATTTCGTCGGCTGTTTGTCTGCATTCCTGGACATGCACGCTTGTGTTTCGGCAATGGGAATCAATACCATTGCTGCCCCTTGGCTTGCGGTGACTTTCCATGCTCCTACACATTCCCGGATTGTTCGCGCGCGACGAAGTGCTGCGCATTCGCCAGGCCCTGGAACAGGCCGATTGGGCGGATGGGCGGATGACGGCAGGCCATCAGTCGGCCAAGGCCAAGCACAACCTGCAATTGCCCGAAGGCCACCCGCTGGCGATGGAGATCGGCGCGGCGCTGCTCGAACGTCTGTGGGCCAACCCGTTGTTCATGTCGGCGGCATTGCCGAACAAGGTGTTTCCACCGCTGATCAACTGCTACACCGCAGGCGGAAGTTTCGATTTTCACATCGACAATGCCGTACGCCAGGCCAAAGGCAGCCTCGAACGGGTACGCACCGACCTGTCCTCGACGTTGTTTTTCAGCGATCCGCAGGACTACGACGGCGGCGAACTGGTGATCCAGGACACCTTCGGCACCCGCGAAGTCAAGCTGCCGGCCGGCGACCTGCTGCTGTACCCGGCCACCAGCCTGCACAAGGTGCGTGCGGTCAGCCGCGGCGCGCGTTTCGCGTCGTTCTTCTGGACGCAGAGCCTGGTTCGCGAAGACAGTCAGCGGGCGCTGCTGTTCGAGATGGACGGGGCGATCCAGCAGTTGAGCCGCGACGTCCCCGAGCACCCCTCGCTGATTCAACTCACCGGCACCTACCACAACCTGCTGCGGCGCTGGGTGGATGTATGAGCGGCGACTTCAGCCTGCGCCGTCGGGAGGTGCTGGACAACGAGCAACTGAAGGCGATGCTCGCCGCCGAACCGCGCAAGGCCGCCCAGGCGCTGGTGATCGCTGCGGGGCAGGGCGTGGTCGATGCACAGGCATTGCTCGGGCAGATCCTGCTCGATGGCCGCGGTATCGAACGCGATGCGGCGCTTGCACTGAAATGGTTTGCCATCGCGGCCAGCCGGGGCCATGCCATGGCGCATAACATGCTCGGTCGCTGCCACGAACACGGATGGGGCTGCGAGGCCAGTGCCGAACGTGCTGCCGGCCATTACCTGCACGCTGCACGGGCCGGGCTCGATTGGGGCCTGTACAACCTGGCCAATCTGTTGGGTACCGGGCGCGGCGTGGCACTCGACCACCCGCGAGCGTTCGCCTGCTATCTGCAGGCGGCCACCATGGGCCACGCCAAATCCATGAATCTGGTAGGGCGTTACCTGGAACAGGGGCTGGTGGCGGGCGCCGATCTACCCAGGCCACAGGTCTGGTACATGCGTTCAGCGCAGGCGGGAGACTTCCGCGGGCAATTCAGCCATGCCGCGATGCTGGCAGAGGAGGGCGACGTCGATACCGCACTGATCTGGCTGCAGCGGGCTCTCGAAGGGGGGAACGCAAACTTTCTGCGCAGCAGCTTGAAGGTGCTGGAGCAGGCCAGACAGCCGGCCATCAGGGCGATGGCCGGCCTCTACGCGCAGCGCTTGCAGGCGCTGGAGCAGTAGAGTCACGGGCAGCCTCAAAGCTGCCCGCAAGTCTCAGGTGCATTCAGACGTAGAACGATTTCAAAGGCGGGAAGCCGTTGAATTCCACCGCGCTGTAGCTGGTGGTGTAGGCACCGGTGGACAGCCAGTACAGGCGGTCGCCGATGGCCAGGTTCAACGGCAGGCCATATTTGTAGTGCTCGTACATGATGTCGGCGCTGTCGCAGGTCGGCCCGGCGATCACCACTTCTTCCATCTCGCCTTTCTTCTCGGTCCAGATCGGGAACTTGATGGACTCGTCCATGGTTTCGATCAGCCCGCTGAACTTGCCCACGTCGGTGTACACCCAGCGCTCTACTGCGGTACGCGACTTGCGCGCCACCAGCACCACTTCACTGACCAGAATGCCGGCGTTGGCGATCAGCGAACGGCCCGGCTCGAGGATGATTTCCGGCAGCTCGTCACCGAAGTCTTCCTTGAGGAAACGGATGATTTCCTCGGCATAGGTTTCCAGGCTGTTGGTGCGGGTGATGTAGTTGGCCGGGAAGCCACCGCCCATGTTGATCAGCTTGAGAACGATGCCGTCTTCTTCCTTGAGGCGTTCGAAGATCACCTTGACCTTGGCGATCGCCGCGTCCCAGACGCTGATGTCACGCTGCTGCGAGCCGACGTGGAAGGAGATGCCGTACGGCACCAGGCCCAGGTCGCGAGCCAGGATCAACAGGTCCATGGCCATGTCGGTCTGGCAGCCGAACTTGCGCGACAGCGGCCAGTCGGCCGTGGTCGAGCCTTCGGTAAGGATCCGTACGTAGACCTTCGAGCCCGGCGCGGCCTTGGCGATGTTGCGCAGGTCGGCTTCGGAGTCGGTGGCGTACAGGCGCACGCCCTTGTCGTAGAAGTAGCGGATGTCCTTGGACTTCTTGATGGTGTTGCCGTAGCTGATGCGCTCCGGCCCCACGCCCTGGTTCATGACCTTGTCCAGCTCGTAGATCGAGGCAATGTCGAAGCTCGAGCCTTTGTCGCGCAGCAGGTCGATGATTTCCACGGCCGGGTTGGCCTTGACCGCGTAATACACCTTGGCAAATTCGAAACCGGCGCGCAGGTCATCGTAGGCCTTGCTGATCATGGCGGTATCGATAACTACGAATGGGGTTTCTTGCTTGTCGGCGAACGCCTTCATTTTGTTGAAGGTATCGGGTGCGAAGTAGTCTTCGACGTTGATCGACATGCTAGGGACTCCTGGTGGCAAACGTCGTGAATATAAATGGGCTCAAATGACCGTCCTCCGTATCCCCACTTTGGTTCGCCTACTTCCCAAGGCATGTCGGGCGAAAGCAAAAAGGCCACGGAAAGCTGCTTTCCGGTGGCCTGTTGTCTCGTCGTCAGTACTTGAGCCGGATGGATCGTTTCCAGCATGGACGGTCGGCGCGAACTTTAGGGCGTGGAAGGCTTGAGAGCAACTAAAAATGTCGCGTTTTCGTACGTTGCTCGATTGCTGGCACTGCAACCGCTGCACACTGCTGCAGCGGTTCCCTTTTAACCGACCCACATGACCGCATGATGTTCCCGAGGGGCTGGCCCGTCAGTCACTCCTTCACGTTCATGAATTCCTTGGCCCAGCTCACGTAGCTCTCCGGATGGGTGTAGGTGTGGGTCAGTTCGGTGGCGCTCAGGTCGGTGCTCTTGCTGAACTGCTGGCGCTGTTCGCGCAGCGAGTCGTAGGTTGCCTTGATCGCTGCAAAATAGGCACCGTGGCCGTCCACCACCACGCGCACACCCAGCGCCGCCAGGCGTGCGTCGTCGTGCAGCGCAGGGTTGCCGTAGGTCACCAGCATCAGCGGCACACTGAGGTTTTCGGCAATCTGTTCCAGGTGCTCGAAGTCCTTCACGCCGACCATGCAGATGCCATCGGCACCAGCGGCCTGGTAGGCCTGGGTGCGGCTGATCACTTCCTGGGTCGAAAGCACCCCGGCGTGGGTCCGGGCGACGATGGTCAGCTCGGGATCGACCCGCGCTTCGAGCGCTGCGCGAATCTTGCCGACCCCTTCGGCCACCGAGATGAGGTCGGTTGAGCGGCGACCGAACTGCGCCGGCAGCAAGGTATCCTCGATGGTCAGGGCACCGATGCCGGCGCGTTCCAGTTCGACCACGGTACGCATCACGTTCAGTGCGTTGCCATAGCCGTGGTCGGCGTCGGCAATCACCGGCAACTGCGCCACACGACCGATGCGTGTGGCCTGCTCGGCGAACTCGGACAGGGTGATCAGGGCGAAGTCGGGGGCCGCCAGCACCTGCAGCGACGCCACCGAACCGCCGAGAATACCGACCTCGAAGCCCAGGTCGGCGGCAATGCGGGCAGACATCGGATCGAACACCGAAGCGGTGTGATAACACTGTTTTGAAGCAAGCAGCTCACGGAACTGGCGACGCAGGGCCGTGTGGGAAACTTTGGGCATGATCGCTCCTGATTCTGGCGAAACCCCAATGCCTCATGCGGAGGGTTTCTGGAACTTTATCGATTCTTCATGGGTTTTTAGTGACTGGCGCCAGTTTATCACCGCACGGGTGAAGTTGTATTCGTTGGCGCCATTGCGCCGTGCCTGATTCGCCTGCGTCGGCAACTGGCGACGGCGCACGCAAAATGGCAGAGTGTCCGGCCATGCCTGCCTGCCAACGGAATCCCCATGGCCACTCCAACGACAATCGCCAACCCCGCGCCAGGCGCTGCACAGACCAGTCCGCTGGTGATGCGCATCCTGGGTGCCTGCGCCCTCGCGCACCTGGTCAACGACCTGATCCAGGCGGTGCTGCCGTCGATCTATCCCATGCTCAAGGCCAGCTACGGGCTGACCTTCACCCAGGTGGGCCTGATCACCCTGACCTTCCAGGTCACCGCATCATTGCTGCAACCCTGGATCGGCTTCTATACCGATCGCCATCCCAAGCCGCTGCTGTTGCCCGCCGGCATGGTCTGCACATTGATCGGCATCATGCTGCTGTCCATGGTCGGCAGCTTCCCGATGATCCTGCTGGCGTCGGCGCTGATCGGCATCGGCTCCTCGACCTTCCACCCGGAAACTTCGCGGGTGGCGCGACTGGCCTCCGGTGGACGCTTCGGCCTGGCGCAATCCACCTTCCAGGTGGGGGGCAATACCGGGTCGGCGTTCGGTCCACTGCTGGCGGCGGCCATCGTCATTCCGTTCGGGCAGGGGCATGTGGCCTGGTTCGGCCTGATCGCGGTGTTCGCCGTGGCGCTGCTGTACGGCATCAGCCGCTGGTACCGTGGCCATCTCAACCAGTTCAAGGCGCGCGCCGGCCAGAGCGCCAGCCACGGCCTGTCCAAGGGGCGAGTCAAGGCCGCGCTGGTGGTGCTGGCATTGCTGGTGTTCTCCAAGTATTTCTACATGGCCAGCTTCACCAGCTACTTCACCTTCTACCTGATCGAGAAGTTCGACCTGTCGGTGGCCAGTTCGCAGTTGCACCTGTTCCTGTTCCTCGGCGCGGTGGCGGCCGGGACCTTCTTCGGCGGGCCCATCGGCGACAAGATCGGCCGCAAGGCGGTGATCTGGTTCTCCATTCTGGGCTCGGCGCCGTTCACCCTGATGCTGCCCTACGTCGACCTGTTCTGGACGAGTGTGCTGAGCGTGGTCATCGGCTTCATTTTGGCGTCGGCATTCTCCGCCATCGTGGTGTATGCGCAGGAACTGGTGCCAGGCAACGTGGGCATGATCGCCGGGGTGTTTTTCGGCCTGATGTTCGGTTTCGGTGGCATTGGCGCAGCGCTGCTCGGCCATCTGGCGGACATTCACGGCATCGAGTACGTGTACTGGCTGTGCTCGTTCCTGCCCTTGTTCGGCATCCTGACGATCCTGCTGCCGAGCACCAAGAAGGCGGTGTGAGGCAGCGCTAGCGGGCGCGGTGCTCGGCTGGCTGCGGGCGACCGAACAGGTAGCCCTGGAAATGCGAGCAGCCTTCGGCCTTGAGCCGCATGAACTGCTCGTCGCTTTCCACGCCCTCGGCCGTGACCTGCATCTGCAGGCTGCGGCCCATGCCGGTGATCGCGCGGATGATGGCGATGGCCTCGTTGCTGTCGCCCATGTCGTGCACGAACGACTTGTCGATCTTGATCTTGTCGAAGGCAAATGCGCGCAGGTAGCTGAGGGACGAATAACCGGTGCCGAAATCGTCCAGGGCGATGCGCACACCCAGGGCTTTCAGGCGCTGCAGGATACTGATGTTGGCCTGGTTGTTGTCCAGCAGCACCGATTCGGTGATCTCCAGCTCCAGCCGTGCGGCGTCCAGGCCCGACTCGCTCAACGCTGCCTGCACCAGCTCCACCAGGCCATTGTTGCGAAACTGCACCGGCGACAGGTTGACCGCCACGGTCAGCTCACCGGGCCAGCGTTGAGCTTCGTGGCAGGCTTCGCGCAAAGCCAGCGCACCCAGCTCGTGGATCAGCCCGGTTTCTTCGGCGATGGCGATGAAATCCAGCGGCATGATCACGCCATGTTGCGGATGCTGCCAACGCATCAGTGCCTCATAGCCAATGATCCGCGTGTCGCGCTTGTCGATGATGGGTTGGTAATACAGATGCAGCTGTCTGTCGACGATGGCCTGACGCAGATCGCTTTCCACGGTGCGGCGCTTCTGCGCCAAGGCATCCATGCGTGGATGAAAGTATTCGTAGCGATGGCGGCCATTGCGCTTGGCCTCGTACAGGGCCATGTCGGCGCAGCGCAGCAATTCTTCGGGCGTGTTCTGATCCCTGGGCGCCAGCGCAATGCCCACGCTCAAGCCCACGCAGAGGCTGTGCCCCTCGATCAGGAAAGCCGGCTCGATGGTGTCGATCAGGCGTTGCGCGGTGAGCTGCGCGTCTTCGCCGTTCTTGAGTTCGGGCAGGATCACCGCGAACTCGTCGCCGCCCAAGCGCGCCAACGTGTCCTTGACCCGCAGCACGTCGCGCAGGCGCGTGGCGATGGCGCGCAGCAGACGGTCGCCGAACTCATGGCCCAGGGCATCGTTGACGTTCTTGAAGTTGTCCAGGTCCAGGCACAGGGTCGCCGTCACGCGGTCGCGGCTGGCGTCTTCACGCAAGGCCTCTTCGAGACGTTGGCGGAACAGCGCCCGATTGGGCAGCCCGGTCAGGCTGTCGTGGTGAGCCATGTGGCGAATGCGCGCCTGGGCAGCGTTTTCGTCGGTGATGTCTTCCACGATCAGCAGCACGTAACTGCTGCCCAGTTCCTTGCCGCGTATGGTCACCGTCTTGCTGCGCAAGGTCCGCAGACCCAGCAGGGTGTGCTGCTGGCTCTGGGCATGGTGCAAGCCCTCGGTACGCACGCACTGGTCGGTCAACCGGCGCAGATAACCGCTCAACGCCGGCGCCAGGCACTCTTCCAGCTGCCGACCGATCATCTGCTCACGGGCATTGCCGAACAGCCGCTCAGCCTGCAGATTCACCAGCAGGATCTGCCGCGATACGGCGTCCTGCACGATGACGCTGGACGGAATATTGGCGATGACCGAATCGAGAAACATCGACAACGAGGCCATTTCGGCGCTGTGACTTTCCGCCAGGCGCTTGGCTTCCTGCAGGCTCAAGTCCCGTGCACGCTTCTCGCTGATGTCGCGCGTGACCTTGGCGAAGCCGAGCAACTGGCCCCTGTCGTCATGAATGGGCTCGATCACTACATGGGTCCAGAACAGCGTGCCGTCCTTGCGCACCCGCTGGCCTTCGCATTCGAAACGCCCCGCCTCCAGCGCCGTCGCCAGGCTCTGCGCCGGCAAGCCACAGGCGCGGTCCGCGGGGGTGTAGAAGCACGAAAAATGCTGCCCGACGATCTCCTCCGCACGATACCCCTTGGCCCGCTGCGCCCCGGCATTCCAATTCGAAACGATCCCCTGCGGCGAGAGCATGTAGATCGCATAATCCACCACGCCCTGTACGAGCAGCCTGTACATCACATCGGAATTTTCGTTCATGGGGTGGCGTCTGCTAGGGGAAACTACGGCGCGGTCGAGGGCAGCGGGTGGTCACCAGGGCGCGGTAACCCGTGCACGTGTCTGGTCCACAGGTTGTCGGCTGGCCATGCGCTATCTTTAACGGCCCGGCAAGCACCCAGCTGAGCAGGCGTCACCCGGTGGTTTGAAATGTATATCCTTCAGGTGTATACATGCCCTGTGTGATTGGCTGTAGATCTCAGATTTGAAGCGAGGTGTCTTCATGGAGCAGGGTTCTGTTTTTTTAAGCAACAAAAGTCAAGCGGTTCGTCTGCCTAAAGCACTGGCTCTGCCTGAAGGCGTCAAGCGTGTAGACGTGGTTGCCATAGGTCGGACACGTATCCTCACGCCTGCTGGGGAGTCATGGGACAGTTGGTTCGAAGGTGAGGGCGTCACCGCAGACTTCATGCTCGACCGAGAGCAACCAGCCATCCAGGAGCGCGACGGGTTCTGATGCTGAAATTCATGCTCGACACCAACATCTGCATCTTCACCATCAAGAACCGGCCCGAACAAGTCCGTGCTGCCTTCAAGCGCAGCCACGGCCAGATGTGCATCAGCAGCGTAACTCTGATGGAACTGATCTACGGCGCCGAGAAATCCCAGCACGTTCAGCGCAATCTTGAAGTGGTGGAGAGTTTCGCCGCGCGGTTGGAGGTGCTCGATTACGACAACGGCGCCGCTGCTCACACTGGGCAGTTGCGTGCCGAGCTGGCTCGATTGGGTACGCCAATCGGCTCCTACGACCAAATGATCGCAGGACACGCTCGCTCCAGAGGGCTGATCCTGGTCAGCAACAACACAAAAGAGTTCATGCGCGTGCCTGGGCTTCGGATCGAGGACTGGGCAACGGCTGGAGCCTGAACGAAAAAAGCCCCGTATCTATCGCCAGTACCAAGTGGCTGCGTTCGCGTGGTCGCCCAAGCTGATCGAGACTTAGTATCGAATTCAGCATTGGTATTATTGATGGAATTTACCATAGAAAGAATTAAACGCTACGACACGCCATTGGCGTCGAAAACCATGAGAATCTTGGGTCCCATGACGTACCAGGCGTTCATCATCGCATGGCGACATATTTTCTGCTCTGCGGAAACCAAATCCTTAGTCAATGCACATGATGCGTCGAAGAGTATGTAGCGCTTTGTCATGCGGGTCCCGAGCTAATCATGATAGCAATTCTATGCGCACCTACTTTCTCGTATAAAATTGAGATCAAATGGCGGCAAGAATTGCAGACTCGAAATCGACAGCTTGTGAGCAAATCGCTTTGACCGCTGGCCAGTTATTCGTCACGTTGTTTGCATGCTGACGGTACTCACGAACTTTCTTGTGGATACGGAGATTTAAAGGCAGCCGCGTGAGATTTGACTCCACGCTGATATTACATTCTGCTCCGATCAACAATGCATGCCCAACAGGAAGTGATGCGGCCGCAAGCCAGGTTCCTGATGCTTGCGCAGGAAGGCAGAGTACGGTTTTGTACCCCCTACTAGCTGGGTGCAACCAGGAATCCAATGTGGCCGTCAGTGGAATAACGCTGTCGAAGATGGGGGGGCAGGGTTGTGCACAAGGTAAAGCTTCCCATCCTTTTCGCAGAGCCATGTCCTCAACTACAGGGCCTGCATTTGCGTATGCCTCGCTCGAAACATCCACATCAAGGTGGATGATCAGCAGGTCAAATTGGCCCAGAGTTGGATCGCCATCTAAGCATCCGGGATGCCTCTGGCTAGAGGCATCACACCACTTCAAAACACCACTCCAGCCTGTACCCATCTTAGGGTTAGTTGCTTCTGGCTGGAGCTTGGTCAGAATAAAGGGTCGTTCAATGATAGCCTTGAGTGCAGCCTCAATAATGACGAGGTCGGTCTCGCCTTCAACAACCAAGGCAATGTGCAGATTAGACATTTGGCACTGCCCCGAGATGTCCCATCATCCACAGTCTGGACAGAGGATACTGCTCATTCATTTTCGCTAATTTTTCCGAAAATTCAATACGGCGCACTACCGTAAGTCCGTTGCTGTTGCGTTCAACCGCAAACAAACGGATTTCCGTGTCAGACAGGTCTAGTCCATCAAGCACTGCTGGGTTGTGTGCCGTAAACAGTAACTGACGATCCGGGTCGTTATGTATGAGCCAGTTACTAAGGCGTGCTGTTAACTTGGACAGCAAGCGCGGATTCAGCGCCTGATCTAGATTGTCGATAGCCAGAATTTTCGGTGCCTGGGGCAATAAACATAACGCTGCACAAAACAAAACATACAGCGCGCCCTCACTGGCGTCGTAGGCGGTCAACTCATTTCGAGACTTGTTCATAAAACGGTCGGTGAACTTCAGCATGAGCTTGGTTCTCGGTACCTGGCTTGAAATCAGGGCCGCACCATGACTCGTGGCCTGGACGTCAGCTACCCAGTCGATCAGCTCCAGTACCTGATCCAATATTTCTTCGCCGTCATCGCCTTGGCTCTCAAGATGCTTGCGCAAGGCTTCGAAGCTCTCAGCCAGTTGACCGCCACTCAGTCCCACAGGTCGCCGTGCCTGCACGTCAGGAACGTTTCCGCGCAGAGATGGCGTATTTGGGCAGTAGATCGCATATTCTTGTAAGCTCTGCATTATTGCTGCTGCGGGATTGTCTGGGACTAACTCTACTAGTCGGAGTGCGGCTAAGCCCGATTGTGGATTTAGATTTTTTTTATTGCGCACCCCATCTGATACAATCTCGTCAATACCATCCGATAGGACTTCCGTTTTGTAAGTCCAAGCAGGATCGGGCGAGCCGAGTGGGTTGAGCAAAGAAACACGGTAGGCCTCATTACTATCGCCGACTACACCAACTCCAATATGCGCAGGGGTCCGCTCAGACGCGAACGAGCTTTTGTAGAGTCGTGGCAGGCCGGCGCGAACCCCACGGCGGAGTAAGCTTTCATCGTCCACAACTCCATTCGCCGCAGCGCCAAGCACGCCTAACGCTTCCAGAATATTGCTCTTCCCAACACCATTAGCGCCGATAAAACAGTTCACACGGCCCAGCTCAATGCTTTGCTCGTGGACTGATTTGAAACCGTAAACGCTTAGCTTACGAAGCATTCGAGTAGTCCCGTTTTTGCGAGATGGATTCCCATCAGGTCATCATCCGTCACATTACCGGAAATTAGTCGAGTCACCCAGTGCGCGTGTGTTTTCGACGGTCAGGCTGGCTTCGGAGCAAACACCCGCCGGGTCATTGTGCGGGCTGCACGGTGCTCTGTTCACTAGGGGCAGGAAAGTGTGTCGCCTAGGCTATTACAGATAGCCTGCTGGGCTTTGGCATCGGTAAGCAATTTCAGGTCTCCGTGTGCTGAGTGCACACTGTACTCAGCACTCTAGAGCTTAGCAAACTACAGCTTAGCAAATTCGTGTACTCAAAAACCTACTCACCTTTCAGACGGAAATAGCAGAAAAAAGGCAATATCCAGAAATGATAAAACCGCGCACAGGCGCGGTTTTACTACGGTCTGATCAGTTCTTTAGTGTTGAAAAAAATCCTTAAACTAAGTATGCCGATCAGCTCAGGATCAGCAAACCGCACATCCAGCCGTCGCTCAACCGCGGTAGCAA
>NZ_JACMYH010000007.1 GCF_014235765.1 Pseudomonas baltica
CACATTGAGAGGGGCGTCAACAGGTAATTTCAAAAAACTGTCATATATCCTTAAAAGCAAAGGGCGGGCCTGGCGGCCCGCCCTTTCTCGACGCTTAAAGGCTAGGGAAAGCGAACTGCGACGCTTCGTGGCTGGCACGTTGTGGCCAGCGCTGGGTAATGGCCTTGCGTCGCGTGTAGAAGCGTACGCCATCCGGGCCATAGGCATGCAGGTCGCCGAACAGGGAGCGCTTCCAGCCGCCGAAGCTGTGATAGGCGACCGGCACCGGCAGCGGTACGTTGACGCCGACCATGCCGACTTCGATCTCGTCGCAGAACAGGCGTGCCGCTTCACCGTCGCGGGTGAAGATGCAAGTGCCGTTGCCGTATTCATGGTCGTTGATCAACTGCATGGCCTGCTCGAGGCTTTCGACACGGACGATGCACAACACCGGGCCGAAGATTTCTTCTTTATAGATACGCATCTGCGGAGTGACGTGGTCGAACAGGCACCCGCCGAGGAAGAAGCCTTCTTCGTTGCCCGATACACTCAGACCGCGACCGTCCACGACCAGCTTGGCGCCGGCCTGCTCACCGTCGTCGACATAGCCTGAGACCTTGTCACGGGCCTGGGCGGTCACCAGTGGGCCCATGTCCAGACCACAAGACGTGCCGGCGCCGATCTTCAGCGACTTGATCTGCGGAGTCAGCTTGGCCACGAGGGCGTCGGCGACCTGGTCGCCGACGCACACGGCTACCGAAATGGCCATGCAGCGCTCACCGCAGGAACCATAGGCTGCGCCCATCAAGGCGCTGACCGCGTTGTCGAGATCGGCGTCGGGCATCAACACCGCGTGGTTTTTCGCGCCACCCAGGGCCTGAACGCGTTTACCGCGACGGGTGCCTTCGCTGTAGATGTACTCGGCGATCGGCGTGGAGCCAACGAAACTCAGTGCCTTGACCTCCGGCGCTTCGATGAGCGCGTCCACCGCGACCTTGTCACCGTGCACGACATTGAGTACGCCAGCCGGGAGGCCCGCCTCCAACAACAGTTGCGCTATATAGAGTGTAGAGCTGGGATCACGCTCGGACGGCTTGAGGATGAAGCAGTTGCCGCAGACGATGGCCAAGGGGTACATCCACAGCGGGACCATGGCCGGAAAGTTGAACGGCGTGATGCCGGCAACGATACCCAGTGGCTGGAAATCGGACCAGGCATCGATATTGGGGCCGACGTTGCGGCTGTACTCACCCTTGAGCACTTCAGGTGCTGCGCAGGCGAACTCGACGTTTTCGATGCCGCGCTTGAGTTCACCTGCAGCGTCTTCCAGGGTTTTGCCATGCTCTTCACTGATCATCTGGGCGATCTTGGCTTCGTTCTGCTCGAGCAGTTGCTTGAAACGGAACATCACCTGGGCACGCTTGGCCGCTGGAGTCTTGCGCCAGGCTGGAAACGCGGCCTTGGCGGCGTCGATGGCCAGTTGCACGGTCTCGCGGCTGGCCAGCTGGAGTTTGCGGATGGCCTGGCCGGTCGACGGGTTGAAGACATCGGCCGTACGGTCGCCGCTGGAAACCAGATCGCCGTTGATCAAGTGTTGGATAGTGCTCATGCAATGGGCTCCTTGGAAAAAAGGTCAGTCGATCTGGTTGAGGGCGTCGCCAACAGCATCGAACAGGCGATCGAGGTCTTGCGGCTGGGCGTTGAAGGTTGGGCCGAACTGCAGGGTGTCGCCGCCGAAGCGCACGTAGAATCCGGCTTTCCATAGTTTCATGGACACCTCATAGGGGCGCACGATGGCATCGCCATCGCGTGGCGCCAGCTGGATCGCACCGGCAAGGCCATAGTTGCGAATGTCGACGATGTTCTTCGCGCCCTTGACGCCGTGCAGCACGTTTTCGAAATGCGGTGCCAGCTCGGCGACGTTCTGCACCAGGTTTTCGCGCTGCAGCAGGTCCAGCGCGGCAAGGCCGGCGGCGCAGGCCACAGGGTGCGCCGAGTAGGTATAGCCGTGGGGGAACTCCACGGCGTACTCGGGCGTCGCCTGGTTCATGAAGGTCTGGTAGATCTCGGTGCTGGCGATGACGGCGCCCATCGGAATGGCGCCGTTGGTGATCTGCTTGGCGATGCACATCAGGTCCGGGGTCACGCCGAAGGTGTCGGCACCGAACATGGCGCCGGTGCGCCCGAAGCCGGTGATGACCTCGTCGAAGATCAGCAGGATATTGTGCTGGTCGCAGATTTCACGCAGGCGCTTGAGGTAGCCCTTGGGCGGTGGCAGTACGCCCGCCGAACCCGCCATGGGCTCGACGATCAGGGCGGCGATGTTGGAAGCGTCGTGCAGCTCGATGACCTTGAGCATTTCATCGGCCAAGGCAATGCCACCCTCCTCCGGCGATCCCTTGGAATAGGTATTGCCCGGCAGCAGGGTATGGGGGATGTGGTCGACGTCCATCAGCTGGCCGAACATCTTGCGGTTGCCGTTGACGCCGCCCAGGCTGGTGCCGGCAACGTTGACACCGTGGTAGCCACGGGCCCGGCCAATCATCTTGGTCTTGGTGGCCTGGCCTTTCAGGCGCCAATAGGCACGGACCATTTTCACGGCGGTGTCGCAGCACTCGGAGCCGGAGTTGGTATAGAAGACGTGATTGAGATTGCCGGGAGTCAGGTCGGTGATTTTTTCCGCCAGCTGGAAGGACAGCGGATGGCCGTACTGGAACGCGGGCGAGTAGTCGAGCACACCGAGCTGACGCGATACCGCTTCCTGGATTTCCTTGCGCGTATGGCCCGCACCGCAGGTCCACAGGCCGGAGAGGCTGTCGTAGATCTGCCGGCCCTTGTCATCGGTCAGCCAACTGCCCTGAGCCGCGACGATGATCCGCGGGTCACGTTGGAAGCTGCGGTTGGCGGTGTACGGCATCCAGTGAGCATCCAGCTTGAGCTGGCTGGTGATGCCGACAGGGGCGTTCTCGGGCATGTTCATGTGCACAGACCTCATTGAGCGATTGAAGACGCGATGACAAGCGTGTTGCCTCTACGGTGTCACGACGATAAAGTCTGGAAAACCCAACTTTTGCGATCTTCAGTCAGGCAGCTACTAAACTATGAGCCGTCGCCCCGATCCGCTCGCGCAGGTCAGTGATTTCGATATTCGCCTGCTGCGCATCTTTCGCAGCGTGGTGGAGTGCGGCGGCTTTTCTGCGGCGGAAAACGTCCTGGGCATCGGTCGTTCGGCGATCAGCCAGCAGATGAGCGACCTTGAGCAGCGTTTGGGCCTGCGCCTGTGTCAGCGTGGCCGCGCAGGGTTTTCCCTGACCGAGGAAGGCCGCGAGGTCTATCAATCGGCGCTGCAGTTGCTGGCGGCGCTGGAAAGCTTCCGCACCGGCGTCAACGGCCTGCACCAGCACCTGCGTGGCGAGTTGAACATCGGCCTGACCGATAACCTGGTGACGCTGCCACACATGCGCATCACCCATGCGCTGGCGCAACTCAAGGACCGTGGGCCCGATGTGCGCATCCAGATCCGGATGATCGCGCCCAGCCAGGTCGAGCAGGGCGTGCTCGATGGCAGCTTGCATGTTGGCGTGGTGCCGCAGTCGAGCCCGCTGTCGGGGCTCGAGTACCAGCCGCTGTACAGTGAGCGTTCGTTGTTGTACTGCGCGGTCGGCCACCCGCTGTTCTACGCCAGTGACGAGGCGCTCGATGGCGACCGCCTCAACGCACAGGAAGCCATCGCGCCGACATTTCGTCTGCCAGCCGATATCCAGGCGCGTTACCAGGTGCTCAAGTGCACCGCCAGCGCCTCGGATCGCGAAGGCATGGCGTTTCTGATTCTGACGGGACGCTACATCGGCTACCTGCCCGACCATTACGCCACTTTCTGGGTACAACAGGGGCGTCTGCGGGCGTTGAAACCGAGCGAGCGGTTCTATGACCTGACGTTGTCCTGGGTGACGCGCAAGGGTAGAAGGCCCCATCTGGTGCTGGAAAGCTTTCTGGAAAGCCTGGCGCAGACGCGCTGAAGGATCGTCGTGGTTTATCCATCAAGGCTTGTCGGATCAGGGCGGGTACGCTATCAACGCATCTGCAGTATTCAAACGATCGGTTCGGAAATCGCCCATGAGTCTCGAAGTCCCCGCGCACAGCGCCTCGGTCAGTGGCAAACCTGCCAGCCGCATCCGCCAGAAGAATGAAGAAGCGATTCTAAAAGCGGCCGAAGACGAGTTCGCCCGGCACGGTTTCAAGGGCACCAGCATGAACACCATTGCATTGAATGCAGGCTTGCCCAAGGCCAACCTGCACTATTACTTCACCAACAAACTCGGCCTGTACATTGCGGTGCTGAGCAACATCATTGAGTTGTGGGACAGCACCTTCAATACGTTGCGCGCCGAGGATGATCCGGCGCAGGCGCTGACCCGCTACATCCGCGCCAAGATGGAGTTCTCGCGCCGCCAGCCACTGGCGTCACGGATCTTCGCGATGGAGATCATCAGCGGCGGCGAGTGCCTGAGCGAGTACTTCAGCCAGGACTACCGCAGCTGGTTCGCGGGGCGTGCCGCGGTGTTCCAGGCCTGGATCGACGCCGGCAAGATGGACCCCGTCGACCCCGTGCACCTGATCTTTCTGCTGTGGGGCAGTACCCAGCATTACGCCGACTTCGCCACGCAGATCTGCCGGGTGACCGGACAGGCGCGCCTGACGCGGCAAGACTTCGAACACGCCAGTGACAACCTGATCCGCATCATTCTGAAAGGATGCGGCTTGACCCCTGCGGTGTGATCACTGCAACAGCCAAGAGATAAGCATGCCTTCTACCCTGCTGGGACCCTGCGAGTACCGCGAGGAGATTCGCAAGAGTCGATTCATCACCCTCGCCGCGCCGATAGCCAGCGTGCAGGACGCCCAGGCCTTCATCGAACAGACCAGTGACCTGGCCGCGACCCATAACTGCTGGGCGTGGAAACTGGGCGATCAGTACCGCAGCAACGACGATGGCGAGCCAGGCGGTACCGCAGGCCGACCGATCCTGGCGGCGATCGAGGCACAGGATTGCGATCAGGTGGTGGTGCTGGTGATTCGCTGGTACGGCGGCGTTCAGTTGGGTACAGGAGGGTTGGCCCGTGCCTATGGCGGAGGGGCGAACAAATGCCTGCAGCAAGCGCCCAAGCGCCTATTGATCGCGCGGGTGGCGGTGAGCTGTTCCTGCACATTCAGCGAGCTGGCCCTGGTCAAGCTTCGGGTGGCCGAGGCTCAGGGGTTGGTCACTGCAGAAGATTTCACCAGTAACGGCGTCGACCTGGGGCTAGCGGTGGCCAGTGAGGCCATCGCTACCCTGGCGCAGCAGCTTGCCGACCTTTCCAGAGGACGGATCGTGCTGCAAGCCATCGCGTCTTGAGCGCGTCGTTGCTGACAGCGAGTGCTAGTCTGTTTCCTTTGTTCAGGAGAGTGGCAATGACAACTGCAAAGAAAGCGTTGGTGATTGGTGCATCCCGTGGCCTGGGTCTGGGGTTGGTGGAACGCTTGAGCGAAGATGGTTGGGAGGTGACGGCCACGGTTCGCGATCTGGACAACGTGCCGCCGGCGCTGACGGCCACCGGCGCGAAGGTGGAGGCGCTGGAGATGACTCGCCTGGAGTCCATGGACGCCCTGAGCCTGCGGCTGCAGCAGCAGACCTTCGACCTGCTGTTCATCAATGCCGGGGTGTCCGGGCCGGCGGGCTACAACACCGACCAGGCCAGCGATGCAGACATCGGTGAACTGTTCGTCATCAATGCCGTGGCGCCGATCCGTCTGGCCCAGCGACTGGCGGGCAATGTCGCCGATGGCGGTGCGATCGCCTTCATGAGTTCGGTGCTGGGCAGTGTGGCGATGCCTGAAGGGTCGCCCATGGCCTTGTACAAAGCGAGCAAGGCGGCCTTGAATTCGATGACCAATACCTTCGTGACCGAGTTGGCGCGGCCGCAGTTGACGGTGCTGTCGATGCATCCGGGCTGGGTGAAGACCGACATGGGCGGCGACGGTGCCAGTCTGGACGTTGCCACCAGTACCCGTGGATTGGTGGATGTGATCACCGCGCAGCTGGGCAAGGGTGGGTTGCAGTTTCTCGATTACAAGGGCGAGAAGATCGACTGGTGAGGTCCGGGGGAAGCGGTGGTGTCAGCAGGGGCCTCTTCGCGGGCACTGCCCGCTCCTACAGGATGCGGGCGTTGCCAGGTAGACGGTGGTTTACAGGCCCAGGATCGATAGCATGATGAAGGTCGCGAACAACACGAAGTGAGTCATGCCCTCGATGGCGTTGGTTTCGCCGTCGTTGAGGTTGATCGCGCAGACCAGCAGGGTGATGAAGATCATCACTGTCTGCACCGGTGTCATTGCCATCTGGAATGGCTGGCCGCTGTACAGGGCCAGGCCTTCCATGACCGGTACGGTAAGGATCACCGTTGACAGCGAGGCACCCAGGGCAATGTTGACCACCGATTGCATGCGGTTGGCCAATGCTGCACGCAGTGCAGTCAGGATTTCCGGCGCAGCGGAAATGGCTGCCACCAGAATGGCCGTCATTACCGGTGGTGCGCCGGTGCCCTCGAGACCCAGGTCGATGGTCTTGGACATGACTTCGGCCAGGGCGCCGATGACGACGATACCGAACACCAGGGTACCCACCGACCAACCCAGGTGAACCGGCTTCTCGGGTTCGGTGGTCACGCCCTTGCGCTTCTTCTTTTCCGGATAGTTGTAGCTGAAGAAATAGCTGTGCGGCCCGACCTGCATGCGCAGGAACAAGGCGTAGAGCACCAGCATGGCGCCGATGGTAAAGCCTGAGTAGACCTTCCAGTTGCCCTCAGGGATGAACTCCGGCACCACCATGGACACACCCATGGCGGTGAGGATCATGACGCTGTAGCTGCGCGCTGAATCGTCGTTGTAAGACTGTTCGCCATGCTTGAGCCCGCCCATCAGTGCCGCGAGCCCGAGAATGCCGTTGATGTCGAGCATGACCGCCGAATAGATGGTGTCGCGCACCAGGGTCGGTGATGGCTCGTTGCTCATCATGATGCCCAGTACCACCACTTCGACCAGCACCGCCGACAGGGTGAGGATCATGGTGCCGTAGGGGTCACCGAATTTTTCGGCGAGCAACTCGGCGTGCCCGGCAACTCGCACCGAGGCGAAGATGATCGCCACGACCAGGGCGATACCCGCGCCCAGTGCCATGCCTTGACCATGGCTGAGCAGGTAGTGCTCGGCCGGGAAGGCAATGCATGCGGCGATCACCGCCAGAAGTAGAAATTTTTCCTGCTTGAGTAACGCGATCATGGCCTGCCTTCGCTGATTGCTGCGACCTGTGCCGCTGAAAGTAACTGGATGTAACAAGAATCAGCGGATCAGAGTACGCGACAGCTGCAAAGGTTCAGGGGCAGACCTGTGCCTGGGCCACCAACCAGTCATGGATGGCACGTCGGGTTGGCGTATTGAGTGCGCCTTCGCGGTACGCCAGCACGTATTTCTTGCGGGCCTGGATGGGCCATCCGAACGGCACGATCAGCGAGCCTTGCTCCAGCTCGTCGGTGATCAGCGCGCGACGGGCGATGGCAACACCCATGCCCATGCGCGCCGCATCGATGGTCAGGTGATTGCGATTGAAAGTGTGGCCGCGGCGCACATCGATGCCTTCGGCGCCTATCGCCGAGAGGTAGAACTCCCACTCTGCATATTCATAGCTGCCGCGCCAGGCGGTTATGTCGTGCAGCAATGGGAAGTGCACCAGCTGGCCAGGGCTGTCCAATGGCGGACGACCCTCAAGCAGAGTGGGCGAGCACACCGGGAACAGTTCCTCTTCCAGCAACGGTGTAGTGACCAGGCCTGGGTAGCTGCCATCGTTGAGGTCGATGGCCAGGTCGAAATCGTCGTCACGCAGTGAGCCACTGCTGTCCTCGGCGATCACCCGCAGCTGGAGCTCGGGAAAAGCCCGCTCGAGGCTGGGCAACCGTGGCATCAGCCACTTGCTCAAAAAGGAAGGGATGCTGCGCAGCTTGAACACCCCGCCGATGGTGCCGGAATGCAACAACCGCAGTTCTTCGTCGATGCGGCTGTGCACTTCGTTGGCGACCACCGCAAGGCGCTGGCCCTGCGCAGTCAATTGCAGGCCGCGACCCACCCGATGGAACAGCGCAAAGCCCAGACGATCTTCCAATTGCTTCATCTGCTGGCTGATGGCACCGGGGGTCACATGCAATTCATCGGCGCAGCGGGTGAAGGACAGATGCCGCGCGGCGCAGGCAAACACCTGCAGCCAGGCGTGCATTTGGGCATTGAGGATCTTGCTCATCGGTGAGCCCCGCTAAACAGTGACTTAGTAAGTATCGTTTGTCTGAAATGTCTGTCAGGCCAAAGATAAGGCACGAGTGTATAGAGAGAGAATGAGGCAGACATGGCTATCAGCGTATTCGACATGTTCAAGATCGGCATCGGCCCCTCCAGTTCGCATACGGTGGGCCCGATGCGCGCCGCTGCCCTGTTTGCCAAAAATCTCACCGAACAAGGCATGGCACCGCTGGTGGAGCGGATCGAAGCCCGCTTGTATGGCTCGCTGTCCGCCACCGGCATAGGCCATGGCAGTGACCGCGCGACCTTGATGGGCTTGATGGGCGAATGGCCCGATCGGGTCGACCCGGACACCGTGGGGCCTCGGGTCGACGAAGTGATCCGGCGGCAATGCCTGCAGCTGGGCGATCACACGATTCATTTCGACTGGCAGCGCGACATGCTTCTGCTCGATGAGAGCCTGCCCTACCACCCCAATGGCATGACCTTGGTGGCGCACCTGCAGAACGGCGAGGTGCATGAGCAGACCTACTATTCGGTCGGTGGCGGTTTCGTGGTCGATGCCGAGCAGGCTGCCAGCGGTGTGCTGGACAACGACACCACCGTCCTGCCCTACGACTTTTCCTCGGCGGCGCAGTTGCTGAGCCTGTGCAAGCGCACCGGCCTGAGCATTGCGGCACTGATGATGGAAAACGAAAAGGCCTGGCGTTCCGAAGCGCAGATCCGCGAACAGTTGGCGGTGATCTGGCAAGCGATGCAGGCCTGCGTGGATAAAGGTCTGACCGGGCAAGGCATTCTGCCAGGCGGGCTGAACGTGCGCCGCCGGGCCTATCGTCTGCACCAGAACCTGCAGGAGATCGGCAAGCCCAACGTCATTGGCTCCACCCTCAGTGCCATGGAGTGGGTCAACGTCTTTGCTCTGGCGGTGAACGAGGAGAATGCCGCCGGCGGGCGCATGGTGACCGCCCCCACCAACGGCGCCGCCGGCATCATTCCAGCGGTGTTGCACTACTACATGAAGTTCTGCCCGGAAGCGTCGGCCGACGACGTGGTCCGGTTTTTCCTGGCAGCTGCGGCGGTAGGCATCCTGTGCAAGAAGAACGCGTCGATTTCCGGCGCCGAGGTGGGCTGCCAGGGTGAAGTGGGTTCGGCTTGCGCCATGGCGGCTGCCGGCTTGGCCGAGGTGCTGGGTGCCACGCCTGAACAGGTCGAGAACGCAGCGGAAATCGGCCTGGAGCACAACTTGGGGCTGACCTGCGATCCGGTCGGAGGGCTGGTCCAGGTGCCGTGCATCGAGCGCAATGCGATTGCCGCGGTCAAGGCGATCAATGCCGCGCAAATGGCGCTGCGCGGTGATGGCGAGCACTTCATCTCGCTGGATCACGCCATCCGGACCATGCGTGACACTGGCGCCGACATGCACGACAAGTACAAGGAAACCTCGCGCGGCGGGTTGGCGGTCAACCTGGTGGAGTGCTGAGTTGCACCCACCGTTTCGAAGGTAAGCCCGAAAGAGCGAAACACTCGTAAAAGAGAATGTTTTTTGATCACAACAGCTTGATATGGAATAGTACCCGCCGTTTTTGCGCGCCCGCCCAGCGCGCAGGTTCCACAGCGAAGGTATTTGTCCATGCGCAGTTCCCGCCTCACCTCGATGATCGTCGCCAGTGCGCTGGCCTTGTGCACACGACTGGTCGTCGCAGCGCCCATCGATATCAATGATGGCCAACACACCGTCCATCTGCCCCAGGCGCCGCAACGTGTGGTGGTGCTGGAATTCTCCTTTCTCGATAGCCTGGCGGCAGTGGGCGTCACGCCGGTTGGCGCCGCCGACGATGGAGATGCCAATCGCGTATTGCCCAGAGTACGTCAGGCCATTGGTCAGTGGAGCTCGGTGGGCCTGCGCGCCCAGCCCAGCATCGAACAGATCGCGCGGCTCAAGCCTGACCTGATCATTGCCGATCTCAATCGCCATCAGGCGCTGTACGCCGACCTGGCAAGCCTGGCGCCGACCTTGCTGCTGCCCTCGCGCGGGGAAGACTATGAAGGCAGCTTGAAGTCCGCCGAGTTGATTGGCCGGGCGTTGGGCAAGAGCGAGGCGATGCAGGCGCGGATCACGCAGAACCGTCGCAGCCTCGCCGACATCGCCGGGCAGGTGCCCGCCGGTACCAAGGTGCTGTTCGGTGTGGCGCGGGAAGACAGCTTCTCCGTACATGGACCGCACTCCTATGCGGGCAGCGTACTGGCGGCAATCGGTTTGCAGGTTCCGCCGGTACGCAGCAACGCAGCACCGACCGAGTTCGTCAGCCTGGAACAACTGCTGGCGCTGGACCCTGCCTGGCTGCTCGTCGGGCACTACCGGCATCCGAGCCTGGTCGACAGCTGGAGCCAGCAGCCGCTGTGGCAAGTGCTGGGCGCAGTGCGCAATCATCAGGTTTCAGAGGTCGACGGTGACACCTGGGCCCGCAACCGCGGGGTGATGGCGTCCGAGCAGATTGCCGAAGACGCCCTGGCCATTCTCAAGGGCGGCAAAGCCGCCATGACGCCCTGAATGAGGCGTTGGTGGGCGATGGCGCTGGGCACGATGACCGTCGCCGGGCTGTTCTGGATGTCGCTGTACGCCTGGTCGCCGTTCACGATCAGCCAGGCGGATGCGTTCAACGGGCTGTTCAGCCAGGGCCGTGAGGGCGGCAACATGGCCTATATCGTCGCCCAGTTGCGGGTGCCGCGGGCGCTCTGCGCGGCGTTGGTCGGTGCCTGTCTGGGACTGGCCGGTGCATTGATGCAGGGCATTACCCGCAACCGCTTGGCGTCGCCGTCCCTGTTCGGGGTCACGGCAGGCGCCGCGCTGGGCCTGGCGTTGTTCTCCACGGGCCTGGTAGCCCTGCCGTTCGCCGGCGGCGCGTTGCTGATGACGTGTGTGGGGGGTGCCCTGGCCTGGGTGATCGTTTTCAGCCTGGGTGGCGCCTGGTCTCCAGCGGCGGCGCAAGGCCGACTGGTGCTGGCCGGAGTGACCGTGGCGGCACTGTGTGCGGCGTTGACGCGGCTGACCGTGATACTGGTCGAGGCGCAGGCACAGAGCGTGCTCAACTGGCTGGCCGGATCGCTGGCCAACGTCGGTGCTGCGCAACTGCAACTGTTGTGGCCCTGCACTCTGATCGGTGCCCTGTGGGCACTCTTCTGCGCGCCACGCCTGAACCTGGTGAATCTGGGCGAGGATGCGGCTCGCTCGCTGGGCGTCGGTATCGCCAGCCTGCGCCTGCAGGTGTTTTTCGCCAGTCTGCTGCTGGTGGGTGCCAGTGTCTGCGCGGTCGGTCCGATCGGCTTCGTGGGCCTGATCGCGCCGAACATCGCCCGGCAATACCTGGGCAACGACTATCGCTGGCTGATTCCGGCGAGCGCCTTGCTGGGTGCGGCGATCGTGCTGGCGGCCGATCTGGTCAGCCGCGCCGTGGCCTTCCCGGCGGAGACGCCTGCCGGGGTGGTGACCGCGCTGATCGGCGCACCGTTCTTCCTTTACCTTGCCAGGCGCACGCAATGATTCGGCCCTACCCTCGCCTGCTGATCCTGCTCGCGCTGTTGCTTGCGGCGTTGTGGCTGAGTTTGAGTGCAGGCACCTCATGGCTGGCGCCGAATGCAGTGTTCGAGCGTTTGCTGGCGCATGACCCGCTGGACTTCGAGGTGTGGAACCACCGCCTGCCGCGCGGGCTGATCGCGATCCTGACCGGCAGCGCCCTGGGCCTGGCCGGCGCCCTGGTGCAGGGGGTGATTCGCAACCCGCTGGCTTCCCCGGAGATTCTGGGGGTGACCCAGGGCGCCGGGCTGGCCCTGACCATTGCCATCATCGCGGTACCGCAGCTGCCCTTTACCTGGCTGCCGCTGGTGGCCGGCGTGGGCGGCGCCGGCGGCGCACTGCTGCTGGCGCTGTACAACAGCGGTGTGAGTTTTTCCGGCGTGCGCTTTGCGTTGTCCGGGGTGGCGATCGCCGTGACCCTGTCGAGCATCACCGAGTTTCTGATTCTGTCGCACCCGCTGGACATCAACACGGCGTTGCTGGCCTTGACGGGCAGCTTGTGGAGCCGCAGTTGGCATCATCTGGCGCTGGCCCTGCCGTTCGTGGTGCTGATGCCACTGGCGCTGGGCCTGGCGAAGCCGCTGAACCTGATCGGCCTGGGCGACGAAGCGGCCCACAGCCTGGGTACCGCACTCAAGCGCACACGCTGGCTGGCGATGGGCGCAGCGGTGCTGTTGAGCAGCCTGGGGGTGGGCATCATCGGCCCGGTTGGCTTTCTTGGCTTGGTCGCGCCGCACATGGCGCGCCGCCTGGTGGGCGGGCATCATCAGCACCTGCTGCCGGCCTCGATGCTGATCGGTGCTCTGTTGCTGGTGCTGGCCGACACGCTGGGACGCACACTGATCGCGCCCAGCGAGATCCCGGCGGGCGTTCTGACCGCGGTCATCGGCGCACCTTACTTTCTCTGGCTGCTGGCACGCTTCAAGGGCTGACATCATGAGCATCATCAAAGCCGACGGCGTCGATATCGGCTACGGCGCCACGCCTATCGTACGCAATCTCTCGTTCACCCCGCCTGCCGGGCAAGTCACCGCGCTGATCGGGCCCAATGGCTGTGGCAAGTCGACGCTGCTCAAGGCCCTGGCACGCATCATCACGCCGCAATGCGGCACGGTGAGCCTCGATGGCCAACCCTACGCGCAGCTGTCGTCGCGGGGGTTGGCGCAGCATGTGGCGTTCCTGCCGCAGGTATTGCCCATTCCCGAAGGGGTCAGCGTTGCCCAGCTGGTGGCCTATGGGCGCAGCCCGCACAACAGCTTCTGGGGGCGCCTGAGCGGCACGGACCGCAATGCCGTGGAGCAGGCCCTGCAGCGCATGGGCCTGGAATCACTGGCCGACACCGCGCTGGCGGACCTCTCCGGCGGCCAGCGGCAAAGGGCCTGGCTGGCCATGGTGCTGGCGCAGGATACGCCGGTGGTGTTGCTCGACGAACCCACAACCTACCTGGATATCAGCCATCAGGTCGAGCTGCTCGACCTGATGCGCCAGCTTGCCGCCGAAGGCAAGACCGTGGTTACGGTGTTGCACGATATCAACCAGGCCTGCCGCTACGCCGATCATCTGGCGGTGATGCATCAAGGTCGCCTGGTGGCCGATGGTCCGCCTGGGCAGGTCGTCGATGCCCAACTGATGCAGCAGGTATTCGAGGTGCAGGTGCAGATCGTCCGTGAGCCGGTGGCGGGCACGCCGATGTGCGTGGTGGAAAAAAGCACGCGCGCCTCGACGTGAATGGCCTGGCATCCGACCGGGGCCGGCCCGCCGGGCGTCGGCACGAACCTGCCGGTTGGGCCCTCGCGGCTGCGAGTGAAGGGCAATACCTGTAGAATCGAGCACGATTGCACCTGATGAGAGAACGAAAACACCATGTACGACTGGCTCAATGCCTTGCCCAAGGCCGAACTGCACATGCACCTGGAAGGCTCGCTGGAACCCGAGCTGCTGTTCGCCCTGGCCGAGCGCAACAAGATCGCGTTGCCCTGGAATGATGTGGAGGCGCTGCGTGGAGCCTATGCGTTCAATAACCTGCAGGAGTTTCTCGACCTGTATTACCGCGGTGCCGACGTGTTGCGCACCGAGCAGGATTTCTACGACCTGACCTGGGCCTATCTGTTGCGCTGCAAGGCCCAGAACGTCGTACACACCGAGCCGTTCTTCGATCCGCAGACCCACACCGACCGCGGTATCGCCTTTGAAACGGTGCTGGGCGGCATCACTGCCGCACTGAATGACGGCCGTACCCGGCTGAACGTCGACAGCGGGCTGATCCTCAGCTTTCTGCGCCATTTGAGCGAAGACGAGGCGCAGAAGACCCTGGATCAGGCCTTGCCTTTCCGTGATGCGTTCGTTGCCGTGGGTCTGGACAGCTCCGAGATGGGCCATCCGCCGAGCAAGTTCAAGCGCGTGTTCGACCGCGCCCGCGAAGAGGGCTTCCTGACGGTCGCCCATGCCGGTGAGGAAGGCCCGCCCGAGTACATCTGGGAAGCCCTGGACTTGCTCAAGATCCAGCGCATCGACCACGGTGTGCGCGCCATCGAGGATGAGCGCCTGATGCAGCGCATCATCGACGAGCAGATTCCACTGACCGTGTGCCCGCTCTCCAACACCAAGCTGTGTGTATTCGATCACATGAGCCAGCACAACATTCTCGACATGCTCGAACGTGGGGTGAAGGTCACGGTCAATTCCGATGACCCGGCCTATTTCGGCGGCTACGTCACCGAGAACTACTACGCGCTGCACACCCATCTGGGTATGACCGAGGACCAAGCCAAACGCCTGGCGCAGAACAGCCTGGATGCTCGCCTGATCAAGCAATGAGGCCGGCGGGGTCGAACCCCGGCCTCCCCCGCCCCATCACGTACCCAAGCGACCGATCTCGCTCATGCCCAGACGGGTAACCTGCAGCGTGCGGCTGTCTTCGTTGAGCTTGAGCCAGCCCGACTGCAGGAACAGGGTCAGCAACCCTGCACCCAGTGCGCCGCCGACGTGCGGGCGCTGGGTGCTCCAGTCGCAACAGCTGTGCAGCGGCTGGCGCTCGCGATTGACCAATGCCTGCGTATAGATGCCTTGGCTGGCCAGGCGGCTGCTGCCCAGCGCCGTCACTTCGAGCCGCTGTTCATAGTGTTCGAGCCAGCCGTTCTGGACCATGCGCTGGAACAGGTCGGCCGCCAGCACGCCGCCCAGATGATCACCGCACAGCCGCACCTGATGCAGGGCCTTGGGCGAGCGCGGTTTGGGCACGCTGATGCGCGCCGCCATTCCCGCATTGGCTTGCACCAACGAGACGCTGGCCAATGCCTCCACCGCCGCCCCTACTTCAGGCTTGGCCAGACGGAAGAAACGCTTGCGCCCACGCGCTTCGAGGGTCAGCAGACCACCTGCCGACAGCCGCGCCAGATGCGCGCCTGCCGACGAGGGCGAGACACCTGCCAGCGATGCCAGCTCGTCGGCGCCTCGCGTGGTGCCGTCGATGAGCGCCCAGAGCATGGCGCTGCGCTTGGGGTCGGCCAGCAATGTGGCGATCCGGCTGATGCAAGGTGTTGGTTGCATGTGTTCACTCCCTGTGGAAACGTTCGTCAATCTGGCAATGGTTGCCGGGGTGATTATATGCACCCCGCCGTTGTACGGAATTGGACGAAAGCACCGGGGACCAGCATCGAATGCGAGGGGTATGCAATACCCTGTACTTGTATGGCCCGCCCTTACCATCGGCATTTTCCGGGACGCTTGCTCAAGCGCCCGCAACGCGTCGCTCTGTTGCCTGAAGACCGGTTGGATACATCATTCATTACAGGTTTGACCCCACAGCCGGGGCGGACTTTTCCCGCAATGTCCGTCCTTGCAGACCTACATGATTGTTTGGTTCGCGCTGCCTCGCCGTCAGTCTGACGGGCATCCGATGACGCTCGCACGCCCGAAATGAGGACTACACTGGGTCCTCATCTCGAGCCCGAGGACATCGCAATGAAAGTTCTTCTTTCTGAGTTGAAGCAACCACGTGGCAGCTGCTGGCAGGTGCGTATGGACCAGCATGCGGTGTCATTCCGCAGCGAAGCCGAGGCGCGGGCCTTCATCGCCACCCTCGAAGCCCGCTTGCAGGCGCCCCACGGCCTGCCGCAGGCGCGGGGGGCCAGCGCCGGTTAGCGGGCTGTCTGCAGGTCGCGACGCTGCTGGCAGCGGCGTGTCAGTACCGCCGCACAGACGGCAAGGATGCCGCAGCCAGCGATCACCCAGGCCATCGGCATTGCCGTGCCGTCGTGCAGTAATCCGACCAACGACGCGGCGGCGGCGGCAAGACTGAATTGCAGGCACCCCAACAGCGCCGAAGCGCTGCCGGCGCGTGAGCCCTGTCCGCTCATGGCACACGCCGAGGCGTTGGGGATGATCCCGCCCAGGCTCGCCAGACAGACGAACAGTGGGATCAGCAATGGCCACAAGACCGTTGGCCGCAGCGCACTGAGTGCCAGCAGTACCGCACCCGCTGCCATGTACACCCACACGGTGCGTGACAGCAGCAACGCCGGACCGCGGCGCGACAGAAGGCGCGCATTGACCTGCGCCATCAGGATGAACCCTGCGGCATTGCTGCCGAACAGCCAGCCATAGTGTTCGGCAGGTACGCCGTAGAGCTTGATGAATACGAACGGTGACCCGGCGATGTAGGCGAACATGCCGGCCATGGCGATTCCGCCGGTCAGCGCATGCCCCATGAACACAGGGTCCAGCAACAAGCCGCCGTACAGCCTGGGGGCGCCCGCAAGGGGGCGTCTGGGCCTGTCGGCGGGCATGCTTTCCGGCAGGCCCAGGGCGACGGCCAAGGTGCAGGCGGCGCTGAACAGGGTGAGCAGGATGAAGATCCACTGCCAGCCCCAACTGTTGACCAGTACGCCACCGAGCATGGGTGCCAGGATCGGCGCCAGGCCCATGACCAGCATCAGTTGCGAGAACACCTTGGCCGAGCCGACTGCATCGCACTTGTCGCTGACGATGGCGCGGGCCAGCACCATGCCAGCGCAACCGCCCAGGGCCTGGACGAAACGGGCAACGATGAGCCAGTCCAGGGTGGGTGCGAAGGCACAGGCCAGCGAAGCTGCGGTGAACAGCGAAACGCCCACGAGCAGGGGCACCCGGCGACCGAAGCGATCGGCGACCGGGCCGTAGATCAGTTGGCCGATCGACAGACCGAGGAAGTAGGCAGCCAGGGTGGTCTGGATGTGCTTTTCGTCGGTGCCGAAGGCAAGCGCCATGGCAGGGAAGCCCGGCAGGTAGAAGTCGATCGCCAGGGGGCCGAATGCGCTGAGCGCCCCCAGGATCAGAATGGTCTTGAAGTTCATCGGGTATTCACTACGTCCTGACAATACAGGCGACGTAGTCTAACCGGGTTACGCGGGTGTCGCGCTGTAGCCTTCTTCGCTGATCAGCTGGACGATTCGCTCGGGCGGCAGGTTGCTGTCGATTTCGACCTTGCCGACTGCCAGGTCGATCTGGACCTGGGCAGCCGGATCCTGAGCGGTGATTGCCTGGGTCACGGCACGTACGCAGTGGCCACAGGTCATGCCTTGCACGGTGAACTGTTGCATGGGTGATACCTCGCGGGACGGGATTGCGATCATTCTCAACCTTCCCGTCGGGGCAAGGTCAAGGTAAAGATCAAGTTCTGCACGGATCGGCCGGGCTGGAATTCCCCGTGCGGCTCGTCCAAGCTGGACGCTTGCCCCCCTGCCAGGAGTAACTCGATGCGCCCTACCACTGCATGGCTTTTCGGAATGTGTGCCCTGGCAGCGCAGAGCTGTTGGGCCGGTGCCAGTACCGGTCAGCCATACGGCATTCTGATCGTTTCCCGCGAGCGCCTGGAAGTCGCCACGTCCTGCGAGATAGGGGTGTACCTGCAGGACCAACTGGTCGGGCGGCTGTTTCAAGAGCAGGCCACATCGTTCAACCTGCCGCCAGGCCCCGTGTCGGTCGGTTTGCGTCAGCTTCCGGGGCAAACGCCTGGGTGCGCGCCGGGCATGACCGAGTACAAACCGGTAATCGTGACCCTGCAGGCCGGGCAGATTCAGAAATTCCGTATCGCTGCAGGCAGCGCCGGCTTGTACTTGAAGCCCGAGCCTCTGGAGTATTGACCTTGCCAGAGGGGCAAGGTTGATACTGGCGCAAACGCATCCGAGGACATTTCGAGCATGAACATTGGCCAGGCCGCCCGCGAAAGCGGCCTCAGCGCAAAGATGATCCGTTACTACGAGTCGATCGGCCTGCTTGCGCCAGCCGTGCGCAGCGACAGCGGCTACCGCCTGTATCAGGCAGCGGACGTGCACACGCTCGGTTTCATCAAGCGTTCGCGCGACCTTGGGTTTTCCCTGGAGGAAGTGGCCAGGCTGCTCACGCTGTGGCAAGACCGCAAGCGTGCCAGCGCCGACGTGAAGCAACTGGCTCGCCGGCATATCGACGAGCTCGACCGCCGCATCGGCGAGCTGAGCAGCCTGCGCAACACCCTTGAACACCTGGTGGAACACTGTCACGGCGATGACCGCCCGGACTGCCCGATCCTTCAGGAGCTGGCATCCGGGGGCTGTTGCAGCTGACAAGGGGAAAACGGCGTCAGCTGGCAAGCAGGCCGCTTATTGCAACCAGGGCGGAGGCGGTTCTTCCGTTGTCTTGGTCGGCTGGTCATCGGCCTCGCGTGCGGCGCGTCGGCGAATGTCGTCCAGGCGCGCGGCCTCGATTTCACGCATGACCCCGCCCACATCGGCTTCCACTTCTTCCTCTGCGAACTCGCCGGTCAGCACACTGGCCGGGTGCAGTTTGCCTTCTTCGTACAACGCCCACATTTCCTTGGCGTAGCGCGTCTGGCGAAGCTCGGGAGCGAACCTGCCGAAATAGCTGGCCATGTTGCCGACGTCACGCTCGAGCATGCTGAAGGCATGGTTGTTGCCCGCCGCATCCACGGCCTGCGGCAGATCGATGATCACCGGGCCATCGGGCGTCAGCAGCACGTTGAACTCGGAGAGGTCGCCGTGCACCAGGCCTGTGCACAGCATCAGCACGATCTGGTGGATGAGGAACGCGTGGTACTCGCGCGCCTGGTCCGGTTCCAGCTCGACGTCGTTGAGACGTGGGGCTGCATCGCCGTCCTCGTCGCAGATCATCTCCATGAGCAAGACGCCCTCGAGAAAATCGTACGGCTTGGGCACACGCACACCGGCACTGGCCAGCCGGAACAACGCCGCGACCTCGGCGTTCTGCCAGGCGTCCTCGGTTTCCTTGCGGCCGAACTTGGAGCCCTTGGCCATGGCCCGAGCCTGTCGGCTGTTGCGCACCTTGCGGCCTTCCTGATATTCGGCCGCCTGGCGAAAGCTTCGTTTGTTCGCCTCCTTGTAGACCTTGGCGCAGCGCAATTCCTTGCCACAGCGCACCACATAGACAGCTGCTTCTTTACCGCTCATCAGCGGTCGCAGCACCTCGTCCACCAGACCGTCCTCGATCAGCGGTTCAATGCGTTTTGGAGTCTTCATCAGCTTTTATTCTGGGTCCTTCGTAGCCAAACACGCGAATTCTGGCGGCATCGTCTCACAGCGAGCGCGGCTTGCCGACCCGAGCCTGTAAAAGGATGCAAACAACTCGCCAAGCGGTGGACGATCATAGCGCTTTCGCAGCTGATGGACAGCGGCGCTCACGCATTAAAGCTCGCCAGGAGTGAAACCGAACAGCGCCTTGAAAGCTGCGATGAAGGCTGATGCCGATTCATAACCGTTGTTCAGTGCGGCCGTGGTCACACTGTCACCGTTTTCCAGCCCCTGCAGCGACGACAGCAGCCGCATGCGCTGCCGCCAGGCCCGATAGCTCATGCCGGTTTCGCGCTGGAACAGGCGCATCAGGGTCTTTTCCGACGTTCCCAGGCGCCCTGCCCACTGGGTCAGCGTGGTGGCCTGATCGGGAGCAGCGATCAGCTGGTTGCACAACGCCAACAGCCGATGTTCCCTGGGCAGGGGCAACGAGAACGCCACCTCGGGCAGGCCTGCCAACTGATCCAGCAATACCTGCACCAGACGTGACTGAGCGGTGTCACCGGCTGGGTAGTCATGGGGCAACTCGCAGAAACCCTTGATCAGTTCGCGTGCCAGCGGGGTGACCTCAAGCACCTTGCAGTGCTCCGTGAGGAAGGGCGACTCTTCTCTGCGCACGTACAGACTGCGCATCTCGGCGCGCATCGAGGTGACGACCTTGTGTTCCACTCCCGCCGGAATCCAGATACCCCACTGCGGCGGCGCGAAGAAACTGCCTTCATCGGTGTGCACGCCGAGGACGCCGCTGATGGCGTAGGAAAACTGCGCCCAATCATGTCGATGGGCGGGCGTCCACGATCCCGCACCCAGGCTTTCGGCACGCGCATACAACGGTCGAGGCAGGCTTGCCAGGGCGGGTATGGGGCGTGGTGACGATGCATGTCCGTTTGGCGGCATTGATTGGCCCTCTGTCGCAAGACGGCAATAGAGTGCCTGAGTTAGCCTGCGGTTCTCAATGTCCATCGACGCACAGGCGATTCATTCATGCACATTCTCAAACACCTCAAGCGCGTGGTAACCGATTGGTTCCTCTGCGGCATGGTGCTGGCAGTCCTGCTAGCGTGGATTTTTCCGAGATTCGGCGCCACCGGCGGTGCCATGCACGCAGGTCTGGTGACCAATATCGGCGTGTTCGTGGTGTTCTTTCTGCATGGCATGAACCTGTCCAGCGAGCAGATCCGCCACGGATTGAAGAACTGGCGCCTGCATGTGATGGTGCAAGCCTTCACCTTCGTGGTGTTCCCGCTGCTGTGGCTGGCCTGCGACAAGACGCTTGGCGCGTTCATTCCCGGCACCTTGATGGTAGGCTTTCTGTACCTTGCCGCCCTGCCCTCGACCATTTCGTCATCGGTGGCATTGACGGGCAGTGCGGGCGGCAACGTGCCGGCAGCGATCCTCAACGCCAGCCTGTCGAGCGTGCTGGGTATCTTCATCACGCCGTTTCTGTGCGCGCTGGTGGTCGGTGGCGGTTCGGGGGGCATCGACCTGGGGGAAACCCTGCTCGACCTGTGCGCCATGCTGCTGTTGCCGCTGGTGCTGGGGCAACTAATGCGGCCGTTGTTCGGCAAATTCTTCGGCCGGCACAAGCGCTACACCAACTTGATCGACAAGGCCGTGATCCTGCTGCTGGTGTATGCCGCCTTCTGCAATTCGATGGTATCGGGGCTGTGGCAGCAGCAGGGCGCATCGGTATTGGCCATGGCCGTGGGCGGCAGCGCCTTACTGTTGGCGCTGATCCTGCTGCTGACCACACGCACCGCCAAACTGCTGGGCTTCAGCCACGCCGACAAGGTGGCCGCCGTGTTCTGCGCCAGCAAGAAGTCATTGGCGGCGGGAGCACCGATGGCGGCGTTGATCTTCGGCAGCAACCCCGGACTGGGCTTGATTCTGCTGCCGATCATGATCTATCACCCGCTGCAGCTGATCGTGTGTTCGATCATGGCGGAAAACTACGCCAACCAATTGCGTGTGGAAGCGACCAGCGTGCCCGTGGGCGCAACCGTCAGCGCTCGATGATTGCCGTGACGCCCTGGCCACCGGCTGCGCAAATCGAAATCAGGCCTCGACCGCTGCCTGCGTTGTCCAGAAGCTTGCTCAGGTTGCCGAGGATGCGCCCACCGGTGGCCGCGAACGGGTGCCCTGCCGCCAGTGAACTGCCCTTGACGTTAAGGCGGCTGCGGTCTATCGAACCCAGCGGCGCATCCAGGCCCAAGCGCGTGCGGCAGTAGTCTGCATTCTCCCAGGCCTTGAGGGTGCAGAGCACTTGTGCGGCGAAGGCCTCATGTATTTCGTAGTAATCGAAATCCTGCAGGCTCAAGCCGTTGCGCGCCAACAGCCGCGGAACCGCGTAGACCGGCGCCATCAGCAGCCCTTCCTGCCCCCCCACGAAGTCCACTGCAGCGGTTTCCCCATCGCGCCAGTACGCCAGCACCGGCAGCCCGCGCTCCCTGGCCCAGGCTTCGCTGGCCAACAGCACCACCGACGCGCCGTCGGTCAAGGGCGTGGAATTGCCTGCCGTGAGCGTGCCCTGCCGGTTTTTCTCGAACACGGGCTTGAGCGCCGAAAGTTTTTCCAGGGTCAGGTCGGGACGCAGATTATGGTCGCGGACCAGCCCGCCGAATGGCGTGGTGAGATCGTCCTGCCAACCTTGCGCATAGGCGGCGGCCAGGTTCTGGTGACTGCGCAGCGCCAGCTCATCCTGTTCGTGACGTGGGATGTTCCAGTGCTGCGCCATCAGCTCGCAATGCTGCCCCATCGACAGACCGGTGCGCGGCTCGCCATTGCGCGGCAGTTCGGGTCGCAAATGCTGCGGCCGCAGTTGCAGCAATGCCTTGGCCCGTTCGCCGAGCGATTTGGCCCGATGCGTCTGCAACAGGATCTGACGCAAGCCTTCATCGACCGCGATGGGCGCATCGGATGCACTGTCGACACCGCCGGCAATGCCGCATTCGATCTGGCCCAAAGCGATCTTGTTGGCCACCAGCAGCGCGCTTTCCAGACCTGTGCCACACGCTTGCTGAACATCGTAGGCGGGCGTTTGTGCCGACAGCCGCGAGCCCAGTACGCTTTCACGGGTCAGGTTGAAATCGCGGGAATGCTTGAGCACCGCACCGGCCGCGACCTCACCCAGGCGCATGCCGTGCAGACCATAACGTTCGATCAGGCCTTCGAGTGCGGCCGTGAGCATGGCCTGATTGCCGACTCGGGCGTAGGGCCCGTTGGCGCGAGCGAATGGGATACGATTGCTGCCAACGATGGCAACCCGGCGCACCGTATGCGTATCTAGGTTCATGTCGAACCTCCTGGATTGAAAGGCGGAAGCGAGATTCCGGGTCGAGCATGATGTATGGCACGGGGCCCGGGCGAACGACGCGCGCCTTGCCGTGGTCCACACTTTGAACCCTTTGAACCGGAGCACGTTCCATGTCCGATCGATATATCGACTTCGCCAACTCCGACCTCGGTCGTCGCCTGGTAGGGGCCATCGGCCTGCCTTCGCCGGCACGCCTGGAGCGCTGGCAAGCCGGACGGTTGCGACCGGTAGAAGGTGCTCTGCTACTGGGCGGCGGCGGGCTCGCCAACAAGGTGGCCAGCTTCGCTTCGCGCTTGACCGACACCGCGTACGGCGCCGCCGACCTCCCAAGCTGGACCGCTGGCCTTGGGCCCAAGCTCAAGGCCGTGGTGTTCGACGCCAGCGAGATCGTCGATGGTACCCAACTGGCACGCTTGCGCGAGTTCTTCCAGCCGGTGATCAAGAGCCTGGACCACAACGCGCACATGGTCATTCTGGGACGCAACCCCCGCGACCTCGAAGACCCTGAAGCACACATCGCGCAGCGCGCTGTGGAAGGTTTCAGCCGGTCGCTGGCCAAGGAGTTGCGCAACGGTGGCACCTTGCAGCTGCTGTATGTCGCGCCTGACGCCGACGAACAGCTGGAAGGTGCGTTGCGCTTCTTTCTTTCGCCCAAGAGTGCGTTCGTGTCGGGCCAGGTGCTGTCGCTGCAGGCCAGCGCCCGCCAGGTCACTGACTGGACCCGCCCGTTGGCAGGCCGCAAGGCGCTGGTCACCGGCGCCGCACGCGGCATCGGTGCGTCGATCGCGGAAACCCTGGCGCGCGACGGCGCCGAAGTGATCCTGCTCGATGTGCCCCAGGCACGCCATGACCTGCAAGCGCTGGCGGCACGGCTGGGCGGTCGCACGATAGACCTGGACATCTGCGCCGACGACGCTGCAAGCCAGCTGATCGCCGCGCTGCCGGAGGGAATCGACATCGTGGTGCACAACGCTGGCATTACCCGCGACAAGACCCTGGTCAACATGACACCCGACTATTGGGACTCGGTGCTCGCGGTCAACCTGCTCGCTCCGCAACGGCTGACCCAGGCGCTGTTCGACAGCGGCACGCTGCGCGATGACGGGCGCGTGGTACTGCTTTCCTCGACGTCAGGGATTGCCGGCAACCGTGGGCAGAGCAACTATGCCGCGAGCAAGGCCGGACTGATCGGCCTGGCGGAAGCGTTCGCCGCCAGGCTGGCCACGCGCGGTGCGACCATCAACGCCGTGGCCCCTGGCTTCATCGAAACCGGCATGACGGCGCAGATGCCCTTTGCCCTGCGCGAAGCCGGGAGGCGCATGAGCTCACTGGGCCAGGGTGGCCAACCGCAGGACGTTGCCGAGGCCGTTGCCTGGCTGGCGCAGCCCGGCAGTGGTGCGGTCAATGGCCAAGTGCTGCGCGTGTGCGGCCAAAGCATTCTGGGGGCCTGACATGGCAATCCACTGGCAGACTTTGGCACGCAATCCCGACCTGCCCAGCGCCTATCTGAAAGCAGCGCTCAACCGCAAGATCACGGGCGAGCGTCTGCCTGAGCTGGGCCTGCGTTGCAGTCTGTCGGCAGACCCACGACACCTGGCGGCTTACCGCGAACTATGCGGGTTCGGCGAAGGCGGCATGCTGCCGGCCACTTACCCGCATGTGCTGGCGTTTGCCTTGCAGATGCGCTTGATGACCGATAAAAGCTTTCCGTTTCCCCTGCTGGGCCTGGTGCACCTACGCAACCGCATTCAGGTGTTGCGGCCCTTGGGCGGGGTGGCCGGTGTACGGGTCAGCGTGCATGCGCAGAACCTGCAGCGCCATGAAAAAGGCGTGACGTTCGATCTGGTGACCCAAGTCGATGACCCCTTGGGGCCGCTGTGGCAGGAGCACAGCGCCTTTCTGTGTCGCCATGCCAGAATCGAAGGCCTGCAAGAGCCCGTGCACGCTCCTGCCCAGCATCAGGACCAGGCTCTGATGGAGGTGCATCGCTGGTATGCGGCGGCGGACACCGGACGCCGTTACGCACGCGTCTCCGGCGATTACAACCCGATCCATCTGAGCGCCCTGAGCGCGCGTCTGTTCGGCTTTCCCACTGCCATTGCCCATGGCATGTGGAGCCTGGCGCAAAGTGTGGCAGCCCTGCGCGAACGCCTGCCGTTGAGCAATTACCAACTGGCGGTGGAATTCCACAAACCGGTACGCCTGCCCAGCGAGTTGATCTTGCGCGCCAGCGCTGCAGGGCTCGGCGGGCAGTTGGCATTGCATGGGCGCGACGAGCTGTTGCACATGAGCGGCACCTGGGGACCTCTGGTTCTGTAGCTATTGCGTTCGGCAAAGTTCGGCTTGAAGCTATGCGCCTTCAGGAGCTTTGCAATGAACCTAGACGCACTTACCCAACGCCTCCACCAGATACGCGAAAACAACGATTGGCGGCGCTTTCACAGCCCGAAGAACCTTGCCATGGCGGCCAGCGTGGAAATGTCCGAGCTGCTGGAAATCTTCCAGTGGCTGACCGAAGACCAGTCACGACAACTGTCGCCCGAGCAGCTCGAACATGCCGGCCAAGAAGTCGGTGACGTGGTGCTGTACCTGTTGCTGCTGTGCAGCGAACTGGGCCTGGACATGGACCAGGTGGTACGCGCCAAACTCGCTGACAGCGAGCGGCGGTTCGCTCGATGAACGATCGCCATTTCGATCAACTGGCGACCCGCTTTGCCGAAAAGATCTACGGCGGCGCCAAGGGCGCGATCCGCCTTGCCGTGCTCCAGGCCGACCTGCGCGAAGCCCTGCCTCAGCGCTCCCTGCGCGTGCTGGACATTGGCGGCGGCCTGGGCCACATGGCCTTGTGGCTGGCCGAGCAAGGTCACCAGGTCACCTTCAGCGAACCGGCCGAACCGATGCTCGAGGGCGCGCGCGAGCGCTTCGCGGCAGCGGGCCAGAGCGCCACGTTCATCCAGGCGTCCTGGCAGCAGCTGCCCGCGCTCGGATTGCCCGCATTCGACCTGGTGATCTGCCACGCCGTGCTGGAATGGCTGGCCGAGCCCCATGCCATTCTGCCCGTCCTGCATTCGCTGACTGCCGCCAACGGCTGGCTGTCATTGGCGTTCTACAATCGCGATGCGCTGGTTTACCGCAATCTGCTCAAAGGTCACTTTCGCAAACTGAACAGCAATGAACTGGCAGGTGAAAAGCAGAGCCTTACGCCTCAGCAGCCATTGGACCCGCGCGAACTGGCCGCGCAACTTGACGGCGCCTGGCGTGTCGAATCCAGAAGCGGTGTGCGCGTGTTCCACGACTACATGCCCATCGATTTCCAGAAGCGCGCCGACCTGGAACAACTGGTGACAATGGAGCTTGCCCATCGGCGACACCCGGCGTTTGCCGGTCTGGGTCGCTACCTGCACTGGATCTGCCGCCCCGCTTGACCGGTATTTCGGAGACTGCCATGCGTCGCCTGTCCCTATCCGCTGTTTGCCTGACCCTGGCAGCCTGCCAGAGCCCCAATCCCTATGTCGCCAGCTCCAGGCCCCTGCCACCTGCCCCCGCGCAGGCGGCGCAGACATTCGATGCCAGTGCCTACCCCGCGCCTCCGCGCGACTATGCCCGGTATCGCAATTGGGCCTGGGCCAACGGGCAGCTACCGGCCGGGACCAGTTGGGCCGACTCTGCGCAGATCGCCGAAGCGGTCAGCAATGCCCTCGACCAACGCGGCTTGCGACCCCAGCGAGGTGGCGACAGCGCCGACTTGCGGGTCGGCACCAGCCTGCGCATGGAAACCCGCCTGCAACAAACCCGCGACGATGTCGGCTACGGTGCCGGCTACGGACGCGGTTACGGCGGCTATGATCGCTACGACCGCTATGGCGGCTATGGCAGCTATCCGGTGGTACGCACCTACCAGATCCAGGTGATGGTGGTGCGCATCGACCTGTTCGACGGCAAGAGCGGCCAGCCCGTCTGGAGCGCAAGTGCTGAAACCAGCAGCCAGGGCAGCCTGAGCGATCGTAACGAGGCGTTACGCAACGCTGTGCAAAAAGCGCTGACGGCTTATCCTCCGTCCTGACCCACAGGAGATTTCACCATGTTGCGTCGCCTTGCCGTTCTACCGCTGGCGCTGTTGCTGAGCGCCTGTCAAACCCCTCGAGTCAATCATGATTTCGATGCCAGCCGTGACTTCGCGGCCTACCGCAGCTGGGCCTGGAAAGAGCCGGCGGTGCAATATCGGCCGGACGATCCACGGGTGCGCAGCGACCTCACCGAGCAGCGCATCCGCCAGGCCGTGAGCAGTCAGCTCGACCAGCGCGGACTGCGCCCAGCGGCTGCCGGTGGCCGTGCCGACATCACGCTGCAAGCCTACTTGATCGTCGACAACCGTCAGCAGCAGGTCACGACCAATTATGGCGGTGGTTGGGGCGGTGGCTACTGGGGTCCGTATTGGGCCTCGCCCGCCATGAATGAAACACGCAGCGTCGATTACAAGGTGGCGACCCTGCAGCTGGACATGCTCGATGCGCGGGACGGCAAACTGGTGTGGCGTGGCAGCACCGAACAACTGGTCAACGACAATGCCGTTTCGCCGAGCGAGCGCAGCACCGTCATCCAGAAGGCGGTGAACGACATCCTGTCCACCTACCCGCCTCGCTGAGCCTGCCGCCAGCAGCAAAAAAAGTGTCGCAGCAACCCCATCGTCAGCGTCAGGCGTCTAATCTGAAACAGAAGGTCTGTTTCAGAAGTGAGCCACTGCCGTATTCAAGTGGGTGCTGCCATGCCAAGTCTCGTTCTTCTCCTGTGGTTTACCCTGTGCGCCGAGCAGGACATCCGGCACCGGCGCATAGCCGACAAACTGACCGTCAGCGCAGGGGTGCTGGCGCTGGTGTGCCTGTTCGCCACCGGGCATACCTGGATCGGCTCGAGCATGGTCGAGGCGGCCGCAGCGCTGGTATTGAGCATGGCGTTGACCTTGCCTGGCTACCTCAATGGCCGCCTGAGCTGTGGCGAGGTCAAGCTGCTCTGGGCACTGGCGCTGGCTTCGGACAGCAGTCACCTGGTCGGCACGCTGATCGGCGGTATCGTGGCCCTGGTGCTGTGGGTCTTCGTGTCACCGATGATCTGGTACCGCTTGAGCATTCGCTATAGGCGCAAGGTGGAGTACCTGAACCCCGAGTCGGCAGCCGTGCTGCCGCTCACCCCGTTTCTGCTGGCAGGGTTCGTGCAGACATTGTTCTGGTTGAGCTGATTTGCCGGGTTGGCATCCGACAGGCTCAGTCCACCACGGTCAGCTCGGCCCTGGCAGTCTGCCCCGCCTCGTCCAGCACCGTGACCTGATAACGCCCCGTGCGCTCGAACACCGCGTTCAGGCCAGTGCCCTGCGCACTGCTTTGCTGGGGCATGCCATTGATGAACCACCAACGCTGCCCCTGCCCGCCGAGCGTGTCGAGGTGTATCCGCAGCGGGCCGGCATCGGCGGCCGGATGGCGCAGCCGATCACCGCTGCGCACGCCGACGATCGACAAGGGTGCCATGGCCGGCAACGGTGGCGCGGGGCATTGTGGATCCGAGTCCGGCACCCGCATCCGGCGATGTTCGGCCTTGGCCAGCCAGGGTTCGAGTGCGGCCGGCCACAGGGCGATGGAGCGTGCCTGGGCGCCGGGGCAGGAGGCACTGGTGCGCAGCCCTCCAGGCGAGAGCCAGACCTGTTCCTGCAGCCCGGTACCCAGCGGTTGGTCCAGCGCCTGCAAGGTGGGCGGGATGGTCTTGTCCAGTGTCCAGGCAAAGCGCTGGCGCCGACAGTTGGGGTCGCGGCGATCCAGTGCTTGACCCAGCGGCCAGCATATCGCAGCCACGCCGACGCTGGACGGTACGCGCTGGACAGGCGTCGAGATGGCCCGCTGCGCATCGCGGTTGCTCAGGACGTCGTGTACCTGCAGCATCAACGGCGCGGCCGAAGCCAGGCCGAACTGGCCGGGTACCGGGGTGCCATCCGGGCGACCGATCCATATTCCGATCAGATAACGCGGCCCGATGCCGATCGACCAGGCGTCACGAAAACCGTAACTGGTACCGGTCTTCCAGGCCAGCGCCGGACGCTGGACGAGTTCGGCGTGCAGGTCTTGATCCGGGCGCGCTTGGCCGCTGAGGATGCGCCGCACGATCCACGCCGCGCCCGCCGACATCATCGGCCGCTCGCGCAGTACATCCTGCGGTTGCCAGCGCAGTGAGGCACTGTTGCCGCTGCGGGCGAAAGCACTGTAGGCGGCGACCAGATCGTCGAGCCGACTGCCCATCCCGCCCAGGATCATCGCCAGGTTGGGCTCGGCGGCCACGGGCCAGCTCAGGTGCAGGCCGCCGTTGCGCAACTGCGCGGCAAAGCGCTTGGGACCCAGCGCCTCGAGCACCTGCACCGCTGGCAGATTGAGCGACAGGGCCAGCGCCGAACTGGCCGCGACCGGACCGCTGAACCCTGCGGAAAAATTGCCGGGGCGGTAATCACCGTAGCGTCGCGGGACATCCTGCAACAGAGACTCGGAGTGAATCAGGCCGGCATCCATGGCCATGCCGTAAAGAAACGGCTTGAGCGTGGAGCCCGGCGACCTGACGGCACTCACCATGTCGACATGGCCGAAGCGCCGGTCATCGGCCAAGTCCACCGAGCCCAGGTAGGCACGCACGGCCATGGTCTGCGCGTCCACCACCAGAATGGCCGCCGAGGTTCGCTCGGGCAGCCGCGCACGCCAGCCCAGCAGCAGGTCTTCCAGGCGCCGTTGCAGGCTGGCGTCGATTAACGTGTGGATGAGCGGCGGGCTGTCATTGCGATTCAGGCGCCTGGCCAGCAATGGCGCCAACGCCGGCTCCTGGCGCGGGGCCAGCAACAAAGGCTCCTGTTGTGCTTCGCGTACCTGTGCAATGGGCCACACGCCGTGCTCGGCCATGCGCTTCAGCACTTTGTTGCGAGCGGCTTGCGCCTGTTGCGGATGGCGGTCGGGACGCAGGCGGCTGGGCGCTTGGGGCAACACCGCCAGCAAGGCGGCTTCGCTGCGGGTGAGCTGCGCAGGCGACTTGCCCAGATACGCCCAACTGGCCGCCGCCACACCTTGCAAGGTGCCGCCGAATGGCGCGCGGTTCAGGTACAGCGTGAGGATCTGCGTCTTGCTCAGGTGCCACTCCAGCTGCGCGGTTCGCCATAACTGATGCAGTTTGCCGGAGAAGGTCCGTGAATGCGGATCGAGCAGGCGCGCCACCTGCATCGACAACGTACTGCCGCCCGACAACACCCGACCGCCGCTGAGGTTGAGCCAGGCAGCACGAGCCAGTGCCAGCGGGTTGACCCCTGGATGCTGGTAGAACCAGCGGTCCTCGTAGGTCAGCAAAGCTTCGAGATAATAGGGCGAAACCTGGTCCACGCTGACCGGATATCGCCATACCCCTTCGGCATCGGCGAAACGCCACAGCGGTGTGCCGTCCTCGGCAAGTACCACGCGTGCCAGATCATCCCGGGGCAACGGTAGTGGCCAGAGTCGATCGGCCAGCCACAGAAGAAAGACCGGCACACAAATCGCCAACAGCGCACGGCGTGTGAATCTGCCTCGACGCGTTTTCGGAAAAACTGCAAAGCTGCGGATCAAGTGCGCCAACCTTGCTGGCGCTGTCGGGAACTTGGTTCGCTGGCGCATGGCCAAAGGGGGCACAATGGCATGAATGCCACTAACCGAATCAGGACGCAACTATGCATGTAGAAGGCTTTTTCGAGTGGCTGGGACAGGCCCTGGGCGCAATCATTCGCTGGGTGGTAGACAGCCTGAGCTGGCTGTTCAGCCTGCTCGGCAACGCGGGCGGAAATTTCGTCGACGGCCTGTCGAGGACCCTGGGCATGGACACCAATGTCGTTACCATCGCCGCGTTGATCGTCGGCTTGCTGTTCCTGTACTCCGCCGTCCGAGCTTTCATGCGTGCATCGATCATCATGGGTGTCATCTGGGCCGTACTGGGCCTGTGGTTGCTGAGCTGGATCATTCAGTGAGCCATGGGTCGAATGGCAAGGGCAGCCGTTCGCTGCCCCTGCCCGGCCTCACCTCGGGCGTACCGTCAGGTCCGCTGGCGTAGCACCGACAGCCTGCCAGTTGGGCCGGTACATCGATTCCACCTGCGGTGGCGGTACCTTGTAGATACCCGGCGTTACCGCACGCGCCAGATACAGCAGGTGCGTGCTGCCATAGCCATCGAGCTTGAGTGCGGCCACGTAGCGGTCATCGCGAAACTCCTGATGCTGCAGATTGGCGTTTTGCATCGACTCACGCCACTGCCGGACACTGCTGCTGGCGTTATCCAGGCTGGCGGCACTCTGCGCCAGGTTCTGGTTTTCGATTTCCAGGCCAGCGGGCAGCAGGTCGACGACCAGGGCATCGGGCACGCGCTGCTTGGCGCCCACCACCAGATGCACCAGCACCAGCTCGCCACTCTTGAGGGTATCGAGCTTGAGCGGCTCGCCGTCCAGGCCCAGGTATTGGCGACGGATCGACAGGTTGTCTTCGTGCGGCGCCGGCGGCCGTACCGGATAGCCCGACAGCGTCACCTGCTGATACAGCGGCTGTTGTGCCTGGCTGGTAACGGTGAGCGACTCGGACAGCGCGCCGTCCGCCAGTTTCAGCGCTGGCTGGGCGTCACTCAACAGGTGACTGACGTCGGCGCTTCGCACCTGGGCAGTCCAGGCCTGCTCGGGCAAGGCCAGCGCATTGCGACCGGCCAGATACAAGGCATTGCGCTCCTGGGTCGATAGCCAACTGCTACTGGCGAGCATATCCGAGAGGGTGAACAGGCGCTCTTCGAGTGTGGCTTTGCTCAGATCGTTCTCCTGCAGCAAGGTCAGGATCAACGCCTGGTCACGTAGCGGGCTGCCATAGTCGCCGAGCCAGTCGCTGTCGTTGCGTGCTGCCGCCAGACCGGCTTGCAGTACCTGATCGGCACGGGGCTGATCACCCATTTTCTGCAGGGCGATCGCCAATTGCACCAGTGGCAGGCCCGAGCGCGCATCGCTGCGCCGTTCGAACAAACTGCGCAGTGCGCCCAACGGTGCCTGTTGGCTACGCGCCAGCACCAGGCCGGCATAGGCCTGGACCGCAAAGCGGGTGTGGTCGAGATTGTCGCTGTAGTCAGCCTCGATCAAATCGCGCTCCTGCAGATAGCGCAACAGTCGCTCGCTGGCTTTCTTCACGGGCTCGGGCGGTACTGCGTAGCCCTGATCACGGGCACGCAGGAGGAAATCGGTCACGTAGGCAGTCAGCCAGTACTCTTCCTCGCCATCCGCACCCCACAGGCCGAAGCTGCCGTTGTAGCGCTGCATGCCCAGAAGCCGCTCGATACCGATGTCCATCTTGCGCGTGCGCTCGGCGTCGGTGTCGCTTTCCACACCCAGCTTTTTCAGGCTGGCGGCATCGGAATACAGCGACGGATAGAGGCCACTGATGGTCTGCTCGAGGCAGCCGTAGGGGTACGCCTTGAGTGCCTTGATCTGCTCGCCGATGTTCAGCGGCGGCCGGTTCGACAGGCTGAGCAGGGCCTCGCGCCCGGCGGGTTCGAAGGGCGACAGGGCACCGGCGGGAAGCGTCCAGGGCTGATCCTTGAGCACGTTGCGCAGATGCCTGACCAACGCCGGATAGGCGGGGCGCACGCCCAGGGTCCAGTCCCGGGTAATGGCAGGCAACGTTTCGCCGGGCAGGTTCAGCCCGTCGATACGTACCTTGATGTGCCCTTGGCCCAACCCGCCCTTAGCCTGTACCTGCACGTGCAGGGTCTGGCGTTGCCCCTTGGCCAGTTGCAGCGGTTGCCGGGGGACGTCCAGCAGGGTCAACGGCCCGTCTGCGTTCACCTGCACGGTCAGGGTTTGTGCTCGTTCGGTGAGGTTGGTGATGTCGAGCGCAATGCGGGCCTGGTCGCCACCGGCCAGGAAGCGCGGCGCGGACAGTTCTGCAACCAGCGGCGCGGCGACCACCGTGCGCGCCTCGGCCATGCCGAAGCGATCATCGGTCCAGGCTTGGGCCATCACGCGCAGTTCGCCGTTGAAGTCCGGAATATCGAGGGTCAGCTGCCCCTCGCCTTGCTCGTTCAACGTCACCGGAGCGCTTTGCAACGCAACGATGGTGACGCTGGTCTGCGGGCGCTTGCCGCCCTTGGCCAAATCGGCCGCGTCGCCACCGAACGCCAGGCTGGCCAGCCGGCCCTGCCCCGCTTCGATCAACTGCCCATAGATATCCAGTTGGTCGACGCCATAGCCCTTGCGGCCGAACAGCGCAGCGAAAGGATCGGGGGTGGCGTACTGGGTGATATTGAGGATACCTACGTCCACCGCCGCCAATAGCACATGGGCCTGACGTGGGATGCTGCCGTCGCTGTTGCGGGCCGTCACCTTGACCGTGAGGGGCTGCTGCGGGCGCATGCTCGCAGGCGCGTCGAGGGTCAGCGCCAGCTTGCGTGGGGCGCGATCGAGCGGCAGGTGCAGCAGGCCGACCGCACGCTTGGGGGTGACGTTGGCCTTGCGTTCGCCGGGGCGGACCACCAGCGCGCTGATGTAGAGGTCATGGCGGGCCCATTTCGGATCGACCTTGATGTCGAAGGCCTTGCCCTCGGCGGGTACGTCGATCTCCTGCCACCACAAGGGGTCCTCGGCGGACTCCACCAGCAGATAGCCGGTACCGGCTGCGGGCGGTGTCACTGTCACCCTGGCCGTATCGCCATCTGCGTAGTGGGGTTTGTCCAGGGCGAGCTTGACCTGATCGGGGCGTACCGCGCCGCCTTCGGTGTTGTCCTGCCAGCTGTAGCCGGCCCAGAAACGCAGGCTGCTGACCAGCCCGGTTAGCGGATCTTCGACCTCGACCCGGTACGGCCCCCACTCAACGGGAAAGCTGACCTTGGCGGTGCCACCCTCGGCAACTGCAACGGTTTCCTCGCTCAGGTTCAGGTATTTTTCGTTGTAGTTGTAGCTCCAGCCGTCGCTTTCGGAGTAGTTCCAGTAGTAATCGCGACGCTCGCGCACCAGGCGTACCTTGAGGGCATCGGCAGCCAGCTTGCGACCCTGGGCGTCGGCGACGAGCAATTCGAACTCGGCCGGTCCATCGCCGTCCACGTTCTCGCCTTCGAACGTTCCTCGCACACCGGGCAGGCGGTCCGCAGGCCATACCGGTTGCACCAGGCGACGGGTGATGGGCCGGCCACCGGATTCCTGCAGGCTGGCTTGCAGCACGACCTGCAGCGGGGACCTGGTTTCGCTCCAGCGGCTATCGATGGCCAGAGTCGCCCTGCCCTGCGCGTCGAGAGTGGTCTCGTCCAGCTCCAGGTCCTGACTGAGTTCGCCTTCGGTCAGCGAGCCGAACTGGAACCCGGGCAGCGTCGACACAGCCTCGCGCAGCGGACGCACGTAAACCTGGCCGCTCAGACGATTGCCCGCAGCCGGCGCGCCGTACAGATAGCGGCCGGTCACGTCGACAGCCAGCGCATCGGCGGGCGCGATGGGCGTGTCCGCGCCCTTGAGGTCCAGCGCCATGCGCTCGGGGAGAAAATCTTCCACCTGGAATTCGTGAACCTGAGGCTTGCCGTCGCCCAGGTCGAGCAGCAGTTGCCAGCGCCCGGTCGGCGCTTCGCCAGCCAGTGGCAACTGGTACTGATACAGGCCGGAGGCGTCTGGCTGCCAGACGAATTTGCGACTGAGCTGGTCGTCCGGGCGGCGCACCTCGACGCTTACCGGTTGCGGTTTGACCGGGTGCCCGTCGTTGTCGCGCAACAAGGCATTGAGCAACACGGTTTCCCCGGGACGGTAAAGGTCTCGCGGACCGAAGACGAAAAACTGCAACGGGTGTGCCTTGGCTCCGGCGATGTCGAACTCGGCCAGATCCAGTGCCGCAGTGTTCAGGCGCAGCAGGCTGGTCTGGTCGCCCTGATGCGCCAGCAATACTTCGGCTTTCACCGGCGAGGCGAGTTCGGCATGGCCGGCGGCGTCGGTCTTGCCTTCGCCGATGACCCGGCCCTGGGCGTCGAGCAGCTGCAGGCTGACGTCGCCCAAGGCCTTGCCGCCCTCCAAGGCCTGGGTGAATACATCCATGCGGTCGGCATAGCGATGCACGGACAGGCCGATATCGCTGAGGGTGAACAGCGTCGCCGGCTGCGCATAGTCGTAGCTGCCGGAGGCACGCATCACCGCCAGATAGACGCCTGGTTGCTGCAATGGCTTGATGCCGCCGAGGGGCAACAGCAGGGTCTCGCGGGTATTGCGTGCGGGATCGAGATCGAAGCGACCGCCGTAGACCAGTTCGGCCATGGGCAACAGCTCGCGCGATTCGTAGCTTTGCAGGCTGCTGTTGCGGCCCCAGCGGCTGAGAAAGGCCGGCAGTTGCTCGGGTCGTACGCGGAAGAACTCGACGTCGACCTTGTCGACATTCAGGGCGATGACCGGCAAGCCTTCGGCCAGCCGGGTGGGCAACAGCGAGCCGCGGCTGGCGAAGCCCACGGTGGGTTGCAGGTCTCGGGTTTCAAGACGAACGGTGTGTGGCGCAGCCAGGGTGTTCTGGTTCACGGAGAGCAGCCCGGCATCGACCGTGAGCACCAGCTTGCGCTTGGGCTCCAGGTGGCGAAAGCGCAACTCCATGAGGTTGTCGGACAGTTCCCAGGCGCCGTCCAGCTTGCCGCGGGTGCTGTCGACCAAGTGAACCTTGTCGGCGAAGTTCTGCTTGGGATCCAGCGGTGCGGTGAAGGTCACTGAAAGGGTGCTGGCACCGTCCAGCTGGACTTCGGAGGCGTCGGCTACGGCGAGTTCACGGCCCTTGTAGCGTTGCGCCAGGGCCGGCAGATCGACGCTCGCCACAGGCTTGGGCACCGCATTCACGGCAGCAGGTGGCGGGGGCTCGACAGGTTTCTCCGATGTCGATGAATCGCACCCGCCAAGCAGGGCCAGGGCGCAGGCCAGAAACAGTCCTTTGTTCAATTCGAGGTACCCAAGGCAGTGAAAAGCAAGGCTGGGAATATATATCAATATTGATGGTTTCGTGGCCGGGGTTACCGGCTGAGACAAGTGTAGTGAAGTGTGTAGGGTATACCGCGCGGATTCCTTCGCGGCCACGGACCGCTCCTACAGTGGGGTGGGCTACAATCGCGGCCCCGACTTCGGAGCTTACATGGCCATCCTACTGACCGATTGGCGCCATCGCCCTACTCACAAGAGGGTCTGGGCCCTGGCTGCGCCGATGATCCTGTCCAACCTGTCGGTGCCCCTGGTGACGCTGGTGGACAGCGCGGTGATCGGCCATCTGCCCCATGCCCACCAGTTGGGCGCAGTGGCCGTGGGGGGCAGCCTGTTCACCTTCATGGTGTCGCTGATGAGTTTTCTGCGCATGGGCACCACGGGGTTCGCCGCACAGGCTGCCGGACGCCATGATGGTCGTGCACTGCGCCAGATTCTGGTGCAGGGTCTGGCCCTCGGCCTGCTGTTCTCCTTGCTGCTATGCGTGCTGGCGCTGCCCTTCAGCCATCTGGCCCTGAGCTTCATGGCACCGTCTGCGGCACTGGAACAAGCCACCCACGATTTCTTCCAGACACGTCTGCTGGGGCTGCCTGCCGCGCTGGCCAGCTACGCCTTGATCGGCTGGTTCCTTGGTACCCAGAATGCCCGCGCGCCGTTGCAGCTGCTGCTGACCACCAACCTGGTCAACATCGCCCTTAACCTGTGGTTCGTGCTCGGCCTGGACTGGGGCGTGATCGGCTCGGCGCGCGCCTCGGTGATAGCCGAATGGGTCGGCGCCCTGCTCGGCCTGGCACTTACCCGGCCCTCCCTGCGAGCGTATCCGGGAGCCATGGCCTGGGCGGCGCTGAGGTCATGGCGCAACTGGCGCCCGCTGCTGGGGGTCAACCGCGATATTTTCCTGCGCAGTCTGGCGCTGTCCGGGGTCTTTCTGCTGATCACCATCCAGGGCGCCCGCTTCGGCGATGCCACTGTGGCCGCCAATGCGCTGTTGCTCAATGGCCTGTTGATAACCGCCTATGCGCTGGACGGCCTGGCCCATGCGGTCGAAGCCCTGTGCGGCCACGCCATCGGCGCGCGCGATCGGCAGACGCTGCGCCGCTCGATGGTGGTGTCCCTGGGGTGGTCGCTGATTGCCAGCGGCGGGTTTGCCGTACTGTTTCTGCTGGGCGGGCATATGTTCATCAACCTGCAGACCGATATTGCCAGTGTCCGCGAGGCGGCCTACCCGTTCCTGCCATACCTGGCGATGCTGCCGCTGATTGCGGTAGGCAGCTACCTGCTGGACGGCCTGTTCATCGGCGCCACTCGCGCCCGGGAGATGCGCAATGCCATGCTGGTCAGCGTAGCGGTGATGTTGCCGATCGGCTGGTGGAGCACCGGGTTCGGGAATCATGGCCTGTGGATCAGTTTCCTGCTGTTCATGGCGCTGCGTGCGGCGACGCTGGGGTGGATTGCTTGGCGATTGCAGCGCAGGGATGAATGGGTATCGTAGCGGATGGGTATGAACGATGTTCCACACTCCGTTCACAGCTTCTATACCTCGAACAGCACCCATATATCCCTATGGCAAGAATTTCAATACGATAAACTGACAATCAATCAGCTAAACGTTGTTGGTCAATGCCGGCACTTTCTTATAACAGGAAGAGTCAACATCCAATCTGCATAGAATACAGCAAAACTTCGCGAGATCATTACTGGAAGTAACAAGGCCTTCCCTGCACTTTCACGACTCCGCCTCCAGCCAACTGTAACCATTAGTTAAAATCACGCTGACAAGCGATACATATTTATATCCTGCCTATAGACTACGCCGCCTTCCACTTCACTATCGATTGGAAATCCGTAAATAAGGAAATAGGGATGCCTACACTTCGCAGTTTGTTTGCCGCCACGCTCATCGTATTGACCACTGGCTGCGCGAGCGGACTCAACTCCACCCAGCAATCCGAACTTGCCATGCTCCGCGCCAAAAACCTCGCCGTGGAAGTCAAACAACCCGTCCTCGGTGCCGGCCTTGGCCTATTGCCTGGCGGTGGGTCGTTTTATGGCCGCGCCTATGGCTGGGGCGTCGTCAACCTGCTTCTGTGGCCAGCGTCCATTCTATGGGACCCGGTCAGCGGCTACGACGCTGCCGAAACTTTGAACTATCACGCTAGCAGAGAGCATGTCGCCAGTTTGAGAAAACGTGACATGAATGAGCTTGACTCCAAACTCACCACCAATGAGATCGATCTGAAAGCCTACACACTAGAAAAGCGCAAGATCGAAGATAAATACCAGTGAGCCTTTGACCTCACAGAAAAAGCCTGCCATAGAGCGGGCTTTTTCCATATGGACTTTTGATAATAGCAGAATGCTTGGATACTGCTTGCAAGGCTCTTGCAACTGTAAAATTCCGCCCTCACCCTGAAACGCGCCAGGCTCTGGCTCAATGACCTCTGCACGCCGCGCTTTCAGTATCTACCATAATAAAATCTGACAATAACGTCTGCGGCGAACCGGCAAGATTCATCTATTCGCGCAAACGGACTTCCGCTGTTTCAGGCTTGGCCTTGACGAACCGCTCGACGTCCTCCAGCACGGGTGCCAGCCAGCGCAGTGGCCAGGCAAAGGAGGCGATCAGGGTGCGGTGGTTCAGGCGCCGGTAATAGCGCTCCTGCACGGGGACGCCGGCGGCGCGCAGTCGGCGGGCCAGGCCCTCACTATTGCGCACGGGGTCGACGGTGCTGTCGTGCGTGGCGGCGATCAACAGTGCCGGGGGCGAGCCTGCCAGAGACTGGTTGATAGGTTGCGATTGGGGCGGTGAATCGGGGAAGAAGAATACCGGCTTGGCTTCGGGATTCTCGATCGGCAAGAAATCATAGGGGCCGGCCAGGCCGATCCAGCCGCGCAGCGCATTGGCGGGGACCCCGGCTTTACGCAGCCACTGCGGATCGAGGGCAAGCATGGCCGCGTTATAGCCGCCGGAGCTGTGGCCCATCACGAACAGACGGCGAACGTCGCCACCGTACCGAGCAATGTTTCGATAGGTCCAGGCAACGGCATCGGCGCCGTCTTCGAGAAAGCTGGGATAGCGCACCTGTGGATAGAGGCGGTAGTCGGCGACCACCACCAGCAACCCACGGGCGGCCAACGCCTGGGCGACAAAACGATAGTCGCCTCGCTCGCCGCTGTTCCAGGTACCCCCATAGAAAAAAACCACAACCGGAGTTTCCGGCAGTGGTCGAGTGGGGCGGTACACGTCCAGCTTCTGCCGCGGATCGGCGCCGTAGGCTACGCCCTGCGTGAGCTGGTAGCCGCCGGACGCCGTCACGGCATCCAGAGTGTGCAGCCCGGAACAAGCGCCTAGCAGCCCCAGCAGGGCGGCGAGCGCGAGGAGCCGGGCAACCAGACCCACTCGTTACGACGACAGGTACGAAGAACGCGTCAAGCCCAGGCGCAAGGCGTCCAGGTACTGGGTGCGTTCGCGCGCGGTGATCTTGGCGCTGGCAACCTTGTCGCGGTAATGCGTCATCAACTCTTCGGGAGACAGATGCACGTAGCGCAGCATGTCTTCGATGGTGTCGTGGGTTTCGATGCCGGCGCTGTAGACGCTGCCGTCCTGGCGCTGATAGATGTTCACCGAGTCGGTGTCACCGAACAGGTTGTGCATGTCACCGAGGATCTCCTGGTACGCGCCGACCAGGAAGATACCCAGCAGGTAATCCTCGCCCTGGTTGACGGCGTGCACCGGCAGGCTGGTTTCGATGCTCTGTTCATCGACGTACTGCTTGATCTTGCCGTCGGAATCGCAGGTCAGGTCCTGCAGTACGGCACGGCGCAGCGGCTCTTCGTCGAGACGGTGCAGCGGCAGGATCGGCAGTACCTGGCCGATGGCCCAGGTATCGGGCAGGCTCTGGAACACCGAGAAGTTGCAGATGTACTTGTCGGCGAGCTTGTCGTTGAGCTCGTCCAGCACCTGGCGATGCGAGCGCTGACGGGCCTTGAGCGAGTTGTGCAGGCGGCGGCACACAGCGAAGTAGCACTGTTCGGCCAGGGCCTTCTGCGCCAGGGTGACCTTGCCGTCGGCGTACTGCGCCGCGATGTCGCTGATGTAGTGGGTCGCGCGCCAGTAGTTTTCAGTGACCATCTCGATGTCGGTCGGACCCAGCAGATCGACCAGCCACTGCAGGGTTTCGGGCAGGCTTTGCTTGTCGACGATCTCGGGCACTTCGTCGTTGTGACGCTCGACGTCGGTGACCTGCACCACCAGCATGGCGTGGTGCGCAGTCAGCGAGCGGCCACTCTCCGAGAAGATGTGCGGATGCGGCATGCCCTGGGCATCGCAGAACTCCTTGAGCATCCCCACCACGACACCGGCGTAGTCGTCCATGTCGTAGTTGATCGAGCTGGCATTGCGCGAGTGAGTGCCGTCGTAATCGACACCCAGGCCGCCGCCCACATCGATGTGATCGACCGGCAGGCCCAGCGAACGCAGCTCGCCGTAATAGCGAATGGCTTCTTTGAAGCCGTGCTGGTAGTCCGCCAGGTTGGCAATCTGCGAGCCCATGTGGAAGTGCAGCAGGCGGATGCCCTGGTCCACGCCCGCTTCGCGGAAGCGCTCGACGACCGACAGCAACTGGGCGGCAGACAGGCCGAACTTGGATTTCTCACCGCCGGTGTCGGCCCACTTGCTCGAAGCCAGGGACGACAGGCGCACGCGCAGACCGATCTGCGGCTTGACCTTGAGCTCGGCCGCCTCTTCGATCACCAGCGCCACTTCGGACTCTTTCTCGATGACGATGAAGACGTTGTGACCCAGCTTCTGGCCGATCAGGGCCAGGCGGATGAATTCGCGGTCCTTGTAGCCGTTGCAGACGATGGTCCCGCCCTTGGGCGCCAGGGCCAGCACGGCCAGCAGCTCCGGCTTGGAGCCGGCTTCCAGGCCGATCGACACGCCTTCGGTGGCGATGATGTTTTCCACCACCGCTTCCTGCTGGTTCACCTTGATCGGATACAGCGCGGTGTAGCGACTCTGGTAGTCCAGGCGAGCGATGTTGGCATCGAAGGCACCGGTCAGCTGGCGTACGCGGTCTTGCAGGATATCGGGGAAGCGCACCAGCAGCGGCAGCGACAGGCCGCTCTTGCGCAGTTGGTCGACCTGCTCGTAAAGATCGATCGGCGAGCTGTCCGGGCCGTTCGGACGAACCTCGACACGGCCGGCCTCGTTGATGGCGAAATAACCAGCGCCCCAGTGGCGAATGCCATAAACGCTGCGGCTGTCGGCCACGGTCCATTGGCTGCCATCGTCTTTACGTGTGCGTCGTACGGACATCGAGGTCCCCTATGAAAAAAGTCGGTTGTCGCGGGCCGTGGGGCCCTGCGCAGTGTAGAGGGTAAAGATGACGATTGCTGCGCCTGCTGGGGTAGACCCCGGCGAGTACTTCAAGTTTACAGGGTGTGCGGCTCAACCACCGGACTTGCGGGCCTTGAAGCCCTGCTTGACCAGCTCGGCGAGCAGCAGCTCGACATGGTCGCCCTGGATTTCGATGACGCCGTCTTTCAACGCACCGCCTGTGCCGCAACGGCGCTTGAGGGTGGTCGCCAGCTCCTTGAGCGCATCGGCCGGGAGTGGGACACCGGTGATGGTGGTCACGGTCTTGCCGCCGCGACCTTTGCTTTCGCGCCGCACACGGGCGATGCCGTCGCCCTCGGCCACGGCCGTTTGCTTGCAGGTGCAGGCGTCGATGGGCTGACGGCAGTCCGGACAATGCCGACCGCTGTCGGTGGAGAACACCAGGCCGCCGAGGGCGGCGAAGGATGCGGCTTTCTTGGCCACCGGCATGCCTCATGTGAAGTGGATCAGGCCGAGCAGTTTAGCGGGAAACCGGGTGCATGCTAAGTGCCTGGTGGAGGCAATTGCCGAGGATCGGATGATTTCATGAAGTGCGAGGCTGTACAGGTAATACCGCGATGCCCGTTTCGCGGCCGATGACCGCTCCTACAGGGTGCAGGGGATGCACGTAGGAGCGGTCAGCGGTCGCGAAAAGCACAGCGTGGTGTATCAGGCGAGCCGCGTCGTGTGATTCACGGCCGATGGCCGCTCCTACATGATGGTGCGCGGAGTCAGGCGTTGTCCCGGCAGGTCAGGAATCGCAGCAATGCAGCCAGGGAATCGGGGCAATAGGGCTCGGTGGTGCTTTCATCCAGAGCCTGTTGGACCGGGACGAACCGGGCCTCCAGCACTTCCTCGGGCTGCAGCTCCAGCGGGCCATCCCAGACCGCGGAGAACACCGCACACCAGACTCGGTTGCCCGGCTGGTCGAACAGAAAATGCTCGTGTGCAGTCAGTTGGACGCCACGCACACCCAGTTCTTCCTCGAGTTCGCGCGCGGCTGATTCGATGTAGGTCTCGTTACCCTGCACCATGCCACCGGCGGCCACGTCCCAGTAGCCAGGGTAGATCGCCTTGCTCAAGGTGCGCCGGTGCACGCACAGCTCGCCCTGGCTGTTGAACAGGAGGATGTAGGTGCCGCGGCCGATCAGCCCACGTTCGCGCAGCTCTGACCTGGGCAAGGTCCCCAGCAGCTGATCGGACTCGTCGACCCAGGCGATCGACTCGGCATCGGACGCTGCACGATGTTCGACCTCCTGGGTCGAGATCGGCATGTCTTCAGCCCTGCGACAGCAGTTGGCGCAGGTCGATGACGGCGGCGTTGGCCCGCGAGATGTAGTTGGCCATCACCAGCGAGTGGTTCGCCCACATGCCGAAACCGCTGCCATTGAGAATCATCGGACTCCACACTGGTGCCTGGGACGCCTCCAGTTCACGGATGATCTGGCGCACGCTGACGGTTGCATTCTTCTTCGCCAACACATCGGCAAAGTCGACTTCGATAGCGCGCAGCAGATGCGACAGCGCCCAGGCCTGACCGCGTGCCTCGTAGAACACGTTGTCGATCTGCATCCACGGTGTCTCGACGATTTCCTCGTCGACCTGCGGCGCCTGGCCTGCAATCACGCTTTCGGTCTTGAGCGTGGTGTTCAGCTTGACGCGACCGACACTGGCAGACAAACGCTGCGACAGCGAGCCCAGGCGCGTACCGACGTCGCCCAGCCAGTTGTTCAGGTTGTCGGCACGGGTGTAGAACAATGCGTTGGTCTGGCTAGGATCGGACAGCCGATTCTGGTAGCGGGTAAGCAGGTTGATACCTTCCTGGAACTCGGACTCGCTGGAAGGCAGCACCCAGCTCTTGTTGTCGAAGTTGAAGCGCGGCTCGGCGCGGGCCAGGTCGGCGTCTTCGGCGGACTGCGACTGCGAACGAGCGAAGTCCTTGCGCAGCGCACGGCTCAGGTCGCGGACCTGGACCAGTACGCCGTATTCCCAGCTGGGCATGTTGTCCATCCACAAGCCAGGCGGAAAGCGGTCGTTGGAAATGTAGCCACCCGGCTTGTTCAGCAGTGTCGATGCCACTGTCTTGAGGGTTTCCACCGTGGTGTAGCCGACCACCATCTGACGGCCGTCACGTTGTGCGGCCGACTGGGCATTCTGCTGCACCGGGAACAGTTCGGGCTCTTCGCTCCAGTACCAGCCCAGCAACAGGGTCACCACCAGATAGACAGCCAGCGCACCCAGCACGGCCTTGCTCAGCAGCAGGCTCTTGACATGGCTGCGTGGGCCGCCACTGGTGTCGGCACGCTCGCGCGCTGCGCCGTTGCCCGCACGATTCTTCCAGTCCAGCATGGCTTATGTCCTTTCTATCGCGGAATTCATGGGTTCTGACCTCGCCACCCGGCTAACGTGCCTCCCATGGGCAAAGTTTTCCAGGCAAAGCAGTATCGTCACTATAAAGGATGCATTGGCATGTCGCAGTCGCGGTAAAGACATCCGGATGTGTCTGAGCGTCGAATTCAATGGCCAACCGAAAATACAGGCCATGTGCCATCTTTTTCACGTTGAAGTCACGCGCTTGTAACAGACCGTCCCTACCTTCACGCACTGACCATTTCGCTGCTGGTAGTGCCCCCATGCGCCTGAAACTGCTTACCAATCTGAACACCCTGCTGCTGGTCGCCGTGTGCACCGCCCTGGCGGCAACGCTGTGGTGGTCGCAACGGGCGCTGGAAAAGCCCTATCTGTTGATGGAGCGCTACCTGCAATTGTCCCGGCAGTTTCAGGACGACGTCGTGCGCAACGTCCAGGATTACCTTAACAGCGGCGATGCGCTGCGCCATGCCGAAGCGACCCAGAGCCTGATGCGGCTGCGTGAAGGGATCGCCGCCCTGCCCAGTGAACTGAACGGCCCATTGCGCAGCGACGTCGATGCGCTGAGCACGTTCACTGCCGAGCAGTTGCTGGCTGCCGGCAAGCTGGCGGGCGATCCACAGGCGCTGCTGGTGCAGGCCGAGCGCGAGCTGGGCGGTACGTTGGAACAACTGGCTCGGTATGCCGCGAGCAACGGGCCCTATCAAGCGGCACTGCTGCCTGCCAGCCAGCACCTGGCAAAACTGTCCCTGGCACGCGAGAAGATGATCAGCAGCGGGCGCAGCGAACTGGCTGCGGACGTCGAGCGCGAACTCGCCGGCATCAGGGCCCAAGCCGACACGCTGCAAAGCCTGCCGCTGCTGGGGGTGGCCAGCTCCACCGCGTCGGGGGCCGATGACTTTGCGGCGCTGATGGGTTTGCAGAACGAAAACACCGGCGAGGCTCAGGATGATGGCGTGGACCTCAAGCGTGAGCTGGCCAGCTTGCTGACGCGCTATCCGGCCGAACTGGGCCGTACCCGCGAGCTGATCCAGCGGCGTACCGAACTGGCCGATGCCGCCCAGCAACGCATCGGCGCAGTCCAGCATGGCCTGGGCGAACTGGAACCGGCCGTGCGTGGGGAGCACGCCAGAATCCAGAGTGAAGTGCGTTTGCTGCAAGGGGCCATGATCGGCCTGATCCTGTTGATCGCCTTGCTCATCGACCGCATGCAGCGCCGCCTGGCCGGTGCGCTGACCCGCCTGGATCCAGCCCTGTCGACCTGGGCCGAGGGGGATTTCGCCAAGCCCGTCGCTCTGGGCCGTACCAACCATGAATTACAGGCCATCGAAGCGTCTCTGAACCGCTTGCGCCTGTATCTGGTCGCGTTGGTCGGCACCATTCGCCAGAACGCCGAGCAAGTGGCCGGCAGCAGTCACCAACTGGCCGAACTCAGCGGTGGCCTGCACCAGGGGGCACTGCGTCAGGCCGGCGACACCGCACAGATTCGCGATGCGCTGGGCGAGCTGGAGGCAACCATCGGCCAAGTGGCGGACGATGCCAGCCAGGCAGCTGCGGCCAGCCGATCGGCGGGCGAAGCGGTGGAGCATGGCCAGCATGTCATCGGGCAGAGCCTCAAAGGGCTGCATGCGCTGGTGGGTGAAGTGCAGGGCAACGCGCAGATGATCGAGCAGCTTGCCGAGGAGTCGGCCACCATCGGTGGCGTGCTGACCGTTATCCGCTCGATCGCCGACCAGACCAACTTGCTGGCCCTCAATGCCGCAATCGAAGCGGCGCGTGCTGGAGAAATGGGCCGCGGCTTCGCGGTGGTTGCCGAAGAGGTCCGTTCGCTGGCGTCGCGCACGACCGGGGCGACCCATCAGATCCAGAGCTTGATTGGCAACCTGCAGACGGCGGCGCGCGAGTCCGTGCACGGCATGCGCGCCCAGGTCGTTCATGCCCAGGCGACGGCCAGCCAGGCTCAGGCAGCGGACGGGGCGCTGGCGCAGATCGTCGCGGCCATCCAGACCATCTCTGCCACCGCCGTGCGCATCGCTGATTCAACCGCGCAGCAGAGCGGTGCCGTGGGCGAGATTCGCGAGCACGGCGAGCGCATCCATGGCTTGGGTGAAGACAACCTGCTGCGCATCGGCCAAGGGCGCGCGCAGGGCGAGCATCTGTTGCGTCTGGGTGGCGAATTGCGCACGGCGGTGCAGGCGTTCAGGGTCTAGGGCTTGTAGCGGACTGGGCGACCCTATCCGGGCGACCTTATCCGGGCGACCCTATCTGGGCGACCCATCCTGTTACATGAAATCGGGCCCTGGCGATTCGGCAGTACCGCATCGCTCCAGTATGATGCGCGCTCAATTGCTGTTCGAGAACTGTCATGCGCCGCCTGCTTTGCCTCCTGTTGTTGGTTTTCGCACTGCCCGTCGCGGCTTCCGGCCTGCTCGACGCACGGCCCAGCGCCACTCTGGGCGGCGCTTCGCTGAACAACGGCGCCGACTTCCTGCCGGTCGTCCAGGCGTTCCAACTCGAACAGGTAGAGGCTTCTGCGCAGGACATCACCCTGCGCTTCGTGATTGCCGAAGGCTACTATCTCTACCGCCATCGCTTCGAATTCAAGGCCGAGCCTGCCGACATCGCGCTGGGGGCCGCGCAACTGCCGGCCGGCGAGCAGAAACACGACGAGTATTTCGGCGATGTCGAGGTCTACCACGGCATTCTCGACGTGAAGATCCCTCGCCCCGCCGGAGACTCGCGCGCCTTCACCCTGGCTGTAGGCTTCCAGGGCTGCGCCGACAAAGGCCTGTGCTACCCACCGGAAACCCAGCGCCTTTCCGTACCTGGCATCGGCCAGGCTGCCCCGGTGGCGAGCGATGCCGGGGCCTCGGGAGGCTGGCAATGGCATGAATTGGCATTGTTCTTTCTGGCCGGTATCGGCCTGACCTTCACGCCCTGCGTGCTGCCGATGCTGCCAATCTTGTCCGGTGTGGTGCTGCGCGGGCAGGTGGGCGGGCTGCGCGGCTTCAGCCTGTCGCTGGCCTATGTGCTACCGATGGCCGTCTGTTTCGCCCTGTTGGGTGCGCTGATGGGCAAGTTCGGCGCCGAACTCAACCTGCAGGCACGGCTGCAGTCGATGTGGGTGCTGGTGCCGTTCGCCCTGTTCTTCGTGGTATTCGCGCTGGCCATGTTCGGCCTGTTCGAGCTCAAACTGCCGGCTGCCGTGAGCCAGCGCCTCGACCGCGTGGCCGGCAATGCCAAGGGCGGCTCGCTGTGGGGAGCCGCCGTGCTGGGGGTAGTGTCGAGCCTGCTGGTGTCGCCGTGCGTATCGGCGCCGCTGGCCGGTGCGCTGCTTTATATCAGCGCCAGCGGCGATGCCCTGGGGGGCGGACTGAAACTGTTTGCACTGGGTCTGGGCATGGGCGCGCCGTTGTTGCTGGTGGCTACCGGTGGCGCGGCCTGGCTGCCCAAAAGCGGGCCGTGGCTGGTGACCGTGAAAAATGCCATTGGCGTCTTGCTGCTGGGCCTGGCCATCGCCCTGCTCGCTCGGGTGCTGCCAGGCAGCGTGACCCTGCTGCTGATCGGCCTGCTGGCAGCCGGCATCGGTGTGTTCATGGGGGCTCTGGAGTGGGTGGCCAAACCTGCGCGCCAGCGTCTGCAACAGGTGCTCGGGCTGGCCTTCGTGTTTTATGCCCTGGCATGCTGGCACGGCGCTTTGAGCGGCCAATCCGATCCGTTCCAGCCGCTGGCGTGCCCGGCCACGACCGGTGCGCCAGCGACTGCCCCGACGGCTGCGCAGGACGCCTGGCAGACGGTCACCACCACCGAAGGCTTCGAGCTGGCACTGCGCCAGGCAACTGCCGCCGGGCAACCGCTGGTACTGGACTGGTATGCCGACTGGTGCATCAGCTGCAAGGTCATCGAGCATGAAGTGCTGACCGATGCGCAGGTGATCGCAGGGCTGCAGGGTTACCGCAAGGTGCGCCTGGACATCACCCAGAGCAACGCGGAACAGCGTGCCCTGCTCGATCGCTTCAAGCTGTTCGGGCCGCCCGCATTGCTGTTCTTCGACGGCAACGGCAATGAACAGGCAGCCTCACGTGTCGTCGGTGAAGTCGATGCGGCAACGTTCCTCGGGAAAATACCTCCCGCTGGCAATCCATGACTCGGGTGGTGACCGAAACCGACAAGCGAGTCACAAATTTTGCGCAAACATCGGACAACGTGCGGGCTATTGCGCTTAACTGGACATACGCCTGAGGTTTCCGGCATAGTTCGCCCGCTTTGCCCGTGAAGCCGAAGGCGAGACACCGCTTGAAATGGACATGACTCGACAGCTTTTCATGACCGATGTCACCCCTGACGTGACGCGCTGCTGTCGATGAGCATCCCACTGTTCGACGTGCGTATTTTTCACCGGCACGTTCGAGAATTTTCGCCGTCACTCGGCCCTTTTCAACGGCACATGAGTGTTTGCAGCCTTCTTCGAAAGGCGCATGGCAAGAACACCTACTGAACGCCCCTGACCGACCCTTGGGAGTTGATGATTGATGGATATTCGTAAAGTCAAGAAACTGATCGAGCTGCTGGAAGAGTCCGGCATCGACGAGCTGGAAATCAAGGAAGGCGAAGAATCCGTACGGATCAGCCGTCACAGCAAGACCCCGGCCCAGCAGTACTATGCACCGGCGCCGATGGCCGCGCCTGCCGCAGCGCCCGTCGCCGCAGCACCTGCCGCCCCGGCCGAGCCTGTGGCTGCCAAGCTCAACGGCACCGTGGCCCGTTCGCCGATGGTCGGCACCTTCTACCGCAAGGCGTCGCCAGCCTCGCCGGCCTTTGCCGAAGTAGGCCAGACGGTCAAGAAAGGCGATACCCTGTGCATCGTCGAAGCAATGAAAATGATGAACCACATCGAAGCTGAAACCAGCGGTGTGATCGAATCGATCCTGGTAGAAGACGGTCAGCCGGTTGAGTACGACCAGCCGCTGTTCACCATCGTTTGACCAGCGGAGAGCCTGCGATGTTGGAAAAAGTTCTGATCGCCAACCGCGGCGAAATCGCCTTGCGGATCCTGCGTGCCTGCAAAGAGCTGGGCATCAAGACCGTTGCCGTCTACTCCAAGGCCGACAAGGAGCTCATGCACCTTGGCCTGGCTGACGAGTCGGTGTGCATCGGGCCGGGGCCTGCCAACCTGTCCTATCTGCATATCCCGGCGATCATTGCCGCGGCCGAAGTGACTGGCGCTACTGCCATTCACCCAGGCTACGGCTTTCTCGCCGAGAACGCGGACTTCGCCGAGCAGGTCGAGAAATCCGGTTTCGCCTTCATTGGCCCGACTGCAGAAACCATTCGCCTGATGGGCGACAAGGTGTCGGCCAAGCACGCGATGATCGCAACGGGCGTACCGACGGTGCCCGGCTCCGATGGCCCGCTGCCCGAAGACGAGGAAGAGGCCCTGCGCATCGGCCGTGAAGTCGGCTATCCGGTGATCATCAAGGCCGCTGGCGGCGGCGGTGGTCGCGGCATGCGCGTGGTGCACAAGGAAGAAGACCTGATCGCCTCGGCTAAGCTGACCCGCACCGAAGCCGGTGCCGCGTTCGGCAACCCGATGGTGTATCTGGAAAAATTCCTGACCAACCCGCGTCACGTGGAAGTCCAGGTGTTGTCCGACGGTCAGGGCCAGGCAATCCACCTGGGCGACCGTGACTGCTCGCTGCAGCGCCGGCACCAGAAGGTGCTGGAAGAAGCACCGGCACCGGGCATCGACGAAGCAGCGCGCGAGGAAGTCCTGGCGCGTTGCGTGAAGGCCTGCATCGAGATCGGCTACCGCGGCGCCGGTACCTTCGAGTTCCTCTACGAAAACGGCCGGTTCTACTTCATCGAGATGAACACTCGCGTGCAGGTAGAGCATCCGGTATCGGAGATGGTCACGGGTATCGACATCGTCAAGGAGATGCTCAGCATCGCCGCCGGCAACAAGCTCTCGTTCACCCAGGACGACGTGGTCATTCGCGGTCACTCGCTCGAGTGCCGGATCAACGCCGAAGACCCGAAGAGCTTCATTCCGAGCCCCGGCACCGTGAAGCATTTCCACGCACCGGGCGGCAATGGCGTTCGCGTCGATTCGCACCTGTACAGTGGCTATGCGGTACCGCCGAACTATGACTCGCTGATCGGCAAGCTGATCACCTGGGGCAAGGACCGCGACGAGGCCATGGCCCGTATGCGCAACGCCCTGGACGAGATCATCGTGGATGGCATCAAGACCAACATCGCACTGCACCGCGACCTGGTGCGCGATGAAGGTTTCTGCAAGGGCGGCGTCAACATCCACTACCTGGAACACAAGCTGGCCGGTCAGAAGTGATTCGGTTGGCGACGTGAAGGTGTAGATGTAAAAACGACCCGGCTTTCGAGCCGGGTTTTTTTTGGTCCTCGCGCCTGTCCTCGCGTAAACTGGCGCGCTTGTCGCAGCGAACGTGCTGCGCCCCCCGTTTAGATCGAAGGTGCCCGCCATGCCTTGGCTGCAAGTCCGTCTGGCCATCAGCCCAGAACAAGCCGAAACCTATGAAGACGCCCTGCTGGAAGTCGGTGCCGTGTCCGTGACGTTCATGGATGCCGAAGACCAGCCGATCTTCGAGCCCGAACTCAATACCACGCCGCTCTGGTCGCACACCCACTTGCTGGCGCTGTTCGAAGCCGACACCGACGCCGGCGCAGTCTTCGCCCACTTGCAGTTGTTGACCGACGCCGCCCTGCCCGAGCATCACGCCGAAGTGATCGAGGACCAGGACTGGGAGCGCAGCTGGATGGACAATTTCCAGCCCATGCGCTTCGGCCGCCGTTTGTGGATCGTGCCCAGCTGGCACCAGGCCCCGGAACCCGAGGCGGTCAACCTGCTGCTGGACCCAGGCCTGGCGTTCGGCACCGGCACCCATCCGACCACGGCACTGTGCCTGGAATGGCTGGACGGGCAGCAGCTGCAGGACACGCAGGTGCTGGATTTCGGCTGCGGGTCGGGCATTCTGGCCATCGCTGCGTTGCTGCTGGGCGCGCGTCAGGCGGTTGGCACCGACATCGATGTGCAGGCGCTGGAGGCTTCACGCGACAACGCCCAGCGCAATGGCATTGCCGACGATCGCTTCCCGGTGTACCTGCCTGCCGACCTCCCCGCTCAGCAGGCCGATGTGCTGGTCGCCAACATTCTTGCAGGTCCCCTGGTCAGCCTCGCACCCCAGCTCAGCGGATTGGTCCGGCCTGGCGGACTGCTGGCGCTGTCCGGCATCCTCGCCGAACAGGGCGAAGAAGTCGCGGCAGCCTACGCACAGGACTTCGAGCTGGATCCGATTGCCAACCGTGACGGCTGGGTACGCATCAGCGGCCGTCGCCGCTGAGCCCCATCCAGAATGTCCCCCGGCCCTACCAGGACCTGCGCATGAGCGAGAGTTTCGTCACCCAGTGCCCGCATTGCCAAAGCAGCTTCCGTGTCAGCCACAACCAACTGAGCGTGGCGCGCGGCGTGGTTCGCTGCGGCTCCTGCCTGCAGGTCTTCAATGCGGCCCGACAGCTGCTCGAACAGAGCGCGACCCTGACCCCGGCCAATTTGCCCAGACCGCCGGAGCTGGCTCCGCGGCCGTGGACCAATGGTGACATAGACCTGGATCGGCTCGAGTTGGGTGACACTCCCAGAATGGACAGCCTGAGCGCGCGCCGGGACGACGCCGATACCGATGCGGCGGCCTTGCCACCGATCATCGAACGGCTGCCGGCACTGGACGAAGACCAAGCGCCGACACCTGCCAAGCGGACCGAGCCTTCGTTTTCCCATTCCGAGGCCCTCGACCAGGCCCACGTCGATGACGAGCCGTCGGTGGATGGCCACGGCCGGTTATCGGCACTCGACGAGCATGATCGAGACGAGCCGCCTCTTGCTGCCGCCACCAGCACTCGCAAGGGCCAGGCAACCCGCAATGAACCTGCCGTGCGGGATGAGGACGATCTGGCCGACCTGCTGGACGAGCCGATGCAACTGGCCTGGGAGAAGCCCCGCTCGCACTGGGGCAAGCGTCTGTTGTGGCTGGGCCTGGCGATCGTTGCCGCGTTGGGCCTGGGCGTGCAGTACGTGGTCTACCATTTCGCCGAACTGGCCCGTCAGGACCAGTACCGCCCGCTGTTCCAGCAGCTGTGCCCCGTTATAGGCTGCAGTGTGCCGGCCAAGGTCGATATTGCCCTGGTAAAAAGCAGCAACCTGGTGGTGCGCAGCCATCCCGAGTTCGCCGGGGCGCTGGTGGTGGATGCGATCATCTACAACCGCGCGGCGTTCGCGCAGCCTTTTCCGTTGCTGGAGCTGCGCTTTGCCGACCTCAATGGCCAGTTGATCGCCAGCCGTCGCTTCAAGCCCAGCGAATACCTCGACGGCGAGTTGGCCGGCAAGGCCGAGATGCCGCCGCAAACGCCCATCCACATTGCCCTGGACATCCTCGACCCAGGCCCTTCGGCGGTCAATTACAGCCTCAGTTTCCGCTCGCCCGAATAGCCAGATGCTCTGGGGCAAGGGTGGACTGCGCCCGTTCAAAGCTGTCCGCGCGGGCAGATAACTGTTCAGATTTTATCCAAATCTATCTTTAACCCGTCATCGAGAGCGGGTATTATGCCAACCCTTTTTCGAACTCTCATGATCCGGCCCCACAACAGGGAAGTCCTATGTCGGCGGTACGCATCGGCCCATACACCTTGAGCAACTCGCTGATCCTGGCCCCCATGGCCGGGGTTACCGACCAGCCCTTTCGTCAGTTGTGCAAGCGCCTGGGCGCAGGCCTGGTGGTGTCGGAAATGGTCACCAGCGACATGAGCCTGTGGAACAGCCGCAAGTCCCGCCTGCGCATGGTCCACGAGGGCGATCCCGAGCCACGCTCGGTGCAGATCGCCGGAGGGGACGCGCAGATGCTGGCCCAGGCGGCACGGGCGAACGTGGAGGCCGGGGCGCAGATCATCGATATCAACATGGGCTGCCCGGCGAAGAAGGTGTGCAACAAGGCAGCGGGGTCTGCCTTGCTCAAGGACGAAGCGCTGGTGGCGCAGATTCTGGAAGCTGTGGTGGCCGCCGTGGATGTACCGGTGACCTTGAAGATTCGCACGGGCTGGGACCGCTCCAACCGCAATGGCATCGCTGTTGCAAAGATTGCCGAGCAGTCGGGCATTGCCGCGTTGGCGGTGCACGGTCGCACACGCGCCGACCTCTACACCGGCGAAGCCGAATACGACACCATCGCTGCGATCAAGCAGGCGGTGTCCATCCCGGTCTTCGCCAATGGCGACATCGATTCACCGCACAAGGCCCGGCAGGTACTGCAGGCGACCGGTGCCGACGGCTTGCTGATAGGGCGCGCGGCCCAGGGTCGGCCCTGGATCTTCCGGGAGATCGAGCATTACCTGCGCACCGGCGAGCTGCTGCCGGCACCGCGGTTGAGTGAAGTGGAAAGCATTCTGCTGGAACATCTGCAGGCCCTGCACGCCTTTTACGGTGATGTGATGGGCGTGCGCATCGCCCGCAAGCATGTTGGCTGGTACCTGTGTACACAGCCTGGCGGGCGTGAATTTCGCAGCCATTTCAATGGGCTGCAAGAGACGCAAGAGCAATGCGCCAACGTTCGCGAGTTTTTCGGCGAGCGCTATAGAAGCCTTGGTGAAAGGGACGCGAAAGAGGTGGCCGCATGACGATGATGAGCGAGACTTTAGTGAGTGGAACAACGCCTGTGAGCGACAATGTAAACCTCAAGCAGCATCTGAACACGCCGAGCGAAGAGGGCCAGACCCTGCGCGGCAGTGTCGAGAAGGCGTTGCACAACTACTTTGCCCACCTCGAAGGCGCCTCCGTCACGGACGTGTACAACCTGGTGCTGTCCGAAGTCGAAGCTCCCCTGCTTGAAAGCGTCATGAACCACGTCAAGGGCAACCAGACCAAGGCCAGCGAGATGCTGGGCCTGAATCGAGGCACCCTGCGCAAGAAACTCAAGCAGTACGACCTGCTGTAACCGAAGCATTCAAACCAGAAAAGGCGACCCAGCGGTTCGCCTTTTTTGTTGACTTCTACGCTTTGAAGATGGAAATCGTGATGACCGACCAGACCACCCGCCTGCCGATCCGCCGCGCCTTGATCAGCGTTTCCGACAAGACCGGAATCGTTGAATTCGCCCGCGAACTGGAAGCCCTTGGCGTCGAGATCCTGTCCACCGGCGGTACCTTCAAGCTGCTGCGCGACAACGCCGTGGCCGCCGTGGAAGTGGCCGACTACACCGGCTTCGCCGAGATGATGGACGGCCGCGTGAAAACCCTGCATCCGAAGATCCATGGCGGCATCCTCGGCCGTCGCGGTACCGACGACGCGATCATGGCCGAGCACGGCATCCAGCCGATCGACCTGGTGGCGGTCAACCTCTACCCCTTCCAGGCGACGATTTCCAAGCCTGGCTGCGACCTGGCCACGGCCATCGAGAACATCGACATCGGCGGGCCGACCATGGTCCGTTCCGCGGCGAAGAACCACAAGGACGTGGCCATCGTGGTCAACGCCGGTGACTATGCCCAGGTGCTGGCCGGGCTCAAGGCCGGCGGCCTGACCTACGCGCAGCGCTTCGACCTGATGCTCAAGGCGTTCGAACATACCGCCGCGTACGACGGCATGATCGCCAACTACATGGGCACCATCGACCAGACCGGCGAGCGTCTGGGCACCGAAGGCCGCGGCGAGTTTCCGCGGACCTTCAACAGCCAGTTCGTCAAGGCGCAGGAGATGCGCTACGGCGAGAACCCGCACCAGAAAGCGGCATTCTATGTGGAGGCGCAGCCGGCCGAAGTGGGCATTGCCACGGCAACCCAGCTGCAGGGCAAGGAGCTGTCCTACAACAATGTGGCCGATACCGACGCCGCCCTGGAGTGCGTGAAGAGCTTCGTCAAGCCGGCCTGCGTCATCGTCAAGCATGCCAACCCCTGCGGCGTGGCCGTGTGCCCGGACGCCGAGGGCGGCATCCGTCAGGCGTACGAACTGGCCTACGCCACCGATACCGAATCGGCGTTCGGCGGCATCATTGCCTTCAACCGCGAGCTGGATGCGGCCACTGCCAAGGCCATCGTCGAGCGTCAGTTCGTCGAAGTGATCATTGCCCCGAGCGTCAGCGAGGAAGCCCGCGCCATCGTGGCGGCCAAGGCCAATGTGCGCCTGCTGGCCTGCGGGCAGTGGTCGGCCGAGCGTGCCGAGGCGTGGGACTACAAGCGCGTCAACGGTGGGCTGCTGGTGCAGAGCCGCGACATCAGCATGATCGGTGCCGATGACCTCAAGGTAGTCACGCGCCGGGCGCCCAGCGAGCAGGAAATCCATGACCTGATCTTTGCCTGGAAAGTCGCCAAGTATGTGAAGTCCAACGCCATCGTGTACGCCAGGAACCGCCAGACCATCGGCGTCGGTGCCGGCCAGATGAGCCGGGTGAATTCGGCGCGCATCGCGGCGATCAAGGCTGAACATGCCGGCTTGCAGGTGCAGGGCTCGGTCATGGCGTCGGATGCGTTCTTCCCGTTCCGCGACGGCCTGGACAATGCCGCCAAGGTGGGCATCACCGCCGTGATCCAACCGGGCGGCTCGATGCGCGATGCCGAGGTGATTGCGGCCGCTGACGAAGCCGGCATCGCCATGGTATTTACCGGCATGCGCCACTTCCGCCACTGATTCGGCGACGGCCGCATTGAAGATGCGGCCTCCTACAGTGATGTTTCACGGGTACGCCGCCCCTGTAGCAGCGGCGCGAGCCGCGTCAGGCCGTTGCGCGGCATACCGCGAACACCCCTAGAATTCCGCTTTACCGAGGTTTTGAACCATGAACGTATTGATCATCGGCAGCGGCGGGCGCGAGCATGCGCTGGCCTGGAAAGTCGCCCAGGACCCACGGGTCCAGAAAGTTTTCGTGGCACCGGGCAATGCCGGTACCGCCACCGAGGCCAAGTGCGAGAACGTCGCTATCGACGTGCTGGCATTGGAGCAACTGGCGGACTTCGCCGAACAGAACGTTTCGCTGACCATCGTCGGCCCTGAAGTGCCGCTGGTGGCTGGCGTGGTCGACCTGTTCCGCGCGCGCAACCTGGACTGTTTCGGCCCCACCGCAGGCGCGGCCCAGCTCGAAGGTTCGAAAGCCTTCACCAAGGATTTCCTCGCGCGGCACAAGATTCCTACCGCCGATTACCAGAATTTCACCGAGATCGAGCCGGCACTGGCCTATCTGCGTGAAAAAGGTGCGCCGATCGTGATCAAGGCCGATGGCCTGGCTGCGGGCAAGGGCGTGATCGTTGCCATGACCCTGCAGGAAGCCGAAGACGCCGTACGCGACATGCTCGCCGGCAACGCCTTCGGTGACGCGGGTTCGCGGGTGGTCATCGAAGAATTCCTCGACGGCGAGGAAGCCAGCTTCATCGTCATGGTCGATGGCAAGAACGTGCTGCCCATGGCCACCAGCCAGGACCACAAGCGCGTGGGCGACGGCGATAGCGGCCCGAACACCGGCGGCATGGGTGCGTACTCCCCTGCCCCGGTGGTGACCGCCGAGGTTCACCAGCGGGTCATGGATCAGGTCATCTGGCCGACCGTGCGCGGCATGGCGGAAGAAGGCAATGTCTACACCGGTTTTCTCTATGCCGGGCTGATGATCGACAAGGCCGGCAACCCCAAGGTCATCGAGTTCAACTGCCGTTTCGGCGACCCCGAAACCCAACCGGTCATGCTGCGCCTGCAGTCGAGCCTGATCCTGCTGATCGAAGCGGCTTTCGCCCAGGCGCTGGACAAGGTCGAGGCTCAGTGGGACCCACGGCCGAGTGTCGGCATCGTGCTGGCGGCGGGTGGCTATCCGGGTGACTATGCAAAGGGTGATGCGATCGGCGGCCTGGACGCAGCGGCTGCCGAGACCGGCAAGGTGTTCCATGCTGGCACCGCACTCAAGGACGGCCAGGTCGTCACCGCCGGTGGCCGCGTGCTGTGCGCCACGGCACTGGGCGACAGCGTCGGCGCCGCGCAGCGCCAGGCCTATGCGCTGGCCGCGAAGATCGATTGGCAGGGTTGTTTCTATCGCCATGACATCGGCTACCGGGCCATTGCCCGCGAAAGCGGCAAATAAGCGTGGTGACTGTCGGGGGCTTCAAGCCCCCGACACACGTTTCATGGCGCACGCGGCTATAATCAGGCATTCATCTACGAAGGGATTTCGCCTTGCGCTGGCTCAGGACTGCCATAGGATTCACCGCCGGCCTGCTGGCCCTGCTCTGTGTGCTCGGCGCCCAGGCAGAGTCGGTGGGCGGCTGGTCGATGTTGATGGACGAAGACGGCCGGCTGCAGTTGGGCGACGTGCGCTCCGAACGCTTCCAGAACCAGTTCGCCCCGGTGCAACTGCGTCAGGTCAACGCGGCCGGGCCCAACGGCGCGTTGTGGCTGCACTATCGCCTGCCGCCGACCGACCAGGAATTGTTGCTGCGTATTTTCTGCCCTGACCTGAAGGCCCTGGATTTCTATGTGCTCGACGCCGACACGCTGATCAGGCGTGTGTCGTCGGACACCGATGCCAACACCGAGGCGCCGCTGGCCAGCAGCGACCATCTGCTGACCTTGCCGGTGAGCCAGAAACATCTCGACGTGTACCTGCGTATCGCCTCCGAACACCAGATCCGCCCCAGCATCGTTCTGCAATCCTCTTCCGCAGCGGCCGCCGATCAACGGGAGCCGTTGCTGTTCGGGCTGCTGCTGGGCTGCGTTGCCATGCTCATCCTGCACAACCTGATGTGCTTCGCCCATCGCCGCTCCAGCAGCAGCCTGTGGCTGGCCTGCTCCCAGGCCTGCCTGCTGGCCTCGGCCCTGATCCTGTTCAACTTCACCGGGCCCTGGGTTTCGCTGTGGCCGGCAGCGCGTACACCGGCAGCCTACAGCGCGCTGCTGCTGGCATCGATGACCGGGCTGATGTTCTGCCTGCGTTTCTTCGCCGTGCGCGGCCATCAGCGCTCCAACCGCATCATCAAGGCCGAGGTTGCCCTGATCGCCCTGTGTGGGCTGTTGTTGCTGTTCATCGACGGCCTGCCGTTCAACTTCTTCGCCTACGGCCTGCTGGCCCTGACCAGCATGACCATGCTGATGATCGGCATCTGGCACTGGCTGCAGGGCTATCGCCCGGCACGCACCTTCTGCCTGGGGCTGCTGGTGTGCAACCTGGGGTGCCTGGTGGTGTTGCCGGCGCTGCTGGGCCTGACCCGCACACCTTCGCAGTGGCTGATTTTCACCTTGCTCGGGTTTGCCATGGTGGGCGGGGTGATCCTCAACGCCGCGCTGACCCAGCGCCTGCGCAGCATCAGCGAGGATCGCTTCAGCGCCAGCCGGCAACTGGCGGCCAGCACCGCCGAGATCAACGCCAAGGCGGAATTCCTGGCCAAGCTCAGCCACGAGATCCGCACCCCCATGAACGGCGTCCTGGGCATGACCGAACTGTTGCTGGGCACACCGCTGTCGGTCAAGCAACGCGACTACGTGCAGACCATCCACAGTGCCGGCAACGAGCTGCTCGGTCTGATCAACGAGATCCTCGACATCTCCAAGATCGAATCCGGGCAGATCGAACTGGACGATGTGCAGTTCGACCTGCACGCCCTGATCGAAGACTGCCTGAACATCTTTCGCGCCAAGGCCGAGCAGCAGAACATCGAGTTGATCAGTTTTACCCAGCCTCAGGTTCCGCGAGTCATCAGTGGTGATCCGACACGCCTGCGCCAGGCGCTGCTGAGCCTGCTGGACAACGCGCTGAAGAAGACCGACCAGGGCGAGATCCTGCTGGTGGTGGCGCTCGACCAGCGCAGCGCCACCCCACGCCTGCGCATCGCCGTGCAGGACAGTGGCGAACCAATGCCCGGCGCCGAACGCGAAGCGCTGCTGCACACCGAATTGCGCAGTACCAACCTGCTCGACGGCAACCGCCTGAGCGGGCACCTGGGGCTGGTGATCGCCCGCCAATTGGTGCTGTTGATGAAGGGAGATTTCGGCATCAAGAGCGGCAGCGAGCATGGCAGCACCCTGTGGCTGACCCTGCCGCTGGATCCGCAACGCCTCGAGCAACCGTCTTCGGACCTCGACCTGCCGCTCAAGAACGCGCGGGTGCTGGTGGTCGACGACAACGAGACCTGCCGCAAGGTACTGGTGCAGCAGTGCAGTGCCTGGGGCCTGAATGTCAGCTCCGTGCCGTCGGGCAAGGAGGCCTTGGCCTTGCTGCGAACCAAGGCGCACCTGCGTGACTATTTCGACGTGGTCTTGCTGGACCAGAACATGCCCGGCATGACCGGCATGCAACTGGCCGCGAAGATCAAGGAAGATCCAAGCCTGAACCACGACATTCTGTTGATCATGCTGACCGGTATCAGCAATGCGCCGAGCAAGGTGGTCGCTCGCAATGCCGGGATCAAGCGCATCCTGGCCAAACCGGTGGCCGGGTACACCCTCAAGACTACCCTGGCCGACGAGCTCAGCCATCGTGGAGAAAGCGAGGCACCGCCACTCGCTGCCGCCCACCTGGCGCCTATCGATGTGCCAGGTGACTTTCGTATTCTGGTGGCCGAAGACAACAACATTTCCACCAAGGTGATCCGCGGCATGCTCGGCAAGCTCAACCTGCATCCCGACACGGCCAGCAATGGCGAGGAAGCCCTGAAGGCGATGAAGGCCCAGCGTTACGACCTGGTACTGATGGACTGTGAAATGCCGATTCTTGACGGATTCTCGGCGACCCGTCAGTTGCGTGCCTGGGAAATGGGCAACCAGCGCGTGCGCACACCGGTGGTGGCGCTGACCGCGCATATTCTCAGCGAGCACAAGGAGCAGGCGCGCCAGGCCGGCATGGACGGGCATATGGCCAAGCCGATCGAAATGTCGCAATTGCGCGAACTGGTGGAGCACTGGGCTTCACAGCGCGAGGCCATCGTGCCGCCTTTGAAAACCCCCTGACCCCGTAGCAGCGGCGCGAGCCGCGTCGGCGTCACACGCGGTACGTCAGGAAATGCGCGGTGCAGCCGGACGCGGCTTGCGCCGCTGCTACAGGGCTGACGCGAGCCGCGTCGGCGTCATACGCGGTACGTCAGGAAATGCGCGGTGCGGCCGGACGCGGCTTGCGCCGCTGCTACAGGGGGCGTTCGGCGGCGGTTGGTGTTCGTTTGTAGATCAGGGCTTGGTGCCGTACCAGCGAGGGGTGTATACCCAGGTGCCGCCTGCGGCCTTGGCGAAGGTGCAGGTAGTGGAAGAACCCACCAGCACCATGGTGCGCATGTCCACTTGCTCAGGCGTCAGCTCGCCCAGCGTGATGACCCGCAAGGTCTGGCCGGGACGGCCGATGTCGCGGCCCAACACGACGGGGGTGGCAGGCGTGCGATGCAGGCGAACGATGTCCAGCGCCTTGCCCAGTTGCCACGGCCGCGAGCGGGAAATCGGGTTGTAGAACGCCAGGGCCAGATCAGCCTGACAGGCCAGGTCCAGGCGCTTCTCGATGATGGCCCAGGGTTTGAGATTGTCGGACAGCGACAATACGCAAAAATCGTGGCCCAGCGGTGCGCCGGCCTGGGCCGCCGTGGCCAGGGAGGCCGAGACGCCTGGCAGCATCTGCAGCTCTACCGCGTGCCAACTCGGGTCGGCGGATTCGTGCAGCGCTTCCAGCACCGCAGCCGCCATGGCGAACACGCCGGGGTCACCGGACGACACGACCACCACCGAGCGACCCTGAGCGGCCAATTCGAAGGCGTGCCGGGCACGCTGCATCTCTTCGCGATTGTCGGTGCAGTGCAGCACCTGATCGGCGCGGAACGGGCCGGCCATGCGCACGTAGGTCTCGTAGCCCAGAATATCGTTGGCACGCGCCAGCTCCGTCTTGACCGCCGGGACCATGAGGTCGGCGGCGCCGGGGCCCAGGCCGATGACGGCCAGACGTCCGCGCGGCCGGCCAATGCCCGACAGGTCCAGTGGCTGCTCGGCCATGGCGACTGCCATGTGTTCGCCGATCGCCACGGGCGACGACTGCGGCACCGCGTGGCCGGCCATCTGCACCAGCGAGCCTTGTGCCGGGGCAAACCGCAGCGGCACGCCCAAGTCGGCGGCAGCATCGTGCAGCGCAGAATCGGCCATGGCACCCTCGTCCGCCAGCAGGCACGCCAGTGATGGCAGGGCAATACGACGGCCCTGCAGTGCGTCACGCACGGCCTCCGCCAAATGGGGCAACGCTGAATTCACCGCCACCAGCACGTTGCGCGGATGGATGAGCAGTTCGTGGGCAACCGGTGCCCGCGCCTCGCTGCCAACATGAATGGCCAGGCGCGCCTGTGCGTCTTCGGGCAGCCGTGCGTCGGCCAGCCAGGGCGCGGCGCCTTCGACGCGCACCCGCTCACCGGCGAGCAGGTCGGAAACGAAGCGCTTGCCCAGTTCCAGATCGGCCAGGGAATAGCCGCTGGGCGGGTTGAGCAGGCAGGTACCGAAGCGCAGCTCGCCGCTGGTGGTGATCGCGGCCGCAACCCCCAGGCCTGCGCCAATCTCGCGAGCCAGCACGTTGACCCCGGCCAGGCCACCCAACAGCGGCACCACCGCGCTGCCATCTTCGGCCACGGCCAGCACCGGCGGTTCGGCGCCCTTCTCCAGCAGGAGCGGCGCCAGGCAGCGGATGACGATGCCCGCCGCGCACAGGGCAATGATCGGGGTGTTCTGCCGATACAACTGACGCAGGGTAGCGCCGAAGTCCTGATAACTGCGCTCGACACCGGTCACGCGCTCGGTCAGCCCGTGGATCAGCGCCTGTGGATAGAGTTGCTGCAGGCGCCGCGCGGTGGTCAGGGCGCCGCTGCCGAGAATGACGATTGCTGGGGCGTTCATCAGCCTTGCCACCTCTCACCCGGAACGATGATCAAGGAAAAATAGGGCGACGAGGTCGGATCGACCTCGGCCAGGGGGACGATCTTCTGGTTGGCCATGGTGGCGCGCTCGACATACAGGGCGCGCTCGGCCAGGCCCAGTTCGATCAGCACCTGGCGGACCTTGGGAAAGTTGCGGCCCAGCTTCATGATCACGGCGGCGTCGGCGTCGGCCAGGCGACGCTTGAGGTCGTCCGCCGGCAGCACGCCCGAGAGCACCGAGAGGCTCTGGTTGCGATACACCAAGGGTGCGCCCAGCACCGAAGCACCGCCGAGCATCGAGCAGACGCCAGGGATCACCTGGGCTTCATAGCGTTCGGCGAGCCGGTCGTGCAGGTACATGTAGGAGCCATAGAAGAACGGATCCCCCTCGCAGATCACCGCCACGTCGCGGCCGGCATCCAGGTGCTCGGCGACGTCCAGGCTGGCGGTGTCGTAGAAATCGCTGATGACCTGTTCATAGGACAGCGGCGCGGGCAGTGCCTCGGTGGTCACCGGGTAGACCAGCGGCAGCAAGGTTTGCAGAGCCTGCAGGTGGCCCTCGATGATGCCGAAGGCATTGCCCTTCTTGCCCTTGGCGACGAAATAGGCCACCACCGGCGCCTCGCGCAACAGGCGCAGCGCCTTGACGGTGATCAGTTCGGGATCGCCCGGGCCTACGCCCAGTCCCAGCAGACGGCCACGCGGTTGCATCACTCGACCTCCGTGGCCAGTGCATTGACCGCGGCGGCGGCCATGGCACTGCCACCCTTGCGGCCTTCGACGATGACGAACGGCACGCCACGGCTGTCCGCCGCCAGCATGGCCTTGGACTCGGCCGCGCCGACGAAACCGACTGGAAAGCCTAGGATCAGGGCGGGCTTGGGCGCGCCGGCATCGATCATGTCGAGCAGGTGGAACAGCGCGGTCGGCGCATTGCCGATGACCACGACCGAGCCTTGCAGATGGGGCCGCCACAGCTCCAGCGCAGCCGCCGAGCGGGTGTTGCCCAAGGCTTGGGCCAGGGCTGGCACGCTGTCGTCCTTGAGGGTACAGATCACCTGGTTGTTCGCAGGCAGTCGGGCGCGGGTGATGCCTTCGGCGACCATGCGCGCGTCGCACAGGATCGGCGCGCCGGCGGCAAGGGCGTCGCGGCCGGCTTTGCCGGCGCCGGGCGAGAAGCGCAGGTCCTGGACGACATCGACCATGCCGCAGGCGTGAATGACCCGTACGGCGAGCTTTTCCAGGTCTGCGGGGATCTGATCCAGCTTCGCTTCGGCACGAATGATGGCGAAGGAATTGCGATAGATCTCCTGACCATCGCGGATGTAGTCAATCATGGGTGTCGCTCCGTGAGCGGTCGCGCAGCAGGGCAGCGGCCGCATCCAGTGAAAGATGGCGCGCGAGCAGAGTCCCGAATCCGGGTCGTTCGGCGTCGCGCAGATACAGGTCATAATGGCCGGCGCTACTGGCCAGCAGGGTCGCCGGGGCGACATGGGCCGCGGCGCATGAACGTGGGCAGCCGCTCAGATGTACGCTCAGCGGCGCCCGCGCAGGCAGCAAAGCGGCGAGGCGAACGGCATCCGCCTTGGTGTCGGCCAGGCCCTTGGCACAGCCGCTGGCGCCCGTGCAGGCGATCATGGCCGCCAAGGGCTGTTGCGGCCCGGTGATGAAGCCCAGCTGGGTCAGGGCCTGGAGCACGGGTTCGGGATCGCGCAGGTCAGGTAACAGCAGGCCCTGCCACGGGGTCATGCGCAGGGTGCCGTTACCGTGTTCGCGAGCGAGCTGGGCGGCGCCGCGCAGCATGGCCGGGGTCAGCCGGCCCAGGGGAGCCAGGGTGCAGATGAAGCTCAGGCCCGCTTGGCGCTGTGGCTGGATGCCCAGTTTGAAGGTGGCCAGCGGCCTGCCCAGTGGTGCAGGGCAAACAGGCAGACCCAGGGTGCTGAGGAATGCCTGGGTAGTGTCAGTGGCGGCCTCTTCGCGGGCAGAGCCCGCTCCCACAGGTGCAGCAATCTTGCCTGCCTTGGCTGTGGTGGCTGGCATGCTGGTATCAGCGACGAGGATCCTGTGGGAGCGAGGCGGGCGGCTGAGCCCTCTGCCTGCGAAGAAGGCGTCGGCAAGCAGATCGCGCATTCGCGTGTGTTCAGGGCGCGCCAGTTCGAGGAAGCGGTCCAACACCGCCACCACCAGGGCATGGCCTTGGTCAAAAGGCACGGCGCCCACGGCAGGGTCGCTCCCGGGACAGCCGGCCAGGCCGAACGCCCACCAGCATTGCCCATCACGTTCGAAGGCCGACAGCCACAGATCGTGGTGATGCTCGAGCATCGCCAGGCGCTCGCCGCCGTGCAACTGCACCGCGAACTTGGCCGACAGCGCATGGAAGCGCGGCTCGGTTTCCAGGCTGTGGATGACCTGGGCCGCCAGTGGGCGCGTGTCGACGACCTGTTGGGGGTCGATGCCGGCGGTGGGGCTGAGCATGACATTGCGCACGTCGTCACCGGCTGCGTCCCGTGGACCCAAGCCAGCCTGCAGCAAATGCTCGATCAAGGCCTGATGACGTTCACCGATACCCCGAATCTGCAGATTGCTGCGGTTGGTCGCCTCGATCGTCCCCTGAGCGAACCGCTCGGCGGCTTCGGCCACCGCTTCGGCCTGGTCGGCACCCAGTTCGCCACCGGCCAGTTTGATGCGGCAGATCCCCCCGTCCAATGCCTGCACGATACGCAGCAACCCCGGACACGCCGAGGGGCGGACAACGTTCGAGGTCTTGTTCAAAGGGGCACCGGACACGCGCGAAAAACCACTGGAATGGGTAAGGCGCGGTATTATGCCTGCTTTGGCCGAAGGCATGAAAAGTCTGCCCGTCGGAATAGCTTTGTATGAGGGATATTCATGTCGGCCTGGCTGACCCTGGTAGGTATCGGTGAAGACGGATTTGCGGGCCTGGGCAAACAGGCACGATGTGCATTGTTGAGCGCGCGGCGCATCGTCGGCTCGCCCCGCCAGCTCGAACTGCTGCCGCGCTGCGTCGTCGGTACCCGCGTTGCCTGGCCCAGCCCGTTCAGCCTCGATGCAGTACTGTCCGAGCCCGGCGCGGCGGTCTGCGTGCTGGCCAGTGGTGATCCGATGCTCTATGGCGTCGGCGCCAGCCTGGCGCGGCAGGTCCCGGCTGCGCAGATGCACGTATTGCCCTCGCCGTCCTCCTACTCTCTGGCCGCTGCTCGTCTGGGCTGGGCCCTGCAAGACGTGGTGACCCTGTCGGTGGTCGCCCGTCCGGTCGCGGCGCTGGCTGCACACCTGTACAGCGGCCAGCGCCTGTTGGTCTTGAGCAACGATGGGGCAAGCCCGCAAGCCGTTGCACGGTCGCTGCGCGAGCGCGGCTTCGGTGCCAGCCGCATGACCGTGCTCGAACACCTGGGGGGGCCCGGCGAACGTCGTATCGACGGTACCGCCAACGATGACTTCAGCGAGATCGCCGCGCTCAACCTGATCGCCCTCGAATGCCAGGCAAGCCCGGACGCTCCGCGGCTGTCCCCCTTGGCCGGCCTGCCCGACACTGCCTTTCGCCACGATGGCCAACTGACCAAGCGTGACATTCGCGCGGTGACCCTGGCACGCCTGGCACCCCAGCCGGGCGAGTTGCTGTGGGACGTCGGTGCCGGCTCTGGCTCGATCGGCATCGAATGGATGCGTGCCCACCGCAGTTGCCGCGCCATCGCGGTCGAATCCGACGAGGGCCGCCAGGCCTTGATCGAACACAACCGCGATGCCCTCGGCGTGCCGGGCCTGCAGCTGGTGCGCGGTCGGGCGCCGCAGGCCCTGGCCGGGCTGGCCACGCCTGACGCGATCTTCATCGGCGGTGGCGTCACCCGCGAAAACGTCCTGGCCGACTGCTGGGCAGCGCTCAAACCCGGTGGCCGTCTGGTGGCCAACGCGGTCACGCTGCAAAGCGAACTGGCGCTGGTGCAGTGGCGCGAGCACCACGGCGGCGAACTGACCCGCCTGCACATTGCCCAGGCCTGCCCGTTGGGCGAGTTCGACACCTGGCGCCAGGCGCTGCCGATCACCCTGCTCGAAGCGGTCAAACCCCTCGATGCGTGAAGAAACAGCGGAACAGCCGGCACCACTGCGCAGCGGCCTGACCACCGGCAGTTGCGCCACGGCCACCAGCCTGGCCGCCGCGCGCCTGTTGCTCGGCGGTGGCGCCAGCGATGCGGTGCATATCGTGTTGCCCAAGGGCAAGCAGGTGTCAATGCGCCTGGAGTTCTGCCGGCTGAATGCCGACGGCGCTGAAGCCGGTACGCTCAAGGATGGCGGCGATGATCCGGATGTGACCCACGGCGCCTTGCTGTACACCCAGGTGCGTCTGCTCGATGAGCCCGGCATCCATTTCGTGGCTGGCGTCGGCGTAGGCACGGTCACCCGGCCAGGGCTGGTGCTGGGTGTCGGTGAGCCGGCGATCAATCCGGTGCCGCGGCGGATGATCGGCGAGCACCTGGCGCGCTTGGCCGAGGAACATGGCTACGGCGGCGGCTTCGAGGTCACCGTCAACGTCGAGAACGGCGCTGGCCTGGCGCTCAAGACCATGAACCCGCGCCTGGGCATCCTCGGCGGGTTGTCGATCCTGGGCACCAGCGGTATCGTACGGCCGTTCTCGTGCGCCGCTTACATCGCCTCCATTCATCAAGGCATTGATGTGGCGACCACCAACGGCTACCGGCACATCGCCGCGTGCACCGGCAATGCCAGCGAGGACACTATGCGCCAGGTCTACGCGTTGCCCGAGATCGCCCTGATCGAGATGGGCGACTTCGTCGGTGCGGTACTCAAACATCTGCGCAAGGTGCCCGTGGACAAACTCAGCCTGTGCGGCGGTTTCGGCAAGATCAGCAAGCTGGCGGCCGGACACATGGACCTGCACAGTCGTCATTCGAGTATCGATCTGGCACAGCTGGCGGGTTGGGCCAGCGACGTCGGCGCAGGCAGTGACCTGCAAACGCGGATTCGCGCGGCCAACACCAGCCAGCAAGCCTTGGCCCTGGCCCATGCCGAGGGCGTGAAGCTGGGCGATGAGGTCTGCCGCCATGCCTGGCAATTCGCTCGCAGCGTGGTACAGGATCGGGTTCAGGTGGAGGTGTTCGCCATCGATCGCCAGGGCGGGATCGTCGGGCAGGCGGGGGTGAGTCCATGAAGCGCATCCTGCTGCTGGGTGGCGTGACCGAGGCCCTGGCGATCGCGCGGACCCTGGGGCCTGAACATGTCTACAGCCTGGCGGGCGTGGGCCGCGTGCCGACCGACCTGCGCTGTCAGGTGCGCGTCGGTGGGTATGGCGGTGCCGAAGGGCTGGCAGCCTACATTCGTGGCGAGGGCATTACGCTGCTGGTGGACGCGACTCATCCCTATGCGGCGCAGATCAGCGCCAATGCTGCGAAGGCGGCGGGCCTGGCCGGCATCGAGTGCTGGGCCTTGCGCCGTCCGGCCTGGGCGCCTCAGGCGGGTGACGACTGGAGAGAGGTGGTCGACTGGGCTGAACTGGTGCAGGTGCTGGCACCGTTCCAGCGACCACTGTTTACCCTGGGTCGCGAACCCCTGCAGCACCTCCACGAGATCCCGCCGCATCAGCATTGGACCCTGCGGGCGCTGGACCCCTACCCAGGCACGGCGCAATGCGAGGTCATCGGCGCCCGTGGTCCCTTTTGTCTGGACGCCGAACGCGCCTTGTTCGCCCAGCGCAGCATCGACGTGCTGATCAGCAAGAACAGCGGCAGCGGCGCGACCGAACCCAAGCTGCAGGTGTCGCGGGAGATGGGGTTGCCGGTGTTGGTGCTCAAGCGCCCGGCGCTGCCTGCGGTGGATCGCATGTTCATGGATGCGGCGTCATTGCTGGTGCAGATGAATCGCGGCGCCTGATGACGCGGCTTGCGCCGCTGCTACAGAGCATTGCGGTGCCTGATGATGCGGCTCGCGCGGTGGACCAGATTTATTGCGTATGCCGCCGACGCGGCTCGCGCCGCTGCTACAATGGCGGCTTTCGTATCGGGGTGTCTGCGATGAAAAGGTTCTGGTCTGCCTGTGTGCTCATGCTGCTCGCTGCCGCCGCGCAAGGCGACGTCCGTCAATACAAGGCGGGTGATCTGCTCATCGTCGAACCCTGGTCCCAGGAACTGCCACCCGGCTCGCCGACAGCGGCGGTGTACTTCGAGCTGCGCAACCGCGGGCTCGACGACGACACGCTGACCAGCGTCGACACGCCCATCGCCGCAGAGGCGCAGCTGCATCAGCACATCAACCAGGACGGCATGATGAAGATGCAGCGGGTCCAGGGTGTCACCGTTCCGGCGAGCGGCCACGCGGTCTTCGCGCCGATGGCGTTTCACGTGATGCTGCTGGATCTCAAGCTGAGCAGCCCATTACAGGCCGGCCAGCACTTTCCCGTGACGCTGCACTTTGCCAAGGCCGGTGATTTCGTGGTGGAGGTACAGGTGCTCAAGCAGGCGCCCGCGCAGGAAGAGGCCACCGAGCATGCGCATTGACTGAATGAATGCCCTGAGCGCCAAGCGCACTCCTTCCACGCCGTCTGCCAAGGCGCGCGCCAGCTGGATCAGCCTGTTCGCGATGCTGATGATATTCATCGGCCCGCTGATTTCCCAATCCATGCCGATGGACCACAGGATGTCCGGCGTGGCGCTGGGCAGCGCCGTGCCCGCCATAGACATGCCCGCCATGGACCACGCCGCTCACGACGAGCACCATGGCAGCGGCGCGAGCGGCGGCGATCTGCACGCACTGATGGAAAAGTGCGGTTACTGCAGCCTGTTCTTCCATTGCCCAGCGCTGCCTCAGGCGCTGGCCATTGCGGGGGCGAATGCGCAGCGCCCGCACAGTGTATTCATGGCCGAGCCCCGCGCGGGGCACGCTACACAGGCGGTGTTCCTCGGCGCGCGCACGCGAGCGCCGCCTGCGTTGGTTTGAGCTTCCACGCCAAACATACACACGCTTGTGCGTTGTCAACGCGGGCCTCTTCGCGGGTAGATGGCTCGCCGCCCGCCCCGCTCCCACAGTGGGCGTTGCTGATCCTGCGAATGTTTTCGCAGGCAAGGCTCGCTCCCACGCGGGGGCGTGGTTGACCTGTGGAAGGGGACGGGCAGCGCATGGGGCCTTGTTGAGTACACGATAAGTCGGAACACGCCTTCTCCATGAAAACCTCTTTCTACAACCTTGCCTGGCGTTGGCATTTCTACGCCGGGCTGTTCGTCGCGCCGTTCATGATCCTGCTGGCGCTGACCGGAATCATCTACCTGTTCAAGCCACAGCTGGACCCTTGGATGTACCGTGACCTGCTGGTGGTGCCGGTGGCCGAACAGCGCCTGAGTGCCGATGAATTGCTGGTGCGAACCCACAACGCCTACCCGCGTGGTGCCATCGGCCAGTACCTGCCGCCCAGCACCGCCGAGCGCAGTGCTCAGTTCGTGGTCCATGCCGATGGCCGCGAACTGAATGTATTCGTCAATCCCTACACCGGCGAATTGCTGGGCGCGCAGGATGCCAAGTGGAACCTGCAGGCGGTGGCCAGGGCGCTGCACGGCGAATTGATGATCGGCACCCTCGGCGACCGGCTGATAGAGCTGGCCGCCGGCTGGGGCATTGTGCTGGTGATCTCCGGCCTGTACCTGTGGTGGCCGCGCGGTACCGCGGCCAGCGGCGTGCTCTGGCCGCGCTGGCGCAGCCGTGGCCGGGCGCTGTGGCGCGACGTCCATGCGGCAGTCGGTTTCTGGGGCGCGGCGTTGCTGCTGGTCATGCTGCTCAGCGGCATGACCTGGACCGGTTTCTGGGGCAAGCAGTATGCCCAGTTGTGGAACCAGTTCCCTGCCGCCATGTGGAACGATATGCCCACCTCCGACGAGCAGGCTGGCAAACTCAACCAGGCCCACCGGCAGACCGTGCCGTGGGCCATGGAACACACGCCGATGCCACAGTCCAGCGGCGCGCATGCCGAACACATGGCTCATGGCGAGCACGTGCATGCCCCGGCGGCGCCGCAGATCAGCCTGCAGAGCGTGGTCGATACAGCGGCGCGATTGCAGGTGGAGCCGGGCTACAGCATCACCTTGCCGACCACCGCGAGCGGCGTGTTCACCGTGGCGGTATTCGCCGACGACCCACGCAACGACGCGACCCTGCACATCGATCAGTACAGCGGTCAGGTTCTGGCCGATGTGCGCTGGGCACATTACGGCCTGGTCGCCCGTGCTACCGAAACCGGCGTGATGCTGCACGAGGGCAAGATGTTCGGCCCGGTCAATCAGATCATCGTGCTGCTGGTGTGCCTGATGATCCTGCTCAGTTCGGTCAGCGGCCTGGTGATCTGGTGGAAGCGCCGGCCACAGGGCAAGCTCGGTGTACCGCCGCTGCGCCATGATCTGCCGCGATGGAAGGTGGCGGTCGGAGTGATGGTTGCGGTGGGCGTGCTGTTTCCGCTGGTGGGCCTGTCCTTGGTGCTGGTTTGGGTGGCGGATTGGGTGCTGCTGCGGGTGCGGCCTTCGGTCGAAGCTGTCTGAGCCATCCTGCATACATTTGCGGTGCGCCCGGACGCGGCTCGCGCCGCTGCTACAGGGGATTCGCGGTCCCAGCAGCGTCGGCGCAAGCCGCGTCGGCGGTGCACGCGATCCCGTAGCAGCGTCGCAAGCCGCGTCGGCGGTGCACGCAATCCCGTAGCAGCACCGCAAGCCGCGTCGGCGGTGCACGCAATCCCGTAGCAGCGGCGCAAGCCGCGTCGGCGGTGCACGCGATCCCGCAGCAGCGGCGCAAGCCGCGTCGGCGTTGCACGCAATCCCGCAGCAGCGGCGCCAGCCGCGTCGGCGGTGCGCGCAATCCCGTAGCAGCGGCGCAAGCCGCGTCGGCGGTGCACGCAATCCCGTAGCAGCGGCGCAAGCCGCGTCGGCGGTGCACGCGATCCCGTAGCAGCGGCGCAAGCCGCGTCGGCGGTGCACGCGATCTGCCTGGTGGGTCGCGCACGTAGTCCGGCGCACCAATACCACTCAACCCTGCGCACCATCCTGCCAGTCGAGCACCAGCACGGTGCGCGCCGCTGCGTTGCCTAAGCTCAACCGGCACGTATTGCGCCCCTGCGCGACTCCGGCACACCCCTTGCAATACTCCAGCGAGAAGTCCCCACCTGCCGCACCGGAACGACATTCCGTACATGGAGATTGCACAATGAAGCGTCGCAGCTTGATCAAGGCGTTCACCCTTTCCGCATCGATCGCTGCCATGGGTTTGTCCTGGACGATCCAGGCTGCCGAGACCATCAAGGTCGGCATCCTGCATTCGCTGTCCGGCACCATGGCCATCTCGGAGACTTCGCTGAAAGACATGGCCTTGATGACCATCGACCAGATCAACGCCAAGGGTGGCGTCAATGGCAAGATGCTCGAGGCGGTGGTGGTGGACCCGGCGTCCAACTGGCCGTTGTTTGCCGAGAAGGCACGGCAGTTGATCACTCAGGACAAGGTGGCCGTGGTGTTCGGCTGCTGGACGTCGGTGTCGCGCAAGTCGGTGCTGCCGGTCTTCGAAGAACTCAACGGCCTGCTGTTCTACCCCGTGCAGTACGAGGGTGAGGAGATGTCGCCGAACGTGTTCTACACCGGTGCGGCGCCCAACCAGCAGGCGATCCCGGCGGTCGAATACCTGATGAGCGAAGACGGTGGCGCGGCCAAGCGCTATTTCCTGCTGGGCACCGATTACGTCTACCCACGCACCACCAACAAGATTCTGCGCGCCTTCCTGCACTCCAAGGGCGTCGCCGACAAGGACATCGAAGAGGTCTACACCCCGTTCGGTCACTCGGACTACCAGACCATCGTCGCCAACATCAAGAAGTTCTCGGCAGGCGGCAAGACTGCGGTCATCTCCACCGTCAACGGCGACTCCAACGTGCCGTTCTACAAGGAACTGGCCAACCAGGGCCTGAAGGCCACCGACGTACCGGTGGTGGCCTTCTCGGTCGGCGAAGAAGAGCTGCGCGGCATCGACACCAAGCCGCTGGTGGGCAACCTGGCGGCATGGAACTACTTCCAGTCGGTGGAGAACAAGGAAAACACCAAGTTCGTTGCTGACTGGAAAGCCTACGCCAAGGCCAAGAACCTGCCGAACGCCGGCACCGTGGTCACCAATGACCCGATGGAAGCGACCTACGTGGGCATCAACATGTGGGCACAGGCCGCCAACCAGGCCAAGTCCACCGACGTCGACAAGGTGCGTGAGGCCATGGCCGGGCAGACCTTCGCCGCGCCGTCGGGCTACACCCTGACCATGGACAAGACCAACCACCACCTGCACAAGCCGGTGATGATCGGCGAGATCGAGGACAACGGTCAGTTCAACGTGGTGTGGCAGACCAAGGAGCCGATCCGCGCCCAGCCATGGAGCCCGTACATTCCTGGCAACGACAAGAAGCCGGATCATGCGGTGAAGAGCAACTGATCCACGTGGCCGCGAAGGGGCGGCGCGGTGCGTCTGGTAGACCGCAGCGCTCTCTTCGCGGCCGATGACCGCTCCGACGGTGGACCGCGAGTTTTCTGTAGGAGCGGTCTATGGCCGCGAAGGGCTATCGCAGTGCAGCTGATAGAGCGCAGCGTTTTTTTTCGCGGCCGATGACCGCTCCCACAAAGGGGGCGGGTGTTGCCTTCAATTCAAAGGACTTGCCATGTCCCTCATCAAATTCTTCACCGCTGTCGTTCTGCTCTTGCCCATGGTGGCGAGCGCCAACGACGCCAGTGATTTTACCGGCGCTTCATCCGCCGAGCAGGTTCGACTGCTGGAAGCCTGGGCTGCGCAGCCCGAGCCGGCGCGGATGGCTTTGCTCACCGCCCTTCAGGACGGCCGAGTGGCGGCCGATGCCGAGAAAAAACCGTTCATCGAAACCGATGGCCAGATGACCGCAGCCGACGGCACTGCCGCGGCCATCGAACCAGTGCGCAAGTTGCGCCTCAACAACCGTCTGCGCGGCCTGGTGGACACCGCCCTGGCCAGCCACCAACTACTGAGCAACGATGTTCAGGTACGCTTGGCCGCCGCGCAGCAACTGCAACGCTCGGCGCAGCCCAGCCAACTGCCCCTGCTCGACCGGCAGACCGCAGGTGAACAGGACGAAACGGTGAAAACCGCCTTGACCCTGGCCCTGGCCAACCTGCAGCTGGTCGATCCCGAGCCCGCCGTGCGCCTGGCTGCGGTACGCCTGCTGGGTGAAACCGGCGAGCCACTGGCGCGCACCCGCCTGGAAAACCTGCTGGCGCCTGGTGTCGAGACGGACGCCGCCGTGCGCACCGCTGCCGAGACCAGCCTGGTTCAAGTGAAGCGCAAGCTGATGATCGGCGACATCCTGGGGCAGGCCTTCAGCGGCATGTCCCTGGGTTCGATCCTGCTGCTGGCCGCCCTGGGCCTGGCGATCACCTTCGGCCTGCTTGGCGTGATAAACATGGCCCATGGCGAGATGCTCATGCTCGGCGCCTACTCCACCTACGTCGTGCAGATGCTGGTCCAGCGCCTGGCGCCGGGCGCCATCGAGTACTACCCACTGATCGCGCTGCCCGTGGCCTTCTTCGTTACCGCTGTGATCGGCATGGTGTTGGAACGCTCCGTCATCCGCCACCTGTACGGACGCCCCCTGGAAACCCTGCTGGCGACCTGGGGTATCAGCCTGATGCTGATCCAGGCGATTCGCCTGATCTTCGGTGCGCAGAACGTGGAAGTGGCCAACCCGGCCTGGCTCTCCGGCGGCTGGCAGGTGCTGCCCAACCTGGTGCTGCCGTACAACCGCATCGTGATCATCGCTTTCGCCCTGTCCGTGGTGGTGCTGACCTGGCTGCTGCTGAACAAGACCCGCCTGGGCCTGAACGTGCGCGCCGTGACCCAGAATCGCAACATGGCCGCCTGCTGCGGCGTACCCACCGGCCGCGTCGACATGCTTGCCTTCGGCCTGGGCTCGGGCATTGCCGGCCTGGGTGGCGTGGCGCTGAGCCAGATCGGCAACGTCGGCCCCGACCTGGGGCAGAGCTACATCATCGATTCCTTCCTGGTGGTGGTACTGGGCGGCGTCGGCCAACTGGCCGGCAGCGTGTCCGCCGCGTTCGGTCTGGGCATCGCCAACAAGATCCTGGAACCGCAGATCGGTGCGGTGCTCGGCAAGATCCTGATCCTCGCGCTGATCATTCTGTTCATCCAGAAACGTCCGCAAGGCCTCTTCGCACTGAAAGGACGGGTGATCGACTGATGAACCAGCCATTGATGCTCACTGCTGCGCAGAAAGCCGGGCCGAAAGTGACCCTCGCCATCGGCGTCGTGATCCTGTCGATCCTCATCGCCCTGCCGCTGCTGTCACTGCTGCCGGCCAGCAACGGCTTGCAGGTCTCGGCCTACACCCTGACCCTGGTCGGCAAGATCCTCTGCTATGCCATCGTCGCCCTGGCGCTGGACCTGGTCTGGGGCTACGCCGGCCTGTTGTCGCTGGGCCACGGGCTGTTCTTCGCCCTTGGCGGCTATGCCATGGGCATGTACCTGATGCGTGAGGCGGCCGGTGACGGCTTGCCGGCGTTCATGACGTTCCTGTCGTGGACCGAGCTGCCCTGGTTCTGGGTGGGTACCGAGCATTTCCTCTGGGCCATGTGCCTGGCGGTACTGGCCCCAGGATTGCTGGCACTGGTGTTCGGTTTCTTCGCCTTCCGTTCGCGGATCAAGGGCGTGTACTTCTCGATCATGACCCAGGCACTGACGTTCGCCGGCATGCTGCTGTTCTTCCGCAACGAGACGGGTTTCGGCGGCAACAACGGCTTCACCAACTTCCGCAGCATCCTGGGCTTCAGCATCACCTCCCAAGGTACCCGTGCCGTGCTGTTCCTGCTCACCGTAGCGCTGCTGGTGCTGAGTCTGTACGTGGGCTGGCGCCTGGCGCGCAGCAAGTTCGGCAGGGTGCTGACCGCACTGCGCGACGCCGAGAACCGCTTGATGTTCTGCGGTTACGACCCGCGCGGTTTCAAGCTGTTCGTCTGGGTGCTCAGCGCGGTGCTGTGCGGCCTCGCCGGGGCGCTGTACGTGCCGCAGGTCGGCATCATCAACCCCAGCGAGATGTCGCCGACCAACTCCATCGAGGCCGCCGTCTGGGTGGCCCTGGGCGGACGTGGCACCCTGATCGGGCCGCTGCTGGGTGCCGGCATCGTCAATGGCATGAAAAGCTGGTTCACCGTGGCATTCCCCGAATACTGGCTGTTCTTCCTCGGCGCGCTGTTCATCATCGTGACCTTGTACCTGCCCAAGGGCGTGATCGGCCTGCTGAAGAAAAGGGGTGAACAATGAGAATCACCGCGACCGCCGAGTTCATGCTCGAACCGGTGCTGGACCCCAACAGCGACGCCGGCACCAGCCGCGATGCCATCGGCCTGGGCCAGGCCAGCGGACCGGGGCTGAACACCCGCCACGGCACCATCCTGACCCTGGAGGACATCAGCGTCAGCTTCGATGGTTTCAAGGCGTTGAACGACCTCAACCTGTACATCGGCGTGGGCGAGCTGCGCTGCATCATCGGGCCCAACGGTGCCGGCAAGACCACCCTGATGGACGTCATCACCGGCAAGACCCGGCCCACCACGGGCAAGGCGTGGTTCGGCGAAACCCTGGACCTGACCCACATGAGCGAGGTGCAGATCGCCCAGGCCGGCATCGGCCGCAAGTTCCAGAAGCCGACCGTGTTCGAGGCCTTGAGCGTTTTCGAGAATCTGGAGTTGGCGCAGAAGACCGACAAGTCGGTCTGGGCCAGCCTGCGTGCGCGGCTGACGGGCGAGCAGCGCGACCGCATTGCCGAGGTGCTGGAGACGATCCGCCTGAGCGCGTCGATCGATCGCCCGGCCGGCCTGCTGTCCCACGGCCAGAAGCAGTTTCTGGAAATCGGCATGCTGCTGGTGCAGGACCCTCAGCTGTTACTGCTCGATGAGCCGGTGGCGGGCATGACCGATGCCGAAACCGAATTCACCGCCGAACTGTTCAAGACCCTCGCCGGCAAGCACTCATTGATGGTGGTGGAGCACGATATGGGTTTCGTCGGCTCGATTGCCGACCATGTGACGGTGCTGCACCAGGGCAGCGTGCTGGCCGAAGGGTCGCTCGAGGCGGTGCAGGCCGATGAGCGGGTGATCGAGGTTTATCTGGGGCGTTGAGGTCCATTCGCGGCCGCTGACCGCTCCTACGGTAATCGACCGTAGGAGCGGTCAGCGGCCGCGAAGGCGTCTGCCCAGACACCGCAAACAACAGGATTATCTACCATGCTCCAAGTCGACCAGCTTCACCAATACTACGGCGGCAGCCACATCCTGCGCGGCCTGTCGTTCGCCGTGAACATCGGCGAAGTGACCTGCCTGCTGGGGCGTAACGGCGTCGGCAAGACCACCCTGCTCAAGTGCCTGATGGGCCTGATTCCGGCCAAGCAAGGCAGCGTGGCCTGGGAAGGCAAGCCGATCACCGCCTTCAAGCCACACCAGCGGGTGCATGCCGGCATCGCCTACGTGCCCCAGGGTCGCGAAATTTTCGGCCGCCTGACGGTCGAGGAAAACCTGCTGATGGGGCTGTCACGCTTCCCCGGCAGTGAGGCACGCGAAGTGCCGGCGTTCATCTACGAACTGTTTCCGGTGCTGCTGCAGATGAAGCACCGCCGCGGTGGAGATCTGTCCGGCGGGCAGCAGCAGCAACTGGCAATCGGCCGGGCGCTGGCCAGCCGACCACGGCTGCTGATTCTCGACGAGCCCACCGAAGGCATCCAGCCGTCGGTGATCAAGGAGATCGGCGCGGTGATCAAGCAACTGGCCGCGCGCGGCGACATGGCGATATTGCTGGTCGAGCAGTTCTATGACTTCGCCGCCGAACTGGCCGATCAGTACCTGGTCATGTCGCGCGGTGAAATCGTTCAGCAGGGTCGGGGTGAAAACATGGAATCGGAGGGTGTACGCGGCCTGGTAACCATTTAATCTGCCGCGACCCGAACAAGAATGAAGGCCATGAATCTACCCGTCACTTCCCTGCCCTACACGCCCAGCTGGCACGCCCGGCTGGAGCTGGGGTACGCGCGGTTCGGCGACAGTACGCGACCGATCCTGCGCCGCCATTTCGGCCCGTTGCGGGTGCAGAAGCACCTTTATGCCGAAGGGCCCGAGGTGTGCCAGCACATCATCGTGCATCCGCCTGGCGGTATCGCCGGGGGCGATCGGCTGGACATCAGCGCCCAGGTGCAGGCCAACGCCTGGGCGCAATTGACCACACCGGGCGCGGCCAAGTGGTACCGCGCCAACAGCCCTGCCTGTCAAAACACCGAATTGCATGTGGCCGCAGGCGCCACGCTGGAATGGCTGCCCCAAGAGACCATCGTCTACAGTGCCGCCCAGGCCGAACTGGATACCCGTATTCACCTGCGGGGCGATGCCCGGTTGTTCTATTGGGACATCGTCGCCGTAGGGCGACCGGCGGCAGCCGAGCGTTTCGATCAGGGGCATTTTCAGTCGCGGCTGGAAATTCGCCGAGACGGCGAACTGCTGTGGCATGAACGCCAGCGCATCATCGGCAACGATGGCTTGCTCGACTCGGCCGTGGGCCTGGGAGGCAAGCCGGTGTTCGCCACCTTGCTGGTGACCGGCGAGATCGACCCGGCCCTGCTTGAACGCTGCCGGACACTGCCGACGCGCGTACGCGGCGACCTGAGCCAGTTGCCGGGGCTGCTGGTGGCACGCTGCCTGGCCGACGAGGCGCTGCATGCGCGCGACTGGCTGATCGAACTGTGGAAGATGCTGCGCCCGGCCGTGCTCGGCCGCGAAGCGATGGCCCCGCGGATCTGGAGCACCTGATTGAATCTGCCAGCCCTTTCGCGGCCGCTGACCGCTCCTACAGGCGATCTGCCGGGTACCTGCTTGCGGCAGCCGGCCGCGCCCACAGGCGATCTGCCGGGTACCTGCTTGCGGCAGCCGGCCACGCCCACAGGCGATCTGCCGGGTACCTGCTTGCGGCAGCCGGCCACGCCCACAGGCGATCTGCCGGGTAGCCGTAGGAGCGGCCAGTGGCCGCGAAGAGGCCCTCACTGCCAACCAATATTCTGAAGGAACACCCATGGACCTGACACCCCGCGAAAAAGACAAGATGCTTATCTTCACCGCCGGCCTGGTAGCCGAGCGCCGTCTGGCCCGTGGCCTCAAGCTGAACTACCCGGAAGCCATGGCGCTGATCTCCGCGGCGCTGCTCGAAGGCGCCCGCGATGGCCAGACGGTCGCGCAATTGATGCACTACGGCACCACCCTGCTCAGCCGCGAACAGGTCATGGAAGGTATTCCGGAAATGATCCCGGAGATCCAGGTGGAAGCCACCTTTCCCGACGGCACCAAACTGGTCACCGTCCATCAACCCATCGCCTGAGGCACGCCATGATTCGTGATGCAACCGAGCGCGACCTGTCTGGGATCTGCGCGATCTACAACGATGCAGTGCTCAACACCACGGCGATCTGGAACGAGAAGCCGGTCGACCTGGCCAACCGTCAGGCCTGGTTCGAGGCGCGCCAGGCGCAGGGTTATCCGATCCTGGTCGCCGAGGAACAGGGCGAGGTCATCGGCTATGCATCGTTCGGCGACTGGCGACCTTTCGAAGGCTTTCGCTACAGCGTCGAGCACTCGGTGTACGTGCGCAACGACCAGCGCGGCAAAGGTCTCGGCGCGCGGCTGATGCAGACGCTCGTCGAGCGTGCTCGCGAGGGCGGCAAATACGTCATGGTGGCCGCCATCGAAAGCGGCAACCAGGCATCGATCCATTTGCACGAACGCCTGGGTTTCGTCACCACCGGGCAGATGCCCCAGGTAGGCATCAAGTTCGGCCGCTGGCTGGACCTGACCTTCATGCAACTGGCGCTGCAGCCAGGCGCCGAGCCGCCCCGGGCCTCGGCTTGAATCACCGTCTTTCTTCGCTTCGAGGAGCTATTTCATGATTCCTGGCCAATACCGGATCCAGCCTGGCGACATCGAGCTCAACATCGGCCGGCGCACCCTCAGCCTGACCGTGGCCAACAGCGGCGATCGGCCCATTCAGGTGGGGTCGCACTATCACTTCTTCGAAACCAACGACGCCCTGCATTTCGACCGCCCGGCTGCTCGCGGGATGCGCCTGAACATTCCCGCCGGAACCGCCGTGCGTTTCGAACCGGGCCAGAGCCGCGAAGTGGAACTGGTGGACCTGGCCGGCTTGCGCCGGGTATATGGCTTCGCCGGGCGCATCATGGGTGACCTCTGATCCCACAGGGTCCATACACAACTGAATTCCAGGGCATACCGATGAAGATTTCCAGACAAGCCTATGCCGACATGTTCGGCCCGACCGTCGGTGACAAGGTCCGCCTGGCCGATACCGACCTGTGGATCGAAGTGGAAAAAGACTTCACCACCTACGGCGAAGAAGTGAAGTTCGGCGGTGGCAAGGTCATTCGCGATGGCATGGGCCAGGGCCAGCTGCTGGCCGCCGAAGTGGTCGACACGCTGATCACCAATGCCCTGATCATCGATCACTGGGGTATCGTCAAGGCCGACGTCGGCCTCAAGGACGGGCGCATCGCCGCGATCGGCAAAGCCGGCAACCCCGACATCCAGCCGGACGTGACCATCGCCATCGGCGCCAGCACCGAGGTCATCGCCGGCGAAGGCATGATCCTCACCGCTGGCGGCATCGACACCCACATCCACTTCATCTGCCCGCAGCAGATCGAAGAAGCGCTGATGAGCGGCGTCACCACCATGATCGGCGGCGGCACCGGGCCTGCCACCGGCACCAATGCGACCACCTGCACCTCGGGGCCGTGGCACATGGCGCGCATGCTCCAGGCCGCCGATGCCTTCGCCATGAACATCGGTTTCACCGGCAAGGGCAACGCCAGCCTGCCCGAGCCGCTGATAGAACAGGTCAAGGCCGGGGCCATCGGGCTCAAGCTGCACGAAGACTGGGGCACCACGCCGGCCGCCATCGATAATTGCCTGAACGTGGCCGATCAATACGACGTGCAGGTTGCGATTCATACCGACACCCTCAACGAGTCGGGCTTCGTCGAGACTACCCTGGCTGCCTTCAAGGGCCGCACCATCCATACCTACCACACCGAAGGGGCCGGCGGCGGCCACGCCCCGGACATCATCAAGGCCTGCGGCTTCGCCAACGTGTTGCCCAGCTCGACCAACCCGACCCGCCCGTTCACCCGCAACACCATCGACGAGCACCTCGACATGCTCATGGTCTGCCATCACCTGGACCCCAGCATCGCCGAGGACGTGGCCTTCGCCGAAAGCCGCATTCGACGCGAGACCATTGCCGCCGAAGACATCCTGCACGACCTCGGTGCGTTCTCCATGATCAGCTCCGACAGCCAGGCCATGGGTCGGGTCGGCGAGGTGATCACGCGCACCTGGCAGACCGCCGACAAGATGAAGAAACAACGCGGCCCGCTGCCCGAAGACGCCGAGGGCAACGACAACTTCCGCGCCAAACGCTACATCGCCAAGTACACCATCAACCCGGCCATCACCCATGGCATCAGCCACGAAGTGGGCTCGGTCGAAATCGGCAAATGGGCTGACCTGGTGCTCTGGCGTCCGGCCTTCTTCGGCGTCAAACCAACCTTGATCCTCAAGGGAGGTGCCATCGCCGCCAGCCTCATGGGCGACGCCAACGCCTCTATTCCCACGCCGCAGCCGGTGCACTACCGCCCCATGTTCGCCAGCTTCGACGGCTCGCGCCACGCCACCAGCCTGACCTTCATCAGCCAGGCCGCGCTGGACGCAGGCGTGCCCGAGCAATTGGGCTTGAAGAAGCAGATCGCGGTGGTCAAGGGCTGTCGCTCGGTGCAAAAGACCGACCTGATCCACAACGGTTACCTGCCCGACATCGACGTCGACCCGCAGACCTACCAGGTCAAGGCCGATGGCGTGCTGCTGTGGTGCGAACCGGCGGATGTGCTGCCCATGGCGCAGCGCTACTTCCTGTTCTAAGAGGCCTGTTCTAAGAGGCCTGTTCTAAGAGGCCTGTTCTCAATGCGCCGTGCCGACAAGGCAGTCCCGGACAGGGCCAGCCTAACTATGTAGGCCGTAACCCCCCGGCGGATTTTCTATGGTGCAGCTCCATTCGATCCAGGAGCTCCACCATGACCGGCGCCACCCCGCTATCGGCCGAAAACGTCAGTGCCATTGCCGACCGCTACTACGCGAACTTCCCTGACCTGCGCGAGTGCGCGCGGGACTGGGGCATCAAGCTGCTCAAGTTCCATACCCACCTGGATCTGGATCCGGACACCGTCTACTGGCACGACTTCGACAACGCCCAGAATAACCCCCGCGCCTTTACCGGACAGCAGCACATGGGCAAGCCCAAGGAAACGCTGACCGTCACGGAGCTGGTCCTGCGCCGGTTCAAGACGTTCTATCAAGTAAACTTCGACCTGCTCGATCAGATGTCCGGGTTCTATACCGTCCAGCAGGCCGGGATCTACAACGAAACCAATCAGGTCCCCCTGGCGCCCTCGCAGATCATGAAAGCGTTCTGGGCCACGGATTTCTCCAGCCACTACAAGAAGCGCCTGGACGCCTTCCTGCGTGACTATGCCGATGACGGCCGCGTGCTGATCAAGATCCTGTTTTTCAGCTTCAGCTGGAATGCCTACAACAGCGGAGCGCTGAGCAATCGGGAGCTGAGACTGGTGTTCGACACCCTGGCCGGCCCCATCGCAGGACCGCCGACCCTGGAGGACCTGAAACGGCTGCACACGACTCGCACCCAGGCAACGGTCAAGAGCTTTACCCTGGGCGACCTGACCTCGTTCGACATACTGCGCATCACCACCGGCAAGGGCCCGCAGATCCTGTACATCCCTGCCGCCTGGTTCCGGGTCTTTCACAATGAACAGCAGATGTACGACTGGGTGGCCGAAACGGCCGCCCACGAGCAGGGCCGAGAGCGCCTAATCGCTCACTTCGACACCCCCGGAGAGTCGATCCTGCCACCGCGGGGCCTGCTGCTGGCGACCCTGGAGCGCATCCGTACCACGCCATGGCAAGCCGGGCAGCGCATGCTCAACGGCAACGCGACGACGATCGACAAGGACGTGTTCAGCCTGCTGTTCGATACGGTGGGCAAACGCCTCAAGCTCGATGCCAGGCAACTGTTGAACGGCAATCACGAACTGCGCAGGGAGCTGTTCCTCGTCGACCTGGAGGCATTCATGCGCATCGTCACGCCCATGGCACCGGCGGACCCGGCAGTGGCCCTGGTGGCCGTGGCGGCGGGTTCGATAGCCTTTGGTACGCACCTGGCGAACGCCGTGCACGGGACCGTACCCAAGGCCCGTCAAGCGGCCTTCAGGGCGGCGATCCTGGATGCACTGAACATCCTGCTGGATATGCCGCTGTTGCGCGGCGTGGGCGACGAAGCCATCGCCGAGCTGGGAAACTTCGAGGAGCTGGGCGCCGCGCTCGACCTGGACAGCACTGACCTGGCTCAGATCGACCGCGTGACTCCCGGTGGTTCGCCCCTGGACCTCATCGCCACGGATGAAGACCTGACCGGATTGCCGGAAGGCACCGGCATCTACCAGGGCGTGTTCACCAACCCCGATGGCCAGCACTACATTCGCCTGGAGGGCAAGATCTTTCAGGTCACCCACATCGACTCGCTGGAGCGCTGGGTGATCGTCGATCCGATCGCCCCCGAGCAGATCACCGGCAGCTACCCCGTGCAGAGAAGCTGGACCGGCCATTGGGAGCTGTTCACCATGACCGCCCCCGAGAACCTGGCGGCCAGCACCGAGGCGCTGGCCGCCTTCGACACTTCACCTGGCTTTCGTGACATCACCGCCATGCTGGTCAATCCCGGCGCACATCAGTTGATGACCGGGCCCATCGACAGCGTGCTGCGCACCGCCCGCTCACAGCTGATCGAGTTGCGCACGAACCTGGGCAAGGAAGCCGAAGCCTTCTTCCTGACCTCTACCCCACAGCACAGCCCACGCCTTCCGGCGGTGAGCACCACCATGACGCCCAAAGAGTTTTTCACTCAAGTGTATGCCAGCAATACCGGGGTGGTGGTCAACGAGGCCAGGAATGCCGTCGGCAGCTGCCAGCTGTTGATCAAATACATGTCCACGCTCAAGGCCCAGCAGGTCAAGACGCTGTACGTGCAAGGCCTGCTCAAGGACCTGCATCAGGACCTGCTCGACCGCTTTCACGCGACCGGGATATTGGGCCGCGATCTGGAGAAGAAGCTGCGTGACCTGCACAACCGTGGCACCACCCTGGACAGTGGTCGCTACACCCTGCGCCAGGTGCTGGTGGAAGCGCGGCGCCAAGGCATAAGCGTGAAAGCCCTGGACTGCGCTGCCAGCCTGTCCACCGACGGCCTGAGCAACCCGGCGCCACATCTGCAGCAACGCCTGCGGGTTTACTACGCGTACAAACGCATCGAAGCGCTGCAGAGCCTCAAGCCCGATGAAAAATGGCTGGCGCTGACCGACCAGACCGTGGCCAACCACTATAGCCGCACCCCAGGCCTGGCCAATCTGATCGGAACCCCAAGCCTGCGGGTCAAGCTGGTGGACGGCGATCAGCCATTGCGCTTCGGCCTCGATACCGGCGAAGTGCTGACCCCCGGGCTGATACCGATTCGCGGCGACATCAGCCTGAAAATGCCAGCGGCCGGCAAGGGGTCCGGCATCGAGGCGTAGCGGTATCAGCGTCCCCAGTTCTCGCGCGGGTCGAATTCGGCGTGCCTGGCCAGCTCGGCCCAGGCCGCGCGAGTGGATTCGTCGGCCTGCGTGGGCATCACCACTTTCAGCTGGGCGAACAGGTCGCCGCGGCCGCCAAGCTTGTTCTTCAGGCCCATGCCTTTGACACGCAGGCGCTGGCCGTTCTGGCTGTCCGGGCGAATCGTCAGGTTGATCCGCCCGGTCAGCGTAGGCACCGCGACCTTGGTGCCCAACGCCACTTCCCAAGGCGCCAGCGGTACCTGGATGACCAGGTCGGGAGCGTCCACCTCGAACAGAGGGTGGGCCGCCAGACGCAAGGTCAGGAACAGATCGCCGCTGGCACCGCCCGCAACGCCGGGCGCGCCCTGGCCCTTGAGGCGCATGCGCTCGCCGTCGGCAACGCCTGCGGGAATCTTCACGTTGAGGTTCTTGACCACATCGGTCAGGCGTTGGCCAGCGGCGCTGTACTGCGGCACCTTGAAGCTGATCTTCTTCGATTCCTCGGCCAGGGTTTCCTCGAGCGACACGGTCAGTTCCATTTCCACGTCCTGACCTTTGCGCGCTGCGCTGCGCTGTTGACCGCCACGGCCGAACGGATTGCCACCGGGATCACCACGACCACCGCCGTTACCGAAGATGGTGCTGAAGAAATCGGAGAAGTCGCCTGCGTTCTCTTCATGGAAACCACCGCCACCGCGACCCTGCCAACCGGGCGGGCCCTGGAACGGACGGCCATGCTGGCCATACTTGCGCAGCTCGTCGTATTCAGCGCGCTTGTCGGCATTGCTCAGCGCCTCATAGGCCTCACTGGCTTCCTTGAACTTGTCTTCGGCGTCCTTTTCCTTGCTGACGTCGGGGTGATATTTGCGCGCCAGCTTGCGGTAGGCGGTCTTGATCGCCTTTTCGTCCGCTGTCGGCTCGACGCCCAGAATCTTGTAATAGTCTTTGAAATCCATCTAAGCATCACCATCAATGAGCGAATGCGCGCCGCCCGCGCCTACTGGTCGGACTCGGCAACGCATGGGAAGTTTATCGGCTGCAGGCCACTGGATGTGAACAGTGGGTTGTACAGCGCGGTCGATGGCTAGAAGGTTGGGGCCGCCGGCGCGCTTTCAAGGCGGTCGCAGGCCTTGATTCTGTACGCAACTGGCATACACTGCGCGGCCGTTTTTTGAACAGACCCGCCTTGCCATGAAAAACGCATCCCCGGCCCGCGCCTGCGGCATCGACTTCGGTACTTCCAACTCCACTGTCGGCTGGCACCGCCCGGGCAGCGAGACGCTGATCGTCCTGGAAGACGGCAAGATCACCCTGCCCTCGGTGATCTTCTTCAACTTCGAAGAGCGGCGTCCAGTGTACGGGCGTCTGGCGCTGCACGAATACCTGGAAGGCTACGAAGGCCGCCTGATGCGCTCGCTCAAGAGTCTGCTCGGTTCCAAGCTGATCAAGCACGACACCAGTGTGCTGGGCACGGCGATGCCATTCAAGGACTTGCTGGGCCTGTTCATCGGCGAGCTCAAACAGCGCGCCGAAGTCAACGCCGGGCGTGAGTTCGACCAGGTCGTGCTGGGGCGACCGGTGCACTTCGTCGACGACGACGCGGCCGCCGACCAGGAAGCCGAAGACACCTTGGCCGAGGTGGCGAAAAAGATCGGCTTCAAGGAGGTGTCCTTCCAGTTCGAGCCGATTGCAGCGGCGTTCGACTACGAGTCCACCATCGAGCGTGAGGAGCTGGTGCTGATCGTCGACATTGGCGGTGGTACCTCCGACTTTTCCCTGGTGCGCCTGGCACCCGAGCGACGTGCGCTGGACAACCGCGTGGACGACATCCTGGCGACCGGAGGCGTGCACATCGGCGGCACCGACTTCGACAAGCAGCTCAGCCTGCAGGGCGTCATGCCGCTGTTCGGCTATGGCAGCCGGATGAAGAGCGGCGCCTTCATGCCGACCAGCCACCACATGAACCTGGCGACCTGGCACACGATCAACTCGGTGTACCTGCAGAAGGCGCAACTGGCCCTGGCCAGCATGCGCTACGACATCCAGGACACGGACGGTATCGACCGCCTGTTCAAGCTGATCGAGCAGAAAGCCGGGCACTGGTTGGCGATGGAAGTCGAGGAAACCAAGATCCAGCTGACGCAAGCTGCCGGCCGTCACCTGCCACTGGACCGCATCGAGCCGGGGCTGAGCGTGGAGCTGAGCCGGGCCTTGTTCGAAGCCGCCATCGACGGCCTGCTCGAACGGGTGCGTGGCAGTGTGTCCGAGTTGCTGAACCGGGCAGGCGTGGGCGTTGAGCAGGTCGACACGGTGTTCTTTACCGGCGGCTCCAGCGGTATCCCGGCCCTGCGCCATGGCGTGGCGGCCATGCTGCCCAACGCGCGGCATGTGGAAGGCAATATCTTCGGCAGCATCGGCAGCGGCCTGGCCATCGAGGCCCGCAAGCGCTACGGCACCGAGTAAGGCAGATCTGGCCTCTTCGCGGGCAGAGGCCAGTGAACCCTAGACCAACTGCGCCTGCCTCAACTCGCTTTTCAGATAGGCATAATAGATCGGCCCCGCCACCACCCCGGGCAGCCCGAACGCTGCCTCGAATATCAGCATGGCCAGCAGCAGTTCCCATGACTTGGCGCTGATCTGACCGCCCACGATCCGCGCGTTGAGGAAGTACTCGACCTTGTGGATCAATATCAGATAGCCCAGCGCCGCAACCGCTACCCAGATCGACAGCGACAGCCCGACAATGGTGATCAGCGTGTTCGAGATCAGGTTGCCGATCACCGGCAACAACCCGAGCAGGAAGGTCAGCACGATGAGGGTCTTGGTCAGCGGCAGCTTGATCCCGCACAGCGGCAACACCACGGCCAGGAAAATGGCGGTAAAGAAGGTGTTCAGCAGTGAAATCTTGATCTGCGCGAAAACGATGTTGCGAAAGGCTCGCACCAGCAGGGCCAGGCGGTCGAACAGCGCCGCGGCCAATGGCTTGCGGTTTTCGGGATCGGGGATCGCCTGCAGGGCGATGATGGCGCCCAGTACCATGCCGATCAGCAAGGTCACGAACATGTGCGCCGCATCCTTGCCCACCAGTTGCAGATCGCTCAGGTGCTTGCTCAGCCAGCCGCTGATAGCCACCCGAAACTCGGCGGCACTGGCCGGCAGGTAGGCGTCGATGAAAGGCGGCAACTGGCCGCGGGCTCGATCCACCACGCCCATGAACTTGTTCAGCGAAGCACCGGGGTTTTCTGCCTCGTGCAGGATGAAACTGATGACGCCGGCGAACAGCAACGCCAGGCTGCTGACCACCAAGGTGCCCAGCAACGCCACCGCCACCCACCGTGCACGCCGCCCGGCAATCAGTCGCTCCAGTTGCGGCGTGAGCATGTTGACCAGTTCGAATACCAGCAGGCCAGCCAGCAAGCTCGGCAGCAAGCGCATCGGCAAGACCAGCAGAAGGCCGCCGAACACCAGAATCCAGCTGGCGATCAGCACTTGACGCGAAGAAAACATGGGCATAAAGCCTCAGAAGCGAGCGATTCGAAAGGACAGGCAGTCTGCCAGCGTTGTGAGCGAAGGGCCAGTAGGCGGACGCATGCCGAACCCCGGCTAAATTGCGTCATTTGTTTTCCGCCGCAGCCCGTCTTCAACGGCCCTGCAGACGCTTTGCTGCCCGAAAGATTTCAGAACTATCGCGCGGTCGATGCGCTCAAAGCATCACGGGGCCACTCACGGCCCATCGAAGGAGCGACTCCCCATGTACAAGCAATCCTTGGCAGCACTCTTTGCCGTAGCCGCGCTGGCTGGCTGTTCATCGAACACCACGGTGCAGAACCCGGTGGACTTCGTGACCTACCGTGACGCGCCCCTGGTCAAGCAGGTCGAGAAAGGCATGACCATGCAACAGGTGCTGGCCATCGGCGGCACGCCTTCGACCGTCGTTGCCGGCACTGCCAACTCCATGTACGGCACCTGCAATAACTACATCCTGACCCGTGAAGGCCATCAGCAGCCTTACTACGTGAGTTTCGACAGCTCTGGCCACGTCGCCACCAAGGGCTTCATGACTTGCGAGCAACGCAAGCTCAACGAAACCGCACCGTAACCCTGCCCCAGGCGGCTGACGAAAGGCCCTCCCCGGGCCATTTGTAATAAAACTTTTCGTCGCCGCCACGACTCACATCTGTGTAGCGAGACTTCTGTACCGATCCCGCCGGGCCCCGAATTCGGGGCAACAGAGCGCGACGGCCAAAACCGTATAGCTGGAGACGAACATGATCGACCTAGAAACTTCCAAATTGACTCCCGTCGATGTACTGCGTGCCCGTGCGCGCCAAGGTGTCGAGAACGGCGCGGTCACCGAAGGCTACGATGCCAACCGCGAAGAGATCATCAAGCTGCTCAACAGCTCGCTGGCGACAGAGCTGGTATGCGTGCTGCGCTACAAGCGCCATTACTTCATGGCCAGTGGTTTAAAGGCCAGCATTGCGGCCGACGAGTTCCTCGAGCACGCCAAACAGGAAGGCGAGCACGCCGACAAGCTGGCTGAACGTATCGTGCAGCTGGGCGGCGAGCCGGAGTTCAACCCGGACCTGCTGAGCAAGAATTCCCACGCCCAGTACGTGGCTGGCAACAGCCTGAAGGAAATGGTCTACGAAGACCTGGTGGCCGAGCGGATCGCCGTCGACAGCTACCGCGAAATCATCCAGTACATTGGCGACAAAGACCCTACCACTCGCCGTATCTTCGAAGACATCCTGGCTCAGGAAGAAGAACACGCCGATGACATGGCGGACATCTACGGCTCGCTGTAACAACCTGCCGCAAGTCCCAAGCCAGAACTCAGGTTCTGGCTTTTTTGTGCCTGACGGTCGCGTCAGCTGAGATGTGTTTCAACTGATACACCGCAGGGCCCGTTTCGCGGCCGATGACCGCTCCTACAGGAGTACCGCGCCTGCTTGTAGGAGCGGTCCGTGGCAGCGAAGGGCGCGCCTCAATTCACCTGATACACCGCAAGGCCCGTTTCGCGGCCGATGACCGCTCCTACAGGAATACCGCGCCTGCTTGTAGGAGCGCTCCGTGGCCGCGAAGGGCGCGCCTCAATTCACCTGATACGCCGCAAGGCACGGTTCGCGACCGATGATCGCTCCTACAGGAGTACCGCAACCCCATGTAGGAGCGGTCCGTGGCCGCGAAGGGCGCGCCTCAATTCACCTGATACACCGCGGCGCCCGCTTCGCGGGCAGAGCCCGCTCCCACACAGGTGCGGGTCATTCCGGGGGACCCGCCTTCCAACCGAGCCTCAGGAAGCAGGCACCGTCTTGGGCGCCTTGCCCGACTTCATTTGTTCGAGCAATGGCGTGCACTGGTTCGGCTCACCGCCACTAGGCGCGACCAGTGCCAGCAACCCGGCCGCCGGCCCGATGGTAGCGCCCAGCGCAATCATGCCCGCGCCGCGCAGCAGCAGTGGCACGGCTTGCACCCCGGCATTGGGCTTGGCGAACGGGCCGCGCACATACAACGGCGAGCGCAGCGACAGCAGGCGGAAGCCCTTCGATTCCGGCGATATCTTCAGGTCCAGTTGTTCCTGCTTGAAATTCACCGTGCCGTCGACGTAGATGATCGCGTTCTCGGTATCGAAAACGAACAGATCGGTGCTGGCCAGCCCGTTCTTGATGCCCAGCGAGGCCGCCGCACAGTTGATCTCCACTTCCTTGTCGCCGAAGATCTTGCCCACCAGGTAGTTACCGACATTGAGCCCGGCAATCTCCATCAGGTCACGGCTCACGGCACCATCATTGACCAGCATCTTCAAATTGCCATCTGCCGAACCCAGTAGCGCTGCGACTGAATTACCGGTACCGGTGATGTCGGCATCGCCGTTGAGCTGGCCGAAGCTGGTGCGCATGGGTTCGAACGTGGGAAACAGCTGCTTGAGCTGAAACCCGCGGGCGGTCAGTTTGGCCCTGCCCTGCAACGGCGTAGTGCGCCCGTTCAGCGAGATCTGTGCATCCAGCTTGCCGCCGGCCACGCCAAAGCGCAGAGGTTCCAGGCGCAGGTTGCCGTCGTTCAACACCACATGGGTGTACAGATCGGTGAACGGCAATTCTTCGCTGTGGACGATCTTGCGTCCGGTAAATTCGACATCGGCGTCCATGGCACGCCAGCGGTCGGTCTTGAACTCTTCGACTGGCAACACCTTGCCGGTGGGTTGCTTGCTTGCGCCGCCACGAGCCTTCTGCTCGGTATTGGAGTCAGCGCCGATCAAAGGCTTGAGGTCGGCAAACAGCAACTGGTTCGAGACCAGCGCGCCGCTCAGCTTGGGCCTTGGCTGACTGGCGACGAAGCCCAGATCACCATGGATGTCGCTGTTGCCGATCTTGCCGTTGAAGCCTTCATAGCGGAACGACGCGCCGCCGGGCTCGTGCAGTTTGACCAGCAAGTGCCCGTCGGTTTCGTACGCAGGCGAATCCGGCAGGGTCACCCCGGTCAGTGGATACAGGTTGCCCAGGCTGCTGCCACTCAGGCGCAGGCGCAGGTCCAGGGCACCGAGATTGCGTGGGTCGGTCAGGGTACCGGCAACCGCTGCGCGGGTATCGGCAATGCGCACGTCGACCTGCACCGGAAACGGTCGTGTTGCATCCTGCAGCGCCAGCAGCCCGCCGATCTTGCCCGACCCCGACAGCGGCAGGTCCTTGTAGCGGCCATCGACCTTGAAGCCGAAGGCATAATCCTGCGCACTGGCGCCCTGGTCGGCGACTTTCTTGGCCGCACCGCTGCCGACGATATCGCTGAACGCGATGGGCTTGCCCAATGGATCGATCAACACCTTGACCGAGGTCTTGAGCGTCTGGTCGTCGAAAGCCACCACGCCTTTGTCGAAGCCTATGGCACCGATGTCCATGACCCACTTGGAGGGCTCGGCATCGGGGTCTTTTTCGTCGAACTGAAAGGTCCAGTTGGCGCGTCCATCCGCCAGGCGCTGCAGGGCTACGTCGGGCCCGGTCAGGTCGATACGCGGTATGACCACCCGCTGGGCCAGCAAAGGCAAGGGCGAGAGACGAAACTCGACCTTCTGCAGGCTCGCCATCTGGGGCTTCTGCGACCAGTCGGGGTTGCCCAGGGTGATGTCCTGGGCGACGAAGCGCGGCCATGGCACCCAGGCCCGCCAGCCGCCCTCATCCGTTTCGCGCTGCCAATGCACAGCCAGGTCGCCATTGATGGCGAAAGGGCGATGCAGGGCTTCGGACACTTTTTCGTTGAGCGTGGGCTTGATTCGATTCCAATCGAAGGTGGCGATCACCACCACCAATATCACCAGCAGGACCAACAGGCTGCCCAGGGTCCAGGCGATGATTTTACGTGGGCGCGTCATTGCGGGCTCCTTGAGACTGCGTGCTCCCGCGAGCACAGGGGGTGCTACCTAACAAGGGTAGGACTGATAAACGCCTCGAGGGTTTAGTTTTTGGCTTTTTCGAGCCCGGACGCGAGCCGCTTCAACGGTGGATGCTGTGTGTCTGATGCAATGCGATGAACCCGGACGCGGCTTGCGCCGCTGCTACAGGGATCGCGGTCTACTCCCTGTAGCAGCGGCGCGAGCCGCGTCAGCGGTGCATGCGATCCGCCTGATCCAACGGGGTCAACCAGGACGCGGCTCGCGCCGCTGCTACAGGATTTCAGCGTCGCTCCTTCATCGACGTTACCGATGGTGACGCTCGACAACGGTGCTCAGGGCCCGAGAATTCACTGTGCTGGTGCACTGAAACCCTCGATCTAGAGCCCTCGCGGCAAAACATCATTTTCGTTGATTGTTACCATTGCCTTTATGAACTTTTCTATCGAATTTCAAAGAGTAGCATTGGCTCTGTACCCAATTACTGCCCTCCCAAGGAGCGCCACCATCATGAAACGCCAATTGCTGCTTTCCCTGACTCTCTCGGTCCTCGCTGCCAACGCCTTCGCCATGCCAGCCGCCGATCAAAGTGTTTCCGCCGAACTGCGTTCCAGCGCTGCCAGCTTCAGCCAGCCCTACCTGGCGGAAGACGGTTCCAACCGCACCCCACAAGGCGCTGTCGCCGAGAACGGCTCCGACCGCACGCCACAGGCTACTTTCGCTGAAGACGGTTCGGATCGCACTCCACAAGGCACCTTCGCCGAGAACGGCTCCGACCGCACGCCACAGGCCACGTTCGCTGAAGACGGTTCGGATCGCACCCCACAAGGCACCTTCGCCGAGAACGGCTCCGACCGTACGCCACAGGCCACGTTCGCCGAAGACGGTTCGGATCGCACGCCACAAGGCACCTTCGCCGAGAACGGCTCGCAGCGTCTGCTCGATCGTCAAGACCAAGCCAACGCATGAGGCAGTGGTTTGAGGTATCCGACGAAGCCCGGCCTCCCCAAGCCGGGCTTGCCGCCCCCGCGTAATCCATCGCTGCACCCGCTTGGTTCGACGCCCCGCCTGTCAATTTGCTAGAGTTCTGCGCTGTCCTTCACAGAAGCTCCGTCGATGTTGCCTCGCGCCGAACAGAAACAGCAGACCCGTCTCGCCCTCCTCGAAGCCGCACGCCAACTGATGGCGGCCGGTCGAGGCTTCGGCAGTATCAGCCTGCGCGAAGTCGCCAAGGCTGCTGGCATCGTACCCACCGGTTTCTATCGCCATTTCGACGACATGGATCAGCTCGGCCTGGCCCTGGTCAACGAAGTCGACGCCACGTTCCGCGCCACGCTGCGCCTGGTTCGTCACCATGAAATAGTGGTCGGCGGCCTCACGGCGGCTTCCGTCCGCATCTTTCTCGACGGAGTGGCTGCCAATCGCCCGCAATTCCTGTTCCTCGCCCGCGAGCAATACGGAGGGTCCCTGCCCGTGCGCCAGGCCATTGCCACTTTGCGCGCCGGCATCAGCGCCGACCTGGCCACCGATCTGGGGTCCATGCCCAAATGGCAGCACCTGAGCAGCGCGTCACTGCAGGTGATGGCCGACCTTGTCGTCAAGGCCGTGTTTGCCACGCTTCCCGAACTGATCGACCCACCCGCTGCCGACCTGCCAGCCCACCTGACCCCCGAGGCGAAGATCGGCCAGCAACTGCGCTTCATTTTCATCGGCGCCAAATACTGGAAAGGCCTCAACCAATAACTCGCTCGCCTCGAATTGGTGCACCTCACGCCGCTACGCACCGCACCAGTGCATTGCGCCGAGCCTCGTTCATCCTGATCCCGCAGCCCCGTTAGCTCACTACCGGTTGGCAAGACACTTGCTCTGCATTGGCCACTGCCCTTCAATGGAAACGTCCAATGCTGGTTATCCATCGCAGAATCGCGCCCGCAAGCCAATGGGCAGCCGAACTGCACCTCAACTTCGAAGCCCGCAGCAAGAGTCGCCTGCGCTGTTTCAGTGCCGAAGGTGAAGACGTCGGCCTGTTTCTGGAACGCGGTCAACCTCCGTTGCACGACGGCGAGTGCCTGCAGGCCGAAGACGGCCGCGTGGTGCGGGTCTGCGCACGGCCCGAGGCGCTGCTTCATGTCACCTGCAGCAGCGCCTTCGAGCTGACTCGCGCCGCCTACCATCTGGGCAACCGCCACGTGGCCCTGCAGGTGGGTGACGGCTGGCTGCGCCTGCTCGACGACTACGTGCTCAAGGCCATGCTCGAACAACTCGGCGCCCAGACCCAACCCCTGCTGGCACCTTTTCATCCCGAACATGGCGCCTATGGCGGTGGCCATCACCATTCGCGCCATGGCGAGGAAGACTTCAACTACGCGCCCAAACTGCACCAGTTCGGCGTGCGCACGTGAACAACGCCTGGGCCCTGCTGCGCCTGGCCAGCCCGCAACTGCCGATCGGTGGCTACAGCTACTCGCAGGGCCTGGAGATGGCCGTGGAAAACGGCACGGTGACCGATGCGCAAAGCGCCCATCGCTGGATCGCCGACCAACTGCTGCTCAACCTGGCCCGTTTCGAGGCGCCCCTGCTGCTGGCCCACTGCGTGGCTGCCGCCGAAGAGGACTGGGGACAACTGCTGGAGCTAGGTGCCGAACATCGCTCGAGCCGCGAAACCCGCGAACTGCAACTCGAAAGCCGGCAAATGGGCTATTCGCTCAAGCAACTGCTGCTCGGCCTTGCCGAACTGGACATTACGGCCCGCCACTATCTGGCTCAGATCGAAGAGCCCCACCTGGCCCTGGGCTGGGCACTGGCCGCGCGCGCCTGGAACATCCCTGCGCAGGACGCCCTTGCGGCCTGGCTGTGGAGTTGGCTGGAAAACCAGTTGGCGGTGCTCATGAAGACCCTGCCCCTGGGCCAGCAGGCTGCTCAGCGACTTACCACACAACTGCTGCCGACGCTGCAGCAGGCCCAGTTCGCAGCCACCGAACTGGATCCCCGACACTACGGCAGCGCCGCTTTCGGCCTGTCATTGGCGAGCATGGCCCACGAGCGCCAGTACAGCCGCCTGTTCCGTTCCTAGGAGAGTCACCATGAATACCCAACCCCTGCGTGTCGGTATCGGAGGCCCGGTAGGCTCTGGCAAGACCGCGCTGACCCTGGCCTTGTGCCTGGCCCTGCGCGAGCGCTACAACCTGGCCGTGGTCACCAACGATATCTACACCCGCGAAGACGCCGACTTCCTGGTACGCAACCAGGCCCTGGCGCCCGAGCGCATCATCGGTGTGGAAACCGGTGGCTGCCCGCACACCGCCATCCGCGAAGACGCCTCCATCAATCTGGAAGCCGTGGACCAGCTCAACCGGCGCTTTCCGGGCCTGGACCTGATCCTCGTGGAATCGGGTGGGGACAACCTGTCCGCCACCTTCAGCCCCGAGCTGTCGGACCTGACCATCTACGTGATCGACGTGTCCGCCGGCGACAAGCTGCCGCGCAAGGGCGGCCCTGGCATCTGCAAGTCCGACCTGCTGGTGATCAACAAGATCGACCTGGCGCCGCTGGTAGGGGCCTCGTTGGAAATGATGGACAGCGACACCCGACGCATGCGCGGCGATAAGCCGTTCGTCTTCAGCAACCAGAAGACCGGTCAGGGCCTGGAACAGATCATTGCCTTCATCGAACGCCAAGGCCTGCTCGACGCCGCCTGAACCCAGCGCACCCTTGCTCGCAACTACCGTGAACACGACGATAAGGAACAGACCCGCATGACCTTCAAGACGCTTCTCACCTGCGCAGCCCTGCTGCTGACACCGGCGGTGGCCTTCGCTCATCCGGGACACGGCGACAATGGCCTGCTGGCCGGCATCGGTCACCCCCTGGGTGGCCTCGACCACCTGCTGGCCATGCTCGCCGTCGGCCTGTGGGCGGCGCAGCAGCAAGGCGCGGCACGCTGGGCCCTGCCCTGCACCTTCGTCGGCACCATGCTGATCGGTGGCCTGCTGGGTTTTGCCGGCCTGCAACTGCCTGCACTGGAAAGCGGCATTGCCGCCTCGGTACTGGCCCTGGGCCTGGCCGTGGCACTGGCCGTGCGGCCACCGTTAGGCTTGGCGGTGGTGGCCACTGCGCTGTTCGCATTGTTCCACGGCGTCGCTCACGGCCTGGAATTGCCGGAGATGTCCAGCCCGGCTGCCTATGCTGCCGGTTTCGTCATGGCGACCGCAGCACTGCATGCGGCGGGTTATGCCGTCGTTCGGTTCCTGCCAACGGCAGCCGCGCCACTGGTACGCGTGGCCGGTGCTCTGTCGGCGTTGACCGGTGCCTGGCTACTGGCCGGCTGATCGCGGCGCGGCCCTCTGTCCGGGGGCCTTGCTTTAGGAGCCGTGGCCGACACCTGCTACCATGTCGCGCAAAACGCCTCCGATGATCCCGCCAATGCCCGACCCAACGCTGCACGCCGCCCTGGCGGCCACCCAAGCGCACTTTCGCGAAATCGTATTGCCGTTGTGGCAAGGCGCCGGCTTCGATAGCGAACTCGGCCTGCCGTTCGAAGCGGTGAACGCTGCCGGCCAGCCGTTGCCGGTGCAGCGCTACCGCGCCATGGCCTGCGCCCGCCAACTGTATGTCTTTTCCAGCCTGATCGAGCAACCCGGTGCGCGCGAACACGCCGCCACCCTGTTCCGTTCCCTGCAACGGCATTTCCACGACGCCGAACACGGCGGCTGGTTCTACAGCATCGACGCCCAGGGCCGCCCGCTGGACCGACGCAAGGATCTCTACACCCACGCATTCATTGTCTTCGCCTGTGCGCACTACTGGGCCAAGGTGCGCGAACCGCTGGTGGAATCGGTGCTCAATGCCGCCCTCGAGGTCATCGCCACGCGCTTTTCCACAGATGATGGGCTCTACGAAGCCGTGCTCGGCGAAGGCTGGGCCAACCTGGGCTCCGGCCCACTGCAGAACCCCTTGATGCACCTGGCCGAGGGCTTCCTGGCAACCTTGGCAGTGCGTGGCGACCAGCCCACACAAACGGCGCTGCAGGCGCTATGCGAAGCGATGCAGGCGCGCTTCGTGGAACCCGAGCACGGGATCATGCTGGAGAAGCCGCGCGGAGCGGTGGATAACTGGTTCGAGCCCGGTCATCAGTTCGAATGGCTGTTCCTCGTGCAGACCTCACCGCTGTTGCAGGGCAGTGCGCTGCACCTCTCCCTGCAACGCGCCTTCACCTATGCGCAACGCACGGGCGTTCGGGACGGCGTGGTCATGAGCATGCTCACGCTCGACGGCCAGGTGCTGGACGCCACCCAGCGTATCTGGGCACAGGCCGAATACCTGCGGGCGCTGACCTTGCAGCCCGGTGCGGCGGTGGCCGCGCAGTTGCAGGTACTGCGCGAGCGCTTCCTGCACACCGGCGGCTGGCACGAATGCCGCGATGGCACCGGGGTGGTCAGCCGCACCGACATGCCATCGACCACCCCCTACCACCTGCTGACCTGCTACCAGGGCCTGCAGGCGTTCCTCTGACGCCAGGGCCGATCAAGCCTTGCCAGGACGCTCCACGGCGAAGCCGGCCCACGATTGCGTGACCGGCATCACTTCCAGACTGTTGATGTTGATGTGCGCCGGCTGGGTCAGAATCCAGTGGATGGTTTCGGCGATGTCCTGCGGCTGGATCGGATTGGCGCCGGCATAGGTGGCGTCGTAGCGTGCCTGGTCGCCGCCGAAACGCACCAGCGAGAACTCGCTTTCGCACATCCCGGGTTCCAGGTTGGTGACGCGCACGCCGGTGCCCTGCAGGTCACAGCGCAGACTCAACGAGAATTGCCCGACGAAAGCCTTGGTGGCGCCGTACACATGGCTGCCGGGATACGGGTAATTACCCGCCACCGAACCCAGGTTGACGATGGTAGCCCCCTTGCCGTGGGCAATCAGGCGCGGCAGCAACAGCCGCGTCGCGTAGATCAGGCCCTTGACGTTGGTATCGACCATGGTGTCCCAGTCGTCCAGATCGCACTTGGGTGCAGGATCGGCACCCAAGGCCAGGCCGGCGTTGTTGACCAACCCGCTGATGCTGGCGAACTCCTCGGGCAACCCGGCAATCGCTGCCTCCATGGCCTTTCTGTCGCGCACATCGAGCACCAGCGGATGCACCCGCGTCTTTGCCGACAGCTCTTCGCTCAGCGCCATCAGGCGCTCTTCGCGACGGCCGGTGAGAATCAGCGACCAGCCTGCCTCGGCGAAACGTCGCGCGCAGGCTTCGCCAAATCCGGACGTGGCGCCAGTGATGAATACCGTGGAAGTCATGCGGGTCTCCTGCGGGGATAGCCACGGAGCGTGCCCACGCAATGCGCAGGCCGTTCGAATCGTCGCCACCGTGAATGGGGTTTTGCAGAATGCCCGGCGTACGGGCCGTATGCAACTGATCAATAATCGAACAGCGCCCGCAGACCCTCGTGGTTGCGGGTCCCAGTGCGGTTACCCGCAACTTATCCACAAGCGGTTCCACAGAGATTGGGGGCAACTCCCTTCTGCACGGCAACCCCGGAGGCCAAGCTGGCCGGGAGCCATTAGAATTTTTTGGCTTGACCGGTGAGGTGTATTGCGCATGCAGGTAAGGCACTGCGTCTGCAGTGGTCATACGACCAAAGGCGCAACGCCAGTGAAACCGCCACTTTTCGAAGTATTTCCAAGGCTTGTTCACAGACTTATCCACAGCCTGTGCGGGTGCTGTCACTCTGATTGGCACGGTGGATAAAACAGTTGACAAAGCCCGTTCGCACGACTGTCCAACCTGCTGTTCGATTTTTGATCAACCGACTGCAGGCCCCGTATACCGTGGCCTGCAGAGGTATACCACCAACTTGTCCACAACCGGTTCCACAGCAATTGGGGACAAGCGTGCTTTGTGGCATTTCGGTGACCAACAGTGGTTTTATGTCGCACTTTGACACTGCAGCGAATTTGTTTTCCACAATTGGGCAGGGTGACGAAAAACGCCCCTGACGGGGCGTTCGGCAAGCCTTTCACGTCTGCTCAATGCCCGCCCAGATACGCGTTGCGCACCTCGTCGTTGCTCAACAACTCACGCCCCGTGCCGGTCAGACGGATCTCGCCGTTGACCATCACATAGGCACGGTCGGAAAGCCGCAGAGCGTGGTTGGCGTTCTGCTCGACCAGGAAGATGGTCATGCCGCCCTGGGCCAGCTCGCGCAGGGTCGAGAAGATCTGCTTGACCACGATCGGCGCCAACCCCAGCGATGGCTCGTCGAGCAGCAACAGCTTGGGCCGGCTCATCAGCGCGCGCGCGATGGCCAGCATCTGCTGCTCGCCGCCGGACATGGTCATGGCGCGCTGATTGCGCCGTTCCTTGAGCCGTGGAAACAGCTCGAACATGCGCTGCATGTCTTCGCTCGAATGCTTGTCGCCGATGGGGATGGTACCCATCATCAGGTTTTCTTCCACCGACATGTCGGGAAACACCCGGCGGCCTTCCGGCGACTGGGCAATGCCGTTGGAGGCGATGTAGTGGGACGACTTCTGGGTGATGTCGGTACCCCGGTAGATGATCTGCCCCGCACTGGCGCGCGGCTGGCCGAAAATCGACATCAACAGCGTCGACTTGCCCGCGCCATTGGAACCGATCAGGCTGACCGTCTCGCCCTCGTTGATGTGCAGCGAGACTTTCTTCAGCGCCTGGATCGGGCCGTAGTGAACGTCGATCTCCTTCATTTCGAGGATGGGCGTACTCATACCAGCTCCTCCTCTTCGGCACCCAGGTAGGCGGCGATCACCTTGGGGTCGTTGCGGATCTGCTCCGGCCCGCCCTTGGCGATCACATTGCCATGGTCCAGTACCACGATGTCGTCGGAAATGCTCATCACCATGCCCATGTCGTGTTCGATCAGCACCACCGTCATGTCGTGCTCGTCACGCAGCAGGCGGATCATGCCGCTCAGGGCCTCGGTTTCTTGCGGGTTGAGGCCCGCCGCCGGTTCGTCCAGGCAGATCACCTGGGGCCGCGTGCACATGGCCCGGGCGATCTCCAGACGCCGTTGCTGGCCGTAGGAAAGCTCACCGGCCAAGCGGTTGGCGCAGTTCATCAGGTCCACCACTTCCAGCCAGTAGAACGCGGTCTTGATAGCGTCCTCTTCGGCCTTGCGATAACCACGGGTGTTGAGGATCCCTGCCAGCATGTTGCGGTTGACCCACATGTGCTGGGCGACCAGCAGGTTTTCCAGCACCGACATTTCCTTGAACAGCCGAATGTTCTGGAAGGTCCGGGCCAGCCCGGCGCGGTTCACCAGGTGAGTCCCGCCGAACATCTTGTACCAGACACGGCTGGCGAAGCTGCGTGGCGAGACGAAATCGGTGGCCTGGAACGGCTCGCCCAGCAACTTGATGACATTGGTCTTCTGGCCGCGAGCGTTGAGTTCGATGCGTCCACCGGTGGCCTTGTAGAACCCGGTGAGACAGTTGAAGACGGTGGTCTTGCCGGCGCCGTTGGGGCCGATCAGGGCGAAGATCGAGTTGCGCCGAACCTGCAGGCTGACATCGCTCAAGGCCTTGATGCCACCGAAATGCATCATCAACTTCTCGACCGACAGAATGACTTCGTTACTCATGGCGTAGTCCCCTTGGCGTCGATCAATGCGCCCTTGACTGGCTTGATGCCGGTACGGCTGATACGGATCAGGCCACGTGGCCGCCATATCATCATCAGTACCATCAATACGCCAAACAGCAATACTCGGTACTCGGAGAAACTGCGCAGCAGCTCCGGGGCCACGGTCAGTACGAAGGCAGCAATCACCACACCCACGGTGGAGCCCATGCCGCCCAGCACGACGATGGCAAGGATCAGCGCCGACTCGAAGAAGGTGAACGAGGTCGGGTTGACGAAACCCTGGTAGCTGGCGAAGAACACCCCGGCCAGGCCTGCGGTGGAGGCACCGATGGTGAAGGCCGAAAGCTTGACCAACACGTGGTTCAGGCCCATCGAGCGGCAGGCGATCTCGTCCTCGCGCAGGGCTTCCCAGGCACGCCCTACCGGCATGCGGGTGAGTCGATGCTTGACGTAGAGAACGGCCAGTACCACCAGGAACAGCACGGCGTAGATGAACAGGAATTTCAGGTCGGGGTTGTATTCGAAGCCGAAGTACTCGTGGATCGGCACCCCGCCGTCACGGGCGCGACGACCGAACTCCAGGCCGAAGAAGGTGGGCGAAGGTACCGGCACACCATTGGGACCGCCGGTGAACGACAACCAGTTGTTGAGCACCAGGCGAATGATTTCGCCGAAGCCCAAGGTCACGATGGCCAGGTAGTCCCCGTGCATTCGCAGCACCGGGAAACCCAGTATGCACCCCGCCAGCGCCGCCGCGATCGCGGCCAGCGGCAACGCCGACCAGAAGCCCAGGCCCAGGTACTGGTAGCCCAATGCGAGGCCGTAGGCGCCGATGGCATAGAACGCCACGTAGCCCAGGTCGAGCAGGCCGGCCAGCCCGACCACGATGTTCAGGCCCAGGCCCAGCAACACATAGATCAACCCGAGAATGACCACGGTGAGGATGTATTTGTTGGCGAAGATGGGGAACACGATGGCGATCACGATCAGCGCTGGAATGATGAAGCGCAGCCGCGACTTGTAGTCCGGCGGCAGCACGTGCACGCCCGACCCCGAGCTTTCGAAGCTCTGGGAAATGCTGCGGCCACGCGGCGTCTGCAGGAACAGGCTGAGCAGGAAGCGCCCGGCCATCACCGCTGCCACCAGCCAGGCGACGCGGGCCGGTTGCAGGTTGAAGCTGTAGCCGTCGAGCACGATGCCGACGATGGGGCCGAACACGATCAGCGCCAGCAGGCCGGCAATGACCATGTCGACCAGGCTTTTCTTGATATCGATAGGTTTGGCAGTAGGTGCGGACATACTTATACCTTCGCCACGAGTGGGCGACCCAGCAGGCCTTGGGGACGGAAGATCAGAATCAGCACCAACAGGCCGAAACTGAACACATCCTTGTAGTCGGAGTTGATCAAGCCGGAGAACTGCGATTCGGCAACCCCCAGTATCAAGCCACCGAGCATGGCCCCGGGCAGTGAGCCGATGCCACCCAGTACCGCTGCGGTGAACGCCTTGATGCCGATGATGAACCCGGCGTAGAAGTCGAACGTGCCGTAGTTCATGGTGATCAACACGCCGGCCAGCGCCGCCATGGCCGCGCCGATGATGAAGACGTAGGAAATGACCCGGTCGGTGTTGATCCCCAGGATCGAGGCCATCTTGCGATCCTGCTGGGTGGCGCGGCACATGCGCCCAAGCTTGGTGAACTTGATGATGTAGGTCAGCACGCCCATGCCCACGAAGGCGGCAATGAGGATGAAGATCTTGGTGTAGGTGATCTGCACGAAACCGGTGCCCACTTCAAGGCGCCAGGCCCCTTCGAGCAGGGTCGGCACGCCTTGCTGGCGAGCGCCCTGGCTGATCTGCGCGTAGTTCTGCAGGATCAGCGATATGCCGATGGCGCTGATCAGCGGCGCCAGCCGGGTCGAGTTGCGCAGCGGCTTGTAGGCCACGCGCTCGATCACGAAGCCGTACACACCGGTCACCACGATGGTGAACACCAATGTGCCGAGGATCAGGAACGGAAAGGATTCGAGGCCGAAGAACGACAGCACGGCCAGGCCTATGGCGGCCAGGTAGGCGCTGATCATGTAAACGTCGCCGTGGGCAAAGTTGATCATGCCGATGATGCCATAGACCATGGTGTAGCCAATGGCGATCAAGCCGTACACCGACCCCAGGGTCAGGCCGTTGATCATTTGTTGCAGGAAGATACCGTCCATCATGCACTCTCACGAACGTCTGGAACCGCGCACCGCGCAAGGTGCGGACAGGCCTCGGCCCGCCCGCCACCTGTCAGGCGGTATTGAGGGAAACGTGGGCCGTCCCAAGGGCGGCCCGGACTGGCATGCGCCAGTGCAAACGTCCTACTTCTGCTGTTCCAGCTGCTTGTACTTGCCCTCGGCGTTCCACTGGTAGACCACGTAGTCGGACACTTTCAGGTCACCCTTGGTGTCCCAGGCCTTCTCGCCCATGACGGTCTTGACCGGGTTGGCCTTCAGCCATTTGGCAGCCTCTTCGCCCTTGTTCGACTTGGCGCCGTTGAAGCCTGCAGCCAGGGCCTGCAACGAAGCGTAGGCGTACAGAGTGTAGCCCTCTGGCTCGTAGCCGGACTTGCGGAACTCCTCAACCACCGCCTTGCTGTCGGGCAGCATGCGCGGATCGGCGCCGAAGGTCATGTACACGCCGTCGACGTATTGCGCACCGCCAGCGGTGGTGACCAGTTCGTCGGTGACGATGCCGTCGTCGGACATGAACTTGACGTCCTTGAGGCCCTGTTCGCGCATCTGCCGAACCAGTGGCCCGGCTTCGGGGTGCAGGCCGCCGAAATACACCACATCGGCGCCGGTGGAGCGGATCTTGGTGACCAGGGCGCTGAAGTCTTTCTCGCCGCGGGTCAGGCCTTCTTCCAGCACCGGCTTGACACCGCGCTTGGTCAGCTGTGCCGAGGTGGCGTCGGCCAGGCCCTTGCCGTAGGTGTCCTTGTCGTTGATCACTGCGACTTTCTTGCCCTTGAGCACGTCGACGATGTAGTCGCCGGCCACGATGCCCTGCTGGTCGTCGCGACCGCACATGCGGAATACCGCCGGCAGGCCACGTTCGGTCACGGTCGGGTTGGTCGAGCCGGGGGTGATCATCAGCACGCCGGCGTCTGCATACACCTCGGATGCCGGAACGGTGGACGAGGAACAGAAGTGCCCCACCACCCCTGCGACCTTGTCCTGATCAGCCAGCCGGTTGGCGACGGCCACGGCCTGCTTCGGCTCGCAGGCGTCATCACCGGCAACCAGGACGATCTTTTCCCCATTCACGCCGCCGGCCTTGTTGATGGCATCGGCTGCCGCCTGTGCACCCTTCATGTACTGCTGACCGAACGATGCGTTGGCACCGGTCATCGGCCCTGCTACGCCGATCTTGATGTCGGCTTGAACAATCGACGAAGCGCCCAGCGCAGCTGCCACTGCGAGAGCCAGAAAACCTTTCCTGTAGAACGTCTGCGACATGAGTGGTGCTCCTGAATTTTTTTGGTTGGCACTACAGCTTCAGCGCATTGCTCAGAGCAAGGGCCGTGCCAGCGCATTTGCCCAACTTGCGCAGTTTTCATTTTCAGGAGCACTTCACTGCGCCGGAACCATTTTCTACAGGTCGTGCAACCGTCTGGCACGGGAATGGTGGAACCCGCAAAGAGTGCGGGTACAACCCGTATGCGCCATCATTGCAACCCCACGCAGCGCCCGTGGGCAACCACGCTGTAACCGCCGACGTAACCGAAGTGCACACTGTCGGTGCATAACCGCTACACCGCGCACCACAGGATCCTCCTGCAGTGCCGGGTGCAGGCCACTTCGCGTCTCTCTTCGCGGGCCTGCGCAAGGCACTGGCACGGGTCGCGCAGGGGAAGGCACGTCACATCCACCCGCACTCCAAAAAGCTGGCAGAATGTGCCCCTACTGTGCGCCACCGCCGTTCCAAATGAGGCACGCGGTTCTGGAGACCCTGATGAGCGAGAGCGTATTCGCCGATCGCATCGTGCAAAACCTGCTCGACACCGATCTTTACAAGTTGAGCATGATGCAGGCTGTACTGCACAACTACCCCAACGTAGATGTCGAGTGGGAGTTTCGTTGTCGCAACGGCGAAGACCTGCGGCCCTACCTGAACGACATTCGCGAACAGCTCGAGCAGCTCTCCGAATTGAGTCTGGGCCCGGACCAGCTGAGCTTTCTGGAAGGCATCAATTTCATGAAGCCCGACTTCCTGCGCTTCCTGGGCCTGTTTCGCTTCAACCTGCGCTACCTGAGCATCGGCATCGAGAACGACCAGCTGTTCATTCGCCTGCGCGGGCCGTGGCTGCATGTGATCCTGTTCGAAGTGCCACTGCTGGCCACGGTCAGCGAGGTACGCAATCGCATTCGCTATCCCGATGTGCTGCTCAGCCAGCCGCGGGAAAAACTCTATCGCAAGTTCGAATGGCTGCAGGCCAATGCCAGCAGCGAAGAGCTGGCCGAATTGCAGGTGGCCGACTTCGGCACTCGTCGACGCTTTTCCTACAAGGTGCAGGAGGAAGTGGTCACAGTGCTCAAGCACGAGTTTCCGGGGCGCTTCGTCGGCACCAGCAACATGCACCTGGCCCGTCAGCTGGATCTCAAGCCGCTGGGCACCATGGCCCATGAGTGGATCATGGCTCACCAGCAACTGGGGCCGCGCTTGATCGACAGCCAGATCGCCGCACTCGATTGCTGGGTGCGCGAGTACCGTGGCCTGCTTGGCATCGCGCTCACCGACTGCATCACCATGGATGCGTTTCTGGGGGATTTCGACCTGTACTTCGCCAAGCTCTTCGATGGCTTGCGCCACGACTCGGGTGACCCGGTGGTCTGGGCGGAAAAGGCCATCGCCCACTACCGCAAGCTGGGCATCGATCCGATGACCAAGACCCTGGTGTTTTCCGATGGGCTGGACCTGCCCAAGTCCCTGCAGATATTTCGCGCACTGCGCGGGCGCATCAATGTGAGCTTCGGCATCGGCACCAACCTGACCTGCGACATTCCAGGCGTGGAACCCATGAACATCGTGCTGAAGATGACCGACTGCAACGGCCAGCCGGTGGCGAAGATTTCCGACGAAGCCGCCAAGACCCAATGCCGCGACCCCAATTTCGTCGCCTACCTGCGCCACGTGTTCAAGGTGCCTACTTGAAGCCAGTACACGCAATGGCGGACGTCCTGTAGGAGCGGTCCGTGGCCGCGAAAAGGTCAACGCGGTGAATCAGGCATACCGCGTCGCCTGCTTCGCGGCCGATGACCGCTCCTACGTGGTCGAAGCGAACACTCAATCGACCAGGGTCACCGCCCCCTTCATCATGGCCAGGTGACCCGGGAACGAGCAGAAGAACAGGTACTTCTGGTCCGCCGACAGTTTCGACACGTCGAACGACACCGAATCCTTCTCCCCGGCGCCGATGACCTTGGTGTACGCAATCACGCGCTCGTCGCCTTTCTTCAGGTAGCTGTTGTCGATGCCGGCACTCATGCCGTCCATCGCGATGCCGCGGGCATCGTCTTCCTTGCTCAGGACCCAGTTGTGGCCCATGACTTCCTTGGGCAGGCTGCCGGAGTGGGTCAGATTGACCGTGAACGTCTTGCAGCTCTTGCTGATCTCGATAGCCTTGCTGCCGAAGGTCATCTGGTCGGTCGAATCGACGGTGGTCGAGCACTCGGCCGCCAGCAACTGACCGCTGGCCAGGGCAAGCACCGATACCGCTACAGCTTTTGCAAACATGTGAGTCTCCAGGCAGGGGAAATGGCTACGGCGGCAATCATTTCACGATTGGCCGCAGGCTGCAGCACTCTGCCAGCAGTCAGACATTCGCTGTAAACATTCGGCTCAAACCATCGGCAGAACGGTCACGCGCACCTCGGGATCGTGCCCACCACCGCCCAGAATCACTCCGCGCAAGGGCGAAACGTCGCTGAAATCACGCCCCCATGCCAGGGTGATGTGTTCCAGCCCCGGTTGAACGTTGTTGGTGGGGTCGAAATCGACCCATCCCAGCACCGGGCAGAACACCGACACCCAGGCATGCGACGCATCCGCGCCGATCATTCGCGGCTGCCCTGGCGGTGGCTGGGTCAACAGGTAGCCGCTGACGTAGCGTGCCACCAAACCGCGCGAGCGCAGGCAGGCCAGCATCAGGTGGGCGAAGTCCTGGCAGACGCCCCGACGGTTCTCCAACACCTCGACCAGGGGCGTCGCCACCTGGGTCGCCATGGCATCGAACGTGAACTCGCTGAAGATCTTCTGCATCAAGGCCTGGGCACCCTGCAGCATCGGCCTGCCGGACGGAAAGCAACTGGCAGAAAACGCCACGAAACTTTTCTTCAGGCGCACGTAGGGGGATTCGAAGCGGTAGCGACAGGCTTGCAGCACCTGCGCGGCGACTGGCCGGCCGCTATAGCACAGGGCATCGCGGGTCGACTCCCAGGCCGGCGACAGGGCAAGCACGACCGGCGCTCGTGGCAGCACCTCGACATGCAGGCGCGCGCCAACCTTGAGTTCATCGTGGGGGCGCTCGAACGCCAGCCGCGTCAGCGGATTGCCGAACACATCGAGCTCATCGGTACGCCGGGTCGGTTCGGGGCTGATCTGAAGTGAGTGCTCATGGCACACCTGCCAGGCGCAAGGCCTCGGCCACAGGTGAGCCAGCTGCTTGGCCAGCGACACTGGGCTGTCGTAGCAGTAACGGGTGTCGTGAACGATCTGGTAATGCGCACTCATCACACCGACACCGTTTGCTGGCTGACATCGTCGACATGGACGAAATGGCGCAACGCCAGGCGGTCCGATACCTGCACGCTGACACTGGCGATATCCTCCAGCAGGCTGCGCAGGCCGTCGAGCACGGCGCGCACGCTGGCTTCACCAAACAGCGCGTTTTCCAGGGTACCCAGATCGAAGCGCGCCACGCGCTCGATCAGTGGCTCCAGGGCGCGATCCACCGGCAGGTCGAATTCATCGCTCAGGCGGCGTACGGCCCGCGCCACCAGCTTGAGCTGGAACAACACGGCATGGGGGTTCTGGGCGTCGAGCAACAGCAGGTCCAGCACCGGAATCAACTGCGGCACGGCCAGGTAGCGTGAACGATAGGTGATGCTGCTGTTGCCCAACTCGAGCAGCCAATCCAGGCCGGCCTGTTCGTCCAGCGCATCGCTTGCCAGAAACGCCGACAAGCCATTGCTGAGAAACTGCAGGCGTTCGATGCGTCGCCCGATCATCAGAAAACGCCAGCCTTCATCGCGGGTCATGTCGTCGAGCGCAAAACCGGACAGTGCAGCCAGGTTCATCACCAGTCGATTGAGGAAGTCGAGCAGCTCGCCCAGGTCCGGCACGTCGACTTCGAGCACCAGTGACTCGCGCTGCAGTTCGCCCAACGCCTGCCAGTTCTCTCGCGACAGCTTGCCGCGCACCTGAAACGCCGCCCATTGCAGACGCTGCAGGTTGGCACGCAGGCTGAACGCCCAATCCTCACCGCGCAGGGCCATCAGCAGGCGCTCGCGCAGGTCGCCCTCTTCGGGCAACAGGTGCAGGCTCTCGGCCAGATCGACAGCGGCCTGCAGCGCCTGAGGATCGTCGCCGTCCAGATAGCGGCCGAGAATGATCCGCAGCAGTCGCGCGCTGCCGTCGCAACGCTCGCAGTAACGGCCGAACCAGAACAGGTTCTCCACCACCCGCGAAGGCAGGTAGGGGTCCATGCGCACCAGGTCATGGACCCCGATGGTTCGCTGCGCCCGCCACTGCTCACCGACCGGAGCGTGCTCGCCCAACACCCAGGTGTCCTTGCTGGCGCCGCCGTGCTGCATCGACACCACTTCGGCATCGGCGTCCGTGGCCACTCGGGTCAAGCCGCCGGGCAACACCCGGTAACCGTCGGCGGCGGCGACCGCAAACACGCGCATGCCGATCGCCCTGGGTTGCAGGTGGTTGCCGTGGCCATGCCACACCGGCGCCTGGGACAGCTGCGCCATTTCCTGGGCGACGTAGGCATAGGGCCGGGCCTGAATGCGTTCGGTCAGTGCCTGACGCTGGGCGGCGTCCAGATCCCGACCGAACACCGGGCCGAAGTTCTGCGACGGGAAGGCCGGCTTGATCACCAGCTCGTCCAGCCGCTCGAGGGCCTGGGCCAGCACCGGCGGCTCGCCGCACCACCAGGTGGCGATTGACGGCAGGATCAAGGTTTCGCCGAACAGATGCTCACAGATGCGCGGCAGAAAACCCAGCAGCCCGGGCGATTCGAGCACGCCGCTGCCCAAGGCATTGGCCACCATCACATTGCCCTGGCGCACGGCGTCGAGCAGGCCGGGCACGCCCAGGGCAGAGTCGGTGCGCAACTCCAGGGGGTCGCAGAAATCGTCGTCCAGGCGACGCATGATCGCGTGCACCCGGCGCAGACCGCTCAAGGTCTTCAGGTAGACGGTCGCCTCGCGCACGGTCAGGTCACTGCCCTCGACCAGCGGATAGCCGAGCTGACGTGCCAGGTACAGATGCTCGAAATAACTTTCGTTGAACCGCCCAGGCGTCAACAGCACCACCAGCGGCGCCTCGTTGGCGCTGGCGGCCAGTCGGCTCATGGTGTCCTGCACGGTGCGAAAAAAGCCGGCCATGTGCTCGACTTTCAAGTCGCGGTACAGCTCGGGAAAGGTCCGCAACAGGCCCATGCGGTTTTCCAGCGCATAGCCTGCGCCGGAGGGCGCCTGGGTCCGGTCGGCGGTGACCCACCAGCGTCCATCGGGCGTGCGCGCCAGGTCCGCCGCATACAGGTGCAGGAACGTGCCCTGCGGCGGCTGCATGCCCTGGCACGGCCACAGGTAGTTGTTGTGCCCGAAGATCAGCTCGGCGGGCAGCAGCCCTTGGGCAATCAGCGTTTGCGGGCCATAGATATCGGCCAGCACGGCGTTGAGCAAGCGTGCCCGCTGGGCGATACCCGCCGCGACCTGGCGCCATTCGTGGGCAGGAATGATGTGCGGCAGCAGGTCCAGTTCCCACGGCCGATCGGCCCCCTTGGGGTCGGCATAGACGTTGTAGGTGACGCCGTTTTCCTGGATCTGCCGTGTCAGCGACGCCTGGCGCTGCGACAACTGGCCTGGCGCACTGCGTTGCAGATGTTCGAACAGGCGCCGCCAGTGCGGGCGCACGCCGCCATCGGGTTCGAGCATTTCATGATAGGACCCGCCGGACAGCGAGTAACGATCGAGCAGGTCAGACATGGCGAAGCTCGGGGGCAGCGTTGAGAAGAACGATTATCGCAGCCTGCACGGTGCGCGGATACCGTCCATGGCTCACACCCCGCCTTGAGGAACGCGGCGCATGTCCAGGGTCATCGGCAAGTCATCGTCCACCTTGAGCGCTGGCAGTACCAGCCTGCCGGGGCTGTGGCCGATCCGAAAGAACCGCGCCAGACGCCGGCTTTCGGCTTCGTTGGCATTCACCGGTGGGCTGTCGTAGCTGCGCCCGCCGGGGTGCACCGCATGGTACTGGCACCCACCCAGCGAGCGCTGCGTCCAGGTGTCGACGATGTCGAAGGTCAGCGGCACATGCGCCTGGCCGGCGACGTCATCGCCGTGATCGGCCTGCCAGGCACGGTAGCGCACTCCCGCAACGAACTCGCCGGCACGACCGGTAGCGGTCAGCGGCAGGGGCTGGCCATTGACAGCCAGCCGGTAACGATCGGCCAGCAACCCATTGACGCGCACCTGCAGGCGTTCCAGCGATGCGTCCGGCGACTGCGGCGCCCCACTGGCACTGCCTCGTCCGGGGCCAGGCTCCAGGGCATGGCGCAGCTCCACGGCAATCCCCTCTACAACGCAGTCGCCCATCGTGGGGAAGCGAAACGCCCGTTGTGCGGCAAACCATCCGGCATCCACGGCATAACCGTGTGCATTCAGATCGTCGATCACCTCGGCGAAATCGCGCTCGATGTAGTACGGCAGCATGAAGCGGTCGTGCAGCTGTGTACCCCAGCGGGTCAGCCTGGCCGGTGCGTAGGGCTTGCGCCAGAAGCGCGCCACCAGGCTGCGCAGCAACAGTTGCAGAGCCAGGTTCATGCGCCCATGGGGTGGCATTTCCAGGCCCTGCAGGCGCAGCAGCCCCGCGCGCTCTCCTGGTCCGTCACCGTCCAGACGGGCAATGCAGAACTGCGCGCCGGCAGGGTTACCGGTCATATCCACCAACAGATGGCGCAGCACACGGTCGATCAGCCCTGTTGGGCACGGCACGCCGGGAACGGGCAATTGCGCCAGAGCGATCTCGAGTTCGTACAACGCATCGCCGCGCGTTTCGTCGACCCGCGGGGTCGGCCAGGCCGTGCCACTGAACAGATACGACAGCGCCGGATGATCATGCCAATAGCCGATCAGACTGCGCAGCAGGTCGGGCCGGCGCAGAAACGGCGAATCCGCCGCCGTCGTCCCACCCAGCAGCAACGGATTACCCGCGCCGGTGCCGGTCTGCCGACCGTCGATCATGAATCGCTGGGCCTCCAGGCGACCCTGCCGGGCCTGCTCGTACAGCTCATCCACACCCTGGACCGACTGCGCCCAGCTTGTGGATGGCGGCACGTCGACCTTGAACACGCCTGGCATCGACGTAGCCTTGAAACCACTGGCAGGTGCGTCGCTTCGAGCTTCCCACGTTGCGGCATCGGCGCCATCCATGGCCACGAAGGTCGGCTCGCTGCCGATGCACAGGCGCACGTCCTCTGCGCGCAGATCGGCATCGACCCGCTGCCCCAGGGCCAGCATGTCCGCCCATTGCTCTTCGCTCAACGGCCAGGTGACGCGTGGCGTCTGCCAGATACGCTGCACCGACATCCGGTGGGAAAACGTCACCTCACAGGGCTCCACCCGGCCACTGATCGGCGCCGCCGAAGAAGGTTCGGGACTGCACGCCAGGGGAATGTGGCCCTCCCCGGCAAACAGCCCGGACGTGGCGTCCAGACCAATCCAGCCAGCGCCCGGCAAATACACCTCGCACCAGGCATGCAGGTCGGTGAAATCGACATCGGTACCGGACGGACCGTCGAGGGCCTGCTCGTCGGCGACCAATTGGATCAGGTAGCCGGAGACGAAGCGCGCGGCAATCCCCAGTCGGCGCATCAGCTGCACCAGCAGCCAGGCTGAATCGCGGCACGAACCGGCACCGGTGAGCAGCGTGTGCTCGGGCGTCTGCACGCCCGGCTCCATGCGCAGCAGGTAGCGAATGTCCTGGCTGAGTTGCTGGTTCAGCCTGACCAGGAAATCGATACTGGGGATCGGCGTACGGTCGATGCCGTCCAGGTACGCTTGAAACCTGGGCGTCAGGGCCAGTGTTTCCAGGTAGGGGGCCAGCTCATGCTGCTCTTCGTCGGTGTATGCGAAGGGAATCTGCTGCGCATGCGGTTCGAGAAAGAAATCGAAGGGATTGAACACCGCGATCTCGGCAACCAGGTCCACTTCGATGCGCAGCTCGGTGGCCTTCTCCGGAAACACCAGGCGGGCCAGGTAGTTGCCCTGCGGGTCCTGCTGCCAATTGATGAAGTGCTGCGCTGGCGACACTTTCAAGGCATAGGAAAGCACCCGCGTGCGGCTGTGCGGCGCGGGGCGCAGGCGCACCACTTGAGGGCCGACATCGACGGCGCGGTCGTAGCGATAATGGGTGACATGGTTCAGTGCGACATGAATCGACACGGCGTGCCTCCTGCGAGCCTGGAAGGTAAGTGCACGGCGCAAGACTTATGCCATGTGGAGGGTTCAGCCACTGCACTGCGAAGCGGGACATCCGATCGAACGGTTGCCCTCGTTCGGCGTGTGCCAGCGTCGCATACATTGGGCGCATCGTGGTGCGATAAACCTGTATTGCCCAGGCAGGAGGCGCTCACCTTACTGTGGGCGCTCATTCAATCAGGAGATATCCCCATGCCAACCGACCAAGACACCGCTGCGCAAGCCCTGCTCACCGCGCAGCCTTCAAGACAGCGCAAGACGTCGTTGCGCCCCACCCAGGCACTGATCGACGCCATCCGCAGTGCGACCAGAGACGGAGTGCTGGACACGACCGACAACCCAGCCCACGACGCCATCGCCGCACGCCCACCGCGACGAGCGCAGCCGAAGTCGACCGACACCGTGCCTGACGGTCACACCGAGCCGTAAGCCATCGCGCTCACGGCAGCGCAACGTGCATCAGCGCGGCAGGACAGGCTGGCGAGTCGGCTTGCCCTTGCCCTTGCCGGGCTTGGCAGCCTGCTGGCGATCCTTGGCGGCCTGCTTGCTGCGCGCCTCGGCGGCAGCCTTGGCCTGCTCGCGCTTGTCCCACGGCTTGGAACCGTCGCTGGCACGCGGCGGCAACCCGGTGTGCTGGGTCAGGATGCGGGTTTCCTTGGCTACCTTGTGGCTGCCGGCCGGGGTGGAATTCTTGCGTCGCGCACTCTGATAGGTGTCGGTAGCCGGCTGATGCAACGGAATCAGCTGGTTTTTCCCCGGACCGATCAGGTCGGCACGGCCCATGCGTTCCAGTGCCTCGCGCAGCATCGGCCAGCCCTTGGGGTCGTGATAGCGCAGGAATGCCTTGTGCAGGCGACGCTGTTCCTCGCTCTTGACGATGGTCAGGTTGTCGCTCTTGTAGGTGACCTTGCGCAGCGGGTTCTTGCCCGAGTGGTACATCGCGGTGGCCGAAGCCATCGGCGAGGGGTAGAACGCCTGCACCTGGTCGGCACGGAAACCGTTGCCCTTGAGCCACAGCGCCAGGTTCATCATGTCTTCATCGGTGGTGCCGGGGTGGGCGGCGATGAAGTACGGGATCAGGTACTGCTCCTTGCCCGCTTCTTTCGAGAATTTCTCGAACATGCGCTTGAATTTGTCGTACGAGCCGATACCCGGCTTCATCATCTGATTCAGCGGACCTTCCTCGGTATGCTCCGGGGCGATCTTGAGGTAGCCGCCGACGTGGTGCGTCACCAGCTCCTTGACGTACTCGGGGGACTCCACCGCCAGGTCGTAGCGCAGGCCCGAGGCAATGAGGATCTTCTTCACGCCCGGCAGTGCCCGCGCGCTGCGATACAGCTGGATCAGCGAAGAGTGGTCGGTGTTAAGGTTCGGGCAGATCCCCGGGAACACGCACGACGGCTTGCGGCACGCGGATTCGATTTCCGGGCTCTTGCAGGCGATGCGGTACATGTTCGCGGTCGGGCCGCCGAGGTCGGAGATCACTCCGGTAAAACCTGGCACCTTGTCGCGGATCTCTTCGATCTCGCGAATGATCGACTCTTCGGAACGGTTCTGGATGATCCGCCCCTCGTGCTCGGTGATCGAGCAGAAGGTGCAGCCACCGAAACAGCCGCGCATGATGTTCACCGAGAAGCGAATCATGTCGTAGGCCGGGATTTTCTGGTTGCCGTACGCCGGGTGCGGAACCCGGGCATAGGGCATGCCGAACACGTAGTCCATTTCCTCGGTGGTCATGGGAATGGGCGGCGGGTTGAACCACACGTCCACTTCGCCATGCCGCTGCACCAAGGCACGGGCATTGCCTGGGTTGGTTTCCAGGTGCAGCACGCGGTTGGCGTGGGCGTACAGCACGGCATCGCCGCGCACCTTCTCGAAGGAAGGCAGGCGAATCACCGTCTTGTCCCGCGTCATCCGCGGGCTGGCCAGGATCTGCACCACCTTGGCTTCGTTCGGGTCTTCGACGTTGCCCTTCTCCTGCTCGATGGCGCAGGCCTGGGTGTCCTGAGTGTTCACGTACGGGTTGATGATCTTGTCGACCTTGCCCGGCCGGTCGATACGGGTCGAGTCGACCTCGTACCAGTCCTTGGGCGTATCGCGGCGAATGAACGCGGTGCCGCGAATGTCGGTGATCTCTTCGACCTTCTGACCGTACGACAGGCGCTGGGCCACTTCGACGATGGCGCGCTCGGCGTTGCCGTACAGCAGGATATCGGCGCAGGCGTCGATCAGGATCGAATGACGAACCTTGTCCTGCCAGTAGTCGTAGTGCGCGATGCGGCGCAGCGATGCTTCGATGCCGCCCAGCACGATCGGCACATGCTTGTAGGCTTCCTTGCATCGCTGGCTGTACACCAGGCTGGCGCGGTCTGGCCGCGAGCCGGCCTGGCCGCCGGGCGTGTAGGCGTCGTCGGAACGCACCTTCTTGTCGGCGGTGTAGCGGTTGATCATCGAATCCATGTTGCCGGCCGCGACACCGAAGAACAGGTTAGGCTCACCCAGCTTCATGAAGTCGTCCTTGGACTGCCAGTTCGGCTGGGCAATGATGCCCACGCGAAACCCCTGGGCTTCCAACAGCCGGCCGATGATGGCCATTCCGAACGACGGATGGTCGACATAGGCATCACCGGTGACGATGATGATGTCGCAGGAATCCCAGCCAAGCTGATCCATCTCCTCCCTGCTCATGGGCAGGAAAGGCGCTGGGCCGAAGCATTCGGCCCAGTATTTGGGATAGTCAAAAAGCGGCTTGGCTGCTTGCATGTCGATGACCGTATGAAAAATCGCGGGCGCGGAATATAGCACAAAAAATAACCAATTCCGATGGCTTTAGTCGGAAATGGCTGGCGAATTTTCCGCCGACAGAGCTCGTTGAACCTGGATCCCTGCTGTAGGAGCGGTCAGCGGCCGCGAAAGCCCCAACGCGGTGTACCTGACCCAACCGCACCGCTCATTCGCGGCCATGGACCGCTCCAACGGGAAATCCGAACAGCGCATTTACTCGTCGTCGTCGAAGTTGTAGCTGCCCGGAGCGAGGTTCTCGAAGCGGGTGTACTTGCCGATGAAGGCCAGGCGGATGAAACCGATCGGACCGTTACGCTGCTTGCCGATGATGATCTCGGCAATGCCCTTGTGCTCGGTGTCCGGGTGATACACCTCGTCGCGATAGACGAACATGATCACGTCGGCATCCTGCTCGATGGCGCCGGACTCTCGCAGGTCGGAGTTCACCGGGCGCTTGTTCGGGCGTTGCTCGAGCGAGCGGTTGAGCTGCGACAGCGCCACCACCGGGCAATTGAACTCCTTGGCCAGCGCCTTCAGCGAGCGAGAGATCTCGGAGATCTCGTTGGTACGGTTGTCGCCGCTGGAACCGGGGATCTGCATCAACTGCAGGTAGTCGATCATGATCAGGCCGATCTCGCCGTGCTCGCGCACCAGGCGACGCGTACGCGCACGCATCTCCGACGGACTGATTCCGGCCGTATCGTCGATGAACAGCTTGCGATCGTTGAGCAGGTTGACCGCCGAGGTCAGGCGCGGCCAATCGTCGTCGTCCAGCCGACCCGAGCGCACCTTGGTCTGATCGATACGTCCCAGCGAGGAAAGCATACGCATGATCAGCGAATCGCCTGGCATCTCCAGCGAGTACACCAGCACGGCTTTCTCGCTGCGCAGTACGGCGTTTTCCACCAGGTTCATGGCAAAGGTGGTCTTGCCCATGGACGGACGGCCGGCGACGATGATCAGGTCGGCCGGCTGCAGGCCGCTGGTCTTCTCGTCCAGATCGGTGTAGCCGGTGGACAGGCCGGTGATGGCCGCATCGGTATTGAACAGGGTGTCGATGCGATCGATGGCCTTGGTCAGCAGGTCGTTGACACTGACCGGGCCACCGGTCTTGGGCCGCGCCTCGGCGATCTGGAAAATCTGCCGTTCGGCCTCGTCGAGAATCTCGGCAGCATTGCGCCCCTGCGGATTGAACGCACTGTCGGCGATCTCGCTGCTGATGCTGATCAACTGGCGCAGGGTGGCACGCTCGCGAACGATCTGCGCGTAGGCCTTGATGTTGGCCACCGACGGGGTGTTCTTCGCCAGCTCGCCCAGGTAACCCAGGCCACCGACCTGAGTGCCCTGGCCTTCCTTGTCGAGCTGTTCGTGCAGGGTGACCACGTCGAAAGGCGTGTTCTGATCGGCCAGCTTGGCGATGGCGCGGAAGATCAGCCGGTGGTCATGACGATAGAAATCGCCGTCCGAAACCTGATCGAGCACACGTTCCCAGGCGTTGTTGTCCAGCATCAACCCACCGAGCACGGCCTGTTCGGCCTCGACGGAATGCGGCGGCACCTTGAGGGCAGCGGTTTGCAGATCATATTGCTCGGGAGCGGATATCTCGTTCATGGCCACTTGAAATTCGGGTTGCAGAAAACAGCTTCTTCACAAAAACAAAAGGCACGACCTGTGAACAGGTCGTGCCCGATGTTAAACCGCCTGGCACCAGAGGTGCCAGCCGACTTATGCAGCTACTACGACAACGCGTACGGTAGCTTCAACGTCGCTGTGCAGGTGCACGGCTACGTCGTATTCGCCAACGTTACGGATGGTGCCGTTCGGCAGACGCACTTCAGACTTGGCCACTTCGACGCCGGAGGCGGTCAGGGCGTCAGCGATGTCGTGGGTGCCGATCGAACCGAACAGCTTGCCTTCGTCGCCAGCGGTGGCAGTGATGGTCACTTCCAGCTCGGCCAGTTGGGCAGCACGCGTTTCGGCCGAAGCCTTCTTGTCGGCAGCTGCTTTTTCCAGCTCGGCGCGACGCTCTTCGAACGCAGCCAGGTTGGCAGCGGTCGCAGCGGTAGCCTTGCCGAATGGCAGCAGGAAGTTACGACCGTAGCCGGCCTTAACATTTACCTTATCGCCCAGGTTGCCCAGGTTGGCGACTTTTTCCAGCAGGATCAGTTCCATTTGGTATAAACCTCTTAACTTTTAACCTTCACCGTTCGCGGAATCGCTATCGGTGCCTTTCGGCCCGATTCGACCGCGAAAATCAATCAGGCTGTCGACAATGGCCAGGACCACGAGCAACGGATAGATCAGCTGCATAAACAGCACGAGCGTGACGTACATCCCCACGAGCCAGAACCTGCCCAGCTTGCCCGCCTTGACCAGCCCATGCATCAGGGCCAGCCCGGCGAACACCAGCGGTACGCTGCACAGCGGCGTCAACATGGCCATCTGAGGTCCGAAGTTCGGACCGATGAGCATGCACGCCAGCAGCAATACCGCCGGCCAGAGTGGAATGCGAATGGCGCGAAACTCGCTGCCAAAACCACCCGGGTTGTACAACGCCGCCTGCCAGTAACGCCCCAGCATCAGGGCTGCCACGCTGACGACTTGCAACAAGGCCGCTATCAGGCCATTGAGTACCGGCGCAATGAGGCTGCCAAGGCTGGCCCGCTCCTCTACCGACATCTGCTGGTAGAGACCACCGAGCATCTGCGGCAGGCGTTCGTTCAACGCCTGCGCCAACGCTTCGATGGGTTCGCGAAACACCACGCCCAACAACACTCCGTACACCAGCCCCAGCGCTATGCTGGCCAGCAGCACGCGATTCCAGGCCCACCCCGCGCGCAACAGCGCCGCGAGCCCCAGTGCGCCCAGCAACACCATCAAGGTGCGCGGTTCACCGAAGTACCACCAGGCCAAAGCCGGCAGCAGAGCCCAGATGAGGACGCCAATGGCGTCACTCATGCCGCGCCGCAGGTACACCAGGCACGCTGCGGCAGCACTCAACCAGAACAACAGCGGCAATGCCGCGCATCCGACCACTACCAGAGTGGCCTGCATGCGACCGCGCATGATGAAATCAGCCAGGGCACGCATGCGTATCTATCCTTTTACTGCGTATCGACAACCCGGTCTCAGCGGCCGTGGCTGTCGGTGTAGGCCAGCAGGGCCAGGAAGCGGGCGCGCTTGATAGCGACGGCCAGCTGACGCTGATAACGAGCCTTGGTACCGGTGATACGGCTTGGAACGATCTTGCCGGTTTCGGATACGTAGGCTTTCAGAGTGTTGAGATCCTTGTAATCGATCTCCTTCACATCTTCAGCGGTGAAGCGGCAAAATTTACGACGACGGAAGAAACGTGCCATGTAATGGGCTCCTCAAAAGGTCCGTGGATTACTCGTCAGCGTTATCGCTGGCGTCGCTGTTGTCGCTGTCATCGCCATCGGCGCTGTCAGAGTGCTCAGGACGGTCACGACGCTCACGGCGCTCGCTGCGGTTTTCTTCTGCCTTGAGCATCTCGGACTGGTCGGTGACGGCTTCGTCGCGACGGATGACAAGGTTACGGATCACGGCATCGTTGTAGCGGAAGTTGTCTTCCAGCTCGGCCAGGGCCTTGCCGGTGCACTCAACGTTCAGCATCACGTAGTGAGCCTTGTGAACGTTGTTGATGGCGTAGGCCAGTTGACGACGGCCCCAATCTTCCAGACGGTGGATCTTGCCGCCGTCTTCTTCGATCAGCTTGGTGTAACGCTCAACCATGCCGCCGACTTGCTCGCTCTGATCCGGGTGGACCAGAAAGATGATTTCGTAATGACGCATGAATGCTCCTTACGGGTTGTAGCCTGCCGCCAGAGCGGTCAGACAAGGAGTGAATGACACTGTGTGTCTTGCCTTGTGGCTTTTGGATAGAGGCGCACGAGTGCACCAGCCATCACGGCAAGGGGCGCAATTGTAGAGAAGGGGTTGGGGGGAAGCAAGGGGATTGGTGAATATTTGTACAGCGATGGCGGTGTCGCGACCAACCCCTTCGCGGGCAGAGGGCTCGCGGAGGGGTTGGCCCGGGCGGATCATTTCTTCTTGGCGTTACGCTGACGAACCGCTTCGAACAGACAGATCCCGGTCGCCACCGACACGTTCAGGCTGCTCACGCTGCCCGCCATCGGCAGCTTGACCAGGTAGTCGCAGTGCTCGCGCGTCAGGCGACGCATGCCCTTGCCTTCGGCGCCCATGATCAGGATGGTGGGCCCGGTCATGTCCTGCTGGTAGATCTCGTTTTCCGCCTCGCCGGCGGTACCCACGACCCACAGGCCACGCTGCTGGAGTTTTTCCAGGGTACGGGCCAGGTTGGTCACGGCCACCAGCGGAATCACTTCCGCTGCGCCACACGCCACCTTGCGCACGGCAGGAGTGAGGGTGGCCGATTTGTCCTTGGGCACGATCACCGCCAGCGCACCGGCCGCATCGGCGGTACGCAGGCAGGCACCCAGATTGTGCGGATCGGTCACGCCATCCAGAACCAGCAGCAACGGCGGGCCCTCGGTGCGATCCAGCAGCTCGTCGAGCATCGCCTCGCCCCACACCTGACTCGGGCTGACCTCCGCCACTACCCCTTGGTGCACGCCTTCGACCCAGGCATCCAGCTCACGCCGCTCGGCCTGGCCAACCGCCACACGATTCTGCGTGGCAAGCTCGACCAAGGTCTGTACCCGCGGCTCACTGCGCCCTTCGGACAGCCAGATCTGCTTGACCCGCTTGGGATGATGGCGCAACAGCGCCTCCACCGCGTGCACGCCGTAGATTTTTTCCAGCTGACTCATGACTTAGCCTTGGGTTTGCGGCTGCCCGATTTCGATGAACCCTTGCGGTGCTTGGTCGCCTTGGCATCGCCTCCGGCGCCCGTGCTGCCAGTACCGCCGTTGCGGCTGCCGGAAGCCTTGGCCGAGCCGCCCTTGGCTGCATCGGCAAGCAGGGCCTTCTTCATTTCACGGCTCTTGCGCACCTCGGCGTTCTGCGCGGCGGCATCGGATGCCCGATAGACCTCTTCGCTGTCGGCCTTGCGCGCCTTGCTCGGGGCAGCGCTGCGCTTGGCGGCAGCGGCGGCCGGCTTCTCGGCGGCGGTCTTTTCGACCGCCGGCGTGGTCGGATAGCTCTTGGGCTTGCCGGCCGGCGCGTCGGCCTTGCGGTTCTTGCGCCCGATCGGCTGGTTCAGCGTTGCTTCGCCGATACCGAAATCGATCTTGCGCTCGTCCAGGTCGACCCGCATGACCTGCACCTCGACCGTGTCGCCAAGGCGGAAATTGCGCCCGGTGCGCTCGCCGGCCAGACGATGGTGGATCGGGTCGAAATGGTAGTAGTCGCCCGGCAGCGCGGTGACGTGCACCAGGCCTTCGACGAAGATATCGGTCAGCTCGACGAACAGGCCGAAACCGGTCACGGCGGTGATCACGCCAGGGAAGGTTTCGCCCACGCGGTCCTTCATGAACTCGCACTTGAGCCAATTGACCACGTCACGAGTGGCTTCGTCGGCACGGCGCTCGCTCATCGAACACTCTTCGCCCAACTGTTCCAGCGCCGCTTCGTCGTACGGATAGATGCGCGCCTTGGGAATGGTCGGGGCACCGGCGCGCTTGACGTGCGGGGTGTCCTGCTTGGAGTGGATCACGCTGCGGATCGCCCGGTGCGTGAGCAGGTCGGGGTAGCGGCGGATCGGCGAGGTGAAGTGGGTGTACGCCTCGTAGTTCAGGCCGAAGTGACCATGGTTGTCGGCGCTGTACACCGCCTGGCTCAACGAACGCAGCATGACGGTCTGGATCACGTGGAAATCCGGGCGACCCTGGATGGCTTCCAGCAGTGCACGGTAATCCTTGGGCGACGGACCGTCCTTGCCCTTGTTCAGCGACAGGCCAAGCTCGCCGAGGAAAGCACGCAGCTTTTCCAGACGCTCCGGCGGCGGACCGTCGTGGACGCGATACAGCGCCGGGATTTCGTGTTTCTTGAGGAATTCGGCAGTGGCCACGTTGGCCGCCAGCATGCATTCCTCGATCAGCTTGTGGGCATCGTTGCGGATGGTCGGCTTGATCTCGGCGATCTTGCGCTCGGAACCGAAGACGATGCGCGTCTCCTGGGTTTCGAAGTCGATGGCACCACGCACGTGACGCGCCGACAGCAGCACCTTGTACAGGGCATACAGCTGCTTGAGATGCGGCAGCACATCGCCAAACTCGCCACGCAGGGCCTTGGCTTCGCTGCTGCGCGAATGCTCGAGCAGGGTACTGACCTTGTTGTAGGTCAGGCGCGCATGGGAGTGGATCACGGCTTCGTAGAAGCTGTAGTCGGTCATCTCGCCGGTCTTGGAGATGGTCATCTCGCAGACCATGGCCAAGCGGTCGACATGGGGGTTCAGCGAACACAGGCCGTTGGACAGCTGCTCGGGCAGCATCGGAATCACGCGCTCGGGGAAGTACACCGAGTTGCCACGTACCTGGGCTTCGGTATCGAGCGCCGAGCCAAGCTTCACGTAGCTGGACACGTCGGCAATGGCGACGTACAGGGTCCAGCCGCCGTTGAACAGGCGCAGCTTGCTCTTGGCTTCGCAATAGACGGCATCGTCGAAGTCGCGCGCGTCTTCGCCGTCGATGGTCACGAACGGCAGATGGCGCAGGTCGATGCGCTTCTCCTTGTCCTTGTCTTCCACCTGCGGCTTGAGCTTGGCGGCCTCCTTGAGCACGGCTTCGGGCCATACATGAGGAATGTCGTAGGTGCGCAGGGCGACGTCGATTTCCATGCCGGGCGCCATGTAGTTGCCCAGCACCTCGACGATGTCACCCTGAGGCTGGAAGCGCGCGGTTGGCCAGTGGGTGATCTTCACCCCGACGAACTGGCCGATCTTCGCGGCGCCGTGGCGACCGGGGGTGATCAGCACTTCCTGCTGCACCTTGGGGTTGTCCGGTGTCACGAAACCAATGCCGCCTTCTTCGAAGTAGCGGCCAACGATGGTTTCATGGGCACGCGACACCACTTCGACGATCACGCCTTCGCGACGACCGCGACGGTCGAGGCCGGAAACCCGTGCCAGGGCACGGTCGCCATCGAACACCAGACGCATCTGCGCCGGGCTCATGAAAAGATCGTCGCTGCCGTCGTCGGGGATCAGGAAGCCGAAGCCATCGCGGTGACCGCTGATGCGGCCGGCGATCAGGTCGAGCTTGTCGACCGGGGCATAGGTGCCGCGACGGGTGTAGATCAGTTGCGCATCGCGCTCCATGGCACGCAAGCGGCGGCGCAGGGCTTCCAGCTGGTCCTCGGTGGTGAGGCCGAACTCGTCCACCAGCTGCTCGCGGCTGGCGGGAGAGCCGCGCTCGTCGAGGTGCTTGAGGATCAGCTCACGGCTGGGAATGGGGTTTTCGTATTTTTCCGCTTCACGAGCGGCCTCGGGATCGAGGGTCTGCCAATCGGCCATTAGAGAGAATTCACCTTGTCTATATAGGCGTTAGTTTGGCATACGCGTATTGAAACGGGAAATTTCAGGCGCTGCCTGCCAGTTAAAAGCCCTGCCCCGAGGTCGAAAACAGTGTCCGGGACGCCACTGGGGAATTTTAGTCGATTTTTCTCGCCACAGGGGTTTACAGCGTAAAGAGCGCTCCGTATAGTGCGCGCCATCGACAACGCACAGCGTTGCAGATGCTGCCCAGATGGTGAAATTGGTAGACACGCCAGCTTCAGGTGCTGGTGACCTTACGGTCGTGGAAGTTCGAGTCTTCTTCTGGGCACCAATTCAGGACACGAGATTACATCAATCTTGTGCCACTCACAAAAGCCCGCGAAAGCGGGTTTTTGCGTTTCAGGGCTTTTTCAGGCAGTTGGATGTTTTGAATTAACAAAATCAAAACAGGGGTTTACAGATCAAAAGGGCGGTCGTATAGTGCGCCCCATCAACGGCGTGCAACGCTGCTGATGCTGCCCAGATGGTGAAATTGGTAGACACGCCAGCTTCAGGTGCTGGTGACCTTACGGTCGTGGAAGTTCGAGTCTTCTTCTGGGCACCAATTCTTCACAAGAACCCGCGAAAGCGGGTTTTTGCGTTTCCGGCACCCCAAAATCTCCCCACCATTCTCCCGTAGGAGCGGTCCGTGGCCGCGAAACAGGCGACGCGGTCTTCCTGACACACCCCGGGGCGCCTTTCGCGGCCGATGACCGCTCCTACGGTAGGTCTGCATACGCGCGCTCTCGTAGGAGCGGTCCGTGGCCGCGAAACAGGCGACGCGGTCCTCCTGACACACCCCAGGGCGCCCTTCCCGGCCGATGACCGCTCCCAGGGATAAGCCTTGCGTGGATCCGAAAGGCCACCTGAGAACCTATATCGTTTACAATTGTTTCAAGATTCCGCTGCCCTGCCGTAAGGAAGTTGCCCCATGCCCACACGAACCCTCCGGTCCCTTTTTCGCACCCTGGCCGCCTGCCTGCTGGGCACGGCACTCGCCGCCCCGTTGGCCTTGGCCGCCGACAAGGTCGAACTGACCCTCTACAATGGCCAGCACAAGGAAATAGGCGAAGCCATCGCGCAGGCCTACGAGGCCAAGACCGGGATTCATGTCAATGTCCGCAAGGGCAGCAGCAATCAATTGGCCAGCCAGGTAATGGAAGAAGGCCAGCGCTCTCCGGCGGATCTCATCTACACCGAAGAATCACCCCCTCTGAACAATCTGGGCGAGAAAGGCTTTCTGGCCAAAATCGACGGCAGCACCCTGAGCATGCTGCCGCCCGAATACGTCGCCAAGGACGGTTCGTGGATGGGCGTGACCGCTCGCGTACGGGTGGTGGCCTACAACCCGAAGCTGATCGACGAAAAAGACCTGCCTGAAACGGTGCTGGAGTTCGCCGAGCCGCAGTGGCAGGGCAAGGTCGGCTTCGTGCCCACCAGCGGAGCCTTCCAGGAGCAGGCCGTGGCCATCATCAAGCTGCACGGTCGCGAGGCCGCCGAGGAATGGCTGACCGGTCTGCGCGCCTTCGGCAAGACCTACACGAACAACATGGTCGCCCTCAAGGCGGTGGAGAACGGTGAAATCGCCACTGTTCTGGTAAACAACTACTACTGGTTCGCACTCCAGCGCGAGAAAGGCCAGCTCGACTCCAAACTGCATTACTTCAGCAATGGCGACGCCGGCGGCCTGATCACCATTTCTTCCGCTGCCGTTCTCAAGTCCAGCAAGCACCCGCGGGAAGCCCAGGCGCTGCTCGCCTACATGGCCAGCGAGGAAGGCCAGCGCGTCATCACCCAGACCACTGCCGAGTACCCACTGCACAAAGGCATGGTCTCGGACCGCGGCCTGAAGCCGTTCGACGAGCTGCAGGCACCGGCCATCACTCCGGCAGACATCGGCAATGCCGAGGACGCGCTGGACCTGGAACGGGACGTCGGCCTGAATTGACCACATCTCTCGTCGTGCCTGCGGGGCGGCGCAAGCGCCCCTCGATCTGGGTGCTCGTACCCGTCCTGCTGCTGGTCGGGCTAAGCCTGCTGCCCCTGCTCTACGTTGGCCTGAAGGCGTGGCAAGCGGGCCTCCACGAAGCCATCAGGCTGTTGTGGCGTCCTTACGTGCTGCGCTTGCTGGGCAACACCCTGATGTTGATGGCCGGGGTGACGGCGGCCTGCGTGGTCATCGGCGTGAGCCTGGCCTGGCTGCTCGAACGCAGCGACCTGGCCGGCCGACGTCTCTGGGGCGTGATCCTCTGCCTGCCGTTCGCGGTACCTGCCTTCGTCAGCGGCTTTACCTGGGTTTCGCTCAGCCCACGATTCGAAGGATTGGGCGGCGCGATTCTGGTGATGACCCTGTCGAAATACCCGCTGGTGTTTCTGCCGGTTGCCGCAACGCTGCGCAATCTGGACACCTCTCTGGAGGAATCGGCGCGCACGCTGGGGCAGAACCGCACGGGGGTGTTCTTCAAGGTCACGCTGCCGCTGCTGTGGCCGGCGGTGCTGGGCGGGGCGCTGCTGATCGCGCTGCACATGCTGGTGGAGTTCGGCGCCCTGTCGATCCTGGGGCTGCAGACCTTCACCACAGCGATCTATCAACAGTTCGAACTGGAATTCAGCAACACCAATGCGGCGATGCTGTCGGCACTGCTGCTGGTTCTGTGCCTATTGCTGCTGTGGCTGGAGCTGAAGGTGCGTGGCAACGCGCGTCACATTCGCACCGGCCAGGGCGCTGCCCGGCGTGCAACGCCGTTGCGGCTCGGCGCCTGGCGCGTGTTGGCGCAGTCGTATTGCCTGCTGCTGGTGATCGTGGGCAGCGGTGTGCCACTGGCCATGCTCGGCTATTGGCTGGTGAAGGGCTCGTCGGCGGCCTTTCCCGTGGCGGCCATCGGCGAGGCGCTGTTGACCTCGTTGGCATTGGCCCTGGGCGGCGCCGCGCTGTGCCTGGCGCTGGCATTGCCCGTGGGGCTGTTGGTGGTGCGCCACCGGGGCCGCCTGGCCATCTGGGCAGAACGCCTGCCCTATCTGCTGCATGCGCTACCGGGGCTGGTGATCGCCTTGACGCTGGTGTATTTCGCCCTGCACTACGTTCCGGCGATGTACCAGACCACAGGGCTACTGTTGCTGGCCTACGCGCTGCTGTTTCTGCCCCTGGCGCAGGCGCCGGTGCGTACTGCCCTGAACAAGGCCGCGCCTGCGCTCGAAGAAGCGGCACGTACCCTGGGCGCCACGCCGTTCACCGCATTCTGCCGGGTGACTCTCCCGATCATCTTCCCGGCAATGGCGGCGGCATTCGCGCTGGTGTTCCTCGATGGCATGAAAGAACTGACCGCCACGCTGGTGTTGGCCCCAACTGGCATGACGACGCTGGCAACCGAGGTGTGGTCGCACACCTCGAACATGGAATTCGCCGCCGCCGCGCCCTACGCGGCACTGCTGATCCTGATTTCCGGCGTCCCGGTGTACCTGCTCACCACCCGCATGTACCTGAACCGCACAGAGTGAAGCCACGCAATCCTGCAGGAGCGATCCGTGGCCGCGAAACGGGCACCGCGGTTCGTCAGCAAGAACCGCGGCGCGCCCTTCGCGGCCGATGACCGCTCCTACAATGAAGCCACGCAATCCTGTAGGAGCGGCCCGTGGCCGCGAAACGGGCGCCGCGGTTCGTCAG
>NZ_JACMYH010000008.1 GCF_014235765.1 Pseudomonas baltica
TAACCCTCTGAAACAGCCAACTCATTGATTAACAAGGAGTTTATTGTTTCGGCTGCGCCGGAAGTGGGGCGAATTATAGACACTACAGATTCGCCGTCAAGCCCTTGTTTTGGATTATTCGTTTTTTAGCGTAATGCGGGCAAAAGCCTTCTTCCCGGCCTGCACTATATGGGTCGCACCCAGCGTGAAGACGAATGTCCGGTCTACCACGACGCCATCTACACGAACACTTCCGGCATTAAGTAGATCGCGAGCGCCCGCGGCGTTCTTGACCATCCCTGCTTTATTAAGGATAGCGGCAATGGGCATATCTTCCGCGCCTGCGATATCCATTTCCGGCAGATCCTCCGGCAACTCGCCCTCCTTCATGCGATTGCCCGCAGCCTTGTGCGCGCTTTGGGCGGCTTCCTCGCCATGGAATCGCGCGACGATTTCTTCGGCGAGCTTGATCTTGATGTCACGAGGATTGGCGCCGGCCTCCACGTCAGCCTTGAACGCTTCGATCTCGTCCATGCTGCGAAAGCTGAGCAGTTCGAAGTAACGCCACATCAACGCATCCGGGATGGAGACCAGCTTGCTGTACATGATGCCGGGCGCTTCCTGGATGCCGACGTAGTTACCCAGCGACTTGGACATCTTCTTCACGCCGTCCAAGCCTTCCAGCAACGGCAGGGTGACGATGCACTGAGCTTCCTGACCATAGGCGCGCTGCAACTCGCGCCCCATCAACAAGTTGAATTTCTGGTCGGTACCGCCCAGCTCGACGTCTGCGCGCAGGGCGACAGAGTCATAACCCTGAACCAGTGGATAGAGGAACTCGTGGATGGCGATCGGCTGGTTGCTGGTGTAGCGCTTGCTGAAGTCGTCACGCTCGAGCATACGCGCCACGGTGTACTGCGAAGCCAGGCGAATGAAATCGGCCGGGCTGAGGACGTCCATCCAGGTCGAGTTGAACGCCACCTCGGTTTTGGCCGGGTCAAGGATCTTGAACACCTGGGCCTTGTAGGTTTCGGCATTCTCGAGCACCTGCTCACGGGTCAAGGGCGGGCGCGTGGCGCTCTTGCCACTGGGATCACCGATGGAGCCCGTGAAGTCACCTATAAGGAAGATGACCTGGTGACCCAGCTCCTGGAACTGCCGAAGCTTGTTGATCAGCACCGTGTGACCCAGGTGCAGATCCGGAGCGGTGGGGTCGAAGCCTGCCTTGATACGCAGTGGCTGACCGCGCTTGAGCTTCTCGACCAGTTCGGATTCGACAAGCACCTCTTCCGTGCCGCGCTTGATCAGCGCCAGCTGCTCTTCAACAGACTTCATATAGGTCCTACAACGCTCGGATTCAAAGGGCTCAACGATACAAGATCACGGGTCAAATACAAGGCGCGAGCACAGATGTGACTCATTGGCGCCAAGCAAACGTCTGCGAGCTTGCTTTAGAGGGGTTTTGGTTATATTTTATACAGTTATTTCATCTTCATCATGTCATTCATCTCATCTTTCCATCTTCAAAAGTCAAAAAATCACCTATGACCAAGCAACCGCCTAAAGCGCCGCCGCTTTATCCGAAGAGCCACCTTGTGGCTGCCAGCGGCATAGCCGCCCTCCTCAGCCTTGCCTTGCTGGTATTTCCCTCCAGCGATGTGGAAGCAAAGCGCACCACCATGAGCCTGGAAATGCCGGCTCCCGCAGAACAGCTCAAGGATGCCGAACAGGACACTCCGGTAGCCCCGATCGCCGAGCAGGCTGCTCCCGCGCCATTCGCCCAGATCGAGACCAGCGATTCGACAGACACCGAGCAGGCTGCACAGCCAGCTGCGCCGGCTACTTCTCAGGCAGCTGCGAGCAAGGAAGCGACTGTCGCCAAGGACGTCGCAGCGGTCAAGAAAGAGCCTTCGCACCGTCAAGTCGTTGTGGCCAAGGGCGACACGCTCTCCACGCTGTTCGAAAAGGTTGGCCTGCCAGCTTCCACCGCCGCCCAAGTGGTAGGCACTGACAAGAAGGCCAAGCAGTTCACCCAGCTCAAGCGTGGGCAACTGCTGGAGTTCGAGCTGTCGCCGGAAGGCGATCTGCTTGGCCTGCACAGCAAAGTCAGCGAGCTGGACACCATCCGCCTGACCAAGGCCGGCAATGGTTTCGCATTCGAGCGTGAAACCAGCAAGCCAGTGACGCGCGAAGCCTATGCGCACGGAGTCATCAAGAACTCCCTGTCGCAATCTGCGGCGCGCGCTGGACTGTCCCACAGCCAGACCATGGACATGGCCAGCATCTTCGGCTACGACGTGGACTTCGCTCAGGATATTCGCCAGGGCGATGAATTCGACATCATCTATGAGCAGCGCGTACTCAATGGCAAGGTGATCGGCACTGGCGGCATCCTGGCCGCGCGCTTTACCAACCGCGGCAAGACCTATACCGCAGTCCGGTACACCAACAAGCAAGGCAACAGCAACTACTACACCGCCGATGGCAACAGCATGCGCAAGGCGTTCATTCGTACCCCGGTGGACTTCGCCCGCATCAGCTCGCGCTTCTCGATGGGCCGCAAGCATCCGATCCTGAACAAGATTCGCGCGCACAAGGGTGTCGATTATGCAGCGCCACGGGGCACGCCGATCAAAGCCGCCGGTGATGGCAAGGTAACGCTGGCCGGCCGCCGCGGTGGCTACGGCAATACCGTGATCATCCAGCACGGCAACAGCTACACCACGCTGTACGGGCACATGCAGGGCTTTGCCAAGGGCATCAAGACCGGCGGCAGCGTCAAGCAAGGCCAGGTCATCGGCTACATCGGCACCACCGGTTTGTCCACGGGCCCGCACTTGCACTACGAGTTCCAGGTCAATGGTGTCCATGTTGACCCACTGGGCCAGAAGCTGCCGATGGCCGACCCGATTGCCAAGGCCGAAAAACAGCGTTTCAACCAGCTGAGCCAGCCGTTGATGGCGAAGATGGACGCCGAGCGGACGACGCTGTTGGCGAGCAAGCGCTGAGTCATGACTTACTACCTGGGGGTAATGTCCGGCACCAGCCTGGACGGGCTGGACATTGCCCTGATCGAGCAGGACCGCTCGACTCGGCTGGTCGCGACACACTACGTGCCTATGCCCGAAGCGCTGCGCCAGCAACTGCTGGAACTGTGCGCCAGCGGGCCGGATGAGATAGCCCGGGCCGCTCTGGCGGAAAACCAGTGGGTCGCGTTGGCGGCTGATGGCATATCGGCCTTACTCACCGCACAGCAACTGGCCCCTGCAGACATCCGTGCCATCGGCAGCCACGGCCAGACCGTTCGCCACGAGCCTGCCCGTGGCTTCACCGTGCAGATTGGCAACCCTGCCCTGCTGGCAGAACTGACCCAGATCACCGTGGTAGGCGATTTTCGCCGCCGCGATGTCGCAGCCGGTGGTCAAGGTGCTCCCCTGGTGCCGGCTTTCCACGAGGCCCTGTTCGGCGCCGAAGGCGAGGCGCGTGCGGTGCTCAACGTGGGTGGTTTCAGCAACCTCAGCCTGATTGGCGGGAATACGCCGGTCAGCGGTTTCGATTGCGGACCTGGCAATGTGCTGATGGATGCCTGGATTCAGCTCAAGCGCGGCCTGGACTATGACCAGGGTGGCGCCTGGGCAGCAACCGGCACGCTACAGCCGCATTTGCTCGGCGCGCTGCTGGGCGACCCGTTCTTCGCTGGCAGCGGACCGAAAAGCACGGGCCGCGAGGTGTTCAATCTGGGGTGGCTGCAGCGACACCTGGAGGCGCGGCCCGCGCTCGCCGATGCCGACGTTCAGGCAACGCTTCTCGAGCTGACCGCGCAGAGTACCGTACAGTCGCTGCGTGTCGCCCAGCCGACCACCCATGCGCTGCTGGTGTGTGGCGGCGGCGCGCACAACCAGACGCTGATGACGCGCCTGCAAGCCTTGTTGCCAGAAGCTCAGGTGGCCAGTACGGCGAAAGCCGGTGTCGACCCGGACTGGGTCGAGGCAATGGCGTTCGCCTGGCTGGCCGATTGCTGCCTGCAGGGCATAGCCGCCAATCGGCCGAGCGTGACTGGCGCACGCGGTCTGCGAGTGCTGGGCGCTATATACCCGGCTTGACGCCTGAAGCCTGAAACGAAAACGCCGTGCAGATGCACGGCGTTTTTGCGTTGGCGCTGGATCAGATCGAGAAGGACTGACCGCAACCGCAAGTGGTGCTGGCGTTCGGGTTGTTGATGACGAACCGCGAACCTTCCAGACCTTCCTGGTAATCCACCTGCGCGCCGGCCAGGTACTGGAAGCTCATGGGATCGACCACCAGGCTGACGCCTTCGCGCTCGACGATGGTGTCGTCTTCGGCAACGTCTTCATCGAAGGTGAAGCCATACTGGAAGCCCGAGCAGCCGCCACCGGTGACGAAGACGCGCAGCTTGAGGCGATCATTACCCTCTTCGTCGACCAGGTTCTTGACCTTGATGGCGGCCCCTTGGGTGAATTGCAAAGCCATGGGGGTAAAGGATTCGACGCTCATGTAGAAGTTCTCCCGGCGTACGCCGTCATAATGCTCAATGGCGGCATTATCCGCTTCTCCTACGAAAATGGTCAAGAATTAGCCAGTGGCAAACGCAGAGAGGCCCGCAAGCGGGCCTCTGGAAAGCACTGCGGCAAGCGTCAGGGGAGCATGCCGGCGTGAGACAGACCGAAGCGCTCGTCCAGGCCGAACAGGATGTTCATGTTCTGTACGGCCTGGCCCGACGCCCCCTTGACCAGGTTGTCGATGACCGAAAGCACGACGACCAGATCACCGTCCTGTGGGCGATGCACGGCGATCCGGCAGACATTGGCGCCGCGTACGCTGCGGGTCTCGGGGTGGCTGCCGGCTGGCATGACATCGACGAACGGCTCGTCGGCATAACGCGCCTCGTACAACGCTTGCAGATCGACCGATTTGTCGACGACGGTGGCGTACAGCGTGGAGTGAATGCCACGGATCATTGGAGTGAGATGGGGAACGAAGGTCAGGCCCACTTCGCCGCCAGCCGCGCGACGCAAGCCCTGGGTGATTTCAGGCAGATGGCGATGCCCCTTGACTGCGTAGGCCTTCATGCTTTCACCCGCCTCGCAGAACAACGAGCCTACGCTGGCGCCACGACCCGCGCCGCTGACACCCGACTTGCAGTCGGCGATCAGGCGCGTGTTGTCGGCCAGGCCGGCCTCGAGCAGCGGCAGGAAACCGAGCTGAGTGGCCGTGGGATAGCAACCCGGCACGGCGATCAGACGCGCCTGGCGGATCTGCTCGCGGTTGACCTCGGGCAAGCCGTAGACAGCGTCGGCCAGCAGTTCCGGTGCACCATGGGGCTGGCCGTACCATTTGGCCCATTCATCGGCATCCTGCAGACGGAAGTCGGCGGACAGATCGATGATCCTGGTTCCCGCCGCGAGCAGCTCACCGGCCAGGGCATGGGCGACGCCATGGGGCGTGGCGAAGAACACCACGTCGCAAGCACCCAACGTCTTGATGTCAGGGACGCTGAACGCCAGGCCGTCGTAGTGGCCTCGCAGGTTGGGGTACAGGTCGGCAACGGGCAGGCCAGCCTCGGATCGGGAGGTAATGACCTCTACCTGCGCCTGCGGATGCTGCGCCAGCAGACGCAGTAGTTCGACCCCGGTATAACCCGTGCCGCCGACGATACCGACCTTGACCATAAACTGCCCTCTTCACGATGCGACTGGAAAGCCTTCGATGATAGGGGGCCTGCGTCTGTGTAACAACCGTTGAGATGACGTGGGCGCTGGCAGACTCTACTATCGACGCTACCGTGAACCTGGGAATAACTGGAAATGCTTTATCTATGGATCAAGGCCCTGCACATCGTCAGCGTCGTCTGCTGGTTTGCCGGGTTGTTCTACCTGCCGCGCCTGTTCGTCTACCACGCTCAGAGCGAGGACACCGTCAGCCGCGAACGCTTCGCCGTCATGGAGCGCAAGCTGTACCGCGGGATCATGACGCCGGCGATGATCGCCACGTTCATCTTCGGCATCTGGCTGATCGCGCTGTCGCCAGGCTGGATGAGCCAAGGGTGGATGCATGCCAAGCTGACCCTGGTCATCTTGTTGACCGGCTATCACCACGTATGCGGCGCGCAGATGAAGCGTTTCGCACGGGGCGAAAACAAGCGCAGCCATGTGTTTTTCCGCTGGTTCAACGAAATTCCGGTGCTGGTACTGCTGGCCGTAGTGATTCTGGTGGTGGTCAAGCCATTCTGATCCTGCGCACAAGCAACGCGCTCAAAGCCGGTGCGCCCTGTAGACTGTCCATATGAAATCGCGCCAGCTTGCCTGGCGCGGGTATGGAGAATTCGATGACCCGTTATGCCATGATCACAGGCGCGTCGGCAGGCCTGGGCCTGGCCATGGCCGAAGCCCTGGCCAGGCGCGGACGCAGCCTGCTGCTGGTGGCGCGCCACCGTGACCCGCTGGAAATCATTGCCGCTGAACTGACCCAGCGCTTTGGTGTGGAAGTACTGTTTCGTGCCTGTGACCTCGGCGAGCCATTGCGGCTATCCGGCTTCCTGCTGGAGCTCGAGGAAAGCGAACGTCAGATCGACCTGCTGGTGAACTGTGCCGCCGTGCGCTCCCATGGGCACTTTCTTGCCCAGGACTGGAGCCAGGAACAGGACCTGATCGAACTGAACATTCTGGCCCTGACCCGCCTCTGCCATGCCCTGGGCAACGCCATGGCCGTGCAGGGCGGTGGGCAGATTCTCAATGTAGCCTCGCTGGCCGCGTTTCAACCCGGCCCATGGATGAGCAGCTATGCGGCCAGCAAGGCCTATGTCCTGCATTTTTCCGAAGGGTTGCGCGAGGAACTCAAGCAGACCGGGGTGAAGGTCTCGGTGCTGTGTCCGGGCCCCGTACGCGCAAGCCAACGGCGAATTCCGCGCCTGGCGGGCAGCTCGCTGGTGCTGGACGCCGAGCAGGTCGCCTTGCAGACCGTGCGCGCGCTCGCCCGCGATCGCGCGGTGATCGTGCCCGGACGGCGCAATGGCTGGCTGGCAAGGGCTCCACGCCTGTTCCCGCGCTGGCTGACGCGGAGATTGGCCGGGTGGATCAACAAGGCCTATGCCCCGCATTGAAGCAGGCAACACTGGGCGCTGGACGCAAGCCTCAGTACACTGACCCTTCGACCGCCATGGAGATGCATTGTGGATACTCTGTTTACCAAGATCATCAACCGGGAGATTCCGGCCAGGATCATCTACGAGGACGACCAGGTGTTGGCCTTCCACGATATTGCGCCCCAGGCTCCGGTGCATTTCCTGGTCATCCCGAAAAAGGCCATCCGTACGCTCAACGACCTGACCGAAGACGACAAGGGCCTGGCAGGGCACATTCTGTACACCGCCCAGCGCCTGGCCAAGGAGCTGGGTTGCGAAGAAGGTTTCCGGGTGGTGATGAACTGCAACGAACTGGGCGGTCAGACCGTCTACCACATACACATGCATGTGCTGGGGCAGCGCCAGATGAACTGGCCGCCCGGCTGACCGGCATTCATTCGAGCCGCAGCCCAGTGCTGCGCGCTCGTGCGCCAACATGCAGGCAAGATTTCAACGGAGGTGCCCATGGCTACCCAGCGTCACTACTCGCCGATTGACCGATTGTTGCTGCAGGCCGACACGGCCATGCGCACCCTGCTGCCGTTCAGCGGCCATCCGTCGCGACCGTCGCCGGCCGTCGTCCAGCCCGAGGTGACGATGGACAAGCAACAGAGCCGGCACGTGGCCGGACTGATGCGCATCAATCACACCGGTGAGGTCTGCGCGCAGGCACTGTACCAAGGCCAGGCACTGACCGCGAAGCTGCCCCAGGTGCGCAAGGCCATGGAGCATGCAGCAGAAGAGGAAGTGGATCACCTGGCCTGGTGCGAGCAGCGCATTCGTCAATTGGGCAGCCATACCAGCGTGCTCAATCCGCTGTTCTATGGGATGTCGTTCGGTATCGGTGCAGCCGCAGGGATTATCAGTGACCGTGTGAGCCTGGGCTTCGTGGCAGCCACCGAGCATCAGGTGGTCAAGCACCTCGACGAGCATCTGCTGCAACTGCCTGCCGAGGACGTGAAATCGCGGGCGATTCTGGCGCAGATGCGCAGTGATGAGCAGGCCCACGCCGAATCGGCGCTCGACGCCGGCGGAGCCAGGTTTCCGGCACCGATACGCTTTGGCATGAGTTTGCTGGCCAAGGTCATGACCAAGAGCACCTATCGCATCTGAATGCGCATAGGGCATGCAGAAAGGGCGCTCGGTGAGCGCCCTTTTTCATTCATCCCAGCTCGACGATCTCGTAGTCATGGGTGATCTCGACGCCGGCGCGTCCCAGCATGATGGATGCCGAGCAATACTTCTCTGCCGAGAGTTCCACCGCACGCTTGACCTGGGCCTCTTTCAAGCCGCGGCCCTTGACCACGAAATGCAGGTGGATCTTGGTGAAGACCTTGGGGTCTTCGCTGGCGCGTTCGGCTTCCAGAAAGGCCTCGCAGCTTTCGATGGGTTGCCGCGATTTCTTGAGGATGCTGACCACGTCATAGTTGCTGCAGCCGCCCAGGCCCAGCAGCAACATTTCCATGGGGCGCACGCCCAGGTTGCGACCGCCGCTTTCGGGAGGCCCGTCCATGACCACGACATGGCCGCTGCCTGACTCGCCCAGAAACATGGCCTCGCCGGCCCATTGAATACGCGCCTTCATCTTTCCGGACTCCCGTGTTCATAAAGCGGACGAGCTTAACACAGCGCAGTTGTAACGATTGATGAGGCAGGATCGGCCGAACCGCCTGCCTCGCCGTCTAAATGGCGTGTGACTCTAGAGTGTGTCTGATAAGCTGACGCCAATGTACTGGCGTATCGCCGTGATTCATGCAGATAGATTGCCCTTTCCGGAACCAAGTCATGACCGCTGCCGCGCACAAGATCAAGAACCTCGAGAAGCTGCTCGCACACGGTCAGCGTTATCGGTTCGCCGCCAAGACCACCTTGATCGCCGCAGGTGCGCGTGACGACTCGCTTTCGTTGATTCTCAAAGGTTCGGCGACGGTGGTGATCGAGGCGGAGGAAGGCCGGGAGCTGGTGATTGCCTACCTCAACGTTGGCGATTTCTTCGGCGAGCTGGGCCTGTTTCAGACTGCAAGCGGCACACAGGCACACAACGCATGGGTACGCGCCAAGACCGAATGCGAAGTGGTGCAGATCAGCTATGCCGCGTTTCGCGAATTGGCCCAGCAGGAGCCGGAGATGCTCTACGCGGTGGGTGGGCAGATGGCGCAACGTCTGCGCGACACCACGCGCAAGGTCGGCGACCTGGCGTTCTTCGATGTGACCGGACGGGTTGCCCGCTGCCTGCTCGACCTGTGCAAGCAGCCCGACGCCATGACCCACCCCGATGGCATGCAGATCAAGATCACCCGGCAGGAAATCGGGCGTATCGTGGGTTGTTCACGGGAGATGGTCGGTCGCGTGCTCAAGGATCTTGAAGAGCGCAGCGTGGTCCATGTCAAAGGCAAGACCATGGTGGTGTTCGGCACGCGTTGAGCGCAAGGCAGCCTCCACGCTCGGGCAGCGTTCAAGCCAACGCCGACAGCATCCGCGTATAGACGGCGTGCAGCTCGTCGATCAGGTCAGGGGCGGGATGACGCTCATGCAGCGCGATATGGCTGTCGGCCTTGACCCGCTGTTCCAGACCACATTGCCGATTGAACAGATTGACCGCTGCTGCCATGGATTCACGCTCGTCATCCATCAGCATCGCCCCGTGCACCAACACCACCGGACGTGTGCCGCTCAAGCCCTGGCGCCAACGCTGCGCCGTGCCGACCCATTTGCGGCCGTCGAGATTGACGTTGAAACGGCCATCGCAAAAAGCCCCTTCTATTTCACCCAACGACGCACTGCCACCCAGTCGTTCGAGGGCATCGAGCAACGGCTGGCACAGGCGGCGGTAAGCCGTTTCGATACGATGCTGATCGCCTTCAGGCTGCGGAGCCACATACACCAACGCGACGTTGATGGTGGATGACGACTGCGGCACCGGTTCGCCGCCGGTTTCGCGCAGCAGCACCGGCCAGCCGCTGGCGGCCGAGGCGAGGCTGGCCTCTTGGAAACCATCGAGGCGGCTCATGCGTCGTGGCATCACCAGCGTGCGATCCGTCGGGCACCAGAACAGCAAACCCCAGGGTTGTTCGCCTTTGCAGACAGCGCCGAGCAGATCCTGCTCGGCGCGCAAACCCTGTTCCGTAGGCAAATGCACAAGCATTGACTGAGACTCATGAGGTGAAGGCCAAGGCGGCCATTGGATCAGGGGAAGAACAGCCGTTGCAGCTCCAGGCCTGGATCTTCGGCGCGCATGAATGCTTCGCCGACCAGGAAGGAATAGACCCCGTTGATTTCCATCAACTGGACATCGGCGCGGTTGAAAATTCCGCTCTCGGTGATCACCAGGCGATCACGTGGAATGCGTGGAAGCAGATCCAGGGTGGTTTCCAGGCTGACGTCGAAGGTGTGCAGGTTGCGGTTGTTGACCCCGACCAGCGGCGTGTCCAGGGTGTTCAGCGCGCGCTCCAGCTCATCGCCGTCGTGCACTTCGACCAGTACGTCGAGGCCGAGCCCTTTGGCCACTGCGGCAAGTTCAGCCATTTGCGCATCCTGCAGTGCCGAGACGATCAGCAGGATACAGTCGGCGCCCAGTGCCCGTGCCTCGATCACCTGATAGGGGTCGATCATGAAGTCCTTGCGGATCACCGGCAGCTGGCAGGCGCCGCGTGCCTGTTGCAAGTACAGGTCGGCGCCCTGGAAAAAGTCGATGTCGGTCAGCACCGACAGGCAGGTAGCCCCGCCCTTCTCGTAGCTGCGGGCGATGTCGGCCGGAACGAAGTGTTCGCGGATGACGCCCTTGCTTGGCGAAGCTTTCTTGACCTCGGCGATCACGGCTGGCCGCTTCGAAGCAGCCTGGGTGATCAAGGCCTGGGCAAACCTGCGCGGCGCGTCGGCCGCGGTGGCAAGACGCTCAAGCTCGGCGAGGCTGACCCGCGCGCGCCGCTCGGCCACTTCCTGCGTCTTGCGCGCCAGTATGTTTTCCAGCACGGTGGGCACGCTCATGCTTCGTTCTCCTGCTTGAATACCGCGGTAAAGGCACCCAGTTCTTCGAGCTTTTCGCGGGCCAGCCCGGTGTGCAATGCATCGTGAGCCATGGCCACGCCCTCTTTCAGGCTGCTCGCTACATCGGCAGCGTACAGCGCGGCGCCGGCGTTGAGCACGATCATTTCGGCCGCTTTCTCGCCCTGCTCGGTCTTGCGCCGACCCAAGGCGTCGCGGATCAATTCGAGCGAGGCTGCCGGGCTGTCGACCACCAGGCCATGCAAGCTCTGGCTCTTGATGCCGAGGTCTTCGGGCTCGACCCAATATTCGCTGACCTCGCCATTCTTGAGCTCGGCAACGAAGGTCGGCGCGGCAAGGCTGAATTCGTCCAGGCCATCGCGCGAATGCACCACCAGTACATGCTTGCTGCCTAGGCGCGCGAGCACTTCGGCCAGCGGTCGGCACAAGGCCTGGGTGAACACACCCACCACCTGATGCTTGACGCCGGCCGGGTTGGTCAGCGGGCCGAGCATGTTGAACAGGGTCCGCAGGCCCAGGTCGCGGCGCGGGATGGCCGCGTGCTTCATGGCACTGTGATGGGCCTGGGCGAACATGAAGCCGATGCCGACGCTGTCGATGCAGCGGGCGACCTGCTGTGCGTCCAGGTTGAGGTAGACGCCGGCAGCTTCGAGCAGGTCGGCGCTGCCGCTCTTGCCGGACACCGCGCGGTTGCCATGCTTGGCCACCGTGCAGCCGGCTGCCGCGACGACCAATGCCGAGGCGGTGGACACGTTGAAGATGTTGGCGCCGTCGCCACCGGTGCCGACGATGTCGACCACTTTGTCCAGGGTTCGCAGTTCGACCTTGCTGGCGAGTTCGCGCATCGCCGTCACGGCGCCGACGATCTCGTCGATGGTTTCGCTTTTCATGCGCATGCCCATCATGAAGGCGCCGATCTGCGCTTCGCTGCACTGGCCGGTCATGATGTCGAGCATCACCGCGCGCATTTCCTCGGTGGTGAGGTCCAGCTGGCTGACGATACGGGTCAGCGCGCTCTTGATATCCATGGGTATTCCTTAGCCCTGGCGGCTGCCGCCGGTCTGCTTGAGAAAGTTGGCGAACAGCTCGTGGCCTTGCTCGGTCAGGATCGATTCGGGGTGGAACTGCACGCCTTCGACATTCAGGGTCTTGTGCCGCAGGCCCATGATTTCGTCCACAGTGCCGTCTTCGTGGGTGGTCCAGGCCGTGAGCTCCAGGCACTCGGGCAAGGTCTGCGCCTTCACGACCAAAGAATGGTAGCGGGTGACCGTCAGCGGATGGTTGAGACCTTCGAACACGCCCAGGTCGGTGTGGGTGATCGGGCTGGTCTTGCCGTGCATGACCTGACGGGCGCGGACCACGTCGCCACCGAAGGCCTGGCCGATGGACTGATGGCCCAGGCAGACGCCAAGGATCGGCAGCTTGCCGGCAAAATGCCGGATCACGTCTAGGGAAACACCGGCTTCGTTGGGGGTGCACGGACCGGGCGACACGACGATGCGCTCAGGTGCCAAGGCTTCGATCTGGGCGATGCTGAGTTCATCGTTGCGGATGACTTTGACGTCGGCGCCCAGTTCGCCCAGGTACTGCACGACGTTGTAGGTAAAGGAGTCGTAATTGTCGATCATGAGCAACATGGTGCTTAACCTCTCGAATCTGCTGACGGACCACCGGCTCGCTGGAACCGGTGGACACTGGCTTGCCGGGTCCGGAATCAGTCTGGCGACTGCTCGGCCAGGGCCACGGCCTTGAACATGGCGCGACGCTTGTTCAGCGTCTCTTCCCATTCCAGCGCAGGCACCGAGTCGGCGACGATGCCGCCGCCGGCCTGCACGTGCAGCTCGCCGTTCTTGATGACCGCGGTACGAATGGCGATCGCGGTGTCCATGTTGCCGTTCCAGGCGAAGTAGCCGACCGCGCCGCCGTAGACACCGCGCTTGACCGGCTCCAGCTCGTCGATGATTTCCATGGCGCGGATCTTCGGCGCGCCGGACAAGGTGCCGGCCGGCAGAATGGCGCGCAGGGCGTCCATCGCGGTCAGGCCCTGCTTGAGGTGGCCGGTCACGTTGGACACGATGTGCATCACGTTGGAGTAACGCTCGATGACCATCTTTTCGGTCAGCTTCACCGAGCCGACTTCCGATACCCGGCCCACGTCGTTGCGGCCCAGGTCGATCAACATCAAGTGCTCGGCGATCTCCTTGTCGTCGGACAGCAGGTCGACTTCAAGCGCATGGTCGGCTTCCTCGGTAGCACCGCGTGGGCGCGTGCCGGCAATCGGGCGTACGGTGATCAGGTCGTCCTCGACACGCACCAGCACTTCGGGTGAGCTGCCGACCACATGGAAGTCGCCGAAATTGAAAAAGTACATGTAGGGCGTCGGGTTGAAGCAGCGCAGTGCGCGGTACAGGTCGATCGGCGCGGCCTTGAAGTCGATGGACATGCGCTGCGACGGCACCACCTGCATGACGTCGCCCGCCAGGATGTACTCCTTGATGGTGTCGACGGCGCCTTCGTAGTCGGACTGGGTAAAGCTTGAACGAAACACCGGGTCACTGGCCTGCGGGCGGTTGAAATCCAGACCGCGGCGCGGAGCGATGGGCTGGCGCAGTCGCTCCATCAAGGTTTCGAGCTGGCTGCGGGCCTGTTCGTAGGCGTCGGACTGGGCCGGATCGGCGAGGACGATGGCGTGCATCTTGCCCGCCAGGTTGTCGAACACCACCACGGCGTCGGACACCATCAGCAGGATGTCCGGAACCCCCAGCGGATCGGGGTTGGGGCACGGGCCCAGGCGTTTCTCAACGTAGCGCACGCAGTCGTAGCCGAAGTAACCGACCAGGCCACCGTTGAAGCGTGGCAGGCCGGCAATGGTCGGCACGTTGTAGCGCGCCTTGAAAGCTTCGACGAAGGCCAACGGGTCTTCGACTTCGCACGCTTCGATCTCAACGCCGTCGCAGGTCACGCTGGCGTGGTAGCCATGGACGCGCAGGACGGTGCGGCACGGCAGGCCGATGATCGAGTAACGGCCCCACTTCTCGCCGCCCTGCACAGATTCCAGCAGGTAGGAATTGGGCTGGTCGGCCAGCTTCAGGTAGATGGACAGGGGGGTGTCGAAGTCGGCCAGGGTTTCGTGGGCCATCGGAATGCGGTTGTAGCCTTCGGCAGCCAGGCGCAGGAAGTCTTCGCGGGTCATGATTCAGCCTCGTGATGGAGGGGTCGAACGGTCTGTGGGCAAACGTTGGAACGGAAAAGTCAGGCGCGCCAACGCCAGCGGGCCAGGGCCTTGATGACTTTCATCCAGAGTTTGCGAGTGACCACCACGATGGAATCTCTATGAGCGGGGGAGTTGCCGTTGGCCAACGTTATCCCAGTGGCCGGATCGAAGCAACCAGGCATCAGCGCGCGCAGATCGTCGATCACCAGCGCCGGTGATTCCTCGGCGATCGGACGCCCGTGATTGTAGCCGTAGCTGAGCGCAATACAGGTCACGCCGGCAGCCTTGGCCGCCTGCACGTCGCTGCGTGAATCGCCGACGAACAATGAATGCTGCGCCTTGACCTTGGCCATTTTCATGACGAAAAACAGGGCAGCCGGATCGGGCTTCTGCTGGGGCAGCGTGTCGCCGCCAATGATCCACTTGAAATAGCGGCCCAGGCCCATCTGGTCCAGCAAGGGGGCGACGAAGCGCTCCGGCTTGTTGGTGATCAGCGCCATCTTCACGCGTTTCTTGTGCAGCCATTTCAGTGTTTCGTGCACGCCTGGGTAGACCTGGGTCAAGGCATGGCTGGACGCATAGGCCGCCGAGAAAAGCTCGAGGGCGTGCGCGGTTTCCGCCTCGCCCACGTGCTGGTGCTCGAGGCCACCCGCGAGCGCCCGGCGAACCAGCACGCGGGCACCGTTGCCAACCCATTCGCGGACAGCTTCGAGCCCCGCCGGCGCGCGCCCCAACTGGGCCAGCATGGTGTCGACGGCGGCGGCCAGATCGGGTACGGAGTCCACCAGCGTGCCGTCCAGGTCGAACATCACCAGCCGTGGCAGGCCGCCGGGAAACAGCCGCTCCATGGCACTCATGAACGGGCCAGCGTCAATTCCGTGCGCATTTGCTCGATCACATGGCGGTAGTCCGGCGCGTTGAAGATGGCCGAGCCGGCAACGAAAGTGTCGGCCCCGGCGGCGGCGATCTCGCGGATGTTGGCGACGTTGACGCCACCGTCGATCTCCAGGCGGATATCGCGGCCGCTGGCGTCGATCAGGGCGCGGGCTTCGCGCAGCTTGTTCAGCGTGCCGGGAATGAACTTCTGGCCGCCGAAGCCGGGGTTGACGCTCATCAGGAGGATCATGTCGACCTTGTCCATGACGTATTCGAGCAGGTTCAGCGGTGTGGCCGGGTTGAATACCAGACCGGCCTTGCAGCCGCCCTCGCGGATCAATTGCAGCGAGCGGTCGATGTGCTGGGTCGCCTCGGGGTGGAAGGTGATGTAGCTGGCACCTGCCTCGATGAAGTCGCCGATGATGCGGTCGACCGGGCTGACCATCAGGTGCACATCGATGGGCGCGCTGACGCCGTATTTGCGCAGCGCCGCACACACCATCGGGCCGATGGTGAGGTTGGGGACATAGTGGTTGTCCATCACGTCGAAGTGGACGATATCGGCGCCAGCGGCGAGCACGTTATCGACTTCTTCGCCCAGGCGGGCGAAGTCCGCGGAGAGGATGGACGGGGCAATTGCGAAGGGCTGCATGGCGCACCTATTCAGGCTGGAATCACGGTGGCGCGCATTGTAGCTCAGGTGGGATGAGCGGGCGAACAAGCCCTGTCAAACGGCGGCGGTGCGCAGCTTTTCGCCGCGGCCGCGCAGCCATTCCAGTACCAGCAGCAGCAACACCGAGAAGACGATCAGCAGGGTGGCCGCGGCGGCGATGGTCGGGCTGAGGTTCTCGCGGATGCCGCTGAACATCTGCCGAGGCAAGGTGGCCTGCTCCGGCCCGGCCAGGAACAGGGTCACCACCACTTCATCGAACGAGGTGGCGAAGGCGAACAGCGCGCCGGAAATCACCCCCGGTGCAATCAGCGGCAGGGTCACCCGACGGAACGTGGTCAGCGGCGAAGCGCCAAGGCTGGCCGCCGCCCGTACCAGGTTGTGGTTGAAACCCTGCAACGTCGCCGACACCGTGATGATCACGAACGGTACACCCAGCACCGCGTGCACCACGATCAGCGAGAGAAAGCTGTTGCCCATCCCCAGCGGCGCGAAGAACAGATAACTGGCCACGCCGATGATCACCACCGGTACCACCATCGGCGAAATGACCAAGGCCATCACCAGGGACTTGCCAGGGAAGTCGCCGCGGGTCAGACCGATTGCTGCCAGGGTACCGAAGATCATCGCGACGACCGTGGCGGCCGGGGCGATGATCACGCTGTTGCGCAGCGCGCGCATCCACTCTGCCGAACCGAAGAAATCCTGGTACCAGTGCAGCGAAAAGCCCTGCAGGGGATACACCAGAAAGCTGCCGGAGTTGAACGACAGCGGAATGATCACCAGTACCGGCAGGATCAGGAACAGCAGAATCAAACCGCACAGGATGCGCAGGGTGTAGAACCACAGGCGTTCGATGGGCGACAGGTAAGGGCTCGTCATGTCAGTGTTCCTCAGCTCAGGCGCAGGCGGCTGGCGCCGACCAGCCAGCTATAGATCAGGTACAACACCACGGTGGCCAGAAGCAGCAGGCCGCCCAGCGCGGTCGCCATTCCCCAGTTGATGCTGGTGTTGGTGTAGAAGGCCACGAAGTAGCTGACCATCTGGTCGTTGGGGCTGCCCAGCAGCGCCGGAGTGATGTAATAGCCGATGGCCAGGATGAACACCAGCAGGCAGCCGGCGCCAACCCCGGCGTAGGTCTGCGGGAAGTACACCCGCCAGAAGCTGGCGAACGGATGGCAACCCAGGGAAATGGCCGCACGCATGTAAGTGGGCGAGATGCCTTTCATCACGCTGTAGATGGGCAGGATCATGAACGGCAGCAGGATGTGCACCATGGAGATGTAGACCCCGGCGCGGTTGAACACCAGCTCCAGCGGTTTATCGATGATGCCCATGGCCATCAGTGCGCTGTTGATCAGACCGCCCGATTGCAGCAGCACGATCCAGGCGGCGACACGCACCAGGATGGACGTCCAGAAGGGCAGCAGCACCAGGATCATCAGCAGATTGCTCTGCCGGGTCGGCAGGTTGGCCAGCAGATAGGCCAAGGGATAGGCCAGCGCCAGGCAGATGGCGGTGATTACCAGCCCCATCCAGAACGTGCGGGCGAAGATGTCCAGGTAGATGGCCTGGTCCGGCGTGGCAGGCGCCACCTCGCCGAGGTCGTCGATGCGGTGATCGACCGCCGCCAGCAGGTAGAACGGCGTGAGGGTGCTGGTGTTGCGGCGGATCGCCTGCCAGTAGGCCGGGTCACCCCAGCGCTCGTCGAGTGCCTGCAGCGCCTCTTTGTAGGAGGCCGGTTCGGTCTTGAACGGCAGGGCACGAGCGGTTTTCGCCAGCAGGCTGCGGTAGCCGGCCAGCTCCATGTTCAGACGCTTGGACAGATCGCCCAGGCTTTGATTCTTGCGCGACTCGGCGAGGTCCTCGGCCAGTGACCGGTACACCGGTTCGTCGGGCAGGCCCTTCCCGTCCCACGCGGTCACGGCCGCCACGGTGCGCGGCATGCCTTCGACCACTTCGGGGTTGCCGACGCTTTTGTACAGGAGCGCGGCGATGGGCACCAGAAACACCAGCAGCAGGAACAGCACCAGCGGCGCAATCAACGCCTGGGCTTTCCAGCGGTTGCGCCGTTCGGCCCGGGACAGCCGCTGTTTCAAGGTGAGGCTGGCGTCCTGTTTGAGAGGCACTGCGACGGCCATGGTCAACTCCGCGAATCATTCAGGTCTAAAAAGGCGCGCCCGGCAGGCGCGCCCATGACAGCGTTGCCGCGACGCGTGTTATTTGGCCGCCCAGGCATTGAAGCGCTGTTCCAGTTGCTCGCCGTTGTCGGCCCAGAAGCTCACGTCGATCTGCACCTGATTGACGATGTTTTCCGGCGTGGTCGGCATGTCCTTGAGAATGTCCTTGTTCAGCAGCGGCACGGCCTGGGTATTGGCAGGGCCGTAGGCGATGTTTTCCGAGTAGGTTTTCTGCTGCTGCGGCGCGACCGACCAGGCGATGAATTTCTTGGCGGCTTCGACATTCTTCGCCCCCTTGGGAATGGCCCAGGCATCGAAGTCGTAGATGCCGCCGTTCCAGACCACTTTCAGGTTGCTCTCTTTCTGCACGGCAGCGATGCGCCCGTTGTAGGCCGAGCTCATGACCACGTCGCCGGAGGCCAGGTACTGCGGCGGCTGGGCACCGGCCTCCCACCACTGGATGCTGGGCTTGAGTTCATCGAGTTTCTTGAAGGCGCGGTCCTGGCCGGCCTTGGTGGCGAGCACCGAATACACGTCTTTGGGCGCTACGCCGTCGGCCATCAGGGCGAATTCCAGGGTGTACTTGGCACCCTTGCGCAAGCCACGCTTGCCCGGGAATTCCTTGGTGTTCCAGAAATCGGTCCAACCGGTGGGCGCAGTCTTGAGTTTGTCGGCGTTGTAGGCCAGCACTGTGGACCAGACGAAGAAACCTACACCGCAGGGCTGGATGGCACCCTTGACGAAGTCTTCCTGCTTGCCGAACAGCGCCGGATCGAGCTCTTCGAACATGCCCTCGTCGCAGCCGCGGGACAGCTCGGGCGATTCCACCTCCACCAGGTCCCAGGACACGCTCTTGGTATCGACCATGGCCTTGACCTTGGCCATTTCGCCGTTGTACTCACCGGCGACGATCTTGCCGGAGCCGGCCTTTTCCCACGGTTCGTAGAACGCCTTGACCTGCGCGGCCTTGTTGGCCCCGCCGAAAGACACCACGGTCAGGTCGGTAGCGGCCAACGCCTGGCCGGCCCAGAACAGGCCGAGCGTCAGCCCGGTCAATTTCAAGTGCTTGAGCATTTAATCGTCTCTCCAAGTGCAGGTGGGTCAAGCGCGGGGCGATGGTTCGCCTCTGATCGTTTTGGTACGGTTGCAGCGACTTCAGCGGTGAAGCCCTCACTGATCCAACAGCGGGTCCAGCGCGCGGGCGTGTTCCAGGGGCCAGCCCAAGGGCACCACGTCGCCCACGGCCAATGCGGGGTCGAGCTGGGCGATGGGCTGCTTGACGAAGAAATCGGTCTTGCCGCACACCTCCAGGCGCACCCGTACGTGATCGCCCAGGTAGATGAATTCGGCGACTCGCCCCGAGAAGCGGTTGATGCACTCGCCGCTGTGGCCGTTCAGGCGAACTCGTTCGGGCCGAATCGACAGGGTCACCGGTGCGCCTATCTGGCCGACATTGATCGCCAGCGCCTCGATTTTTTCACCCCGTGGCAGTTCGACGATGCAGCGCTCGCCCTCGCGGCTGAGCAGACGTCCGTTGATGCGGTTGTTTTCGCCGATGAAGTTGGCGACGAAGGTGTTCTTTGGCTCCTCGTAGAGGGCACGGGGTGGGGCGATCTGCTGGATCTCGCCCTGATGGAACACGGCCACGCGGTCGGACATGGTCAGCGCCTCGCCCTGATCGTGGGTCACGTACACCACGGTGACGCCCAGGCGCTGGTGCAGGTGCTTGATCTCCATCTGCATATGCTCGCGCAGCTGTTTGTCCAGGGCACCCAGCGGTTCGTCCATGAGCACCAGTTGCGGCTCGAAAACCAAGGCGCGGGCCAGGGCCACACGCTGTTGCTGCCCGCCGGACAGCTGCGCCGGATAGCGGTGGGCAAAGGCATCGAGCTGGACCATACCGAGCACCCGTTTGACCCGCTCGCTGATGTCGGTCTTGCTCAGGCCGCGCACGGAAAGGGGGAAGGCCAGGTTTTCCGCCACGGTCATGTGCGGAAACAGGGCGTAGTTCTGGAACACCATGCCGATGTCACGCTTGTGCGGCGGCACGTGGTTGATCGAGCGTCCGGACAGCTGGATTTCCCCCGCCGTGGGGGTTTCGAAGCCTGCCAGCATCATCAGGCTGGTGGTCTTGCCGGAGCCGGAGGGGCCGAGGAGCGTAAGGAACTCGCCCTTGCGGATGTCCAGGTTGAGGTCCTTGACGATGAGGTTTTCACCGTCATAGCTTTTCTGCACGCCACGGAAGCTGACCAGTATCTCGTCCGTACTTGCGCTTGCCTCGCTCATACCCACACCTTTGTTGAATGACTGCCGTGGGGTCAAGCCTAGAGAAGGCCGCAACCCTTGCAAATCGGGGGCTGGGAGAGATTGCCATGGGGTAGTTGGAAGATTCGGGGTAGGGATTGCCCTACAGGCCTGTCGCCCCTGAGCATGGGCGAGAAGTGCCAGAGCGGCTGCGTGGCAGAACCCCGGGTGCCACTGTCGTTTTCAGACCAGCTTGTGCTCCATCGCGTACTTCACCAGGTCGGCCAGCGACGCCACATTGAGCTTGTGCATCAGGCGCGCCTTGTGGGTGCTGATGGTCTTGCTGCTCAGGGCCAACTGCTGGGCAATGTCGTTGACGTTGGCGCCGCGAGCCAGGCGTTCGAACACCGAGAACTCGCGCTCCGACAGCAGGGCATGCCGCGGCCGGGCATCGGTGAGCCCGACCTCGAAGACCATGCGGTCGGCCAGGGCCGGGTCGATGTAGCGCCCGCCCGCGGCGACTCGACGGATAGCGGTCAGCAGCAGCGCCGGGTCGCTGTCCTTGGTGGCATAACCGGCCGCGCCGACTTTCAATGCACGCGCAGCCATCTGCGCCTCGTCGTGCATGGACAACACCAGAATGGCCGGCGGATGGGGCAGCGCGCGGATCCGTGGAATGGCCTCCAGGCCATTGACGCCCGGCATGGAAATGTCCAGCAGGACCACGTCGCAAGGGGTGACGCGCAAGATCTCGAGCAACTGCTCGCCATTGCCGGCCTCCCCTGCCACCACCAGGTCCTTGGCCAGGGCAATCAGTTGCTTGATGCCTTCACGCACGATGGTGTGGTCTTCGGCCACCAGCACTCGGATCAACGGGTCACCCTCCAGCAATCAATTCAACGGTGCGCTCAGTTCAACGGCACGGTGACCGTCAGGGCAGTACCCTCGCCCAGCCGACTGCTCAGTTCAAGCCGGCCACCGAGCATCAGCACACGCTCACGCATGCCTACCAGGCCAAACGACAGCGAGCTCACCTCGGCAGGTTCGAAGCCGCAGCCATCGTCGGTGATCGACAGGCGCAGGTCGTTGCCTTCCTGGCTGAGCTCGATTTGCACAGTATGCGCCTGGGCGTGGCGAATGACATTGGTCAGCGCCTCTTGCAGAAGGCGAAAGAGGCCCACGGCCTTGGCGTCGTCCAGAGGCGGCAACTGTTCCGGAACGCTGACCAGGCAGGGAATCTGCGTGCGCTCCTCGAAGCGATGCGCCTGCCACTCGATGGCTGAGGCAATACCGGCATCCAGTATCGGCGGGCGCAAGGCGGTGGCCACGTCGCGCACCTGCTGGAACAGCTGGGCGATCAAGCGCTTCATGCTGTTGAGGCGTTCCTGCAGCCCGCTATCGAGGTCGGCGTAGGCCAGCTCGCACATCGAGGTTTCCAGTTTCAGTACCGTAAGGATCTGCCCCAGTTCGTCGTGCACTTCTCGGGCAATGCGCGCCTTTTCTTCCTCGCGCACGGTTTCCAGGTGCGCCGACAGCTCGCGCAGTTGCGCCTCGCTGTGCTGCAGGGCAGCCAGCGCCCGACGCCGCTCGGTCACATCGGTGAGGTAGACCACCAAATACTCGGCTTCGCGAAAGCGCAGGAAGCTCAGCGAGACATCGGTGGGCAGGACGCTGCCGTCGGCGCGTACGCAGTGGGTTTCGAAGGTTTGCGCAGTGTGTTCGCTGGCCCTGGCCAGCCGCCACAGGTTCAGCCAGCGGTCCATGCTCAGGCCCGGTTCGAAGTCGGCCAGGGGCTTGTCCACCACCGCGCCGGTGTCGTAGCCGAGCATGCGCTCGGCAGCGCGGTTGGCGTAGCGCACATGGCTGTCCCAGTTGACCCAGAGTATGCCGACCGTGCTCTGTTCGATGGAGAACTGGTTGACCCGCAGGGCTTCCTCGCTCGCCGCGCGCAGGGCAATGTCTTCCCGAGCCGCCAGCAGTTGCCGTTCCAGCGCGTGGACCTGGCGGCGCTGCCAGACCAGCAGTGCGATGATGGCCACGGCGATCAGCACCAGCAGCAGGCACAGGTTCTGCCAGAACCCTCGGGATTCGCTCAGGCGCGGGTACTGTGGCTGCAACCACCGCTCGTGCAGCCGCTCCAGGTCCTTGGCGGGCAGGGACTCCAAGGCCACGGTGACGATATGCGCCAACTGCGGCCAGTCGCGCCGCGTCGCCACCCGCAGCAACTGTGGATAACCTATGTCGCCGACCACCACCAGCTCGTCGAACTCGGCCTCGCGGGACAGCCGGCCCAACTGCGCCTCGTCCACCACCGCATAACGTGCCTGCTGGCTAAGCAGTAATTGCAGGGCCTGCCGTTCCAGCGGCACACCTTGCAGATTGAGGTGGCTGTAGGTGTTGCGCAAATAGTCGGCAACCGCCCCTGGCATGCGCACGGCGACCCGGTCATTGGCCGAAAGCGTCTCGAGATCGATGGCGACTTCGCCATTGCGCTCGCCTACCAACAACTGCGGCACGCGCAGGTAGGGATCGGAAAACTGCCACAGTTTCAATCCGGCAGGGGTTTGCGCAAGACCGGGCGCCAGGTCCACCTCGCCTGCGCGCAAACCCTGTTCCAGCGCCGGCTGGTCGGCGTAGTTGCGCCAGATCAGCTCCACCTGCATGGCCTTGGCCAGCCAGTTCATCAGGTCGACGTTGACGCCGGACAACTGGCCCAGGCGACGGTCCAGTTGCGCATAGGGTTGCTGCAGTACCAGCCCGACGCGCAAGGTGCGATGCTCATCCAGCCACTGGATCTGCGCAGCGTCGAGCGGCAGCTTCACGGCGGGCACGGCGGCGGCGCCATGGACGAGCAACGGCAGGCACAATCCGCCCAGCAGTGAAAGGCGACGCAGCAGTGGGTACATATCGGTATGAACGACCTTTGCGTGGATGGCACTAAGCTATAGGCTTTGAATATCGACCGGTGTCGGGATTATCCGCGAGAAAAGGATCGCCTGTCAGGTTGCATCGATGGCAGCGTGCACTCGGCCCGGTATCGAACAAGCGAGTCATTCATTTGGGCGGGAAGTACCGATGAAAGTTGTTCAGTTGAGAGCCGTTTGCCTGGCATTGCTGGTGCCCCTGCACGGTGTTGCAGCGGCCGAAGAGGCCGCGCCAGCCAAGGAGACGGCCGAAGTCCGCCAGCCTCTGGCGGAGCGCAGCGTCGAGGATGCCCAGGCACTGGAACGTCAGTTGCCCGCCAGCGAGCAGCAACAATTGCAGGCCGGCAGCGACGAGTTCCTGTCGTTGTGGCGTCCGGCCAATACCGCCGATGCGCAGGGTACGGTGATCATCGTGCCAGGGGCCGGGGAAACGGCGGACTGGCCTCAGGGCGTGGGGCCGTTGCGGCGCAAGTTGCCGGATGCGGCGTTCAACACCCTGAGCCTGAGCCTGCCGGACCTGGTCAGCCAGATGCCTTCGGCCAGGCCAAACGAGAAACCGCCATTGCCGGTGACCACCGACACCCAGGCGACGCCACCGGACGCCGGCGCCGGGGTGGAAAAAGCCACGGCTCAGGACGCCGATACGGCCAGCACCGAGGTGCAGCTGCAAGACCCGATGCAGGTGGATGCCGAGCGGATCTTTGCCCGCATCGAAGCCGGCATCGCTTTCGCCCAGCAACACAACTCACGCAGGATCGTGCTCTTGGGGCATGGCAGCGGCGCTTACTGGGCGACCCGCTACATGGCCGAACGGCAGCCGGCGCACGTGCAGAAGCTGGTGTTGGTGGATACCCGCACACCGGGCAATGCGCCGCAGCAGATCGACGAACTGGCCGCGCTGCTCAAGGTGCCCACCACTGATGTCTACTACAGCGATCGTCAAGCAGCGGCTGACGCCGCGCAACGGCGTTTGCAGGCCAGCAAGCGGCAGAAAAGTGCGGTGTACTCGCAGGTTTCGCTCAGGTCGCTGCCGGACAAGGCCGCGCAGGCCGAGCAGCTGTTCCGGCGGGTCAAGGGTGCCTTGAATGCGCAGTAAGCCACTGCGCGGTTGATGCCACGCCTGCGCATCAGCGCAGGTCCAGGCGCTCGCGGATCAGGCTGTAGGCGTTGTGCAGTTCGCGCGTACGGTCGGTGGCCTCGCGAATCTGCGCCGGTGTGGCACCACCGCCCACCAGTTTGTCGGGATGGTGGCGGCTGAGCAGACGCCGATAGGCACGCTTGATCTGGTCGGGCTCGGTGGTCGACGAAACCCCCAACAGGCGCAGCGCTTCTTCGAAGGCCCCGCCTCGCTTGGTCACCGGCCTGTGGCGCGGCTCGTAATCCTGCCCCAGCCCCTGCACCCGTGCCGAGGACCAGCCCAGCCACTTGCCCCAGGTGACCACCAGTTCGCGCTCGGCGGTACCGGCCTGGCCATCGGCCCAGACCATCCGCCAGCAGGCACGCAGCATGCCTTCGGCGGAGTTGGGTTGGTGCTTGAGAAGCAGCAGGTGACTGCGCAGCTGATCGCCTCCCGTCTTGCCGCGATTGAACGCAACGATGGCCCGTTTTCGCGCCTGCTCGTTGAGGTTCAACGAGCGCATTTCCCGCCGCGCCTGCTGGATATGCACCGCCAGCACCTGGCCTTCGGCCTTGGCCACCCGGCCCAGCAGGACGAACAGCAGTTGCTCGTCACGCAGTACCGATTTGCCCTTGAGCCTATCTACCAATTCACTCCAGGTCTGCAACCTGAGGTGTCGATCCAGCGCCTGACCGAGCACTATGCCCAGCAGCGCCCCTGGAATGCTGGCGAGGGCATAACCTGCCGCCGCGCCGACTACCGTTCCGGGCCACAACATATCAACCTCGCTCGGCCAGCAGGCGGTCGAGTTCGGTCAGGCGTTGCGCAGTGCCGACGTCGATCCACTGGCCCTGATAGTGCTCGCCGGTGACCTGCCCAACGTCCATTGCGCGGCGCAACAGCGGTGCGAGCTTGAAGGCTGGCTCGCCATGGCCGTCGAACAGATCGGGATGGAGCACGGCAATACCGCTGTAGGTCAGGCCGGGCTGGTCGCGCACCTGGCCTTCGACCAGGCTGAAGTCGCCTTCGGGGTGATGAGCCGGGTTGTCGACCAGCACCAGATGCGCGTGGCCCGCCAACGGACCGCGCAACCGACTGAAATCGTAGTCGGTCCAGATGTCGCCGTTGACCACCACGAACGGTGCATCGCCGAGCAATGGCAACGCGTGGCGAATGCCACCGCCGGTTTCCAGTGGCTCGGTTTCGCGGGAATACTCGATGGCTACCCCGTAGCGAGCGCCGTCGCCCAGGTAGTCTTCGATCTGCTGGCCCAGCCAGGCATGATTGATCACGACCTCGGCAAAGCCGGCCCGGGACAGGGCCAGCAGGTGATACTCGATCAACCGCTTGCCGCCGGCGGCCAGCAACGGCTTGGGCGTGGTCAGCGTCAGCGGGCGCATGCGCTCGCCTTTGCCTGCCGCCAGGATCATGGCTTTCATGAGGACACTCCAAGGCTCTTGAACAGTTCACCCAGTTCAGCCAGCTCGGGGCGCCGCGCCAGTACCGTCTCTATATAAGAGAAGAAACGCGGCGCGTCGGCCAGGTAACGGGGTTTGCCATCACGATGGCAGATACGGGCAAAAATGCCGATCACTTTCAGATGACGCTGCACGCCCATCAGATCACTGGCACGGCAGAACTCGGCGAAGTCCAGCTGCACCGGCACGCCCTGCTCGCCCGCCCGTTCCCAGTAGCGCTGCAACCAGGTCTGCACACGCGCTTCGGGCCAGCTGAGGAAGGCGTCCTTGAACAGGCAGGTGATGTCGTAGGTGACCGGGCCGTAGACCGCATCCTGAAAGTCCAGCACGCCCGGGTTGGGCTCGCTGCGCATGAGGTTGCGCGGCATGTAGTCGCGATGCACCAGCACCTTGGGCTGCGCCAGGGCGCTGTCGATCAGGCGCGTGCACACCCGTTGCCAGGCGGCCGATTGCTCGGCGTCGAGCTGCTTGCCCAAAGCCTTGCCGACATACCATTGCGGAAACAGCTCGAGCTCGCGCTGCAACAGCGCAACGTCGTAGCTGGGCAGGTCCCCGCTGGCCGGCAGTTTCTGCAGTGCCAGCAGCGCGTCGATGGCATCGGCAAACAGCGCGTCGGCGTTGTCCGCATCGATCACGTCCAGGTAGGTCTGGTGGCCCAGATCGCTCAACAACAGGAAGCCGCGCTCGAGGTCCTGGGCATGAATCTGCGGCACATTGAGGCCGGCGCTCGCCAGCAGTTCGTCGATTTTCACGAACGGCGCGCAGTTTTCCTGGGGCGGCGGCGCATCCATGACGATAAAACTGCGACCCTGGCCCTGCCAGCGAAAGTATCGGCGAAAACTTGCATCGCTACTGGCCGCGGTCAACGTGGCCGGGGGTACGGCGCCCCATTGGCGAGCCTGGAAGAGCTTCTCCAGCTGCTCGTCGAGCCATGTTTTGAGGTGTTGCAGGCGTACATCTTGATCAGGCATTGCAAGGGTCTCCGACGGCGCTAGCCGTCAAGCGGGTCATGCTTTATTATCCAGCATCTTTTTCAGACCATCGAGAGGCGTGCGGCCCCCCCGCGGGCAAGATGGCACGCAGGAAGCCCGGACTAATAAGATGGCATTGAAATCCCCCGCGTTTCGTAAAAAATTTCCGTTGCTGGTCACTGGCGGTTTGCTGGTGATGCAACCCATGGCCACCCCGTTCGTTTTTGCTGCAGAGCAATTCGACTGCCAAGTCTCCGCTGCTGGTGCCTGGGACTGCAACCCCAAGGCCAACGCCGCGCAGTTGCCGCCGCGCCCCGTGCACGACGGCGCGGCAGTGGCGAGCGGCGGCAGCGGTGCCTCTTCACGCGAAGAGAAAACCGTCGGACCGGTTGCGGTCACGCAGAGCAAGGGCCGTGGCCTGAGCTCGCGCAGCCCCGACTACAGCCATCTCGACTGGGTGCCGCGCAGCAAGCTGACCGCCGCCCAACTGGCCGAGACCGGGCCGTACTGCTCCGGTGCGTACATCGAGCCGGTGCGTCCGGGCATGAACGACAACACCCCGAAGAGCGAGGCACCGACCTTCATCGGCGCCAAGGCTTCGCGCTACCAGACCGAGGAGCAGATCGCCTCGCTGGCCGGTGACGTCGTGATGCGCCAGGGCAGCATGCAGATCGAGGCCGACGAGGCCAGCCTGCACCAGGCCGAGAACCGCGGCGAGCTCAACGGCAACGTCAAGCTGCGCGACAACGGCGCGCTGGTCGTGGGCGACCACGCCCAGATCCAGCTCGACACCGGTGAGGCCCAGGTCGACAACGCCGAATACGTGCTGCACAAGTCGCGCATCCGCGGCAATGCGCTGTACGCCAAGCGCGCCGAGAACGCGATCATCCGCCTCAAGGACGGTACCTATACCACCTGCGAGCCGGACAGCAACGCCTGGCAGCTCAAGGGCAACAACATCACGCTGAACCCGGCCACCGGTTTCGGCACGGCGACCAACGTCACCCTTCGCGTGAAGGATATTCCGGTGCTGTACACGCCGTATATCTACTTCCCGATCGACGACCGTCGCCAGTCCGGCTTCCTGCCGCCGTCCTTCGCCAGCGACAGCGACAGCGGCTTCACCCTGGTTGCCCCGTACTACTTCAACCTGGCGCCGAACTACGACGCCACGTTGTACCCGCGCTACATGGCCAAGCGTGGCTTGATGATGGAAGGCGAATTCCGCTACCTGACCAAGACCAGCGAAGGCCAGTTCGGCGGCGCGTACCTGAACGACGAAAACGACGATCGCAGCCAGCAGTCCGACTACGACAAGACCCGCTGGATGGTCAACTGGCAGCACAAGGGCGGCCTGGATTCGCGCCTGACCACTGAAGTCGACTACACCGACATCAGCGATCCGTACTACTTCCAGGACCTGCAGTCGGACCAGATCGGCGTCGAGCGCACCGACTGGATCAATCAGCAGGGTGCCCTGACCTATCGCGGTGACAACTACACCGCACGCTTGAACGCCCAGGCGTACAAGCTGGCGACCGTGGCCGACATCACCCCGTACAACCGCATGCCGCAGATCACCTTCAACGGTGCGCTGCCTTACCATCCGGGCGGTCTGGACTTCACCTACAACAGCGAGATCGTGCGTTTCGAGCGTGACCTGCGCACCGGCACCTTCATCAACGAAGACGGTTTCGGCGAGCGCCGCATCGACAATAACGTGACAGGCCTGGCGCGTGCCAACGGCAACCGCCTGAACCTGGAGCCGGGCGTGTCCCTGCCGCTGAACTGGAACTGGGGCTTCGTGCGTCCGTCGCTCAAGTACATGTACACCCAGTACGATCTGGACCTGGACAGCCAGGGCAAGAACAGCCTGCTGGCCGACGAGCGTTTCAGCAGCTCGCAGAACCGCGGCGTACCGATCGCCAGCATCGACAGCGGCCTGTACTTCGACCGCGACACCCAGATGTTCGGCACCAACTTCCGCCAGACTCTGGAACCGCGCCTGTTCTACCTCTATGTTCCCGAGGAAGACCAGACCGACATTCCAGTGTTCGACACGTCGGAAACCACCTTCAGCTATGGCTCGCTGTTCCGCGAAAACCGCTTCACCGGTTCCGACCGCGTGGGCGACGAGAACAAGCTGTCGCTGGGCGTGACCAGCCGCTGGATCGAGGAGAACGGTTTCGAGCGTCAGCGCGTGGCCGTCGGCCAGGCCGTATACTTCAAGGATCGTGAAGTGCAACTGCCGGGCGTCGATTTCAAGACGCGCGACGATGCCCAGGCCAACGTTTCGCCGTACGCCCTGGAGTACGAATATCGCTTCAACCGCGACTGGCGCTTCAGCTCGGACTTCAACTGGGATCCGGACAGCCGCAGCACCCGTTCGGGCAGCGCGATGTTCCACTACCAGCCTGAAGACAACCCGAACAAGGTGGTCAACCTGGGCTACCGCTACCGCGACGACACCGTGCACTACGATTCGGCGACCGGTCGCTGGACCTTCGGTGGCGACTACGGTCAGCCGGGTGATCCGAACTACGTGAAGGACTACTACAAGATCCAGCAGCATGACTTCTCGGTCATGTGGCCGATCGTGCCGCAGTGGAGCGTCATCAGCCGCTGGCAGTTCGACTACAACCGCAATCGCACGCTGGAAGCCTTTGGTGGTTTCGAATACGACAACTGCTGCTGGAAGATGCGTCTGATCAACCGCTACTGGGTTGACTACGACGAGTACAGCCAGGCCGCCCCGCAGAACGAAAAAGGCGACCACGGCATCTTCCTGCAAATCGTGCTGAAGGGCCTCGGTGGCGTGGTAGGCAATAAGGTCGAGGGTTTCCTCGACAAGGGCATTCAAGGTTATCGTGAACGTGAAGACCAAGCTATGTGATCTGCTGCGCCCAGTCGTGCTGGGCGCCATGCTGCTGGGCACCACGGCGCACGCCGCGGTGCAACAGCTGGACCGCGTCGTGGCCATCGTCGACAACGACGTGGTCATGCAAAGCCAGCTCGACCAGCGCGTCAAGGAAGTGCAGCAAACCATCGCCAAGCGTGGCGGTGGCGTACCTGCAGCGAGCGTCCTGCAACAGCAGGTGCTGGAACGCCTGATCGTCGAGAATCTGCAGCTGCAGATCGGCGAACGTTCCGGCATTCGCATTACCGACGAAGAACTCAACGGCGCCATCGCCACCATTGCCCAGCGCAACAACATGTCGACCGAGCAGTTCCGTGCCGCACTGGCGCATGACGGCCTGTCGTATGACGATGCGCGCGAGCAGGTGAAGCGCGAGATGATCATCAGCCGCGTACGCCAGCGTCGCGTGGCCGAGCGCATCCAGGTATCCGAGCAGGAAGTGAAGAACTTCCTCGCCTCGGACCTGGGCAAGATGCAGCTGTCCGAAGAACTGCACCTGGCCAACATCCAGATCCAGGTCCCGGAAAGCGCCAGCTCGGCGGCTATCCAGGCAGCGGCGAGCAAGGCCGAGGACATCTATCGCCAGCTCAAGCAGGGTGCCGACTTCAACAAGTTGGCGATTGCCAGCTCGTCGAGCGAGAACGCCCTGGAAGGCGGCGACATGGGCTGGCGCAAGCCCGCTCAGCTGCCGGCACCGTTCGACCGCATGCTCAGCAGCATGCCGGTCGGCGATGTCACCCAGCCGGTGCGCACGCCCGTGGGCTTCATCATCCTCAAGGTGCTGGACAAGCGCGGTGGCGCCACCCAGACCGTTGACGAAGTGCACGTACGTCACATTCTGTTGAAGCCGAGCGAGATTCGCAGCCCGGCCCAGACCGAAGAACTGGCACGCAAGCTGTACGAGCGCATCGAAAACGGCGAGGACTTCGCTACTTTGGCGAAGAATTTCTCGGAAGATCCAGGTTCGGCGCTCAACGGCGGCGATCTGAACTGGGTCAACCCTCAGTCGCTGGTGCCCGAGTTCCGCGAAACCATGGCGTCGACGCCGGTGGAAACGGTTTCGCGTCCGTTCCAGACCCAGTTCGGCTGGCATGTGCTGCAGGTGCTGGGGCGCCGTGCAACCGACAACACCGAGCAGGCCCGCGACCAGCAGGCAATGACCGTGTTGCGCAACCGCAAGTATGACGAAGAGCTGCAGACCTGGATGCGCCAGATCCGCGACGAAGCCTACGTCGAAATCAAGCTGCCTGGCGCCGACCAGGCTGCGCAGTGACCCCCAAGCGTTTCGCATTGACGCCCGGCGAGCCGGCGGGCATAGGTCCAGACCTGTGCCTGCTGCTGGCCGCGCAACCCCAGCCTCACCCCCTGATCGCCATCACCAGCCGTGATCTGCTCGCCGAGCGGGCCGCGCAGCTGGGGCTGGCCGTCAGTCTGCTGGAAGTCGATGCCGACGCCCTCCCCGACCAGCCTGCGCCAGCGGGCAGCCTGTACGTCTGGGACACGCCTCTGGGCGCGCCGGTACTCACCGGCCAGCTGAATACCGCCAACGCCGCGTTCGTGCTGCAGACCTTGACGCGTGCAGCGCAGGGCTGCCTCGACGGGCTGTTCGCGGGCATGATTACTGCGCCGGTGCACAAGGGTGTGATCAACGACGGTGGCATCGCGTTCTCCGGACACACTGAATTCCTCGCCGACCTCACCGCTACCGAACAGGTGGTGATGATGCTTGCAACCGGCGATCTGCGCGTCGCACTGGTAACCACTCACCTGCCCCTGCGCGAGGTGTCCGATGCGATCACCGTCGAGCGCCTGGAGCGGGTCACGCGCATTCTGCACGCAGACCTGCAGGGCAAGTTCGGCCTGGCCCGGCCGCGCATCCTGGTCTGCGGTCTGAACCCCCATGCCGGCGAAAGCGGCCACCTGGGCCGCGAGGAAATCGACATCATCGAGCCTACCCTGGAGCGTCTGCGCGCCGAAGGCATGGATCTGCGCGGGCCGCTGCCCGCCGATACGCTCTTCACTCCCAAATACCTGCAGCATTGCGATGCGGTGCTGGCGATGTATCACGACCAAGGCCTGCCCGTACTCAAGTACAAAGGCTTTGGCGCCGCGGTCAACGTGACCCTGGGGTTGCCGATCATTCGCACCTCCGTGGACCACGGCACCGCCCTGGACCTGGCCGGAACCGGCAAGGTCGATACCGGCAGCCTGCGCGTCGCCCTCGACACCGCCTATCGAATGGCCGAGACATTTTAATGACCGAGCACTACCAACACCGGGCGCGCAAGCGCTTTGGCCAGAACTTTCTCCACGATGCCGGCGTGATCGACCGTATCCTGCGCTCCATCCACGCCAAGCCCGGTGAACACCTGCTGGAAATCGGCCCGGGCCAGGGCGCCCTTACCGAAGGCCTGCTGGGCAGCGGTGCGCAACTGGACGTGGTGGAACTGGACAAGGACCTGGTGCCGATCCTCAATCAGCAATTCGCCGGCAAGGGCAATTTCCGCCTGCACCAGGGCGATGCATTGAAGTTCGACTTCACCAGCCTGGGCGCCGAGCCTGGCAGCCTGCGCGTGGTCGGCAACCTGCCGTACAACATCTCCACCCCACTGATCTTCCACCTGCTGCACAACGCCCACCTGATCCGCGACATGCATTTCATGCTGCAGAAGGAAGTGGTCGAGCGCATGGCAGCAGGCCCTGGCGGCGGCGACTGGGGACGGCTGTCGATCATGGTTCAGTACCACTGCCGTGTCGAGCACCTGTTCAACGTCGGGCCGGGCGCGTTCAATCCGCCGCCCAAGGTCGATTCGGCCATCGTGCGCCTGGTACCTCACACCACCCTGCCCCACCCGGCCAAGGATCACCGCCTGCTCGAGCGAGTGGTGCGCGAAGCCTTCAACCAGCGGCGCAAGACGTTGCGCAACACGCTCAAGGCGCTGCTGCCCGTCGAGGCGATCGAAGCGGCCGGCGTCGACGGCAGCCTGCGGCCCGAACAGCTCGACCTGGCGGCTTTCGTGCGCCTGGCTGATCAACTCGCCGAACGAAGCGACCCGCTCTGACCTCTAACCTGGACCAAGCGATTGGTCCACAGGCCACCGCGTTGCCCCGGACTGACCCTGAACCGGCCAACGCCGGCTACATTAGCTCTCGTTTTCAAGGCCCTTTGCATGTCCGATCCCCGTTATCAGATCGACGTCAGCGTCGTGACCCGTTTCCTGGCAGAACAATCACAGCCCGAGCAGCAGCGTTTTGCCTTTGCCTATACCGTTACCGTGAGCAACAACGGACAGATACCGGCTCGCCTGCTGTCTCGCCACTGGGTGATCACCGATGGCGATGGCAAGGTCGAGGAAGTCCGGGGCGCCGGTGTCATTGGCCAGCAACCGCTGATCGCCGCCGGTGAAAGCCACACCTATTCCAGCGGCACGGTGATGGCCACCACGGTGGGCAACATGCAGGGCAGTTATCAGATGCAGGCCGAAGACGGCAAGCAGTTCGAAGCCGTCATCGCCCCGTTTCGCCTCGCCGTACCAGGCGCCCTGCACTGATGGCAGTGTACGCAGTCGGTGACTTGCAAGGCTGCCTGCAGCCACTCAAGTGCCTGCTGCAACAGGTCGCCTTCGACCCTGCCAAGGACACGCTGTGGCTGGTGGGCGACCTGGTCAACCGCGGGCCGAGTTCGCTGGAAACCCTGCGCTACCTGTATGGCATGCGTGACGCGCTGGTGTGTGTGCTGGGCAATCACGACCTGCACCTGCTGGCGGTGGCCAACGACGCCGAGCGGCTCAAGCGCGGCGATACCTTGCGCGAAATCCTCGACGCACCCGACGGCCCGCAGTTGCTCGACTGGCTGCGCCGGCAGAAGCTGCTGCACCATGACGAACAGCGCAATGCCGTGCTGGTGCATGCCGGGATTCCACCACAATGGTCGCTGCGCAAGGCCTTGCGCCTGGCCGCCGAGGTCGAGACCGCGCTGCGTGATGACCAGCTGTTCAAGCCTTTTCTGGACGGCATGTACGGCAACGAGCCGAACAAGTGGGACAAGGCGTTGCAGGGCGTTGCCCGCTTGCGTGTGATCACCAACTACTTCACCCGCATGCGTTTCTGCACCGCGGACGGCAAGCTCGACCTCAAGGGCAAGGAAGGCGCCGACACCGCGCTGCCCGGCTACGCGCCCTGGTTCGCCCACAAGGAGCGCAAGACGCGCGACCTGAAGATCATCTTCGGCCATTGGGCGGCGCTGGAAGGGCGTTGCGAGGCGCCGGGCGTGTTCGCGCTCGATACCGGATGCGTGTGGGGCGGTGCGATGACGCTGCTCGACGTCGACAGCGGTGAGCGCCTGTCCTGCAAATGCACCGATGAGGGCGATGTGCACTTGCCTGCAGCGACCCCCGCGGCGGATTTCCCTCCCCCATGCGACAAACGCTAGAATGGGCGACCAGCCCAGGAGCCTGTCCATGACCGAATTCAAACGCATCCCTCCGCAAGACGTCCAGAGCCTGCGCGAACAGGGCGCCGTGGTGGTGGATATCCGCGACCCGCAAACCTTCGCGGCTGGCCATATCACCGATTCCACGCACCTGGACAACCACTCGCTGCACGGTTTCATCACTGCGGCCGATCTGGACAAGCCGCTGGTCGTGGTCTGCTACCACGGCAATTCCAGCCAGAGCGCCGCTGCCTACTTGGTGAGCCAGGGCTTTTCCGATGTGTACAGCATGGACGGCGGCTTCGAGCTATGGCGCAGCACCTTTCCGGGCGAAACCAGCCAGGCTGAATAATCCTTCGCAAGCCCCGCGCGACGAAATTTTTTTCGTCGCCGACGCCGCGCCCCACGGGCCTTCGCAGCATTGTCGCCAGGCCCTGGCGGCAGTTAATTGCGCATCCGCGCTTGAAGTCTTCGATAACCAACTATCCTTAAGCTCAGGCCATCCATAACAGGGGAGAGCCGGTACACCGGCGCGCGGGTCAATCGGTCAAGGCTACAAGGGTGTTCTGGGGGGTATACGGCCACCACGGGGTTTGGGTGACCGCCAGCATCAACTGAGTGATCCGACGTCGGCTCCACGTATCGAGCGAGGTGACGTCATGAGTATCTTTAGCCACTTCCAACAACGCTTCGAATCCACACGCCAGGAAGAGCTCTCGTTACAGGAGTACCTCGAGCTGTGCAAAACCGACCGCAGGACCTACGCGTCTGCTGCCGAGCGGATCCTGATGGCGATAGGGGAGCCCGAATTGCTCGACACGTCGGCCAATTCCCGGCTGTCGCGCATCTTCTCCAACAAGGTGATTCGTCGCTACCCAGCGTTCGAAGACTTCCACGGCATGGAGGAATGCATCGACCAGATCGTGTCGTACTTCCGCCATGCGGCGCAGGGCCTGGAAGAAAAGAAACAGATCCTGTACCTGCTGGGCCCGGTAGGCGGCGGCAAGTCGTCGCTGGCCGAGAAGCTCAAGCAGCTGATCGAGAAGGTCCCGTTCTACGCGATCAAGGGTTCGCCGGTGTTCGAGTCGCCCCTGGGGCTGTTCAATGCCACCGAGGACGGCGCGATCCTTGAAGAAGACTTCGGCATTCCGCAACGCTACCTGAGCACCATCATGTCGCCCTGGGCCACCAAGCGCCTGGCCGAGTTCGGCGGCGACATCAGCCAGTTCCGCGTGGTCAAGCTCTACCCTTCCATTCTCAACCAGATCGCCGTGGCCAAGACCGAGCCGGGCGACGAGAACAACCAGGACATTTCCGCGCTGGTGGGCAAGGTCGACATCCGCAAGCTGGAGGAATACCCGCAGAATGACGCCGATGCCTACAGCTACTCGGGTGCCCTGTGCCGGGCCAACCAGGGCCTGATGGAATTCGTCGAGATGTTCAAGGCGCCGATCAAGGTGCTCCATCCGCTGCTGACCGCCACCCAGGAGGGTAACTACAACAGTACCGAGGGCCTGGGCGCGATTCCCTATTCGGGCATCCTGCTGGCGCACTCCAACGAATCGGAGTGGCACAGCTTCCGCAACAACAAGAACAACGAGGCGTTCATCGACCGGATCTACATCGTCAAGGTGCCGTACTGCCTGCGTGTCAGCGACGAGATCAAGATCTACGACAAGCTGCTGTTCAACAGCTCGCTGTCCAAGGCTCATTGCGCGCCCGACACCCTGAAGATGCTGGCGCAGTTCACCGTGCTGTCGCGGCTCAAGGAGCCGGACAACTCCAACATCTATTCGAAGATGCGCGTGTACGACGGCGAGAACCTCAAGGACACCGATCCCAAGGCCAAGTCGATCCAGGAATACCGCGACACCGCGGGCGTGGATGAAGGCATGAATGGCCTGTCGACGCGCTTCGCCTTCAAGATTCTCTCCAAGGTGTTCAACTTCGACCCCCACGAGATCGCCGCCAACCCGGTGCACCTGCTTTATGTACTGGAGCAGCAGATCGAACAGGAGCAATTCCCTGCCGAGGTGCGCGAGCGGTACCTGCGCTTCCTCAAGGAATACCTGGCACCGCGCTACATCGAGTTCATCGGCAAGGAGATCCAGACCGCGTACCTGGAGTCGTACAGCGAGTACGGGCAGAACATCTTCGACCGCTACGTGCTGTACGCCGATTTCTGGATTCAGGATCAGGAGTACCGCGACCCGGAAACCGGCGAGATTCTCAACCGCGTGGCCCTCAACGAAGAGCTGGAAAAGATCGAGAAGCCAGCCGGCATCAGCAATCCGAAGGATTTCCGCAACGAGATCGTCAACTTCGTGCTGCGCGCCCGCGCCAACAACAACGGCAAGAATCCGACCTGGCTCAGCTACGAGAAGCTGCGCGTGGTGATCGAGAAGAAAATGTTCTCCAACACCGAGGACTTGTTGCCGGTCATCAGTTTCAACGCCAAGGCCAGCAAGGAGGACCAGCAGAAGCACAACGACTTCGTCACTCGCATGGTCGAGCGCGGCTATACCGACAAGCAGGTCCGTCTGCTGTCCGAGTGGTATCTGCGGGTCAGGAAGTCGCAGTGATCGCGCGGTAGGTTTCAGGCTGCGACAAGCCCAGGCAGGCATCGATGCCCGGGCTTTTCGCTGCTCTCGACTTGTGGCTTGCAGCCCGGCTGCCCGGAGGCCTAATGAGCTATGTGATCGACCGACGCCTCAATGGCAAGAACAAGAGTACGGTGAACCGCCAGCGTTTCCTGCGGCGTTACCGTGACCACATCAAGAAGGCCGTGGAAGATGCCGTCGGCCGTCGTTCCATCACCGACATGGAACATGGCGAGCAGATCAGCATTCCCGGCCGCGATATCGACGAGCCGGTGTTGCAGCACGGCCGCGGCGGCAAGCAGACCGTGGTGCACCCCGGCAACAAGGAGTTCACCGCCGGCGAACACATCGCCCGCCCCCAGGGCGGAGGCGGCGGCAAGGGACCTGGCAAGGCGGGCAACTCCGGCGAGGGCATGGACGAGTTCGTGTTCCAGATCACCCAGGAGGAATTTCTCGAATTCATGTTCGAGGACCTGGAACTGCCCAACCTGGTGAAGCGCAACCTCAGTGGTACCGACACCTACAAGACGGTGCGTGCCGGTATCAGCAACGAGGGCAACCCTTCGCGCATCAACATCATCCGCACCCTGCGCTCGGCCCATGCGCGGCGCATAGCGCTTTCAGGCAGCAGCCGCGCCAAGCTCAAGGCGGCCAAGCTTGAGCTCGAGCGTTTGAAGATCGAGGAACCGGATAATTTCGGTGACATTCAGGCATTGATCGGCGAAATCGAAAAGCTCAGCGCCCGCATCCATCGCGTGCCTTTTCTGGACACCTTCGACCTCAAGTACAACCTGCTGGTCAAGCATCCCAACCCCAGTTCCAAGGCGGTGATGTTCTGCCTGATGGACGTGTCCGGTTCCATGACCCAAGCCACCAAGGACATAGCCAAGCGCTTCTTCATCTTGCTGTATCTGTTTCTCAAGCGTAACTACGACAAGATCGAAGTAGTGTTCATCCGCCATCACACCAGCGCCCGCGAAGTCGACGAGGAAGAGTTCTTCTATTCGCGCGAGACCGGCGGCACCATCGTTTCCAGCGCCCTGAAACTGATGCAGGAGATCATGGCCGCGCGGTACCCAACCAACGAATGGAACATCTATGCCGCCCAGGCCTCGGACGGCGATAACTGGAACGACGACTCACCGATTTGCCGGGAAATCCTCACCCAGCAGATCATGCCGTTCGTGCAGTACTACACCTATGTGGAAATCACGCCGCGCGAACATCAGGCCCTGTGGTACGAATACGAGCGCATCAGCGAGTCGTTCGCCGATACGTTCGCCCAGCAGCAGCTGGTGTCGGCCGGTGATATCTATCCGGTCTTCCGTGAACTCTTCCAGCGCAGGTTAGCGACATGACCGCCAGAGAGCAGAAGCGCCAACCCATCTCCACGGGCTCGGAATGGACGTTCGAGCTCATCCAGACCTACGACCGGGAAATCAGCCGCATCGCCGAGCGCTATGCGCTGGACACCTACCCCAACCAGATCGAGGTGATCACTGCCGAGCAGATGATGGATGCGTACGCCTCGGTGGGGATGCCCCTGGGCTATCACCATTGGTCCTACGGCAAGCATTTTCTCAGCACCGAGAAGTCCTACACCCGCGGCCAGATGGGCCTGGCCTACGAGATCGTCATCAACTCCGATCCGTGCATCGCCTACCTGATGGAAGAGAACACCATCTGCATGCAGGCGCTGGTGGTGGCCCATGCCTGCTATGGGCACAACAGCTTCTTCAAGGGCAACTACCTGTTCCGCACCTGGACCGACGCCAGTTCGATCATCGATTACCTGGTGTTCGCCAAGTCCTACATCATGAAGTGCGAGGAACGTCATGGCATCGATGCCGTGGAGGATCTGCTCGATTCCTGCCACGCCCTGATGAACTACGGTGTCGACCGCTACAAGCGTCCCTACCCCATTTCCGCGGAAGAAGAGCGTCGCCGCCAGGCCGATCGCGAAGAGCACCTGCAGCGGCAGATCAACGATCTGTGGCGCACCATTCCCAAGGGCGCCGACAAGAACCGCGAGGAAGACAACGCTCGCTTCCCGGCCGAGCCGCAGGAGAACATCCTGTATTTCATCGAAAAGCATGCGCCGCTGCTCGAACCCTGGCAGCGCGAGATCGTACGGATCGTGCGCAAGATCGCCCAGTACTTCTACCCGCAACGCCAGACCCAGGTGATGAACGAAGGCTGGGCAACGTTCTGGCACTACACCCTGATGAACGACCTCTACGACGAAGGCCTGGTGACCGACGGCTTCATGATGGAGTTTCTGCAGTCGCACACCAGCGTGGTGTTCCAGCCCGGCTTCGACAGCCCCTACTACAATGGCATCAACCCCTATGCCCTGGGCTTTGCCATGTACCGCGACATACGCCGCATGTGCGAGCACCCGGACGATGAAGATCGCCATTGGTTTCCCGACATCGCCGGCAGTGACTGGCTGTCGACCATCAAGTTCGCCATGAGCAGCTTCAAGGACGAGAGCTTCATCCTGCAGTACCTGTCGCCCAAGGTCATTCGCGACCTGAAGCTGTTCAGCATCATGGACGACGATCGGCGGGACGAGTTACTGGTGCCAGCCATCCACGATGAAAACGGCTATCGCACCATTCGCGAAACGCTGGCGGCGCAGTACAACCTGGGGAACCGCGAGCCCAATGTGCAGATCTGGAGCATCGATCGACGCGGTGACCGCTCGCTGACCCTGCGTCATCAACAACATGACCGCAAGCCACTGGGCGAATCCACCGACGAGGTGCTCAAGCACCTGCACCGCCTTTGGGGGTTCGATATCCACCTGGATACGCTGCAGGGCGATCAGTTGGTCAAGACCCATCACGTGCCACCGCGCAGCGAGCATGCGGACGGCAGCCATGGGCGGATGGACCTCAACGTCGTCCACCTCTGAGGCAGGTGCGTGCGCAAAACCGCCGATGGCTTGGTGTTATCCTTCCGGGCCATCGGAGGTGTTGCAATGAAGATCTATGAAGTGGGTGGAGCGGTGCGCGACCGCTTGCTGGGTATACCGGTCGTGGACATCGATCGCGTGGTGGTCGGTGCCGACGCCGAACGCATGCTCGCTGACGGCTATCGCCCCGTGGGCAGTGATTTCCCGGTGTTCCTGCATCCGCAGACCGGCGAGGAATATGCCCTGGCACGTACCGAGCGCAAGAGCGGACGTGGCTATGGCGGGTTCGTCTTCCACGCCAGCCCGGACGTGACCCTGGAGCAGGACCTGTCGCGGCGCGACCTGACCATCAATGCCATGGCCGAGGACGACGACGGCCGCATCATCGATCCGTACGGCGGTCAGCAGGACCTGAACGAGCGCCTGCTCAGGCACGTGTCCCCAGCGTTCATCGAAGACCCCTTGCGCGTGCTGCGGGTCGCACGTTTCGCCGCGCGCTATGCCGGACTGGGTTTTCGCGTGGCCGAACCGACCCTGCAGCTCATGCGTCAGTTGAGCGAGTCGGGCGAGCTGCAGGCCTTGACCGCCGAACGCAGCTGGAAGGAGATTTCCCGAGCATTGATGGAGGCTCATCCCCAGGTGTTCATTCAAGTGCTGCGCGATTGCAGGGCGCTGGAGCACCTGCTGCCTGAGGTCGACGCGTTGTTTGGCGTGCCGCAGCCGCCGGCCCATCATCCAGAGATCGACACCGGCGTGCATACCCTGAGCGTGCTTGAACAGGCGGCGCGCCATGGCCAGCCACTGAGCGTGCGCTGGGCGTGCCTGCTGCACGACCTGGGCAAGGGCACCACGCGCCCCAGCGAGTGGCCGCGGCATATCGCCCACGAGCAGCGGGGCGTGAAACTGATCAAGGCGGTCAACGAACGCTTCAAGGTGCCCAGGGATTGTCAGGAGCTGGCGGTGTTGGTGGGTGAATATCACACGCACGGCCATCGAGCCCTGGAGCTCAAGCCGTCGACGCTGCTGGAGTTGCTGCAGAGCTTCGATGTGTACCGTCGCCCCGGGCGCTTCGAGGATTTCATCATGGCGTGCGAGATGGACGCGCGTGGACGCTTGGGGTTCGAGGCGCGGGAATATCCGCAGGCGGATTATCTAAGGGGTGCGGCTGCAGCGGCGCGGGGTGTGGCGGTTCAGCCGCTGGTTGCCCAGGGGTTCAAGGGCCAGGCATTGGGGGAGGCGTTGAAGCGGGCGCGGTTGGAGGCACTCAAGGCGTATAAGGCGGGGGTTTGAGGGTGGCCTTGGGGGCCTCTTCGCGGGCAGAGACCCGCTCCCACAGGTGGGGAGCTGTGCTTGTGAAGAAGACGGTGATGATTCAAAGCGTGACGGGAGTCAATTGCTGCCCGCGCCATTCGAATGGAACGGGGGCCAACACCTGATCGATGTTCGACTCGCGCCAAAGCTGGTCAAGACTCACCCCTGCGCCTGGATGCACCAACTCTGGCGCGATCAATGCCAATGGCCACAGTACAAACGCATTTTTCAGAATTTCGGCACGGGGCAGCACCAGTCCGTCGAAGTTACCGACCAGGTCGCCGTACAGCAATACATCGATATCCAACGGCAGACCTTTGCGCTCCGGGGCGTAGCGGCCATTGTCGGCTTCGATGAACTTCAACCGACGATCCAGTGCGGTCAACGGCAAGTCGGTCAGCCCGGTTACCACCAGATTGAAGAACGGGCCGCTCTTGATGCCCACCGGCTGGCTTTCGAATACCGCTGAACAGCGCATGTCCACGAGCAAGGGCGCCAACGCATCGAGCCCCGCACACAGATGACGTTCACGGTCGGTGTTGCTGCCCAGGCCCAGGTAGATTCTATTCAGCGACATCCGCGCTCGATCTCCACACCGACACCTTGCGCCGCCGCGACGGCACCCGGCTTGGTGACCTTGAGCCGCAGCCAGGGAATGCCGAACTCGCTCATCAACAGCTGGGCCAGACGTTCGGCGAACGTCTCGACCAGTTCGAAGCGAGCCTGCGCGGCAAATGCCTGGACGCGCTGCGACACCGTCGCATAGTCGAGGGCCAGGGTAAGGTCGTCGCCAGCCGCAGCCGGGCGGTTGTCCCAGGCGAACACCAGGTCCAGACGCAGGCACTGACGAATGTCACGCTCCCAGTCGTAGGCGCCGATCACCGTGTCGACTTCCAGACCTTCGATAAACACTCTGTCCAAGCACTTCACTCCGCAGCACGACAAGGGCGCCAGGCGCCGTTAGAATCAAGGGTTTCCAGACCCGGAAATAGTAAGCATGTTCTGGTTGCTGGCGCTTGGCGCCTACCTGCTCGGCTCGCTGTCCTTCGCTATCGTGCTCAGTCGCGCGACGGGCACTCCCGACCCGCGAATGAGCGGTTCGGGCAACGCCGGGGCAACCAACATGCTGCGCCTGGCCGGTAAAAAGCTCGCCATCCTCACTCTGCTGGGCGACTTGTGCAAGGGTTTGCTGCCGGTGCTGGCCGCCGCCTGGGCCGGGATGACCCTCGGGCAGCAAGCCTGGATCGGGCTCTGCGCGGTAATCGGCCACCTGTTCCCGCTGTATTTCCGCTTCAAGGGCGGCAAGGGCGTGGCCACCTCCGCTGGCCTGCTGATGGGGCTGTACCCACCCGCTGCACTGCTGGCAATGCTGGCCTGGGCGCTGACCTTTCGGCTCAGCCGCACCAGTTCGCTGGCGGCCCTGATCGCCACGCCCCTGACCCTACCGTTACTGGCCTGGCAGCGCCCTGAGGCGCTGCTACCCATGAGCGTGCTGACGGTGCTGGTGATCTGGCGTCACCGCGGCAACCTGCGCGATCTGTTCGCCGGCCGCGAGCGTCACTTCTGAGCGGGCTGGCCAGCACGTTCAAAGCGGTGGCAACTGCTCCATTGGCCAACGTGCCTGGACACTGATCGCCAGGGTTTCCTGCTGCCCGGCCAACAGCCGCTGACAACCAGCATAGGCGATCATTGCGCCGTTATCCGTACAGAACTGCGGACGGGCGTAATAGACATTGCCACCCAGTTCACCCAGCATTTTTTCCAGGCCCTGGCGCAGCGACTGGTTGGCACTCACCCCGCCGGCGATCACCAGACGCTTGAGACCGGTCTGCTTCAAGGCGCGGCGGCATTTGTAGGTCAGGGTATCGACCACCGCCTGCTCGAAGGCCAGGGAGATGTCGCAGCGGGTCTGATCGCCGTCGTCTCCGGCGCTGCGGCACTCCTGCCAGGTGTTGAGGGCAAAGGTCTTCAAGCCGCTGAAGCTGAAATCCAGGCCAGGGCGGTCGCACATCGGTCGGGGGAAGGTAAAGCGCCCCGCCACACCCTGCTTGGCCAAGCGAGCGATCTCCGGGCCACCCGGGTAATTCAGGCCGATCAGCTTGGCGGTCTTGTCGAAGGCTTCCCCCGCGGCATCGTCCAGGGTCTCGCCCAGCAACGCATACTGGCCGATGCCGTCGACCTGCACCAATTGCGTATGGCCGCCGGACACCAGCAGAGCGACGAACGGAAACTGTGGCGGCTGCTCTTCCAGCATGGGCGCCAACAAGTGGCCTTCCATGTGATGAACGCCCAGAGCCGGTATGTCCCAGGCGAACGCCAGCGCCTGCGCACAGGAGGCACCTACCAGCAGCGCCCCGACCAGGCCGGGGCCGGCCGTGTAGGCGATGGCGTCGATCTCGGTTGCCGCGCAGTCGGCTTCGGCCAAGACCTGGCGGATCAACGGCAGCATGCGTTTGACGTGATCGCGCGAGGCAAGCTCGGGCACGACCCCGCCATAGGCGCGATGCAGGTCGATCTGGCTGAACAGCGCGTCGGCCAGCAGGCCGCGTTCGCTGTCGTATAATGCGACACCGGTTTCGTCGCAGGACGTTTCCAATCCCAGTACTAGCATGGCCAGGCCTTGTGGAGCTCTATTCGAAGGCGCGCATGATAGTCGTCGAACAAGGCACCGACCAGCGGTTTTCGATCAGAGGCTTTGCATTCCTGTCGGGTAAGGGTTAACATCCGCAACCCTTAAAAACCGACGTACTTATGCGCGATTTTGCCATGAGATGTCGACCCCGGTAATGAATGAAGGTAGCTCTGGATGCCAGCCGTCAAAGTTAAAGAGAACGAACCCTTCGACGTAGCTCTGCGTCGTTTCAAGCGCTCCTGCGAAAAAGCCGGTGTACTGGCTGAAGTTCGTAGCCGCGAATTTTACGAGAAGCCGACTTCGGAGCGTAAGCGCAAGGCAGCAGCCGCTGTCAAACGCCACGCCAAGAAAGTCCAGCGCGAACAGCGCCGCGCCGTTCGTCTGTACTAATACACAGACGTTCGTTGCAAGCTTCTGCCTTGCCCGGCCCACAGCCGGGCTGCCGGCAGTTGCAGCAGTACCCCGCCTCAACCGTCAGAACTGGTTTCATCGCCAGATCGTGCGCGTCATTCTGACGAGCCTTGCAAGGCTGCAGACGAGCACACTTATTCCTTTGGCAACGCCCTGCTTCGACTGCTGCCCCCGGGCTCCGTTGAACGTACAGACGTTTCCGATACAGAAATCTGCGCTGCAACACCTGCCAGACCGATTTCCAATGGGTACACTTCCGCTCCTGGGCTGCTGATAAAGAGAACGCCATGGCCGGGCTGATTCCCCAAGGCTTCATCGACGACCTGCTCAACCGCACCGATATCGTCGATGTCGTGCAGTCTCGCCTGCAAATGAAGAAAGCCGGCAAGAACTACACCGCCTGCTGCCCGTTCCACAAGGAAAAGACTCCCTCGTTCAGCGTCAGCCCCGACAAGCAGTTCTATTACTGTTTTGGCTGCGGCGCGGGCGGCAATGCCCTTGGCTTCATCATGGACCACGACAACCTGGACTTCCCCCAGGCCGTCGAGGAACTGGCCAAGGCCGCCGGCATGGAAGTGCCGCGCGAAGACAGCGGGCGCAACAGCAAGCCTCGCCAGCCCACCGACTCACCGTTGTACACCTTGCTTGAAGCTGCCGCGCAGTTCTACCGCATGGCGCTCAAGGGGCATGCGCAACGTCGCGCGGCAGTCGACTACCTCAAGGGTCGGGGCCTGTCCGGCGAGATCGCCCGCGATTTCGGCCTGGGCTTCGCCCCGCCCGGCTGGGACAACCTGTTCAAGCACCTGAGCAGCGACAGCCTGCAACAGAAAGCCATGATCGACGCCGGCCTGCTGGTGGAGAACGCCGACTCCGGCAAGCGCTACGACCGTTTTCGCGACCGCGTGATGTTCCCCATCCGCGACAGCCGCGGACGGGTCATCGCCTTCGGTGGCCGCGTGCTCGGTGACGACAAGCCCAAGTACCTGAACTCGCCGGAAACCCCGGTGTTCCACAAGGGCCAGGAGCTGTACGGCCTGTACGAGGCACGCAAGCACAACCGCAACCTCGACGAGATCATCGTCGTGGAAGGCTACATGGACGTCATTGCCCTGGCCCAGCAAGGCCTGCGCAATGCCGTCGCGACCCTGGGCACGGCCACCAGCGAGGAACATCTCAAGCGCCTGTTCCGCGTGGTGCCCAGCGTGTTGTTCTGCTTCGACGGCGACCAGGCCGGCCGCAATGCCGCCTGGCGCGCACTGGAAGCTGCACTGCCGAGCCTGCAGGATGGGCGCAAGGCGCGCTTCCTGTTTCTGCCCGAAGGCGAAGACCCGGATACCCTGGTGCGCTCTGAAGGAACAGACGCCTTCCGCGCCCGCATCAACCAGCACGCACAGCCGCTGGCCGACTATTTTTTCCAGCAGTTGACCGAAGAAGCCGATCCGCGCTCGCTCGAAGGCAAGGCGCACATGGCGACACTGGCTGCGCCGCTGATCGACAAGGTGCCCGGCGCCAATCTGCGCACGTTGATGCGCAACCGCCTGAGCCAGATCACCGGCTTGAGCGGCGAGGCTGTCAGCCAGCTGGTGCAAAGCGCCCCTGCCACACCGATGCCCAGCCATGATCCACTGGCCGATTACGATTCGATGCCGGGTTATTCGCCCGACTTCAGTGACTTTCATGCGCCGCCGGCCTTCGAACCACAGCAACAATGGACATCGGCCAAGCCAGGCGGGAAGAAATGGGAAGGCAAGCCCTGGAAGGGCAAAGGCAAGCGTGATTTCGAGCCGCGCCCGCAGCCGCGCACGCCGGTGACCGTCGAGCCGCCTACCTTGAGCGCGCTGCGAACCTTGCTGCACTACCCGCAACTGGCGGAAAAGGTCGAGGACGTCAGCCATTTTGCCGATGAAGAACAGGTACACGCGCAGTTGCTGGTGGCATTGCTCGAAGCCCTGCAGAAGAATCCTAAGCTACGCTCTCTGCAGTTGATCGCGCGCTGGCACGGCACCGAACAGGGCAAGCTGCTGCGAGCACTGGCCGAGAAAGAATGGCTGATCGATGCCGATAACCTTGAACAACAGTTTTTCGACACTATAACTAGCTTGTCCGCTCGCCAACGCGAGCGTTGTCTCGAGCATTTGCTCAGAAAATCAAGACAGAGTGAACTGAGCGCAGAGGAAAAGAATCAACTGCGCGAGCTACTCAGCCGCAATGTTCACGCACAAACCCCGACCTCAACTGGCGCGTGAGGTCCTAGCTCGGGTATAATCCTCGGCTTGTTTTTTGCCCGCCAAGACCTTCAGTGGATAGGGTGTTATGTCCGGAAAAGCGCAACAGCAGTCTCGTATCAAAGAGTTGATCACCCGTGGTCGTGAGCAGGGTTACCTGACTTACGCCGAGGTCAACGATCACCTGCCCGAGGATATTTCAGATCCGGAGCAGGTGGAAGACATCATCCGCATGATCAACGACATGGGGATCAACGTATTCGAGAGTGCTCCGGATGCGGATGCCCTTTTGTTGGCCGAAGCCGATACCGACGAAGCGGCGGCCGAAGAGGCCGCTGCCGCGTTGGCAGCGGTCGAGACCGACATCGGTCGCACGACCGACCCGGTGCGCATGTACATGCGCGAAATGGGTACGGTCGAGCTGCTCACGCGTGAAGGCGAAATCGAAATCGCCAAACGTATCGAAGAGGGCATCCGTGAAGTGATGGGCGCAATTGCGCACTTCCCCGGCACGGTCGAGCACATCCTCAGCGAATACGATCGTGTGACCACCGAGGGCGGCCGCCTGTCCGACGTGCTCAGCGGCTACATCGACCCGGACGAAGGCATTGCGCCGCCGGCCGAGGTACCGCCGCCGGTCGAGAAATCGGCCGACAAGGCCGATGGCAAGGACGACGACGAAGAGGAAGCCGACAGCGACGACGAGGACGAAGTCGAAAGCGGTCCGGATCCCGTCATCGCCCAGCAGCGCTTCGGCGCCGTGTCCGACCAGCTCGCCGTCACTTTGAAGGCTCTGAAGAAGCATGGCCGTCACAGCAAGCAAGGCATTGCCGAGATGCTGCTGCTGGCCGAGCTGTTCATGCCGATCAAGCTGGTGCCCAAGCAGTTCGAAGGCCTGGTGGAGCGTGTTCGTGGTGCTCTGGAGCGTCTGCGTCAGCAGGAACGCGCCATCATGCAGCTGTGCGTGCGTGATGCACGCATGCCGCGTGCCGACTTCCTGCGCCAGTTCCCCGGCAACGAAGTCGACCAGACCTGGAGCGATGCCCTGGCCAACGGCAAGGCGAAGTACGCTGAAGCCATCGGTCGCCTGCAGGCCGACATCCAGCGCTGCCAGCAGAAGCTGAGCGCGCTGGAAGCGGAAACCGGCCTGACCATCGCCGAGATCAAGGACATCAACCGTCGCATGTCGATCGGCGAAGCCAAGGCGCGTCGGGCGAAGAAAGAGATGGTCGAGGCCAACCTGCGTCTGGTGATCTCGATTGCCAAGAAGTACACCAACCGTGGCCTGCAATTCCTTGACCTGATCCAGGAAGGCAACATCGGCTTGATGAAGGCGGTGGACAAGTTCGAATACCGTCGCGGCTACAAGTTCTCGACGTACGCCACCTGGTGGATTCGTCAGGCCATCACTCGCTCGATCGCCGACCAGGCACGCACCATCCGTATTCCGGTGCACATGATCGAGACCATCAACAAGCTCAACCGCATTTCGCGGCAGATGCTGCAGGAGATGGGTCGCGAGCCTACGCCTGAAGAGCTGGGCGAGCGCATGGAGATGCCCGAGGACAAGATCCGCAAGGTCTTGAAGATCGCCAAGGAGCCTATCTCCATGGAGACGCCGATTGGTGACGACGAAGACTCCCATCTGGGTGACTTCATCGAAGACTCCACCATGCAGTCGCCGATCGACGTGGCCACCGTGGAGAGCCTCAAGGAAGCCACGCGCGAAGTGCTGGGCGGCCTTACGGCACGGGAAGCCAAGGTGCTGCGCATGCGTTTCGGCATCGACATGAACACCGACCACACCCTCGAGGAAGTCGGCAAGCAGTTCGATGTTACCCGCGAGCGTATCCGCCAGATCGAAGCCAAGGCGCTGCGCAAGCTGCGTCACCCGACCAGAAGCGAGCACCTGCGCTCGTTCCTCGACGAATAAGCTTCTGCGACGAGCACCACCAGAACCCCCGGCCCTGTCGGGGGTTTTGCATCATGGACCGATGGCCTTCAAGTTTGTTATCACCCCCTCTTCCCGCTGGCCGCCGCGCCCGACTACACTGGCCTTTTCTGCGCTGGTCCAACGAGGCTGCCATGCATCGACTGCCGGCACTTGTGCTGCTGACTTCGCTCGCCGGGCCAGCCATCGCCGACACCCCTCCTCCCGCCGGCTACCCGCCAGGGCAACTTGAACGTGCGTCGTTGCACACCGACGGCGCAAACGCGCGCCCTGTGTTCGCAGCGCTGGCAAGCGACCGCGCGCCGTCGCTGGACGAGGAGACTGTGGCCGATGCCGCGCCCGCGCGCGACTGGTACAACACCCTGATCTACGGTCTGCCAGGGCTGGTCATGTTGGTGATTGCCCTGGGCGTGGTGATCCGCATCAACCGTCGCCTGACCTCGGAGATCAGCCAGCGCATTGCCCTGGAGCATGAGCTGCGCAGCAGCGAATACCATTACCGCGGCTTGGTCGAGAGCCTTTCGGCCATCGCCTGGGAAGCCGACACCACCGACTACACCTACAGTTACGTCTCGCCCCATGCCGAGGCCCTGCTGGGCTACCCTCTGCAGAGCTGGCTGGAGCCGGGCTTCTGGCAGCGCATCCTGCACCCCGAGGACGCCCGCCGAGCGCGCGCCTACTGCTCGGAACAGACCGCCGCAGGCGTCGGGCATGCCCTTGAATACCGGGTGATCACCGCCGACGGACGCAGCCTGTGGGTGCGTGACATCGTCAGCCTGATCAAGCATGACCTGCGCCCGGTGATGCGCGGCCTGATGATCGACATCAGCGAAACCAAGAAGATCGAAGAGGCCCAGCGCCTGTCCGAGCAGAAATTCGCCTCGGTGTTCCGCCAGTGCCCCGACATCCTGGTCATCGCGCGGCTCAGCGACGGCTGCCTGCTGGAGGTCAACGAGGCTTTCGAAGAGCAGATCGGCCTCAAGGCGCCGCAGGTGGTCGGACGCCGCGCCGCCGAGCTGGATATCTGGGGCGTGGACGGCGTGGCACCGCGCTTGCTCAAGCGCCTGCAGGGCGGCAGCGTGCGCAACCTGGAGATGACCTTTCGCCGCGACAACGGCCAGCGCTTCACCGGCCTGCTTTCGGCCGAGCCGTTCGAACTGGAAACCACCGCTGCCCTGGTCGTGGTGGTGCGCGACATCAGCGAGCTGAAGCAGACCCAGCAACGCCTGCAGATTTCCGAAGAGAAATTCGCCAAGGCGTTCCACGCCTCGCCCGACGGCATGCTGCTGACCCGGCAGAGCGACGGGCTGCTGATCGAGGTCAACGAAGGCTTCAGCATCATGACCGGGCACAAGAGCAAGACCTCGCTGGATCGCTCGACCCTGGAGCTGGGCATCTGGGCCGACCCCAACGAGCGCAAGCGGTTGCTGGAGAAGCTGCAGCGACAAGGCTTCGTCCGCGACTTCGCCTGCCGCATTCGGCGCATCGATGGCCAGGTGCGACTCTGTGAGGTGTCGGTGCGCCCGCTGCCGATCGGTGGCGACGCCTGCATGCTGACGATTGCCCGCGACATCACCGAGCGCCACCAGATGCAGCACAAGCTGGCGCTGGCGGCGACCGTGTTCGAAAGCACCGCCGAGGGCGTGCTGATCACCGACACCCAGCAGCGCATCAGCATGGTCAACCGCGCGTTCACCGAGATTACCGGCTTCAGCGAACAGGAGGTGCTGGGCCAGACCCCTCGCCTGCTCGCCTCGGGCCAGCACGACAGCGCGTTCTACATCGCCATGTGGCATCGGCTGGCGGCCGAAGGGCATTGGCAGGGCGAGATCTGCAACCGGCGCAAGAACGGCGAGCTGTACCCCAGCTGGCTGACCATCAGCTCGGTGCGCAACGGCGACGAAGCGATCACCCATTTCGTGGCGGTGTTCGCCGACATTTCCAGCCTCAAGCACGCACAGGCGCGGCTGGACTATCAGGCCCATCACGACCCCCTGACCGGCCTGCCCAACCGCACCTTGTTCGAAAGCCGGCTTGCCGCCGCGCTGGCCAGCCAGACCGAAACCGGCGGCCAGGGCGCGGTGCTGTTCCTCGATCTCGATCGTTTCAAACACATCAACGACAGCCTCGGCCACCCGGTGGGCGACCTGCTGCTCAAGGGCATCGCCCAGCGCCTCAAGGAGCAAGTGCGCGACATCGACACCGTGGCGCGCCTGGGCGGCGACGAGTTCATCATCCTGCTGCCGGGCCTGGCCCACGCCAGCGATGCCGAGCATATCGCCGCCAAGGTCCTGGCCTGCTTTACTGCGCCGTTCCAGGCCGGCGACCACGAGTTCTTCACCAGCGCCAGCATCGGCACCAGCCTGTATCCGCAGGACGGCAGCGACGTCGCCACCCTGGTCAAGAACGCCGATGCCGCCATGTACCGCTCCAAGGCCAAGGGTCGCAACCGGGTGGAGAGCTACACCCGCGACCTCACCACCCAGGCCACCACCCGCATCGCGCTGGAGCACGAGCTACGCCGCGCCATCGAGCGCGACGAGCTGAGCCTGAGCTACCAGCCCAAGTTCAGCATCGACACCCACAGCCTGGTGGGCGCCGAAGCGCTGATCCGCTGGAAGCACCCCAACTTCGGCGACGTGCCGCCCGAGCAATTCATTTCGCTGGCCGAAGAGAACGGGATGATCCTGCAGCTCGGCGATTGGGTGCTGGAACAGGCCTGCCGACAGATGTGCGAGTGGAAACGGCTATACCACGAGTTCGGCCCGCTGTCGGTCAACCTCGCCGGCGCCCAGCTGCGCCAGCCCAACCTGCTCAAGCGCATCGAAGGACTGCTGGCCGACAGCGGCCTGCGCCCGCAGTCGCTGCAGCTGGAGATCACCGAAAACTTCATCATGAGCCAGGCCGAAGAAGCCCTGGTGGTGCTGCACCAGCTCAAGCACCTGGGCGTACAGCTGGCCATCGACGACTTCGGCACTGGCTACTCCTCGCTGAGCTACCTCAAGCGCTTGCCGCTGGACATTCTCAAGATCGACCAGTCGTTCGTCCGCGGCCTGCCCGACGACCCCCATGATGCCGCCATCGTACGAGCCATCATCGCCCTGGGCCGCAGCATGCAACTCACCGTCATCGCCGAAGGCGTGGAAACCCCCGCGCAGCAGGCATTCCTCGCCCGCGAAGGCTGCGAGCAGATCCAGGGCTACCTGGTCAGCCTGCCCCTGCCCCCCGAGCGCTTCGCCGCGACCTTTCTTCGTATGCGCCTTTCGGATTTTTCGGATAGCACTCCCTTCAATCCATCGCTATAATCGGCGGCCTTCTGGGGCCTATAGCTCAGTTGGTTAGAGCAGGGGACTCATAATCCCTTGGTCGTAGGTTCGAGTCCTACTGGGCCCACCAAGATTTGAGAGCCGCGCTTTGCGCGGCTTTTTTTGTTTTGGAAAGGCCTTCGTGGCGATCGGCTTCCAGCACGTGGTCGCCAATATGTTCGTCATACCGGCGGCGATCTTTGCCGGGGCCTTGAGCTGGGCGCAGTTCGCCGATAACTTCGTTCCGGTATTCTTGGGTAACGCCGTGGGAGGCGCGGTCTTTGTCGGGCTGGCCTATCATGTGGCGTACTTCAAGACGGCAACCGGCTCCGAAGCGTCGGCCACGGCCGGTGGTGCGCGAACGCAGAAATAATCCAGCTATGCTGGCGTTGGTACTGTCATCAAGGTTGAGAAATGGACTTCACACCTGTCATCGCCCAGCTCTGGGGCATGCTGAGCTGGGCGCTCCCGCTCCTGTTGCTAATCACGTTGTTCAAGTCGCCGTGGGCCAAGGGTCATATCGGTGAGTTGCTGGTACGCTTGTTTGCACACTGGCAACTGGACCAACACACCTATCGACGCCTGCACAACGTCACCCTGAATACGCCTGACGGCACCACGCAGATCGATCACGTGTTTCTCTCGGTCCATGGCATTTTTGTGCTGGAAACGAAGAACATGAGCGGCTGGATTTTCGGTACTGAACACCAGGCGCAGTGGACGCAGAAGTTTCCCAGGCGCAGCTTCAAATTCCAGAACCCTCTTCGGCAGAACTACAAACACCTGAAGGCGCTGGAAGCCACTTTAGGGGTGAGCCCTGCCCACCTGCATTCGGTGATCACGTTCGTCGGGGGCAGTACGTTCAAGACCGAGATGCCGGCCAATGTGACTCGGGGCATCGGGTTCATCCGCTATATCAAGTCGTTTCGGCAGGTGGTGTTCAGCGAGGCGGAAGTCGATGACATGTTTCAAGCATTGAAGGCCGGGCGTCTGGCGCCGAGCATTGCGACTCATCGCGAACACGTGCAACAACTCAAGCGTCGCAGTGATCCAAGCGCTGAACGTTGTTGCCCGAAGTGTGGCAATGCGCTGGTCATTCGCACGCGGAAAACGGGAGCCAATGCCGGGCAGCAATTTTGGGGGTGTTCAGCTTTTCCCAAGTGTAGAGTCATGCAAAGTCTCTAAGGTGCTGCGCTCCATCAGGCTGTTGATTGAAGGCAAACTACCCAAATGTTTGCCTGAACGGAGCGGCACTTTTCTGTATTGCGGCGACCACGTGCTGCGCTTGCTCCGTCACCTCACCCGAGCTCGCCAGCACCTGCTCCAACGCCTGCAATTGCCTGCGGATCACTTCTTGTGGCTGCTCTACAGCACAGAGCTGGGCGAAATCCAGCAAGCCCTGTCGCGAGGCGAACATTGATTTGTTACCGATCAGGTCCAGGGCAAGTACGTCGTCAGGGATATAGGCCGTGGTGTTGACGATGTCGTAGGCGGGTGCAAGCCGTGCATCGCCCTGGGCGGGATTGGCGTAGAGCAGTCCGAAGTTTTTCAGATGAGCATCGCCGTTGCCGACGATGCAGCTGAGAGTCACGATGGCGAATAGCTGAGACAGTGAATGCTCTATCCGGTCCGGGGCGCAGAACATACGGATGGCTCTGGCAATGGACGAGTAGCTCTTGCTGTACTTCTGTTCGGCAGCCAGGCCCATGAGGGCTGTCATGTCCTCGAAGCCAATGGGGTTGAGCTGCTCGTCCCGATCGAAGCGGCGCATGACGAATAGTTTGGTGTTATCGGACAGGTAGAATTCCGGCACGACGATTCCAGAAGCCTTGGCCACGGACATGCAGAGAAACTCGTTGATCGCCAGGCCAGGAAATTCATCTCGGCCGCTCTTGATGATCAGTTCGGACGTTTTCGAGGTGAATCGCTGCGGCGCGTGGTTTTGATGCTCAGGTACCAGCACCTTGGGTTGCACCCCTGAGATGCCGGCACGCAGGATGTAGCGATCGACCAGGCTGGCGAAGATGTCCTCGGCACCATCCCAGGCGAGGATCTCATCCAGCCTTTCTCCGGGGAACTGTTGGCGTTGCAACAGCGCATCGACTTCCGGCGAGTTGACTGCGACTCGCCCGATGGGCGAACTGCTGCCTGAAAGAGCCAGGAGTAGCATTGGATCGACGTTTGTCAGCTTGGCCAGGCGATTACGCAGCTGCTCCAGCACGTAACCCTCAGGCAGATTCATCTGGAAGATGGGATGAAGTTCACGATGGCGATACTCATCCATTCGCGGGGGCATGAGCAAACTGATCGCCCTGTGGGCACTAGCGTCATCGCGATAGCGGAAGATGTAGTCATCTTCGCTGCGCATCACTCTTCCGCTCTCTCCTTCCGGGGTTGAAACCTGCAGTAGGGTCGGCATCAGTCGAATATCCCGTGAATTTCATCCAGCGTGGGCAGCACGGCAGGTATGACCGTGAGTTCGCAATTCAGCGCAGCGAGCACGCGTGCATAGGCGGTCATGCCGACCGAGAGATCGCCCTTCTCGATCGCAATGACCTTCTGCCGTGTGACAAAAGCTAATGCGGCAAGCCGGGCTTGAGTCATGCCACGATTGAGGCGGCGTTGCCGGATTTGCGCGCCCAGACGGGTGGCAATGAGCTCGTAATCCATGTTCTGTATACGTGACAAAGTGAGGTCAATGTAACGTATACCCAACCCTAACGAAAATAAAGCGTCGGCTGACACAAAGTGCAGCCTTTAGGCTCCTCTCTGGAAACCCTCACTTCGCCTGCAAACGAAACCCCAGCAAATTCTCCTGCAACCGGTACTGCTCCCCGATGTTTCCGCAAAAGCTGGTACGCGGCAGAAAGGCGCCGGCGCCGTTCAGGTAGGGCGGGATGTTGGTGCTCTGTTCGCAGCCTTGCAGGATGCGGCCGCGCAGCGCGCCGTTGGCTTGGGCGGAGCGCAGGGCGCCCAGTGGGGTGGTGTCGGCGACGACCAGGGCGCCGGGCGGCACCAGGGTTTCGTAGGTGCGGGCGAACTGGTGCGCGGAGCGGTCTTGCAGGTAGGGCACCAGGTAGTAGCGGATGTCGTTGCGAAACGGCAGGGCTTCGGTGTGGGTCGGCAGCTTGACCCAGCCGTTGGCGTACAGCCCCCACATCGACAGCATGGCCACCGGCCCCGCCAATACCGACAGGTAGACGACGGCAGTGCCGATCCGGCCGCCAGGCAGGTATCTGGCCAGGTGGACCACGCCGAGGATGCTGGCCAGGGCGATGCCCGGCAGGAACAGGGTAAAGCGGTCGAATACGCCGTAGGACACGGCGAACAGGAAGTTGAGCAGCAGCGCTGCCCAAAGCACCTGCAGCGCACGGGTTTTCGGCCACAGGATGAGGCCGAGGATTTGCGGGCCGATCAGCGACAGTGCCAGCAGCACCACGGCGTTTTTCTCGTGCCACAGGTCGTCGAAACGCCAGAGCGTGTCGTTGCGACCGCCGACGATGATCGCCAGTTGGTCGGGGCCTGCCAGGTAACGGCGGGTGATGTCGAACAGGCTCATGCCAGTGCCCAGGTCGTTGATCACGGCAGGCCAGGCCGGCGCAAAACCCAGGGCGATGCCGGGCAGCACCAGTAGCAGGCGCAGCCTGTGTTGCACGGCCAGCTGCACATACAACGGCAGCAGCACCACCAGTGTCAGGGGGTGAATCGCCAGGGCAAGGCCGCTGAGCGCACCGATGGCCAGCAGGCGCCCGGTGGCACCGAGTCGCGCCGGTGCGAAGCACAGCCAGTAGGCGCCGATGATCAGCAGGGCATGCAGCACGTAGGGTTCGGCCTTGGTGGAGGCCCAGAACACGGCGTGGGCAAGCACGGTGGCGGTCGCGGCCAGCAACGCCAGGTGGCGTGGGGTGCCGACACTGACCGCCAGGCCGTGGACGACCACGGCCAGTGGCAGCAACAGGATGGCGTTGAGCAGGCTGAGCAGGTGCATGCCCAGCAGCGCGTGGATGACACGAGCGACGAGCGCGTAGAGCGGGTGACTCACCGGTCCCAGGGACTCGCTGAAGAACGGGCCTTGGGCGGCGTCGGCCAGCATCAGGCCATTGTCCATCCATTGCACCGGACCGCTGGCGGCCAGGAAGCTGGCGATCACGGCGCACGCCAGCATCAAGCCGGCCACGACGGTCGGCATGTGCGTGCCACGGGTTGAACTCATGTTCCTTGTTCTCCTGTTCCTTGCTCTGAGGGGCCGCGAGCAGCGGGTTGTTCAGTAAAGGTCTGAATGCAAACAGCAGCGGTGGGTGAACTATCGCGTGGCGAACTATAGAGGGATTGATAGTTTTGCCACTTCAATTTAATCAATCCATTGCACTCAGACTGCCGCTCGCCTGACGCCAGAAACAGCAAGTTCGACTGCACTTTCGACAAGTCGCGTCAAACTTTCCGTTCAACTGCAGGGTGCTGAACAAAAGGCTCTGCGTGATTTGAAAAAGCGTGGCTGGCAACATTGCTTTGAGCACGGCGCCGATCAATGGCCTAATCAACGCTCGCCCACTCGCTGATGGAGCCTGTTTTGTCCGACCGCCACTCGTTTGCCCTGGATGCTCTGGACCGCCAACTGATCGCCGCCCTGCAGATCAATGCCCGCGAAAGCGTGGCGATGCTCGCTCGCGGCCTGGGCATCGCCCGTACCACGGTCACCGCACGGCTGGCGCGGCTCGAAAGCTCCGGGGTCATCAGCGGCTACGGGGTAAGGCTGGGCCAGCACGCACTGGATGGCGGCTTGCAGGCTTACGTCGGCATCACCGTGCAGCCGCGTTCCGGCAAGGACGTGGTACGGCGCCTGAGTGGCATGGCGCAGGTGCAGCAACTGTGCGCCGTCAGTGGCGAGTTCGATTACGTGGCCTGGCTGCGCACCGATTCGCCGGAACAACTGGATGAGTTGCTGGACCAGATCGGCAGCGTCGACGGGGTGGAGAAAACCACGACCTCGATTATCCTCAGCAACAAGGTGGACCGCCGGGGTTGAGTGCAAGTAGGCACAATGCAGCAACGACGCATCCAATCGACCGATAAAACGTCACATCGACGACACTTTGCGTCTTATTTACCGCAGCGCCCTTGCCTAGAATGAACGTGCCTTTTCTTCGTTCAGCCTCAGCCAAGGTCCCCCATGAGCCCAACTTCGCGTCACCCCGCCGACGGCAAGAAGCCCGTCACCGTTTTCGGCCCGGACTTTCCCTTTGCTTTCGACGACTGGATAGAGCATCCGGCCGGGCTGGGCGTGATTCCCGAGCATCACCATGGGGCCGAGGTGGCCATTGTCGGCGCCGGTATCGCCGGGCTGGTGGCGGCCTACGAGCTGATGAAGTTGGGACTGCGGCCAGTCGTCTATGAAGCCTCGAAAATGGGCGGGCGCCTGCGCTCGCAGAAGTTCGAGGGCACCGAGGAGATCGTTGCCGAGCTGGGCGGGATGCGCTTTCCGGTTTCGTCCACGGCGTTCTACCACTACGTCGACAAGCTTGGCCTGAAGACCAAGCCCTTTCCCAACCCGCTGACGCCGGCGTCGGGCAGCACCGTGATCGATCTGGAGGGCGAGACCTACTACGCCCAGAGTTTGTCCGACCTGCCGGCGCTGTTTCAGGAAGTCGCCGACGCCTGGGCCGATGCACTGGAGGAAGGCGCACGCTTCGGTGATATCCAGCAGGCGATACGCGATCGCGACGTGCCGCGCCTCAAGGAACTGTGGAACACCCTGGTGCCGCTGTGGGACGACCGCACCTTCTATGACTTCGTGGCCACGTCCAAGGCCTTTGCGCAGTTGTCATTCCACCACCGCGAGGTGTTTGGCCAGGTCGGTTTCGGCACCGGCGGCTGGGATTCGGACTTCCCCAATTCGATGCTGGAAATCTTCCGTGTGGTGATGACCAATTGTGACGATCACCAGCATCTGGTGATCGGCGGCGTGGAGCAGGTGCCGCTGGGCTTGTGGAAACATGCGCCCGAACGCTGTGCTCACTGGCCGGCCGGCACCAGCTTGGCTTCACTGCACCGGGGCGCGCCGCGCGGCGGGGTGAAGAAGATCGCCCGCGCCGCCGATGGTCGCTTTGCGGTGACCGATCACTGGGACGACACCCGCCACTACGCCGCCGTGCTGACCACCTGCCAGAGCTGGCTGCTGACCACCCAGATCGAGTGCGAGGAAACGCTGTTTTCGCAGAAGATGTGGATGGCGCTGGACCGTACCCGCTACATGCAGTCTTCGAAGACCTTCGTCATGGTCGACCGGCCCTTCTGGAAGGACAAGGACCCGGAGACCGGCCGCGACCTGATGAGCATGACCCTCACCGACCGGCTGACCCGCGGCACCTACCTGTTCGACCATGGCGACGACAAGCCGGGGGTGATCTGCCTGTCATATGCGTGGATGAGCGATGCCTTGAAGATGCTGCCCCACCCCGTGGAGAAGCGCGTCAAGCTGGCCCTGGATGCCTTGAAGAAGATCTATCCGAAAGTCGATATCGCCGCGCGCATCATCGGCGATCCGATCACCGTGTCGTGGGAAGCGGACCCTTACTTCCTCGGCGCGTTCAAGGGCGCGCTGCCGGGTCACTATCGTTACAACCAGCGCATGTATGCGCACTTTATGCAAAGCGCGCTGCCAGATGCACAACGCGGCATCTTCATCGCCGGTGACGACGTGTCGTGGACGCCTGCCTGGGTCGAGGGCGCGGTTCAGACGTCACTGAATGCGGTGTGGGGCATCATGACCCACTTCGATGGCTACACTCACCCGGAGAACCCTGGGCCGGGGGATGTTTTCGACGAACTGGGGCCCATTGCCCTGTCGGATTGACCGTGTCCCTGATCGCCACACTTGATCAACAGACTTGATCACAACAGGAGCCCGCATGCGCATAGCCTTGTACCAATGCCAGTCCCAACCGCTCGACGTCGAGGGCAACCTTGCCCGTTTGCAGGCGCGTGCCCGTGAGGCCGCTCAGTGGGAAGTCGAACTGCTGGTACTGCCGGAAATGTTCCTGAGTGGCTACAACATCGGCGCCGAGGCGGCGCGCGACCTGGCGCAGGCCAGTGACGGCGCCAATGCCGAGCGGGTCGCGCAGATCGCCCGGCAATTCGGCCTGGCCATTGTGTACGGCTACCCGGAACGGGATGAACAGGGCAACGTGTACAACGCGGTGCAGTTGATTGACCGCACCGGTGCGCGCCTGGGCAACTACCGCAAGACGCACCTGTTCGGCGACGCTGATCGCGCCATGTTCAGCGCAGGCGAACAGGCGAGCGAGCTGCTCGAGTTCAATGGCTGGAAGTTGGGGCTGTTGATCTGCTACGACCTGGAATTTCCGGAGAACGTGCGCCGGCTGGCTGCTGCCGGGGCCGAACTGATTGTGGTGCCCACAGCCAACATGGTGCCCTACGGGTTCATTGCCGAGGTGACTGTGCGCAGCCGAGCGTTCGAGAACCAGTGCTACGTGGCGTATGCCAACTACTGCGGCAAGGAAGTGGAGTTCGAGTACTGCGGTTTGAGCAGCATTGCCGGGGCGGATGGGCAGCAGATCGCCAAGGCCAGCCGTGACGAAGCGTTGATCGTGGGTACCTTGGACAAAGCCACGCTGGTATCGGCGCGCACTGCCTTCAGCTATTTGAACGACAGGCGGCCGGAGCTTTACTGAAGCAGCCTGGGGGAGCGGTCGTTGGCCGCGAAAGGCATAGTGAAGCGTACCTGATACACCGCGGCGTTTTTTTCGCGGCCACTGGCCGCTCCTACGGAGATCTGGTGGTCTGTGTAGGAGAAATGGCGCTTGGCCAGTGATGTCAATAAACCATCATAGGGGTGTTCCTATCTCCATGGTGGTTTTTTTTTGACGACGTTAAATAGTCGGCTTCTGTAGGGATTTCGAGGTTCGGCCACGCTTGCGGAACGGCTGAGCCCAGACGCTGTGCGGGTTTGCGAGCCGTGCAGCGGATTGGCGGGAGGAAAACGTCAGAAACCCACAATTAAGCAGCAATATGCCAGCGCCAGAAATAAATTCTGATATAAATCATATAGTTATGGTATTTCAACGCGACCATCCTAGCCAGTGCACTATTTTTGACGAAAGCGATTGACAGTCCCCCTGCCAAAGCCGATATATCACCCATCTGCCGCCAACACAGCAGTTGCAGTGGTGCCAAAGAGCGCCACGCACATTCGACCCACTACCCCGTATTGCCTTGCAGTCGCTGACTTTGAATACCGGTCCGCGCTGTGTGTTCTGGCGTGTGCAGTCAGCCAGGCTCATTGCAGTACGCGGTCGTTGCGTGCAAACGAAGTTGGAAGTCGCAAGTTCAAGGGATCGTCGAGTACGAACCGGGCGGTAGCTTTGCCCAAACATATAGAACGTTAGTTATGGCGTTCAATCAATCGCGTGTCCAAGGAGGGTTCTTCCTCATGCCACATTTGTTCAACCTGGATGAAAGCACGTCGCGCCGCCTGGCGGCCGATATGAACGAACAGGGCTACGCCGTACTGGAAAACGCTTTGGCGCCCTACGTGCTGGAAGAACTTCGTGCCTATGTGGATGACCAGGCTGCGCGCCATAACAACCAATATTTCGCGTATCATGGCAATGCGCCACTCGTGGGCAGCCGATTGGCTGCCACGGCGGTGTCGAGCGAATTCCGCCAGCACCTGGCGCGCCTGCACGAGCAGGGCCAGGGCCATGCCGCCCCCAGCGACCAGGTGTTCCCGGTGCTGCGTTGCGTGCAGGGCCACAGTGGCTTGAAAGAATCCAACGCGTTTCACTTCGATGCCACTCTGCTGACCATGTTGGTGCCGATCTTCATTCCAGACCAAGGCAAGGACCGCGGCGATCTGGTGCTGTTTCCCAACCTGCGCCGCGTGCGTGGCAGCGTGCTGTTCAACGCAGTCGAGAAGGTCGTGTATCAGAACCCGCTGTGCCGCCGCCTGATGGGCTGGTGCATCGAGCGTGGCTGGCTCAAGCCGCTATTGCTGCGCATGAAGCCTGGCAATGTGTATTTCTTCTGGGGCTATCGCTCGCTGCATGCCAACCAGCCATGCGATCCGGCGCACCGTCGTGCCACCGCGCTGTTCCACTATGGCGATCCGCATGCCGGCAGTCTGACCACGCGGATGATTCTGCGGCTCAACCAGCACCGCGCTCGCCGCGCAGTCGCTCGCAGCAAAAGTCAGGCGTCCTGAGCGGACAACACCGTGTTGGACACTTCGGGGAATGGCGAGCAGCCAGGGAGCAGCAAATGATCAACGTAACCAAGTCCTATCTGGGCGACATCGACAAGTTCAAGGCCTATGTGGACCGTATCTACGAGTCCCACTGGCTGACCAACCACGGTCCGCTGTGCTGCGAGCTGGAGGAGCGCCTGAAGGATTACCTGGGCGTGCGCCACCTGATCCTGACCAACAACGGCACTCTGGCACTGCAAGTCGCCTACCGCGCCCTGGGCCTGTCCGGCAGCGCCGTGACCACGCCGTTCAGCTTCGTGGCTACCAGCAGCTCGCTGCACTGGGAAGGCATTCGCCCGGTATTCGCCGACATCGACCCGCACACCTGGAACATCGACCCCGAGCAGATTCCAGCCAGCCTGCAGCCGGACACCAGCGCCATCGTTGCCACCCACGTGTTCGGCAACCCTTGCGCGGTGGAACGCATCGAAGCGATTGCCCGCCAGTACCGCCTCAAGGTGGTGTACGACGGCGCGCACGCTTTCGCCGTGAAACAGGCCGGCCAATCGGTATTCAACTGGGGCGATGCCAGCACCCTGAGCTTTCATGCAACCAAGCTGTTCCATACCATCGAGGGTGGCGCAATCGTCACCAACGACGACGATGTGGCTGCCCGTGTGCGCAAGCTGTGCAACTTCGGCATCACCGACGTCGACAAGATCGAAGGCCTGGGCACCAACGCCAAGCTCAACGAGTTCTGCGCCGCCATGGGCCTGAGCGTGCTCGACGACATCGACAACATCCTCGAGCGCCGCGCCGAGATGGGTCATTACTACACCCAGCGCCTGGGTGGCTACCTGGACCTGCAACGTCAGGCCGACGACAGCCAGATCAACTACAGCTACTTTCCGGTGGCGTTGCAGAACGAAGCCCAGGTGCTGGCCATGCGCACCGCGCTGCAGGCCGACGGCATCAACCCACGACGTTATTTTTACCCCTCGCTCGATACCCTGGACTATCTGCAGCCACAAGCGGTCCAGTACCAGTCGCGCAGCTTGAGCGACCGTGTGCTGTGCCTGCCCATCTACCCTGGGCTGGCACGCGCCACTCAGGATCAGGTCATCGATACCCTGCTGCGCGGCCACGAGCTGCATTATCCACAACCCGTTGCATGGGCCGCCGCCGTATGAACCGCCGTAACCAAAGCCTGAAAGCGTGCAACCAGGGCAATCGTCGATGAAGAAGCTTTCGGTCATCCACAACACCGCCCTCAGCTACCTGGGCCAGGCCTATGCGCTGGTGATCGGCATCTTGATCATGCCGTTCTACCTCAGCCATCTGGGCGCCGAGGCGTACGGCCTGATTGGTTTCTACGCGGTGATGCAGGCCTGGCTGCTGCTGCTCGACGCCGGCGTCTCGCCGTCGCTGGTGCGCCAGATCGCGCATCACCAGGGCAGCAGCGACAGCGCTGCGGCCAAGCGCATCGGCGGCTGGTTGATGCGCTCCTTCGAGCTGGTGTTCCTGCCCATGGCCGTGGTGTGCGCGCTGGCCGTCTACCTGGCCAGCGACTGGATGGCCACGCACTGGCTGCAGGCCCAGGCCCTGGACCCGCGCACCATCGTCAACTGCGTGATCCTGATGGGCGTGATGGTGGGCCTGCGCCTGTTCGCCACCCTGTACAAGAGCGGCCTGCAAGGCCTGGAGATGCACGCCTGGTTGAACAACGCCAATGTGGTGATCGCCACCCTGCGCTACTTCGGCGGCCTGGTGCTGGTGACCTGGGTGTCGCAGGATGCGCAGGTGTTCTTCGAATTCCAACTGTTCGTGGCGCTGGTGGAGACGTTGATCTTCGCCGCCAAGGCCTACCGCCATCTGCCCGCGCCGACCCCTTTGAGCGGCTTCAACTGGGCGCTGGTGAAACCGATCCTGCCGTTCGCTGCCAGTGTGTCGCTGACCGCGGTGGTGTGGATCGTTCTGACCCAGCTGGACAAGGTGCTGTTGTCCAAGGTACTGCCGCTGGCCGAATACGGGTATTTCTCGCTGGTCGCGTTGCTGACCACCGGCATCATGATGATGATCAACCCGCTGGTGCAGACCCTGCTGCCACGCATGACGGTGCAGGTCGCCGAAGGCCGCGAAGGCGACGTGCATGCCCTGTACCTGGGTGCCAGCCGCTTCGTCAGCACCTTTCTGTTTCCCCTGGCGGCGATCATCGCGTTCTATGCCGAACCCTTGCTGTTCGCCTGGAGCGGCGACACGCAGGCTGCCCAGTGGGGCGCACCGATCCTGTTCTGGTACGCACTGGGCAGCGCCATCCTGGCGGTCAGCGCGTTCCAGTACCACCTGCAATACGCCTACGGCGAAATGCGCCTGCACATCTGGTACAGCGTGATTTCGGCTGCGATCAGCGTGCCGGCGATGATCATCGCGGTGTACGGCTGGGGCGCCCTGGGCGCGGCCGTGACCTGGTTCCTGTTGCGCCTGGTGTCGTTCGCACTGTGGCCGCAAGTGGTGCATCGGCGCCTGGCCCCTGGCCTGCACCGGCCCTGGCTGCACGACATCCTGCGCATCAGCCTGAGCACCGTGCTCGGCGTGCTGCTGACCCATCCGCTGTTCACGGCAATTGCCGGCGGGTCCAACAACCGCTTGGTGATCTTCGCTGCCCTGGCCTTGTGCGGCGTGTTGACGCTGACCCTGGTGGCAGCCACCTACAAACCACTGGCCCAGCGGGTTTTCCTGAAGTTGAGCAGAGCGAGCGTCGAACGATGAACCGGACCGAACAACAGATCATGCACACCTGGCCCGAGGGCCAGGAACCGCTGCTGTCGATCACGTGCCCGGCCTACAACCAGGTCGAGTACATCGAGCAGACCTTGAACAGTTTCCTGGCGCAACGCACCACGTTCGCCTTCGAGATTCTGATCAACGACGACGCTTCCACCGATGGCACCACGCAGGTGATCAGCCGCTACGCCGAGCAGTACCCGAACATCATCAAGCCGGTGTTCCACGAGCACAACCAGTACCAACTGGGCCGCTGGTGCTTCCCGGCCCTGTTCAACCGGGCGCAGGGCAAGTACATCGCCTACTGCGAGGGCGACGACTACTGGATCGATCCGCTCAAGCTGCAGAAGCAGGTGAATTTCCTCGAAGCCAACCGCGACTACGTGATGACCTACCACGACGCCATGGCCTTCGACAGCGAGGGTGACAAGGGGATCCAGCTGACCGGCAAGTACCAGGCCGATGCCACCGCCATGGACCTGCTCAAGACCCGGCCGATCTCGACGCTCACCACCTGCTTTCGCAACGTGCTGCACGAGCTGCCCCGGGAGCTGGAACAGGCACCCGTGCTGGACCTGTGCTGGTGGTCGATGCTCGGTGCCCACGGCAAGGGCAAGTACCTGGCCGACATCGCACCGGCGCGCTACCGCCTGCACCCCGGTGGGATCTTTTCCCAGCGTCCGAACCAGAACAAATTGCAGATGACCCTGCACACCTATGCGTGCCTGGCCAACTATTACTTCCGCCAGGGCGACCGGGTGCTCTACGAACACTTTCTGGTGCAGGTGTCGGGCATGTGCATCGCGGCGATCAGGCCGGTACAGAAGCTCAAGGCCGTACTGCACGTGTCGGGCAACGTCAGCCGCAACCTGCTGCGACGCCTGACGCCCGCTGCGGCGAGGGGCTGAAGACGACATGATCAACAAGGTTCTGGTGATCTGCATCGGCAACATCTGCCGCAGCCCCATGGCAGTGGCGTTGTTGCGCAAGCACGCGCCGCACCTGCAGGTCGAGTCGGCCGGATTGGCCGCATGCGTGGGCAACGACATGGACAGTCTCACCGCGCAGGTATTGGCCGATAACCAGGTGCCACAGCCGGCGCACGCTGCCACCCAGCTCACCGACGAGCTGGTGCGCTGGGCCGATCTGATTCTGGTCATGGACCAGCGCCAGTTGCGCAGCATCACCAGCAAGGCCCCGCACACGCGAGGCAAGACGTTCCTGATCGGCAAGTGGCGCGACGACTTCGAAATCGACGATCCCTATCGCCGCCCCATTGCCGCCTTTCAACGGACCTACACCGAATTGACTCGGTGTATCGAAGGCTGGTTGCCCTACCTGAGATCTGAGGATCGACAAAGATGACCGCGATGAACCGTACAAACCTGGAGTATTACAAGGACACCCAGATCGATCTCGCGACGATTCTACGGACCTTGTTCGATCACAAGAAACTGATTGTCGTGGTGGTGGCCCTGTTCACCCTGCTCGGCGGTTTCTACGCCGTAATCGCCACGCCGGTGTACCAGGCCAACGCCATGATCCAGATCGAGCCGAAAAAGGTCGGTCTGGATGCCACCCCGCAGCTCAATACCAAGCCGGCTTCGGTATCGGAAGCGGTGACCGAGATCGAACTGATCAAGTCGCGCACCGTGCTCGGCCAGGTGGTCAGCGACCTCAAGCTGGACGTGGTCGCCACGCCGCGCTACTTCCCGGCGATCGGCCGCTACATGGCCCGTGAATTCACCCCCACCGGCAGCCAGAAACTGGCCGCTCCGCTGTTCGGTCTGGATACGTTCGCCTGGGGCGGCGAGAAGATCGACGTGTTCAACCTGGACGTGCCGGCCAACCTGCTGGGCGAGCGCATGACGTTGGTCGCCGGGCCCAATGCGACTTATCGACTGGTGGACGCCGCTGGTGCGCCGCTGCTCAGCGGTCGTGTCGGCGAGATCAGCCAGGGCAACGGCATCACCCTGCAATTGGCTGAACTGACCGCCCGCCCCGGCACTGAATTCCGCCTGGTGAAGAATCGCCTGCTCAACACTTCGCTGGACTACCAGCAGCGTCTGCGCGTGGCCGAATCGGGCAAGGACTCGGGCATCGTCTACCTGAGCATCAACGACACCGACCCGGTACAGGCCAACCGCGTGCTGGATGAAGTGAGCCGCCTGTACGTACGCCAGAACGTGGAACGCAGTTCGGCCGAAGCGGCCCAGCGCCTGGACTTCCTGCGCTCGCAATTGCCGGTGGTGCGCAAGGAACTGGAAAAATCCGAAGAAGCCCTGCACGCCTTCCAGATGCGCACCAAGTCGGTGGACATCACCCTGGAAACCAAGGCCCTGCTCGACCAGATGGTGGCCTACGATGCGCAACTGTCCGAGCTGCGCCTCAAGCGCACCGACCTGGATCGCCTGTACACCCGTCAGCACCCTGCATCAGCCGCACTGAGCCAGCAGATCAGCCAGATCGAGTCGCAGAAGACCTCCCTGCAGGCACAGATCAAGGGCCTGCCCGAGACCCAGCAGGAGCTGCTGCGCCTGACCCGTGACATGCAGGTCACTACCCAGACCTACACCCTGGTACTGAACAAGAGCCAGGAGCAGGACATCATCCGCGCCGGCAACATCGGCAACGTACGGATCATCGACAAGGCCGACAGCAACATCGAAGAACCGGTCAAGCCCATGCGCGCCGTCATCGTGCTGGTGGCGATGCTGCTGGGTGCCCTGGTCGCCGTAGCGATCATCTTCATCCGCCAGGCGTTCTACCGCGGCGTGGAAAACCCGGAAGTGATCGAGAACCTGGGCATGCCGGTGTACGCCTCGCTGCCGCTGTCGCGCCAGCAGGAACGCCTGCAGAAAAAACGCGACAAGGGCGTAACCAATCGCGAATCGCGTCTGCTCAGCGTGGCCGCCCCCAGCGAGCTGGCCATCGAGTCGCTGCGCAGCCTGCGCACCAGCCTGCACTTCGCGATGATGGAAGCGCGCAACAACGTGCTGATGATCACCAGCCCCATGCCGGGCGTGGGCAAGTCGTTCGTCAGCGCCAACCTGGCGGTGATCATTGCCCAGGCCGGCAAGCGCGTATTGCTGATCGACGGCGACATGCGCAAGGGCTACCTGCACCGCGTGTTCGGCCTGCAACCCAAGCACGGCCTGTCCGATGCCCTGGCTGCACGCCTGGGCAACACCGAGGTGATCAACGCCACCGAAGTGGACAACCTGCACCTGATCGCCTGCGGTTTCGCCGCGCCGAACCCTTCCGAACTGTTGATGCATGACAACTTCAGCAAGCTGCTGCGCGAGCTGTCGCCGCACTACGACCTGGTGATCATCGACACCCCGCCGGTGATCGCCGTGACGGATGCCAGCCTGATCGGCCGCCAGGCCGGGACCACCTTGCTGGTGGCCCGCTTTGGCCAGAGTTCGGTCAAGGAGATAGAGGTCAGCAAGCGGCGCCTTGCGCAGAACGGCGTGCTGGTCAAGGGCGCGATATTCAACGGCGTGATCCGCAAGGCGTCCACCGCCGAGTACGACTGCGCCGCCTACGGCTACGACTATTCGCCGAGCAAGAAGTAATCGCCTAGCAAGGCAGGAGTCTCACGATGTCCAGAACCGTAGCAATGATGCAGCCTTACTGGTTTCCCTATTTCGGCTATTTCCAGCTGATCGCCGGCGCCGATGCCTTTGTGCTCGGCGACAGCCTGCAGTACGTACACCCCGGTTGGGTCAACCGCAACCGGCTGCTCAGCTCGGGCGCTGCAACGCTGTTCACCTTGCCGTTGAAGAAGGACCATTCGGACCTGGCGATCAATCAGCGCGAGCTCAGTGACAACGCTCCGCAGGTGCTGGACAAGCTGCTCAAGAGCATCGCCATGAGCTACTCCCGCGCGCCCTACCGCGACGAGGTGCTGGCGCTGCTCAAGCCGCTGCTGACCTACCCGGAACGCAACCTGGCGCTGTACCTGGAGTACTCGCTGCGCAAGGTCTGCGAGTACCTGCAGATCGACACACCGATCCACGTCATGTCCACCCTGCCGGTGGACCAGCGCCAGGTGCAGGACAAGCAGGACCGTGTGGTCAAGCTGGCGCGGCACTTCGATGCGCAGCGCTACCTCAACCCTATCGGCGGCACGGCCCTGTACGACGAGGAATACTTCGCTCGTCACGATCTGGAACTGCGTTTCCACCGCATGGACGAGCTTTGCTACACGCAGTTCAAGGACCCGTTCGTGGCCAACCTGTCGATCATCGACGTGCTGATGTTCAACCCGGTATCACGGATCCGCCAGTGGCTGCCCTGCTACAGCACGCTCAAGCCGAGCGCTGCGCAGGACACCGTCAAAGTGGTCACCAGCCCTTCCGCCCACGCCATCGAGATGCGCTCATGAACGACTTCGACAGCAACGCCAACTGGTACCTGATCCAGACCAAGCCGCGGCAGGAAGCCCGTGCCGAAGAACATCTGCTGCGTCAGCAATACGACTGCTTTCGCCCGTTGCGCGCCGCCCCGGTGCTGACCCGCAGCCGCCGTGTGGCCGACGAGGACTTGTTCCCCGGCTACCTGTTCATTCGCCTGGACTGCAACGACAACTGGTACCCGATCCGCTCGACCCGTGGGGTGTGCCGCATCGTTGCCTTCGGCGGCATGCCGTGCCCGGTGCCGGACAGCCTGATCGCCAGCATCCGCCAGCGCGCGCAGGCCGGTTCGGCGAACGCGGTGCGTTTCACCGAAGGCGAAGCGGTGCGTGTGCGCAACGGCGACAGTGACGTACAGGCCATTTTCCTCTGCGAGGACGGCGATGAACGCGCCGTGATCCTGCTCAACATGCTGCAGCGCGAACAGCGTATCAGCCTGCCCCGCAGCAGCCTGCAGCGGCTTACCGCGCACGCCTGCTGAGCGGCGCACAGACATACGATGCTTTAGGAGAGCTGTTCGATGAATGCCAAGACCACGCTGGTGACACTGACGTACGGCGATCGCTTGTGTTACCTGGAAGCGCTGATCGAGCGTTCGCTGGCCTCTGCACACATCGAACGGGTGGTGGTGGTGAGCAACGCGTCGCGCGCCGACCTGAACTCGCTGCGCACGCAGTGGCCAACCCAGATCACCGTGATCGAGTTGCCCAGCAACACCGGTTCGGCCAATGGCTACAAGGTCGGTATCGAAGCGGCGCTGCAACTGGGCGCCGAATACCTCTGGCTGATGGACGACGACAATGCCCCCACCCTGGGCGCGGTCGAGACGCTGCACCAGCGGCTGCACGAGTGCGAGCGCATCGTGGGCGTGGACAAGGCGGCCGTGATCGGCTTCCGCCCCAACCACCAGGCCGACATCGCCTCCGGCGTGCCGCATCGCTATGCGATCCAGCTGCGCTCCAGCTGCTTCGGTTTTCATGTCGCGCAGTTGCCCTACAAGCTCTGGCGCCGTACGCCCTGGGGCAAGCCCGCCGGGCGCAAGGCAACCAGCAAGCCGCTGGTGCAATTGCCATTCACCACCTACGGCGGCCTGCTGGCGCACCGCAGCGTGTTCCAGAAGATCGGCCTGCCGCTCGAAGACCTGCTGCTGTATGCCGACGACACCGAGTACACCTGGCGCATCACCGCCAGTGGCGGGCAGATCTTTCTGGTGACCGAAGCGCTGCTCGACGACCTGGAAGAATCGTGGAACGCCAAGGCGCGTACCAACAACATCTTCGAGAGTTTCCTGCTCGGCAACTCGGACCTGCGCGCCTACTACACCGCGCGCAACCAGGCCTGGTTCGACAAGCACGTGTGGGCCGGCTCGACCCCGCTGTACCGGCTCAATCGGTCGGTGTTTCTGCTGTTGCTGCGCTATTTCGCAAAAAGGAGCGGTTCGGACCGACGCCTGGGCTTGCTCCAGCAAGCCATGCGTGACGGGGAATCGGGTCGTCTGGGCATTCACGAATCCTACCCACTATGAAGATACTGTTCCTGAGCAGCCTGTACTCGCCGCACATCGGCGGCGGTGCCGAAATCGTCCTGCAGCGCACCGTCGAGGGCATGCACCAGCGTGGCCACGAAGTGTGCGTGCTGAGCACCGGTCCCGATGCGGGCCTCAAGCATGAATACGTGAAAGGCGTGAAGGTCTATCGCGCCGGGCTGCTCAACACCTACTGGCACTTCAGCGAACAGCGCCCCGGCGCGCTGGCCCGGCTGGGCTGGCATCTACGAGACAAGTACAACATGGGCATGCGCACCTACCTGCGCGAAGTGCTGGCGGCCGAAAAAGTCGACCTGGTGGTGTGCCACAACCTCAGTGGCTGGTCGGTGTCGGCGTGGGATGAGATCTCCGCATCCGGCGTGCCGCTGGTGCAGGTGCTGCACGACATGTACCTGATGTGCCCGAGCAGCAACATGTTCAAGAAGAACGCCGCCTGCAAGACGCCGTGCACCCTGTGCAAGCACTTCCGCCAGGGCCATGCCGAGCGCTCGGCCCAGGTTGACGCAGTGGTTGGGGTCAGCCAGCACCTGCTGGGCAAGCTCACCGACGCGCGTTTCTTCCGCAATGCTTCGCAACAGGTGATCTACAACGCCAGCCCGAAAATCGACCATGCGCCATCGCGTTTCGCCCGCCTGGATCAGGCCGAGCCGCTGCGTTTCGGCTACCTGGGCACGCTGTCCGAACCCAAGGGCCTGCGCTGGTTGATCGATCAGTTCAAGCGGTTGCCGTTCAACGCCACCTTGCAGATCGCCGGGCGCGGGCAACTGGACTACGAGCAATTGCTCAAGCAGGAAGCCGGCGGCGAGAACATCCACTTCGTCGGTTACCAGTCGCCGGAAACCTTCTATCGGCAGATCGACGTGGCCATCGTGCCGTCGATCTGGAACGAGCCGTTCGGCCTGGTGGCGGTAGAAGCCTGCGCCCACTCGGTGCCGGTGATCGCCAGTGCCCGCGGCGGCTTGCCGGAGATCATCCAGGACGGCGTCAACGGCCTGCTGTGCAACCCCGACGAGCCGCAGACCCTGGGCCTGGCGATGCTGCAGTTGTACCGCGATCCCGAACTGCGCGAACGCCTGGCCGCCCAGGCACGTGACAGCGTCGAGCATCTGCTCGACCAGGAACGGATGCTCGACAGTTACCAACAGCTGTTCCTCGATGTTCTGCAAAGAAGAAATGTCCATCATGAAATCAGCCCTGTCACTCAGTCACTTTGAGGCGCCGGCAGCGCGACTTGCGGTGAACAAGTCGACGCTGGTGGTCTGGACCGCGATCGGCCTGCTGCTGGCCGAAACGTTTTCCGGCGCCTTGCGCTATTACTTCGACCAGGCCGGCATCTCGGCCCTGCTGTACTTGCCCAAAGTGCTGTGTGTGGTGCTGTTCGCGTTGGAACTGACCAGCTTCAAGGCGCACCGCCTGTTTTGGATAATGCTGCTGGGGCTGGTGCTGTCGGCCGGCCTTGGCCTGCTGCACGGCGCAGCGTTGGCCAACCCGCTGTTCAGCATCTTCGTGTACATCCCGCTGCTGTTCGGCCTGGTCTGCGGCGAGCATCTGGAGCAGCGCCGCGTGTTGCTGGGCTGGGCGGTCGGCCTGTGCCTGGCAGCGACCATCACCGGCGTGTACGTGGACAGCATGTTCTCGGTGCCGTGGAAGGGCTACAGCTACAACTTGGGCGACCAGGAGCTGACCGGCAACATGACCTGGGCAGCGGACGGCGTCGACCGGCCTGCGGGCTTCGCCCGGATGTCGACCACTGCGGCAACGCTGACCGCGATCTTCACCCTGTACCTGAGCGCTTTCATGCGCTCCAGGGTGTTGATGCTGGGCCTGCTGGCGCTGGCCTTCGCGACCATTCTGGTGACCACCAACAAATCGACCGCCGCGGCGTTCCTGGTGACCCTGCTGGTGATGCCGCTGTACAACCAGCGCCTGCTCTGCCGCGTGTTGTTCGCGGTGCTGGTCGGTATCGGCGCCGCGCTGCCGCTGATCGGTTTGTGGACACCGCTGGACCCGAGCCTGGCCGCCAGTGGCGCCGAAGGCAGCCTGGTATCGCTGTACGACCGCATGATCAACACCTGGCCGCGCCTGGCCGATGAAGTGTTGCGCCGCGACTGGAACTGGACCGGCGGCGGCTTCGGCATGGTCGGCAGTGCGGTGAACATGTTTCCGGTGGACAACGTCAAGTACCCGGCCGTCGCCGACAGCCTGTTCATGTACCTGTGGGCCTGTTTCGGCCTCATGGGCCCGGTGCTGTATGCGCTGCTGCTGCCGCTGCTGATGACGCTGCGCAGCAAAAACAGCTGGATGGGCCGCGGGCTGCTGAGCATTTCCCTGTGCGTGGTGGTAGTGGGCTGGACGACCGATGTGCTCGAAGTGCCGGTCTGCGGACTTTTCCTGGGCATGGCCGTGGCCCATGCCATGCGCCGCAAGGCCATGCCCAGCCATTGGCTGATTACCGAACGACGTCGCAGCAACCGTGATGATTACCCCGATGGCCTCCAACTGACATGAACCTTTCTATGCCCAGATTGCTGCAACGTTTGGTTTGGTTACTGCTGGGGTTGTTCACCCACGGGCATGCCAAGGCCGCCGACAATTTCATCGTGGGTGTGGGTACCCACCTGCTCCACTCGACCGGGCCGGTGGCACGGCCGACCTTGCTCATGAAGGAAGCCGGCATCGTATCGGCACGCGATGACCTGTTCTGGTCCACGGTGGAGCTGGAGCCCAAGCGCTTGAATTTCCCACTGGGCTGGCAGCGTTATCTGCAGGCCCTGCGTGACCGCCAGATCGGCAACATGCTGATCCTGGGCTACGGCAACCAATGGTATGAACGCGACGCCAAGCCACGCAGCCCGTTCGTGCGCGATGCCTTCGCCAACTACGTGAACTTCGTCAGCCGACGCTTGCGCGGCCAGGTGGACTTCTACGAGATCTGGAACGAATGGGACCTGGAAGACCCGACCAGTGACGCCTTCAGCCGCGACTATGCCGCGCTGATCAAGGAAACCAGCGAACTGTTGCGCAGCAACGATCCGAACGTGCGCCTGATAGCCGGTGCAGTCACTACCCAGGGCTTGCAGGAAGGTTTCGCCGACCGCCTGGTGGAGGCCGGGGTCATGGATGATCTGGATGGTTTGTCGCTGCATCCGTACGTGCACTGCCGCAAGGACCATGGCGGCAACACGCCGGAAAGCTGGATCAAATGGCTCAGCGACATCTCCACTCGGCTCGACGCCCTGGCCCGGCGCCCGGTGCCCTTGTACCTCACGGAAATGAGCTGGCCCAGCGCCGACGAACCGTGCGGGGTCAGTGAAACCACCCAGGCGGCGTACCTGGCGCGCGGGTTCTTCCTGGCCCGCATCCATCCGGCCATCCAGGGCATGTGGTGGTACGACCTGTACAACGACGGGCGCGACCCCAAGGAGCGCGAGCACAACTTCGGCCTGCTGGACAACGATCTCAACCCCAAGCCGGCGTACACCACGCTCAAGGCCATTGCACCGTACCTGTCGCAATACAGCTACGACCCCAGGCACAGCGTGATCAGCGACTCCCTGTACCAGTTGCGCTTCGCCAAGGGCGACGAGCAGGTGCTGGTGATCTGGGCCGTGGGCCAATCGCGGCAGGTCAGGATCGAGTCGAGTGCATTGCTCAAGGGCGGTGCGCGCCTGGTCGACACCCGCCAGGCCGGCGTGGGCATGCGCGAAAGCGAGAACCCGTGGGATTGCGGTGAGCACTACTGCACCACCGTGATAACCGCCTCCGAGTTTCCCAAGATCATCAGCCTGGGCAAGGCCAATTGGTTGTTCACGCAGTAGAAAACGCGATGCCCGCGGCAGTGGGCCTCAACCGCAGCGCATCGTGCGCCGCCATCGACCGCGCCTGTTGGACGCGGCACTACCTCTAGCAAGCGCGTGAGCCAAGGATGTTCCGATGATTGTCATCAATGCACGTTTTCTGACCCAGGAGCTACGCGGGGTGCAACGGTTCGCCGAGCAGACCTGCCTGGCGCTCAAGCGTCAACGTGACGACCTGGTGTTCGTCACCCCGCCGGGCGTGCGCATGCACGAAACCGCTCGGCTGCTGGATGCTCAGGTCGTGGGCACTCGTACCGGTCACCTGTGGGAACAACTCGACCTGCCGCGCTACCTGCGCAGCCAGGGCAATCCATTGCTGCTGTCGCTGTGCGCCACGGCGCCGCTGTTCTATGGCAACCAGATCGCCACGCACCACGACATCACCTACGTACGTCACCCACAAAGCTACACCTGGCAATTCCGCACGGCCTATCGCCTGATGACGCCCCTGCTGCTCAAGCGCTTGAAGACCTTGATCACGGTCAGCCAGTTTTCCAAGCGCGAGATCGGCGAGTTCTACAACTTTGCGGCGCAGAAGATTCTCGTGGTGCCGAATGCCGTGGGTGAAGAGTTTCAGCCCGGCGAACCGCTGCAAGCCGGCGGCCCGCGTTATCTGTTGGCGGTGTCTTCGCCCAGCGCGCACAAGAATTTCAGCCGCATGATCCAGGCGTTCCTGCAGCTCAAGGGTTTCGACCAGGTGGAGTTGCGCATCGTCGGCGGCGGCGGTGCAGTGTTCTCCGACCCCGATCTGGAAGCCTTGGCCAAGCGCGATGCTCGGGTGCGCTTTCTCGGGCGCTTGAGCGACGCCGAGTTGATCGAGCAGTACCAGGGCGCAGCGGCCTTCGTGTTTCCTTCGCTGTATGAAGGCTTCGGCATTCCGCCACTCGAAGCGCAGGCCTGTGGCTGCCCGGTGCTGGCGGCCAATGCCGCCTCGATCCCCGAGGTGCTGCAGTCCAGTGCCTTGTACTTCGACCCGCTGGATGTCGAGCACATCAGCCGGGCCATGGCCCTGGCGTTGAACAGCCTGACCATTCGCCAGCATTTACGCACCCTGGGTCTGCAGAACGTGGCGCGGTTCAGCTGGGATGCTTCGGCACGGCTGATCAGCGATCGCATCGACAGTGTCCAGGTACGGCGTCCACGCGGTGCCACCCTGAACCAGCCGTCCAGCGGCAAGGAGCACTCATGACTCGCCTGGGGTATCTGGATGCCTTGCGCGGTATCGCCGCCTTGCTGGTGGTGGTCTGTCACCTGTGGCAGCCATTGCTGGGCCCCGGTGCGCTGCCGTACTTCTGGCTGGACATCGGCAAGCTTGGCGTCATCTGGTTCTTCCTGCTCAGCGGCGTGGTGATTCCGTTCAGCCTGCAACCGGGGCCGGGCGGCGCACGGCGCTTCATCGTCTCGCGGGTGCTGCGCCTGTACCCGGCCTACTGGCTGTCGCTGGCGCTGTACATCAGCATGCTGGCGCTGACCGGCGAAACCCTGCCGAGCTGGCAGCAGGTGGTCGCCAACCTGACCATGCTGCAGGCCGCCATGGGCGTCGAAGACGTGATGGGGCTGTACTGGACGCTGTTCATCGAGTGGCTGTTCTACGCCCTGTGCCTGGGCCTGATGCTGATCGGCCGACTGCGCAGCACCGGCTTTCGCGCCGCCTGCTCGCTGGCCCTGCTGGCCGCCGCAGTGGGCATGGGCCTGATGCGCATGCTGCTCGAACGCAAGCTGCCGGTGGCGCTGCCGTTGGGGCTGTCGCTGATGCTGTTCGGTTCGATCTGGCGCGACTGCCTGCTGGGCCAGGCCGATGCCCAGGTGCGCCGCTGCGTGAAGGGCCTGCTGCTGGCCTATGCCGTGGCTCTGCCGCCGACTTTCTTCGCCGCCTACGGCTTCGATGCCGGCAATGGCGAGTACTGGTTCCGCTACTGCTTCACCTATCTGTTGGCCATCAGCAGCTTCATGTTGCTGACCCAGCGCATCCGCCTGCATCAACCGTTGTTGCTGTGGCTGGGCACCATCAGTTACTCGCTGTACCTGCTGCATCCGAGCATGGAGCTGTTGTGCCGTTACCTGCTGGGCGTTCCCGGTCGTTCGTTGTCGGTGACATTGCTTGCCACCGCGCTGTCGTTGTTGGCTGCGCACGTGAGCTATCGCTTCGTCGAACTGCCTTTCATCAAGTTGAGCAAACGACTCAACGCCCGTGCTCGTCCGAGCGCGCCCCTCATTCCCGAACTGCAGGTGCCCTATGAAAATAGCAATCGTCCATGATTGGCTCGTCACCTATGCCGGTGCCGAAAAGGTGCTGGCTTCGATGCTCAAGATCTGGCCCGACGCGGACCTGTTCTCGGTCATCGACTTTCTCAGTGACGAAGACCGCAAGCACCTGGGGGGCAAGCGCGCCACCACGACCTTCATCCAGCGCCTGCCCAAGGCCCGCACGCGCTACCAGAAATACCTGCCGCTGATGCCCATGGCGATCGAGCAACTGGACCTGTCCGGCTACGACCTGATCCTGTCGAGCAGCCACGCGGTGGCCAAGGGTGTGCTCACCGGGCCCAACCAGTTGCACATCAGCTACGTGCATTCGCCCATCCGCTATGCCTGGGACCTGCAGCACCAGTACCTGCGCGAAGCCAATCTGTTGGCCGGCCTGAAGAGCAAGGTGGCGCGGATGATCCTGCACTACATGCGCATGTGGGACCAGCGCACCGCCGCCGGTGTCGACGAGTTCATCAGCAACTCGCAGTTCATTGGTCGACGCATCGACAAGGCCTATCGCCGTCCATCGACGGTGATCTACCCACCGGTGGACACCACCGGTTTCAACCTGCAGACCGAGAAGCAGGATTTCTATCTGACCGCCCAGCGCATGGTGCCGTACAAGAAAGTGCCAATGATGGTGGAAGCGTTCAGCGCCATGCCCGACAAACGCCTGATCGTCATCGGCGACGGCCCGGAAATGGAAAAGTGCCGCGCCGTGTGCGGCCCCAACGTCACGCTGATGGGCTATCAGTCGTTCGAGGTATTGCGCGAGCACATGCAGAACGCCCGAGGCTTCGTCTTTGCCGCCGAAGAGGATTTCGGCATCAGCCCGGTCGAGGCCCAGGCCTGCGGTACGCCGGTGATTGCCTTCGGCCGTGGCGGCACCCTCGAAACCGTACGCGGGCTCAACGACGACAACCCCACCGGTGTGTTCTATTACCAGCAGACAGTGGCTGCCTTGACGGCCGCCATCGAAACGTTCGAAAGCCAGGCGTCGCGCTTCAATGCGCGCACCTGCCGCGAGAATGCCCTGCAGTTCGCGGAAAAGCGTTTCGAACGGGAAATGCGCCAGTTCGTCGAGCAGCGCTGGAACGAAGCACGCCTGGGTGACGCCTTCGACTGCAACCCGGTATTGGGCCTGGCCGACACCGGCCTGCTGCTCGCGGCGGCCCAGAAGCTCTAGGCCGCGCAGGAACATGTTGTACCGCCACACCGCTGTTCTGAACCTCCCAAATACCGTGCGAGAAGTCTGATTCTCCAAGGAAGATTGCAATGAAACGAACTGTATTCGTAGTCGCGTTGTTCGCCGTGCTGCTGCAAGGATGTGTGTTTTCCCCAGGGCAACACATGACGCCCGAGGATGCCGCCGACGACATCGGCACAACCGGACCGGTAACGGTCCTGCCGATCAACGCGCAGACGGTCGCGCAGCATCAGAGCCTGTACCGGCCCGAACCGGTACCGGCAGCGCTGTATGGCTACACGCCGGGCGACTACCGCATCGGCGCCGGCGACGGTCTGCAGATCACGGTCTGGGACCACGTCGAGCTGAATTCGCCAACCAACCAGGAGCCACGCGCCCAGGGCACGCAGATCGTGCGCAACGACGGTACCGTGTACTACCCGTTCATCAACTCCATCCAGGCCGAGGGCAAGACGGTCAGCGAACTGCGCAATGACTTGCAGCGCGCCCTGTCGCGCTTCCTGACCGACACCCAGGTGGACGTCAACGTGCAGAACTACGCCAGCCAGCGCGTGGTGTTTTCCGGTTCGTTCAAGAACGCCGGCCCGCAGGTTCTGAACAACGTGCCGCTGTCGCTGATCGAAGCGGTCAGCCGCGCCGGTGGCGACGATGGCAGCGGCAACCTGGCCGGGCTGATCCTCAAGCGCGACGGGCACGAGTACCTGCTGGATATCGACACCCTGAACCGCAAGGACTCCAAGCTCAACGGCATCTACCTGAAAAACGGCGACCAGCTGCACCTGGGCAACAACCGGGCGAACAAGGTCTACGTGCTCGGCGAAGTCAATTCGCCCCAGGTGATGACCTACGGCACCAGCACCTTCACCCTGCTCGAAGCGCTGGGCAATGCCGGTGGCCTGTCCCAGGAAACCGCCAACGCCGAGGCCATCTACGTGATCCGTGGCGCCCAGGACCGCTCCAAGCAACCGGCCACGGTGTTCTACCTCAACGCCAAGAAGCCGACCGCCTTCCTGCTCGCCCGCCAGTTCGACCTGCAGGCCTCGGACGTGGTCTTCGTCGGTCCTTCGGACATCACCCGCTGGAACCGTTTCATCAGCCAGTTGCTGCCGTCGGCCACCGTGGTTGCTACCGGTAATGCACTGGGCCAGTGATCTGACCATAGAAGCGCCACTGAACGCTTTGGCAAGCGCTTGACTCCAAGTCTTGCCCAGGCGCTCAGCGTAAGCGTTTCGCGCCGATGGGCTTTCGCATCATCTGCCCACTTCAGGAATTCCCATGACTGACCCACGCAACGTTGCCCACGACAAGAAAGTCCAGCAGGAAAAGAAGAACAACGGCGAAGAGATCGCACCCAACGCCGAACACGCGCCACAGCCAGGCATGAAGCCGGCGCTCAAGCACGATGACGAGCAGCAGGACGAGCAGGACGACAAGGCCTGAGCCAGGCGCCGACCTGAGCTGAAGATGGCCTCTGGCGGCGCTGACCCACGTCGGTGACCGCCAGATCGCTTGCCAAGATGCGAATTTCTCCGCAATCCGCGCAAAAGCCTGTTTTGCCTGGGCAATCCCCGCGCGAACGGCTCCCCCACCTACCCGCAAATCCGCTACGATGATTCCCTACAGCCTTACCGCTCAAAGGGAATTGACATGCCTCATCCTTCACTGCCGGCCGCAGAACACGTGGTGCTCGACAACGGCCTGCACGTGCGCCTGCATCATGAGCCGCGTCTCAAGCGTGCCGCCGCCTTCATGCGCGTCGCTGCGGGCAGCCATGACGTACCTGCCGCCTGGCCGGGCCTGGCACATTTCCTCGAACACCTGTTCTTTCTCGGCACCGAACGCCACAGTGGCGACCATGGCCTGATGGCCTTCGTGCAGAACCACGGCGGGCAGATCAACGCCAGCACGCGCGAGCGCTGCACCGACTATTTCTTCGAGGTCCCGGTGAGCGCCTTCGCCGGCGCCCTGGAGCGCCTGTGCGACATGCTCGGCCATCCGCGCATGACCCAGGCCGAGCAATTGCGCGAGCGCGAAGTGCTGCATGCCGAGTTCGTCGCCTGGTCGCGCGACCCCGAGGCACGCCACCAGCAATGGCTGACCAGTGCGCTGGACGCCGAGCATCCGTTGCGCGCGTTCCACGCCGGCAACCGCTACAGCCTGCCGGTGCCGCGCGACTCGTTCCAGCAGGACCTGCGCAGCTTCTACCGGCGCTTCTACCAGACCGGGCAGATGACCTTGTGCCTGGTGGGCCCGCAACCGCTGGAACAGCTGCGCGCCATGGCCGAAAAAGTGGCCGGTGCGCTGCGCCCCGGCGATACCGCCGAACAGCTCGCCCCGCCGCCGCTGGTAGGCACGCCGGGAGAGGCGGTCGAACGTGCGGACAGCAGCCGTTTCAACCTGCTGTTCGCCTGCGAAAACCTGCCCCGTGGTGCCACCCAGGCGCTGGAGTTCCTCGGCACCTGGCTGGGCGCCAGTCAGCACGGCGGGCTGCTGGCCGAGCTGCGCCGTCGGCAACTGGTGCAAAGCCTGGAGCTGAGCACCTTCTACAGCTTCGCCGACCAGGCATTGATCAATATCGAATTCAAGCTCACCCCGGCGGGCGAAACGGCCACGGCGCTGATCAGCCAACTGTGCTTCGACTGGCTAGAGTTCTTCCAGGCTCACGACGACTGGCAGGGCCTGCGCGAAGAATTCCGCCTGCTCAACGAGCGCCGTCTGCAGGTTGCCAGTGCCTTGGAGCTGGCCCGCCATCACAGTGACGAAACCCCGTGCGAGTTGAGCCGACAAGCCGTGCAGGCGCTGCGCGAGGTGCTCGAACAACTGCGCCCGGAACACCTGCTGCACCCGATGGAAGCCGGTCCGGAGCGCGACCTCGCCGGCCGCTGGCGGCTGCCGCCACGCAACCGCTTTCTGCGTCCGAGCCGGCGCCCGGATCACCCCGTGGCCGACCCACAAGGCCTGGCGTACTGGCACGGCGCTTCGGCGCACAGCCACGAAGCGGCGCTGCACCTGCGCTGGCGGGTCAATGCCTCGCGCCACCAGGGGTTGTTCCGCACCCTGCAGGACAGCTTGCGCAAACTCACCGAAGAAGCCCGCCAGGCCGGTGTGCAAATGGTCTTCAGCAGCCTGGGCGATGACTGGCAACTCAAGCTCAGTGGTGTGCAGGCGCCGATTCCGGCGCTGCTCGAACAGGCCCTGGAGCTGCTCGCCATACCCGCCCCGGAGGTCTGGCATCAGGCCGGGCAGGAACCGCCGAGCGCAACCCTGACCCCCATCAAGGAACTGCTCAAGCGCCTGCCCGACCACAGCCTGGGTTATTTCCACAGCCGTACCTCCGATGAAGACCTGCGCCCCCTGGCGCTGCAGAAGCTGTGGGGCGCGGCGCGCTGGGATGGCCTGGCGGTCGGCATGGACGACGGCGAACGCAGTGCGCTGAACAATGCGTTGCGCAAGATGCCCGGCACGGCCAGCCCGCATCTTGCGCAACCGCATCCGGCCCATTCGGGGCGCAGCTGGAGCCACGTGCCGTGCCAATCGAGCGAACATGCATTGCTGCTGTTCTGCCCGGTACCCAGCCAGAGCATTGCCGACGAAGCGGCCTGGCGCCTGCTCGCGCAGCTGTGCCAGACGCCGTTCTACCAGCGCCTGAGGGGCGAGCTGCAACTGGGCTACGCCGTGTTCAGCGGCCTGCGCCAGGTGGCGGGGCGCACCGGTCTGGTGTTCGGCGTTCAGTCGCCTCATGCACCGCTGGCCGATATTCTCGGCCATGTGCAGACCTTCATCGAAACCCTGCCAACGCTGGTCGAGGCCTGCAAGCCTGCGGCGCTGGACACCCAGCGCGAAGAACTGGCCAATCGTCACGAGCGCTCGCAAATGGACCTGCTGCCCCTGGCCGATCTGCTCTGGCAGGCTTGCCAGGCCGGCCATGGCGCCGACTATCTGGCTGCCCTGCAGCGGGCGGTGCGCGAGCTGCGCCCGAGCGATCTGCAACAGGCGGCGCAGCAACTGGCCAGCGGCACCGGTGGCTGGCTGTGCCTGGCCACAGGCCCTGCGGTGGAGCCTGCGTGGCTGCCGGCGCAGCGATCGTTACCAGGCAGGTAAGGGACTTTATCGAATAATTAACCGTAGGCGCCTATCTTATTTAGTAACATAGTCGCCCAAGGAGCATTGAACGTCCTACGGTCGGGGCGGACTAATGCTACAAGCCCATCAACCTAGAAGGAGATCTCTTATGTGGACCAAACCTGCTTACACTGATCTGCGCATCGGCTTCGAAGTCACCATGTACTTCGCAAGCCGCTAAGCTTCAGTTGCAACGCAACGCCTCGGCCAGTCACTGACCGGGGCGTTTTCTTTTCCAGGCTTGATGCTGCGAGTTCTCCATGTATATCCAGATTCTTGGCTCCGCCGCCGGCGGCGGCTTTCCCCAGTGGAACTGCAATTGCGCCAATTGCAGTGGCTTTCGCGACGGTAGCCTGCGCGCCCATGCGCGCACGCAGTCGTCCATTGCCCTGTCCGACGATGGGGTCAACTGGGTGCTGTGCAATGCCTCGCCGGACATTCGCGCACAACTGCAAGGTTTTGCGCCGATGCAGCCAGGCCGAGCCCTGCGCGATACCGGGATCCAGGCCATCGTGCTGCTCGACAGCCAGATCGACCACACCACCGGGCTGCTCAGCCTGCGCGAAGGCTGCCCGCATCAAGTCTGGTGTACCGACATGGTGCATCAGGACCTGAGCACCGGCTTTCCGTTGTTCAACATGCTCAGCCACTGGAATGGCGGGCTGGACTGGCAGCGCATCGAGCTTGAAGGCAGCTTCGTGATTCCGGCGTGCCCGCACCTGCGTTTCACCCCGCTGCCGCTGCGCAGTGCCGCCCCGCCCTACTCGCCCCACCGCTTCGACCCGCATCCGGGCGACAACCTGGGCTTGATCGTGGAAGACACGCGTACCGGTGGCACGCTGTTCTATGCGCCGGGCCTGGGCCAGGTCGACGACGCGTTGCTCGAACGCATGGCCGGCGCGGATTGTCTGTTGGTAGACGGCACCCTGTGGGACGACGATGAAATGCAGCGACGTGGCGTTGGCACCCGGACCGGACGTGAGATGGGTCACCTGGCGCAGAGCGGCCCCGGCGGCATGCTGGAAGTGCTGGAAGGCCTGCCGCGCCAGCGCAAGGTGCTGATCCACATCAACAATACCAACCCGATCCTGGACGAAGACTCGCCACAGCGCGTCGAACTGGCCAAGCGCGGTGTCGAAGTGGCGTTCGATGGGATGAGCATCGAGTTGTAGTGGCGCCCCATTCCCCAGGAGAACCGCAATGTCCGACACCCCCATGACCCCCGCCGAATTCGAGCAGGCCTTGCGTGCCAAGGGTGCGTATTACCACATCCACCACCCCTATCACGTGGCCATGTACGAAGGCCGCGCCAGCCGCGAGCAGATCCAGGGTTGGGTGGCCAACCGTTTCTACTATCAGGTCAACATCCCGCTCAAGGACGCAGCCATCCTGGCCAACTGCCCGGACCGCGAGATCCGTCGCGAGTGGATCCAGCGCCTGCTCGACCACGACGGTGCCCCCGGCGAAGACGGCGGCATCGAAGCCTGGCTGCGCCTGGGCCAGGCCGTGGGCCTGGATCCCGACCAGTTGCGCTCTCAGGAGCTGGTATTGCCTGGCGTACGTTTCGCCGTGGACGCCTACGTCAATTTCGCCCGCCGGGCCAACTGGCAGGAAGCGGCGAGCAGTTCGCTGACCGAGCTGTTCGCGCCGCAGATCCATCAGTCGCGCCTCGACAGCTGGCCAGCCCACTACCCGTGGATCGACCCGGCCGGCTACGAATACTTCCGCACGCGCCTGGGCCAGGCCCGGCGCGACGTGGAACATGGTCTGCACATCACCCTGCAGCACTACACCACGGTTGCGGGCCAGCAGCGTATGCTGGAAATCCTGCAGTTCAAGCTGGACATCCTGTGGAGCATGCTCGACGCCATGAGCATGGCCTACGAGCTGAACCGTCCGCCCTATCACAGCGTTACCGACCAGCGTGTCTGGCACAAGGGGATCGCCCTATGAGCTTCGATCGTCTACAAACCCCGCGCTGGCGCCAGGGCTACCGGTTCCAGTACGAGCCGGCGCAGAAAGGCCACGTGCTGCTGTACCCCGAGGGCATGATCAAGCTCAACGAAAGTGCCAGTGCCATTGGCGGCCTGATCGACGGCCAGCGCAGCGTGGCCGCGATCATCGCCGAGCTCGACGCGCAGTTCCCCGGTGTGCCCGAGTTGGCCATCGATATCGAGCAATTCATGGAGGTCGCCCGTGCACAGCACTGGATCGAACTTGCCCAGCCTGCCACCCACGCCTGAAGTCGGACTGCCGCTGTGGCTGCTGGCGGAACTGACCTACCGCTGCCCGCTGCAATGCCCGTACTGCTCCAACCCCCTGGACTTCGCCGCCCAGGGCAAGGAACTGAGCACCGAGCAGTGGTTCAAGGTGATGGCCGAAGCCCGCGAAATGGGCGCCGCGCAGATCGGTTTCTCCGGTGGCGAGCCGCTGGTGCGCCAGGATCTCGCGCAGCTGATCGGCGAAGCCCGGCGCCTGGGTTTCTACACCAACCTGATCACCTCAGGCATCGGCCTGACCGAACAGAAGATCGCCGACTTCAAGATCGCCGGCCTGGATCATATCCAGATCAGCTTTCAGGCCAGCGATGAGCAGGTCAACAACCTGCTGGCCGGCTCGAAGAAGGCCTTCGCGCAGAAGCTGGAAATGGCCCGAGCGGTGAAGGCCCACGGCTATCCGATGGTGCTGAACTTCGTTACCCACCGGCACAACATCGACAAGATCGACCGCATCATCGAGCTGTGCGTGGCCCTGGAGGCTGACTTCGTCGAACTCGCCACGTGCCAGTTCTACGGCTGGGCCGAGCTCAACCGTGCCGGCCTGTTGCCCACCCGTGAACAACTGGTGCGTGCCGAGCGCATCACCAATGAGTATCGCGCCAAGCTGGAAGCAGCCGGCAGCGCCTGCAAGCTGATTTTCGTCACGCCCGACTACTATGAAGAACGCCCCAAGGGCTGCATGAACGGCTGGGGCAGTATTTTCCTCACCGTCACGCCCGATGGCACCGCGCTGCCGTGCCACGGCGCGCGTCAGCTGCCGGTGGAGTTTCCCAACGTGCGCGATCACAGCCTGCAGCACATCTGGTATGACTCGTTCGGCTTCAACCGCTTTCGCGGCTATGCCTGGATGCCCGAGCCATGCCGCTCGTGCGACGAGAAAGAGAAGGACTTCGGTGGCTGTCGCTGCCAGGCTTTCATGCTGACCGGCGATGCCGCCAACGCCGACCCGGTGTGCAGCAAGTCGCCCCACCATGGCGTGATCCTGCGGGCTCGTGAAGAAGCGGAACACGCTACCCAGACGATCGAACAATTGGCCTCTCGCAATGACCGAAACTCACGCCTCATCGCCAAAGCATGACCGCTTCAGCGCCTCCCAGGCCGTAGCTGCCGGGACCGATTTCGCCGAACTTCGGGTCGGCCCTGCTGGCGTGTTCTGGAACGAGTTCCGTCCCCAGGATGGCGCCTGCCGCCTGTGGACCGAGCAGGACGGTGTGGCCGTTTGCCTGACGCCCGACGGTTACAGCGCGCGCAGCCGGGTCTACGAATACGGCGGCGGGTCGTTCTGCCTGGCGAACGACGAACTGGTGTTCGTCAACGAGGCCGACCAGCAGCTCTACCGTCAGCCGGTGACCGGCGGCCTGCCGCAACCGTTGAGCTTCGGCCAGAAGCGCTACGGGGGGCTGGAATATGCCGCAGGCCAAGTGCTGGCGGTGGAGGAAGACGGCGACACTCATCGCCTGGTGGCCATCGACCTGGCCAGCGAGCGTCACCGCGTGCTGGCCGAAGGTGCCGACTTCTACGCCTCGCCGGTGTTGAGCCCGGACGGCACCCGTCTGGCCTGGATCGAGTGGGACCGCCCGCATCAACCCTGGACCCAGACGCGGCTGATGTGCAGCGAACTGGCGGCCGTGGCGGAATGCGTGGCCAGCGGTTTCAGCCTGCAGCAGCCGCGCTTCGATGAACAGGGTCGGCTGTATTGCCTGTCCGATGCGAACGGCTTCTGGCAGCCGTGGGCAGAGGTCGACGACAACTGGGCGCCACTGCCCGCGGCGCTTGCCGATCATGCCGCGGCGCCTTGGCAACTGGGTGCCTGCACCTGGCTCCCGGCTGCCGATCAGGGCTATCTGGCGAGTTGGTTCGACGACGGTTTCGGCCGCCTGGGCCTGTGCGATGTACAGGGCCATTGCCTGGATTACAGTGGGGAGTTCACGCGGTTTCGCGCGTTGGCCATGGATGCCAACCACCTCTACGCCATCGCCGGTTCACCCTTGCAGCCTTCGGCCGTGATTGCCATCGACCGGCACGACCACAGCCTGCGCATCCTGGCGGGCGGGTATTCGCCGCTGCCGGCCGCGCAGGTCAGCCTACCGCAGCCGCTGAGCTACCCCAGCGGCGGTGAGCAGGCTCACGGCTTCTTCTATGCCGCGCAGAGTGACGAGCGCCATCCGCCATTGGTGGTGTTCATCCACGGCGGTCCGACCTCGGCGTGCTACCCGGTCTTCGACCCGCGCATCCAATACTGGACCCAGCGCGGTTTCGCCGTGGCCGACCTCAACTATCGCGGCAGCAGCAACCATGGCCGTGCCTACCGCCATGCCCTGCACTTGCGCTGGGGCGAAACCGACGTGCAGGACGCCTGCGCCGTGGTCGACTATCTGGCCATGCAAGGCCGCATCGATGCGCAACGCGCGTTCGTACGCGGTGGCAGCGCGGGCGGCTATACCGTGCTGTGTGCACTGGCGTTCGCCAAGGTGTTCCGGGCCGGCGCCAGCCTGTACGGCGTGAGCGATCCGGCCGCGTTGGGGCGCGTCACCCACAAGTTCGAAAACGACTACCTGGACTGGCTGATCGGCGACCCGGACAGCGACCGACAGCGCTACGAAGAGCGCACTCCGCTGCTGCACGCCGATCGAATCACAGCCCCGGTGATTTTCTTTCAGGGAGAGTTGGATGTAGTGGTGGTGCCGCAGCAGACTCGTGACATGGTCGCCGCGTTGCAGGCGGGAGGTGTGCCGGTGGAAGCGCACTACTATGACGAGGAACGGCACGGCTTTCGCAATGCAGCCAACCTGGCCCATGCTTTGGAGCATGAATGGCGCTTCTACCTGAAGGTCATGCAGGAGGACGACCGCGGGCTATCCGATCTGCTTTGAACGGGTACCGGTGCGGTCGTCAGGCAGACGAGCGCACCGGCAGCGGCATTACCTTCTGCTGGCGATGATGTACACCGCGTGGATGATGCCGGGAATGTAGCCCAGCAGCGTCAGCAGGATGTTCAGCCAGAACGCGCCGGCGAATCCGACTTGCATGAACACGCCGACTGGCGGCAGAAGAATGGCAAAAATGATACGAATGATGTCCATGGCGCGGCTCCTAGAGGTCGATGCATAACAGACCTCGGGCGATCCCCGGCGTTCCACACGCGCCTGTATCACCCAAGCCCTAGAGCTGGGCGTCGAGGCCATCGAGCAGCCGCTTCAATGCACCCTGGTTGGCTCGCATCACGTCCAGCCCAGCCTGCCCGCTGCGCAACGCTTCGCGGGGCAGCTCCAGCCACCGCCGCAGCGCCGTTGCCAAGCCTTGCGCGTCGTCGACTTCGACCAGCGCCCCGGCCTCGCGCAGCATCGCGCCTATTTCGAGAAAGTTGAACATGTGCGGCCCGCTCAACACCGGCTTGGCCAGTGCTGCCGGTTCCAGCGGGTTGTGCCCACCGTTCTCCACCAGGCTGCCGCCAACGAAGGCAACGTCTGCCAGTGCATAGAGGAACAGCAGCTCGCCCATGGTATCGCCCAGCAACACCTGGGTGGTCGCCGTAACCGCTTGCTCGAGCGAACGCTGCACCGTACTGAACCCTTGCGCCTGGCACAGCCCGTGGACCGAAGCGAAACGCTCCTGGTGCCGCGGAACCAGAATCAGCAAGGCATCGGCATGGCTGGCCAGCAGTTGCCGATGGGCGGCCAATATCACCGCATCCTCACCTTCGTGGGTGCTGGCAGCGATCCACACTGGACGTTCCTGTGCCTGCCACTGCTCGCGCAACCGGGCTGCGCGCACGGGCACGGCCGGATCGACGCTGAGGTCGAACTTGATCGAGCCCGTCACCTGCACGCATTCCGGGCGTGCGCCCAAGTCCAGGAAGCGTTGCGCCTCGGTTGCAGTCTGCACCGCCAGCAAACTCATCTCGGCCAGCATCGGCGCGGTCAGGCCTTTGAAGCGGGCATAGCCTTTGGCCGAACGCGCGGAAAGCCGACCATTGGCCAACGCCACCGGGATGCCGCGGCGGGCGCACTGGTGAATATGATTGGGCCACAGTTCGGTTTCCATGATCACTGCCAGGCGCGGCCGCACGTGGTCGAGAAAGCGGCCGGACGCCCAGGGCAGATCGTACGGCAGGTAGCAGTGCTGGATACGTGGCTCGCCGGCGAACAGTGCCTGGATGCGCTCCGACCCGGTCGGGGTCATGCAGGTCACGGTGATCGGCAGCTCGGGGTGGCGCAGCAGCAACTGGCGAATCATCGGCGCTGCGGCAATGCTCTCGCCCACCGACACGGCGTGCACCCAGATGCCGCCCGGCTGCATCGCCGGCAGCCGGTAGGCGAAACGCTCGCCGAGGCGCTGCCCGTAGGCCGGTGCCTTGCGCGCGCGCAGCCATAGACGCACGGCCAGCAACGGCAGCCCCAGGTGAAACAGCAAGGTGTAGAGAGTTCTGTTCATGGCGGCGAAGTTTACTCAGGTCGCCGTGCTTGACCAAGCACCGGCAGACACCGCACGAACCGATTGACCGCTGACGGTTCGAAAGGGACCCACCCCCAGCGCTCGCGCATCACCTAGAATGCCTGCATCGAAAAGGAGCTCCACCATGAACGCCTATGTTTTTCTTGCCATCGCCATCTGCGCCGAAGTGATCGCCACCGTGTCCATGAAGGCAGTCAAGGGCCTGAGCACGCCACTGCCGCTGATCCTGGTGGTGGTCGGCTATGGCATCGCCTTCTGGATGCTGACCCTGGTAGTGCGCACCGTGCCGGTGGGCATCGCCTACGCCATCTGGGCCGGCATGGGCATCGTGCTGGTCAGCGTCGCCGCGCTGTTCATCTACGGGCAGAAGCTCGACCTGCCGGCCATGCTCGGCATGGCGTTGATCGTGCTGGGCGTGGTGGTGATCCAGCTGTTCTCGAAAACCACCGGGCACTGAGGCTGTATACTCCCCCGCCTGTCCAAGCCTGCGAGGTCTGCAATGCCGTCTGAACTGTCCACTGATATCGTCATCGTCGGCGCCGGTGTCGCCGGGCTCTGGCTCAACGCGCGGCTGCGCGCCCTGGGCTATTCGACGGTGCTGGTGGAGAACGCGCGCCTGGGCGGCGGGCAGACGTTCAAGGCCCAGGGGATCATTCACGGCGGCGCCAAATACGCCCTGCACGGCGCGCTAACCGGGGCGTCCGAAGCGATTGCCGACATGCCGCGGCGCTGGCGTGAAGCGCTGGCCGGTGATGGCGAACTCGATCTTTCCGGTGTGCGGCTGCTGTCCGAGGCGCACTACCTGTGGTCGCCGGGCACCCTGGCGGGCAACCTCACCAGCTTCTTCGCCAGCAAGGCCGTGCGCGGTCGGGTTGATCAGGTCAAGGGCGAGCAGTTGCCACCGGCGTTGCAGGACCGCGCCTTCAAGGGCAAGGTCTACCGTCTGGCCGAGCTGGTGGTCGACGTGCCCAGCCTGGTCGCGCGGCTGGCCGAGCTGGCCGGTGATGGGCTGCTGGCCGGCGAGCGCATCGAGCCTTTGTATGACCAGGGCCGGCTGGCTGGGCTGATCGTCGATGGCCGGGTGATTCGTGCCCAGCGCGTGGTGCTCAGTGCCGGCGAAGGCACCCAGGCCCTGTTGACCGCGCTGGGTATAGAACAACCGGCAATGCAGCGTCGGCCACTGCACATGGTCCTGGCCAAGGGCGCCAACCTGAAACCGTTGTATGCCCATTGCCTGGGCGGTGGACCGAAGCCGCGCATCACCGTCACCACCCATCCGGGGGCCGACGGCCAATGGGTCTGGTACCTGGGTGGCGAGATCGCCGAGGCCGAAGGTGTGGCCCGCGAACCGGCGCAGCAGATCGCCGCCGCGCAGAAGGAAATCGCGCACCTGTTGCCGTGGGTCGATCAAAGCCAGATGCGCTGGGCCACGTTGCGGGTCAATCGCGCCGAACCCGCGCAGTCGGGGCTGGTGCGCCCGGACAACGCCTTTCTGGCCGATCAGCCCGGTTTGCTGGTGGGCTGGCCGACCAAGCTGGCGCTGGCGCCCGACTTCGCCGACCGGGTCATCGGCGCCTTGCAGCGCGACGGCATTTCACCGCACACGCATGCGCCCCTGCCCGAACTGCCCAAGCCGGCCCTGGCCACACCTGTCTGGGATGAACTGCTGCCATGAGCCTGCCGACCCTGCACGATCTGCACCGCCCGCTGGGCGACACCGGCCTGCGGGTGTCTCCCCTGGGGCTGGGCACGGTGAAGTTGGGCCGCGACCAAGGGGTGAAATACCCCAGCGGCTTCACCATTCCCGACGATAGCGCAGCGCGCATGTTGCTCGACCAGGCGCGTCAGCTGGGCATCAACCTGATCGACACCGCGCCGGCCTATGGCATCAGCGAAGAGCGCTTGGGCCCGCTGCTGCGTGGCCAGCGTCAGCAGTGGGTCATCGTCAGCAAGGTGGGAGAAGAGTTCGAGGCCGGGCAGTCACGCTTCGATTTCAGCGCCGAGCACACACGGTTCTCGGTGGAGCGCAGCCTGAAACGCCTGGAAACAGACTTCATCGATCTGTTGCTGGTGCATTCGGACGGCAACGATCTGGAGATTCTCGAGGGCAGTGAGGTGTACCAGACGTTGGCGGCGCTGAAAGCCGAAGGCAAGATTCGTGGCTTCGGCTTTTCCGGCAAGACCGTTCAGGGCGGGCTGAAAGCCTTGGAAACCGGGGACTGCGCCATGGTCACCTACAACCTGAGCGAGCAGTCCGAGCGCCCGGTGCTCGACTACGCAGCTGCCCACGGCAAGGCCATCCTGGTGAAAAAGGCTTTGGCCAGCGGCCATGCCTGCCTGGCACCGGGGGTCGATCCGGTACGCGCCAGCTTCGAGCTGCTGTTCGCCCACCCTGGGGTCGCCAGTGCTATTGTCGGAACGATAAATCCGCTGCACCTGTCCCACAACGTAGCGACAGCCGCTGCCGTGCTACTCAGGAATTGACGCCGCCGACGCGGCCGACCCCGACGCAAGAAGGAGCCGTAATGCCGCGTACCCTGACACGAAAGAACCCTGGCAATTTCAAGACCCTGCCCCTTGCCGTCGAAGCCACGCCCGAAGCCCTGAGTTACGAAGCCGTGGGCATGCCCCTGAATTTCGCTCAGACCCTGGAACGGCGCAAACCGGTCGAGGTGAGTGACAGCGAACGCTTTCGCGTGGAGCTGGCCAACCTCGGCGTGTCGGTCCGGCTGACCTTGAACTGGCGTGGCCGCGACTACTGGGTGCTGGTGCGTCAACGCCGCGAAGACCGCGGCGATGTGGTGCTCAAGCTGATCTCCGGCTATGTGCCGGCCCATGAGGTGAATCTGCCGCTGCACACGGCCATTCAGGAAATCGCCGAGGAGTGTCTGCTGGAGACTTCGGAAGGCTGGCTGGGCGGGCGTTTCAACGACACCTGGCTGCCGACGCCGTATGACCAGGTGCTGCGCTATCACGAGCCCCTGCCCTTTCGCTTGAGCACCCGTTCCGGCGCGGCGCGCCCGGTGCGCTGTGGCAGCCTGAACCTGATCGAGCGGCCCCGGGCCTACGTGCACGTGCCGACGGCTTCGTTGCAGTTGGTCTACGACCTGCGTCTGGAGGTGCCGCCCCAGGCCAAGGGGCTCAGCCTGTTCCATGTGGAGGAACGCCTGGAGAAAGGAGAGCTGATCACCCGCCTGAGCCGGAGCAGGCCCGACCTGTACCTGATCCCGCTGAAGGACGGTCAACCGGTCGCCGAGCTGTACACCCTGAAGAAGGACAAGCTGCACGCCGCAGGCACACGGGGCGTTTACCTGGCCGAGAGTTTCGCTGCGCAAGAAGGTTGGTTGGTCCGCGACGAACGTGTGCGCTGGCGCGACTGGGTGGCGGAAAAAGGCCTGGCCATCCCGAAGAAGCCGCGTACCAGCCTGCAAAAATTCAAGGTCAAGGCGCGGGTGCTGGTTCGCAAGGTACGCAGCGGTCTGCACAAGTAATCCCATTGCCCCTACCGAATACCGTCATGCGGTGTGCCTGGAAAACCGCAGTGCGGCCGGACGCGGCTTGCGCCGCTGCTACAGGGGGTGGGCGGTGGACGCAGGCTCTTCAGCAGCGGCGCAAGCCGCGTCGGCAGTGGACGCGGTCCCTGTAGCAGCGGCGCAAGCCGCGTCGGCGGTAGACGCGGTCCCTGTAGCAGCGGCGCAAGCCGCGTCGCCGGTAGACGCGGTCCCTGTAGCAGCGGCGCAAGCCGCGTCAGCGGTGGACGCGGTCCCTGTAGCAGCGGCGCAAGCCGCGTCGCCGGTAGACGCGGTCCCTGTAGCAGCGGAGCAAGCCGCGTCGGCGGTAGACGCGGTCCCTGGAGCAGCGGCGCAAGCCGCGTCAGCGATGGACGCGGTCCCTGTAGCAGCGGCGCAAGCCGCGTCAGCGGTGGACGCGGTCCCTGTAGCAGCGGCGCGAGCCGCGTCGGCGGTGGACACGGTGCATTTGCGGGAACGTGGTAAAACCTGACGCTTCAACGGCTGCGGATTTTCTCGACGATGGCGGTGGTCGAGCTGTTTTCCACCAGCCCCAGTACCTTTACCGTGCCGCCATAGGCAGCCACGATATCGGCACCCACCACTTGCTCCATCGAATAATCCCCCCCCTTCACCAGCACATCCGGGCGTACATGGGTCAGCAGGTTTTCCGGCGTACCTTCGGCAAAGCTGATCACCCAGTCCACCGCCCCCAGCCCGGCCAACACCGCCATGCGCCGGTCGACGCTGTTGATCGGCCGACCCGGCCCTTTCAGACGGCTTACCGAAGCGTCATCGTTGACCGCCACGATCAGCCGGTCACCCTGAGCGCGGGCCTGCTCCAGATACGTCACGTGGCCCGCATGGAGGATATCGAAGCAGCCATTGGTGAACACGATGCGCTCGTTGTGCGCCCGCGCATCGTCGATCGCCAGCAGCAACTGCTCGAGGCTCAACACGCCGCGTTCCGAACCTTCTTCGCGCTGGATGGCACGGCGCAGTTCAGGTGCGCTGATCGCCGCCGTACCCAGCTTGCCGACCACGATGCCCGCCGCCAGATTGGCCAGGGCCACTGCATGGGGCAACTCTTCGCCGGCGGCGATGGCCGCTGCCAGGGTGGAGATTACGGTGTCGCCGGCACCGGTCACGTCGAACACTTCACGGGCCCGGGCGGGCAGGTGCAGGGCTGGATGATCAGGGCGCAACAGGGTCATGCCGTGCTCGCCACGGGTCACCAGCAGTGCGCCCAGATCCAGCTCGCTCATCAGCGCGGCGCCTTTGGTCACCAGTTCTGCCTCATCGGCGCAACCGCCGACGATGGTTTCGAATTCGCTGAGGTTGGGCGTGATCAGGCTTGCGCCTCGATAGATCGAGAAATCCTTGCCCTTGGGGTCGGCCAGCACGGGAATGTTGCGCGCGCGCGCCGCCTGAATCAGCGCCTGATGGTTCTTCAGCGCGCCCTTGCCATAGTCCGACAGCACCAGCACCTTGACGCCTTCGAGCAACGCTTCGACTTCGTTGCCCAGCGCTACCGGGTCAGTGGCAAACGCTTCTTCGAAGTCGATGCGCAACAGTTGTTGATGGCGGCTCATGACCCGCAGCTTGACGATGGTCGGCTGGTGGGCAATGCGCTGGAACACCGCTGTGACGCCAGCAGCCTTCAAGCTGTTGCCCAGGCTGTCGGCGGCCTCGTCGGTACCGGTCACACCCACCAGGGAAGCCGGCGCACCCAGGGCGGCGATGTTCAACGCAACGTTGGCGGCACCACCAGGCCGATCCTCGATCTGTTCGACCTTGACCACCGGCACCGGTGCTTCCGGGGAGATGCGCGAAGTACCGCCATGCCAGTAACGGTCGAGCATGACATCGCCGACCACCAATACAGGGGCCGACTCGAATCGCGGCATGGATAACTTCATGGGCAACCCACATACAAAATGAACAGGGCGGCGATATTAACACGCAAGCACCCGATAGGCCCCCACCCCACCTCGGGAGCAGTGATCCCCGTAGGAGCGGCCAGTGGCCGCGAATGGGACGCCGCGTATCACCTGACACACCGCGCCGCCCATTCGCGGCCGATGACCGCTCCTACATGCGAGCAGTGATCCCCGTAGGAGCGGCCAGTGGCCGCGAAAGGCACGCCGCGGATCACCTGATACACCGCGCAGTCTGATTCGCGGCCGATGACCGCTCCTACATGCGAGCAGTGATCCCCGTAGGAGCGGCCAGTGGCCGCGAAGGGTGCGCCGCGGATCACCATGTGCGAGCGGCGATCCCCTGTAGGAGCGGTCAGTGGCCGCGAAGGGCCCGCCGCGGTTCACCCGACACACCGCGCTACCCATTCGCGGCCGATGACCGCTCCCACAAAGGGACCGCAATTACGGGGTACTCAGGTGATGTCGGTTTTCGCAGGTTCGTCCAGGCCCATGGCGTGCAACCTGGCGTAATAGCCGTTCTGCGCCAGCAACTGCGCGTGCGTGCCGCGCTCGACGATGCGGCCCTGGTCCATCACCAGAATCTGGTCGGCCTTTTCGATGGTCGACAGTCGGTGGGCGATCACCAAGGTGGTCCGCCCTTTCATCACATGGTCCAGCGCAGCCTGGATATGCCGCTCCGATTCGGTATCCAGCGCCGAGGTAGCTTCATCCAGAATCAGCACCGGGGCATTCTTGAGCAACGCCCGGGCGATCGCCAGGCGCTGGCGCTGGCCACCGGACAACAGCACGCCGTTCTCGCCCACCTGCGTGTCGAAACCTTCGGGCAGACGGTCGATGAACTCCTTGGCATAGGCATCGGCCGCCGCCGCCACCACGTCTTCGCGCGGCGCGCCGGCCAGGTCACCGTAGGCAATGTTGTTGGCCACGCTGTCGTTGAACAGTGTCACGCTCTGGGTCACCAGCGCGATATGGCGGCGCAGGTTGCGCAACTGGTAGTCGGCAATCTCCACGCCATCGAGCAACACCTCGCCTTGATTGTGATGATAGAAGCGCGGGATCAACCCGGCCAGGGTCGACTTGCCACTGCCCGAACGCCCCACCAGCGCAATCATCTGCCCCGGCTTGGCGGTGAAGTTGATGTCGCTGAGCACCTGGCGATCGGTGCCGGGGTAGGTGAAGTTCAGGTTGCGCACTTCCAGCGAACCGCCAACGCGCTCGCGCTCCACCGTGCCAGTGTCCAGCTCGGGGGCGACGTCCAGCTGCTCGAAGATGCTTTCGGCACCGGCCACGCCCTTCTGCACCGTGGAGCTTACTTCCGACAGCTGGCGGATCGGCTTGGGCAGCAAACCGGCTGCGGTGATGTAGGCCACCAGATCACCGGCCGTGGCATCGCCACGCATGTATAGCACCAGGAACATCAGCACGGCCATGGCGGTGTAGATCACCAGCTGCAACATCGGCGTGTAGATCGCGCCGGTCTTGGTCATGCGCAGTTGCTTGTCGGTGTTGCCCTGGCTGGCTTTGTCAAAGCGGTTCTGCTCGTAGCCTTCACCGCCGAAGCTGCGCACCACCCGATAGCCCTGGATGGTCTCGGATGCCACGTGGGTCACATCGCCCATGGCGACCTGAATCTTCTTGCTCTGCTTGCGGAATTTCTTGCTGGTGCTGCCGACCATGACGGCGATCAGCGGCAGAATGGCCAGCATGACCAGGGTCAGTTGCCAGTTCATCCAGATCAGGTAGATGAACAGGAACACCACCGTCAGGCCTTCGCGGATCACCACCTTGATGGCATCGGTCGCAGCGCCGGTCACCATGGTCACGTTGAAGGTGATGCGCGAAATCAGGTGGCCGGAGTTGTGCGTGTCGAAGTAGCGGTTGGGCAGTACCAGCAGCTTGTTGAACAGCTCCACGCGCAGGTCGTGGACCAGGCCCAGCGATACCTTGGCCAGGAAGTAGTTGCCCAGGTAGGAGCCCAGGCCCTGCCAGGCGGCGATCAGCACGATCAGTATGGGTACCGCCTGCAGCAGTTGCAGGTCGCGCAGGTAGGGCACGTTGGGGAACAGCACCGCTTCGGGATTGCTCAGACCGTCGACGAAATACTTGAGGATGCCGGCCAGCATGGGCTGGGTCGAGGCGAAGATCACGAAACCTATGATACTGATCAGGAACATGCCCACGTAGGGGCGAACGTAGCTGAGCAGTCGCAAATAGATTTTCAGGCTTGAATCCTGTTCCGCTGGGCGCGGTGAATCACTCATCGTCTAACTCACTGTTGGCGTAGAACGGGAATTTTATCACAGGGGGCCGATCGGGGATCGCGGTGCTGCAGCCAGACCGAGTCGCGCCCTTCGCGGGCAGAGCCCGCTCCCACAAGTACCGCGCAATCCCCCGTAGGAGCGGTCCGTGGCCGCGAAAGCCGCGCCGCGGTTCGGCCTGGCGGTAGAACATGCCGGCGCTTTTGGGCATCATGCCACCCGCCCTCTTCAATCAAGGCCTTATCACGATGCAATGCACCCGCCTTCCTCTGGCCGCTTTTGACACGCTGATCACCGGCGCCAAGGTGTTGGAAGCCGACAGCCATGGCGCGAAAGTGTACCTGCTCGCAGACGGCAAGATCCTGAAACTTTTCCGCCGCAAACGGCTGTTTTCCTCAGCCCTGCTGCGCCCGTATTCGGCGCGTTTCATCGCCAACGCCCAACGCCTGCAGCAACTGGGCGTGCCGACCTTGAAGGTGCTGCAGCATTACCGCTTGGACAAGCCCGGCATGACGGCGGTGTTGTACGAACCGCTACCAGGCAGGAACCTGCGCCAGTTGATGGACACCGCCGACTTCACCTGGCAACACAGCCTGGAGCCGCTGATCGCCATGATTCGCCGGTTGCATCGCTCAGGGGTGTATTTCCGCTCGCTGCACCTGGGCAATGTGATCGTCACGCCCGAAGGAGAGCTGGGCCTGATCGACATGGCCGACATGAGCTTCACCCGCGGGCCTTTGTCGAAGCGCTTGATCAAGCGCAACCTCGAGCATTTCTCCCGGTATCTGGAGCGCGAACAGTTGACCGCCTGCTTCCCCTTGGCCGAGCTCAACAAAGCCCTGCTCAAGTAGCACCGTGGACTGTCCCCCGTAGGAGCGGCCAGTGGCCGCGAAAGCCGCACCGCGGTTCGGACTGACACACCGCAGTGCCTGTTTCGCGGGCAGAGCCCGCTCCCACAAGTACAGCGCAATCCCCCGTAGGAGCGGCCAGTGGCCGCGAAAGCCGCACCGCCGTTGCTAGGACAAGGCCAACCGCAGGCGTTGCCACACCGTCAATGGCGGATGCGGGCGCAGCGGCGGCTGCATGGCCTGCACGATACGCGCGCCGATCCGGTCGAAACCGTATTCCCCCAGCACCAGCGCCTGCCCCGCCGCAGCGATGCGCTCGGCCAGCGCCGGCTCGCGGCGCAGCTGCGCCAGCTTGGCCTGCAAGCTCGCCACGCTGTCGTAAAGCACCACCGTGTGCATGTCCACGAACCCCAGCGCGCGGTTTTCCGCCTCGCCCTGATCGAAGGTGAGCAGCACACACCCACACGCCATGGCTTCGAAATTCTTGATCATGTACTCGCCCATGCCCACATCGGCACTGACGAAAAAACGGATGCGGTTCAGCGTATCGCCATACTCCTGGCCGCTGTTGGTCCGCGTCACCAGCAACGGCTCCACCTGGCCGATCGCATCGAGCATCTGCTTGCGGCCACTGTAGGCCACGCTCTTGGTGCTGCCCACGAAAGCCAGCTCGATATCGCGCTCGCGGGTCTGCGGCGTCAGCAGGGCCTGGTCATAGCCCTTGGGCACGAAATGGGCATCGAAGCCCTCGGCGCGCAAGCGTTCGCTGACCATGAACCCCGAACTGATCACCCGCACCCACGGCAGCTGCTGGTAGTGCGCGCTGAACTTGCCGGTGTACTTGCACGCGATGTAGTTCTGGTAGGCGTCATGCTCCAGGATGACCAGATTGGGCACCGAACGAATGAACGCCACCTGGCGAATCTCCTGCTTGAAGCGCAGGAAGAACAGAATGCGGTCGTACCGGGCAACGTCCACTTCGCGCTTGAAATACCCTTTCAGATCGCGCTGCTGCGCACTGTCCAACCAGCGCAGATCACACTCGCAATGCGCGGCAATGCCCTCATAGAGACGATCGAGAATGGCGCGCTGCTCTTTCTGCACCAGAAACAGTACTTTCATCATTGTGCTAACGGCACCTTATAAGTCTCTGCGCCAGAACAGTTCGTGGCGGCGCACCGCCTTGCGGAAAAATTCGTTTTCGCCCGTCGCCGGCCAACGTCGACCGGCCAGCAACCATTGCAGCCAACGCCGCACGCGACGCTTGAACGGCGCCGGCGGTTGCAGGTCGTGCATCATGCCCAGCGCCATGGCCTTGTCCATCTGCACCGCCGCACCCACCGGCAGGCTGTACGGCAGCAGCCGTTCACGGGCATCGAAAAACGGTGGCAGGGCCACGCCTTCGCCAGCACGGCCCATAGGCCAACGGTCGTTGTCATGCAAATGGTTGGCATAGCCGAGCAGGTAGCGTGGCTGGTGCGCCACCCCTTGCAACGCCTGCAGCACCGCTGCCTGCGCGCAGATGTGGTCCGGGTGCGGGTCGATGCTCGCGTGCGGCATCACCAGCACATCCGGCTGCGCCCGTTGCAGCAGCTCGCGCAGGTCGGCGAGCAGATTGTTCCAGGTCGGCGCGCCATCGGCATCGGCCGGCAGGGCGAAGGGATTGAGTTGGCGGAACGGACGGATGTCAGTCATGTCCGCCTCGCGCGAGCCACACGGCTGCTCGGGTGCCGCCTGCATCGCTGGCAGTTGCAGGCAGAAATACCCCAACTGCACGCACTGCTCGGCCGGCACCCCGGCCCAGCGCGGCACGGCCAGGCTGTCCCAGGCCCGCAGGCGCCCCTTCAAGCGAGCGGCGTCGGCCGGCGCCAGGCCCATCGCCTGATAGTGCTCGGCTTCGATCTCGCCTGCCGTCAAGGTCACGATCCAACTGCTCGCCGCGCGGCTGTACAAACCATAGGCCGCCAGCTCGGCATCGTCGGCATGGGGCGCAATGACCATGACCGTGTGCCGGGTGAAATCCGGATGCTGAAAGCGCCACAAGCGCGGCTCGCCAACGATGCGGCAGAACCGCCCGCGCAAGCGCAGGCGCCCGTGATTGAGCTCATCGGCAAAGCCGCTCAGATTCAGGTAGCGCAGGCCATCGACACCGCGCTCGAACGTCTGCCGGTCGCTCAGCTCACTTCCGAGCAACTGCACATACGGATCGAACAGACGCCCCAGCCATGACGCCTTCACATCCAGCGCCAGGATCAAGGTGTCAGCCGCCTCGACGCGCCCTGCAACCTGCAGCACCTCGCCATTCAGGCTGACCTTGGCCAGCTCCGCTTCGCTGTCGAAGCTGTAGGCGTAATCGTCGCCCGGCGAATAGAACAGATGGTCGGCAAACCACGCCTCATGGGCCACCCAGGCCAGCAACAACAGGGGCAGCGGCAACCACCAGGCAACCAGCACGCCGGCCAGCAGCATCGCCACCAGCCCGGCCAGCAGCACCCGACGCTTGTTGCGCCGGTGCCGGGCGAGCAACGCCTGTTTGCGGCTCATGCCTGGAACACCGGGACAGGGTTGCACCAGCGGTCCTTGTACTCGCGATCGGCCCGGCCGAACGAGAAACGCAGGGGTTTGTTCACCGCGCGGGCCTGCTCCCAGGCGCTCTGGGTATTGAGAAAACTGAGCACGCTGCCGGGGCTGAACGCGCGGCTCTCCGGATCCACCCCGCCATTGATGTACTCCACGCTGACCCAGTCTGGCGCCTCGACGCGGTACACCAGTTGAATGGCAACGGGTGCATCGCCCAGCAGCAGCACCGAGCCGATCATCAGCTCGCGCAGCAGGTCGATGACCTCGGCCATGCGCTCGGCGCCGGTCGCGGCAAAGCCCCAGCGGCGCTGGAACAGGTCACAGTAGATCGCTGCCAGCTCGGCGCTGGTGAATTCACTGACGGGCTTGGGCACGCCGCCGGCTTCTTCCAGCAGACGCAGTTCGCGGCGCTGGTTGTAGCGAAATTTCTTCGACAGGTCTTCGGGCGTGCGGGCCATGGCCAGGCTCTCGGCCTGCGCCTTCAAGCCGCTGAAACGCCCCTGGTTCAGCTCCGACAGATAACGCCCATGGTGGCGCAGCGGTGCCTGGGCATCGGCAGCCGCCGGCAAAATCAACTCGGCGTTGCCCAGATCGTACAGGCCCTTCTTGCCGGCCTGCTTGAGCACGTCCTTGGACAGCGCCAGGTAGCGCCCCCAGGTGGGTATCGCTGCGACCAGTTCGCCCGCCTGCTCCCACCCCAGGTAGCGCACCGGAATGCCGGCCAGCGCAGCCAGCCGCTCGACCACCAGCGGGTGCGTCGCCACACTGCCGCCGAACTGCGTCCAGGCCTGGGCATAGGTGGCCGCGTCCACAGTTTGCCAGCCCCGTTCGCGCACGCTCTGCAATCGGTTGAGCATCATGTGGCCGCCGTCAGTGCGGTGACCATCGGCAGTTGCCAGAAAGCCTTGCGCACCGCGCGGTCGCAGAAGCGCGTCTCGAGGCGTTCGGCCATGTGCGCTTCGCACTGCGCGCGCTGGTAGCGATCCATCCCGGCCATGTGTTCCAGGCCCTGCGCCAGGCGCTCGGCGTCGCCCAGCGGAAACAGGATACCGACGCCCTCGACGATCTCCGGTGCGCCACCGCAGGCCGTGGCCAGCAGCGGCACATTGGCCGCCATCGCTTCAAGCAGGACCATGCCGAACGGCTCGTGGTCGGAGCTCAGGGCGAACACGTCGAACGCCTTGAAATACAGCCGCGCCTGGGCCACCTGGCCAAGAAACCGCACGCGCTCGGCAATGCCCAGCTCCACGGCCAGGTCCTTGAGATTCTGTTCCAGGCGCCCAGAACCGATGATCACCAGCAGCGCTTCCTGAGGCAGTTTTGCCCAGGCCAAAGCGAAGCCGCGCAGCAAGGTAGCCTGGTCTTTATCCGGGTGCAGGCGACCGACGTTGCCGACGATCCAGGCATCGGGCGCCAGGCCCAGCGCCTGGCGGGCTTCGGCCGCAGGCAGCAATTGTTGCTGCAAGGTAAAGGTGTTCAAACGGTTGTACAGCGTGGCGATACGCTCGGGCGCCCAACCGGACAGGCAGCGGCGCATGTCGTCGCGCACCGCATCGGACACGCCCAGGAGGCTCAAGCGTTTGCGGAACAACTGCGCAAACACCCGGCGCGAACGACGCTGATAGTCGCCGAATGCATGGTGCACGCCGATCACCGGCAGCGAAGTGCCGAGCAGGGCAACATAGATAGGCTTGAACCGGTGCGCGATGCAGAAGGCGAATGTGCGCGCAGCAGTGATCTTGCGCAGCTCGCGAATGGCACCCAGCTTCAAGCCACGGATGTCCTTGGAACTGAACTCCATGAACAGCACTTCGTCGCTCTCGCAGCCAGCGGCCACCTGAGGATCAGCCGCACCGGTCAGAAACACGGTGGTCACCCGGTAGCCACGGCCCACGAACAGGCTGGCGTACTGACGGGCACAGTCGAGGAACGGCCCGTCATAGCCGTGGCAGAACTGCAGCACATGACGCTCAGTCGAGCGCGTCATAGGCTTGAGCACCCTCTTTGACCACCAGAATGTCTTCCATGACCAGGTACTCGAGGTCCGAGCCGTAGAACATGTTCAACGCATCGGTGGGCGAGCAGATCATCGGCTCGCCACGGCGGTTGAGCGAGGTGTTCAGCGACACGCCATTGCCGGTCAGCTCTTCGAGGGCTTTCATCATGTCGTAGTAGCGCGGGTTGTATTCGCGCTTGAGCACCTGGGCGCGCGAGGTGCCGTCTTCGTGGACCACTTCCGGCACGCGGGTCTTCCATTCCTCGGCCACCTCGAAGGTGAACGTCATGAACGGCGCCGGATGGTCGATCTTGATCATCTGCGGCGCGACGGTGTCGAGCATCGATGGGCAGAAAGGCCTCCAGCGCTCGCGGAACTTGATCTGGTGGTTGATGCGGTCGGCCACGCCCGGCACGCTCGGGCAACCGATGATCGAACGACCACCCAATGCGCGCGGGCCGAACTCCATGCGCCCCTGGAACCAGGCCACCGGGTTGCCGTCGACCATGATCTGCGCGATCTGCTTGGGCATGTTGCCCAGCATGCGCCCCTTGGGCTTGTTCGGATGACGCGCGCAGGCAGCGATCACGTCTTCGTTGGTGTAGGACGGGCCCAGGTACACGTGCTCCATCTTCTCCACCGGCACGCCGCGGGCATGGGACACGTAGGCCGCCGCCCCCACCGCCGTACCGGCGTCGCCGGAAGCCGGCTGCACGAACAGCTCCTTCACGTCCGGGCGGGTGATGATCTTCTGGTTCAGCTTGACGTTCAGCGCGCAGCCACCGGCGAAGGCCAGCTTGCCGGTCTGCTTGAGCACGTCGCCCAGGTAGTGGTCGATCATCTGCAGGGCGAGTTTTTCGAACAACGCCTGCATGCTGGCCGCGTAGTGGATGTACGGCTCGTCGGCGATGTCGCCTTCGCGCTTGGGGCCCAACCATTCGATCAGCTTGGGCGAGAAGTAGAAACCCTTGCCCTTCTCTTTATAGCGGCGCAGGCCGATAACGTTGGCGTAGTCGGTGTTGATCACCAGCTCGCCGTTCTCGAACGAAGCCAGGCGCGAGAAATCGTACTTGCTGGCGTCGCCATAGGGCGCCATGCCCATGACCTTGAACTCGCCGTCGAGCATCTCGAAGCCGAGGAATTCGGTGATCGCACCGTACAGGCCGCCCAACGAATCGGGGTCGAAGAACTCTTTGATCTTGTGGATCTTGCCGTTCTCGCCATAGCCAAAAAACGTGGTGGCGTACTCGCCCTTGCCGTCGATGCCGAGGATCGCGGTTTTTTCCTGGAAGCCCGAGCAGTGGTAGGCACTGGAGGCATGCGCCAGGTGGTGCTCGACCGGCTCGATCTTGATTTTCTTCGCGTCGAAGCCCAGTTGCTCGAGGCAGAAGACAATCTTGTTGCGGTAGCGCTTGTAGCGGCGGTTGCCCATCAGCAGCGCATCAAGGGCACGGTCCGGGGCGTACCAGTAGCGCTTGGCGTAGTGCCAACGCGCTTTGCCGAACAGGCTGATGGGGGCGAACGGAATGGCCACCACGTCAACGTCCGACGGCTTGATGCCGGCTTGCTCCAGGCAGAACTTGGCCGATTCGTAGGGCATGCGGTTCTTTGCATGTTTATCGCGCACGAAACGCTCTTCTTCGGCGGCGGCAATCAGCTTGCCGTCGATGTACAGCGCCGCGGAAGGGTCATGGCTAAGGGCGCCGGACAGGCCAAGAATCGTCAATGCCAAGGGTCTAGCCTCTTTGAGCGGAATGGGTGCGCGCGCGGTGATCGGGCACGGCGGGCGGCGAAAGGCGGGGATTATAGCGTAATAAGCGATGTCTCAACCAACACCCCCGCTAAAGGCGGTCGCGCAGCTTCAGCAAGCACTACCTGGCCTGCGCCAGGTAGCCGGATTGCAATAGTTCAGACAGATCGCCTTTGTAAAACTTGTCCATAAAGATGAGGGAGTATCGGCGCACAAGTCCAAGTGCGCCGATGAATCCTTCAGTACAGCCGTTTTTATACGTGAGTCGCAGGCAAGCATGCTCCGAATAAACCTATGCTGCCTTAGCTCTTGCCGGAACATGATATAGCTTGCCTTGATGGCACCATTGCATTCCAGTGGATGCACAGCGCCCGCCCCTGATCATTCCATGGTGATATTATCCAGTATGAGGGTTGCATCCCCAAGAGCAAAACCCACATAACCTATATAAGTGTTGGACGTGTATTCTATCCAGCCTGAGCCCTCTATAAAATAATCACGAGAGATGCCGCCACTAAGAGCATAATGATAGGCGATTCGCTTGCTCACGGAATAGCCAATCCTGACTTTGCGCGGCTGCCACGGTAGCCTTACCTGAATTCTCGCCCCATCAACACCAACCACCTCATGATATTTACCCTGTATGTACGGATGAGCTTGACTGGCGTTGGCAACTCGCCGAGTCCGTAGCTGATACGTCCATATTTCGCAATGCTCGCTGACGTAATCAGAGCTAAGATTACCCACTGGCACTTCTTCAAAATCAATAGGATCCGGCACTATTTCCACAACCTCTTCAATTTTCAGTGGAACCGGCTTCGACGTGCTGTAAAGGGCTCCGTCCGCTAACGCAACTTTATACTCGAACGCCACGGCCTTATTGGTACTCTTCAATACTTCTTGCTTGCTCACCGTAAAGTTCAAAAAAGTGGTCTTGTCCGGCACCCTTAGCGGGGCGGTTTGATGATGCGAGCCGTTTTGCCCATTGAACTCTACATACACCATTTGCCCTGCGTCCCGTCCACCATACGGAGGCACCTTCACTACTACGCCGCTGGCGGGAATGCTTTCCGGGTCCAGCGCCCCATCCACCGCTCCTACAATCGTTGGCGCAATCAAATTCAGATTCACAGTGGCCATGACAAACTCTCCTTCAGGAAACAAGATAGCGGACGCTTCGCTAGCGCCCCCGGTCAGATCAACTTTCAGTTCAAGGCGCAGCATCGAAGCGTTTTCCAGCCGCAGCATTTGAGGGCGTTCCAGCACTCGGCGAATGCCGGTTTCCACCTCGGCAGACTGCACCGTATAGGGCGTTGGCAAGCGCTCGGTGTAGGTGCTGCCATCGTCGCGAATGCCCTTGGCCAACAACCAGAACGTCTGCCCTGCAGCGATCAGCGGCCAGGGCTCGGCGAAGACCTGGGCATCGCCACTGAAGGTATTCAGATCCAACACTCCGTTACTAGCCTGCACTACTCTGGGTGGCTTGAAAGCCGTGGCCGGCAGATCCTGCACCCTCAATGCCAAGGCGGGGCTTGTCACACCAGACCCCCCATCCACCAGAATCACATTCGTCACCTCGACCGTCTTGCCCAGGCTGGCTGCAATCACACTGGCCGGAATCGGCGCGCGCACCTCACCAACGGTGGCCGGCACGTACGGAATGTCGAGGGTGCGGCCATCCGGCAATTGCCAGATCACGGCCAATACATCCCCCGGTTTCAAACGTGAATCGCGCAGCACCACCGTG
>NZ_JACMYH010000009.1 GCF_014235765.1 Pseudomonas baltica
GTGATTGGCGAGCCCGTCAACCGTTAATTCAGGTCTTTTTCACAATGGGCGGTTTTCGCCCCATTACACGGGGAATCCGCCGAGCGATGGCAGGAACGCGAAGCAGCAGGAGCAATGCACCCGCGGCAGCGTAGATCGACCATTCCTCCAGATCGGCGCGGACGATCCAGAGGAAGTGCAGCAGCCCCAGGCCCAACACCACATAGATGAGGCGATGCAGCTGCTTCCAGCGCCGACCCAGTCGACGCTGGCTGTACCGGTTGGACGTCACGGCCAGTGCAAGCAGGCAAAGGAACGCAAGGCTGCCGACGATGATGTAGGGGCGCTTGATCAGCTCGACACCAAGCTGACTCCAGTCCAGCCCTAGAACGAAGAACAGATAGGCCGCCAGGTGCAGGCATACATAGGCAAAGCACCACAGGCCCAACTGCCGTCGCACTGCTATCCAGCCGGCCCAGCCAGACAACTTCTGCAGGGGCGTCATGCACAGCGTGATCATCACCAGTATCAGGGTGCCCAACCCCAGCCGATCGACCAGCACCTTGCCTGGATCAGGGCCCAAGGCAAATATCCAGGCCTGGTACAGCCATAACAAAGGCCATACGCACGCCACCACGAACACACTCAGACGCCATAACGGATAACGCATCAGTAGTTCTTCCGCAGATCCATGCCGGTATAGAGGGAAGCAACCTCCTCCGCGTACCCGTTGAACATCGCGGTCTCACGCACGTTGGGGCTGAACAGCCCGCTGGGCAGACGCCGTTCACGTGCCTGTGTCCAGCGCGGATGGTCGACTTCCGGGTTCACGTTGGCATAGAAGCCGTACTCGCTGGGAGCGATGTTTTCCCAGGTCGTCTCTGGCCGTTCGCTGACCAGGCTGATACGCACGATGGACTTGACGCTTTTGAACCCGTACTTCCACGGCACTACCAGGCGCAAGGGTGCGCCGTTCTGGTTGGGCAACTCGCGGCCGTACATGCCTACCCCAAGGATTGCCAGCGGATTCATCGCCTCGTCCAGGCGCAAGCCTTCTACATACGGCCAGTTGATCAGGGCAAAGCCGGAGCGCTGACCGGGCATGCTCTTGGGGTCCTGCAAGGTTTCGAAGCGGATGTACTTGGCTTTCGAGGTGGGCTCGACCTGCTTGAGCAAGGCCGAGATGGGAAAGCCGATCCAGGGGATGACCATGGACCATGCCTCGACGCAGCGCAGCCGATAGATCCGCTCTTCGAGCTGATAAGGCTTCATGAAGTCTTCGAGGGCATATCGCCCAGGCTTGGCCACTTCACCGTCAATAACCACCGACCAGGGTTCGGTCTTCAAGGTGCCGGCATTGGCTGCCGGATCGCCCTTGCCGGTGCCGAACTCATAGAAGTTGTTGTAGTGGGTAGCATCCTTGAAAGGCGTGATCGCCTCGCCTTGCACGGTGACCGCGCCCCAGCGGGTTTTACCCAGCTTGTCGTTCAACCAGGCGGGCGCACCGCTAGGGTCGACGCCTTCATAGCGCGATGGGTCGGCAGCGGATGCCCAAGAGGGAAGTGCCGAAACGGCCAAGGCTGTTGCGGTGGCGCCCATGAGCGAGCGGCGCGAGAGATAGATCGATTCGGGGGTGACTTCGGACTCTTTGCAGTCCGAAGCACGCGATAGCTTGATAAGCATGGTGCCTCCGTAGCCTTGGCTGTGTTCAACACACCAAGAGACTACGGATTATGCGTGAAATTGAATTTACTCTGCTTTTTTGTGACGACGCATGCGTAACAAATACTGTATCGGGCCGGAAGCGGCATAGGCGAGGAAGATCAGCAGCAGGATGCGGGGTGGATCGCTGAACACCACGGCGAACACCAGGACGACCGCCAGGATGGCTACGAAAGGCACTCGACCCTTGAGATCCAGCTCCTTGAAGCTGTTGTACTTGATGTTGCTGACCATCAGCATGCCTGCTGCCGCCACCAGCAGGGCGACCAGGAAAGACATCTTCGAGCCCTGGATGCCGTAGTCGCTGAACGCCCACACAAGACCTGCGACCACACCGGCAGCAGCCGGACTGGCCAGGCCGATGAAGTAGCGCTTGTCGGCGGTGCCGACCTGGGTGTTGAACCGCGCCAGGCGCAGTGCCGCACCTGCAACGTAGATAAAGGCCACCATCCAGCCGACCTTGCCCATGTCACCCAGTGCCCAGCCAAAGGCCAGCAGCGCGGGTGCGACGCCGAATGCGACCATGTCGGACAGGGAGTCGTATTCCGCACCGAAGGCGCTCTGGGTATTGGTCATGCGCGCAACGCGACCGTCCAGACTATCGAGCACCATGGCCACGAAGATGGCGATGGCAGCGTAGGCAAAATACTTGCTGGCTTCGGCAGCATTGCCGGCGCTCTGGGCACTGATCGAGTTGATGATCGAGTAGAAGCCCGCAAACAGGTTTGCCGTGGTGAACAGGTTGGGCAGGAGATAGATGCCGCGGTGCCGGACTTTACGTCCTTCGGCGTCATGCCCTTCTTCGACATGCTCATCGATCGGCAGGAGGCTTTCGGCGTCAGGAGCCTTGTTTGGCTCTTCGGGACGTTCGCTCATGGACAATACCTTGCAACGGTGTGGAAAGTTTCGACAGGCGTCTGGGTCGAGGGTTCGACCGCAAAACGTTGCCGCTTTATACCAGAAGCTTGCCACCATAACGAAAAAACGCGGCCATGGCCGCGTTTTTTGTCGCCTGAAACTGTATCAGTTCTTGGCTTTGTCGACGATCTTGTTGGCGGCGATCCAAGGCATCATGGAACGCAGCTGCTCGCCGATGACTTCGATGCCGTGGGCGGCATTGTTGCGACGCTTGGCGGTCATCGAAGGGTAGTTGGTAGCGCCTTCGTTGATGAACATCTTGGCGTACTCGCCATCCTGGATGCGCTTGAGTGCATTGCGCATGGCCTGGCGCGATTCGGCGTTGATGACTTCAGGGCCGGTCACGTACTCGCCGTATTCGGCGTTGTTGGAGATCGAGTAGTTCATGTTGGCGATACCGCCTTCGTACATGAGGTCGACGATCAGCTTGAGTTCGTGCAAGCACTCGAAGTAGGCCATTTCAGGCGCATAGCCGGCTTCGACCAGGGTTTCGAAACCGGCCTTGACCAGTTCCACGGTGCCGCCACAGAGAACGGCCTGCTCGCCGAACAGGTCGGTTTCGGTCTCGTCCTTGAAGGTGGTTTCGATGATGCCGGTACGGCCGCCGCCCACACCGGAAGCGTAGGACAGCGCGACGTTCTTGGCGTTGCCCGAGGCATCCTGGTAGATGGCGATCAGGTCAGGAATACCGCCGCCCTTGACGAATTCGGTACGTACGGTGTGACCCGGCGCCTTGGGCGCGATCATGATCACGTCCAGGTCGGCGCGCGGCACGACCTGGTTGTAGTGAATGGCGAAGCCGTGGGAGAAAGCCAGGGTTGCACCCTGCTTGATGTTGGGCTCGACTTCGTTCTTGTACAGCTGGGACTGGAACTCGTCCGGGGTCAGGATCATGACCAGGTCGGCACCGGCAACGGCAGTGGCGACGTCGGCTACTTTCAAGCCATGGGCCTCGGCCTTGGCGACAGTAGCCGAGCCCTTGCGCAGGCCCACGGTGACGTCGACGCCCGAATCCTTCAGGTTGCACGCCTGGGCGTGGCCCTGGGAGCCGTAACCGATGATGGCTACTTTCTTGCCCTGGATGATCGAGAGGTCGCAATCTTTGTCGTAGTAAACTTTCATTGAATATCACCTGTTATCTAGGCCGTTTCGGCCGGTCGCTAATTGAGTTAGATGCTCAGCACTTTGTCGCCACGAGCGATACCGGTCACGCCACTGCGTACGGTTTCGAGGATCGAGGCGGTGCCGATAGACTGCAGGAAGCTATCCAGCTTGTCGCTGGTGCCCGTCAGCTGAACGGTGTAGACGCTACTGCTGACATCAACGATCTGCCCGCGGAAGATGTCCGTGGTGCGTTTGATCTCGGCGCGTTGGGCGCCAGTGGCCTTGACCTTGACCAGCATCAGTTCGCGTTCGATGTGCGCGCTTTCCGACAGGTCTACCAGCTTGACCACCTCGATCAACTTGTTGAGGTTTTTCGTGATCTGTTCGATCACTTCATCCTGCCCTACCGTGGTCAACGTCAGGCGCGACAGGGTCGGGTCTTCGGTAGGCGCCACGGTCAGGCTTTCGATGTTGTAGTTGCGCTGCGAGAACAGCCCTACCACGCGCGACAAGGCGCCGGGTTCGTTCTCGAGCAAAAGCGAAATGATGTGCCGCATGATTAGGTCCGCTCCGTCTTGCTGAGCCACATGTCGCGCATCGAGCCGTCCTTGATCTGCATCGGATAGACGTGCTCGCCGACGTCGACCTGGATATCGAGGAACACCAGGCGGTCGGTCATGGCGAAGGCTTCTTCCATTTTCGGCTTGAGATCCTTGAGATCGGTGATGCGCATGCCGACGTGGCCATACGCTTCGACCAGCTTGACGAAGTCAGGCAGGGATTCGACGTAGGAATGCGAATGGCGACCTCCGTAGCTCATGTCCTGCCATTGGCGCACCATGCCGAGCACGCCGTTGTTGAGCAGGATGATCTTGACCGGCAAGCCATACTGCAGACAGGTAGACAGCTCCTGGATGTTCATCTGGATGCTGCCCTCCCCGGTCACGCAGGCAACGTGGGCCTCGGGGAAGCTCATCTTGACGCCCATGGCCGCTGGGAAACCGAAGCCCATGGTGCCCAGGCCACCGGAGTTGATCCAGCGATTGGGCTTGTTGAACAGGTAGTACTGGGCCGCGAACATCTGGTGCTGGCCGACGTCCGAGGTGACGTAGGCGTCGCCCTGGGTGACCTCGCACAGCGTCTCGATGACCTTCTGCGGCTTGATCTTGGAGCCATCGCCCTTGTCGTAGGGGAACAGGCCGTTTTCGCCACGCCACTCCTCGACCTGCTTCCACCAACTGGCAACGGTGTCCTTGTTCGGGGTTTCACCGATGTCCTTGAGGGTGGCGAGCATTTCGGTCAGAACGCTGTCCACCGGACCGACAATGGGCACGTCCGCCTTGATGGTCTTGGAGATCGACGCCGGGTCGATGTCAATGTGGATGATCTTGGCGTTGGGGCAGAATTTGGCGGCGCCGTTGATCACGCGATCGTCGAAGCGTGCGCCCACGGCCAGGATGACATCGGCGTGGTGCATGGCCAGGTTGGCCGTGTAGCTGCCGTGCATGCCGAGCATGCCGACGAACTGGCGATCCATGCCCGGGTAGGCGCCCAGCCCCATCAGGGTGTTGGTGACCGGCAGGTCGAGGATCTGGGCCAGCTCGGTCAAGGCAGCGGAAGCTCCACCGAGGATGACACCGCCACCGGCGTACATGACCGGGCGCTTGGCCGCCAGGAGCATCTCGACAGCCTTGCGGATCTGCCCGGAATGGCCACGGACCGCCGGACTGTAGGAACGCAGCTTGGCCTTCTTGGGATAGACGTATTCGAATTTGTCGGCCGGGTTGGTCATGTCCTTGGGAATATCGACCACGACCGGGCCGGGCCGACCGGACTGCGCCAGGTAGAAGGCCTTTTTCAGGACTTCGGGGATCTCCGAGGCGTGCTTGATCATGAAGCTGTGCTTCACGATGGGCCGGGAGATGCCGATCATGTCGGTTTCCTGGAACGCGTCGGTACCCACCAGCGTGCTGGCCACCTGCCCGGAGAGGATCACCATCGGGATGGAGTCCATGTAGGCAGTGGCGATACCGGTGATGGCGTTGGTGGCACCCGGACCGGAGGTCACCAGCACGACACCGGCCTTGCCGGTGGCACGGGCATAGCCGTCGGCCATGTGGGTGGCTGCCTGCTCGTGACGGACCAGCACGTGCTCGACAGCAGGCTCCTTGAACAGGGCATCGTATACATGCAGGAGGGCACCGCCGGGGTACCCGTAGATGTGCTTAACGCCTTCGTCGCGCAAGAAGCGGACGACCATTTCAGCGCCAGATAAAAGCTCCACGTTGTTCACCTCTAAAACGCCAGAATACCGTTCCATGGGAACGGGTCTTAATAGGTTTACTGCCAGCAGAGCATGAGCGACGGTGGTCGCCGACGTACGTCAGCACTGACTGAGCAAGTATTGGGAGTACCCAAGTGTCACGGGTTTTTCCCACCCAGCGCGAGGTAACGCGTTGCGGGTATTACGGGTCGGCGCTGGTGTGCGCCTGTGCTCTGCTGTGTGGGTCTGCTTCTGGCAGTCCCTGTACAGCGGACTTTCGATTGTTGTGATTCGTCTGCTGCAAGTCAAGCGATGCGTGCATTTTATTGCGCGCCTGCACCCAAACGGCGCAATAAACCCTGCCGAGCTGCCAGGCTATGGTAGTTTCATGCGTAACCCACCCTCAGAGAAGGCGCCATGCGTTCAACCATTGCTGTGAGTATCCTGCTGCTTGCCCTGTGCCCGTTGGCAATGGCAGGGCAAATCTACAAATGGGTCGATAGCCAAGGTGTGACGCATTTTGATGCACGACCGCCCAACGGTGTTCAGGCGACAGCCGTCGAAGGCGTGAAACCGGTGACCCCGCCCGAGCCGATCTCCAACGAAGCGGTGATGAAAGCCAGTGGCGAAGCCGAGCAACGCAGGATCGACCGCAAAGTGAAATCGCAGGTTGCCGACGAGGCAGCGCGACGCAACGAATTCTGTACCGGCGTCAGGACCAACCTGGCGCAGCTGAAGAACAATCCGCGGGTGCTTCAACAGGTCAACGGCGAGGTCAAGCGCCTGACAGAGCAGGAGCGTCAGGCGAGGATCGAGGAAGTGCGCAAGGTGATCGACGAGCAGTGCAGCTGAAGGGCTAGCGCACCTGGCCGATCAACTCGTCGAAACGCGCCAGGCTGGCGCGCAGGCCGCGGCTCTGCTCGGCGCGATCGGCATAGACCATTTCGGCCATGGCCAGGATGCCCGACGCATTGGGCAATGGCAGGTCCTGCTCGATGATGGTTTTCATGCGCGGCAGAAAGATCCACTGAAGCCACTGATCGAAATCCAGGGTGTCGACGCTGAATGGTTCGACACTGGCCAGCGCTTCGGCGCTGGGTGGCACGTCCTGCCACCAACCCTGCTGGCGCAGCTCGCGTTCGATCAACAGCAGGTGTTCGGCAATCGCCAGAAAACGATTATCCATCAAGACGCGCTCTTGGCTTTCTGACGGGCCAGATTGGCCCCGGCGGCATCACCCTGCTTGTCGCGCGACTGGGCAATGGTGTTCCACAGGCTCGCCTGCAGATCCGGACGGCCATTGGCATAGGTCAGCGCGCGACGGGCCAGTTGCTCGGCCTGGGCCGCATCACCCTGGGCCAGGCGCACCTGAGCCAGCTTGTACAGAACCTGCGGTTCGCGCGGTGCGATCCGCTGCGCACGCTCCAGGCTCGATGACGCACCGTTCAAGTCGCCACCGCCCTGCTGTTGCTGGGCCGTGGTCAACAGGGCAAGCACCGGCCCGTCCAACTGCTCATCGGCGGACAGGCCGGCGCTGTTGCCGCTGGCTCGCGGAATCCCGCTAGGAGCATTGGCCGGCATGTTGTAGGTCGTGCTGGGCGCCGGCGGGGCATAGGCCGGGGCCGAGCTGCTCGGGCCAGGGACGATCGGGCCTGGTGTGATCGGGCCGGTGCTGATCGGCGCGCTGTTGCCCGGCGCCGGAAAGCTCTGGATCGGCTGCGAGCCTGCACCCTGCGGAACCATGACCACCACGCCGGAATCTTCGGTGATCGCCTGGGCCTGCGCCTTGGGCCGGACCACGGTGGTCTGGCGGAAGCCGCCGGTACGCGACACGCGTTCGCCATTGGTGACCGCAGAGCCGGAATCGACCACTGGAATGGAGCCACGCTCCACGCTGGCGCAACCGTTGAGCAAAGCCAATGCCGTCAAGGCAGGAAACCACCACTTGTTCACTTCATTCCCCTTTGCTTAGTTCAACCAGCCTTTGACCCAGTCCATCACCGAATCGTCGGCCGCCGGATTGGCACCGCCGCATGCGGTGCCTGGCGTCGGTTCGCTGCCACGAATATACGGCATCTGCACAGCGTTGGGGCAGCTGGCATCCGAGCCCTGTCCGGTCTTGGCGTCGATCCAGGCCTGCACCACGTTTTCCGGCACCGGCGTATCCAAAGGCAAGGGATCGGCTTTCTTCATGAAGCTGGTCCAGACCTGCAGCGCACCGGTGGCACCGGTGAACGGCGTCTTGCCATTGTCGTCACGGCCCAGCCAGACCACGGCCAGCACGTCCTGGCTGAAGCCGGCGAACCAGCTGTCGCGAGAGTCGTTGCTGGTGCCGGTCTTGCCGGCCAGGTTAAGGCTGCTCGGCAGCACGTTGTAGACCGAACGTCCGGTACCTTCGCGCATCACGCGCTGCATGGCGTTCTGGATCAGGTAGATGGAGGCAGGATCGAAGCGCTGCTGAATCTGGAACGGGTAGCGCTTGAGCGGTTCGCCTTCGGCCGTGAGGACACTGCGAATGCCACGCATAGGCGTGTTGAAACCGCCGTTGGCCAGGGTTTGGTACATGGTTGCCACTTGCATGGGCGACAAGCCACCGGCACCGAGCAACATCGACGGGTAGGCTGGCCAGTCGACCTGCACGCCCAGTTCGCCGAGGGTCTTGAGCACATTGGGCACGCCCAGTTCCAGACCCAATCGAGCCGTCGACAGGTTGTAGGAATGGGCCAGGCCTTGATACAGGAACACCGTGCCATTGGAGGTACGTTCGTAGTTCTGTGGCTTCCAGATCTGGCCGTCCGCACCCTTGACCGAGAACGGTACGTCCTGCACCCAACTGGTCAGGGTGTATTTGCTCGGCTGCTCCAGCGCGGTCAGGTACACCGCAGGCTTGATCAGCGAGCCGATCGGGCGTACGGCGTCGAGCGCGCGGTTGAAGCCGGCAAAACCCGGTACGCGGCTGCCGACCAGCGCCTGGACCTCACCACTTTCAGGGTTGGTGACGACCATGGCCGCCTCGACCTCGTCCGACCCCTTGCGCCCGGCCAGGCGCTTGAAGGTATCGGTGACCGACGATTCGGCCTTGGTCTGCAGGATAGGGTCGAAACTGGTGAAGATCCGCAGGCCTTCTTCGGTCAAGTCTTCGTCGCGGTAGTCGTCGCGCAGCTGGCGTTTGACCAGGTCGAGGAAGCCAGGGAACGAGCTGTCCGCCAGGCTGCCGCGCTTGGTCACGCCCAATGGCATCTTCTTGGCCGCATCGACCGCCTCCTGGGTCGCCACGCCCTGTTGGGCCAGCAGATCGAGCACCAGGTTGCGGCGTTCCATCGCCCGTTCCGGATTGCGCCGCGGGTTATAGGAAGACGGCCCCTTGACCATCCCCACCAGCAAAGCCACTTGATGCAGCTTGAGTTCGGACAAGGGCTGGCTGAAGAAGAACTGGCTGGCAAGGCCGAAGCCATGCACGGCGCGCTGGCCGTCCTGACCAACGAAGACTTCGTTGAGGTAGGCCTCGAGGATTTCACCCTTGTCGTAGTGCAGCTCCAGCAACACCGCCATCATCGCTTCGGTCAGCTTGCGGGTCAGGCTGCGCTCGTTGGTCAGGTAGAAGTTCTTGACCAACTGCTGAGTCAGGGTACTGCCGCCCTGGCGCATGGCACCCGAGGACGTGTTGACCCAGATGGCGCGTGCGATCGACTTGGGCGAGACGCCAAAGTGGTGGTAGAAGTCGCGATCTTCGACGGTGACCAGTGTGTCGAGCAGGTACGGCGGCACCTGGTCGAGCTTGATCAGGATGCGGTCTTCCAGGTTTTTCGGGTACAGGCCGCCGATCAGCAACGGCTCCAGGCGCACCACCGCGACCTTCTTGCCTGCGCCGCCGCCCAGTTCGGAGACGTAGTCGCCGGAAAACTTGACGCGCACCGCCTGCGGCTGCTCGAGCCCTTCGTAGAACTGGAAGCCGCGGGTATTGAGGTCGACCGTGTTGCCACTGACCGAGGCGGTGCCGGGACCGTCGACGGTCGTTTGCCGACGGTAGCCGAGCGCATCGAGTTCGGTGAGGAAATCATTCTTGGCCAGTTTCTGACCGACGAACAGCTCGAGCGGGCGTGCGTAGACCTTGGCGGGAATGGTCCAGCGCTTGCCAGAGAATTTTTCCTGCACAACGGCGTCCAGGTAGACGGCAAAGCCGGCCAGGATCACCAGGCCTACCAGACCCAGCTTGAGGCCCCAGCCAAGCCAGGTGCGCAAGCCGCCGGAAGGAGGTTTTTTGGGGGTACGGGAAGATCGGGTTCGAGTCATGGCGGCGGATTATACGCACTTTGAATTGTCGCGGGCAGGGACCGTCGGCGGTTTGCATCATCGGTGGCAGTGGCCATAATGACCGCCTTGAAATCACCTCTGCCAATGAAGGATCGCCTGTGAGCCAGACCCTGATCGCCGCCCTGCAAAACCCGGCCCTGTACCCGCATCCGGTAGAAGGGTTCCAGGTCATCGAGACGCATATCTCCTGGGTGATACTGACCGGGCCTTACGCTTACAAGATCAAGAAACCGATGAATTTCGGCTTTCTGGACTTCACCGAACTGTCCGCCCGCTCCCACTTCTGCGCCGAGGAGCTGCGACTGAACCAGCGCCTGACCACCGACCTGTATCTGCAGGTTCTGCCGATCACCGGCAGCGCGCAAACGCCTCGACTGGGCGGCGAAGGCGCACCCATCGAGTATGCCTTGCAGATGCGCCAATTCGAAGGCGGCAACCTGCTGAGCACCCTGCAGGCCAATGGTGAGCTGACCCAGGAGCACGTGGATTCGCTGGCGCGGCAGATTGCCGATTTCCACCGGGCCGCGCCAGTGGTGCCGGAGGCGCACGAGGCCGGCACGCCGAAGGCGGCGATGGCCCCCGTCGAGCAGAACTTCGAACAGATTCGCCCGTTCCTTACCGAAAAGGATGATCTGGCCCAGCTGGATGCCTTGCAGGCCTGGGCCCAAAGCAGCTACGTGCGCCTGGAGCCGCTGTTGGCGCTGCGCAAGCAGGAAGGGTTCATCCGCGAGTGCCATGGCGACATACACCTGGGCAACGCCACCGTCATCGATGGCGAAGTGGTGATCTTCGATTGCATCGAGTTCAACGAGCCTTTCCGTTTCACCGATGTGTATGCCGATATCGCCTTCCTCGCCATGGACCTAGAAGACCGCGGGCTGAAAAGCCTGGCGCGGCGCTTCGTCAGCCAGTACCTGGAATTGACCGGTGACTACCAGGGGCTGGAGCTGCTCAACTTCTACAAGGCCTACCGCGCATTGGTACGGGCCAAGGTGGCCCTGTTCAGCATGTCGCCCGACGCCAGTGGAGTGCAGCGTGCAACGACGCTGCGCCAGTACCGCAATTACGCGAACCTGGCGGAAAGCTACAGCGCCATTCCTTCGCGCTTTCTGGCCGTTACCAGCGGTGTGTCGGCGGTAGGCAAGAGCCACGTCGCGCTGCGCCTGGTCGAAGCGCTGGGCGCCATCCGCCTGCGCTCGGACGTGGAGCGCAAACGCCTGTTCGGTGCCCAGACCGCCGAAACGGGCCTGTATGACGCCAGCACCAGCGAAGCGACCTACCTGCACTTGCACGCATTGGCCGAGCACGTGCTGCGCGCCGGCCTGCCGGTGGTGATCGACGCGACCTATCTCAAGGCTGACCAACGGGCGGCAGCAGCTCGAATCGCCGAATCCACCGGAGTGCCGTTCCTGATCCTAGACTGCAACGCGCCCGCAGCCGTGATATCCAGCTGGCTGCAGCAGCGCCAGGCACAGGCCGACGATCCTTCGGATGCTACCCAGGCAGTGATCGACGCTCAGCAGGCCGGCCGCGAGCCGTTGAGCGAAGCCGAGCTGCTGCAGACTCGCCACGTGGAAACCAACGAAAGCGGCAGCCTGGACAAGCTGGTCAAGCAGATCCGGCAACGCCTGCCAGGGCTGTAACATACAGCCAGACCCGGAAGGCAGATCGGCCATTCGGCAGGCCGCTCTGCCACCGCTACACTGCCAGATTGGCAACTGCTTCATCGCCCCCCGCTCATTCCTTGGCCGAGGCCAGGAGGTTTGATGACCGATGAACTTCTGGCCCTGAAGAATCTGGGCAAGACATCCGCACAGTGGCTGCATGCCGTCGGCATCCACAGTGCTTCCGACCTGCGCCGGGCAGGTGCCGTGCAGGCGTACTGCGCGGTGAAGCAGCGCGGCTTCCGCGCCTCGAAAGTGCTTCTCTATGCCATCGAAGGGGCGTTGCGCAATGTGCATTGGAGTGAGCTGTCGTGCGAACGGAAAAACAGTCTCAATAGCCAGGTCGAAGCCCTGTCGCCCCCTCGCAGGCTCTAGACCGAGGGTCCGCAGGCGGATGAAATAATTGCACGTAGCGCTTGACTCTTAAATGAGAATCGTTATGATTATCACATCCAGTCGCGAGACTGGTGATCTCTGGAAGGCCCTTGGTTCGGACTTCCAGATGTCTCCTCATCAGGCTAATCACGGTTATTGACCCGGCACTTTGCCGGGTCTTTTTTTGCCTCGACTTTTGCAGCACCTCGCCCACTCAGCCTTGCAGGATCACCGGCAAGCGATGGTCGATGACAATCTCGTGCGTATCCAGATGCACCCCATAAGCCAGTACTTCAACACCAGCCTCCACTGCCTGGCGCAATGCCAATGCGTAGCCTGCGTCTATCTCGGTGGCGGGGCGTACAGCATCCACACCGTCGAGGTTGACGCAGTACAACTGCACGGCCCGCACTCCGCTGCGCGCCAGTACGGCCAGCTCGCGCAAGTGCTTCGCGCCGCGCTGGGTGACAGCGTCGGGAAACGCTGCAATGCGACTGCCGGCAAAGCCCAGGGTCACACTCTTTACTTCGACCCATGCAGACGCGCCGGGATAGTCCAGCCTGAAGTCGATACGGCTGCGCTCCTGGCCATAGGGTACTTCGCGCTTGAGCGCAACGAAGCCGGCAAGCTCCGGTATGCGACCTGCGTGCAATGCCTCCTCGACCAAGGCGTTGGCCCGCGCGGTATTGATGCATGCCAGCCGACCTTGCGGTGTTTCGCTGATCTCCCACGTGCCGGGAAGCTTGCGCTTGGGGTCGCTGGAGCGGGTGAACCACACGCGGCCACCGGCCATCATGCAGTTGAGCATCGAGCCGGTGTTGGGGCAGTGAATGGTCATCCGCTCACCGCTTTCAAGTTCGATGTCGGCCAGAAACCGCTTGTAGCGCTGGATCAGGCGCCCCTGCTCCAGGGCCGGCGAAAAAATCATCGCGCCCGCCAGCTCTGCAGGCCACGGGTAATGCGCGCCACAGCCTGCTCCAACCTGGGAAGGCTTTGGGTATAGGCGAAGCGCACATGGTGGCTGGCCTTGTAGCGGCCGAAATCCAGGCCGGGCGTGAAAGCAACGTGCTCGGTTTCCAGGAAATGCTGGCAGAACGCGAAGGCATCGTCGCTGAATGCACTGATATCGGCATACAGGTAGAACGCACCCTCAGGCTCGACCGCAATCGCAAAGCCCAAGGCACGCAAGGCGGGCAGCAGATAGTCACGGCGGTGACCGAAGGCTTCGCGGCGTTGCTCGAAGATCTCCAGCGTGGCCGGTTCGAAGCAGGCCAATGCTGCATGTTGCGCCATGCTCGGCGCACTGATGTACAGATTTTGCGCCAGTTTTTCCAGCTCAGGAATGGCTTGGGGCGGCGCGACCAGCCAGCCAAGTCGCCATCCGGTCATTCCGAAATACTTGGAAAAACTATTCAGGACGAGTGCGTCGTCATCCACTTCAAGTACGCTGGCGGCCGTCGTGCCATAGGTCAAGCCATGGTAGATCTCGTCGACCACCAGATGCCCCTGGCGCGACTTGACGGCCTGGCTCAATGCGCTCAATTCGTCCTTGTTCAACAGTGTGCCGGTAGGGTTGGCAGGCGATGCCACCAAGGCGCCGACGCTGTGCTCGTCCCAGTGCTGCTCCACCAGTTGGGCGTTGAGTTGGTAGCGCTGTTCGGGGCCCACCGGCACCAGATGCGCGGCGCCCTCGACCAGGCGCAGAAAGTGCCTATTGCACGGGTAGCCGGGGTCTGCCAGGAGCCAGTGCTTGCCCGGATCGACCAGCAGGCTGGCGGCCAGCAGCAAGGCTCCCGAGCCGCCCGGGGTGATCATGATGCGCTGCGGGTCGATGTCCAGGCCGTAGCGCTGCTGATAGAAACCGGCGATCGCCTCGCGCAGCGCCGGCAGGCCTCGCGCTGCGGTGTAGCGGGTATGGCCAGCGGCCAATGCGGCCTGCCCGGCGGCAACGATGGGGGCCGCCGTGGTGAAGTCTGGTTCGCCGATTTCCAGGTGGATCACGTCGTGACCCTGGCTCTGCAGTTCATTGGCACGGGCCAACAGCGCCATCACGTGAAAAGGTTCGATGGCGCGACTGCGTGCGCTGTAGAGCGAAGCCATGGGTATTCCTTGGGACGAGGAAAAAAGCCGATTCTACCCAACCTTTGCATCGAACGTTTCGCCGAACGTGCGATCGAAACCCACCACATCGTGCCTGCGACGCAGGCGTTCCGGGCACGACAACCGGGAGTAGCGCGTGCTGGTTCGATCTGGTAAGTTCGCCGGCTTGCAGTCGCAGGGCCGGCGGGTGTCGGAGAGGGATCATCCTGCGCAATGGATTAGTAGAGCGAGAGGCGGTTGATTCATGCCCACCAATGAAAAGCAACAAAGTACTGGCAACTTTTCCGGCTTCGCTCCCTACGTTGCGACGAAGGGCGAGGAATACATGGGCGCGCCGATGCGTGCTCACTTCACCAAGATCCTGAACAAGTGGAAACAAGACTTGATGCAGGAAGTGGATCGCACCGTCGACCACATGAAGGATGAAGCCGCCAACTTTCCAGACCCGGCCGATCGGGCCAGCCAGGAAGAGGAATTCAGCCTCGAACTGCGCGCGCGCGATCGCGAGCGCAAGTTGATCAAGAAGATCGACAAGACGCTGCAGTTGATCGAAGACGAAGAGTACGGCTGGTGCGAATCCTGCGGCATCGAGATCGGCATTCGTCGTCTCGAGGCACGTCCGACCGCCGATCTGTGCATCGACTGCAAGACCTTGGCGGAAATCAAGGAAAAACAGGTCGGCAAGTGACCTGTCGACAAAGGGGCGCCACGGCGCCCTTTTGTTTCTGTATTGCCCGTAGAATCCCGCACCCATGACTACCCTTCCTTATATAGGTCGCTTTGCTCCGACCCCGAGCGGCTACCTGCATTTCGGCTCCCTGGTGGCCGCCCTGGCCTCATGGCTGGACGCGCGCGCCGCAGGTGGCCGCTGGTTGCTGCGCATGGAAGACCTGGACCCGCCCAGAGAAGTCGCCGGCGCACCGGCAGCGATCCTCAAGACCCTTGAGCGCTACGGGTTGCAGTGGGATGGCGAGGTGGTCTACCAGAGCGAGCGGCATGCGGCCTATCAACAGGTGATCGACCGCCTGTTGGCGCAGGGGCTGGCCTATGCGTGCACCTGCTCACGCAAGCAGTTGGAACCCTACCAAGGGATCTATCCCGGCACGTGCCGCAATGCCGGACATTCCACGCAGGATGCAGCCATCCGCCTGCGCGTCCCGGAACTGCGCTATCGCTTCGAGGACCGTGTCCAGGGAACGTATGCACAACATTTGGGCAGCGAGTCGGGGGATTTCGTCATTCGTCGTCGCGACGGTCTGTATGCCTATCAACTGGCGGTGGTGCTGGACGATGCGTGGCAGGGAGTGACCGACATCGTGCGCGGTGCCGACCTGCTCGATTCGACGCCGCGCCATCTGTATCTGCAGGAGCTGCTCGGGTTGCCGCAGCCGCGATACCTGCATGTTCCCTTGATCACCCAGCCAGACGGTAACAAGCTGGGCAAAAGCTACCGATCGCCGCCCCTGGATGCGGACCAGGCTGCGCCACTGCTGGTGCGTGCCCTGCGGGCGCTGGGCCAGCGGCCCGAGGCGGACCTGGCGCACGGCAGTGTGGACGATGTGTTGCGCTGGGGTGTGGAGCATTGGGACAGTGGTGCGATTCCCCCGGTGCGCACGGTGGCAGAAGCGCAGCTGGAGTAGCGATCGGCTGGTGCCCGGCTCTTCGCAGCGACACGCCGATCCGCTACCATCGCCGCACTGTTTTCGCACACTTACCCTACCCCGAGGCCAGCATGTATATCTATCGTTTGGTCCTGCTTCTGGTGGTGGGGATATACCTGTTCTCCCCCGCCATCATGGACTGGTGGATCGAGCCCACGGGCGCGTGGTATCGACCTTACCTGCTGTGGCTGATTCTGATCGTGGTGACCTTTATCCTGCAGAGCCAGCGTGATGCCGATGAGCTTTAGCCTTACCCAGATGCTGCTGGTCAGCGCCGCGTACCTGCTGGTGCTGTTCGCCGTGGCCTGGGTCAGCGAGCGCGGCATGATCGCGCGGGCGATCATCCGCCATCCGCTGACCTACACCTTGTCGCTGGGTGTCTATGCCAGCGCCTGGGCGTTCTATGGCACCGTGGGCCTGGCCTATCAATACGGCTATGGTTTCCTGGCTTGCTACCTGGGGGTTTCCGGCGCGTTCCTGCTGGCGCCGGTGTTGCTGTATCCGATACTCAAGGTCACCCGTACCTACCAATTGTCGTCGTTGGCAGACCTTTTCGCGTTTCGTTTTCGCAGCACCTGGGCCGGCGCGCTGACCACGGTGTTCATGCTGGTCGGCGTACTGCCCCTGCTCGCGTTGCAGATCCAGGCGGTGGCCGACTCCATTGGCATCATGACTCGCGAACCGGTGCAGAACCACGTGGCGTTGAGTTTTTGCGTGCTGATCACTCTGTTCACGATCTTCTTCGGCTCACGCCACATCGCCACCCGCGAGAAGCATGAAGGCCTGGTATTTGCCATCGCCTTCGAATCCGTGATCAAACTGATCGCCCTGGGCGGGATTGGCCTGTATGCCCTGTACGGGGTGTTCGACGGCCCGCACGATCTGGAGCAATGGCTGCTGCAGAACCAGACGGCCCTCGCGTCGCTGCATGCGCCGCTGCAAGAGGGACCCTGGCGCACGCTGCTGCTGGTGTTCTTCGCCTCGGCGATCGTCATGCCGCACATGTACCACATGGTCTTCACCGAAAACCTCAATCCGCGTGCGCTGGTCAGTGCCAGTTGGGGGCTGCCGCTGTTCCTGCTGCTGATGAGCCTGGCGGTGCCGCTGATCCTGTGGGCCGGCCTGCGCCTGGGCGCGACGACCAGCCCCGAGTTCTTCACCCTGGGCATCGGTATTGCCGCCAACAGCAAGTCACTGGCGCTGCTGGCTTATGTAGGCGGACTTTCCGCGTCCTGCGGGCTGATCATCGTCACCACCCTGGCGCTGTCGGGCATGATGCTCAACCATCTGGTGTTGCCGCTGTACCAGCCGCCGGCCGAAGGCAACATCTACCGCTGGCTGAAGTGGACACGCCGGGCGCTGATCGTCGCCATCATCATGGCCGGCTATGCCTTCTACCTGCTGCTGGGCGCCAAGCAGGACCTTGCACACCTGGGGATCGTCGCCTTTGTCGCCACGCTGCAGTTTCTGCCGGGCGTGCTGTCGGTGCTGTACTGGCCCACCGCCAATCGACGCGGATTCATCGCCGGCCTGCTGGCCGGCATGGCCGTCTGGCTGGTGACCATGCTGCTGCCGCTGATCGGCAACCTGCAAGGCTTCTACATCCCGCGCCTGAACATGATCTACGTGCTCGACGATACCAGCTGGCACATGGCAGCCATCGCCTCCCTGGCTGCCAACGTATTGCTGTTCACGCTGATCTCGCTGTTCACCGCTGCCAGCAGCGAAGAAGTCAGTGCTGCCGAAGCCTGTGCAGTGGATAACGTGCGGCGCCCGCAGCGGCGCGAACTGCATGCCGCGTCCCCCCAGGAGTTCGCCACGCAACTGGCCAAACCGTTGGGCGCCAAGGCCGCCCAGCGCGAGGTGGAGCAGGCCCTGCGTGACCTCTACCTGCCCTTCGACGAGCGCAGGCCCTACGCATTGCGGCGCCTGCGGGACCGGATCGAAGCCAATCTGTCCGGGCTGATGGGCCCCAGCGTGGCGCAGGACATGGTGGAAACGTTCCTGCCCTATAAATCAGGCAGCGAGAACTATGTCACCGAGGACATCCACTTCATCGAAAGCCGGCTGGAAGATTATCACTCGCGCCTGACCGGCCTTGCTGCCGAGCTCGATGCCTTGCGCCGCTATCATCGACAGACCCTGCAGGAGCTGCCCATGGGCGTTTGCTCGCTGGCCAAGGACCAGGAGATCCTGATGTGGAACAAGGCCATGGAAGACCTGACCGGCGTGCCTGCGCAGCATGTGGTCGGCTCGCGCCTGGTAACCATCAGCCAGCCATGGCGCAGCCTGCTGATCGACTTCATCAACGTGCCCGACGAGCACCTGCACAAGCAACGCCTCGCCCTGGATGGGCAGACACGCTGGCTGAACCTGCACAAGGCCGCCATCGACGAGCCGCTCGCGCCCGGCAACAGCGGGCTGGTGGTGTTGGTCGAGGACCTGACCGAAACGCAGATGCTCGAAGACAAGCTGGTGCATTCCGAGCGGCTGGCGAGCATCGGCAGGCTGGCGGCCGGGGTCGCCCACGAGATCGGCAACCCGATCACCGGTATCGCCTGCCTGGCGCAGAACCTGCGCGAGGAGCGCGAGGAAGACAGCGAGATCACCGAACTGAGCAGCCAGATTCTCGAGCAGACCAAGCGCGTGTCGCGCATCGTCCAGTCGCTGATGAGCTTTGCCCATGCCGGCGGCCACCAGCACAGTGACGAGCCGGTCAACCTGGCTCAGGTAGCGCAGGATGCCATCGGCCTGTTGGCGCTGAACAGGCGCAACTTCGAGATCCAGTTCTACAACCTGTGCGATCCGGAGCACTGGGCCGTGGGTGATCCACAACGCCTGGCCCAGGTGCTGATCAACCTGTTGTCCAACGCCCGGGATGCCTCTGTGGCCGGAGGCGCGGTGCGGGTCAAGACCGAAGCGTGCGAACACACCGTCGACCTCATCGTCGAGGACGAAGGCAGCGGTATTCCCAAGAACATCATGGATCGGTTATTCGAACCGTTCTTCACTACCAAGGACCCGGGCGAAGGAACCGGACTGGGGCTCGCTCTGGTCTATTCCATCGTTGAAGAGCATTATGGACAGATCACCATCGACAGCCCGGCCGATCCCCTGAGCCAGCGCGGTACCCGAATTCGGGTGACATTGCCGCGTCATGTCGAAGCGACGTCCGCTGTGAACTGAGACCGTCGAGAGAATTGAATCAATGCCGCATATTTTGATCGTCGAAGACGAAACCATCATTCGATCTGCCCTGCGTCGCCTGCTCGAACGCAACCAGTATCAGGTCAGTGAGGCCGGCTCCGTGCAGGAAGCGCAGGAGCGGTTCAGCATCGCATCGTTCGACCTGATCATCAGCGACCTGCGCCTGCCGGGTGCACCGGGCACCGAATTGATCAAGCTGGGCGAGGGCACCCCGGTGCTCATCATGACCAGCTATGCCAGCCTGCGCTCGGCAGTGGACTCGATGAAAATGGGCGCGGTCGACTATATCGCCAAGCCCTTCGACCACGATGAAATGCTCCAGGCCGCCGCGCGTATCTTGCGCGATCGCCACAACGCACCCGCGGCAGCGGTGGAGCGCCCGGCGAACAAGGCCGGCGCGGAAAAGCCCGCCGCGCAGAATGCCAATGGCGATATCGGTATCATTGGTTCCTGCCCGCCCATGCAGGACCTCTACAGCAAGATCCGCAAGGTCGCCCCGACCGATTCCAACGTACTGATCCAGGGTGAGTCCGGCACCGGCAAGGAGCTGGTCGCGCGGGCACTGCACAACCTGTCCCGGCGCGCGAAGGCACCGATGATCTCGGTGAATTGTGCGGCGATCCCGGAAACCCTGATCGAATCCGAACTGTTCGGTCACGAGAAAGGTGCCTTCACCGGCGCCAGCGCCGGCCGCGCCGGGCTGGTCGAGGCTGCCGATGGCGGAACGCTGTTTCTCGACGAGATCGGCGAGTTGCCTCTCGAGGCCCAGGCGCGCTTGCTCAGGGTGCTGCAGGAAGGCGAGATTCGCCGCGTAGGCTCGGTGCAGTCGCAGAAAGTCGACGTTCGCCTGATTGCCGCAACCCACCGGGACCTGAAAAGCCTGGCCAAGCTGGGGCAGTTCCGCGAAGACCTCTACTACCGGCTGCACGTGATTGCCTTGAAGTTGCCGCCCCTGCGCGAGCGCGGCGCCGATGTCGGCGAAATTGCCAAGGCGTTCCTCATTCGCCAGAGCTCACGGATCGGGCGGACCGACCTGCGCTTTGCCGCCGATGCCGAACAGGCCATCCGCCAGTATTCCTGGCCCGGCAATGTGCGGGAACTGGAGAACGCCGTCGAGCGCTCGGTGATCCTGACCGAGAGCACCGAGATATCGGCCGAACTGCTGGGCATCGACATCGAACTTGCCGACCTGCAGGACACCGATGACTTCGTCGGCCTGCCATCCCAGCAGAACGCGGCAAACAACACGGCCCACGATCCCACCGAAGATCTTTCCCTGGAAGACTATTTCCAGCACTTCGTGCTGGAGCATCAAGACCACATGACCGAGACCGAATTGGCGCGCAAATTGGGCGTCAGTCGCAAATGCCTGTGGGAGCGTCGTCAGCGCCTGGGGATTCCACGGCGCAAGTCGAGCGTGGCCAGCGAAAGCTGATACGTTTCAGCTCTAGCCCGCGGGTTTGCGCGGGTTGACGGGTAGCCGTGACAAACTGTTACCCTAGGCCTGCGACGTAACAAGACACGGTTCCATCGGTAACGAATACAGGGTCAATTTCAGCCCTCGATCACCGCCCTCCTCCTCGCAAAGCCCCGTTCTTGAGGGGTTTGCAAAAGTTGGCATGGGACCTGCTATATCTCTGGTACAAGAACAACAACAAGCAAGCAAACTCATAACAAGAACAAGACGAATCGACTCACGCATAACAAGAACAACACGGCGGAGGCGCAGCTAACTGATTCTTTTGGAGAGGCGTTGTTTTTGGGGAAACCCGCAGCCAGGCAGAGAACTACAACAACTGCTTTGAAGCAGATGCCAGAACTGGTTGGATCACATTGATCATCACAGCACAGCGACCAAAGCAATCCGTTTGCTCTTGCTCCCGAATAGGGAGACACCCCCGAACCCAGGTTCGGTGGGCAGGGCACTCAACAAAAACAAAAAGCCCGACAAAAAACAAAAACAGAGCACGCAACTACTTCTTGGGGAGCTTCGGCTCCCCTTGTAGTTTCCGGCTTTTGTCCTGCCGCTTGTGCCGACCGGCGCAGCCTCCTACACCATCCCTCGACTAAATGCTAGAATCCCCGCCCATCATGCGGTCGTTCTTCGTATATGGCCGAAAATCCCTTCAAACAGTGCATCCCATGCTGAAGAAGCTGTTCAAGTCTTTGAATACTCCCGCGCGTCATCCGCAGCACCGGCGTACCACGCCCGAAGTGCTCAATGCTGGCCAACACTCGCTGCAGCGCAGCCAGTTCAGCCGCCACGCCGTGGGCATCGTCGAACGCCTGCAGACTGCTGGCTACCAGGCCTATCTTGTAGGCGGTTGCGTACGTGACCTCATGCTGGGCATCGTGCCCAAGGATTTCGACGTCGCTACCAGCGCCACGCCCGAACAGGTACGGGCCGAGTTTCGCAATGCGCGAGTGATTGGCCGACGCTTCAAGCTCGTGCACATCCATTTCGGCCGCGAGATCATCGAGGTCGCGACGTTCCGCGCCAATCACCCGGAAGAAGACGACGAACAGGACGTGCATCGCTCCTCGAGCAGCGAGAGCGGACGCATCCTGCGCGACAACGTCTACGGCACTCTGGAGGACGACGCCCAGCGCCGCGACCTGACCATCAATGCCCTGTACTACGACCCGGTCAGCGAACGCATCCTGGACTACGCCAATGGCGTACACGACGTGCGCAACCGCCTGATTCGCCTGATCGGTGATCCAACTCAGCGCTATCAGGAAGATCCGGTGCGCATGCTGCGGGCCGTACGCTTTGCCGCCAAGCTGGATTTCGGCATCGAGAAGCACACGGCTGCGCCGATTCGCGAGCTGGCGCCGATGCTGCGCGAGATACCGTCGGCACGTCTGTTCGAGGAAGTGCTCAAGCTGTTCCTGTCCGGCCATGCCGCCGACACGTTCGAGATGCTGGTCGACCTGCACCTGTTCGATTCGCTGTTTCCGGCGACCACGCAGGCGCTGGAAGACACGCCGACCTACACCCATACGTTGATCAGCGAGGCGCTGCGCAACACTGACCTGCGCATCAAGCAGGGCAAACCGGTGACGCCGGCCTTTCTGTTCGCCGCCCTGCTCTGGCCGGCGTTGCCGGCACGCGTACTGCGCCTGCAGAGCCGTGGCATGCCACCGATCCCGGCAATGCAGGAGGCGGCCCATGAGCTGGTTGCCGAGCAATGTCAGCGCGTCGCCATTCCCAAGCGTTTCACCATCCCTATTCGCGAGATCTGGGACATGCAGGAGCGCCTGCCGCGCCGCAGCGGCAAGCGTGCCGACCTGTTGCTCGACAATCCGCGCTTCCGCGCCGGCTACGACTTCCTGCTGCTGCGCGAAAAAGCCGGCGAAGAGACCGAAGGCCTGGGTGAGTGGTGGACCGACTATCAGGACTGCAACGACAGTCAGCGCCGCGAGATGATCGCGGACCTGGGCGGCAAGGACGAATCAGGTGCACCACGCAAGCGTCGCCGTACCGGCACCAAGCGCAAGCGCGCCGAGGGCGACGAATAAGCATGGTGCGCGTGCACATCGGGCTGGGCAGCAATCTGGATAGCCCGCAACGGCAATTGCATGAGGCCCTGCAGGCCCTGGCCGCACTGCCGGACACCACGCTGGCAGCGGTTTCTTCGTTCTACACCAGCGATTCACTGCTGCCCGGCCAGCCGCGCTACAGCAATGCCGTAGCAGCCCTGGACACCGGGCTGGCGCCGCTGCCGCTGCTCGATGCGCTGCAGGCGATCGAGAACGAGCAGGGCCGCGAGCGTGCCGAGCGCTGGGGGCCGCGCACCCTGGACCTGGATATCATCACCTATGCCGACCGGGTGATCGACGAGCCTCGTTTGCAAGTGCCGCACTACCACCTTCAAGCCCGTGCATTCGTGCTGTATCCGCTGGCCGAAGTGGTTGAAGAGGGCTTCATGCTGGCGGACGGCCGCAGCCTGCGCGAGCTGCTGGCTGCCTGCCCGTTCGCAGGGCTGGAGAGGCTGTAGCGCAGGCAGGCCTCTTCGCAGGCTCTGTTCGCGCAGAAGCCGTCAACCCAATTGACTTCCCCGGTCGTGCTCACGACTATAGGCGGCCCGTTGCACCCCCGAGGTGCCAAACGGCGCGAAACCAACCTTTATGAGTGGGTTTCCAAACATCACGACAGATGATGTTGTGTCGACACAGCGCCAGCCCGAGGATACTTTTCATGCCCGAACTCACCCTGACCGCCCTGCAGAGCCTCAAGCTCAAGGGCGAAAAGATCACCATGCTGACCTGCTACGACGCGACGTTCGCCCACGCCGCCTGCGCGGCCGGCGTCGAAGTATTGTTGGTGGGGGATTCGCTGGGCATGGTGCTGCAGGGGCATGACAGTACCTTGCCGGTGACCGTGGCGGACATGGCCTACCATGTCGGCTGTGTGAAACGTGGCAACCAGGGGGCCTTCATCGTTGCCGACCTGCCGTTCATGGCTTATTCCACCTGCGAGCAAACCCTGGCCAACAGTGCACTGTTGATGCAGGCCGGGGCGCACATGGTCAAGCTCGAAGGCGCCGCCTGGCTCGCCGAATCGGTGCGCCTGCTGGCCGAGCGCGGTATTCCAGCCTGCGTCCACCTGGGGCTGACCCCGCAATCGGTGAACCTGCTGGGCGGCTACAAGGTGCAAGGGCGCCAGGACATCCAGGCACGCCAGATGCGTGCCGACGCCATCGCCCTGGAGCAGGCCGGAGCGGCCATGCTGCTGCTCGAATGCGTGCCCGTCGAGTTGGCTGCCGATATTGCCCAGGCAGTGAAAGTGCCGGTGATCGGCATTGGCGCCGGCAGTGCGGTCGACGGCCAGGTGCTGGTTCTGCACGACATGCTCGGGCTCTCCCTGAGCGGCCGCGTGCCGCGGTTCGTGAAAAACTTCATGACCGGGCAGAGCGATATTCAAGGCGCACTGCGCGCCTACGTAGCCGCCGTCAAGGCGGTGGATTTCCCCGCACCTGAACATGGATTCGCCTCATGAACACCGTCAAGACCGTACGAGAACTGCGCGCCGCCGTGGCCCGTGCCCGTGGCGAAGGCAAGCGTATCGGCCTGGTGCCGACCATGGGCAACCTGCACAGCGGTCATGCCGCGCTGGTCGCCAAGGCTACCCAGCGTGTCGATTTCGTCGTGGCGAGTATCTTCGTCAACCCGTTGCAATTCGGCGCCGGCGAAGACCTGGACAAGTACCCGCGCACCCTGGCGGCCGATCAGGAACGGCTGGTGCAGGCAGGCTGCAGCCTGCTGTTCGCACCATCGGCAGCGGAAATGTACCCCGACGGCATGGCCGGGCAGACCCGAGTGAGCGTTCCGCAATTGTCCGAGGGCTTGTGCGGCAGCACTCGTCCAGGCCATTTCGAAGGCGTGGCCACGGTGGTCAGCAAGCTGTTCAACATGGTCCAGCCGGACCTTGCCGTGTTTGGCCAGAAGGACTACCAGCAACTGGCCGTGATTCGCGCGCTGGTACGCGACCTCAATATGCCTATCCAGATCATCGGCGAGCCGACCGTGCGTGCCGAAGACGGCCTGGCGCTGTCTTCGCGCAATGGGTATCTGAGCCAGGAGCAGCGTGCCCAGGCACCTCTGCTGTATCAGGTGCTCAGCCAGGTCGCGGCGCAGATAAGCCAGGGCCGTCGCGATTACCCGCTGCTGCTGGACCATGCCAAGCAGGTCATTGCCCAAGCCGGCTTCGCTCCTGAGTACCTGGAAATCCGGCATGCGGTGACCCTGCGTCCGGCCACTGCCGAAGACCGCGACCTGGTGATTCTGCTCGCAGCGAATCTGGGTACCACACGACTGATCGACAACCTGCACTTGGACCTCGATCACGACACTCAACACAGCTGAACCGCGACAGCCTGAAAGTCCCTCGCGCATCGTTCACTAGGCGCAGACAGAACGCGCGCGGCGGTTTAAGGTGGTGCAGCGTCCGAACCGTGCATTGGCAGCCGATCAGCGGCCCGCAACCACCCTGGCCGCCTGCCGGATCTTTCGATGCAGCAGGCACGCAACCGGCCGAGCGTTCCAATGTCCAAACGCAGTTCAAGAAAAAGGAAATTTGCAGCGATGGCGTACTACCGAACCCCGCATGACGTGACCACCCTGCCCGCTTGGCAGGCGCTAACCCAGCACCGCGCTGCCATGCAAGACTTCAGCATGCGCGATGCCTTCAATGCCGACCCTCAGCGCTTCGAGCATTTCTCCCTGAGCGCCTGCGGGCTGTTCCTCGACTATTCGAAAAACCTGATCGACACGCAGACCCGCGATCTGCTGGTGCAACTGGCCAACGAAGTAGACCTGCAAGGCGCGATCAAGGCGATGTTTGCCGGCGAACTGCTGAACGCTTCCGAAGGCCGTCCGGCGTTGCACACCGCATTGCGCCGCCCGGTGGGCGACAAGCTCAATGTCAACGGTGTCAACGTGATGCCAGACGTGCACAAGGTGCTCAACCAGATCACCGAGCTGGTCACGCGCATCCATGACGGCCTGTGGCGTGGCTACACCGAGAAGCCGATCACCGACGTGGTGAACATCGGTATCGGTGGCTCCTTCCTCGGCCCGGAACTGGTGTCCGAAGCTTTGCTGCCGTATGCCCAGAAAGGCGTGCGCTGCCACTACCTGGCCAACATCGATGGCAGCGAATTCCACGAGCTGTCGGCCAAGCTGCGTGCCGAGACCACTCTGTTCATCGTTTCCTCGAAATCGTTCAGCACTCTGGAAACGCTGAAGAACGCCCAGGCTGCGCGTGGCTGGTACCTGGCCCAGGGCGGTTCGGAAGCCGAGCTTTACCGCCACTTCATCGCGGTGTCGAGCAACAATGCCGCAGCCGTCGAATTCGGGATCCGCGAAGAAAACATCTTCCCGATGTGGGACTGGGTCGGCGGGCGTTATTCGCTGTGGTCGGCCATCGGCTTGCCGATTGCGATGTCGATCGGCATGGCCAACTTCAAGGAGCTGCTGTCGGGCGCCTACACCATGGACCAGCACTTCCAATCGGCGCCGTTCGAACAGAACATGCCGGTGTTGCTGGCCTTGCTGGGGGTCTGGTACGGCAATTTCTGGGATGCCAAGAGCCACGCGATCCTGCCGTACGACCACTACCTGCGCAACATCACCAAACACCTGCAGCAATTGGACATGGAGTCCAATGGCAAGAGCGTGCGCCAGGACGGCACGCCGGTGAACATCGACACCGGCCCCGTCATCTGGGGTGGCGTGGGCTGCAACGGCCAGCATGCCTATCACCAGTTGCTGCACCAGGGCACCCACATGATCCCGGCCGACTTCATCGTCCCGGTGGTGAGTTTCAATCCGGTCGCCGATCATCACCAGTGGCTGTTCGCCAACTGCCTGTCGCAGAGCCAGGCGCTGATGCTGGGCAAGAGCCGCAGCGAGTCCGAAGCCGAACTGCGCGAGCGCGGCATGGCCGAAGACGAGGTGCAGAAGCTGGCCCCGCACAAGGTCATTCCCGGCAACCGTCCGAGCAACACCTTGGTGGTCGAGCGCATCAGCCCGCGTCGCCTCGGCGCCCTGGTAGCCATGTATGAGCACAAGGTGTTCGTGCAAAGCGTGCTGTGGGGCATCAATGCTTTCGATCAGTGGGGCGTGGAACTGGGCAAGGAGCTGGGCAAGGGCGTCTACCAGCGCCTGATCGGCGAAAACGAATCGCTGGCCGAAGATGCCTCTACCCAGGGCCTGATCAACTATTTCCGCGGTCGTCATCGCGGCTGACCCTGGATACCCCGCGGCGCTGCAAGCCAGCGTCGCGGTGGTTCGATACCCCGTTGCACCGGGCAATTGATGTAGAATTGCCTCCCTTCTTTTTGCGTCAGGCTCCGTGCATGTCCGCTTTGATCCAGGCGCTGCGCGCCGCCCTCGACGTCCGCTCCTCGCTGCTCGAGCAACTGCATGAACAGGGCACTGATTGCTATCGCCTGTTCCATGGCAGCCAGGAAGGCGCCGGTGGCTTGACCGTCGACCGCTATGGTCCGCAATTGCTGATCCAAAGCTTCCATCAGACGCTGACACGCGAAGATCTGCTGGCCCTGCACGGCGCCGTCGAGCAACACCTGCAGACGCCGCTGCTGCTGGTGTACAACGACCGTTCGCGGGGCAACTCGCGGATCGATCGGGAAGACACGGTGTATCGTGCCGAAGACGCGGCGCTGGCCGACATGATCGGACACGAATGGGGCTTGAATTATCGCGTGCGCGGACGGCATCCCGGGCAGGACCCGTTGCTGTTTCTCGACCTGCGCAACGCGCGCGGCTGGGTCAAGCGACACAGTGCTGGCAAAAGCGTATTGAACCTGTTCGCCTACACCTGCGGCGTGGGCCTGAGCGCAGCAGCAGGCGGCGCCCGCGAGGTGTGCAACCTGGATTTTGCCGAAGGCAACCTGGCAGTCGGCGCCGAGAACGGTGCACTGAACCCCGACCTTGCGCCCATGCAATTCATCCAGTCGGATTACTTTCCCGCCATCCGCCAACTGGCTGGTTTGCCCATCACCCCGCGTCGCGGGCAGAAGCTGCCATCCTACCCGCGCCTGCAACAACGCCAGTACGATCTGGTCTTTCTGGACCCGCCCGCCTGGGCAAAGAGTGCGTTCGGCACGGTCGATCTGCTGCGCGACTACCAGAGCCTGCTCAAGCCCGCGATCCTGGCCACGGCCGACAGCGGTGTACTGGTCTGCTGTAACAATTTGGCCAAGGTCAGCCTCGACGACTGGCGTGATCAGGTGTTGCGCTGTGCCGAGAAAGCCGGGCGGCCCGTGCGTGAATGCTCGGTAATGGGCCCGGCGGCCGATTTCCCTTCCAGCGACGGCCAGCCGCCGTTGAAGACGCTGATCCTGAATTTCTAGTTTTCCTACAGCAACTGGTGAAAATTCCATGACTTACGCGGCCTGAGTCATAGGAACCGCATTGACGTGCCATACTCCAAGCACCTCCGATCACGTCAGATGGCCTCTTTTCCATGTCCAAAGGATTGAAACGCACCGCCGCCACCCTTGTGGCGCTGGTAGCGCTGTACGCTCTGCTCGGCTTCCTGATCCTGCCCGGCATCGCCCTGCGGGTTGCCAATCAGCAGCTGGCAGACTATTCCACTGTTCCTGCTCAGCTGCAGCGCCTGGAATTCAATCCGTTCAGCCTCGAGCTGACCCTGTGGGGGCTGAAGATCGGTGAACCCGGCGCCGAGCAGATCGGTTTCGAGCGGTTGTACGCCAATCTGCAATTGGACAGCCTGTGGACCGGCGCGCTGCATCTGGTTGCGGTGGAGCTGGAAAAGCCTCGCACCGAAGTGCTGTTCGACAAGACCGGCAAGCTCAACTTGAGCGGCTTGTTCAAGCTTCCCGCCAGCGACCCGGCTGTGCAGGACGCACCGTCCGAACCTTTCGCGTTGCGCATCGGCAGTATCAAACTGGTTGACGGCTATCTGCATTTCAAGGACTTGCGCCCAAGCCAGCCGATCGAGTTTCTCTACGACTCGATGAATCTGGAGCTGCAGAACCTCAGCACGCTACCGGACGATCATGCCGACATGACGCTGGTAGCCAACAGCCCCCAAGGCGGGCGTATCGACTGGCGCGGACGTATTGGCCTGAGCCCGGTGTCTTCCCAAGGCTCACTGAAGGTGACCGATGCGCAGATGAGCGTCTGGTGGCCGTACGTGCGTGACAGCGTGCCCTTGGCCCTGGAGAAGGGCGTGTTCACCCTCAGTGCCGACTACAACCTGAACCTGGCCAAGCAGACCGAACTCACCTTGGACAAGGTGGCCCTCACCGTTGCGCCCTTCGCGATCGCCGCTCCCGATGGCCGTCCCTTGGTACGGCTCGAACGCCTTGAGGTCAGCGATACATCGGTGGATCTGGTCAAGCAGTTGGTCAGGGTTGGTCAGATACGCAGTCACGGCCTGGAAACCTGGGCCGCCCGCGAGGCGGATGGACAGCTCGACTGGCAAAAGCTGTTCGCCAGCCCGACGACGGCGCAGGTGCAGGCACAGACGCCGGCCGCCAGCAAGACGGCAGCCGCGTCAGCCAAGCCTTGGCAGGTGTTGCTCAAGGATGTGCAGTTGCGTGACTACCGGGTGCATCTGGCGGACCGTGTGCCGACCGACAACGTGGCGGTGGAGCTCGGGCCCCTCAACCTGGATCTGCGTGATTTCGACAGCCTCAACGGCGCTCCCTTCACCCTCAAGCTGGACACCGGGCTGGGCAAGCAAGGTCACTTGCAGGCCAGCGGCGAGGTCAGCCTGGCTCCGGTTGGCGCACGCCTGAAGGTCAGCACCCAGGACATCGACCTGCGTGTCGCGCAGGCCTACATCAGCCCGCTGATTCGCCTGGAACTGCGCAGCGGCATGCTCGACAGCGATCTCGCTGTGCAACTGAACAGCACTGAACCGCTGGCGATGACGGTGTCCGGCCGCGTCGAAATCGATCAGCTGCACACGCTCGATACGCTCAAGGAGCGCGATTTCGTCAAATGGCAGCACCTGACTCTCGACGGTCTCGACTACCGCCACGGCGATCGCCTGCAGATCGAGCGGGTGCAGCTGCAACAGCCCTACGCGCGCTTCATGATCAACGAGGACCGTACCACCAATATCGACGACCTGCTGATTCCGCAACCGCCGCAGCCCGCCAACTCGGTCAACTCGGGGAAACCCGCAGGTGCCGAAAAACCTCTCGGTATTCGCATCGGCTCCGTGGACATCGACAATGGCTCGGCCAACTTTGCCGACTTCAGCCTCACCCCGAACTTTGCCACGGCCGTTCAGCAACTCAACGGGCGCATAGGTACGATCGACAACCGTCAGGCCAAGCCGGCACGCATCGACATCCAGGGCAAGGTCGACCGCTATGCGCCGGTGACCATCGCCGGTGCGCTGAATCCGTTCGACCCGATGGCCAGCCTGGACATCACGACCAGCTTCAAACGCGTGGAGCTGACCACCCTGACGCCCTATTCGGGCAAGTTCGCCGGCTATCGCATCCGCAAGGGCCGTCTGAACCTCGACTTGCACTACCTGATCACCAAAGGCCAGCTCAAGGCAGAGAACAAGCTGCTGGTGGAACAGCTGCAACTGGGCGACAAGGTCGACAGCCCGGATGCGGTCGATCTGCCGCTGCGCCTGGCCATCGCGCTGCTCAAGGATTCCCAAGGCAGAATCGCCATCGAACTGCCGGTGAGCGGCGATCTGAACAGCCCGCAGTTCAGCGTCATGCCGATCGTCTGGCAGACCCTGCGCAACCTGATGGTTCGTGCCGCTCAGGCGCCGTTCAAGTTCATTGGTGGACTGGTCAGTGGCGGCGGCTCGGAAGACCTGAGCACCGTGTCGTTCCGCCCAGGTTCGGACGAATTGAGCGCAGAGGCCCAGGCGGCCCTGGTGAAGCTGGCGGCGGCCTTGAAGGAGCGCCCGACCCTGCGCCTGGAAATCGAAGGTACCAGCGCCCAGGCCAGCGACGGCCCGCTCATTGCGCAGCAACGCCTGGAGCGCGAATACCAAAGCACCTACTATAAAATGGCCCAGCGCCGTGGCGACAAAGTCCCCGCCACCGCAGCCGAGATGCAAGTGCCTGACGACGACAAGCCGGCAATGCTCGAAGCCATCTACCGTACCCGGCTCAAAGGTCAGCCACCGGTGGAATGGCAACAGCTGGAAAGCAAGGTTCGCACCGACAAGCTACGTGAAGCGGTGCTCAAGTCCTGGGCTTCGAACAATGCATTGCTGCGTCAGCTGGGGCAGGCCCGTGCAGGCAGCATCAAGGACTTTCTGGTCGACAAGGGCCAGTTGGCGGACGAGCGTGTGTACTTCATCGATGCAGCCCTGGGCCAGGCCGAAAAAGATGGGCGCATCATCACCCCCCTGCATCTGGATGCCGAATGAACAAATTGACTTGGATGACCTGCGTGCCATTGCTGCTGGCGCTGTGCAACACAGCCAACGCCGCCTCGACGATGCGCTGTGGCAACACCCTGGTGTCGCTGAACGATCGCACGGTTCAGGTAGAGCAGAAATGTGGTGCGCCTGCCAGTAAGGCGCAGACGGGCTACGAACGCTCGGGGCCGATCAATCGACGCGTCGAACTGCCGATTGAAGAGTGGGTGTACGGACCTTCCAATGGTATGAGCCAATACTTGAAGTTCGTCGGCAGCAAACTGGTGCAGATCGAAAGCAGCCGCAACTGACGCATCATTCGAGCGCATGAACAACGCCCATAAAAAAAGCCCCGGCGCATGGCGCTGGGGCTCTCAGTGGCCACATCCCTGTGGCCTTCGCATGAAACTTACTCGGCTTTCAGGCCATCGGCGGAGACAGCTTTCACGCCCTTGATGGCCTTGGTGATACGTACGGCAGTAGCCTTCTGAGCGTCGGTCACAGCAACGGTCGACGACAGGGAAACCACACCTTTGTTGGTTTCGACCTTGATGTCGGTGCCTGGGATGCCTTTTTCGGTAACCAGATCGGATTTGACCTTGGTGGTGATCCAAGTGTCAGAGGTTGCTTCTTTGGCTTCAGTCACGTTACTAGCAGCAACAACCATTGGAGCCTGGGTGGACTGTTGAGCGAAAGCAGCGTTGGCCATGGTCAAGGTCAGCGCGGTAGCAGCAGCGGCAGCAATAGCGAACTTCTTCATACGAGTCACTCCTGTTTTTTAAAAGGTCTGCAGACGTTTAATGTCTTGGCTGCAGGTGACAAGTATATTGCAGACCTCATGCCAACCCACCAACACAGATAAAGTCCTTTATTATCAATCAGTTAAGATTCTTACAAAAAAAGCCATTCGTGCAACTTGCACGTCTGCAGGTAATTTTGCGTGCAAGTTGCAAGTTCGCAAAAGTTCCCTGGCGTTTCTGAACGCCTTGAATGGGCACTTTGAACAAACCCCAGGCTACTGAGCAAACTCTAGTCGAAAAAAAAGAGCCCCGAAGGACTCTTTTTTTCAAGCCGGCGAGGTTAGGCGCCCGAAGCCTTTGCAGCAGCAACGTCCTTGATGGACAGCTTGATACGGCCGCGGTTGTCCACGTCCAGTACCAGTACTTCCACTTCTTCGCCTTCCTTAAGGATGTCGGTCACTTTCTCGACGCGCGCATCGCTGAGCATCGAAATGTGAACCAGACCGTCCTTGCCAGGCAGGATGTTGACGAAGGCACCGAAGTCAACGATGCGCTCGACCTTGCCCACGTAGATCTTGCCGATCTCGGCTTCTGCGGTGATACCCAGAACGCGCTGACGTGCTGCTTCAGCCGCTTCCTTGGATTCGCCGAAGATCTTGATCGAACCGTCGTCTTCGATGTCGATCGAAGCCTTGGTTTCCTCGCAGATGGCGCGGATGGTGGCGCCACCCTTGCCGATCACGTCGCGGATCTTGTCGGTGTCGATCTTCATCGCGATCATGGTCGGCGCGTTTTCCGACAGCTCGGTACGCGAAGTGCCGATGATCTGGTTCATCTGACCGAGGATGTTCAGGCGCGCTTCCAGCGCCTGGCCCAGGGCGATTTCCATGATCTCTTCGGTGATACCGTTGATCTTGATGTCCATCTGCAGCGCGGTAACACCCTTGGCGGTACCGGCTACCTTGAAGTCCATGTCGCCGAGGTGGTCTTCGTCACCGAGGATGTCGGTGAGGATGGCGAACTTGTCGCCTTCCTTGACCAGGCCCATGGCGATACCGGCAACCGGCGCCTTCATCGGCACACCGGCGTCCATCAGGGCCAGGGAAGCACCGCAGACCGACGCCATGGAGCTGGAACCGTTCGACTCGGTGATTTCCGATACCACGCGGATGGTGTACGGGAACACGTCGGCGGCCGGCAGCATGGCCTGTACCGAACGACGGGCCAGACGGCCGTGGCCGATTTCACGACGACCCGCGCCGCCCATGCGACCACACTCGCCCACCGAGAACGGAGGGAAGTTGTAGTGCAGCATGAAGGGGTCTTTCTTCTCGCCTTCCAGGGTGTCCAGCAACTGAGCGTCGCGGGCAGTGCCCAGAGTCGCCACGACCAGCGCCTGGGTTTCACCGCGGGTGAACAGGGCCGAACCGTGGGTTTTCGGCAGAACACCGACTTCGATGTTCAGCGGGCGCACGGTCTTGGTGTCGCGACCGTCGATACGCGGCTTGCCGTTGACGATGTTTTCACGAACGGTGCGGTATTCGATCTCGCCGAAGATTTCCTTCACTTCGGCTGCGGTCGGCTTGCCTTCTTCGCCGGAGAACTTGGCGATCACCTGGTCACGCAACTCGCCCAGCTTGGCGTAGCGATCGGCCTTGACGGTGATGGTGTAGGCCTGGGAAACGGCATCGCCGAATTCGCCACGGATCGCGCCCAGCAGCTCGGTGTTCCATGCTTTCGGGGTCCAGCTCCAGGTAGGCTTGGCGGCTTCTGCAGCCAGCTCGCCGACGGCCTTGATGACCGACTGGAACTCATCGTGGGCAAACAGCACGGCGCCCAACATCTGGTCTTCGGTCAGCTCTTTGGCTTCGGATTCAACCATCAGCACGGCGTCTTTGGTACCGGCCACGACCATGTCCAGGCTCGAAGCCTGCTGCTGCTCGTAGGTCGGGTTCAGCAGGTAGCCAGTGCTCTCGTGGAAGGCCACGCGCGCAGCGCCGATCGGGCCGTCGAACGGAATGCCGGAAATGGCCAGGGCCGCCGAGGTACCGATCATCGCAGCGATGTCCGGATCGGTTTTCTTGCTGGTGGAAACGACGGTGCAGACGACCTGCACTTCGTTCATGAAGCCTTCGGGGAACAGCGGACGGATCGGGCGATCGATCAAACGCGAGGTCAGGGTTTCTTTCTCGGAAGGACGGCCTTCACGCTTGAAGAAACCACCGGGAATCTTGCCGGCAGCGTAGGTCTTTTCCTGGTAGTGCACGGACAGCGGGAAAAAGCCTTTGCCTGGATCGGCTTGCTTGGCACCTACCACGGTCACCAGTACGGTCACGTCGTTATCGACGGTGACCAGCACGGCGCCGGAGGCTTGACGGGCAATACGGCCCGTTTCGAGGGTTACGGTCGATTGACCGAATTGAAACGTCTTGATTACCGGGTTCACGGTTTCCTACCTTCTGTTGGCTCTTGGGGGAACTGGTTTCTTGCGAAATTCTTGGGCAGAGCGGGGAATCGGCCCCGTTGACCGTCCAGATACAACTTGAGGCTGGAAACCTGCCCGCCCCCGCGGAAAACCCGCTGGGGTACGACAGACAACCAACCTCAGGATTGCGCGTGGCGCCCTCGCAGGCCCGGGCTTGAGCCCAGGCCTGCGAACATGGCAAACCACGCTTGTCACCGCGTGTCGAGCCGCTATTAGCGACGCAGACCCAGACGACCGATCAGGGCGCTGTAACGGGTGACGTCCTTGCCCTTCAGGTAATCCAGCAGCTTGCGGCGCTGGTTGACCATACGGATCAGGCCACGACGCGAGTGGTGGTCCTTGCCGTTGGCCTTGAAGTGACCCTGCAGCTTGTTGATGTTGTGCGTCAGCAGTGCAACCTGCACTTCTGGCGAACCGGTATCACCAACGGCTTGCTGGTAGTCGGCAACGATTTGAGCTTTGTCTTCAACGCTAAGAGCCATGAGGCATCTCCACTATCAAGGGCACTGCATGCAGTGTCCAACAGGCCAGGGCAAAACCCTGTTTTCATGAGAAGAGGCGCGACCGTGCCTGTTGACAGCCGTCCTCGACCAGCCGCCACGAATACCGTGACGACCGGGATCGGTCATTCCGACCGAATCAAGCGACGTGGCGCAATGCGCCCGTCTTCGCTCACTTCACCGATTCCGATGAAGCGACCATTGTGATCCTGTACCCGCACCATGCCGAACTTGGGGGCTTCGGGAGCCCTCACCGGCTGGCCGTGGAGCCAGTAGAACGCGCTGTGCTCCGAAAACTGCAGCAGAGGCCAATCCTGCAGGCCGCTGTCCGATGGCAGCAGGAACCTGTCCACTGCCTCGTTACCGCCTTCGGCATGCACGGCTTCGAGTTCTTCGAGCGTGACCGTCTGCGCCAGGCTGAACGGGCCCGCTTGCGTGCGACGCAGTTCTGAAACGTACGCACCACACCCCAACGCCTCGCCGATGTCTTCGACCAGGGTCCGAATGTAGGTGCCTTTGCTGCAGTCCACGGCGAACCTTGCAGTGGTCTGCTCGCAGCCAAGCAATTGCAGCCGCGCAATAGTAACAGAACGCGGCTCGCGCTCCACTACTTCACCGGCACGCGCCAGCTTGTACAGTGGCTGCCCGTCGCGCTTGAGCGCCGAGTACATCGGCGGTATCTGGCTGATCTGGCCACGGAAACGAGGCAATACCGCCTCGATGTCGGAGTGACCGACGGTCACCTCGCGGGTCTGCAGAACCTCGCCCTCGGCATCGGCCGTGGTCGTGGTCTTGCCCAGTTGCGCCAGGGTCTCGTAGCCTTTGTCGGATTCGAGCAGGTACTGGGAAAACTTGGTCGCCTCGCCGAAACACAGCGGCAGCACACCGGTGGCCAAGGGATCGAGACTGCCGGTATGACCGGCCTTCTCGGCATTGAGCAGCCAGCGCACTTTCTGCAGCGCGGCGTTGGAAGTGAACCCCAGTGGCTTGTCCAGCAGGATGATGCCACTGACATTGCGACGGATACGCTTGACCTGAGCCACCGGGATTACTCCTTGGGCTCTTTGGCCGACTCGTCCGCGTGATGCTGGCTGTCCTCGGCCACGGCACGCTCGATCAACGCCGACAGATGAGCGCCACGGCTCACGCTTTCGTCGTAGTGGAAGTGCAACTGCGGCACGCTGCGCAGCTTCATTTCCTTGGCCAACTGCATGCGCAGGAAACCGGCGGCCGAGTTCAACACCTTGATGCTCTGGGCGATGTCGGCAGCGCTGTCCTGGCCCATGACGGTGATGAAGATCTTGGCATGACCGACATCGCGGCTCACTTCGACCGCTGTGATGGTGACCAGGCCAACGCGTGGATCCTTGACCTCGCGACGGATCAGTTGCGCCAGCTCGCGCTGCATCTGATCGCCGATACGCTGGGTACGGCTGTATTCTTTTGCCATGTTTCATTACCTGTAACTAGAGCGGCAAACGCCCGATCAGGCTGGGCCGGATCGGGCGTTGCGTTTAGAACCGGCCCGGCGCTGGCCGGACAGGTTCCTGGAGGTCGCAGCTTAGAGAGTACGAGCCACTTGGACTTTCTCGAAGACTTCGATCTTGTCACCGACCTTGACGTCGTTGTAGCTCTTGACGCCGATACCGCATTCCATGCCGGCACGCACTTCGGACGCATCGTCCTTGAAGCGACGCAGCGATTCCAGCTCGCCTTCGAAGATCACGATGTCTTCGCGCAGTACACGGATCGGACGGTTGCGGAAGACCACACCCTCGATGACCATGCAGCCGGCGATCGCACCGAACTTCGGCGAACGGAACACGTCACGCACTTCGGCGATACCCAGGATGTTCTCGCGAACATCGCTGCCCAGCATACCGGTCAGGGCTTTCTTGACGTCTTCGATGATGTCGTAGATCACGTTGTAGTAACGCATATCCAGACCTTCCTGCTCGACGATCTTGCGCGCGCCAGCATCGGCCCGCACGTTGAAGCCGAACAGTACCGCTGTCGAAGCCAGCGCCAGGTTGGCATCGGATTCGGTGATACCACCGACGCCGCCACCGACCACACGCACTTGCACTTCGTCGTTGCCCAGGCCATTCAAGGCACCCTGCAACGCTTCCAGCGATCCACGGACGTCGGATTTGAGGACGATGTTGAGCGTCTTCTTCTCTTCCTGACCCATGTTTTCGAAGATGTTTTCCAGCTTGCCGGCGTGAGCACGGGCCAGCTTGACTTCGCGGAACTTGCCTTGACGGAACAGAGCCACTTCACGGGCTTTCTTCTCGTCGGCAACCACGCTCATCTCGTCGCCGGCATCCGGGGTACCATCAAGGCCCAGGATCTCGACCGGAATGGCCGGACCGGCTTCCTTGATCGGCTTGCCGTTCTCGTCGAGCATGGCACGTACGCGGCCGTAGTTCGAACCGACCAGCACCATGTCGCCCTGACGCAGCGTACCGTCCTGAACCAGCACGGTGGCCACCGGGCCACGGCCCTTGTCCAGGCGCGATTCGACGACCACACCACGGCCTGGAGCCGATGGCGTTGCGGTCAGTTCCAGTACTTCAGCCTGCAGCAACACGGCTTCGAGCAATTCGTCGACGCCGGTACCCTGCTTGGCCGAAACCGGTACGAACGGGGTGTCGCCGCCCCACTCTTCCGAAGTCACACCGTGAACCGACAGCTCGCTGCGGATACGGTCCAGGTCGGCGCCCGGCTTGTCGATCTTGTTCACTGCAACCACCAGCGGCACGCCAGCGGCTTTCGCATGCTGAACGGCTTCGATGGTTTGCGGCATCACGCCGTCGTCCGCCGCGACCACCAGGATCACGATGTCCGTCGCCTTGGCACCACGGGCACGCATCGCGGTAAACGCGGCGTGGCCCGGGGTGTCGAGGAAGGTGACCATGCCGCGTTCGGTTTCGACGTGGTAGGCACCGATGTGTTGGGTGATACCGCCGGCTTCGCCTGCAGCAACCTTGGCACGACGAATGTAGTCGAGCAGCGAGGTCTTGCCGTGGTCGACGTGGCCCATGACGGTCACGACCGGTGCACGAGCGAACGCCTCACCCTCGAACTTCAGCGATTCGGCCAGGGAATCTTCCAGGGCGGTGTCGCTGACCAGAGTCACCTTGTGACCCAGCTCCTCGGCAACCAACTGGGCAGTTTCCTGATCCAGCACCTGGTTGATGGTGGCTGGCGTGCCCAGCTTGAACATGAACTTGATGATCTCGGCAGCCTTGACCGACATCTGTGCGGCCAGATCGCCAACAGAGATGGTCTCGCCAATTTTCACGTCACGCACCAGCGGGCCGGTAGGGCTCTGGAAACCGTGAGCGTTGCGCTTCTTCAGCTTGCCCTTGCCACGACCGCCACGACGGAAGCCATCGCTCTCTTCGTCGGTGGTACGCGGTGCGGCACGCGGCGTCGGAGCCTTTTCCTTGACGGTGGCACGGTGAGGCTGGTTCTTGCGCTCGCCATCACTGTTGCCACTGCCGCTGCGACGGTCGTCGTTGCGCGGCTTGTCGGGACGACGAGGCTCTTCCTTCTTGCGCTCGGGAGCCGGTGCAGGTGCCGGAGCGACCGCAGCCACATCGACGCTTGGCGCCGAAGGAGCTTGGGTTGCGGCGGCAGGGGCGTCGGCCTGAGCGGTGCTGCCAGGCTGCTTGCGCGTTTCTTCGTCGGTACGCGAACGCGTGTCCTGCTCGACCTTCTGGCGGGCAGCATCATTCGCTGCGCGACGCTCGTCGAGCTCGCGCTTCTGCTCGGCCTGGATCTCTTCCGGGCTGCGCTGAACGAATACCTTCTTCTTGCGTACTTCTACGCTGATGCTCTTGCTACCGGCCACACGCAGGGTGCTTTGGGTCTTGCGCTGCAAGGTAATCTTGCGCGGTTCTTCCGCTTTCGCCTTGTGGCTGCTTTTCAAATGAGCCAGCAGAGCCTGCTTCTCATTGTCGGTCACAACTTGTCCGGCGTCGGTGTGCGGCAGACCTGCCTCACGCATCTGCTGAAGCAGGCGCTCTACCGGTGCGGCGACCTCTTGGGCCAATTCTTTCACCGTGACTTGCGTCATGCACTTCTCTCCTCAGGCCGCGCCAATTACTCGAACCAATGGGCTCGGGCGGCCATGATCAACTTGCCGGCACGATCTTGGTCAATGCCGTCGATGTCGAGCAGGTCGTCAATCGACTGCTCGGCCAGGTCTTCGCGGGTAACTACGCCGCGCACCGCCAGTTCCATCGCCAAATCCTTGTCCATACCCTCAAGCGAGAGCAGGTCTTCGGCCGGATGGGCGTCTGCCAGCTTTTCCTCTGTAGCGATGGCTTTGGTCAACAAACGATCCTTGGCCCGAGCGCGAAGCTCGTTGACGATGTCTTCGTCAAAGCCGTCGATGTTGAGCATCTCTTCCAACGGTACGTAGGCAATTTCTTCCAGGCTTGTGAAGCCTTCGTCGACCAGTACCTGGGCCAGCTCTTCATCGACTTCCAGCTCGTCGATGAAGTTGCGCAGGATGTCACCGGTTTCCGCTTGCTGCTTGGCCTGAATGTCCGACTCGGTCATCACGTTCAGTGTCCAGCCAGTCAACTGGCTGGCCAGACGCACGTTCTGCCCGCCACGGCCAATTGCCTGGGCCAGGTTGTCGGCACCCACGGCGATGTCCATGGCATGGGCGTCTTCGTCGACGATGATGGCCGCGACTTCCGCCGGGGACATGGCATTGATGACGAACTGTGCCGGGTTATCGTCCCAGAGGACGATGTCGACGCGCTCGCCGCCCAACTCGCCGGACACAGCCTGCACACGCGAACCGCGCATGCCGATACAGGCACCTTGCGGGTCGATGCGCTTGTCCTTGGAGCGAACGGCGATCTTGGCGCGCGAACCCGGATCACGGGATGCGGCCATGACTTCAATGAGGCCTTCAGCGATTTCCGGCACCTCGATGCGGAAAAGCTCGATGAGCATTTCCGGCGCGGTACGCGAAAGGATCAGTTGAGGACCCCGGTTTTCGGTACGAATTTCCTTGAGCAGCGCGCGCAGGCGCACACCGACACGGAAGGTTTCGCGCGAAATGATATCTTCCCGAGCCAGCAGGGCCTCGGCGTTGTTGCCCAGATCGACGATGACGTTGTCGCGGGTCACCTTCTTGACCGTGCCAGAGATGATCTCGCCCAGTCGTTCACGGTAAGCATCCACCACCTGGGCGCGCTCGGCCTCGCGAACTTTCTGCACGATCACCTGCTTGGCGGTCTGGGCAGCGATGCGACCGAACTCGATGGAGTCGATCTTCTCTTCGATGACATCACCCACCTTGGCTTCGGGGTGTGTCAGTACAACCTTGCTCGGCCAGGTTTCGATGGCCGGATCGTCCAGGTCGTCTTCTTCGACGACCGTCCAGCGACGGAAGGTTTCGTAGGAGCCGGTGTGGCGATTGATTTCCACACGAAGATCCACTTCGTCTTCGAAGCGTTTCTTGGTCGCGGTCGCCAGAGCAATCTCCAGCGCTTCGAATATTACGCCTGCCGGTACACCCTTTTCATTGGATACCGACTCAACAACCAGCAGTACTTCTTTGCTCATCGTACGCCTCGCCTTTCGCAAGCCATTGGATCCGCGGGACCCGCAGTATCTGGCACGTCTCAGTCAAAACTGGGAATGATATTGGCCTTGTCGATCGAATCGATCGGCAGCAGGAATTCGTGTTCGTCTACTCGAATCACGACATCCTGGTCCTCCACACCATGGAGAAGGCCCTGAAAGTTGCGTCGTCCTTCGAAAGGGGCGCGCAGCTTTATCTTTACTTGTGCTCCGGCGTACGCGGCAAACTGTTCGATGTTGAACAGCGGGCGTTCCATGCCTGGAGAAGAAACTTCAAGGGTGTATTCGACGGTGATTGGATCTTCAACGTCCAGTACACCACTGAGCTGGCGGCTGACAATGGCGCAATCGTCCACCAGCACTCCGCCCTCTTTATCGATATAGACACGCAAAAGTGAATGGCGGCCTTGAGCCGAAAACTCAATACCCCAGCATTCATAGCCAAGGGCCACGACCACCGGGGCCAACAAGGCCTGCAACTGTTCTAGCTTGCTCGACACCTGAACCCCCTCGTGCATGCTGTGCAAATAAAAAATGGGCGAAGCGCCCATCCCGGATACGCCGTTGAATACCGGCGCTAAGAACTGTCCAGCTAACAAAAAGCCCCTTTGAAAAGGGGCTTTGCTAAAACTGGTTGCGGGAGCTGGATTTGAACCAACGACCTTCGGGTTATGAGCCCGACGAGCTACCAGACTGCTCCATCCCGCGACAAAGCTGGGGCGAAAGTATACGACCGAACCCGTTTTGGGTCAATCCAAGCTTCCACCGACAAGAAAGCCCGCAACAGCGGGCTCTCCTGATAATTGGTACCGAGAAGGGGACTCGAACCCCTACACCCTATGGGCACAACCACCTCAAGGTTGCGTGTCTACCAATTCCACCACCTCGGCAATACAACGTGTGAAACCCTTACCGCTTTTGTAACCCTGACACTCTTGCGAGTATCACTTTTGCCCTTGAGCCTGAGGAACGTCGGTAGCAGGAGCTACGTCGGTCTTTTGCTCTTGGAGCACCGGAACATCATCTGCTGCCGGCTTCTGCCTAGGTGCTTCGATGACCGCTGGATCTGGCAAACCTACTTGAGTCAGCTGTTGAGCTTTCTCTTTAGCAAAGTAACCTAAACCCAAGCTGGTTATGAAGAAACAGGCGGCAAGTATAGCAGTAAACTTACTAAGAAAGGTAGAGGAACCTTGGCTTCCGAAGACAGTATTTGATGCACCTGCCCCGAATGACGCGCCAGCGTCCGCACCTTTACCCTGTTGCAGCAAAACCAGAGCGACAACGCTCAGTGCACCCAACAGATGAAGAACGACTACGACTGTTTCCAGCATTTTCTCAGTTTCCCGCGGCGCGACAGATCGCACCGAAATCATCTGCATTCAGGGAAGCACCACCAATGAGGCCCCCATCGATATCCGGCATGCCGAACAGTTCGGCCGCATTGGCCGCTTTGACGCTACCGCCGTACAACAGCCGCACAGCTTGTGCGACCTTGGCATCTTCTGCCGTCAACTGAGCCCGGATGGCGGCGTGCACATCCTGAGCCTGTTGCGGCGTGGCAGTCAGCCCGGTGCCAATGGCCCAGACCGGCTCGTAGGCAATCACCGCATGGGTGAAAGCTTCGATACCCAAGGCCGCAATGACGCTGCCCAGCTGACGACCTACAATTTCCAAAGTCTGACCGGCTTCGCGCTCTTCAAGGGTTTCCCCTATGCAAAGCACTGGCGTCAGGCCGGCCGCTTGCGCGGCGCGGAATTTCTCGATCAGTTGCTGCTCGCCTTCGCCGATGACCTGGCGACGCTCGGAGTGACCGATCAGAACCAGCGAACAACCGGCATCAACCAATTGGCTCGAGGCGGTTTCGCCAGTCAATGCACCTTGCTCGGCCTGAACCGCGCAGTTCTGCGCACCTACAGCGATATGGCTGCCCTGCAGACCCTCGACCACACGGTCGACGAACAACAGGGGCGGGAACACCGCAACCTCGACAGAGTCGGGCAAGGACTGTTCGGACAGACCCTTGATCAGCTCGGCGACGCTGGCGCGGGTACCGTGCATTTTCCAGTTACCAGCTACCATGGGGCGACGCATGCTGTACCTCGTCGATCAAAGTGGGCGCAGATGTTACCCAACGCAACGTTCACTGGCAAGCCGTATTCAGGCGCAAACTTCACTCACCAGCCTGGCAAGCTCATCGGCGTAGCCACGCACGACTTTTTCGTCGTCGCCTTCGACCATTACCCGCACCAGCGGCTCGGTTCCGGACTTGCGCAACAGCACGCGCCCGCGACCACCCATGGCCTCGGTCACCCGCGCGCAGGCCTCTTTGACCGAGGGGTGCTCGACCGGATTGACGTCGCCGCCGGCAAAGCGCACGTTGACCAATACCTGAGGACACTTGCGCAGCCCCTGACGGGCGTGTGCAAGGGTTTCGTCACGGCGCTTGAGGGCCAGCAGCACCTGCAGCGCAGCGATGATCGCATCGCCCGTGGTGGTGTGATGGCAGCAGACGATGTGGCCCGAATTCTCGCCACCCAATTGCCAGTCACGCTCCTTGAGCTCGGCCATCACGTAGCGGTCGCCGACGCTGGCGCGAACGAACGGGATGGACAGGTCCTGGAAGGCCAGTTCCAGGCCCAGGTTGCTCATCAGGGTACCGACCACGCCGCCGTGCAGCTTGCCGCGCTCGTGGAGATCGCGAGCGATGATGAACAGCAAGTCGTCGCCATCGACGATGGCGCCCGTATGGTCGACCATCAATACGCGGTCACCGTCTCCGTCGAAGGCGATGCCCAGGTCGGCATGGCCTATCAGCACGGCAGCCTGCAACGCTTCCATGTGGGTCGAGCCGCAATTGTCGTTGATGTTCAGGCCATCGGGCGCGGCAGACAGCACGGTGACCTGCGCACCCAGCTCGCGAAAGACATTGGGTGCGACCTTGTAGGTGGCGCCATGGGCACAATCGATCACCAGCTTGAGGCCGGCGAAATCGGTGGTGGTGGGCACGCTGCTCTTGCAGAACTCGATGTAGCGGCCAGCGGCGTCGTTGATGCGCGAAACCTTGCCCAGCTTGCTGGACTCGGCCACCGTCATCGGCGCATCCATGAGCTCTTCGATCATCGACTCGACTTCGTCGGGCAGCTTGGTGCCCTGGCCGGAGAAGAACTTGATGCCGTTGTCATCGTGCGGATTGTGCGATGCACTGATGACGATCCCGGCTTCGGCATGGAACGTACGCGTCAGGTAGGCAATGGCGGGCGTGGGCATCGGGCCGAGCAACAGGACGTCGGCGCCGGCCGCGGACAGGCCGGCCTCCAGCGCCGATTCGAACATGTAGCCAGAGATCCGCGTGTCCTTGCCGACCAGCACGCGGCACGCGCCCATCTTGCGGAACGCCATACCGGCCGCCCAGCCCAGCTTGAGCATGAAATCAGGGGTAATGGGGTACTCGCCGACACGACCACGAATGCCGTCGGTGCCAAAATATTTCCTGCTCATAAGTACTCCGTAATTCTTATTCGGCCGCTTCAACAGCGGCGATCATCCGAACGACATCAATCGTTTCGGCCACATCGTGGACGCGCAAGATCTTCGCACCCTTGGTCATCGCCAAGGCCGCCAGGGCCAAGCTGCCATTGAGGCGCTCGGCCACCGGCTTGTTCAGGGCCAACCCAACCATGCTCTTGCGCGAAACACCTACCAGCAAGGGCCGCCCAAGCGCATGCAGCGCCTGCATATGCTTGAACAGGCTGAGGTTGTGCGCATGCGACTTGGCGAAACCGAAGCCTGGGTCGAGCAGTATACGCTCTGCAGGGATGCCGACCGAAGCACAGGCGTGCATGCGTTCGGACAGAAAGCCCGCCACCTCGCCCAGCAGGTCGTCGTAGTGGGGATGGTCCTGCATGGTGCCGGGCTCGCCCACCATGTGCATCAGACATACCGGAAGGCCGGTGGCCGCAGCGGCGTCCAGTGCGCCGTCGCGGCGCAGCGCGCGCACGTCGTTGATCAAACCGGCGCCGAGCCGTGCACTTTCGCGCATGACTGCTGGCGTGGAGGTGTCCACCGAAATGATCACATCAAGTTCGCGGTTGATCGCTTCGACCAAGGGCGCGACACGCTCAAGTTCTTCCACCGTAGACACAGCTCGAGCGCCTGGGCGTGTCGATTCGCCACCGATGTCGATCAAGGTTGCGCCGGCATCGACCATCGCCTGCGCATGACGCAGGGCCAGATCGCGCTGGTTGAAGCGGCCACCATCAGAAAAGGAGTCGGGGGTGATATTGAGGATGCCCATGACGTGCGTCTGGGCCAGATCGAGAACCCGGTTGCCGCAAGGCAACCGAGTGGGGTATTGCGAAGGGGTCATGTCAAACCTTAGGTATCTAGCGTTGAGGCGTCTGTATCAGACCTCGGCCGCTGGTCCACCGATGGGTGTTTCAGGACGTGGATCCGGGGCGATGGTAGTGCCCGACGAACCCGAACCACCGCCGGACCAATCGCGAGGCTCACGTGGCGTGCGGCCTGCCATGATGTCGTCGATCTGATCGGCATCGATCGTCTCGTACTTCATCAGCGCGTCCGCCATTGCATCCAGCTTGTCACGGTTGTCCGTGAGAATCTGCCTGGCCGTGCCGTAGCACTGGTCGATAATGCTGCGCACTTCGGAGTCGATCACCTTGGCAGTCTCGCCCGACACTGCTGCCGCACCACCGCCGCCGCCACGACCCAGGTAACCCTGGTCTTCGTCTTCCGCGTAGAGCAACGGCCCGAGCTTCTCGGAGAGGCCCCACTTGGTGACCATGTTCCGAGCGATCTGGCTGGCACGCATGATGTCGTTGGACGCACCGGTGGTAACGCCATCGAAGCCCAGCGTCATTTCCTCGGCAATGCGCCCCCCGTACAGCGAGCAGATCTGACTGATCAAGGCGCGCTTGGAAAGGCTGTAGCGATCTTCCTCAGGCAGGAACATGGTCACGCCCAGCGCGCGACCGCGCGGGATGATCGAGACCTTGTAGACCGGGTCGTGCTCGGGCACGACGCGACCGACGATGGCATGGCCCGCTTCATGGTAAGCCGTGTTCTGCTTCTCTTTCTCGGACATGACCATGTTTTTGCGCTCGGCGCCCATCATGATCTTGTCCTTGGCGAGCTCGAATTCCTTCATCTCGACAAGGCGCTTGCCATTGCGGGCAGCGAACAGCGACGCTTCGTTGACCAGGTTGGCCAGATCGGCACCGGAGAAACCCGGTGTACCGCGAGCGATGACCGCAGGGTTCACGTCGTCGCCCAAGGGCGCTTTCTTCATGTGAACCTTGAGGATCTGCTCGCGACCGCGGATGTCCGGCAGGCCCACCACGACCTGACGGTCGAAACGGCCAGGGCGCAGCAGCGCAGCGTCGAGCACGTCCGGACGGTTGGTCGCGGCAATGACGATGATGCCGTCATTCATTTCGAAGCCGTCCATTTCGACCAGCAACTGGTTGAGCGTCTGCTCGCGCTCGTCGTGACCACCGCCCATGCCGCCGCCACGATGGCGACCCACGGCATCGATTTCGTCGATGAAGATGATGCAAGGCGCGTGCTTCTTCGCCTGTTCGAACATGTCACGTACACGGCTGGCACCGACACCGACGAACATCTCGACGAAGTCCGAACCGGAAATGGTGAAGAACGGTACCTTGGCTTCGCCGGCAATGGCCTTGGCCAGCAGCGTCTTACCCGTACCGGGCGGGCCGACCATCAGCACGCCGCGGGGAATGCGACCGCCCAGGCGCTGGAACTTGCCTGGATCGCGCAGGAACTCGACCAGCTCGCCGACTTCCTCCTTCGCTTCGTCGCAACCAGCCACGTCGGCCAGGGTGGTCTTGACCTGGTCTTCGGAGAGCAGGCGCGCCTTGCTCTTGCCGAAGCTCATCGGGCCGCCCTTGCCACCCGCCCCGCCTTGCATCTGGCGCATGAAGAACATGAACACCGCGATGATCACCAGGATCGGGAAGCTGGCTACCAGTAGCTGGGTCCAGATGCTTTGCTGTTCAGGCTGCTTGCCCTCGACCACGACCTTGTTGTCCACCAGATCGCCGATCAGGCCATTGTCCTGGATGGCGGGCCGGATGGTCTTGAAGGCATCGCCATCGGTGCGCTTGCCGGTGATGACATAGCCATCCACGGCAACGCGCTCGACCTTGCCGTCCTTCACCTGCTGGATGAAGTCGGAATAGTTGAGGGTCTGCGGCTCATTGGGGCTGGAGAAGTTGTTCATGACCGTCACCAGGACGGCGGCGATGATCAACCACAGGATCAGATTCTTTGCCATATCGTTCAATTCGCTACCCTCTGAAGCCTGCTACCCGCAACCCGCGCAGGCGTGCTTCGCATGATGTTCACCGGCCAAACTTACTACATTGCCTACGGCTCCGCAGGCGGCGTCTGTAACCTTTTGTGAAACTTTGACTGCGTAATCTTCGTTTATGCTCAGCATGCCGCGCCATTTAATAAAAGCTATCGACAGCCTCAGACCTCATGGTCCGGCTTTTCCGCACCCTTGAAACCACGGCCCAGCAAGTACTGCTCGCGTGAGCGGTCACGGGACGAGGAAGGCTTGCGCATCTGCACCTTGTCGAACATCTGCCGAACGGTCTTGTGATACACGTCGAAGCCTTCACCCTGGAAGACCTTGATCAGGAAATCACCGCCCGGACGCAGGACCCGGCTGGCCAGGTCGAGCGCCAGCTCGCAGAGGAACATTGCACGCGGCATGTCGACTGCGGCCAGTCCACTCATATTGGGGGCCATATCGGAAATCACAAGGTCGACCTGCGAATTACCGACGGCCTCGAGGATCTGCGCCAGCACTGCATCCTCGGTGAAGTCGCCCTGAATGAAGGTGACATCGGGGATGCTGTCCATTTCCAGGATATCGGACGCGATGAGTCGGCCCTGGCCACCAATCAGACGACTGGTCACCTGGGACCATCCACCAGGCGCGGCGCCCAGGTCGATGACACTCATGCCGGGGCGGATCAGGCGGTCGCGCTCCTGTATTTCCAGCAGCTTGTAGCTTGCACGCGAACGATACCCGTCTTTCTGCGCCATCTTGACGTAGGGATCGTTGAAGTGTTCTTTCAGCCAATTGAGGCTTGTCTTGGAACGGGCCACGGGGCACCTCGAATAACGGGTCGTGATTAACTGGGCGGAGCCGAGGGCGCTCGGGTAAACTGGCCGCCGCTTTTTACAAGATCAGATGAAGGGTCAGATTATGCCGCTCACTCAAGAGCAGAAGAAACAGTACAAATCGATTGGTCACCATCTGAAGCCGGTTTTGATGGTTGCCGACAATGGTTTGACTGAAGGTGTTTTAGCAGAATTCGAACGCGCCTTGAGCGATCACGAGCTGATCAAGATCAAACTCAACATCCTCGACCGCGAACAGCGCCTGCAAGCCGTTGCCGAATTGTGCAAGGTCGGCCGTGCCGATCTGGTCCAGGTCATCGGCAAGATGGCCCTGGTTTACCGCAAGAACCCGCAAGTGAACAAGCAACTGTCGAACGTGCATCGCTTTCGCTGATGCCCGGGCCGACCCTCGAGGTCGCGCCCTGCGCGCCGCCGAGGGGCCCGGCTGCCCTACCAACACCAGGCTAACGCCCAACAGCTGGTAGCACCACAGCTGCCAGATGGCGGCGCTCACGCGCCGCCACGGCAGTCGATCAAACGTGGGCGACTTCGACGATCTCGTACTCGATCACGCCGCCGGGGGTTTTCACCGTGACCACGTCGCCTTCTTCCTTGGCGATGAGGGCACGTGCGATCGGCGAGCCATGGGACAGCTTGCCGCCCTTGATATCGGCTTCGTCCTCACCGACGATCTTGTACTTCACGCGCTCGTCGGTTTCGACATTGGCGATTTCCACGGTCGTGCCGAAAATCACCTTGCCGGTTTTCGGAATCGTGGTGACGTCGATCACCACGGCGTTCTGCAAACGCCCCTCGATGTCACGGATACGCGCTTCGACCATGCCCTGCTCTTCGCGGGCCGCATGGTATTCGGCGTTTTCCTTGAGGTCGCCCAGCTCGCGCGCCTCACCGATGGCCTGGCTCAGGCGCGGACGCTCGACCTTGCTGAGTTTTTCGTGTTCTTCCTCCAGGGCACGATGGCCCTGGACGGTCATTGGGTACTTGATCATGCGTTGAGTCCTGCGTGGAGATCCTGCAAACGGCGCACGGTCTTTTCAGGACCGAACTTGAGCGCTTCACAGATCGCTTCGCCAGCGGCAATGGTCGTGGTGCAGTAGATCTTGTGCTGCAAGGCGTTGCGACGGATCGAGTAAGAATCGGCGATAGACTGACGGCCTTCGGTGGTGTTGATGATCAAGGTGACTTCGTCGTTCTTGATCATGTCGACCACGTGCGGGCGACCTTCGGTCACCTTGTTGACGCGACGTACCTTCAAACCGGCTGCTTCGATGACGCGTGCGGTGCCTGCGGTGGCGACCACTTCGAAGCCCAGTGCGATCAGGTCGCGGGCCACGCCAGCCACCAGCGGCTTGTCGTCGTCACGCACGCTGATGAAGGCCGTGCCGCCGGTCGGCAGCACTTCGCTGGCGCCCATCTGCGCCTTGGCGAAGGCTTCGCCGAAGGTGTCGCCGACACCCATCACTTCACCCGTGGATTTCATTTCCGGGCCAAGGATCGGGTCGACGCCAGGGAACTTGGCGAACGGGAACACCGCTTCCTTGACGCTGTAGAAGTTGGGAATGATTTCCTTGGTGAAGCCGATTTCCTTCAGGGTCTTGCCGGCCATGACGCGCGCGGCAATCATTGCCAGCGAGGTGCCGATGCACTTGGACACGAACGGCACGGTACGCGAGGCACGCGGGTTGACTTCGATCACGTAGATCTTGTCGCCCTGCAGCGCCAGCTGCACGTTCATCAAGCCGATGACACCCAGTTCCAGGGCCATCTTCTTGACCTGCTCGCGCACTTCGTCCTGGACGTGGGTCGGCAGCGAGTACGGCGGCAGCGAGCAGGCCGAGTCACCGGAGTGAACACCGGCCTGCTCGATGTGCTGCATGATCGCGCCGATGACCACGTCGGTGCCGTCGCACACCGCATCCACGTCCATCTCGATGGCGCAGTTGAGGAAGTGGTCGAGCAGTACCGGGCTGTCGTTGGACACCTGTACGGCTTCACGCAGGTAGCGCTTGAGCTCGTCGAGTTCGTAGACGATCTCCATGGCGCGGCCGCCCAGTACGTACGACGGGCGCACGACCAGCGGGTAGCCAATCACGCCAGCGGCGCGAATGGCTTCTTCTTCGCTGCGCACGGTCGCGTTCGGCGGCTGTAGCAGGTTCAGGCGCTGGACCATCTGCTGGAAACGCTCGCGGTCTTCGGCGCGGTCGATGGAATCGGGGCTGGTGCCGATGATCGGCACGCCGGCTTCTTCCAGGGCGCGGGCCAGTTTCAGCGGGGTCTGGCCGCCGTACTGGACGATGACGCCCTTGGGCTTCTCGACGCGCACGATTTCCAGCACGTCTTCGAGCGTCAATGGCTCGAAGTACAGGCGATCGGAGGTGTCGTAGTCGGTGGACACGGTTTCCGGGTTGCAGTTGACCATGATGGTCTCGTACCCGTCGGCGCGCAGGGCCAGGGCCGCGTGAACGCAGCAGTAGTCGAACTCGATGCCTTGGCCGATACGGTTCGGGCCACCGCCCAGGATCATGATCTTGTCGCGGTCGGTCGGGTTCGCCTCGCACTCTTCCTCGTACGTGGAGTACAGGTAGGCGGTATCGGTGGCGAACTCGGCGGCGCAGGTGTCGACGCGCTTGTAGACCGGGAACACGTCCAGCTTGTGGCGGTGACGACGCAGATTCTTGTCGGTGATGCCCAGCAGCTTGGCCAGGCGCTGGTCGGAGAAACCCTTGCGCTTGAGGCGGAACATCAAGGCCTTGTCGATATCGGCCAGACCCAGGGTCTTGACCTTCTCTTCTTCCTTGATCAGGTCTTCCATCTGCACCAGGAACCAACGGTCGATCATGGTCAGGGCGAAGATGTCGTCCACGCTCATGCCGGCGCGCATGGCGTCGGCGACGTACCAGATGCGCTCGGCGCCCGGCACGGTCAGTTCGCGCTTGAGGATGCCGTTGGCTTCGGGGCTGCTCAGGTCGACTTTCGGGTCCAGGCCACTGACGCCCACTTCCAGGCCGCGCAGGGCTTTCTGCAGGGATTCCTGGAAGGTCCGGCCGATGGCCATGACTTCACCCACGGATTTCATCTGGGTGGTCAGGCGCGCGTCCGCTTTCGGGAATTTCTCGAAGGCGAAGCGTGGCAGCTTGGTGACGACGTAGTCGATGGACGGTTCGAACGACGCCGGGGTCTTGCCGCCGGTGATGTCGTTCTGCAGTTCGTCGAGGGTGTAGCCGACGGCCAGCTTGGCCGCGACCTTGGCGATCGGGAAGCCGGTGGCCTTGGAAGCCAGTGCCGAGGAACGCGACACGCGCGGGTTCATCTCGATCACGACCATGCGGCCGGTGTCCGGGCAGATACCGAACTGTACGTTGGAACCGCCGGTTTCCACGCCGATCTCGCGCAGCACTGCCAGCGAGGCGTTGCGCAGGATCTGGTATTCCTTGTCGGTCAGGGTCTGCGCCGGTGCGACGGTGATCGAGTCACCGGTGTGCACGCCCATCGGGTCGAAGTTCTCGATGGAACAGACGATGATGCAGTTGTCCTTTTTGTCGCGGACCACTTCCATCTCGTACTCTTTCCAACCGATCAGCGATTCGTCGATCAGCAGTTCCTTGGTCGGCGACAGGTCCAGGCCACGGGCGCAGATCTCTTCGAACTCTTCACGGTTGTAGGCGATGCCGCCGCCGGTACCGCCCATGGTGAACGATGGACGAATGATGCACGGGAAGCCGAGCTTCTCCAGCACGGCATTGGCTTCTTCCATGCTGTGGGCGATACCCGAGCGCGGGCAGGCCAGGCCGATGGACTTCATGGCCTTGTCGAAACGCGAACGGTCTTCGGCCTTGTCGATGGTGTCGGCATTGGCACCGATCATTTCCACGCCGAACTTGGCCAGAACGCCTTCGCGCTCCAGGTCCAGGGCGCAGTTCAGGGCAGTCTGGCCACCCATGGTCGGCAACACGGCGTCCGGACGCTCTTTCTCGATGATCTTGGCCACGGTCTGCCACTTGATCGGTTCGATGTAGGTGGCGTCGGCCATGTCCGGGTCGGTCATGATGGTGGCCGGGTTGGAGTTGACCAGAATGACGCGGTAACCCTCTTCGCGCAGGGCCTTGCAGGCCTGGGCGCCGGAGTAGTCGAATTCGCAGGCCTGGCCGATGACGATCGGGCCGGCGCCAAGAATCAGGATGCTTTTCAAGTCTGTACGTTTTGGCATGGTTCTCACTCAATTGCGCAGTTCAGCCGGCTGCCCGCCTGAACTTTATTGGGCGGCGCCCTGGCGGCCTGTCCGTCTTCGACGGGGCCAGCCGGGGCGCGCGTTACACACGGGTCCGACAGTGATCAGCGGCGCTTGGCCATCGATTCGATGAAGCGGTCGAACAGCGGCGAGACGTCGTTCGGACCGGGGCTGGCTTCAGGGTGACCCTGGAAGCTGAACGCGGCCTTGTCGGTCAGCTCGATACCCTGCAGGGTGCCGTCGAACAGCGACTTGTGGATCGCGCGGACATTGCTCGGCAAAGTCGCTTCATCCACCGCGAAGCCGTGGTTCTGGCTGGTGATCATCACCACGCCGCTATCGATATCCTGCACCGGGTGGTTGGCACCGTGGTGACCATGACCCATCTTGACGGTCTTGGCGCCGGCGGCCAAAGCCAGCAACTGGTGGCCCAGGCAGATGCCGAAGACCGGAATCTCGGTCTGCAGCACTTCCTTGATCGCTTGGATAGCGTAGTCGCAGGGCTCTGGATCGCCAGGGCCGTTGGACAGGAACACGCCATCGGGGTTGAGCGCCAGTACGTCGGCGGCCGGGGTCTGCGCAGGCACCACGGTGAGGTGGCAGCCACGCTCGACCAGCATGCGCAGGATGTTGACCTTGACGCCGTAGTCGTAGGCGACCACGTGGTAAGGCAGCTCGCTGTTAGGCACATCGGGGTGGCTGTCGGATTTCAGTTCCCAGACACTGGAGCGCCACTGGTAGGTGTCCTTGGTGCTGACTTCCTTGGCCAGGTCCATGCCCTTGAGGCCAGGGAAGGCGCGCGCGGCGGCGATGGCGGCCTCTTCGCTGATGTCGTCACCGGCCATGATGCAGCCGTTCTGCGCGCCTTTCTCTCGCAGGATGCGGGTCAGGCGGCGGGTGTCGATGCCGGCGATGGCAACCACGTTGTTGGCTTTCAGGTAGTCGTCCAGGGCCATGGTGTTACGCCAGTTGCTGGCCACCAATGGCAGGTCGCGGATCACCAGGCCTGCGGCCCAGACGCGATCAGACTCGGCATCTTCCGGGGTGGTGCCGGTGTTGCCGATGTGGGGGTAGGTCAGGGTGACGATTTGCTGGGCATAGGAAGGATCGGTAAGGATTTCCTGATAGCCGGTCATGGCGGTGTTGAACACCACCTCTCCAACGGTTTGCCCGTCGGCTCCAATGGCTTCGCCGCGAAAGATGCTGCCATCGGCAAGGGCGAGTATGGCTGGCTTAGTCAAGAAGACCTCCCGTAAATAAAGCCTGAAAGGGCGATCGCAGGTTGTAAAAAAGCGGAATGCCGTATGGATACGTCACCCCGCTTCTTTTCATCGAATTATCTGCGCGCTTTTAGTGGACACACTAAAGCTGTAGCTTACAGAAAAGAGGGGTTTTGGTCTACCGCGAATGCGGTGCGGACTTGAGGGAATGCGACTTTGGCGCGCTTTCCCCTGTAGGAGCGGTCATTGGCCGCGAATAGGCACCGCGGTGTGTCAGCAAGGCTGCGGCGTCTGGTTCGCGGCCGATGACCGCTCCTACGGGAGGAGCGAGCCGGGCGCAGCTGGGTCAATGCAGGTCCAGCACGTCCTGCATGTCGTAGAAGCCTGGGGCGCGGCCGTCGAGCCAGAGGGCGGCGCGTACCGCTCCCTTGGCGAACGTCATGCGACTGGACGCCTTGTGAGTGATCTCGACGCGCTCGCCGTCAGCGGCGAACAACACGGTGTGGTCACCCACCACGTCGCCCGCGCGCACAGTGGCGAAACCAATGGTCTGGCGCTCGCGCGCGCCGGTCTGACCTTCACGGCCGTACACCGCCACCTTTTTCAGATCGCGACCCAACGCGCTGGCAATCACTTCGCCCATGCGCACGGCCGTGCCCGAGGGCGCATCGACCTTGTGCCGGTGATGGGCTTCCATGATCTCGATATCGACGTCGTCGCCCAACACGCGCGCAGCGGTGTCGAGCAACTTCAGGCACAGATTGACGCCGACACTGAAGTTGGCGGCGAAGACGATAGGGATATCCTTGCCCGCCTCGGCCAGCAACGCCTTTTCTTCGGCACTGAAACCGGTGGTGCCGATGACCATGGCCTTGCCCGCCTTGCGGCAGAACGCCAGGTTCTTCAGCGTTACCGTTGGGTGGGTGAAGTCGATCAACACATCGAACTCCTCCGCCACCTTGGCCACATCGCCCGACAGCGGTACGCCGATCCGCCCCAGCGCAGCCAGCTCGCCGGCATCGGCGCCGACCAGTGTGCTGTCCGGCCGATCGACCGCCGCCGTCAAACCGGCGCCGGGCGCCAGTTGGACCGCTTCGATCAGGGTCTTGCCCATGCGCCCGGCGGCGCCCATCACAGCTATACGTCGCATGCTCGAATCCTTATGCCTTACAGGTCGCCGAAGAAACGCTTCACACCCTCGAACCAGCCATTGGCCTTCGGCGAATGGGATTCGTTGCCCTCAAGCGAAGTGCGGAATTCTTCCAGCAACTCACGCTGACGACGGTCGAGGTTGACCGGCGTTTCCACCGCCACCCGGCACATCAGGTCGCCGGCACCGCCGCCGCGCACGGGCGCAACGCCCTTGCCGCGCAGGCGGAACTGCTTGCCGGTCTGGGTGCCTTCCGGAATCTTCAACTTGACCCGACCGTCGAGGGTCGGCACTTCCAGCTCGCCGCCCAATGCCGCGTCGGTAAAGCTGATCGGCACTTCGCAGTACAAGTGCTTGCCGTCGCGCTGGAAGATCGCGTGCTCGCGCACGTTGATCACCACGTAGAGGTCGCCGGTCGGGCCACCCTGCATGCCCGCCTCGCCTTCACCCGACAGGCGAATGCGATCACCGGTGTCGACGCCCGAAGGCACCTTGACCGAGAGGGTCTTGTACTCTTCGACACGGCCTTCGCCATGGCACGAATCGCACGGGTCGGAGATGATCTTGCCCTGGCCATGGCAGCGCGGGCAGGTCTGCTGCACCGAGAAGAAGCCCTGCTGCATACGCACCTGGCCGATACCGCCACAGGTCGGGCAGGTGATCGGCGCCGAGCCTTTCTTCGCGCCACTGCCGTCGCAGGGCTTGCAGTTGACCAGCGTCGGCACACGGATGCTGACCGTGGTGCCGCGCACGGCTTCTTCCAGGTTCAGTTCGAGGGTGTAGCGCAGGTCGCTGCCACGCTGGGCGCCACCGCGGCCATTGCCGCCGCGACCGCCACCGAAGAAATCGCTGAACACATCGCCGAAGATATCGGAGAAATTCTGGCCGCCGAAACCCTGGCCACCGCCACCCATGCTCGGGTCGACGCCGGCATGACCATATTGGTCGTACGCCGCGCGCTTGCTCGCATCGGACAGCACTTCATAGGCCTCGTTGGCCTCTTTGAATGCCTCTTCCGATTCCTTGCTGTCGGGGTTGCGATCCGGGTGATGCTTCATCGCGAGGCGGCGATAGGCCTTCTTCAGATCTGCTTCGCTGGAGCCGCGCTCCACCCCCAGAACCTCGTAATAGTCACGCTTTGCCATAAGTCTTTTTACTCTTTTGGGAGCCAGCACGCAGGGGCGCCGCTGACCGCGCCGCCAACATCCGATCGCTGTCGCATGTTGTTAAAATTCGTGTATTCCAGACACGCCAACGCGGGAGCAAGCCCCCGCGCGGCGACATCCTACCAGTCACCGTGCAAGCACAGTCAACCGGCCGACCAACAAGTGTTTACTTGTTGTCTTTGACTTCTTCGAACTCGGCATCGACAACGTCGTCGTGCTTGCCGGCTTCTTCCGCTGGCTGGGCAGCAGCACCTTCAGGCTTCTCGGCCTGGTCGGCGTACATCTTCTGCGCCACTGGAGCGGAGACCTTGGACAGCTCTTCGACCTTGGCATCGATGGCAGCCTTGTCGTCGCCCTTGACCGCAGCTTCCAGCGCCACGACGGCCGCTTCGATGGCAGTCTTCTCGTCGGCAGTGACCTTGTCACCGGCGTCGGCAACCATCTTGCGCGTCGAGTGCACCAGTGCATCACCCTGGTTGCGGGCAGCAGCCAGCTCTTCGAACTTGCGGTCTTCCTCGGCGTTGACTTCAGCGTCACGCACCATCTGCTGAATTTCGTCTTCGGACAGACCGGAGTTGGCCTTGATCACGATCGACTGGGTCTTGCCGGTGGCCTTGTCCTTCGCGCCGACGTGCAGGATGCCGTTGGCATCGATGTCGAAGGTCACTTCGATCTGCGGCACGCCACGTGGCGCTGGCGGGATCTCGGCCAAGTCGAACTTGCCCAGCGACTTGTTCTGCGCGGCTTGCTTGCGCTCGCCCTGCAGGACGTGAATGGTCACGGCGCCCTGGTTGTCATCGGCAGTCGAGAATACCTGCGATTTCTTGGTAGGAATCGTGGTGTTCTTCTCGATCAGCGCGGTCATCACGCCGCCCATGGTTTCGATACCCAAGGTCAGCGGGCTGACGTCGAGCAGCAGCACGTCTTTCACGTCGCCGGCCAGTACGGCGCCCTGGATGGCAGCACCCATGGCAACAGCTTCGTCAGGGTTGACGTCCTTGCGCGCTTCTTTGCCGAAAAAGTCGGTGACCAGCTTCTGAACCAGCGGCATGCGGGTCTGACCGCCGACCAGGATCACGTCGTTGATCGCGCCGACGTCGATACCGGCGTCTTTCATGGCGATGCGGCAAGGCTCGATGGTGCGTTGAACCAGGTCTTCGACCAAAGATTCCAGCTTGGCGCGGGAGATCTTCACGTTCAAGTGCTTAGGACCGGTCGCGTCTGCAGTGATGTACGGCAGGTTGACGTCGGTCGACTGGCTCGAGGACAGCTCGATCTTGGCTTTCTCAGCGGCTTCTTTCAGGCGCTGCATGGCCAGCGGGTCACCCTTGAGGTTCATGCCGCTTTCTTTCTTGAATTCGTCTACGAGGTAGTCGATCAAGCGGATGTCGAAGTCTTCGCCGCCCAGGAAGGTGTCGCCGTTGGTGGCCAACACTTCGAACTGGTGCTCGCCGTCTACTTCGGCGATTTCGATCACGGACACGTCGAAGGTACCGCCACCCAAGTCATAAACGATGACGGTGTGGTCGCCCTTGGCCTTGTCCATGCCGTATGCCAGCGCAGCGGCAGTCGGCTCGTTGATGATGCGCTTGACGTCCAGACCGGCGATACGACCGGCGTCCTTGGTGGCCTGACGCTGGCTGTCGTTGAAGTAGGCCGGCACGGTAATGACCGCTTCGGTGACCGCTTCGCCGAGGTAGTCTTCGGCGGTCTTCTTCATCTTTTTCAAGATTTCAGCCGAGATCTGCGGCGGTGCCATTTTCTGGCCGTTGACTTCGACCCAGGCGTCTTTGTTGTCGGCTTCGACAATTTTGTACGGGACCATCTGGATGTCTTTCTGCACGACGTCTTCGGCGAAACGACGACCGATCAGGCGCTTCACTGCATACAGCGTGTTATGCGGGTTGGTGACGGCCTGACGCTTGGCCGACTGACCGACGAGAATTTCGCCGTCGTTGGCATAAGCGATGATCGAAGGTGTGGTCCGAGCGCCTTCGGCGTTCTCGATGACCTTGGCCTTGCCGTTTTCCAGAATGGAGACGCAGGAGTTGGTGGTCCCCAGGTCGATACCGATAATCTTGCCCATGTTTCTTCTCCTGGCACTAAGGCCCGAAAATTTTGGATTTGGTTGCCGCAGCAGTGGTGGCTGTCTGCGGTAGCACTTAAACGCTTGACACTAAGATGGGGGCCACTTGGCCGATTTCAAGCCTGCTCGTCGATCGAAGGCGAAACCGGTGCGGCGGCCTTGCTGACCACGACCATGGCCGGGCGCAGCAGGCGTCCATTGAGCTGATAGCCCTTCTGGAAAACCTTCAAGACACTGTTGGGCTCGACATCCGCGCTTTCCTGCATCGCCATGGCCTGGTGATGCTCGGCGTTGAATGGCTGGCCGTGCGGGTCGATGGCTTCCAGGTTGTAGCGCTTGAGGGTGTCCTGAAACATCTTCAGGGTCAGCTCCATGCCTTCGCGCATCGGACGAATACTTTCGTCGTCGGCGCTGGACAGCTCGATACCGCGCTCGAGGCTGTCGAGCACGGGCAGCAGGTCGCCGGCGAACTTCTCGAGGGCGAACTTGTGCGCCTTTTCCACGTCCTGATCGGCGCGGCGGCGAACATTCTGCAGATCGGCCGCTACACGCAGCGACTGGTCCTGAGCGGTGGCGAGCTGCTCTTCGAGCAACTGCACGCGCGCGGTGAGGTCTTCGGCGCCAGCGCTGGCAGCCTGATTAGCGTCTAGATTCTGATCGTCCAGATTCTGTTCATCAGCCATTGGTTCTCTCCTCTCGATAACGTCCGCGAGGTCGACTCGCGCTTCTGACCGGTATATGGGGTCGCAAATTTGCGCTTCAAGGGCTGACGACCAGCGGCTGAGCGTGGGCTTTCGAACGAAGCGATAAAAAACCCGGGCATCAGGCGAAAACGAGCTAAGGACCAATATTGTCAGCCCTGCATAAAACACTGTATAAATAACCAGACATTCATGCCTGGGGGCGGTCTTATGCTGGTGCACCTGTCCGTACACAACTATGCCATCGTCGAACATCTCGACCTCGAACTCGAGCGCGGGATGAGCGTGATCACGGGCGAAACCGGCGCCGGCAAATCGATCATGCTCGACGCGCTGGGCCTGGCCCTGGGCGACCGCGCCGACAGCGGCGTGGTCCGGCCCGGAGCAGACAAGGCCGACATCCTTGCCACCTTCGATCTGGTCGACATTCCCGAGGCCAGCACGTGGCTTGCCGAGCGCGACCTGGAAACCGACGGCCCCTGCATCCTGCGCCGGGTGATCACGGCCAAGGGCGGTTCGCGCGGCTATATCAACGGCACCCCCTGCCCGCTCGGCGACCTCAAGTCGCTGGGTGAGCTGCTGATCGATATCCATAGCCAGCACGAGCACCAGTCGCTGCTCAAGACCGATACCCATCGCCGCCTGCTGGATGAATACGCCGGTGCCAGCGATCTGGCCCGGCAGGTGCACCTGGCTGCGCAGAAATGGCGTCAGACCCGCCAGGAACTCGAACGCCTGTCGGACTCGGGTGACGAACAGCGCGCACGTCACCAGTTGCTCAGCTACCAGCTGGAAGAGCTGGAGAACCTCGGGCTGGGCGAGAACGAGCTGGAGCAGCTGGAACAGGAACACAAGAACCTGACCAACGCCGAAGCCTTGTTCGGTATCTGCCGCCAGGTCATCGACCATTGCAGCGAAAACGATTCGGGCAACGTGCTCAGCGCGCTGACTGCTAGCTTGAACCGCCTGGGCGGCGTCAGCAATGCTCCGAACGCGCTGGGCGAAGCGGCCTCGATGCTGGCAACGGCGCAGATCCAGGTGGAAGAAGCCGTGGGCGAACTCAATCGCTTCCTCGACCACTTCGAAGCCGATCCGGCGCGCTTGCAGCATATCGAGGAGCGCCTCGACACCATCTATACCCTGGCGCGCAAACACCGCGTTCACCCGACCGAAGTGGTCGCGCTGCAACACCGCTTGCTCGAAGAGCTGGAAGGGTTGAACGCCAGCGACGAATCAATCGAGCAACTGGGTGAAGAGCTGGCGGCCTATGCACGCCACTACCAGGAAAAAGCCGGTGAGCTGACCGGACTGCGCACCCATGCCGCCGCGCAACTGGCGGCCGCAGTGGAGGTGGAAATCCAACGCCTGGGCATGCCCGGTGGGCGCTTCACCATCGAACTGCGCGCCAATGCCCACGAGGACTTGCACCCCAATGGCCTGGAGCAGGTCGAGCTGTTGGTCAGCGCCAACCCTGGCCAGCCGATGAAACCCTTGGCCAAGGTGGCCTCGGGTGGCGAGCTGTCGCGGATCAGCCTGGCAATCCAGGTGATCACGGCGCAGACCTCGCGGGTTCCGACGCTGGTGTTCGACGAAGTGGACGTGGGCATCGGCGGGCCGACAGCCGAGATCGTTGGGCAGTTGCTGCGACGCCTTGGTGAGCGTGGGCAAGTGCTCACTGTGACCCACCTGCCGCAGGTGGCGGCGCAGGGGCACCATCATTTGTTCGTGCACAAGGTGCGCGGCAGTGACGAGACGCGCACGGCCGTGTCGAACCTGGGCAAAGGTGAGCGCGTGGAAGAGGTGGCGCGGATGCTGGGCGGGATTGACCTGACCAAGGAATCGCTGGCACATGCGAAGAAGATGGTGGTGACGGCCAAGGGGTGATGGTGGACGGGCGGGCCTCTTCGCGGGCAGAGGGCTCGCCGCCCGCCCCGCTCCCACAAGGTTGGCACTGACCGGTGGGAGCGGGGCTCTGCCCGCGAAGAGGCCTTGACTGACTCACCCCCAACAAAAAAGGCGACCCCAGGGTCGCCTTTTTGCATCACTCCTGAAGTTACTTTGGCTTGCGCACGTACAGCACCAGGTTGTGATCCACCAGCTCGTAACCATGCTCGCTGACGATTTCCTTCTGGCGGCGCTCGATCTCGTGGTCGGTAAACTCGATCACATCACCCGAGTCGACATCGACCATATGGTCGTGGTGCTCGCCGTCTGCCAATTCGAACACGGCATGGCCGCCGTCGAAGTTGTGACGTGCTACCAGACCCGCCGCTTCGAATTGGGTCAGAACACGGTAAACCGTGGCCAGGCCCACATCTTCGCCCGCTTCCATCAGCGCCTTGTAGACTTCCTCGGCGCTCATGTGGCGTTGCTGTGCCGACTCCAGCATTTGCAGAATCTTGACCCGTGGAAGGGTCACCTTGAGGCCGGCTTTACGCAGTTCGCTATTATCAACCATGGTCAGCTTTCTCAACGATGCGGCTTCGCAGCATCTCTTAATACGGGTATGATCGGGGTTTACGTTGTCCCAGCCAAGATAGTGGAAGTCGCCCACCGATGCAAAACACCAAGCACTTGCTAACCAGCCTCACCTTCGTGGGACTGCTCGCACTCGCCGGTTGTTCATTCCCCGGGGTTTACAAAATCGACATCCAGCAGGGCAATGTCGTCACACAGGACATGATAGACCAGTTACGGCCCGGAATGACCCGTCGGCAAGTAAGGTTTATCATGGGCAACCCCCTGTTGGTCGACACGTTTCACGCCAATCGCTGGGATTACCTGTACAGCCTGCAGCCAGGCGGCGGCGAACGCCAGCAGGAACGCATGAGTGTCATGTTCAACGGCAACGACCAATTGGTCGGCCTCTCTGGCGATTTCATGCCGGGCGTCAGCAGGGACCAGGCAATTCTGGGCAGCGACACCGACACCACCGCTACGCCCCAGCAGGGCGAGCCGCAGAAGGCCGAAGAGCCACCCAAGCCTGGCTCGATGCTCGACGACATCCAGCGCGACGTGGACGGCGTGAAGACCGTCCCCGTCCCGGCACCCCAGCCGCTGGACGTTTCGCCGCAGTAAGCAGGCGGTACGAAAAAAGCCCGGTCATGCCGGGCTTTTTCATGGGCGAAGGAAAGTTATCTCAACGCGCTTTGCGCACTTGCGCCGCCTTGGCCGCGCGCAATCGTCGCACCTCTTTCGGGTCCGCGAGCAACGGTCGGTAGAGTTCGATGCGGTCACCGGATTGCAGCACATGCTCATCTGGAGAATCCAGCAGCCTGGCGAAGATGCCTACCGGGCACTGACTGAAATTCACACCTGGGAAGCGCTGGGCAATGCCTGACATCTCGATCGCCTGCGCGACGGTTGTGCCCTCAGGCACTCGCAACCCGAGCAATGCCTGCTCGTCGACCGCGGCATAGGCCACTTCGATATGGATGGACTGCTCAGCCATGCAATTGCTTGGCGCGCTGGCAGAAGGCATCCACCAAGGTGTTGGCGGCCTGATTGAACAGCGGCCCCAAGGTGGCGCGAATGATCGGGCCGGCGTAGTCGAAGGACAGATCCAGGCTGATCTTGCAGGCCTTCTCGCCCAGCGGCTTGAACACCCACACTCCGTGCAACTGGTTGAACGGACCTTCTTCCAGGTTCATTTCAATGGAGCTACCGGGCACCAAGGTATTGCGGGTCACGAAATGCTGACTCAGCCCACCCTTGGCAATGTCCAGGTTGGCGCGCATCAGGGTGTCGGTTTCTTCGAGGATGGTGGTGGACGAACACCAAGGCAGAAACTCGGGGTAGCGGGACACGTCGTTGACCAGGTCATACAGGGCCTGAGCAGGATAAGGCAGCAGGGCCGAGCGTTGAATATGGGTAGTCATGCGGGCGTCACTTCCAAAGCTGGGCGGCGGACGCGAGAATCCGCGTCGGCCGAACGACGCCAACGGCGCCTTGAAAATAAGGTAGGCATGCCAGCAGACAGGGGGCACGCCAACGAAATCACGGGGCTTCTTTGTCGACAGCGGCAAAGCGCAGGCTATCCATAAAGATCAGGTATTGTCCGGTATTCATTGCAAGCGCTCAAGCGCATAGCAATACCGTAGCCGAGAGCGCAACGACTGCCTATAATGCGCGCCCTATGGCCAAATTAAAGAAACACCCTACAGGGACCATCGCGCAGAACAAGAAAGCGCGACACGATTACTTCATCGAACACCGTTTCGAGGCTGGCTTGGTCCTGGCCGGTTGGGAAGTAAAAAGCCTGCGTGCCGGCAAGGCGCAACTGGTGGACAGCTACGTGCTGCTCAAGGACGGCGAAGCCTGGCTGATGGGTAGCCACTTCACCCCCCTGACCACGGCCAGTACCCATGTGATCGCCGACCCCACGCGTACCCGCAAACTGCTGCTCAACCGCCGCGAGCTGGAAAAGCTGTTCGCCCAGGTTCAGCAGAAGGGCTATGCCTGCGTGGCCTTGTCGATCTACTGGAGCAAGCACTTGATCAAGTGTGAAATCGCTCTGGGCAAGGGCAAAAAGGAATACGACAAGCGCGATACCGAGCGCGAACGCGATTCCAATCGTGAGCTGCAGCGTGCCGTGCGCAACAAGGGCAAGGAAGACTGATTCCTTCCCCCTGCAGCACCGCCTTTGCCGCGTCTACCGGCCTGATTCCTGCAGGCCGCTGCGACGCTGTGCGCGAGCGGTGCGTTGCACCGTCTGCCGTGCCTCGTCGAGCACGCCCTGCACATAAGTGATATGCAGGCTGGCCAGTTCACGTGCCTGCTCTGCCTGACCGCTCACGATGGCCTGAAACAGCTGGCGATGCTGTGCGATCAACTTGTCTCGGGTTTCCCCGCTGTGCCGGTGCATGCCTCCGATGTTCACCACCATGTTGCGCTTGAGCATGTCGAACAGACCGCGCACGGTATGCAGCAACACCGCGTTGTGACTGGCTTCGGCAATCGCCAGGTGGAAGTTGGCATCGGCCACGCCCTCCTCTTCCCGCGTGGCGTCCTCGACTCGGCGGTAACAATCTTCCAGGACATCCATGGCCTGCCTCAATCGATCGCGATCGATCTCGGTGGCGCGCTGCGCTGCATAAAAGGCGCACGACGCCTCCAGGGTATGACGAAACTCGAGCAGGTCGCGCTGGCTTTCCGGATTGCTTTCCAGCAACGCCAACAGCGGATCGCTGAAGGTCGAGCCGAGCGTGTGGCAGACGTAATTGCCCCCACCCTGACGACTGACCAACATGCCCTTGGCCACCAGCTTTTGGATGGCTTCACGCAACGAAGGCCGCGACACACCAAACTGCTCGGCCAGCGCCCGCTCGGCCGGCAAACGCTCGCCTGCCCTTAGCGTGCCCTCGAGAATCATGGCCTCCAGACGCTCGACGATGCCATCGGACAAACGCCGCTGACGGACTTGCTCAATACCCATGGGTGGCTCCAACACACGATCGCCCTGGCCGCACTCGACCAAAGTCATAGACAAGGAAATTGACAGCCCCACGGCTGCGCCCTAACCTGACCGGAACTTATTGTAAATTGGTATTACCAATTCCTGCAATACAGCGCCGTAGCGCCAAGCCTTCCAAAAAAAACAAGGGGCCTCAGTCTATGCAAACCTGGCAGCAGATCTACAACCCGCTCGGCAGCCTCGGGCTATCCGCCCTGGTAGCCGTCATACCCATCGTGTTCTTCTTCCTGGCGCTGGCCGTATTCCGCATGAAGGGGCACGTCGCCGGCAGCATTACCCTGGCGCTGTCCATCGTACTGGCGATCTTCGCCTACGGCATGCCGGCCGACATGGCACTGGCGGCCGCCGGCTACGGCTTCATGTACGGGCTATGGCCGATTGCCTGGATCATCGTCGCCGCCGTGTTTTTGTACAAACTGACGGTCAAGAGCGGCCAGTTCGAGATCATCCGCAGCTCGGTGCTGTCGATCACCGACGACCAGCGCCTGCAGGTATTGCTGATCGGCTTCTGCTTCGGCGCCTTCCTGGAAGGTGCCGCAGGCTTTGGCGCCCCGGTCGCCATCACTGCGGCCCTGCTGGTCGGCCTGGGCTTCAACCCGCTGTACGCGGCCGGCCTGTGCCTGATCGCCAACACCGCACCCGTGGCCTTCGGCGCATTGGGCATCCCGATCATCGTCGCAGGCCAGGTGACCGGCATCGACCCGTTTAAGATCGGCGCCATGACCGGCCGCCAACTGCCGTTGCTGTCGCTGATCGTACCGTTCTGGCTGGTGTTCATCATGGACGGCCTGCGCGGCGTCCGGGAAACCTGGCCGGCGGCACTGGTTGCAGGCCTGAGCTTCGCCATCGTGCAGTACCTGACCTCCAACTTCATCGGCCCGGAACTGCCCGACATCACCTCGGCACTCACCAGCATCGTCTGCCTGACGCTGTTCCTGAAAGTGTGGCAGCCCAAGCGCAGCGCCAGCACTGATCAAGTGGCCGTGAGCGGTGGTGCTGCCGTAATGGGTGGCGGACCTGCGGGCAAAACCTCGGCGGTGGGCGGCTCCACACCAACGCCCTACAGCCTGGGAGAGATCCTCAAGGCGTGGTCACCGTTCCTGATCCTGACCGTGCTGGTCACCATCTGGACCCTGAAGCCATTCAAAGCCATGTTCGCGCCGGGCGGCGCCATGTACAACTTCGTGTTCAACTTCGCCATCCCGCACCTGGACCAACTGGTGCTCAAGACCGCACCCATCGTCGCCACAGCCACACCGATGCCCGCTGTGTTCAAGTTCGACCCCATCTCGGCCACCGGCACGGCGATTTTGTTCGCCGCGATCATCTCGATGATGGTGCTGCGCATCGACATCAAGACCGCCTTGAAGACCTTCGGTGAAACCCTGTTCGAGCTGCGCTGGCCGATCCTGTCCATCGGCATGGTGCTGGCCTTCGCCTTCGTCACCAACTTCTCGGGCATGTCTTCCACCATGGCGCTGATCCTGGCGGGCACCGGCTCCGCGTTCCCGTTCTTCTCGCCGTTCCTGGGCTGGCTGGGTGTGTTCCTGACCGGCTCGGACACCTCGTCCAACGCCCTTTTCGGTTCGCTGCAGGCCACCACCGCACACCAGTTGGGCGTCAGCGACGTACTGATGGTGGCCGCCAACTCCAGCGGCGGCGTGACCGGCAAGATGATCTCGCCGCAGTCCATCGCCGTCGCCTGCGCCGCCACCGGCCTGGTAGGCCGCGAGTCCGACCTGCTGCGTTTCACGCTCAAGCACAGCTTGTTGTTCGCCACCATCATCGGCTTGATCACCCTGGCGCAGGCCTACTGGTTCACCGGCATGCTGGTGCACTGATCCCTGGTCGATATGCGTCCAACACACCCAACATAGGGGCGATGTCGCCCCCTTTTGGTGCTAACTGAATTTATTTACATCCCCACACGTTTTCGACAGAACCCCTGCAAAAGGGCGAAGTCCATTCATCAGGCCCGCAAGCAATTGGGCTATTTCTGACTGCGGACGCCGATCCTACCGAGGAGCGCCGAGTCCACCTTGAGTAAGGAGATTCTTATGAAGCGTACCTATCTGTCCGGCCTGATCGTAGCCTCCGCCCTGATCGCATCCCCTGTGTTCGCCGCTGACGACCTGTGCGAAGTGAACATGCAGAAGCTGAACGACGCCAAGACCACCTCGATGCAGCTCGGCGACCCAGCCAAGAGCCAATACGACGACGCGTACAAAGCCGCCATGGCCGCCCACGCTGCCAAGGACGAAAAAGCCTGCATCTCGCACTCCACCGACGCCATGAACATCTTGATGGATGCTCAGAAAAGCAAAGGCTGATCGCCAAGCCAACCATGGGGTTGGCCTGACGCCGCAAAATGACGTAGACTACGTCTCCCCTGCCTAACCGCAGGGACTGGGGCCGATTAGGATTCGACGCCGGTTGCGAAACTCTAGGTGCATGCCGACTTGGTAACAGAAGTCGTAAATCAACTGTTGCAACTTTCTATAGTTGCCAATGACGAAACCTACGAGGGCCAAGCTCTCGCTGCCTAACGGTAGCTGAGCCGCTCTTCTGGCTACTTCGGTGCCAGCGATCATCAGGGGATGCCTGTAAACCCAAAGTGATCGTCACGCAGAACAGGATCGTCGTGTAGCACGCTGTGGGCAAAGCGACTAAAACTTACACAGCTCGTCCAATGCACCCTGCCAGTCGGGCGGCTGCGGATTAACTCAGTAGACACGGCTAAGCATGTAGTACCGACAGCGGAGTACTGGCGGACGGGGGTTCAAATCCCCCCGGCTCCACCAAACAAGCGTTACAAATCAGGCACTTAGCGATTATCGCAAGTGCCTTTTTTGTGTCCAAAAGGGCTGTTTAGGCTCAGGAATGCCAGCCTTATGACAGGCTGGCTATCGACCAGACTGGAGCATGTGGTCAGTCAGAGCTAAAAACGCAGGCTGTGGAGTTGAGGCCTCTGGGGCCACTAAATTCACATCATGATAGGATGATGCGCGCGTCAAAACCGGTGGTTAAACCGAACGTTTTACCGCGTTCTGTTGCTGAAAGACAATGGATGGAGTCAAATTGGTAGAGGAAGCACGCTGATCAGTATTTCGATAAATTCCTCAACCATCAATTATTTAGATCCGTCGGTTCAATGCCGTTCAGCGCGAAGCCGTCCGGGCCATAGGAGAAACGTAGGCATAGTAACGACTTTATAAGGCCTATGAAAATTTGCACATTGACTGTTGTTTTGTTGCTCGTGTACTGGTTAGATCCGCCTGCCAGGCGACAGGAGACGTAATCAGGGCTGTCAGATCAGGTTCAACCGTCCAAGGAAAAAAGGAGTGATTTTCCATGCGAAACATAGGATCGGCTGGGGAAGGATACTTTTGCGCATGGTGCTCCTCTGCAGGCTTAACAGCAAATAAATCGGTATCCGACGAGCATGGCTGGGACATCCTCATTGAATTGGATGATCCTAATGTCATTGACGACCCACTTACGATGCACGAAGGCGTAACCGAAGTTAAGGTACAGATTAAGTCTACCGATACGAACAAGCAGTATGTAGATGTAGAACTTTCAAACTTAAGAAAAATGGCCACCTCTGTCTTGCCAACTTTCTACATATTGATACAATTTGAGAAACATGAAACTCCTTCTCGCGTATATATTAGACACGTAGATAAGGAATTGATAAGCGAAATCTTAAAAAAAATCACAGCACTCAAAGCCAAAGAAGCAAACCCAAAACTTAACAAGAAGACAATGCGTATCAACTTCAGCGAAGAGATAATCCCGCTAACGCCTTCACAGCTTAAGTCTAGACTTAAAACTTATCTCGGCACCTCGGCAATAACTTATACAGCTGAAAAAACTCGACACTTGGCATCTGCAGGCTTCGAAAAAAATTTGTTTCAAGTCGACTTCAAAATCTCATCTCCAGACCAATTACAAAACCTGCTAGATGCGTCACTGGGCAAAAAAATAGATGTAGCTGTCGATGATCTGAATGGGCACGCCATCCGATTCGGTCAACGTTCTCCTTTCCCAAAATTATCAGCATCAAACGCAGTACTTCAAATCCTATCCGTAGTACCTGACGACAGTGGGCGAGTCACATTTAAAAACATAAAGACAGGATCGTCCTTTTCGTTTTTAGCAGATCTATACGTCGGAATTAACTCACTTCTACCTGCTGAGCACCGAAAAATAAGGATAGATGCGAGATTGTTTGAAATAATTTTGCGCTTAGAACAGCACTCAATGCATCTATCTACCAATCTCGATCCTACTACCCCCCTATGCTCAGATGACTTACTCAAGACGTTCAAGGCCTTTCATATGCTATGGAAACCAGTGAATGTAGCGCTGAGCTTAGACTTCTATTCAAAAGAAATAAAATTCACATTAAACTCTCCATGTGGATTCCAAAATTTTTCGCACGAAATAAATATTCTATCCAAAATTTCAAAAATAAAGCACTGCTTTGATATAGATAGAAAAATTGAAATATCACTGACTGAAATCAACTCAAAAATAAGATCCATACATCTCTTTCATCAAGTACTATTCGAAACTTCGAATGATGCCTTTCTTACCTATGCAGCGGATGATGGACCACCCCTCGAAACTGAAGTAGATTGCTTTTATGTGGCCAGCTTAAGCATAGGGGATTATTTGTTTGTAGACGTCATCGTTGCCAGTGGTCTTATAGAAGAGCATACAGACGACAGTAGGCGCATCAAAATTTGTGCCAGAGAAAGCGTTTACAGAGCTTATTACGCTTCAGCTTTCGATTCATCTGAAATCACTGCGGAGCTCGAGGCTGCAATTGCAAGTTACAAGTCGGAACGAATTGCCATGGATTTCTCACCCGTATTTTTTAGACATCTCGCCAAGGGTCTATAGAAGGGCTCATGGCTGTATCCCTCTAAACGTAGAAGGGGCCACTTTAGCATAGCGGGGCCTTGTCCAAATTACTCCGCAGTCTATCAAGCTTAGTGTCTGCTGATAGATAGAATGACCATTCTTGGCGCCCACTGGCAAGCGCCCAAGCTTGCTTGTGTTGATAATGCTGATCAAGTCGGACTGGTGACTGGAAAACTGCACAGCCAGCTTCCAGGTGTGGTTGGCTTCCTGCTAGTGCTAGCCGCACGGGAACCCGTAGGGCAATGATCAACACAGCGCCGACCCGCCGTAGCGCCGTCCGTTGCATTGGCGGTACGCAACGCTCAAAACATCGAGACCTTAAGTCAATTGACGCTGTAAAAGTAGTCACGGTACGGCTGAACAACAGCATCCTTGGTCAGGTTGAGATTCATCAGCCTCAATTTGCCAACGCCCCCCAAGCCCTGGAATCGAATCCATACCCTTTTCGTATCTGCACCGGTGGTGAACTTGAGCGACCAACGAGTCTCGGTGGCAGCCGCCGCGAATCGCATAGACGCGAGGTTGGTACCAGGGAAAGCATGACCTGCGCCATCATCTGCCCCGGTGTTGATCTGCACCTGCGGGTAGTTCCCGGTAAAGCTCGCAGCCCTGGTACCGCTGACAATGTAGGTCGTGGACGGCTCGACAGGCAAACCTGAGGCGGCGTCGTTCGAAGTGGTGAAGTTGCTGAAATCACCAGAGACCCCGTTGTACTCGACGAAGGGATTGCCGCCGTTGAACCCCGCTTCTGTCTTCCGCACGTAGCGGGGATCAGCCGACCACCCAGCAAGGTCGGCCGCGAACTTGTAGTTCGGGATCAGCTGCAGTCCGCGGCGATCCTCTTTGCTGGCAATGACGCCTTGAATCGACGCTCTGCTGCCCGGCCCTGCAATGATTCCATTGCCCGCCGTGACAGTCATAGTTCGTCGGTCTCATAAACAGCGTTGCCGGTTGGAGTGACCCGGAAGCGGCCGCGCCCCAGCCACAACGCCTGACAGCCGGTCTCGGTGAAAGTGAAGGCAGGAACCCACGTATCACCCGCCTGTTTCTCGACGACGACCGTGCCGGATTTGACTACAGCGGTTATCACGACCGGTGAATTGGAGAGACGCCAAGGGAAAACATTTTGAACGGTGTATGCAGCCATGGTTGTCACCTTTGGAAAGCCGCGCAGCGCAGCGCGTGATGGTTGTTCGATTTCAGCTCGAAGGCAGGGAGTCAGGCCAGCGCACTGAGCGCATTGGCGTGACATTCGGGCCACTTCTCCGGGTGCGGCTTGCCGGGACGCCAGGTGCGGGCGTAAAGGCTCCATGCCGCCGATTGCTCGGTCAACGCCGGCAGAGGCTTCGGATCGCTCCACAGCAGCAGTCGGGCGAACACGACCGCCAGCACGTCGTCAGTCTCCAAGGCTGCCCACACCTTGGAGCGCTGGAATGGCACACCCCGCTGCAGGCAGATCGCTGCGGCGTAGGAGGTGGTGGCCGGGTGCTCCATCACACCCTTCACGCCGCCGTCCCGCTCGAACTGCCAGAACCCTCGCGCTGGGCCATTGCCGTACTGGCGGCGGGCGAGGAATCCGGACTCTTGCAGGCCGATAGCAATGATCATGGTCATGGCGCGGCAGCCTGCCATCTTCGCGGGCAGAAGGCCCAGGGCCTGCCGGATGGTTTCAATCGGGATGTTCATGGTTTCGCTTTCCTGCAGGCGTAAAAAAGCCCGCTCGAGGCGGGCATGTGGACTGTTGGGTTTTACTCAGCAGTGGGCGATTCGGCCGGTGCTGAAGGCTCCGGCACGGCCTTGCTGCTGATCGTCACTTTGGCGCTGTAGCTGGAGAGCAGCTGCGCGGTGCGGATCGACGACTGGGGGAAGGACTGCAGGATCTCCCGCGCTTTGGCGTCCGCTTCGGCTTCGGTGGCGTATTCCACTTGGTTGTTGGGGTCGTACGAGTTCGCACCGTTGATGACGATGTAAGGCATGGTGTATCTCCAGATGAAGGCCGCTCAATGACGGCCAGGTATTTAATTGAAAGGAAATGGCAGGTTTGATGTGCGTGTTACCAACGCGACAGGCATCCGATCAAAGACCATCGCATAATATCCGACGAGTTGGCCGCCCGCCTGAGTAGAGGGTGAGCCGCCGGCGGGTCCAAACATGAATTGAACCCCCCCGACATAACCACCAGCACCTTCAATTACGCTATAGCCCAGCGAGCTACTATTATCTACCACAGCGGCGTTGCGGCTAAATGGCAGATGCACTGCATACTCTTCTCCTCCCAGCGGTATGCGAACTTTTGAATACTGAATTGAGGGATAAGTCCCTTTGATCAATTCATTGTTGCCGCCTGCATAGGCGGTCAAATACGAACTTCCTTGTTGCGTGCCTGGTCCCGGCGGCGTCACTTGAGCGATAACGTTTAGCGGCACCATATATGAGTTGAACGTAATAGCGCCGGTTGCAACATTTCGGCAACGCAGCCTGGGACCAGATCCCATTTCGCGCATCTGGTCAAACGCATATACCTTCGTCGACGCGGAAGCGTTTCCGAAGATGTACGTTCTGGTATTGCCCGAGGCGCTGACGCCATTCAGGCAACCGTCACCTACGAGAAACAGCATGGGCGCTACGCAGTCAGGCACCGTAAAGGTCCACTGCTGATCCCCGCTGCCTGGTGCATCATCGGCCCAGCTTGTCCCTTGGGACGGGTCAAGATTAAGGGAGCGTATGCGTTTCCTTGGCCATATCTCACCCTGCGTCAGATACCCGCTTTTGACCAGGCCGTATGTGATTTTTTCGCTGTCGAGCAAAATGGTGCCGTCTAGCTTCCTGACTTTAAGTCCAGCCATCAGAGGTACCCATAGGCGATTCGGCAGTTTGCCGAAAAAAACCCCCAACCGTTTGTGTTGTATGAATACGTCCATGAGAGCGTATTCCCTGAAATGGTAACTCCTGGGCGCTTGCCCTTTTCCCTCTGCAGATCGACCAGCGGCAAAATGCTATAGAACAACGTTTTACCAGCTGGCGGTGACGGAATGCTCACTGATCCGTTGTTGCCATTTGTTATGACCGAGCCTAAATCCTGACTGTAATTGCCAGTCATGTTTAGAATCTCTTGCCCATTTGCAGGATTGCGAAGAATCAAGCCAGCCATTATGTGATTACCCCATACTTAGCTCCACTACAACCACGCCGTTCTGCACCATGAATATCCCATCCTGTCGAATGAACATGTAGGCGCCGTTGGTTGTCTTGTTTTGAATGAGAATCTGCCCAGCGTTGAAATCAACGTTCATCACCGGAGTACCGTAGTTTGTGAATGTTTGCGAGTACAGAGACTGCCCTACGATGCCTTGCTGGATCGTGGCTTTTTTAAGATAGGCGTCGGCTAGAAAGACCTGGCCATTTTCCACCGCAAAGGGAGATGTCAACGCACCACTTAAATTCGATGGCAGTACTACGAACCTGTCAGCACTGACAGCAAACGTTCCCTGGGTCACCCCGCCTTCGCTTTCAAGGCCAATGCCGAAGCCTGCAGCGACCTTCATCCCGCCGCTTGTTGTCATCACTTTGACGGAATACTGAGCTTCCACTTTGCCATTCAACCCGGCAAGCGCAGTGGCTGTCTGCTGAACGGAAGCTCTGGTATCCCCTAGAGTGGACTGGACAGTATCGATCCGTTGGCCCAGGGCCTGGTCACTATTCGCGCGGGCGGTGGTTTCATTGCTCAAAACCGACGCTACGTCTCCGACGTATGCGCTCAGATTGGTGACCTGTTTGGCCTGCGCAGTCAGCTTGTCACCCTGTTGCGTGACCTCCGACGAAAGCGAGTTCAACGCGCGGCTCGTCGCGCTCAGGTTGCCCTGTAGCGTCGAAACGCCGTTGTTAAGATCTGTGATACTGGTGCTCTGGCTCTTGTTGACGCCTTCGGCTGCAGTGACACGATTGGTCAGTGTGTCTACAGCCGACGCGCTGGCCTTCGTGCCTAAGCCGTTTGTCGTGCTGTTGACCGCATTCTCGAGGAGGGTTGTCCTGCCAGACACGCTGCTGAGCGAGGTGCCCTGCTGGCCAACTACGGAAGTGAGTGACCCCAGAGCGGTAGACGTCGCTGACTGCGTGGCTGCTGCTGCCTGACCGTTGTTCCTCCACCCAGTGGCCACGTTGCCGTACTCAAGCTGCGGGCGCGCGATATCGATGAAACCATCGCTCACGGCTTCACTGCCATACACACGCAGGTACACGTGGGCATAGACCGCACCTGCCGCAGGGTTTGGCGTTGCCAAGGCGATGCGCTGCGGGGCGTCCGTAAGGTAGTACATGATCGTGTTGGTCGTAGTCAGCACCTGCTGCGCGGCATTGAGCTGCTGCACGAAGATGCGGAACCCCAGGTTCGCCGTGCCGCGAACGTATGCCGACGTCACAAAACCCTGCCCACCGGCAATCCTGGCAAGCCGATCCGTAGCCGTCCGGATGGACCGGTACAGCGAGCTGATATTCAGCCCGGTGACGGTCATCCGCTGGGCCATCTCCCCGGAATTCATGAACGACGTGACCATCGACCACACAGCCGTCGACGCCCCAGGGGCCGCTGGCCCCTCGCCGATCCACCCTTCCGCAACATTTCCGGCGCCTACTCGGACGAAATCCGGGTTGTAGAGGAGGTTTTCACCTCCGCTCATGCCCAGATTATTGTTCAGGCTGACGATGTTGTTGCTGGCGCTGGTGATGGCGGCACCTTGCTGCGCCACGGTGCTGGACAAGGACGATACCGCCCCGGAAGTTGCCAGCTGGTCCGACGCCAGCACCTTTCCATTGTCGCGCCACCCGGTCATCTGGGCCCCAATCTCGAACTGGGCATTGTCGATCTCTGCGAAACCGGCAGTGATGGTGCCGGCGGCGTTCGGACGGACACGCAGCAATGGCGTGGAGCTGGCGGTACCGGCAGGCAACGGGTCGCTGGTGAGCGGGACCCGCTGCCATGCTTCCGACAACACCGTGATGTTCTGGGACGTGGTCGCCAGCACGGCGCCCGCCGCGTTCCTGTGCTGCATGTACAGCTGAAACCCCAAGCCAGGTGTCCCTCGAACGTTGGCGGAGAGCGTCACTACCTGACCACCGGGTACTGCAGGCCGTTTAGGAATCTGGGGCGTAATGTCCACATAGGTAGACGTGGTCATGGCTGAAACTTCAATCCGCTGCGCCCGGCCAGCCAAGTCGAGCGTGGACGGCACTGAGGTAGATGACCACGCAGGACCAGCAGGCACGGAGAATGCCCAGCCGTCCGGCGTCGTGGTGCTCCCCTCGATCAGTCTGTCGAACGATGGGTTGAATAGCAGGTTTTCACCCCCTGCCAGCGACAAGCTATTGGTCAGACTGACGATGTTGTTGCTGGCAGATGTGACAGCGCCCTCTGTGGCGCTGACCCGGTTGGTCAACGCCGCCACGGTGCTCGCGTCGGCCTTGGTCTGCACCTGGGTCAACGCACTGGCTGCAGCATTCGCCGCATCCGTTGCCACCTTGTCGGTAACCGCCGCCCAGGCTGAGCCATTCCAACGTTTGGGCGTGTTAGCCCCGCCGGTGATGTCTATCCAGAGGTTCTGCGCCAGCTGGTCCGCAGCCGCCGGCGCCGCCGTCTGCACCATCACCTTGCCTTTGCTCCCGGCCAGCGCGGCTGCGTTGTTTGCGGCCGTCTGAGCAGTGCTGACGGTGGTGTTCGTAGTGGTCAGGCTGTTGTTCAAGCCGGTGATGGCCGACCCCTGGCTTGAAAGCGAGTTCTCAGCAGTGGTCACCCGGTTGCCGATGCTCTGCACGCTGCTCGCCGATGCCTTGCCGTCCACGTCGGTGCGCAACCCGGTAATCTGCTGCGCCTGGGCGGTGTTCACCCCTTCGGCCGAGGTTACCTTCGTCTCAACCGTCTGCACGCGCGCGGCGAGGCCGTTCGCGGTGGCCACGGCCTGCCCCACGTTCAGCCAGTACGTGGTGTTCGGTGGCGGCATATTGACCGGCACCGCCTTGATGGCTTGGTAGATGACGCCATCGGCGCCCAGCACGCCCTGCCCCGCGGCGTAAATCTGGTCGGGCTTGTACGGCATCGAGTCGGCAAGATCGGCGATCGCGTCAATCTGCCCTTGCAGCTCGGTCCTCACGCCTTCCAATTCAGTGTCGACAGCAGCGATCTGCTCGGCGAGCAGACTCTTGGCTTCTTGCAGACGCTCATTCACGGAATCAGGTCCGTTGCCACTGATCAGCTCGATCTCGGCCGCCAGCTCCTTGCCCAGTGCGGACTCGCCGACCTGGCCAGCGATCTGGTCGAGAATGGCGCCAGCATCGCTGCTGGCCTCACCACGCACGCCCACGCCGGCTGGGTAGAACGGGCCGAGGTTGCCGGTACGATCCACCAGGCGCGCCCAGAAGAAGAAAGCAGCGCCCGCGCGCAGGTTCTGCAGCACGTAGTCGCTTTGTGGGTACGCCAGATCGGACAGCTTTGTTGCCGCAGTCACGTCGGTACCCGGGCTGTACCAGAGCTCGGTGCGCTGGGTGTCTTCCGCGCCTGGCGGGAAGGTCCAATGCACGCCGATGCCGAACAGCAGGCTCTCGGTGGTGATCGAGGTTACCGCCGGCGGCAGGCCGACCTTGCCGGTCATATTCGTCAGCATCGAGCTGCGCCAGATCGACGAGATGTCGAATGCGCTCACGGCCCGCACGCGCGCCAGGTAGGCGCCAGCATAGATACCGGTGATGTCGACGCTGGTCGCGGCGGTGCGCAGCACCTTGATCCAGTTCCCGTTGTCCTTGCGCCATTCCACGTCATAGGCCACAGCGCCGGAGACTGCCGGCCACTCGATGGTCATGGTGTTGATTGCAATTCCCTGATCAATCGCTGAATGCGACGTCAGCGTAACGCTCGCCGGCGGCTGAACTGTGGTCACCGGGATAACGCTGATTGGCCGTTCTTCCAGCCGTGCCCCGCTGTCGATGGCAGCGAACTTGCTCGGTTCGTATTGCAGGGCGCTGATCTCGTAGTCGCCCTCAGTGGTGCGGCGGACCTTCAGCACGCGATACAGCGGAATGGCCAAGTCATCGGCATCCAGCGCCCATTGCAGATGCGCAACCGGTAGTTCGCTGTAGTCGGCCGTCACGGTGATAGCACGGCCGCGCACGGACTGTACGGTGCGGCCCTCAGCCTTGCCACTGGGCAGGTTGATGATGAGCCGATCGCCGGCTTTGGCCTGGGTGTCTCGATCAAGCGTCACCATGCGCGCGGTCGACGCGGAAATGCGTCCACCGATCTCACGGCCCGCCAGCAGTGAGTCGGCAATCGGAATAATGAAGCCAGGCAGCGGTATGCGCCCTTCCATGCCGGTCTTGAGCGACACGGTACGATCAAGGCTGTTGCTCAGCACCACCCATTTGGCGCGCCGCTGGGCTTCAGACGCACGCGTGCACCCGATTGCGCTGATCTCGGTGGGCTTATCGCCAAAGCGGCGCTGCAGTGCGGTATCAGCGTAGGCGATCACGTCGGTGTCGTAGTTGTTGGCCGGGTTGTCGTAGCTGACCAAGGCGCGGGTGTACCGGGTCTTCGCCGAGGCGCTGCCGTACTGAAATTTGCCATCGATGACGTTGGCGCGGGTGAAGACGTAGTCGAAGTCCTGCGCGCGTGGCATGTCTGCCTGCATCAGCAGTTGGCCCTGAGCCCAATAGGTCATTCCGCGGTAGATGGCCGAGATGTCGCGCAGCAGCGACCAAGCGTCGGTCTTACCCTGCAGGTTGAAGTCACACAGGAAGCGCGGCTCGAGGCCGCCCACACCATTGTCGATCATCTGGTCGCAGTACTGGGCGATGCGGTAAAGCTCCCACTTATCAACCATCCACGGCTTGATACGCTTGCCCAGCCCGAAACGATCCTCCGTGCAGATCCCAAACGTGGCCCAGGCCGGGTTGTTGGTCCAGGCTTGCTTGAACGTGCCGTCCCAGATGCCGCTGTAGGTGCGGGCTACAGGGTCATAGTTACTAGGCACCTGCCATTTGCGCCCATTGCAGTCGACCGTAACCGCAGGAATATTGGTGAACTGCTCGGCGTCGAGTTCCACGTACAGCAGGGCTGTGTTCGGGTACCTAAGCTTCTCGTCGATGACTTCCGTATAACCCGCCACCAGCATGGTATCGGCGATCTTGTTGGTGTTCTGGTTCGGTGTCAGTCGGCGGATGCGCAACTGCCAGCCGGACGTCGCTTTGGGCAAATCAATGCGGCGCGAGCGCTCATATCGGGTGGTTGTCTTACCGTCCACTGCGTCAGTCAGCATCACCTGGTAGGCGCCACCGTCGGTGGCCACATCTACGGCATAGTCGATGCGGTACCCGCCGACATTACCCTCGTCGTCCTGGCGCTGGAGCGCTGGCCAGGCCAGCCGCACGCGCACAGCTGAAAGCTGGGTGTTGGTCAGCGAGCGGATCCAGGCGTTGTCGCTGCGCAACTCGACATTGACGGTCGTCTCGTTCTCGACTGAAGGAATGCCTGGGATGTAGCTCTGATCGACGCTGCCTGGGCGCCATTCCCATTTCACGTTGGGGAAGTTGATGTTTCCACTGGCGTCAGCGATTGGCGTGTTATCGAGGTAGATATCGCGCGCGGTGGGAGTGCCATCGAATTCACCTTCTCCCACAGCGATGAGGATCTTTGCCAAGTTCGTGGAGCGCAGGCTATCGGCGGCCTCGGTGGGCTGCTTAGGGCTGGATTCACCGCCTTTGGCGCCGTGGATATCGATGCGTGTTGCTGCGCCCATGCTTTTCTCCAGGCATAAAAAAACCCGCCGGAGCGGGTCGTGATCATTCGTGTTAATCAGGTCTTGTCTTCGGCCAAGATGGACGCCGAAATGATCGCCCCACCCCAGCGGCGCTTGCCGATGCAGATCGGGACGTTGTTGCCGCTGGCGGTCGTGTTTCGTGCACTGCCGAAAGCGTAGGACGGTCGGTTTTCTGGGGAGGCGCTGGTGCGCAATCCTGAGGCTTGCGGACTTAGCAGTTGGATGACGCCGCCGGCGGCATTCGCGATACCTGCACTGCCTACAGCCATAGCCGTAGCAGCGGACCAACCCAGCGGGTTCCACCATGCGAGGGCGATCAGTGCAACGCCCACCACCGTCTGCAGAATGCCGGCTCGTTTGCTGCCCCTGATCACCGGCGCGATGATGATCTCGCCTTGGCCGTTGCGCCCGACCTCCTTTTCGCCCAGATTCTTCTTGCCTCGAAAGATCGCAAACTCGAGACCGTTGAGCTTTGAGTCCAGAAAGAATTTCTCAAAGCCCGGTATCTGCACGGCAAGGGCTTTGATGGCCTCCAGTGGAGAAGAAACAGCGAGCCGATAGGACTTGCCGAATCTACGCAAAGGACCGTAGAGCCGAACCGTCGTCAGTGGCGTGTAGTGAGCTGCGGTAGATATCATGTGGTTATCCCATAAAAAAACCGCCCGGAGGCGGTTTCTGAATTGACTATGTCAGCCGGCACATGACCGAATGACTTGCTCCACCTGAGCCGGCGGTGCCTGCCAGGTCCGATAAAAGTGATACGTCACTATTGATCCAGATTGGGACGAATCTACGTCTACCACATGCCATGGAATCTCAGGGCTGGCCACTACTGAGTATCGAGGACCAGACTTCTGCAAAACCCCTCCGATAGATCCTCCCACAACCTTGGTGGACTGCCACCCGTCACGGATACACTCAGCGACCTGCTCGGCAGGCACGCTTGATTTGATGACGAGCAATGGTGGGGTGCTGCGGACATCTGCAACGCTTGAACAACCCGCCAGCCCCACAAGCACCGCCGCCGCAATCAAAAGTCGCATGCTGATCCCTCACTATACAAATATATATTTTTCAAACGACAAGCTAGACGCCAAGTTAGCTTTTAGCAGTTGTGGTCGAGCTGCATCTAATTCTATCAAGATCACTCATCAGCCTCGTCACTTCAAGAAGATTGAGCTGAGCTTCCTCGCGTGACACCTCTTCACTTAGTTGATAGTCAGCCATAGCTCTCAACCTCTTTCGATCACGCAGTCTGCGAGCAATTTTTCTTAAGCCAGGACCTACCCCTTCAAATCTACGAATGAGCTGCTCATGCACGCCACCGTCAACTCTCTTTATTACAGGTAGCTGCAAATCTTGTGCGGCAATCTCTGCTTTATGGTATGCGGCATAGTACCCACGACTTATAGATGATCGAAAAGCGATTTCATCAGCGGATTCACATAATGTTCCACTTTGGGACAGAAAATCCTCAGCTGACACCGACACGATAAGCCTCCTCGGAAATTTGGTGATAACTAGCCGTCCAGGGAGTTACCATTATTGAGATTTCGTTATCAATCTCGTTGTCAAAACGTTCTAGAAGCACGTCCAATATCTGCTCATTCAAAGCTACAAGTTCGCTTGCGGGGGCTTTTACCATGAATCGATAGAGGATACCCTCCTCGCCTTTAGCAAATAGCTTGTAGGCAATAAGGGGATGATTGATCTTTGATCTAATCAGTTGACATGCTGCATCCAGCCTTTTTGTGATCTCAATATCACTTACACCGAGGCGTTCGATTACCGCCTTAACCTCAAGCGCCTCCCTCTGGAAGTCATCATTGATTATCTCATTAGCCATGAAATCTCCCAGCATGCCTACCTGAGCCTGTTGCGCACGCAGAAGCGGAATGTTTTCCTCTGTGACGAATTCTTTAAGTTCCTCGATGACTTTCCTTGCATCTAACACACGGCCATTTAGCAACGCCAAATATGCACTCGAGAAACCCACAGCAATAGGATCCATACCAAGTTCTTTGGAGCGGTTCATGTTAGATATCACCTCATGATAGCGCCCTTGAAATCCAGCCAGACATGCCAACTCATGATAAACAGCGGCTTGCTGGGCTACGCTTAGCGCCAAATTTCGTAAGGCTTCACGAAAGCGTCTCTTCAAGCGTTCGATAGACACTTCGTCTACCGTACATGTCTCGGCCAAGCGGTCTTTTATAGACTGGCGCTCGCTGAACAGCTCTCCGATATTTGATTTTGGTTGTGGCATCCTGCTCATCCTTTCCGATTCATCCGAATCTATCACAACAGTTGCCAGAGCTGTATCGATGCAAGGCGTATCTCTACGCGGGATGATAACCATGTTGCCTGAGGATCATTCGACTCCGGTCTAACCAAGGCCCGCCGAAGACAATGATTTCAGAGGGCCGGCCGTACAGATGATGCAGCAAGAACGGTCCTTGTCCGTGCACACCGCTCGCTTCCCCCGGTAGCGACGGATCTGCGCCGAGATAGATACCGGCGTGGTTCGGATGCGCGGTGCGCCCCACCGCCATGACGATCATGTCGCCGCGCTGCGGCACGCTTACGCGGTCGAATCCGGCTGCTTGGTATGCCTGCTCATAGAGGCTCGGACCGGCGGCATCTTCCCACCAGCCGTCCTGCCGCTCGAAAGCGGGAAACTCGAGGCCCATCTCGCGCTTGTACCAATCGGCGCAAACCTGCCAGCAGTCCCAGGCGCCGTGGACGAAAGGTCGCCCTAACAAGGGGGTATTGCCCGTCGGCACGATGGTGCGCAGGTCGCCCTCAGGCCACGACAAAATGTGCCAGGGAAGCTCAGTGGCCTCGCACATGGCCAGATCGCGCGGTGACGGTCGGCTCGTCGCGTCCGGGTGTGAGTGAACAATACCGATGACCTCGCCTTGGTCCTCTGCTGCAGCGAACGCTTCCGGCGCGATGCGGAACTCTTCGGTGGGGTCCGTTGCTATGTTCTCGCAGGGTAGATAGACATGCTTGCGCCCGATCGCCAGTAGCAGGCCGCAGCACTCGTGTGGATAGGCCTGAGCAGTGTGGGCCTGGATCGATGCCAAGATGTGCTTGCGCATGGTCAGCTCCTGGCAATCAGTGATACGGCGGGAAACCCACCGAAAGGAAGTTCGTTACCTTCACCGAACCGTGGAACGCAGCCGCGGCCCAGTGTGGCGTCACATTCGTCAAGTTCCGGGTTGTCGGTCCGGTTGCCGTCCTTGTCGACGTACGGGCCTGTATAGCCGCAGTTCGGACCTCGGTAGCCGCCGGTCATGCACCAGTGGCACAAGGTCGTCATCTGCCTGCCGATGGTCACGCCGCCGACATCGCCCGGGCTGGCCAGATCCCATGAGACGGTCTCGCCGTCTTCGTTGGTCTTCTGGTCGATGTACCAGACCTCAATGGATTCGTCGCTGGGATCAGCCTCCGGGTTGCCGCCGGGGAAATTCTGAGCGTCCAGGTACTTGCCCAGCGTATGTCGCATGGTGAGCTTGAACTCGAGAAGGTCCTCAAACGCCAGGCACAGCGCAGTGATGCGGCCGTTGACGTTGCCGACCGACAGAGTTGGCCGCACCGCCGTACCGTCGCCGTTCGCCTCGATCCCGTCGATCTGCATGGGCCAGGCACCGTATTCTTCGCCCTGCCACCAGAGAGCCTTGGCAGGAAGCTGGTCAGCATCAGCACCGGCGGCACGCAGTTCCTCGGCAGTGTGCGGTATGGCATGGCCGTGGAAGCGGAGGATGTCGGCGCCGTAATCAGAACCGTCCAGTTCGAACAGCAGGATTTCGCTACCAGGCTCAAGGGTCTGGATCTGTGTAATCAGTGACATGGAAAACCTACGGCTGGAAGGCGGTGGTGAATGTGGCGGTCAGGGTGTAGCGGTCTGCGCCGTGGGAGGTCACGGTCGGCGCTGTTGATCGGTAGAAACCGAGCTCGCCGAGGGGCGGTGTCCATAGGAATGACTTGAACCCACCGTGGCGATCGAGGAAGGCCTTGATCTCCAGCGCCGCCTTTTCGCCGACGGCAAACGTCAGGGCCCAAGAGTCGGAACGATTGTTCAGTCCGTCGCCAGCCACCTGCTCGTAGCCGTCGCCAAACTTGCTCGTCCTGACCCGGTATTCCGGCGTACTCGTTCCATCGATCCTGGCGCACCAGGTGAACTCTTCAACGGCCATTTACTGCTCTCCAAATGGATCCGCCGGGCAGCAGCTCTTTCGCGATCGCGTCTTGCGCGCCGCGCTTGGCCGTGTCGGCATAGGCTTGGCCAACTGCTTTCATGTCTTGCGAGGACGTGGTTCCTCCATCTTGGGCGGGCACGCTGATGCTCTGCTGGATGAGCACCTGTGTGCCTGCAGAAGAAGCTCCGCCGAGACCACCACCGCCGCTGCCCAGTGGCGTAATGCTGCCGCCTGAGGCGCCCATCATCAGATAGCTCTTACCATCTTGATTCAGCAGCTCAGGTCCGCGCTCGTTCACTTGGTAGAGCGAGTTCGGCGATACCAGGCCGCCCACCGCACGCTGGCCGGATACCCAGGTCGAGAAATCCTTACCTGTGTAGTCGGCCTGGGTTGCGCCAGCTGTGGTCCCGCCGCTGAAGTATGAGCTGATGGCACTGACACCCAGGTTGAGCAGCCCACTGGTTGCTTGGCGAGCCGCTATGCGTGCCGTGTCCGCGAGCACGGACTTTGTTAAGTCCGCGAACGATGCCTTGCCGGTGAGTGCGAAGTTTGCCGCAGCACCAGGCCATCATGGGCTGGCCGCCGTGGACCAAAACGCCCTCGGCAAGCTTGCGTTCAGAGGTTTTGATGGCCCCGCCGAGCTTCCAGCCTTGCGATATGCCGATCACCTTGTCCTGAGGAACGCCGGCGGCGACCAATGCATCCAGGACGCCCCCGATACCGGCCGGATCCACGCCGATCTGATCGAGCAGACCGGCTTTCTCGACCCTTGCTGCGATCTCGGCTACTTCTTCCAGGTCATCGCCGATCTCGTCGACCAGCACCAGGTGTCCATCCTTCGCGAAGTCGTGCAGCCGAGGCGCTTCGGCCTTGCGGCGCTCGAGCACGGACGGATGCGCCCAGGCTCGGGTCCAGAGCAGCCATTCTTTGGTGACCTTGTCGCGGCCGACGGCCGAGAGCCCCAGCAGATCGTCGAGCCCGCCACCGTCAATGCCGAGGTCGATCACCTCAGCGTGCTCGAGCAGATAGTCCAGGGTGATTCCGGGGTACTTACCTTGTCGTTCCCAGAAATCCGCGCCTGCCCACCGGTCTGAGCGCAGCGCCAGACCAATTTCGACATTCAGGTGCTTCGCCAAGAACCCCAGAAACGACACTTCGCCATCCAGCTGGGCCTGCGCATAACCGCGCTCGATGAATGGCTCATCGACTGAAAGTCCCAGATTGGGGTTCGTGATGTAGGCGTTCGAGAAAATACGATGATCACCAGCGTCCAGCATGTGCTTGGGGAACTCGTATAGCACCGGCAGGAAAGATGGGTCGTCAATCTCGCCGTCGCGCACTTTGCGTGCGTACATGAGCTTTTGCCGAAACACGCCAGCTGGCGGCTCGTCCGACTGTGTGGTGGCGTAGATGATGAAACCTTCAGGCCGAGAAGCCAGGCCACCAGTTGCCTCGCGCAGCATGGCTTCGGCGCCGTGACGCTTGCCGAAGACCCAGAGCTCGTCGATGAAGATGCCGATCGCCTTCTTGCCGGACACCGTGTCGTTGTCGGCGGCAACCACTTTCAGGGTGGCGTTTGTTTGGCGATGGGTGACGGTCCGGGTGTGGTTCTGGACCTGGATGAGTGCCTGCAGGTCCTCATCAGCATTGATCATGTCCCTGATCGGCAAGTAGGAGTTGTCGGCAATCTCTTTGGTCGGCGCCAGGATGATGAACTCGCCCGATGGCCGCCAGTTGAGGATGAGGGCCGTTAGCATGATGCCGGCGGCGATCGTCGACTTGCCGTTCTTCTTGCTGATGAGCAGCATGAATTCTTGAATTTTGCGCCGACCCTCGTCTGGATCGTACGCGCCGAAGATGGCGCCGACGAACTCATTCACCCATTCCCGGACCGTTTCGCTCATCAGAGGGCTGCCAGTGGCGTCCACCATGCGCAACGAACCGAACACCTCCAGGGCTTCTGCCGATTGATCAGGGAACAGCGGTCCGCTCGGGATCAACGACTCCCTGGCAACGATGCGGCGCTCCCAGTCGATACATGCCGTGCTCCACTTCATCACTTACCACCCTTCACGGCAGTGAGCTTGGGCGGTTGGCGAACGCCGAACCTACCGGCCGCTGCTTTATCCGCGGCGTCCTTGGCGGCGTCCTTCTTCCCACCCTCGGCTTTACGCGAATGGAGGAAGGGCATCAGCGCCTTGGCAGCATCAACGCGCAGCTTGGCCTCGGCCTCGAAGTCATTCATCGTCGCCAGCAGGAAATCCTTCGGATCAGAAAACCGCAGGGCCTTCGACAGATCGAAGCCCGCGTCTGGCTGCTCTTCAGCGGCTTGAACAGCCCCATGTCGCCTCGGTGCGGCTCGATGTGGTCGACCACTACGCCTGACGTGATCCTGCCCTGCTTCTCGCAGTAGGCACACAGGGGGTGAGCGTTGAGCCAGCCTTCTCGTGCCTTCTGCCACTTGTAGCCGTACCCACGCTGGTGAGCAGTGGTCTTGGTCGCGCGCCATGAGTTCGGGTCAATCGTCCCGATCCGGTCGGGTTGTGTCTTCACTCGATCCTTGAGGGTGTTGAGCCTGGTCATCGATGGGTTCCTGAGGCTTGGACGTCTGCAACCAGGTGCTTGCTCTGGCTATGGCTTCACGTGCCCACCGGTTAGCCCGAGCGCGCCGGGCGGCGCATCCACTACAGGCCATGGCCTTGGACGCGGAGATTGTCGCCGTCGACAGTGAACACGACGGTGAGTTGGGCGAAACCACCGGCATCGCTGACCAACGCAGTGCTCACCTGACAGGGCAACATTTCGCCGCTATCGGTGTAGAGGGCGAACGGCGATTGTTTGTCCGTCTCACCTGGGATGAACCGAGGCTCGGGATCTTTCATGGTGGTGACGTCGATTTGCGATGCGATCTGCTTCAGTACCAGCTCCATGATCGGCTCCGCGCCACAAAGTGGCGGATGTGAGTTTGTGGCGCGGCCTACTTGGTCTGGCTGCGTTTGATCTGAGCGTCCACCTGGTCGGCACAGGTATCGAGCAGGTTGACCGCTCGATCCTTTAGTGCCCAAAGGTCACCGTTCAGTGCGAGTTCTTCGTCGCTATCGTTGACCCGCTCGCAGGGCACCATTTCAGGGGCTTCGACTCGCACGGCTGTCGTCTTTCCCGGCGCTGGCTGCGGGCTTGCCGCGCAGGCCGTCAGGCAAAGGCTGATCAGCCCACTTGCGAACAGCCGGGCTCTTACGCTTGAGGTCTTCAAAGTCCTTCCTCGCTTGACGGGCCTTGTCTTCGCTGGCCTTGAGGCGCTGCTGCAGGTCGGCCAGGTAGTTGGCGTTACGCTTGGCCTCGGCCTGGAGCGTGGTGATGGTCTTCAAGCTTTCGGTGTTGGCTTCGGTAGCATCCTTGGCCGCTCGTGTCTGCAACGTCACCTGCCCTTCCAGCGCGATCACGCGGTACTGCTGGATGGCAATGAGCAGTGCGGCTACCAAAGCGATGATCAGTGCAGCGGCAATGCTTTTGAGCAGGTTCATAGGCCGTCCGCCTTGCGGCCGAGAAACTTCACGATCATTTCGCGGATGACGGTCACACCGACAAAGCCGATCGCACCGCCGGCGGCAACGGACAAGCTCGACGGCCACTCCATCCACTCGATCACGCTGCTCGCGGACAGGCTCAGCCCACCACAGATCAGCGACTCCAGCAGGATGCGGCGCTTGCTGGTCTCTTTGGCCTCGTACAACACACGAAGCCCAGAAATAACCGTTGCCATGATCGCTCCTTGCCAGAGAGGGTTGCTCAGGTACAGGCGCAGGTGCAGCCATACCTGGGCCCAGAGGTCAGGGTCTTTCTCTGGCATGATTGAAATCCGAATGCCTCCCCACGCTGGGGAGCAAGATACGAAAAGCCCCGGCGATTGCCAGGGCTCGAAATAGGTGCAGACGCCCGGTGCTGATCGGCCGGGTTGTGCAGGTTTATAGCCCGTGCACGGCTCTGCGCATCAGCCTGCGCATTCGTCTGCTTAACGTGAGTTGTTTGCATGAGTCCCCAAAAGCTGCATGGGGCAATCTTGGCCACGGGCCTATCAGCATAGGTTAAGTCAGCGGATTGGACCTTGGTTACTGGGCGGATGTGGGGAAGAACGCAGATCAACAGTGGCCACGCGATGGAGAACCTTGACGGGGAGCGGCAGTAGCACCTCCCATTGAGGAGGCTTACGCGGACCTTCCGAAGGTTGATGATTAGAGGCTTCACCTCTCCAATATGCACAGCAGTAGTCAATCAGCAGGCCTATTTCCGCGCGATAATCCAACCACGTCATGTCGTGTCGCGATGCTCTCTCGCCAAAAACTGCGTAAATGTGAATCGGATGATCTGGAACGGGAAGGATGGATCGCGCGAACGCAATTGCCTCATCGATTGTTTCAGCCGCAAATAAACAGCAGCTTCGAGACCAGTGAAATCCCACGAGCCTGAGAGCTTGTTCGGCACAGTACTCCCTGATCACGGCGTGGGAGGCGTTCGCTGGCGGTTTGCTTTGAATGTGCGACCAGTACTCTGAGCCAAAAACAGAAAGTCCCCGGTGATCCTCAAAAAGTTGTTGGCCTGGCCTCAATGAAGAATTACGGTCGGCGTGGTAATAAATTTTCATTCTTTTTTCTCCTTGACTCGCAAAGAGACCACAGAAATCAGTCATAAAAAAGCCCAGCGGCTATGCTGGGCTCGGTGACGACTCCTGAATTCAGTGCGCGCGTTGCGGAATGAACGCGCTTGCCAGCTTGCCAGCCAACACCCCACCCTGATCCACTTCCCGAAGTTTCAGCAACTCCTGGTAAGCAGCTCGGCCGGCGGATGTGATGCCGGTCACTCGCTCAAACTGGGACTGAATTAGTCCGTTTACGGTCGAGTCGTAAATCACACCATCCTTGAGGCTTTGCGCGTATGCCGACTCCCGACTATAAAAAGACGTCGCGTTAGCGCCCTCAGAATGCCCCTGCGCATCCGCCTGCTCGAATAAGTCCAACAGGATACTCAACACATTCTCAGTCACGTCTATCTCCCTGATTATCCGGAGCAGATCCTGCCCGGGCTCAGAGAAATATCATAATACGAGAGCACAAAAAAGCCCGACACAATGGTCGGGCCTTCTTTGCTCATCCTGTAGACGCAGAATGGCAATGTGGGTAATTAGATTCTCATTTTCTCAAGAAATCAAGCAGCCTGTGCAATTAGCCCCGCTTCACCCAAGACAATGCCTGCCGAATGGAAGGCCTTGTCCATTTCTTCACGCAGCCAACGGCGCATATCTAATCGCCACCGGTACAAGGTCTTCTCTGGCGTGGGGTTGTCCAGGTTGTCCCATGTGTGCAGGAGCATGAACCCGTCGGGCAGCGTCTCCACGGCCCAAGCAGTGACGCACTTGAAGCGGAACAGCGTATGGGACTTGCCCGGGGCCACCCTGGCCAGATGCTGGATTGCCTGAGCCCGTTCCTGCTGCAGCCCTGCCGTGTTCGACACGGTGTAGAAGGCCACCAAGAGGTTCCAGTGCAGAGGCGACAGCACCCGGCGGATCAAAGCCCTGGTCATCGTGTCCTGGGCCAGTTGCTCCATGCGGTCCAGCGGGCACGGGTTGTCGCTCTTGCCCGGGTGCCAGCCATCAGGCTTGTACTTGTTCTGCCAGGCTGCGCCCTTGTGCAGCGAAATGGCATCCAGTGTCATCGCGCGTACCACGCCGTGTTCGACATCGCGGTAAACCGTCATCAAGCAGCCCTCCGAATGCGTCGAGGCGGTGGTTGGTCCAGCCCCAGCAGGTTGCGGAGCAACTTTTCAGAGGTGACGGTCTTGGCATTGCCCTCAGTAACCCAGCGCTTGCAGTAGTCGCCGAATTCGATGTCGGTGCGCAGTGCGTGCCAGCTGGCGACGATATCCAGCAGATCGGCCATGGCAGCGGCTCCACCCTTCTCGTCCGCCAAATGCTGGCCGGCCAGCTTGAGGAATTTGCGCTCATGCTCCTGCAGGCTTTTGCGCGGCAGTGCCGCAGATACTCTACTCATTGCCGGTCTCCTGGCTGGGCGCTTCGCCCTTCGTGCATTGGTTTTGCATCCTCCCTTGGGATGGATGCGCGATAGGGCTACAGCCCGCGCCATTCATGGCTTGTAACGGGTTAGCCTCATCTGCCTGTCCCGGTAATGTCCCACTGTGAATAGCCTTGAATCCTTGCCCATCAAGGTGCTGGTGCCAGTCCTCCAAGGCCCGACGCTTGAGCCCCTCAGCGGTGGTGTGGATGTAGGTGGCGTCCAGGTCCTTCATCGCGTGATTGAGCAGCAGCTCGCCGACCATGTAGTCCACGCCCAGGTCCGTCCAGGCAGTGCGCGCCACCTTGCGCAAGTCGTGGCTGGACCACTCACCCTTGGCCACGCTGGTGAACACGGTGCACGCCTTGCTGGGGCTGAGCGCCGAGCCATTGCTACCTGGAAACAGGAACGGCCCGGTGTACCCGGATGCCGCCTGTTTTGCCCGGTACCGCTGTAGGAGCGAACGAGCCTGCGCGGTCAGCGGCAAGGTGTGTTCGGCTTTGGTCTTCGTGTCCGCTGCGGGTAGTGGGCTGCGAATCGACGACTGGATCGCCACAGTGGCGAACGCTCGCCGATATGAATGGCTGCGTGATCGAGCCTCGCAGTCGGGAGACGCCAACGTACCGATGGTTCGGTGCGGACTGGGGCCTCCGATGGCTGCCGAGGTGCTGGACAGCTGGCTGGATCACGCTATGGCGATGTACCCATGAATGCATCCATCGCATTTCGCCTGCTGGCTCTATACGAGGCCTTGCAGCGCCGGGAGACCACGTTTGGTCAGGTGTATGCCATGGCTGCCGACTGCGGCATTGACGGGCGCCAGGTACTAGCCGACCACTTTGCACAGCCGGCGTCGATCGTCGGCAGCTTCGAGGCATGACGTGACAGATTTCCCTCCAAGCAAAAGCATGACGCGTCAGGAATGAGGTAAGCAGATGCGCTATTTGACCGTCAGGAAATTCGCCAGCGAGTCTGGCTATAGCGAGGACGCGATCCGCTCCAAGATCCGTGACGGCATCTGGCGGCTCGGTGAGATATGGAATAGGGCTCCGGATGGCCGGACTCTTATCGACGTGGTGGGGTATGAGAAATGGGTAGAGGCGGGAGGGGAGTTCGGGCGGTCTCCGATACGAGCATCGAGATCACGTTCA